>CAWEJS010000001.1:0-2718118 GCA_963809475.1 uncultured Acidobacteriota bacterium
GCCCGAACGTGCCCCGAGAGGTAGCCCTCTACACCGCTGAGGAGCAGGGCCTCCTGACCGCCAGGCCCGGAATCACGGATCTCGCCTCGATCGTGTTTTCTGACGAAGGCGAAATACTGGCGGGGCTTCCCGACCCGGACCTGGCCTACCACCAGCTAATCCGTCCCTGGAAGAGTCGCCTTGGGCTTGTCTATGTTCAGCGGCAATCCATGCGGCTTGACGCCGAGCTCCTCGTCTTGACGCTTGTCGCTGTCTTGTCGCGCCCCTTGGCCCTTGCCGGCGTTCAGCGAATCCTGGCGCGGATTGGCGCGCCGGAAGACGTGACCCGGGCGGCCCTGCGGCAAGCTCCGCTGACACCGCAGGCTCCGCCCGGGTCCGATCTCGTTGTGAACAGCCGGTAGCGCACCCGAATCCTCACGAATCCAGATAGATGCCGGGAGCACCTCAGACGCGGAAGGGTTTTTGGATGGTCGATAGGTCGACCTCGAGCAAGGAATAGATGGAGGACGTGTGACCGACCAGGAACCAACTGCAGACTGCCACAGGGAGTCGGAACGGCTGGCCCTCGAGATCAGGCGGCATGCGGTTCGCATGGCGTCCTCTGGGGGCAGTTCTCACGTAGGGTCGGTACTGTCGTGTGCCGATGTGCTCGCAGTGCTCTACGCCAACATCCTCAAAGTCGACCCCAAAGCGCCGGATCTGCCGGATCGAGATCGCTTCATTCTAAGCAAGGGACATGCCGGATCGGGCTTGTACGCAGCCCTCGCCGAGAGAGGCTTCTTCCCACGAGACTGGCTGAAGACGCATTATCAGGATGGGTCCCTGCTCAGCGGTCATGTCTCCCACAAGGGAATCCCTGGCGTCGAGGTGTCGACCGGATCTCTCGGACACGGACTTGCCGTGGGCGCGGGGATGGCACTGAGCGCGGAGATGACCGGAGCGCCATGGCGGACATTCGTGCTGCTGAGTGACGGAGAGTGTGATGAGGGTTCGGTCTGGGAAGCCGCCCTCTTCGCATCCCATCACGAACTCGCTTCATTGGTGGCGCTGGTGGACTACAACAAGATCCAAAGCCTCGCGAGCGTCGCCGAAACACTGGAGCTTGAGCCACTCCAAGACAAGTGGTCGGCCTTCGGCTGGGGCGTGCAACGCCTAGATGGGCATGACCATGGAGCACTGACTGCAGCCCTCCACAGAGATCCCTCTGTGCCCCCGGAAGCCATCCTGTTTCGTATTGGATACGACAAAGGGCAAAGGGGTCAGCTTCATGGAAGGCCAGGTCCTTTGGCATTACCGGTCTCCGCAAGGCGAAGAGTTACGTGAGAGCGATGTCGGAACTCGGAGCCGAAGAGTGAGAGATACCTTCGTGGCGGCGATTCTAGAGATCGCGCGGCGAGACCCTCAGGTCGTCCTGCTGACAGGAGATCTTGGATTCGGTGTACTGACTCCATTCTGGAGCGCCCTGCCCCGACAGTTCATCAACGTCGGCGTGGCCGAGCAGAACCTAACCGGGATTGCGACGGGCCTGGCGCTGAGCGGGCACATAGTCTTCACGTACTCGATCGCCAACTTCCCCACGCTCCGGTGTCTCGAGCAAATCAGAAATGATGCGTGCTACCACGATGCCAATGTCAAGGTGGTGGCAGTCGGCGGCGGGTTCAGCTACGGTGCGCTGGGGATTTCGCACCACGCCACCGAGGACTTGGCCGTTTTGCGCGCGCTCCCCGGAATGCACGTCTACTGCCCGGCGGATCGGGCAGAAACAGCGGCGGTGACTCACTTCGCTTACGAGACCGCCGGAACCTGCTACATCCGCCTGGACAAGTCGTCGGTCGACGACACCTCTACTCAAGGAGACGCCATCGTGGCCGGAAGGGCACGAACGCTCAGAACCGGAAAAGACGCGACGATAATCGGCGTGGGGGGCGTCCTCAGGAGGCCATGCGGGCGGCGGACGAGTTGGCGGGGGAGCAGGTGCAGTGCACCGTCATCAGCATGCACACCGTCAAGCCCATTGACAGAGGCGCAATCCTCGACGCGTGCCGCAACACGCCGGTCGTGCTGACGGTGGAGGAGCACACGCTCGACGGAGGTCTTGGTGGCGCGGTGGCGGAAGTATGTATGGATCTTGGTGTCCACCCCGATCGGTTTCGTCGCATAGGTCTGAGGAGTGAGTTCTCCTCCGTGGTTGGTTCACAACAGTACCTGCGCAGCCGCTACGGAATGAATGCCAGGGGTATTGCTGACGCGCTGCGAGACGCCTTGCGCGAATGCTTCCAGAGCCGGTCCTGTCGCTCCAGCCCCGAACGGGTCGAATCGTGAACCGTAGCCTCCTGGAATCGGTTACAGCGCCCCCCATCGTGGACTTCAGGAAGAAGGCTTCGGCCATCACGCCTGCGGGAGTCGGGCGCTACGACATGAGCCAGGCAGTCCCGAACGTGCCAACCCCGCTGCGGCTGCGGAAACGGCTTGCGGAGGTGCTCATCGCCGATCCGGAGCCGAGTTTCTACACGGACGTGCCTGGCCTGGCCAGCCTGCGCGCCCGGATTGCCGGCTCGCATCCTCTTCGGCTGTCCCTCGGGCCCGGCAACGTCGTCGTCACAGCGGGCGCCAACCACGCGATGTTCACCGCCTTCGTGCTGCATTTCCAGGCGGGGGACCGCGTCGTCCTGCTGGAGCCGTACTACTTCAACTACGACATGGGGTTGCGGATGCTGGGGATGACCCCCAGCTACCATGCCCTGAAGGTGGAGGACGGGTTTGAACTCCGCTCCTCGGATCTGATCGCGTTTCTTGCACGCGAACCGGTGAAAGGCGTCGTCGTCATCACGCCGAACAACCCCACGGGGGCGACGTACGCATCTGCCGAGTTGCTCACGCTACTCCGGTGGACATCTCCGCGGGGCATCGAAATCATTCTCGATGAAACATACGCCAGGTACGACGCGAACCATCTTCAGGATAGCGCGATAGGGGCGTTCATTGGCAAAGGCCTGACGCTGGTGGGTTCCTTCTCGAAGACCTACAGCCTGACGGGCTACCGGGTTGGCTATCTGGCGGCGGGCGAAGCGGAGATCGAGCAGGCGCTGAAGATCCAGGACACCACGATCATCTGCGCCCCGCACCTCAGTCAACTCGCCGCGTTGTTCGGCCTTGAGGATTGCGAAGAGGAGCTGGCACTGCAGCTCGAGAGGACCGCGGATCTTGGCCGGCGGTTCCGCCGCCTGGCGGACGGCCTTCGTGTCTTTTCTCTCGCGAGCTGCGGTGCGTTCTTTGCCTACCTCAGGCATCCGCACGCGAACCTGACATGCGAGGAGGCGACGCTGGAGCTCTATCGAAGCACGGGAATCCTGGGCCTCCCGGGAACGGTATTTGGCCGAAGCCAGACCTCCTTCATCAGATTGGCGTTCTGCAATCTCGCCCTCAATGAACTTGAGGCGGCGATGGCTTCCATTCTGGAGTACGACCGGGGGCTCTGAACATGATTCGAGAGTCCGCGTCGAGCTGAATGATAATGGTTGGACTGCGCGAGTCGCCGTCTGTCGAATCAGGGGAAGAAGAGGTCTGTTGATGGCTGATCAGGTTGCGCCCGGTTCGCCCGGGACGCCCATGAGTTCTCCGGAAACCGCCGGCCCGGGACCGTCAGGGCCACGCACCTACGGCGGTTACGGGTCGTATGGAGGCTATGGCTACGACGGCTACGGCGGGTATGGCGAGGCGGGGCCCGGCGCGGAAGCCCACTTGATGGACTACGTGCGCAAGGTCTACCGCCATCGGTGGCTCGCCCTGACTACCTTCGCCGTCATCCTGATTGGTGCGGCAGTCAACACGTTCTCCACGACCCCGATCTACGAGGGGAGGGTGCAACTGCAGCTCGACCCCGAAACGCCGAACGTCATGTCGTTCAAGGAAGGGATGGACCAGGCCTACGCGTACGGGTATGAGGAGTACTACTACCAGACGCAGTACACGATCCTCAAGAGCCGCGGACTGGCCCGAAGGACGATCGAGAGTGCAAAGCTGTGGGATTCTCCGGAATTCGGCGGGGGAACGAGTCAGACACGGCCGTCCTTCAGCCTGACCGCGGCGGTTCGCGGTGCAGTGCGCTGGGCTGTAGGCTTGTTCTACTCTCCGCCCAGGAAGACCAGCAGGCCCGACGCGGCGGAGACCGCTCGGCAGTCCGGCATCATCGACGCCTTTCTCGGTCGTCTCTCCGTCACGCCCGTGCGGAACAGCCGTCTCGTGGACGTCCGGTTCGTGTCCTCGAGCCCTGAAATGGCCGCGACGATGGCCAATGCCCTCGCCAACGAGTACATCGCCCAGAACCTCGAGTACAAGTTCCGCGCCACCAAGGATGCGGCCGCGTGGCTCGGCGAGCAACTGGCCCTGGAACGGAAGAAGCTGGAAGACAGTGAACAGGCGCTTCAGCGGTATCGCGAGAAGGGCGACGCCGTCGCGCTGGAAGACCGCCAGAACATCGTCGTGCAGCGGCTTACGGATCTGAATGCTGCCTACACCAAAGCGAGGACCGACCGGTTCGAGAAGGAAGCCCTGTACAACCAACTCAAGAACCTGCAGAACGACCGGACCGCGCTCGATACGTTTCCCGCCATCCTCTCGAACTCGTTCATTCAACAGTTGAAGTCGCAACTGGCGGACCTCCAGCGCCAGCACGCTCAGATGGCCGACCGTCTCGGAGAGAAGCACCCGGACATGATCAAGCTGAACCTCGCCATCCAGAGCACCGAGGCGAAACTGGATGGCGAGATCGCGAAGGTCGTGCAATCGGTGCACAACGAGTTCCTCTCGGCGCAAGCGCAGGAACGCAGCCTCGCGGAGGCGCTCAGCGCCCAGAAGAGCGACGCGCTGTCGCTGAACCGGACGGGAATCGAATACGGCGTGCTGCGGCGGGAGGCCGAGAGCAACAAGCAGATGTACGAGTTGCTGATGCAGCGCACCAAGGAGACGGGCATCTCGGGCGAACTGAAGACGAGCAACATCCGGATCGTGGACCCGGCAGAGATCCCGCGTAGCCCGATCCGGCCGAACAAGTCGAGGGATCTCGCGCTCGGACTGTTAGCCGGGCTTCTTTGCGGCGTTGGACTTGCGCTGTTCATGGAGTACATCGACAACCGGGTCAAGAACCCCGACGAGATCAAGAACGTCCTCGGCCTGAGCTTCCTGGGCCTCGTGCCCGCATTGCGCGAGAAGGACGTCGCAGGTGTGCAGGCGCCGCTCATCACGGACGCCGTGCCGCAGAACTTCGCGGAGGCATTTCGGGCCGTGCGCACGAACGTCCTGTTCTCCTCCGCGGAACAGGGCTCTCGCTCGGTGCTCGTGACCAGCACTCAGCCGCGGGAGGGCAAGACCGTTGTCACGGTGAATCTCGCGCTGGCGCTCGCGCAGACGGGCCAGCGCGTGTTGCTGATTGACGGCGACATGCGCAAGCCGCGGCAGCACGAGCTGTTGAATGTCACGCAGGATCCGGGGCTGTCGAGCCTGCTGGTGGGAACGGCAAAGGCAAACGACGCCATCAGGAAGACCGGCATGAACAATCTGTGGCTGCATGCCCGCCGGGCCGAACCCGCCGAACCCGGCCGAACTGCTCGGCTCCGCGCGTTTCAGGAACCTGCTGACAACGCTGACGGAGCACTTCGACTGGGTCGTGATTGACTCGCCACCCGTCATGGCGGTGACGGACGCGTCGGTGATAGGGCACCTGACGACGGGCGTCGTATTCGTCATCGGCAGCGAACAGGTGGCGCGCAACTCGGCACGAGCCGCGCTAGAACAGTTGCTTGGATCAAAGGCGACGGTCCTCGGGGCGGTGCTGAACCGCGTGAACGTCAGGAAGAACCCGTACTACTACGCGCACTACTACAAGCACGAGTACGCGGGTACTACTCGGACAAGAAGCCGGCGTAGAGACCCTCAAGGTGCTAGACAGCCCAGCCTTCGTGCGCAGGCTCACCGCGGCCAAGCGGGTGGTGTACCGACACCGCCGCCCGATCGCGCTGCTGATCTACGTCGGCCTCACGTGGTTGGCCAACGTCGTGGCGTTCTCTATCCGGTTCGACGGCCAGGTGCCGGCCAGAGAGTGGGCATCGCACCGCGCGATGTTGCCGTGGCTCATCGGGCTCCGGCTCGCGGCATTCCTCGCGTTCGGCCAGTTCCGGGGGTTGTGGCGCTACGCCAGCATCTACGACCTCCGCAACATCGTCGCGGCCGTGCTCTCGAGCAGCGCGGCCTTCTTCGTGCTGCAGCGGTGGGTGTTCGCCCGGCCAGGCTACCCACGCTCCATCATGATCATCGACAGCCTGGTGCTCATCGGCCTGCTGGGAGGCATGCGGATGGCCCGGCGGGTGTACCACGAGATGCGGCGGTCACCCTCCGGGAGGCGCGTGCTGGTTGTGGGCGCGGGCAATGCCGGCGAAATGATCGTGCGGGACATGCTCCACAACGAGGACTACAACTACAAGCCCGTGGGCTTCGTGGACGATGACCCCGGGAAGCAGGGGGAACAGATCCACGGCGTCCGCGTGCTGGGGACCCGCGCGGACCTGGCTCGCGTCATCGAGCGCGCCAGGCCGGAGGACGTGCTGATCGCCATGCCGACGGCGCCGCCGAAGGTCATCCGGGAGGTCGTGCACGAGTTGCAGCCGTTCAAGGTGAACATCGTCACCCTGCCGAAACTGAGCGAGATCGTCAGCGGCAGGGTGGTCGTGTCGCAGATCCGGAAGCTGGCCATCGAGGACCTGCTCGCGAGGACGCCCGTCGGACTCGACCCGGCCCCGCTACGACAGCTCCTCTCCGGCCGCCGCGTGATGGTGACGGGCGCCGGTGGATCCATCGGGTCGGAGTTGTGCCGCCAGATCGCGGGGTTCGAGCCCGAAAGCCTGCTGCTGTTCGAGCGGTACGAGAACTCGCTGTTCGCCATCACCAACGAGCTGCAGGACCGCTGGCCCGGCCTGGACGCCCGACCCCTCGTCGGCGACATCGGCGACGCCGGGCGGCTGGCTGGCGTGTTCTCGGACTGGAAACCGCAGATTGTCTTCCACGCCGCCGCCCACAAGCACGTGCCGCTCATGGAATTGAGCCCGTGCGAGGCGGTCAAGAACAACGTCCTCGGCACGCAGCAGCTTGTCGAAGCGGCCGCTGCATCCGGCGTCGAGCGGTTCATCCTGATCTCCACCGACAAGGCCGTCAACCCCACGAGCGCCATGGGCGTGTCGAAGCGCGTGGCCGAGATGATCGTGCAGGCCAGGAACGAATCGTCCGGGGCCGTCTTCGCGGCAGTCCGCTTCGGCAACGTGCTGGGAAGCAACGGAAGCGTCGTGCCCCGCTTCCTCGAGCAGATCCAGGCGGGCGGGCCGGTCACCGTCACGCACCCCGAGATGCGCCGGTTCTTCATGCTGATCCCGGAGGCGGTGCAGCTCGTGATGCACGCCGCGGCGCTGGCGAAGGGCGGGGAGGTGTTCGTCCTCGACATGGGGGAGCAGATCAGGATGCTCGACATGGCCCGGACGCTGATCCGGCTGGCCGGCTACGTGCCGGACGTGGACATCCCGATCACGATCACCGGCCTCAGGCCCGGGGAGAAGCTCTACGAGGAACTGGTCGGCGCCGGAGAATCGGTCGAGCCGTCCGGAACCGAGAAGATCAACCGGATCCGGCGAGATCACGCGGTCGACATGGAGAGCCTCAATCGGCAACTCGAGGAACTGCGACAGTACGCGAACAGTGGCGACCTGGTCGGCCTGAGGCGCGCGCTGCAGGACATCGTGCCCACCTATACGCCGGGCCCCAAGATGGGCGGATCTGAAGACCCGGCCTACAACGAATAGTCAAATGACGATCCTGGTAACCGGCGCGGCGGGGTTCATCGGCTACCACGTGGCCCGGCGGCTGCTCGACCGCGGCGACACGGTGGTGGGCCTCGACAACCTCAACGCCTACTACGACGTCTCGCTGAAGGAGGCGCGGCTCGCGCGACTCCAGACGCACCATGCCTTCCGATTCGCGAAGCTCGACGTCGCGGACCGCGAGGGAATGGCCGCCCTGTTCGCCGCCGAGCGGCCGCCAGCGCGTCGTCCATCTGGCGGCGCAGGCGGGCGTCCGCTACTCCATCCAGAACCCGCACGCCTACGTCGACAGCAACCTCGTCGGCTTCATGAACATCCTCGAGGGCTGCCGCCACAACGGCGTGGAGCACCTCGTCTACGCCAGTTCGTCCAGCGTCTACGGCGGCAACACCAGGCTGCCGTTCTCGGAACACGACAACATCGACCACCCGGTCAGCCTCTACGCGGCCACGAAGAAGGCCAACGAGCTGATGGCCCACACCTACAGCCACCTCTACCGGCTGCCGACGACGGGCCTGCGGTTCTTCACGGTGTACGGGCCCTGGGGCCGGCCGGACATGGCGCTGTTCCTGTTCACGAAGGCCATCCTCGACGGCCGCCCCATCGACGTCTTCAACCACGGCAACATGGTCCGCGACTTCACCTACATCGACGACATCGTCGAGGGCGTGATCCGCGTCGTCGACCGGCCGGCCGAAATCAACCCCGCGTTCGACGCGACGAACCCGGACCCGGGCACGAGCAACGCGCCCTACCGCGTGTTCAACATCGGCAACAGCCAGCCGACGCCCCTCAACGACTACATCGAGGCGCTCGAAGAGGCGCTGGGCAAGAAGGCGGAGCGGAACTACCTGCCGATGCAGCCGGGGGACGTGCCGGCCACGGCGGCCAACACGGACGAACTGGACGCCTGGGTGGGGTTCAAGCCGGATACCCCAGTCAAGGAGGGCGTGAGGCGGTTTGTGGAGTGGTATCGAGGGTATTATCGGGTGTAGAGTAGGCGCGTTGAGAAGGGGTGGCCCATGAAGATGTACCGCATCGTCCGCATAGCAGCCCTCGCGGCTGTCCTCATTCTCCCGCTCGCGCTGGCCGGATGCGCCACGGCAGGGGGCATGGACCTCGTGAACAAGGGGTTCAACCACATCGAGAAGGGCGAACTCGTCGATGCGGAAACCCTGCTGACGGAGGCGGTCCAGAAGTACCCCGACAATCCTTACGCGATCCTGGATCTGGGGACCGTCTACCAGAGGACCGGGCGCGTCGAACTGGCTCGGCAGATGTTCGACAAGGTCATCGCGATGGACGCGAAGGACAACCCGTCGCGGCGCAGCAAGTTCGTCGACCCGAACAAGAACCTGACGCAGATTGCTCAGGACAACCTGAAGACGCTGCCGCCGAAGCAGTAGGAGAGCTGGACCGGGGCCGCGCGTTGGGGAATACTGACACGCGGCCTTTCGTCTGTACATGGCTGCCCGCCTTCGCTGGCCCTGCTATGTGACCAGCTTCGGCGAGGCAAGCCCCGTGTGTACTGAGGCGACCTCAAGACGTGGCTTGGCTCATCCTCTTCATCGTCGCGTGGGGCGCGCTGGCGTTCGGCGCCATCTACGACTGGGCGCGGTGGCCGCTCCTCGCCGCTTGCGCCATGGCGGGCGCGTGGGGGTTCGCGCGCAGGGTGCCGCACGAGCGGCGGCGCGTCAACCTGCCCGTCCTGGCGGGGCTGGTGCTGGTGGCGCTGGCGGTCTCCGTCCAACTGGTGCCGCTGGACCGGGAGACGCTGCGCGAGTGGAGCCCGGCGACGCACGAGTTCCTGAAGCAATACGACCTGAGGTACGCGATGGCGGCGGGGAACGACTCCGTCGAGTCTCGAGTCCCGAGTCCCGACGCCGAGCTCGGCTCAGGGCAGGACGCCCCGGCATGGTCACGCCATCCGCTCTCCATCGACCCGCCGAGGACGTGGGTGGGGCTGGCGTGCCTGGCCGGCTTCGGCTTCATGCTCCTCGGCCTGGCGCGCGGCATCGGCGGACGCGACCTCCGCGTCTTCGCCCCGGGCATCGTCTTCCTCGGCGTCCTGATGTCGATGATCGGCATCGTCCAGAAGGCGCTGTGGAGCGGCAAGGTCTACGGGTTCTGGGAGCCGGTCAACAAGGGCGTGGTGGCCTTCGGGCCGTTCATCAACCGCAACCACTTCGCGGGCTGGATGCTGCTGGCGCTGCCGGTGGCGGTGGGCTACTTCGCGTCGCTCGTGGCCAAGGGCATGGTGGGCGTCAAGCCGGGCTGGCGCAACCGCGTCATCTGGTTCTCGACGCCCGACGCGAGCCGCGCGGTGCTGACGGGATTCGGTATCCTGGTGATGGGCTTCGCCCTCACGCTCACGCTGTCGCGCTCGGGCATCTCGTGCTTCCTGCTGGCGATGGTGCTGTCGGCCTTCAACGTGCTGCGCCGGCAGACCTCGACGACGAAAGGGCGGCTGCTCGGCACGTACCTGGCGCTGGTGTTCGTGGCGGCGGTGGCGTGGGTGGGCATCGACGCCATCGGCGCGCGCTTCGCCGAGGTGGACTGGGCGCTGGGCGGCCGCACGGGCGCGTGGGAGGACGCGTGGCGCATCCACGCGTCGTTCCCCTGGTTCGGCACGGGCCTGAACACCTACGGGTCGGCCACGCTGCTGCTGCAGCAGTTCGAGAAGGGCACCGCGCACTATATAGAGGCGCACAACGACTACCTGCAGCTGCTGGTGGAGGGCGGGTGGCTGGTGACGGTGCCGGCGCTGGTGCTGATCGCGCTCTTCGCGGGGCAGGTGCGGAAGCGGTTCCGCGAGGCGCGCGACGACAGGACGGGCTACTGGATCCGCCTGGGCGCGGTGACGGGCATCGTCGCCATCGCGTTCCAGGAAATCGTGGAGTTCAGCCTGCAGATGCCCGGGAACGCGGCCCTGTTCACGGTCCTGTGCGCGGTGGCGATGCGGCGGGCGTCGGTGAAGGGACCGCGGCCGCCAGGGCCGCACCGGCGGGCCGCCGACACGCCAGCGCGATAGCCGGGCGGGTTCCGGAGATCCTGAGCCAGCCATACGCCCATCTGTAAATTTAACTCATTGACTTAATTTATATTACTAGCTAATCTGACCTCAGCTTGGAGGTCTTTTAATGGAGGAGTCCCAACTCTCCAATCCCTTCCGACCGGGTGCAGGTCATATGCCCCCTTACCTGGCTGGCCGCGAGCAGGAAACGAACGAGTTCCGGCGGTTGTTGAGCCAGACCACTGTTCTCGAGAACCTCGTCCTCACAGGGCTGCGCGGTTTGGGCAAGACCGTGCTGCTGGAGACATTCAAGCCGTTGGCGATGCAGGATGGATGGCTTTGGGCCGGAACCGACCTGTCGGAGTCGGCCAGTATCAGCGAAGAGAAACTCGCGATTCGTCTGCTCACAGACCTCTCGATCGTGACATCGCCCATCGTGCTGACCAACACAGAATCTCCTAAGTTCTTTCAGCGGCAGGGCAAGGAGGTGCGCACGAATCTCGACTTTGAGGCGTTGGCCCAAATGTACGAGCGCACGCCCGGGCTGGTCGCCGACAAGCTGAAGCACGTGCTGGAAGCTATCTGGCAAGTACTCGCGAGGCTCAACCGAAAAGGCGTGATCTTCGCCTACGACGAAGCTCAGAATCTCTCGGACCATGCCGAGAAGGACCAGTATCCTTTGTCGCTGCTCTTGGATGTCTTCCAATCGATTCAGCGGAAGAACATCCCATTCATGCTTGCCCTGACGGGGTTACCCACGCTGTTTCCCAAGCTCGTTGAAGCGAGGACATTCGCCGAGCGGATGTTCAGGGTCGTGTTCCTGAGCCCGCTGAGCCGGGAGGAGACCAGGGCGGCGATTCAGAAACCGATCGCGGGCGTGCGATGCCCGTTTGGCTTCTCTGACGAGTCGGTGGACACCATCTGGACGATGACGCGCGGATACCCCTACTTCGTCCAGTACGTCTGCAGGGAGTCGTTCGACGTATGGATTCAAAACGTCGCCGCCGGCGGGCAGCCTTCTCCTATCCCGGCTGACGCGATCATCAGGAAGCTCGACTCGGACTTCTTCGCGGGCAGGTGGGCGCGCGCCACCGACCGGCAGCGCGAACTCCTGGGAATCATCGCCGCGCTCGAAAAGGGCGACGGCGAATTTACCGTGCAGGAAATCGTCGAGCAGTCGGCGTCGGCCGCGCGGCCGTTCAGCAGCAGCCACGTCAACCAGATGCTCGCTGCGCTCAGCGACAACGGTCTCGTCTACAAGAACAGGCACGGGAAGTATTCGTTTGCGGTGCCATTGATGGGGCCGTTCATTCTCCGTCAACTGGCGCAGGCGCCGCTGTCGGGCTGATCAGGCGGTTCTCTCTCACGGCCGATTGCCGCCGGGGCCAAGGTGGCGCTCGGAATAGACACCTCCTGAGCTAGCCTGGCCGACGCGCTCTGGCGGGCGTCAGAAACGCGTCCTTCATTTGCCAACGCCGCGTCATCCAACCAGGTCCGAAGTTCGCGAATCCGGACCATGGTGACAGTGGCAGGCGGCACCTTTCGCAGGATGCGCCGGACGCGTTCCGTCGGCGCGAATCCCAGCAAGTCGAGCAGGTCGAGTTGGCGGTGGTACGCCGCCAGGAACTGCTTCTCGGCGAAGCGAAGAGGCGTTTCGCGGACAACGAGCTCTGTGCCGCACGCGGAGCTGATATCAGCCCGGGCAGACAACGGCCAGGACCATCCACGGAATAGGCACTTGTGAACTATACGCAATTAGTATTGCAGCAAAGACGACCAAGCGCAATAATACTGGCGTGTTCGGCCGCCATTTCTGGGAGCGTCGCATCTTCGAGGCCTGGCAGCATCGGCCCATCATCTGGCTGATGGGTGTGCGCCGCGTCGGCAAGACGGTCCTCGCCCAGTCGGTTCCCGACGCCCAGTACCTGGACTGCGAGCTGCCAAGCACCCGCGCACTGGTGGCCGACCCGGAGTCGTTCCTCCGGTCGGTGCGTGGCCGCGCGGTCGTGCTGGACGAGATCCACCGCCTCGACGCCCCGGCTGAGCTCCTCAAGGTCGCCGCCGACCACTACCCGGACGTCCGAATCCTGGCGACTGGCTCATCGACCCTCGGCGCCTCCAGCCGGTTCCGCGACACCCTCGCCGGGCGCAAGACCGAAGTCTGGCTCACGCCGATGACGCTGGAGGACCTGGCGGATTTCGGCAGCGCGGACCTCCGGCACCGGATGCTGCGCGGGGGCCTGCCTGAGTTCTTCCTGGCCCCGGCGATGCCAACCGCCGCAATCGAGGAGTGGGCGGACGCCTTCTGGGCGCGCGACATCCTGGAGCTCTTCCGCCTGGAGCGACGCGCGTCGTTCCGCCGCCTGTTCGAGCTGCTGATGGCGCACAGCGGCGGCATCTTCGAAGCCAGCCGGTATGCAAAGTCCTGCGAGGCCAGCCGGACCACCATCGCCAACTACCTCGCCGTGCTCGAGGCCGCGTTCGCGATGCACGTCGTCCGCCCCTATGCGGAGGGCGGGCGGGCCGAAATCGTGTCGGCGCCGAGGGTCTACGGGTTCGACACGGGGTTCGTCTGCCACTACCGCGGCGTCGGCGCGCTCAGGCCGGAAGATCTGGGATTGCTGTGGGAACACGTGGTCCTGAACGAACTCCACGCCCATATCGGCCGCGGTCCGATTCGGTACTGGCGCACCAAGCACGGGAGCGAGATCGACTTCGTGCTGGTGCGGAACGGACGCCCGCCGGTTGCCGTGGAGTGCAAGTGGTGCGCGAGGGAGTTCGAGCCGGCCGCGATGAAGTCGTTCCGCAGCGCGTATCCCGGCGGCCCCTCGTTCGTCGTCACTGCCGACATGCAGGACGGCCGATCATACGAGCGCACGTACGGACCGTTGACTGTCAGGTTCGTCTCGGTGCGCGATCTTGTGCAGCCTGCAACGGTACCGCGGCCCGAACCTGAGCGGGGGTAGCTGAACAGCCGATAAGATGTCCGAATGATGAAGAACGTGATGCTCATTGCCGGGGCCCGGCCGAACTTCGTGAAGATTGGCCCCATCTCGCGCGCGCTCCGCGCCCGCCCCGGATTCGACGTGACCCTCGTCCACACGGGACAGCACTACGACCGGTCGCTCTCCGGCGACTTCTTCCGCACGCTGGACATCCCCGACCCCGACGTCAACCTCGACGTGGGATCGGGCTCGCACGCCGCCCAGACGGCCCGCATCATGGAGCGGTTCGAGCCGGTCCTCGACGACCGCCGCCCGGACTGCATCGTCGTCGTCGGCGACGTGAACTCGACCATCGCCTGCGCGCTGGTGGCCGCGAAGAAGATGATCCGCGTCGTGCACGTCGAGGCGGGCCTGCGCAGCTTCGACCGGACGATGCCGGAGGAGATCAACCGGATCCTGACGGACGCCATCAGCGACCTGATGCTGACGTCGGAGCCGTCCGGGCGCCGGCACCTGCTCACCGAGGGGCGGCCGGAGGACGCCATCCGGCACGTCGGCAACGTGATGATCGACACGCTGGAATGGGTGCGGCCGAAGATGGAGGCGATGACGCCGTGGGCCGCATACGGGCTGACGCGCGGCGGATACGGGCTCGTGACGCTCCATCGGCCGTCGAACGTGGACGACCCGGACGTGCTGCGCGGGATCCTGGACTGCCTGGTCCGGATGTCCGCCGACCTGCCGCTGGTGTTTCCCGCGCATCCGCGCACGGTGGCGAGAATCGGGGCGCTCGGGTGGACGGCCGGCGAGAAGGAGGGCGACAAGGCGCTCGGCGCGCGGCTCCAGTTCACCGAGCCCGTGGACTACGTAGAGAGCATCGCGCTCCAGGCCGGCGCCGCGGTGGTCTTGACCGACTCGGGCGGCATCCAGGAAGAAGCCAGCCACCTGGACGTGCCGTGCCTCACGCTGCGCGCGAACACCGAGCGGCCGATCACGGTCGATCTCGGGACGTCGACGCTCGTCGGCAGCGACCCGGCGCGCATCGAGGCCGCATTCCGCGAGGTGCGGGGCGGCACCTACAAGAAGGCGTCGCGCATCCCCCTCTGGGACGGCCACACCGCCGAGCGGATCGCCGACGTGCTCGAGAGCTGGGTGTAGCGCGAACGATGCTACGATGCAGTGTCCTGGCAGGGCAGGGATGCTGATGGCCGCCAGTGGCGTCGTCGCATGGATCCTGTTGTCGTGGGCGGCGCTCAAGATCGCCCGGGAGGGCGACCGATGATGGGCGTCTTGATCATGCTCGGCGGATTCACTGCCGTCGCGTGGATCGTCGTGTGGCTCGATGCGAGGGACCGCCGGATCGAACGCGCAGAACGCGAAGCGCGCATAGGCACCCCTTCGCATGACCCCTCAATACGGCCCGCCTGACGGAGACACGCGCGTTCGCGATGCGCTCTGCGGGAACTCACGCCTCGGCCACCTGCGCGATTTCCTCTTCCTCGTCCTCACCTCAGCTAAGTCCGACTAAGCCCAGGCAAGACCGCCGGGAGAACTACCGCGCCCCCCGCCCCGCGTTGTCGCAGATTCTGCACCGCGCCGCCGGCGCACGCCGCGCACATTCTGCCTCGCCCGTCTCGTCACCCCCACACGACCCGCAGATTCCGGCCTGAAACACCGTCGAGCGGCATGAACCCTCGCGGCACGCCCGATGCAGTGGCCCGATATCGAAGAGGCCGCCACCCATGCCTATCGTGAGCACGCACCAAGCGAAGACCCACCTCTCCAGCCTCATCCGCCTGGTCGAGCAAGGTGAACGCGTCATGATCTTGCGGGGCTCTGTCCCGGTCGCGATGCTCGTCCGAATCGGCGCCACCCCACTCCCGCGCCAGGCGGGCAGCCTCCGTGAGTCGCTGCGGATGGACCCGGCGCTGGATGGCATCGACCCAACACCCGAACCGGACCCGGAGCGCCGCGGCGGCCCGCGTCCGGCCACGCCGCCTCTGCGCAAGCACAACCCGGGCACGATGCGATGACGACCATCCTCTGGCGGCGATCTACGCAGCCCATCCTGCTCGACACAATTCCCCTCCTCTGGTGGCTCGGCGCAAAGGTCTGCCTGAGTGTCGTCGCGCGAAACCGCATCGTCGCGCCGCTGGCTCGGGTGTTCGTCAGCGTGGCGACCGCGTGGGAGATCTCCGCCCTGGAGCGCGCCGGCAGGCTGGACTTCGGCAGGCCGGCTCGCGACTGCCTGCCCGCCGAGATCGTCGTGCACCGCTTCGAGTGGCTGGCCCTCGACCAGCGTCACATCTTCATGGCGCAAGAGCTGCCTCGGGACAGCCTTGACCCATATGACCGGCTGATCGTCGCGCAGGCCACCATCGAGGGCCTCGAACTGGTGACAACGAACATGGCGATGCAGCTGCCCGGTGTGTCGGTCATCGACGCTTGGCCTGACCTGTTCGGACCCGCGCGGCCACCGGCCGCCACAGCCCGGCCGAATCGTGGCACGCCTCCTGGCCGCCCGCGCACCGATCGCCAGACGGCCGATCCGATTGAAGTTCGGCCTCTCCCCACATGGAATGCGTTTCCCTGGGGCCGGACGACGGACTCCCCGGCAGCTCTGGAGACTCTCGAAGCGGACCATCTGGAGAAGACCGAGGAGACTGCGGGAATGGCCCATTCGGAGAGGCCCGACACGAGCGATTCGGGAAGGCCCGACACGACCGATGCGGCCCGCGAGGCCGACCGCTCGAACGACTCCTTGGCTAAGTCCGACTAAGCCCAGGCAAGACCGCCGGGAGAACTACCGCGCCCCCCGAAGGACGTTGAGGAGGCTCGATCAAGGCACGCACACCAAAAGGAGCAAAGCCCATGACGACCGGCGGCGCCGACGGCGCGAACGCGCGAAGTGGTATGATAATTTGTCATACCGCCGGAGGCCCCGTGCCCAAGACGAAGGTGGCCGTCACGATTGACGCCGCGCTGCTCGAGCGTGTCGACGCGCTCGTGTCCGCGCAGCGCTTCGCCAACCGGAGCCAGGCTGTCGAGGCTGCGCTGGCCGACGCCGTGAACCGGCTTGCCCGCACCCGCCTCGCGCGCGAATGTGCGAGGGCCGACCCCCGCGAGGAACAGGGCCTGGCGGAGGAGGGTCTCTTCGGGAGTCGCGACACATGGCCCGAATACTGAGGGGCGACATCAGGTGGGCCGATCTCAACCCGGTGCGCGGCCGCGAGCAGGCCGGCGAGCGCCCGGTCCTCGTGCTCAGCCACGACGTCTTCAACGAGCGGTCCGGCACGGTCATCGCCGTCGCGCTGACGAGCCAGGAACCGCGCGCGGGGTTCCCGCTGACCCTCGAGATCCGCGCGACCGGATTGCCGAAGCGTTCCTGGGTGAAGATCGGGCAGATGAGGACCGTCAGCACGGAGCGTATCGGTAGACGGTTGGCCCGCGCCTCGGAGGAAGACCTGGCGCAGGTGGTCGAGGGGTTGAACGAGATACTCGGCTGAGTCCGACTAAACCGCCACTGTAGAATCACAGATTATTGTTGTAATTTATCATTAATGATAACTTGTATCGGTGAAGTTTGGCGGTATGCTGGCGATCGTTGGGAACGAACCTGTGTTTCCCTCGTCTCTGCTTCTGGCCGGCCGCGTGCCGAAGGCCCAGGTCCACCTGCAGATGTCGCGATGGGTCAACGACGGGAAGCTCCTCCAGCTTCGGCGCGGGCTGTACGCACTCGCCCCGGCGTGGCGCACGGTGGCGCCGCATCCATTCCTCGTGGCCAACGCCCTGCAGCGAGGGTCGTACGTGTCTCTTCAGTCCGCCCTTGCGTTCTACGGCGTCATTCCCGAGCACGTCCCCACCGTGACCAGCGTCGGTCCGCGCCGCCCGGAACTCCTCCGCAACGCGCTTGGGTCGTTCCAGTTCCATCACGTCTCGAGTGCGCTCGCGTTCGGATACGAGCGAGTTGAAGTGGCCACGCGACAGTTCGCCTTCGTCGCGTGCCCGGAGAAAGCCCTGCTCGATCTCGTCTACCTGACGCCTGGCGGCGACTCGATGGCACACCTCGAGTCGCTGCGATTCCAGAACACCGGTGCCATCAGCATCGATCGGCTGCAGGACTTCGCGGCGCGGAGCGGCAAGCCCAAGCTGACGAGAGCGGCGCACCGTCTGGCCGGCGTCGTGGCGGCGAGTCCCGGGGAGACGCCGTGAAAGCCTACCTCGCTCAACTGCTCGAGCAGGCGCCAACGGACCGGTCGCGCAACCTGCTGGTCCGCGAGTATCTGCAGGCCCGGATCCTCCAGTGCCTGCAAGACCGCGGCGTGTTCCTGCGATGGGCGTTTCTCGGCGGCACGGCCCTCCGCTTCCTGTACGGGATCCCGCGCTTCTCGGAGGACCTGGACTTCTCCGCCCTCCGTCCGGGCGACGAGGCCGGGCTCGAAGCGGCGCTGTCGAGCGCCCGCCACACGCTGCAGGCGGAAGGCTATCGCGTGGAGGTGACAGGGAAGGGCGAGCGCGCCGTGGCGTCGGGCTACGTGAAGTTCCCGGGCTTGCTGCACGAACTCGGACTCTCCCCGCGCGCGGAGCAGGTGTTGTCGATCAAACTCGAAGTCGACACCAATCCTCCTGCCGGCGCCGTCACCACTACCTCCATCGTCCGGCGCCACGTGACGCTGAACCTCTGCCACTACGACCAGGCGTCGCTCCTCGCCGGAAAGCTGCACGCGGTCCTCACGCGGCCGTGGCCGAAGGGCCGCGATCTGTACGACCTGGCCTGGTATCTGGCGGACCGCGCATGGCCGGCGCCGAACCTGCCGATGCTGAACGCGGCACTTGCGCAGACACAGTGGGACGGGCCGGTGCTGACGCAAGCTCACTGGCGGACGGAAGTGCGGCGCCACGTTGCATCGCTGAACTGGACGGCGGCGCGCGCGGACGTGCGGCCGTTCCTGGAACACGAGCGGGACATGCAACTCGTGACGCCGGATGCGCTGGAGCGGCTGCTGTCCGAGATTGGCTGAGTCCGGACGGGCCGGGCGGGATCCAGCGAAATCCGACTAAGCCCGCCCGGGCTGCTGCAGGGCCATCCGCTTCAGCTTCTCCACCAGCGTCGTCCGCTTCAGGTTGAGCAGCTTCGCCGCCGCGCCCTTGTTCCCGCCCGTCTTCTCGAGCGCACGCTCGATCACCTCGCGCTCGAGCTTGTCGATGTAGCCCGGCAGGTCGAAGCCTTCCTCGGGGATGGCCACATCCAGCGGCGCAATCGACGCGCCGGCGGCCTGGATCGTTGGCGGCAGGTCTTTCACCTCGATCTGGCGCCGTCCGCCGGTCATCGCCACCGCGCGCTCGAGCGCGTTCTCGAGCTCGCGCACGTTGCCCGGCCAGGCGTGGGACATCAGGTGCCGCAGCGCGTCCTGCGAGATGCTCAGCGAAGGAGGCGGCTGGCCGGGGTCGCGATCGCGCGCGAGGTCGGCGCCGTACTTGTTCAGGAAATGCTGCGCGAGCAGCGGCACATCGTCTTTGCGATCGCGCAGCGGCGGCATGTGCACGGGGATCACCGCGAGGCGGTAGTAGAGGTCCTCGCGGAACGTGCTCTCGGACACCATCCTCGCAAGATCGTAGTTCGTGGCAGCGATGATCCGCACGTCCACCTTGACGACGCCCGTGTCGCCGAGGCGCTGGACCTCGCGCCCCTGGATGACGCGGAGCAGCTTCATCTGCACCGAGGGCGTCATGGTGCTGACTTCGTCGAGAAAGAGCGTGCCGCGGTTGGCCTCCTCGAACCGCCCGGCGCGCGTGGCGACGGCGCCCGTGAACGCGCCGCGGACGTGGCCGAAGAGCTCGGCCTCGAGCAGCGTCTCGGGGATGGCGCCGCAGTGGATCGCGACGAACCGCTGCGCGCGGCGCGGGCTGTTGTGGTGGATCGCGTGCGCGACGAGCTCCTTGCCGGTGCCGGTCTCCCCGGTGACGAGAATTGTGCTGCTCGTCTGCGCCACGGTCTCGAGCAGCGCGAACAGCTCCTTCATCGCGGTGCTCTTGCCGATGATGCCCTCGAAGCGGTACCGCTCTTCGAGCTGCTTGCGCAGGTACGCGTTCTCGGCGCGCAGCCGACGCTGCTCGAGGGCGGCGTTGATGATGTGGAGGAGCTCGTCGAACTGGAACGGCTTCTGGATGAAGTCGCTCGCGCCGCGCTTGATGGCCTCGACGGCGTCTTTCACGGTGCCGTAGCCGGTGATGATGATGCCGATGATGTCGGGGTAGACCGCGCGCGCCTCGTCCAGGACCGCCGTCCCGTCGAGGCCGCTGCCCAATCGCAGGTCGGCGATGACGATGTCGAAGGCGAAGGCGGAGAGGCGCTCGATGGCTTCTTCGCCCGAGGCGGCCTGCTCGACGTGGAAGCCGCGGTCGGAGAGTTGCTCGGCCACGGCCTCGCGCAGCGGGGCCTCGTCTTCAACGAGGAGAATGTGTCGTAGGGCCATGCGCGTCAGAAGTTTGACGCATGCCGCGTCGCAGGTCAAGCCGCAGATTTCGGGGTCAGATCCGCAGATCTGCGGATCTGACCCCAAGTACAATCCGAGCAATGCGGCTTTCAGCCCTGGCCCCGGTCTCCCTCCTGCTCGCCGCGATGAGCGCGCTGAGCTGCGGTTGCTCCTCCCCATCCACGAGCGGCGACGGCGCCGCCAAGTCCGGCATCAAAGCGTCTTACTCGAAGGCGACGGGCAAGCTGGAGCTCGTCACCTACGATACGAACAGAGACGGCAAGGTGGACGCGTGGGCCCAGATGGACGGCACGCGCCTCGTCCGCATGGACATCGACCGCAACTTCGACGGCACGATCGATCGCTGGGAGTACTACACGGCCGACGGCTCGCTCGAGAAGGTCGGTTTCTCGCGCGCGAACGACGGCGTGGTGGACGCGTGGGCCTACGAGGGCGCGCCGGGCCAGGTGGCGCACATCGACATCTCCACGCGGCGCGACGGCACGGTGAATCGGCGGGAGTTCTACCAGGCCGGCAAGCTGGCCCGCGCCGAGGAAGATACGAACGGCGACGGCAAGATGGATAAGTGGGAAACCTACAGCGCCGGCGCGCTGGGCAGCGTCACCCTCGACACGGACCACGACGGCAAGCCCGACCGGCGCCTCATCTACGGCGCAGACGGCGTGAAGGCCGAGAAGTTGCGCTGACGTGGGGGCGTACCGCTCGCGTCCTAACCCATCACTTCCTTCGCGAGGCGTAGCAGTTCGGCCAGACGGAACGGCTTGGCGAGCCAGCGGCACCCGCTCTCGGCCAGGAAGCGCTCGGCGTCGGTGGCAACCACGTCGCCGGTCACGAACATGACGCGGCCGGCCATCTCGGGGTGCCGTTCGCGCACGGCGGCGAAGAGCTGGATGCCGTCCATGCGCGGCATCTTGAGGTCGCTGACGATGACGTCGTAGTTGCCGCCCTCGAGGCGCGCCAGCGCCTCTTCGCCGTCGCCGGCGCGATCGACCAGGTATCCGGCGTCGGCGAACGACTCGACCATGGCCGTCGCGAGCGCGGTCTCGTCCTCGACGACGAGGATGGCCGGGCTGTCGAGGCGCGGCGCGCCCGACGCGAGGCTGGGACCGACCATCTGCGTGCGTGGCGTCGTGCGCGCAATGCGCCCGCCTTCGCCCGTTCCACCCGCACCACCCGTGCCGCCCGCTCCACCCGTTCCACCCGTACCGCCCACGCCGGTTCCGCGAGCCGCGCCGCCCGCACCAGAGCCAACGCCCGTCGCACTCGCCGGCGTGCCGGCCCCGCCGCCGCCGACACCCGCCCATCCCGATCGGCCCGTCCCGCCCGAGCTGACGAGTTCGCTCACGCCCTCGACGGCGCCCTCGCCGCCAATGCCGCCCGCGCCGCCGCCGAATTCTCCCGGCGTCACCGCCTTCAGCTTCCCGCCGGCGCACGGCAACTCGACGAAGAACGACGCGCCGTATCCGGCCTCGGAGGTGAGCCACATCCGCCCGCCGTGCTCCTCGACAATGGCGTACGCCACGGTGAGGCCGAGGCCCGTCCCCTTGCCGACTTCCTTCGTCGTGAAGAACGGGTCGAAGATCCTGGTCTGCATGTCCTCCGGCACGCCGGGCCCGTCGTCGTTCACCTCGAGCACGATCGAATCGTGCTCGGGCTCCTGCCACGTGCGCACGACGAGCGTGCCGCGGCCGTTCTTCGTGAGCATGGCCTGCTCGGCGTTGATGACAAGGTTGAGCAGCACCTGCTGGATCTGGTTCGGGTCGGCGAACACCTGCGGGATGCCGGACGCGAGGGCGTCGATGATGGTGATGTTCGTCACGCGCTGCTCGTACGCGCGCAGCGACAGCGTTTCGCGCACCACCTGGTTGACATCCACCATCGTGCGCGTCGTGTGGCGCTTGCGCGCGAAGGTCAGCAGGTTGCGGACGATGCGCGCGGCGCGCTCGGCCTCGCGGAGGATGGTCTCGACGCCGCGGCGCGCGGGCGCGTCAAGCTCGCGCTCGGTGAGGCGCTCGGACCAGGTGAGGATCGTCGCGAGCGGGTTGTTCAGCTCGTGCGCGACGCCGGAGATGGTGGTGCCGAGGGCGGCCATCTTCTCGGCCTGCAGGAGCTGGTGATAGAGGTCGCGCGACTGGTCCTCGAGCTTCTTGCGATCGCTCACGTCGCGCAGCAGCGCCTCGACGCGCACGCTGCCGGAGGATTCCTGGACCGCGGCGTGCGCGGTCATTTCGACCCAGATGACGGCGTTGTCGGCGCGGCGGATGCGGAGCAGATAATCGGTGACGGCGCCGTCGCGCGCGAGGCGGTCGATGAACACCACGCGCGCGCCTTCGTCCGTGAAGCGGTCCGGATCGAAGGGCCGGAGTGCCGCTTCCGGCGTGTCGGCAGGGTAGCCGAGCATGATGCGGAAGTAGGGGTTGGCGGCGATGGTGACGTTGTCGTGCGGGCCGAGCAGGCCGATGTAGACCCCCTCGTGGACCGACTCGAAGAGCCGAGAGAACGCCGCGGCGCGATTGGGCTCGGCGGGGCCGGAGGGTGGCACGGGAGGATTATATAGGAGCATATAATCTCCACGTGCGCATTGCTTTCGACATGGACGGGGTGCTGGCCGACATGGACGGCGCCCTGGCGCGGATGGCCGAGCGGGAATTCGGCGTGACGACGAAGATCGCCTTCGCCGAAGCCGGTGCGGACACGGAGAAGACAGGCGCTGACACGGCCGCCCCCGGTCAGGAGTCGGCCGACAAGGCCGCCCCGGACAAGGCCGCCGACGAACGGCCCGCTGGCTACGACACCGCCTATCTCGCGAACCTCAGCGCGCGCCAGCAGTCGCGCCTCTGGCAGCAGTGCCGCGCCACCCGCAACTTCTGGGAAACGCTCGACGAGTGCGAGCCCGGCGCCGTGCGCCGCATCCAGAAACTGGCGCACGACCTGCGCTGGGACGTGATCTTCGTCACGCAGCGCCCCTCGTCTGCCGGCCGGACGCAGCAGTTGCAGACGCAGCATTGGCTGCGGCGCCGCGGCTTCGAATACCCGGCCGTCTACACCACCATCGGCTCGCGCGGCGCCATCGCGGCGGCGCTCACGCTCGACGCGCACATCGACGACCGTCTGCAGAACTGCGTCGACGTCGCCACCGAGTCGAAGGCCTGGCCGATCCTCGTCTGGCGCGACGCCGAGTCGATCGAGCGCATCCGCACGGGCGCCACGAATCTCGGCATCGCCGTCGTCACCACCGTCGCCGAGGCCCTCGACAAGATCGCCGAGGCCGAGCGCGCCGCCGCGCAGCCTGAGCAGCCGTCGCTGCTCGACCGGCTGCGCAGAGCATTCAAGTAGCGGCTGATATGCCTGCGGCCAGATGGAAAGCGCCGCCGTCACCCGCGTGGGCGCGCGCCGGGGTGCGGGTCCTGCCGGCGACGTTTCCATCTGTGCTCGGCTGAACTGACGCTGATATGCCTGCGGCCAGATGGAAAGCGCCGCCGTCACCCGCGTGGGCGCGCGCCGGGGTGCGGGTCCTGCCGGCGACGTTTCCATCTGTGCTCGGCTGAACTGACGCTGATATGCCTGCGGCCAGATGGAAAGCGCCGCCGTCACCCGCGTGGGCGCGTCAGCCGCGCCGCAGCCGCAGGCTGTTGGTCACGACGGAGACCGACGAGAACGACATGGCGGCGGCGGCGATCATGGGGCTGAGCTGCCAGCCGGTCCACGGGTAGAGCGCGCCGGCCGCCAGCGGGATGCCGAGCACGTTGTAGAAAAACGCCCAGAAGAGGTTCTGCCGGATCACGCGCAGCGTGCGGGCCGACAGGCGGATGGCGTCGGCCACGCCGTTCAGATCCGCGCGCAGCAGGGCGATGTCGGCCGCCTCGAGGGCGACGTCCGTGCCCGAGCCCATCGCCATGCCGATGTCCGCCTGCGCGAGCGCGGGCGCGTCGTTGATGCCGTCGCCGACCATCGCCACCACGCGGCCCCCGGCCTGCAGCGCCTTGACCTCGTCCGCCTTGTGCTCCGGCAGCACGCCCGCCACCACGCGCGCGATTTCGCCGTTGGGCGCGACCTCGGCCGCGATGGCCCGCGCCGTGGCCTCGTTGTCGCCGGTGAGCATCACCACCCGGCGGCCCATGGCGTGCAGCCGCGCGATGGCGGCGCGCGCCTCGGGGCGCGGCGTGTCGGCGAGGGCGATCAGGCCGCACAACGCAGGCGCGGCATCGGGGGCGACGGCGGCGTAAGCCGCCGCGTCGTCCACCGGACCCGAGGCCGCGACGTACATGATCGTCCGGCCCCGCGCAGCCAAACGCGCGCGGTCGCCGGCAAGCGGCGTCACGTCCACACCCGACGCGGACATCAGCGCCTCGTTGCCGATGAGGACCGCCCGGCCGCCCACCGTCGCGCGCACGCCCTGTCCCGGCAGCGCCGCGAACCGCGACGCCGCCTCCATCGTCAAGCCGCGCGCCTGCGCCGCGGAGACGATCGCCTGCGCCAGCGGATGCTCGGACTTGGCCTCAGCCGAGGCGGCAAGCGCCAGCAGGGCGGCGTCACCCGCGTGGGCGCCTGCTGGCACGACGTCCGTCACCTCCGGCCTTCCCGTCGTAATCGTGCCCGTCTTGTCGAGAATCACGTCCGTCACCGCGGCCGCGCGCTCGAGGATGTCGCCGCCGCGGATCAGGATGCCCTGCTCCGCGCCCTTGCCCGTGCCCACCAGTATCGCGGTCGGTGTTGCCAGTCCCATGGCGCACGGGCACGCGATGATCAGCACCGCCACCGCGCTCGTCATCGCCATCGCCAGGCGCGAACCGGCCGGGGCCAGGGCGATCCACGCGACGAACGTGACGACCGCGATGCCAATCACCGCCGGCGTGAACCACGCCGAGATGACGTCGGCCATCCGCGCGATCGGCGCCTTCCGCCCCTGGGCCTCGCGCACGAGGCGGACGACTTGCTGCAGCGCGGTCTCCGCGCCAATCCGGGTGGCCCTGAACGAGAACGCTCCGGTCGTATTCATCGTCGCGCCGTAGACGGAGGAGCCGGCGGCCTTCTCCACCGGCATCGACTCGCCCGTGAGCATCGACTCGTCCACCGCGGATGCGCCGTCGATCACCTCACCGTCCACCGGCAGGCGTTCGCCCGGCCGCACGAGGACGATGTCGCCGCGCAGCACGTCGCGCGCGGGCACGTCGAGTTCGATGCCATCGCGGACGATGCGCGCCGTGCGCGGCTGGAGGCCGATGAGGCGTTTGATGGCTTCCGACGAGCGGCCGCGCGCGCGGGCCTCGAGCAGCTTTCCGACGAGCACCAGGACGATGATGACGACGGCCGTCTCGAAGTAGACCGGCGCCGGCATGTGGCCCGCGATGACGTGCGGGTCCGTCGAGACGGCTCCCGGCGCAGCCGTGGCGACGGCCGAGTAGGCGAACGCCGCGCCGGTGCCGACGGCGATGAGGGTGTTCATGTCGGCGGTGAGGTGGCGCACGGCCTTCCAGGCGCCGCGATAGAACGGCCAGCCGCAGTAGAACAGCACCGGGACCGAGAGCGCGAGCTGCACCCAGTTGACGCCGGGGAAGTGCAGGTGCGCCATCCCGAGGATCACGACGGGGACGGCCAGCGCGGTGCCGAGGACGAGCCGGAACCGCAGCGCGCGGTACTCGGCGTCGTGCACCTGCTGCTCGAGGTCTTCGATGTCGTCGACCTCCGAGTCCCCGCCTTCGCCAGGCTCATTCGCGGCTGGCTTCGGCGCGGCAGGCCTCGCCCCGAGTCCCCTCTCGGGGTCTCCGATCACGTCGTAGCCGACGTCCCGGATGGCTTCGACGATGGCGGGGACGCCCAGGACGGCCGGATCGAAGGTGACGGTGGCGCGGTTGGTGGCGTAATTGACGCCGGCCGCGCCGACGCCCGGGAGCTTCTTCAGCGCACGCTCGATGTTGGCGGCGCACGCCGCGCACGTCATGCCGGTGACGGGAATCGTCACCGCCTGGGGGGCGTTGGCCATGTCTCTATTGTTGATCGGCCCCGGGGCTCAGGTGTCTGGTGCTTGTCGTTCAGGGCGGCGTCGATGGCGCCGAGGTCGGGCGCGGGCGTCGTCGAGTCGAGCACGTCCTTCGGCGTGACGGCCTGGGTGCCGTCGGCGGCCCAGCCGCGCCAGTTGCAGTTGTGGCAGCGGTACGGCCGCTTCATCGTGAACTGGCGGCGGAAACGCTCGAAGGCGCCGCGGGTCTTCGAGCGGAAGACGCGATTCGATCCGCAGGCCGGGCACAACGTCATGGCAACCCCCAGTCAGTCGCGGACCGCGACGTGCTCGCCCCCGCGCGGCCCGAGCGCAAACCTCACCACCCCGTCTGCGACCATCTCGCCGTTCACCCGCGCGACACCGTACAGCACGCCCATCCGCGCGCGCAACCGCCTGACGGTGGCCGTGAAAACGACCTGGTCGCCGGCGTGCACGGGTTTGCGGAACTTCATGTGATCGATGCCCATGAAGTAGATGAGCTTGTCGTGGTTCTCGGGCTTCCCGAGGATCATGATCGCGCCGACCTGCGCCAGGGCTTCGGTCAGGATCGTGGGCGGCAGCGTGGGGATCCGGCCGGGCTCGACCGACAGGCACTGCTCGTTCAGCGACACGTTCTTGATGCCGACGACGCGCGTCCCGGCCTCGAACTCGGTGACGCGATCGACGAGGAGGAACGGATAGCGGTGCGGCAGGATCCGCTGGATGACGGTCTGGTCGAAAGGAAGTTGGTCCATTGCGCAGCTTCCGTACAGGGAGCAGGGACTGGCGCCAAGCCCCTCGCCCCTATAAGTATAATCGTCCAGTGACCCAGCCAATCGATTTCGACGCGATGGTGCCCGGCGACGGCGCCACGCCGGGCGTGCCCAAGAGCGACCGCCAGCTCCTGACGACCCTGTTCGCGCTGGCGCGCGAGGTGGCGTCGGTGCTGGACCTGGAGGAGCTCTATCGCAAGCTGCCGGGCCTCATCTCGCGCATCATCGACTACCACGCGTTCTCCGTCTACATTCTCGACGAGCGGCGCGGCGACCTGTACATCGCCCATTCCGAGGGCTACCCGCCCCGCAGCCAGTCGATGCGGCTGAAGCTCGGCGAGGGCCTGGTGGGCCGCGCCGCGGCGGACGGCCGACCGTTGCTGGCCAACGACGTCTCCAAGGACCCGGACTATATCGACGCCGTGCCCGGCACGCGCGCGGAGCTCGTGGTGCCGCTGCGCCGCAAGGGCCGCACCGTCGGTGCGCTGAACCTGCTCAGCCGGAACGTCGGCGAGTTCACGCCGGTCGAGGTGGAGACGCTGCGCATCTTCGCCTCGGCCGTGGCGGGCGCCGTCGAGAACGCGCGGCTCTTCGAGTCGGAGCGGCGCTCGTCGGAGACGATCGAAGCCCTCGCCGAGATCGGCCGCGAGTTCGCCGGCATCCTCGATCTCGACGAGCTGCTCGGGCGGATCGCCCACCGCATCAAGCGACTCATCGGCTACCGCACCTTCGGCATCCTGCTCGTGAACGAGGAGACGGGCGAGATCACCATGCGCCACGCGGTGCGCTACGACGACCGGATCTCCACGAAGACGGTGAAGATGGGCGAAGGCCTGGTGGGCTACGCGGCGCTCCACAAGACGGTGGTGGTCGTGGACGACGTGTCGGGGGACCCCCGGTACATCAAGGTCCTGGACGACGTGCGGTCGGAGCTCGCCGTGCCGCTGCTCGTGAAGGACCGGTGCGTGGGCGTGTTCGACCTCGAGAGCCCCGAGCTCGCGTCGTTCACGAAGGAGCACGTCGAGCTGCTGACGTCGCTCGCGGCGAGCGCGGCGGTGGCCATCGACAACGCGCGGCTCTACGAGGAGCTGCGGCGCAACAAGGAGCGCCTCGCGAAGGAAGTGCGGTTCGCGCAGCAGATCCAGCGGGCGCTGCTGCCGACGGAGCTGCCGAAGCGGGTGAAGGGCGTGGACGTGGCGATGCGACTCGAGCCCGCGCGCGAGCTGGGCGGCGACTTCTACGACTTCTTCGCGCTCGAGCCGTACACGCTGAGCGTGGCGGTGGCCGACGTGTCGGGCAAGGGCGTGCCGGCGGCGCTCTACAGCGCCTTCGCCGGCGAGCTCGTGCGGTCGCGCACGTTCCGGCAGCGCTACACGACGGTGCGCGCGAGCCCGGGCGCCATCCTCGAGTCGATCAACCGCATTCTGAACGAGCGCCAGCTCGAGAACTACTTCTGCACCTTGTGCTACGCGCACTTCGACTTCCGGCGCCGCCACATGACGCTCGCGAACAGCGGCCTGCCCTATCCCGTCCACGCGTCGGCGGAGGGCTGCCGCCAGCTGCAGTCGCCGGGCGTGCCGCTCGGGTCGCTGCCGGGCACGACGTACGACGAACTGACGACGGAGCTGAAGGACGGCGACGCGTTCGTCTTCTTCTCGGACGGCATCTCGGAGGCGATGAACGCCGCGGGCGAGGAGTTCACGACGGATCGGCTGATCCCCCTCGTCGAGCAGCACCGCTCCCGGCCGGCGCAGGCGCTGGCCGACGCCATCTTCGCGGCGGTTTACGAGTTCTGCGGCGACGCTGAGCAGAACGACGACCGGACGGTGGTGGTCGTCAAGATCACCGCGTAACGGACACGCGCACCGGGGCGCGGGTCATCTGTGGCAAGAGTGTGGCGGGAAAAGGGACCGGGGCCGGAACCCGGTGGTTCCGGCCCCAGTCCGACCTGAGGGGGAGGAGGAGATGAGCCGCGCCGAATCGCCCTGCCTGACGGAGCGGCGATGCCAGCGCCTGCCTGTAGTTGACCCGCCCCGTTGACTCGACGCGGCCTGACCCCTTTCTATCAAGACGCGTGCCGCCCGCGGATCCTCATTTTCCCGCCCGCTCGAGCCGATACAGCCTCGGAGCGTCCTTTGGCGCGGACGCCCGGGTGACCTCAATCGGTGGCACTGGCGGGGACCATGTCGAAACAACTCGAGTCCATCCTTCGTCAGGCGGGCCTGGCAACCGACATCCAGATCAGCCGGGTCCGGGAGCACGTCGCCCAGGGCGCCGGGACCTTCGTCGAAGTCCTCGTGAAGGAAGAGCGGATCCCCGAGGAGGCCATCGCCGAGGCCTTCACCGCCAGGATGAAGGTGCCGCGCGTGCGCGTCGAGACCTTCCTGCTGGACGAGGAGGCGCTGCGCAAGGTCCCCGAGCGGCTGGCCCGCAAGCTCGAGTGCCTGCCTCTCGCCATCGAGGGGCGGGTGCTGGTCGTCGCGATGGTCAACCCCCTCGACTACCGGGCGATCCAGGACATCGAGTTCGCCTCGGCCCTGTCGGTGCGGCCTGTCGTGGCCACGCTGTCGGAGGTCACCGGCGGGATCGACGAGCGCTACGGGGCCGAGGACCGCATCGCGACCTTCCTGTCGAAGGTGCCCGAGGCACCCGACATCCAGATCATTTCGGAGGACCAGGCGGAGGGGACGCTCGACATCGCCGATTCGATCGTCGCGGCGGAAGTGGCGCCCGTCGTGAAGATGTGCAACGTCATCATCTACGACGCGATCAAGGCGGGTGCGAGCGACGTGCACATCGAGCCGGCGCTGCACGACCTGCAGGTGCGCGTGCGCGTGGACGGCGTGCTGCGCGACTACACGCGCGTGCCGAAGTGGCTGCACGGGCCGATCGTGTCGCGCCTGAAGATCCTCGCGAAGCTCGACATCGCCGAGCGGCGCCTGCCCCAGGACGGCCGCGTCGCCGTGCACTACCAGGGCAAGTCCATCGACCTGCGCGTCTCGACGCTGCCCACGCACTTCGGCGAGAAGATGGTGCTGCGCGTCCTGGGCGGCGTGTCGGCGCCGGACATCACGAGCCTCGGCCTCGCGCCGATCCAGGAGGCCGTCCTCCAGTCGGCCATCCAGCAGCCGCAGGGCATGATCCTGGTGACCGGGCCCACGGGCTCGGGCAAGACGACCACGCTCTACGCGCTCCTCGCCTGGTACCACAACGCAGAAGTCAATATCGTCACGGTCGAAGATCCGATCGAGTACCGGTTGGCCGGCATCAGCCAGGTCCAGGTGAACACGAAGGCGGGCCTCACGTTCGCGAGCGCGCTGCGATCGATCCTGCGGCAGGACCCGGACGTGATCCTCGTGGGCGAGATGCGCGACCGGGAGACCGCCGAGATTGCCTTCCAGGCGGCCATGACGGGCCACATGGTGCTGAGCACGCTGCACACGAACAGCGCCATCGGCGCCATCGCGCGTATGTTCGACCTGGGCGTGGACGCCACCATCCTGGCCACGTCGTTGACGATGGTGATCGCGCAGCGGCTGGTGCGGCGCATCTGCAACGAGTGCCGCGAGGAGTACGAACCCGGAGAGGCCGTCCGGCACCGCGTCGGGATGTACGGGGACACCGCGCCGGTGTACCGCGGGCACGGCTGCACGGCGTGCGGCGGCACGGGGTTCAACGGGCGCGTCGGCCTCTACGAGATCTTCAGGCCGACGACGGCCATGCGGAAGCTGATCAACGACCGTCCGGGCGAGGCCGATCTGCGATACGCGGCGCGGCAGGGCGGCATGGTGCTGCTGCGCGAGGACGCGCTCGAGAAGGTCCGGGCGGGCATCACGTCGCCGGACGAGGTGCTGCGCGTCGTGCAAATCGACGAGACCGAAGTGCCGTGCCCGAACTGCAAGGCGATCATCGAGGCCGACTTCGCCACCTGCCCGTACTGCCGAACCAGCCTGAAGACGAACTGCGCAGGGTGCGGACAGCCGCTTCGGCTGGACTGGAAGCTGTGCCCGTACTGCAACACGAACGCGCTCGTGCAGGCGGTGGCGGAAGAGGTGGAGCCGGTCGCCACGAAGGGCGCGGGCGGCACGGCCGCGCGAGAGAAGGCCGCGGCGGCGCCCGCCGGGGAGACGATGCCATTTGCGCCGATGCTCGACGCGGCCATGTTCGCCGCCAGGGAAGCGGAGCCGCTCGCCGAAACGCCTCCTCCGGCCCCGCTTCCTCTGGTCGAGAAGACCATCGACCCGAACGCCGGCCGACGCCCCCTGCGCGTGCTCGTGGTCGATGACGACGCGGACATCAGGATGATCGTGCGGGCGACGCTGCGCGGCCTGCAGATGCCGGTGGACGTCGTAGAGGCGGAGAACGGGATCGAGGCCCTGGAGCAGGTCAAGGAAGCCCCGCCGGACCTCGTGGTCCTCGACGTGATGATGCCGCGCATGGACGGCTTCGAGACGTGCCGCGCCCTGCGCGAAAACCTCCGGACGGCGTTCATCCCGATCCTGATGCTGACCGCCAGCGCGGACCAGGACAGCCGCACGAAGGGCTACCTCATCGGCACCGACGACTACATGGCCAAACCGTTCCTGCCGGTCGACCTGAAACTGCGGATCGCAAGGCTGCTGCGCCGCACCTACGGCATCTAGCTCCTAGCCTCAGGCACCGTCACCGTGAACGTCGAGCCCGTCCCCACGTCGCTCTGAACCGAGACGCGTCCGCCCTGCATCTCGATGATGGCCTTCACGATGGCAAGGCCGAGGCCGGTGCCGCGGGCGCGGCGGGTGCTCGCGCCGTCGAGCTGCTGGAACTTCTGGAAGAGGAGGCCGATCTTCTCGGGCGGAATGCCCCGGCCGCGATCGGTCACGGCGAAGGCGACCCACCCGTCGCCATCGCGCCGCGCGGCGAGCGTCACCTCGGACTTCGGCGGCGCCGCCTTCAGCGCGTTCGACAGCAGGTTCACGACCACCTGGACGATGCGGTCGAGGTCCACGTGCACGGCGGGCACGCCGTCCTCGATGCGGGTCGCGAGCGTCACCTGCGACCCGTGGGCAATCTGCTCCACGTTCTGCAGCGACACCTTCACGACCTCGGCCACGGTGTGCGGTTTCGCGTTCAGCTCGAGCTTGCCGGCCTCGATCTTCGAGATGTCGAGGATGTCGTTGATGATGCGGACGAGGCGGTCGGTGTTCGCGAGTGCCACGTTCAGCAGCATGACGTGATCGGGATCGGCGGACTGGCGTTCGTCGAGCAGCAGCTGGATCGCGCCCTTGATCGACGTGAGCGGCGTGCGCAGCTCGTGCGACACGATCGACACGAACTCGCTCTTCAGGCGGTCCACCTCGTACAGGCTCGTAATGTCCTGGAAGGCCACGACGCCGCCGGAGATCCGCCCATCGTCCTCGCAGAGCGGCGCGGCGCTCACGAGGATGGGGATCTCGCGCCCCTCCGGGCGCTTCACGACGAGCTCCTCGCCGACGATCACCTCGCCCCGCATCACGCGGCTGGCGCCCCACTCGCGCATCGACACGGGCGCGCCCTCGCGGGTGGTGACGTGGAAGGCGTCCCAGTAGGCCTCGCGTTCCGCGTCGCCCTCGGGCTGGTGTCCGACCAGGAGGCTGGCGGTCTTGTTCTGAAGGGCGATCCGGCCGGTATCCGCGTCGACGATGACGAGGCCGACGGGCACCGTCTCGATGGTGGCCTGCAGGCGCTGGTGCTCGCGCTCGGCGCGGGCGAGCGCGTCGGTCGCCTCGCGCTGGCGGCGCTGCACAGCGGTGCTCATCTCACGGAAGGCCCGCACCAAGTCGCCGATCTCGTCCCGCGACTCGCGCGGCAGCATCACGTCGAAGCTGCCGCCGGAGATCTGCCGGGACGATTGGGCGATGGCGGCGAGGGGGTCGAGCAGGATCCGCGCGACGAACGCCACCAGCGCGAGCAGCATCACGATGGCCAACGCCGGGATGGCGAGCGTCAGCAGCGTGGACTGCAGCGCCTGGCTGGCGGTGCGGATCCGCTGCTGGGAAAGGTGGTTGCGCTCGCGCGTCTCGAAGCGGTCCAGTTCGCCGCGGACCAGCTTGACGAGAGGCCCGGCAGCGTCGCCCGGCCCGCCGTCCAGCACGGCGGCGTGCCACTTCCGCATCCCCGCGTCAATCGCGTCGAGCTCGCGCTTCGCGCCCGGATCGTCCACGTACTGCGGGATGAGCGCGATCGTCCGCTCGTAGAGGGTCCACAGGCGGTCGAAGTCCGCGCGCACCGCCGGCGATCCGGAGGCCGCGTACGTCCGCTGCACGCCCTCGAGTTCGACGACGAGCCGGCCGAGGTACGCCTGGTTTTCGAAGCGCCAGAGCGCCCGGTCCAGGGCGGCGGCGCTTTCGCCGCGGCGGTTCTCGGTCTGCAGGACGACCAACGTCTGCGCGAAGGACGCGGCGATGACGATGCCGACGACGGTGAAGATGCGGGCGCGGATGGTCACTCAGGCCGCCAGGATCTCCAGGACACGTTGACCGAGCGTGAGGGCGTCGAACGGCTTGCCGATGCAGCCGGCGGCCCCGAGCGCGAGGGCCCGCGCCACCTCGGCTTCCTGCACGCGCGCCGTCAGGAAGATCACCGGGATGGGCGCCGTGGCCGGGTCGGCTTTGAGCCGCTTGCATGTCTCGAAGCCGTCCATGTCGGGCATCATCCAGTCGAGGAGAATCGCGTCGGGCCGCTCGGACGCGACGCGCTCGAGCACCTCGAGGCCGTTTCCGACCGTGACAACGGTAAACCCCGCCTTCTTCAAAGACAAGCGGGCAATGAGCTGGACGTCGGGTTCGTCTTCGGCGAGCAGGAGTTTCATGGGCGTCCCCGGCGCGCGAGCAGCAGCTGGATGCGGACCATCAACTCGGGCATGTCGACCGGCTTGATGAGGTAGTCGTCGGCGCCGAGGGTCAGGCCGACGAGGCGGTCGTCGAGGCTCGAGCGGACGGTCAGGAACAGGAGCGGAATCGGCGCGAGCACCGGGTCGGCCTTGATGAGGCGGCAGACGGTGTAGCCGTCGATGCCGGGCAGGTTCGCGTCGAGCACGATCAGGTCGGGCCGCCCGGCGCGGACGGCGTCGAGGGCCAGGTCGCCGGCGGGCACCTCTATGGGCACGTACCCGGCGGCGCGCAGGTTGATCGCGACGACTTCCCGCTGGTCCTCGTCGTCCTCGATGAGCATGACGCGGCGGTTGCCGCCGGCGGCCGGGTCGGGCCCGACCCACTCGGGGGGATGCGCCAGGTCGTCGGTGAAGGCCTGCTCGAGCGCGTCGAACGCGAGCGTGGCGCGGCTCGCATCGAAAGTGCCGGCGTTCACGCCGTCGAGGAGCAGCTCGATGTCGCGGGCGCGGACGGAGACGGTCGGGAAGCCAAGCATGCCCGCGAGACCGGACATGCGGTGGACGATCTGGCGCAGGGGGCCGATGGGGCCGCGCTCGCCGATGGTGGCCACGGTGGACAGCATCAGGCCGATGGAATCGGACCGCTTCGGGAAGGCGGCGACGAAGCGCTGGCGGGCATCGCGCATCGCGGCGTCGGGGTTCTCGGGGTCAAGCAAAGCCGGCACGTCGTTCGGATCTTGTGACGTCATGCTAACACCATCAGCACAAAGGACTTGTATGAACGGGCGCGTCCACGCCTCGCCCCGCGCGCGCGGGGTGATCGTCGTTCATATCGGCCGCTGGGCGGCTGGGGGCTAGTGCAAACCGGCTCGACCGGGCAGGCTCTGGCTCGGTCCCACTTCGAGGGCCCTCGCCAGAGCCCGCCCGGTCCAGCGCAGCAGTTGGACTGACCAGCCCCGAGCGCCCAGCCCCCAGTCCCAACCATTGTCGAGCCGCCCGCGTCTGAGTAGGTGTAGTTGATACCATTGCTCTCATGGAGGATGTCATGCGCGCAGGGAAGACGATCGCGGTGGCGCTGGCGGTGCTCGTGGCCGCGGCGGTTGCGACGGTGTGGCTGGCCCCGCCGATAGCGGCGGCCGGGCAGCAGACGGCCACGATGACCAGGCAGACCGACAAGCAGCAGTCCTCGACCGGCGACAAGCAGGCCGACAAGAAGATCGAGCGGCAGGTCATCGTCAAGAAACAAGGGACCGGGCCGGAAACCATCACGATCTATGACAACGACGGCCAGAAGCACGTGACGGTCTACGCCAAGGACGGCCAGGGCAAGGTGATGACGCACGCGCTCGGGGCCGAGCCGATGATCGCCGCGATCGCCGGCGGCGGGCCGCGCCTGGGCGTGCAGATCCGCGACATCACGCCTGAAGACGTGACGAAGCTGAAACTGGCGGGACCGAACGGCGTCGTCGTCGACGAGGTCGTGAAGGAGTCGGCCGCGGAAAAGGCCGGCGTGAAGGCCGGCGACATCGTCGTGCAGTTCGACGGCGAGAACGTGCGCAGCGCCCAGCAGTTCACGCGCCTCGTGCGCGAGACGGCGGCGGGCCGCACGGTGAAGATGGCCGTCATGCGCGACGGCAAGCGCGTGGAACTCAGCGCCGCGCCGGCGATGGCCAGCGACACCTTTGAGATCAAGATCGACGAAGCGAAGATGAAGGAGATGCAGAAGCAGTTGGGCGAGGCGGGCGAGAAGATGCAGCAGTTCCGCTTCCAGCGCCGCGTGCCCGCACCCGATGCACAGCCGATGCCCGAGGGCGACGTCATGCAGTTCTTCGGCGACCGGGGCACGGGCAACTTCGTCTTCTCGCAGGGCCGCGGGCGGCTGGGCGTGACGGTGCAGGACCTGACGCCGGAACTGGCGGGCTACTTCGGCGTGAAGGACGGCCTGCTGGTGAACAGCGTGCAGGCGGACAGCCCGGCGGCGAAGGCCGGCATCAAGGCGGGCGACGTGATTGCGACGGTCAACGGCAAGGCGGTCACGACGTCGGGCGAGCTCGTCAAGGAGCTGGCCGACAAGGACGGCGAGGTGACGCTTGGCGTGACGCGCGACAAGAAGCCGCTCTCGCTGAAGGCGACGCTCGAGGAGCGGAAGCAGCAGTTGCGCCGGAAGGTCGTCGTCGGCAATCCGGCGTAGCGGCCTGTGGCGCGCGCGGAGCGTGTGGGGTTCGGTCCCACTTCGAGGGCCCGATCCCCGCACGCTCCGCGCGCGCTCCTGAAGGCCGCTACGACAGCGCGGTGACGGCTTCAAGCACGCCGGGGAACTCGTGCTCGGCCTCAGCGAACAGGGCGGCGGCTGCCTGGAGATCGGCACGGGCGGCCGCGGCCTCGAGACTCGCGCAGCAGGCGGCCATGCGCGCGGCGCCGAACGTGGCGCAACTCGTCCTCAGCGTATGGGCCGCGCGCTCGAGGGCGGCCGCGTCGCCGGCGGCGAGGGCCTCGCGCATCTCGTCCATCCGCCGCGGCGCGTTCTGCCGGAAGATCCCGACAAGCTGGTTGATGAACGCGGGGCTGCCGAGCTGATCCTGGGCGCGGCGGAGCTCCGCGATGGCGCCCGGGTCGAGCACGTCGTCGCTGGACACGGCAGTCCCGCTACGCCTTCCGCGTGAGCGGGCCAGCCGCCGGCGTGACCGTCGAGGGCGCGGGCGTTGGCGTCCCCGCGGCCCCGGCGGGGGTCGCCGCGGACGGAGTCAGCAGCGTGGCGAGCTGCGCGGCGATAATCGCCGCGGCGGCGCGCACCTGCGGTGTCGGATCGACGCCCTCCCGCAACTCGACGGCCATCGCGCCGGAACACCCTTCGGAGGTGATGAGCGGCGCGACCACGGCGCCGCCCGCCCGCGCTTCCGGCGGAACGACCACCACGGTCTTCGTGCGGAAGGCGGTGGCGGTGGCGTTGTCGGACGCGGGCTGGATCGCGCCCATCCGCATCAGCGTGAGGGGCGTATAACCGTGGCTCATCGCGGGGCGGAGCGTGCCGTACGTCGCGTCCGGCATCCAGACGATGACGCCGGTGGCCTCGAGGGCCTTGGCGATCGGCTCGAAGAGCCCCTGCAGTTCGCCCGTGTACTGCACGCGCGCGAGCGACGAGCAGACGTCGGCGACCGCCGCCAGGTCGGCCGACCTCGCCGCGCCGGCCGGGCTGAGCGTGCCCACCCGGCCGATCGTGGCTGCCGGGCTGATGGGAATCGCCTTGCCGGCCGCGCCTGCCGCCGCCGGCGGAGCGGCCGTGCCCGCCGCGCCTGCCGCGCGCGCCGGGGTCGTCATGGGCTCCGCCCGGCGCACGACGCCGTCCATCTCGTGCGACAGGCCGAGTCCTCCGGCCCTCGCCGTCGCGCTGGCCGAGACGTCCGCCGCCGCCGCGTTGCCTCGCGGGATCGGGACGAGCAGGATCAGCGCCAGCAATGCCGCGAAGAGGCCGGCCCCGATGGCGATGAGCTGCCACGTGCGCGCGCCCTCCACGGCAATCGCGTGCGCGATGCTCTCGTGGCCCCTGGCGCTGTCGATGAGGTTCACGACCTTGTCGAGCGTGGGCGCGCCGTCGGCGAAGATCACGTCAGAGGCCGAGACCTGCTGGCCCGACTTCAGGTAATCGCGGGCCTTCGCGTCGCTCTGGCCGAAGGTGGTGAACGCCTCGATGGCCGACTCGAGGGCGCCGTGCGCCTCGACCGTGCCCGCCGCCACGCGCAGCGCGGCGATCCTCGGACCGATGGCGCTGCTGAGGGAAGCGGCCTCCGCCAGCCACGTGTCGGGCGCCTGGCCGGCGGCCACGCTCGCCTGCAGCGCCGCCCGCAGATCGCCGAGGCCGATGACCGTCTGCCGCGCGTCGCGCTCGAACGTGTCGGCGGCGGACCGCTCGGCCGCGATGCGTTCCTCGAAGTGCCACGCGGTCATGCCCGCCGCGGCCAGGGCCGCGATGGCCAGGATCACGAGCAGCACGCGCATGCTTCGGCTCTTCATCTCGACCTCCCCACATCACGCCGGGGCCCGCGCTGGAGCGCGTAGACGACCCCGCCCGGCAGGCTGGCGACGAGGGTCACGGCGAAGTAGAGGAACGCCATCGACACCGCCGCGTCTGCCGGCACGCCGATGCGCCCGAACAGCAGCAGGTACAGCGCTTCGCGGATTCCCAGGCCGTTGACGCTGATCGGCAGCATGCCGGCCAGCGAGATCAGCGGCACGAACACGGCGAGGGCGGAGACGGGCACGTGCTGATCGAGCGCGTTGGCGCTCAAGAATACCACGAGGATGACGATGGCCTGGAAGAGGAAGGACTGGCCGATGGCGGCGGCGATGATGCCCCGCCACCGCCGCTCGCGGTAGGGCACGACGGCGTCGTAGAGCGAGGCCGCGCGCGACCGCATGCCCGCGAGGGGCGTCATCCCCACGAGGTAGTCGATGAAGTGGTACGCGCGGCGGTCCGCCAGCACGATGTTGGCACTGATGTAGGCGGCGAAGAGCAGCAGCGTGAGGTGCAGGAGCGAGACGCCCTTCACGGCGACGGGCGGCGCGACGAACGCGGCGGCGGTCGCGATCGCCAGCAGCGCGAGCAGCCCCACGTTCCTCTCCATGAACACGCTCATCGTCGCGCGCGCGGGCGCGCCGGTCTCGCGCGAGAGCAGGATCGCCTTCACCGCGTCGCCGCCGACGATGGTCGGCAGGAAGAAGTTGAAGAACATGCCGATGAAGTAGAACGCGACCATCCGCAGGTAGGGGACCGTGAGATGGACCGGCTTCAGCAGCACCCACCACCGCCACGCGCTGAGCCACTGGCCGGCGGCGTAGGCGAGCACGCCGAGGGCCACCCAGCCGAGGTGCGCACCCTGCAGGCGGCCGAGGAACTGGCGGAGGTCGATCTTGTAGAAGACCAGGACGTACAGCGCCAGCGTCACGGCGACCTTGATGGCGGTCGACAGGACACGGCGGCTGGCCGGCGGCTTAACGAGGTCGAAGGATGACATATGTCGGCAGCCCGACCGCGCCGAAGCGCTGCATGAGATCCTTCGCGGGCTGCTGGTCGAGGTCTTCGGCCTGGACCTTGACCTTCACGTAGCCCGAGAGCGCCGCCTTCACCTGCGCGTTCTCGAAGGTCGTGCGGTCCATGGTGAGGCAGTTCTTGCACCACGTGGCCCAGAAGTCGACGAGCACGGGCTTGCCCTCGCGCGCCGCGGCGTCGAGGCCCTCGGCCAGGGACGCGTGCCAGCCGGACTTCAACTGTTCCTCGACGCTGGCCTTCACCGCGGACGGGTCGACCCAGCGGTTCGAGAACAACGTGTACGACTGGTACGCGTAATACGCCGCCGTGGCGAGGATGAAGAGGCCGAACACCTGCTTCACGCGCACCATCCACGCGCCGGGCTTCGGCATCGCGGCCATGCCGGCGCCGACGAGCGGCCAGGGAAGGGCCATGCCCAGGCCCAGGCAGAACGGCAGGGCGAGGGCGAGCGTCGTGCCGGCCGCGTAGAGGTTGCTCGAGAAGAGCACGACCTGGATGACGACCGGGGCCACGCAGGCGCCCGCCAGCAGCGCGGCGACGGCGCCCATCGTGAACGCGAGGGCGAGCGAGCCGCGGCTCGCGCCGGGGCGGAAGCGGCTCCCGAAGCGGGAGAAGTCGATCATCAGGACGTCGAACATCGCGAGGCCGAGGACGACGAACAGCGCGGCGATGGCGAGGTTGAACCACGGCGACGCGTTGATGGCGCCGAAGGTGCCGGCGGTCAGGATGACGGCGAGGCCGATGAGGCCGTAGACGAGGGCCATCGCCGCGCCGTACGCCGCGCCGAGGAGGAAGCCGCGGGCGCGCGACCCGGCCTGCGCGCCGGCGCCGATGATGGCGAGGTTGATCGGGATCATCGGCAGGACGCACGGCGTGAGGTTCAGCGCGAGGCCGCCCAGGAGGACGAGAATCAGGATCGCGAGGGGGCCGCGGCCTTCGAACATGCCGCGCTCCTTCACGCCCGCCTCGGCGTTGCGGACGAACGTCAGGAAGCGGCCGGCCCCGAGGTAACCGCCGGTCGTGCCGAGGACGGTGAAGTTGTCGAGTGTCGCGAGGAGCGCGGCGGTGTCGCCGGTGGCCGGGCCGGCCGTCGCTGGTGGAGCCGCGGGCGCGGAGGGCTTCTCGCCGCTGCCGAACGCAATCCTCTTGAACACCGCAGATTCCGCGATCAGATCCGCGGCACTGCGGGTCTCACCCCGGAGATCGATCGTCCACGCGACGTCCACCGTCGCCGGGGCGAAGCACATCACCTCGTTGCACGCCTGGTAGCGCAGGTGCGCCGGCACGACGGTGACCGCGGCGGCGGCATGCTCGGGACCGAGAGCGACCTGCGCGCCGATGGCGAACTCGCGCTCGAAGACGGCGAGGGGCTGTTCCTGGCCCTCTTGTTTCAGGTCGATGGCGGGCGGATAGACGATCTCGGTGACGGTGACGCCATCGGGGGCGTCGATGGTCAGCACGGTCGGGATGAGCGTCGCATCGCGCGGCGCGTTCGACTGGGTGTGCAGGCCCTCGGGCAGCGAGACCTTCAGCGCGAGGCGGACGCGCGCGCCGGTGCCCGCGGCCGGCTGCTCGACGAGCGGCGTGACGGTGGCCTGCGGGCGCTTGATCTGGGCGCCGAGCGCCGCAACGGCAAGGACGAGGATTCCGACCAGCGCGGCTGTTCTTCGCAATTGACTACTCTGTGCTGCGCACGAGCGGCGGGAACCCCTTCACCGGCGGCAGGTCCTGATACATGTGGTCCCACTTCCAGCGCTCGGACGGGTTCGACGCCTGGAGCCACGTCTTCGCCGCGACCGGCTTGGCGAAGGCCACGGTCGTCATACCGGCGAGCGCCGGCGCGTCGCCCATGGAAGCGGCGATGGCCGCGCGCACGGCGGCGGCGTCGGCATACGGCAGGGTGATGCCCAGGGCGGCCGCCACCTGCGTCAGCACGAGCCAGTCCTCGCGGGCCTCGCCTGGCGGCGCCATCACCCGGGCCGTCACCTGCAGCACGCCGCGATCGTTCGTGTAGGTGGCTTCCTTCTCGACCCACGCGGCGCCGGGCAGCACGATGTCCGCGGCTGCAGTCAGGGGCGTCATCAGCACGCCCTGCACGACGAGCAGCGGGAGCGTGCCGGCCTTACGCGCGTCGATCAGCCACTGCACGTCGCCGAGGCTGGCTTCGGGCCCGGGGTCGAGCACGTAGAGCGCCTTGACCGCACCGGATTCGATCTCCGCGCGCAGGCCGCTGACGTCGCACGGCTCGGCGGCGCCGTCCGGCACGCGGAATCCCAGCGCGCGCGCGCCGGCCACGTTGGGTGCGTCCACCGGCGGAACGGGGAACGTCGTGTTCTTCGGCTGTTCCTTCACGGAGTGCCGCCACGCCACCGCCGCGTTCGACTCGAGCGACAGGCCCGGGATCCTGCTCACGATCTCGCGCACGAGGAACAACTCCTCGTGCGATGCATGGGCGGATACGAGCAGGCGGAACGCGGCCGGCTGCTGCTTCACGATCGGCAGCACCAGGTCGCGCACGCGAGCGAGGGCGGTGGACCAGTTCGCCGCGGCGAGGCCCGCAGTGCCCTCCCTCACGATCGGCGACGTCACCCGAGTGTCGCCCTCTACCCAGTGGTAGCCGAAGCGCCCGATGTCGCACATCCAGTACCCGTTGACGTCCGCGTTGAAACGCGGCGTGACGCGGATGATCCGCGCGCCCTTCGCCCACTCGGGCATCGCCTTCAGCCACGCCGTCGTGCTGCAGCCCTTCGAGCACAGCGTGCACGTCGTATCCACGGCCAGCGGGTTGTCCCACGGGCGCGACTTGAAGCGGTAGTCGCGGGTCGTGATGGCGCCCACCGGGCACACGTCCATCAGGTTGCCCGAGAGGAGCGAATGCACGCCGCGCTCCTCGAACGTCGAAATCTCGCTCTGCCCGCCCCGATCCACGATGCCGATCTGGGCGTCGCCCTCGACGACCTTCATGAAGCGGACGCACCGGGTGCACATGATGCAGCGGTTGCGGTTCAGCATGAGGGTGGGGCCGAAATCCACGTCGGCCCTGGCGCCGTCGCCGTCGAAGGTGCGCCGCGGAAACGCCATCCGGCTCCCGTCGGGCCCGAAGGCGTAGGAATAATCCTGCAGCGGGCACTCGCCGCCCTTGTCGCACACGGGGCAGTCGAGGGGGTGGTTGATCAGCAGGAACTCGAACACGCTCGCCCGGGCCTGCACCACCTCGGGGCTGCGCGTCTCGACGACCATGCCCTCGGTGCACGCGGTGGAGCACGACGTCTGCAGCTTCGGGATCTTCTCGACCTTGACGATGCAGACGCGGCAGGATCCCTCGACGCCGATGCCCGGGTGGTAGCAGTAGTACGGGATGGCGATGCCGTTGTCGAGGGCGGCCTCGAGGATGGTCGTGCCCTTGGCCACGGTGACGGCGCGCCCGTCGATCGTCAGGGAGACGGTGTCCATGGGGAAATCATACCGGGATTCGGCTCCGTGACGCGCTCTACCTGCGCACGACGTCCAGCGGCGTGAGGCCGTCGCGGTTCAGCGTGACGTCCTTCAGCGTGCCCGAGAGCGGGATCGTGAACTCCTCCACGCGCTCGCGGACGACGATCTGGGTGTCCTGCTGTGTGCCCGAGGCGTACCGCAGCGTCGCGGTCACCGGGAACTCGTAGAGCTTGCCGCGCTGCTCGACGCGCACGACCACGGACGGCGCCGCGGCGTCCCGGGCCTGGGCCCAGGTCATCGCGGCCTGCGGCGTGCCCGACCCCTCGATCCACGCGTCGAAGAACGCCTGAAGCCTCCTGCCGCTCTCCTTCTCGAACGCGGCGCGGACGTCGTCGGTCCCGGCCTTGCGGAAGCGCGATCCGAAGTACAGGCGCCGGATGCCCCGGAAGAACGCGTCGTCGCCGAGCATCCGCCGCAGCATGTGCAGGACCGACGCCGACTTGTTGTAGACGATGGCGCGGAAGATGCGGCTGTTGCCCTGGATGTGGCCGAGGCGGTAGCCGAGCGAGACCGGGCCGGCCTCGCCCTGGCTGCGCGCCCATTGCGCCATGCGGCGCAGCATCTGGTAGAAGAGCCCGTCGCCGCGGCTCTTGCGCGCGTAGAGCGCCGCGAAGTACTGCGCGAAGCCTTCGCTGACCCACTGGTCGTGATAGTTGCGCCAGCCGACGGCCTGTCCCCACCACTGGTGCGCGACCTCGTGCGCCAGGAAATACTCCGGGAACGACTGGAACGCCGCGGGATCGCTGCTCCAGTTCACGTTCGCCGTCGGCGGCGGCTGATTCAGGATCGCGAGGTACGCCGGGCTGTGGCCGCCCGGCAGGTTGTTCTCGATGAGCGCGAGCGTGAGCGTGGAGTACGGTGAGTCGCCGACGACCGATGCGTAGTACGCCATCATGTCCCCGAGCGCGGGGGACAGAGCCCGGCCGCGGCTGGCCTGGCGCGGGTTCGCCTCGACGACGAGATCGACTTCGTTGTTGAAGGACCCCGCCGCGACCGGATCGGCGGGAAGCGCCGTGCCGCTCGCCGCCGCCAGGCTGCCCAGCGCCTCGACGAGCGAGACCGTCCGCGCGTCCACGCGCGACAAGCGGCTGATCAGGCAGGCGAGATACCGCACGGGCTGCCGGGTCTCGAAGGTGTACATGCGCCCCGGCCGGTGCCGTTCCTGCGCGGGAACCACCACGGGCGAACCGGCTGCCAGTTCGCCGCTGGCGACCACGTGGTACGGCTCGGGCACGGTCAGGTGCATCGTCGCCGCCATGTACGCGCCCGAGACGGCCTGCGGGTACCAATACGCGCGCGTCGAATACAGCAGGCTGAGCTCGGCGGGAAACGACGTCGCCTCGGAGAGGACCTGCGTCTCCTGCGGGAACTGCGGAGCCGCCGTCTCGCGATCGGGCATCGCCGGCTCCAGGCGCCCGGAGTACGTCACGACGAGGTTCAACTCCGTTCCCCGCGTCGCGAACCCGGGCAGGTTGACGACGATGTTGTTCTGGCCGCGGACGCGCAACGCGAGCAGCCGGCCGAACTCGGTGCTGTAGATCGACCGCGCCGTGAGGGTCTCGGCCAGGCGGATCGTGATGCGGTTGACGACGTCGGCGGTGATGCGCAGGCGCAGCAGCGCGCGGCCGTCGAGCCACACCCGCTCGGGATCGAACGCGACGTCCAGCTGGTAGCGCGTGACCTCGTAGGGCGACCGGCCGTCGTCGTCGAAGTTGCGGCCGCCCGCCGCCATGTGTTCCGGCGACGCGTAGACCGAGATGTTGCGGTGGCGCCGGCGATCGAAGAGCGAGATGTCCTCGGGCTCGCTGGCGGACCTGGCGTAGGTCAGCGTCTGGAACCGGCGCGTGTGAATCTCGGCGAGTAGTTCACCGCGCAGCGGCTCGATCGACCACAGCTCGCGGCTGAGGTCCGCGAGATCGAGGCCGTACGAGTTGCCGACGTCCTCCCGGAAGATGCCGTCCGCTTGCCGGAACACCGCCGGGTCGGGCGTTCCGGGCGTGAGCGACGCGGCGGGGAAACGGCCGGAAAAGTCCGATCCGTTCATGCGCAGGAACACGGCGTCGTACGGCGCGTTGAGCGTGTCGGTGCCGGCGTAGATGCGCACCTGCTCGCGCTCGACCTCGGGGGTCGGCCGGAAGCGCATGGTCCCGCCCTGGACCGGCACCAGCACCGCGGCCGTCGGGCCTCCGGGTATCTCGGCCACGAACACGAAGCCGTCGTCGAGGCGGATCTCCAGGTCGCCGTCGCGCACCACGAGGTTCCGCGCGCGGTACTGCTTCGCCGGGTTGAGCGCGAGGCGGCTCAGGACGTCGAGCGAGGTCAGCGGTTCCTGGCCCGCGATGCGCCACTCGTCCTCGCTCGTGTCGGTGGGCACCCGGCGGACGTCGAGCCGCCAGGTGGCGATGCGGGCCTGCGCGCCGCGCTCCGTGAAGACCTCCACCATGAGCCGGTAGCCGTCGCCGGGCAGCGTGCCCTCGAGCGGACCGCGATCGCGCTCGCGGATCACGGCGCGCGTGATGCCCGGTGAGATGAGCGCGCGGGCGGCCTCCTGGGCGAAGCCGCGATTGGCCACGGCGGAGAGGAGGTCCATGTACGCGTCCGGCTTGCCGGCCTGCATCACCTGCTCGACTCTCAGGAGCAGCCGGACGACGCCGTCGAGGGGCAGGGGCTGCTGGGCATGCGTCCCCGCGACCTGGCCCAGGGCCAGGAAGACGGCGACGGCGGGAAGCGTGCAGCGGCGCAGCATGGGAGAGACTGACTGATTCTACGTCCTGGATGCCATGTGTTACACTCGGCCCGCTTTTCCGCGGGCCGGCCCTTTCGCATGCGCCCCTGTTTCGACATACGTCGGCAAGGTGCGGCGGAGTTCCCGTGATTCTGGGTTGCGGCCTCGACCTGATGGATGTCGGCCGGCTCGAGCGCGAGGTGGTGCGCCGGGGCGGGAGCCTGCTCGGCGAGCTGTTCAGTCCGGCCGAACTGGCGCTGTGCCGGTCGCGCCGCCGGCCGGCTGAGGGCTACGCCATGGGGTATGCCGCCAAGGAAGCGCTCTTCAAGGCCCTCGGGACGGGCAAGATCGGGCGGATGACGTGGCACGACATCGGAGTAGGCTGGGAGGGGGCCGGCTCCCGCGCCACGGTTGATCTGGCGGGGGCGACGGCACAGGCGGCGGCGGCGATGGGCGTGACGGCCGTGCGGCTCGCCCTCACGACGACGCGCGAGCAGGCGGTGGCGTGGGTAGTGACGCTGGGGGCTGGGGACTAGCCCTCAGTCCCTGATCTCGGAGGTCGTCCGATGCACGCTGATTACGAGCAACTGCGGCGCGACATCTCCTGGGACGGCGCGAAGCGCGAGCTGGGCTACCGCGAGGGCGCGCCCCTCAACCTGGGGTACGTCTGCGTGGACCGGCACGTGGACGAGGGGCGCGGCGACCTCCTGGCCCTGATCCACGAGGACCACGACGGCGGGATCCGGCCATTCACCTACCGCGACGTGCAGCAGCTCTCCAACGGCTGGGCGCACTTCCTCCGCGGCAACGTCTTCATCCGGCCGCTCGACCGCGTGTGCCTCTTCCTCGACAGGGTGCCCGAGCTGTACGTCGGGTTCGTCGGCATCCTGAAGACCGGCGCCGTGGTGGAGCCGCTGTTCTCGGCGTTCGGCGAGGACGCCCTCATCGCGCGCATGCTCGACAGCCGGGCGGCGGCCATCATCACCGGGCGGCGCCACCTGGGCAAGGTGCGCCGGGCCCGCGAGCGGCTTCCCGACCTCAAGACGATCATCGTCATCGACCAGGAGGAGGACGGGAAGAAGCTGCGCGAGGGCGAGGTCGAGTACCGGATGATGGACCACCGGGAGGACCGGTTCCCCGTCGCGGCGACGTACGCCGAGAGCCCGAGCGTGCTGCACTACACGAGCGGCACGACGGGCGCGCCGAAGGGCGCGCTGCACGTGCACGGCAGCGTGTTCGCCCAGTACCTGACGTCGAAGGTCGCGCTGGACATCACCGGGCGCGACGTCTACTGGTGCACGGCCGACCCGGGCTGGGTGACGGGCACGAGCTACGGCATCATCGGGCCGTGGTCGCTGGGCGCGACGCAGGTGGTGCTCGACGCGGGGTTCTCGAGCGACCGCTGGTACGAGACGATCGAGAAACACCGCGTCACCGTGTGGTACACCGCGCCGACGGCGATCCGCATGCTGATGAAGGACGGCCTCGAGCCGGTGAAGCGGCGGAACCTGACGAGCCTGCGCCACATGTGCAGCGTCGGCGAGCCGCTGAACCCCGAGGCGGTGCGGTGGGGCCACGAGGCGTTCGGGCTCTGGTTCCACGACACGTTCTGGCAGACGGAGACCGGCGCCATCGTCGTCACCAACCTGCCGGGGATGATGGTGAAACCCGGCAGCATGGGCCGGCCGTTTCCCGCGCTCGACGCCGCGGTGGTCGAACCGAAGACCGGGCAGCCCATCACCGAGCCCGGCCGCGTGGGCCTCATTGCGATCAAGCCGCCGTGGCCGAGCCTGATGCGCACCTACTGGAACAACACCGCCACCTACTACGGCAAGTTCCTCAACGGCTGGTACATCTGCGGCGACCAGGCCAGCCTCGACGGCGACGGCTACTTCTGGTTCTGCGGGCGCGATGACGACGTGATCAACACCGCCGGGCACCTGGTGGGCCCGTTCGAGATCGAGAGCGCGCTGCTCGAGCACCCCGCGGTGGCGGAATCGGCGGCCATCGGCAAGCCCGACCCGGTCAACATGGAGGTGGTGAAGGTCTTCGTGGCGTTGCGGCCCGGGTTCGCGGCGAGCGGGGACCTGGAGCTCGACATCATGAACTTCGTGCGGAAGCGGCTGTCGCCGCTCGCCATGCCGCAGGAGATCGAGTTCGTGGACCGGGTGCCGAAGACGCGGAGCGGCAAGATCCTCCGCCGCGTGCTCAAGGCGAAAGAGCTCGGCCAGCCGGCGGGGGACGTGAGTACGATGGAGGACGACTAGAACAGTGTCAGTAGACAGTAGTCAGTATGCAGTAGACATGCTCGAAGGAGACCTCAATGAAAGAGATGATTCTCGAGTACATCAAGCACGAGTACCTCGACGAGGACGAAGCCGAGGACACCGTCCTCACCGAGACGACGCCGCTCATCTCGAGCGGAATCGTGGACAGCTTCAGCATGGTGAGCCTGAAGCGCTTCCTCGAGAAGAAGTACGCCATCAGCATCCCGGACGAGGACGCCACGCCGCAGGCCTTCGACACGGTGGCGAGCATCATCCAGCTCGTGAGCAAGCAGACGGCGAAGAAAGGGGCGTAGCCATGGCGTACCCGGCGGCCGTGCAGGAGGCCTGGCAGGCCGAACTGGCACTCATCCGCGAGAAGGGCATCTTCAAGGAAGAGCGCTACATCCACTCGCCGCAGTCGGCGCACATCACGGTGGAGTTCCCGAGCGGGTCGGCGCTGAAAGAGGTCGTCAACCTGTGCGCGAACAACTATCTCGGCCTCTCCAGCCACCCGGCGGTGGTGGCGGCGGCGCACAAGGCCCTCGACGAGCGCGGCTACGGCATGTCGAGCGTGCGGTTCATCTGCGGGACGCAGGACGTGCACCGGACGCTCGAGGCGAAGCTGACGGCGTACCTCGGCACCGAGGACACGATCCTCTTCGCGAGCTGCCTGGACGCGAACGCCGGGGTCTTCGAGGCGATCCTCGGGCCCGAGGACGTGATGATCTCCGACCGCCTCGTCCACGCCTCCATCGTCGACGGCATCCGCCTGTGCAAGGCGATGCACGACACCTACAAGCACTGCGACATGGCGCACCTGGAGGAGAAGCTGCGGGAGCACCAGGACAAGCGGGTGCGCGTCGTCATCACCGACGGCGTGTTCTCGATGGACGGCGACATGGCGCCGCTGGACGAGATCGTGGCGCTGGCGGAGCAGTACGACGCGCTGGTGTTCCTCGACGACAGCCACGCCACCGGGTTCATCGGCAAGACCGGGCGCGGGGTGCACGAGCACTTCGGCGTGATGGGAAAGATCGACATCATCACGACGACCCTCGGCAAGGCGCTGGGCGGGGCGAGCGGCGGCTGCGTGTCGGGGCGCAAGGAAATCGTGGCGCTGTGCCGGCAGCGGGCGCGGCCGTACCTGTTCAGCAACGCCGTGCCGCCGCCGATTGCCGCGTCGGCCATCGCGGTGCTCGACCTCCTGAGCGCGACCACGGAACGGCGCGACACGCTGGAGGCGAACGCGAAGTTCTGGCGGGCCGGCCTCAAGGACGCCGGGTTCGTCATCAGGGACGGCGACAGCCCGATCGTGCCGGTGATGCTGTTCAACGCGAAGCTCGCGCAGGACGTGGCGCGCGATCTCTACGACGAGGGCGTCTACGTCGTCGGCTTCTTCTTCCCCGTGGTGGCGGCGGGGCAGGCGCGCATCCGCACGCAGCTCTCGGCGGACCACGACATCCCGATGCTCGGCCGCGCGCTCGAGTCGTTCAGGAAGGTCGGCGCGAAACACGGCATCCTGGGGCTGGACAAGAAGGGGATCATCGAGAAGTACGGAGCCTGATCCTGAGCGCCCGGCTCTCGTCCGCGCTCGTGCGCTCGGCGGGCCCGGCGCTACACGATGAGCAGCGTGGCGATCCAGGGCAGGAGGGCGCCGACCGCGTAGATGCACGTCAGGACCGCGAGGATGCGGTGGACGCCGATGAGATGCAGCGAGATGCCGAGGACGGACGCGGCCACCTTGGCCCCCGCGATGGTGGCGCCCTGCCCGAACATCGCCATCAATGAGGCGAGCAGGGGATTGGCCTCCATGTGGACGCCGAACGTCGCGACGCCCACGTAGGTCATCACGCCGTCGGCCGCCTGGGCGAGCAGGAACAGCACGATCACGACGTCGCCGAAGCGCGATCGCCCGGCAGTCGTCTGCCGCAACAGCACGCGTGGCCTCCAGACCGGGAGCCGGCGGCGGCCGCGTGCCTCCGTGTCCATCGGTCCTGACCCAGACCACGTGACGGAAGGAGGAACGGTCGCCATGCCCGCCAGGCTGCAAGAAGCGATCACAGCCCGGGCCGGGCGCGAAGTCACCGGCTCACGCAGATTCTGCCCGAAATCAGGCCATCGCGTGAAGGGGCGCCCTACATTTCGTGAAGAGGCGGGCAGAATCGCGCAACCCGCGGCGGAGGGAGTTCGAAGAGGCGGTCCCGGCCAGACGACGCGATCTCCGTTGCACCGTGGGCTCGGAGCCAGGCGGCGACCGCCGCGCCGCCGCCGTCGAGATACGCGCCCTCGTGGACCGTGGCGTGCGTGGCCCCGGAGGAGGAGAGCACGCGCCACGCCGTCTCCGGATCCTCGAGGACGCGGCCAAGGCCCGCGCGGTTGACCGCATAGGAGCGCGGGAAGCCGCCGCTGTACCCGTTGAGCAGCGGGCGCCAGTGCGAGGCGGACCATGCCATGTAGCGCAGGTCGTACTGCTCGTCGCCGAAGGGGAACTCGGCGATCGCGGCGCCGGGTCGCAGCGCGCGCACGGCGCGGTAGATGGCCGGCGGGCCGTCGGCGGCGATCAGGGGCACGGGCGGCGGCGCGAGCCCGTCGGCGGGCCACGTGCCGTTCAGCGTCATCGGCGCCGGCGCGGCTTCGATCAGGAACACGAGACACGCCGCGCCCAGGATGACACCGGCCCCCCGGAGGCGCCGTTCAATCGCCCGCGCGCCGTAGCCGCCGAGCACGGCCAGGAACAACGCGACGATCATGCCCATGCGCGCCGGCACGCGCAGGCCGTCGACGCCCGGGACGTTGCGGTACAGCCACGTGTAGACGACGCCGTCTCCCACGCGCACGCCGTTCGAGACGATGAGGGGGCCGAGCGACAGCCAGAACGCCGCGAGGAGGGCCACGGCGAAGAACGCGACGCCAGACGAGGGCACGCCGCGCAGGAACGCGCGCGCGCGCCGCGACGCCGCGAGCAGCACGGCTGCCGACACGAACGCCATCAGCAGGGCCCTGTTCAGGTCGTGCACCCGGAGGGAGAGCGGGCCCAGGCGATAGTCGATCCCGCGGCGTACGAGCATCATCGACACGGCCAGCGCCTGCCACGCGAGCAGCAGCGCGGCCGCGCCGGCGATCACGCGGCGCCAGCGCGGTGCATCGGGGTCCGCGCCGCGCGACCTGGTCACAGCCCACGTGACGCGGGCGTGCGCCGCAAGAGCGACGATCGCGAGCACGACGGGAACGACGGCGGGGAACAGTTCGCCCTCCGGCTTCGGGAACGCGTGAGCGAGGGCGCCCCAGAACGACTGCGCGACGTGGGCAGTCAGGTAACTGTAGACGTCGGCCGAGAAGCGCGCCACTTCGTCCATGGACCGCGGCCCGAAGCCGTGCCCGCGCAGGGCGAGATACGGCAGGAGAAACGGCACGCTGGCCCCGGCGACGGCGGCGGCGGCGGCCGCGAGTCCGGCCCACGTCCGCGCGCTGCGCCACAGCCCGCGGCCGGCCATCTCGTAGAGGACGTACGCCACGGCGAAGGGCGTGAAGTAGAGGAGGTAATAGAGGCAGGACCAGTTCTGCAGGACGAGCGCGAGGGCCGCGCCGGCGAGCGCCCACGAACTGCGCCGGTCGAAGTAGCGGTGGAAGAAGTAGAGCGCGAAGGGCATCCACTGCGATGACAGCACCTGGACGTGAGAGAACTGGCCCGTGCGGTACGGCGCGAACGCGTAGAGCAACCCGGCAACGAACGCGGCGCGCGCGCTGCCCGTGAGGGCGCGGACCAGCAGGAATGCGCCGAGGCCCGACAGCACGAACGTCGAGAGGAACAGCAGGTTGTACGACAGGACGATGTTGTGCGTGAGCCCGTAGACGGGGAGGATCTGCATGACCTGCGCGGTCAGGTGCTCGGAGTACGCGAGGGTCAGCGGCTCGGGATAGAAGATGTTGGCGTTGAAATAGCCGCGCAGCGCGCCGACGTCGCCGCCGAGGACGCGCATCCAGTGGTCCGCGCCCCACTGCAGGATCCAGCAGTTCAGGATCGAGTCGCCGAGGTCCCAGGGGATGTCGCGGGCGAGGCCGGCTGCGAGGGGCCACGTGAGGACGAGCGTGACCACGGCGTAGAGCACTGTGGCCGTGGCCGCGTTCGGCCGGGATCCGGGACTCGGGATTCGGGATTCGTCGTGTCGAGCCGTCGCGCCGCCGCTCCCGAGTCCCGAGTCCCGAGCCCCGAGCCCCGGCGTTCGAGTCCCGAGTCCCGATCCCCGAGCCCCGGACTGGTTCACCGCCCCAGGTACCGCGCGGTGAACTCCGCGATCGTCGCGTAGATGGCTTTCAGTTCCGCCGGATCCGCGAGGAAGACGACGCGGAAGAAGCCGTCTTCGGGCTTCGTGCCGAAGCCGGACCCGTAGACGCACAGCACGCCGGCGCCGCGCAGGAGCGCGAGCACGTAGTCCTCGTCCGTGCGGCCCGGCGGCAGTTCGACTTTCGGCATCGCGTAGAACGCGGCCGCCGGCGCCACGCACGACATGCCCGGGATCGCGTTCAGCGCCGCCGTCGTCACCTCCGCGCGTTCGTGCAGCGCCCGGCGCAGCGCGGGCTGATGCGACCGGTCGCCCGTGAGCGCGGCGGTGATGGCGTACTGCATCGGCACCGTGGCGCAGAGCCGCCCGTCGGCAAGCTTCAGCACGGCGGCCATCACATCGTTGAGACGCGGGCTGTTGGCGACGGCCATCCAGGCGGCGCGCCAGCCGGGCGCCAGGTAAGCCTTCGACAGACTGCCGAACGAAATCAGCGGCGCCTCGGTGTCGATCACGGCCATCAGGGACGTCGGCCCGGCATACGTCAGGTCGCTGTACACCTCGTCGGCCAGCAGGACGAACTGGTGCTTCGCCGCGAGGGCGATGAGCTCGCGGCGGACCGAGTCGGGATAGACGGCGCCGGTCGGGTTGTTCGGGTCGATGACCACCAGGGCGCGCGTCTTCGGAGAGATGAGCGCGCGGATCTCGTCGAGGTCGGGCAGCCAGCCGTTCTTCGGGTCGGTGTGATAGTACACGGCGTTCGCGGCGATCTTGGCGATGACGGCCGTGTAGAGCGGGTAGGTCGGGCTCGGCACGAGCACCTCGTCGCCCGGGTCGGCCAGGGCATTGAGGGCGATCTCGATGCCCTCGGACGCGCCCGCCGTCAGCACGATGCGATCGGGCGTCATCGGCAGGCCGCGCGCGGTGTAGTCGGCCGCCACCGCCTCGCGCGCCGACATGATGCCGGGCGACGGGCCGTAGCCGTTATGGCCGTCGCGCATGGCCTTCTCGACGGCGGCGATCATGTGCGCCGGCGTCTTGAAGCCGAAGGGGATCGGGTCCCCGATGTTGAGGTACTTCACAGTGCGGCCGGCCGCCTCCACCTTCTTCGCCTCGGGGACGATGTTGCGGATGGCGTAGGAGAAGCCGCGCACGCGGCTCGCGACGTGGATGGCGGCGGACTCGGACATGGCAGAGGACTCCGGGAGGAGGCAGCCTAGTATGCCACGGGCGTCCCTACACCGTTCATCCAGCCGTGCCGATACAATGAGGAACGGCGGGAGTGCGGCTGCCAGCGCCGCGGAAGGAGCGACGCGTGAACGTAGTGACACGAGGATCGATGGCGGCGGCCGCGTCGGCGGCCGCCCTGATGGTGTCACTCGCCGCGGGCGGCGCGCAGGCGCAGACGCTTGGCGTGGGGGTGCGGATGATGACCGCCTCCGGCGCCGACAGCCCGCTCGTGAGCTCGACCGGCGAGGCGAACCCCCGGTTCTACGGCGCGCACGTCCGGTTCCACGCGTCGTCGCGCATGGCCCTCGAGGTGGCCATGGACTACCGGCGGATGCTCAACCCGGACGGGACCGCCCGCATCCGCTACACGCCCATCCAGGCGTCCATCCTCATCTTCCCGCTCCGAGCGGCGATCGCGCCGTATCTCGTCGCGGGCGTCGGCTGGTACCGGCAGCGCATCGAGGCCATCGACGACGGAGAGGCCCTGGTGTCGGCGACCACGAGCGAGACGGGCTACCACACCGGGTTCGGCGCCCAGATGAAGCTCGGCCGGCACGCCGCGGTCTTTCTGGACTACCGGTACAGCTTCGTGGATCTCACGGGCTCGAGCGGCCTCGCAGGTGCAGCCTACGCCGCAACGTCCCTGTCGTCGGTCGTCGGCCTGCTCAACGCCGCGAGCGGCAACGCGCTCACGTCGAAGCTGGAGCACCGCGGCCGGATGTGGACGACGGGATTGACGGTATACTTCTGAGCCACGACCGGGACTCCCGCCTTCGCCGGACGGCCTGTTGACCGGCTTCGGCGTGACAGGCGGGAATCGGGTCTCCCGCCTCCGCCAAACGGCCTGCCGGCCGGCTTCGGCGCGGCAAGCGGGACTTGGCTCTCGGTCTGGCTGTGTTCGTCTGCGGCGGAGGCGCCCGATGGCCATTCGCACCGAAATCACGCTCGTCATCGAGAACAAGCTGGGAGCCTGTGCCCGGGTGTTCCGGCACCTCGCGGACGAGCACATCAACATCATGGCGATGCAGCTCGAGCACGCGGGCCTGCTCCGCCTCGTCGTCGACAACCCGCGGCGCGCCACCGAACTGATGCGGGACCGCCTGTTCAAGGTGGATGAGCGCGAGGTGCTCTACACGGTGATGCCGAACGACCCCGGCGCCCTCGGCCGGACGGCGAGGCTGCTCGAGGAAGCGGGCGTGAACGTCGAGTACCTCTACGCGACGGCGGTGGAAGGACACACCACGGCCGCGGTCGTGTTCGGCGTGCCCGATGCCCTCAAGGCGTCCGCGGCGGCGGGAATCTAGCCCCTACTTTCTGGACTTCAACAGTCTGTCGAGCTGTCCCAGCCGCTCGTTCGAGCCGAGCAGGGAGAGGACGTCGCCGGCGGCGATGACGTCCTCCGCGTTCGGGGCGACGTTGGTCACCTCGCCGTCGCCGGTGCCGGTCTTGCGCTTGATGGCGATGAGGGTGAGGCCGTAGCGGTTGCGCAGCTGCAGGTCCTTGAGGGACTTGCCGGCAAACTCGCCGGGCGCCGGCATCTCGATGATGCTGAAATCGCGCGACAGCTCGATGTAGTCGAGGACGTTGGCCACGACCAGGCTGTGCGCCACGCGCATGGCCATCTCGCGCTCGGGGAAGATGACGCGGTCCACGCCGAGGCGTTCGAGGATGCGCCCGTGCAGCGGCGTGACGGCCTTGGCGACGATCTTGGGCACGCCGAGGTCCTTGATGAGCATCACCGCCAGCAGGCTGGCCTCGATGTTCTCGCCGATGGAGATGACGGCCACGTCGACGTCCGGGATGCCGGCGGCCTTGAGCGCCCGCTCGTCGGTGGCGTCGAGCTGCACCGCGGCGCCAATCACGTCGGCGTGCTTCTGGACGCGCTCCTCGTTGGCGTCGACGCCGATGACCTCCTGGCCCAGCTCCGTCAGCGTGATGGCCATGGCGGACCCGAACCGGCCGAGGCCGATGACTGCAAAGGAGAGTCTCTTCATCAGCCGATCAACACCTTTCCTTCCGGATAGCGCACGCGGGGCGGCGCGGCCGAGCCCGCCAGCGCGATCGCGAGCGTGAGCGGGCCGACGCGGCCCACGAACATCATGAACATGATGAGCAGCTTGCCGTCCGGGTCGAAGAGGCCGGACAGGCTGAGCACGCTGCCCGGGGACCCCATCGACAATCCCACGGTCCCGAACGCCGACGTGGTTTCGTACATGGTCGCCAGCAGGTCGCGGTGCTCGGCGTGGAGCAGCAGCGCGGTGACCATGACGACGGCCAGGAAGGCAATCGCCGAGATGGCAAAGGCGCGGGCGACGAGGTCGGCGGCCAGCCGCCGCTTGAACACGAGCGTGTCGCGGCGGCCGCGCACCGTCGCCATGATGGACGCCACCATCACGCCGAACGTCGTGGTCTTCACGCCGCCGCCGGTGCCGCCCGGCGACGCCCCGATGAACATGAGGAGGATCGTCAGGAAGAGGGCCGGCGCCGTCATGTCGCCGATGCTGATCGTGTTGAACCCCGCGGTGCGCGGCGTCACGGCCTGGAAGTACGCCGCGAGCAGCTTCTCGCCGATGCCGAGCGGCCCGAGGGTCTTCGGGTTCGCCCACTCGAGCGCGAGGATGCCGAGGGTGCCGCCGGCGAGGAGGACCGCCGTGGTGGCGAGGACCAGCTTCGACTGCACCGACATGGTCACGCTGGCGCGCTTGCGGAGCCTGAGGATCCCGGACAGCACGAAGAAGCCGAGGCCGCCGGCGATGATGAGCGTCGTGATGACCAGGTTGACCGTGAGGTCCCCGCGGTAGCCCATCAGGTTGTCGCTGAAGAGCGCGAACCCGGCGTTGTTGAACGCGGAGACCGCGTGGAAGAGCCCGTACCACAAGCCCCTGGCCCACCCGACGTCCTGGGCGAACCGCGGAGCCATGAGGAGCGCGCCGACGCCCTCGAAGGCGAAGGTGACGAGCGCCACCGTCCACGTGAAGCGCAGCAGCCCCTCCATGCTGGTCACGTTGAGCGCGCCCGCGAGCGTCAGCCGCTCGTGGATCGAGATGCGCCGGCCGAACGCCACCATGATGAGCGACGAGATGGTCATGTAGCCCAGGCCGCCCGCCTGGATGAGCAGCATGAGCACCACCTGGCCGAACAGCGACCAGTCGTGCGGCGTGTCCATCACCACGAGGCCGGTGACGCAGACGGCGGAGGTGGACGTGAAGAAGGCGTTGAGGACGGAGACGGTGCGGCCGGGCGCGGCCGCGAGCGGCAGGCTCAGCAGGATGCCGCCGCCGGTCACGAGGCCCACGATGTGCAGCGACAGCAGCTGGGCGGGGGAGAACCGGCGCTTGCGCACGGGGCCAGATTCTACTCCAATAGTCCCCATGACCCTCGAACACCGCGTCGTGCTCATCACCGGTCCCAGGCGCATCGGGGCCGAGGTGGCGAAGCGCGTGGCCGCGCGGGGCGCCGACGTGGCGCTCACCTACAACCAGTCGCAGCGCGAGGCCGAGGCCGCCGCGGCCGGGATCCGGACCCTGGGCAGCCGGGCGGTGTGCATCCAGGCGGACCTGTCGCAGGGGCCGGCCTGCGGACGCCTGGTTGAAGACGCCGTCAGGCAGCTCGGGCGGCTGGACGTGCTCATCAACATGGCGTCGCTCTACAGGTCGACGCCCTTCGACGAGCTGGACGAAGCCGCGTGGGACCGCGGCCTGGCGGTCGATCTGAAGGCCGCGTTTCTCTGCGCACGCGCCGCGGTGCCGCACATGCGCGAGGCCGGCGGCGGCCGGATCATCAACATGGCGGACTGGCTGCCGGCGAGCGGGCGCACGCGCTACAAGGGCTTCCTGCCCTACTACGTGGCGAAGAGCGGCGTCATCGCCCTGACCGAGGCGCTGGCCCTCGAGCTGGCGGGCGACGGGATTCTCGTCAACGCCGTCGCGCCGGGGCCGATCCTCGCCCCGCCCGACACGGCCGACGAGGAACTGAAGGCGGTGGAGCAGGCGACGCCGCTCGGGCGCTGGGGCGGCGAAACGGAAATCGTCAAGGCCGTGCTCTTCCTCATCGACACGGACTTCGTCACCGGGGAAGTCATCAGGGTCGACGGGGGAAGGCACCTGCGCTGACGCTTGTCAGGAGTCAGGAGTCAGAAGTCAGAATCGTGGATGTCCCTGCGCCAGCTGGAGAATCTCCGCGAGTGTCTCGGACGTTCGTCCGAGCGGCAGGTTCGAGATGTAGAAGTGCTTCGCGCCGGCGTCGATGAGCGTGCGCACGGTGCGCGCGCACACCTCGATCGGCGTCGCCCCCGCGGCGAACTCCCGCGTCAGTTCGTCCACCGGCACCGGCAGGAACTCGCGCAGCAAGGCGAGCGTTTCCGGCTTCGCGCTGCGGTAGTAGAAGACGCCGAACAGGCCGGGCTGATGAACACCGCTCCGCTCGAGCGCGCGCACGAACTGCTCGACCCGGGCGGCGTGATGGTGCGAGACGATCTGCGTCAGGAAGAACTCGCCGGTGAACTCGGCCGCGGCGACGAGCTCCGCCTGCCACGCCGGGTCGGCATGCGGGTTCGCCCACCCGCCGAGCACGAGCCCGGGCTGGCGCGCCCGGATGGCCGCGCGGAGCTGCCAGGCGTGCTCAACGCACCGGGGCGCGCCCACGGTCCAATCGCCGCCGAGCACGACGAGGGCGGGAAAGTCCAGCTGCCACGCGCGATCCGCGTACGACAGGCAGTACTCGATCGGGTGCTTCGACGTGAGGAACGGCACCACGCGGCTGCGCGGCGCGTCGGGCCCGAGGTTCGTCGTCAGGTGCCGGACGTTGTCCTCCTCGGGTGTGCCGACGGCGCTGTCGGTCAGGAAGACGTACGTGCCCTCGCGCGTCAGCCGCCGGACGGCGTGGTAGGTGTCGATCCACGCGTCGATGCCCTCGTGCCCCAGCAGTTCGGCCCTCGGCGGCCGGAGCTCAGCGGCGAAGACGTGCGGGTCGGTGGAGAGCGCGCGGACGAGGGCGGCGGTGGTCACGTCGAATCAGAGCCGGAGTATACAATACCCGGCATGACGCCCTTCGATGCCGCGCTCGCGCGGCTTGCGTCGATCCCGTCGCTCGATCTCTGGACGCCGCCGTCGCCGGTCCACGATCTCGCGCGGCTCGGCGCGGCCCTCGGCGTGGGCCCGCGCCTCCTCGTCAAGCGCGACGATGCGATCCCGTTCGGGTTCGGCGGCAACAAGGTCCGCAAGGTCTCGATCGTGGCCGCTGCCGCCATCGCGGAGGGCGCCGACACGCTCCTCAGCGTCGGCGGCGTCCAGTCGAACTCCGCCCGCGTCGTCGCGGCGGTCGCGGCGCGCATGGGGCTGAAATGCGTGATCGTGGCCAACGGCGAGCGGCCCGGCCGTCTCACGGCCAACGCGCTGCTCGACTCGCTCCTCGGCGCCGACGTCCACTACGTCGAGTCGCGCGCGGATCGGGCGCCGGCGATGGCGCGGATCGCGGCGTCGCTGCGGCGAGGCGGCCGGCATCCGTTCGAGATCCCGCTGGGCGCCTCGACGTCCCTGGGCGCGCTGGGCTTCGTCCGCGCCATCGGCGAGCTGGTCCAGCAGGGCATCGTCCCCGACGTGATCGTCCACTCCACCTCGTCCGGCGGCACGCAAGCGGGCCTGGTGGCGGGCTGCGCGCTGCACGGCCTGCGGACGCGCGTGCTCGGAATCAGCGCCGACGACACGGAGGCATCCATCCGCGGCACCGTGCGGGAGATCATCGCGGGCATGGGCCCGCTCGTCGGCGTCGATGGTGCCGCGCTGGCCGCCTCGCGCGATATCGACGTGGACGACACGCACGTCGGCGGCGGGTACGGCGTGCCGTCGCCGGCGTCGATCGAAGCCGTGGACCTGCTCGCGCGGCACGAGGCGATCTTCGTCGACCACACCTACACCGCGAAGGCGCTGGCCGGGCTCATTCACCACGTCCGCCGCGGCACGTTCCTGGCGGGGCAGACCGTGCTCTTCTGGCACACGGGAGGGCAGGTGGGACTCTTCTCATGACAACCTTGACGTTTCTCGGCGCCGCCGGCACGGTGACCGGGTCGAAGTACCTGCTCGAAACAGGCGGCCGGCGCATCCTCGTGGACTGCGGCCTCTTCCAGGGCATGAAGGATCTGCGCGAGCGCAACTGGGCGCCGCTGCCCCTCGACGTGAAGGCGCTCGACGCGGTCATCTTCACGCACGCGCACATCGACCACACCGGCTATCTGCCGCGGCTGGTGAAGGACGGCTTCAAGGGCCGCGCCTTCTGCACGCCGGCCACGGCCGATCTCTGCCGGATCATGCTGCCGGACTCGGGGCGCCTGAACGAGGACGATGCGCGCGAAGCGAACCGCGGCGGCTACTCGAAGCACGCGCCGGCGCTGCCGCTCTTCACCGAGGCGGACGCGTTCGAGGCCCTGACGCACCTGCAGCCGGTGGGATACGAGCGCCCGCTGATGGTGGACGGGGCCGCCTCGTTCTCGTTCGTCGACGCCGGCCACCTGCTCGGTTCGGCCTTCGTCCGCCTCGGTCTCGTGGGCGACGGCGGGCGGGAGATCCTCTTCGGCGGCGATCTCGGCCGCTACAGCCGGCCCGTGCTGCCCGATCCCACGCGCGTCGAGACGGCGGACATCCTGCTCGTCGAATCGACCTACGGCGACCGGATCCATGAGCCGGACGACGAGGGCGCCAAACTGGCGGAGATCATCACGACGACGGTGAAGGGCGGGGGGAAGGTGATCATCCCGGCGTTCGCCGTCGGCCGCGTCGAAGAGGTGATCTACTGGCTGAAGAAGCTCGAGGACGCGCACCGCATCCCGGTGGTGCCGGTGTACGTGGACAGCCCGATGGCGGTTGACGCGCTGCGCTTCTACAGAAACCACAACCGGGACCTCGATCCCGACATGCAGACCGGCCACGGCCAGATGAGCGCGTTCACGACGCGCCGCTTCACGGCGGTCGCCTCGCCGCAGCAGTCGATGGAGATCCAGGCCTCGTCCTCCCCGTCCATCGTCGTGTCGGCGAGCGGCATGGCGACGGGCGGGCGCGTGCTGCACCACCTCAAGGGGGCGCTGCCGAGAGCGAAGAACACGGTGCTCTTCGTCGGCTACCAGGCCGCGGGCACGCGGGGGCGGCAGCTCGTCGAAGGAGCCGAGAGCGTGAAGATCCACGGGCAGCAGATCGCGGTGGGCGCGCGCATCGAGCACATCGACTCGATGTCGGCGCACGCGGACGCGGACGAGATCATGCGGTGGCTGCGCGGCTTCACGCGCCCGCCCGGGACGACTTACGTCGTGCACGGCGAGCCGCCGGCGCGGGCCGCGCTCCAGGCGCGCATCGAAAAAGAGCTGGGCTGGCGCGTGCACGTCCCGGAGTACCTGGAGCAGGTGCACCTGTGACCGGGCCGGACGGCCCGCCGCGGACCGGGCGCGTCCTGCTGCGGTTCGTCGCTGTCCTTGCGCTCGCGTGGCTGACGGCCGGTTGTCCCCCGGAAACCGCGATCGACCTCGGGGCGCCGCTGAGGGTGGCCGACGGCGTCCAGTTCTACCAGGTGCGCGATCCGAACCTGCTCGACCCGCCCGCGCCGGTCGCCGTCCAGCTCCTCCGCCTCGACCCCTCGAAAGTCGATCTGCGCGCGGCGCTGGCGAACGACCGCGTGGTGCAGCTCGAGACCGTGCCCGGGATGGCGGATCGGGAGCACGCCGTCGCCGCCGTCAACGGCGGGTTCTTCGTCCTGAAGAGCGGCGACCCGGCGGGCGTCCTCGAGCTCGGCGACGAGCTGGTCAGCGACACGCCCATGACGCGCGGCGCCGTGGGCATCATCCGCAGGCCGGGCAGGCCGCTCTCGCTGATCTTCGACCGCGTGAGCGCGAGGGCGGCGCTGCGCTACACGATCGGCGGCGAGGCGATCGAGCAGGAGATCGACGGCGTCGACACCATCCGGGCGCGCGACAAGCTGATGCTCTACACGCCGCGCTTCGGCCCGGACACCGGCATGGCCGACACGGGCGTCGAGTGGCAGCTCGCGGGATCGCCGCTGCGCGTGGTGGCGCGCCGCTCCAACGAGGGGCGCACGCCTATCCCCCGCGACGGCGCGGTGCTTTCGTTCGGAGGCACGGTGCTGCCGGCGGGCCTCGAGCGCCTGGACGAGGGGCAGGAGGTCACGATCGACACGCGCTTTCACCCGCTGCTTGGATCGAAACCCGACGAATGGGTCCGGGCGCAGGACATCTCCGGCGGCGCCGGGCTCCTGATCTACCGCGGGCTCCCGATGACGGACTGGTCGGGCGAGCAACTGGCGGCGCGCTTCGACACGGACCGACACCCGCGCACGATGATCGGCGCGGGCAGGAACGGCGCGATCTGGCTGGTGACGGTGGACGGGCGGAACCCGGTGCTCAGCCTGGGCATGAACTTCGGCGAACTGCAGAAGCTCGCGCAACAGTTGAACCTGTACTATGCCCTCAACCTGGACGGCGGCGGATCGACGACGATGGTGGTGGGAGGGAAGATCGTGAATCACCCGTCGGATCCGCAGGGGGCGCGGGCGGTGAGCGACGCACTGGTGGTGCTCAAGAAGTAGCCAATAGCCAGGACACCCACCTGGGAGCCGACACCAATTGATGGCCGCATCGTAGCGTCGGCCGTGGCTGCGTCGGGCGGGCCCTCGAACCTGGCCGATCGGCGTCAGTCTGCAAAACGCTGCGGAGGGGCCGAAGACCTGGTGGGGTGCCGAAGGGGGGCCCCGCCTTCCGCCGACAGCACCCTGAAGCTGCGTTTTGCCGGCCAGCGTGAGCGGGACCGCACGAGGCGGCCACGGCCGGCGCATTGAGCCAGCCAGGCGTTGGGGAATAGGCTGGTCGGGTCTACAGTGGACTGGCGTTGAGGATGTCGCAGAAGGAGTTCGACGTGCCCGAATCAGTGTTGCTTTCCGAGATTGCCGAACAGCCCCGGATTATCGAGGGTCTCTTGAGAGATGGCGCCGCGGAGGTAGAGGCCGTCGCGGCGGGGATCCGCCGACGGGGGCTGCACCATGTCGTCATCGCGGCGCGCGGGTCGTCCGACAATGCCGCGCGCTACGCGCAGTACCTGTTTGGCGCGCACAACCTGCTGACCGTGACGCTCGCCACACCGTCGCTGTTCACGCGGTACCACACGCCGCCGGTGATGACCGGGGCGCTCGTCATCGGCATCTCCCAGTCGGGCGAATCGCCGGATCTCCTCAGCGTGGTCGAGGAGGGGCGGCGGCAGGGTTGCCCCACGCTGGCGATCACCAACGTGGCCGGGTCGCCGCTCACGGCGGTCGCCGATCACACCATCCTGCTGCGCGCGGGCCGCGAGCGGAGCATCGCCGCGACGAAGACCTACACCGCCCAGCTGACGGCGCTCGCCATGCTCTCCACGGCGCTGGCGCAGAACGACGCGTGGCGCCGCGAGCTGGCTGACGTGCCGGCGTACGTGGCTGCGGCGCTGTATGTCGAGCGCGATTCCGTGGTGGCCGCCGCCACCGAGTTGAAGGACGCGGGCCACGGCGTCGTGCTGGGCCGCGGCTTCAATTTCGCGACGGCGTTCGAGATCGCGCTCAAGGCCAAGGAGCTGGCCTACGTCGCGGTGGAGCCGTATTCCTCGGCGGACTTCCAGCACGGCCCCATCGCCCTCATCGACACCGGGTTCGCGGCCGCCGTCGTCAACGCCGCCGGCGCGGTGAGCGCGGAGGTGGAAGACCTCCTGCGCACGATCTGCGATCGCGGCGCGCGCCCGGTCGTCATCTCGAACGTGCCGTCGTCGCTCGCGCTCGCGGCCGCGCCCATCGCGCTGCCCGCTGACATGCCCGAATGGGTATCGCCTATCGCGGCCATCGTGCCCGCGCAGCTCCTCGCGTTCCACCTGAGCCGTCTGCGAGGGTTCGACCCGGATCAGCCGCGGGGACTGAAGAAGGTCACCAAGACGACGTAGGGGCTAGGGACTCGTCCGCCCCAGTATCCGCTGGCGTTCGGCCGCCCCGAGCTTCTCGCAGCCGGTGCGCAGGACGAGGCGCGATGCGCGGCCGCGGATCGCGAGCAGCACCGGCACGGCCTGGGCGGGGTGGTACTTGGCCCACTCGCGCAGCAGCCAGCCGAGGCCCTTCTGGACCATGTCGTCGCGATCCGCAAGCAGCCACTCCGTCACCGCGCGGGCTTCCTCCGCGAAGAGGCCCCGGCGGATGCCGTGGATGAGCGAGACCGCGGCCGCGCGCTTGTGCCAGCGATCCGATGACCTGGCCCAGCGAAGCGGCCGCTCGAGGCGTCGCGGGTCGGCGACGATGAGGGGCCCGAGCAGGCACATCGCGAGGGCGTCGTGGTCCGCCCACGAGATGACGAGCGCCAGCCATCCCTCCAGGCGGCGGAACTCGCCGCCGCCGAAGTGGCGGAGGGACGGCTGCAGGACGAGCACGCCCACGGCCTTCTCTTCAAGGGTCTTCCCCGCGAACAACCGTTCGGCGGCGTCCATCAGCAGGCCCTGGTCCGGCGCCAGGGCCTTGTGGACGGTCCGGGCGTACGCCCGCAGGTCCGCGGCGCGCCAGCCGTAGGACTTCACGTCCTCCTTGAAATAGTGCTGCGCGCCCGCGGCGTGCTCCGGGCATCCATGTTGCTTGAGGTGACGGACGATGTCCCGGACGGCGGCGCCGGCCGATTGCGTCGTGTTCATAGGCTGACGATTCTGTGTGTCCCGCGTCGATCCGGTGGGTTGCGATCTTTCTCCATTGACCGATTCTATTCCCGGCGGCATCAGAGTAGAATCCTCGGCTACCGGCGGTTGAAGTCATGCGAACCCGCTACGGCGTCCCCTACTGGCTGGATCGATATCCAAAGGCCCGGCAGCCCTCGTATCCGCGTCACCGCGGCGAACTGGACGTCCAAGTGGCGATCGTCGGCGGCGGCCTCACCGGCTGCTCGGCCGCCTACGTGTTCGCGGCGTCCGGCGTCCGCGTCGCGCTTATCGAGGCGAACCGCATCGGGCAGGGCGGATCGGCGTCGTGCCCGGGCCTGTTGAGGCTCGAGCCGGCGGTGCCGTTCGGCGAGCTGAAGGCCTGGTACGGCCTCCGCGTTGCGCGCCACCTGTGGCAGTCGTTCCGGCGCGCCGGCCTGGATCTCGGGGCGACGATCCGGCGGCTCCGGATCCGCTGCGAGCTGGTGCCCGATGCCGCGCTGCGCGTCGGCCTGGGCGACGGCGACGACAAGTGGCTGAGGCGCGAGCTGGCGGCCATGCGCGCGGCGGGCGTCGAGGGTTCGTGGCTGACGCCCGCGCGGCTCCGGCAGGAGACCGGGCTCAGCGGCGGCGGCGCGATCCGGTCGTCGGGGGACGCCTTCATCGATCCGTACCGCGCCACCCTCGGCCTGGCCGCCGAAGCCGTGCGGCGACGGGCGCTGGTCTTCGAGCGCACCACCGTCACGCGCGTCCGCACCGGCCGCAAGGGCGTGGAGATCGTGACCGACGGCGGCGTCGTCCGCGCCGGCACGATCGTCGTGGCGAGCAATTACCCGCCGGCGCCGTTCAAGCCGCTGCGGCGGCACTTCAGCCCGATGGACGCGTTCTGCGTCCTGACGCCGCCGGTGCCGTCGTTCGTCCGCCGCGAGTTCGGCCGTAGCCATGCGATCCTCATCGATCAGAACGAGCCGGCGCACATCTTCCGCCGGACGAGCGACGAGCGCGTCCTGTTCGTCGGCGCGGACCAGCCGGCGTCGCCGCCGCGGGCGCGCGAGAAGACGCTCGTGCAGCGGACCGGCCAGCTCATGTACGAGCTGTCGAAGCTGTACCCGGCGATCGCCGGCACGCAGCCCGAGTACGGCTGGATCGTGCCGGTGTCGATGACCTCCGACGGCTTCGTCTGCGTCGGGCCGCACCGCAACTACCCGCATCACCTCTTCGCCCTCGGGTCCGGGCACAACGGCGTGGCGTCGGCCCACCTCGCGGCGCGCGTCCTCCTGCGCGAGTACTTCGGCGTCGCCGACAAGAACGACGAGCTGTTCGGCTTCACGAGATTCCTGGGTTAGACGCCCGGCCGCGATTCCGGGTCGTCGAAGACAGGACGCGGGTGGCCGAGGCGCTTTCCATCTGGCCGCAGGCATATCAGCGTCAGTTCAGCCGAGCACAGATGGAAACGCCTCGGACAGGACCCGGCGCCGAGGTGTCGGTGATCCCGAATCGCGGCGTCCGCTGAAGGCCCGGATACCGGTTCGTTGCCCCGGCGTTTAGCATTCGCGCCCGCGGTCCCTCTTGCGCGACAATGAGTCATCAACCTTCGTACACAAGGAAACCGCCATGACACGGAGTCGAATCGTTCTCGCCGTCCTGCTGGCCGCCGGAATCGCCACACACGGCGCGGCGCGCGCACAGATGCCGCCGGCGGCCGAGTCCCGCGGCCAGGTGGGCCTCGGACTGCTGCTGCGCCAGCTCGAGACGACGGCAGTGCTCATGCAGGCCACGGCGCACCCGGACGACGAGAACAGCGGGATGCTGGCCGCGATGGGCTGGGGCCAGGGCGTCCGCACGGTCGTCGTGACGGCAACCCGGGGGGACGGCGGCCAGAACGAGATCGGGCCGGAGCTGTTCGACGCCCTCGCGGTGGCGCGCACGGAGGAGCTGATCTCGGTGCACGAGTTCGACAGCGCCGAGCAGTACTTCACGCGGGCGGTGGACTTCGGCTACTCGTTCAGCATCGACGAGACGTTCCAGAAGTGGGGCAAGCAGGAGATCGTTGGCGATTTCGTCCGCCTGATCCGGACGATCCGCCCCGACATCGTCATCGCGATGCGGCCGGACGGCACCGGCGGCGGGCAGCACCACCAGGCGTCGGCCGTCATCTCGCGCGAGGCGTTCCTCGCCGCGGGCGACGCCACGAGGTTCCCCGAGCAGATCCGCGAAGGCCTGCGGGCCTGGCAGCCGAGGAAGTTCTACTACACCGGCCGCTTCGGCTTCCCGGGCGAGCCCGCGCCGCCGGCCGGCGCGACGCTGACCGCGGTGAACACGGCCGCGTACGACAGCCTGCTGGGCGAGTCGTACGCCGAGATCGGGAGCCGGGCCCGCAGCTACCACAAGACCCAGGGGATGGGTCAGCTGCTCGCGCTGCCCGGCACGGGGAGCGCCGGGTACCAGCTGGTCGAACGCGCGATTCCCGGGCTGAAGGAGAAGGGCGAGTCCGCGCTCTTCGACGGCATCGACACCACGCTGCCGGGGCTCGCGCGGTTCGTTCCGGGCGAGGCGCCCTCCGCCCTGACGGCGGCGCTCGCGGCCATCGCCGGCCACGTGATCGCGGCCAGGCAGCAGGCGGCGTCACCTGCCGGGCCGCCGGGAGCGGTCGCACCCCTCGCGGCCGGTTTGCAGACGCTGCGCGAGCTCCGCGCCCGGCTGGCGTCGCGCGCGTTCGGCATTCCGGACGACTCGCGCTTCGAGATCGACACGCGCCTCGCGACGAAGGAGCAGCAGTTCACCGACGCGCTCATCGCGGCGGCGGGCGTGCGCCTCGAGACGCTGTCGGATGACGGGCTCGTGGTGGCGGGGCAGCCGGTCAAGGTGACGCTCATCGCGGCGAACCCGGGGCCGAGCCCCGTCGCGGTGAAGCAGATTGGATTCAGGGGGCTGGACGGCGAGGCCGGCATCTGCAAGACCGGGCCGGTCGCGGCCGCTGCGGTCTACCGGTGCGACGCGCCGCTGCAGGTGTCGAACCAGGCCCGCCTCACCGGGCAGTACTGGAAGCGGCTGCCGGACGCGGCGCGCTACGAGTTCGAAGGCGACGCGCCGTTCGGCCTGCCCTTCCGACCCACGCCGTTCCGGGCCCGGTTCGATCTCGAGGTCGGCGGCGTGCCGCTCTCGATCGAGCGGCCGCTGCAGTACCGCTACGCGGGCAACATCTTCAGCGGCGAGAAACGGATGGAGCTGCTGGTCGTGCCGCGCCTGTCGGTCTCGCTGACGCCGGACATCGCCATCCTTCCTGCCGGCGCGATTGCCGGTGCGCCCGCCGGCGCGCGCGCGGCGGCCGCCGCCCCGCGGCGCGGGGCCGGCCGCGAGCTGCGCGTCACCGTGACGAACGGCGGCAAGGGCGCGGCCGAGGGCGACGTCACGCTCGACGTCCCGGCCGGCTGGACCGTCGAGCCCGCCACGGCGCATGTGTCGCTGGCGCGGGAAGACGAAGAGGAGCCCGTGCGCTTCACGGTGTTCCCCGCGCGCGGCGCGAAGCCGGGCCAGTACACCATCAGGGCGGTCGTTTCGTCGGGCACCGAGCGGTTCACGAACGGCTACCAGGTGGTGGAGTATCCGCACACGCACCGGCGCCACCTCATCCGCCCGGCGGAAGCCGTGCTGAAGATCGTCGACGTGGCGATCGCGCCCGGCCTGACGGTCGGCTACGTGATGGGCGTCGGCGACCAGGTGCCGGCGGCCATCGAGCAGCTCGGCGCCCGCGTCACGCTCATCGACGCGGACACGCTCGCCTTCGGCGACCTCTCGACGTTCAGCGTCATCGTCACCGGCGTGCGCGCGTACGAGCGGCGCGCGGACCTGCGCGCGAACAACCACCGCCTGATCGATTACGCGCAGCGCGGCGGCACGGTCCTCGTCCAGTACAACAAGTTCGAGTTCAACGAGGCGCAGTACGGGCCGTTCCCCGCGAAGGTCAGCTCGAACCGCGTGACCGACGAGCGCGCGCCCGTGCAGGTGCTCGTGCCCGGCCATCCGGCGCTGAGCTGGCCGAACCGGATCGGCGAATCGGCGTGGCAGAACTGGGTGCAGGAGCGCGGGCTGTACTTTCTCGGCGAAAAGGACCCGCGCTACGTGGACCTCGTGCAGCTCGAGGACCCGTTCCCGTTCAACAAGGGGCCGAAGCGCGGCGCCCTTGTCGACGCGCAGGTAGGGAAGGGCCGGTGGATGTACGTCGGCCTCGGGCTGTGGCGGCAGCTGCCCGCGGGGACCGAGGGCGCGTATCAATTGCTCGCGAACCTGCTGAGCGTCGGCAAGGCACCGAAGGCCGCCGCGCGCCCGAACCGGTGATTGCCGGCTACGACGTCATCGTGGTCGGCGGCGGGCCGGCCGGATCGACGGCCGCGCGCACCCTCGCCCTTGGCGGCGCGAAGGTCCTCGTGCTGGACCGCGCCGCGTTTCCGCGCAACAAGCCGTGCGGCGGCGGCCTGACTTGGCGCGCCCTCAGGCGGTTTCCCCACATCGAGGCCGCGCTGCCGCGCATCTCCACGCACGCCGTCAGCCGGCTCTACATGGAGGCGCCGGGCGGCGAGACGGTCGCCGTCGAGTCGGCGACGCCCACCGTGCTGCTCGTGCGGCGCGTCGAGTTCGACCACCTGCTGCTGCGCCTGGCGCAGGACGCGGGCGCGGACCTGATGGAGCGCGTCGAGGTCACGCGAGCCGCGGAGGGGCCGTCGAGCATCCGCCTCGAGTCGCGCGACGGCCGCTCGTTCGACGCGCCGCTCGTCGTTGCCGCCGATGGCGTCTACAGCGTCGTCGCCAGGCGGCTGGGGTTCAACCCCGGGTGGCCGCGGGACGCCGTCGCCCTCGACATGATGGAAGAGACGCCGTCGGACCGACTGCGCGCGGTCGATCCGGGCACGCTCTGGGTGTCGTTCGCGCCCGGGTCGGGGCACGGGTACGGCTACATCTTCCCGAAACGCGATTACGTGAATGTCGGCGTCGGATACGTCGTCTCGTCCTTCAAGACGACAATCCGCGAGGCGCCCTACGCGTTGCACGCGGCATTCGTCGCGGGGCTGCGGGAACGCGGGCTGGTGCAGGGCGGCTCCGACCGGTCCCGTTTCACGCCCTACCAGGTCCCTGTCGGCGGCCCGCTGCGCACGACGGCCAGGGGCCGTGTCTACCTGGCCGGAGACGCGGGCGGTTTCGTCAACGGCTTCTCGGCCGAGGGCATCTTCTTCGCACTGGTGACGGGCGACCTGGCGGGAACGGCCATCCTGCGAGGCCCGTCGCCGCGCCTGTACGAACGGTCGTGGCGGCACGAGATCGGGGCCGAGATGCGCGACTCGCGGTTCCTCAGCCGGTACGTCTTCGCGGACACGTCCCGGGTCAGCCGGATGGTGCGAGGCGTGAACGCGCACCCGGCGGTGGCGCGCCTGCTGGTGGACTACGCGACGGGCGCCGACTCCTATCGCGGCGTCCGCCGGCGGTTCGTGTTGACGTTTCCCCGGATCGGGGCGAGCCTGGCGGTGCAGTACTTCCGTCGGAACTGACATGCTCGGGCCCGGACTCGGCCGACAGAAGGCATCCAAGAGGAAGACAAACTCTAATGGCGGATCCTGGTGGTGCTCCCGATTCGTGAGAAACGTCGGGCTAAACCGAGAGCGCGAGCCAGGCGCCTCTCGCGGTGCGGAACTTGCACATCACCCGGATAGCTGCGAGCCCGAGTTCACTGCGCAGCGGAGGAGCAACGCCATGAGACGGCTTCGCGCAGCGGGTATGGTGACGGTAATGGTGCTGAGTCTGGCCGGGTCGGCGGGCGCTGCTCCCATCATCGTCGGTTCGGTGGGCGGGGCGCCGGCCGGTGCGATTCTCGACAACTTGAACTGGCTGACCCTCGGAACGGTTTCCGGCCAGGTGAGCCCGACGAGCCAGATCACGGTCAACTTCGTCACGGACGCGCAGGCCGTTGTGGGCAGCGTGGGCAATCTGTACGCTGCTCCCTACGTGTCCGGTTCGAACGGCGTCGGATTCGGGAACGCGGCGAATGCCGCCGATGCCTCGACCTACATCACCACGGGCTCGAATGGTGGAGTCCCCGGCGGTGCGATGACGGAGATCCTGCTCCCCTCGTCCATGCGGTACTTCGGGTTGCTGTGGGGCTCCGTTGACGCCTACAACACGCTCAGCTTCTACGATGGCAACAACCTGCTCTTCTCGTTGACCGGGTCGGATGTCACGATGAGCCCGAACGGTGACCAGGGTATCAACGGCACGCTCTACGTGAACATCTCGCTCGGCGCTCCTGGAGATCAGGCTTTCAACAGGGTCGTGGCCACGAGTTCTCAGTACGCGTTCGAGTTCGACAATCTGGCCTTCAACGCGACGCCGCCGGCGGTTCCGGAACCGGCGTCGATGATCCTGTTCGGCTCGGGCCTCGTCGGTCTCGCTGGCGCGGCCCGCCGGCGCATGCGTAAGTAGCGTGCTCTGGCGACGCTGACTGCTCGTTCCGCCCGGCCGCCGCGAAGGTGGCCGGGCGTTGGTGTCTACGGACGGCGTCTCCCCTGTCCGCCGGCGGGAACCAGACGCGCTGGAGAGTCCCTTCGCGCAGGCAACAGACCGTTGGGTCGCTAGCGGTCTCCCCCGGTGTCCACCCCGCGGCCCAGAAGCTGGGCGAGCGCTTCCTCGAGTTCCGGGTGCGCGAAGCGAAAGCCGCCCGCCTGGGCTCGTGCGGGGACGACGCGCTGGCTGAAGAGCAGAAGCGGCCCGGCCATCTCGCCAAGGAGCAGTCTGAGCGCGAACGCCGGCGCCGGAAGAAACGCGGGCCGGTGGAGCGCGCGCCCGAGAGCGCGGGAGAAGTCCGCGTTCGTGACCGGGTGCGGCGCCGTCAGGTTGAGCGCGCCGCGGAGATCCGGCGTGTCGACGGCCCACCGCACGAGCGACACCCAGTCGTCGCGATGAATCCAGGACATGAACTGGCGCCCCGATCCGAAAGGCCCGCCGGCGAAGCAGCGGAACGGCGTCAGCATGCGCGCCAGCGCGCCGCGGCCGGGGTCGAGGACGATCCCGGTTCGGAGAAGCACGACCCGGGTGGCGACGCCCTGCGCCACGAGGGCTTCCTGCTCCCAACGCGCCGCCAGGCCTGCGAGGAAGTCGGTGCCGGCTGGCGCATCCTCCGTGAGCGTCTCGTCGCCGCGGTTGCCGTAGAACCCGATGGCCGAGGCGCTGATGAACGCGGCTGGCGGATGGCGGGACTCGTTCACGAACCGCGCGAGGGATCGTGTCGCGAGGGTGCGGCTTTCGACCAGCCGGACTTTTCGCGCGGCGGACCAGCGGCGGTCGCCGATGGACTCGCCGGCGAGGTTGACGACGAGATCGGCTCCGGCGCAGGGCCCGGCCCAGGGCCCGACGCTGCCGTCGGCGGTCCAGGCGATGTGCTCGATCGCGCCGGAGGCGGGCGGCGTGCTGCGGCCGCCGGGGCGCCTGGTGAGGATCTGGAGGTGATGGCCGGCTCGGGCGAGGGAGGCGGAGAGCGCCTGGCCGAGGAAGCCGGAGCCGCCGGCGATGACGGTGCGCATAGGGGAAGGATACAAGGAAGAAGCCGGAAGGGGTAGGCAGTAGACGGTATACTAACTAGTTAGTTAAACTAACCGGTTAGTGAATATGAGCGGTCGACGCCGCACCGCCGCTGCTTCCTCCCTCGGCTCCCGCGAGCGCATCCTCGCCGCCGCCACCGCCGAGTTCGCCCTCCGCGGCTTCGAGGCCGCCACCGTCGACCGCATCGCCGCCCGCGCCCGCCTCAACAAGGCGATGATCTACTACCACTTCCACAGCAAGCGCGCCCTCTACACCCGCGTCCTCCGCGACATCTTCACCCTCATGGGCGACCGCCTCGCCGCCATCGCCTCCTCCGACACGGCCCCCGCCGACAAGCTCGACCGCTTCGTTTCCACCTTCGTCATCGAGGGGCAGGCCCACGCCTACTTGGCCCCCATCATGCTCCGCGAGATCGCCGAAGGCGGCCGCCGCCTGGACGAGGAAACCTACACGGTCATGGTCCGCGTCGTCCGTACCATGAGCGACATCATCGCCGAGGGGAGCGCCGCCGGCCAGTTCGGCCAGGTCGATCCGATCCTGCTCTACCTCACCACGGTCTGGCCCATCGTGGTCTACCTCGCGACCACGCCCATCCGAGGCGCCATCGCCCGCGTCAGCAACTTCGACGTCAGGCGCCTCGACGCCGGCCGCTTCATCCGCCACCTGCAGATGCTCAACCGACGCGCCCTCGCGCCCACGGCCGCCGCCGCGGGCGCGACCGGAGAGATGTCATGACCCAGCACAGCACCCGCATCACGCGGATCAGCCGCATGGCCGCCCTCGCCGCCTGCGCAGCCGCCCTCACGGCGGCCGGCGCGTGCCGCGAGAAGCCGCCCGCCGACCGTGTCCGCGTGTCCGGCTACGTGGAAGCCACGGAGGTGCGCGTCGCGCCGGAAGTCGGCGGCCGCCTGATCGATCTGAAGGTCGCCGAGGGCGATCGCGTGAAGACGGGCGATGTCGTGGCCCAACTCGACACGGCTGACATCACGCTGGCCATGCAGCGGGCCGCGGCCGAACGCCAGGCCGCCGACGCTCAACTGCGCCTCTTGCTCGCCGGCGCGCGCCAGGAGGACATCCGCCAGGCGGACGCCCAGCGCGCGGCCGCCGAAGCCGACCTCTCCGCCGCGCGCCAGGAAGTCGCGTCCGCCGACCGCGACCTCGAGCGCTTCGAGTCCCTGCTCGCCTCCAACTCGGGGGCGCAGAAGCCGCGTGACGATGCGGCGACGAGGAGGGACGTGGCGCGCGACCGGGTGCGGGCGGGCGAGGAGCGCGTGAAGGCCGCCGCGGAAACGGTCGCACGGCTGAGATCCGGCGCGCGGCGGGAGGAAATCGACGCGGCCCGCGCACGTCTCGCCGGCGTCGATGCGCAGATCGCCACCCTCGAGAAGGCCATGGACGACGCGACGGTCCTCGCGCCGGCGGCCGGCATGGTCACGCAGAAGCTCGTGGACCAGGGCGAGCTCATCGCCCCGCGGACGCCAATCGTGGTCGTGGCAGACCTCGACCACGTCTGGGCGAACGTCTACGTCGACGAACCGCTCGTGCCGCGCGTCACGCTCGGGCAGACGGCCACCGTCTTCACCGACGCCGGCGGGCCGGGCATCGAGGGCACCATTACGTTCATCTCCCCGAAGGCCGAGTTCACGCCCCGCAACGTGCAGACGGCGGAAGAGCGCGCGAAGCTGGTCTTCCGCGTGAAGGTCACCGTCGACAACGCGAAAGGCGTGCTGAAACAGGGGATGCCAGTGGAGGCGGAGATTCGCTTCCAGAAGTAGGGGCAAGGCCTGCCGCGCCGAAGCCGGCCGGGAGACCGCTCGGCGAAGGCGGGGACACGGACGACGACAGATGCCATCGGCCGCGCTGGAACTGGACGGGGTGACGAAGCGCTTCGGCAGCACCGAGGCGGTGCGCGGGATCTCGTACGCCGTCAACCAGGGAGAGATGTTCGGCCTCATCGGCCCGGACGGCGCCGGCAAGACCACGACCATCCGGCTGTTGTGCGGGCTTCTGTCCCCGACGGGCGGCGCCATCCGCGTCCTCGGCCACGATCCGGTCCGGGCCCACCACGCGATCACGCAGAAGGTCGGCTACTTCTCGCAGCGGTTCAGCCTCTACGGCGACCTCAGCATCGACGAGAACATCGCGTTCTTCGCCGAGATCCACGGCGTGGCCCGCTACCAGGATCGGCGGAACCGCCTGCTCGACATGATGCAGCTCACCCCCTTCCGCGGCCGCCTCGCAGATCGGCTCTCGGGCGGCATGAAGCAGAAGCTCGCGTTGGCCTGCACGCTCGTGCACGAGCCCGAGCTCATTCTCCTCGACGAGCCCACCACCGGCGTGGACCCGGTCTCGCGCCGCGAGTTCTGGCGGCTGCTCTCCGAGTTCCTGTCGCAGGGCATCACGATCTTCATGGCCACGCCGTACCTGGACGAGGCGGAGCGCTGCTCGCGCGTCGCCCTGATGAGCCAGGGGCGCATCCTGGCGCTCGACGAGCCGAACACGCTGCGCGCCGCGTTCCCGGACGACATCATCGAGGTGATCGCCGGGCGGCAGGACGCGGCGGAGCTGGTCATCCGCCGCGATCCGGCGGTGCACGACGTGCAGAGCTTCGGCGAACGGCTCCACGTGCGCGTGCCGCGAGGCGAAGCGCCCGCGGCCATCCCGCGCCTGGACCTCGCCTGCCGCGAGGCGCAGGTGGACGTGGCCAGCCTGCGCACGGTCCCCGCGTCCCTCGAAGACGTCTTCATCGATCGCGTCGTCACGACGCCTGAGCAGAGTGCCGTATGAGATACGAGTCAACCCGTTGGACCGTGATCGCCGTGGCGGCCGCCGCGCTCGCCGTGTGGGCGGCCGGTGTCCTGCCGTCGGCAGCGCAGGACGCGCCGCTTGCTCCAGGCGCCGCGCCGGGCAGCGCAGGACGCGCCGGCCGCCATCAAGCTGACGCTCCCGGACACCATCGAGCGGGCCCTCAAGGCGAGCCACCGCGTGGGCGAGGCGCAGGCGCGGCAAGAGGGGGCCGTCGCGGCCGTCAGTTCGCGCAAGGCGGCCGACATGCCGACCATCAGCCTGATCGGCGGCTACACGCGGACGAACCACGTCGACGAGTTCGGCCTTCCGGCGCTGGGCGCCACGCCCGCGCGCATCATCTACCCGGACATCCCGGACAACTGGCGCTCGCGCCTCGACCTGCAGTGGCCCGTCTACACGTTCGGCCGCGTTGAAGCGGCGGAGCGCGCGGCTCGAGCGGAGGCCGCGGCCGCCGGCAAGGACATCGCCGCGACGAAGGCCGACGTCCGCCTCGACGCGGCGCGGGCGTTCTGGGCCTACGCCACGGCCATCGAATCCGTGCGGGTCGTCGAAGCGGCTGTGGCGCTCGTGGACGCGCACCTGCGCGACGTGAACAACCTGCGCGACGCCGGCCTGCTCGCGCCGAACGACGTACTGAGCGCGGAAGCGCGGCGATCGCGGCAGCAGGTCCAGCTCATCGAAGCGCGCACCATGCGCGACGTGGCCGAGGCCGACCTGCGCCGCGTCACGGGCCTGCCGCCCGGCGCGGCGATCGCGATCGACGCCGCGCTCGAACCTGCGCCCGGCGACGTCGAGCCCTTCGAGCGGCTCGTCGCGGATGCGCGCGCGAACAGGCCAGAGCGCCAGGCCCTCGAGGCGCGGGTGGCCGGGATTGGCGAGCGTCAGGCCGCCGTCGCGGCCGGGCTGCGGCCCACCATTGCGCTCGTCGCGGGGTTCGACTACGCGAGACCCAACACGCGCATCTTCCCGCGGGTGGGCGCGTGGAACGACTCGTGGGACGTCGGCGTCAACGTGGCGTGGCCGCTGTGGGACGGCGGCCGCATAAAGGCGGAGGTCGCCGAGGTGGCGGCCAGCCGCCGCGCGCTCTCCGAGCGCCTCGCGGAGTTCGACGCCGTGCTCGACTTCGAGGTGCTGCAGCGCCGCCTGGACCTCACGTCCGCGCGCGCGTCGATCCGGGCCGCGACCGACGAGGTGGCGTCAGCGGCCGAGGCGCGCCGCGTCGTCTCCGAACGGTTCAAGGCGGGCCTCGTCAGCAGCACCGAGGTGCTCGATGCGCAGCAGGAGCTGCTCGCCGCGCAGTTCGATCGTACGCGCGTGCTGGCGTCCGCACGCCTGGCGGAGGCGCGCCTCGATCGCGCAGTGGGGAGGTAGCCACGCTGTGCCCGCCGTCACCGTCCGCGACCTGACGCGCCGATTCGGCCACTTCCTCGCCGTCGACCGCGTGTCCTTCGACGTGGCGCAGGGCGAGATCTTCGGCTTCCTCGGCAGCAACGGCGCGGGCAAGTCGACGACGATTCGGATGCTCTGCGGGCTGCTCAAGCCGACATCTGGCTCGGCGGTCGTGGGCGGCATCGACGTCACCCGCGACCCCGAGGGCGTGAAGCAGCGCATCGGCTACATGTCGCAGAAGTTCTCGCTCTACGAACTGCTGACGGTGCAGGAGAACATCACCTTCTTCGGCGGGCTCTACGGCCTCGACGATCGCAGGCTGGCCGAGCGGCGCGCGTTCGTGCTCAAGATGGCCGGCCTCGAGGGGCGCGAGCGCTCGCTCACACGCGACCTTGCGGGGGGCTGGCGGCAGCGCCTGGCCCTCGGCTGCGCGATCCTCCACGAGCCGAAGATCCTGTTTCTCGACGAGCCGACGGGCGGCGTCGACCCGGTGTCGCGCCGGCAGTTCTGGCGCCTGATCGACGGCCTTTCGGACCACGGCGTCACGGTGTTCGTGACGACGCACTACCTGGACGAGGCGGAGCACTGCCATCGCCTCGCGCTGATGCACGCCGGCCGGCTGGCCGCCCTCGGCACGGTGGCTGAACTCAAGCAGATCTTCCACGGCCGGGCCGTCGTCGAGGTCCGGACGTCCTCGCCGATGGCCGCGCTGCGGGCCCTCGACGACCTTCCCACGGTCGAGAAGACCAGCCCCTTCGGCACGGCGCTGCACGTGTGGCTGAAACCGGGCGTGCTCGACACGGAGCCGCTGCGCCGGCGGCTCGAGAGCGTCGGGCTGGCGCCCGAGTCGTTCGAGTTCGTCCAGCCCTCGCTCGAGGACGTCTTCATGGACGTCGTGGAACGTGAGGAAAGGGCGGCGGTATGAGAAAGGCCCTGGCCGTCGGCCGGAAGGAGCTTGCGCAAATCCTGCGCGACCGGCTCACCCTGGCGATCCTGCTGGTCCTCCCGGTCTTCCTCCTGATGCTGCTCGGCTACGCCCTCAACTGGGACATCAGGCACGTCCGGCTGGCGGTGATGGACCGTGAGCACACCACGGAGAGCCGCCAGTTGCTGTCGTCCTTCGTCAACTCGACATATTTCGACGTCGTGGCCACGCCCTCGTCCATGGCGGAGATCCAACGGCTCCTTGACCATGGGGACGCGCGGGTGGCGCTCGTGATTCCCGAGGGCATGACCCGCGACCTCCGCAGCGGGCGCACGGCGTCCGTCCAGATCCTGGTGAACGGCGACAACGCGAACACGGCGTCGTCCGTGTTCGGCTATGCGCAGGCCGTCGTCCGGGGCGTTTCGGCCGAGTTGCAGCTCGCGCTCGCCGGGGGCGGCCAGGAGCTGGCGGCCCCCATCTCGGTCGAGCCGCGCATCTGGTACAACCCCGAACTGAAGAGCGCGCTGTTCCTCGTGCCGGGCCTCATCGCCTTCATCGTGATGATCAGCTGCGTCGTCGCCACGGCGCTGTCCGTCGTGCGTGAGAAGGAGCGCGGCACGTGGGAACAGGTGCGGATGGCGCCCATCAGCACGCCGTCCTACATCGTCGGCAAGTCGATCCCGTACTTCGCCGTGTCGCTCGGATCGGCGTTCCTGATCTTCGCGGCGGCGATGCTGCTCTTCGGCGTGCCCCAGCGCGGATCCTGGGGGCTCCTCTTCTGCGCCGTCGCCCTGTTCGTGTTCGGCGGGCTGGGGACCGGCCTGCTCGTGTCCACGCTCTTTGAGAGCCAGGCCATGGCGTTCCTGGCGGGCCTTCTGATCTCGCTCCTGACGACCTTCATCCTGTCGGGCTTCGTCTTCCCCATCGCCAGCATGCCGGTGGCGATCCAGTACTTCACCTACCTCGTGCCCGCGCGCTACTTCCTCGTCATCCTCCGCGGCATCGTCCTCAAAGGGATCGGCTTCGGCCCCCTGTCGCCGCAGTTCCTCTCGCTCGGCGTCTACGTGGCGGCCGTGCTGGGCCTCGCCTCGATCCGGCTGGCCAGGGAGCGTGGCTGATGCGCCGATTGCGCTTTCTCGTGCGGAAGGAGTTCCAGGAGCTGCGCCGGAATCCGCGCATGTTCCCGCTGATCTTCCTCGCGCCGGTGCTGCAACTCTTCATCCTCGGCTACGCGGCCACGACCGACGTGAGGAACGTCCCGCTCACCGTGGTGGACGGCGACCGCAGCCCGGAGAGCCGCGAGCTCATCGGCCGGTTCGACGCCTCGCCCTACTTCAGCGTCGCCCGCGTCACGTCGGACGACGCAGAGGTGCTGCGCGACATCGAAACGCGGCGCGCCTGGATGGCCCTGTCGATCCCGCCGCGGTACGGCGATGCCGTCGAGGGCGGCTGGCCGGTCACCCTCCAGATCGTGGCAGACGGATCGGACTCGAACTCCGCCGGGCTCGGGCTGGCCTACGCGACGACGCTGCTCGCCGACAAGGCCGTGGAACTTGCCCGCGCGCGCCGGCCCGCCGGCGCGCCGAATGTCGGGTCGATCGAGGCGCGGATCCGCGTGTGGTACAACCCGCAACTGCTCAGCATGCACTTCATGGTGCCGGGCGTGCTGGCGCTGCTGCTGATGGTGATCACGGCGGTGCTCGGGTCGATGGCCATCGTGCGCGAGAAGGAGCTCGGCACCCTCGAGCAGCTGAACGTCACGCCGCTGCGGCGTTGGGAGATGATCGTCGGCAAGCTGCTGCCATACGGCCTCATCGGCGTGATCGACGTGTTCCTGGTGGTGGCCGTCGCGATCCTGTGGTTCGAGATCCCGTTCCGCGGCAGCTTCCCGCTGCTGCTCGTCCTCTCTCTCGTCTACCTGCTGTGCACGCTCGGCCTCGGCCTGTTCGTCTCCACCGTGGCCCGGAACCAGCAGCAGGCCATGATGACCGCCGTGTTCTTCTTCATGATGCCGATGATCTACCTCTCGGGATTCATCTTCCCCATCGAGAACATGCCGGCCGTCATCCAGCCGTTCACCTACCTCATCCCGCTCCGCTACTACCTGGTCATCGTCCGCGGGATCTTCCTGAAGGGCGTCGGCCTCGAGGCGTTCTGGCCGGACGCGCTGCTGATGCTGGCCTGGGGCCTGACGGTGCTGGCGCTGGCGACGATGCGATCGAAGAAGACGCTGGCGTAGAGGGGGCCGGCCCCCGCGCCGCGCCTCGCCTCGCTAAGGCAGGAGTTGGTAGCCGCGCAGCTTGCGGTAGAGGTTCCGTTCGCTGATGCCCAGGATCCCGGCCGCGTGTCCGCGATGGCCATCCACGGCTGCCAGCACGGACTCGATGTGAGCCCGTTCGACCGCCTCCAGCGTCGACATCGGCCCGCCTGGCACCATCGGCGTGACAGCTCCCGGCCCGGATCCCGCCGCGCCGACGTCGGCCGGCAGGTGCATTGGCTTGATCTCCGGCCCGTCGCACACGAGCATCGCGGCCTCGATGACGTGTACCAGTTCACGCACGTTTCCAGGCCACCGGTGCGTTCGCAGCGCGTCCAGGGCCTCCGGCCCGATGCGCTTCTGGAGGGAGAACCGGTCGTTGAGTACCGACACAAAGTGCTGCGCGAGCCGATCGATGTCGGCGCCGCGCTGCCGTAGCGGGGGCAGTCGCAGCGTGATCGTACTCAGGCGGTAGTAGAGATCGTCCCGGAACAGACCCTGGCGAACCAGCGACGGCAGGTCGCGGTTCGTCGCCGCAAGCACCCGCACGTCGACGCGCACCTCACTCGTACCGCCAACATGCCGGAACGTCGACGTGTCCAGCACACGCAGCAGCTTCACCTGCGTGGCGAGGCTGATCTCCCCGATTTCGTCCAGGAAGATCGTGCCGAGGTGAGCCACCTCGAAGAGTCCGGGCTTGGCGCGATCGGCGCCCGTGAACGCGCCCCGCTCGTGGCCGAACAACTCGCTCTGCAGCAGGCTCTCCTGCAGCGCCGCGCACTCGACCACGACGAACGGCCGCGAACGGCGGGGGCTGCGCGCGTGAATGAGTTTGGCCGCCATCTCCTTCCCGGACCCGGTCTCTCCCGTGATGAGGACGGTCGAATCGCTCGGCGCCACGCGCTCGATGAGATGCAGCGCCTCCCGGACGAGCGGGCTGTCCCCGATGAACGAGCGGCCGAGGTCAGGGGGCGTGAGCCCGCGTTCCAGCAGGGTGGCCCGCCGCCGGAGCGCCTGGCGCTCGAGGGCCCGCTGGATCCTCACCTCCAGCTCGTCCAGCGGGCAAGGCTTCAGCACGTAGTCAAACGCCCCGGATTGGATCGACTGAATCGCCGTGTCGATCGATCCGTGGCCGGTCAGCATGATCACTTCCGTCGCGACCTGGCTGTCGCGCAGACGCTTCAGCACATCCATTCCGCTCATGTCGGGAAGCTGCAGGTCCAGCAGCATCACCTGGGGCTCCCGCCCGGCGACGGCTTTGATGGCGTCCTCGCCTGATCCAGCGGCCTCGACCTGGAAGCCCAGGCGCGTCAGTTCGCCGGCCATCACGGTACGGAAGGCCAGGTCGTCGTCTACGATCAGCACGAAGGTGGGCGTGTTCATGCGGCCTCGAGTCTACGCCGGGGCACCCCGCAGGGCCGGCAGCACCACGTCGAAGGTCGAACCCTGGCCCGGGCTGCTGGCCACCTGGATGTCACCGCCCCAGCGCTGCACGAAACTCAACGACAGGAAGAGCCCGAGACCGGTGCCGCCCTTTCGCAGGCTGTAGAACGGCTCGAAAATGCGCCGCCGATCGTCAGGCGAGATGCCGCACCCGTCATCGCTCACGCGGATGTGCACGGACTCGCCGGCTTCGATGTCGATGCCGACCCGCCCGCCGGGGCTGCAGGCCTGGATGGCATTCAGGAGGAGATTGATGAGCGCGTGCTGGAGATCGGCTTCGTCCGCATGGAGCCGCAGACCGGGCGCGACGGGCGACACCTCGACCCGCACGGAATGCTCCCGGGCCGTTGGCTCGATCAGCCGCGCGACGGCCGCGATCGTCAGCGGCAGGTCGACCACGTCGCCCGGCGACGACTGGCCCCGGGACATGCGCAGGAAGTGCTGCGTAATGCCACGGCAGCGGAGGATCTGGTCCCTCGCGATCGCCGCACTGTCAGCGACGCGGGTCCACGCGTCGTCGCCCGCGCCGGCGGCGCGCGCGTCTCGCAGGATGCCTTCCACGCACATCAGCACCGTCCCGAGCGGCGTGTTCAGCTCGTGGGAGAACCCGGACGCAAGAACGCCCAGCGAGGCCAGCCGGTGCGACTCCGCCATCCGGGCCTCGGCGGCGCGCCGCTCGGAGATGTCGCGCCAGACTTCAACCACCTGCACCAGCGCGCCTGAGGCGTCCAGGATGGGCGAGGCGTGCACTTCTTCCCATGACGCGCCGCCGTCCGGGCCGCGAAGCTCGCATATCCGCACCTGTCGCTGGCCCGACTGCATGCAGCTCATCGTGGGACAGTCGCTCATCGTGCACATGCCGGGCCCGAGGTCCGTGCAACAGCACCCGAGCACCTGCTCGCGGAATTTCCCGGTGCGGCGCAGGAACGCCTCGTTGGCAGCGAGCACCCGCCTCTTGCCGTCGAGCACGACGATCCCGTCGTCGATGCTGTTGATGATGGTCTCCAGGCGCTCCCGCTGCTGACGGACCTCGCCGAGCAATCCCGTGACCGAGTCTGCCATCGTGTTGAACTCGCGCGCCAGCCACGACATCGTGTCGGACCCCTCGGCCGGCACGCGTTGAGCCAGATCGCCGCTGGCCATCTGGCGGGCCGTTGACTCGATCCGCTGCAGCCGGCGCACCACGACGAGGCGCACCACGAGCGCGATGGCGCCGACCAGCATGAATGTCATGAGACCGCTGCCGGCGACCATCCACCGGGAGTCCCGGGCGATTGACGCGCGCACGTCGGTCACGTCAAGGTCGAAGACCAGGATGCCGTTCACGCGCTGCTTCGGGTCGTGGCAGCGATGGCACCGTTCGTCGTTGCGGAACGGCACCATGGTGCGCAGCACGGTGCCCCCGCTCGCGTCGATGACATGGCTCGACTCGCGCCGGTCGGCCGGGTACTGGTGACATGCCTGGCAGGTCGGCGATCCAATCTGAAGCTCGCGCGCCGGCGGTGGAGCACCGCTCGAGTAACGCACGCCGCCAAGCCGATCGAGCAAGAGCACGTTCTTGACGCGCGGCTGACGGCCGAACTCGTCAATCATCCGGCCGATCAGGCTGCGGTCCCGTTCCATCATCTGGTGCTCGAGCGCCGCCCGGATGAGCTCGCCCTGCGAGACACCCGCCTCGCGCGTCGTTTCGATCATGCTCGCGAAGTGATGGGACGAATAGAGATAGGCGGCCAGCGCAGCCGTCGCCGCCACCACCGCGGTGACGCCGAGAGCGAGGCTGACGGCGCTGCTTGGCAGACGCAGTTTCATGCCAGGGCTTGAGTGAGGACCCGGAGCATCGTCGCAGACAGACGCCCGCGAGTCAAATGTCCTGCCATTTCGTCAGGCATGACCTGACAGCCTGGCAGACGCTCTGGAAAACCAGGAGATGGGGCACGTTTCCAGCCGTGTTTCGCATGATCTCGCCCTGGCACCAATCCTGCTCCATCAGGCGTGCAAGAGGGAGACCGCAGATGGAAATGTTCTTGATGGCAGTCTGTTTGGCGTTCTTCGGCGTGGCCGTGAGCGCGATGGCCTTCGGGGCCGCGACGAGCGGGGTGCGGGAGCAGCAGGCCGCGACGCTCGACACCGAGGTCGACAAAGTCCTGGCCAGCATGCCCGAGCGGTTCTTCGCCCGTGACACCGCGCCGGCATTCAGCACGCCTCCGCCGGTCGTGAACGTGCCGCGCGTCCCGATCGAGGTATTCCTGGCGCAGATCGAGCGCCACGTCCGCCTTGAGCAAGCAGCGGCGGAGTCGTTCCTCCTCGACCCGACGGTGGAGTCGCTGCACGGCCGAACAACGTCTCCCCTCGTGCATTGATCGTCGGGGATCTTCATGAACACGCTTCAAGCGGACCTTCTGACAGGCCTGACCGAGGCCCAGAGCGCGGAACTGCTGGCGCTCGGCGTCAGACGCCAGTATCCGACCGGCGCCGAGTTGTTTCCTCTCGGCGGCGAGGCAAGCCACGTCTTCCTGATCGAGCGCGGCCGGGTCGCGCTCACGCTGCCCATGCAGGTACGAGGCCGGAAGCAGGACGTGATGGTCGAGGAGCGTGATGGGGGCCAGGTTGTGGGCTGGTCCGGCCTGATCCCTCCGCACCGGTTCACGCTCAAGGCGACCGCCCAACTGCAGACGGACGTGATCGCGCTGGAGCGGGAGGCCCTCCTGGCTCACTTCGCGAGGAACCCCGAGGTTGGGTATATCATCACGCGCAACGTCGCATCGGTGACCGGTCAGCGCCTGCAGATCTTCCAGGCCATGTGGCTGCGCGAGATGCAGCGCGTCATCGAGTTGGGCTACCCGCAAGGGTGAGACGATGAGGTCGGCGCTCGTAGCAGCCTTGATCCTGGCGGCCTGGACGGCAGCCCCCGCGGGTGCCGGCCAGGCCCCGGCCGCGAAAGAACGCCCCGAAGTGCCGCCTCCTCCGTTTACCGATGGGATCTTCCCCTGCTCCGCGTGCCACGCCGGCATGCCGGTGAATCGCACGCGCCGGGAACTGACGGAGATGCACACCGACATCGTGCTGAAGCACGACACGGAGCACCGGTGGTGCCTCGACTGCCACGACGCGGCCAATCGCGACCAGTTGCACCTGGCGAGCGGCGAGCCCGTTGCCTTCGAGCAGTCCTATCTGCTCTGCGGGCAGTGCCACGGCGAGAAGCTCAGGGACTGGCGGGCCGGGGTGCACGGCCGGCGCACGGGCGACTGGAACGGCCACAAACGCTACCTGCTGTGCGCCAATTGTCACAACCCGCATCAGCCGCGTTTCCGGGCGATCGAGCCGAAGCCCGCGCCGAAGAGGCCGGCGCCCCCCGGGAAGCAGGGCCGCTGAGGAGATCTGGATGGACTCCGCGCCACGCACACCGAAGGTCAGCCGGCGGCAGTTCGCCTCGTGTGCGGCGGCTGCCGCGGCGGGTTGGCTCCTCACGGCGTGCGGCCCGCGGCGGCTGAAGGAGATGTCGCCGGCTCGGCTGAAGGAACTGCTGGCCGCAATGGAGCGGCAGTACTCGGCGAAGTACGGCAAGCCCGTCACGGTGGCGGGCACCGGAGCGATGGCGGGCGTCGAGTTCGCCTACGCGCTCGACTTGTCGCGGTGTATCGGGTGTCGCCGGTGCGTGTACGCGTGCGTCGACGAGAACAACCAGTCGCGCGATCCGCAGGTGCACTGGATCAAAGTCTTCTCGATGGAGAAGTCGAAGGGCGTCGACTTCACCGACGCCGACCCGTACTACCAGCCGGCGGAAGTGCCCGAGGAGGGCCATTTCTATGTGCCGACCGCATGTCAGCAGTGCCGCAATCCGCCGTGCACCAAGGTGTGCCCGGTCGGCGCGACCTGGACGGAGCCCGATGGCATTGTCGTGATCGACTACGACTGGTGCATCGGATGCCGCTACTGCATGGCGGCGTGTCCCTACGGCGCGCGGCACTTCAACTGGGGCGAACCGACGCTGTCGAAGGACCAGGTCAATCCCAACACCCACTACCTCGGCAACCGCCCTCGGCCCAAGGGCGTGGTCGAAAAGTGCACGTTCTGCATCCAGCGGACGCGGGCCGGCCGGTATCCCGCCTGCGTCGAGGTGTGCCCGGTCGGCGCGCGGAAGTTCGGGAACCTGCTCGACCCCGACAGCGAGATCCGCTACATCATCGAGCACAAGCGGGTGCTCGTGTTGAAAGAAGACCTCAATACGGTGCCGAGGTTCTTCTACTTCTACGCGACGTGAGGCCCTCGTGAGAAGTGTCCGCCTCTTCCTGCAGTTCGTGCGCGGAAGCCTCACGCTGATCCTCCAGGGCAACCGCCAGTACTGGGCCTGGGTCGCGTTTCTTCTCCTGCTCATCGCGTCCGGCGCGAAGGCCTACACCGAGCAGTTGAGCGGCGGGTTGATCGTGACGGCGATGCGCGACCAGGTGAGCTGGGGCTTCTACATCGGCAACTTCACGTTCCTCGTGGGCGTGGCGGCCGCGGCGGTCGTGCTGGTCGTGCCGGCTTACGTCTACGACTGGAAACCGATCCGCGAGATTGTCATCTACGGCGAGCTTCTGGCGGTGAGCGCCATCCTGATGTGTCTGCTGTTCGTGACGGTGGATATCGGCCGGCCCGATCGCGTCTGGCACCTGGTGCCCGGCGCGGGACACCTCAACTTCCCCCAGTCGCTCCTGGCATGGGACGTGCTGGTGCTGAACCTCTACTTCCTGGTCAATTTCATCGTCGTGACGCACATCCTGTACCGGACGTTCGTCGGGCGCCCGTACGAGAAGCGCCTCGTCGTGCCGCTGGTGCTGCTGTCGATTCCGATGGCCGTGGGCATCCACACCGTGACCGCGTTCCTGTACAACGGGCTCGCGGCGCGCCCGTACTGGAACTCGTCGATTCTCGCGCCGCAGTTTCTCGCCTCGGCATTCTGCTCGGGGCCGGCCATTCTGCTCGTCGTCGTGCAGCTTCTCCGGCGCTTCACGCGGTTCGAGATCCAGGACCAGGCCATCTGGAAGATCGCCGAGTTGATGGCGTACGCGATGTTCCTGAACCTCTTCCTGCACGGCGCCGAGGCGTTCAAGGAGTACTACTCCAACACCGAGCACCTGCTCTACACGCGCTACTGGTTCCAGGGGCTCGGCGCACACCGGACGCTGGTGCCCTACGCGTGGACGGCCGTCACGCTGAACGTGCTGGCGTTCCTGCTGTTCATCGTTCCCGCGGCGCGCCGGAACGTGATCGCGCTCAACGTGGGCTGCCTGGCGACCTATGCCGGGTGCTACATCGACAAGGGCATGGGCCTGATCATCCCGGGCCTGACCCCGGACGTGCTGGGCGAGATCTACGAGTACGTGCCGTCGATGACCGAGTTGCGCGTCGCCTCCGGCGTGTTCGCCCTGGGCTTCCTGGTCTTCACCCTGATGCTGAAGGTTGCCGTCCCGATCTCGCTCAACGAGTTCACGCGCGACCCGCTCGCGAAAGCCCGTCAGCCCATCCACTAATCCCGGCTCCTGCGTCCGACGAGTGCCATCGCTTCTGTGCGCGGGCCACCTCCGGCTCCGCCGAAGCCGGGATACTATTAGCCGCGTCGTCTCCGCCGTGAGCGGCGCCGCACGAGCGTGACCGAAATGCTGCTGGAACTGACAGTGTGGATGGCGGTGTGGGGCGGGCCTGCGCCGCTGGCGCAGGCGCCGGCGTCGGCGTCTCCGCCCCTGTCTGCCTGCCGTATCAGCGGCACCGTCGTTGATGAGCGGAGCCGGGCCGGGGTGTCGGGCGCGTCCGTCGTGCTGCGAGCCGCCGCCCGCGCGGCCGGCGGACAGGGTCCGGCAACGGCGCCGTGCGCCGACGGGTGCGAGACGACCGCCGATGGCGACGGCCGGTTCGAGTTTACGGGCCTTCCGCCTGGCGTCTATGCGGTTGCGGCATCGGTCGCGGGCTTTGCCGAATCGACGCCGTCGGCGGTGACGCTGAACGGCCCGGGGTGCGCCGTCATCGCCGACATCCCGTACCGCCTGCAGATGCACGCGCAGGCGCGCGCCGAGATGCCGCGCGCGCTGGACGCGACGCCGATCGCCAGCCCCATCGCGCCGGCCCTCACGGGCGAGGCCATCGGTCTCACGCCGGGCGCGCTCGAGGACATGTCGCGCGCGTTCCAGGCGCAGCCGGGCGTCGCGGCCTCCCAGGACAACCGGAACGACCTGCTCGTGCGCGGCGGCGGCGCCCTGGAGAACCAGACGCGCATCGACGGCTTCGACGTGCCGAACCCCAGCCACTTCGGCACCCAGGGCGGAAGCGGCGGCGCCCTGTCGATCCTGCCGCCGTCGCTCATCCAGCGCGGATCGCTCGAGATGAGCGGGTTCTCGGTGGCCTTCGGCGATCGCATGTCGTCCGTGGCGGACATCCGCCTGCGCCCGGGACGCCAGGATCGCGTGCACGCCACGCTCGGCGCGGGAATCGGCGGCATCATGGGCGTGGCGGAAGGCGCGCTGGGCTCACGCGGGTCGTGGCTCGTCTCCGCCCGCCGCAGCTTCCTCGACGCCATCTTCCACGACCAGACGGGCGAGGTCATCCCCAGCTACGCCGACATGCTGGTGAAGGTGGACCGCCGCATCGGCTCGCGCCACGGGCTGATCGTCCTGGGCATCGGCACGAAGGACCACGCTTCGGCCCACGACGAGAAGGCCGGCAACGACGAAGTCCGGGGCGACGAGACCGTCGGCCTCGCGGGCGTGCGCGTCGACTCGGCGTGGTCGGCGCGAACCTCTTCGATCCTCGTCGCGAGCATCGGCACGAGCGAGGTGGACGCGAAGGCCGTCGACAACGCGATCGTGGACGGCATCGACCGCGGCCGCGACGTCGAATTCCGCGCGCGCGCGGACGTCCGCCGCAAGGACACGCCCGTTGGCGACGTGATGGTGGGCGCGGCGGTGAAGGCGTACCACTACGACTACGACCTGTACGTGAACGACTTGTGGACGCCCTACGAGACCGTCAACCGCGACATCACGGCGCACGACCGCCGGTCGTTCACGGACGTGGCCGGGTACGCCGAGGTGGAGCGGGCGGTTCCGGGCAGGGGACGGCTGCTCGCCGGCATCAGGGTCGACCGCTGGGGCGCGGCGTCCGTCACGGCCGGGAGTCCGCGCCTGAAAGCCGAGTTCCTGCCCGCGCGCTTCCTGCGGGTCGTCGGGTACTGGGGCCTCTACCGCCAGGGCGTGCCGTACATCTGGATGGCGAGCGCGCCGGTCAACCGCGGCCTCGCGCCCATCGCGTCGCGCCAGTTCGGCGGCGGACTCGACGTGGAGCCGCGGCCCTGGCTGCGGCTGGCCGTCGAGGGCTTCGACAAGCGGTACCACAACTACCCCGTGGATCCCGCGATCCCGAGCCGGGTGCTGGTGAGTTCGTCCGCCGAGTTCGAGTCGCCCTACGTCGGCCCGCTCGTCAGTTCCGGGCAGGTGCACGCGTCCGGCGTCGATACCGTGGCGCAGTTCACGCCCGGCTCGACGTTTCAGATGGCTGCGAACTACTCCTACTGGCACGTTTCGCAGCTGGGCCTGGACCGCGTCTGGCGGTCGGCCGAGCACGAACTGCGGCACCAGGCGCGGGTCGAGCTGCTCTACCGGCCGAACACGCGCTGGAGCGCGGGCATGCGCTGGCGCTACGCGAGCGGGCACCCGTACACGCCGTTCAGTGTCGCGCAGTCGATCAAGCGCGGTAGAGCGGTGTACGACCTCACGCAGATCAACGCGGCAGACTATCCGGCGTACACGCGCATCGACGTGCGCATGGATCGCTCGTTTCGCACGCGGTTCGCCTCGACCATGGCGTATCTGGAGGTGGACAACCTCACGAACCACGACAACGTGCTGATCTACAACTGGAGCCGGGCGCTCAAGGGGCCCAAGACGGTGTATCAGTGGGGACGGACGCTGATTGCGGGAGTGAGGGTGGAGTTCTAGAAGCAAGAGACTGTCCAGCTGGCGCGGTGTCTAACTGTCATGAATCCGAGTCCCGAGTGAGGAGGACCTATGCGTAGAGTGCTGATCGTGGCCAGTGCGGTGGTGTTCTGCTTCGTGGCCACGGGCGTGGCGCAGCAGGCCGCGCCGCCCGCGAGTCCGGCTGCCGCGCGCGTGAGTGCGGCGCCAGTGGAGCCGGCCGCGGGCGACCGGCTGCCCATCAAGCGCGTCGTGCTCTACAAGAACGGCGTCGGGTTCTTCGAGCACCTCGGGCGCGTCCGCGGCACACAACAGGTGTCGATCGACTTCACGAGCGGCCAGCTGAACGATGTGCTGAAGTCGCTGACGACGGTGGATCTCGGGAACGGGAAGGTGACCGGCATCAGCTTCAACTCGGACGATCCCGCCAACCGGAAGCTCGGCACCCTGTCGCTCCCGCTGGACGAAGAGACGTCGGCGCTGGCCTTTCTCGGCGCGCTGCGCGGCGCGCGCGTCGAGGTGCAATCCGGCGCGGGCCCAATCATCGGGCGCGTGCTGGCGGTGGAGCAGCGGATGCAGGGCGAAGGCGACCGCCAGGTTGCCGTCCGCGAGCTCGCACTCGTCACGGATGGCGGCGAGCTCCGCACGTTCGATGTGACGCCGAAGCTGTCCGTCCGGCCGCTCGAAGGGGACGTGCGCGGCGACGTCCGCCGCTACCTCGACATCGTCGCGTCGACGCGGCAGCGCGACCTGCGGCGCATGACGATCGCCTCCGCCGGAACCGGGGAGCGCCAGCTCTACGTGAGCTACATCAGCGAAGTGCCCGTGTGGAAGAGCACCTACCGGCTCGTCCTGCCGGCGAAGAGCGGAGACGCGCCAATCCTCCAGGGCTGGGCCATCGTGGACAACACGATTGGCGAGGACTGGACCAACGTCGAGTTGTCGCTGGTGGCCGGTTCGCCGCAGTCGTTCATCCAGCAGCTGTCGCAGCCCTTCTACGTGCGGCGGCCCACCGTCGCGCTGCCCTCGGGCGTGCAGCTCACGCCGCAGACGCACGAGGCGACGCTCCTGATGGAGAAGAGCGAGGCCGACGCGGCCCCGTCGGAGGACGCCGTCCGGGCGCCCAGGCAGCGGATGGCGCTGGCCGGCGGTGTCGCAGGCGGCGTGGTGGGCGGCGTCGTGGGCGGGATGCCGGGTGCGCCTGCGCCTCCGCCTCCTCCCTCCGAACTCGCCGCGGAGGCGATGTCGCGCGTGGAAGCCGCCGCGCAGGGGCGCGAACTCGGCGACCTGTTCGAGTACCGGCTGACAGAACCGGTCACGATCCGGAAGAACCAGTCCGCGCTCGTACCCATCATCAACGCGCCGGTCCAGGCCGAGCGTGTATCGGTATGGAACGCGGCGGCCGGCCAGCGCCCGCGCAGCGCCGTGTGGCTTACGAACGCCACGCCGAACACGCTGGACGGAGGAGCCGTCGCCGTCCTCGAGGCGGGCACGTTCACGGGCGAGGGCCTGCTCGACGCGGTGAAGCCCGGCGAGAAGCGGCTGCTCTCGTACGCCGCCGACCTGGCGCTGCTCGTCGACGTGAAGCAGGACCCGTCGGGCCCCGAGCGCGTCTCGAGCCTCCGCATCGCGCGCGGCGTGATGACGCTGAAGCGGGAGCTGCGCGAGAAGCGCACCTATAGCGTCCGCAACGAAGACAGCAAGCCGAGGACGCTGGTCGTCGAACACCCCAATCGCGCCGGGTGGACGCTGACGAGCGCCGTGAAACCAGACGAGACCGCGCCCAGTGTTTTCCGCTTCCGCCTCCAGGCGCCGCCGAAGGCCACGGCATCGCTGACCGTCGAGGAGACGCGCACGCTCGACTCGTCGTACCAGGTGACGAATCTCACCGACGATCAACTGGCGATGGTCGTGCGGCAGCGGGCACTGACGCCCGAGGCCGAGCAGGCGCTTCGCGCCGTCGTGGCGAAGAAGGGCGAGATCGCGGCCGTCAGCCGCGAGATCACGGACCTCCAGCGCGAGACGGAACGGATCTTCCAGGACCAGGAACGGCTGCGGGAGAACCTCAAGGCGCTGAAGGGCAGCGCCGAGGAGAAGTCCCTGGTCGCGCGTTACACGCGCCAGCTCGACGAGCAGGAAACCCGCCTCGACGCGATCCGGCGCGAGAGCGCGGACCGCGAGTCGAAACGCGCGAAACTTCAGGCGGAGCTGGAAGCGCTCGTGCAGGGACTGGCGTTCTGACTACTTCCCGTGCGCGGTGAAGTAGTCCGCCGCCCACTTCCGCATGACGTCGTTCAGGGCGCCGATGGTCTCGGCCTCGGACATGGCCTTGTCCCTGGTCCAGCCGTCCACCATCACGCGCTTGACCGCCCAGATCGCCGCGGCCCGGGCGCCGCTGGCGCAGTGGTAGAACAGCGGCCGGTTCGCGGGATCCTTCACGGCCGCCAGGAACGCGTCCACGACCAAGTCCACCTTCGGGTCGGTCCTCACGAACGGGATGTGGATGAACTTCATCCCGGCCGCCTCGACCGCCGCCTTCTCGGCTTCGATGTCCGCGCCGGGTTCGTCGGCCGCGCGCAGGTTCAGCACCGCCGCGTACCCGAACCGCTTCAGCTCGGCGGCCGCCTCCGGCTTCGTCGCCCCGCCGCACGCGATGCCGTCGTCTATACGCGCGTAGTTGAGCACGCCGGCGAACGGCTCGACCCGGGCGGCCTTCGGCGCGGGTGCCGGAGGCGTCTCGCCCCAGATGTATTTCCCGAACCACTCCAGGTTGTGCTCCATCGCCGCGCGATGCGCCTTGGGCTTCGTCAACCCGTGCCCGAACCCCTTGTAGACGATGAGCTTGGAGGGGACGCTGTTGTCCTGCAGCCCCTGCAGCAGTTCGTACACGTTCGGGATGGGCACGCGCTTGTCGAGTTCGCCGTGCTGGATGAGCGTCGGCGCGGAGGCCTTCTTGATGTAGGTGATGGGCGACGTGTCCGCGTAAATCCGCGGATCCTCCCACGGCGTGGCCTTCAGGTACTGGCGTGTGAACGGGTGGATGTCGGTGTTCACGTAGTACGTCATCCAGTCCGAGATGCCCGCGCCCACGGAGACCGCCTTGAACCGCGCGCTGTCGTGCGTCGTGAGGAACGCTGAGATGTAGCCGCCCTGGCTCCAGCCCATCACACCGACCTTGTCGTTGTCCGCCAGGCCCTGCGCAACCAGGTAGTCGATGCCCGACACGACGTCCCAGGCGTCGCCGATGCCGAGGTTGCGCACGTTGAGCGACCGGAACTTCTCGCCGTAGCCCGCGCTGCCGCGGTAGTTCGGCTCGAGCACGATCGCGCCCTTGTTCAGCCAGATGTCGATGGGATACGTCGTTGTCGAGGCGAACGGCGTCGGGCGCGAGACGCCCGTGGGCCCGCCGTGAATGACGATGAGAAGGGGATAGCGTGTGCCGGCCTTGAAGCTCGCCGGCTTGTGCAGGATGCCCTCGATGGGGGTGCCGTCCATGCTCTTCCAGGTGATCACCTCGTGCGTCGGCTGCGGCCATGACGCCGTCTGGGCGCCCATGTCGGTGAGCTTCTTCAAACTGCCGGTCATGACGGAGACGGTCCAGATCTCCGGGAACTCCTTCGGGCCCGTGCGGACGAATGCGATGGTGCCGCCGTCGGCCGTGAAGCTGGCGCCGGAGACAATCCCGACCGTATCCGGCGTGACCTTCGTGACCGCCGACGTCGCCGGATCGAGCCTGTAGAGGTGAGCCGATGTCCGCTCCGACGCGCCGAAGATGATGCCGCCCTTCATCCACGCGATCGGGCCCGGATTCTCGTCGAACGCCTTCATCAGGTCGCGGATCGCACCGCCGCCCGACGGCACCGCCGCGATGTGGCTGTTCGTGTAATAGAAGAACGGCTGCGCCATCGCCGAGGAAAACGCGATCTCCTTCCCGTCGGGCGACCAGAGCGGACGGTTGTCCGGACCGTCCTGCTTGACGAGCGGCGCGACGACAGCGTCGGCGACCGTGACGATCGAGATGTCGGCCGTGCCGCCGTTCGACGGGTCGCCGTTGACCGTGTGGTCGAAGGCAATCTGCCTGCCGTCGGGCGACCAGTCGAAGCTGCCGACCGTGAAGTCGCCCTTTGTCAGGCGCTTCGTCTTCTTCGAGCCGACGTCGATGACCCAGAGGTGACTGAGGCGCTGATCGGCGCCGACGACCTCGATCTCGCCGTACTTCTTGTCGCGGTCCTTCCACGACTCCGCCTTCGGGTCGGTCAGCGTGAACGCGATCTGGCTGCCGTCCGGCGACCATGCGAACGTGCCGACGCCCTCGGTCTCGTGCGTCAACTGCTCCGCTTCGCCGAAGGACGGGCGGATGAGCCAGATCTGCTGCTTGTCGGAGCGGTCCGACGTGAACGCCAGCCGCGATCCGTCGGGCGACCATTTCGGCGACCCGCTCGACTTCTTGCCGTTCGTCAACTGGCGCGTCGTCGCCGTGGCGACGTCCGCGATCCAGATTTCCGTCTCGTAGGAGTCCTCGTCCCAGTTGGCCTCGCGGACCGTGTAGGCCACGAGCTTCCCGTCCGGCGAGATTGCCGGCGCCCCGACCCGTTTGAGCGAGATCAGTTGATCGACTGTGGGCCCTGTCTGGGCGGCGACAGGCCAGGCGACGGCAAGCGTCATCAACATGGAGACGAGACCGGCACGAGCTATGCTCTTCATCGTGTTCCTCGCAGCGGCAAGGGTGTGGGGTCAGACTCCGGGCCGGATCCCGGGCCGCGGCCTGACGGATACGAGCCGATCATAGTTCGAGTCCGATCCCGCGTCTCTCCCCGGCCTCCCTGACCCCCGCACATTGCCCTGAACGCGGCTCTGTAGCCTCCTCGTTTCCGAGCCGATAGACATGCGCGGACCCTGGTGCCTGGCCTCGAGGCGAGGGGCTGGTGCATCAACAAGGTGACCGGGAAGGACTGACGGTCATGAGCCTCGACCAGGCGATGATTCCGCCCACGCCGCCAGCCAGAGCGTACTCGGGTGAGTGGCATGACTCGATCCTCAGGGTGCTGGGCCCCGCAGCCTGCAGACAGCTCGGAATCTACGTCATCCCCTCGGAGTTCCTCCTGTCGGTCGTGATCCCTGTCTTCAACGAGGCGCAGACACTGCGGGATCTGGTTCTGCGGGTTGCCGCCGTGCCCATCCGCAAGGAGATCATCCTCGTCGACGATTGCAGCCGTGACGACACGTTCAAGGTCATGCAGGCAATCCGTGGAGATCTGCAGGACGGTCTCAACACAATCGTGATCGACCGGCATGAATGGAATCGCGGAAAGGGCGCTGCGCTTCGGACAGGGTTCGCTCGAGCGACCGGGACCGTGATCATCGTGCAGGACGCCGACCTCGAGTACGATCCGGGAGAGTACCCGCGGCTCCTGCAGCCGATCGTTGAAGGACAGGCCGACGTGGTATACGGCAGCCGGTTTCTCGGCGATCACCCGCACCGCGTCCTCTACTTCTGGCACTTTCTCGGCAACAAACTCCTGACGACCCTCTCCAACTGCTTCACGAACCTCAACCTGACCGACATGGAAACCTGCTACAAGGTGTTCCGGCGGGACGCCTTGCTCGACATCCTGCCGACGCTCAAGCAGGATCGGTTCGGTTTCGAGCCGGAAGTGACGGCCAAGATTGCCCGGAAGCAGCACCGGGTCTATGAGATGTCGATCAGCTACTCCGGCAGGACCTACGCGCAAGGGAAGAAGATCGGCTGGCGCGACGGCATGAAAGCGCTCTGGTGCATTGTCCGGTACAGCGCGGCAGACTGAGCACGGTCGGGTCTTCTCTCGTCTCCCTACGCGGTCAGAACCACCTTCCCCACGTTCGCCCGGTCCTGGAGGAACGCGTGGGCGTCGGCCGCGCGTGCCAGGGAAAACGTCTTCGAGATGACCGCACGCAGGCGCTTGCTCGAGAAGTCGGTGAGCAGCGCCTCCATGGCCGCGGCGGCGTACCGCCGTTCCTTCCACAGGTGGGCCAGGTTCAGGCCGAACACGCCCTTGTTGGAGCTCATGAGGTCGAGCGGATCGAAGCGTGGCCGCTGCTGCAGGACGCGTTGCACGCGCTCGTCGTTGCGCTCCGGGCCGTCGACGAGATCCTGCGAGCCGTAGATGACGAGGCGGCCGAGCGGCGCGAGCATTCGATAGCTCTGTTCAAGATGCGCGCCTCCGCGCGGATCGAGTACGACGTCGACGCCGCGGCCGTTCGTGATGCGTGCGACCTCGGCCTCGAGGTCCGTGCGGCTCGGATCGATCACGTGGTCGATCCCGAGGCTGCGCAGCGCGTTGTGCTTGGACGAGGATGCCGTGCCGATCACGGTGGAGCGCCGCAGCCGTGCGAGTTGAAGGGCGGCGACGCCAACGCCGCCGCCGGCGCCGTGGACGAGGACCGTCTCGTTGGCCTTCAGGTTCGCCATCCGGTAGAGGGCCACCAGGCCCGTCAGGAACGTGACCGGGACGGCCGCGGCTTCGTTGTGGCTGAGATTGGGCGGCGCGTTCCACACGAAGTCGGCCGGAACAATCGCGCAGTCGGCGTAGCCGCCGAAGCGGGTCAGCGCCAGGACGTGCCGCCCCGTCTCGTGACGCGCCGGGCCTGGCCCGACGGCATCGACGTATCCCGACACCTCGTAGCCCGCGACGAACGGCGGCGGGGGCGCGTCGGGATACAGGCCCATCCGCGCGAGCACGTCGGCGAAGTTCACGCCGGCGGACTTCACGCGGATGCGGACTTCTCCGGGGCCGGGGTCGGGCGTGGGACGGTCCCGCTCCTCCAAGACGTCCGGGGCGCCGTGACGGGTGACGACGATTTCGCGCATGTCGGGATCCTGACAGGACGTTGCATCATAGATCGGGACTCGGGACTCGGGACTCGGGATCCGGGGCTGGGGATTCGGGATTGTGGCAAGCGGGATTAGACTGGCGACAGAATGAGCAACCTCCACGCCGCACGGCGGGGCATCGCGGCCGCGGCGATCGCGGTTTCGGCGACGGCAATAGGCCAACAGCCCATCCCAAAGCCGGCCGTGCTGATCACGGGGGCGCGGATCCTGGACGTGGCCAAGGGGCGCTACCTGGCCCCGGCAGCTATCCTCGTCCAGGACGGCCGGATCGCGAGCGTCACGCCGGAGCCGCCCGCCTCGCTTCCCGCGTCCACGACGCGCCTCTCCGCCACCGGCGCCGTCATCGTCCCCGGCCTCATCGACGCGCACGCATGGGCGGCGCCGACGGCGGATCTCGACGCCGACTACTTCTACCTGATGGGGCTGGCCCACGGCGTCACGGGCTACCGGGTCCTCGACGTCCGCACGGCCTGGGGTGTGGCACAGCGCGCGCGTGCCGCCTCGGGCGTCATCCTCGCGCCGCGCCTCTGGACCAGCGGCGGCGGCATCAACCAGGGCGCCAGCCCTGATCGCTGGCTCGTCGATGCGCCGGACGCGGCGGCGGCCGAGCGCGAGGTGTCGCGACAGATCGACGCGAAGGTGAACTGGATTGCCGGCCACGACGCGCTCGGACCGGAGATGTACACGGCGATGGTTCTGGCGGCGCGTCGGTCCGGTGTCCGCATCAGCGGCCAGCCCGGGGCGAGTTCGATGGCCGACCTGGCTGCCAGCGGCGTCTCGTCGATTGAGACGCTCGCATACCCGCTGAAGCCCGCAAACGGCTCGGCAGACGGTGAGTGGCCGGCGGCGTCAGCGAAGGAACTCGCCACGCTGCAGGCGGCGCTGGTGCGTCGCCACGTCACGCTCGTTCCGATGATGGCGGCCTCGATGGCCCGCGCGTCTCCCGAGGAGGCTGCGAAGGACCCGGCGCTTGCGCTGCTGCCCGAGGGACGGCGAACTGAGCTGGCGGCGGCCTTGAAGAGGACGCCCGCAACCGACGTCGCGAAGGCGAAGCGCGCATGGACCAGCCAGGCGGCGTTCCTGGCGCGCTTGATCACGGCAGGAGGCCGGGTGGCGGCCGGCACGGGCTTCGAGTTGCGCGGCTACCCCGTGCCGGGAGTCGGCCTCCATCGCGAACTGGCTGCCCTCGTGCGCGCCGGCCTGACGCCGGCCGATGCCCTTCGCGCGGCGACGGCAACGGCGGCCGACCTCGTTGGTGCGCAGCCTGGAATGATCCGGCTTGCATCGGGGACCGAGGCCAACTTCATCGTCGTGAAGGGCGATCCCCTGACGCGGATTGAAGACCTCGCCAGCATCGTGCATGTCATCCGGGCCGGCGAGGTGCTGGATCCGAAGGCACTCCTCGCCCGCGCACGGCAGGCCGCCGCGCCGCGACCGCGATGAATCATGGTGCCTGACCCCGTTTTCCAGTGGATGGAACTTGACGCGCCGCGGCTGGCGACGGCGCGCACGACGCCGCTGCGGGGGACGTTCATCGAGCGGCCGCACCGGTTCGCGGCGATCTGCAGGCGGCGCAGCGGCGAGATCGTGGCGGCCCACGTGCCCAACCCGGGCCGCCTCACCGGCGTGGTTGCGCCGCGCTGCGAGATCCTGCTCGACGGGCCGTTCCCGCCTCCGCGGTCGCTCGTCTACACGATGCTGGCGGCCAGACGGGCGGACATGTGGATCGGCACCAACACGATCTATGCGAACCGCGTGTTCCCGTCGCTTGTCGCGCACGGCCTCTTTCCCGAGATCGATCCGGGCCCGCTTCGCGCGGAGGTCGCCTGCGGCCGGTCGCGGTTCGACTTCCACACCGGGTCGATGTTCGTGGAAGTGAAATCGGTGACGCTCGCAGACGGCGGCGCCGGGAGGTTCCCCGATGCCGTCAGCGCCCGCGCAACCAGGCACTGCGAGGAACTGGGTGCTCTCGCGCAAGCGGGTCAGCGCTGCGCCATTGTCTTCGTGGCGCAACGGGGCGACGTCGAGTCGGTGTCACCCGAAGACGACATCGACCCGGCGTTCGGGGTCGCGTTGCGGTCGGCCGCGTCGGCGGGCGTGCTCGTCATGGCCTGCGCCCTCGACATTACACCTGTCGGAGCCTCCCGCGCCCGCCGCATCGAGGTGGTGCTCTTCGGGTAAGGAAGTCTTCCACCGATCCGCTACAATTGCCGGGCATGGACGGTTCACCCGACTACGCCAGGATGATCGAGTACCTGAAGAAGGAGATTCTCCGGGATCCGGATGCGGAGATCGAACCGGACACTCCCCTGGTGTCGTCCGGCATGGTGGACTCGTTTTCCCTGATCCAGGTTGTCCAGGAACTCGAGAAGATCACCTCGTTGCGGATCCCTCCCAGCAAGGTGGCCCCGCGCGATCTGGACAGCGTCAGCAAGATGTTCGCCACCGCCGGGCGTGTCGGGATGCCACGCTAGCCTCACGTGAGCCAGGCTTCACTCGTCTACATCGCCGCCGTCTTCGTGGTGTGGGGCGTGGCACGCGTGGCTGCCAGCCGGCCCTTGCGGCTGGGCATCTACCTGGCGGCGAGCTGGCTCTTCTACGCCAGCCTCGACGCCCGGTTTCTGCCCCTGCTGATTCTGAGCAGCCTGTTCAACTACCAGTTCGGCCGCGTGATCCGCGCCCACCCGCGCGCCGCGTGGCTGTGGGCCGGCGCGCTGGTCAACGTCCTGCTGCTCGCGGTCTTCAAGTACCTGCCCGCGCTGGGCCCCTCCTTTCCTGGAAGCCCGTTCTGGCAGCACGTGGGGAGATTCGCGTTGCCGCTGGGCGTGTCATTCTGGACCTTCCAGGCTTTGAGCTACCTGTTCGATCAGTATCGGGGCGATGAAACCAGGCCCTCGCTCGGCGAGTTCTGCCTGTTCATGAGTTTTGCGCCGACCGTGATGTCCGGCCCAATCTGCAGGATCGGCGACCTCGTGCCCCAGTTCCGGGCGCCATTCGCCGGATCCTGGCAGACCGTCAAGGAGGGAGCCCAGGGCGCGTGGGTCGGCGTGGGCATGATCGTCCTGGCGCGCATCCTGGCGGCGGGGTATGGCGGATTCGGCGTCGATGACGCCTTCGCGTTGCGGGGTTCCCTCGGCACGGCGGACGCGTGGGTCATGCTGCTGGGATACGGCTTCCAGATCTTTCTGGATTTCGCGGGCTACTCGAGACTGGTGATTGGCGTCGCCCGGATGTTCGGATTCCAGTTGCCCGAGAACTTCGATCGGCCCTACCTCTCGCCGAACGTCTCGGTGTTCTGGCAGCGCTGGCACATGTCACTGTCGTTCTGGATCCGCGACTACGTGTTCCTGCCACTCGCGATGTCACGCCGTGAAGTCTGGTGGCGCCACGCCTCGCTCGTGATCTCCATGGCGGTGTTCGGGCTCTGGCACAACGGGTCCTGGCTCTTCCTGACGTGGGGCGTCTACCAGGGCTCTTTGATGGTGGCTCACAGGCTCTGGCAGCAGCACCGCCGGGGCGCGTCGCCAATCGGCCCCCGATGGCTGCGCAGCGGCGCATCGTGGCTGCTGACCTTCCTTGCGATCACGCTGAGTTGGGCGCTGTTCCGCGCGGACGGCGTGTCGCACGCCGCGATGATCGTCAAGGCCGCCCTCCTCCCCTCGGGAGGCCAGCACCTGCCTGCGGGGTTCGTCCTGCTCGTCCTTGCCTTCGTGGCGGGCTACTTCGCGACGCAGTTGTTCATGTCCCGCAGGGCCCGGCCGTCGCCGGGCCTGCTCTCGTGGCTGCCGATGCCGGCCCGGTTCGCCTGCTACGGCGCGATCTTCTACCTGGCCGTGTTCCGCGCCGCGGAGGCGCAGGGTTTCATCTACACCCAGTTCTGATGTCGACACGAACACGGATCGCCCGGGCCGGGCTGGCGCTCCTGATCTTCGCTGGATCGCTGGAATTGTGCGCGCGGATCGACGACTACCTGACATACGGGGCCCCGATGTGGGGCGTCTACGACGCCGAGACACTCTACGTGCGCGACGCCATCGGCAAGCGAGGCATACCGCATGCGCGCTTCCGCAAGTGGGGACTGAACGCGCTCGGGTATCGGGGGCCCGACCTCGTTGCCGGCAGGCCGACGATCGTGTGCTTCGGAGCGTCCGAGACGTTTGGCCAGCAGGAACGTGAGGGATTCGAGTACCCGCGGCAACTGGAACGCGAGCTGAACGCACGCGCCGGGAGTGACTCCTACCAGGTGCTCAATGCCGCCTATGCCGGCCAGACCGTGCGGACGGCCACCTCTCGCGTTCCGGAAATAGCGGCGACGGCCAAGCCGGTCGCGGCCCTCATCTACAGTGTGCCGGCAAACTACATCGAGTTGGCGCGTTTCGAGGCGACGCCTGCGCCCGCCGGGCCGATCAGGCAGCCGCGATTTGAACTGCGGATCGCCGATCGGATCCGGACGCTCCTCAAAGCGGCGGTGCCCTCGACGGTCCAGACCTGGCGTCGAACCCGTGAGATCCAGTCTGACAGCGACTCCGCCGCGGCCGTCGCCCAGTTGCCCGAAGAGAACATCCAGCGTTACCGCGAGGATCTGCTGCGGATGGTGGACGCCCTGCGCCGGGAGAACATCACGCCCGTCCTCGTCACTCATTTGGACGCGTTTGGGGACACGCTCTCGAAGCAGGATCGGGAGTTACTGACAGGCTGGCGGAAGTTCTACCCGGTTCTGAAAGAAGAGGGTTTCCTCGACATGGAGCGCAGGGCCAACGCCGCCGTGCGGTCCCTCGGCGCCGAAGCGGGCGTTCCGGTGATCGACCTGGTGGACGCCGTACCGCCGACGCGGGAGAACTTCACGGACTTCGCTCACTTCTCCGAGGCCGGAGCGGCCATCGTCGCGCGAACCCTCGCGGACGGACTCCTTCCGATTCTCAATCGCGACTCGTCGTCCCGGCCGACTGGAACGTCAGTGAGCCTCCCACGGAAGGGCCCCGGCCGGCCATAACTCCGGAAACCGTACCCGTAGCGCATCACGGTCGACTTCGCCCTGCCGGTCGACGGGAATGGCGTCCACGAACCGGACCTCCTGTGGCGCCTCGACTGGTGACAGGCGCCGGCTGACCCTCAGCCTGAGATCGAGGTCGAGGTCGCCAGACGGCTCGTGTGGCGGCTTCAGCACGATGAAGGCGGCGACCTTCTCCAGGAAGACGGCGTCAGGCACACGGACCACGGCACAGGCGGCGACCTCCGGACACTCGAGCAGCGCCGATTCGACCTCCGCCGGCCCGACCAGGTGGCCTGCGGTATTGACAATGTCGTCCTCCCGGCCGCTGAACCAGTAGTACCCGTCACCATCCCGGCGAACTGCGTCACCGGTGTAGTAGCGGTCACCCCGGCACTTCCCGCGATACGCGCCGGTGTCGCCGAGGTAGTCGACGAACATCGATGGACACGCGCGGCCGAGAGCGAGATGGCCGATCGAGTCGGGAAGAGCGGCGTTGCCCGCGTCATCGAGCACGAAGGCCTCGACCCCATCCACGGGCTGACCCATCGATCCCGGGCGGATCGGCAGCCCGGGGCGATTGGCAATGACGATGGCGCCGGTCTCGGTCTGGAAGTAGGTGTCGAAGACATCCCGGCCCAGAACCTCGCGAGACCAGGCGAGCGCGTCCGGGTCGAGCCACTCACCGACGCCGAAGATGTGCTTCAACCGAGACAGATCGAATCTGGCGAAGAGCGCGGGGTCTTCGCGCATCAGCATCCGGATCACGGATGGTGCGGTGTACCACACCGACACCCGCTCACCCTCGAGCAGCGCGAGCCAGCCTTCGGCGGTGTAGCCGCCCCCGAAGTGCAACTGGGTCACGCCGAGGCTCCACGGACCGGCGATCCCGTACGACGTGCCGGTGACCCACCCGTGATCCGCGGTGCACCAGAACAGGTCGTCCTGCGTCAACTGCAGCACCGAATGGACGGTGCTGCTGATGTGACGGATGGCCCCGTGAACGTGCACGACCGCGCGCGAGTCCGCCGTCGGTCCCGGCGTGAAATGGATGAATGACGGCACTGACGCACCGGTCCGCTCGGAGAGGAAGGCCGGAGACGCCTCACCGACCAGGACGTGTGCGCTCAGGATGCCGTCCGCCTGATGCGCGTCGAGGTCAGTCGCCAGCACGTGCGTCAGCGACGGGAGAGCGCCGCGCATTCCCGCGAGCTGCCTGGCGACCCGTCGCCTTGTAAGAATGCCCTTGGCGGCGGTCTTTGCCATGCGCTCGGCCAACGCCCGCTCTCCCAGGCGGGAGAACGGAGTGGAGACGATCACGCCCAGCTTCAGCGCACCCAACACCGCGAAGAAGAGATCCGGCGTCTTGGGGAGGTGGATGAAGAGCACGTCGCCCTTGACGAAGCCCAGCGCGTGCAGGGCGTTCGCGAAGCGGTTGCTGTGCTCCTCCAGGTCGTCGAACGTGTAGTCGGTACGCGCGAGATCCGGGGCGACCCATCTGCACGCCAATCGGCCGCCGTGGCCCAGGTCGCACTGCTGTCTGGAACAGATGTGGCCGATGTTGTATTGGCCGTCCCGAATGAGATCCGTGTCCTTCATACTGAGCGCGCGTCAAGCGCCTGCTGGACGAGCTCCCACACTCGTGCGACGTGGCGCTGGGTCGTCTGCAGATTGCCGATCGCCACACGGATCGTGAAACGCCCGCCGAGCACCGTGTGCGAGATGAAGACCTCGCCCGAGGCGTTCACGCGCCGCATGATGGCGTCGTTCAACTGAGTGAGCTCCGCCTCGGTCCACTCGCGGCCGCGCGGCTTCGCGCGGAAACAGACGACGCTGAAGGGCGCAGGCGCCAGGCGCTCGAAGTCGGGGTGCGCATCGACCCACGACGCGAACTCCTGCGCGAGCCTGATGTGATGGCGGAGCCGGTCGCGCACGCCCTCGGCGCCGAAGTAGCGGAGGATCATCCAGAGCTTCAGCGAGCGGAAGCGCCGACCGAGTTGAACACCCGTATCCATTAGATTGCGGGCGGCGTCCGGCGTCTTCAGGTACTCCGGCACGAGGGAGAACGCCTGGCGGAGGACGTCCATCCGGCGGCAGAAGAACGCACTGAGATCGAACGGCGTGAAGAGCCACTTGTGGGGGTTCACGACGAGCGAGTCGGCGCGCCCGGCGCCGGCCAGGATGTCCGCGTGCTCGGGCAGCATCGCCGCGACGCCGGCGTACGCCGAGTCGATGTGCAGCCAGATGCGCTCGGCCTCGCAGGCGTCGGCGATGGCGGCCACGGGATCGACGCTCGTGGTCGAGGTCGTGCCGACGGTGGCCACGACCGCAACCGGCAGGAAGCCCGCCGCGCGGTCCTCGGCAATCGCAGCCCGCAGCGCGCCGGGCGGCATGCGGAAGCTGGCGTCGCACGGGATGCGGCGCAGCGCCTCGTGGCCGAAACCCGCAAGGATCACGCCCTTGTCGATGGAGGAGTGCGCCTGGTCCGAGCAGTAGACGCGCAGGCGCGGCACGTCCGCGCGGCCAGCCAGGCCGAGCCGGCGCACATCCGGCACGGCGGCCTCGCGCGCCGCGGCGAGCGCGTGCAGGCTCGACATCGACGCAGTGTCGTAGATGACGCCCTCGAAGGAGTCCGGCAACCCGATCAGGCGCCGCAGCCAGCCCATCGCGACAGCTTCGAGTTCCGTGGCCGACGGCGACGTGCGCCAGAGCATCGCCTGCTGGTTGAGCGCCGACGCGATGAAGTCGGCGAGCACGCCCGGAGCGCTGGCCGTCGTGGCGAAGTAGGCCATGAAGCCCGGGTGGTTCCAGTGGGTCATCCCCGGCATGAGGATGCGATCGAAGTCGGCCATGATCGCGTCGAAGGCCTCGGGCGATTCCGGGGCCTCGGCCGGCAATGCGTTCCTGATGTCGCCTGGAGCGACCTGCGCGAGAACCGGGAGCCGCTCGGGATACTCCATGAAGCGCGCGATCCACTCGACCATCGCGTGGCCGTGCCCGCGAAACTCGTCTGCCGGCATGTCCCCGAGCAGCCGGCCGGAGTCGGGAACCACAATTGACCTCCCTGAAGATGGGGTCAGACTCGACCGAGCGCACTTGGGGTCAGACTCGACCGGTTCCCGACACAGACCGGTCGAGTCTGACCCCAAGTGCCGGACGAGCCCCTATCTTTCGATCGTCACCGTCACCGCCTGCCGCAGCCGGACCGTGACCGCGGTCCCCGACGCGAGGACGGCGGGGTTCCGACCGCCGGCCATCGTGGCAGCCGTGCCGCCCGCGGCGCCAATCGCGCCGCCGATGGCCGCGCCCTTGCCGCCGCCCACGATCGCGCCGATGATGGCGCCGCCTGCGGCCGCGCCGCCCATCTTGGCCGCCGCTTCCTTGCCCGGTGACTTGCCCTCGCGAGAGACCGCGTCGGTGCTGATCGAGAGCCTGGTGCCGTCGGCCAGCACGAGCGTGTGGAACCGGACGCCAATCTTCGCGGTGGTCTTCATCTTGCCGCCGCGCTCGACGGCAATGACCGACCCGATCACCCGCGTGCCCGCCGGGATGGCCACGTCGTTCCCGACGCGGACGTCACGGGCGACGCGCGCTTCGACGGGATCCTCTACCCTCGCCACCTCACTCGACACAGACGACTCGACCTTGAGCCCGAGCACGGAGTCGGCCGTGACGACCAGTTCCTCGAAGGTCTTCGGCGGCGGCACGGGTTCCGGCGGGGTTGCCGGCTCGGTCACAGGCGCCTCTGGAACGGCAGGCGGGAGAGGCAGTGCCGCGGCACTCGGGTTCACCGAGACCGGTGCCGCTGCCGTCGCCGCACCGGCGACGCCCGCCGCGGCCGTTGGCGCCGTCTTCGGTCGGACGGGCTTCTTGACAACCGCCTTTGCCGGCGCGGCGGCCGCGACCGGCGCAGGCGTCTCAGCCGTCGCCGCCTGAGCGACTGGTGCCGGCTCCACCACGGGTTGAGCCGCGGGCTCCGTCGGCTGGGCCGCCGCGGGATCGGCCGCCGGGATCGTTGCAGCCTCGATCGGCGCCGTGTGCTCCGCTGCCGCCGCGGGCGCGGCCGCAGACTCGACGGCTGCCGGCGTCTGCGCGGCCTGCGCCGTCTCCGCCGTTACCGCCGCTCCCGCAGGCGCGGCCGTCGCCGCCGCGGGCGCCGGCTTCGGCCGCAGCACCATGTAGGCGCCGAACCCGGCCGCCGCCACGACCAGCAGGATCGCCACGCCAAGCGCCACGAGCTTCTTCATGATTGTCTCCCCCCGCACGTGCTCTGAATCCACAGCAAGGGCCGTGCCGGGACCATCGATCGGCCGCTTCCCGGCAATCGCTGGTTGACGTGCAGTTTACCAGAACGGCCCCCGGAGGGCGCCGCGTGCCGCTGACCCCTTTCTTACACGCCCGGGCGCCCCGCGCCGTCCTCATTTGCAAACGGCCCGTTCGCACGGCAGAATGGCTCGCGATGAAACTCCTCGACCAGTTCGAACGGGACGGCGACCGCCTGTTCCGCTGGCGCAGCTACCTTCCGCTCGTGCTGGTCCCTGTCGTCATCGCCGGTGTGATCACGACCGCCCCACCGTTCTCGACGCGCCAGGCCGAGCGGCTCTGGGAACTCGCCAGCGTCTGCCTCGCCCTCACCGGCCTCGCCCTGCGCGTGTGGGCCGTAGGATCGGCGCCGCAGGGCACGTCCGAGCGCAGCACCGTCAACCCGCGCGCCTCGCAGCTTCGCACCTCCGGCCCCTACTCCCTCGTGCGCCACCCGCTCTACGTTGCGAACGGCCTGATGGCGCTCGGGCTGTCCCTGTTCCCCGGCGTCTGGTACCTGCCCGTCATCCTCGTTGCCACGTTCCTCCTCTACTACGAGCGGATCGCCGTGCGCGAGGAGGCGTTCCTCCTGGAGCGGTTCGGCGCCGAGTTCGAATCCTGGGCGGCGCGCGTGCCCGCGTGCGTGCCGCGCTTCGCGAACTACACCCGCTCGACCACGCCGTACTCCTGGAAAAAGGTCCTGCGCCACGAGTTCCACGGCCTGCTCGTCATCGCGGCAAGCGCCTTCCTCTTCGACGCGCTGCAGGAATCCTGGCGCGCGCGCGCCTGGCAGGCCGATGCGATCTGGCTCTGGTTCGCCGCCGCGAGCGCCGTGCTCTTCGCCGTCTTCACCGTGCTGAAGAAGGGCACGGGTCTTTTCAAGAGCTGACCGGGAGGCGGATTGATGCGCCTGAAGCGTTACTACAGTTCCCGCGACGTCACCGCGCTGACCGGTCTCACCGCGGACCAGCTCCGGTGGTGGGAGCGGCAGAAGCTGGTGCAGCCGGCCGTGGCCTCGCACCGCACGGAGGCCGGCGGCTTCACCGAGCGCCGCTATACGCCGGTGGACCTCCTCGAGATCATGGTGCTCGCCGACCTGCGCCGCCGCGGCTTCTCGCTCACCCGGCTCCGCGAACTCATCGACAAGCTCCGCGATCACTTCCAGGTGCGCCTCTACGAGGCCACCGGCGAAAACGGCCCGGTGACGCTGCTCACCGACGGCGGCGACATCTACGTGCGCACGCTGGACGGGCGCTTCTTCAACCTGCTGAAAGATCCCACGCAGCCGCTCCTCGTCATCGGCGAGGAAGCCAGCTTCAAGGTGCTCGCCTCGCGCGCGCGCCCGCGCAAGAAACGGCCCCGGAAAAGCGACCCGGCGGCGGAGTGACGGTGCCACGCCTGCGCGGCGCGTGGATGGCCGGGCTCGCAGGCACGATCCTGGGCCTCGCCGCCGCGGCAGGCGCGCGGCCCGCCGCCCAGGCCGGGCAGCAGCCGGTCTTCAGATCCGGCGTCGATCTCATTGCCGTCGATGTCTCGATCGTCGACAAGCACGGCAATCCCATCCCCGGTGTGCGTCCCGATCAATTCGACGTCGCGATCGATGGCAAACCCCGCCGGGTCATCTCCGCTGAGTTCATCGAGTTCACGCCGCGCGACAAGCCGGGCCCGGCCCTGCCCGAACCGCCGCTTGCCACGCACCGGCTGTTCAGCTCGAACGAGCAGGCCGCGCCGGCGGCGCCGCAGGGACGGCTGATCTACCTCGCCATCGACCAGGGCAGCTTCAAACCCCTCGCCGCCCGCGGTGCGATGGAAGCCGCCCGGCGTTTCATCGACCGCCTGCAGCCGGCCGACCGCATCGGTCTCATCGCGTTCCCCGCCCCCGGACCGTCGGTGCCGGCCTCTGCAAACCACGAGGACGCGAGAGCCGCAACGGCCCGGATCATCGGCCGCGCCACGCCGTTCCGGGCGGACGGCCTCGACAAGAACGTCAGCCTCGGCGAGGCCATCGACATTCGCGCCGGCGACGCGCTGACGACCCAGAAGGTGCTGGCTCGCGAGTGCGCAGGGCTCAGCGGCGCCGTCATACCGGGCTGCGAACTCGACGTGCGGAACACGGCGCGCAGCATCGGGATCAACGCCGAGATCCAGGCGCTCCGCAGCCTCTCGGGCATGGAGGCGGTCATCAGGAGTCTCGCCCAAGTCCGCGAGCGCAAGACGCTCGTGCTCGTCAGCGCCGGGCTGCCGGTTTCGGATCGCGCCGGCATGGACCTGCAGTTGCTGCCCTTCATGACATCCCTCGGCCGCGAGGCTGCCGCCGCCAACTTGAACTTCTTCGTGCTCCACGTCGACTCCGGCTTTCTCGACGCCTTCTCGGCCGAGCAGCGGACGATCAGCGACACGCTGGACCGGGACCTGAGCATCATGAGCGGCGGCCTCGAGACGATCGCCGGCTCCAGCGGCGGCTCGCTGGTTCGCATCTTCACCGGGGCGGATTCTGCCTTCGATCGCGTGCTGCGGGAGACGTCGGCAGCGTACCTGCTCGGTGTGGAGCCGCTCGAAGGCGACCGTGACGGCAAGCCGCATCGCATCAGCGTCAAGGTCAGGATCTCTGGCGCCGAGGTGCGCAACCGCCGAGAGGTGATGCTGGCCAGAACCGACGTGAAGCCGGCGACCACCGCCAAGGAGGCCCTCGCCGCGGCCTTCGCGTCCAGTCGGCCCGAAACGTCGCTGCCGATCCGCCTCGCGACGTTCAACCTCGCGCCCGACGCCACCGGCGGTCAACGGGTTCTGGTCAGCGCGGACATCGGCACGAACGCCACCGGCCCGGCCGACATCTGGACGGCGTATGCCACGACCGACGCCTCGGGCCGGACGCAACCCGGTATCGCCCGGGAACAGACCCTTCGCCCTCGCGCCGCGGGCCCACGGGGGGCCCTCTCGTTCACGGCACAGACCGTGCTCGACCCCGGCCGCCACACACTGAGATTCGCGGCCGTGGACGCAGCCGGGCGGGCTGGAAGCCTTGACCACACCTTCCTGGTCGGCCTCGCGAAGGGCGACGGCTTCCTGATGAGCGACTTGCTGGTGCTCGAGCCGCTCGAGAGCGGCGAGGCGCGGCTCGACGTCGTGACAGACGGCATCGTCCGAGGCGACGCCGTCGATGCGTACATCGAACTGGTGCCGGCGACCCAGGGTGCTGCAGCCCCCGATGTCACGTTCGCCGTGGCGGAGACGCCCCAAAGCGACCCGATCGTGTCCGCCACAGGAATGAAGACGCGCGTCGAAGGAGCCGGGCACTGGTCGGTCACGGCCCGGCTGGGGCTGACGACGCTCGCCTCAGGCGACTACGTGGTGACGGCCACTGTCATCACGGGCGAGCGAGAGGTCGGCCGGGCCGTTCGCGCCATTCACATCGAACCGCCCGCCAGGTAGCCCGGGCGCGCGCGGACCGTCGCGCTCCGGCCGAGCGCTACTATACTGCACCCGTACGCGTATACGCGGGGTGCCGCCGACCTCGTCTCCAGAGGAGTCTGACTGACATGAACGCTGGATTCGCCCGCCGGGTTTGCGCCCGGACGCCCATCGTCGCCTGCCTGGTGGTGTGCGCCGCCCTGGCCTCTCCACTTCACGCCCAGAAGCCCGCGGCCGCGCAGAAGCTGGATGCAGCCTACACGAAGCTGATCAAGGACTACACGCAGGACGCGCGCATCAGCACGGAGCTCGTCGATCACATGCCGGCGAGCGACAAAGTGCCGTCGCCGCTCACGTTCTTCGGGCGCATCCCGGGAACGCCCGGCGAGTTGACGTACGCGAAGGACATCCAGCGCTACTACGAGGCCCTCGCGAAGTCGTCCCCACGCTTCAAGTACTGGACGATTGGCAAGTCGGAGGAGGGCCGCGACATGATCCTCCTGGCCGTCGCAGACGAGGCCACCATCAAGACGCTCGACAAGTACAAGGCCGATCTCAGCGCGCTGACCGACCCGCGCACGACGACTGAAGCGCAGGCGCGGCAGATCATCAAGACGGCGAAGCCCATTTACTGGGTGACCGCCGGCATGCACTCGGGCGAGACGGGCGGGCCCGAGATGCTGATCGAGCTGCCGTACCGCCTCGCGGTCGAGGAGACGCCCTTCATCCAGAACATCCGCAAGAACGTCATCGTCTTCATCACGCCGGTGCTCGAGGTGGACGGCCGGGAGAAGCACGTCGACACCTACTACTACGGGAAGAAGACCGGAAAGCAGCGGCCGCCGCTCGTCTACTGGGGCAAGTACGTCGCTCACGACAACAACCGCGACGCCATGGGGCAGATGCTCAAGCTGACGCAGCACGTCAACAAGACGTTCCTCGAGTGGAAGCCGACGATCCTCCACGACCTGCACGAGGCGTCGAACTACCTTTACGCCTCCACCGGCACCGGCCCTTACACCGAGGCGCTCGACGCCATCACCATCGACGAATGGTGGGCTTTGGCGAACACCGAGGTCATGGAGATGGCCAAGCGGAACGTGCCGGGCGTCTGGACCTACGGTTTCTACGACGGCTGGACCCCGAACTACATGTTCTACATCGCCCACACGAAGAACGCCGTCGGGCGGTTCTACGAAGTCCAGAGCTACGGCCCGGACATCGTCGAGAACCTGCGCATGGGCACGAACGCGACCAGCCGCGAGTGGTTCCGCCCGAACCCGCCGTTGCCGTCGATCAAGTGGGGCCCGCGCAACAACACGAACATCCAGGAGTCGGCGCTGCTCCTCGCCCTCAACTACGTGGCGAAGAACCGCGAGACGTTCCTCGAGAACTACTGGCTCAAGAACCAGCGCGCGGTGAACAAGGGCAGGACGGAGGCGCCGTTTGCCTGGGTGATCCCGGCCGCACAGCGGCGCAAGGCCGAGGCCGCGGATCTCGTGAACGCGTTGCGCCGCCAGGGCCTCGAGATCTCCCGGGCGGACGCGCCGTTCAAGGCGGGCGCCGCCGACGTCGCCGCCGGCGACTACGTCATCCGCGCCGACCAGCCCTACCGGACGATGGCCGAGATGTACTTCGGGTTGCAGAACTACGCGCCGGCAAACCCGAGGCCGTACGACGACACCGGCTGGACCATGCAGCTGATGAGGAACGTCAAGCTGGTGCCCGTGGCGGACAAGGGCGTGCTCGCCCAGCCGATGACGTTCGTCGCGGCCGACGTGAGGGCGCCTGGAGGCATCGAGGGCACGGGCCCGGTGCTCGTCGTCGAACACACGAGCGACAGCAACGTGGTGACGTTCCGCTTCACGCATGCCGGAGTCAAGATGCTGGCGGCGGAAGAAGACTTCATGCTGGCCGGACACCAGTTCCGCGCCGGGGCGTTCATCATCCCCAATGCCGATCGCGCGGCGCTCGAGCCGACGTTGAAGAACCTGGGCCTGTCGGCGTGGGCGGTGAGCACTGCGCCCACGGTCAAGACGCACGACCTCGACGTGCCGCGCATCGGCTACGTGCACTCGTGGTCGCGCACGCAGGACGAGGGTTGGGTCCGCGCGGCCTTCGACGTCTACGGCGTGCCCTACACCTACTTCGGCGACATCAAGCTGCGCGAGGGCAACCTGCGGGCGAAGTACGACGTGATCGTGTTCCCGCACGTCGGCGGCACCGCGCAGTCCATGGTGAACGGCATCGCCAGGACCGGCGCCGACCCGGTGCCATACAAGAAGTCCGAGTTGACGCCCAACCTCGGCGTCCAGGACCAGGCCGATGACATTCGCGGCGGGATGGGCCTCGAAGGCCTGATGAACCTCTACCAGTTCGTCAAGGACGGCGGCCTGCTCATCGTCGAAGGCGCGACGTCCACCATCTTCCCCGAGTACAAGCTCGTGAATGGCGTGACGGTGGAGAACCCCGAGGGGCTGTTCGTGCGCGGGTCCATCATGCGCGGCGTGGTGGCCGACGCGAGGAGCCCGATCGTCTACGGGTGGGACGGCGCGCAGTTGCCCGTGTACTTCAGCCAGGATCCCGTGCTGGCCGTCGGCGGCTTTGGCGGTGGAGGCGGCCGCGGCGGGTTCGGCGGCGGCGCGCAGATTCCCGGCGTCGGCATGACTGTCGCGCCCAACGCGAGCGCGACGCAGAAGCTGTCGCCGTGGGAGGCGGGGAGTGCACCGGTGGTTGCAGGCACGGTTGGCAGCGGCCCGGTGACAGGCGTGGCCGCCGGCGGTCCGAGCGGCGGACGTGCCGGGGGGCCCGGCGGTGGCCCTTCGGCAGGCTCAGGGCAGGCAGGGTTCGCCGGGTTCGGCGCCGATGCGCCGCGGGTCATCCTGCGCTTCCCGACCAACCCTGACGAGATGCTTCTGTCAGGAGTGCTCGTCGGCGGCCAGGCGCTCTCAGGGCGCGCCCAAGTCGTGGACGCGCCCATCGGCACGGGCCACGTCGTGATGTTCGCCATCCGGCCCTACTGGCGCTGGCAGACCCAGGGCACCTACTTCCTGGGTTTCAATGCGATCATGAACTGGAACGACCTCGGCGCCGGGAAGTGAAGGAGGGTCAGCGGAGCAGGGCGGCCTCGGGCGGCACGAGACTGATGCGCCGCACGCGGGGGAGCGCGCCGCCCTTGATGCGCATCGTTACGCGATTGAGCCCGTCGATCCAGGCGGCGGCAGGTGTCGCCCAGTCCAGCGTGTTCCAGGCTGTCGCGTACGGGCGGGTGCCGAGGCTCTGCCCGTTCACGAGCAGTTCGGCCGTGCCGCCGTCGGCGGCTCCGCCAAGGCGGATGCTGACAGCGACCGGCGAGGGCTTTCCAAGCGGCAGCACGAGCTCGGCTTCCGGATCCGAGAGTTCACGCTCGAATCCGAATGCGGTTGGCCAGACGCGGCCCCAGCCGCCTCCAAAGTACTTGTCGCCGCCTGGTCCCAGATACACCGCGGTGGTTGGCAGACTGGCCGAGAGACTGAGGGGCTCGGCCGGCGGCGCACACACGATCGCATGGGGAGCCTCCGGAACGTCCACACGGCCGCGTGCGATGACCCAACTCGGAACGCCTCCGAGCAGCAGGTCGAACACGCTGAATTGGCCTTTGTCGTTGACAGTGACAGCGACGCGCGCGACGGCCCGCGCCAACAACAGTGCCTCCACAGGCGGCACGTGGTCCTGGAGAAGACGTGCGGCGAGCCCGTTCCCGCCGTCGGATTCCCGCCTGAATTGCTCCGTGAGTATCCCCGGTGTGCCGGTCCCGGAGTACTCGCCCAGCCTGATCCGCAGCGGGGCTGTCGAGGCGACGTACAGATCCAACCCGGCCAGCGCCGGTCTGCGGTTGTCGAGATAGCCGGACAAGACAGTGCCCTTGACCTGCTTCAAAGACACCCAGTTCCCGCGCCCGACCTCGGCGCACGACTCCGGTCGGATCGCCTCGCCGACCTCGAACAGCGGGCGCCTGCCCATTTGCATCGGTACGCGCATCCCTTGTTCTGGCAGTGCCGCGTACGCGCTATGGACGTGGCTCCCCATCTCGACGATGACGAGGCCGCGACGGGACTCGACAACCGATTCACCGCCGATCCGTATCTCGGCCCGGCCGCCGGTTACGGTGGCCATGATGTCGGCCGGGGCTGCCACGCCCGTGTCACCCAGCATCTGACCGGCCGGTATGGTGACCTGCCCGTCGAAGCCATCAGGCGTTCTCGCGACGATGCCGGCATTCTTCACGGCGATGACGACGGCCCGACCATGAGGAGTCCCGCCGGCGACGAGGCCTAGCGAAGGAACCGCCGGCCACGGGTCCGCCGTGCCGGAGAGGACGACGACCCACCCCGGGTCGAGCGTCCTGAGCCTCTCGTCCAGCGTAAGCCCGAATAACTCGACGGGCTTCATGACATGACCGCGCGCGAGGAGATCCCGCCCTCCTCCGAAAGCGAAAACGGAGATGCCTTCCTCGAGCAGCGGCTCCACACGATCAGGTGTCGGGGGGACGCTCGTGATGACCCACTTCTGGCCAGTCACCACCTTCTGGTACTCGATCATGTGATCCAGCGTGTAGTGCTCGGCGACGAACGCCGCCTTGGGCGGCAGACTGCCGAACAGCACTCGCATGTAGTCCATGTCATATACGTCATTGCGGTGGTTGTTCACCGTGTAGTTGCCGACCGCGAGGACGGCCGCGATCGACACGGCGACACCTGCAGCCGCGGCTGAGGCAAGCCGGGCAGGCGCGCGCGACCGAAGTGCCACGCGGAGGCCGTCGATCCCGCAACCCACCAGCATCCAGAGGAGCGCAACAGCAGGCAAGGCGATTGGGCCGATCGCGACGTCTCCAAGCAAGGCGAGCAGCAGGAGCTGTCCCGCGCTGGCTCCGACGAGCAAGGCGCCAAGGCACCGCTCCCGCCTGAACAGCCACACCGCGCCGGCCGCGGCAAACATGGCAGCGGCCCAGCCCGTCTCGGAGCGGACCGCCCTCAGGACCGCAGGTATCCGCCGCTCGGCCACCACCGTGGGCGGATCTTTGAAAGCCAGCGACTCGAACTGCTTGGCTCTCATGACGTCCACCAGTTCGCGCAGGTTCCCCGCCCGGGATTCGAGGTACGTCGAATGCTGGATCGTGCGAACCCACACGTAGCCGTACTGCGCGAGCCCGGCTGCGACGATCAGAGCTGAGACGACGGCGACACGCCATGGCGGGCGCCACCTGAACCTCGCCAGCACGAAGAGCACAAATGCGGGCAGGGAGCCCACGAAGATCAGGTGTGCGCCGAACGCGAGACTGGCCAGAGCGACCGCGGCGTAGAGCCATTGCAGGCGTTGCGACCGGACCCAGTACAGCAGCAGGAGCATCGCCGCCGCCGTCAGTGCCGCCGCCAGCGTGTAGACCTCGGCGAACACCGAGTGCTGCCAGAACGTGCGCCCCAGCCCCATCGCGCACGCGACGCCCAGCGCAACCCATCGGTAGACCCGAAGCCTCCTCATGGCGAGGAACACGAACGCGCAGGCGGAGGCCCCGCAGAGGGCCGAGAACACATTGATGCGGTAGGCCAGTGTCCCGAATGGCAGGCGGGACCAGGCGTGGGTGAGAGTCGTGTAGAGCGGGTATCCGGGATCGTGGGGCGTGCCCAGCACCGCGCCGATGTACTGGAACTTGGCGGTATCCTCGGTACCGCCGAGGCCGGGCAGCAACGTGAGGAGATACAGGAGGAACAGCGAAACGAAGACGGCAGCGGCGGCAGCCCAATCAACCCAGTCCCGATCCTGCGCGGCCTGACGCGTGGTCGTTATCGTGGCAGCCATTATGCCACGGCGGGCCGCGGTCTCCCGGGCTCCCTGGGCGGCCCGCCTCGCAGGGGCCGCCAGTTGGCGTGCCCGATCTGCAGGAACACACAGTTCTACACGCGCGCGTACCTGCTGAACACACGCATCGCGGGCTTCTTCAACTTCGACTGGGCCAACAAGGCCGCCCTCACGTTCGTCTGCGAACAGTGCGGCCACATCCTGTGGTTTCGGCCGCATCCGCCTGGCGGGCAACACCGGCGTGGGCCTGCTGATGGTGGACCAGGAACTCGCGAGCGGCAACATTCCTGGCGCCCCGGCGGAACCGCCGGCGGCGGGCGGCGCCCAGGCGTAGCGGCGGGGCTCAGTACCCCTTTGCCGCGCCGACGCGCCGCGGGTGATCCTGCGCTTCCCGGCGAATCCGGACGAGATGCTCCTTTCGGGCGTGCTCGTCGGCGGGCAGGCGCTCTCGGGCCGTGCCCAAGTCGTGGACGCGCCCGTCGGCACGGGCCACGTTGTGATGTTCGCCATCCGGCCGTATTGGCGCTGGCAGACCCAGGACACCTACTTCCTGGGGTCCAATGCGATCATGAATTGGAACGATCTGAACGCGGGGAAGTAGACAACAATTCGCGTCGCCTTGCGCCATTCCGGGCACCGCTCCCTGCGGGATGGGCGCGGTCGATTCCTCAGCCCGCCCGCTGCCTGTGCGCCTGTGCGCGCTCCGCATGCCAGTGGCGCGTTCCTTGCACGGTTCGTCATGTGGAGAGTTGTGCCATACTGCTCGCGTCCCCTCCAGCAGCCGTGGTTCTCCGCACAGCGTGTGGAAGGAGCACCCAGTGACTCGTGGTACTCGAACGCGCGGAGCCATCCTGGCGGCGGGATGCGCGCTTCTCGCCTTCTCTCTCAGCGCGAATGCCCAGACGGCCGTGCCGTCGTTCGACCCGGGCGCCAACGCCGCCATCTACGCGATCGCGGTACAGCCAGACGGGAAGATCCTCGTCGGCGGCTCCTTCACGATGCTGGGCGGCGGCGGCTCGGGCTCGACGCCGCGCAACCACATCGGGCGGCTCAATGCCGACGGGTCCCTGGACACCGAATTCAACCCCGGCGCCGACAGCTACGTCTACGCGATTGCCGTGCAGCCCGACGGGAAGATTCTCGTCGGCGGCGACTTCTCGGCACTGGGCGACGGCGGCTCCGGCACCGCTCGGCACCGCATCGGACGGCTCAATGCCGACGGGTCGGTTGACGGGAGCTTCGACCCGGGCGCCAACAGCGCGGTGTACGCCTTCGCGATTCAGCCGGACGGGAAGATCGTGGCCGTTGGCAGCTTCACGATGCTCGGCGGCGGCGGGGCGGGCACGACGGTACGCCACCGGATTGGCCGGCTCGACAGCAACGGCTCCCTCGACGTGGACTTCAATCCCGGCGCGAACGCGGTGATCATCTCCACGTGCCTGCAGAGGGACGGCAAGATCGTCGTGGCCGGCCTGTTCACGATGCTGGGCGGCGGCGGGACAGGGACCACGGCGCGCAGCCACATCGGGCGGATCGACGGCAGCGGCTCGCTCGACACGGGCTTCGACCCCGGCGCGAACGGCGACGTCGTCGCGACTGCCTTGCAGCCCGACGGAAAGATCCTCGTCGGCGGGACCTTCTCGATGCTGGGCGGCGGCGGATCGGGCACGACCGAGCGCTACGCAATCGGGCGGATCAACAGCAACGGTTCGTTGGACCCGGACTTCAATCCCGGCGCGAACAGCACCGTGCTCGGCCTCGCCGTGCAGGCGGACGGGAAAATCGTCGCGGGCGGGTACTTCTCCATGCTCGGCGGCGGCGAGCGCTCCTATGTCGGGCGCTTGAACGCCAACGGTTCGCTCGACGCCGGGTTCGATCCCGGAGCGGACAATTCCACGCCGGCCGTCGCGGTGCGGGGCGACGGGGGCGTCCTGGTCGGCGGCTCCTTCTCCGACGTCGGCGGCGCGCCCCGCAGCCGGATCGCGCTCCTGTCGAACCCCGACGCTTCGGTCCAGGATCTCAGCGTCGCGGGCGACGGCACGTCGGTGACGTGGTTGCGCGGCGGCGGCAGCCCCGAGGTGGCGCGCGCGAGCTTCGAGTTCTCGACCGACGGCCTGACGTACACGCCGCTCGGTGCCGGCTCGTACGTTTCAGGCGGCTGGCAGATCACCGGGCTCAGCCTGCCGGTGGAGGGGAACCGCTACGTGCGCGCGCGCGGGTTCTATGCCACGGGCCAGTCGGACGGTTCGGGGTCGATTGTCGAGTCCGTCTGGCGGTCCGTCGCGGCGACCCGCAGCGACTTCGACGGCGACCTGACGTCGGACGTCATGTGGCGGAACATCGCACAAGGCGACATCTGGCTGTGGTCGATGGCTGGCGGGGCGAAGGCGTCGGAAGCCTACGTGGGGACGGTGGCGGACCTGAATTGGGAGATTCGCGGGCAGGGCGACCAGGACGGCGACGGGAAGTCGGACTTCCTCTGGCGGAACAAAGCCACCGGGATGATCTACTACTGGCGGATGGACGGCGGCACGCCGGCAGGAGAGTCGTACGTGTCGACGGTGGACCTCGCCTACGACATCATCGGCACGGGTGACTTCGACGGGGACGGGAAATCGGACATCCTCTGGCGGAACACGGTGGTCGGGGACGTGTGGGTCTGGCGGATGGACGGGGCGACGGTGCTGGGCGAGGGTTACGTCGACACCGTGGGCCCGGGCTACGTCGTGAAGGGCATCGGCGACCTGGACGGGGACACCGCGGAGGACGTGGTGTGGTACGGCGCGGCGGGGGACGTCTGGGCGTGGCTGATGGACGGCACGGCCAAGAAGTCGCAGGCTTACGTCGGCACGGTGGAAGAACTGGCGTTTCAGATCCAGCAGGTGGCGGACTTCGACGGCGACAGGAAGGCCGACCTCCTGTGGTGGAACAACGTGTCCGGCGAGGTGTGGATCTGGCAGATGGACGGCACGTCGGTGGCGTCGAAGCACTTCGTCGGGGTCGTCCCGGAGACGAACTACCGCGTCATGGCGGCGGGAGACTACAACGGCGACACCAGAGCGGACATCCTGTGGCGCCACGCGACGCGCGGCGACCTGTGGGTGTGGCTGATGAACGGCCCCGTGAAGGAGTCCGAGATCTACCTCGGCATGGTGCCGGACACGAACTACCAGATCGTCTTGGCGAAGTAGGCGCGGCCGCGGCGGGCGGCGCGAGCGCGATGCGCCCTCGTGGCGGAATTGACCATGCAGGGGCGATAATTGCCGGCAATCGCCTGCGGCGGGTGGCGCAGGTCGGGGGTGACCGGCGACAGGACCCGGCACCGAGGCGATTGGGGGGGACCCGCCGATGAGCAAGGATACCGAGGCTGCGCCGAGATCGGTCAGGGGCCGCCAGTTGGCGTGCCCGATCTGCAGGAACACGCAGTTCTACACGCGCGCCTACCTGCTGAACACGCGCGTCGCCAGCTTCTTCAATTTCGACTGGGCGAACAAGGCCGCCCTGACGTTCGTCTGCGAACAGTGCGGCCACATCCTGTGGTTTGCCGCCGACACCGAACACGAGGACCATCATGAATAAGGACCTGCTGAAAGGCCTGAACGAGCACCTGACGCTGGAATTCCGCGCGTCGCACGAATATCTCGCCATGTCGACGTGGCTCACCGTCAACGACCTGCCCGGCTTCTCGAAGTGGATGCGCCAGCAGTCCGCCGCCGAGCTCACCCATGCGCAGCGCATCATCGACCACATCCTCGAGCGCGACGAGCAGCCGATCCTGCCTGCCATCGCCGCGCCACCGAAGGGATGGAAGTCCGTGGAAGCCCTCTGCGCGCACGTCCTGAAGAACGAGCAGGAGGTGACGGCGTCGATCCACGACCTCTACGCCGCCGCCGATCAGGCGAAGGACCGCGCGGCCGCCATCATGCTGCAGTGGTTCGTGACGGAGCAGGTCGAGGAGGAGGCGCAGGCGCGCGCCGTGCTCGGCCGCATCCGCCTGGCGGGCAACACCGGCGTCGGCTTGCTGATGGTGGACCAGGAACTCGCGAGCGGCAACATCCCCGGCGCGCCGGCGGAACCGCCGACGGCGGGCGGAGCGGCATAACGCGACTACCCATGAGAAGCTGAGGTACGGAGAATGCCGCAGGGCCCTGCCCCTGACGATGCGAGCTTCCGGCACCTGAAGTACCTGATCTTCAGCGACCTGTATCGCTACGATCGAAGGACGGGATCACGGGTGTTCCGCGAGCACTTGTTCCACGGTGTTGGGAGCAAGTACATGATTTGGCTGCGGATCGCGAAGTACCTGTCCCGCAAAGGACCGATGTATGCGCTGCCCTTCCTGATTGCCAAGTTCATGATCAAGAGGCTCGGCGTGAAGTACGGCATTTCGATCCCGTGGTGGATTGAGATCGGGCCGGGATTCTACGTTGGACACCATGGGGGAATCTGGGTCAGCCCCCTCGCTGTCATTGGCAGGGACTGCAACATCAGCCAAGAAGTGACGATCGGGGTTGGCAATCGCGGCAAGGTCGGAGTCCCGACCATCGGGGACAGCGTGTACCTTGGACCCGGCGCGAAGCTGTTCGGCCGGATCAAGGTGGGGAACAACGTGGCCATCAGCGCGAACGCCGTCGTGAGCAGGAACGTCAAACCCAACTCGGTCGTCATGGCTGCGCCTGCCGAGATTGTGGCAACGGACGATCCTTCGTTCCCGATCTACGGCTCTCGGGGCTATGTCGACAACACAGACTACGACGCGATACTCCAGGAAGAGCTTCGCCAGAAGATGTAGCGGCCGCCGTCAGTATCCCTTCGCCGCCCCGGCGCCGCGGGGATCGGCGCCGCCGCGGTAGGTCATCGGGTTGCCGTCCGAGTCGTATGCGATCGTCAGTCCGTGTGCGTTGCCGAGCGCGCGGACCACGCGGACGTTGTGACCCATGGCCGCCAGGGCCGCGCGCACGTCCGCGGGGATCCCTTCCTCAACGGCGAGCACGTCCGGTTCGACGAAGCTGACGCGCGGCGCCGCGATCGCCTCGTCTATCGGCATCCCGAAGTCAATGAGGTTCATCACGATCTGCGGCACAGTCTGGCCGATGGTGTGCCCGCCAGGGGTGCCCACGGCGGCCCACAGCCGGTTGTTGCGCAGGATGATCGTGGGGCAGTCGCCGGACAGCTTCCGGCGCCCCGGGAACGCGTCCATCGGGTTGCCCTTCGGCTCGAACGTGCTGTACGCGAGCGAGTCGTTCAGCCAGATGCCGGTGCCCTCGGGCATGACGCGGCTGCCGAACGCGTTGCCGAGCGTCTGTGTGGCCGACACCACGTTGCCCCACTTGTCGGCCACGACGAAGTGGGTGGTGTGGCTGTCCTTCCCGCCGGACCATTCCGGCGGCTCGAATGGCTTCGCGCGCTTCGGGTCGATGCGCTCGATCTCCTTGTGCCAGTACGGTTCGGAGAGCAGTTCGCCGAGCGGCGGCCGGGCCACGTCGGGATCGCCGGCATAGCGGAGGCGCAGCCAGTAACCGTGCTTCGTGACCTCGGCGAACCGGTGCAGGTACGCCACGGTGTTGTGGCCGAGCACCCGGGAGTTGCTGCGGCTCATCATGCCGAGGCGGACGAGCGAATCGAACGCGTTCGCCGGCGGCGCCGCCGTGAAGACTGCGTAGCCGCGGTACTCGATGGAGATCGGGTCAATCCACTCGGCGCGGTCCTTCTTCAGATCTGCCAGGGACAGGAACCCGCCGGCCTGGCGCATGGCGCGGTCCACCGCCGCGCCGATCTCCCCCTCGTAGAACGCCGCCGGTCCGCGCTGCACCACGGTGCGGAACGACCGCGCGAGATCCTGCTGCACGAGCCGTTCGCCTGTCGTGAGCGGCTTGCCGCCCCTTCCGTAGATGCGCCTGGCGTGGTCGGGAAAGGCGCCGTAGGCCGACGTGATGACGCCGGCGCCCGCCGCGTCCAGGACGAACCCCTCTTCCGCCAGCTTGATGGCCGGCTCGAACACCCGCGACCATGTCAGTCGGCCGTACTTCTTCCCCAGCGCCTCCCAGGCGTGCAGGTTGCCGGGCGTCGACACCGCCTTGGCGCCGGAGCGGTTCTGCAGGTAGTCCGGCGTGGGCGGGCGGAAGACGTCCGCGTCGACCAGGGTGGGGATGCGCCCGGCAGCGTTGAGGTAGCGCACCTGCTCCTGCTTCGCGTCCCAGATGAGGATCGTGCCGTAGCCGCCCATCCCGGACATGGCCGGCTCCACCACATTCAGGGCCGCGGCGATGGCGACGGCGGCATCGAAGGCGTTTCCGCCGTTCTTGAGGATCTCGAGGCCCGCGTCGGTGGCAAGGGGATGGGCCGTGCTGACCATGCCGGACATGCGGCCGCCCTGGCGCGCGGGCGACGCCCCGAGCGGTGGGAGCTGCACCTGCGACGACAAGATCACCGGCAGGGCGATGGCGGCGGCGAGAACGGGAATAAGTAACGGGCGCACGAGGATCTCCATTGCCGGCGTGAATTGCTCTTCAGGCGCGTCCACACTACCCGCGCCGCGGGCGAGTATCCAACCGCTTCGCCGCCTGAATCACGTACCGCTGGGCACGAAGCCATGCGGAGCCAGACGGAATCGGGGCCGGGTCAGCACGGGCCACGACCACGCCCGCCTTGAGCCGATCCCCGAGCCATCTTACCGTCCTGACGTTGAATCGGCCCCGCTCCTGATTCAAGAAGTCCAACACCTTCCGAAGGCGCCTGATGTTGATTCGGTTCGGCCGTCCGCTCGGGATGCGCTCATCGTCCACGACGAAGAACTCGGTACCGTGTGTGATGATGGTGGCGCACGCAGCGCCCGCCGCCTCCAGACGCTCGAGTGCATTCCGCATTTCGGCAAACGAGACAGCCGTGAGCTGCAGGGGGCGATAGCCGGCGCCCTGGCGGACGCAGCTGATCGGCAGCTCCCAGATGCCGGGCGCGGCCTCGTAAAGATCGATCCTGGGCCGATCAGGGCGAATCAGACAGCCGCGATGGAGATACGCGAGGTTGAGACTGCTGCTCAGAATCAGGCCCACCCGGGAGAGCGCTTCCCACGTCGAGTTCGCGGCGCCAAAACTCCCGGCGCGAAATGCGCACAGTCGATCTCGAGGCACGCCCGCCTTCGTCAGAAGACCCACGCCGTCCTCGAGCAACCGCACCTGATCGTCCAGCGGATACGCGCCGATATTGTCCTCGAGGCACTGGCCGCCGATCAGCCGCCACGCTGGCCGGCGAAAGCGTGGATGCAGGTGCAGCTGAATGTCCTGACCAGAGTCCTGAAGCTGGGAGACGACTGTTGTCAGTCCTTCAATACCGAAATGCTCACTGCACAGCGGTTCGAGGAAGAACGTCGCCTTCAGGTTCGCACGGGTGAGTTCCCGGACCAGCAAATCGGTCCCAAGGCCGTCGGCCTGGTTGGCGAACCGGCCCCGCATCATGATGTCGTAGCCGACAGGCGCACGAACACCGAAGGGCAGCCGCCGCTCCACCGCGCATTCGATATCGACCGTGAGGAAGACGTTCATCTGAACCTGGTCGGGCCGACCCCTACCTTTCGTCTGGCTTCGGTGTCTTCGCGGTACTCGGCGGAAGCGCCGGCGGCTCCTTCGTGCAGCCGCCCACAAACGAGACGACGGCGAGGGCGAGGGGGATTAGTACGGCAACTGGTCTGCGCAAGGGTGAACTCCGCCGGGGGCCGGTGGACTGGCTAAGGATAGCACTGAGCTGCACGAGTGTGATGACTCCTGGCTGCACAGGATCACGCGTAGAGAGTACCCTAATCCGTCGGATACTCCCGCCCGCAATTCCAGATCGGTCTGGCTTGGACAGCCAGGGAGCGCTACGCGGAAGGCCCGGCCCAGCCGACATGCGTGGTAACATCACACGACCTGCTGTCGCGGCGGAGAGCGCAGTATGCCAGGATACTACCGCAGGATCCTTCGTTCTGAGCGCCCCTTGGTCCGCTGGGCCAAGCGCCTCTATCGACGCGGACAGGCGCTGACCCTGCCCGCACCGCGAGTGCTCACTCTGCCGCTCCTCTGGTTCTTCTTGGCAGTACGCTCCGTATACTACGCCTTGGTTCGCTTGTTGGTATGCGAACCGATCTTCAAAGCGTACTGCAAACAGCACGGGCGTTCGGTGAGGACCGGAACATATATTCACTGGATTACCGGATCAGGAGACCTCATCGTCGGAGATGATGTTCGGGTAGATGGCAAGTGCTCTATCACGTTCGCCTCTCGGTTCAGTCCGCATCCGACACTGAAGATCGGTTCCAGGACCGGAATCGGGCATGGGTGTGTCTTCACGGTCGGGAAATCGATCAGTATTGGCGACGATTGCCGTGTGGCGGGTTTTGTCTGGATCTTCGATTCGGGCGGCCACCCGGCCGATCCTGCGAGCCGTCTCGCGGGTCGCCCGCCCCGCGATGCTGATGTGCTCCCAGTGGTTGTGTGCAACAACGTCTGGATCGGAAGCCGCGCCATTGTCCACCCCGGGGTGACGATCGGAGAGGGCAGCGTGGTGTCCGCCGGAGCGGTCGTCATGTCCGACGTTCCGCCCTTCAGTGTGGTGGCCGGCAACCCCGCCCGAAGAATCGCGAGTCTTGAGCCCGACAGCCGGCCGGACTCGTCTACCGCACCGTAGACTGTAGACGGACGGTGCGGCGTCCAGAGAGATCGGAGCGAGGTCGAATCAGATGGATGTGAAGCAAATGCAGGAGGTCGTTGACATCGTGTGCAACATCGGCGGCCTCGCGGGGCTTGTGCCGGACGAGGATTTCTACGCCGCCGGGTTCTCGTCGATTCGCGCGCTTCAGTTGCTCATGGAGCTCGAGACACGGTTCGACGTCAATATCCCCGACGACGAGTTCATTAAGGCGAGGACGGCGTCCGAACTTGCCAGGATGCTGGATCGTGTCCGGGAGGCCGGAAGATGACCGAACTGAAGATCGCGTTGCGGACGCAGGCTGGCGAGATGGCCCAGGAGGAGATCCGCAAACAAGTGCCCTTCCTTTCCCCCTGCATCCGGAGCGTCTCCTTTCTCGACTCCGGAAGCACGATTGTGTGCGGCCTCTCGACAGAGCCGGGTCGGAACCTGGAGGCGGAGATCCTCGATCTCGCGTCGCGTGTCCAGCGAGGCCTCAGGAGCCTTCAGCGGCGGGTGCTTTACCAAAGTGCATCGATCGCGTCCGCCGCGTTCCCGCCGCTTGGAGACCTCCCGGGCGTGCGATACCTCGGCCAGGGACAGGTTGCGCTGTACGGACCCGCGCTCGGGCTCTTCCGGTACTTCGACCGGCGTTTCCGCGAGTTTGGCGAGTTCTGGACGACGCAGGACATTCTTACGCCGACGCTCATACCGGCCGAAGTGCTCGGGCGTTGCGACTATTTTCGCTCGTTTCCTCACAACGTGACTTTTGCCTGCCATCTCGAAGGCGAAGCCGAGGTGATTGAAGGGTTCCGGAAGCGGCACGCGACGGCCAACGCGCTTGATGAGAAGTCGATCCACGACATGTCGACGCCGGAAGCCTGCCTCTCACCGGCGGTCTGCTACCACATCTACCATTTGTACGAGGGACAGACGCTCACCGAGCCGCTGCATGTTCATGGCATCTGCGGGAAGTGTTTCCGGTACGAATCGGCCAATATCAGCGACCTGCGTCGCTTGTGGGACTTCACGATGAGAGAGATCGTGTTCCTGGGGTCCCGGGAGACCGTTCTCCCGCAGCGCGACACTGCGATCGAGAGGTTCTCGCGCTTCCTTGAGGAGCATCGCCTGGAGGGAGAGATCAGGACAGCCAGCGATCCCTTCTTCGTGGCGCCGGACGCGGTAGCCAAGACGTACTTCCAGTTGAGCTCCGAGACGAAGTACGAGGTTTCCCTGCTCGTGCCTGACGGCGAGCGACTGGCAGTAGGGTCCTTCAACTATCACACCGACTTCTTTGGCAGGGCGTTCAACGTCTCCGCCCAGGACCAGGGTCCGATGCACAGCGTGTGCGTGGCGTTCGGGTTGGAGCGCTGGGTCTATGCCTTTGTTTCGCAGCACGGACTGCGGATCCATCAATGGCCGGACTCGATTCGAAACGCACCCGAACTGGCCGGGCTCACATGGCAGACGTAGAGATTGCCGCTATTGATCCGCTGTCGGCTGTGGATTCCGCTGCCGCCGTCCTTCACGAGGCATGGCCTCGACCGTGCTTTCACTACACCCCGGCTTACCTGGCCTGGCAGTTCCAGTACCCGAGTCCACTTCGGTCCTGTGCCTTTGGTGCGTTCGACGGGTTTCGGTTGGTCGGTTTCGTCGGTGCCTGCGCCAGGCGGGTCCAGACGAGAGGCATCGCACAGGACATCTATGCCTATTCATTCGCGGGTGTCTTGCCGTCGTTCCAAGGAAGAGGAATTGCCTCCCGTCTCTACGAGGCGCTGTTCCGCGTCATCGAGCCAACGGGCGCGGACATCGTGGCATTCGCCGAAACCGGCTCCCGGGCTGAGTACGTGTTCGTGAAGATCGCGCAGCGGCTACGGAGTGTCGTGCGCGCGCATTCACCTCTGCGGGGATACGCGACTGTCGTGGATCCTGTCGATCTGGCGACCGTAGGCACGGTCGGGACGTACTCGGACTTGGAGAGACTCGTGCTGGAATCGACACAGCAAGGTGTCGGATGGAACAGCCCATCGCGCGCCCAACTGGACCACCACGCGAACGATCCCCGGGGAGCGGAGTGGTTGACCACCGAAGATGATGGCGGCATGGCTGGCGCCATCGCGACTCTATTTGAGGTCGCCAACCTGACAGATATTGAGCGGGTTCCCGTGCTCGACAGTGTCTTTCTGCCGTCGGGCAGGGCAAAGCACCTCAGGAACCTCGCCATTTCAGCCGGTTCCAGGTGGTCACGCAGGTCGTCCACGGTTGTGATGCTGCCGAATCCCGGGACGATAGCCCCTTCCGTGTTGCGGGAGGCCGGCTTTCGCGGAACCAAGGCCTCTTTCACGCCGTACGTCATCGGAAACGACCCGAGTTCGCCTCTGATGAGCGCGGACGCGACGAACCTGGAGATTGTCTGAGCGTCTGCCCCGAAAAGAAGTTGGGTGATATCAGGAAGAAGTTGAAGCCCGGGGGGTAGAGTCACCCCCCGGGCCGAGCGAGCGAGGCGGCGGGCAGTCGGCTACTGTGTTGCACCCGCAGTCGCGACGAAGACCGCGCCGCAGGTGCGCGGCCCATCGAGCGCGAGGAAGAACCCCGGCGATGTGGCGGCGGAGCAGTGGCCCGTCCACCCCGAGAAGACGTACCCCTTGTCTGGCGTCGCCTCGATCCCGAGCCGGATGGGCCCAGGCATGGTCACCGAGCAGCTATTGCCCTTGCCGCAGTTGACGCCGGCGCTCCTGATCGTTCCGCCCGAAGGGCGGGTCACGGTCAGCGTATAGGGTGCCCCCATCGGCAGGGAGCCGCCGCTGGGCGTGGTTGCTGGCGGTGTAGTGGTCGAGCCGGAAGACCCGCCGCCGCCCGTCGCCACAAACGTCGCCGCGCAGGTGCGAGGGCCTTCGAGCGCCAGCCAGTAGTTGGCGCTCGTTCCCGAGCAGTGGCCCGACCAACCCGTGAACGTGTATCCCGCATCGGGTGTCGCTTGCATCCCGAGCGTCATCGGCGCCGGCATCTGCACCTCGCAGGCCCCCGTGTTCGTGCCGCAGTTGACGCCCGCGCTCCTGACCGTCCCCCCCGTCCCGCGGGTGATGGTGAGCCTGTAGGGCGCTCCGAAGGTGAGCGTCCCCGATGGCGGCGTCGACGAACCACCGGACGAACCGCCTGGTGTCGGTGTCGGCGTGCCCGCCGTCGCGGTGAACGTCGCGCCGCACACCTTGGCACCGTTGAGCCGAAGCATGTAGCTGGCGCTCGTCCCCGAGCAGTCACCGGACCAGCCCGAGAAGGTGTAGCCGCTGTCGGCCACAGCCTGGATTCCGAGAGACATGCTCGATGGCATCGTCACCTGGCACAGCGCAGAGGACGTGCCGCAGTTGATGCCGGCGCCTTGGACGACGCCGCCGGTCGGCCGCGTCACGGTCAACTGATAGACGACCGCCGCGTTCACCGTAAGGCTCCTCGTGGCCGAGGCGCTGTTGTACAGCGACGTGTTCGTCGGCGTGAAGGTTACCGTAAGCGTCTGGGTCCCGGCAGCAAGGACAGTGCCCGCCGCCGGCGAGTAGACGAACGTTCCGGCCACGCTGGCTGTCGCGTTCAACTGGGCGCTGCCGAGGGCCGTGCCGGCGTTGATCGCCGCCGGTGTCGCCCACGTGATCGATGGCGTCGTGCGGGTCACGGGGTTCACCGTCAGGGTCGTGCTCGCCGAGGCGCTGGTGTACAGCGAGGTGTTCGTCGGCGTGAAGGTCACCGTGAGCGTCCGGGTTCCGGCAGCAAGGACAGTGCCCGCCGCCGGCGAGTAGACGAACGTTCCGGCTACGCTGGCTGTCGCATTCAACTGGGCGCTGCCGAGGGCGGTGCCGGCGGTGATCGCCGCGGGCGTCGCCCAGGTGATCGTTGGCGTCGTGCGGGTCACGGGGTTCACGGTCAGGGTCGTGCTCGCCGAGGCGCTGGTGTACAGCGAGGTGTTCGTCGGCGTGAAGGTCACCGTGAGCGTCCGGGTTCCGGCAGCAAGGACAGTGCCCGCCGCCGGCGAGTAGACGAACGTTCCGGCCACGCTGGCTGTCGCGTTCAACTGGGCGCTGCCGAGGGCGGTGCCGGCGGTGATCGCCGCGGGCGTCGCCCAGGTGATCGTTGGCGTGGTTGGCGTTGGCGATACCGCCGGGCGCCACCCCAGTTGGACCACCTCGAAATCGCTGCCCTTCAACTGGCCGAACGCCGGGTTGAGCTCGTCGTTGTTCCAGCGCCCGTCCATCGTGCCGCTGATGAAGAGGTCGCTGCCGTTGTCGGCCAGGATCAGCCCGTACGTTTTCATCGCCTGGAAAATCCGCCGCAGCGGGGGCGCGAATCCAGACAGGTCGACCGACGCCTTGAGGCGGAGGCGCGTGCCCATCGGGGGCGCTCCAGAGGTGTTGCCGGCACGATGGGACGCCGGCCACACGTAGCCGTTCGTTGCACGGCTCGTGAACCTGATGGCGTGCCGGATCTCTCCCGTCCCGTAGGCCTCGTCATAGCGAACGAGGCCCGGCAGTACCGCCAGACCGGCGGCGTCCACGGACGTCCAGCTTTCCGGCCGTCGCGCGTTGCTGGACAGGTCGAAGATCGCCCCTGCTCCGGCTTCCCAGCGGTTGGCCGCCGCATTCCACACGGTCCCGCCGAGCTCGTAGAGCAGCCCCCGGTCCCGATCGACAATCGACATGTGCCGGTCACCATCGGTGCCGCCGCCCGCAACGCCCCCCTCGATGTAGTTGGGCGATGTGCGCGCTTCGTCCGGCACCGGATAACCGGGAAGATCGCCCGGGGCGCCCGCATCGCTCTCGTCGCCATACAGATAGAACGTGACGGGGACGCGGGGCTGGCTCGCGCCCACAGTCACGTAGGGGATGCCGTACGGCGGCGGGCCGAAGTCGGGATGAAGCCCGCGGGTCGTCCCGAGAAACGTAATGAACGATGAAGACTGCGGGTCCACTGGCGCGTGCGAGACGTCCACGTTCCACCAATTGTCGGCGGGGAACAACTGGCGGCCCTGGAGATCTTCCAGCAGGCGCACGGGCCCGGCGTCCGCGGTGACGACGAGTCCCACTGAGGCTGTCGCAGCGGGCAACGGGCTTGCCGCCGGAACCATCGGTCCCTGAACCGGTGCCGAGTCCGCGCTCGCGGAACCGGCCGAGCCCGCCGGTGTGAAGACCGCCGTGAGCGTCTGAAAACCGGCTGGAAGCACCGTGCCGGCCGGGGGCGAGTAGACGAAGGTCCCCGGCACGTTGGCGGTGGCACAGAGCTGCGCCGGCCCTAGCGGGGTGCCTTGAACGATTGGCGCCGGCGTCGGCCAGGTGATGGTGGGCGACACCCCCGGCGTGACCGGCGGATTCGACCCGCCAGTTCCGCCGCCTGCCGCCGGCGTCCCGAGGGCGACGACTTCCGAGAGGCCGCTCTCACCCTTCTGGGAATCGACCGTGGTCAATGCAAAAGCGTACGAGCCGGCCGGGTCGAGGCCGGTCACCGTGGCGGTGTACGTCGCATTGCCGCCCACCGTCCCGATGAAGGTGCGCTGCCCTCCATCGACCCTGTAGATGTTGAAGCCCGTAATGGTTGGCAGGGCAAGGTCGGCCGGCCGCGCCCAGTTGAACGTGACACTGCCGGCACCCGGAGTCGCCACGAGCCCGAGCGGGGGAACGGCATTGCCTAGATAGCCCCAGATGTAGTTCGTCAGGGTCTGACCGTCAGCGCAGAACCCTCTCTTGCCATCCTCGCCCGCCGTGGCGTAGAAGCCGAACACCAGGAATTTCCCACTCGCAGGTGTCGGAGCGGTGTTGGCGCTCAATCTCCAGACCGTTGGACTGATCCGCGTCCACGTATACGCCTGTCCAGGCCCGACCGAGTACGTCGCTTCAGGTCTCGCGCCAGCGTAGAAATCGCCCAGTGATCGATAGATCGAACAGACGGCGTCTGCGCTCCTGAAATCCGCGATGTACGTATCGAAGTCTCGAGTGGTTCCGTTGGTTTCCCACGGCTCCAGGGTGTGGACGGGCGCGGGCGTATAGGTCCGGAAGTCCGCCCGAATCAACGCCTCGTTCGGAAACGGCCAGAGGGGAATCTCGGTGAGTTGGTCATATCCCGTCTCGCCCCACAACGTCCCCGAGACGCCGTACTGATAGACGACGTTGGCTCCAATGTCTCCTCCGTCAGACGCTGCGCCTTTCAGTGGTGAATCCGGCTCCACACGGCAGATATACTTGACCCCCGGATCGACGTAGGTATCGTGTGTGCCGGGAGTGGGCTGGGCAATCCCATACACACCCGTTCCGTAATCATCGTTGTTGGCAAAGAAGTTGTTGTGGTCTGACGTGAACCAGGACGCGACGCCGAAGGACTTCGCGTCGTAGACGAGTGAGTTCCGCAGGTCGAAATTGGGTTGCGGAGTGACGAAACCGGCTTGTACGGCAGTTCCCCATCCACGCTCCCCGTCGCGAGAAGTGCCCCAGATATTCCCAAACGTCGAGTGACTGATATCGGACGACCTGGGGCGAAGGAACTCCACATAATCGCCATCGCCAATGTAGCCACCGAGCGAGTCCCAGATGACATTGTCCCTGACTGTACGCGCCCCGTTCAGCCCGAAATCCTTGATGCCCGCGCTGCCTTCGATGTTCAGTTGGATGTTGCCGAGTATCGGACCACTATTGTCGAGGGCGTGCGCATTGGGAAGGAAGATGCCACCCTCCAGGTATCCATTCGTGAGGTCAGCCCGCCCCGAGTCAATGGCGATGTTGTTTTCCAGGATCACGCTGCGCGTGTCGTACAGAGTGAAACATGCACTCTGTCGGCCAAAGTCCGGAGCTGGCGTGTGGTAGTCGTGCCGGGCGACAGAGCGTCGAATGACGATACGCTCGGACTGATAGACGATGAATTTGTACCGTCCCGTTCCCCACGCCCAGCATTCCTCGACCAATACGTCATTGGCGCCGTTGGTCACCGTGAGCACCGCGCTGTTGCCGGTACGTGGGGCATCGTAGAACGCACAGCGAATGATCTTGATGTGATGGGTCGTCGTGGGCGGGCCGTCGACATTGATCGGTTGGGTTCCTACCACCATGCCGGGATAGGTGGTCGCACTGTCTGGGTTTCCCCTGAACCGGATCCCCTCGATCTGTACGTAGCTGACGCCGCCCAGACTCAGTGCCGCGGAATCCTCACTCAATGTAGAGGCATCGAATGTGACCCTTCCGACGTGTTCGGCCTTGACAACGGTGTATGCGCCAGCCGTCCCGCTCGGGGGATTGTAGAGACGCTCGGCATAGGTGCCGTCCCGGATGATCAGAGTGTCGCCACCCCTCATTGCAGCCACGGCCTGCTGGAACGTCTTGCAGGCTTCGTTCGGGCCCATGTAGACCACGGCGGCGGCCACGGGTTTCGCACCGAGAACCAGCAGAAGCAGTAGCCCTACTCCGAGGGATTCGATGGCTCTGATTCGGGACATCTGTGCGTCTCCAGGTGGCATTCGACAGGTCAGCCTAGCTACCTGAGAGCAGGAATCGCTCCAGCGGGATTCCCTCCGAAGACCCCTGGTTTCCCGTGAAAACGTGCGCAGCAGCGCGAAACGGCTCCGTCCCCCTCCCGTCCCGAGATTTCAAAAGCGTCAGGCAAATGACATCGATGCCCAACCGTTCGACGGACAATTGGCGAACCCGCACAAATACCTACCAAAAACGTAAGTAACCACGCCCTGCGCTCGCGGTCAGGGCCCCTGTGGAACCCGGGCGATTGACCAGACCTGAACCTGCGTAAGGACCGCGATGGCGCCCGTTCGTTGCCATGGAAGACGCCACTCGACGCCAGGGTCACCCTCGGTTCCGAGGAGCACGAGCACGCTGCTCGGGCCCGTCGGTGGAGGGAATACCTGGGTGAGCCCCGCATAAGCCGCAGCCACTCGCGCCTTCCGGACCGGAGAGTAGGGCCACCCGGCATCCTGGAACGTCAGCATGTAAGAGTCATCGACGATGCGCGTGCCCGCAACGAAGGCCTCCGCGCACTCCTGCTGAATGGGTCCCGGCACCCTGGCCCGAAGGCCGCTCTCGAAATGGAAGTTCGAGCCGACCTCGAAGACGCGACTCAGCGCCCCTTGCGCGAAGAACACGTCCGGCAGGCTGTCCCGCCTGCCCGGCTGCTCGCGTTCGTCTGCGCCGACGGGTTCGTTGTCGACGACGAAACGGTTCGTCCGAACGCTTTCCTCGCCGAGGGCACGAACACGGCGCGCTCGTTCCCACCGGTCGCCGCCTCGATCGATGTGGACGGTGATGACGGGCGCCCGGTCAACAAGAGCGGCACTGCCGCCAGGTGGCGCGCCGAGGGCTGTCGGAATCCCGGCTGGCACACGGGCAGCCCATCGGGCCAGGGCGGTCGGATCGTGCACCTCCGCGCGCTGCGTGGGATGCCAGAACTCGTTTGCCACCTCGACAAGGGCGCAGTTCGCGGCCGCAGCGCAGATCCGGCCGGCGCGTTCGACGTAGCTGCCGAGGTCCGCCTTTGACGGGAGCGACGCTGTGTTCGCCAGGACGGTTACCTCGACGTATATGTCGGCGTCGCGGGCCAGCGCCAGCGTGCGTGGGAGAGCCGCCAGGCCCTCTTCGGGCGTGAAGTCGCTGTCGGTGAACCAGCCCTTTGGCAGCATCACCAGCGTTCGGACGACGTTGAACCCCGTTTCGCGCGCCCACGTCAGGAACGCCGCGGCGTCGTCGTCGTGTCCGCTCGACACTCGCTCGTTGAGCATGAACCCGGTGACGCCCCGCCAACGAAACCGGCTCCCATCCGGGTAGACGAGCCAGCGTCCGCTCGGACGGAGCTGGCCGCGAAACTGCCGCTGACCGGTTCGTGGCGCACTTTCGGGCGGGTTGGCCGAGAGGGTCCCCGCCGCGTGCGCTCGGTCGCTGGGCTGGACAGCCGGGTCCGGTAATGCCTCGCGGGGCACCGGCTGGACCGCCGGCTCCTTCGCCGGCGGCGGCATTGGACCACCGGCAGGCGAGGCAATCGTCAACAGGAGCGTGACCGCCGAGGCCAGGATGCCGACGCGGACGGCTCGACGGCCCGCCAGGCTGAGAATGGGTGTCGGCTCCATGGCGGGAATCGTACACCGCCCGGGTCACATATGATTGCAGGATATCCGCGCGAATGGGGGCCATTCCGCCGCACAGGCTCTGCAGGGCCGGGTGGTTGGTACCGAAACCTAGACTGGGGCTTCACTGGTGATGGCCAACGCCGCCGCAGGACGCGACATCTCCTTCGTTTCGCTGACGTGGAATTCCGACGCGTACCTGCGCCGCTGTCTCGACTCTGTCATCGGCCAGTGTCTGGTCGAGAATCTCCGCTTTGAGTTCACGGTTGTAGACAATGGTTCCCGGGATGGGTCCATCGACATCATCAACGAGTACTGCACCCGGTATCCTGACCAGGTTCGCCTGATTGCCCTCGACCGGAACAAGGGCACGACGTACACCAGGAACCTGGCGTTGAAGATGGTGCGAAGCCCTGTTGTCTGCATCCTGGACTCCGATACGGAGTTCCTCTCGGGCTCATTCCGGTCAGTGATCGGCCTGCTTGCCGCACACCTGTCTCTCGGCATCGTCGCGCCGCGCCTCCTGCTCGCGGACGGCAGCGTCCAGCACTCGGTGAAGCGGTTCCCGACCATCGTCGACAAGCTGCAGAAGGTCCCGAGGATCCTCGTCGGCCGGAAAGCCACACGCAACGACTTCTACGACTCGTTTCCCTTCGACCGGTGCACGCTCGTCGAGACCGCCATCTCCGCATGCTGGTTCTTGCGGACCGAACTGCTCGCGCAGGTGGGCTTGCTCGATGAGGGCATCTTCTATTCCCCGGAGGATCTCGACTACTCGGCGCGCGTCAGGTCAGCCGGGAAGGAGATCCTGTACTATCCACACCTGTCGTTGCTCCACCACACGCAGCAGCTGTCGCACCGTCGCCCGCTGTCCAGGCTGTCGGTTTCCCACTTGATGGGCCTCCTTCGGTTCTACCGCAGGCACGGCGGGTGGCTGAAGAGGCGGCCCTGGGAGCCGCTGCCCTGGCCGGCCGGTGCCCCGGCGGCCGACCTTCCCGGGCGAGAAGGCGCGGGCACGCGATCATGAGCGGCACGTCGTCGGAGAGCAGCTCCATGTCCAATCACGCTGGCCCCATCCGCCTGGTGCACGTCGTGACGACGCTGAACATTGGCGGCCTTGAGAAGGTGGTTCTGGACCTCGTCCGTCACCGGACGCAGAAGGCCGTGGAAGCACGGGTCGTTTGCCTGGATTCGTCAGGTGTCGTCGGAGACGGATTCCGCGACATCGGCGTCCCGGTCGAGACGATCGGGACCGCGGGTTCCGTCCCGCGTCGGGTCCTGAGGCTCGCCCGGCGGCTCCGCCAGTTGAAGCCGCACGTGGTGCACACCCACAATCCCCAGGCTCATATCCATGGAGCGTGGGCCGCGCGGCTGGCCGGGATCCCGGCCGTCGTGCATACCAAGCATGGACGCGGGTACCCGGAGGGACGCCTGAGCTCCGCTTCCAGCCGCCTGGCGACCGCCTGGACGTCTCGCTTCGTCGTCGTCTCCGAAGACGCCGCCCGCGTGGCGCGGGACATTGAGCACGTGCCGGGTCGAAAGGTGCTCGTGATCCACAATGGCATCGACGTGGATCGCTATTGCGCGGTGGGAGCCCGGAGGTCCGCGTCTGGCGTGCGCGCCGTTACGGTCGGCCGCCTCGACCCCATCAAGGACCAGGCGACCATGCTGCGGGCTGTGCGCCTGGTGGTTGACCACGCGCCCGGGTTCAGCCTGGATGTCGTCGGCGACGGGCCGTCGCGGGCAGCGCTCGAGGCACTTCGCGGGTCGCTCGATCTGGGGGATCATGTTCGATTCCACGGATACCGCGCCGAGGTCAGCCCGTACCTGTCCGAGGCGGACCTCTTCATCCTGTCATCCATCAGCGAGGGTGTCCCGCTCGCTCTGCTGGAGGCGATGGCATGCGGCCTGCCCGCTGTGACAACTGACGTCGGAGGCCTTCCGGAGGTGGTCGTGCCTGGAGAAACCGGCTGGCTCGTGCCGCCGCAGTCTCCGGACGCGCTGGCGGAGGCGGTGCTCGGAATCCAGCACGCGCCGGAAGCTCTCGACCGGATGGGAAAAGCCGCGCGCCGGCGCGTGGAGGACCAATTCAATCTCCGGAAGGTCGTCGCGCAGTATGAACAGGTGTACTTCCAGTCGCTGGGACGGCACGCGGCGGGCGGCCTCGTCACAGCGTGACGCCATGCGAATCCTCTTCGTTACCCCGACGTTTCCCAGTTCCCTCGATCCGACCAGGGGAATCCCCAACTTCGAGACGGCGCGATCGCTCGCGATGCGCCACGAGGTCGTGGTCATCGCACACCTCTCGTGGCTCGACTGGCTCAGGCGACGACCATCGTCCGGGGGCCCCCCTCGTGTCCGGACGCTGGATGGCATTGAGATTCACCATCCCGTCTACTACTACCCGCCAGCTTGCCTGCGAACCACGTACACATGGTTCCTGTGGCGTTCGATCCGGCCAACGGTGAGGGTTCTGCTCAGCCGCTTCGTGCCGGATGTCGTGCTGGCGGGGTGGGTGCATCCCGACGGCGACAGCGCCCTGCGCGCCGCTGCGCTCGCGGGCGCCCCTTGCGTGCAGTGGTCCGGAGGATCCGACGTCCTCGTACTGCCCCGCAACCCCGGACGCCGGGCGTGCGTGGTCGATGTCCTGCGGCGTTCGGATGCGGTGGTTTGCGTCAGCGAGCATCTCAAGCGCGCAATCAACGACCTGGGTGTGTCCCGCGACCGTATCCACGTCGTCCGGAACGGCCTGGATCACAGCCGGTTCCTTCCCGGGGACCGCGCTGGTGCCCGCGAGCGGCTGGGATTGCCCATCGGCGGCAAGATGCTGCTCTGGGTCGGGCGGATGGTACCGGTCAAGGGCGTTGACGTTCTCATCGACGCGTGCGCGGTCCTGAGGAAGGGGAGCCTCGATCTTCGGTTGTGCCTGGTCGGTGACGGCCCATTGCGCCGGGCGCTAGCCTCTCGAGTTGCCGACGCGGGCCTCGAAGACCGGGTGACGTTCGCTGGAGACGTTCTCAACGAGGCGCTTGCCGACTGGTACCGGGCAGCCGATCTGACCGTGTTGCCCAGTTACAGTGAGGGGGTGCCAAACGTCCTCTACGAATCGATGTGCTGCGGGACGCCGTTCGTCGCCAGTGCCGTAGGGGGAGTGCCGGAGATTGCAGACCCCGGCCTTGACCGGCTCGTTTCGAGCGGCGACGTGGCGGGTCTGGCCGATGCTATCCGGTTCCAGCTGCTGACGCCGCTCCGGTCGGTGAGGGCCCACTTCCCCGGCACCTGGGAAGAACACGGCCTGCAACTGGAAGCCGTGCTCGAGCAGGCCATCACCGACAGGCGTCTGGCTGGGCCGGAATCCGCCGGATCGACGCTGGAGCCGGAGCGTTTCTGACCCGATACTGAACAGGGCCCCCGGGAACGAACTGGAGTAGGGAACGTGAAGATCCTGCACATCCTGAACGACTCCGTCCCGCACGTCAGCGGTTATGCATCGCGCAGCCAGTACATCGTGGAGTTCCAGAAGCGGATGTCGTTCACGCCGATTGTCGTCACCTCCACGAAGCACGGAAGGCCGGGCTCGGCCGTTGAGCACATCAACGGGATCGACTATCACCGCTGTGACGTGCCCCAACGGCCGATGGATGCCGCACTCGACAAGGTTCCCCTCCTGAACGAGTGGCGGCGCATGCGGATTCTGGAGCGCGCCGTCGAGGCGGTGGCGTCGGAGCACGCCGTTGACGTCATCCATGCCCACTCGCCCATCCTGTGCGGTATGCCAGCTGCGCGGGTCGCCCATCGGCTGCACATTCCCTTCGTGTACGAAGTCCGAGCGCTCTGGGAGGATGCGGCCGTCGACCAGGCGCGGATGCGGGAAGGAGACCTTCGCTATCGGCTCATCCGGAAGCTGGAATCCGACCTGTTGAGGCGGAGCGACAACGTGGTCGTGATCTGCCAGGGCCTGAAGAACGAGATCGAGTCGCGAGGCGTGGAAGCGCGGCGCATCCACGTTATCCCCAACGGGGTGGATACCGGCGCATTTGTACCGGTTCCACGGGACGCGGCCCTTGCGCAACAGTTGGGCGTCGATCGGGGCGTCGTCATCGGCTTCATCGGCAAGTTCTTCAAGTTCGAGGGGCTTGATGTGCTCCTGAGGGCCATGGCGAGGGTGACCACGCACTGTCCCGAATGCAGGCTGGTAATCGTCGGCCACGGCAACGAATCGGCGGCTTTGCAGGCGCTCAGCCGGGAGCTGAAACTGGAAGATCGGGTGGTCTTCGCGGGAAAGGTCCCGCACGCGGACATCGTGAAGTACTACTCGATCATGGACGTGCTCGTGTACCCGCGGATCCGCCTGAGGATTACCGAGATGGTCACGCCCATCAAGACGCTGGAAGCGTTGTCGATGGAAAAAGCGGTCGTCGCCAGCGACGTGGGCGGACTGAAGGAACTGGTGGATGACAATCGCACCGGGCTGTTGTTCAAAGCCGAGGACGCTGACGACCTCGCCGCGAAGCTGCTTCGCCTCGCCGGCGACGCTTCGCTGCGGCGCAGGCTGGGTGCCGCCGGCCGTGCGGCCATGATCGAATCCCGCGGCTGGGCGAAGCTCATCGCGCCTTACAGCGACATCTATGGCAATCTCGTGAAGAGCGTTCGGTAAGGACCGTCCCCCGTTCGAGGTCATCGCCGTGTCATCACGTCCTCCGTCCGGGACTCCCGGCAGACTGAAGAGAAGGTGCGACCGATGATGCTCGTGGCCGACATGCGCGCGAAGCAGGCCCTCTATTCCCAGTACGGCACCCGCTGCTCGCTTGTGAAAGCGATGTTGTCCGATGGAACGGCAGCAAACGTGCTTTATCGAGGCCAGGCGCGTCTCGCGAAAGCGGGGCTCGCCCCACTCGCGTTCGTACTCCACTTGTTGAACAAGTGGGTGAACGGCTGCGTGATTGGCCTCCGCGCCGAATTCGGGCCCGGCCTCGTCCTCGTCCACCCGATAGGAGTCGTGATCAACTCGAGCACGCGGGGCGGTCGGAACGTCTGGATCGAGAGCGGCGTGGTGATCGGGGACAATCGCGGCCGGTCACCCGTACTCGGCGACGACATCTTCGTCGGGTCCGGCGCGAAGATCATCGGCGGCGTGACGGTTGGTTCGGGTGCGCGGATCGGCGCGAATGCGGTCGTCGTGCACGATGTGGTCCCGGGCTCGACCGTGGTTGGAATCCCGGCACGCCCGGCGTCACGGCGTCGGGACGGCGGCGACACTGGACGGTCGCCCGGGGACGCAAGCTCGACGTGAACCGGGGTTGCCGTCGCGCCGGCCTTCCTCTGGGACGCAGTCACCGATCGGAAACGTGCTGACCGACGCCGATTGGCAGCATGATCACGGTGTTCTCTTCTGGGCCGCCAACGTCATATCGAGAGCCTGCTCCATCGGGACCCTGGGCGTCCACTGAAGCAACCGCTTGGCCTTGTCGTTCGAGTACCGCTGGCCTTTCCACATCGCGTTGACCTTGTAGGGGGTGAACACCATCGGCAGGTGCCCCTGCGTTCGGCGGCTGTACCACACGTTGAAATGCGCGAGTTGGCGCAGGGCGAAGAACGGCACGCGGACGAACCGGACGTTCTGGACTTCTCGCCGGTATCGCGCCAGGAGTTGGCGGCTGGTGGGCAGATCGTCATCGACGATGCAGAAGACCTCGCCCTCGATGCCCGGAACGAGGCCTGCCTGCACCACCGCGTCGGCGCAGTTGTCGACGTAGGTCAACGGGATTGTGCTCCCGCCACCCAGATGGAGTAGCAGCCCGAAGAAGCTGACGCCGATGCGGGCGTTCAAGAGGGGTTGGCCCGGGCCGAAGATCGCGCCTGGCCGGACGACCACGAGCGGGAGGCCGGACTCCCGGTGGTACTTCCACGCCAGGGACTCCTGTCGGTTCTTGCCGAACGAGTACGGATCGCGCCACTCCGGATGGGGATCCATCGGGACCGACTCGTCCACCACGGCCCCGCGCGGCAAGTCCGAGACCCCGATCACCCCGAACGAACTCACGAGCACGAATCGTGACGTGTGCAACTCGACGGCGGTCTTGAAGAGGCTCTCTGAGCCAACCACGTTGCTCGCGACCTGCGCCGCGGCCGAACCCGTCTTGACCGCCGCGACGTGGTAGACCACGTCGACACCCTCGAAGGCGCGGCGGAGCGCAGCGGAATCACCGAAACCCGCTTCGACCATCTCCACTCGCGGGTTCGACACTCCCTGGAGGCAGGCGTCGAGCGCGGCCGCGTCCGTCCCGGGACGAACCAGCGCGCGAACCGGCCTGCCGGTCTCGGCAAGGCGCCTGAGGATGCGCTGTCCGAGAAACCCCTTCGGCCCGGTCACCAATACGATCCCCGTGGGCATGCTGATCACAGGTCCTCCATACTTCGGTCGCACTGGGTGAAGATCTCCTCCAAGATGCGCGTCGTTCTGAGGGCCTCCGCCATGGGAATTGGCATGTCGCCGCTCCCGTGGATGGCCAGATAGAAGCGGCGAATCAGCTCGTGCATGCCGTCGAAGAAGTGCAGCCGCGCGTGAACGAGACCCGCGACGTTCCGTCGCCATTCCCGCTTCGTCTCGCTGTGATCGCGATACGCCCACTGCACGCGTGCAAACGGGCCGGGCATCGAGGCGCCGCGAACGACCCGCACGGTGCGGCTGTCAATTGAGGCGGTTGCGCAGGCCTGGGTTCCGTGGAGCGTCGCGTACAGTTGGAGCGGCCTCGCTCGACAGGTGAACAGAAGGGAAGCGGTTGTGGATCGCCCGAGGAGCGTGACTCGGATCTCATCCGGGAACCGATCGCGCACATCGTTGAATCGCTTCACCCGCAACCGGCGTCCATGGGCGGACACCAGGGGCTTCTCGTCCGGCACAAAGGGGAGCACCAGCGACAAGGGATGCGAGAGGTTGTTCTGCGCCAGACCTCCCGGAAGCGTGTGTACCCAGTGAGCCGGATCACCCATCACGACGGCGCCGAACGGGCCCGCCAGGTTGTATCCCATCACGGACTCGGCGTGGACGGCGTCGCCAACAACGCCCTCCTCCCACAGACGCTTCATCCGCAAAAACGCGCTGTCGAACGCGTTACTGTGTCCGACGCAGAACAACACGCCCGCGCGAGTCGCGGAGTCGATCAACTCCTCCGCTTCCGCGACGGTCGCCGTGAACGGCTTCTCGATGTACGCGTGCACGCCGCGGGCGGCGAGCGTCTTCCCGAGTTGGAGGTGGGTTCCGGGTGGAGTCGTGACGTGCACCACGTCCGGATGCACACTGTCGAGCATCGTGCCGACATCCGTGAAGACCTGTCCGACGTCAAAGCGCACGGCCGCCTGTTCCGCCATGTGGATGTTGACGTCGCAGACCGCTTCCACCGTCGCTCCAGGAAGCCTGCGTATCTCCTGGATGTGCGCGTCAGCGATTTGCCCGCAGCCCACGATTGCAGCTCTCACGCCCGCTCCTTTCGCCTGTGTGCCGACACGGGGATTCCGAGATGTTCCTGCCAACAACCAAGACAGCCCGGGGCACTAGTTGCGAGATCTCCCACGATGGCCGTTCTCCGATTCCTCTGCAGCGAGGATGACACGGACCGTCTCCCGTGCCGCGCGGTCGTGCAGCCGAGACGGTGTTCCGTCGTTGTGCGCTCCCGGCGGTGCGTCAGCTCTCACCATCACGTCTCAGCTTCCGTTGGGACAGGAGGTGTTGCCGCTCGTCGTCACGGACGCGAGCGGAACGAGACAGACCGGCCCGAAACACCGGGGGGTGCCGGTCTTTCCCCGCTCCGTTAGTTCCGACAGCGCAAGGTGGGGACCCGGTTGTTGCCGATCCACATACAGGTAGTCCGGGCGGAGATCTTTGACGACCCGCTCGAGTTCCTCGGCATTGGCGGACTGGAACATCCGCTCAAGGGCGCTCCGACGGTATTCAAGCTGGTCCTCGTCCACCCGGAGCACGTAAGGATGGTGGTAATTCGCCCACAACGCCCGGCGTTCCCCAAGCGCCGGGATCAGCAAGTCCGCATTGTCGTTCAAACGTCTCTCCGGGCGCACCTGAGCGATGTCCTGGAACACCGCGGTGGCAGGCGTGCACCGGCGCACCCAGTCCAGTGCTGACATCTGACTGGCCGACATGTACGTCGATCCCGGCTTCGTGAGGCCGCCCGCCGTATACTGCCAGACGTCTGTGAACGAGGTGATTGCCGACAGCACCGCGAGCGTCATCCAGATGCCCACGGCAAGCCTGCGTCGAGGCTCACGCCAGGCCCAGGCGACCGCAACTGCGGCAAACACGCACAGCGGGAACTGAAGGACCTTTATGGCCTTCCGCAGCGCGGTGTTGGGATCATTCGGCACGATCACTCCGAAGGCGATGATCAGGCAGAAGATCATGAGGGCCACAAGGGGCCACGCTTCTACTGGCCAGTCCCGGCGGCGCCGGAGTGCCAGGATCAACCCGCTTGCGCCAAGCAGGCCGAGCACACCCGTCTCGACCGCCAGATAGAGCGGGGCGTACTTGGCAGCTGGATGCAGGCTCAGAATCACCGAGTGGCCACCTGTCGGGATCACCTCCAGAACCACACCGAGCGTCGCCCACAGGCACACTGGAACGAGGTAGCATGCCAAGAGCGCAAGCGGCAGCCTGTTCCATCTCGCGCCCCAGAGGATCCACACCGGTCCCCACGCGACCGCCAGCGCGCCCACGAACCCATCCGAGAGCAGCGCCGCCCCGCTCAGGAGCCCTGCGAGTGCCGCCGCCACCCTCCCGGTCACGCGGCCAGTCTGGCACACGAGCAGGCAGGAGCACGCCATCCACGTCAGTGCCGTCAGCGCGTGCGGCTCGTACAGCACATCGCGAAACCATGAGTGGGACAGGAACGAGTACGCGCTCACGCTGTTCACGCTCGGGAGCGGCAACAGCGCCTGAGGCAGTACCGCCTGCAACAGCGCGAGTACGCCGACGAAACTCGGTGCGAACAGCGCGACGGCGACGGCGGTGTGCCGGGCAGGGGCAGCCGCCCACCCTCGAGGCAGAAGCACGAGCACGGCGATGAAGTGCAGCGCCAGGAACGGCACGGTGGATGCGACAGCGTACCGAGCCGGTGCTCCGGTCAGCGCCGCAAGCGCCGCCGGGTACACGTGGTAGAACCAATAGTAGTGCAGCGGCGCGCCGGCGAAGAAAGGATTCCCGGGCGGGACGCTCCGACTCAACTCTGCCGCGATCGACGAATGCTGCAGGTAGTCGAGGTTGAAGTACGGAATGAAGACGACGCCTGACGCGGTCGACCGTCCGACAAATGCGTAGACAACTGCCGCGACCATGATAACAGCCGAGGATATCCAGCATGCTGCGCGGAGATCGTGCCGGTCCTCCTCGTCAAACCAGGATCGCTTCCAGACACTGGTTGCCACCGCCGCCGTCAGGAGGACCCCGGCAGCCACGGTCACGAGAGCGCCTGCCCTGGGTCCGGCGACACCGGCGGCGCCCAGCAGACAGAGCCGCCCCAGTACCTGCCCGGCGGCGGCACCGACCACTGACAGCAAGAGCGAATGGCCAGGCGTCTGAAACAGGGCACGGGCGAGCCAAATCCCGGGAACGCTGAACGCGACGAACCAGATTGCAGCAAGCGCCGCCAGGCTCACGGGCACCCGGGCCATCACCATGAACGTGACGGTCGCGCCAACCACGACGCCCAACGACAGAACCTCCCGCCCGGCCATCGCCTTGTCAGGGTGAACGACGTGCAGTGCCTGGGCCACGGTCACTTGGGGCTCCTGGTCTCCCTGGCGGCAGTCCTGGACTCAGCCATGGCATGCTACCCGAACATCCATCGCAGTCGCACCAGGGAGTAGACCGTTACCATGAGTACAAGCACGGCCACTCCGTTCCACGCCAGCCATGAGAGACGAAAGACAGGCAATGGCTCGGATTGATCTTTGCGGGCTACGAGAAACGCAGATGTGGCCACGCCAAGGAAGATGTATGGCGTCAGCGCGTAGGTGCGCGACAGAAAGAAGCCCGTGATCATGACGGACGCCAGTGCCAGGGCGCCCGCGCGGCAGAAGCGGCGCGAGTCCGGAGACACCTGTGTGTCCGACAAGACCGGCCACAACTGAAAGTAGGTGACGAGGAACGCCGCAAGCCAGAAGTACAGGCCCAAGATGCCGGTCTCGACGAGGCAGAGCACATAGGAATTGTGAGCCGTGTAGCCACCCAGGGAATCCTGAATGTTCTTGTAACCCACCCCGAGCAGTGGCGACGACGCGAGAGCCTGGAGGCCCTCCGACCAGAGCTCGATCCGGCCCGCGCCCGTACCCTCGCTGATCGATGTGGCTCGTCCGCCGCTGAAGCCCAGTGCAAGCGCGGCCGCAGTGATCGCCACGCCCGCGATCGGGGCGGCGAATCTGGAGATGCGCGACGCGGCCAACGTCACGAGAAGGACGAGGCCGATGAGACCGCCCCGGGAACGAGTCAGGAACATGGCGCCAAGCATGACGCACGTGGGCAGCACAACTTGGAGTGCGTTGCCGAGTGCGCGCCCGGGGCGCCACAACAGGGCAGCCAACGGAAGACATGCCAACAGGTATTGAGCAAGGTCGTTCGGATCGGCGAGAAACCCGAGAGCGCGGGCCCGGTAGATCTGCGCAGCGCCCCCGCTCTCGTCAACGCCGACCGTCTCCACCAGCCCGTACGTGTCCAGATCCATCCCGAACTCCAGCGCGAGGATGACCCTGACCGAGAGGTACGCTCCGACGATCACCAGGGTCCGGGACAGCCACCGAATCCGAGATGACGAATTCACATTACCGATTACGGCGATACAGGCCACCATCGGCACCGTGACATCGTTGAACGCGATCAGGGCACCGCCCAGCCAGCCCGTCGCGGCAACCGAGAGCATGACCAGGAAGAGAAAGACACCCAGCAACGGAACCTGGGGAGTCCACAGCGAGATCCTCCCCAGAACCACGTTGGCGAGGGTCAAGAAGGCGATAGTCGCCATCAGCCAGGCCATAATCCGGAGTCCGGCGAGTTCCGGATATGCGGCCCACGGCGAGATCAGCGCCAAGGCGAGGTAGACGAGAGTTGCAGCAAAGCCCATGGTCTGGCCGCCGGTGTCGGCCTCTCAGGAGTCCACGCGCCCGGGCGCTGAGGGGCCGCCCCGGACGCATTCGCAACGGGGCCGCGGTTCGCGACCGTCACGCGTCGCGTACTCCAGCCTGCGGAGTATATCGGCGGGAATGGAGACCGAGCCCAGCGCAGAATCCACCATTCGCACCTGCGGTCCGACGGGCCGTCGTCGGCGGCCTCCCCTCACGCGTCAAGCCTTGACTTGACGAGCGGCAGCCTCGCGAGCACAGGGCGCACCCCGCGTGCAACGGCGTCCCATCCAATGAGCCATGAAACCGCTACGCCGGATGCCACCAGGAAGAGCACGCCGTACGCCCAGAGTTCCAGCCAGTTGACAGGCTGATGCACGTATGCGAGAAGCGCCAGGCCGGCGATCGGGACGCTCAAGGCAAGGAGGGTCGGAACAAACACCTCACGCGTGTAGAATCCCCAGGCCAGCCCGCTTCCGCGAAGCCCGAGGGCCATCGTGCCGAAGCCCCGGCAGACGGTGGCCGAGACCGCAAGGACCACGCATGCGCCATACAGGCCGAACCTCTGCATGGCGGGTATCGCCAGGCCGACGCCGATGATTGCCTCGATGATGCTGAGGGCCGCGAGGGGACGGTGACGAGAAGCGCCGAGGATCACCGTCTCGGTCACACGTTGGGACATGGGCAGCAACTCGCCGACAGCCAGAATCGCCAGGAGGTACCCCGCTGTCCGGAGACGCTCTCCGACCCAGAGGCTGATGAACGCCGGGCCGAGGACGAGAAAGGCCCCGGCGATGACCAGCCCCAGCACCAGACATGCGCGCCCCCCGTCCAGGAGCAGCTGCCCCTGTTCACGGTTCCGACCCTGCGCATGGAACGCCGTTGCCACCGGGAGCAACACTCCGGCAGCGGCCACGACCAACTCCAAGGCGTACGCGATCAGGTTGGACGCGAGCGAGAATGGCGTCACAGCCGCCAGCCCAAGCCACGAGCCGACGACAACGGGGCCCAATGCCCTTCTGGTCATCGCGCCGACCATCCTCACGAGGTTCCAGAACCCGTAGCCGAAGATGGTGCGTATCGCCGCGGTGTTCACATCCGCGAGTCTCGCCTTGAGCCGCGGCGCCACGAAGGCCGTGAAGGCGAACTTGAGCGCGCCCGTGACGATCGTCGCCAGGAGGGTGATCCAGGCCAGTGCCAGGAGGCCGGAGCCGTGACGGACGAAGTACAACGTGAGCGCCACGCGGAGAACCGTCACGGGGACGTCGATCGCGTTGCTCAGGTCGAACCGCTGATACGCCCAGAGCGTTGCGTCGTAGACGTTGAGGACGAGCGCACACCCCAGGTTGACGCCCACGACGAGCAGCGCCATGCGCGCCGGATCCATCAGGGGCGCGGGTACCTCGACCAGCTGCAACAGCCAGCCGCGCCCGGCGATGACTGCCGTTGCCGCGACGGTGCCCGCCGCCAGCAGCATCGCGAACGCCGAACTGAGGATCTCGTTCATTCGGCGCTCGTCGTCCTGCGCCAGGTAGTACGCGAGGTAGCGACCGACCGATCCCCGGATGCCGAGATCCAGGAGACCGAAATAGCCCGTCAGCGAGGCGATGAAGATCCACAGGCCATAGCCCGTGTCGCCCAGGCGATGCACAAGGAACGGCGCAACGACGAAGCCCGCAGCGACATTCACGAGCACGCCGAGCCAGTTCCAGACGACGTTCAGGCCGATGCGTCGTTTCTGGGATGTCATCGCGCGGCGACTTCGGGGGTCGGGAGGCGCGGACCTTGAACAGGCGCCAGAGCGAACTCCCGGAACTGGTCCGGGCGTCCGACCAGTCCGGCCTCAGCCGCGTGGATGATGTTGACCATTTCCCGCGCGGTGACGTAGTGCAGGCGGAAGCCTTCTCCGTCGTTGAACGTCTCCTGCAGAGCCCCATGGAAGTCAGCGGTCTCCGGGCCGAGCAAGGTCGCCGCGTTGGCTTCAGGGGCGCCATGGGTGTACACCTTCACGAACACCCACTCCGGTTTCCCCGCAACGCAAATCCCGCAGGAGAGCCAGTCTCGAAACCGCTCGCGCGTGGGTGCAAAGCCCGCGTGCAGCGAACCGTTCTCGAGGCGCGGCACGATGCCCCACTTCGCCCTGCGAAAAGACAGCGCCAAAGGCCCCTGCACCATCAAGAGATCGTCCGTCGGCGGCGCGGTGCCGGCCGTCGCACGGACGCCGCGGTCGTGACCTTTCCGGCTCTGGCCGGCACACGCGGCATAGTAGATCTGGTTGACCGTGCGCGTCTGGGCGGGCGACGGAGCCGACGGCAACGTGAAGTCCGCATAGCAGCCGGTGTCGCGAAGTACGGCCAACTCGCCGTCCACGCCGCACCGGCGGCGATCAGGGAGAGAATTGTCAAGCGCCCAGTTCCCGTGAATGAAGGCGTAGCGGACGCGCCCCTCATCGTCACGCGACAGCAGACCATGCCGCTCGTGGAGCAATCGCGTGAACCCGTTCAGTTGCCCGCGCAGATGCTCGGCCGTGTCGTTGTCGTGGTGCAGATGGACTTCCACCTCTCCGAATCCCCGGCGGCAGAGCCCGGCCAGGAGGTCGAGGAACTCCGGCCTGTACTCCTCGATCGGAAAGAAGAACGTGTGCTGCGGGTGCCGGCCATCGGCGTCAGTGAACCGGGACGCCATCACCGGATATTGTTCGACCCACCGCTCGACCCTGCGCAGGCCGGTCTCGAACGTCGCCTTCCCGTAGAGGGGCTCGAAGTGATCCACGACCGCAAGGAGAATGTCCACGACGCCGCGGCGCTGCCTTCGCTCGCGGCGGGCGCGGACGACGGACCGGACGTAACCGGGTAACCAGATCTCGGCGTTCCGGGGCAGCGACATGGACACGAATCCCCTTATCTACAACGAGCGTCGGGCGACAGCCGATCTCATGGAGTCGAACGCACTGAGACTGCCGGGGACCCGGTCCGGCATCCTCCGGATTCCGGCTAGTTTATCGTTCATTTCGCCACGGGAGTGTACTCGCGGCATCGACGCCAGTTGACGGGCCTTTCTCACGCGGCTCGCCCGGGATTCCGCACATGAGTGCCAGCGCAGACATAAGTCGTCCAGAGGGATGACTATTCCAATCGGTACCCCTCAGTTCCCTGCTTCATGCGAGTCTTGCCAACATCACATAACTATTTATAGATCATATACTTACCTGTCACGGCCTGGGCGGAAACGCCAGGCGTAGATGGGGTGGCTGACAAGGGCCCGGGTCTTGCACATGCTTGGACGTGAACGGGGGCCTGATGCCCCCAGTCATACTCATCTCTGGGGTGAAGGAGAGAGACATGCGGAAGACGATTCTAGTGACGTTGGTGGCACTACTCACGATCTTCGGGTTCGCTGGCACGGCCGCAGCGGGACCGATGATCACGCTTCACGGGGAAAACGGCGTGTCCGTGACCGTCTACGGCGTCGGCACGGAATGCGGCGTGGTGGGATGCGGAACCACCGCGGGTACGTTCATCGTGACCGGGGATCTGGGTTCCTTCGAGGCCTACTGCGTGGACCTGAAGCACCGCATCAACCCGAACGGGACCTACGAGGTCAGCCCGTATCCCACAACGATGAGCACCTGGGCCTCGCTGGGCAGCGGCACCAGCGTCCTGCCGCAGGGGGCGTACTGGGCGGCCTACCTCTTCAACACGAACGCCGCGGGCGCGACGACGAATGAGGCGAAGGCGGCCCTGCAGTTGGCCATCTGGGAAGTCCTCTACGACACCGCCAATCTGAACGTGACGGGGGGGAGCGGGTTCTATGCGACGGCAGCGTCAGGCGTGCTGACTGCCGCGAACGCACTGCTGGTCGGTCTGCCGGCGGGCTTGCACGGAGACGCCCTTTGGCTCCAGCTGGTGGACACAGTGGGAACGGCTTACACGCAGGACTTGATGGGTCCGAATCCGATTCCGGAACCCGCGTCGATGTTCCTGTTCGGCTCCGGCCTGGCTGGCCTGGCCGCCATGGTCCGGCGCCGGAAGCAGCGCTAGACGCTGCGCTGTCAGGCAATCAGACATCGAGCGGGAGAGAACTCCTCCCGCTCCTCGGAGATGAGTAGCGACCGTGGCAGGGGTGCAAGCCCCTGCCACGTCGTTTTGTACGGCTCAAGATGCCAGGCTTCGCTGGGCGCCTCATCCCGACGGCCCCTTCCCTCGCTTCCTCCATAGAGTAGACTTGGTGCACTCCGATCAGGGCCAGGCCATCCGGCTCGGGTTTTGCTGACGTACCCAGGTCGCCTTGCCCGGCATGGTCGCGTTGGATCCAGGCCCGACCGAGCTTCCGCTTCGAGAGACGCCATATGACGAGGAATAGAGCCATCTCCGCCGCGCTCGTCGCCGTGAGCCTGGTGTTCCTGTTCTGGGAAGTCCTGGCGAAGCTGATCTTCGACTGGAGCCACGATGAGAATTACTCTCACGGCTTCCTGGTGGTGCCGTTCGCCGCGTACGTCGCGTGGCGTCAGCGGGAACAGCTGGCGCGGATTCCTCTGCGCCCGTCGCTGGCCGGGTTGGCGGTGGTCCTGGGAAGCGTGGCCGTGCTCGGGGCCGGCACGCTGGGCATCGAACTGTTCCTGACGCGCCTGGCTCTGCTCGGCGTCCTCGCGGGGACGGTGGCGTTCCTGTGGGGATTCGGGCACCTCAGGGCGCTTGGCTTTGCCTTCCTGCTGCTGTTCCTGGCCATCCCGATTCCGGCCATCATCTTCAATCAGATCGCGTTTCCTCTCCAGTTGCTGGCGTCGCGCTTCGGTGAGTTCGCGATCTCGGCGTGCCAGATCCCCGTCCTGCGCCAGGGCAACGTCATCGTCCTGGCCAGCACGTCCCTCGAGGTGGCCGAAGCGTGCAGCGGCATCCGATCGCTGGTTTCGCTGGTGGCGCTGGCCGCGATCTGGGGCTACCTGTCGCAGTCCCCGACGTGGCTGCGTTGGCTGCTCGTCCTGGCAGCCGCGCCCATCGCGATCTTCGCCAACGGCATCAGGGTTGCGGGCACCGGCATCGCCGCGCATCTGATCGGGCCGGGGGCAGCCGAGGGGTTCTTCCATACGTTCTCGGGCTGGCTGGTGTTCGTCGTGGCTGCGGCGCTGCTGCTGGTCGTTCATCGCGGGGCCCTGTGGCTCGTGCCTTCGGCAGCGGCTCCGCGGAAGGAGGGCCCCGCGGGTCCTGATGGCGTCCCTTCGGTCGTGCCCGCAGGCTGGCAGCGCCGGGAGATTGTGCGTGCAGGGGTCGTGGCCTGCTGCCTCGTGTGCTCCTCGCTCGGATTGCGGGCGCTGACCCGGACGGAAGCGACGTCGCTAGGGGAGCCGCTGGCCGGGCTTCCGATGCAGGTGGGTCCGTGGTCCGGCAGGGAAGGCGATCGCTTCAGCCCGGAGGTTGAAGCCGTCCTCAGAGTCACCGAGTACGTCACCCGTGATTACTCGGCACCCGGCCGCCCCGGGTTGAGCCTGTACGTCGGCTACTACGCGAGCCAGCGGCAGGGACAGACGATGCACTCCCCCATGAACTGCATGCCCGGGTCCGGCTGGGAGCCGATGGGCCGAGGCCTGGTGAGGATTCAGGTGGAGGGAGCCACCGGGGACGCGGCACACGTTGAAGTGAACCGCATGATCGTGCAGCGGGGGATCGATAAACTGCTGGTGCTGTACCGGTACCAGGGGCACGGGCGGGTTGTCGCCAGCGACTACTGGCAGAAGGTCTACACGGTCGTCGACGCCATCCGCCTCAACCGGAGCGACGGCTCGATGGTCCGGATCATGGTGCCGATCGACAGCCGCTTCCCCGGCTCCGAGCGGGAGGCGGAGAGCGCGGCTCTGGACTTCGCCGGGAGGCTGGTGCCGGTGATCGACAGGCACCTGCCAGGGTAGCCGCGCGGCTGTAGGCAACGGCCCGACGGGCCGATAGATCACGACGAGAGGAGTCCCCACCCCGGGGGAGGAAGCGATGAAATCGAACCGCCTGAATGCGATTGTCGTGGCGCTGGCCGTGCTCCTGCCGACGGCGGCCTGTTCCAAGAACCCCGAAGCGGCGAAACGTGATCACGTGGCGCGCGCCGATCGCTACGTCAAGGACAACAAGCTGCCTGAGGCGGTCATCGAATACCAGAACGCGATCAAGCTCGATGCCCGCTACGGCGACGCCCGCTTCAAGCTTGGCGAAGTGTACGAACGCCAGGGCGACACCGTGAAGGCGTACAGCGAGTTCGTCCGGGCCGGCGACCTCCTGCCGGACCGGGACGACGTCCAACTCAAAGCCGGGCGATACCTCCTCGCGGCCCGGCGGTTCGACGACGCGAAGCGTGTGGCGGAAGCGCTGGTGAAGAAGAGCCCCAAGAACACCGACGCGCAGATCGTCCTCGCCAACGCGCAGGCCGGCCTGCAGGATCTGCCAGCGGCGATCTCGGAACTGGAGTCAGCGATTCAGGCCGACCCGGCGAAGGTGGGGACGTACATCAACCTGGCCGCGTTCCAGATGATCAGCGGCGAACCCCGAAAGGCCGAGTCCATTCTCCGTGAAGCCGTCGCGAAGGCCCCGGGTTCGGTCGAAGCGAGGCTGGGCCTGGTGCACCTCTTCTGGGCGGAAGGCGATCTGGCCAGGGCGGAAGCCATGGCGAAAGAAGCGCTCGCCATCCAGCCGAAGCACGAGATGGCCAACCGGACGCTGGCCACGTTCTACCTGCAGTCCGGAAGGGCCAAGGACGCGGAAACCCCGCTGCGCACCCTCGCGGACTCGACGAAGTCCGCCTCCGCGAGATTGAGCCTCGCCGCCTACTACCTCGGCATGAACCGGAGCGCGGAGGCCATCCCTCTGCTGACCGCGCTGACCGCGGACAAGGAAGGTAAAGTCCCCGCCTCGCTCCTGCTGTCGCGCTGGGAGTACGCCAACGGCCAGAAGGAGCAGGCGCACAAACGTCTCGACGCGCTCCTCACCCAGGAGCCGAGGAACACCAGGATCCTCCTGCTGAAGGCGGAGTTTCTGGGCGCCGACGGGAAGGTCGACCAGGCGCTGGTCCAGGCGGAAGCCGCGGCTGCCGCGAACCCGAAGCTCGCGGCGGCCCAATTCACCATCGGCCTCCTGTCCCTGCAGAAGAAGGACTCCGAGCGGGCGTTGAAGGCGTTCAACGAGGTGCTGAGGATCGACCCGTCGGCAACCAACGCATCGTTGCAGGTGGCCAAGCTCCAGCTGGCGTCGGGCTCGGCGGACGTCGCGCTGAAGACCCTCGACGAGGTGGTGCGCAAGCAGCCGGGCAACCTCGACGCCCGCCACAACCTGGTCCGGGCCCTGGTCAGGATGGGAGACATCACGCGGGCACAGACCGAGGCGGCGGCCCTCGTGAAAGACGCTCCGAAGTCGGCAGATGCTCACGCTCTGGGCGCGATGATTGCCGTCATCCGGAAGGACTACCCTGCGGCCCGCGCCGGGTTCGCGCGGGCGCTGGAACTGGACGCCAATTCGATGCCCGCGCTGGCTGGGCTGATCGCCCTGGACATCTCCACCGGGAAGCAGACGGACGCGCGCGCGCGGATCGCGAAGCGCCTGGCCGCGACCCCCTCGGATCCGGCGATGCTCGAGACGGCCGCTCGCGCGTACCTGTCGATGGGAGACGCCGCGAGCGCCGAACAGAACTGGCGGAAACTCATCGAGGTGCAGCCCGACAACCTGGCCGCCTTCGCGGCGCTCGGGCAGGTCCTCTACCTCCAGGGGCGCCTCGATGACGCGCGGCGCGAGTTCGAGCGCGTGGCCGAACGGCAGCCGTCTGCCGCCGGAGCCAGCACGGTCGTCGGCATGATCCTGCAGATGCAGAACCGCCTGCCCGAGGCGCAGAAGACGTACGAGCGGGTGATCGAGATCAACCCGAACGCCGCCGTTGCGGCGAACAACCTGGCCTGGCTGTACGCCGAGCAGAACGTCAAACTCGACACGGCCCTGCAGCTGGCGCAGACGGCAAAGAGCCGGATGCCGGACAGCGCCGAGGTGGACGACACGCTGGGCTGGGTGTACTACAAGAAGGGGCTGGCCACGCTCGCCATCGCCTCGTTCGAGCGCAGCGTCGCCAAGGCGCCGGCGAATCCCACGTATCTGTACCACCTGGGGCTCGCCCAGCTGAAGAACGGCGACAAGGCCAAGGCGAAGGACTCGCTCCAGAAGGCGCTGGCGGGAAAGGCCGACTTCAAGGACGCCGCCGACGCGAGACAGGCCCTGGCGGGCCTGGAGTAGGAGAGCGCTACGACCCGCTCCGCGCGATCACCGTCTTCAGCGTCTCGAACAGGATGTAGAAGTCCAGCGCCAGGGAGCGGTTCTTGATGTAGAACAGCTCGTACTGCAGCTTCTCCATGGCGTCCTCGACGCTCGCGCCATAGGCGTACCGGACTTGGGCCCACCCAGTGAGGCCGGGGCGCACGGAGTGCCTCAGGCCGTAGAACGGAATGCTCCTCGTCAACTGCTCGACGAACTCCGGCCGTTCGGGCCGCGGCCCGACGAGGCTCATGTCGCCGCGGAGCACGTTCCAGAGCTGCGGCAGCTCGTCCACCCGCGATCGACGCAGGAACCCTCCGACGGCCGTGACCCTCGGGTCGCGGCCAGGCGTCGCCCAGACCGCGCCCGTCGCCGCCTCGGCGTCCGCCCGCATCGAGCGGAACTTGTAGATCGTGAAGACGCGGCCGTGCAGGCCGACGCGCGCCTGCTTGTAGAGAGCGGGCCCGGCGGACGTCAGCTTGACCGCCAGCGCCGCGACGGCCATCACGGGCAGCGCGGGCAGGACGAACAGGCTCGCCCCGGCCATGTCGAGGAGGCGCTTCACGCCGCCGGTGTTCTTCACGTTCTCGAAGCCGTCCGAAAACACCAGCCAGCTCGGCCGCAGGTTGTCGATCGCGATCTTCCCGGTGTACTCCTCGTACACCGACGGCAACTGGGCGAACGAGACGCCTGCCATGCGCATCTCGAGCAGCCTGTCCATCGACAGTTTTCCGCGCGCGTCGGCGAGGCTGACGACCACGCGGTCGACGGACAACGACTTCACGAGCGCGGGAATGTCGTCCACGTGGCCGATGAGCGGCGGGACGACCGCGCCCGGGGAGCGTTCCGCCGGCCCGGGCTCGACGTCGACGAACCCGACGATAACCACGCCGAGCTCGGACTGGCGATCCAGTAACTCGCGCGCCAGGCGAATCGCCGCCGGACTCGTCCCGACGAGCAGGACGCGCTCGCGCGGGCTCGCGTGCTTCGCCGCCCACTCGAACGCGACGCGCCAGCCGATGGTGACGAAGACCACCAGGACCGCCGCGATGACGAACACGCCGCGGCCGATGACCAGTGCGGGAAGCCAGTAGTAGAGGACGGCCAGGACGAGCGATGTCGCACCCAGGGCCCGGAGCGTCCGGACGAACAGCTCGCGGCGGTCGCTGACAATCCGCAGGTCGTAGAGATCGGCGTAGTACAAGCAGACTTGGCAGCTCAATGTGATCAGGAGCGCCTTCAGCAGGCCCTGGTCGCGCAGCATGACGTCCGCAGCCTCGCGGCCCAGGCGGATCCAGGCGGCCAGCATGATCGCCCCGAGGATCAGCGCCGCTTCGGCGCCGATGAGCAGCACCGTGCGAGACGACGGCTCGGATCCTCTCCTGGCCATGCCTGCGAGCCCGGGCTAGCCCTGGGACGATCCTGAGCGCCGGTAGTAGTCGGTGTAGTAGTGCGAGCGCTCGGACACGTCGTGGAACCGGTTCAGGACGGCTCCCAGCAGGCGGTCCCGGCCGATGACCTCGATCGCCTTCAGGAGGTCCGGGTACGGGGTCTTCGCGGCTTCGACGACGAGGATGACGCCGTCGACCATTTCGACCAGGAGCCGCGCGTCCGACAGGAGCCCGATCGGCGGCGTGTCGATAATGGTCCAGTCGTAGGACGCGCGCGCCTCCTCCAGCACCCGGCGCATCTGGACGGACGTCAGCGCGCTCGTCGGATCGAGCATCGGCTGGCCGCTCGGCAGGACCGCCAGCAGGGGCGACAGCTCGATGACGGACAGGAGCTTGACCGAGTCCAGCGCCAGGCCGTCGCTCAAGCCCGTGCCGTTGGGGAGACCGAAGATCTCGTGGACGGAGGGCCGCCGCAGGTCGGCGTCGATGAGCAGCACGCTGCGCTGGTAGGACTCGCTCAGGGTCAGCGCCAGGTTGGCTGCCGTCAGGCTCTTACCCTCGCCGGGGTTCGCGCTGGCCACGACGATCAGCTTGAGACCGCGATCCGCCTGGGCGTGGTGGAGCGTGGCGGCCAGCTTCCTGTACTGCTCCATGGCCACGCCGAGGTTCGCCCCGTTCTGGGAAGCTTGAGCGCCGACCAGCTTTTCCGCGATCTCGCGCTCGCTCCTGGCGACGTTCGAGAGCGGCAGCGAGGAGAACGCCGGCGGCGCGTCGCTGCCGGATCCGTTGCCTCCGCGCGCAGCCGAGCCCGGCTGGGGCCCTTCCTTGGCCGTCGGGTCCAGCGTCCACGGAACGGAGAAGGCCGGTTGACTCGCGTCGGCCGGCTGGCCGGCGGCGGCGCCGGCATCGGGAGGAACGATCTGCGCCTTGCCATCCGTCGCGCGCTGCAGGGCACCGTGAAGACGACTCATGAATGAGGCTCCGCGGCCTCGGGCCGCAACGGACGTCTCCTGAGAGACGTATTCTGGCCGCCGGCTTCCCACGGCCGCTGGCGGTCTGGCGCGGCGGGCTTCGCCCGGGCGGGCTCGCCGCTCCCGTTCCCCCCGGCCGCACCCGTGCCGGCGCCGCCCAGCCGGAAGTCGCGCGCCACCTCTTCGACCAACTCGGGACCGATCGGCTTCACGCCGGCTGCGTACGCGGCGAGCATGGCGTTGTCGCACAGGACGCTGATGGTGCGGGGGATGCCCCGTGACCGGCGGTGAATCGACACGATGGCGTCCTTCGAGAAGACGGCGAGCGGATCTCCGCCGGCCTTGCGGATGCGGCCCGCGACGTACGCGGCCACCTGGCGGAGCTCGAGCGGCGCGAGATCGGCGCGCAGCGCGACCCGCTGCTTCAATTGCCGCAACTCGGGGCGGTCGAGCATCTCGGCCAGTTCGGGCTGGCCGGCCATGACGACCGGCAACAGCTTGTCCGTCAGCGTCTCGAGGTTGGCCAGCAGGCGGACCTCCTCCATCAACTCGAGCGACAGGCTCTGGGCCTCGTCGATCACGAGCGCCGTGAGGTCCTTCACCTTGTTCCGCTGGACGAGCAGCCGCTCGAATTCCAGCAGGAACCTCGCTTTCGATCCCACGGCCTCGGGGGTCAGCCCGAAACTGGCGCCCAGGAACTCGTAGAACTCCGCGCGGGTCAACGTCGGATTGCTGAGGTAGACGCACCGCGCCGTGGGCTGGGCGATGGCTTCGAGCGCCGTGCGGATCACGGTCGTCTTGCCCGTGCCGGCCTCGCCGACCACGAGCGTGATCCCCTTGCGGCCGACGATCCCGTAATGCACGACACTCAGGGCCTCGAGGTGGCAGCCGGACAAGTAGATGAACCGCGGGTTCGGCGTCAGGTCGAACGGGCGTTCACGAAGGCCGAAGAAGCTCTCGTACATGGCGCTACCGGAGCCACAGCGGGCGGTGGATCCAGCCGGCCGACCACGCCAGGGCGCCCGCGCCCGCGAGGATGACTACGGCAGCCGCGGCGCCCACCATGCTGAGGATGCGCTTCCGGCGCTCGCGCCGCCGATCGCGCCTGGTCTGAATCACCGGAATCGTGGCCAGCACGGGTAGATTCAGCACGCTGACGACGTCGCTCTCGGAGCGAAGGCCCTTGTCCCGGTAGTCGAGGAGGAACGCGAGCCCGAAACCGGCGCCGAGCCCCGCGAGGGCGCCCAGCAGATCGATCATCGGCCGGTTCGGGCTGGCGGGCGACTCGGGGAGCCGGGCCGGATCGAGGACCTTGAACACCTCCCCGATCTGGCGGCGCTCCAGGGCGGCCGACACCTTCGACTCCTCCTGCTTGGCCAGCAGCGTGTCGTAGACCTTCTGGACGGTGTCGTAGTCGCGGGTCAGTGCAGTCAACTCGGCCTCCAAGGCCGGCGTGGCGGCCACCCGTCCCTGGAAGACCGCGATCTGATCGCGCAGCCGCTTCGCCTCGTTCTGCTTCGTAGCCAGCTGAATGTCCAGGCTGGCGATTTCCTCTCTGGTCTCCTCGATGCGGCGCTGCGTGGCCGCCTCTTCGGGGGTCCTCGGGCGCGGCGGATTCGCGACGGACGCGACTGCTGGCGGCGCCGCGGCCTCCGTCCTGGCCTTGTTCTCGAGATCCGCGATGACGCGCTTCATGTAGAGCACGTCCGGATGTTCCGGCTTCAGGTGCATCTCGAGCCCCTTGAGGGTCTCACGTGCGGCGTCCAGCCGTTGCTCGGTGGTGGCATCCGCCGTCCCCGCAGGCGGCCCCCCGCCCGCCCCCGCCTGAGCGGCCGCCTCCGAAGGGGCGGCCCGCTGGGGCTGGGACTGCAGATCGGCGAGCGTCCGCTCGAGGAGCAGCCGCCGGTCCCGGTCGCGGTTCTCCGACTCGTCGAGGGCCTGCACCTGCAGCTGGAGGTTGTGCATCACCTGCACGTTGGACTCGCGCTCGGACGGCAGCTGGCCCGCGTGCCGCCGTTGGAAGTCCGCGAACTTCGCTTCCTGCGCGGACAACCGCTTACGCGCATCGTCGAGCTGGGACGTCAGGAAGTCGCTCGTCGCCGTGGCCAGGACTTCCCGGTCCTGCAGGCTCTCGTTCGTGAACTCCGACGCGAGGCGCTCGGCCACCTGCATCGCCCGGCGGGGATCATCGGAGATGTACGCGACACGAAACGCGTCGCCCCTCACGATGGTGACCTGGACGTCGCGGCGCATCACCTGAACGACGTCTTCCATCGGCATGCGCGCGCGTTCGGCCGGGTAGAGGTTGAAATCGCGGATAATCAGCTCCAGGCGCGTCCGGCTGAGGATCTGCTGCTGAATCGAACGCAACCGGTCCTCGATCTTCGTGGTCACCGTCGAGCGGACGTAGTCTTCCGGCACCCGCTGCGGAACGACCAGGATCACCGTCTCCGAGCGATACCGGTCGTGAATGAACCGGCTGACGGCCAGGGTGCCTGCGAACACCACCACGAACGGAATGAGGACGGCCCACTTCCGCCGCCACAGCATCCAGAGGACATCCTCCGGCTTGTTCTTCTTGCCCGGCAGCACCATTCACCTCACTGGTTGGCGGGCGTACGCGGCGCGTGCGCCCGCCCCGCGCGCACGAGCGGCAGCCAGAACCTGACGCCCGCCTGCGCGCGCTGAAAATCGATCTTCCTCGGAACGCCGGCGGGCAGGGCATAGCCTGCCGGAAAGTCATATCGGTAATAGCCGTATTCGGCTGTAACAGCCAGGAACTGCGCGGCGGCCACCTGCAGGCGCGCCGTGCCAGAGTACGTGTGAAAACGGGAAGTACGCCCGCCGACGCGGGTCCCGCCGGCATACGCCGCGTCCACCGACAGATTCACCCTGCGGCCGAACCAGCCGAGGATTCCGGCATTCACCCCGTCGGACCACACCGGCACCTGGATCGCACTCTGGTACTGCAGCGTCCGGCTGTACCCGGCATTGGCGGTCCATCGGGAGCCGAGCGTCTGCCCGATGCCTATCGACGCGAGCCAGCCACGGGTCCGGGCGTCGAAATACTCGACCCACGAGGCCCCGGCACTCGCGGAGAAGGTCGTCGTGCGGTCGCGCGACGTCCGGCGGGTGTAGCCGAACCCGGCGTCCACGCTCTGCGCGTTGCTCGTCGTCTTCGCCGTGGATATCCCGTACTCGGCGACACTGTACGAATAGCCGCCGTTCAGGCCGAGGTTCCTCGACACCTGGCGGCTGGCGGACAGCCGGACGTTCTGATTGCTGCTCGACCTGTCATCGTCCCTGAAGTCCTGGCGCCCGAAGGTATAGCCGAGGGAGGTCGAGGTGCGCCGCCCGTACCTGCGGGTCCATCCCACGCTTGCCGACACCTGCGCGTTCGGGCTGAGCGCCGACGCGCCACTGAACAGACTGTCGGCCGCCGACGGACCGGCCCCCGGAGCGAGCGCCGCGTTGTAGAACGGCGAGTACTCGTAGCTGCCGGACGCCGTCAGCTGGGACCGGCCCAGGGCCATCCCGAGGCCGGCGTCCGCGCCGTAGCCCGGGTTCCTCATGTCGGGGTAGAGCGTGTAGTAGGGGAGGCTCGCCGAGGCACCGGCCTCGGCGGTCACGCGCGCCCCGCGTCTGGCGTACCTGAGCTGCGCGCCGGCCGTATAGAACTCCTGCGGGTCCGCCAGCGACGGCCCGGAATCGCCACCAGCCGCGACGGATCCGGAAGGCACCATCGCGGTGTTGGCCGCGCCGCTGAGTGAGACGCGCAGGTCCAGCTGATTGAGGTACGGCCGGGACGTGTCGCTCCCGCCGAACAGCGCACGGAAGGGCCTGGCTGGCCGCCCGGTCTGAGCGGACACCGGCTGCGCGATCACCGCGAGAGCCCCGGCCACCACCGACATGCGACGAAGCGCACGCGCCCATCGGTCCATGACTAAGGCACGATCACCGTGTCGCCCGGCTTGAGCTCGATGTTGCTCGCCAGGTTCTTCAACTTCTGGACGTCCTCGTAGTTGAACCGAAACGTCAGCGGCTTCGCGCCTGGCCTCGCGCCCGCTTCGCGGATGATGACGATGTTCTTCTGCTTCGCGTATTCCGACAGCCCGCCGGCCATGGAGATCAGCTGCATCACCGTCATGCGATCGCCGATCGGGTAGGCGCCGGGCTTCCCGACCTGGCCCGTGACGAACACCTTCCGGCTGTTGATCTGCTTGACCATGACCGTGACGGAGGGGTCCTCGACGAAGCGCTTTGCCGCTTCCGTGACCCGGACGCGAAGCTGATCCGGCGTGAGGCCGGCCGCCTGGACGTCATTCAGGAGCGGCAACGTGATCTTCCCGTCCGGCCGCACGCCCACTTCGGCGGTCATGTCCTTCTCGCGCCGGAACATGACGATCAGCACGTCGTCGGTCCCGATCACGTAGTCGGCCGGCGGCACCACGCCGGCTGGCGGCGCCTGAACCGGCGGCGTCTGGACCTTGGCGGTCGCGGGGAGGGGCGCGGGTTTCGACGGTTTCGCAGCGGCCTGGGGAGACGCGAGGGCGCCAATCGGCGCCGCCGCGGCCTGCGCCGAGGCCGCGAGCGCCAGCGCCACCAGCCATCCAGCCGCCACCGTCCTGAGCATCGTCATCGCGTTCCCAGCGTTCATGTCGCACCATTGCGGTCGCGGGACAGGGCCGCCCCGCGCGTTCCGCCCCGGGAGGCCGCGTTCTGCTACCGGTAATCCCTGAAGGGCAGCTGACAGTCGTGCTTCCGCAGGAAGTTCAGGAACCGCTTGTAGTCGCCCGGCTCCATGTTGAAGAGCTTCGTGACGATCTTGTAGTTGCCCTTCGCTTCTTCAAGGCCCTTCGAAATGAGCTCGCGCAGGTTGCCCCGCGTGATCTCGCGCTGCATGTAGAGCGGGTAGACGGCCGTCCAGAACGACTCGTGGTTCACCGTCATGCGCTTGAGGAGGTCGTCCGCCACCGTGCGGCGGCGTTCCCGTTTCGGTCGCAGGCTGATGCTCCGCTGCGTCCGGATCTCGATCGGGACGTCGTCGGCCGTGATCGTGGGCCCGCAGCCCGACACGAGCATCCGCTCGATGACGTTCGCGAGCTCGCGGACGTTGCCCGGCCACGGGTACTCGGCCAGCGCGACGTAAGCCTCGGGCGCGATGGTGGGGCGGTCGCCGTTGTTGCGCCCCATGTTCTCGAAGAAGTGATCGACGAGCAGCGGGATGTCCTCGCGGCGCTCGCGCAGCGCCGGCACGTGGATGTTGATGACGTTGATCCGGTAGTAGAGGTCCTCGCGGAACTGCCCCTGCGCCACCATTTCGGGCAGGGAACGGTTGGTGGCCGCGATCATGCGCACGTCGACGCGGCGGCCGACGCGGTCGGCCCCGACCTTCTGCAATTCGCCCGTTTCGAGGAACCGCAGGAGCATGCCCTGCATCCGGAGGCTCATCTCGCCGATTTCGTCGAGGAAGATGCTGCCCTCGTCGGCCTTTTCGAGCATGCCCGGCTTGTCGCGGTACGCGCCCGTGAAGCTGCCCTTCACGTGGCCGAAGAGCTCCGATTCGAGCAGCGTTTCCGGCAGGCCGGCGCAGTTGACGGTGATGAAGGGGCGCTCGGCGCGCGCGCTTTGCGCGTGGATGCTCATGGCCACGAGTTCCTTGCCGGCGCCGCTCTCGCCCGTGATCAGAATCTTGGCGTCGGAGAACGCCACGCGCTGGATCTCCTGCTGCAACGCGATCATGGCCGGGCTCCGGCCCACGAGCTGGGCGTAGCCGGTTCTAGTCACGGTGCTCGCTCCCGCTCAGCAGGGCGTCCACGGCAAGCCTCGCCTGGGGGCCGAGCGCGATGAACCTCGCGCCGACGCGGTACCCGCCGACGCGCTGGTCCCACTGGCTCGAGATGTGGCGCACGTCGAGCTCGGCCTCGAGGGCCCGGTCGCCCAGCCTCGCGATGACTCTGGATGTCGCGCCTGGCGCCAGCGGGTCCGGACAGGACAACAGCACGCCTTCCGAACTCAGGTCGAGCAGCCGGACGGCCATCGACACCGGCCGGACCACCACGGCGCCGACGCCCATCTGGACGCGCGGCGAACGGCGACGCTCGATGAAGCCGATTTCCATGTCAGGCCTCGTCCGCCCCGGGCTGCTCGCGGTGTTCGTGCATCAGGGCACCAATCCACTCGGCGGCCTGCTCGTCCACGTTGATGAACTCCAGGCCCACGCGGTACCTGCGATCTCCGCTCTGTGAGTAGACCGGCGACAGGTGGCGGACGGCGGCCCGCATCTCGGCGGTCTGGGCGCCCTGGACCAGCCGAATCGGCTGGACCGAGCCGACAGGAAGGGGGGCGACCGACTCGACCAGCGCACCCTCGGGGGCGAGATTGCAGACGCGCAGCGTCTCCAAGGCCTGAACCGAGCCCCAGAGCTCACCGACGATCTCGAAGCGCGTGGCCACCCGTCGGTCCGCTAGTCGCATAACGGCTCCAGTCGCGTGCACACTGCTCAACCGCACTTCCGGGGACGTCGGCCGCTCGAGGACAGACACACCGCGGCATAGTCCGCACAGGTCCCCACCAATACTAAGCAAGGAAAACGCCATCACTGCGACCCTCGGCCCGTTCCCGTGCCGATGGCAGATTCGCCATTATTTCGGCCACAATCGAATCGATCTGCGCCTGGAGCCGACTAAAGTCCAGGCTCGGGCAGTCAGAAGTCTGACGCTGCGATGACAATATTCTGCCAAGGATACCCTATCTCGGGCATTCTTCGTCTCAGAATCGGACTCTGCCGCAGGGGAAGAAGCTCACGCCGAGTAGATGATCTTGCTGCCGTCGGGCTCCAGATCGACCGGGAACTCCATCAGACGCTGCCGCGCGGCCATCGCCCTGATGGACGCATGCGCCTGGCGCGGCGCATAGAGGAAGAGGCACCCGCCGCCACCCGCGCCGGCGATCTTCCCGCCATTGGCGCCGGCTCGGAGCGCCAACCGATAGTACCGATCCAGGTCGCCGTTGGTCACGTTCGAGGCCATGTGTTTCTTGAGCAACCAGCCCTTGTGGAGGAGCGTGCCGAATCCGGACAACCGGCCCCGTGACACCTCGCGGGCCACTTCCGCCGCCAGGTCGTTCAGACCGTCGAGGGCGCTTCTCGCCGCCCCCGGCGCGCGCATGCGCTCCTTCGCCTCGGCCAGCACCGAGCCGCTTTCGCGGGCGACTCCCGTGTAGAAGAGCAGCAGGTTGCCGACCAGCCGGCGCCTCGTCGCCTCCGGGCACACCACGGGCTCGACGCTGACCGTTTCGTCGGGGTTGAAATGCAGGACCCGGAAGCCTCCGAACGCCGCGATGTACTGGTCCTGTTTGCCAATCGGGCGGCCCAGGATGTCGATCTCGATCTCGCATGCCTGCCTGGCCAGGACACCCGGGTCGACGTAGCGTCCCTGGAAGGCATACAAGGCGTTCAGCACGCCGACCGCCAGGCTGGAGGACGAGCCGAGGCCGCTCCCGGCCGGCACGTCCGCGATGGTCGTGATCTCGACGCCCCGGGTCACGCCCGCCATCTTCATCGCTTCGCGGATCAGGTCGTGGCGCAGATCCTCGATGTGATCCACGGTCTCGGTGCGCGTATAGGCGACGCGGATGGCGTGATCGAACCGCTTGTTGACGCTGACGTACATGTGGCGGCCGATCGCCATGGAGATCACGCGGCCCATTCTGAGGCGGTAGTACTCCCGGAAGTCGGTTCCCCCGCCGGCGAAGCTGATCCGAAGCGGTGTCTTGGAAATGACCATGTCGATCTTCATCAGCCCGGCCACTCGGCCTCGGCCCGTTCAAGGCGACCCGGTGTGCCGATGTCGGCCAGATAGCCCGCGATCTCGAATCCCCGCATCCTGCCGACCAGCCCGGGAAACACGTCGTGCCCGAAGTCCGCCGTCGCCCGTCCGCGCGGCATGCTGTCGAACAGCGTCTGGCGGGCGAGATAGATGCCCGCATTGGCCAGGTTGCCGTTCGGCTGTTCGGGCTTCTCGCGGAATGCCGCGACGCGGCCGTCCGGATCGAGGCTCACGATGCCAGACGATTCCGGCTCGGGCGTCCTGAACAGGCCCATCGTCAGCACATCCCGATGCCCGAGATGGTACGCAAGCATCGGCGCCAGTTCCGCGTTGGTCAGGTTGTCGGAGTACACGATCCAGAAACTCTCTTCCCCGTCCACGAAGCCCCGGTTCGCGGCGACGGTCCCGGCGTTCCCGACGGGTACGCCCTCCGCCACGACCGTGACGCGGGGCGCGCGGCCGCGACGCGCCGCGACGAACCGCTCGACCTGCTCCGGGAACCGCGACACGTTGATCAGGACGTCGCCGACGCCCTGCCGCTCCAGGGCGTCGAGCCAGATCCCGAGGAGCGGCACGTTTCTTATCGGCACGAGGCACTTCGGCATGCGATCCGTGAGCGGGCGAAGGCGCTCGCCCGTGCCGCCTGCCAGGAGGAACGCCCTCATGCCTCCCACGCTCCGGTCTCTCCCGCGCTGACGACCATGCCCAGGAACACCCACTGGAGGTAATAGCCGGAGAACACTCCGAGCCCGCCGTTCCTGATGCTGTGGAAGATGAAGTCCCCGGTCAGCCCGCCCACGAGCATTCCGCTGAACAACCCCAACCACCCGATGACCAGCGTGCGGGGGAAGCCGGGGCCCGCGCTCCCGAGCGCGTCGAAGCCCGTCCTCAGCGCGCCGGCGATGAACCAGAGAAAGAGCAGCAGGCCGACGAGGCCCAGCTCGAGCAGGATGTTGAGGTACTGGTTGTGCGGCGTGTCGATCACCGAGTACCGGTGCATGAACGGCCAGCTGTTCCCGGGGCCGACACCAAAGATCGGGTATCTCGACCAGATCCGGATGGCGTCCGCCGCGAGCTCGATCCGGCCCGCCCTGCCGCCCCAGCTCTGTTGCTGCCGTTCGACGTTGACGAGAGGCTGCAGGGGTGTCGGGATGTAGGAGTCGGATCCCGCGACTGACAGCACGTAGATCCCGAGGGCGACCGGGAGGGCCGCCGCGAGCAGCTTCCCGGCCCTGAGAAACGCCACCACCGCCAAGCCGACCGCGATGGTGACGTAAAGGAACGCCTTGCCGATCAGGATGCCGTAGACGAGCGGCAGGGCCGCGAGCGCCCACAACCCCAGCTTCCGGACGATGGATCGGGAGTCGAACGACATCGCCAGGCACAAGGGCGACACGGCAAGCGCGAAGTAGATGCTCCAGCCGACGTACGTCCGCCAGGCCTGGGGAAGGATCGGCAGCGCAAAGGAAGGGAGGGCCAGGATCATGATCAGCCGCACGACCGAACGGGCCGTGGCCTCGCTGATCTTCGCGTTCGCCACGACGAGGTACAGCCCGGCTGGCCACGCGATCAACAGGATCTGGCCGACCGACACCGACAGCTTGACGTGCTCCGCGGGAATCGACGGATCGTGAATGGTCAGGCTGGCCACGAGCGAGATGATCGACCAGGCAACCAACAACGCGAGCGGCCGGTTGAACCGCGTCTCGACCAGCGGGGACCGTTCCGCCCGCAGCCGGCCAAGCCACCACACGGCAATCATCACTGTCGGCAGCAGCTCGACCAGCAGCAGGTTCTGGGTGATCCGCGAACCCGGCAGGTCGAACACACGGATGAACGGGACCCACGCAATCGCGACGAACACCATGATGGCCAGCCGCATGTTCCGGCGGCACAGCACGGCAAACCACGCCGTAATCAGGAGGCCGACGATGGTGCCGAGCGAGGCTGCCGTCAGAGGCATGACGCACCCTCACTACCCACGGAGAGAGACTTTAGTCGCCAAGGGAGCGGACTTCTGTGAATCGCCAGGCACCCCTCAGTCGCCGGACTGTCAGCGGTTAACATATTCATCCACGGGCATTTGTTGCGACCCTGCCGCCGCCTGTCATACATGGCCCGACCCATGCTTATAGGCAAGTTGCATGTCACTCGTATCGACCTTCGTCGCACGGGAGACTACTGTCCCCATCCTGCCCGTCGACGTCAGGTCGGTGGACCTCTCCGGCATCGCGGCGACGGCGCGCCCCCGCCGCATCGTGCTTCCCCTCGATCGTCCCGTCAACCGGTTCGTGAAAGCGCTGTCCGACCGCATGCTCGCGGCGCTCGCCGTGGCATGCGCGGCGCCCCTGATGATCGCTGTCGCCATTCTAGTCAGGATCACGAGCGCCGGGCCGATCATCCACAGGCGGCGGGTCACCGGCCGGGACGGCGTCGAGTTCGACGCGTTCAAGTTCCGGACGATGATCGTGAACGCGGACGAGGCCTTGCAGGCCGACGCGGCGCTCAGGCGCGCGTTCGAAGCCAGCTTCAAGCTCGAGCACGACCCCCGGGTGACTCCCGTCGGCCGCTTCCTGCGGAAGCTCAGCCTCGACGAACTGCCGCAGTTCTTCAACGTGCTCATGGGCCAGATGTCGGTCGTCGGCCCGCGCATGCTCTCTCCCGGGGAGGTCGGGCGGTACGGCACGCACGTGCCTGTGCTGCTCTCGGTCAAGCCGGGCCTGACCGGCCTCTGGCAGGTGTCGGGCCGGCAGCGGACGACCTACGAACGGCGGATCGAGCTGGACGTGCAATACGTCGAGACCTGGAGCCTGTGGCTCGACCTGCGCATCCTGCTGAAAACACCGGTTGAAGTCTTCAGAGGTACCGGCGCGTTCTAGCCGGCCGGACGAGCAGTCGAGAGGATTCGACGGATCATGTGGACGGACTCCAGCACCTACGTCGCTGAACTGACCCAGGCGCTGCGCCTGCTCGATACCCGCACGATCGATCGACTCGCGCAACTGCTCCACCGGACGTACCTCCTCAACCGGACGGTGTTCTGCATCGGAAACGGGGGCAGCGCGGCGGCGGCGACGCACCTGGCCGCGGATCTTCCCAAGCTGGCCACGCGGCCGGGCCAACCGCGGCTGAAGGCGATGTCGCTCGTGGACAGCACCGCCGCGCTCACGGCGGCCGGCAACGACCTGGCCTTCGAGGACGTGTTCGTCGAGCAGCTCCGCACCTTCCTCGAGCCCGGCGACGTCGTGATCGGGTTCAGCACGAGCGGCCGCTCGAAGAACGTCCTGAAGGCGATGGAGTACGCCAACGACCACGGCGCCGTCACCGTCGGGATCACCGGGGCCGACGGCGGGGCGCTCCGCGAGGTCTCATCCGAGTCGCTGAGCGTCGCGTCGCTGAGCGTCCAGCAGATCGAAGACGTGAGCATGATCGCCGCCCACCTCGTGTGCCTGGCGACCCGCCAGCTGTGCGTCACCGAGGAACGGATCGACGCCAACGACTTGCTGGAGCAGCCGGCGGTGGCGGATCACCCTCGCCTCACGATCGACATGAACCCGGCGGCGTGACGCGCGATCGGCGCCGGCGCTGGTATCATCGGGCGTGCGGCTTCCGATCGACGGTCGTTCCGGTACGTCAGCGCCGCCCGGGCCGCCGGCGCGCGAGGCGAGGCGCACCACGATGGATGGCGCGATGACGGCGCCCGACGTCACCGTGTCCATCGTGTCGTTCAACACCCGCGACCTGCTGCGCGCCGCCCTCCGCGCCGTGTCGGTCAGTACCGGCGTTTCCTGCGAGATCATCGTCATCGACAACGGGTCGGCCGACGGCAGCGCCGACATGGTCGAGACGGAGTTCCCGGACGTCCATCTGATCCGGAGCCCCGACAACCGGGGCTTCGCGGCCGCGAACAACCTGGCGATCCGCCAGGCCCGGGGCCGGCACGTCCTCCTGCTGAATCCCGACACCGAGGTCCGGCCCGACTCCGTTTCGACGCTCGCGGCCTACCTGGACGCCCACCCGCGCACAGGCATCTGCGGGCCGCGGATCCTGCACCCGGACGGCAGCTTCCAGTCGTGCGGGTACCGCTTCCCGAGCGTCTGGTCCGAGATCCGGCAGTCGAAGCACGTCAACCGGCTCATCAAGGCGATCGTCGGGCCCGAGTCCTTCGTCGCCGACTCGCCGGAGATCCGCGACGTGGACTGGGTGGACGGTGCGTGCCTGATGATCACGCGCGCCGTCATCGACCGGATTGGGCCGCTCGACGAGCAGTACTTCCTGTACGCCGAAGAGCTCGACTGGTGCTTCAACGCTCGAAAGGCCGGGTGGAACATCACGGCCGTGCCGACGACCGAGATCGTCCACCACCTGGGCAGGAGCAGTTCGCAGGCCAGCGACCGCGCGCTGGTGTACTTCATCGACACGCGGCTCCGGTACTACCGGAAGAACCGCGGGCTGCCGGCGGCGCTGTTCGTGAGCCTGGTCTACGCGGCGGGGTGCCTGAAGCAGATGCGGAGCGAACCGGAGAAATCGAAAGTCAAGCTGAGGGCGATCAGGCTATGGTGGCGGAGGCTGTGGTGACGGCCGCGCGGATCCTGTTCGTGGTGCCCTACGTCCCGTCGCGGGTCCGCGTCCGCCCGTTCGAGTTGATCCGGGCGCTGGCGCGGCTGGGGCACCGCGTCCACCTCGTGATGCTCCGCCCGCCCGAGGACCGGTGGGCGCCGGACGCGGCGCTGCGCGAGGTATGCGAGCGCGTCGATGAGTTCCCGCTGTCGAGGGCCCGCACGTTCGTCAACGCGGGCCGGGCCCTGCTCGGATCGCGCCCGCTGCAGGAGGCGTACTCGCGGCACGCCGAGGCCAGCGCGCATGTGAGGCAGCTCGTCGATGGCAGGCAGCACGACGTGCTTCACGTCGAGCACCTGCGGGGCGTGACGCTGGTCGACGGACTCGCCGGCATCCCGATCGTGTTCGACGCGGTGGACTCCATCTCGCACCTGTTCGGCCAGACGGCGAGGCACGCGGCCCGCTGGCCGCAGCGCCTGACGGCGCGGCTGGACCTGCGGCGCACGGAGCGCTTCGAGGCGACGGCGCCGTACCGCTTCCAGCGGACCCTGGTCACGTCACCGGTGGACCGTGACGCTTTCATCCGCCTGGCCGGCCCCGATGCCGCGCCGCGGGTCACCGTGGTGCCGAACGGCGTGGACCTGGAGTACTTCGCGCCCGCCCCGGGGACGCGGGAGCCGGCCACGATCATCTTCAGCGGCAAGATGAGCTACCACGCGAACGAGGCGGCGGCGTGGCACCTGGCCCGGCGCGTCATGCCGGAGGTCTGGCGATCCAGGCCCGATGCGCGCCTCGTCATCGCGGGCAAGGACCCCTCGAAGGCGCTGCGCGGCCTGACGGCGGATCCTCGCGTCGAGGTCACCGGCTACGTCGGCGACCTGAGGCCGCTGTTCGCGAGAGCCACCGTGGCGGTGTCGCCGTTGCTCTATGGCGCGGGGATCCAGAACAAGATCCTCGAGGCGATGGCCTCGGGCGTGCCCGTCGTGACGTCGCCCCAAGCCTGCTCGAGCCTGATTGTCCAGCCCGGCCGCGACCTGCTGACCGGCGAGACGCCGGCCGACTTCGCCCGCCAGGCGCTGCGCGTCTGCGATGACCGGGAGCTGGCCGGCCGCCTCGCTGCGTCCGGGCGGCAGTACGTCGCGCGCGAGCACGATTGGACGGCCATCGGCCATCGCCTGGTCGCCGTCTATGAAGAGGCGCGTGCCGATGCTCCGGCGTCGCGGGCAGGACACGCCGCCCTGTAGATCTCTTCCATCTCCCGAAGATGCCGGGCGAGGGTGAAACGCTCCTCGATCCTCAGCCGCCCCGCGCGTCCGAGCCGGGCCCGCCTCGCCTCGTCCTTCAGCAAGCCGGCCACAGCCCCGGCCACCGCCGAGGCGTCGCCGGGATCGACGAGCAGGCCGGTTTCGCCGTCGAGCACGATTTCCGGCGTCCCGCCCGAGCGGGTGGCCACAACGGCCCTGCCCGCGGCCATGGCCTCCATCAGACCGAGCGCGGCCGGCTCCGGCGTGGTTGTGAGCACGGTCACGACATCCATCGCGCGCAGCACGACCGGGATGTCCCCGCGCCATCCGCACAACGTGATGGCCCTCGACAGCCCGGCCGCCGCGATCGACGCGCGGAGTTCATCTTCGTATGGCGGGTTTTCCAGCGCGCCCACGAAGAAGAACCTGGTCCGCGGCGCGTCGCGCAGGATGGCCGGCGCGGCCTCGATGAGCGTGCGATGGCCCTTGTACGGCAGCATCTGCCCGAAGAGCCCGACGGCCTGCGCTCCGGGCTCGAGTTCCATCTCGCGCCTGAATGCGGCGACGCTGGCGTCGTCGACCGCGAACCGGTCGAGGTCGATTCCGTTGTAGACCGTGCGCAACTTCGCGCGGGAGATCCCGGCCCGCGCGAGGTTGTCCGTCACAGCGTTGGACGGGCCGATGACCACCGGGCACGATCGCGCTGCGAAGCGATACAGGAACCGATTCACCCGGTGGATGCGCTTGATGTTGTGGTCGTGCCAGATCTGGGGAACGCCGCACGAGCGGGCGGCGAGTGCCGCGTACAGCGACGCCGGATACGAGATCGTGTGCACCAGGTCGATATCGTGGCGGCGGATGACGCGGCGCAGCTCGCGCGCCACGCCGGCGAACGACCAGGCGTAATGGCCGAGCGCGCCGGGATGGGCGCGGGTTTCGAGCAGAATCCGGCTGTAGCGCTCCGTCGCCGTCCAGGGAACCTGCCGGCGGTCGAGCTCGGTCTTCAGGCGCGCGTTCGCCGCGTGAAGGAACACACGCGTCGTGTACGCCGGAGGCCTGAAGCGGTCGAGATACCCGAACAGAACCACCTCGGCGCCGCTGACCGTCGTCGAATCGCTGACGTACAGGATGTTCATGGACGTACCGCCGGCGCGCGGCGGATCGCGGCCTGACGATAGCGGTCGAGCGTCCGCGCGGCCGTCGTGCGCCAGGAGAACGCCGCCGATCGCTCGAGGCTGCGGGCCCTCAGGTCCGCGCGAAGGGACTCGGAGCCCAGGACGGCGGCCAGGTGGCCGGCAAGTTCCGCCGGTCGTTCGACCTCGAAGAGCAGACCCGCGCCGCCGAGCACTTCGGGGATCGACCCCCTCGACGATGCGATGACGGGCGCCCCGCACCGCATGGCCTCGACGAGAGGCAGTCCGAAGCCCTCGTACCACGACGGGAACACGAAGACCGTGGCGAGGTTCATCAGCGCGACCAGGTCGCTCTCTGCCGGCCGCGCGATGAACCGGATCGCCGGATCAGCCAGCGACGAGGCGACGGGCGGCCGCGGAGCCGTCTCGCGGCTGAAGAACACGAGTTCGGTGCCGGCGCGAACCTCGTCCGGCAGCTGACGGAATGCCTCGATGAGCACGGCCGGGTTCTTGATGCCATCGGCGAGGATCATCCTGGGCCGTCGCAGCAGCCGCTCGCGCGCGCGGGCCAGTGCGTCCGCGCCGGTCATGACTCCGAACTCCTCCCCCGCCGCCTCGGGGATCGCCGTGATCCGGTCCGGGGGACACGCGCTCAGGCGCACGAGTTCGCCGCGCGCGTGCTCACTGATCGTGAGGATCTCGTCGGCCTCGGCAAGGGCCCGCCGCGTCTTCCAGCCGAGGTACGCCATCAGGGCCACCTGCCGGGGCTTCTTCCCGAACCCGCGCCAGTGCTCGGATATCCGGAAGAGGTTCAAGGCGTCGTGCACGGTGACGACGAGTGCGTACGCGCCCCGCGGTCCGTAGTTGGCAGGGAAGTGCGCGACGTCGAGGCGATCCCGCTCCATCCATCGCGCAATCCGGATGTCATTGGCGACCGTGCTCAGCGCCGACGTCCATGGCAGCGTCCGAATCGTGACGTTCGGGGGCTGGTCCTCCAGTTCGGATGGCGATTTCTCGTCGACGTAGTAGAAGAACTCGTCGGACGCCGCGAGCGCGGGCATCTCCCGGGCGAGGTGTGCCGTGTACGTGCGGACCCCGCCCATCAGGCCGTGGGACAGGTACCGGGCGTCGAAGCCGACCCTCATCGGTGCCCGTCCTCAGGGCTGCGTCGTGACCAGCGGCAGCCGGTTCCGGAAGGGGACGTGAGCCAGGAGTTCCGCACGTTCGGCCTTCGAGAGGGATCGCGACCAGAACAACGCGGCATACACCAGACTGCAGGCCGCGGCGGCGGGGATCAATGCGATCGAACGGTCCCCGAGCCGCCAGGTACAGGAATGCCAGCGGCGCGAAGGCGGCGAGGGCCGGTCCCGCCGTCGGCGCGATGATGTCGAGCAGGAGGTCCTTCCACGACAGCCCCAGCTCGTCCAGCATGAACCTCATCCAGAAGTACTCGAGGGCCACCGCCGGGATGGTCGTGCCCAGCGCGACCCCGAGGATGCCGAGCCTGGTGACGAGCCAGAGGCTGAGCGCCAGATTGAGCACGGCCTGAGGCAGGCTGTACCTCCAGATTGTCGGGCCGATGCGGCGCGTGCCGACCAGCACGGAGTAGCCGACGTGGTTGTGGGCCGTGACGGCGAAGCCCGCCACCAGGACCTGCAGCACGTTGCCGTACTTCGAGAACTCCGGCCCCATCCACAGGTCGAGCAGGACGCTGGCGCAGAACCCGAGCGACAGGACGAGCGGCCAGGACACGGCCACGGCGTACTTCGTCATCCGCAGAAACAACTGCCTCAACGCGCGGCGGTCGCCCCGTCCGAACAGATCTCCCGCAAGCGGCGTCACGGCCTGCACGAGCGTCGTCGGCACGCTGTAGGCGAAGGCGTACAGCTTCCAGGCGGCCGAGTAGTAGGTGACCATGGCAATCGGCAGGAACGCGCCGATCACGAGCCGGTCGGTCTGCTCGATGACCAGGCTGCAGACGGACACCGCCAGCAGCGAGCTGCCGAACGCCACGAGCGAGCGCGCCTCGGTCCGGCTCGCCAGCCGCCACCGCAGCATCAGTCCCGGCACCTCCGCGTGGGCCCACCGGTACTGGAACACCCCCGCGCCCAGGTGCACCAGCGCTTCCATCGTCACGATGGCGACCAGCCTGAACCCGAGGCAGAGGAGCATCACCGCGAAGACGAACTTGGCGGTGATGATGATGATCCACAACTGGTTGGCGCGGTCCTGGCGCTGCGATCCGAGGAGCACGGCCTGATAGGTCGCGAGCGGCATGCGGGCCGCGAAGCCCGCGATGGCCACCATGAACACGACCGCGGCCTGGTGCGAGAGCGCGCCGGGGACCTTCAACACGCCGACCAGCCAGGGAACCGCCGCCAGCAGCGACAGCGGGGCGATGGCCAGCAGCACGAGCAGGGAGAGCGTCGTCGACGCCGATCGATTCACGCCCTCGATGTCGCCTTTCGCCCTGGACACCGCCACCGATTGCGCCAGGGCGGGAACCAGCCCGAGTTCGAGCAGCCCCATGTAGCCCGTGACCGAACCGAGGAGCAGCCAGAGCCCGGCGGCGGCGTCCCCGATCTCGTGGACCACGTAGGGAAACAGGAAGAGGTTGGTGAGCAGGTTGACGGCGAAGCCGGTGTAGTTCCAGGCCGTGTTCCGCGTCAGGGTCTTCCTGACGTCCACGCGGTGCCCCGGCTTCGAGGTCTCAGACGACATCAACGACGGTCCTCTTGCGCGGAAGCGCTCAACTCGATGGCACTGTAGTGGTTTCGGCCGGCCGGCGGCCCACGATAGGTATGATAGTCTCACCGCGGGCATTATCGAGCGGCCACGCGGGCGCGGTCCCTGGTGGAGAAGCCATTGAGCGGGGTCTTTGCGCACGTCGGTGCGCCGGGCGGAGCAGTCAATCGCGAGATCGTCGCGCGCATGGCGGCAGCCGTGTGCCGCCAACCGTGGCACGTCGCCGAGACCGCGTCGCCCGATCCGGCCGTTGCGGCCGGCCGCCAGGGAGTCGGCGCGTTCAACCCGTCGCCTCAGCCCGTCAGCGACCCCGCCGGCGCGGTATCGCTCTGGCTCAGCGGCGAGTTCTACCATCAGCAGGACCTGCGCGCCTCGCTCGTCGCCGCGGGACGGCTTGCGCCGGCCGCGGATGATGCCGCCCTTGCCCTGGCCGTCTACGAGCGCGACGGAGCCACGGGGCTGACAAGGCTCGATGGCGCGTTCCTCGCCGCGGTCTGGGACGGGCGGACCCGGGAGTTCGTGCTCGTCAACGATCGCTTCGGGCTCTATCCGCACCTCTACGCGCACGCCGGCGGCGGCCTGACGTTCGCCCCGGATCTCGACGCGATCCTCTGCAACCCGGCCGTGCCCCGGACCGTCGATCGAACGACCCTGGCCCAGTTCGTCCGCTTCCAGCAGGCCCTCGGCGACCGCACGTGGTTCGAAGACGTCCACCTCCTTCCGCCCGCGTCGCAGCTTCGCTACCGGCCGGCGGACGACCGCCTCCTGCTGGAGGCGTACTGGGACTGGAGCCGGATGCCGACTCAGCCGTCGATCGGCTTCGACGATGCGGTTGACGCCGGCTTGCACCTCTTCCAGCGGGCCGTCGACGCCAGGCTCGAGCCTCCGCTCCGGTCCGGCGTGTTCCTGAGCGGCGGGCTCGACGGCCGCGCCATTGTCGGCTTCACGCCGGGCGACGTGCCGCTGACCACGATCACCTACGGCCAGGAGGGCTGCTGGGACGTGGTGATCGGCGCGCGGCTGGCGCGGACCGCTGGAAGGCCGCACCACTGGCTGCCCTTCGCGGACGGGACCTGGGTGAGCGAGTTCGCACCCCTGCACGTCGCGATCACCAGCGGCCTCCACGGCTGGACGAACGCGCATGGCATCAGCGTCATGGGCGATGTGCGCGGCCTGATCGACGTCAACCTCTCGGGGTTCGACGGCGGGACGATCTTCGGGGGCCGGCTCGACGGCTACCATGACAGGCCCTACCGCGACGCAACCACGGAGGCGGAGCTTCTACGGAACTTCTTCGAGGGAATGACCCGGCGATTCAACTGGCCAGGCCTCGTCGAGTCCGAGGCGCAGGCGCTCGTCGACGTGCCGGGCGGGCGGGACTTGCTGCCGCTGGCCGTGGACTCTCTGCGGACCGAATTGCGGAGCATCACCGAGCTTCCGCCGGGCCGCCGGGGGGATTTCTTCTACAACAACCAGGTCCAGCGCCGTGTGCTCCTGGATCAGCTCGTCGTGCAGCGATCGGCCGTCGACGTGCGGTGCCCGTTCTTCGACTACGCGTTCGTGGACTTCATGTACTCGCTGCCCGATCCCATCCGGACGACGCCCGCGTACCGGAATGCGGTCTTGACCAGGAGGATGCCGAAGCTCGTCCGCGTGCCGTACGAGAAGGACGGACGCTTGCCGCACAGCAACCCGTGGGTGTCCCGGCCCCACGCGCTGGTCCAGCGGGTCAAGGGCCGCATCAATCGCCACCTGTTCCGCCTGTTCCCCGAGCGCCCCTGGGTGTACGCGGACTACGAGAACTACCTCCGCACGGACCTGCGCGCCTGGGCCGAGGACCTCCTGGCCGGGCCGCGGGCTGTCGCACGCGGCCTGTTCGACCCTGCCGTCGTCCGATCGCTCTGGGCGCGCCACCTCGCCGGCGACGAAGCGTGGATCCTCGGTAAGATCGCCCCCCTTATCACGATTGAGCTGGCTTTCCGGCACTTCGTCGACGGCGAACCTGACGGGCTCCACGCGGCCGCGCGATGAAGCACGGAACCGGGCCGGCCGATAACGCCGGGAGCGAGGTGGAATGGCCCATCGAATCCTGATCGTCGTGCATGGGTGGCCGCCGACGGCCCGGGCCGGCGCGGAGATCCATGCGTGGCGGACCGCGATGGGGCTGAGCCGGCGGGGCACCGATGTCCGCGTCCTGGCCTTCGAGGCTCACGGCCGGGGCCCCCTCGTGTGGACCGAGACGACCCAGGACGGGTTGGTCGTCCGGCGGGTCTCCGGCGACCTGGAACTGGGCCAGGAGCCATTCCGCGCGTCGTACGACAACGCGGCCGTCGCCGGCGTGATGCGGGACCTCGTCGAGGCATGGCGGCCGCAGCTCGTCTACGTCTTCAGCGGGTACCTCATGTCGTCCAGCGTCGGCCGTGTCGCGATCGACGCTGGCATCCCGGTCGTCATCAACCTGACCGACTACTGGTGGTTCTGCCACACGATCACGCTGCTGAAGCCGGATGGCACGAGATGCAGCGGGCCGACGCTCTGGGGCTGCGCCGAGTGCCTGGCGGAGCGGCGCCGGAGGTGGAGGCTGCCCGCACGCGTCTGGCCGGCCGCCGCCAGGAGCTTCTGGCGGGCCGTGCCCGGCATTCCCGGGCTCCGCACGATCCTCGGTGTCGAGACGATTGAAGCCCGCCGCGCGGTCACGCAGTCGGTGCTTCGGGGCGTGAGCGCGTGCATCGCGCCGTCGAGGTACCTGGCGAACTTCTACCTCGACCAGGGGGTCGTTCCCGGGATCATCCAGACCTTCCGTCAGGGCCTCGATCTCGACAGATGCCCCCTGCGGGTTCCCTCTGATCACCTCCGCTTCGGCTACACGGGACAGATGAAGGCCCACAAGGGCGTGGCGCGCCTGCTCGACGCGTGGTCGATGCTCAGAGGACCACGAGCGAGGACGCTCTCGCTGTACGGCTCGTCTACGGGGGAAGAGGCCTTCGGCGCGCGCATGCAGGAACTCGCCTCGCAACTCCAGAACGTGGAGTGGCGGGGACCCTTCACGTCGGACCAGGTCTGGGACGTGATGGCCGGGCTCGATGTCGTGGTCATCCCGTCCACCTGGGTGGAGAACAGCCCCAACGTCATCCTGGAGTGCCAGGCGATGGGCGTGCCGGTCGTCGGCTCGAACATCGGGGGCATTGCGGAGCTCGTCCGGCACGATCATGACGGGCTGCTGTTCGAGACGGACAGCGCCGCGGACCTCGCCCGTCAACTGCAGCGGTTGCTCGACGAGCCGGATCTCGTTGGCCGATTGTCCGCCAACGCGCCGCCGATACGCACGACGGAAGACGAACTGAGGGACGTCATGGCGCTCTTCCGCCGGTTCCTTCCGGCGTAACGGGCGGGCAGGCGCCGGGCACCCATGAAACTGCTGGCCGTCTCGACGTGGTTTCCATCGCCGCCGGACAACGGCTCCACGCTGCGCGCCTTCCACCTCCTTCGCGAGCTGGGGCGGCACCACGACGTCGATCTGCTGTCATTCTGCGGTACGGGGCTGCCTGACGCCGGCCGGATCGCGCCGCTGCGGGAGTTCTGCGCGTCGGTGCACGTCGTGCCGCGGAGCCCCTTTCACAGTGGAACCCTGACGCCGCGCGGCCTGTTCTCGACAGTGCCGCGCGCCTACGTCCAGGGGTACTCCGAGGACATGCACGCGCAGGTTGCCGCCTCGATCGCCGGCCACGACGCCGCGCTGGCACTCCAGATCACCGCCGCGCAGTACTTTCGCCGCGTGACATCGCTCCCCGTCATCTTCGAGGAAGCGGAGGTCGCGGTCATTCGCGACGCGGCTGCGTCGGAGTCGCGCGCGCTGATGCGCCTCAGGCGGAACCTGACCTGGTTCAAGTACTCGAGGTTCGTGCGGGATCTGTGCGGCCGGTTCGATCGCACCACCGTCGTCTCGGACAGCGAACGGGCGCTGCTCGCCGGCATGGGCTGCGATGCCCGGCGCGTCGCGGTCGTGCCGAACGGCGTCGATGTGGGCGACCTCGAGTGGCCGGCCGGGCCGCGGCATGACCGGCTCATCTATCCCGGCGCGCTGAGCTACGCCGCGAACGAGGACGCGGTGCGCTGGTTCCTGAGCGAGGTCCTTCCGGCCATTCACCGGGTCAGGCCCGCAGTCGATGTCTGGGTCACCGGCGACCCGGGCGGCGTGACGCCGGCCGACCTGCCCCCGGCGGCCCGGTTGACGCTCACGGGAAGGCTGGCGGACGTGCGTCCGGCGATTGCCGGGAGCATGATCTGCGTGGTTCCGCTGCGCGTTGGCGGAGGCACGCGGTTGAAGATCCTGCAGTCCATGGCGCTCGGCACTCCGGTGGTCTCCACGTCCAAGGGGGCCGAGGGCCTTGACGTCGTCCCGGAACGGAGCATCCTGATCGGCGACACGCCCGAGGCGTTCGCGTCGCAGACGCTCCGCCTCCTCGCCGAGCCGGCGCTGCGCGATCGGATCGCAGCCGACGCGCGCGCGCTGGTGCGGGATCACTACACCTGGGAGCAAAGCGGCGCCCGGCTGCACGCCGTCATCGGCGAGGCGGTCTCGGAGTGGAAGGCAGGACGAGCGTGAAGGCCCGGGTGGTCCTGATCGTCGCCGTCGTGGCCGCTGTCACGTCGCTCCCGTACGTCTACGGGTTCCTGTCCGCGGGGCCGGACACGATCTACACCGGCCTGATGTACGACGTCGCGGACCACACGCAGTACCTGGTCCTGGGTGACGGCCTCGCGTGACGGGCTGTTCATCAGCAACACGATGACGCCCGAAGCGAACCCGCCGATCTTCCTGAACCCGATGATGTGGGCCCTGGCGCAGGTGCAGACCGCCTTCGGGCTGTCGTTCGCGGCCCTGTTCCAGTTCTGGCGCCTGCTGGCGACGGTCGTCCTCGTGGCGGGGCTCGTCGCGTTCCTGCGCGCGCTGGTTCCCGACGCCGCGCAGCGAAGGACGGCGCTGTGGCTTTCGCTGGCGGGGGCCGGCTTCGGCTGGGTGCTCGTGGCGGCCAAGGTTGCGCTGCGCCTGCCCGACGCGCCGTTCCCGACCGATCTCTATACGGTCGAGCCGAACACCTTCTGGGGGCTGCTCGCCTATCCCTACATCCCGCTGGCGCAGGGGCTGCTGCTCGTGAGCGTCCTCGCGGTCTGGCGCGCGTATCGCCGGCCCGGCGCGGCCGCATACGTGCTGGCCGGCCTGGCGTCGCTGGGGCTTGCCGTCGTGCACGCGTACGACCTGATCACGCTCTACGCCGTGATTGCGCTGTTCGCGCTCGCCCTGCTCGTGCGCGATCGCAGGCTGCCGCGCGCGCTCATCGGGACTGGCGTCGTGGTGGCCGTGTTCTCGGCGCCGATGGCGTTCTACTTCCGGTCGCTGACGGCGTACGACCCGTTGTGGCGCTCGATCCTCGCCCAGTACGCGAACGCCGGCGTCTGGACGCCGCGGCACGTCCATCTCGTCATCCTGATGGGGTTGCCCCTGGTGCTCGCGGCCGCGGCGCTTCTCCGGCGCGGGCGGCGGAGCGACGAGACGCTGCTTGTCTCGTCATGGGCCGCCGCCGGGCTGTGCCTCATCTACCTGCCGGTCGTCTTCCAGATCAAGATGCTCAGCGGGTGGCAGTTCCCGCTGGCCGTGCTCGCCGCGCAGGCGTGGCACGACGTGGTCGCCCCGCGCTTCGCGCGGGCACTGAAACCTCGGCTCGGCGAACGGGCCGCCTCAGCCGTTGCTGTGGCCGTCCTGGCCGGGCTCGTCGTTCCCACGAACCTGTATCTGTACGCGTGGCGGTTCATCGACCTGCGGCGTCACGCGTCCCCGTTCTACCTGCAGAAGGACGAAGCCGCGGCGCTGGACTGGCTCGCGGCGCATCACACGCCCTCAGATGTCGTGCTGGCGCCGGAGAGCATCGGCCAGTTCGTGCCGAACTACGGCGGCACCCGCGCGTACCTCGCGCACTGGGCGATGACGAACCGGTACTACGAACGCGTCGACAATGTCAGGACGTTCTTCACGCCTGGGACCGCCGATGGCTGGCGGACGGAGCTCGCCCGGCGGGAAGGCGTCACGCTGGTGCTGAGGGCAGGCCACGTGCCTGGCGTGGCGGAACGGTTCGACCCGGGCGTGTCGCCGGCGTGGGAACCGGTCTTCGTGCGGCCGGAGGCCCAGGTCTTCAGGCGCCGCACAGGCGGGGGACGCGGCCAATGAGTACAACCGGTGCACTCGGATTCTATCTTCGCAGCAAGTCCTCGTCTCTGTGGCGCTACCTGCTGGAAGAGACCCTGCAGGGCCTCCTCGCGTGGATTCCCGGCATCGGCGGGATCGGGCTGCGCGCCGTGGCCTACAAGCTCGTGCTGCACGCCGAGGGCTTCCCGGCGATCGAGGACCACGTCAGGCTGGTGCGCCCGGAGGACATCCGGCTCGGACGCTCCGTGTACATCGACCACGGCGTGTACATGCACGGAGGGCAGGGCGGCCTGCACATCGGCGCGAACTCCTGGATCATGGCGGGCTGCCGCCTCCACGTCTTCAATTTCCGCGGAATCGCGCACGCGGGCATCAGAATCGGACGCCGGACGTTCCTCGGCGAAGAGACCCTCATGCGCGGCCAGGGCGGCATCACCGTCGGCGACAACGTGCTGTTCGCGCCGCGCGTCCAGGTGCTGGCCGTCGATCACGTGATGTCGGACCCGGCCAGGCCGATCATGGACCAGGGCATCACCGCACGCGGCATCACCATCGAGGACGGCTGCTGGATCGGCGCCGGGGCAATCGTGCTCGACGGCGTCACCATCGGGCGCGGCTCGTGCGTGGGCGCAGGCGCCGTCGTGACACAGTCGATCCCGCCGCACAGCCTGGCCGTCGGGGTCCCGGCGCGCGTCATCAGGAACCTCCTCGAGAACCCGTTGCCCCCGCCGACGGTTCCCGTCTACTTCGGCGGCATGGACGACCTGCCGCGGTAAGGATGCGCGGGGCTGTCGATGAAGATCCTCTTCCTGACAGAAACCATTCCGTACCCGCTCGACAGCGGCGGCCGCATCAAGACGTACCACACGCTCCGCTCGCTGGCCGGCGAGCACGAGATCCACGGCCACGCCTTCATCCGCGCCGAGGAGGAACGGCGGCACGCGCCCGAACTCGAGCGGTACTGCGCGTCGCTGACGCTGCACCTGCGGCCCCGGAGCCTCGGGCGCGAAGCCCGGGCGCTCGCCCGGAGCCTCTCGACGCGCGTGCCCTTCACCGTCGCACGCCACTTCGACCGCGAGGTCCTCAAGGAGTTGAAGGCCGCCGTCGCGGCCATCGAGTTCGATGCGGCCTACTACGACCACCTCAGCATGCTCGAGTACGCGCGGCGCCTCGCGCTGCCGGCGATCCACGACGCGCACAACGTCGAGTTCGAGCTGGTCCGCCGCCACGCCGCCACGCTCGGCCGGTCGCCCCTGCGGCCGTTCATCGAGCGCGAGTGGCGCCTCCTGAAGTCCTACGAGCGCGCGCGATACGGCGCCTGCGACCTGGTGTTCGCGGTCAGCGCACGGGACGCCTCGGCCATCCGCGATCTCGCCGGCCCGTCCGTCGACGTGCGGGTGCTGCCCATCTCGATCGACGCGCGCGGCACGACGCCGGTCGGCCCGCTCCCGGCACGCCCGGGCCTCCTGTACGTCGGCGGGCTGCACTGGCCTCCGAACGCGGATGCGGTCGCGTACTTCGTCCGGGAGATCTGGCCCCTGGTCCGCCGTGACACGCCGGGCGCGACACTCACGGTGGTCGGGCGCGACGACGCGCCGATCGCGGAGGCGCTCAGGAACACGGCGGGCGTCCATGTGACGGGACACGTCGACACCATCGAGCCGTACTTCGCACAGGCGCGGGCGCTCGTCGTGCCCCTGCGATCGGGCGGCGGCATGCGGGTGAAGATCCTCGACACGCTGGCCCGAGGGTTGCCCGTCATCTCGACGAGCATCGGCTGCGAAGGCATCGACGCCGTGCCGGGCGTCCACCTGCTCGTTGCCGACGGGCCGGAGGCGTTCGCCGGCCAGGTACGTCGGATCTTCCAGGACGACGAACTGGCAATGGCGCTGGCCCGGGCCGGCCGCGACCTGGTGCTGGAGCGCTATGACAGCGAGGTCGTGGGGAACGAACTCAGGCACACCCTCCGGAACTTCCGTCCCGGGGCGTCTGTGAAGAACGAGTGACAGGACGGCCGACAAAAGTCCACAATGGGGCAGACTTCAAGGTCCGCTCCCGGTTCCGCGCACGACGATGGAGGCCGTCAACGCCAGCTGCCGAAGCCACGACCCGTCCCACGGACGCCCCAGGAAGGGATCCGAGCCAGTCGAACCCTCCTGACGGCGCCCGGGCACGGGTCTTGCTCCGAGTGGAAAGGAGTCCGGCGATTCGGGCATTTCCCGCGGCAGGGCTCCTGCAGGACCACCCATGACCGACGCATCCATCGGTTCCTCGCCGCGGGCAGCCGGCCCCGAAGCGCGCTCCGCGTCCCTCGGCTTGTCGCTCTGCATTCCCGTCCTCAACGAAGAAGGGTCCATCGGCGAGACGCTGACGCGATGCCTCGCGATCCGCCCGGCCCTCGAAGAACTCGGCCTCCGCGATTTCGAGGTCATCGTCGTGGACGACGGGTCCACCGACCGGACGGCCGATCGGGTCCGCGAGTATCCCGGCGTGCGCCTGATCCAGCATTCCGTGAATCGCGGGTACGGCGCCGCGCTGAAGACCGGATTCGCCGCGGCCGCCTACGGCCTCATCGGCTTCCTCGACGCCGACGCCACGTACCCGCCCGAGGAGTTCCCGGCGCTGTGCCGTCCGATCGTGGACGGACGGGCGGACCTGGTCATCGGATCCCGCATGCTCGGCGCGGACTCGGAGATGCCGCTCGTCCGGCGCGTGGGCAACACGTTCTTCGCCACGCTGCTCACCCTCGTCGGCCGGTCCGCCGTCAGCGACAGCGCGAGCGGCATGCGCGTGTTCCGGCGCGAGGCCCTCGGCCTGCTGTCGCCGCTGCCGGACGGCCTGAACCTGACGCCCGTGATGAGCACGCGGGCGGTGCACGAGCGGATGGGCGTGCTCGAGGTGCCGATCTCGTACCGCGAGCGGGTCGGGCGCTCGAAGCTGAGCGTCACCCGCGACGGCCTGCGCTTCCTCACGACCATCGTCTGGACGACGCTCACCTACAACCCGGTGCGCATCTTCGGCGTCATCGGCCTCGCGAGCGTGGCCCTGGCCGTGCTGATCGGCCTCGCGCTCGTCGTGGCCCGACTGAGCGGCGTCACCACGCTCGGTCCGGTGGGCGCCTTCAGCGTGTTCGCCGCCGTGGTCTGCGCCGTTGCCGGGGTGAGCATTTTCGCCCTCGGCGCCTCGTTCAACTACCTGGTCTCGCTGTTCTACAAGCGGCCGATCCGGCAGGGGCTGTTCCGGAAGCCGGTGTTCAAGGTGCCGATCGAGCGCTCGTTCCTGCCAATCGGGCTGGCCGCGTTCGGCGCGGGCGTGGCGGTGTCGCTCACCAGCCTCGTGCTGGCCGTCCGCGGGTGGGCCATCGAACGCCTGTGGCTCTACCTGTCGGCCTCGTCGTTGCTGATTCTGGTCGGCCTGCAGCTCGCGATGTGGTGGCTGATCATGTCGGTCCTGCGCGAACTCAGCGCGGACGGCCGTCTGCTGGAGGGGTCGCGTGAGTGACCATGACCCGATCGATTCGACGGAACTGCGGAATGTCGGGAGGAAGACGCGCCTGATCGTGCTGCCGGCGCATCACCCCAACACGGATGCCATCTCCCGGGAGAGCGCCATCGCGCGCGGCGAGGCCAGCAAGGTCGACGTCCTGCTCGTCAATCCGCCGTCGCCGGACGGCGCGATCTGGATCCGCTCCCAGCACCGCGTGGGCCGCCGCTCGCGGGAGAACATGATCTGGCCGCAGGTGTCGCTTGCCCAGATGGCCGCCCTGCTGCAGCCGACCTACTCGGTCAAGGTGGTGGACGCGGTCGCCGAGCGGATGGACTTCAAGGCGTTCGAGCAGATGCTCCGCCGTGAGCGCCCCAAGTACTACGTGACCCAGCTCACGGGGCCGACGCTTCAATCCGACATGTACGGCGCCTTCCTGGCCAAGGCGAACGGAGCGGCGACCATCGCCTTCGGGACGCACATCACGCCGATGCCGACCGAGACGCTGCGTCCGTTCCCGGCGCTGGACTACGGGCTGCGCGGCGAGCCGGACCTGACGGTGCGCGATCTGATCGATCACCTCGAGGGCCGCCAGTTCGACAGGCCGGAGTTCCTCGAGCCGCTGTTCCGGAAGCACGACCCGGCCTACCGCCCCCGGCAGCTCACGAAGTTCGAGGACGGGAGCCCCGATCTGCGCGAGATCCGTGGCCTCGTGTGGCGGCACGGGCAGGACGTCGTCGTCAATCCCGACCGGCCGTTCATCGCCGATCTCGACGATCTGCCGATGCCCATGCACCACCTGCTGCCCTTCGACCGGTACCTGATGCCGCTCCTGAAGGGGCCGTTCACGTTCATCGTGACGAGCCGCGGGTGTCCGGCCGGCTGCACGTACTGCATCAAGCACGTGAGCTACGGTCCGACGATGAGAATGCGGTCGCCCGCGAAGCTGGTGGAGGAGCTGCAGGTCCTCGACAGGCTCGGCATCCACAACATCCACATGTACGCGGACCTGTTCACCGTGAACCGGGACCAGGTCGTCGGGCTGTGCCGGGCCATTCTCGACGCGGGCCTGCGGATCAGGTGGACGTGCAACAGCCGCGTGGACTTCGTGGACAAGGAGATGCTCGACCTGATGGCCAGGTCGGGCTGCCACTTCATCTCGTGGGGCCTGGAGTCGGGCAACGCGCAGATCCTCGCCCATGCGCGGAAGGGCGTGGACCCGACGCGGGCGCGCCAGTCACTGACGCTCGCCCACCAGGCGGGGATCAGGAACTGGGGCTACTTCATCATCGGCCTGCCGGGCGAGACCGAGGAGACGATTCGGCAGACCATCGCGTTCGCGAAGGGCCTCCCGCTCGACATCGCGCTCTTCCACATCGCCGCCCCGCACCCCGGCACGCCGTTCTTCCATGAAGTCGTGAAGAACGGCTGGTTCCGCAAGGGCGTCCGCTGGGAAGAGGTCGACATGGACGAGTCCACGGTGCTGGACTATCCTGGCCTGCCCGCCGAGCGCCTCGAGTACTGGCAGAAGCGGGCCTTTCGCGAGTGGGCCATGCGGCCAGGGCCGATCATGACGTACGTCAAGATGGTGTTCTCCGACATGCGGACGATGAAGTCGGCGCTGAACGTCGGGCTGCAGCACCTGGGCTGGGCGAAGCGGTGAACGGGCGGCGCGTCCCCACCATCGCGCCAGCCGACCTGCCGTTGTTGCTGCTGCTTGCCAGTGCCGGGGCCGCAGTCTGGCCCGCCTACGACCGGAGTCTCTGCTGGCCGACGCTCGCGGCGATGGCCGCCGGTGTCGCGCTGTACTTCGTCCTCTCCCGCCTGCCGGCGACCGCGCGCGCGTGGCATGCGGCCGCGGGCATCACCGTCCTTGCGGCCGCCGCGCTGAGCGCGTACTTCATCAGCCAGTACGGCCACCTCGGCTACACGGAGAAGATCGGCGGGGTGGACCACCTCGCGGCGTGGCTCGGCGGGGGCGCCCCGCGTGCGGGCGAGTGGGCCCCGGACCGGAACTCGGTGGCCGCCTCGCTCGAAGGCGTGTTCTTCCTGGCCATCGCACTGGCGGTCACGCGCCGGCACCAGGTCGCCCGGGCCGCGTGGGGAGTGGCGGCCGTGACGCTTGCTGCGGCGCTGGCGCTGTCCGCCTCGCGGGGCGCGTGGCTGGCGATCGCGGCGGCGGCCGTCGTGTGGGTCGCTCTCCGGCAGCGATGGTGCGCATCGAAACCCGCGCTCATCAGCGTGCTGGCCGCGGCTCCGGCCGTGGCCGGCCTGGCGTGGCTCGTGGCGATCGCGTGGTGGCCCGATGTGACTGGCTCGGGCGCGATCGCGGCGGCGCTCGACCGTCCGGATCGCGTCACGATCTACCGTCAGGCTGCGCTGTTGATCCGGGACTGTCCCGTGACGGGCATCGGATTGGGCGGGCAATTCGCGATGACGCTCTCGCGCTACGTGCTGCTCATCCAGGTGCCGTACCTGACGTATTCCCACAACCTGTTCCTGGAAACGTGGCTCGAACTGGGGCTGGCCGGCGCCGTTGCGTTCGTCTGGCTGCTTGCGTCGCTCGTGCTCTCCTTCACGGCGCTTCCGCAACTCAGGAACCGGACGCTGGCGGAGGGGGCGGGGCTCGGGGTCCTTGCCGTCTTCCTTCACGGCGTGGTGGATGCGCGGCAGTACGTGGATCTCTGGACGGCGCTTCCATTGTTCGCCCTGCTCGGATTGCATGCCGCGGCCGTCTCGCCAGGGACGACCGCGCCGCTGACGCGCCACCGCCGCCTGGTCTCGGCGATCGTGGTGTCCGGCCTCCTCGCCCTGGCACTGGGCTCGATGTGGCCGCCGGTTGCCGCCTGGCACGCGAACGTCGGCGCGGTGCGGCAGGCGCAGGCGGAACTGGGGAAGCCTGCGTCGGCTCCACCGGTCACCGCCGCGCTGCAGAGCGCCCGCGCGCGCTTCAATCGTGCGCTCGCCGTCGATCCCCGCAACCCGACGGCGAACATGAGGCTGGCGCTCATGGACATGGACGCCGGGCGCTTCGATGCGGCCGCGGGCCACGCGGCATTGGCCTGGAACGCCGATCGGAACAACCCCGCGGCGCGCAAGGCCCTGGGTCTCGCCAGTGTCTGGGTTGGCGATCTCGATCGAGCCCGCCCGCTGCTGGAGCGGGTTCCTGGCATCGTCGACGAGCTGAATGCCTGGGGCTGGTGGCGGGCAAATCGGGGGGAGCCTGCGCTCGCGCTCCTGGCGTACCGGATGTCACTGGTACTCGCGCCCGATCAGCCCGGGCTCCGCGAGGCGGCGGCGGCGTTGGCGGCCGGCGCCGGCTACTCGCGCCGGTAGTATTTCTCGTAGTCTGCCCGGTAGTACCGCGAGTAGTAGTACCGGTTGCCCCGCAGATCGACCCGGTTGAGAATGGCGCCGAGCACATTGTCCCGCGACTCCCGCAAGTCGCCCAGTGCAATGCGCGCCGCGGCCCTCGGTGTGGTGTCCGCGCCGACGACGAAGACGACGCCCGACACCTCGTTGGCGACGAGCGAGGCGTCGGTGACGGCCATGACGGGCGGGCAGTCCACGATGACGTGATCGTACTGGGCGCCAACGCTGTCGAGCAGGTGACGCAGCGCCGGACGCGCCAGCAGTTCAGCCGGGTTCGACGGGATCGAGCCCGCCGCGAGGATGGCCAGTCCCGGGGCGACTTCGCGGTGGATGATCTGGTCCACGGCGGCCCGCCCGACGAGCACGTCGGAGAGTCCGGGCTCCTGGGGGATCTCGAAGACTTCGTGCGCCTGCGGGCGGCGCATGTCGGCGTCGATGAGCAGCACGCGGCGGCCCGCCTGGGCCAGCACGGCCGCGAGATTGCAGGCGACGACCGTCTTTCCCTCGCGGGGATTGGTACTGGTCACGGCGATCGTCTTCGCATGCTCGCGGACGGCGGACAGCATGAGACTTGTCCGGGCCCGGCGGAATGCCTCGCTGAAGTCCGCCGACGAGTGCTTCCCGACGAGCGGGGACGAGTGATCGAGGTCCTTCTGATCCACGACCGGGATCATGCCCAGGAACGGCACGGCCAGGTAGCTGCGCATCTCCTCGGGGGTCTTCACGCGAGTGTCGAGGAACTCGAGGGCGAAGACCAGGCCCAGTGACAGCAGGCTCGCGCCGAGCAGCGCGAGCAGGAAGCTGCGGGCGCGCTGCGGCCGTGCGGGCACCGCCGGCACGACCGCCCGTTCGACGATCCGCATGTTGGAGGCCTGCACGGCCGCCTCGATGCCCGTTTCCTTGGCCTGCTGGAGCAGGGAATCCAGCACCTGGCGGTTGGACGTCACGTCGCGCTGGAGGCTTCCGAACTCGATCTCGACCCGCTGCTGATCCAGCGTCTGCCGCTTCTGTCCCTCCAGCGCGCCCGCGAGGCTCTGTTCCTGGGCCCGCGCCGCGAGGTAGTCGTTGCGCACCGCCTCGACGCTCTTCGCGATTTCGGCCTGGAGCTGCGCCTCGGCCGACTGGAGCGCGCTCTTGACCCGGACCATGTCGGGATACCGGTCACCGTACCGTTCCGCGAGCTGGCCCTGTTCCTTCTGCAGCGAGGCCACCTGCGCCTTCAGCTGCTGCACGTAGGCGTTGGACTGGATCAGCGGAAACGTGTCGAGGGACGCGTGGCTGGTCTGCAGCGCGACGAGCTGGTTGTACAACCCCTCCTTGGAGATGCGCTCTGTCCTCGCGCGGGTCAGGGACGAGCTCAGGTCCGCGAGCCGCTGGACGACGATGTTCTGCCGCTCGTCCAGGGGCGCCGACCCGTGCGCCTCGCGGTAGCGCTGGAGCGCGGCCTCGCTCGAATCGACGGCCGCGCGCTGCTCCGCCAGCCGCTTCTCGAGCCACTCCGAGGCGTGCTGGTTCGACTGGAACCGGGATTCCAGGTCGTGGTCGACGGACAACTGCGCGAAGGTGTTCGCGATGACCGCGGCGAGCTTGGGGTCCCGCGACGCGACGACCACGTCGACCAGCCGGCTGTTCTCGATGGGACGGATCGACAGCCGCCCGAGCAGCGCGTCGATGAGCCCCGAGGCGCGGTCGCCTGCCGACGCGGCCGGGGCCGTTCCGGGCCGTGACCGGCCGGCCGTCTGGTCATAGATCCAGCGCGCGAAGGCGCGGACGTTCACCACCTCGTCCGAAGCCATGAACGCCCTCGAGTCCCACAGTTTCAGATTCTCGATGACCTTCTGGGCCACGGCGCGGTTCAGCAGCGTCTCGTACTGCGTCTCGAAGAAGGCGGGCGCCGGCGTGTCCGTCCTCCCGCCGTCCTTGAACGAGACCGGCGACGACGCGGCAGGATCGATCATCAGCCGCGCGCTCGCCTCGTAGACCGACGGCTGCAGCAGGATGATCACGGCGGCCGGGACGACCACCGCCAGAAAGCTGAGAATCGCGGCGACCCGGCGCTTCTGGAGGACGCCGAGGTACTCGACGACGCTCGTCTCGGATGGCGGTTGGCGGCCCGTGTCGCGACGCCCCGCCGCGGGCTGGCGCGCTGAACCGTCGTTCGGGAGCCGTGCCTCGGGCGATTCCGCTGAAGCCATCAGAACAACCTCGTCTGCACCAGGAGGGTATCGCCCGGCTGGACCTTGTCGTCGAGCCTGGCCGAGCGCTCGGACTTCTTGCCGTTGACGATACGGATGATCTTGACCCGCTTGCTCGAGCCGAGCCGCGTGACGCCTCCTGCCAGCGAGATCGCCCGGAGGACGGTCAAGCCCTTTTCGAACGTGTAGCGCCCCGGAGCAACGACTTGTCCGAGCACGTCGATCGACTCCGCGCGCGGGACGAAGATGGTGTCGCCATCGCGGAGCGCGAGATTGCTTGAGACGGCGCCAACCTGCAGTTCCTGGATGTTCACGCGCGTGATCTCGGACACGCCAGGCGCGCCCGGAAGAACGGGGCTCGCGGCTTTTCCCGACTCGGGCGGCCGCAGGAGCAACAGGTCGCCGCCGGCTCGATCCGTGAGCGAGCCCGCGCGGGCGAGCGCCTCGAGCAGGGTGGTGGTTCCCGTCAGGGGAAGCGCACCGGGCGTCTGGACTTCGCCGATGACGAAGACGCGCTGGCTCCGGTACTCCGCCACCTCGACGGCGACCTGCGGGTCCTTGATCAACCCCTCGGACAACCGCGCTTTGAGATCGCGCTCGATTGCACGGATGGTCAGGCCGGCCACCTTGACCCGTCCCACGAGCGGGAACACCACGTCACCATCGGCGCCGACGATGTACTTTCCCGACAGCGCGGCCTCTCCCCAGACGGTAATGGACAGAACATCCGGCACGCCGACGACATACTCGGTCTGCGGGACGGCGGCCCGGGCTGGCGACCCGCATGCGAGCCACACGGTGAACGCGAGCATTCCTAGACGCATGATGAAACCTGTCCTCATTTCCACCTATCGATCCTGGTCGTCGGGCATCGGCCGGTCGACCCGGATGAGCCGGTCCGATCCGTAGACGAGGTACATCGTGACGCGCATCGCGCGGAAGCCCCACTGTCCCCGGAAGTCGATGTGCGACGCGCTCACGCCGATGCGCGTGAGCGGCCCGGGCTTCCACGAGAGCGATCCCCCGTAATCGGTTCGCGTCATGGTCCGCTGCGTGGCGCTCGCGAGTCCAGCCTGCGAGTAGTCGAGGAGATGGCGCCCCGCGAACACCCGGGCCTCCCACGCGTCGAACACGGTCTGGGCGACCGCCGCGCTGTATGACGTCAGGAGATAGTAGCCCAGGCGGTCGGAGTAGGACACGTTCGGGTACCGGTCGAAGGCGAAGAGTACCCTCGTCTTTGATTCACTGTTGTACCCGAGGCTGACCGCCGAGATGACGCCATGAAAGTCCGCCGCGCCCGACGCCGGGGACGAAAAGTGAGAATAGCCCACCAGCGCCGAGCCCCAGAGCATGGCCGGACTGCTGATGGTGAGGCCACCCATGACGTGTTGCGTGTCACTGTTGCGCTGGGGACTGAAGTCGAACCGATCGCGGGTCGTCTGTGCGACCAGCGTGATCTTGGTCAACGGCGTGACTTCGACGTTCGCATCGATGTCGCCGGAACTCGTCGTGCGGTTCAAGGTCTCCCGAAGCTGGGAGCCCTCGAGCACGGCGGACGCCGCCCAGTCGGTCCGTTTCCGGCGTGCCTTGGCCGAGAGGGTGAGTTGGCCGGTCGCGAACCACTGAAGGCCCGCCGTGGCGTCGTCCTCGAGCCGGCGCGAACGCGTGTTGATCTCGAAGCCGGTCGGGCGGGCGTAGGTGTCGCGATGGGTGAACGTCAGCGTCGGAGAGAAGCGCGCGCCCTCGATGGTGAGTTTCGCCCCGTTGTGATGGTTGAAGGTCCAGTTCGGCTCCTGGTGGGGAAACCCGATGGCCTCGAAGGCGCTCTGGGTGTTCAGCAGGAAGCGCCCGAGGTGCAGCCAGGTTTCGACCTGAGGACTGGTCACGAACTCGGAATCGCCGATCGCGCCCGGTTCCCGGGTGACATTGCTGTCATATCCCGCCGTGGTGACCAGGCTCGGCGTGAAGCCGAAGGACCCCAGACGCACACGTGCGGTGTCCAGCGGATCTACCTGCTGCTGTGCCCCGGCCACGGGGACGCAGCCGGCCACGAAGAGGGCCGCCAGGACCCAGCGGAGCCGTTTGAGCCGAGCATGACGCGGCCTTCGGATCACGTCCCACAAATTGCATGTCACACGCCATGTCGAACGACGGCACGCAGTTCTGGTGTAAGCCATTGATGAGAAGGTTGTTATAGCATGATCCGCTCCCGCAGGAGCGTCGACTGGCAGCATTCTCTCTGTCGCTATGGAGTCTTTAGTCTACCCCGGAGATGTCTACCGCCGTCCAGATTCCGTCTGTACGCCGGATCGCGGGTGGCCTCTGGCCGGCCGCTTCTGGTAGAGTCAGCCGCGAACCTGAACCGGTCCAGTACACTCGTGTCTGCCCGTCGACTCTACCACTCGCTTCGCCACCGATTCGCCCGGTCCGCCGACCAGTTCGGCCGCTGGTGCGACGAGCGGACCGCCGATGCCTATCGGTTTCGCCGGCCCTCCGGGCAGCGCTTCGTGCAGGCGCGGTTCCAAAACGCAGGCAGCCTGGCGCACGTCCTGAAGCTGCTGCCCCGCCTGGACGCCGTCAGGCTGACGGGCCCCGCGGGACGCGCCGTGTGGGTCGGCGACACGCTGCTGAACGGTGAACTGGAACACCTGTTGTTTCCGTCCGGCGCCGCCGCGCAGCGGTTGGGCCGGGTGCCGGCGTGGGGCGTGCGACGGTTCGTCCGCGAGCACATCGAAGCGTCCGACGTGGTGGTGTCCGCGCTTCCCCGCGCCTGGCCGCGGATCTGGAAACCGCGTGGGCCGACAGCCTTCACGTGCCCGATCTTCGTGAACGTGGTCCTGGACATCACGGAGCCGCTGCACTCGCTCGTGCGGCAGGGCTCGCGCAAAGGGTTGCGCCGGGACTTCAACAAGATTCAGCGTGAAGGCTACGTGTGGCGCCTGTCGAGCGAATCATCGGAACTCGAGTGGTTCCACGCGGAGATGTACGTGCCGCACGTCACGCGCCGGCATGGACCGCGCGCGCTGATCACCCCGCTCGAGGAATGGACGCGGTGGATCGCCCGAGGCGGGAGTCTCCTCCTGCTCGAGCGCGACAAGCACCTGGTCGCTGGCATGACCGTCCGGACGGACGGTGTGACCTGCGTGCTCGGTGAAGAGGGCATGCTGGAAACGGTCGAGTCCGCCGACGCCGGATACGGGATTCAGCTGGCCCTCAAGTGCGCCGGGATCGAATTCGCCCAGTCCCGCGGCATGACGGCGCTCGTGATGGGAAGGAGCCTCGCCCGGCTCAGCGACACGGTGCTCGTCAACAAGCTCCGATGGGGGCCGCGGCTCGGGCCGTCCGGCCGCAGCCTGCATCCCGAATGGACGTTCGTCGTTTCGCGGCCCGGCAGCCCGTGGTGCGCCTACCTCAACCAGCAGGGCCTGATCGCCTTCCCCGACGAGTGGCCCTGTGTCGTGTCGATAGGGGAGCCGGCCGAAGACGAACGGCGCGCCGCAGCCAGACTCGGGCGCATGCTCGTCGTCGGACCCGGCGGCGTGAGCCGGGTCGAATCGCTCGAGCCGTGACGGACAGGGCGCAGGCAGCCGTCCGGCCGGAGGTGCTGTGAAACGTCGTGATCGCCTGGATGTCGCGGGCCCGTGGGCGCTGGGGCTCATCGCGGCCGTTCTCCTCCTCAGCCACCTGCACGACTACCCGGCGCCGTGGTTCGACGAGGGGTTGAACGCCGGCACGGCAGCGATGATCGCCCGCGAAGGGATCTACGGCCTGCCGGACAGCAACGGTCCCCGGGTTGTGGACCCGGCGATCCAGACGGGACCTACCGTGGTGTTGCCGGTGGCGCTCGTCATCCGCGTGTGTGGCGCCCGTTGGGTGGCCGCCAGACTGGTCGTCGTGGGTTTCGCGCTCCTCGCGGTCTGGCTGTACTGGCTCGTCTCCAGGCGGTTGTTCGATCCGGCGACGGCCTTCGTGGCGGGCCTGTGCCTGCTGGCGGGAAACCGCGATCCGTTCACGTCATTCGTGTACATGGGCCGGCAGGTCCTCGGCGAAGTCCCGGCCCTCGCGTTCCTGCTGCTGGGCGTACTGGCGACGATTGCGCGGTGGGAGCGGCCGGGCGGCCGCCGGCGGCAACTCGCCTCCGCGGTGGTTGCAGGCCTGGCCTGGGGAGCGGCGATGGTGACCAAACCCCAGCTCTTCGTGCTGCTGCCCGTATCGCTCGGGCTCGTCTGCCTTGCGGATGCGCGCTATTACCGCCAGCGGGCGTGGCGGCTGCTGGCGCTCTCCGCGGCCGTGGGCCTGGCCTGCGTGGCCGCCTGGTACTCTGCCCAGTTGCTGCTGGCCGGCGCCGCGCAGTTCCAGCAGAACGCCACCGTGGCTCGCGAGGGCCTGTCGCTCCACATCGTCGATGTCGAGATCGCGCACATGCGCAATGCGGCAGGCGTCATCTGGCGAAGCGGATTCCTCCTGTGGGGACTGCCTGGCCTGTTCTGGGGCCTGCATCTCGCTCGCACGCGGAATGAGCGCGGCCTGCAGCACCTGTTGGCGCTCGCCTTGCCGGCCGTCGCGCTGGCGTGGTTCTCGTTGTTGTCCATCGGCTGGAGCCGGTACGCGTTCTTCCCGTTCGTGCTGATGCCGCTGTGGACGAGCCACGGCGCGTGCGAACTCATCGGGCGCCGTTTCAGGGCGTGGCGGGCCAATGGCATGGCAGGCGCCGCGGCCGCACTCCTGCTGGCGGGACCTCTTGCCGCGAGCGCCCTCCCGTGGTCCAGGAATCTTGCGTCGCCTCCGGCCGGTGGATTCGATTCCATGCGGGCGTATCTTCAGACACGGGTGCCCGCCGACGCGCTCGTCGACACCTGGGAATGGGAGTTCGCCCTCGATGGACGCCCGCGGATGCGGCATCCCGGCACACGGGCCGTCAACGCCGCGACCGTCGCCAAGTACAGCCGCACACCACTGCGAGAGGAACTGTACGACAAGGCCCAACCGCTACCCGACTACGTGCTCGAAGGACCTTTCAGCAGCTGGACCGGGATCTACCGGGACCTGCTCGACCGCCGCGGTACACGAGAGGCCACGTTCGATCCGTACGTGCTCTACCGGATCCGCCGCGATGGGCCGTGAGACCCGCGCGATCACCGCGCACCTGCCTTCGACGCGATGACCGCGAACACGCAGCGGTGATCGGAGAGCGCGGCGTCAGCAACGTGGAAGTCCAGGGCGCGCAGGCGATCGTTGGTCAGGACGCGATCGAGCCGCATCCAGGGGCGCCGGGAGGGAAAGGTGTACCCGAACCCCCGTCCGGCCTCGCTGAACGCATCGCGGTACCGCCCGAGGTGGTCGCCAAGAATCCGGCTCAGTCCGGGCAGGTTGGTGTCGCCCACGATGATGACCGCGCGTGCACTGGCGTTCGCCTGTTCAACGATGCCCGCGACTTGTCGATTCCGCCGGAAGGCGTTCCACTCTGCCGGTCCGCTGGCCTTCCCGGCGAACAGGCGCCCCGAGACGATCTCCTCGCGCAGGCCGTTCCCTCGAACCTCCTCGAGCCCAGGTCGAGGCGACGTCGGATGCACGTTGAAGACGTCCACGAGACCCAGCGGGGTCTCCAGCGTGTAGCGGACGAAGTGTGCGCCGCCGGTTCCCTGCGGATAGACCAGCGCCGGTGGCACATACGCGTCGCGAATCGCGTGACGGGTCGCCACCACGAACTCCCCGTCAGCGCGCACGTTCCACCCCGCCCAGGCCTGCTTCCACGCCGGCTCGCCCCGCCCCCCCGCATCCTGCATGAGCACGAGGTCCGCCCCGAACTCCCGTGCCTGCGCGAGCACACGAGGATTGTTGGGACTGGCGTACTTGATGTTGAAGCTCATCACCCGGATGACGGGGCCTGACGGCCGGACGGACAATCGGCCGATCCCCGGATTGAGGCCCATGAGAGGGAACAGGAGAAGCAGGATGGACACGGTCTGGAGCGCCAGGTACTTCCGTGGCGTGCCGAGGCCGTGCAAGAAGACGGCAATCACCGGAAGCGGCAGGGCGAACCCGATCCGCGGCAGGTAGAGGGCCGTCAGCGTGACCCACCACTGCTCGCCGACGTAGCGGAGCATCAGGATGATGACCAGCAGGGCAATCGGGTAGGCGACGGCACAGACGATGACGAGCGCACGGAGAAGGCGGCGGACCACGCCGGTGCCGGCCGTCCCGAGGCGTGCGGTCATGTGAGATCCGAATCGCGGGGCAGGCGCTTCGCGAGATAGTCGGCGAGCGCGTCGCCCCACGTCCGGCACGGCGGGATCACGGCCGCCAGCTTGCGGCTCGACATGGCACAGAACTTCGGACGCGCGGCCCGGCCCGTGGTCGGGGCGAAGGGCACCGCGTCGAGAAGCTCGGGGCGGCCGCAGGCGTTCAGAACCCGCGCCGCGACGTCGGCCCACGTGCACCAGTCGGTGGAACCGCAGTTGTAGAGTCCGAACGGGGCACTCGCGCCGATGAGGTTGAGCGTCGCCTCGACGACGTCGGGCACGTAACTCGGCGACACCGTGCGATCGAGGAAAGCCGTTACGCGCGTCCCGGCGAGGCCCTGCCGCAGGATCCAGTCAATCGTCGTCCTGCCGGTGTGCCCGCCGTAGAGGCTCGACAGCCGGAGCACGTAGCCGCAGCCGGCCGCCACGGCAAATCGCTCGCCGGCGAGCTTCGTCATGCCGTACACGGACTGTGGCGCGGGATCGTCCTCCTCCGTGTAGGGCCTGTCGGCACGCCCGTCGTACACGAACTCGGTCGAGTAGTGGACGAGGGTGGCGCCGACTTCGTTGGCGAGCGTCGCGAGCGTCCACACCGCCTCGCCGTTGGTCCGAAACGCCGCCAGGACCTGCGCTTCCGCGCCGTTCACGTCGTTGAACGCGGCGCAATTCAGAATCAGTGCGGGCCGGTACGACCGCACGAAGTCCCGCACGCGGCCGGGCGCCGTGAGATCGAGCTCGTCGACGTCGACGCCCGTCACGAGGGTCGCGGCGCTCAACCGGTTGACGAACGCCGTGCCGAGCTGGCCGCGGGCGCCCGTGACCAGGACCCGCTCCAACACGCCGGGTCCCATCAGGCGCCTTCCGGAAGGATCGACGGCGCGTCGAAGACGTCGCACTCGGCCAGCCGCTTGCCCGCGCGGTCCTTGGCTGTCAGGAGAGGCGGCCCCGTCAGCGGCCAGGCGATCCCGAGATCGGGGTCGTTCCACAGGAGTGAGCGCTCGTGCTGCGGCGCGTAGTAGTCGGTGGTCTTGTAGACGGTCTCGGCCACGTCGGAGGTCACGAGGAAGCCGTGCGCGAAGCCCTCCGGGACCCAGAGCTGCCGCTTGTTCTCCGCCGACAGCGTGATGCCCATCCACCTCCCGAAGGTCGGGGAGCCGCGCCTGAGGTCCACGACCGCGTCGAAGACCTCGCCAACGACGACACGGATGAGCTTCCCCTGCGGTTGGCGGACCTGGTAGTGGAGCCCCCTGAGCACGTGGCGCGCCGAGCGCGAGTGGTTGTCCTGGACGAACGGCCGGCTGGTGCCGGTGGCGTGCTGGAACGCGTCCTCACGGTAACTCTCGAAAAAGAAACCGCGGTCGTCGCCGTGGACGACGGGCTCGAAGACGAGCACGCCGGGGATTCCGGCCTCGATCACGTTCATTCGCGGCGTTCCCTCCGTCCCGTGCGGGTTGCTGGCTGACCCAGATACTAGCATCCGGCTCCGTCATCGACCCAGCCTGGCCCGCAGCGCCTTCACCTCGTCGGTCTTCTCGAGTTCCGGATCGAGGCGCACGGCCTCCCGCAGTTCCGCGGCGGCCTCCGCCGGCTTGCCAATCGACGCGTAGACGACCGCAAGGTGCAGCCGGTACTCCGCCCGCGCGGGTGCCGCCTTCACGATGCGCTCCATGATCTGGACCGCCTCGGTGTCGCGCCCCAGGAGGTGCTGCACCCAGGCCAGCGTGTCGGCGATCTCCGGGCTCCTTCCGCCCGACAGGGTCATGGCCCGCACGGCAAGGACCATCGCCTCGGCGGGTTGCCCCTTGTGGACGGCCAGTGCGTAGGCGAGGTTGTTGAGCGCGACCATGTTGTCCGGGCTCGCGGCCAGGACCGTCCGGTAACGCTCGATGGCCTTGTCGTATTCCTCCTGGGCCTCGTACCCGCTCGCCAGCACCAGGTGTGCCCCCAGCAGCTTCGGATCGAGGGCGGTCGCGTCCTCGAGCGCCTTCCGGGCGCCCGCGCCGTCGCCCTTCGCCGTCCTCACCTCGGAGCGCAGCAGGACCTGTGCCGCCTCCGGCGTGGTTCCCTGCGTGAGCACCTGCAGGCGCCTGGCGGCGAACAGCGCCGGCAGTTCCGTGGCCGGGTCGATGCCCTTGTCGAGGTCGGCACTCTGCAGCGCCTTGCGTGGAAATGGCGCACAGAGCGGATCGCCTACCACCACCGTACGCCAGCTCAGGAAGGGCATCGCCAGATAGAAGGACTCGGCGAGGTTGAAGCCCGACACGTAGGCCGGGAACAGGATGTCGGGTCGGGTCGTGGCGTCGAGATACGGCTCGTCCACGTGCGCGGCGACGCCGGTGACGCCCTCGCGAATCAGGTCGCCCGCCAGCGACTGCGGCGAGCCGGCGAAGAAGGTGGTCTTGTCGGTCCACTTTCCAATCGTCCACCCGGTTGGAGGTTCGGTGAACGTGCGGCCATCGGTGCTGACGTACATCCCGGCGAGGGCGCCGGGCACGAAGCCGAACAGGAAGTGGCGCGCCGTGATCGCCCAGTCGTTCGATCCCCACGAGTAGTAGCCCAGGACGTTCTTCTGGTCAGTCAATACCCGGCTCGTGGTCTCGAGTACGACGCGCTTCGCGAACCCCATCTTCGAGAGCCGGTCGGCCGCCGCGGCCAGCCAGTCGTTGCCGGCCGCGTCGACGACCCCGGCCTTCTGATCCAGCAGGATGCGGCCTTCGCGTGAAGGGGCTGCGCCGCGGTCGATGAGACCGATGACGTCCTCCACGGTGTACCCGTCCAGGCGCGTGACGAGGTAGAGGTCGGACGAGTCCCGGCTGAACCTCTTTGCCTGCGCGATCGGCGCCGCGCCAAGAAAGTAGGGATTGTTCACCTTCCCGTCGATTGCCGGGGTGGAGCCGACGAGCCTCCGGTAGAGCAGCGTCAACTCGGAATCGACGCTGGCGGTCGTGCCCTCGCGGCCGGATGTCCCGCTGACCCGCAACGGGACGCCCTTCGTGAGGACGATGAAGAGGATGCGGTCCTGGGCGAAGTGTTGCCGCAGCCAGGCCGCGATGGGCGCCTGGATCTGCGCGTCGAACGCCGCGCGATCGATCTCGTCGTCGGCGTCCACCTTGATGCGAAGCACCTGATCGGAGGGCACGCTCCGGACACGCGCGTAGTGGTCACCGATGCGGCCGGACGTCGGGGAGGCCTCGTTGACGACGAGGAGCACGTTGGCGCCCGACTGCGCGAACGCGGGAGAGGCGACGGCGAGCGCCGCCGCGGACAGCAGGAGCATGAACCGGTGCATCAGGACAATTATCGGCGCCGCCGGCCTGTTGGGCCAGCAGTCTTCCGCCACGGTGCTTTCGGGCGGCGGGAGCCTACCCGGAGTGTGGCTTCGCCGGGACCCGACCTCGCCTCCGTGTTGGTCGCGGTCCCTCGGTGCGCGGAAATCCGGGCGTGAATCGCTGGTGGACCTCGACGGTCCGCCCTGGAGCGCTTCTTGCTGTCTCGTCCTCCGTGCTCATTCACGGTCAAGGGAGACTCTTATGAAGCGTCTGTCATTCTTCGTTCTGCTGACGTTGGCCTTCGTGTCGATGCCGGCTGTTGCCGGCGCGGACACGGTTCGCGTCTACGACTGGACCTCGGGCAACTTCGCCACGAACGGGGGCAGCGGCGGGCCGTTCAGGGCCGAGACGACCGGTCCGCTCCTGGGCGCGTCGAGCTTCCTGACATTCTGCCTCGAGTACAACGAGACCTTCAGCTACGGCGCGCTCTACGGCTTCACGCTCTCTGACGGCGCGATCCAGGGCGGCGTGTCCGGCGGAAACCCGGACCCGGTTTCCGACGCCACGAAGTGGCTCTACTACCAGACCGTGTCGGGCGGATACTCGTCCTGGTACACGGGCGTGACTGGCAGTGCGCTCGGGAGCGACGTCGGCGCCAACCTGCAGTCCGCGATCTGGTACCTCGAAGGCGAGCGCACCGCCGCGGAGATCGGCGGAACGACCAGCGCCGGGTACACACTGGCGCAGTACGGTCTCACCAACGAAAGCCTGTGGGGTGACCTCTACACGCAGGGCCACCGCGTCTATGCGATGAACCTCACAACGTCGAACGCCGCCGGTGCGGTGGTCAACGTGCAGGACCAGCTGGCCTATGCGGCGCCGGTTCCCGAGCCGGGGACGCTCCTGCTCCTCGGCACCGGCCTCGTCGGAGCGGCGCGGGCCGTGCGGAAGCGCCGCGCATAACGGCCTGTCGCACAACTGCGGACAGAAGAAGGGCCACCGCGAGGTGGCCCTTCGCCCGTACCGTGTCTGAGGGGCCTGGCCCCAGTTGACGGGACCGACCGAGTACTACATTATGTAGTACATGAAAGGCCAGGCGGTGTCCATGCGGGAGCTTCAGCAGAATCTGAAGCGGGTGATCGCCCGCGTTGAACGCGGCGAGACCGTGGAACTGACGCGGCGGCGGCGGGTGGTCGCCCGGCTCGTGCCCGTCGCCGACGACAAGCCGGTGGCGCCGTGGCCGGATCTCGAGAAGCGGTCGCGGGCGGTGTTCGGCGATCGCGTCATTACGCCTTCACCGTCCGAAGAGTTGATTAGGGACCGTGGGGAATGGTGACGCCGTACTTTGACTCCAGCGTGCTGGTTGCCGCGTACGTCAACGAACCCCACTCCGCGGCCGCACGCCAGGCGTTCGCGGCCGTTCCGCAACTTCCGTACACACCCCTTCATCACCTGGAAGTGCGGAACGCGTTCCGACTGCAAGTCGGCCGGAAACGCATGACCGCCGCGGACTCGGCCGCGGTGCTGCTGCAACTGGAGGACGACGTGGCCGCCGGGCGGCTCATACGGACGCCGCTCGACCTGTATGCGACGTTCGAGCGGGCCGAAGCGCTGTCCACCCGCCACACGAAGCGCCTGCTGTCCCGTAGCCTCGACATCCTTCACGTCGCCGCAGCGCTCGAACTGGGATGCACGCGCTTCGTGTCGTTCGACGCCCGTCAGATCAGACTCGCGGCCGCCGCAGGGCTGCGCGCCACCAACATCTCGGGCTGACCGGCCCGCGGCTCCAGCTAAAACACCGTCACCAGCCCCACGCTGACCTTCGTCCCCTGGTTCTCGAACTCGCGGCCGATGTCGGCGGTGAGGCGGATGTTGCGCGCAAGTAACCGCCCCACGGTCACCGACAGGCTGTGGTACTTCGCGTTCGGGTCATCCGAGGCGACCTTGTTGTAGAGCCCGGCGATCGACCACGGGCCGTCGGCGCCAAGCGGCAGATAGACCAACTCGGCGAATCCGCCGCGCGTCTTCCAGTCGGTCCCGCGCGTGTTGCTCAGGAACGTGGGATTGTCGTCGCGCCGCTCGAGGTACTGCAGGTTGAGCTGCAGGCGGTCGCTGAGGTCCACGACGGCGTCCGGCCCGAAGTAGAACGTCCGGTTGCGGATGTCGCCCACTCCGGCTTCGCGCCCGTAGTACCCGAAGAGGCCCACGCGCGCCTTCTTGAACGGCTTCGCCACGCGGTAGGCGACGTTCTTGAGGTTGTCCTTGTCGAAATTGTCGAAGTCGTCGGCCATCTCGATGCCGTTGCCGTTCACGACCTGCAGGACGGACTCGACGCCGCCGGGGAAGTCCCAGCTGACGATGAGTCCGCGGTCGTACGTCAGGTCGACGGCGGCGTCCCCGACGTGCGTCTTGAAGATCTGGTAGTCGTAGCGCTCGAGGCGCAATTCACGCTTGAAGAGCGGGTCGCAGACCTGGAACTGCCCGACAGCCAGATTGATCGGCAGTTTGAACGGCTTGTTGATCTGGACCCAGGCGTCCTCGAGGCCCCCGGCGCCGCCCTTTTCGATGATGTAGTAGAAGTAGTACGAGAACTGCTGGTTGATCTGCCCGCCCGAAAGGATCTTGAAGACCCACGGCGACTGGAAGTCCGCGTGCAGGCTCTCCTTCTCGCCGGCGGACGCGTAGCCCTCGAGGCGGATGGCGAGCGGCAGCTCACGCATGAGCTTGAGCGTGGGATCGCCCAGGTCGTACGTCGCCCGCGGCGGCTCCTGGCTCGGGTCCTCGAGGCGGAACCCGCGCGCCGCGAACTCCTCGCCGAAGGGCTTCAGGCGCGGGGCCGGGGCGTGGCACGTCGAGCACGAGAGCTGGTACTTGCGGGCGAAGGCCGGGATGGCGTCCGAGGGCGCGGCCGACAGCAGCAGGATCGCCGCCGCGACCAGCGCCAGCGCGAGTGGTCGAAACATGATGCTCCTCACGGAAGGATGGTGAAGGTCGTCGAGTGGCTGTTGATCTTGACGGGCTCGGACTCTTCGCGCGGCACCTTCATGAACTCGGCCACGGATGAGACGAGGCGCGAGTAGTACACCTCCGCCGTGACCACCACCGGCCCCGCCGGCAGGTTGGCCGGCAGCTTCCACGTATAGGTTTCCGTGCGTGCCGAGAGCGGCGCGAGGCGGTAGTCGGGGCCGAAGCTCGCGGTGGACCACTGCATGACGGTCATGCGCCCCTTCGGATCGAGATACGGCAGGCGGAAGATGCGGTCACCGGCCGGCACCTCGCCGTCGCGCCTCAACCCTGCGAAGCCGGCGAGGTGCTTCACCTCGCCGATGTCCTGGTAGGCAAGCGCGTCCGAGGCGATCGTGAAGTCCTCGCCGGCGAAGCCCTTCTTGTCCACCGGCAGGTGGTAGATCTGCCCCTTCGCGTCCTTCGCGGTCACGTGCGCCCAGAGCACGCGCTCCTCCGCGGATCCCGACGGCACCTTGTGGGCCGCCTTCGCGTTCACGAACACGGCCGTCAGCTTCATCGTCTCGCCGGGCTCGGCTTCGCGCGCCTCGGGGTGGATGCGCACCTCGATCACGCCCGACAACTTGCCGGGGTCGTGCGCGCCGTGAAACAGGTGCTGCCGCATGTCCGCCAGCTCCGACCCCATCGTCGCGCTGCGGCCCGCCGCGGGCGGCATGTGGCAGTCCTGGCAGACAATGCCGCCCTTGGCCTGCGGGCCTTCCTTCCACTCGAGGTGCGTGGACTTCACCCACTGGTCGTACGGGTTCTTCTCGTTGTGGCACGTGCCGCAGAACTCGGCGGTCTTGAGGAAGTCGTTCCTCTTCGTGACGTGGTGCGGGCTCACGACGCCGTCGCGCGGCCCCTGCTTCACCTTGCCCGGCACCGAGATCCAGTTGAAGTTGAACGGCGTGTCGCCCTCGAACCCGACGACCGTGTGGCAGAGGTCGCACGTCACCGAGTCGTTGGCGCGGCTGTTCGCCGACGGCAGGGGAGGCGGCACGTCGCCGGCCAGGAACGCGATGGGCGTGTGGCAGCCGTTGCACCCGGCCTTGACGCCCGCGACCTTCGGCTCCTGCTCCGCCTGCGGGACCGCGAGGCCGAAGTACTCGGCCTCGTCCCAGTGGTGCGTGTAGGCCTGCGACATCATGGCCTGCTCGTGCTGGCGGGCGATGTCCTTGTGGCACGTTGCGCACGCCGCCGGACGCTCGTAGTTGTCGTACTTCTGCGTGCCGAGCGCGGCGTCGCCGGCTTTCGGGGGCGCCTGCGTGGCGGCGAATCCGGCGCCGGCCAGAATCAGCACGGCGGCGGGGATGATGACGGTTGCTCTCGATCGCATGAGGCCTCCTGTCGCGCGGATTCTACACCACGTTTGAGGGGCCAGGCCCCTCGTGGGGGTCGTTGAGGAGCCAGGCCCCTCGCGATGCGTGTTGAGGGGCCAGGCCCCTCGTTTGGCAGGTCTTCCGGCCGGATTCTGCGCGTTCTCGAGGCGCGAGGAGCCAGGCCCCTCACGTGGGGTGTTGAGGGGCCTGGCCCCTTTTGCTCACGCCGGTTGTGATGAGCTACGCTCGGAGCAGGGCACATCGACGGAGGGATGACCATGCGCGGACCCGCGACGAATCGACTCGTGACGGCAGCCGGAGGTCGTTCGCCTGGCGCGACCCTCGCGCTGTTCGCGGCCGTCTTCTCGCTCCATGCCTCCGTGACCCCGCACGCCCAGGCCCTTCAGCCCGCTCAATCCGTTCCTCAGGCCACACCGGAGGCCGCCCCGGCGCCGCAGGTCCGGGCCCTTCAGTCCGCTCGAGGCGGCTCGCAGGCCGTTCCTCAGGCTGCTCCGCAGGCCGCCCCGGCGCCGCAGGCCCAGTCCCGTCCCGACGCCATCCCCCGCGTCCTGGCCGGCATCTCCGCCTCCTCGCAGGGCCGCCTCGTGTTCGGCGCGGACACCCCGACCCCGGGACTCGAGGCCGTCCGGCCCGCGTCATGGACGCTCGACCAGGTTCGCGGCAACCCGCGGGGCACCGACGAGGGCATCGCCTTCGACTTCGGCAAACCCGACTTCGCCGGCACGCTCGTCTTCGGCCTGGTCCCCTACCACGACACGCGCTACCCGCAGCCCGTCTACCGCGCGAGCGTCGCCGTTGCCGGCGGCAAGGCCGAAATCAACATCAAGACGAACATCACCGACCGCTACGACATGGTGGGCTGGCAGAAGGCCGGCACCGGCGTGCTCGGTTATCGCCTGATCTCGCAGACCGGCCTGATGATCTACGACGGCCGTGTCCGCTTCACGGGCACCGGCCCCTTCACGATCGGCGTGACGATGGTGGAAGGGCCATTCGTGGCCAACGTCGCCCCGCGGGACGCGGTGATTGCCTTCACGCTCGACCGGCCGGCGCCATGTTCCGTGACGGTGGCCGCCAGCGGCCTTCCCGACCGCAGCCTTCCCGCGCGCACATTCCCCTGCCGCGACGGCGCCGCCCGCCAGGAGATTGCCGTCAACACGCTGCGGCCCGCCACCGACTACGAATACAGCGTGCGCTACGGCGCCTTTTCGGAGACCTACGGCTTCCGCACCGCTCCGCTGCCGGGCTCGCGGCGGCCCTTCGTCTTCGCCTACGCGAGCGACTCCCGGGGCGGACAGGGCGGGGGAGAGCGCAACTTCTCCGGGCCGAACGGCTACATCGTCCGCCGCCTGATGGCCGTGGCCGCCTCGCGCAACGCGGCGTTCATGCAGTTCACCGGCGACCTGGTCGGCGGATACGTCAACAGCCCGGATGCGCTGAGCTTCGAGCTGGCGAACTGGAAGCGCGCCATCGAGCCCCAGGCGCACTGGATGCCCGTCTACACGGGAATGGGCAACCACGACTCGGTCGTGCGCGACTTCTCGGGTGCCGGTGCGCGCACCGTGCGCGTCGATCGGTTCCCCTACGAGACCGAGTCCGCGGAGGCCGTCTTCGCCCGCGAACTGGTCAATCCGGAGAACGGCCCGGCCAGCGAGGACGGCGGCGCCCTCGATCCCGACCCGACCCGAATGGACTTTCCCTCCTATCGCCGGAACGTCTTCTGGTACCAGTACGACAACGTCGCGATGGTCGTGCTCAACTCCGACTACTGGATCTCGCCGTCCATCGTCACGGTGCCGCAGTCGGGAGGGAACCTCCACGGCTACTTGATGGAGCAGCAGATGGCGTGGCTCGCCCGCACGCTGACGGCGCTCGAGCGCAACACGACGGTCGACCACGTGTTCATCACCACGCACGCGCCCGTATTCCCGAACGGGGGACACGTCGGCGACACCATGTGGTATGGCGGGAGCAATGCGCCGCGTCCCACGATTGCCGGCACGCCCGTGGCGAGAGGCATCATCGAGTGCCGCGACGAGCTGCTCACGCTGATCCAGACGCACCCGAAAGTCGTCGCCGTGCTGACCGGCGACGAGCACAACTACGCCCGGATGCGCCTGGACCGCACCGTGCCCATCTACCCCGCCGGGTGGGCCACGCCGCGGGTCCAGATCACGCGGCCGTTCTACCAGATCAACAACGGCGCGGCGGGCGCGCCGTACTACGCGCAGGAGACGACGCCGTGGTCGGCGGCCGTCCGTGGCTTCTCCACGCAGCACGCCATCTGCCTGCTGATTGTCGAGGGGCCCCGCGTGCGCCTCGAGACCGTGAACCCCGAGACGCTCGAGGTGCTGGACCGCGAAGTGCTCAGGTAGTGACTATGGACGTCGTGCCGTTCGAGAAGAAGCGCTGGTCATGAACCGTCGGATGTGGACCTTCAGCGCCGGCGAAGTTCGCGTGCTGGTGCTGGCGCTGTCGGTGGCGATCTGGGGGGTCGCCGTGTTCAACGTCGCGACCCCGGGCATGCACCTGCGGATGGGGCCGCTCAAAGGCGCGGACTTCGTCCACTTCTACGTCTTCGGCAGCCTGGTCAACGACGGCCGGGCGGACCTGCTCTATGACGCCCCGGCCCAGCAGGCCATTCAGACCCGCCTCGTTCCGGCCTCGAGCGGTCATTGGTACATGCCGGTCTATGGCCCGCAGACCGCGCTTCTGTTCGCGGGCTTCGCGCGGCTCCCGTACCTGTGGGCCGCCCTCGTCTGGGCGTGCCTGAGTCTCCTCTTCTATCTCTCGTGCGTGTGGGCCCTCTGGCGCGCGAGTCCCGCCCTCCTCGCCTACAAGGAGCACACCCTGCTTGCGGCGCTGGGGTTCCTGCCCTTGTACACGCTCGTCATGGGCGGGCAGACGTCCGTGATTCCTCTGATCTGCCTGACGGCCGGGTACCTGGCGCTGCGCGGCGATCGGACGTGGTGGGCGGGCGTCGCGTTCGGGTTCCTCGCGATCAAGCCGCAGTTCGGCGTGGCGATCGCCGTGGTGATGCTGGCCCGCCGCGAGTGGCGCGTCATCGGTGGAGCCATTGCCGCAATCGCGGCCCAGGTCGGCTTGTCGATGCTGGTCCTCGGGACCGGGCCGATGCTGGCCTACGTGCGGATGCTGCGCCGGAGCCCCGGCCTCGCCGCGCTGCTCGAGCCCGACTTGTCGCTCCTGCACTCCCTCCGGGCGTTCTGGACGCTGCTGGTTCCCAGCCAGACGGCCGCGCTCGCGCTGTACGCGCTGACAGCCGGCGGCGTCCTGGTATTGGCCGCGCGGCTCTGGCGCCCCTCCGTTCGCCTCAGCGTGCGCTACGCCGCGCTCGTTCTCGCCACCGTGCTGGTGTCGCCGCACCTCGGCGTGTACGATCTCGTGATGCTCGTTCCGGCGTTCATCCTCGCAGCCGGCGACACGGAGATCTCGGACGCCCTCCCTCCTGGCATGGCCACGGCGCTTCTCTGTCTCGCGTATTTCGTTCCCTTGACGGAAGCGCTCACGCCCACAATCCACGTCCAGCTGTCGGTGCCCGTCTTCGCATTGTGGCTCCTCGTCCTGTCTCGGGCGGGCCGCCCGCGAGGCGGCACGTCAGCAGGCTGACGGGCGGGCAAACCTCCACCGATCGTCCGGGAAGTACCGACGCCGACTCCGGCGGCTGACTCCGGCGGCTTGACAAAGCAGCCAAGGCGCGTATTCTTTTTGATACAAAAGTTTACAGGTGGGGTCACTGCGTGTGCGGGTGTGCCCGCTTTGGTGGTGTAACATCCCTGCGGGTAATCGTCCAGTGCTCCGAAAAGCGGGCCAATAGACGCCGCAGATTGGGGATGATGATCGTCGGCCGACCTTCGCGCGCCGCTCCCGAGGCGGGAAGTCAGCCCGGGAAGCCTCTCATCGTCGGACGGAGTGCCGCGATCCTCTCGATCTGCGCGCTCGCGGAGCGGGTGGCCGAGGGCGACGCCAAGGTCCTCATCACCGGAGAGAGCGGCGTCGGCAAGGACCTCATCGCGCAGCTCATCCACGCGCAATCCCGGCGCGCCACCCAGCCCTTCATTGCCGTGAACTGCGCGGGCGTTCCCGAGACGCTCCTGGAGTCGCAGCTCTTCGGCCACGTCAAGGGCGCGTTCACGGACGCGTTCCGGGACAAGGCCGGCATGCTGCAGCAGGCGCACCACGGCACGATCTTCCTGGACGAAGTCGCCGAGATGAGCCTGCGGATGCAGGCGATGTTCCTGCGGTTCCTGGAGAACGGCGAGATCCAGCCCGTCGGATCCGACATCACGAAGACGCTGGTCGACGTGCGGATCATCGCCGCCACGAACAAGGACCTCGCTGCCGCGGTTGCCGCGGGCCACTTCCGCGAAGACCTGATGTACCGGCTGGACGTCGTGCACATCCGCGTCCCTCCCCTGCGGGAGCGATCCGAAGACGTGCGCGCGCTCATCGAGCACCTGCTGTCCCGTTCCCAGCGCCGGATCACGTTGACCGAAGAGGTGCTGCACGCGCTCGAGCTCTACCGCTGGCCGGGCAACGTGCGCGAACTGCAGAACGTGATCGAACGCCTCATCTGGACGTCGGTGAAGGACGTCGTCGGCATCGAGGATCTCCCGGTGCGCCTGCTGCCCGGGCGCACGGAGGCCATCCTGCCGATCCGTGAACGCCGGCGCCAGCGGGCCGACGACCTGTTCAAGGCGCTCACGGAAGGGTCGTTCTCCTTCTGGGAGCACGTGCACCCGCTTTTCCTCGACCGCGACCTCACGCGGCACGACCTGCGCGAACTCGTCCGCCGGGGCCTGGCCTCCACCCGCGGCAACTACCAGGCCGTCATCCGGCTCTTCGGCATGCCGGACAGCGACTACAAACGATTCCTGAACTTCCTGGGCACCCACGGCTGCGTCGTGGACTTCCGCGAGTTCCGGACACCGGCGACGCAGAACGGGTCGGTGGTGAAAGAACGGTTTCCGCAGGACCTCGTTCCTCCGCGAGGCGGCAGGGCGACTCACCCGCCGTAAACGCTCCATGGGCAAGCCGACGTTTCTCGGGCCGGCGATCGGGAAGGGCGCGGGCCAGTGCGAGCTCATCAACACCGATGGGAATGCCGTGCTCGCGGCGCACGTCGAGCCTGCCTTCGATTCGAAGAGCCGCAAGCGTGGACTCCTCGGCCGGGATGCCGTGCCGGAGGACTACGCGCTCGTCATCGCGCCGTGCGGCGGCATCCACACCTTCTCGATGCGGTTTCCGATCGACGCGGTGTTCGTGTCGCGAGACGGCACGGTCATCAAAACCTGCCGCGACGTGAAGCCGTGGCGGATCGCCGTGGCGTGGCGCGCGTTCGCCGTGATCGAAGCGGCCGCGGGCTTCATCGCTCGTACGGAAACGGTGCCCGGCGACGTGGTGGCGCTGCGCGAGGTCCCGCACACGCGCCGCGTCACGGACGCGCCCTCGCCCGTGGCGGTCCCGCCGCCCGCGGACGCGGGCAGCGGCAAGCCGCACAGGACAGACCGGCCGAAGCGGATCTCGCTGGCGGACGTCGTGTCCCGCCAGACGCCCCTCGCCTGGTTCGAGAGCGTCGCCATCGTCCAGGAACTCTGCGAGGCCGTCCTGACCCGCGGCCCGGCCGACGACCCGCGCGTGCCGGAGTTGAAGCACATCGCCCTCACGCCCGAAGGCGGCGTCGAACTCCTCGGCGGGGGCCCGGCGGATCACTCCCCGGTCCAGCGGGCCAGCCTCGTGCTCCTGGCGTTGACGCCGGAAACTCAGTTGCCGGTCCAGTTGCGTCTGCTGGCGCTCGAGGAGGTATTACCCACGCCCCGGCTGGGGTCCCTCAAGGATCTGCACACGGAACTCGAGTTCTTCGAGCGCCCGGACCGGCGCGATGTCGTTCGCGGCGTCTACGAGCGCATGCGGAATGCGTCCGCCTCCGCGGCCGCGGACGGAGTCGTTCCGGCGCCGCTCCTCGAGCCGCCCGCGCCGAAGAGACGCCATCGGTGGTGGAAACGGCCGCGAGTCTGGGCGGGGCTGGCGATCGTTCTGCTGGCCGCCGGAGCGGCGTCGTACGTCCAATGGGCGTGGCCACGGCAGGACGGGCAGTGGATGAGGTCGGCTGTCTCGACGGCGGCTGCGACCACGACCACCGCCGTCCAGGCAGCTGTCCGGGTCGCGCGCGAGCAGGTGGGCGCGGTCCAACGGAAACTCGGGATCTCCCGACGGCATGCCGCGCCGGAACCCCTGCCTCGCGCCGATCTCGGGGCGGCGACGCCCCCTTCAGCTCCGATCCGGACGGCTCCCGCCGAGCCGTCCGCGCCGGTGCCGCCGATCCTGCCGCGCGGCGTCGCCGCGGAACTGCAGGCCGCCGGCTCGTCGCAGCACGCCGTTGCCACGCCGCCGCCCCCCGACGCGCCCGCACCCGACGCCCAACGGGTGCCCACCCCGGAGGTGGTGTATTCCTCGGCGGATCCGCTCGTCGTGCCGCCCGTGCTCGTTCGTCCTGCGATGCCCAAACCGCCGCCTCCGGGCGCCCGCCTCAACGACGTCGCGGACGTGGAACTCGTGGTCTCGACGACAGGCGAGGTCGAGGCCGTGAAGCTCCTGGCGGCCGGGCAGGGACCCCGTCCGGTGATGATGTTGAGCGCCGTCAAGACGTGGCGTTTCCAGCCGGCGACGCGGGGCGGCCAGCCAGTCCCGTACCGGCTCCGCCTGCGGCTTCCGATACGTTGACGCCATCCTCCGAGGCGGCGGAGGGACCGCGCTGCAGGGTCAACAGATCTGCCCCTGCGAGAGGAAATATCTAGCCGCAACCAGAAATCCCGGAAGCCGGGCCGCAGAACATATGGCATTCCGTGCATTTCCGAGAATCCGGCGGAGGCCTGGCACGGCATCCAAGTTGCTTCGGGGGGAGCGTTGGCCCTTGGGAGACTGTCGTGACCTTGCTTGGACGACGAAAGCACCCCCGGTTCCTGCTCGCGCAACCCGTGGAAGGCAACCTGCGCGTGCGAGAGGAAGTCGCGATCGAGGAGATGACCGAACGCGAGGCGGTCATCCTCTCACCCGAGCCGGTCCCCACGGATGAACGGCTGACCCTGGAGATCCCGGGCGACTTGTTCCGGCGTGTGAACGTGAGGGTCTCGGAATGCCGCCCGGCCGTCGCCGACGATGGGGCGATTCGCCACCGGTGCCGGCTGTCGATCGAGGGCCATGAGACGAACCCGGTTCGTGATGGGCGGGAGCAGCCATGAGCGTCGGGCAACACCACACCCATCACGATTCGGACCACGAGCCGGTTGCGACACTGGTTCGTTCCGTGCCCGTGAGGCTCGTCGAGGTCAGCCGGGGGGGGTGCCGCTTCGAATGCGGGAGCCGCCTCGGGTCGGGGACCAGCGGCCTCCTCGCCGTGGAACTGGCGGGGCTCGTGCGGATCGACGATGTTCGCGTGGCCCGGTGCCAGCAGCTCGCGGGGGCCGGCCCGGTCTACCAGGTCGGCGCGGAGTTGCTTCGAACGCGGCGGCTCGGGCGCCGAACCGTGCGCATGGCCGTCCGGAAGATCATCAGCGAGGAACGATCCCCCGGCCCCGCCGGCATGGCGGGCGACGAACAGCCGGCTCCCGAGAACGGGACGAGCGAGGTCGGGGGCAGGTTCGGGAGCCGGGCGCCGCCGGCTCGTGGTTCGTGACGGATCACAGGCGTCACCGTGGGGCGTGCGCCCCGCATCCCTAATGTTCGCAGGAAGAAGAACCGAAAGAGGAAGTCATGAAGAACTTGATGCAGCGTTTCATTCACGACGAGGAAGGCCAGGACATCATCGAGTACGCGCTGCTCGCGGCGTTCATCTCGGTCGTGGCGATCACGATCATCGTCGCCATCGGCGGCCGCGTCCAGACCTTCTACACCAACGTGCAGACCGCGTTGTCGTAGAGCTTCGCCGCCCCTTGCGGGGCATCCGGGCAGCACCGATCCTGTCGGATGCCCCAATCGGGCAGCAACGGACTTCAACCCTCGAGGGGTCCTCCCGCCGCCGGCCGCCCACGGGGCCGCCGCGGCGGATTCCGCAACGGCGGTCCGGGTGGCGGGCGCATGGCCCGTTGCCGGGGTCGTCAGGGAGTGCCGGGTTCAGGCTGATGACGTGGCCACCGCCCGTGTCCGCCGTCGCGGTCGTCGCCGTCGCGATCGCGGCGTCGGTGTGTGACCTGAGAAGCCGGCGCATTCCCAACGCGCTGACGCTTGGCGCGCCCGTCGTGGCCGTCGCCATGCAGGCCGCGCTGAACGGATGGCACGGCGTGTTCCTTGCCGCGTCCGGATGGGCTGTCGGAGTCGCCCTCTTCTTTCCGTTGTTCGCGCTTGGCGGCATGGGGGCGGGCGACGTGAAACTGCTCGGGGCGTTCGGCGCGTGGCTGGGCCCGGTGGGGGCCCTCTGGACTGGGCTGTACGGGGCCGTCGCAGGCGGTATCATGGCGGTGGCCGTCGCCCTGGCCCGCGGCTATGCCTCGACGGCGATGAAGAATCTCGGGAGGCTCCTGCGCATCTGGAGCGTCGCGGGCGTTCAGCCGGTCGCGGGGATGACCCTGGACACCGCGGCCGGCCCGAGACTCCCTTACGCGCTGCCGCTCGCGGCAGGCGTGATGGTGACGTTGTGGCTGCACTGAGAGCCGGTGTCCGCCGCGTTCGCGGGTGCGCCGGCCAGTCTGACGTGAGGAGTGCCGTATGAACCGCGGTGTCCGCGTGCTGCTCGTGCTGCTGGTCGCAATCGTCATGGCGGGAATCGCCAGTTACGCGGTGTACCAGGGCATCCGGCGCATCCCCGTCCGGGAAGTCGAGGTGGCCAGCCAGCCCGTGGTCGTCGCGGCGAAGGCGCTGCCGGTTGGCGCGCTCGTCGGCGCGGGCGACGTGAAACTGGCGGCCTGGCCCACGAAGAGTCCGGTGGCTGGCGCGTTTGCCACGGTGGATGCCGTCGCGGGGCGCGGCCTGCTCGCGCCGGTCCTCGAGAACGAGCCGATCACGACCGCGAAGCTCGCGCCGCGGGAATCGGGCGCCGGGCTGGCGCCGACCATTCCGGTGGGCATGCGCGCGGTCTCGGTGAAGGTGGACGAAGTGATCGGCGTGGCGGGCTTCGTCGTCCCCGGCGCGCACGTGGACGTGCTCGCGACGGTGAACCTCGGCGACCTGCCCGCGACGCGCACCGTCGTCAGCAACCTCCAGGTACTGGCGTCCGGCACGCGGGTCGATCAGGAGGAAGCCAAGCAAGGCAAGCCGATCCCCACCACGGTCGTGACGCTGCTCGCCTTGCCGCCGGACGCCGAAAAGGTGACGCTGGCGTCGGCCGAAGGCCGGATCGTCCTGGTGCTCCGGAACCCGCTCGACATCGCGCCGACGACGACAACCGGCGTGGCGCTGGCGTCCCTGATGGGAGCGCCCTCCCAGCCTCCGGTCGAGACGACGTTCAAAGGACGGAGGATGGTCGTGGCCGCCCCGCCGGCTCCGCCGCCTCCGCCGCCGTCTGCCTACATGGTTGAAACGATCCGCGGCGCGAAACGCACGACGGAGGAGGTGAAGAAGTGACCGCCCCCCGCGAGGCCAGGACGCATATGTCTGACACGATCGCCGCTCTGCTCGTCGCACTGTGCCTTGCCGGCGGTGCCGCCCGGGCGCAGACGCCACCCGTACCGGCGACGCAACGGCCGCCCGCTGCGCCCGCCGTGGTCACCCCCCCGCCGCCCCCGGTTCCGGCCGCGCCCGCCTCGGACTTCGAACGCGTGGTGCTGGCCGCCGGCCGCTCGACGGTGCTCCCGACCGACTTCGACATCACGCGCGTCGCCGTGACCAATCCGGCCGTGGCCGACGCGCTCGTCGTCCAGCCGCGCGAGGTGTTGATCGACGGCAAGAGCCCCGGCACCGTGAGCCTCATCATCTGGGGCGTCGCCCGGCGGGCGCAGTACGACGTCGTCGTCGAGCTGGGTGTGAGCACATTGCAGCAGAAGCTGCAGGCGCTCTTCCCGGGAGAGGACATCAACACGACGCTCAACGACGAGGCGCTCATCCTGTCCGGCCGCGTGTCGAGCACGGCCGTGATGCTCAGGGCCGGCGAGATCGCCCAGGCCAGCGCGTCGAAGGTGAAGGTGATCAACCTGCTCCAACTGCCGGGCCCGCCCGGCAGCCAGCAGGTGCTGCTGCAGGTGCGCATCGCGGAAGTGAACCGGAAAGCCGTCAGCGAGCTTGGCGCGAGCGCCTTCATGGGCACGAACTCGCAGAACGACTACAGCGGGCGCGTGACGACGCAGCAGTTCAACGCACCCGATCTCTCGGATGGCGCGCTCACCTTCAGCGACTTCCTGAATCTCTTCGTGTTCAACACGAAGCACAACATCGGGGCCGTGATCCGCGCGCTGCAGTCCAAGGGCTACTTCCAGAGCCTGGCCGAGCCGAACCTGATCGCCTACAACGGCCAGCAGGCCAGCTTCCTGGCGGGCGGCGAGTTCCCGGTTCCGGTCGTCCAGGGCGCCACCGGCACGGTCACCGTGGAGTGGAAGGAGTTCGGCGTGCGGTTGACCTTCACGCCCACGATCGCCGGCGACGTGATCCGCCTCAAGGTCAAGCCTGAAGTGAGCAGCCTGGACTTCAACAACGGCATCACGCTGCAGGGGTTCCGCATCCCCTCGCTCATCACGCGCCGCGCGGAGACGGACGTCGAGCTGCGTGACGGGCAGTCGTTCGCGATTGCCGGCCTGCTGCAGAACTCGTCCCAGGAAGACGCGTCGAAGATCCCGATCCTGGGCAGCATTCCCATCGTCGGGGCGCTGTTCAGGAGCAAGGCGGGCCAGAAGTCCCAGACGGAGCTGATGGTCCTCATCACGCCGCAGCTGGTCCGGCCGCTGGATCCCGACGAGGTACCGGCTCTGCCGACGGTGCAGGGTCAATTCATGAAGGTCCCCGGTACGGAAGGCGCCGGCGGGCTGGTGGACGCGCCGGCACCGGCGCCGGCGGGCGGGTCCAAGCCGGCTCCGGTCATCAAGAAGGGACCCGGGGAGTAACGGACCGTTGCAGCAGAGCATCGCACTCGTCGGACCGGGGGATCGGCAGCTGGAACAGCTGCTGCGGGCGAGAGCCTCGGCCGTGCTGACGTGGACGGAACGGGACCTCGCGGGCAAGGCCCAGCACGCCTCGGCGACGGCGGACATCGTCCTGCTCGACGTGCGGGGCCAGTTCTCGCTGCCAGCCGGCCTGGACGCCTTCCACCGGCAGCATCCGTCCGTTCCGGTCCTGCTGGTGGTGTCGGCCCTCGAGCCCGCCATCATGCTCGAGGCGATGAGGACCGGCGTCAGCGAGTGCCTGCAGGATCCCGTGACGGTGGAGGACCTCGACGCCGCGCTCGGCCGCATCGCCTCCTACCGGGATCCCGGCCCGGTCGGCGACGTCTTCGCGTTTCTCGGAGCCAAGGGCGGTGTGGGCACCACCACCGCGGCCGTCAACGTGGCGACGGAACTGGCGCAACTGCGGACGGGCCCGGTGCTGCTGGTGGACCTGCACCTCGCGTACGGCGACGCCGCCATCTACCTTGCCGCCGAGCCGAGGTTCTCCGTCGCCGATGCGCTGGAGAACACGCACAGGCTGGATGCGGCGTTCCTCAAGAGCCTCTGCGTCAAGACGAAAGCGGGCCCTGAGCTGCTGGCGTCGCCCGATCGGGCCGTGGGGATCGTCGTGGATGCCAGCCGGGTGCGGACGCTGATCGACGCGGCGGCCCGGCACTACCGGTACGTGGTGGTGGATCTCTGCCGCACGGACCCCGCCGTGCTCGACGGGCTGGACCCGGCGAAGAAGATCCTGGTGATCCTCAACCAGGAACTGGCGACGGTGCGGGGCGCGAACCGCATGGCCGACACGCTGCACAGGCGGTACGGCAAGGACCGCGTCGTGCTGGCCGTGAGCCGGTACGACCCGAAAGCCGGCATCGGCCAGGACGACATCGAACGCGTCGTCGGCTCGACGATCCGGCACCTGTTGCCGTCCGACTACCGCGTCGCGCTCGAGGCCCTCAACACGGGCCGGCCGCTCGTCACGAGCAACCAGACGCGCCTGGCCGGGGCGCTGAGGGAACTCGCGCGCGACCTGGCGGGATTGGCCGGCGACAACGAGTCCCCGAAAGGCGGCAGGAGCATCTTCGGCCGGCTGAGTGGCCGATCGTGAGCGCCGTCGGAGACAGATCATGACACCCGTTGCGCCCTCCTCCTCCCACGTCGACACGCGCCACCCGCAGTATCAGGAGCTGAAGAGCCGCGTGCACCAGGGGCTGCTCAGCCGCCTCAACCTGGAGCGCCTCAACCAGACCAGCCGCGAAGAGGCCGAGCCCGAGATCCGCGGCGTCATCATGGGGATGCTGGACGCCGAGAGCGGCAACGTGCCGCTCAGCCTCTTCGAGCGGCAAACGCTCATCGGCGACGTCCTCAACGAGCTGTTCGGCCTGGGCCCGATCGAAGAACTGCTCGCGGACCCGGAGATCTCCGACATCCTCGTGAACCGCTTCGACCAGGTCTACGTGGAGCGCCACGGCATCCTGGAGCCGGTCGACGTCGTGTTCAAGGACGATCAGCACCTGATGCGGATCATCGAACGCATCGTCAGCTCGGTAGGCCGCCGCATCGACGAGTCGAGCCCGATGGTGGACGCCAGGCTTGCGGACGGCTCCCGCGTGAACGCGATCATCCCGCCCCTGGCGCTCGACGGCCCTGCCCTGTCGATTCGCCGCTTCCGGACCGACCGCCTGGGCGCGCAGGACCTCGTGGAGCGCGACACGCTGACGCAGCCGATGCTGGATTTCATCCAGGCCGCCGTCGCGTGCCGCACGAACGTCATCGTCTCGGGGGGCACGGGCGCGGGCAAGACGACGCTGCTCAACGTGCTCTCGGGGTTCATCTCGGACAAGGAACGGATCGTCACCATCGAGGACGCCGCGGAGCTCACGTTGCGCCAGCGCCATGTGGTGCGTCTCGAGACGCGGCCGCCCAACATCGAGGGCAAGGGCACCGTCAAGCAGCGCCAGTTGGTGATCAACGCCCTCCGGATGCGTCCCGACCGCATCATCGTCGGTGAGGTGCGCGGCGACGAGGCGCTCGACATGCTGCAGGCGATGAACACCGGCCACGACGGGAGCCTGACCACCGTCCACGCCAACAGCGCCCGCGACGCGCTCTACCGCCTGGACACCATGGTGGCCATGGCCAACCTGAACATCCCCGAGCGGGCGATCCGCCAGCAGGTGGCCTCGGCGGTCAACCTCGTGGTGCACATGAGCCGCCTGGCCGACGGCAGCCGGAAGGTGACCTCCATCACCGAGCTCACCGGCATGGAAGGCGAGGTGATTTCCATGCAGGACATCTTCGTGTTCGAGCGCGTGGGCATCAACCAGCAGGGCAAGGTGTGCGGCAGGTTCCGGGCGACGGGCATCCGGCCGCGGATCAGCGAACGGCTGACGACGGCCGGCCACGTCCTTCCGCCGGACATGTTCGAGCACGTGAAGATCATCAACTGACCCCGGAGGCGCGAGGTGGTTGCTTCGGCGCTGATATTCGTGCTCGTGCTCGCGATCGTGTTCGGGATCTACTGGGCGTTCGTCGAGCGCCCGGAACGGGCCGGCGAGGCGGCGCTCCGCAGGCGCCTGGGGGGCGAGAAGTCATCGGGCCTCCTCATGTCGGGCGTGCAGCGCGAAGAGCGGCGCCTCAGCGATTTGCCCGCCTTCAACCGGCTGCTCGCGCCCCGGGCGAACCTGATCGGCCCGCTCGTCCTGCTGGTCGAGCAGTCGGGCGTGAGGACGACCGTCGGCGTCGTCGCGCTGGCGACCGCGTGCCTCTTCATGGTCGGCGTCCTGGCCGGCGAGGCGTCGGCCGGGTCGCTGTGGCTGGGCCTCGGCCTGGGTGTGTGCCTGGCCGCCGCCCCGGTCCTGTTCCTGCGGTTCATGCGCGCGCGGCGGGTGCGCCGCTTCGAGGAACTGTTCCCCGAGGCGCTCGACCTGATGACCCGGGCGCTGCGCGCGGGCCACACCTTCGTCGCGGCCCTCGGCATGGTGTCGGAGGAGCTTCCCGAGCCGATCGCGGCCGAGTTCAAGCTGCTTCACGACCAGCAGAGCTTCGGCATGCCCCTCCCCGAGGCCATGCGGGCGTTCGGCGAGCGGGTCCCGCTGCTCGCGGCGAAGTTCTTCGTGACGGCCGTCCTGACGCAGCGCGAGGCCGGCGGGAACCTCACCGAGGTCCTCACCAACCTCGCCATCGTCATCCGCGACCGGTTCATGGTCATGCGGCAGGTCCAGGTCAAGAGCGCCCACGGGCGGGTGACCGGCTGGATCCTGATGGCCATGCCTCCGGCGCTCGCCGTCATCTTCAGCGTCCTCAACCCGGGCCACTTCCGCCCGATGCTCGCTGAACCGATCGGCGTGCAGATGGCCATCGGGGCCGTCATCCTGCAGATCGTCGGCGTGTTTGTCATCAGGAAGATCGTCAAGATTGATTACTGAGGAGCGCCGTCGCGCGCGTTGCCGCCCATGGCTGCCATGCCCGTAGAATTCATCGTCGCGATTAGCGCGGTGTTCGTGTCGGTCGCCCTGCTCGCCGGACTGGCGACGGTGTCGATCCTGGCCCGTCAGGCGCCGACCCAGCGCCGCCTCGTCGCGCTCAGGACCGCCCGGATCGTGCCCGATGTCGTGTTGCCGGGATCGCTCACGTCCGGCCGCGATCCGGCGCTCGCCCGCTGGTCCAGGCTGCTCCCGAAGTCCGCGAAGGACATGTCGCGGCTGGAACGGCGCCTCGCCGCGGCCGGGTTCAAGGCGTCGTTCGCGGCGGCGCTGTTCGTGAGCGCGGAGATCGTGCTGCCGATACTGGCCGTGATCCCCGCATTCGTGTACTTCGGGTCCGGGAATCCCAGGGGCTGGGCCGTGGCGTTCTTGTCGGCGGCCGTCGCGTACATCATCCCCGGGCTCGTTCTCGACTACAAGATGGCCGGCCGTCGGAAGCAAATCCGGAACGGGCTGCCTGACCTGCTCGATCTCCTGATCGTGTGCCTCGAGGCGGGCAGCAGCCTGGACCAGGCCATCGTCAAGGCCAGCGAGGAACTGGCGATCGCGTACCCGGTGCTCGCGGAGGAACTCCGCGTGCTCACCACGGAAACGCGCGCCGGGAAGCCCCGGCTCGAGGCGTTCAGGAACCTGGCCCAGCGGACGAAGGTGGAGGACGTGCGGGCGCTCGTGGCGATGCTCGCCCAGACGGATCGATTCGGCACGAGCGTGGCGCAGACGCTGCGGACGATGGCGGAGGAGATGCGCACGAAGCGGCGGCAGGCGGCCGAGGAGATGGCCGCGAAGGTGGGCGTCAAGCTCGTGTTCCCCCTCGTGCTGTTCCTGTTTCCTGCGTTGTACGTGGTGATGCTCGGCCCGGCGGTGGTCCAGTTCCTTCGGAGTTTCCCGCAGTAGGGCCGCGGCCACTGGTGACGGAATGCCGGAGTTCCCGGCGGAAGGAGTGCAGACCGATGATGTGGGAGATCGTCCTCATAGTGGCGGCCGCCGTACTGATGGTGCTCTACATCGCCCGCCGCCGGTCCCGGCTGCGGCGCGACGACGCCAACAAGTAATCCGCACGCCGTACGGAAGGCGTCCCTGACATGAGACAGGCGGCTCTTGGTCTGCTCGCGGCGACGCTGCTGGCCGGATGCGCGACGGTGCACCCGCGCGCGCAATCCGGGCCGCACTCGCCCGCGACGCCGGCCGGAGCCCTCGCGGCCAGGGCTGGGCCGCCGTCTCGGGACGCCGTCCCGGCGTCCGCCGCCGCGCCCGCGCGCGTCCCGTCGTTGCGCGCGCGGTCCGTCACGACCGGTGCGGAAATGGTGGAGCGCCAGTCGGAGGCGCTCGCCGCCGCCCTCTCCCGCCATGCCGCCACGCCGACGCGCGAGAGCGAGATCGGCCTGGCGCAGGCGTACGTGCGCGCGGGCATCCTGGACAAAGCCCACGAGCATTTTGCGGCCGCCGCGCGGCTCGACCCGAAGGACGGCTCGGCCTGGGACGGCCTGGCCCGGATCTGGCGCGATTGGGGTTTCCCGGGCGTCGGCCTGGGCGACGCGTACCGCGCCGTCCATGCCGCGCCGGACTCGCCGGTTGCCCACAACACCCTCGGCACGATTCTCCAGTTGCTCGGCAACGGCCGCGACGCCAGAGCGCACTTCGAGCGTGCCCTGGCACTCGATCCCGGCGCGTCGTACGCGCGGCAGAACCTCTGCTACTCGCAGCTGATGGAGTCCGGCGCGGACGCCGCGTCCGCCGGGTGCGCGGGCGCGCCCGGCAGAGGGGGAACCCATGAGCGTCGTTGACCCGGCCTCCGTGGCGGTGCCTGCCGCCCCGCGCGATCTCGAGGAATCGGGGCTGAACATCGATCTCGTCACCCAGCTGACCCTGAAGACCCTGCACCTCTCGGGCACGCTGAACGGCCTCGAGCTGGCGGCGCGCATGGGCGTCCAGTTCGCCGTGCTCCAGCCGAGCCTGGACGAGCTGAAGTGGCAGCACCACCTCGAGATCGTGTCGGGATCCCTGATCGGCGGGGCGGCCTACAAGTACCGGATCACGGACGCGGGCCGCGAGCGCGCTGCCCTGTTCCTGGAACAGAATCACTACGTCGGCGTGGCGCCCGTGCCGCTCGAGCAGTACCGCCGTTATCTCGAGACCTTCCAGCGGGTCGTCGTCAACGACGTGTCGCCGCCGAGCGTCAGGAACGCCTTCAGCCGGCTGGTCCTGAGCAACCGTGTCCTCGATCAGCTCGGGCCGGCCGTCCGCGCGGGGCGGTCGCTGTTCGTGTACGGCCCGCCCGGAAACGGCAAGACCGTCATCTCGCAGTGCATCCGGAACCTGCTGGGCGGCGGGATCGCCGTGCCCCACGCGCTTGTCGTCGAGGGCTCCATCATCCGCGTGTACGACCCGGTGAGTCACGAAGCGCTTCCGGACCAGGGGCTCGCCGACGACGAGGGCTCGCTCGATCGCGGGTACACGCCGGACGGGCGCTGGGTGTGGTGCCGCCGCCCGACGATCACGGCGGGCGGGGAGCTCACGCTCGACTCGCTGGAGCTGAACCACGACGTGTCGTCCGGTTTCTACCGCGCCCCGCTCCAGGCCCTCGCGAACGGCGGGGTGCTCGTCATCGACGATTTCGGCCGGCAGCACTGCTCCCCGCGCGATCTGCTGAACCGCTGGATCGTGCCGCTCGAGAGCCGCGTCGACTTCCTCACGCTGCAGACCGGGCAGAAGTTCGAGCTGCCCTTCGCCGTGCTGGTGGTGTTCGCCACGAACCTCAAGCCCGCCGAACTGGTGGACGAGGCGTTCCTCCGGCGCATCCAGTACAAGGTGTTCGCCGAGAGCCCCACGCACACGGACTTCATCCGGATCTTCAGGAACTACTGCGCGCAGCGGGAGCTCGACTTCGACCCGGCGCTCGCGGAGCGCCTGCTGGTCGAGTACTTCCGGCCCCGCAAGATCCCGCTCAGGGGGTGCCAGCCGGGCGCGCTGATTGACCAGGCGCTGGCGCTGGCGGAGTACGCGGGGCAGCCCCGACGCCTCACGATCGAGCTGCTCCTCGCCGCGTGCGACAGTTACTTCGTGGACGACCGGGAGACGCCGACGGAGTACGCCTGACATGCTGACGCGGGGCGTGCTCGCGTGCGCGCTCGCGATCCTTCTGGCGTCGGTAGCGGTCCAATCACAGTCCGCGTCTCCCCTCACCGTCCGGATCACCTCGCCCCTCGGCCGCGTGGGCGAGCCGGGAGCCGTGCGCATCGTGGGCCAGGTGCGGGCCGCGTCCGGGCGCGCCGTGACCGCCGTGCGCTTCTCGGTGGACGGCACCCTGCTCGCCACGGTGACGTCCGGCCCGCCCTACGCCGTCGAGTGGGTCGACGACAACCCGTTTCAGCGGCGCGAGATCGTCGTCGAGGCGGAAGACAGCGAGGGCGACGTCGGCCGCGACAGCATCGTCCTCGATCCCTACGTCATCACCGAACTGGCGGAGGTCACGAGCGTGCTCGTCGAGGCCGGGGTGTACGACAAGAACGGCCGCATGGTGAAAGGCCTGACCGCGCCGGAGTTCATCCTCGAGGAGGACGGGGTGCGCCAGACGCCCGACATGGTGGCGCAGGAGACCATTCCCACGACGTTCGTCCTGCTCGTCGACAGCAGCCAGAGCATGTCGCGGAACATGGAGTTCGTCCGGACGGCCGCCGGCCGGCTCGCCGCCTACCTGCGGCCGAAGGACCATCTCCTGGTGGCCCCGTTCGCGCGCCGGCTGCGGGCCATCACCGGCCCGACGACCGATCAGCAGACCATCGCCGACGCCATCTCCGCCATCCGTGCCGAGGGCGGCACCGCCATGCGCGACGCGATGATCGAGGTGTCGAGCCGGTTCGCGGGCGTGGAGGGGCGCCGGGTCATCGTGCTCATCACCGACGGCTACGACGAGCACAGCCAGTCGTCGCTCGACGACGCCGTGAAGGCGTCGAGGGCGTCCGGCGTGACCGTGTACACCGTCGGCATCGGCGGCGTGGCGGGCATCTCGCTGCGGGGCCACGACGAACTGAAGGCGCTGGCCGAGGAGACCGGCGGCCGGTCGTTCTTCCCGGTCCGCCCGGCCGACCTGCCCAACGCGTACGACACGCTCGCCAACGACGCGCAGCTGCGCTACCTCGTGACGTACACGCCCACGAACCAGAAACGCGACGGCACCTGGCGCACCATCGCGCTGCGGACCCACGCGGACGGCCTCGTCGTGAAGGCGCGGGACGGCTACACGGCCCCGACGCCGCCGCCGGTCCGCCCGGTGCTCGAGTTCACGGCGATGGACACCCAGAACCGGTACCTCGAGATCGCGAGGGAGGACCTCGTGGTCTTCGAGGACGGCGTCGCGCAGAAGGTCGAGGCCTTCCAGGAAGCGACGTCGCCGGTGTCGATGGTGCTCGTCCTCGACTCGAGCGGCAGCATGAAGCAGGCCAGCGAGCAGGTGGTGGCCGCCGCCGCCACGTTCGTGGAGGCGCTGCGGCCGGAGGACAGCCTCGGCATGCTGACGTTCGCGGACAAGGTCAACGTCGCGCATGCGATCACGACGAACCGGCTGAACACGATCCAGACGCTCTCGGAGTACAAGGCCGAGGGCGGCACCGCGCTCTACGACGCGCTGTGCGACGCGCTGCTCATGCTCAAGGGCGTCAAGGGCCGGCGCGCGGTGGTCGTCCTGACCGACGGCCGCGACGAGGACAACCCCGGCACCGGGCCGGGGAGCATCAGGACGTGGGACAACGTGCTCCGCCTGCTGCAGGACCAGGACGTCACCATGTTCCCGGTGGGGCTCGGGACGAAGATCGATCCCGAACACCTCAACCTGCTGGCCACCTTCTCCGGCGGCCAGGCGTACTTCCCTCGGGAGATGTTCGACCTCACCTCCGAGTTCCAGCGTGTCATCGAGAACCTCCGGCACCGCTACACCGTCGGCTACACGTCCACCAACTCCACCCGGGACGGCAAGTGGCGCGCCGTCGAGATTCGCACGCGGTCGGCCCTCGTCCGCGTCAACAGCCGCAAGGGCTACTTTGCGCCGGCCAGGTAGGAAGCGCCGACGATGAAACCCGAGAACATTCCCGCACTGTTGATCGGCGTAGTGGTCGTGGTCGTCATCGCGATCGCGGGATCGATGACGGCCGCCGACCCGGATCTGTGGGGCCACGTCCGCTTCGGCCAGGACATCCTGGCGGCGCACGCCGTCGTGCGGCACGACCCGTACTCCTTCACGAGCGACAGGCCGTGGACGAACCACGAGTGGCTCACCGAGGTGCTGATGGCGTCGGCGTACGGCGCCGCCGGCAGCGCGGGGCTTGTCGCGCTCAAGTCGGTGCTCGTGCTGGCCACGTTCCTCGTCGTCTGGCGGACGCTGAGGCGGGCCGGCGTCTTCCAGCCGCTCGCCGCGGGGCTGCTGCTCATCGCGGTCGTCGGCGCCTTCGGCCAGATGATGACCGTCAGGCCCCAGCTGTTCTCGATGCTGCTGTACGCGATTCTGCTCGCGCTGCTGAACGAGGCGGGCCGCGGCCGCCGGACGGTGCTGCTCTGGATGCCCGTCCTGTTCGCGTTCTGGGCGAACCTGCACGGAGGCTGGCTCGTCGGGCTGGGCGTGCTGGGGCTCTGGAGCGCCTGCGCCCTCCTGGCACGCAAGGTCCCGTGGCCGTGGGCGGCAGGCGGTGTGCTCCTCGGGTTGCTGGGCACGCTTGCGACGCCCTACGGCTTCGAGTTGTGGCGATTCCTGAGGGAGACCGTCGGGCTCGGGCGGGCGGACATCACCGAGTGGCAGCCGCTCACCTACAAGCCCGGGCTCATGCTGCCGTGGGCGGGGACGGCCCTTGTCATCGTGGCCGCCTGGCGGCGTCGCGGCCTGGCCGAGTGGCCACTTCTCGTCACGGCGGCGGCAATCGGCGCGCTGGCGTTTCGAGTCGCCAGGCTCGAGGGGTTCTTCGCCCTGACGAACGTGATGCTGCTCGCGCCGTGTTTTGCGTCGTGCGGCCCCGAGCGCCTTCCGTTGTCCCGCCGGCCGACGCGCGCCGACATGATGGTTGTCGGTGCGATGTGCCTGACCGGCTTCGTGGCGGTGGGCGCCGCCGTGAAGAGCCGGGTCGGGTGCGTGGCGGTCGTCGGGCCCGATCCCGAAGAGACGTGGGCGCCGGAAGCGGAGGCGGTCACGTTTCTGCAGGGCAACCCGATCGAAGGCAGGCTGCTCGTCTACTTCGACTACGGCGAACTGGCGATCTGGCATCTCGCGCCGCGGTTGCGCGTGTCGTACGACGGGCGGCGCGAGACGGTGTACTCCGAGGCCGTGCAGAAGGCCCATCAGCGCTTCTACTCGAAGTCGCCCGACCCGGGCTACGCGCGGACCCTGAAGGCCGACTACGTCTGGCTGCCGCGCCGGCTGCCGGTCGTCGGGTTGCTCGAACGCGAGGGGTGGGTGGAGATCTTCCGCGGGCCGCTGTCAGTCATACTCGGGAGGCAATCAGGACCGTATGCGCAGCCGGCACCGTGGATGGGCCCGAGGTGCTTCCCTGGGCCTTGACCCGGTTTGGCGGGCTGTCGGATTCTGGCAGGAAGCGGAGACTAGTCTGCCAAGAAATGGACAATTGTCAGCCAGACTGCCGTGACGGCATTCCGGCGACACGCGAACTCATCGTGGCCCGGCTGTTGACTATCATGCTAAGTCTCTGTAGACACGATGTTTTCGGCAGTTGGCTCGGCGGCCGCGGCCTCACGCGCACTGCCGGAATGGGCCGGCTGGAACACGAAGCCAACCCCCCGATGGCGGCAGGATTCTTGCTTGGTTCGCAGAGGCAAGGTCTGGCTGCGGGCTGGCCGAGGTGCGGCAATGCTCAGACGGAACTCAGGACAGTCGCTGATTGAATTCGCCGTCGTCGGCGTCTTCTTCCTCTCGACGCTGTTCGTCATCATGGAATTCGCGATGATGTTCACCGTCAACCAGACGATGCAGTGGGCCGTAAGGTCGGGCTCGCGCATCGCCGTGGTCAATCCCAACTCCAATTGCCGCGCCGCCATAATCGCCAACATCAAATGGTATTCAAGGGGGCTCTACGACAAGAACGTCAACAGCACGAAGGACCCGACCATCAGCGCGCAAACGCTGGGGGCGTACGGCAACGTCGCCGGCTCCCCGATCACGGACGGCAGCTGCGGCACGCCGCAGCAACCTATCACGGTGAGCCTGGTGTACTCCTGGCCGCTGATGACGCCGTTCCTGAAGCCGCTCTTCACGAACGGGAACTACACCTTCACCGTCAAGGCCACGGTCGTCAACGAGCCGGGGAGTTGAGTGATGCGATCGACGCTCATCCGTCCCATCCGCGACAGATCGGGGGCCCGCGGGCAGGCGATCATCGAGTTTGCCGTCACGCTGCTGCTGCTCGTGATCCTGCTCATGGGGGTATTCGACTACTCGCGAGCCATCCACGCCCAGGCCATCATCACGAACATGAGCCGGGAAGGGGCCAACCTCATCGCGCGCGCGAACCTGAACCTCTCCGGCGATGACGCGACGGACTTCCAGAACGTCCTGGACCTGATCGGGAAGACGGCGCAGCCCCTCGACATGGTGAACCGGGGGATGATGTACATCTACAAGGTGGAGAGCGTCAACGGCCAGAACACGATCACCAGGGTGCTCGGCTGGAGCAGGAGCACGGGCGGCTCGTCCATGCCCATCAGCGGGTCCGCCAGGGGCCTGGGAGGGGTCACGCTGGGGCCGACCCAGGTGGCATACGGCGTGGAGGTCTACTACAAGTACAAGAGCGTGTTCTTCGGAAACCGCTTCGCGCCCACGCTGAAGTCAATCTCGATCTTCTGACGACGTCGTCAAGCCACCAGGGGACTGCCATGGAACCCAACCCGACGATGACGCACCCCAAGGGACAGATCCTGATTCTGACCGCGATCAGCCTGTTCATGTTGATCGGCCTGGCCGCCATAACGATCGACCTGGGGATGGCGTATGCCGTGCAAGCCAAGCTCAATTCCGCCGTCGACGCGGCCTCGCTCGCGGCGGGCAAGGCCGTGAAGAACGGGGTCGACGATGCCGCGCGCAGGCAGAGCGCGATACTCGCGGCCAACAGCTTCTTCGCCGCGAACTTCCCCACGGGCATCAGGAGCACGACCAACACGTCCTTCAGCGTGGACAGCATCACGAACGTCGACGGCACCTGGACCATCAGGGTCTCGGCCTCGACGAAGGCCCCGACCTTGTTCAGCGCCATCTTCAACCGTCCGCTCGTGGTCGGCTCCTCGGCGGAAGCGACGGTGAAGACGCTGGACATGATGCTCGTCCTCGATTGCTCGGGGTCGCTGAGCGACACCTACTCACCCCATGGTACGTTCAACGCGTTGAAGCAGGCGGCCATCAACTTCGTCAACGGCTTTCAAGGGGGGGCGGGAGGGGACAGGATCGGCCTGGTGACGTTCGCGTCGGGCGCCGTGCTGAACCGTGCGATCAACAAGGACTCGACCAGGGGATTCGCGAAGGCGTCCCTGATCGCGGACATTCAGAGCACGTCGGCGGACGGAGCGACGAATGCGGAAGAGGCGATGAGGATCGCGAAAGCGGAACTCGATGCGATCCCGGCGAACCTCCGCTCCACGCTCAGGGCGATCGTGTTCTTCAGCGACGGCGCGCCGAACATCGTGTCGGGGTACTTCAAGCTCAAGAATCCGGTCACTGTCACGACGACCCCGTATGGGCTGTACTCGGTCGCGGACTCGACGGACAACCCCTACCGTTACTTTCCCGTCGGCCAGAGAAGCGGCTCAGACGGGACATGGACGTACTCCGGGCAGACGCGGGTGACGCACTTGCCGGTGACCGACTACACGGGTACCGTCTCCCTGGCAAGCTACAACAACGCCCGGCCGCTGACGCCGCTCGGCGCAGATCGCGTCTTCAGGTGGGCCAATACCTGGTGCAATCTCAACAAGGCATCCAGGAACATGGTGGAGAACATCGCCGACGGCGCCCGCAGCGGGTCGGGGACCGCGGCCATCACGATCTACACCATCGGCCTCGGGGCGATGTTGCAGAATCTCGAGATCACCAACTGCTCCTACGGTTCAGCCGAAAAGGGCGAGAACATCCTGAAGCGGATTGCGAACACCTCGTCCTCCGACACGTACAACTCCTCGCAGCCGACTGGATTCTACGTGTATGCCGCCGATTCGACCCAGCTGAACGCGGCGTTCCAGAGGGTGCGAAGCCTCGTCCTCAGGCTGAGCGACTAGCGCGAGGCGGGCCGGCGGCGGCTGACGGCAGGGCCGCGCGCACGAGGGCGCAGGACACCACGATCGTCAGGGTGAGCAGCGCGTAGAAGTACACGCTGTAGATGGTGAACCAGCCGAGCGGCGCGATGGCGTCCGCTGCACGCACCATCGAGGTCGGGATGGTGCTCAATCCCCACGCGGCGACGAGCCCCCAGCAAAGCACTCGCTGCCGCCCGTCGCGCGTCAACGACCAGACGGTGTAGCCGGGAATCAGCAGAAGCGGGAAGTAGTACATCCATCCCAGCGGCGACACCAGGAGCATCACAGCCAACGTCAACCCAAATCCGAGATCGAAGCTCGCAGCTCGAGTCGTGGAGGTCGAAGCGTCAGCCTCGACGGACACTGGCCGCGTGGCGGCCCCCCGCCCCGTGAGCCAGGCCAGCCACAGCAGCGTGGCCGCCGACGAGAGCAGAGCGAGACCGTGCCCGAGCATGGGCACGGTCACCGGCGGGACGTTTTCCGAGCCGCCCAGGATGCGGGTGAAGAAGGACCAGAACGAGGCGTTCCAGCTGTTGCCGAACCACGTGACGGAGCGCATGACGGAGGCGTACTCCCGGTAGGCCTCGAAGCCGGCGAACGGCAGCGTCGCGAGGACGGCAACCAGAACGGCGCCAATCGACCACGCCGCAACCCGCCATCGGCGCTGGAGCACGAAGAAAACGACGAGCAGCCCCGCGAACGGCTTCAGGCTGACGGCCACTCCCGCCAGCGCTCCGGCAAGCCGGTCGTGTCCGCTCCGCCCGGCAAGCCACGCGCCGGCCAGCGCGAGGAACAGGAACGCGGAAACCTGGCCCATCGTGATGGCCGTCCAGGTGGGGAAGTAGACGAGGAAGGCGAGCCACAGCCAGATCAACTCGGAGTGCGACCGGCCGGCGCCGCCGAGCCCGCGCCACAGGAGCGCGCAGGCGAACAGCCCCGACAGCATGGAGAGCGCCGTCCAGACCCTGTAGGCCGACGACAGGCCGGCGAGCGTCAGCGGCGCGACGAGGAGCGCCAGCAGCGGCGGATTCAGGTTCGGGTGTATCGCCCCCGGCCTGGCTGATGCAGCGTTCGGCGCCGGGCCGAAGCGATCGACTTGCAGGGTTCGGTAGAGGCTTTCGCCCGCGCGGAGCGACTGGGCCGACGCGTAGAACTGCACGAAATCCGTGGTGAACGCCCGGGTCGACAGCGACGAGCAAACGAGGGCGTACCAGGTCACCGCCAGGCCAAGGCATACAGCCTGGAAGACGCTCAGCCACTCCCGGTGCGACGCTCGTGTCTGCGTCAGCCGGAATCCTCCTCTACTGGCGCACGTCAGGCCTCGGGCGCCGGTACCGGGCGCCCGTGGCGCTCGTACCACAGATCCCTGTAGAGCGCCGACGTCCACGCGGCGTCTTCGTCGATAGTCCTGACGCGCGGGATCCCTTCCCGCAGACGATCGAGCAACCCTGGCTCGTCGAGCAGGCGGTGGAGGGCGCGGCGCAGGTCGGCCGCGTCACCCGGCGCGAAGAGCAGGCCGTTCTGCCCGTCCGACACCAGTTCGGCCATGCCGCCGAGGTTGGACGCGACGACGGGCAGGCCCGCCGCGAACGCTTCCTTGATTGTGAAAAGAGAGCCGTCCAGCCAGACCGACGGCACGACCAGGACGTCGAGCGAGGCGAACACCTCCGGCATCTTCTGGTGCGGCACGCCGTTGAGCCACCGGACGCCGTTCGACCGCAGGAGCGGCCGGATCCGCGACGCGTAGCTCGTGTCGCCGCGGTACGGCGCGAGGCTGCCCGCGATCGTGAGCTCGACGCGCCGGCGCGGAAGGCCCGCGACCGCCTCCATCAACAGATGGGGCGCAGCCGGCGGCAGGAGGCTGCCGGCGAATCCCACGCGCAGGCGATCGGACGTCTGCCGGGCGAGCCCGGCGAAGGGCCGCGTGTTGATGCCCAGGTCGACGAGTTGCAGGCGGTCGCGCGCGACGCCGAAGCGGACGAACGCTTCCATCAGCGCGTTCGAAGGCGCGAGGAGGCGCGTGGCGCTGTTGCACACGGCCCGCATGTGTTCGATTCGTTGTGCCGCCTCGGCCGCCGCGGATGCGGGCACCGCGCGGCGCGTGAGGCGCGACACGAATCGCCGCCGTGCGCCGGCAAGTGCCTGCGGGAGATGCTCGTCCAACGCGCGCAGCCATCCGGTCCCGCGATGGGCAGACGGCCGCGCCGAGGCCGCCAGGCCCGCGCACATAGCGCACCGTTCCGGCTCAGGGCCCGCGCAGCGCTCGAGTTCCAGGTCCAGCAACTGTTCCCGGTGGCAGATGAGCCAGTAGTCGTGGAGCGTCACGATCGACGGGATGCCGCGCGCCGCGCACTCGCCGAGGATGCCCGTGCCCAAACCCGTGAGGTCGTCCGCGTGGACGATGTCCGGCGGTTCCTCGTCCATGAGCGTCCGGGCGACGGCGTCGATCGCGCCGTTCCGGTACGTCTCCTCGAATGACGGGTTGTCGCGGAGCGTGTTGTTGACGCGAATGACCGAGATCTCGCCGGCCTGCTCCCGCCGGACGTGGTACTCGGGGAAGTCCGGCCTGGCCTCACGGGTCAGCACGACGATGTCGTGGCCTCGCCGCCAGAGGATCCGGGCCAGCTCGTCCGCGTGCAGCGCGGTCCCGCCGGTGGCTTCCGGAGGGAATCCGTGCACGACGAACAGGACCCGCATCAGATGTTCCTCGCCATGCCGCTACCGGTCCTGGTAGTGCCGGGCCTGCGCCCGGTAGAGCCGCGCGTAGTGGCCGTCCGCCGCGAGAAGCGCCGCGTGCGTCCCGTGCTCGACAATGTGCCCGCGATCCATCACGTAGATGCTATCCGCCATCTGGACTGTGGAAAAGCGGTGGCTGACGATGACCGCGCTGCGGCCGCCCAGGAGCGCGCGGAACCGGCCAATGAGTTCCGCCTCGGCGAGCGGGTCCAGCGAGCTGGACGGCTCATCGAGGATCAGGATGCGCGCGTCGCGCCAGAAGGCGCGCGCCATCGCCAGGCGCTGCCACTCCCCTTCGCTCAGTTCCTGCCCCTCCTGGAACCAGCGGCCAAGCTGCGTGTCGTATCCGCCGGGCAGCTTGCTCACGACCGCATCGGCGCCGGCGCGCCGGCCCGCCTCGACGATGCCCTCGCGGTCGAACGGCCGATCCACGTCGCCCAGCCAGATGTTCTCGCCGGCCGTCATCGCGTAGTGTGCGTAGTCCTGGAAGGCGACGCTGATCTCGCGGCGCCACTTCACCGGGTCGAAGTCGCGGAGATCCGTGCCGTCCATCGTGATTGCGCCGCGCGCCGGGTCGTACAGCCGGCACAGCAGCTTGATGAGCGTTGTCTTGCCCGAGCCGTTCTCGCCGACGAGCGCGACCACCTCGCCCGGGCCGAGGTCGAGATCGATCCCCTCGACCGTGTCGCTCGCGTGTCCCGGGTACTTGAACGCGACGTCCCGGAACGTGATGCCGCGCGTCATCGGCTGCGGCACCGGCTTCGGCTGGCGCGGCGCGGCAATCCCCGGCTGGAGGTCGAGGAACATGTAGAGGTTCGTGAGGAACAGGTTGTCTTCGTACAGCCCGGCAAGCGACCGCAGGACCGTCTGCAGCAGGTTCAAGCCCGTCTGGAATCCGAGGTAGTACACCGCCAGGTCGCCGAGCGTGACCGCGCCGCGGATCGTCTGCAAGGCGATCCAGGCCAGCGATCCGAAAAGCGCGGCGGTCGCCACGATCTGGGCGAAGAAATCGGAGGCGGCGCGATGGCGCGCCAGCGTGAGCGTGCCGGAGCGGATGGACCGCCGCAGCTCGCGGTACCGCGACTGGAACAGCGCGCCCAGGTTGAAGATGCGCAGTTCCTTGGCGTGCTGCACCTCGGTGAGGACCGAGTGGTAGTACCACGCCCGGCGTTCCTGCTCCGTCTGCGCCTGCTGCAAGCCGTAAAGGCGGCGCGAGTACACGAGGCGGATGAAGGCGCCCGGAAGCACGCCGATGAGCAGCGCGGCCGCCAGGAGCCAGTTCAGGGACACGAGCCACGCCGTAATGCCGGCGAGCGCCAGGCCGTTCTGCGCGACCTCGATCAGGCCGTGGACGGTGCTCGAGGGGCGAAAGGGGGCTTCGCCCTGGGCGCGATGGAGCGTGTCGTAGTAGGACGGGTCCTCGTAATAGGCCAGGTCCGCCGCGATCGACTGGGCGTGGAGGACTTCGGCCACGCCGTCCGTCACCTGGAGCGACTGCGCCTGGGTGGCGTACTCGCCCACCAGACGCATGAACGCGGTGAAGAGCGCGACCCCGCCCGCCGCGAGGATCCAGACCCAGACGTCCTGGACCAGCGCGGCGTGATCCGGCGCCTTCACGGCCGCCGCCACCGCGTCCAGGATGCGCTTCATCACGTAGAGGGCGGCCAGCGGCAGGCCGCCCTGCACGACGACGAGGGCGGCGTTGACAAGCGTCCATCGCGGCGCAAGCTGCCAGACGAGGCGCAGCGCGCGGCCGAGGCGGAAAGCCCCCTGGATGCGCTGTCGGGGAGTGGGAAGTTGCGGCACCGGTTGCTTCGTCAACTCAACGCCAACCCAGGTACTCGCGCAGCCGCGCTTCCTTGCGCGCGTCGGCGATGAACGTCTTGTCGCGCGTCAATACGCGCCACAGGACCTGTCGATGGCGGCCCAAGTATCCCACGACGCGGGCCGAGGTAATCGCGCAGATTGCGCCAGGAGGATCCAGGCGAACGGCGCATCCCGGCCAGCGAAGCGCGGAAGGGGGCCATCGCGGTTCGTGCCAGGCGCAGGTGATCGGCGAAGTGCGCCGTGCCCGCGAACCGCACGGCGTCGCTCTGCAGGTCGGCCGAGCTCGCGTGGAAGACCTTGTGCCGGACCCAGTCGGCCGTCACCGCATCCACCGGCACGGCATCGAGGGAGGACAGGACGTGCGGCGGCAACTCGAGGCCGGTCCATTGCTGCGCCAGTTGCAGGGCGAGGCGCACACCGCTTGCGACGCCCCACGTGTTGGCCAGTTTCGTGAACTGCCCCCAGTCGATCGCATCGGCGAACCGGTGTTGCACTTCGGCAAGGTCGAGGAACGGGCGCAGGCCGATGCCGTCGAACCCGTGATCCACCGACAGGTGCACGCACAAGTGCAGCAGGAGATCCGTTGACGAGAGCATCAGGACCGGCACGCCGGCGACGGTGACCGGCTCGGCCCTCTGCCCAGAGTCCATCGAGATCGTCCGGGCCGAACCCTCCGTGGAACCGTGGGCTCACAATCGTCCAGTGGAGATCGATGCGCAGGCCGCCCGCTCTCGCCAGCGGAATGCCGTGGTTGATGGTCTGCTCCGCGAGGGCATCAATGCGCGCCTCGGGCTCGTGCCCGAGCGACTGCAGGATCTCCAGGGCCTGAGCCACGTCGCCCGAACGCACCATCACGTCCGCGTCGCCCATGGAGCGCAGCGCGATGTTCCCGTAGACCGCTTCGGCCAGGCACGCCCCTTTGAGGGCGATGACATCGATCCCCGCGGCGTGCAACGCGCTCAGGATCTCGCCAAGTTCATGGAGCAGACGTACGTTGCGAGCGGCGGCGGCGTAGTACGCCTGGCGCAGCGCCGCCTCGACTGCGGGCGGCGGGGCCAGGCCACGTTCGCTCAGCCGGGTGTAGATGACGGGTGCGATGCCCTGCTCCAGACCGACAGCCAGGAGGCGTGCCCAGTCCGCCGGGCTCATGGCTTCCCGGTCTGCGGGCCGCCCGGCCAGCACCGCGATCAGCCGCTGGGAGTCTCGATCGATCTCGGCCATCTGTCGCCGCAGTATCTCACGCCCGCCCCGCGGCCCTCAAAACGAGGCTGGATTCCAGCGCCGGGTCTCGGGCTGGCCCGGCCAGTTGGGCCCCGATCGGGCGACTTGTATCTGCCGCCCGGCAGACTCGCTTTGCGCAGGCCGGTGGGACTCGTCGCGTTCCGCCGGTCTCGTGATGGAATCCAGGCAGGCACCCGTGGTACGTCCCTTGCGTACCCCAACAGGTCTTTCTCCTTGATCTGCCGATAGTTATGAACGTATGCTGCGTGCGATTAACTTGGGTACGCCAGCGCAAAACCGCGGGTAGGGGACGGGTTTCGGCCCGGCCGCCGATCTGCTGGCTGAAGAAGTGAGAAGGCGGGCGCGCGGATAAGGGGAGAGGTGTCGATGGCGGAACGGCGAGACACGGCGGGAACGTACCGCAAGAAGGGCGAGTACGTCGCCCGGGTGATCGCAGGGGAGACCATCGTCGTGCCGATACGCGGCCAGGTGGGCGATCTCGAGTCGATCTACAACCTGAACGAGGTCGGTTCGCTAATCTGGGAACTGATGGACGGCGAGACTCCCGTCAGCGGGATGATCGAGGCCGTGTGCCGCGAGTTCGACGTGACACCAGAGCAGGCGGAGAAGGACACCTTGGAGTTCCTGAAGGGGCTGGAAGCAGCAGGCATCGTGGAGGCGGCGTGACAGAGGTGCCGACGCAGCGGTACGGGGATTTCAGCGCGACGTGGCACGATCGGATGGTGCGCGAGCGGGTTGCCGCCGACGCCACGATCGAGATCACCCGCCGCTGCCCGCAGCACTGCGTCCACTGCTACAACAACCTGCCTGCGGGCGACGCCGAAGCCCGGCGCGGGGAGCTGACGCGCGAAGAGCACTTCCGGCTCCTGGATGAAATGGCCGACGCGGGCTGCCTGTGGCTGCTGTACACGGGCGGTGAGCCCTTCCTCCGGCCGGATTTCCTGGACATCTACACGTACGCGAAGAAGAAGGGCTTCCTGATCACCCTCTTCACGAACGGCACGCTCATCACGCCGGAGATCGCGGACCAGCTCGAGCAATGGCGCCCGTTCTCGATCGAGATCACGCTCTACGGCAGGACCAGGGAAACGTACGAGCGCGTCACCGGCGTCGCGGGTTCCCACGAGCGCTGCATGCGAGGGATTCAGCTTCTGGTCGAGCGGCGCCTGCCGCTCAAGCTGAAGACCATGGTCTTCTCCGTCAACCGGCACGAACTGGACGGCATGAAGCAGTTCGCCGCGGGAGCTCGGGGCGGAATTCCGGTTCGACGCCATGCTGAATCCGCGCGTCGACTGTTCCGAGGGTCCGCTGGCGGTGAGGCTCCAGCCGCGGGAGATCGTGCAACTCGATCTGGACGACGGGGAGCGGGTTTCGGAGTGGAAGAAGTTCGCCACGCGTTTTTGCGGGCTTCCCGTGACGCCGGAAGCGAGCGAGCAGGTCTACTCCTGCGGCGGCGGCGTGACCGGCTTCGCCATCGATCCCGAAGGCAGGATGAGCGTCTGTGTCCTCTCGCGCTTCGCCACGTACGATCTGCGGCGCGGGAGCTTTCGGCAGGGGTGGGATCATCTGACGCGCGAGGTGCGGCGCACGAAGATCACCCGGGTGACCAAGTGCACGGACTGCGGGATCAAGTCGTTGTGCGGGATGTGCCCGGCCAACGCGGAACTGGAAAGCGGAGATCCGGAGGCGCCGGTGGATTTCCTGTGCCGGGTTGCGCACCTGAGGGCTGCGGCCATGGGAATCCCGGTGCGGGCGCATGGAGATTGTCAGTATTGCTCGGAGGTAGAGGCATGATGAACAGCACGAGCAGTTGGATTCTGAGAAGCCGAAGAAGCCGTACCGGAAGCCTGAGTTCATCCAGGTTGCGCTGCGGCCGGAGGAGGCGGTGCTGGGGCTCTGCAAGAACACCACTGCAGCGGGTCCCAACGCCGGCGGCAAATGTGCCGCGTGAGCGCTTGCAGCGGCACTAGGCTCCTGATTGACGGATTCGGGCAGGTTGCCCTGCCGCCGCACGAACGAAATGGATAGCGCGAACACTCACGCGACTCGGTCGCTCTGAACTTCCGTATCGGCGACATCACCTTCGCCCTGACGAGTGACGATCCCGGTCTGAAGCTCGAAGCGCAGGGTCCTGTCCGGCACTTCCTGGTGACGGAAGGCGAACCCGATGTCTGCGTGCGGGCCGCGTGGGGCGGTTCGTGCGCGCCGGCAGCGGGCGAGAGGCTCTTCGATGCCGGCACGCTGTGGCAGCTTCACCGGCACGGCCCGGGCTACCTGTTCCGCTTCATGGCTCCCGCCTTCGGTCCCGGAGCCCTACAAGACAGCTTCCTTCAACGCGGAGTTCACCTCCGGGGACATCTGTCTTCGCAGCGCCTGCTTTCGGACCGACCAGCCCGTGTATCCGCTCGAGTACCCGCTCGACGAGTTGTTGATGGTGAACCTGCTGGCGCAGGGACGCGGCGTCGAGGTGCACGGCTGCGGCGTGCTCGATTCGGACGGGAAGGGCTACCTGTTCCTCGGCCAGTCCGGCGCCGGCAAGAGCACCATGGCGCGCTTGTGGACTCGCGGGGCGGGCCCCCACATCCTCAGCGACGACCGGATCATCCTGCGGATGCTGGACGGCCGGCTGTGGATGTACGGCACCCCCTGGCATGGCGAGGCGGAGCTGGCCAGCGCGCAGCGCACGCCGGTCGACCGGATCTTGTTTCTGGCCCGCGGGGAGAGGAACGAGATCGCTCCGCTGGCCGAGGCCGATGCCGTGGCGCGCCTGATGGCGTGCAGCTTCGTGCCGTTCCACAGCCGTTCCGGGCTGGACTTCACACTCGCGTTTCTGCAGCAGGTGACCCGGGCTGTCGCCTGCGCGGAGCTTCGGTTCGTTCCCGATGAGCGGGCCGTCGATTTCGTCCGGGAGCACGCAGCATGACAGTCCGGCAGGTCCGAACTGTTTCTCGACGTGGCCACCGAGCTTTTGAGCCGCGGGCACCGGGTACGTTTCCGCGCCGAAGGCGGCAGCATGCATCCCACGATTCGCGGCGGCGAGGCGCATCATCGTCGAGCCGGTGCGGCCGCCGGAGGTCCGCACGGACGATGTCGTGCTCTACCGCAGGGAGAGGCGCGTGATTGCGCATCGCGTGGTCGGCATCGACAGGGAGCGTGAAGCGGAGGCGGTCTTCGCCCTGCGCGGCGATGCTGCCGGCTCGGCGGATGAACTCGTGGAGTCGCGGCAGATTCTCGGAAGAGTCTCGACGGTGGAACGGAAGAGTTGGAGCGCCAGGCTGCGACACGCAACGCGGCTGCGCGCGGGACGGTTGATGGGGCACGCGGATCCCAACGGGAGAGCCATCATGAACGCGATGTTGAAGAGATTCGGGCTTGGAATCATCCTGCCGGGTCTGCTCGTGGTTGGGCTTGCCGGTGTTTCGACGCACGGCGAGTCCGCCGCGGCCGGGCTAGCTGCCCCGCGAATCGGTGGTCAATCCGGTGCTCACGCGACGAGTGCACCGACATTGACGAGTAATAAGGCTGACTACCAGCCCGGCGACACGGTCACGCTGACTGGCACCGGCTGGGCCCCTCGTGAATTGGTGACACTCGTCATGACCGTGGAGCCGGCAACGCACGGCCCCGTGACGCTGACGTCGATGACGGATCGCAACGGCAAGTTCACAAACTCCGGCTACGTGGTCCAGCAGAGTGATCTGGGCGTGAGGTTCCACGTAACTGCTACGGGAGGGCGTTCCCGGCTCACGGCGCTGACGACGTTCACGGACCGCATCGGCACACCCGTTGGCATCGGCACGAATGGCTACGCATCGACGAGTATCTATACCAGTCTGCCCGTGTCGGTGACCTCGGCCGTGGCCGTGAATAACACGGTGATCATCGCGATCGTTGCGTATACTTCCTCCTCAACCACCCTGACGGTGAGCGACTCCGCCGGAAACACCTATACCAAAGATGCCGATGTTACCAATTCCGCGCCGACGCGGACCCTGGTCTTTTCGGCGCGAGTGAACACGGCCCTTTCGATAGGCAGCACCATTACGGTCTACTTCCCTAGTGGGTTGGGTACGGGTATACGTACATCAATGCGAGCGCATTCGCTGTCAGCGGCCTTGTCGCGGCCTCGCCTGCTGACAAGACGGCGACGGCAACGGGCGGTACGGTCAGACTCTGCCTCGGTCGGCCCGACCGCCACCACGAGCCAAGCCAGTGAATTGCTCATTGGTGCATTCGGCCTCGACATTGCTTCTCCATTTGGCTCGCCTACTTTTTCGGCGGGATCGGGTTACACCGCGCTGCCTGCGCACGTCATCAGCAACGGCTGGGGCATCTATCCCGAATACCGGATTGTCAGCGCCACCGGCACCTATTCCGCGACCGGCAGCTGGAACGGCGGCGTTTACGACTGGGCGGCGGCCATCGTGACCTACAAAGCACCCGCACCGCCGCCGAGCGCAAGCCATTCGACGATCAGTCCGGCGGCCACCTCCCTCATTGCGAACGGCACCAGCACACAGGTCATCACGGTGCAAGCGCGGAACGCGGCGAACAACAATCTGAATTACGGCGGCTCGACCGTGCTGATGAGCCTGAGCGGCACCGGGACGTTGGGCGCGGTGACGGACAACGGCAATGGGACGTATACCGCGACGCTGACGTCGCCGACGACACAGGGTTCCGCCACCATCACGGCCACCCTCGGCGGCGTGGCGGTCGGCACGGCGGTTTCGGCATCCAGCTCGGTGGTGACCTTTGTGCCGCCAGTACCCGTGTCCGCGACCGGCACGTATACCGTCAGCACGGTTGGCAACGACACCATCTATACCTTCACCGGAAGCGGCACCTTCACGCCAGCGTATGCCGTCACCGCTCAGATCCTCGTGGTCAGTGGGGGCGGCGGCGGGGGCGGCGCGGTCAGCGTCAGTAGTTCCGCGGATGCTGGCGGCGGCGGTGGTGCCGGCGGCTTCGTGTACGCAGACCGGCGTCTCGCTGACCGCTCAGTCGTATTCCGTCACGGTTGGTACCGGCGGCACGGCGGGGAGTAGCACGGCCAAAGGCGGCAGCGGTGGAGGTTCGAGCCTCGGCAGCCTCGTGACGGCGACGGGTGGCGGCGGCGCCGGGTCTGGTTACAACAACACTGCGGGTGCGGCTGGCCTTAACGGCGGCTCCGGCGGCGGCGGCGGTCGCTACGGAAGCACGAGTGTTAATGGCACGGGCGGAACCGGGACGAGCGGACAGGGTAATAACGGTGTCGCCGCGGCTCAGTACCGTGGGGGCGGCGGGGGCGGCGCGGGGGCAGCTGGGGGCGCCCAGAACGGCGGCATCGGCACAGCCAGCAGCATCAGCGGCACGTCCACCTGCTACGCCGGTGGCGGCGGCGCGGGCACGTACACCGGGTCGCTTACTGCTGGCACCGCGAGCTGCGGTGGTGGTGCGGGTGCCGGAGCTGGTTATCCCGGCGCTGCGGCCGGCAGTCTCGGCAGTGCCAACACGGGCGGCGGTGGCGGCGGGGGGTCTACCGTTGGCGGCGGCGACGGCAACGCGGTGGTGCGGGTGGGTCCGGCATCGTTATCGTGCGGTATGGGTGGGTGGCGGGGCCGACGGTGGTGCGGTTCCGCGGGGCCTCGGCGGTCCTGGCGGACGAGGGCGGGGTGGGGCTGACGTGGCGGACGGGGCACGAAGTCGCGAACCTGGGGTTCCACGTGTACCGGGACGGGGTGCGGCTGACGGAGTCGCCGATTGCGGGCTCGGCGCTGCTGGCGGGGCCGCAGACCGTGCTGACGGCGGGGCAGGCCTACGGGTGGGTCGACCCGGATGGAACCGCCTCGAGCGCGTATACGGTGGAAGACCTGGACCTGAATGGCACGCGGACGATGTACGGGCCGTTCTTCGCGGGCGCGCCCCCGCTGCCCGGCCGCACGCTGCGGCGGGGCGAGGGACGCCGGCCCGCGCAAAAGGACGCGGTGGGTCCGGGCCGGAGCCGGGTGATCCGGGAGGTGGGGCGGACGGGGAGTGGCGAGCGCCGCTGGTTCAGCACCGGCGCCGAAAGCGACGTGGCGGCGGATCTGACGACCGACGTGTTCACGCCGGCCACGGTGACGGCGGCCACGGCCGGGGTCACGGCGGAGGCGGACCCGGGGACGGGACAGGCCGCGCTGAGCCAGCAGTATGCGCTGGCGCGGGGGCGGCGGTGAAGCTGGGGGTGCGGCAGGCGGGGTGGGTGCACGTGGACGCGGCCACGTTGACGGCGGCGGGCATGCCGGCGTATGTGAGTCCGCTGACGCTGCGGCTGTTCGCGCACGGCGAGGAGCAGGCGCTGCAGGTGGTGCAGCAGGCGGGGGTGGTGCGCGCGATCGAGTTCTACGGGACGGGGGTGGACACGGCGTGGTCGGACACGCAGGTGTACTGGCTGACGTGGGGCTCGCAGATCGGGCAGCGGGTGGGGTCGTCGAATGGGCGGGGCCGCGGGACGGCGCCGACGAGTTTCCCGGCCACGGTGACGTGGCGGCCGCGGGTGGCGACGTTCCTGGGGCTGGTGAACGGGGATGCGGAGAACATCTTCGGGCCGCTGCTGGACGCGACGGCGGCGCTGACGCAGGGGCTGCCGGTGACGGCGGTGAGCCCGGAGACGGCGGGGACCGCCACGCTGACGGTGCGGATGCAAGGGCTGACGGTGGGGCCGCACGTGGTGGGCGTGGCGCTGAACGGCACCTGGGTGGGCAGCGTGACGCTGGCGGACCGGGAGAATGCGGCCGCGAGCTTCGCGGTGGAGACGGCGTCGCTTGCGGCGGGGGCGACCCTCACGCTGGCCGCGCAGGGCGGGGAGAGCGACATCACGTTCGTGGACACGGTGACGCTGACGTATCCGCGCCTGTATGTGGCCGACGCCGAGCTGCTGCGATGCACGGCGCAGTCGGGGCAGCCGGTGCTGATCACGGGATTCAGCGCGAGCGGGGTCCGGGTGATGGACGTGACGGACCCGGCGAACGTGACGGCGCCGCGGGGGACGGTGGCGCTGCAGGGGGACGGGAGTTACGGCGTCAGCGTGGTGCCGCAGGGCGGGGGGACGCGGACGTTGCTGGCGTTCACGAATGCGCAGATGCGCGCGCCGGCGAGCGTGACGGTGAACCAGCCCTCGTCGTGGCACTCGGCACAGGCGGGGACGGACCTGGTGATCGTGAGCCATGGCGAGTTCCTGGGCAGCCTGGCGCCGCTGGTGGCGCTCCGCCAGGGGCAGAGGCTGAAGGTGGCGGTGGTGAACGTCGAGGACCTGTACGACGAGTTCAGCTACGGGGTGCCGAGCCCGTATGCGGTGAAGGGGTTCCTCACGACGGCGACGACGGCGTGGAAGACGGCGCCGCGGTGGGGGCTGCTGGTGGGGGATGCGACGATCGACCCGCGGGACTACTTCGGCCTGGGACCGGTGAACTACGTGCCCGTGGCATTCGTGGGGACGGCGCAGAACGAGGCGCCCTCGGATGACTGGTATGGGGACGCGGACCTGGACGGGGTGCCGGAGCTGGCGATCGGGCGCTTGCCGGTGCAGACGGCGAGCGAGGCAGCGGCGCTGGTCGGGAAGATCGTGGCGTACGACGCGGCCGGAGCGGCGACGTGGAAGACGAAGGCGTTGCTGGTCACGGGGGCGAACCAGGAGGCGGGCGACGACTTCGCGACCTACACCACGGCGGTCCAGGCGGTGCTGCCGGGGACGATGACGGTGACGCACGTGCAGGGAGGCGACGCGGGCGCGGCCGCGAGCGTGGTGGCCGGGGTCAACGCCGGGCAGGGGTTGGTGAACTTCATGGGGCACGGGTCGACCGACACGTGGGGCGGCGACCTGCTCACGGCGGACGTGGCGAGCACGGTGACGAACGGGGCGGCGACGCCATTCGTGGTGGCGATGACGTGCCTGAACGGGTATTTCCCGGATCTGTGGACGGTGAGCCTGGCGGAGGCGCTGCTCGGCGCGCCGGGGGGCGGCGCGGTGGGCGTGTGGGCGTCGAGCGGGCTGACGGAAGCGGCGCCGCAGGCGCTGATGAACCAGGCGTTCCTCACGGCGGTGTATGGGGGCGGGTCAATTACGGTGGGCGAGGCGGCGCAGGCGGCAAAACAGGCCATCTCAGACCTCGACGTGCGGAAGAGCTGGATCCTCTTCGGCGACCCGTCGATGAAGTTGCGGTAGGGGCGGCGTGAGCGGCGGGTCTAAAGACCCGCCCTACATCGAGTCATGTCGGGGGGCTGCCGGCCCTGAGCGAAGTCGAAGGGAAGTCCCTGGGCTACATCGCGCGCGCCGCGCACCGACGCTCGAAGCAGGATCGGATGCGGTAGACAGTCGCGCTTTCACAGACGTTGTGGGAGCGAGGAGTCGACTACTGCCGCCGACTCGCCTGGATCAGTCTTTCAGTTTCAGGAGAATGTGGCGGGCGAGATGTTCTTTGATCTCGCTGTGACGGGGAATGGGCTGACAGGCGCCGGTTCGCGGATTCTGATACCAGTCGTGCCTCGCGCCGTGGCGGATGAAGAGGCATCCGCTCTCTTCGATCTGCCGGATGAGGTCGACCCGTTTCATGCGATCTGGAGTTCGGCTACATGACGGGCACCGGGGATCCTCCCCCCGGCGAGATCCTCGTAGATGTCCTTCAGATTCTCCTGAAGCGCCTCCAGGGTTTCCCCCTGTGTCATGTAGTCCGGAAAATCCTCAATGTACCCCAACCACATGTCCTCATCCTGCCAATACACGTATCGAACCGTCTTCATGGCACGATACTAGCGCCAACCGGTGTCGGTTTCAACGGTCCGCATCTGCCGCCGAGAATCTGGCGGTTAAGCGGGCGAAGCCCAGTTCTCGGAGGGCGACGCAGCACGGCACCAACGGTCAACGCCACGGCCGACAATGAGGAACGTGCGGTCAGCTTCACAAGGGCTTTCCCGACCGCCGTGGTCTTCGGCGCAGAGACTCAACCTGTGCCCGGAGATCGGTGTCGGCGTCCGCCAGCCGGGCGAGATAGGCCAGCAGTTCCCGCTTCGCGAAGTACGCCGGGTTTACCGTGAAGACACGAATCCGCCCGACAGAACGCCCGGCCACGAGTGCGTCACGCTCGAGCCCGTATAGAGCGCGCGAAACCGCGGAGACGGGGGCGCTCAGGAGGCGCGACAGCTCACGCGGAAAGCTCGAGCCGAGCAGGACGAGGGCAACGAGCACTCGAGTTCTCGTCTTCCCGCCGAACGGACTGGAATCGTCTTGACCGCCATATGGGAACATATGACCACAAATCGGGTCAATGTCAACGTGTGGGTCCACCATGATGCGCGAGGGGTTTCCCGGTGGCCCGCCCGGCTACAATACGGGCTCGACGCGTTCTTCGTTTCGGCGGAAGCCGGAATCCAGGGACAGCATGTGGAGGGGGCTATGCCGTCTGGACGGTTGAGAGGACTCGCGCTCGTGGCCGTCGTCGCGCTCTGCGTGCCGCTGGCGGCCCAGAAATCGCGGCTCGGCTACTACCGCCAGCCCGCCATCTGGAACGACACGATCGTGTTCGTGGCCGAAGGCGACCTCTGGCGCGTGGGCGTGGCGGGGGGCGTCGCCCAGCGCCTGACGACCCATCCGGAGGAGGAGAGCCGTCCGGCGATCTCGCCAGACGGCAAGACCGTCGCGTACGCGGCGACGTATGAAGGCCCGGGCGAGGTCTACACGCTCCCGCTCGAGGGTGGCGTGCCCGTCCGCCAGACATGGGATGCCACGCGCCCGTCCTGGCTGTCATGGACGCCGAAGGGCGAGGTGCTCTACGCCACGCGCCGGCACTCCGGGCTGCCAGGCGCGCAGCTCGTGCGGCTCGTTACGGCGACGCGCGCGCGCACGATCGTGCCGCTCGCGGAGGCGGCCGACGGCGCCTTCGAAGCCGCCGGGCGCACGCTCTTCTTCACGCGCCTCGCGTTCCAGGGCAGCCACACACGCCGCTACAAGGGCGGCACCGCGCAGAACCTGTGGCGCTTCGCCGGCGCGGGGGAAGCGACGGCACTGACCGCCGACTATCCCGGCACGAGCAAGACGCCCATGCCGTGGAAGGGACGGATCTACTTCGCATCGGACCGTGATGGGGTGATGAACCTCTGGTCGATGGACGAGCGCGGCGGCGGCCTGAAACAGCTCACGAAGCACCGCGACTACGAGGTGCAGTCGCCGTCGCTCTCGAACGGCCGGATCGCGTATCAGCTCGGCGCCGACATCCGCGTGTTCGACATCGCGTCTGGCGCCGACACGGTGGTGCCGATCACCCTGGTGTCGGACTTCGATCAGCTCCGCGAGCGATGGGTGAAGAACCCGATCGACTTCGTCTCGTCCGCCCACCTCTCGCCCAGCGGGGATCGCGTGGCCATCACGGCCCGCGGAGAGGTCTTCGTCGTGCCCGCTCTGCAGGGCCGCATCGTGGAGGCCACCCGGAACAAGCTGGTGCGCCACCGCAACGCGCGCTTCATGCCCGACGGCAAGACCGTCCTGACGCTGTCGGACGAGAGCGGCGAGGTGGAGTTCTGGCAGGTGCCCGCCAACGGCGTCGGCGCGGCCACGCAGCTGAGCCGCGACGCGTCGGTCCTGCGCTGGGACGGCCTGCCGTCGCCCGACGGCAATTTCATCGCCCACCACGACAAGAACCAGCAGTTGTGGATCCTCGACGTGGCGAAGAAGACGCAAACGAAGGTGGCCCAGTCCGCCGACGGCAGGTTCGCCGACCTCGAGTGGTCGCCTGACTCGAAGTGGCTGGCGTACACGGCGCCGGGGCCCAATCAGCTCGCGCGGATCCACCTCTACGAGATTGCGGCCGCGCGCATCGTGCCGGTCACCTCGGACCGTTACGACAGCGGCAATCCGACGTTCAGCCCGGACGGGAAGTGGCTCTACTTCCTGTCGGATCGCAACTTCGAGTCGCTCGTGGGAAGCCCCTGGGGCTCGCGCCAGCCGGAGCCGTTCTGGGACCATCAGACGAAGCTCTACCACGTGGCCCTGAAGCGCGGCGAGCGCTCGCCGTTCCAGCCGGACGACGAACTGCACCCGCCGAAGGCAACGGAGAAGACCGCCACGGACAAGGCGGCCACGGACAAGCCGGGGGAGAAGACCGCGCCTGACAAGACGGCCGACGCGAAGACCGCGTCCGCCGACAAGCCGGCGACCGAGAAGCCCGCTGTCCCCACCGTGGTCGTGGACGTCGATGGCCTCGACACGCGGCTCCTCGAGGTGCCGGTGCCGCCGGGCAACTACAGCGACCTGTCGATGGACGCCAAGCGCCTCTACTTCGTCTCGCGGCCCACCGACCGCGCCGGAAAGGCGGCGCTGAAGACGCTCGCACTCGAGAACAAGAAGGCCGAGCCCGAGACGTTCATCGAGGATCCGCAGAGCTACGAGCTGTCGGCCGACGGCAAGAAACTCCTCATCCGCAAGGGCCGCGAGTTCTACGTGCTCGACGCCGGGGCGAAGGCGCCGGCGGACCTCTCGAAACTGGCGGTGCCGCTCAAGGACTGGACCTTCAGCCTCGACCCGCGGCTCGAGTGGCGCCAGATGTTCACCGAGGCGTGGCGCCTCGAGCGGGACTACTTCTACGACCGCGGCATGCACGGCCTGGACTGGCCGGCGATGCGCGCGAAGTACGAGCCGCTCGTCGACCGCGTGACCGACCGCGCCGAGTTGAGCGACGTCTTCGCGCAGATGGTGGCCGAGCTCTCGGCGCTGCACATCTTCGTGCGCGGCGGCGACCTGCGCGACGCGGCCGACGATGCGTGGCCGGCGTCGCTGGGGGCGCAGCTCACCCGCGACGAGAAGGCCGGCGGATTCAGGGTCAGCCACATCATCGCCACGGATCCGGACCGGCCCGACCGCCGCGTGCCGCTGGCGCAGCCGGGCGTGGACGTCGCCGAGGGCGACGTCGTCGAGAGCGTCAACGGCGTGGGCGCGCTGAGCGTCCACGACGCGTCCGTGCTGTTGCGCGGGCAGGCAGGCAAGCAGGTGCTCCTGCGCGTGAAGCCGAAGGCCGGCGGCCCGGCGCGGGACGTCATCGTCGAGCCCATTGCGGCGCAGGCCGAGGACGGCCTCCGTTACGACGAGTGGGAGTACACCAGGCGGCTCGCGGTCGAGAAGGCTGGCGCCGGCCAGATCGGCTACGTCCACCTGCGCGCGATGGGCGCCGGGAACATGGCCGAGTGGGTGCGCGAGTTCTACCCGGTCTTCGACAGGTCCGGGCTGATCATCGACGTGCGCCACAACAACGGCGGCAACATCGACAGCTGGATCCTCGGCCGCCTGCTGCGGCGGGCCTGGTTCTACTGGCAGCCGCGCGTCGGGCACCCGACGTGGAACATGCAGTTCGCCTTCCGCGGCCACATCGTCGTGCTCGTCGATCAGAACACGGCGTCGGACGGGGAGGCGTTCGCCGAGGGCTTCCGCCGCCTCGGGCTGGGCAAGGTGATGGGCATGCGGACCTGGGGCGGGGAGATCTGGCTCAGCTCGAGCAACTTCCTGGTCGATCGCGGGATCGCGACGGCCGCCGAGATCGGCGTCTACGGGCCGGAGGGGCGCTGGCTCATCGAAGGCCACGGCGTTGACCCGGACGTCGTCGTCGACAACCTGCCGCACGAGACATTCGGCGGCAGGGACGCGCAACTGGACGCGGCGGTGCAGCACCTGCAGGAGCTGATCAAAACGAAGCCCATTCCGGTGCCGCCCCCGCCGCCATACCCGATCAAGCGCTGAGACCTGACCCCGCCCGGCCAGGGGGGATATGCTTTGCGAATGCTGCCTCGTCTCTCGCGCCCTCGTCCCTCGCTTCTGCTCCGTGCGACCGGCATGCTTGGCCTGTCCGGCGCCGTGGCCGTCGCGGGGGTGATTCAGGCGCAACAGCCGGCGTCGAGTGTGGCGGGACAGCCGGTCACGATCGAGTTCCGCGCGATGATGGGTGACGGGCGGCCGTTCCTCGACGTGAGGCCGGAGGACGTCACGCTGAAGGTCGACGGGCGCGAGCGCGCGCTCCAGTCGGTGACGCTCGTCCAGCCCGAAGCTGGCGGCCACGGGGCGAGTCCGGCCGATCATCCACCGCCGTTCGCCACGAATGTCCGTGAGGGGAACGCCGGCGACACGATCGTGTTCATCGACGATGAGTCCATCCCGGCGGGCGCGGAGACGCCCATGCGGGACGCGGCGCAGCAGTTCATCGATCGCCTCCCCGGGAACGGCCGCGCGGGCGTGGTCTCCATTCCGCGAGGGGGTGTGAACCTCGGACTCACGCTCGACCGGGCCGCGACGCGGGCCGCGCTGGTGAAGGTGACAGGGTGGGCGCGGCGCGAGGAATCGGACGCGGAAGCGGCGTGCCGGACCCGCACGATCCTGGGCTCGCTGGGGAATGTGTTTCACGACGCGGCCGGCGGACCGCCGCTCACGATGGTGTTCTTCTCCGGAGGGCTCACGCCCCCGATGGTCGACGGCGTGTCCCGCATGTCCACGCCGACGGGCCTGTGCGACATCCGGGCGAAGGACTACAGCGACCTCGAGCTGGCGCTGCTCGCGTCGCCGCTGACGGTCTACGTCGTGTACGTACCGGATCCCGCGACGCCGGGAGCGGCCGCGTCGTTCAGCCAGGTGACCGGCCTCGAGCATCTCGCCGGGATCACCGGCAACCCCATGGTGCGGCTGGTCGGGGACCGTGCCGGCGCCCTGGCCCGTCTGGCCTCCGTGAGCGCGGTGTCCTACCGTGCGGTGTTCCTGCCAGAAGACTCCGAGCGCAACGGGCGTACGCACCGGGTGAGCGTGCAGGTGAACCGCCCCGGCATCGAGGTTATGGCGCGCCCGAACGTGCTCGTCCCCTCCGCGGCCGGTCCGCCGCGCGCGAAGGCCCCGGCGCCGCGCGACATGCTGAGGGTCGCGCAGGTCTACCGCGATCTGCCGCTGCGCGCGGCCGCGTTCGTGTCCCGGGACGAGTCTGCCGACAGAGTGCGCGTCGCGGTGATCCTCGAACGGGCCGGCGCCGGCGCACCGCTGAAGTCGGCCGCCGTGGGCCTGTACGACGAGAAGGGCAAGCTCGCGGTGCAGGCGACCGCCGAGCCGGCCGACCTCGCGCGGACGCCGCCGACGATTGGCACCGTGGCGAAGCCGGGAACCTACAGGATGCGAGTTGCCGCGACGGACGCCGCGGGCGCCGGCGGGACGGCCGACAGCGACGTCCGCCTCGAGTTGACCGGCTCGGCCGGCCTGAGACTCAGTTCGCTCGTGCTCGGCGTGATCGAGGACGGGAGGTTCACCGGCAGGCTTCAGTTCTCCGACGAACCATCGGCGGTGGCCTACGTCGAGATCTACGGCGTGCCGAAGGGCGGGCTGTCCGCAACCCTCGAACTGGCCGACAGCGAGACCGGCCCGGCCGGTGTCGGCGGCGCGATGAAGATTCTGGGTGAGGCGGCCGACGATCCGCACGTCGCCATGGCGAGCATCCCGATCGGCGCGCTGCCTGCCGGCGACCTCGTTGTCCGCGCCGTCATCACCCTCGACGGCGCGGAGGTCGGCCGGTTGGCCCGGACCCTGCGGAAGACTGCGAAGCGGCTCGACGAGTGACTATTTCACCCCGGCCAGCAGCGCCTTGATCTTCGCGTCGAACGCGGAGAAGGGCTGGGCGCCGACAATCAGGATGCCGTCGAGTCCCTGCGGCGAGGTCGGGCCGAGCAGGAAGGTCGGTGTGCCCTCGATGTTGATGGCCCGCGCATCGTTCATGTCCTTCATGATCGCCGCGTCGAACTTCGTGCTGCCTGCGCATGCGTCGAAGGCCGCCATGTCGAGCTTGAGCGACCGGGCGGTCGCGGTGACGAATGCCGCGCTCAGCCGGTTGTACCCGCCCATCAGGGTCATGCGCATCTCCCAGAACTTGCCCTGCTCGCCCGCGCACCGCGCCGCGCGCGCCGCCTGCATCGCGTAGGGATGCAGGTCGAGCGGGAAGTCGCGCGTCAGGAAGCGGACCTTCCCGGTGTCGATGTAGGCGGTCTTGATCTGGTCGAACGCCGTCACCAGGAAGCGGTTGCAGAACTGGCACTGCAGGTCGGTGAACTCGACGAGGGTGAGCGGAGCGTCCGGGCGGCCGAGGGCGGGGCCGCTCAGGTCCTGGAGCCGGGCGTGCTGATCGGCCGCCTGTCCCGGGGCCGGCGGGGTTACCCGCTCGAGGGCGGCCCGGATTGCCCGGAGCTCTTTCAGCATCTCATCGCCCTGTTGCTGCGTGATGCCCTGGGCCTTGGCGTTGCACGACACGCCAAACACCAGCCCGGCGACGACGATCCATACGCTCGCGATGCGGCTACGCTTCATGCAAACCTCGGGATCATCTTACCCGAAAGGGGCCAGGCCCCTCTGACGTGCGTGCGCGCAGCGGGTCCTCGGGAACCCACGTGAGGAGCCAGGCCCCTGCTCTACAGCCCAGGCAACTCGTCGAGAAACTCGCGGAGCGGGATCGCGTCCGCCCCGTCGAGCCGCTGACGGCGTGCGCCAGGAACACAATCAGGCTGCGCTCCGGGCGCCCGACTCGCTCGGCGAACGCCGCCAGGCCTTTCGTGTCGCCGGCGCCCACCGACCGTGACGCCTTGACCTCGTGGCCCACGTCTCAGCCCCTGCCTGCACCACGTAGTCCACCTCGGCCCCGCGCCTCGTGCGGAAATGAAAGAGCCGCGCTTCAGGCCAGGTGCCTCCGCAACGTCTCTTGAGTTCGAGTCCGACGAGGTGTTCGAGCAGCAGGCCCCGCTCGTCGTCCAACGGACGGTCCAGCGGCCGCCGCAACAGCGCGTTGCGCACGCCGAGATCGAAGAACAGGAGCTTCGGGTGGGCGACCAGGCTGCGCGATCGGATCCCGCCCATGCCGGGATCCGATGGAGAACCAGCGTGTCTTCGAGGACGTCCAGGTACCGGCGGGCGGTTTCGTAGCCGACACCCGCGTCGCCGGACATGGCGTGCAGGTTGATGACCCGCCCCGAGGACGCCGCAACCAGGTCGAGCAGCCGCGAGTACCCGCCAATGTCGCGCACGAGCGCCTCCGCCTGGACCTCCTCCCGCAGGTAGGTGTCGGCGTAGCTGCGGAGATCCCGCGCGCGCAGGTCCTGGTCGGATTCCGCGTAGATGCCGGGCAAGGTGCCATGAGCGAGCACGCGGTCGAGGTGAAAGTCGTCCGCCCAACTCGCAGGCCAGTAGGGGGTGGAGATACTCGACGAGCACGCGCCCTGGCAGCAGGTTGGCATGGCCCCGGCGCAGTTTGCGCGCGCTCGATCCGGACAGCAGGAAGCGGAAGCGGCGGGGGTCGCGGTCGACCAGCGACTGCACCGCGTCGAGCAGCGGCGGCACGCGCTGCACTTCGTCGATGAAGACGCTCCGGACGCCAGCCGGGGCGGCATCCAGCTCCCGCTCGAGCCGGCCGGGATCCGAGCGTACCGACGAAACGTCTCCAGGCTGGAGAGGTTGATGGTGACTTGGGCGCAAGCGGGAGATCAGGGGGACTTGCCGACCTGCCTGGGTCCGAGCAACAGGAGACTTCGGCGGTTTCCGCTCAGCCGCGAGGCGAGCGTTCGTCCATACACGTGGGTAAAAAAGCGTACATTTTACCCACGAACAAGCGAAAAAGTGCCAATGAGGGGCCAGGCCCCTCACAACCCCATCCGAGGGGCCAGGCCCCTCATGATACCCGCCGAGGGGCCAGGCCCCTCAGGAGAGGTCCCTCACGGGCTTCGGCGGCGCATCACCCACAGCGAATTCGGGCCGGGCACACGCTGTCTGGCGTCGGCGCCCCAGACGTACGCCGGCGGTGTGCCGGCGGACCCGATCTCGACGATGCCGACGACGTCGTAGTGCGCGGGAGCGTAGCGATTGAACCACTGGAGGATGTCGGTCGGCGCGCCGGGGCTGGCCGACCACGACGCGGGCACATCGCAGAACACGAGGTACTTCGGCGCCGCCGCCTCGATTTCGGCGATCATCTCGCGCTGCATGCGCAGGTTGGCCGGCTGCGGTTCGACGAGGGGATACACATACATGTAGCCGGTTGCGGAGCGTCTGCCGGCGTAGACGAGGAGTTCGGGCTCGGATCCGAGAATGGCGAGGGTGTCGGTCGGGGCGGTGTCGGCCGCGATGCGCGCTCCAACTTCTCTGGCCTCGACGAACGGGTTCCCCGCGTACAGCGTCCGGCTCACCTCGTCTGGCGTGTTGTCGAGGTAATAGGCGCGGCCGTTCGCGATGGCCACGGCGCCCCATGCCGCGACCGCGATGACCGGCAGCGCGCGGACGACCGGCAGGTCGCGCACGTTCGCGATGAGCCGCGCGACCCACTCGAGCGCGACCGCGCAGAGCAGCCCGGCGGCGGGCAGCAGAAGAACGAAGTAGTGCTCGCGAAAATTGAAGCCCGGCACGACGGCCGCGCACGAACTCAGCGCGAGCCCGAGAGCCACCGCCCGCTGCCGCCCGTCGTAATGCCGCGTCCACACGATGGCGAGTCCAGCGAGGGCGAGCAGCCAGACCATGGGGTACTCGGTGAACGCCGGGCCGAATGACCGGAGGAACAGCGCCTTTGCGACTTCCCACGGCGTCCCGGCCGAGGCGTAGCTCGTGGCATACGTCACGGTCCAGAACCAGAACCTCCCGAACGACCCGGCGGCCGCCATGATCGCCACAACGCCGAGGTAGGGGACGGCTGCGCCTGCGACGTAGCCCGCCGCCGTGCCGGCGATCGTCTTCCAGGGCCGCGGCGCACCGCTCCACACGCGCTGCAGCACGATTGCTCCGCCGAAGATCGCGAGAAACAGCGCATGTTGCTTCATCAGGAACGCGAGACCGAACATCAGGCCGGTGACGGCGCCGCAGACGATCGGGCGGCCATCGTCCCACCGCGAGTAGATCCAGAGGCCCAGCGCTACGAAGAAGTTCACGAAGTGCGTCGCGTGCGCGGCCGGGCCAAGCAGCGGACCGCTGACGGAAAGCAGCCCGTACACCATGGCCGCCACGAGGCCGGTCATTGGTGTGAACAGGCGCCGCAGCGCGGCGTACAGGAGCGCCATCGTGGCGATCGACAGAATAGCGAATCCCGCGTGCACGCCCGCGGGCGAGCTGCCGAACGCCGCGATGATGAGGGAGTACATCCCGTACACGCCGGGCAGCTTCATGTTGTAGGCGTCGCGGTAGGGGAGCCCGCCGTGCAGGATCAGGCTGCCGACGTACGCGTACTCGCCCTCGTCGCGCTCGAACGGGACGGCCAGCAGGCGCAGCCTGATGAAGGCGACGACGGCCAGCGCGGCGGCGAGCGTCAGCGTGTAGACGTCGACCCGGGACGCAAACGTGCGCACGGCCGCCCGCTCAGCCCCTCCCGCGCGGCCCTTCGATCGAGTTCTGTCGGCCCTCGGCATCCTCCGGCCCGCTCCCTTGGGAATCCCGCCGCCTCAGGCTAGCCGCACGGGCCTGCCGATGCAACGACGAACCGACCCACGACGAACCGACCCACCCGCCTCGCGGCTCACGGGTCCTGCCGCCGGTTACCCCCGTCCGTGCTCGCGCACAATACGCTTGTCACGGAAGTCGCGCTGCGGCCGGCCGGGGGGCCCCCAACCGGCGTCACCCGTTCGCCGCATCGGCAGCCTCAGCTATGCGAACCCCGAGCCCCGACTCGCATGGTATTCTCTGGCTCCGGGTCGCCGCCTCTGCGCATACCCAGTCAATGAACACGGCACCAACCGCCTCGTCCCGGGCACTCCGAGCGACTCCGTGGCTGCTGCTGGCGCTGGCCGCGTTCACGCTGGCCGTCTACGCACCCGTGCGGCACTTCGACTTCGTGTCGATCGACGACCCGCTCTACGTCTCGGAGAACCCGGCGGTCGCGGGCGGGCTCTCGCGGGCGGGAGTCGCGTGGGCCTTCACCTCGGGGCACGCGGCGAACTGGCACCCGCTGACGTGGCTCTCGCACATGGCCGACGTTCAGCTGTTCGGGATGGCCCCCGGCTGGCACCACGTCACGAGCGTCGCCCTGCACGTCCTCAACACGCTGCTGCTCTTCCTGCTGCTCGCGCGGATGACGGGGCGGGCGGGCGCGAGCGCGTTCGTGGCCGCGCTCTTCGCCGTGCACCCGCTTCATGTCGAGTCGGTGGCGTGGATCGCGGAGCGCAAGGACGTGCTGAGCACGCTGTGGTTCCTCCTGACGCTGTGGGCCTACCTCTCGCATGTCGGGATCCCGGCGCGCGGGCTCGGCGCGGGACCGGCGGCCGGCCCGGCACGCGGGTCGCGGCGCCTGTCCTATGCGCTCATGCTCGCGTGCTACGCACTGGGCCTGATGGCCAAGCCGATGCTCGTGACGCTTCCGTTCGTGCTGCTGCTGCTCGATTGGTGGCCGCTGGGGCGGTTCGCGCCACGTCACCTTGGCGACGGGAGTGCCAGCCGCGCGCCCCGCGGGCTGAAGCCCGCGGGCTTCAACTGGCAGCTTGTCCGGGAAAAGGTGCCGCTCCTGGCCCTCGCCACCGCGTCCAGCCTCGTGACGTTCGCAGTGCAGCAGCGCGGCGGGGCCGTCTCGACTCTCGCCCACGTCCCGCTCGGCCATCGCGCGGCCAACGCCATCGTCGCCTGCGGCACCTACGTGATGAAGGCCGTGTGGCCGAGTGACCTGAGCGTGTTCTACCGCTACCCGGCATCGATCCCGATCGTCCCGCTCGCCGCATCCGCGGCGTTCCTGGCGGGCGTCACCTGGCTTGCGCTTCGGGCCGCGCGCAGCCGTCCCTACATCCTCGCCGGCTGGCTCTGGTACCTGATCACGCTCGCGCCGGTTGCCGGAATCGTGCAGATCGGCCGGCAGGCGATGGCGGACCGCTACACGTACGTGCCGCTCATCGGCCTCTTCGTGATCGTGGCGTGGGGTTCGTGCGACCTGCTGGCGCGCTGGAGTGCACGGCGTGTCGTGCTGCCCGTTGCCGCGTTGGCGCTCATCGGGTTCTACGCCGCCGCGGCGCACGCGCAGGTCGCGCATTGGGCGGACAGCACGGCACTCTGGCAGCACGCCCTGGATGTCGACCCCGGCAACTACTACGCGCACAACTCGCTGGGCACCATCGCCAGCGATGCCGGAAAGACGACGGAGGCGATCGGCCACTTCTCGCGCGCCGTGCGCTTCGCCCCGGACTACCCGGAGGCCCGCAACAACCTGGGGTTGATGTACGCGCGCGAGGGCAGGGCGGCCGAGGCGGTCGCCGAGTACCGGAAGGCGCTCGCGCTGAATCCGGGCCTGGCCGCGGCGCACGACAACCTCGGCGTGGCGCTCGTGATGCTCGGGAAGGGAGACGAGGCGATCGGGGAGTACGAAGCCGCCATTCGCCTCGACCCGAAGGCCGCGCTCTTCCGCAGTAATCTCGGCGCGGCGCTCTACGGACAGGGGCGCGCGGCGGACGCGATCGCGCCGTTCACCGAGGCCCTGCGGCTGAATCCGGCTCTTGCGCCCGCTCATACCGGCCTCGCGCTGGCACTGACGGCGCTCGGCAGGCTGGGCGACGCCATTCCCCACTTCACCGAGGCCGTGCGCCTGCAGCCCGGCTCGGACGCGGCCCACCAGTACCTCGGGATCGCGCTCGCAGGAGCAGGCCGGTTCGACGAGGCCATCGTGCAACTGAACGACGCACTGCGCATCAACCCCGGCAACGAGACCGCAAAGCGCGCGCTCGACATGGCTGCCTCGCGCGCGCAAGCGGCTCCGAAGGCCGGCAGATGACGGGGGAGCGCGCGATGAGCCGCCGGACCATCATCGCGATTGCCCTTGGGCTCGCGGCGCTCGTCGCGATCGTGTACGCGCCCGTGCGGCACTTCGACTTCGTGCAACTCGACGACCCGGCGTACGTAACCGAGAACCCGCATGTCCTGCGGGGGTTCACGCTCGAAGGGCTCCGCTGGGCCCTCACGACGGGACACGCCGCGAACTGGCACCCCGTGACGTGGCTCTCGCACATGCTCGACGTCCAGTTGTTCGGACTCGCGCCGGGCGCGCACCACGCCACGAGCGTGCTGCTGCACCTCGCCAGCACGCTGCTCCTGTTCGGACTGCTGGCGCGGATGACGGGCGCGCCCTGGCGCAGCGCGTTCGTGGCGGCCCTGTTCGGCGTCCACCCGCTGCACGTGGAATCCGTGGCGTGGGTGGCGGAGCGCAAGGACGTGCTGAGCACCCTCTTCTGGATGCTCACGATGTGGACGTACGTCGCCTTTGTGCGGGCGACGCCGCCGCGAAGCAGCCAGGCGCGGCGTCGGGGCTTCTACGTCCTCATGCTCGCGCTCTACGCGCTGGGCCTGATGGCCAAGCCGATGCTCGTGACGCTCCCGTTCGCACTGCTGCTGCTCGACTGGTGGCCCCTCGAGCGGTTCGGGCCCTTTGGGCCCCTCGGGCGGTTCAGGCGATTGAAAGCGTGGCCGCTCGTGCGCGAGAAACTGCCGCTGTTCCTCATGGCTGCGGCGTCGAGTGCGGTCACCGTTCTCGTGCAGCAGAAGGGCGGGGCGGTCAGCACGCTCGAGTCCAATCCCTTCAGCCTCCGGCTGCAGAACGCGCTGGTGTCCGCCGTCGCCTACCTTCGCGATCTGATATGGCCCGCCGGCCTGACGGTCATCTATCCGTTCCCGGACGCCATTCCCGCGTGGCAGACCGCCGGCGCGTGCATCGTGCTCGGCGGCCTCTCGTTGATCGCCTATCGCCTGGCGCGCCGCCACTCGTACCTGCCTGTCGGCTGGCTCTGGTACCTGGGAACACTCGTGCCGGTCCTGGGGCTTCGTACGCGTCGGCCTGCAGGCGCGGGCCGATCGCTACACCTACGTGCCGCTCATCGGCATCTTTATCGCGCTCGCCTGGGGCGGCGCGGCGCTGGCCGCCCGCGCGCGAATGCCCCGGCAAGTCGCACCGATCGCCGCAGCTGTCGCGGTCCTCGCGTACACGCTGGCTGCACGGGCCCAGGTGGGGTACTGGCAGGACAACGTCAGCCTCTTCACGCACGCGACCGTGCTCACGCTCCACGTGAGTGAGTACGACGCACACATGTCGCTGGGCGCGACGCTCGCGGGACAGGGCCGGATGGACGAGGCGCTGCGCCACTTCACTGAAGCCATGCGTCTCCGGCCGGACTCCGATGAGGCGCGCCGCGCCGCGGAGGAAGTACGTCGCCGCGGCGGGCTCGAACAGGCTCCGCGATGACGAGGCGCCGGCGTGCCGCTGCGGTCAGCCCTCTACTCGCCCTCCTGCTCCTCGCCGCGGGCGGCTGGGCCTATTCCAGCAGCTTTGCCGGCGTGCTCGTCTTCGACGATGTGGCGTCCATCTCGTCGAACCCTCACATCAGGTCGCTATGGCCGCTGACGAAGGCTGCGTCGGCGCCGCGGGACACCACGGTGGCGGGGCGGCCGGTCGCCGCGCTGACGCTCGCGCTGAACTACGCCCTCGCGCCCGCGGACGCGCGCAATGCGTTGACGACGCCCGGTCCCGGCAGCTCTCCCGAGGATCGCGACGCTTTCTTGCGCAACATCCGGGGTTATCACGCGCTGAACCTGGCCGTGCATCTTCTGGCCGGGCTCGCGCTCTTCGGCGTGGCGCGCCGGTCGCTGCTCGCACCGGCGCTTCGCGAGCGCTTCGGCCGTTCCGCGACGCCCCTCGCGTTTCTCGTCGCCCTCATCTGGATCGTTCATCCGCTCCACACCGAGTCCGTCACCTACGTCGTCCAGCGCGTCGAGTCGCTCATGGGCCTGTTCTATCTCGTCACGCTCTACTGCGCGATTCGCGCCGCGGAGCCCGGCCGGCGGCGGCGGTGGTGGGCTGGCGCGTCGATGGTGGCGTGCGCGCTGGGGATGGGCAGCAAGGAAGTGATGGTGACGGCGCCGCTGATGGTGGCGCTGTGGGACCTGCTGATCGGCATGGATCGTCGTGGCCGCTGGCCCCTCTACGCCGGGTTGGCGTCGACCTGGCTGATCCTGGCTGCTCTCATGGCCGGCAACCCGCGGCCGGGCTCGGTGGGCTTCGGCCTCGGTGGCTGGACGTGGTGGTCGTACCTGCAGACGCAGGCCGCCGTCGTCGTGCACTACCTGCGGCTGGCCATCGTGCCGGTGCCGCTGGTGTTCGACTACGAGTGGCCGCGGGCGGCGTCGTTCGCCGACGTCGCGCTGCCCGCGCTGCTGCTCGTGACGTTCCTGGCGCTGACCGTCGCGGCCGTGGTCCGCCGCCATCCGGCCGCCTTCGCGGGCGCGTGGTTCTTCATCGTCCTGGCGCCGTCGTCCAGCATCCTGCCCATCCCGACGGAAGTCGCCGCCGAGCACCGGATGTACCTCCCGCTCGCCGCGGTGGTGGCGCTCGCGGTGCTGGCGTTCCACGCGCTCGCGCAGCGGGTGCTCTCCGCGCGATCCGCTGCCGGCACGGCGAGATGGCCCCCGGCGGAGCTCGCCACGCTTGTCGCCGGGCTCGCGGTTGCCGCTGCGTTCGGCACGACGACTCATGCCCGCAACCTCGACTACCACTCGGACGAGGCGCTGATGCGGGACACCGTCGAGAAGCGGCCGTCCAACATCCGCGCGCGCGTGGCCCTCGGGGCGGACCTGGTGGCCGCGGGGCGGTTCGCGGACGCCGAACGCGAACTCGCGATCGCCGCTTCACTGGAGGGATCGGACAAGGCCCACGCGCAAGCCGAGATGCACCTGGGTTCCGCGCTCTGTGCCCAGGGCAAGCTGGACGAGGGGATCGCGCGTTTGCACCGGGCGCTCGCGCTCGATCCCACGCTTGCCGAGGCCCATGCGCTGCTCGGCGAGGCGTACAGCGGTCTTGGTCAATCCGAGCTGGCCGGGCGGCATTTCGCGCTGGCAGCCGACGGTCTTCCCGACAACGCCGCGGTGCTCCGGCGGGTCGCCTGGCAACTCGCGACGGCGCCCGATGCCAGGTTCCGCGATGGGCGCAAGGCCCTCGATCTGGCGGAACGAGCCGTTCGACTGACCGCGCGCCGCGACCTGCTGGCACTCGAAGCGCTCATGGCTGCGCTTGCCGAGCAGGGCCGGTTCGGCGAGGCCGCGGCGGCCGGACGGGAAGCGTTGACCCTCGCACGCTTGCAGGGGAACGACCTGTTTGTCCGGGCGCTCCAGGGCGAGATTGCCGCGTGCGAGGCGGGCCGGAGCATCAGGTAAGAAGCGACGCAGGCAGAAACCGCCTTGACTTGACGCGCGTCCTGACATACCTTGCGCGGAAATAGCTGTCGTTCTCGCGCGGAACGCATCTGAACGCCCCCGGTTCTGAGCTCCGGGAGGGACGTGTATTCCGCGCCGCAGCCTGTCGGGGGCTGCGTGTCGGCCAGGGAACCCGCGTCCGGCCTGTCTGGACGCGGCGTTCGGAGAGGGAGGATCCATGACACGTCTGCGGGGTCGACTCAGTACCATCCTGTTCCTTGCTGCGCTGCTGATCTCGTTCAGCGGGCTGGCGTACGCGCAGGGCGGCAGCTCGAGGCTGGTCGGCACGATCGTCGACAGCTCGGGCGCCTTCATCCCAGGGGCGGATATCGTCGCCAAGAACAACGCCACCGCGACGGAGTACCGGGCGGTTTCGGACGCGACCGGCCGCTACGAGATTCCTGCCATCGGCGCAGGCACCTACACCGTGACCGTGTCGCTCATGGGCTTCAAGACCGTGATCCTGCCGGACATCCAGGTCATCGCCGACACGCCGGCGGGCATCAAGCCCGTCGTTCTCGCGGTGGGCAACCTCTCGGAGTCCATCACGGTGACCGGCGCGACCGAGCTCGTGCAGACGCAGACGTCCGCAGTCACGACGACGCTGAATACGCAGCAGATCTCGCGGGCGCCGCTCACGACGCGCAATACGCTCGACTTCGTCACGATGCTGCCGGGCGTGAACTCGACTCAGGCGGCGCGCTACTCGACCGTGATGGGCCTGCCGGGCGGCGCGCTGAACATCACGATTGACGGCCTGAACGTGCAGGACCAGGCGCTGAAGTCGTCCACGGGCAGTGCGTTCTTCGCCTACATCAACCCGCGCCTGGACGCCGTCGAGGAAGTCACCGTGTCGACGGCGAACCCCGGGGCCGAGAGTTCGGGCCAGGGGGCGGTGCAGGTGCGCTTCCAGACCCGCTCGGGGACGAACAAGTTCCAGGGCAGCATCTACCACTACATGCGCCGCACGCAGTGGAACACCAACTACTGGTTCAACCAGAACCAGAGCTACCCGTCCCTGCCGAACGACAAGGCGCGGATTGACACGTTCGGCGGGCGCGTCGGCGGACCCATCATCAGGGACCGGGCGTTCTTCTTCCTCAACTACGAGGAGTTCCGGCAGCCGCAGTCGGTGTCGCGCACCCGGACGGTGCTGACGCCCGACTCGCTGGCGGGCCGGATGGTCTACACGGGCGGACCGGCCGGTGGAGTGAACCTCTTCGCCCTGGCGGCGGCCAACGGCCAGACCTCGACCTACGACCCGTCGATGAAGCAGATCCTCGACGATATCAACGCGACGCTGAGCGGCCAGAGCATCACGGCAGGATCCAACTCGATCACGAACACGCTCACGTTCCAGCCCTCATCCACGGGCCGGCGCATCTACCCGACCGGCCGCCTCGACGTGAACGTCACGAGAAACAACCGCGTGGGCGTGTCGGGCTACCTCCAGCGGTTCATCTCGAAGCCGGACATGCTGAACAGCGCGGACCCCCCCTTCCCTGGCTACAAGTTGCAGGGTGACCAGACGTCGTGGCGCCCGTCGGTGATGTTCAACTGGCGCACGGTGCTCAATGCCAACCTCGTCAACGAGGCGCGCGTCGGGTACATGGGCTGGAAGGGGACGCACTTCTTCGACAACATCCAGGCGGAGGACTTCACAGGCGGCAAGCGCCTCCAATTGCCGATTGTCTCGGTACCGTACCCGACGAGTAACTACGAGGTCCGCAGTTCGCCGGCGTTCAACGTGGAAGACACGCTGAACTGGATCAGGGGCAAGCACTCGATCTCGATCGGCGGGGCGTTCACACAACTCGGCTACAACGACTACTTCAAGTACTTCGTGCCGTTCGTCGGGATTGGGTTCGACACGACCTACGATCCGGCGGCCGGGATGTTCAGTACCGACGAACTTCCCCGGGGCGAGTGCCACGGACCTGACGAACGCGCGCCAGCTCTACGCCTTACTGACGGGCCGCATCACTTCGCTGAACAACACCGCGTTCCTGGACCCGACCTCGGGCAAGTACGGGTACATGGGCCCGTGGCAGTATTGGGTGAAGCAGCGGGAATTCGGGTTCTTCGCGCAGGACTCGTGGAAGATCAGGCCCAGCCTGACGATTAACTACGGGCTACGGTACCAGCTGCAGCTGCCGTTCACGTCGGCGAACCACTTCTTCACGCAGCTGTCCGACTACAACATGCTCTACGGCATCTCCGGGCTCACCGGGGGCAAGCCGAATTACTTCTACAGTGGCGCCGCCGGCACCGGATCGAGCGCTGTGACGGTGAAGGAGTTGAAGCCGAAAGAGGCGCCGTTCGACACGGACTTCAACAACCTCGCGCCGAGCCTCGGCTTCGCCTGGCGCGTGCCGATCCGGTCCGGGGGCCTGCTCTCGACGATCCTCAGCGACGATCCCGTCATCCGCGCGGGGTACTCGAAGTCCTTCACGCGTGAAGGGCTGAGCAACACGTCCGACATCTTCTCGAACAACATCGGCGGGTCGATCAATGTCTTCCGCAACCAGTCGCTCGGCAACCTGGTTCCGTCCGGCGAGTCGTGGCCGCTGCTCTACCGGGAATCGAACCGGCTGGGCGCGCCGGCGTTTGCCGACACGCCGTCCTACCCGCTCACCCCGTCGTTCAGCAACTCCATCAATGCGTTCGCTCCGAACACCGCGACCCCGTGGGTGCACTCGTTCAACGTCGGCTTCCAGCGCGCGATCACGAAGTCGATGGCGATGGAGGTCCGCTACGTCGGGACGCGCGCGCGTGGCGGCTGGGTCAGACGCGACCTCAACGAGCTGAACATCCTCGAGAACGGATTCATCGACGAGTTCAAGCACGCGCAGGCGAACTACCGGATCAACGAGCAGGCGTACGGCTGGGGCACGGCGGCCGGCAACAGCTTCAAGTACAACGGCTTGTCGGGCCAGTCCCCGCTGCCGATCTACCAGGCGTTCTTCAGCGGGAAGCCGGCCGGCACGGCCGCCAACCCCGCGGAGTACACCTCGAGCAGTTACCAGAACACGACGTACCTCGGCTATCACACGTCGACCGCCCCGGCGCCTACCACCATGGCGGGCGCGATGTTCACCGACTCCACCTTCCGGGCGAATGGCATCGCGGCGGGGTACCCGGCTAACTTCTTCTACATGAACCCGGCAATCAGCGGCGGCGCGCGGGTGACGGGCCGGGAAGAAGACGCACTGCAATCCAACTACGACGCAGTGCAGTTCGAGCTGCGCCGGCGGATGTCGAACGGCCTGCTGGTGCAGGGCAGCTACCAGTACATCGTCCGGCAGCAGTCGACGCAGAACATCACGGTCCGCAACGCGCCGACCTGGATCGACCTCGAGCGGGGCCGCACTGAAGGATCCGCGCGGCACGCGTTCAAGCTGAACTGGGTGTACGAGTTGCCCTTCGGACAGGGCAAACGGTTCGGCGGCGGCGTCGGCCGCGGCCTGAACCTGCTCATCGGCGGCTGGACGTTCGACGGCACGGGCCGCGTCCAGTCGGGCCCGATCCTCGACTTCGGCAACGTCCGGCTCGTCGGGATGACCGACGCCGACCTGAAGGACATGTTCAAGCTGCGGATCGTGGCCGACAGGACGAACCCGAACATCAAGCGGGTCTTCATGCTGCCCGACGAGGTCATCGACAACACGATCCTGGCGTACAGCACCACTTACGCCAACGCGACGGGCTACAGCGGCGCGGCGCCGCAGGGCCGGTACTTCGCGCCGATCCAGTCCGGAGGCTGCCTGCAGCCCTACGCGGGCGCCTGCGGCGAGAATGGCAAGGTGACCTCCACCCTGGCGAACCATCACTTCGTGACGGGGCCGAAGTTCGTGCGCTTCGACATGAGCCTCTCCAAGCGCTTCGAGGTCACGCGCAGAATCAACGCCGAGCTCCGCCTCGATGGGCTCAACATCTTCAACAACATCGACTTCTTTGGCGTGACGGCGACCGGCGGCACTACCTGGACCAGCTACCAGGTGACCGGGGCGTACCGCGACTTCAACAACACCCAGGATCCGGGCGGCCGGCTTGTGCAGGTGTCGTGGAGGTTGAACTTCTAGGCAGGGACCGCCGGACACTCAGCGGACGGGGCGAGTCATCATCGCCCTGGTCTCGGCGATGGCATCCTCAATCTGGCGCGCGACCTCGTTCCGCCTCGTGGCGCGCGCGATGCGGAGCGCCTCGCTGAAATGCCGGAGCGCTTCGTCGAAGTTCCGCGTCGACACGAGCGCCAGCGCGAGGTTGCCGTGCGCTTCGGCGTAATCCGCGTTCAGCGCCAGCGACCGGCGGTATTCGGCGATGGCCTGTTCGATGTCGCCGGCCGCCCGGAGCGCGCTCCCGAGGTTGTTGTGGACCGCGGGGGAGTCCGGCGCCAGGGCGACGGCGCGCCGCTGCTCGAGGACGGCCTCGTTCGCCTGCCCGGCCTCGATCAAGCTCAACCCGAGGTTCGTGTGCGCCTCGACTGAGTCGGGCGCGAGCCGCGCCGCCTCGCGGAATCGCTCGAGCGCCTCCGGCTGGCGGCCCAGGCCCCGCAACGTGATGCCGAGGGCGTTGTGCGCGTCGGCGTAGTCCGGCTTGAGGCGAATGGCCTCCGCCAATTCGTCGAGCGACGCCTGCATCCGCCCGGTGTCGCGGCAGGCGACGCCGAGATTGAAGTGGGCGTCCGCATAGGCGGGCTCGACCGCCACGGCCTTTTGAAGCACCGGCACGGCCTCGGCTGACCGGCCCGTCCGCAGCAGCATCGAACCGAGGTTGAGCCAGGTTGCGTCACGGACGGGCGTCAGCGGCAGGTTCGCGACAATCGCGACGAATCCGGCGATCGCGAACCCCGGCAGCCATGGACCGCCCCGATCGCGTTCCGGCGCCGGCGGCCCGCCTGCGCTCCGCGCGCGAGGCGCGCCCTTGCGCCCCTTCCGGACATTCCCGCGCTGCTGGAACCGGGCCAGGCCCGCCTCCGCCAGCGCTACGAGGCCCGCCGCCGCGAACAGCAGGACGATCGGGACCAGCGGGTGACGGTAGCGGGCGACGACGTAGAAGGCGGCGACGGAGAGCGCGAGGGTGACGAAGAACCCGTAGAGGATGAGTTGACGCCGCCACTCGTGGCGGCAAGTCCAGCAGCCGAGCGCGGCCAGCGCCAGCACGACGCCGAAGTCCAGCCACAGGAGTCCGCGAAGCAGCCACGAATAGTCCGCATACGCCTCGATGGACTCGGTGTCGGCAATCTCGCGGGCGTTGAACGTGAGTGCGACCTTCTTGCCAAGCAGCGCAAGCCATCGGCCCGGCTGCTCCCGGACAAACGCGAACGCGCGGCCGACCCAGTAGTTGGACACCTCGCCGGGCGAGAGCGCATGGCCGGCGGCCTCCGACGCGAGACGCGTGGCATCTTCCCGCTCGTAGACCGGGTCTCCCCGGCCCGGGACGAGCGGATCGTAGCTGCCCGACGCGCCGGCGTGGTTGCCGATGTAGAAGTTCGGCCCGAACTGGGACGTCGAGATCAGGAATTCGCCGCCCACGTGATAGTTCCGGACTCCCACCGGCAGCAGCACGGCCAGGCTGGCGGCGGCGAACACGGCCGACCAGACCGCCCGCCGGCGGAGGGAGACCTCACGAAATCCGAGCAGCAACCACGCGATGACGACCGGGGCGACGACCCGGGCGTTCTCGCGATTCAGGACGAGCGCCGCTGTCGCGACGCCGAGGGCGGCCAGCCACGACCACCGACGCTCGTCCTGGAACACGGCAACGAGCGAGAGGATCGCCGCGATCAGAAGGATGTCGAGGGAGGATTTCTGAATCAGCCCGTCGAAGAAGATCGCCGGCGGGTACCACGCGAGCAGCAGGGCCGCGGTGATCCCGGTGCGCTCGTCGAAGAACCGGCGGCCGGCGAGGCCGAGGAGCGCGCAGGACAGCGCGCCCATCACGGCCTGGACGGCGCGCACGATGGCGGGCTCGTGGCCGGCGATCCTGTAGACAACCGCGAGGAAGTACGGGTAGAGCGGCGCCTGGTAGAAGACCTCCGTTCCGAGCCACTGGCCGCGGGCGATGCGCCAGGCCCACTCGTCGTACTGGCGGCTGTCGCCCATCAGGATGGAGAGGAGCGGGCTGCCGTGGATTTGCGCCAGGTAGACGAAGCGCACGACGAGGGCGAGGACCGTCGCCCCGACGAGTGCCAACGAGAACCGCCGCCGCCGCGCATCCATGTCCGTCCGGCGCAGTGTGCCATCAAACCGCCGGCGCACCAACAGGGCGCGGTGGGTTAGTATGCACCTGGGCGGAGAATCTCCATGAGACGGCAACTGTTGACGCGCGCCGCGGCGCTCGTCACCCCGATCCTCGTTGTCGCGGCCGCTTCGGCCCGGCAGCAGCAGCCGACGTTCACGAGCGGCGTCGTCCTCGTGCCGATCAGCGTCCGCGTGATCAGCAGCAGGACCGGAAAGGCGGTCACCGACCTGAAGGCGGAGGACTTCACGCTGCTGGAGGACGGCGTCGCGCAGCCCATCCGGCTGTTCGAGGTGCATCCGCTGACGCCGGAAGCGCCGCCGGAGCCGGGAGCCGGCAGCAGGATCCGGATCCGCCGGACGCCCTTCGACGTCGTGCCGCAGAACAACCGCATCTTCCTGTTCGTGCTCGGCCGAGGACGGCTGCAGGAGCCGTCGGGCGCCGTGGACGCGCTCATCCGCTTCGTCCGTCAGAAACTGCTGCCGCAGGACCGGGTGGCGGTGTTCGCCTACGACCGCGCCACCGATTTCACCAGTGACCACGAGTCGATTGCGCGGCTCTTCGAGCGGTTCAAGCGCACGCACTACGACATCGACATGGACGTGCGGTTGCAGGTCGAGAGCGGCCTGTCGGCCTTGTACGGCAGCAGGAAGCTGCCGAAGAAGATCCAGGACAAGATCGACAACCTCTTCCTCGGCGCGGGCACGCTGGCGTCGTCCCGGGTGGGCGGCGCGCAGACGCCGGCGACGAGGCGCCTGGAAGACGACGCCGCGAAACAGGCGGAGAGGCTGCAACTGGCGGACATCGACAAGGTCGGCCGCGACATGGCGGCGGCCGAGGGCGCGCCGGGCGGCGGCCTGGGCTCGTGGACCTCGCTGGACGAGGTGACAAACGAGATGTTCGCCGGCATCACCTTCGACGACTACATGCAGTACACGGCGCAAACGCTGCAGGACCTCGGCAACTGCTACGCGGGCATCGAGTACCTGCGGCACCTCGAGGGCGAGAAGCACCTCGTCTTCGTCACCGAGCGCGGCATGTACCTGCCCCGCGTCGAAGACGATGCCTCCCTCGCGCGCGCGGCCAGCGACGCGCGCGTGGCGATCGACACGTTCCAGACAGGCGGGGTGATCGGCCAGCAGGGCGGCCTGCCGCAGAACAACTGGAACGAGACATTCGCCTTCAAGGCGCTCCGCACGATGGCGGAGATGACCGGCGGCGTGTCGTCCATCGCCGAGAAGGGCGACGTGGCGCTGGACCGCATCGACGAGTCGACGCGGATGAACTACGTGCTGGGCTACTACCCGCCGCTCGCGCGGATGGACGGCTCGTACCGCACGATCGAGGTCAAGGTGAAGCGGCCGGACGCCACCGCGCTGTACCGCCACGGCTACTTCGCGCAGCGCGAGATCGGGCCGTTCACCCGCCGCGACTTCATCACGCGCGGCCGGATCCAGGCGGCCGCCGGGTTCTCGCGCGAGATCCACGACATCAGGATCAGGCTCGATGCGGAACTCAAGCGGCAGCAGGGGAACACGTACGAACTGGCGGTCTCGGCGGAGATCGACCCGTCGAAGCTCGTGTTCACCACGGTGAACGGCGAGCGCGTCGGCGCGATCGACATCCTTTTGGTGGGTGCCGACGAACAGGGCCAGGTGCTGGCGCAGCACTATCAGCGAGCGCTACTGAGGTTCACAGACGAGGCGTGGGCGAAGGTCGCGAAGAGCGGCATCCCGTACAAGGCGCACGTCGAGATCAACCCCGGCGTGCGCCAGGTCCGGTTCATCGTCTACGACTACCGCGCCGACCTGGTCGGCCGCGCCGACCGGCGCGTGTTCTGACCCGCGTTTTCGAACCCCGAGGGCCGAGTCCCGCGCCCCTGCCTACGCCGGCGGATTGGCCAGGCGGACGACCGTCCACACCTTGACGGGCTTGGTTTCCTCCATGCCGGCGCGGCCGCCGCCCGGAGGGCGGCCACCCATCATCCCGCCGCCCATGCCGCCGCCTATCCGGCCGCCGCCCATGCCGCCGGGTCCGCCGATTCCGCCGCCAGGCCCGCCGCCGGTCCCGCCCCCGCGGCCGCCTCGCCCGCCCTCGTCGCCCCGTCCGCCGCGCTCGAGCTTGTTCGACTCAATTCCGAGGCCGATGGTCGCTCCGGGCTCAGACCGGACGGCGTACGGCTGATCCGTGGATGCCGCGAGCGGCACGCGAATCTCATAGACGAGCACACCTTCCGCCAGCCTGGCCGCGACATCGATGCCGACCGTCCGCGCGTAGGTAAGCTCGAGCCGGCGTCGGTCATCCTTGCCCGGTCCAGCGACTTCGACGTGCCGCAGCGGCTCCATGGCGTCCGGGCCGCTGCCCCGCATCCCGGGTCCCCCGGCCATCGTCGGCGGGAGGGCGATCCCGAACGTCTTCTTGTTCTTGCCGGCCGGGTCGAACCACACGGTGACACCGGCGGCGCCGAGCAGCATGCGCGTGGACGGTTCGCTGGCCGTGAGGGCCACGTAGAGGAAGCGGCCGTCGTTGCGCGTGCCGACGGAGAGCTTGACCGGATCGAGGCTGACGAGCGACACCCACTCCTTCAGCACCCCGTCGATAGTCAGCGCCTCGGCGGTCCATGCACTCTCGAGGCGCGGCGCGCTGGCGTCGGCGGCGCACGCAAGCGCGGTCACGAACACCCACGCCGCTGCCCGCCGCAGACTCCGGCGCTGTCGCGTGCGCAAACTCCACATCATCGTATTCTTCTCCCGGCGCTGGCTCGTCTCGGAGTGTAGCGCAACAACAAGGCAAAAGCGTGGCACAGCGCCCGTTCTTGACGCGCCCGGCGGCGCTGCCATAGTCTCGCGAGGTACAGGTATGTAGCAGCCGGCCGCCCCGCGATCAGGAGGATTGCCCGTGCCCCAGGAGGTCTATCCGGTCAAGCCGCACATCGCCGAACGCGCCTACATCCACAGCATGGAGGAGTACCAGCGCCTCTACCGCCTGTCGCTCGACAACCCCGACTGGTTCTGGGGCGAGCAGGCGAAGGCCATCACGTGGTTCCACCCGTGGCAGTCCGTGCTCGACTCGGACTACGAGGAGGTGGACTTCTCCTGGTACTCGGGCGGCCGCCTCAACGCGTCGTTCAACTGCATCGACCGTCACCTCCCCGAATCCGGCGAGCGCACGGCCATCATCTGGGTGGAGGACGAGCCCGGCGTCTACAAGCACATCACCTACCGCGAGCTGAAGCACAACGTCTGCCGCGTCGCGAACGTGCTGCTCAGCCACGGCGTCCGCAAGGGCGATCGCGTCTGCCTGTACATGACGATGATCCCGCAGCTCGTCTACGCGATGCTGGCGTGCGCCCGCATCGGCGCGGTGCACTCGGTCGTCTTCGGCGGATTCTCCGCCGAGGCGCTGCGCGACCGCATCGTGGACGCGAAGTGCAAGGTCGTGGTGACGGCGAACGAGGGCCTGCGCGGCGGCCGGAAGGTGCCGCTCAAAAAAACCGTGGACCGGGCCGTCGAGGGCATGGCCAGCATTGAAGCGGTGCTCGTGGCCCGCCGCACGGACACGGACGTCGAGATGCAGGCGGGTCGGGACTTCTGGCTGGACGATGAGTGCCACCGGCAGCGATCGACGAGCACCAACGCGTGGATGGGCGCCGAGGACCCGCTGTTCGTGCTCTACACGTCCGGCAGCACGGGCAAGCCGAAGGGACTGATGCACACGACCGGCGGCTACCTGGTCTACACCGCGTACACGCATCGCCTCGTGTTCGACTACCACCCGGGCGACGTGTACTTCTGCGCGGCCGACGTCGGCTGGGTCACGGGCCACAGCTACATCGTGTACGGGCCGCTGGCCAACGGCGCGACGACGGTGCTGTTCGAGTCCACGCCGCTCTATCCGGATCCGGGACGGTACTGGCGCGTCGTGGACGATCTCGGCGTGAACGTGCTGTACACGGCGCCGACCGCGCTGCGGTCGCTGGCGCAGGCCGGCGACAGCTGGGTGAAGAAGTACAAGCGGTCGTCGCTGCGCATCCTGGGCACCGTCGGCGAGCCGATCAATCCCGAGGTCTGGCGGTGGTATCACGACGTGTGCGGCGACGCGCGGTGCGCGGTCGTGGACACCTGGTGGCAGACCGAGACGGGCGGGATCATGATTACGCCCCTGCCGGGCGTCACGCCGACGAAGCCGGGGTCCGCCACGCTGCCGTTCTTCGGGGTCAAACCCGTCGTGATCGACATCAACACCTCGACGCCGCTCGAGGGCAACGGCGTGTCGGGCGCGCTGTGCCTCTCGTCGCCCTGGCCCGGCCAGGCGCGCACCGTGTGGGGCGACCACAAGCGCTTCCGCGACATGTATTTCACGACGTACCCCGGCTACTACTTCACGGGCGACGGCGCCACGCGCGACGAGGACGGCTACTACTGGATCACCGGCAGAATCGACGACGTGCTGAACGTGTCGGGGCACCGGATCGGGACGGCGGAGATCGAGAGCGCGCTCGTGGCGCACGACGCCGTGGCCGAGGCCGCCGTCGTCGGGTATCCGCACGAGATCAAGGGCACGGGCATCTACTGCTACGTCGTGCTCAGCAGCGACTTCGTCGACGGCGACCCCGAGCAGTTGGTTGGCGCGCTGAAGCAGCAGGTGCGCAACGCCATCGGCGCGTTCGCGACGCCCGACATCATCCACGTCGCGTCGGGGCTGCCGAAGACCCGGAGCGGCAAGATCATGCGCCGTATCCTGCGCAAGGTGGCGTCGTCCGAGTACCAGGGGCTGGGCGACACCTCCACCCTGGCCGAGCCGGACGTGGTGCAGCGCCTGATCGACGAGCACCGCCACTACCGCGGTTGACACGAATCGGGGCCAGGCCCCAATTTCTCACGCCAGTCTCAATAAGGCGCCAATAACAGAAACGTAATTGAGATTGAACTGAGAAATTGGGGCCTGGCCCCTATTTTCCGGAGGCGAGATGAGGGTTGCGATCACCAGGGGCGTGAGCGCGCGCCTCGGGGCGTGCGAGCTCACGCACCTGGAGCGGCGGGCCATCGACGTCGGGCGCGCGCGGGCGCAGCACCGCGCGTACGTGGCGGCCCTCGAGCGGCTCGGGTGCCGCGTCGAGACACTCCCGGCCCTCGACGAGTTGCCCGATTCGGTGTTCGTCGAGGACGTGGCCGTGGTTCTTGACGAGATTGCCGTCGTTACGCGGCCTGGCGCGCCCTCGCGCAGGCCGGAAGCCGTGGCGATCGCGCCTGTGCTGGCGGCCTATCGGCGCGTGGCGTTGATCCAGCCGCCGGGCACGCTGGACGGTGGAGACGCGCTGCGCCTGGGCCGGCAGTTGTTCGTTGGCCTGTCCGGCCGCAGCAATTCATCCGGAATCGGGCAGCTTCGCGACGTTGCCGGTCCGCATGGGTACGCGGTCACGCCTGTGCCCGTGCGCGGCTGCCTGCACCTCAAGTCGGCCGTCACGGAGGTCGCGCCTGGCGTCGTTCTGGTCAATCCCGAGTGGGTCGACCCGGGCGTGTTTGGCGACGCCGCCGTCATCGAGGTGGATCCGAGCGAGCCCGGTGCGGCGAACGCGTTGCTCATCGGCCGCCGGCTCGTCTATCCGGATTCGTTTCCGAAGACCCGGCTCAGACTCGAACATGCCGGGATCGGCGTCGTCGCCGTGGACCTCTCGGAGCTTCAGAAGGCTGAGGGCGCCGTCACGTGCTGCAGCCTGATCCTGTCGGCGGGCCGGCCTCACTACGCCGGCGCTTATTGAGAATGACATGAGAAATAGGGGCCTGGCCCCAATTTCGATCGGCGAGGCGCGGCGGATGGCGCTCGCGGCGCAGGGATTCGGTGCCGTGCGGCCCCGGCGCGCCGGTCCGCGGCACGTGGCGGCGCTCATTCGCCGCCTCGGCCTGCTCCAGGTGGACTTCGTCAACGTCCTGGTGCCGTCGCACTATCTCGTGGTCTTCTCGCGTCTCGGGACCTACGACCGACGCCTCCTCGACCTGGCCGCCTACCGAAGCGGGCAGTTCACGGAGCAATGGGCGCACGAAGCCTCGATCATCCCGGTCGGGACGTGGCCGCTGCTGCGCCACAGGAGAGACACCCACATCGCGCGGCCGTGGGGCTTCGACCGCATCATGGCGTCCCACCACGACTACGTCGACACCGCCATCGGCGCCATCACGGAGAAGGGCCCGCTCGGCGCCGCCGACCTGCCCGACCCGACTCACACGGGCCGGCGGCTTCCCGAGTCGTGGTACGGGAGCGTCCCGCGCGCCGTGCTCGAGGCGTGCTTCGGCCGTGGACAACTCGCCGTCACCGGGCGCCGCGAGAACTTCTCCCGCGTCTTCGACCTGGCGGAACGCGTGATTCCGGCCGAGCATCACGCCGCGCGCCTCGACGCGCACGAATCGCAGCGCCGGCTGCTGCTCATCTCCGCGCGGGCGTGCGGCATCGGCACGGCCGCCGATTTGGCGGACTACTTCCGCATGAAGATCGGCGAGGCCAGGCCGCGCATCGCCGAACTGGCCTCCGCCGGGGAGCTCGAAGAGAGGCGGGTCGAAGGCTGGAAGGAGCCCGCGTACGTCCCGCCCGGCGCCACGCCGCCCGGCGTGGTCGACGCCCGCGCGCTGCTGTCGCCCTTCGACCCGCTCATCTGGTTCCGCCCGCGCGCGAGGCGCCTGTTCGAGTTCGACTATCGCTTCGAGATCTTCCTGCCGGAGGCGCGCCGGACCTGGGGATGCTACGTGCTGGCGTTCCTGCACGGCGACCGGATCGCGGCCCGCGTGGACGTGAAGTCCGACCGGCCGAACCGCCGCCTGCTCGTCCCGGCCGCATTCCGGGAGCCGTGGGCCGACAGCGGGCCGGTTGCGGCGTCGCTTGCCGGCGAACTTCGCGCCCTGGCGTCGTGGCTGGGGCTCGACAATGTCCGAGTCGGCCGCCGCGGAAACCTCGCGGGCCCGCTTTCACGCGCGATGAAAGCCACGCAGTGTGGCATGATCCGCCCGTGGAATTCCTCAACTTCATCCTGATCCTCACGGCCGGCTACCTCATCCTGCGGCGGCCCGAGCGCGAGCGGCTGGCGTTCGGCCTCCTGGTTGCCAGCTCTCTGCTCGTGGCCACGCTCTTCCTGATCGGCACCAGGGGCTCGATCCTGCCGGGGCTGAACTACTGATGGCCCCGGGGGCCGGGAAGGGACGGTCGTGAACCGCAACACGCTCTACACGCTGCTGACCATCGCGGTGCTCGCGCTGGTCGTCGGGCCGATCGGCATCGCCGTGTTCGTGCTGGGCTTCGGGTACGGCGATTCGCCGTGCGTCCTGTGCTGGGCCCAGCGCACGGCGATGGTGCTCGTCGCGCTCACGGGCCTGTTCATCGTCCGCTATGGCCCGCGCCCGCGCTACATCGGCATGGGTGTGCTCATCGCCGGCTGGGGCGTCTTCATGGGCCTCCGGCACTCGTCGCTCCATCTCGGGCGGGACGTCGGCCAGGGGTTCAGCGCCGAGATCCTGGGCGCCCACACGTACACCTGGTCGATGTTCATCTTCTGGGTGTGCCTGGTGATGATGGGCGCGCTGCTGCTGATGCTGAAGGACGGCGAGGCGGCGTCTGCCGGCCCGCGCCTGCTGCGCCGCCTCGAACGGGTGACGCTGTGGCTGTTCCTGATTGCCGCGGCCGGCAACGCGGTCCAGGCCTTCGCAAGCACCGGACCGCCGCCGTTCATGGGCCAGGGCGACCCGGTCCGCTTCTCGTTCAACCCGCGCAACTGGGTCTGGTCCACCGAGGAATGGAGGCCGTCGCCGGTGTCGCTCCGCGGGCGGTGGGCCATCGAGAAGCCCGACGTGGCGTTCGCACCCGCCGACCCGGCCGGCAGCCCGCTTGCGAACGTGCCCGCGCTGGCCGTCACGCGGCGCACGAAGCTCGCGCTGCCGCTCAACGGGCCGATCACCGACCTCGCGTACGCCGCATCGACAGACAGGTTTCTCGTCACGACGCAGAACGGGCTCTACATCACGGACGGAGCCCTCGGCCGCGTCCTCCGCCACACGGTGGTGGACACCGGTTACTCGGTCGACCTCGCTCGCTTCACCGCCGGAGCGTTCCTGGACGCCAACACCGTCATCGCGATGGCGGAGAACAAGAGCTACGTGGTCCTGCGGGAGAGCGACAAGGCCGACCCTGCGGCGAACTATCGGTACTTCCTCGAGTCCTTCGACACGTTCAATGAAGTCAGCCGCTCGCGCCTGACGACGGTGCGGGCGAAGATGATGTACGTGATGTCGATGGCGTTCGATCCGGCGTCGGAGTCGCTCTTCACGATCACCGTGCCGAACGCGAAGGCCAAACGCTTCGTCGTGTCCCGGTTCGACCGGCGCGACATGACGCTCGCCGAAGAGTTCACCCCGGTGCTCGCGACGGGCAGCGGCCTGGCGTTCACAGACAAGAAAGGGTCACTTGACGCGTTCTACGCGACTGCCGCTGCCTTCGACGACGGCAGGCTCTACGTGTTGAGCGCGGCATTCAGCACACTGCTCACCATTGATCCAACGTCCCGGACGGTGGTCGCCGCGCACGTGATCCCGGGCCTGTCGAGACCGTCGGGTTTGGCCATCAAGGGCCGCGAGGCGTTCATCGCGAGCGAGGACGGCACGCTGACCGTCGTCGCGCTGTAGTCGGGGCCGGATCCGCAGATCTACGGATCCGACCCCGCTTAAGACGGAGCGCCGCCGCCGGGCGGTTGACTCCACGACGGCCTATCGATATGCTTATCGTAATACGAAATGGCTATCGATATGGATGTCGTATGGAAACCGTGACGATTTCGCCCAAATTCCAGGTCGTCATCCCCAAGGCCATCCGGACCCGCCTGGGGCTCAAAGCCGGACAGAAGGTCCAGGCGATCGCCTATCGAGACCGGATCGAGTTCGTGCCGGTCCGCCCCATCCGGGAGCTGCGCGGCTTCATCCAGGGCATCGATACCAACGTGCCGCGGGAGCCTGATCGCGTATGAACGTCGTGGATTCGTCAGGCTGGCTCGAGTACTTCGGCAACGGTCCGAATGCCGGCTTCTTCTCGAAGGCGATCGAGCGCACGGCGGACCTGGTTGTGCCCACCGTGAGCGTGTACGAGGTGTTCACGCGCGTCCTGCAGCAACGGGGCGAGGACAGTGCGCTGCAGGCGGTCGCGGCCATGCAGCAGGGCGTGCTCGCGGAGCTGACCGGGCCTGCGGCCATGTCGGCGGCCCGGCTCTCGGTGGACCTTGGCCTGCCGATGGCAGACAGCATCATGCTCGCCACGGCCCGCATGTGGGATGCAACGCTCTGGACCCAGAATTCGGACTTCGAGGGCATGCCCGGCGTCAAGTTCATCGCCAGGCAGGCCAACCGGGAGCGCGGCTAGGCGCCGAGCGCGCTCATGGCCTCGGGCACGGTGTCGGCGGGCGACACCTTGTACCACGCGCCGGCAATCTTGCCCTTCTCGTCGATCAGGAACGCCGAGCGGACGATGCCGAAGTACTTGCGGCCGTACATCGACTTCTCGCCCCACACGCCATAGGCGTCGGCGCAGACGTGTTCCGTGTCGGCGAGGAGCGGGAAGCCCAACCCGTTCTTCTCGTCGAACTTCTTCTGAGCGGACGGCTTGTCGGGGCTGATGCCGACGACGGCCACGCCCTTCTTCGAAAAGTCGCGCCGCGCGTCGCGCACGTTGCACGACTGCACGGTGCAGCCGGGGGTGCTCGCCTTCGGATAGAAGTAGACGAGCAGCTTCTGTCCCTTGAAGTCGGCCAACTTCACCGTCTTGCCGTGCTGATCCTCGAGAGCGAACGCGGGAGCCTTGTCGCCGGCCTTGAGTTGCGCCATGGTGATGTCCTCGTTTCCCAGATACTACTACGGCGGCGGCGCGGCGGATTGACACGCGCGCGCCTCCCGGGAAGAATCAGGACGGGCGCACCAGGCTTCGACAAAGGGAGGACCGCTCATGGCCGTCAACCACAAGCCCCAAGGCGCGCGGGACGTGACACCCTATCTCGCGGTGCCGCGTGTCGCCGCGCTCATCGACTTCCTGAAGGCCGCCTTCGACGCAACGGAAATCGACCGCGCGGTCAGGCCGGACGGCGGCATCATGCACGCGACGATCGAGATCGGAGACTCCCGGCTGATGATGGGAGACCCGGGCGACCGCCCGCCGGAGACGGCGATGCTCTACGTGTACGTGCGGGATTGCGACGCGGTCTACGCAAAGGCGATCGCCGCCGGCGCAACGTCACTGATGACACCGATCAACCAGTTCTACGGCGACCGCTGCGCGGCCGTGCAGGACGGGTCGGGCAACAAGTGGTGGATTGCCACGCACGTCGAGGACGTGAGCGCCGAGGAAAGCAAGCGGCGAATGGCCGAGCACTTCGGCCGGTAGGCCTCGAAGGAGACCATCAATGAGACGGCCACGCGCGCTGCACCTCCACGCAGCCCCGGCTCTCGCGCTCGCCCTGGCTCTCGCCGGATTGGCCTCCGGCGCCGACGCGGCGCCCGGCCAGCCGGCACTTGTCACGTTCGCGCCGTCGGCAGGCGCCGTCGTCCTGGTGCAGGGCGCGCGCACGGCGCCCATCTGTGTCGACGCGACGGATTGGCCCGGAGTCGTCCGCGCCGCGGGCGACCTCCAGGCCGATATCGAACGCGTCACGGGCCGCCGGCCGGGCCTCGAGCCTTCCATCGCGCCCGCCGGCGACACGGTGATCGTCATCGGCACGATCGGGAAGAGCCGCCTCGTCGATCGCCTCGTGACCACGGGCAGGATCGACGTCGCGAAGGTCAAGGGCCGCTGGGAGGCCTACCTGATCCAGGCGGTGAACGCGCCGTTCCCTGGCGTTGCCCGCGCGCTCGTCATCGCGGGCAGCGACAAGCGCGGCACCATCTTCGGCATCTACGAGGTGTCCGGGCAGATCGGCGTCTCACCCTGGTACTGGTGGGCGGACGTGCCGCCGGCGAGGCACGACGCGCTCTTCGTCCCCGCCGGCGCGCGCGTCATCGACGCGCCCGTCGTGCGCTACCGCGGCATCTTCATCAATGACGAGGCGCCGTCCTTCTCCGGATGGGCGCAGGAGAAGTTCGGCGGCGCCAACCACCGGATGTACCGCCACGTGTTCGAGCTCATCCTGCGGCTGCGCGGCAACTACCTCTGGCCCGCGATGTGGCTGCCGCGGGCGTTCGCGGACGATGACCCGGAGAACGCCAGACTGGCGGACGAGTACGGCGTGGTCATTGGCACCACGCATCATGAGCCGCTCATGCGCGCCCACGAGGAGTGGGGGCGCTATGGCAAGGGCGAGTGGGACTATTCGAAGAACGACGCCGTGCTCCGGGAGTTCTGGCGGGGCGGCGTGGAGCGGGCGAAGAACTACGAGACCATCATGTCGCTCGGGATGCGCGGCGACGGCGACCAGGCCATGTCGGAGCAGACCAACGTCGCGCTGCTCGAACGGATCGTCGCGGACCAGCGGAAGATCCTCTCGGACGTGCTCGCCAAACCGCTGCCGGCGATCCCGCAGCTCTGGGCCCTCTACAAGGAGGTGCAGGGCTACTACGAGCGCGGCATGCGGGTGCCGGACGATGTGACGCTGTTGTGGTGCGACGACAACTGGGCGAACATCCGCCGCTTGCCGACCCTCGAGGAGCGCCAGCGGCCCGGCGGGGCGGGCATCTACTACCACTTCGACTATGTCGGCGGGCCGCGCAACTACAAGTGGCTCAACGTCACGCCCATCACGAAGATCTGGGAGCAGATGCACCTGGCGTGGCAGTACGACGCCACGCGCATCTGGATCGTCAACGTCGGCGACATCAAGCCGATGGAGTTCCCCATCGAGTTCTTCCTCACGTACGCCTGGAACCCGGAGCGATGGCCGTACGAGAAACTCGAGTCGTACTCCGAAGAGTGGGCGGCGCGTGCGTTCGGCACGGCCAACGCCGCGGGAAATCGCGCGGCTGATTTCCGGCTACACGAAACTGAACCGGCGCCGCACGCCCGAGTTACTCGAGCCCGAGACCTACAGCCTGATCCACTACCGTGAAGCCGAACGTGTGCTCAATGAGTGGCGCAGCCTGGTGACGAGCGCCGAGTCCATCGATGCCTCGCTCCCGCCTCAGGCCCGCGACGCCTTCTATCAACTGGTGTTGTACCCCGTGAAGGCGAGCGCGACCGTGCAGGAACTGTACGTGGCCGCCGGGCTGAACCGGCTCTATGCCGTCCAGGGCCGCGTGTCCGCCAACCGCGAGGCCGCGCGGGTGCGCGCGCTGTTCGCGGAGGATGCCGCGCTTGCGAAGCGGTATAACGGCCTCGGTGGCGGCAAGTGGAACCACATGATGGACGAGATCAACCTGGGCTACACGTACTGGCAGTCGCCCCCGGCCGAGGTGATGCCGGCCGTGTCCGAGATCCGGCCGAATGCGGGCGCGGTGCCGGCCCTCGCGCTCGAAGGGGATCCTCACGGCAGGCCCCGCTGGGGCACTCCACCTGAGACTGTCCCGTCGCTCGATCGCATCCGCCGGAACACGCGATGGGTGGACGTCTTCAACCGCGGCGATGCGGCCTTCTCGTTCAAGGCCACCGCTGACCAGCCGTGGCTGCGAGTCTCGCCGGCGACCGGCAGCGTCCAGGATGAGCAGCGCCTCGAGATCGGCGCCGACTGGTCAGCCGTGCCGAAAGATGCGACCGAGGCACGAGTGACCATCGATACCGGCACCGGCGCGCAGTTCAAGATCCGGGTACCCATCGCGAACACGACGCCCGCGCCCGGATCGCCAGCAGGGACTTTCGTCGAGGCGGACGGTCACATCGCCATCGACGCGCCGCACTTCAGCCAGGCCGTCGGGCAGGGCGGCATCACGTGGCAGACGCTGCCGGACTTCGGCCGGACGATGGGCGGCGTCACGACATCTCCCGTGCTCGCGCCCGATGTGAACCCCGGTGGCGCGTCGCCGCGGCTCACGTACGATCTCCAGTTCGCCGAGGCGCGCGAGGTGACGGTGGAGTTCCACTTCGCGCCGTCGCTCGACTTCCAGCCCGGCGACGGACTGCGCTTCGCGTGGTCACTCGGGGATGGCGCCCCGCAGGTGCTCAAGCTGGACACCATGCAATCCACGCGATCGTGGGAACAGGCGGTGGCCGATAGCGTGCGGAGAGTCTCGGTGAAGGCTCGCGTCGCGGCCGGGCACAACGTGCTGAGCTTCTGGTACGTGACCCCCGGCGTTGTGCTCGAGCGCACCGTCATCGACGCGGGCGGCCTGCGACCGAGCTACCTCGGGCCGCCGGAGAGCCCGCGTTTGCCGGGCCGATGAGAGGGTCGAGAAGGGAGCCTATCCGCCGGCGATCTGGTGGATGACCTTCACGTCGGCGCCGTCGGGCACCCGGCGAGCGTCGTACGTCTTGCGCGGGACGAGTTCGCCGTTCACGTAAACGGCGATCATGCGCCAGATATAGTTTCGCTTCTTGAGAATGTCCCGGACGGTCATTCCCTGGTCGTACTCGAGCGGCGTATCGTTCACTCTCAGCATCGGATCGCTACTCGGGCTGGCGGACCTACCAGGGATCGGTCCCGCTCACGCTGGCCGGCAAAACGCATCTGCGGGGTGTTGGTCGGCGGAAGGCTGGGGCCCCTGAAACCCCAGCCAGGACTTCGGCCCCTTCGAAGCGTTTTGCAGACTGACGCTGATCGGCCAGGTTCGAGGGCCCGGTCCCTGGCAGGTTCCGCCGCCCTCGCGTTGTCCGCGCTCTCGTCCTGTCCCTTGCCCGTTGCCCCCTGCCCCTTGTCCCTACTGAAGGTGCGGCCTGACGACCTCCACCACCTCCGGGAAGTCAATCCTGAGTTTCCTCAGCGTGTCCATCGTCGGCACGCCGTTCGGCGACCAGCCGCGCCGCTTGTAGACCGCGTCGACGAGCTTGTTGTAGCGGTCCGTGCGCCACTCGCGGTGGAGCTTCATCTTCTCCTCGGTCGTCTTCCCGGCGGGGTCGATGCCGACGATGTCCTTGAGTTGCGTGTCGTAGCGCTCGGCGCGCGACTCGTACTCTTCCTTCGTGACCGGGCCCATGGCACGGTAGGGCGGCATGTCGAACGCGCGCACGCCCTGGCCCATGCGCAGGTTGAAGACCCGCTGGAAGTTGTAGACCCGCTCCGACTGCTCGAGGAGGCCCGCGCGGTCGAGCGGCTTGCCCGTGATGCCGGTGTAGAGCGCGAGGTAGTTGTCGACGTGCTCCGGCACCTTGGCCGCCTCGGGCCCCGGGTACTTCTCGTGGTTGTCCGGCGGCTCGATGTCGTTCCACGGCAGCTTGCACAGGCCCTGGAGGCCGAACCACGTGCGGAAGATCGGGAAGTAGTGCAGCGCCTCGGCCTTGTCCTCGAAGGTCGGAATCTGGTTGTTCACCATGTCCATGAAGATGAGCCACGCCTCGTCGTGCTGCGGGCCCTTGTTGGCGAGCGCGTAGCCGCCCTGCTGCGCCAGCGACTCCTTGGACATGTACTGCGAGATCTCGAGGCCCTTGATCTGCATCCCGATGTCGCGGATGAACTGCGGGTCGCCCCACCCGTTCTCGATGAACAGGTTCTGCAGGTACCGCACGCCCTTGCCCACCAGCACGCCGAAACCCTCGCCGCGCCACATCTGGTGGAGCAGTTCGACCTCCGACTCGCCGTTGCCCCACGTGAGGTCGATGCCGCCCGTGCGCTCCGCGTTCAGGATGCCCTTCTCCCAGCACTCCATGACGAACGCGCAGGTCGTGCCGTAGGAGATCGTATCGATCCCGTAGGTGTCGCAGTAGAAGTTCACCTCGAGCAGCCAGTCGGGATCGAAGAGGCCGCAGTTCGACGCGAGGCCGCCGACGTTCTCGTACTCCGGCCCGTCCACCGTGACGATGTGGCCCTTGTACGGGCCCGTGCGGACGATGTGGCCGTCGGCCGCCTTGGAGCAGGCCATGCCGCAGCCGTACCAGCAGCGGTCCGGGACCGCCTGGGTGAAACGCTTGTCCCAGACCTGCGAGTCGATCTTCGGCGTGTCAGGGTGCTTCCCGTACTGGAAGTTGTGGACCGGCAGCAGGTCGTACGCATCCATCACCTCGACGAGGTGCGCCGTGCCCTGGCGCCGCATGCGGCACTGCTCGTCGTCGTGATCGTGGATCTCCTGGTTGATGACCTTGCCGACCTTGATGACGGCGGGCAGGTCCGCGGCGTTGTTCAGGTTCGACCCCATCTTGATGCTGCGGATCACGAGGGCCTTCAGCCCCTTGTCGCGGAACACCGTGCCCGTGCCGCCGCGGCCAGCCTGCTTCAGCCGCACCGCACCGCGCTTCGGGTCGTACCAGGAAAAGTTGAGGCAGCCCATGTAGGCCGACTCGGCGGCCTTTCCGGCGGACACGACGGAGACGTTCTGGAAGTCCTTTTCGTCCGCGGCGTACATGTGCGTGAAGAGCTCCGCGGCGATGTGGCTGTCGGGCGTCTCCTCGGGGGCTTCCTCGATCGTGATCATGCCCCGCGGGCCGTCGATGAACACGACGACATCCCTCTTCGCCTTGCCGCGAATTTCCAGTGCGTCGAACCCGCAGAACTTGAGGAACGGCCCGAAGTAGCCGCCCACGTTGCAGTCGATCGGGATGCCCGTCATCGGCGAGAGAGTGACCACGAGGGACTTGCCCGAGCCGGCGTACTGCGGGTTCCCGGCGATCGGGCCGGGGCTGATGATCAACTCGTTGTCCGGGTCGTTCCATTTCGTCTCGGGCGTGATGGCATGCCACAGGTAGTAGAGGCCGAAGCCGCGCCCCCCGGTGAAGATGTGGATCATCTCCTCGGTGATCGGCTTCTCCTTGACGGTCATCGTGTCCAGGTCGAGGAACAAGGTGCGCCGCGTGTAGCCCTTGTCGGGCAGGCTGGGCGTGAACGGCACCTCGGCGATACTTCTGTGGGCCGCGCGAAGCGTGGGCACGTCTTCCGTGTAGGTCGTCCGGACCTTGTAGTCGTAAGTGACCGACATGATCGTCTCCTGTGGCGGGACCGCCGCTTCTTCAGTCTACCAGAACGCCGCGTGGCGCCCGGCCGGGGGCGCCCTCCGGCGGCGGCGTCCCGGCCCCTTGCAGACCCGGAGCAGGGCGCATAGGATGACCTTCGGCCCGGAACCGTCCTGTCCAGGACGGCCAGACAGGGGCCGGGCCGAGTGGCGGCACCCATGCGCAAACCGGGAGTATGGCTCGTCCTGCTCGTGCTGGCGACCGGGTCAGGGCGCGAGGCGATGGCCCAGGAGCGTCCCTGGTCCATCTACGTCCAGGGCGGCGTCACGGCCGTCCGCCAGGACGGCGCCGCCGACGGGGCCTTCCAGATCTACACCACCGCGCCTGGAGGGACGACGATCGGATGGGCCGTGGCGGGCGGTGTGTTCGTGGCGGCCCACGTCAGCCTCGAGGGCGAATGGTCGTCGACCGGGATGATGAGCGCCGCGGAACCGGCCAGGTACGACCAGACGTACCACGAGGAGCGGCGAGATCGGTTCCTCGGGGCGATCATCCGGTTCCACACGCGCCCTGGCAGACGTGTGGACATCGAGCCGCTGATCGGGATCGGGGCGGTCCGCCACGCCCGGTGGTCCCGAACGGACACCTACCGGTTCTGGCTGCCTGCGGACCAGGCAGTCGAAGTCGGGACGAGGATCCGCTACGACCCGGTGACGAGCGCCGCCGTGGTCGCGGGTGTCGATCTCCGCGCAGGCGGCAGGCACGTCGCCTTCGTTCCATCGATCCGGGCCGCGGCCTGGACGCGCGGCGATGGCATCGAGCGGTACTATCCGGGCGGGTTTCCGAGGTGGTCGGTGAGCGTCGGTGCCAGCCTGCGGGTGGACTTCTGACGTGCTGTGGAGGCGTCGTTCGATGCGCCCTCGACGCTTCGTCCTTACGTGCGTCGTGTTGTTTGTCCTGGCGCTGGCCTGGAATGCCTTCGTGCATCTCCTGCTGCTGCGCGAGACGAACGCGGCGGTGCAGCACCTCCGCCGGCCGGACCTCGCCGACAAGGCATGGCTGTCGCTCCTGCTGACCGCCGGCCTCGTCTGTCTGTTCGTGTGGGGCTACAGCCGCTGCGCGCGCACGGGCCGGGCGGCGGAGGGGCTCGTCTACGGCGTCTTCTTCGCGTTGGCGGCAGGCTTGCTCGTCGACCTCAACCAATACGTGCTCTACCCCATTCCCGCGTGGGTCGCGTTCCGATGGTTTCTTGGCGGTCTGGTGGAATTCAGCCTCTACGGCCTCGTCGTGAGCCGGTTGTACCCGCCGACGCCCGGGTAGAATGAGATCGTAACCTGCGCAATCGCGCCGGCGTTCAGCGCGAAGCGCGGCGCGTTTCGACACGGCTGCCGCCGGAGGATGCCATGAAGTCTGCCTTCGTTCTCGTGCTTGGACTGGCAATCGCCGGCTGCTCGAACGTCAAGAACGTGCCGGACACGACTGCCGTCCGGACGGCGATTGACGCGGTCAACGAGGAACTCGTCGGCTGCTGGACGGGCGGGGAGTACGAATGCGTCGCGGCGGCGTTCACCCCGGATGGCTGGCAGCTGATGCCGAACTCCCAGGCCCGCGCGGGCACCGACGACATCCAGCGTTTCTGGCAGCAGGCGTTCGGCTGGGGACAGTGGGAAGTCACGCTCGAGACCAGCCTGCTCGAACAGAGCGGCCCCGTCGCCGTCGAACGCGGCAAGTACACGATCCGGTTCGCGGCGGACGCCGCGGCGCCTCCAAGCCGGCCGTCGTCTCAGGACCGCGGGAACTACGTCACCCACTGGCGGCTGGACTCGGACGGGCGGTGGCGGATCGCCGCGCAGGCGTTCGTGAGCGAGGTGCCCGCGCGGACAATCCAGGTGCAGCCGGCGCCGCAGCCGCCCGCAGTCCCGGAGGAGATTCGGTAGACGTCGCGACTTCGACCAGCGCAGCCCCGACCCGCGGGTGGGCGTCGAAGCGCGCGACGAAGTCGCGTTCTCTGCGGCCGCCCTTGGCGCGGATGATGGCCGCCAGGTCATGTTTCTCGGCGGCGCTCCAGCGATCCAACCCGGGCACCACGGCCACCAGCGGCGCCCACCGCTCCCAGAACAACCGCTCGCCCGCGTTCCACCCCCGCCAGCCGCTCACATCGAGTCGCGCGGCGGCCTCGTCTGCCAGCACGTCGGTGGCCCGTTCACGATCGTCCCCGAAGCGAGTGGTGACCAGGTCGGTGATGGCCAGCCCGATGGCCCCGGTCGGAATGTCACCGAGGACGTCGCGCCGCGGAGCGCCGGATTGCAGGAACAGGTTGGCGCTGACGAGTCTTCGGAGCGTCACCGGCCCGGTCCGGTAGCGGCTGTTCCTCGCGGCCTTCCGCGCCTCGCTCCTCGCCAGACGCGCAATCCCAGGATCGCGCGGCCGGAAGCCGAGCTTGTAGTAGAACCACCACGCGCCGGACTCGAGACCCTCCTCGTTGTGGTGGCCCAGTTGGTACGGATCGATCGTGATCGTGTCGACCGCGAACATCGCCCGGATCGTGGCGAGGAGGCGCCCATAAACCCACGCTGACTCGCCGCCGCGGAAGCTCTCGAAGACGTTGTAGGCGACCTCGGACGAGCGCCACAGCGCGCTGAACAGCGCGTAGCCGATGGGCACTCCGTTTCGCAGCGTCAGGATGCCGTACACGGCATCGAGCAGGAGCCTCTGCTCGGGATCCACGCCGATGCAGAAGAACTCGAGGCCGTCCCCGCAGTCGACGAGGCAGGCGTCCTTCGGGTTCGCCGCCGTGAAGGTATAGAGGTCACGTTCCCGAGTGACCATCGACTCGCGCGCCAGATCCAGCAGCGCCAGCGCCCGGCGCTCGCCGATCCTGCTGATGCGCCGCGGCGGCCTCGTCATCTCGGCGACGATGTCGGGCCGGCCCGTGCGGAGGGGGCCGGGCTGGGTGATCAGCCGGTGGCCCGGCACACGCGCGCGCGTGCGGTCGGGCGCTCCCGGGCCCGCTGCGACGCGCAGCGCCAGGCCCAACTCGTCGTACAGGTGGTCGTTCGCCATTCCCCGGATCGGCAGCGCGGCGCTGCGCCGGACGATGAACACCGCGTCGGTCTCGCGGCCACGGAGCCGATCGAGCCATGTCCGGCCTTCGAGCGGAGGCTCGTCGAAGACCGGCCGTTCCGCCCACAGCGAATACAGCTGCAGCCGCCCCTCGAGTGCGGCGGGATCACCGACGAGCGGCCATTCGACGGTCAGGTTGCCGCCGCAGCGACGGGCGAGCCAGCGCGCGGTCGAGAACCCGAAGGGATAGACCGTGTCGGTGCCGGCGATGCCGGAACTCTCCAGGCCGCGCCGGAACCGGAGCAGATCCCGGCGCGACGAGAAGAGCCGCAGCATCCGCTCGACTTGCGCGAAGACCGTCTCGCCGTCCGGATAGGCGTGGAGGAAGCAGAGCAACTCGTGGAGCGTCCGGACCCGGGCGGCCGTGCCGAGCCCGGTGCCTTCGAGGATGCGCAGGAGCGCCAGCCGCTCCTGCGCCACGCCGGGGCCGTACGAGCCCCGGAGTCCGGCGAGCAGCGCAAGCGCACGCGCGGCTGTCATGGTCACGGCATCAGAATACACGATAAGATCAGGCCGCTATGGCCACCAAGCACGACATCGACGACTTCCTGGCCCAGAAGTCTCTGGCCATCGTAGGCGTGTCCAGAGGCGGCAAGAAGTTCGGCAACGCGATCCTGAAGGACCTGACGGCGCACGGGTATCGCGTGTTCCCGATCCACCCCGACGCCAGCGAACTCGACGGCGTCCGGGCCTATCCGTCCTTCGACACGCTGCCCGAGCCGGTCGGCGGCCTCGTCATCGTCGTGCCGCCCGCAACCGCCGAGGGCGTCGTGAAGGACGCCGCGGCCCACGGCATCACGCGGGTGTGGCTCCAGCAGGGAGCCGAATCGCCCGCAGCCATCGCGTTCTGCCAGGACCGGGGGATGAGCGTGGTACACGGGCAGTGCATCCTGATGTTCCAGAAGCCGGCGACGTCATGGATCCACAGCGCGCACCGCTGGGTGTGGGAACTGATCGGGCGGGCGCCGAAGGAATGACGCCGTTCGTCAGCGCATCCGGACGCGGCTCTGTTCGCGCATGAACTGCTGCACGTAGTAGGGCCCGCCGGTGCCGCGCCCGCTGAGGCCGCTGGCCTTCCACCCGACGAACGGATTAATGCCCGGCCACGCGCCGGTGGTCGCGCCGGCCCGGCGGTTGGCGTACGTCACGCCGGCGTGAATCTCCTCGAAGAACCTCTCGACCTCGGAGGAGTCCTCCGAAAAGATGCCGGCCGTCAACCCGTACTCCGAGCGGTTGGACCAGTCGATCGCCTCGTCCAGGGCGAGGACATCGGCGACGACGAGAATCGGCACGAACAGCTCCTCGAAGAAGAGCGGGTGGTCTTTCGGCAGGCCGTCGATGATCGTCGGCTCGACGAAGAACCCGCGGTCGTACGGCTCGCCGGTCATGCGCGTGCCGCCGACGAGGATCCGGCCGCCGTCCCGCTTCGCCAGCGCGACGGACCGCTCGTACGTTCCCACCGCAGCTTCGTTGATGACCGGGCCCATGAACACCCCGCGGTCGAGGGGGTTGCCGATCGTGATCTTCCTGGTCTTCTCGACGAGCTGCTCGACGAACGCCTTGCGCAGGCTGCGATGCACGTACGCGCGCGAGCACGCGGAGCACTTCTGGCCCTGGTTCCCGAAGGCCGAGCGGTAGACGCCGTCGGTGGCCTTGTCGAGGTCGGCCGAGGGCATGACGATCGCCGGGTTCTTTCCGCCCGTCTCGATGACGAGCGGCCTCGGAATGGGGCGGTCCGCGTCGTTCTTCACGAGCTGGAAGCCGACGTCGCGCGACCCGGTGAAGACGATGCCGTCGACGCCCGGGTTGTCGATGAGCTCCTGGCCGACCGTGCCGCCGCCGCCCGTGACGAAATTGAACACGCCGTGCGGGACGCCGGCCTCGTTCATGATCTCCGCGAGTCGCAGGCCCATGTAGGGCGTGTCGCTGGCGGGCTTGAACACCACGGTATTGCCGGCCACGAGGGCGCCGCCGGCCGGGCCGGCGGCGAGGGCCAGCGGGAAGTTGAACGGCGAGATCACGGCCCACACGCCGTAGGGCCGGAGCACGCTGACGTTCTCCTCGTCCGGCCCCAGGGTATTCATCGGCCTGGTGAACCCGTCGTTCAGCTCCATCTGATCGCAGTAGTACGCGATGAGATCGGCCGATTCCTCGACGTCGCCGACGCACTCGAGCCTGGTCTTGCCCGCCTCGAATCCCATCAGCACCGAGAGCTCCCAGCGATGCAGCCGGATGAGCTCCGCCACGCGCCGGAGCACCTTCACGCGCTCCTGCCAGGGCGCGCGGCCCCACGCCGGAAAGGCGGCGCGCGCGGCGTTGATCGCGTCGCGCACGTGGAGCTGGCTGCCCCTGGCGAACTGCCCCAGGACAACGCGCGTGTCGATCGGGCTGACGTCGGGGAAGTGTTCGGCCGTCCGCACCGCGCGGCCGTTGATCCAGAGCGGATGCGTTCCGCCGAACGCGGCCTGCACGACGGGAATGGCGGCGTCGAGGGCGCCGTGCAGCTCCTCCAGCTGGTCTCCGCTCATCGTCGCGTAGGTGATCTTCATGCGCGCAGCAGTGCGATCATGCGATCCAGGAGATTCGGCGTGAACACCCCGCCCGCCTCGAGCACGGGCCGGCACGCCGCCAGGGCGTCCGCCACCTCCGGGAAGGTGAGGGGCACGCGATTGTCGCTTGCCGCGTGGCCCTGCGCCGTGACGGCGGTTCGCGCGAGGCGCGCGTCGAGGTCCGCCATGCCGCGGCCGTCCACGAACGCCTGGGCGATGCCCGCGAGCAGCAGGTGCGGGTGCGCCGACCCGTCCGGGAGCCTGAACTCGATCGTGCCCGGGCTGGTCTCCCGCCCGTTGTGATCGATCGGGATGATCGGGATCCGGACGAGCGCCTTCCGGTTGTAGCGGCCCCACGTGACCGCGCTTGGCGCCTCCTTGCCCTGGCCGAGGCGCACGAAGGAGTCGCGGCTCCGGTTCCCGAAGGCCATCATCGCCGCCCCGTGGCTCACGAGGCCGCCGATCAGCCACTTCGCCTCCGGCGTCAGGCTGCCGTCGCCGGCGGTATGCGCAAGGTAGGCGTGCCCGGCCATGGGCGCGAAGTGGAAGTGCATGCCGCTGCCCGCATGGCCCTTGCGGGCCATCGGCGCGAAGTTGCACAGCATCCCGGCCCGCTGGGCCAGGTTGCGCAGCACCCACTGCGTCAGCACCACCGCGTCGGCGGCCTCAGGCAGCGGCCGCAGCCACAACTCGATCTCGTGCTGCTCCCAGACACGCGAATCGGCGGCGTCGGCCTCGACGTACCCGACTTCGGCATGGCCGTACTTCACCGCCACGCCCATCTCGGCCAGGTGCACGAGCGCCGCCCTGCGGAGCGCCTCGCCGAACACGAAGGGCGAGCTGGCGTGATAGCCGCGCTCGTTGGCCCCGTACGCGGCGGCGTCGCCGACCCTCGTTCCGAGGAAGAACTCGATCTCGCCGAGCGCGTGCAACCCGACGCCGGTTTCCGCCATCAACCTCTGGTAGGCGGCCCGGACCAGCGTGTCGGGCGACTCGGCGAGCGGCGCGCCCTGCCGGTTGAAGTGGCTGCAGAGCACCGCCAGCGTGGGCTGGGCCGCGAAGGGATCGAGAAAGGCCGTCGACAGCCTCGGGCGCAGCATGATGTCGGATGCGCCGACCGGGATGCCCAGGTCGCCGAACAGACTCGAGCCGTCGGCGCGCTCGCCCCCGAGCAGCACGTCCGCCAGGTGCGACGAGTCGCGCGGCACGAAATCGAGGGTCTTCAGCCAGCCGTCGCCGCCCACGTGCATCAGCGACAGCAACCGGACGTTCTGATCGCGGATGAACGCGACGATGTCGTCGGCCGTCCACGCGTCGGCGGACTTGCCGATGTGGCGGTGCAGGGTCTGGACGAGATGATGGGGATCGGAGGAGGCCGGCGGCCGTTTCGAGGAATCGAGCATGCCTCATTCTAGACTTTGGGGGGATGCGGCGGCAGGTCCAAAACTGCGTGGCCGAGTTTTGGCCCGGACCCTGCGACCATGGCATGATGTCCGGACCTTCTATGATACGAATCGCGCGCCGCCACGTGCCGCTCGTGCTCATCCTGGCCGCCTTTTCCGGCTGCGCGCCGAGACGCGCGGCGGTGACCGTGCCGGCCGCTTCCGCGATCCCGGCATCCTTCTCGCCGCAGCAACTGGCGGACGCATGGGACCGTGAGCGCGTGTCGTGGCCGGTGCCGCCCCTCGTCCGTCACGCCGACGTCGAGGCGCGGCTCCGCGACCTTCAGGCGGCGTCGCCGGATCTCTTTCAGATCGAAGAGGTCGGCCGGTCGGTCGAAGGCCGGTCCCTCAACCACGTCCGGTTCGGCCGCGGGCCGTACCACGTGATGCTCTGGTCGCAGATGCACGGCGACGAGCCGACGGCGACGGCGGCGCTTTTCGACGTGTTCGAGCAGTTCCGGCGCCATCGCGGAGAGGCGCCCTTCGCGCGCATGCTGGACGCGCTGACGACTCACGCCGTGCCGATGCTGAACCCGGACGGCGCGGAGCGATTCCAGCGCCGCAACGCCCAGGGCCTCGACATCAACCGCGACGCGCTGCGCCTGCAGACGCCCGAGGGCCGCGCCCTCAAGGCGCTGCGGGACCGGCTGCACGCGCCCATCGGATTCAACCTCCACAACCAGGGCTGGCGCACCTCTGCAGGGAAGACCGGCGAGCCCGCGTCCATCTCGCTGCTGTCAGTGGCCTTCGACAAGGAGAACACGGAGAGCCCCGGGCGTATTCTGACCAGGAAGACCGCGGCCCTCATCCGTGACGCCCTCGAACCGCTCGCCCCGGGCCGCATCGCCCGGTACGACGACGAGTTCGAGGTGAGGGCCTTCGGCGACAACCTCACGAAGTGGGGGACGAGCGTCGTGCTCATCGAGACCGGGCCATGGCCGGCAGCCGATCCCGACCCGTACCTCGTGCGCCTGAACTTCGTCGCGCTGATGACCGCACTCGACGCGCTGGCCACCGGCCGGGTCGAGCAGGCCGACGCGCGGCGATATGCATCGCTGCCACTCAATGAAACGGAGCTGCTCTTCCTGCTGATTCAAGACGCGACGGTGATCCCGGGGAACGCCGTCGCGCCCTTCATCGCCGACATCGGCATCGTCGCCAACCGCGGTGTGCGGGCCGTGGACGGCGTGCGCGAGACGCGCCTCATCGCCCGCATCGATGACCTGGGCGACCTGCGCACCATGAAAGCGCTCGAGACGGTGGACGCGGCCGGCCTGTTCGTCGCGCCGCTGTGGGACCCGGCGCTGAAGGCCGGCGACGCCGTCGCGCTGCCGGACTTCGCGGCCCGGCGGGCTGCGCGCCTGGTCGCCCCGGGCGAGCCGGCGGAGCTGGTAATCCTCCGGCGGGAGGGCGAGAAGTTCAGGGTGGAGAGGGTGGTCAAGTACTAGGAGCTAGGGGCAGAGCTTGCCGCGCCGAAGCCGGCCGGGAGGCCGCCTGGCGAAGGCGGGGGACTCGGGACTCGGACGACGTGACATTGCATGACAACACGCACACTCGCACTCTTCGACCTGGATGAAACGCTGATCGCCGGTGACAGCGACGATCTGTGGGGCCTGTTCCTCGTCGAACTGGGAATCGTTGACGGGCCGTCGTACCTGGCGCGCAGCCGGGCGTTTGCCGAGCAGTACAAGGCCGGCACCCTCGACGTGCAGGAGTACCTCGACTTCCAACTCCGCCCGCTCTCGCAGTACCCGATGGCGCAACTCGACGCCTGGCACGCGCAGTTCATGACGACGAAGATCCTGCCGATCATCCGGCCTGGCGCGCGGGCGCTCGTCGAGCGCCACCGGGGCGCCGTGCAGGTCATGATCACCGCCACGAACCGATTCGTGACGGGCCCCATCGCCGCGGCGCTGGGCATCCCGAACCTGATTGCGACGACGCTCGAGCAGGAAGACGGGCGCTTCACCGGACGCGCCGTCGGAACAGTCTGCTTTCAGGAGGGCAAGGTGGTGCGCCTCACGGAGTGGCTGGCGTCGCGTGGCGAACGTCTCTCGGACTACGCAGAGAGCTGGTTCTACAGCGACTCGGCCAACGACATCCCGCTCATGTCCCTTGTGACACGCCCCGTGGCCGTTCACCCGGACGATCGTCTGCGCGCGCACGCGGTCGAACGGAGCTGGCCGATCATCACGCTCGACCGGGCCTGACGAGCAGGAGAGTCCCGCCATGCATTTCGCCATCCTCGGGTCTGGCGCGGTCGGCGGCTACTATGGCGCCAGGCTCGCGCTCGCCGGCCAGACGGTGAGCTTCGTCGCGCGCGGTGCCCACCTGCGCGCCATCCGCGAGCGCGGCCTGCTGATCTGGAGCCCCCTCGGTGACTTCACCGCGCGCGCGCAGGCCGAGGACGATCCCGCGAGGATCGGACCGGTCGACGTCGTGCTGCTGGCGGTGAAGACCTACGACAACGCGACGGCGTTGCCGATGCTCCCCGCGCTCGTCGGGCCTTCGAGCGTCGTCATCACGCTTCAGAATGGCGTGGACAGCGTCGATGAGGTGGCGGCCGTCGTCGGCCCGGAGCGGGTTGTCGGCGGGCCGACGTACATCGCGGCGGCGCTGACGCTGCCCGGCCTCATCGAGCAGACGGGCACGCACCGGCGGATCGTGTTCGGGGAGGCCTTCGGCGATCGGACGCGGGTATCCGAGCGCGTGAAGGAGATCGCCGGCCTGCTGTCCGCCGCGAACATCCAGGCCGAACCGGTGGCCGACGCCCGCGTGCCGTTGTGGGAGAAGTTCATCTACCTCGCGCCGTTCGCCGCGTTCACCGGCGCGGCGCGCCTGCCCATCGGCCCGCTCTGGTCGGACGCTGTGATCCGCGATCAGTTCATGGCCGCAGTGGCGGAAGTGGAGGCGGTGGCGCGGGCGGAAGGCGTGGCGGTGCGCGAACCGGCGAGCTTGAAGGAGCACGTGCGGCAGTACGTGGAGGTGCTGCCGCCCACCACGCGCTCGTCGCTCTTGATCGATCTGCAGTCGGGCAAGCGCACCGAGGTCGAATCGCTGGCGGGATCGGTCGTGCGGCGTGGAATCGCGGCGGGCGTCCCCACGCCGATCATGGCGACGTTGTACGCGGTCTTGAAGCCGTGGGGTCGGTAATCGGCTACACCTGGTTGCTCAGGTAGACCTGCAGGCCCATCTGCTTGATGAGCCCCTGCTGGGTTTCGCCCCAGTCCACGTGGCGCTCCTCGTCCTGCAGGATCTTCTTCAGCATCTCGGCCGTCGCGTTGTCGCCGGCTTCCACGGCCGCGGCAATGGACGCGTTGTAGGCCTTGACGGCATCGAGCTCGGCGCTCTCGTCGGCGGTCACGATCTCCTCGACGGTCTTGCCGATCGTTATCTTGTTGAGCTTCGACACGGTCGGCGTGCCCTCGAGGAACAGGATGCGGCCGATGTGCATCTCCGCGTGCTTCATCTCATCGATAGCCTGCTTCTCGATCGCCTCGTGGAGTTTCTGGTAGCCCCAGTTGGCGCACATCTCGCTGTGGACCATGTACTGACTGATGGCGGTGAGTTCCTCGGCCAGGCGGCTGTTGAGGATGTCTATGACCTTCTTGTTGCCCTTCATGGCTGTCTCCTATGGGATGAAACCGCACTGGTGAGTCTATACCGGTCCGGCGCGCTCCGCCAACAGGCGGTGATGATCCGACGCGGCCTCCTTCAGCGGGCTTTCGACGAGCGGAAACGACTCGAGCACGAGCTGGAACTCCTCGGCCGACAGGCCGTACAGCAGCGCAGCCAACGCCTGTACCTCCGCCCACGCCGCACCGTCCCGGCCGCGGGATTGCAGCAACTCGTGGCCCAACTGCCGCATGCGGGTCGCGGCCCGCGACGGCTCGCGCGGACGGGGCACGGGCAGCCGCTCGACCGTCGTCGTGCCGAGGTGGGTCGTCACCCACAGCCGCACGAGGTAGTTCGCCACGAAGCTGTTCAACAGGCAGCACAGGCACACCGCCTGGTCCAGCGTCGCTGCCGTCTTGAGACAGAACAGCGTGTGCACGGTCACCGCGCCTGGGGGGATGAGGGCCGCGATGAGCGTGAGCCGGTTCGTCGCGGACGCCACGTCCCGATAGGCCAGACGATGCCGGCTCACGGCCCGCCGCAGCTCGTCACCGGGCAGCGCCACGCCGGCCCGGACCCGCAACTCGCAGTCCTCCAGGCGCACGTCGAACGGATCGACGTGTTTGCCCTCCACGACGGGCATGCCGTCCGGATCCGGCGCTGCGTCCGCCGAGAACAAGGACCGGTCGTCGCTCCGGTTCAGCTCGCGCCCGAAGCGGGCGCCCCAGCCGCGCCCGTCCCCGAGCGCCGGCACGTTCGCCACGAGGCGCTCGACGAGCCGCAGGTCCGCGCGGCTCCGCAGGTACGGGATCGCCAGCCCCGGCCCTGACAGGCGCCGCAGCAAGGCCGGCGTCACCGCGATCGACCGCGTGTCGCCGCCATCGGCGCGCGCATCGGCGTCAAGGCCATCGAGGACGACGGGATCGCGCTCGCCAAGCCGGCACCGGGTCTGCCGCGTCGGCCTGCCCGGGGAGCTCGACAGCAGCAGGAACCTCACGCCGCGGTGAATCGGAAAGATCCCGCCGCCGTTCTCGAACCCGACGATGGTGTCGGTGGAGCAACGCTCGAAGAGCAGGCGCCGGAGCGGCGCACTGCCGTGATCCGACGCGAGCCCCCACGGCAGCACCAAGCCGAGCCGCCCCCCGGGCCTGAGCAGCCGGATGGACCGCTCGACGAACAACTGGTATTCGTTGGCGTGGCCGTCGGCGCACGCGGTGTAGACGCCCGACCGGCGCGCGAACTGGCTGAGGTGTCCCGTCGAGACCCTGCGGTCCGCGCGGGCCTCGTCGATGCCCGTGTCGCCGCGGATCATCTCCCATGGCGGATTGCCGAGCACCGCGTCGAATCCCGGCGCGGCGAGCGGCATGCCGGCCCGATCGAAGAACGCCTCCGGGAAATCCAACGTCCAGTGGAGGAATCGATGCCGCCCCGCCAGGCGCTGCGCCTCGTCCAACTTCGGTTGGGCGATTCGCGCCGGCAGGCTCGACGTCCCGGTCCGGATGAAGCGCGCGAGGTCCTCGTACTCGGCCGGCCCCGGCTGACTCAATTCGGTGCTCGTCCAGAACCAGCACGCGCACCACAGATCGGCGACCCGGCGCAGCGCCGTGAACGGCGTCTGGTCTCCGCGGATCCGCGCGAGCATCCGCTCCTTCATGCGCACCGCATCAGCCGTGTCGTCCGGGGTGAGGGCAAGCTGGTCCCGAACGGGCACGACGAGGCGCAGCGCGGCGGCGGTTTCGTCGAGATCGAAGAGCGGGCAGAACGCGGCGGGCCTCCTTCCGGGACGGCCTCCCGGCGGCTGGCGCGCCAGGTCTTCGGCCGTCGCGCCCACAAGGCTGTCGCCAACGACGAGATGGTGATCGAGGAACGACAAGGGCCGCCCCTGCGCCAGCGTCGTCAACCACATCGAAAGGCGCGCCACCTGGACCGCCATCGGGTTGAGATCCACGCCGTAGAGGCAGCGCTGCGCGACGAGTCGGCGGAAGCCGGCCCGATCCCCATCGGTGACGTCCGACGCGAAGCGCCCGCGCTCCCGGACCAGGGCCGACTCGTACGCCTCGGCGAGGAACCGGCACGAGGCGACGAGCAGCGCGCCGCTGCCCATCGCCGGATCGAGCACGCGCAGCCGGAGGATCTCGTCAGGGCCCGCGCCGTCCACGAGCGGGCCGAGCGTGTGGCGCACGAGGTAGCCGGTGATCGACCGAGGCGTGTAGAACGTGCCGCTCGACTTGCGCGCGCTGCCCTTGGCGACGAGGGTGATGCCGGCCCCGGCGGTCCGGGGGTGCGTCTCGACCGCGGGCTCGTAGTCGAGGACGCTCTCGTAGACCGCACCGAGCTGCTCGACGCCGAGGTCGCAGAACGACACTCTCTCGCGCCGGCCGGCAACGGCGAGCGTCGTCAACGCCATCAGGGCGCGGGCCACGAGCCCGTCGTCCAGCCGGCCCGTTTCCGCCAGCGGCGCGCGCGCCGGGGCGAAGAGCCTCCCGTTGAACGGCGCCACGGTGAGGGAACGTGCGCGGCAGCCGGCGTGGGCCAGCCGCGACAGCGCCTGCAGGCCCTCCCAGAGCCCCTTCTGCGACCCGGGACGCTCGGCCATCGTCCGCAGCGCGTCGATCGTGTAACTGCGCCGGTAGACGGGATGCCAGACCGGCACGAGGAAGCGCGATTCCGCGAAGAGCAGGAACAGGATCCTGTAGACCACGGTGAAGGCCTGGTCGAGCGTCCAGGCCAGCCGATCGGCATCGAGGTGCGCGCGCGAACGGCCGTGCCGCCCGGACGAAGCCAGGCCCTGCAGCAGGAGGAGCAGGGCCTCGCGGACGCCGTCCCTGAGCGAGGCCGCCACGGCGACACCATGGCGCTCCGACTCCTCCACGATCCGGGCCGTCGCCGACGACAGCGCCTCGGCCCGCAGGACGCCCCAGAAGACGGCGCAGGCGGCCGGATGATCGGGCACGCGCTCGAGATCGAACTCCAGGTAGCCCCTGGAGTGCGTCCGCCTGAGGTCGCACAGACGGAGCGAGCGGCCGTTGAAACACAGCACCCAGTTGCCGCCGTCGCGCAGGCCCTCGCGGGCGATGGCGTTCCAGAACGCGTCCAGAGGCGCGCCCCACGGAGCGACGAGAAGCGGAATCGTGAGGGCGCGGGACACGGCATCGGCGGCGAGCGCCTGGCCCGGAGCCTCGAGGCGAGGCTGTCGCGCCGAGAAGCCGAGCAGGGCCGCCACGGGCGCGGCTCCGCGGTCGAAGATCGCGCAAAGCGGCGAGGACGGGCCGAGTGCCAGCCCGTCGCGCCTCCACCACGCGCGAAGGGCCCGTCGCGCGCGCTCCCGAGAGGCCTCGCCCAGGCGGCCGGCAAACGCCGTCGGGAGCACCTGTTCGGCGTAGTGGTGAGACACGAGCGGGCCGGTTACGCCTTCAATCACGGCCGTGGGCCTCGCGAGTCACGAGGTGATGAACAGGAGCATCTCGATGACGGGGTCGTTTGCGTGGGGCATCACCGCGCCGGGCCGCGTCTTTGCGCCGCCCGAATCACGCGCCGCGTCCGCGGCGGCTTCACGCCCGGCTACCCGGGCGTCGGCTTCGCGCTCGGCTCGCGCGTCGAACAAGCCGCGCTGGACCGTCCGCCGATCGCGCGCGCGATTGTCGAGACGCGCGTCGCGATCGAAGTGCGGCCGAACGACCGGCGGAGGCGGCGGCTGCCGGGACCGGATCACGCCAGCGAGCGCCGCTGCCTGCTCCGTGATGAAGGCCTTCGCCAGGTTGCGGGCCTCGCTGGCGCGAACGATGCGAGGGCAGGGGCACTCGACGTACACAGGCACCAGTTCGTGCGAGCCGCTGCGGTGGCCCGGCCCGGCGTGCCGCACACGAACGATCGCGAGGATGCCGGTCCGACGGAGGGCGGCCGGCAACCTGGTTCGACGCACCGCAGTCGCGAGAACGCCGGCGCGGGCACGGCGCCCGGGGTCGCGCAGCCGGCGCCGGCCGGCCTGCAGCGACGCGTGAGCGAGGCGCCGGAGCAGGCGGAGATGCTCCGTGAGCGCCGCCGCGTCCTCCGCCATGTCGCAGGACGCCACTGAGACCGTGGCCGGGTTCCGCGCCGCCCGACCCGGCGGGGAGTTGTTGAACGTTGCCAGAGGTGAGATGCCAAGCTGGCACGACACTACCTCCTCGTCCCTTCCGCCGAGCACGTCGTTCATGGGACCGATGGCCGCCCCGGCCCGGTCGAGGCGCTGCACGAGGCGAGCGAGCACGTCCGACTCGGCGGTCGCGGCGGCGACGAGGTTGATGGCGTGCACCTCGCGCGTCTGCCCGATCCGGTCCACGCGGCCGATGCGCTGCTCGAGGCGCATGGGGTTCCAGGGCAGCTCGAGGTTCACCACGAGCCGGCAGGGATGCTGCAGGTTGAGGCCTTCTCCGGCGGCGTCCGTCGCGAGGAGCACGCGATGGGCGCCGCTCGTGAAGCGACAGAGCACGGCAGCGCGTTCGGCGCGATCGAGACCGCCGTGAAGGACGCCCGCCTCGTCTCCGAGGGCCTGCTGCAACGCCGACAGCGTGTCGCGATACTCGGTGAACACGATCGCCGGCTCCCGGATCCGGCGAAGCAGTCTGAGCAATACCTGCCGCTTCGAGTCCCGGGCCTCGGCGGCGCCCGCGAGCTCCGCGAGCGCAGTCACGACGGCCCGCTCTTCCGTCGGGTCGGTCAGCCCTGGCGCGCCGAGCACGTCCGCGGGTGCTTCGTCGGCCGTTTCGAGATCGTCGTCCCAGGCAAGCGGCAGTTGGGCGGCCGCCGGCGGCTCGGCTCCGTCGAGCCTGGCGAGGCGGGCCTCGAGGGATCGGCGGAGCGGCGCCATGCCCGAGAACGAGCGTTTGAGGAGCACCGTCATCGCGAGCCGTGCGTCGCGCCGGCCGGGGCCGGCCTTCCCGGTCCAGACCCTCCGGACGTAGTCGTCGAGTCGCCGCCGCGCCCGCAGTTCGGCCGGGGCTCCCTGGACGCGGAGCAGTGAGACGCGCCGCTTGCGCGCGAGGCCCGCCTGCGCGCGATCACGCCTGAAGATCATGATCCGGTCGTCCGGCCCCAGGGACCCGATCCGGCAGAGCGCGTCGAAGCTGCGCGGATCGCCGCTGTGGGGCGTCGCGGTCAGGAGGAGCACGACGCGCGCGCGCGATGCGATGGCATCGGCGGCCGCCCGCCGCTCGCTGTCGCCCGCCGCCAGATGCGCCTCGTCCTCGACGACGGCGTCCCATCGGATGTGCTCGAGGCTGCGGAACACCTCCGGACGTTTGACGAAATCGAAGGACGCGACGAAGATTCCGGGCACGGACCACGGGTTGATGCGTGCCGGCAGCGTGGCCCGGCACGTCCGGAGCCACGCGGCGTCTGCCACCGTCGCTTCCAGCGCGAACCGCCCGCCGAGCTCCGCCACCCACTGATCGCGCAGTCCGGGCGGCGCCAGGACGAGGCCGCGCACCAGGTCGCCGCGCGCGTGAAGCTCCGCGAGCACGAGGCCCGCCTCGATGGTCTTGCCGAGGCCGACCTCGTCTGCCAGGAGCAGCCTCGTGGCCCCGCGATGCACGACGGCCATGGCAGGTTCGAGTTGATGGGGCAGCAGGTCGATGGCAGCGTGGACGGGCGAGACCAGGCCGAGAGGCTCGCGCTGGCGGAGGATGGCTCCGCGCAGCGCCGCGACCCACGCGCGGCGCGAGACGGCCCGCACGGAGTCAGGCGGGGTCAGCTTCGCAGGCCTGTCGAACGGCGTCAGCAGGACCAGTCGTGGGCCGGGCACGTTGCCACGCCGGCCGTCCCAGTCTGCCGGCTCGAGTTCCAGCTCGTGGCAGTCCGTGTGCGCCGTGATCGACTGCAGGATCCACGCGCGCCCGCGCACCTCCAGCAGGTCGCCGGGCGAAAGAGCAGGGTGCACGGACTGCCACCTCGCGCTGGGTGACGGATGGCAGAAACTGCCATCCCTTCGGGCGCCCCGCCGCGGAATGCCTGCGTACTCGCGGGTGTGCGCGCGCCCCTGGAATCTCTACGCAAGGAGCGTGCTATTCTCGGGACTCGGGACTCGGGGCTCGGGAGATAAGCCATGACACGCCGCTGCCTGAAGACGCTCCTCTTACTTGTCCTCGCAGCTTCGGCCGCGCAGGCGGTCCGGGCGCAGGGCCCGCCCGCGTTCACCGTCGAGGAGATGCTGAAGCTGAAGCGCCTGTCGGATCCGCAACTGTCGCCGGACGGCTCGCGCATTGCGTTCGTCCTCACCGACGTCAACCTGGAACAGAACACCCGCAACAACGACATCTGGGTGGTCCCGGCCGCCGGCGGCCCGGCGGTGAAGCTGGTCGGCACGGAGAAGTCGGAGGACCGGCCGCGCTGGTCTTCCGACGGCAGCCAGCTGGCGTTCGTGTCCACGCGCGACGGGGGACCGCAGATCTGGGTGATCCCCGCAGCCGGCGGGGAAGCGCGCAAGCTGACCTCGATCGCCACCGGGGCATCGGGTGTCACGTGGTCGCCGGACGGGAAGTGGCTGGCCTTCGTGTCGGACGTCTTCCCTGCGTGCGCGGACGCGGCGTGCAACGAGCGGGAACTGAACGCGCGCGCGTCCTCCAAGGTGAAGGCGCATCTCGCCGACGGCCTCATGTACCGCCACTGGACCGCGTGGAAGGACGGCGTGGTCAGCCACCTGTTCCTCGTGCCCGCCGACGGGTCCGCCGCCCCGCGAGACCTGACGCCCGGCGCCGCCGACGTGCCGCCCTTCTCGCTCGGTGGCCCCGAGGACTACGCGTTCTCGCCGGACTCGAAGGAGATCGCCTTCGCGAAGAAGACGGACGCGGTCGAAGCCATCAGCACGAACAGCGACATCTTCACTCTCGACCTGACGGTGCCGGGGGCACAGCCGAAGCAGATGACGACCGGCCCCGGCGCCGACGGCGGCCCGCAGTACTCGCCGAACGGCGCACTGCTCTCATGGCGATCGCAGGCGCGCGCCGGCTTCGAGGCCGACCGCTGGACGCTCAACCTGCTCGACCGGAAGTCCGGCGTCCGCAGGGTGCTCGCCCCGGAGTGGGACCGCGCCGTGGACTCGTGGACCTTCACGCCGGACTCGGCGGCGGTGTACGTCACTACCGAGGAAGATGGGCAGGGGCGCGCGTACCGGTTCGATCTCGCCGGCGGCCCGCCGCGGCTGATCTTGAAGGACGGATCGAACGGCGAGATCCAGTTCGCGCCGGACGGGAGGTCGATCGTCTTCTCGCGCGCCTCGCTCACCGCCCCGGCCGAGATCTACAGGGCCGCGTCGGACGGCACGGGCATCGCGCCAGTCACGGCGATCAACGCGGCGTTCCTGGCGACGTTCTCCCTCAAACCCGCGGAGAGCGTGATGTTCGCCGGTGCGGGCGGCACGCCGGTTCAGGCGTGGGTCGTCAAGCCCAACAGCTTCACACCCGGCGTGAAGTACCCGCTCCTCTACCTCGTGCACGGCGGGCCGCAGGGCGCGTGGAACGACGCGTGGACGTACCGCTGGAACGCGCAGGTCTTCGCCTCGGCGGGCTACGTGGTGTTCATGCCCAACCCGCGCGGGTCGACCGGGTTCGGCCAGCGGTTCACGGACGAAATCAGCAACGACTGGGGCGGCAAGCCTTTCGACGATCTGATGAAGGGCGTGGACTTCGCGGAGAAGCTGCCGTACGTGGACGCCGCGCGGAAGGTCACCGCCGGCGCGTCCTACGGCGGCTACATGATGAACTGGTTCCTCGGCCACACGGACCGCTTCAAGGCCATCGTGACGCACGCGGGCGTCTTCAACCTCACCAGCATGTATGGCGTGACGGAGGAACTGTGGTTCCCGGAATGGGACCTCGGCGGCACGCCGTGGTCGAATCCCGAGGGCTACGCGAAGTGGTCGCCGCACACCTACGCGAAGCACTTCAAGACGCCGACCCTCGTGACGCACGGCGAGATCGACTACCGCGTCCCCGTGGGCGAGGGGCTGCAGCTCTTCACCACGCTGCAACGCCAGGGCGTGCCCTCACGCCTGCTCGTGTTCCCGGACGAGGGGCACTGGATCACCAAGCCGCAGAACGCGGCCCTCTGGTACCGCACCTTCCTCGAGTGGATGGGGAGGTGGGTGAGGAAGTAGGCGCTACTTCCTGATGATCTCCAGCATGTAGTCGGACGCGTCCTTCGAGCGCATCATGCTGAGGCGCTCGACGATCCGCTTGCGCATCGCCGGGTCGGTTTCCGCGCGCGCCAGCTCGACCAGCGCCCGTGCGTCGCCCTGCCCGAACAGCGTGTCGACGAGCCGCCCCTTCACGTCCCGGTCCTTTGACGCGGCGTAGAGATCGCGGAGGAGCTGCCGATCTCCGGTACTGCCGGACAACTGGAGGTAGCGAACGGCCTCGATCTGCAGGTCCTGGTCGGACGAGTTCCTGGCCACGGTCATGAGGATCTCGCGCGCCCGGGGCGACGTGCTCTGGCTCAGCACGAACAGCGCCCGCTTCTTCAGGCGCACCGGCTGCTGGCCGTTGATCATCGCCTCGAGCATCGGCAGCGCCTCCTCCGAGTGGTTGTGGAGCAGGCTGTTCAGCGCCAGCAGCTTCAGTTCCTCGTCGGGAGTGGCGGAGGGCGATGCGGGCTCGCCCGACGCGTGCCGCACCTCGAACTCCAGGGCGCGGGCATGCTCCAGCCAGCGGCTGTCGGGGAAGTCCTTCTGGATCTCCTTGAGCGACTCCATCGCGGCCTGCAGCGCCTGCACCTTGTATTCCGAGAACGCCTTCCAGTACAGGGCGCTGTCGGCCTTCGAGCCCTTGAGCGCAGCGGCCTCGGCAAACGCCTGCAGGGCCTTTTCGTAGCGGGCCGTGTCGAGGGCTGCGGTGCCTTGGGCGTACAGTTCCAGCTGGCGCTGCGCCTCACGCAGCGCCTTCTGCACCTGCGCGATCTCGGCGGCCGCATCTATCGAGGCCGTGTGCCTGACCTGCTGCCGCGCCTGCTCCGCCTTCTCGCGCGCGCGAGCCAGGTCCTTCTGTGCCTGGTCGATCGTGGCCTGCCGGGCGGCGACGGCCTTCTTCGCAGCTTCAGCCTCGAGTCGCGCCTGCTCGCGCTGCTCGGCGGATTGCGCGGATGCGGACTGCGCCGGCGAGGCCGCGGTCGCCGCCGTGGCGGTCGTCGGAGGCGTCGACGCGCTCTGTGCACGAGCGGCGGACCCGACGAGGGCGGACGCGGCCAGCGTGCATGCGAGGAGATCAATGGTCTTCATGACAGTTCCCATCAGGTTGAGGTGTTCGACGCGGCGCCCGGTGCGGCGGCGTCCTGCTGGCGCTCGCGCACGCGCGCACTCATCACAGCGATTTTGAACAGGAGTCCCTTGGTGTCAATCTGATCGCGCCAGCGCGCGAGATCGTCGTGCGACGCCGGACTCGGGCTGCTGGCAATCTCCACCAGCACGCGCTCGAGATCCTCGAGCACCGAGGCGACCGCCGCGTCTCCGTTTCGCACCGCGGCCTGGCGGTAGAGGCGGTTGTTTACGACGAGGTCGGCGGCCGTCGCGCGTTCCGGCGAGATGTCAGCCGCCCCGCCGCCGTTGCGCTGCGCGATCTCGGTCAACACGACGCGCGACCGCTCGAGGTGGCTGCCGACCGCCGCGAGCATCGCGCGCTCGGGAGCGGCCTCGGACGCCGCCGCGGCCTGCCCGGACGCGGCCCGCGGTGTCGGCGAAACCGACGACCTGCCAGCGACGAACGCGGCTGCAACGAGAGCGGCGAGCGCGCCGCCCGCCGCGAGGCGCGGCCACGTGAGGGCCGCGGAGAGCGGATGCCACCAGCCGGACCGGCTCCGTTCCGCCTCCAGACGAGGCTGCAGCCGCGCCCAGACCCGCGCGCCGTAGGACTCGTCCCTCTCCGGGACCGCGGCGGCATCGAGTTCCCGGAGCGCCGCGGACAGCCGCTCGAACCGCTCGCGGCAGTCGCCGCACGAGGCCAGGTGCGTCCCTGCCGCGCGGAGGCCGTCCCCTTCGCGATAGAAGAACCCAACCAGTTCGTCGTCCGACAGGTGCGTCATCGCGACAGCTCCGCAAGCGGCTCGAGCGCGCGCCGGAGTTTCTGCACCGCGCGGAACACACTGTGCTTGGCGGCGCTCGTCTTCAAGCCGAGGACGCGGCCGATCTCCTCGATCGAGAGGCCCTCGTAGTGGCGCATCACGAACGCCGACCGCTCCTGGTCGCTCAGGCCGCTCATCGCGGCCCTGACGCGCTCGTCGATGCGCCGGCTCGACAGCTCTCGCAACGGATCGGCCGCCGCCGAGGCGTCGGCCAACTCCGCGGTGACGCAGCCCTCGGGATCGTCCAGCGACGGCCGGCTGCCGGCCCTGGGACGCTGCCGCAACAGGTCGTGCGCGCAGTTGACGGTGATGCGATACAGCCACGTCGCAAACGTTGAACGCGACTCGAAGCGGCCGATCTGCCGGAAAGCCTTCAAGAACGTCTCCTGAACGATGTCCTCGGCGTCCTGCTCGTGCCCGGTCAGGCGGTAGGCGAGCCGGAAGACACTCCGGCTGTGGCGTTCGACCAGAATCCTGAACGCGTCACGGTCTCCGGCGCGGACCCGGACGATTACTGCCAGGTCGCTGGCATCCATTCAGTGGATTAGACGATGAAGGCGGGGGAAGGTTAGCGAACTGACACCGATGATGCCGGTGGTCGTGCGCGGCTGGCCGCCGTGCCGGGTCCTGTCCGCGCCGTTTCCATCTGTCCTCGGCTGAGCTTCGTTTGTGCTGCCTGCGGGCAGATGGAAAGCGCCGCGGCCACCCGCTGTCGGTTGCCAGCCCTCGGGGGTCACCGTTGCGGTTCTCTGCCCCCAGTCAGGATCGCGTTGAACAGCAGCCTGAAGGTGGCGAGCGACTGGGCCCGGTGCTGCGCGCGGAAGCCAATGAGCACGGCGCGTCCGGCTCCGGCCCTCGCTTCGACAACAGCCGGCCGGCCCGCGATCGCCTGTTCCCCCTCCAGCCAGCCGCTCAACAGGATGTCCTTTTCCCCGTAGCGGGCCACGACACGCGCCCCCGGCGCCGCCGAGACGTCATAGGCCGAACTGAACGAGAAAAACGCCGCGTTCTTCTCGAGCATGCCGAAACCCAGGGGCTGCGCGGCGTCGACATCGAGCCTGATGAGCGAGCCCGGGCAGAAGAACTGATCGGCCGGGAGGCCGCGCGTCACGTCCTTCACCGGCAGCGCGAGGGCGTCGATCGCCAGTTGGGCCGAGGCGCCGAGGCACACCAGCGTGCCGCCGTCCTCGACGAATGCCTTGAGGGCCGCCACGCCCGCCTCACCGAGGCCGCCGACGTACTCATCGGGCAGCGAGCCTTTCCGGTTGCCGTTGATGAGCCGCGGCGCGGCGATCCCCGGCAGGACGATCACGTCGAAGGCGGCGCGCAAGCGGCCCGCTCGCGCCTCCGCGTCGCGAATCGTCTTGAACGGGAACTCGTACTGCTCGAACAGCCACCGCGTCCACCCCTCGTCGATCGCGTCGTTCCAGGGCCTGTAGAGTCCAACCCGCGCGGGATAGACGGGCGTGGACGCCGGGGGCCTGCCCCGGGCCCCGAACACGCGGAGGCCCATCTCGCGGGTCAGGCGCTCCACGGGCGCCCGCGCATCGGAGACCGGGCGCACAACCAGCGTGCCGGGCGCGTACGTGAAGCCGTCCTGCGTCACGGTGCCGCTCGACCACTCCACGCGCAGGCCCGCGGCCAGGAGCCGGTTCGCCGCGACCGCGCCCGCCGTGCCGCGCGCATCGACGAGATAATAGTCGGGGCGCGGATAGCCGATCGGCCACGCGAGCGGCGCGACCGCCCGGTCGACGCGCGAGAGCAGCGGCGCCTCGAAGGCGGTGTCGATCCGATCGACGCGGACGCCCATCTGCAGGGGCAGCGTCCAGCCGGCGACGTCGTAGGGCCGCTCCGGCGCCGTCCCGCCGGCCCGTCTTCGCGCAGGATACGTCTGCGTCTCGAGCAGGCTCTTCGCGTAGGCCCGGAACGGCTGCGACATCAGGACGAACGCCGTCCCGACGGGGTACACGGTATCGCCGATCTTGAACGCCTCGGACGCCTGCTGCACCTCCACGCCGCCGTCAACGAGGAGGTTGACCAGCTTGTTCGCGGCGGCGGGATCGTGCTGATCGGGCGGGATGGCGAACGCGTACGGCGGCTCCGCCGCGCCCCGCGCGATGGACCGCCTGCCCATCGCATGAAAGTTCGAGAGCAGCTCGCTCCGGTACCGCGACGCGGCGGACAGGAGCCCCCGCGCGGCCGCGAGGTTGTAGTCGACGATGTCGCGCAAGCGCCACGTGCCGCCGGGCCAGGGGTTCGGGAAGTTGATCTGCGGCGCGTACTCGGCGAGCCCGCGCTGGCCGCCGCGCAGGTCTTTCGCCGCCACCTCGATGGGGTTCGCGAGCTTCGCCGACGCCGCCTCGGCGAGCAAGCACACCGTGTTCCGCCCGAGGGGCGCCGAGTCCTCGTACCCGGGCCAGTAGTAGTCGAACATCGCGTTCGAGACGACGCCCGCCTTGTTCTGGTTCTCGAGCTCCATCGCCATGGCGCTGCCGAGGAGGGCGGCCTCGCGCCAGATGAGCGGGTCCTGGTTCGGATCGATGGGATCGTAATTGGGCGGCACGAAGAAACGCGGCCCGGAGGTTCCCATCTGGTGCATCGTCAGGAACACCTGCGGGTGCCACTCGCGCGAGAAGAACCGCGCGAGGGTCCGGCTCTCGGCCATGTTCAGCATGAACGCGTCGCGGTTGATGTCGTGGCCGACGTACTTGTGGTACGACCACGGCATCTCCGCGTCCTCGAACGGCGTGCCCTGCATCTTCCGCTGCCAGTCGACGACCAGCGTGTGTCCGTCCGGGTTGAGCGACGGCAACAGGACGACGATGAGGTCGTCGAGCATCGCGACCGTGCGCTCGTCGTTCGCCGTCGCCAGGTCGAAGAGGAGCTCGTTCGCGGACTGGGTGGCGCCGATCTCGCTCGCGTGGATGCTGCAGCCGATGGCGACCACGGCCCTGGCGCCGGACGTGATGGCCTGCACCTCGCGATCGTTCGCCAGGCGCCGCGGATCGGCGAGCAGGCGGTTGTCGATCTGGAGGTTGGACAGGTTCTTGATGTTCTCGACCGAGCTGATGATGGCGGCGATGATGCGGCGGCCTTCGGTCGTCGGCCCGACATCCACCAGTTCGACGCGCGGCGAGGCGGCCGCCACCGTCTCGAAGTACTTCTGGATGGACGGCCAGTCGGCAAGCCGTCCGTCGGCGCCCATCCTGAAGCCGAAGAACGTTTCCGGCGTCGGGATCTCCTGCGCGGAGGAGCGGCCCGGGAGAATCAGCAGGGCGAGAAGCAGTGTGATCCTGAAGGCCGTGTTGCGTCGTGACATCGTCCCTTCCTAGCCCCTCAGCCTCACCCACGTCGCTCCGAGGTGCGAGTCCGTGTCGTCACCGAACGCCTCGACCAGCGGATGCGCCTCGAGCGCGGCCTGGACGATGCCGCGCAGGACGCCCGTGCCGCGCCCGTGGACGACCCGGATCTCACGCAGGCCCGCCGCGTGGGCTTCGCGGACGTACTCCTCCACGACCGAGCGGACGTCGGCCGGCCGGAACGCGTGCAAGTCCAGCGTGCCGTCGATGGGCAGGCGGAACGCCTCGCCGGTCATGGTTTCGCGTGCGACGCGGTCACGGACGTGCGAATCCCTCCGCGGGCGGTGAAATCGCCGACGACGGTCATGCGCCTGGGCAGGCAGGCGGCCACGAGGTCGTCGAGGATCTCGTTCGTGGCGGCCTCGTAGAAGATCCCGCGGCTCCGGGTACTCGACGAGGTACAACTTCAGCGATTTCAGCTCGATGCACCGCTCGTCGGGGACGTAGGTGATGCGGATCTCGCCGAAGTCCGGCAGCCCGGTCACCGGGCAGACGGACGTGAACTCGGGAGCGGAGATGGCGATCTCGTAATCCCGCCCCGGCCTGGGGTTGGGGAACGTCTCGATCTTCGTGCTTGACATCGCGCCAGATCTTACCATTTAGTGGCGGAAAACGGCCCGTTGGGACCGGGCCCACCAATTGACAGTGGAGTGGTCGCGAGCTAGCATCGTTCAACTTCCGCTTTCATTCCGGGGTCTGCCGCCTACGCGCGCGGCCGGCTTGCGGTGACGAAGAACGCGCGTGGTTTCGAGGAGAGACACGATGGTAGAGGCCCGCAGAATGGGCAAGTCGGAGCTGTTCGCGCACTTCGCGGATCGCTTCGAGGTAAAGCGCGCAGCGGCGCGCGAGTTCTTCGACGAGCTGGCGATGCTCTCGGAGAAGGAACTCAAGCGTTCGGGCGAGTTCGTGCTGCCCGGCATGGTCAAGCTGGTCGTGCAGAAGCGGAAAGCACGGACCGGGCGCAACCCGGCGACGGGCGAGCCCATCAAGATCCCGGCCAAGACCGTGGTCAAGGCCCGTGTCGTCAAGCAGCTGAAGGACGCCGTCCTGCCGCACAAGTAGGATGCAGGGCCGGCCTCGCGGCCGGCCCTCTGACTTCATCCCCCGGCGAGTGGACGCGGCCGGCCGGCGGCCGGCCGCGCCGCGCGCCGCCTTGTATCCGCACACCGCATCCGGAGCGCGCGCGAGCCTGCTCAGGCAGAGGCGTCTGCCCCTGACGGCGTGATCCGACCGAGCGAGACAACGAAGGTCGTCCCCTTGCCGACCTCGCTCGTCACGGTGATGGTCCCGCCGCACTGATCGACAATCTTGCTCGCGATGGCCAGGCCGAGGCCGAGCCCCTGGCGCTTCGTCGTGTTGAAGTCCTCGAACATCGTGTCGAGGCGCGCCGGGGCGATGCCGCAGCCGGTGTCCGACACGCGCAGCGTCGCGCGCGGTCCCTCGGCTGCCGTGCCGATCGTGATGAGGCCGCGCGGGGGCGTGGCCTCGATGGCGTTCAGCACCAGGTTGCGGCAGACGCGGCTCAGGGCAAAGACGTCGCCTTCGACGGTGAGCGCCCCGGGCGCGAGGGCGAGGGCGATCGACAGGCCGGCCGTCTCCGCGTTGGCCCGCATCGACTCCGCCACGTCCCCCGCGAGCTTGTTGAGGTCGAGCGGAAACCGCTCCATCGGCATCGGCTGCGCGATGTTGCGCAAGTCCTCGAAGACGCGCTTCACCTGGTTGCACTCCCGGTCGATGGTCCGCCGGAAGAGGTCCAGGTACTCCGGGTCGTCGTGCATCTTCACGACGAGCCGGCAGTTGTTCTGGATGTTCTTGAACGGGTGCGACAGGTCGTGCACCAGGCCGGCGGCGACGCGGCCGAACATCGCGTGCCGTTCCTGCTTCCTCACGTCCTCCTGAAGATCGCCCAGGCGGCCGGCCATCCGGTTGAACGCGTCCCCGAGGCGGCCCAGTTCGGTCTTCGACGTGATGCGGACGCGCTCGCCGAGGCGCCCGTCGGCGATGGCCTCGGTCCCGCGGATGAGCTCCGTGATGGGGGCGATGATCGAGCGGCCCCAGACGAGCCCGGCGAGCAGCATGACGAGGAGCGCGAGGCTGATCGCCACGACGAGGGCGCGCTCGTGGCGGCGCGTGGCGGCGAACGCCTCGCGCGCCGGCTGCTCGACGATCACCATCCAGTCCAGTTCTGGAATCCCCACGCCGACGGCCAGCATGCGTTCCCCCGCCGTGCCGGGCCGCTCCCCGACGACCGGCGTCCCGGGCGTGGCCTTTCGCAACGCGGCCACCACCGGGTCCGCGGCGAGGCTGGCCCCGCGCGCCACCCCCGAGCGTTCGTCCGGGTTCCCGTGGGCCAGGAGGTTGCCGCTCGGGCCCACGATCATCGCGTATCCGGACGGCCCGATGCGAATGCGGTCCGTCAGCCGCCAGAGTTCCTCGATGCTGAACTCGCCGACAAGCCAGCCGGCGTGCCCCTCGCCGCGGCCGAGCGGCGCCGCGACGAGCATGGTCGGCAGGAGATCGTTGTCGACGAACACCGGGGACATGCGGATGCCGCGGATCGTCGTGGCGTCCGGACCCGGGATCGTCACACCCGGCGCGCCGATCCGGCTCGTGGCGGTCGGGGTCCCTGTGGCGTCGAACGCGGTGATCTCGCGGAACTCCGGGAACCGCAGCACGTGGCGCTTGAGGATGCGATCCTGCTGGTCGGCGCTCAGGCCCGCGCCCTCGAGATCGCCGGCGAGCGCATCGAGGACCTGGAGGTTGGTCGAGATGTACCGGCGGACCTGCTCGCCGACCTGCCGCGCCACGTTGAGGTTGCCGTCGGTCACCGTGCGCCGCGTGCCCTCGCGAAGGGAGTACACCGACACCACGCCGTAGGTCAGCAGCGGCACGACGGCGGCCGTCGCCAGCATCGCCGCGAAGCGCACGCGGAGCGTGCTCACGGAACACGCTCCCCGGGGCGTCGAGGCTGCCACCGGCTCAGCACGTAGATCGCGTCGCGGCCCTCGTTCCCCGGAGGCAGCGAGAACCGGCGGCTGACGGCCTGCACGGTCTCGTTCCAGGCCAGGAAGATGGCCGGTGGGTCGTCGCGCACCGCCGCCTGGAAACGCGCGATTGCCTCGCTGAACTCGCGATCGCCGGATGAGTCGAGGGCCGCGTCGAGCGCGGCATCGACGCTGGCGTTGCGGTAGCCCCAGTAGTTCCACCGCGCGCTGCCGGAGGGCGAGTGCCAGAACCGGTGGAAGACCGTCGCCGACGGGCCGCCGAGCACCGAGAGCATGACGGCGTCGAAATCGCCCGAGACGATGCGCCTGTTGAACGCGTCGGGAGGGAGCGATTCCAGCCGCAGGCGGACGCCGAGGTCGCCGAGCTGCTGCTGGACGATCAGCGCCATGCGCTCCAGAATCGAGAAGTTGGAGGGCACCAGGCACGTGAAGGACATCGCGCCGGCGCGGGCGGTCCTCAGGAGCGCCGCCGCCGCCGCCGGGTCGAATGGCACCGCCGGGGCGCGGCGGTCACGCGCCCAGTACCTGGGCCAGACCGGGCCGTCCGCCGGCGTGCCCCGCCCCTTCAACCCCTGCTGGACGAGCGCCGCGCGATCGATGGCGAGGTTGAGCGCCCGCCTCGTGGCCGCGTCCCGGAATGCCGGCCGCGCCGAGTTCAGCATCACCGCGTACACGTAATAGCCCGGGAACGAGCGCGCCTCCACCGCGGTCTGGTCGCTCAGGAACTCGGCAGTGTCGGGCCCGACCTCCCAGAGGAAGTCCACGCGCCCGCGCATCATTTCCGCCCAGGCCGTGCGCAGGGTGTCGAACGACCGCACCGCCACACGATCGATGGCGGGCGCGCCGAGATAGTGGTGGCGGTTCGCCTCCATCAGGATCTCGTCCGCGGCCGACGAGGCGATCGAGAACGCCCCCGTGCCCACACGGGTCCTGCCGTCGGCACTCGTGCGGCTGATCGTGCGGTCGAGATCGTCCAGCAGGTACGAGCACCGCCGAGCCAGGCGCACCAGCACCTCGCGATCGCCGGAAGCGACGGCCGACAGAACGTTCGGGAGGCAAACCGACGTGGCGCGCGCGGCTGGGCTCGCCATCGCGTCGTCGAAGGTCCGCGTGATGTCCGCGGACGTGAAAGGCGAGCCGTCCTGGAACCGGACGCCCGAGCGGGCGAGCAGCCGCCAGCTGAGGCCCTCGTCGGAGACGGTCCAGCGTTCCAGGAGGCGCGGCTGCGTGCGGCCCTCGGCGTCGTTCGTCGTGAGGCGTTCGAAGGCGATGGTCTCGGCGAGAAACCGCGCGCCGTGACTGGGATCGATCTGGCGGCTCTGCGGCACGCCGATCGTGAGCGTGACCGGCCTGCGCGCGGGCGGCGGCGCGGCGGGGCCCGTACAGAACGCGGCAGACAGCGCCCCGGCGATGCCCAAGGCGCACGCCGGTGCACGCCCGCGCCCGAGGGCGCGACGGCGTGACGGCGCCGCGTGGGCGAGGCGGCTGTCTGCCTGTCCCCAGGTTGTCCGGGAGTTCCTTACTTGCCGCTCTCTGGCGGCACGCAAATCATCCACGGGCACATTTCCCGCGACGGGGCCTTCTGGGCGCTCTTGAGAACCTTGACCTTCATTGTACCCCTCCTGCGGAATCGCGGGCGGTCTCTTCCGCCAGCGACGCAAGCGCCGACTCGAAGCTCCGCCTGTGACATGACGGCGCGTTCATGTCGCCAAGCTCGGCGTGCGCCGCTACGGCACAGCCGCCGCCGCACACCGGGATGAACGGACAGTCGCCGCACTGGCGCCACGGCGCCAGGCGGTCGAAGCGGCGGGCGGTTGCGGCCTGTTCCGCGTTCTGCCCGCCGTCGATGTGCCCGACCGACAACGCGTACTCCCCGGTGAAGCCCGGGCATGCGAAGAGCGAACCATCGGGTCCGATGGTGTGCGAGTGGCGGCGGTACACCTCGCACGGGCCCATGTGCACGCCGTCGGGCGTGGGGAACCCGCGCCGCCGCGTTTCCTCGCGAAGCAACGACATGGTGTCGTCGACGACGTGGCAGGCGTCACAGCCGGGGCCGCTGTCCGGCGCGCTCGATCGGCCCGTCGAAGGCCCCGCCGCCGTCATGCAGCTGCCGTTCAGCGGCCGGCGGTTCGACTCGGCCGGTCTGGGCGGGATGGCGCCGGCTTCCCGTCCCCCCGCGCCGGGCCTGATAATGGGCTTGAAGGCGACCTTGGCGACGCGCGGCGCGAACTCCTGCTCCTTCAGGAAGTCGAGCAACGCGGGGTAGGAGCCGGCCGTTTCCGCGTCGAAGTTGCCGCCGATGGTGACGGGCACCATCACGGCCACGCGCCGCACGTTCTCGATGATGCGGTCGAAGGTGCCCTGGCCGCCGCGGAGCGGCCGCATGCGATTGTGGGTCTCGCGATCGCCGTCCAGGGTGACCTTGACGCCCGTCAGCCCGAAGGGCGTCATCAAGTCCACGATCTCCGGGGAGAGGAGCAGGCCGTTCGTGATGATGTTGACCGACTGCCCGACGCCCTGCGAGCGTGCATGGCGCCAGCAGCGCTCGGCGATGCCGGTCATCGCCGGCACGTTCAGCAGCGGCTCGCCGCCGAAGAACGTCAGCACCAGTTGACGCGGCTGGACCTCGTCCACCTGCCGCGTGATCCACGCGGCCACCTCCGCCGCCGTCTCCAGGGACATCTTCTCCGCCGGCCTGCCGAAGCCGGCGTGCTCGCCCTGGTAGCAGGTACTCGCAGGCGAAGTTGCACTGGAGCGTCGTGAGGATCGTCACGCGCAACTGTGACGCGTCCTCACGGAACTCCTGGAACTGCGACTCGAGCGCGGCGCGCTCCGACGCGAGGTAGCGGACGAGGAAGCCGTTCTTCGCCAGCGTCTCCAGGGCCTCGCGCTCCTCCGGTGTCGAGCCGGGGACGCGTGAGGCGCCGGAGTCCAGCGAGTCCACGAGCGCCGCGGCGTCGCTCGACACGACAACCTGCGCGTCGGTGAGGGTGTTCATGAGGAACACGTCGCCCGTCGAAACGGGCACGCTCACGTTGAATGCCGAGGGCTTCATCCGGGCTTCGATCCAGCGTCCGGATCTGCAAGGGGTGTTCCACGATCGGGCAGGGGCGAAATTGAGGAATTCCCGCGGTTTCAGCTGCGGAGGAGGTGTCCTTGAACGAGACAGGTGGCCGGAATTGCCACATCAATGCCCGACATGCGCTGCATTTCCTGCAACGGCTGGGGAGTGACGCTTGATCTACCTGGAAAAGGGCAAGACCCTGGCACCCGGAGGGTGCCAGGGTCTTGCAAGAGGAGGGAGAACCGAAACCTCTGGTTGTTACTTCTTCAGACGGCGCCGTGCCGCCCCAGCCAAACCGAAGAGCCCGGAGCCAAGGAGCAGGATGGAAGCCGGCTCGGGAATCGGGTTGAGCGGGACCGCAGTTACCACGCCATACAGGCCGGCAATATTGTTCTGGTTCTCAAGCGTCTGGAAGACGTTGTTAATCGTGACGCCACCGTTCGTCGAGAAGCCAAGCAGGTTGAAATAGAAGGTATCCGTGCCGACCACGATGTTGCCGTTGAGAAGCACCGAAGTGATCGTCACGAAGTCGTCACAGACGCTCGTGCTCGGAAACCCGCACGGGCTCGAATTCGACGTCTCATTGTGGGCAAAATGGAAGGTGTCCGCGAAGCTAGCCGGCACCCCATTCGCGGTGAAGCCGAACGAGTAGTCGACACCCGTGAGCGCGTTGCCGGTAATCGGCTGGTTCACGTGCACGAACGTGCCAAGCAGGAACGGAGTGCCGAGGCCAGGCGGGATAGTGATACTTCCAGCCGGCGTGAAGTCGTACCCGCTCTGGCCAGAACCCGTAGACACGCCCCAGCGAATGGTGTCTGTCCCCTGGTTATTCGCGTTCACGATCGTGGTGCCTGCCGGCACCGCGTTCGTCCAGCTGCCGACGATGTTCGAAATCGTCAGCGGGCTGGCGTTCGCAGTCCCCACTGCAAACACCGTCAGCAAAACCAACGTCCAAAGTACCTTGCGCATAAGTCCTACCTCCTCCACATGGTCCGGTTGTCCCAGCAAACCAAGACCATGCAAGAATCGTGACCAGGCCAGCTTGCCATGGAGACAGGAACCAAGTGGCCTATAATCAATGAGATACAGGATTGTGCGAATCCAGCCTGAACGGGATAGTCTCTCTCCCGGACGAACTAATTCTGCCTTAGTGATCGGGTCGCAGCCGTTCATGCGGCGCGCTGCGACCGCCTGGGTGCCTGGCCGGCCCTCGCACCCTAGCTTCCCGGGTCCGTGCCCCGCAGCCTCCTGGCGATCTCGCGGATGTCGAGCCGGTCCATCTTGAACTTCAGCGTGCTGAGGGGCATGCCGAGGTTCCGCGCCGTCGCGGTGACGTTCCAGCGCGCCTGCTCGAGGGCCTTCAGGATGAAGTTGCGCTCGAACATCTCGCAGGCCCGGTCGAACAGTCCCTCGGTCACCTGCTCGGGCCTGGTGAGCCTCGCAAGGTGATACTCGTACGGCAGGTCCTCTGCGGAGATCGACTCGTGGTCGCTCACCGCGACCAGGCGTTCCATCAGGTTCTCGAGTTCGCGGATGTTGCCGGGCCAGGGATACACCCTGAGCGCGTCCATCGCCGCGTCGTCGATCCCGAGGATCTGCTTGCGGAACTTGGCATTGTAGCGGCTGATGAAGAACGCCGCCAGGGCCGGCAGGTCCTCGGTGCGCTCGCGCAGCGGCGGCACCTTCATCGGGATCACGTTGAGGCGATAGTAAAGATCCTCGCGGAACCGTCCCTCGCGCACCGCCCGCTCCAGGTCCACGTTCGTGGCGGCGATGATGCGGAGGTCGACCCTGATCGGCCGCCCGCCGCCGATCCGCTCGATTTCAGACTCCTGGATGGCCCGGAGGAGCTTCGACTGCACGTCGGCCCGAAGCTCCCCGATCTCGTCGAGGAACAGGGTGCCGCCGTCGGCCAGTTCGAACTTGCCGAGCTGCTGGCGCACCGCCCCGGTGAACGATCCCTTCTCGTGGCCGAACAGCGCCGACTCCACCAGGTCCACGGGAATCGCCGCCAGGTTCACCGGCATGAACGGGCCATCGGCGCGGCCGGAGTCCTTGTGGATCATCCGTGCCAGGAGTTCTTTGCCGGTGCCGCTCTCGCCGAGGATCAGCACGGTCGCCGGCAGAGCGGCGACCTTGCGCAGGAGGTCGAGCACCTCGCGCATCGGCCGGCTGGGCCCCACGATGAACGGCCGCTCCCGCTCGTCGGCAACCTGGGCGCTCAGCGACATCACCTTCCGTGTGAGGACCGCCCGATCCGACGCGTTCCGTACGAGCGACAGGACGGCGTCGTACTCGAAGTCCTTGGTGATGTAGTGGTAGGCGCCGAGCTTCATCGCCCGGACCGCCGTCTCGACCTCGTTGATGGCCGAGATCATGATGACCTCGACGAGGCGCTGCGACTCCTTGATCTCGCGCAGGACGTCGAAGCCGCCGATGCCGGGCAGGCGGACGTCGAGCAGCACCACGTCGACGGCGTCCCGGCCGAGGATGTCCAGCGCGCTCTCGCCGGTCGCGGCGCGCAGCACGCGGTATTCGCGGTGCAGGATCGCCGTCAGCGTGTCGCGCATGCCCTCGTCGTCGTCGACGATGAGGACGGTCTTGAAACCAGGAGCCACGCGGGTTCCTCCGGGACCGGGAGTCGGCTGATTGTAGGCGCCGCGTGACGCCAAGTTCAAGGAAGCCCGGGGGATCCCGGCGGGCGCTTCGTCCCCGCCCCGCGCAGTTGACAGTCTCGCGAGGCTGCCGGTAACGTGCAACCTGCGGCCCACACGAGGAGAACGATCCGTGGCGAATGCGTTCGACGTCATCATCATTGGCGCCGGCACCGGCGGCTACCCCGCCGCGATCCGCGCGGCGCAACTCGGCCTGAAGACGGCGGTGGTCGAGCGGGGGAAGACCCTCGGCGGCACCTGTCTGAACGTCGGGTGCATCCCGACCAAGGCGCTCCTCGAGCACGCCCACGCGCTGAAGATCGCGCAGGAGGCGAAGGTCTGGGGCCTCGTCCTCGGCGATCAGCCCGCCCGTATCGACATCAACCAGGTGCAGGCGCGCAAGGACAAGATCGTCACCATCCTCACGCGCGGGATCGAGTTCCTGTTCAAGAAGAACAACGTCACCTGGATCAAGGGAAGCGGCCGCCTGGCCGGGCCGGGCACCGTGGAGGTCACCGGCGACGAGCCGCAGACGCTGACGGCGCCGCAGATCGTCATCGCGACGGGGTCGTACGCGCGCAGCGTGCCCGGCATCGAGATCGATCGCGCGCGCATCATCACGAGCGACGAGGCCATCGCGCTCCGCCAGGTGCCGAAGTCCATCGTCATTCTCGGGAGCGGACCCATCGGCGTGGAGTTCGCCACCGTGTTCAGGCGGTTCGGCAGCGAGGTGACGGTGGTCGAGCTGTTGCCGCACCTCGTCCCGCTCGAGGATGACGCGATCTCGGTCGAGCTCGAGAAGGCGTTCAGGAAGCAGGGCATCGCCTTCCACGTCTCGACCACGGTGACCGCCGCGCGCGCCGGCGCCGACAGCGTGGACATCGATGCGACGCTGCCGGACGGGACGACGAAGACGCTCTCGGCCGAGTACCTGCTGGTGGCGACGGGGCGGGGCCCGGTGACGAGCGGCCTGGGGGCCGAGGAAGCCGGCGTCAAGATGGACCGGGGATACATCCTGGTCGACGAGCAGTTCCGCACGAGCGTGCCGGACGTGTCGGCCGTCGGCGACGTGATCACCTTCGGGACGCCCGGCCACCCGCAGCTCGCGCACCTGTCCACGGCCGAGGGCATCGCGCTGGCGGAGCGGCTTGCCGGCAAACCCTTCCATTCGATCAACTACGACCACGTGCCGAAGTGCACGTACTGCGATCCGGAGATTGGCAGCGTGGGCCTGACCGAGAAGCAGGCGGTCGAACGGGGATACGACGTGCGGATCGGGACCTTCGCGTTCAGCGTATTGGGGCGGGCGCGCATCAACAACGAAACCGATGGCATCGTCAAGATCGTGGCGGAGAAGAAGTACGACGAGGTGCTCGGCATCCACATGATCGGCCCGCGCGCGACGGAGCTGGTGGGGGAGGCCACGCTCGGGCTGCGCATGGAGATCACCGTCGAGGAGCTCATCCGGACGATTCACGCGCACCCGACGATGTCGGAGGCGATTGGCGAGGCGGCGCACGCCGTGCACGGGGCGGCGATACATGTGTGAGGACAGTAGTCAGTAGCCAGGAGCCACTGGCTACTTCTCCGAATTGCCGAGCGAGTAATGCAGCGAGGCTGAGCATGCCCGATGTGCTGATGCCCCAGATGGGCGAGTCGATCGCCGAGGGCACCATCGTCCGGTGGATCAAGCAGGTCGGTGAGCGCGTCGACCGTGACGAGCCGCTGTTCGAGATCTCCACCGACAAGGTCGACGCGGAGATCCCGTCGCCGTCTGCCGGGATGCTCGTCGAGATCCGGGCGAAGGAAGGGGAGACCGTCCCGGTGAACTCGGTGGTCGGGGTCATCGGCGAGGCGGGCACAGTCGATCTCGCCGCGCCGGCGGGCCCGACGGCCGGCCAGCGGCTGAAGTCCTCGCCGCTCGTCCGCAGGATTGCGCAGGAGCACAGCGTGGACCTGGCCGAGGTCCCCGGCACGGGCCTGGGCGGCCGTGTGACCAAGGACGACATCCTCGGCTTCCTGAGCCAGGGCCCGCGGACGGCTGCGGGGCCGGTTGCGCGCACGGCGCCGGAAGTGGCGCCGCCCTCTGCGCATGCGCCCGCATTCAAGCCCGGCGAGGCGGTCGAGATCGTGCCGATGTCGGTGATGCGCAAGAAGATCGCCGATCACATGGTGCTCAGCCGCCGGACCTCGGCCCACGTCCACTCGGTCTTCGAGGTGGACTACACGCGGGCCGTGCAGATCCGCGCGGACCGGAAGGCCGACTACTCGCGGCAGGGCGTGAAGCTCACCTACATGTCCTTCGTGATGAAGGCCTCGGTGGATGCGCTGAAGGCCTTCCCGATCCTCAACGCGTCTCTCGATGGCGACGACATCGTCTACAAGAAGCACGTCAATCTCGGGATCGCCGTCGCCCTCGACTGGGGCCTGATCGTGCCGGTCGTCAAGCAGGCGGAGGAGAAGACCGTGCTCGGCCTCAGCCGCGCGATCCAGGACCTCGCGTCGCGCGCGCGGTCGAAGCAGTTGAAGCCGGACGAGGTGCAGGGCGGGACGTTCACCATCACGAACCCTGGCGGTAACGGCGCGCTCTTCGGCACGCCCATCATCAACCAGCCGCAGGTGGCCATCCTCGACGTCGGCGTCATCGAGAAGCGCGTGACCGTCACCGGCGATGCGATCGCGATCAGGACGAAAGGCTACCTGGCGCTGGGCTTCGATCACCGCCTGATCGACGGGGCGGTGGCCGACCAGTTCATGGCCCACCTGAAGAACACGCTGGAGAGCTTCGATCCCGATGCCGTCTAGCCCGGAGCGGAAGGTGGTCGTGCGCCGGCTGGGTCTCGTGCGCTACGGCGACGGCCTCGAGATGCAGAGGACGCTGGTAAAACAGCGCGTGGCGGGGGAGATCGACGACACGCTGCTGCTGCTCGAGCACCCGCACGTGCTGACCCTGGGTGCGAAGTCCGGCCAGAGCCGGTCGCACGTGCTGGCTACTCCGGAGCGGCTGGCCGAACTCGGCGTGGAACTGCACGAGACCGGGCGCGGGGGCGACGTCACGTACCACGGGCCCGGGCAGGTTGTCGGCTATCCCATCATCAGCCTGAAGCCGGACCGCTGCGACGTGCACCGTTACGTCCGCGATCTCGAAGACGTGATGATCCGCGTGACCGGGGAGTACGGGTTCCAGGCCGGACGGATCGCCGGACTCACCGGCGCCTGGGTGGGCGCGGAGAAGATCGGCGCCATTGGCGTCCGCATCCAGCGCTGGGTCACGAGCCACGGGTTCGCGTTCAACGTGAACACCAACCTCGACTTCTTCCGCCTGATCGTGCCCTGCGGCATCGCCGACCGCGGGGTCACGTCCCTGAAGCGCCTCGCTGGCCGCGAGATCCCCATCGCCGAGGTTGAGGACCACTTCATCCGGCATTTCGCTGCCGTCTTCTCCCGCCAACCCTGAAAAAGGGGCCAGGCCCCTTTTCTCACGTCAAACTCAACAAGAGAAACTGGGGCCTGACCCCGATGTCCTGCCGCTGAGGAGCCAGAAGATCTGAGTCTCCCGCAATCAATTGAAAACACTCGGATTGTGCTGTAAGATTAATTCCGTCCGTTCTGGTCGGATTAAACGTGCGTTGCTGATTCCATCTGGTGACCCAGAAGGCGGAGAAGACAGACATGGAAGGCCCATCGACGTATTCGCGTACGGACGAGACCCTGGTCGCGAGGATGCGTGCAGGCGACGAGTCAGCGATTGTCGACCTCGACGCCGCCTACCGGTCCCGCATTCAGCAGCTTGCTCTCCGCTATGTCCGGAACCCGGAGGACGCCGAAGAAGTCGCCCAGGACGTCCTGCTGAAGGTCTACTTCAAGATCGACGCGTTCCGGGGCGACTCCGCGCTCTCCTCGTGGATCTACCGCATCACCTTCAACACGGTGATGTCCCTGCTGCGCAGCCAGCGGATGGTGCGCCAGCATGAGCTCCGGGAGCTGGATCTCCTTGCCGACGTCGACGAGAATGGCGGACGGGTGCGGCGCGAGCCGGCCGATTGGTCATCGCTGGGTGACGAAGCCATCCTGCGCGCCCAGCTTCGGACGCGGCTCGAGTCGGCGCTCAAGGACCTCCCGGAGATCTACCGGACCCCGGTCATCCTGCGCGACCTGCACGGCCTGTCCACCGAAGAGGCGAGCGAGCAGTTGGGCATCAAGGAGCAGACGCTGAAATCGCGCCTGCACCGGGGCCGGCTGTTCCTGCGCGAGCGCCTGTCGGAATTCGCAACGGGATTGTCCCTGCACCGGCAGGCCGCCGACTACAGCTTCGCCGCCTGACATCAGCCCGAGTAAGAACCTGGCTCCTCACAGGCCCTTACGAAGAGCCAGGCCCTCACCAGCCCCCGCGAGGAGCCAGGCTCCTACTGGCGGTTGCGCGTCCGGCCGATACGCCGAGACAGCGTGGAGTGCCGGGCGGGGACGAGTGTATCCCGAACCGCCCCGTCACGGTCGCGGGTGATCCATGGGTGAGTCGATCGGCCGCTACGACATCCTCAGCCTGATTGCCACCGGCGATGCCGGGCCGGTCTACCGCGCCCGCGACACCAGGGTCGGGCGGACCGTCGCGATCCGCGTCATCAGCCGCGGGATGTCCGACCCGGCGCAGCGCGCCCGCGCCATCGACATCATCCAGCCGTTCACGGCGCTGACCCACCCGCACGTCGCCACCCTGTTCGAGGTCGGGGAGCAGCGCGGCGCGATCTACCTGGTCTACGAGTTCGTGCCGGGTGACAAGCTCGGTGCCCTCGTCGCCGGCAGGCCGATGAACCTGCGGCGGGCGCTGGACCTCGGCGCACAGGTGGCGGACGCGCTCGCGGAAGCGCACTCCCTCGAACTGGTGCACGGCGCGCTGACGCCATCGAGCATCGTGATCACGCCGAAGGGCCACGCGAAGATCGTCGACTTCGGTCTGATCGCCGGGATCGTGGAAGACGCCGCCGCGCCGGGCGCGGACTCTCAGGCTGACGCTCAGCAGGCCGCGCGGTTCGAGGCGCTCGGGCGCTCCCGCATCGCCTACGCGGCACCTGAGCAACTGCTCGGGCAGGCGCCCGATTCCCGGTCGGACATCTTCGCCCTGGGCGCCATCCTGCACGAGATGTTGACGGGACAGCACGCCTTTGCGGGGCGCTCGCCCGCCGACCTCGGCGTGAAGGTCCTCCGGTCCCGGCCCGCGATGCCGAGCGTTCTGAACCGCCGGCTGCCTCACGGGTTGGACGCCACGATCGCGAAGGCCCTCGACAAGAAGCCCGAGAGGCGCTATCAGAGCGCTGCCGCCATGGCTGCCGACATCCGCGCGGCGGCGGCTGCCGCGCAGAGCCAGGCCGCGGCTCTCGACGAGGCCAGGGCGAGTGCGCCTGCGCCGCGTTCCTGGCGGCGCGTCGCCATCACCGCACTCCTGGTGCTCGCGGCGGTCGCGGCCGCGCTCTGGCACTGGCAGGGGCCACTCCGGCAGGCCTGGCAGGATCGGTTCGGCGCGAAGCCGGAACCGCGGCTCGTCGTGCTCCCATTTCAGGTCGCCGGCACGGACACCTCGCGCCCGTACTTCGGCGCGGGCTTCGCCGAGGACCTGGCGCAACGGCTGGGCCACGTACCCGGCGTTCAGGTCCTCGGCCGGTCGATGATCCGCACGTCGGCAGACAGGCCGCCCCAGTCGGTCGCCTCCGCCGCCCGAGCCCATGTGGCGGTGGCGGGGACGCTGACGCCATCTGACGAGGACTGGACGTCCATGCAGGTCGAGGCCCGTCTCGTCGACGGCCGCGACGGCCGGGTGATCTGGCGCGGCTCGTACACATGCGGCGCACAGGACATCGTCGCGCTGCAAGCACGCATGACGAGCGAGATTGCGGCGTGGCTGAGGGTTCCGTACACGCCGGCCGCGGAACGCAGCCGGGCCGTGCTGCGCCTCGTCAACCCGGACGCGTACGACACCTACCTCCGCGCGCGGGACGCGCTCGCGTCGGACGATGCCAGCCGTGCGGCGCAGCTCTTCGAGAGCGCGGCATCCAAGGATCCGAGCCTGGTCGAAGCCAGGGCCGGCCTGGCCGTGGCGCTGTACACGGCATCGGTGTTCGAGGGGCGCGAGCACTATGGCGATGCCCGGCCGCGCGCGCGGGGAGCTGCCGAGGCCGCCTTCGCGACCGACCCGGACGTCGCGCCCACGCGGCTCGCGATGGGGTTGACGGCCGCGACCTCGCGCGAGGCGCTCGAACACCTCAAGCGCGCCGTCGAGCTCGACGCCTCGGACGCCAGCGGCTACCTGGCACTCGCGGACGTCCTCCGTCCGATCGATTCCGCGCGCGCCACCAGGCTGGCGCAGCGCGCGGCGGAGCTGGATCCGGGCCAGCCGCTCGCGCTCTTCCAGATGGCCGTGGACAGCCTCTCCGCCGGCGAATTCGGCGGCGCGCTCCTGGCCGCCGCCCGGGGGCAGGCCATGGCGCCGGCGCTGCCCTGGTGGGAACCCATCAGGCGCCGGGCGAGGCTCGCGGGGGCGGCGAGGGCGCCCGACGCAGCAGGCGCCGCACCGGCATCCGGCCAGACCGGCAGAGAGGCCGGCGACTTTCCCCCGGGGACGATTCTCCGCGCGGCGGAGCTCGCGACGTCAGGCCGCGCCGCTGATGCGCTCACCCTGCTTGGCAGTCTCTCGCGCCTTCACCCCGGGTCGTGCGAAGCCCGCGCGATGACGGCAGCGGTGCTCTTCCGCGGCGCGCGGCAGGCCGAAGCGCTGCAGATCGCCGGCGGCATCGCCTCGAGGACCGCGGCCGCGGCCGAAGGAAGCGGCTGGACGCGGTGCGCCGTCATGGCCGCCGCGGCGGTGCACGACTCCCGGCGCGCAGCCGCCGCCCTGACCCGCATCGCCTCATCCGAACGCGAGCTCCGCGCCTGGGGCGCGGTCAACGGCCTGCTGGACGGCACGGCGGCGATGCGTCAGGATCTCTTCCCGTGGGGCAACGTGGCCGAGGCCCCGGCGGTTGCCGGCGCCATGGCGCAACTGGACGCCGCCCTGTTCCGGTCCCGAGGAGATGCCGCGAAGATCCTCGGAGGAATGTGAGGCGATTCGTCCATGCTGCTTGAATCCCGCGCCGAGGCGCCGTTCCACAAGAACGGCTTCCTCGTCGCCTGCGACGGCACGCGCGATGCGATCCTGATCGATCCCGGCGACGAAGCGCGCGAACTGCTCACCCTGGCCGAGACGAACCGCCTCGCCGTCCGCATGATTCTCCTGACCCACGGACACGTCGATCACGTGAGCGGCGTCGCGCTGGCGAAACGCGCGACGGGGGCGCGAATCGGCATTCACCGCGACGATCAGTTCCTCTACGACGAGGCCGTTCTCCACGGGAAGTTCTTCGGATACCAGGTCGAACAACCGCCCCCGCCGGACTTCTTCTTCACCGCAGGCGAGGCGCTGGCGTTCGGCAACGGCAGCATCGAGGCGCACCACACGCCCGGGCACAGCCCGGGCGGCGTCTGCCTGCGCCTCCGCTGCCCCGGCGTGACCGACACGCATCTCTTCGTCGGCGATACGTTGTTTGCGGGTTCGATCGGGAGGACGGATCTTCCGGGCGGCGACTACGCGACGCTCATGCGGTCCATCCGGACGGTGCTCGTCGGATTCGGCGACGCGGCCATCGTGCACCCGGGCCACGGGCCGGACACGACCATCGGCCGCGAGCGCGAGACCAACCCGTTCCTGCGGGACTGACCCTGGAGCTCACTTCGGTTGGGGCCGTTCGCTTCGGGCTCACGCGGGCTCCAGCGCGAATTCGACCCGGCCGACGCGCAACCTGCCGCCAGGCGCGAGAGGAGCGCGCCGCACCTTCGTGCCGTCGACCCAGGTCCCGTTGGTGCTGTCGAGGTCGACGACTTCGACCGCGCCGTCGGGCCCCACCTCCAGCCGGCAGTGCAGGCGGGACACCAGGGGCGCGTCGAGGCAGAAGTCCGCGGCACCGGCCCGGCCCATCGTCTTGACGGCGCCCGGCAACAGCCGGAATGCCAGCGGATGATCCGAATCAGCGTCCAGCGCCCGCAGTACCCACATTCAGCATGCCCTTCAACCAGCGCACGAGCCCGCCCGACGCCTTCGGACTCACGGCCGTGTCCGGGAGCGCGGCGTACTCGTCCGTCTCGCCGGTGATCGCCGGCACGAGCAGGTGGTTGACGCCCTCGATCGTCACGAGATCGGCGGGCGGTGCCTTCTTCCGCGCCTTTGCCGCATCGAGCAGCAGTTGCCCGTGCCTTGCAGCGACCTGGCGATCGAGCTCGCCCTGCAGGATGAGGACCGGCTGCCGGACCCTGGCCATCACCTTCGCCGGGTTGAACTCGAGCAGGCTCTTGAACCACGCCGTGTCGGCCTGGTTCCGGTAGCCCGGGGAAATCGACTCCCATCCCTGTCCGCTGATCGCCGCGTGGTGGATCCGCTCCTGCAACTCGATCCGCGCCTGCTTCTCGGCGTCGGGAAGGCCCAGGCGATCGAGAAGGCGCACCTGCTGCTCCATGACGAGATCGGCGCCTGTCGTGCCCGGGGTGGCCAGGAGGGCAAGGGCGACGACCTCGTCCTTGGCGTCGGCGGCTGCGAGCATCGCAGGGAACCCGCCCTCGCCGTGCCCGACCAGGGCGATGCGGCGCGGATCGATGTCCCGCCGCTTCCGCAGGAACTTGACGGCGGCGCGGGCATCGTCTGCATAGTCGACGGTGGTGGCCGACTCGTCGCGGCCCCCGCTCTGGCCGATGCCCCGCTTGTCGTACCGGACGACGGCGAAGCCGGCGTCGGCGAGAGAGTTGGCGAGCTGGGCGAAGAGGGACACGCCGGCGACTGTCTCATCGCGATCGACGGCGCCGCCCCCCGGCACCAGGACGACCGCGGGCAGCGCGAACGCCTTGGCCTCCCTGGGAGAAAGCGACACCGGCGCCGAGGCCGGTTTCGACAAGGTGCCCGCCAGGTTGAACCCGGAGGCCGGCATCTGGATCTGCTCGTCGTTGGGCCGGCCCATCTTCTCGACGCGTGCGGTCACGGTCGCGACTTCTTCCCTCGCGACCTCGATGGCCTGCGCGGGGACGCGGAAGCGGAGGAGCCGGCTCTGCTCGTCAACCCACAACTCCGCCTGCACGGCGCCACCGGGTTCGTCCATGACCAGGTCGTAGCGCTTCGCGGCGATGGTGCGATCGAGCGTGTGAATACGCTCCAGCGCGCTACCGGTGACGCGAATCGGTATCTCTCCCCGGGCGACGATGTACGCGCGCAGGTCGCCTGGAACCGCCGCGGTCCGGAGTCTCAGGGCGAGCGCCTCGAACGCAGAGAAGAATGCTCCGGTCGGAAGCACCACCGGGTCCGCCGACACCTGGTCGACCTTGCGGGACGGCTCGCCGGCCTCCGTGATCTCGCTCGTGGCGCTGCCTCCCGCGAACGTCGTCCGGGTCACGTTCAGCTGGCCGCGCACCGTCACCCGAATCTCGAACTCGATCGGCCGCCATTCCCGGTCGTACCGCGCCTCGAATCGGTTGGTGTTGCGATTGACCGGCTGGCCGAGGCGGCCGGATCCGCGAATCACCCACCCCTCGGGCGTCGCCGTCACCGAGGCCTGCTCGGCCCCGAGCTGCCGGCCGTTCATGTAGACGATGAAGCTGCTGACCGGGCCTGGCTCCTGCGCGGCAGAGGGGGATGCCGCGCCCGCCTGCGCGGCTAGAAGGACAAGCGCGCCAACGATACAATGCTCTCGGGCCATGGCGATTCTGAGCATATCAGACCAATGAACCTTCCGGACGACTACGCCGCCGCCCGCCGGGGCGCCGGCCTCCTGGATCTTCGCGCGCGCGGGCGGATCGTCGTGCGGGGCGCCGACCGCAAGACGTTTCTTCACGCGCTGCTCACCAACGACGTCGCCCTGCTCGGCCCCGGGACCGGCTGCTACGCCGCCCTCCTCACGCCCCAGGGCCGGATGATCGCCGACATGAACGTCTTCGAACTCGGCGACGTCATGCTGGTGGACGAAAGGCGGGAGGTGAAGGACCTCCTGCTCCAGCGCTTCGACCAGCTGATCTTCAGCGAGGATGTCCAACTCGGCGACGTGAGCGACGCGTGGGGCTGCCTGGGCGTCTACGGGCCGCAAGCGGCCCGCTGTGCCGGCGCCGTGCTCGGCGCCGATCTCGGGGCGTTCGCCCCGTATCAGAACGTCCGGCTGGAGCACGGCGGCGATACCGTCGTGGCTGCGCGCTGCGACGGTCTCGGGCTGCCCGGGATGCTGCTGTTCGCCGACGCCGGGCAGGTCCCCGCGCTCGCACAGGCGATCCTGGCGGCGGGGGCGGTGCCGCTCGCGCCCGGCACGGCTGACGTCCTGCGCGTCGAGGCGGGCGAACCGGCGTTCCTCGTCGACATGTCCGACGACACCATCCCTCTCGAGGCTGGCATCGAAGCGCGCGCGGTGAGCTTCTTGAAGGGATGCTTCCCCGGCCAGGAGGTCCTCGTCCGAATCCGGGACCGCGGGCACGGGAAGATCGCCAGGCGGCTCGTCGGGATGACCATTGACGGTACGGTTGTCCCGGCGGCGGGCAGCAGAATCGTCGACGGCGACAAGGAGATCGGCCACGTGACGAGCGCGGTGATGTCGCGGGCCCTCGCGCGGCCAATCGCCCTCGGCTACGTGCACCGCGACTACGCGGACCCGGGAAGCGCCGTCACCATCGTGGGCACGGACGGCCGGTTGGCGGCGACCGTCACGGAGTTGCCGTTCGTTGATCGCTCCGTGCCGGACCTCGGGTAGGCGGGTCTTTAGACCCCGGGTGGGCGGGTCTTCAAACTCGGCGTGGCTCGCGGGTCAGCAGCTGCACCAGTTCGCTGTCGGCCGGCGGCAACTGGATAGACGTCAGGTCGGCGCGTGCCACCCACCGCATCTCCTGTCCCATCACCGGCCGCGGCTCGCTCCGCAAGACGCACCGGAAGAAGCGCAACTCGATCGACCGATCGGGATACTGGTGGACCGTCGCGAGGATCTCGTCGCCGACGTCGACAGCGGCGTCGAGTTCCTCCCGGATCTCCCGGACGAGGCAGTCCTCGAGCGTCTCCCCGTCATGGGCCTTTCCACCCGGGAATTCCCAGTGGCCCGCGAGGTGAGTGCCCTCGAGCCTCCGGGTGAGCAGGAACCTCCCGTCCCGCTCGACGACCGCCGCCGTCACGGTAATGGGGTCAGGCACTTCTTCTCACTTCAGTCTCAATTGGGGAGACAGGGGCCAGGCCCCATTTTCCACGATGCAGAAGTCGTTCCAGTGGGCGGAAATAGGGGCCTGGCCCCAATTTCTCACGTCAGTCTCATTAGCGGATACGCGCGGCAGACGCCGGACATGGGGCATTCGCCGCACTTCGGATTGCGGGCCGTGCAGACCATCGCGCCGAAGTCCATGATGGCCTGGTTGAAGTCGAAGACCCGCTTGCGGGGGACCATCATCTCGGACACCGTCCACAGGTGCTTCCGCATGCGGTGCGACTTCGGATCGCCGCTGCCCATCACGACGCGGAACAGCACCCGCGCGACGTTGGTATCGAGGATCGGCGCCCGCTTGCCGAACGCGAAGCTCATCAGTGCGCCGGCCGTGTACGGCCCGATGCCCTTGAACGAGCGCAGGGTCGCCTCGTCCGAGGGCAGTGCGCCGCCGAACCGCGTGACGGCCTCGCGCGCGATCGCATGCAGCCTCCGGGGCCTGATGTTGTACCCGAGCGGATACCACGTCTCGACGGCGCTGTCCTCGGGGGCGTCCGCGAGCGCTTCGAACGACGGATATTTGTCGAGCCACTCGTGGTACTTCGGCAGCACCCGGTCGACCTGGGTCTGCTGGAGCATGATCTCCGATACCAGAATGTGGTATGGGTCGTCGGTCCGGCGCCACGGGAGATCGCGGCCGTTGCGGTCGTACCAGCGCAGCAGGATCCGGCGGAACGCGCGGCGGGATCCGGGCGGGGGAACCGCGAGACGCCGGGGGGCTGCGCGGGGTCGGGTCTTCCTTGGCATGGATCTCGTGAACGGCCTCCAAGACACTGACAATCCAACTCGCATCAAGGTCTACATTCGGATCGGGGATAGCGGATCTTCTGAGTCCTCAAAGCACGCTGCAAGAATAGATCACCGGTTATAGGTAGTACCAGCATACGAGCGAACACGCCAACGTGAGAAACGCTTCCTGCACACAGGGGCGGCGTTCGTAGCGCGCGGCGAGGCGACGGAGGCGGTGCGGCCAGGCCAGCGCGCGTTGGACGACCCAGCGCGTTTTGCCGAGGCCGCTGCCGTAGGGCGTGCGTCGCTTCGCGAGATCGGCCGTAGTCCCGCGCCGGTGGAGTTCGTCCCGATGCGGCGGCGAATCGTAGCCGCGGTCGCCTTGGACACGGCGGGGCTGGCGGATCGCCGCGCCCCGGCAGAGGCCCACGGTGGGCATGGCATCGAGCACGGGCAGCAACTGGGTGATGTCGTTGCGGTTGGCGGCCGTTAAGGCCTGTCAGGTAATAACTGATTGATGTCGATTCTGTCGATTGGCAGGGCGGCGTATGCAGCTCGCCACCTTGCGATCGAAGTACACGGCGCTGGCGCCGGTGCTCACGGAGCGGTCCCGACGCGTCTGGGCGGCCACCGAGGCGCGCGCGATCGGGCACGGTGGCATCGCCTTGGTGGCACGCGCGACCGGGCTTTCGCGGTCCACGATTCAGCGCGGCAGCCGGGAACTCGCGTCGGGGAAGACGCTGGCCCCCGAGCGTACCCGGAAGGCCGGGGCGGGGCGGAAGCGCGCGACTGCCACCGACGCGTTGTTGCTGACGCACCTGGATGCCCTGGTCGAGCCGACGGCCCCGGGCGATCCGGAGTCGCCGCTGCGCTGGACGAGCAAGAGCGTCCGCACGTTGGCGGTGGCGCTGGCGGCGTTGGGGCACACGGTCAGCTACACCGTCGTGGCCGAGTTGCTCCACGACCAGGGCTTCAGCCTGCAGGGCAACGCGAAGACGCAGGAGGGCGGCCAGCACCCGGATCGGGACGCGCAGTTCCGGTACCTCGCCCACGAAGTGGACCGCGCCCAGATCCGGCACCAACCGACGATCTCGGTCGATGCGAAGAAGAAGGAATTGGTCGGCGATTTCAAGAATGGCGGCCGCGCCTGGCGCCCCACCGGGATGCCCTACCGGGTGCGTGTGCATGGTTTCCTGATCCCGGCGACGGAGCAGACCGGCGGCAAGGCCATTCCGTACGGCGTCTACGATCTCCACCGCAACGAAGGGTGGGTCAGTGTGGGGATCGACTACGACACGGCGAGTTTCGCCGTGCATGCGATTCGGCGCTGGTGGCAGATCATGGGTCGCGCGGCCTATCCCCAGGCACGGTCGTTGCTGATCACCGCCGATGCGGGCGGGAGCAACGGCACGCGACTCCGCCTGTGGAAGTGGGAACTCCAGCGGTTCGCGAATCGGACCGGCCTCGCCATTACGGTGTGTCACTTCCCGCCCGGCACAAGCAAGTGGAACCGCATCGAACATCGCTTGTTCTCGTACATTGCCATGAACTGGCGCGGGACCCCGCTCGTGGATTTCGCCACCATCGTGAGCTCGATCGGGTCGACCCACCGCACAGCGGGATTGCGCGTCCGATCCGAACTGGATCGCGGCGCCTACCCCGCCGGCGTGACCGTGTCGGACGCCCAGCTCGCGAAGGTCCGGCTCGAACGGCATCGGTTTCACGGTGACTGGAACTACACGATTCATCCCAAGACCGCCCGCACGTAATTGGTCGCTCATTTACTGACATGCCCTTAGTGTCGGCGGCCATCGGTAGGCCCCCGGCGCGAAAGGACGACGACGTGCCGCCCGCGGGCGATTTGGAGCGTGGTGTCGAGCAGTGAATCGACGTAGCCCGCGTGGTCAGGCCCCGCCGCATTAAGAAGGGCGACCAGGTACGTGAAACTCGCCATCATCGCGTGTGTCGGTTGGAGGGCGTTCACCGGGCACCTCCGCCAGTGAGCTTCGAGTCGGGCACACCAAGGGCGGCCGCAAGCTTGCGGATATGCGTTTCGCCGGGTTCGAGCCCGTGCTCGAAGCGGGAGATGGCCGAGTAGTGGAGGCCGGAGGCGGCCGCGAGTTGTCGCAGGCTGACGCCGCGACGGGTTCTCAGATCACGAAGGAATCTTGTGGACACCGAACGCTCCGGATCTCTCCCCCGAGAAATCAGGCGGTAGAGCGTCGAGAGTGCCTGTGTCTCTCAGCCTGCTAGTGTGACCGTCGCGCGATCTAGCTGGCCTGTTGTGTCGGGCGTGTTACCACGGGATAGGAACGAGCGTTCCAGGGCCCGCGAACCCGAGGTGATGAGTCCTCGTACATCTGGTGGGATGAGCACCGTACATCCGGGGCAAATTATACCATGTTGCTACCATGTTGTCGAGCGTAAGTCCCGTACTATCAATAGGATCGCATGTGGCGCCTACTACTTACTTCTGCTGCCTACTACTCACTTCTATTGCCCCACGCGAGCACAACCCGGGTGCCTGGTCAAGGCGTCAGGTTCGGTCTTCGGCGGGCCATGTTCAAGTCCGCCCTCGGGTCCGGCGGGCGCTCTTGGTGCAGGAACGTCTCGCGTCGGACACATGATCTCCGAAGCCACCGTGGGAGCCATTCGAAACGGGTGTAGACTCAGCCTCGCCCTGCTTCTCGTCGGTAGGTGCCTCGGGTTGCTGGAGGTTCCTATGAGACGGCCAGTCGCGATTATTGCACTGGTGCCTGCCCCACTCGTTAAGGCCGCGCTTGTTCCCCTGTCCCCCGTCCTGGCGCCGTTCGCCCTTGGGGCCGACTCGATCGGCTGGCTCTGGGTTCGTAACGCGTGTCATCTCTCGTCCCTGCGCGCAGACGCCCCCGATGCGAGCTCGTCCAATCGCAGTTGTCCAATGCAACAAACACAACAACCATGACTATCCCCAGCACCGGCCGCGCTCGGAAGATAAGTTCCAAGCTCGGCTCAGCAGTTCGGAACCTGCTGATGATCGTTGGCGCCCTGTCAATAGCTTTGGCCCTGCTGCTCGCTGGGGACGGCTCTCGCGCTGCAGTGCGCCGGGCTTATGTCTGGTCCGATTCTGCATGGTCGGAACACTGGCCGTTCGCGCGCGGTCATTTTGTGGTCAACCGGTTTGGCTTCGTTCTTTCCAGCGTTGGCATCCTCCAAAAAGACCTGGTTCAGCTGGAGCCAGGCGTCACAATGCTTCTGGACCCGCGCGATTACGAAGCGCGGACACTCCTACTGGCGGGGAGTTATCAGGACCACGTCTGGAATGCGATGGCGAGGTATATTGGCGACGGGGCCGTGGTGATCGATGTCGGGTCGCACTACGGGCTGTTCGCCCTGAAAGCCGCCGTGAAGGTGGGCAAGGCGGGCCGCGTCCTGGCAGTGGAACCCAATCCCGAAACGCTCACGCTGTTGCGGGTCAATGTCGCGGCGAGCGCCGCCGACAACGTCACCATACTTCCGGTGGCTTGCACAGATCGGGAACGGACTCTTGTCTTCTACGCCAGCCCGTTGGCCAACACCGCCCGGTCGTCTCTTGCCCGGCAAAACGCTGAGGTAACGCTGTCCACCGCGCCCCGGGAATACAAGGTGCGCGGCAGGGCGATCGACGACATTGTGGGTGAGATGAAAATCGCGAGGGTAGACGTGATCAAGATAGATGTCGAGGGGGCCGAACTGCAAGTGCTCCAAGGTGCCGTCGGTGTATTGAAACGTCTGCGGCCCACAATAGTGGTTGAGATCGGCCCTGAGAAGGAGGTTTACTTCAACACCAAGCCGGCCGATGTGCTGTCTCTTCTCAGCAGCGCGGGATACGAAGAAGGTCGACTCCTCGGGGGGCAGGACTGGGAATTCACGCCCCGCCCGAACCGCTGACCGCCGAAGAACGGAAGCCCTCGAACGTTCGCGTGCGTGGTGGGCTGGACCTAGGAATCGGACCTGCACCGGAACTTACTACGCTGCTCCTCCTCGGCACGGGCCTCGTCCGTCTTCGGGCGGGGCGGAAGCGGCGGCGATAGGCCATAGCAGTAAGTGCTTTGATCCTTGGGGGTCACTATGAACACGAAGCTCGTTCTTCAAGTCCTGTTGACGCTAGGATGCCTAGCTCTGGCTATCGGCAGTGCCCAACTGCTGATAGGCCGAGTGTGGTTGACTCAATCCGAGGGCTGGTGGCGGGCCGCTATGGCGTGCTGGATGCTGATGGTCGCAATCCGCATCCTGTACCCAGCACGCGAGAAGTGATCGGCGGTTATCCACATCCATCGACGGTTGTGGCCTTTGCCTCTGGGTGATGAGGGGGCTGGTGGTGTGCCCGTCTGACGGCCGGGCGATGAAGGCCAAGACGTACCCGCGTGCGGGGCCGCAACAGCAATAGCATCCTCGTACGGGCACGACACCGCTCCTCCAAGGGTCACCCATCGCGTTGGCTCTCGTTGTGTATGGCTTCTGCCGGTGATTGGCGCGTTGCGGTTGCTGTGAATGCACTGTGAACGCGAGCGTCCCACTCGTGGCATGTTGAGCCAAGTTGAGCCACTTTCGAGCGCGTGTCAGGTAGACGAGAAGAAGCGAGAATCGTGCGATTCTGGCCGATCTCTCGTGATCGTATGAACGGCCTGTGAAGCCCTTATAATCCAACCTGCATGAAGATCTACACACGAACCGGCGACGGCGGCGCGACGACGCTGTTCGACGGCACGCGCATCGCGAAATCGGACCCGCGTGTCGACGCGTACGGGGAAGTGGACGAAGCCAATGCCGCGGTCGGCCAGGTGCGCGCGGCCGGCGTCGACGCGGACATCGACGCCATGCTCGTCCAGGTTCAGCGCGACCTGTTCGCCCTGGGCTCGCGCCTCGCGGATCCGGCCGAGCGCATCGCCGGCCGGGTCACGAAGGTCGCGCTCGGCCCGGAGGACATCGCGCGCCTCGAAGGCTGGATCGACGCGTGCGAGGCGGAGCTGCAGCCGCTGCGCCGGTTCATCATGCCGGGCGGGACGAGGGCGGCCGCGGCCCTCCACGTCGCGCGGACGGTGTGCCGCAGGGCCGAACGCCGGATGGTGGCCCTCGGCATCCTCGAGGTCGAGTTCCTCGCCTACGTCAACCGCCTGTCCGATCTGCTCTTCGTGCTCGCCCGCGTGGTGAACCGCCGCGCCGGCGTGGCCGAGGCTGAGTGGTGACGGTCGCCGACGCGTACGCCGTTTGCGAGCGCATCGCCAGGGACCACTACGAGAACTTTCCCGTCGCGTCCTGGCTGCTGCCCGCCGCGATGCGCCCGCATGTCGCAGCCATCTACGCGTTCGCGCGCGCGGCCGACGACTTCGCCGACGAAGGCGCCCGCTCGCCCGCCGAGCGCCTCGCGCAGCTCGACGACTGGGGACGACGGCTGCGAGCCGCCGCTGGAGTCCCGCCTGCCTCGCCGAAGCTGGCCGATAGGCCGTCCGGCGAAGGCGGGAGTCCCGAAGCGGATGCGATCTTCCTCGCCCTCGGCGCGACGATCCGCGCGTGCTCGCTGCCGGTCACGCTCTTCGAGGATCTCCTCCACGCATTCCGGCAGGACCTCTCGATCTCGCGCTACGCCACCTGGCCGGACCTGATGGACTATTGCCGCTCGTCGGCGAACCCGGTCGGCCGCCTCGTCCTGCGAGTGGCCGGCCGGAGCGACGATCGGCTCGACCGCGCCTCCGACAGCCTCTGCACCGCGCTGCAGTTGACCAACTTCTGGCAGGACCTCGATCTCGACTGGAGGAAGGGCCGCCTCTACGTTCCTGCGGACGTGCGGGACCGATTCGGGGCGTCCGAGGGCGATCTCGATGCCCGCGTGCTCTCACCGGCGTGGCGCAGCGTGCTCGCCGACGTCATCATGCGCACGCGCGCGCTTTACGACGAGGGCCGCGCCGTTTGCCATGGCCTCCCTGGGCGCCTTGGCTACGAACTGCGCCTGACGTGGCTCGGCGGGACGCGGATCCTCGATCGCCTCGAGCACGCCGGGTTCGACGTGTTCACGTCGCGGCCCGCGCTTGGCGCATCCGACATCCCGGGCCTCCTGTGGCAGGCGGCCGCCTGGAACCTGTCGGGCCCGGCCTGAGAACCGCCATGGCCCGCCGCGACACGAACTTCTACTACTCGTTCGTGGTGCTCCCGGACCGGAAGCGGCAGGCCATCATCGCCGTCTGGGACTTCTGCCGGGCCGTCGACGACGAGGTGGATGAGCGGGCGGGGGAGCCGGACACGCCCGCCTCGAGAGCAGCGGCTGCCGCGGCGCTGGCGGGATGGCGCGACGACCTGGCGGCCTGCTACGACGGCCGCGAGCCGCGCTCGCCGCAGGGCGCGGCGCTGGCGCCGCACATCGCCGCGTTCCGCCTGCCGCGGCAGCCGTTCGACGACGTGATCAACGGAGTCGAGATCGATCTCGGCCGCCGCCGGTTCGCGACGTTCGACGACCTGCGCGAGTACTGCCTTCGCGTGGCCTCCGCCGTGGGCCTGGTCTGCATCGAGATCTTCGGCTACACGGACCCCGGGTGCCGGCAGTACGCCATCGACCTCGGCATCGCGCTCCAGCTGACGAACATCCTCCGCGACCTCGGGTGCGATCTCGCCGCCGGACGGCTATATCTCCCGATCGAGGACCTCGAGCGCTTCGGCGTCACCGAGAGCGATCTTCGCGCCGGGCACGTGACAGCCCCCGTGTGCGCGCTGCTCGAATTCGAAGCGCGGCGGGCCCGCGACTGGTTCGCTCGCGCGGACCGCGAGCTCCCGCGTGAAGACGCCAGGCACCTCGTGGCGGCCCGCATCATGGGTGCAATCTACCTGCACCTTCTCGGCCGCATCGAGGCGAGCGGCTTCCAGGTGTTCGGCGGCCGGATCCGCGTGCCGCGATGGCGCCAGGCCGCGATCGCGGCGGGCACCTGGGTGTCGTCGATGGCGGGGCTGTAGATGTCACCCGCCCGGGCCGACGTCATCGTGATCGGCGGAGGCGTCGCCGGCCTCTCGGCCGCGACCGCGCTGGCGGAGCGCGGAGCCGCGGTCGCCGTTGTCGAAGCCCGTCCCGGCCTCGGCGGCCGCGCGTGCTCCCACGCCGACCCCGTCACGGGCGAACCGGTCGACAACGGGCAGCACATCCTCATGGGCTGCTACCGCGAGTCGTTCGCGTTCCTTCGCCGCATCGGCACGCTCCCCCTCGTGCGGATGCAGCCGTCGCTCGCCGTGCCCTCGATCGACATGGACGGCAGGTACTCGGTCCTCTCCTGCCCGCCGCTGCCGCCGCCCTGGCACCTTGTCGGCGGAGTCATCGAATGGGACGCGCTGGGCTGGCGCGATCGCCTGTCCGTTCTCCGCCTCGGCCCCGCCGTTCGCAGGGAGCAGCGCCGGCTGCGTGGGAAGACGGCGAGGCTGGCCGCGTCGCCGGAAGAGACGGTCGAGAGCTGGCTGACCCGCAACGGCCAGACGGCGCGCCTGCGCGAGATGCTGTGGAACCCGCTGGCGCTCGCGGCCCTCAACCAGCCGCCGCACGAAGCTGCCGCCCCCGCGTTCGTGCGCGTGCTCGCCGAGATGTTCGGCCGCGACCGGGCGGCCTCCTCGATCGCGTTTCCCGCAGTCGCGCTGCAGGCGCTGTACGGAGAACCCGCCCGAACCTACGTCGAAGCGCGCAGAGGCGTGGTGACGACGAACGCCCTCGCGCGCGTGCTCGTCGAGGATGGCCGCGCCGCCGGCGTTCGCCTCCGCAGCGGCAACGAAATCCGAGCTGCGTCAATCGTGTCGGCGGTCCCCTGGTTCGCGCTCTCCGGTCTGTTTGACGCCGTTCCCGCCGCGCTCGAGGCCGTCGTCTCGGCCGCCGGCCGGATGGCGTCGTGCCCCATCGTCACCGTCAACCTCTGGTTCGATCGGCAGGTCCTCCCGTCGGCGTTCGTGGGTCTGCCCGGCCGCGCCCTGCAGTGGGTGTTCGATCGCGGCGCCATCACCGACGGCGCGGCGTCGCACCTGTCGCTCGTGTCGAGCGGGGACGCGGCGATCGCGGGTCTGGATAACGCCGCGCTCGCCGGTCTCGCGCTCGGCGAGGTGCAGGCGGCATTCCCCGGGGCGCGCGCGGCCGCGCCGACGCGCGCCACGGTCGTGCGGGAGCGCCGCGCGACCTTCTCGCTCGCGCCGGGCCAGCCCGCGCGGCCGCCGGCGGTGACGCCCCTCTCCGGGTTCTATCTGGCGGGGGATTGGACCGACACCGGTTTGCCGGGTACGATTGAGAGCGCCGCCGCGAGCGGCCACCGCGCCGCGGACGCCCTATGACTTCCATCCTCGTTCACTACCAGGAAATCGCCCTGAAAGGCCGTAACCGGCCGTACTTCATCGGCAAACTCGTGCGCAACCTGCGCAAGCAGACGGCCGACCTCGGCGTGAAGGACGTGCGGGCGCTGATGGGGCGGATCGAGATGGTCCTGGGACCCTCGGTCAGCTACGACCAGGTCAGGGAGCGGCTGGTGCACGTCTTCGGGATTGCGAACTTCTCGAAGGCGGGCCGCGCTCCCCGGAACCTCGAGGCGATTTCCGCCGCGATCCTGGCGGACCTGGACGGCCATCCGCCGGCGAGCTTCCGCGTGAGCGCGAAGCGCGGCGACAAGACGTTTCCGATGACGTCGCCCGAACTCGAACGCGAACTCGGCGCGCGCATAGTCGAGCGGTTCGGCTGGCCGGTGAAGCTCGACAAGCCGGAGATGGTCGTGACGGTGGAGGTGCTGTCGAACCAGGCCTTCTACTCGTTCGGCAAGGAAAAGGGCGCCGGCGGGATGCCGACCGGCGTAAGCGGCCGCGTGGCGTGCCTGATGTCGGGCGGCATCGACTCGCCGGTCGCGGCGTACAGGCTGATGAAGCGCGGCTGCTCGGTGGTCCCCGTGCACTTCCACAGCCACCCGTTCGTCTCCCGCGCGTCGCAGGAGAAGGTGCGCGAACTGACCGAGGTGCTGACGCGCTACCAGATGCACACCACGCTGCGCCTGGTCCCGTTCGGCGAACTGCAGCGCCAGGTCGTGCTGAGCGTGCCGGCGCCGCTGCGGGTCGTGATCTACCGGCGGCTCATGCTGCGCATCGCCGAGCGCATCGCTCGCGACAGCCGGGCCAAGGCCCTCGTCACGGGCGAGGTGATCGGCCAGGTGGCCTCGCAGACCCTCGAGAACCTCACGGTGATTGCGGGGGCCACGGAGATGCCGATCCTGCGGCCGCTCGTCGGGATGGACAAGGAGGAGATCATCGCCGAGGCGATCCGGCTAGGGACCTACGGCATCTCGATCATCCCGGACCAGGACTGTTGCCAGCTGTTCACGCCGCGCAGCCCGGAGACGCACGCGCGGCGGTGGCAGGTGGAAGAGGCGGAATCGAAGCTGCCCATCGAGGAGATGGTGAAGGCCGCCTTCGAGGGCACCGTGACCGAGGAGTTCCGTTTCCCGCCTAGCGCCTCTTGAGGACTTCGGAGCCCGAGACCGGCCCGAGGCACGTCGTGCCGCTGTAGTTGATGCGGATGCTGTCCAGGCTTTCGGGCACCGCCGTGCCCGTCAGCGAAAACGCACAGGCCTGGCCGGCCCCGCCGACCGTTCCGCTCGCCTTGAGATCGGCCGCCAGGCCGTTGAGCTTGCCTTCGGCCGAGCCCTCGAGGGTCAGCCCGCCGCCGCAGACTGCCTTGAACGTGCCCGACGCGGCGGTGTCGCTCATCGACGTGATCTGCCACTCGAGGTTGCCGCACGTCTTGAGATCGAGCGACGAGGAGGCCGTCATGGCGGAAGAACCCCAGTTGCCCGTCGACAGCACCTTCACGACTTCCGAAGGCGACGTCACTCCCTCGTGCTTCGTTTCGACGCAGGCGGCGGCAATCACCGCAACCCCGATCGCCACCGTCACTGCCGCCAGTCGTGTGCGTGTCATTTGCTGTCTCCTCGCCGAAGCCGGCGCTGCAATCCTCGTTCGACGGGCGGCCCGACACCCGCATCCCGAGCCCCGGGTGTCTTCAGCGGTGTCTCGGCCGCAGACGTCCGGATCTCCAGAGTCCGTGCGCGACACACCAATTCGTGATCGCCGGGGCGGATGGCGGGACCACCGCCACCCGTCCCGATTCGTCCAAAGATCCGCCCGGAATTGGTCCGCCCGCGCGGCGGACAGGTCCCAGTTGCCCGTCCGCGCCGCCTCCGCCGCCTTGGATTGTAGCAAGAAACATGCTCGCCCGGTTCCCTAGCCCCTAGCCCCTAGCCCCTGTCATAATAAAAGTTCATGTCCATCCTCAAAGTCTCCCGGATGGGGAACCCCGTCCTGCGCAGGAAGGTGAAGGCCGTCGCGCTGTCGGACATCACCACGGCCCCGTTCCAGCGGCTGATCGACGACATGGCGCAGACCCTGCTGGAGTACAACGGCGCCGGCCTCGCGGCGCCCCAGGTCCACGAAGAGTGCCGCCTCTTCGTCGCCCAGGTCATCGAAGACCAGGATGACGATGAGAACGCCGCGCCGAAGGAGCCGGAGATCCTGGCGCTCATCAACCCCGAGATTGCGCCCGCCAGCCAGCAGATCGTGGACGACTGGGAAGGGTGCCTGAGCATCCCCGATCTTCGCGGCCTGGTGCCGCGGCACCGCGACATCAGGGTCAGGGCGTACGACCGCACCGGGAAGCGAATCGAGCTCGAAGCGTCCGGCTTCATGGCGCGCGTGATTCAGCACGAGACGGATCATCTCGACGGCGTGCTGTTCCTGGACCGCATGACGTCGATGGAGAGCCTCAGCTTCGTCGAGGAGTACGCGAAGTATCATACGAAGCACCCGTGAAGCGATCCCCCATCGTCATCATCTTCGTCACGGTCTTCATCGACCTGCTCGGCTTCGGGATCATCATCCCGCTGCTGCCGTTCTATGCCGAGCGGTTCGGGGCCACGGCCTTCGCCGTCGGCATGCTGGCCACGTCGTTCTCGCTGATGCAGTTCATCTTCGCGCCCATCTGGGGCCGGTTGTCGGACCGCGTCGGGCGCCGGCCCATCATCCTGCTGGGCCTCGCCGGCTCCTGCCTGTCGTACCTGGCCTTCGGGATGGCGCACACGCTGCCGGCGCTCTTTGCCGCCCGGATCTTCGCAGGCATCGCCGGGGCGAACATCCCGACTGCGCAGGCGGTCATGGCGGATCTCACGACCCCCGAGAACCGGGCGAAGGGGATGGGGCTGTTCGGGGCCGCCTTCGGGCTGGGCTTCATCTTCGGGCCGGCCATCGGCGGGTTCCTCAGCCGCTACGGGTATCCCGTGCCGGCGTTCTTCGCGTCCGGGCTCTCCCTCGCGAACTTCACGGCGGCGCTGTTCCTGCTGCCGGAGACCCTGAAGCCGGAGAACCGGGCCATCGAGCGCGTCGGCCGGATCGAGGCGTTCCGTGACGCCATCGCCAGGCCGCACCTGCCGCTGCTCCTGCTCATCGGTTTTCTGACCGTCGGCGCGTTCTCGTCCTTCGAATCCACCTTCGCGCTCTTCTCCGAGCATGTCCACGGCTTCACCGCGATGACCATCGGGTACGTCTTCGCTCTCGTCGGCGTCGTCATGGTGATCGTCCAGGGCTTCCTCGTCCACAAGGTGGTGAAGTCCGTGGGAGAGCACCACGTCGTGCCGGCATCGCTCGCCCTCGTGGCGGTCGGACTGCTGATGATCCCCGCCGCCAGGTCGGTTGCCGGGATGCTCGTGGCGAATGTCGTGATGGCGGTGGGGATGGGGTTCAACAGCCCGACGTTGATGTCGCTCATCTCGCGGTATTCATCCGCCGAGGACCAGGGCGGCGTGATGGGGCTGACGCAGTCGCTCAACAGCCTCGCGCGCATTGCCGGGCCGGTATGGGGCGGGTTCGCCTTCGACAGGCTCGGCATGGGCGTGCCCTACGTCAGCGCGGCCGTCGTCATGGGGATCGCAAGCGCCATCTCAATCCACGCGCTCTGGAAGGCCCGCCTGGCGGCGAGCGCCTGAGGGAACTATCGCCGTGTCCAGGAGCCCCGAGTTCTGCGTTCACTATCCCGTCGAGGTGCGGTTCCGCGACTGCGACCCCATGGGACACGTCAACAACGCCGTGTACCTGACGTACCTGGAGCTCGCGCGCTTCGCCTACTGGAAGGCCGCGGGGCTGGACCGGCTCGAAGGCGAGATCAGCTACATCATGGCCCGCGTCGAGATCGACTTCCGCGCGTCGGCGACGCACGGCAACGTGCTGGACGTCGGCCTCTCGATCACGGGAATCGGCCGTTCGAGCTTTTCGATGGCGTACGAGATCCGCGACCAGAACGGGCGCCTCGTCTCCGCCGCGAAGAGCGTGCAAGTCACGTATGATTACGCCGCTGGCGTGTCTATTCCCGTGCCGGACGCCATCCGCGCGCGCATTGTCGAGTTTGAAGGTCGGCAGTTGTAGGAGTGTTCCATGCACGTCCTCATCTTCGGAAAGGACACCTGACCCTACACGTCGGAGGCCCGTGAGGTCTTCGCCAGGCGGGGCTACGAGGTCGAGTACGTCAACGCGAAGGCGAGCGCCGCGAACCTGCAGCGCATGCTCACCTATACCAAAGGCGGCCGCGACGTTCCGGTCATCGTCGAGGACGGAAAGGTCACGATCGGCTACGGGGGCAGTTGAGGAATCTAGAGTGGGGCCGCCGTGCGCGGCCTATGGGTTCTGCAGCCACGGCGCCCGCACGCCGAGCCGCTCCAGCTTCGCTTCCAGCTCGCGTCCCTCCAGGTTCGAACGGAGCCGCCCGTCCTCACCGCGGCTGAGACAGCCTCCCTCGTCTGCGATGGCGGCGGCGCGCTCGCGGTCGCCCGCGGCCAGGGCCGCCAGAACGGCGCTCTCGATGCGCGAGAGCCGCGTCGAGTGCCGCCGGTAGTCGAGGAACGCCTCCCAGGTCACCGGCACCCACGTCGCCACCACTCGTTCGCCGACGACGTTCGCGTAAGCGCGGATCTCCTCCTGCGCGTGATCGTCCATGCGCAGCTCCAGGAAATGCAGCAGGTTGTGGAGATTGATCTTCCAGTAGGCCTCGGTGTAGGTCGAGAGCGGCAGATCCTTGCGGGCCTGCTCCCGGGCCACGCCCGCGGCCAGCCGCGCCTCGTACATTCCCCGCAACTGGCGATGCAGCGCGGCCTCCTCCTCCGACAAGTGCCGTCCCTCTTCCGGCGGCAGAACGCCGCTGCTTCCCTGGCGGTTGCCCGTCGACTGCAGCCGCCACGCCTCCGGGGCCGTGTGCTGCGCCGCGTCGATCGCCTCCGAGTAGCGCGTGGAGTACTCGTTCACGCTCGCCGTGCGATGGCGGATCCACTGCCGCCACACGTCCATCGGCACGCGTACGTGCAGCTTGATCTCGCACATCTCGAACGGCGTGGTGTGGGCATGCCGCATGAGGTAGCGGATGAGCCCGCGATCCTCGTGCACGCGCTTCGTGCCCTTGCCGTAGGAGACCCGCGCCGCCTGGACGATGGCCGCGTCGTCGCCCAGGTAGTCCACGACGCGCACGAACCCGTCGTCGAGCACGCGAATGGGATCGCCGAGCATCGCATCGAGGGCCGCGACTGAGGGGCGGACGACCTTCTCGGGACGCGGCGTTTCGTCAGGCATCGGCCTCGGTCTCCATCCCCGCCATTCTATCCCGCACTCTGGAACGCGCGAGGTCAGGCGCGGAATTGGCTATGCTAGAATCCACCTCGCCCCGCGACCGCGCCGGCGTTCCGCATCCATCAGCAGACGGGAGGCCCCGTGCCCGACGACTACCGGCGCCCGCTCGAGGTGGCCATCGATGCGGCGCTGAAGGCTGGAGCCATCCTCCGGGCGGATCTCCATCTTCCCGGCGGCCCGCGCGGCCACGATGCCCATGCGGACGCGGACGCCGAGGCCGAGCAGGTCATCCGCGGCGCCCTGGCGGCGGCGTTCCCGTCCTGGGGCTACCTGGGCGAGGAAACCGGGTTTCAGCCCCGCGCCTCCGGCGAGCCGCACATCTGGCTGGTCGATCCCAACGACGGCACTCGAGACTACCTGAAGGGGCGTCGCGGCAGCGCGGTCTCGATCGCGCTCCTTCGCGACGGCGCGCCGGTTCTCGGCGTCGTCTATGCCTTCGCGGCGCCCGACGATGATGGCGACCTGATCGCGTGGGCGGGAGGATGCGGCCCGGTACGCCGCAACGGCCACGAGGCCGGCCGGTCCGCGTGGCCGGGCGCGCTGGCGCGCTACAACATCGTGCTCCTGTCGGAGGCGATGAACCAGAAGCCGAGGGCCAACCTCGATCTCATTCAGCCCGCACGAGGGAGGGCGATGCCCAGCATCGCGTACCGCCTCGCGCTGGCCGCGGCAGGTGACGGCGACATCGCCGTGTCGTTGAACGGCCCCGGCGCATGGGACTACGCGGGGGGCCACGCCGTCCTCCGCGGCACAGGCGGCGAGTTCGTCGACGAGGGCGGGCGCCCCATCGCGTATTCGCCCGACGGCGGCAGCGGGACGAGATTCTGCTTCGGCGGCGCGCCGGCCCTCGTGCGCGACCAGGCGGCGCGCAACTGGGAGGCGGTGCTGGCGTCGCCCCGCCCGGCGGCCGAGCCGTACGACCTCGTGTCGCCCGTGCCGGGCCTGGTGACCCCGGACGCGGGCCTGCTGTCACGCGCGCAGGGCTGCCTGCTCGGCCAGCTGGCCGGAGACGCGCTGGGGGGCCTCGTGGAGTTCAAGTCGCCCGGCGACATCGCCCGGCGCTACCCCAGCGGCATTCACGCGATGGCGGACGGCGGGACGTGGAACACGCTGGCCGGCCAGCCGACCGACGACAGCGAACTCGCGCTCGCCCTGGCCCGATCGATCGTCAAGACGGGACAGTACGACGAGGAAGCCGCGGCGCGCGCGTACCACTACTGGTACCACTCGCATCCGTTCGACTGCGGGGGAACCACGGCGAAAGCGCTCGCGGCGATCGGGCCGCCCGACGTCGAGCGTGGGCAGACGGCCGCAGCAGCGGCGCAGGCGGCGTCCAGGGAGAGCCAGGCCAACGGTTCGCTGATGCGCGTGAGCCCGCTGGCGGTCTGGGGACACGCGCTGCCGCCCGCGGCGCTGGCCGGGCTGGCCAGGACGGACTCCGGGCTCACGCACCCGCACCGGGTCTGCTGCGACGCCGTGGCGGTGTTCGCGGTCACCGTGGCCCACGCCATCCGGACGGGGGAGCGCGCGGCGAATGTGTATGCGTTCGCGATGAAGCGGGGCGAGGAACTGCGCTGCTGCGCGGAGGTGCGCGCCGTGCTCAGCGCGGCCGCCGCGGCGCCTCCCGCCTCCTTCATGGAACGCCAGGGCTGGGTGCTCGTCGCGCTGCAGAACGCGTTTCACCAACTGCTGCACGCCGGTACCGCCGAGGAAGGCGTCGTGCGCACGGTGATGTCCGGCGGCGACACCGACACGAACGCCGCCATCACCGGGGCGCTGCTCGGGGCGGTCCATGGCCGGGAGGGGATCCCCGCCGGCTGGCGGAACCTGATCCTGACGTGCCGGCCAATCGCGGGCCTGCCAGCCGTGCACCGTCCGCGTCCGCGGCCGTTCTGGCCCGTCGACGCCCTCGAACTGGCAGAGCGCCTGGTGTGCCTGGGCATCCGAGCCAGTGCGGATCCGGCTCAGATGTAGTGCCTCTCGTGCGGCCGTGCGGTTTGCCGGGGGCCAGGATTCACGACGGGCGCCGGTTCGCTGCCTCGACGCCGCTCCTCCGGGCGTGGCACGATAGGCCCTGCGATGATCACACTCTCGGGCGTCACGAAGATCTTCGACGGCAAGCGCACGGTCACGGCCCTCGACCACGTCGATCTCTCCATCCCGCGCGGCGAGATGGTCTCAATCGTCGGCGCGTCCGGATCGGGCAAGTCCACGCTTCTGAACCTGATCGGCGCCCTCGACCGGCCGACTTCCGGGTGGATTGAGATCGATGGCCAGCGCCTCGACGGGCTCGGCGACGATGACCTGACGAGGGTGCGGCGCGACAAGATCGGGTTCATCTTCCAGTTCTTCAACCTGCTGCCCACGCTGAGCTGCCTCGAGAACGTGGCGCTGCCGCTGCACCTGCGCGGCTGGCCGCGCAGAAAGGCGTCCGACCGCGCGCAGGAGCTTCTCGATCTCGTCCAACTCGGCAAGCGCATCGAGCACCTGCCCGATGAACTGTCCGGCGGGGAGCGCCAGCGCGTGGCCATCGCGAGGGCACTGGCCATCTACCCGCCAATCCTCCTGGCCGACGAGCCGACCGGCAACCTCGACTCGTCCACAGGCGAGGACATCCTGGCTCTCGTCCGTGACCTCCACCAGCGGCTCCAGGCCACGGTCCTCATCGTCACGCACGACCGGCACGTCGCGGAGAGCTGCTCCAGGACCGTGACGCTTCGCGACGGGCGGATCGTCGGAGACGAGCGGCGATGATGCTGTTGCGCCTCATCTCGTGGCCCTACGTCCGGCGGCACCGGCTGCGCACGGCGCTGACGACGGTCGGGATCGTGCTGGGGGTCGCGGTGTTCGTCGGCATGCACACCGCGAACGAGTCTGTCCTCCTCGCGTTCTACAAGACCATCGACCGCATCGCAGGAAAGGCCGAGCTGCAGATTACGGCCGGTGAAGGCGGGTTCCCGGAGGACGTCCTCGAGCGCGTGCAGGCCATGCCTGAGGTCAGGGCCGCCGTGCCGGTCATCGAGGCGGCCGTCGACACGAACCTGAAGGGCGAAGGCAATCTCCTTGTCCTCGCCGTGGACATGACAGGAGACCGCTCGCTTCGCGACTACGACCTCGAGAGCGGCGACGAGGCGGTCATCGACGATCCCCTCGTGTTCCTCGCGCAGCCGGATTCGCTGATTGTGACGCGCGAGTTTGCCGCCCGGAACGGCCTCGCGATCGGCGCGAAGGTCCCGATGCGGACGATGGAAGGCGAGAAGCGGTTCACGGTGCGCGGGATCATGAAGTCGGGCGGGCTGACACAGGCCTTCGGCGGCAACCTGGCCGTGATGGACATCTATGCCGCGCAGATGGTGTTCGGCCGCGGGCGCACCTTCGATCGCGTGGATCTGGCGCTCAACGAGGGCGTTTCGCTGGAGCAGGCCAAGTCGGTGATCGGGCAGCGGCTGGGCCCCGGCTTCCAGGTGGAACCGCCGGCGTCGCGCGGCCAGCAGATCAACTCCGTGCTCCGCGTCTACTCCTTCACGGCGAACCTGAACAGCGCGTTCGCGCTGTTCATCGGCATGTTCATCATCTACAACTCGTTCTCCATCGCGGTGGCGCAGCGGCGGCGCGAGATCGGGATCCTCCGGGCGCTGGGCGCGTCGCGCGCCCAGATTCGCACGCTGTTCCTCGTCGAGAGCGGGCTCGCGGGGCTGGTGGGGTCACTCGCGGGCCTCGCCTTCGGGGTGCTCCTGTCGAAAGGACTCGCGCTCTACGTCTCTGGGCTGATCGCGGGCGTGTACGGCATCGCCGAGCGGACCACGGAGATCGCGACGGAACCGTGGCTGATGCTCTCCGGCCTCCTGATGGGCGTCGTGACCAGCCTGGTCGCGGGGTTCATCCCCGCCCGGAACGCCGCGCGGGTCGATCCGATACAGGCACTGCAAAAGGGCCGCTATCAGACCCTGTCAGCCGGCGAGAACCGGATCCGGCGCGCCGTAGCCATCGTGCTTGGCGTGGCGTCCGCCGCGCTGCTCGTCTTCGCCACGGGGTCGACGGTGCTCTTCTACGCCGGCTACATCATGGCCGTGCTGGCGCTGCTGCTGCTCAGCCCGACGGGCGCGCTGTGGCTGACGAAGGCCCTGCGGCCGGCGTTGCGGTGGCTCCGGCCCGTCGAAGGCGCGCTCGCGGCCGACAGCCTCATCCAGGCACCCCGCCGGACGTCCGCGACCGTGACCGCGCTGATGCTCTCGCTGTCGCTCGTCATCGGCATGGGCGGGATCGCGCGCGCCGTGTACGACTCGATCATGGAGTGGACGACGACCGCGCTCAGCCCGGATCTCTTCGTCACCGCGTCGCAGAGCCTGACCGAGCGCAACTTCCGGTTCCCTCCGGCGCTTGGCGACAAGTTGCGGACGATCCCCGGCGTCGCCGACGTCCAGCAGGTGCGGACCCACCGCATCGACTATGAGGGCGCGCCGGTGATGATCGTCGCCGTCGAGGCGAAGTCGATGGGCGATCGCGCGCGGCGGCCCCCGGTCGAGGGTCCGCCCGAGATGTACGAGATGGCCTCCCAGGGGAAGGGCGTCATCCTGTCGGACAACTTCGCGCGGCTGCGCGGCCTCCATGCGGGCGACTCGATGGATCTCGCCACGCCGACGGGCGTCCGGAGCGTGCGCGTGCTCGGCCTCGTGGTGGACTGGTCCGATCAGTCGGGCGCGATCCTGATCGACCGCGCCAGCTACGTCCGGTGGTGGGGCGATGACACGGTCAACGTGTTCCGCATCTACGTGACGAAGGGCGTGCCGCCGATGCAGGTGCGCCAGCAGATCATCGACCGGTTCGCGGGAACCCAGCGGCTGTTCGTGCTGACGAACCGGGAAGTGCGCACGTGGATCTCCGGGCTCACAGACCAGTGGATGAGCCTCGCCTACGCGCAGATCGCGATTGCCGTGCTGGTGGCCATCCTCGGCATCGTCAACACGCTGACCGTGTCGATCATCGATCGCCGGCGCGAGCTGGGCGTGCTCCAGGCCGTCGGCGGGCTGCGGAACCAGGTCCGCCGCACGATCTGGATGGAGGCGCTCGCGATTGGCGTCGTCGGCCTGGTGCTGGGGCTTGCCGTCGGGGCGGTGACGCTGAACTACGTGCTCGAGATGAGCCAGCGGGACATCTTGGGCTTGGCGCTGCCGTACACATTCCCGTGGGGAACCGCCGGCCTGCTCGTGCCGCTCATCCTCGCGTCCGCGTTCGTCGCATCGCTGTGGCCCGCCGAGTCGGCGGTGCGCGGCTCGCTGGTTGAAGCTCTTGAATACGAGTAGACCGATCCTCGGAGGACGGAGGGCGGCGGCGCACGCCGCCGCCCATCGCCGAACGTGAGGAAGAAGATGCGGGCAATGCGAACGCTCATCGCCGTTGTGCTTGCGGTCACGCCCGCGGTGGCCGCTGCCCAAGACGCGCGGCAGATCATGGAGGAGGCGCAGCGGCGCGCCGAGGCGGCGTCGCAGCACTACGAGGGCCTGCTGCAGGTTGTCGACTCGAAGGGCAAGATCACCGACAAGCGGTGGGTGTTCGATCGCCTGGGATCGCACGGCAACAGCAAGTCGGTCCTGACTTTCCTCCAGCCGGCCGAGGTGAAGGGCGTGGCGCTGCTCATCGTCAACCATCCGGACCGGGCGTCGGATCAGTGGATGTGGACGCCGGCCATCCAGCGCGAGCGCCGCATCGCCCTGCAGGACCGCTCCACGCGCTTCTTCGGCACCGACTTCAGCTTCGAGGATCTCGAAGAGCGCGACACCGGGCAGTACGACTACTCGATGATCGGCGACGAGAATGCGGAAGGTGCGGCCTGCTGGAAGATCGACGCGCGGCCCCGCAAGGGCAAGTCATCCCAATACGTGTCGTCGCTCGTGTGGGTCCGCAAGGACAACTACGCGTTTCAGCGCATCGAGAACTTCGCGAAGGACGGCATCGCGCGGCGCCTCCGGTACTCGCGCATCGAAAACGTGCAAGGCATCTGGGCCGGGCGGGTACTCGAGATGACCGACCTGCGCCGCAACAGCAAGACGATCCTGACGCTGGACAGGCTCCAATACAACCTCCCGATGAAGGATGAAGGTTTCACGCTGCAGGCGCTCAGAAGACAGTAGGACCCTCCAGGTGGCACGCTGCGAGCTTGTCTTCCTCGTGCTGGCCGTCACGCTGCTGCCTGCGGCGGCGTCGGGCCAGAGTGTCTCGCAGCAGGGGTTCGTGGAGGCGACGGGGGCCGCGTATCCGCAGTCGGCGGCCGCAGACAGCACGAGATTCGTGGGCGAGGCGCTGCTTCGACACGAGATGTCGGCAAGACCCGCCCCGTGGCTGCGAGTGTCGGCCAGCGTGGATGCCCGCAGCGACACGCACGAGCAGACCAGATGGGATGGCGTCGGCTGGTCCGACCGCTCCGTGAAGCGGCCAGGGCTGGCCATCAGGCGCCTCGACGCGACGCTCAGCCGCGGCCCGCTGACGTTCGACGTCGGCAAGCAGTTCGTGCGGTGGGGCAAGACCGATATCCTGAGCCCGACCGACCGCTTCGCCCCGCGCGACTACATGGCCGTCGTCGACAATGAGTTCCTGGGTGTGACCGCGGCCCGGTTCACGGCCGGACTGCAGAACGACACGCTCGACCTCGTCGCCGCGCGGTTCACGCCCAGCCGGATGCCGCTCCTCGACCAACGGTGGGCCGGGCTCGGTGCGGACCTCGAACAGGTCGCCCTCGTCGACACCGGCGCGACGTACCCGGGCCGGGCGCAGATCGGCGCCCGCTGGAACCACGTCGGCAGCGGCTTCGAGTTGTCGATCTCGGGCTTCACAGGCAACAACCACCTGCCGATCATCGATGCGGAGGTGCCCACGGCCGTCGACATCACCTCGCTGCCGGCCGCCAACCTGCCGCTCGACGCGAACAGGATCGGACCCGTCCGGGTTCCCGTAAGCCGCTCGTATCCCGCGATCTGGATGATCGGCGGCGACGCGGCGATCCCGCTGTCGAGGGTCACAATCAAAGGTGAGGCGGCGTTCTTCGGCTCGAACGATTCACGCGCGGACGAGTACTGGCTCTACGTCATCCAGCTCGAGCGGCAGAAGGGCGAGTGGATCTTCATCGGCGGCTACTCCGGCGAGGTCGTGACGACGTCACGCGCGCAGACGGCCTTCGCGCCGGATCGTGGCCTCTCGAAGGCCTTCCTCGGCCGGGCGGGTTACACGATCGACACGAACCGCAGCGTTGCGTTCGAGGGCGCGGTGCGCCAGACCGGAGACGGCACCTGGCTCCGCTTCGAGTACTCGCAGGCCTCGGGCCAGCACCTCCGGTTCACAGCCCGCGCGACCCTCATCCGGGGCAGTTCCACCGACTTCCTCGGCCGCTACGCGCGCAACTCGCACGTGACCGTCGGCCTTCGGTACAGCTACTGATGATTGGGGCCAGGCCCCAATTTCTCACGTCATTCTCAATAACAAAACTGTGCGTGGGCCTCCTTCATGGCGCAGGCGGAACGCCGGCCTCGACGAGCGTGCGGTCAAGGAGAACCCAGGCGGGCTGAGCCAACATGGCGGCCCCGGTCCCGACGAGGAGCCACTCGATGCTCACCACCTCCGCCAGGGGGCCGAAGATCAGCATGCCGAGCGGCATGGTCGAGGTCATGAGCATCGTGAAGATGCTGAAGACCCGCCCCAGGTAGTCCGGCGCCACGTGCTCCTGGAGCAACACCGTTCCGGCGGTGTTGTAGAAGGGCATGGCCACGCCGAAGACCGCCATCGGCACCAGGTAGACCCAGAAGTTGGGCATCAGCCCCAGCAGGACCGTGCAGATCCCCATGATCAAGGAGGCGACCGCCATCGTGTGGACCCGGTTTCGCAACCCGCCCCTCGTGGCGACGATTGCACCGCCAGCCATCATGCCCGCCGAGAAGACCACCTCGATGGCCGTCAGCCGCCAGAACTCGCCGCCGAAGGTCCGGGCCACCTGGAGCGGCGTAAGAAAGGCCGCAGGGGCGACCAGGAACAGGAAGATGCTGAGGAACGCGAAGAACGGCACGAGGAACCGGTGCTGCCGGATGTACCGGAACCCGAGTTGCAGATCGCTGAAGTAGGAGATCGCCTGGGGCTTGCCCGCCTTCTCGTGGGGAGGCACGTCGAGCAGGAACACCAGGATCGCAATCGCCAGAACGGCCGTGCCCACGTCGAGGAAGAAGACCTTCTCGAGGGGCCAGACGGTCAGCAGCGCGCCCGAGAGGATGGGCGATGCGAGCGTCGTCGCGGACTGGAGCATGCTTGAGATCCCGTTGATCCGCGTCAGTTGTTCCTGCGGCACGAACTGCGGGAGAAGGGCGTTCACCGCCGGCCCTTGGACGGCCTGCCCCAGCGAACGAACTGCGGCGGTCAGCATCACCAGCCAGAGCGCCTTCCCGCCGGCCATGAACACGAGCGCCAGCGCGAGGGTGGCCAGCGCGATCGAGCCGTCCGACAGGATGATGAGTCTCTTGCGGTCCATCCGGTCGGCCCAGACGCCCGCGAATGGAGCCATCAGGAAGGCCGGGACGAAGCCGCAGATGATATAGACGGTCATCATCCAGCCGGACTTCGTCGTCAGGGTGACGTGCCAGAAGAGGGCGTACTGGACCAGCAGCGATCCGAACAGCGAGAGCGTCTGGCTGGTCAGGAAGAGCGCCGTCTGGCGCTTCCAGGGGGCGGGACTGGGCAATTGGCCTCCAGAGGCCTAGCCTACACCTTCCTCCTGGCCGACCGCATAGCCGGGCCGGGCCACAACACGCACCGTCCTCGCATCTCGGCCAGGATTCGCCCGAACAGCGCCGGGGCCGATACTCCAGTTGGCTCGGGGACCGTGCGGCCGCAAGGGCCTGCCCATCAACGACCGCAGGTCACGACCAGGCCCTTACTGGTCGCGGTGCCGAAGAGGCTGACGAGCACCTTTTCCAGGTGATGCATCCAGGTGACCGCGCTGTGGCCCTCGGGCACCTCGACGTAGTCAACGGTATGGCCGGCGCCGCAAAGCGCCTGCCGCGCACCGCGCGCCGTCGGGAGGTTTGCCCGATCGTACTGGCCGGCCAGGATCGCCACCCGCAGGTGACGCCGGGTTCGCGCGGCGAACGCATCGAGGTCGCCCTGCGTGAGCCTGCGCCCCGGGATCAGCAGGCCCAGTCGGCCGAATACCTGCGGGGAGGACGTCGCTACGTCGAGCGCGTTCTTCGCACCGAACGAAATGGCGATGATCGCCCGCTCGTCCGCGCTCCGCGTGACGGTGAACCTCGACGCCACCCACGGGAGCAGCTCGCCGACCACGAACGCGCGCACCGGCTCCCCCTCGGGAAAGCGGTAGTCCGCCGACGCGGGCCCGACGAACACGGCGACGATCGGCTCGATTGCCCGCCGGGCGATCAGCCAGTCGAGAACGCGTGACACCTGGGCTGCGCGCAGGTCCAGAAGCGCGGCCACGGGATAGCCGCGATCCTTCGAGTAACCCGCTGGCGTGTAGACGACGACGCGTGCCGGCCACCCGAGCGCGCGGCTCTCGACAGTCGCTTCGGAAATGTGTCCAGCCGGCGACGCCGGCGGATCGACGAACGCCCGGGGCGGCACGTAGCCTGGCGACACGAACTCGGACGCGCGAAGGCCCCCGAACTCCTGGCCCGCGCTCTGCCGCGGGTTGTGCGGATCGAGGCGGTAGTCGGTCGGGCCGTACGCGATGAGATACTCGACGCGCGCACCGGGTGAGACGGGCGCCTGGAGCGAGTACCAGGCCGTCGGCCCAACGCGCGCCATCGTCCCGGCGGTGGAGTCGAACGTGCCGTCGACGTGTTCGCCCCATCCGGTGATGTCCGAGACGATGCGGGGTGCTTCGCCGCCGAGGCGCTTCGCGAGGAACGTCACCGTGAAGCCGGACCCGCCGTGCGCCCCGGACACGCGCGGAGTCGACATGCGCCCCGCCTCGATGTCCTCAACGGCCGCGACGAGCGTGTCGGCGCCCGGTTGGGGCCGGCTGCGCGGCCCGGTCTTCAGTGCCAGCAGCCCCAATGCGGCTGCGCCCACCAGAAGGCCCGCGATGGCCAGGACGACGAGACTGCGGCAACTCACGCTGTTCTCCTGCCGGGGTGGATGCGCCAGAGACGGCCATTCCAGCTGGCGCCTGCGCTGACATGGTAGCGCCCAAGTCGTCGGGCCCGCTTCCAGGTAGATGAGCCCGGAGGACTGGAGGACGCAGGACGGCTGGCAGGGGGGCCATAATGGGGCCGAGGTGCCGCGTCGTGGTGATCCGTCACGAAAGACAGTACGTCTCAGCCGGGCTCCTCATCGTCGTGGTCTCTCTGCTGGCGGCGGGCGCCGCAGCCGCGCAGCCAGCCGCGCAGGAACAGGCCCTCAGTCCCCGGTGGTTCGCCGAAGGGGCGATCGTGCTGTGGGGTTCAGCCGGCGCTCCAAAGGACCCCGAAGGGCCGGGGTACCTGACTCCGTACTTCCACGGCGCGGTCGACAGGCCGAGCGTCGGCGGCCTCGCGGGCGTGGGAGTCTTGTTGACGCGCAGGTGGAGCGTGGGCGCTGAACTCGCCGCGCACTGGCCGACATCCGGTGTCATCACCGAAGACAGCAGGACGCACTCCGAACAGACGACCGTCACTTCAACCTACCGGGTGCAACAGACGGTGGTGTCGCTCGTCGCGGGGTGGGACGCGGCTCCGGCGAAGACCGTTACCGTGCGGCCCGTGCTGGGGATGACCGTATCGCGGAGCCGCCAGTCGCTGACGGAGCGCGGCGGACAGTACCATCTGGTACGGCGGGACCCTGCCGGTGTCCAGACCGGACGTCTCGTTCTCACATGTTCATGTCGGGGGAATGATCGGTGCGGATCTGCGGTGGCGCTCCAGAGGATCGCTCTCGGTGACGGCGCTCGTGCGCGCTCACTGGATCCGGAGGCCGGAGAACGCAGAGGCGTATCGCGACGCGCCGGCGATGGGCCCCCTCGTCGTGTACGTCGGGGTGGGACTGCGCTGGGCGCGCTAGGATTGTGCAGTCGCATCCACCCGCACCTCGAAGGGAAGACAGGATGGCGCATCGGGTTCCCTCGGTCCCTCTATCCCATGTCGCGACACCGCTGCTCATGGCCGCCCTCGGCATGCTCCTCCTGACATCCGCAGCCGCGGCCCAGGTCCTTCCGGGGGCGCGTCAAACCCGGGGCGGTCCGCCCGCTCCCGAACCTGCCGGCCGGGCGCTCCGCGTGTTCATCGACTGCGTAGACGTGAGCTGCGACGGCGACTTCTTCAGAACCGACATCACCTTTGTCGACCACGTGCGCGACAGGGCCGACGCCGATGTGCATGCCCTGGTCACGGCGCAGACCACCGGCGGTGGCGGCCGGGAGTACTCCATCGCGCTCATCGGACGGGGCCGGTTCGAGAAGGTCGACCACACGCTCACGTGGGTGGCGCAGAGCACGGACACGGACGACATCAGACGGCGCGGGGTCTCCAACACGCTGAAGCTCGGCCTCGTCCGGTACGTGGCCGACACGCCGGTCGGGCGCGAACTCAAGATCGCGCATGACCGCGCGGCGGTCGCGCTGGCCCAGGCACGCGACCCGTGGGACTACTGGGTGTTCAAGACGAGCGTCCAGGGGAGCGCCAGCGGAGAGGAGTCCACGAAGTACTTCTACCTGTACGGATCGGCGTCGGCCAACCGCGTGACGAGCACGTGGAAGATCCAGACGAGCGCGAGCACCAGCTACAGCCAGAACAGCTACGCGTTCAGCGGCGGCGACAGCTACTCGAGCTTCTCGCGCACGACGAACGCCTCGGCGCTGGTCGTCAAGAGCCTGGGCTCGCACTGGGCCGCCGGGGGACTGGCCGGGCTGTCCTCGTCCACGTACCTGAACCAGCGGCTGAGGCTGCGGCTGGCGCCGGCGATCGAGTACAACGTCTTCCCGTACTCGGAATCGACGCGGCGCCAGCTGACGTTCAACTACGCCGTCGGCGTCAACCGCTTCCGGTACCGCGAGACCACGATCTTCGACAAGAACAGCGAAACCCTCTTCAACCAGGCGCTGACGCTCTCCCTCGACCTGCGTCAGCCGTGGGGAAGCACGAGCACGTCGCTGGAGGCGTCCCACTACCTGAACGACGGCAGCAAGAACAAGCTGGTGCTCTACAACAACCTGGACGTGCGGCTGTTCAAGGGGTTCTCGCTGAGCGCGTACGGCAGCCTGTCGCGCGTTCGCGACCAACTCTACCTGTCGAAGGGAACGGCCTCTGTCGAGGACGTACTCGTGCGGCGACGCCAGCTGTCGACGTCCTATCAGTACTACGTCTCGGCCGGAATCAGCTACCGGTTCGGCTCCATCTTCAACAACGTGGTCAACTCCAGGTTCGCCTCGTACTAACGAGGCACCCGGCGCCGGCTCTGATCACCAGGCCCCGAGCCCCGGGCGGCCTACTCGAACTTCGCGCGGAGCTCGCCCTTGACCACCTTGCCGTACGCGGTGCGCGGAAGGGCGTGGAGAAACAGCCAGCGCCTCGGGATCTTGTACTTCGCGAGTTTCCCGGCGAGGAACGCGGCGAGGTCGTCTCCTGTCGCGTGCTGCCCGGGTCGCAGAACGACGCACCCCGCGCCGGTCTCGCCCCACGTCGGGTCGGGAATGCCCACGACGGCCGCGTCCGCGATCGATGGATGCAGCAGGAGCTCGGCCTCGATCTCGGCGGGATAAATGTTCACCCCGCCCGAGATGAGCATGTCCTTCTGCCGGCCGGCGATGTAGAAGAACCCCTCGTCGTCCCGCCGGGCGAGGTCGCCGGTATGGAACCAGCCGTCGGCATCGAGGGCGGCGGCGGTCGCCGCCGGGTTGTTCCAGTAACCCGTGCAGACGTGCGGCCCGCGCAGCCAGAGCTCGCCGACTTCGTTGTCGGGCATCGGCGCGCCGCCGGGCCCGGCCGCCCGGGCCTCGGTGTACATCATCGCCTTGCCGATCGATCCCTTCTTCCGCACGGACTCCTCGACGGTCATCGAGAAGCAGTTCACGCCGACCTCCGTCAGTCCGTATCCCTGCTTGAACACCACGCCGCGACGTTGGTACGCCTCGATGATGTAGAGCGGCAGCGGGGCACCGCCGCTGATGAGCCAGCGCACGTGCGACAGGTCGACCGACTCGAACGCGGGCGTTTCCATGAGCAGCTTGTAGATCGTCGGCACGCCGAGCACCACGGTGCAGCGCTCGCGCTCCAGCGTGCGCCAGACCTCCTCGGCATCGAAGCCGGCGTGGAGCACGATCGTGCCGCCGATCGTGAAGATCGGCAGCAGGAATGCGCCGAGACCGCCCGCGTGGTACAGCGGCGTGAAGATCGGACTCACATCGTCTTCACGAAGCTGCCAGCACATGGCGGTGTTGTAGCCGTTCCACGCCACCATCCGGTGGGGCAGCATCACGCCCTTGGGTTTGCCGGTGGTGCCGCTGGTGTAAAGCAGGCAGCACGTGTCCTCCGGCCGCGGCCTCTCCCGGGGCCCCGCGGGAACGGCGCTTGCCGGATCGGCTCGGCCCAGAAGCGCGGACAGCCGATCGTGTCCCTCGACGGCAGGTTCATCCAGCGCTATCCAGCGCTCGACGCCGGCAGTCGCGCCGAGCGCGCGCACGGTTTCGGCAAACGCGCCGTCGTACATGAAGCCGCGGAGGCCGGCGTCTTTCGCAATGAACTCGATCTCGTGCGGCGTGAGCTTCGTGCCGAGCGGAATCAGGATGACCCCGGATCTTGCCGCGGCGAAGAAGACGTCGATGAACTCGACCCGGTTGTGGGCGAGGAGCGCGACGCGATCGCCCGCCACGAACCCGCACGCCTTCCATGCTGCCGCCACGCAATCCGCGCGGTCGTCCAGGTCGCGATAGGTGTAACGGGAACCGTCCGGGACCCAGACGAGCGCCGTCTTGTCAGGGGTCAGCCTGGCGCGTTCCCCGATGACATCTGCATGGAGCATGGCTACTTCCCCGCTGGCTCCCCAGTGGCAGGCGCCGCACTTTGCGCATCCTTCGAAACCGGCAACGGGGGCGGCATCGTGAGCACGTCGGTCAGAGAGGCGATGAAGCGGGACGGGCACTCCTGCTGCGGCACGTGGCCGCACCCGGGGATGGTCGTGAGCCGCGACGCCGGGAGCTGCGCCATCATGCGGCGCGCGTAGGCGACCGGGAACAGCTTGTCGGACTCGCCCCAGAGCATGTCGACCGGAACGCGCATCTCGTGGAGCTTGCCGTCGAGCACGTATTGATCCATGCCGGCGGCGGTCTGTGCCAGCCTGGCGAGCGGGCCGGTCCGCGCCTCCCGCACGACATCGTCCAGCACGAAGCCGTAGATGCGGGGCGAGTCCGGATCCTGCAACTGCGTCATCAGCGCGGCTGCCTCCACGCGGGTCTTCGGCGTGAGGCTCAGGTCCGGCCGATCTCCGGTGAGGGCGCCCCCGTTCACCAGAACGAGGCGCGCGACCCTGTCCGGGTGCTCGCGTGCGTAGAGCAGGGCAGCCCACGCGCCGAGGGAGTTGCCGACGATGATCGCGGGGTCCTGCGGACCCTGGCGCATCACGGCATCGAGGCCGGTGAGGACGTCACCAATCGAGATCGGGCCGGCGGACGGCGCGCTATGGCCGTGGCCCGCGAGGTCGGGAACGACGAGGCGGAACCTGGGGAGGAGCGTGCCGGCGGCGCCGGCGTAGGTTCCTGCCGAGTCGCCCGCACCGTGGAGCAGCACGAGCGTCGGACCGGCGCCGCCAGTCCAATACGCCTGCGGTCCCAGGGACGACGCGGCGGTCGTTTCGGTGAGGCCGGCCTTGGCGAGCGCGCGCCGGTTCATCGCGGCGTAGACCGCCAGCGGCCGCTTCCAGACGTACACGAATCCGGCGGCCAGCACGAGCAGAACCACCACTGCGGAGCCGATTCCGATGCGCGCTCCAAGGGTCACGCTGCGCCTCCCGTGTGCGGCTTGACGAACGGCGAAAGCATGTGTATTCTACATCAACCCGAAAACATATCAAACGTTCGGGATGTTAACTGACTCGCCGACTGACCGCCCGTTAGTAATTGACGAACAAGCAGTTGTGAGGGAGGGAACGATGTTCAGGAGAGGCGCCAGCGCCATCTCGCACCGTATCTTGATGATTGCGCCGGTTGTCGCCGCCGTGCTGCTCGCGCTTGCGAGCGCACCCGCGACGGCGCAGATTGCCGACGCCGTCATCGAAGTGCTCGCGCAGGACCAGTCGCAGGCGGTGCTGCCGGGCGTGACCGTCACCGTGCTGCGCCCCGACACGGGCTACACGCAGAACGGAATCACGGACGCCTCGGGCACCGCGCGGTTCATGGCCCTGCAACCCGGCACCTACACCGTGACGGTGGAGCTCGCCGGCTTCACGACGATCAGGCAGGAAGGCATCACGCTTCGCGTCGGGCAGACCGCGCGGCTGACCATGACGCTCAAGGTCGCGCAGGTGGCGGAGACGGTGAACGTCACGGCCGCGGCCCCGATCGTGGACGTCTACAAGACCGACTCCTCGACGAACATCATCCCGGAGCAGATCGAAGCGCTCCCCACGTCCAACCGCGACTTCCAGCAGCTGGCGTTCCTCGCGCCGGGCGTGCAGCGTGAGCGCGGCGGGTTCCGGTTCGTCACGAACCAGCCGGTCCTCGGGGCGGGCGGCAACGCGAGCCAGTCCACGATCCTCGTCGACGGCGTGGACTTCACCGATCAGACGCTCGGCCTCGCGCGCGCCCGGTTCAGCCAGGACGCGATCAGCGAGTTCCGGGTCATCACGAACCGCTTCGACACCGAGATCGGCGGCTCCGCCGGCGGCGCGCTCTCGATCATCACCAAGTCGGGGACGAACGACCTGCACGGGTCGGCGTTCGGCTTCTTCCGGGACGATGCGCTCCGTTCACAGGGCAAGCTGGAGAAGCAGAAGAACAAGTACTCGAGGCAGCAGTACGGCTTCACGATCGGCGGGCCGGTGGTGAAGGACAAGACCCACTTCTTCGGGTCCTTCGAGCAGGTCGAGGAGAAGAACATCTCCCTGTTCCGTCCGCAGGGCGCCTTCGTGTCGCTGGCGAAGGACGTGACGATTCCCGTCAGCCAGTCGCTGGTTTACGCAGGGGTCGACCACCGCATCAATGACGCCCAGAGCGTCCGCGGCAAGTTCATGTACGAGCGCTATCGACAGGAGAACTTCCGCGTGGGCGGGGTCGCGGACGAATCGAATGGCATGCGCCTCGATCGGGACAACTACAACGTCACGCTCAGCCACGCGTGGACCGTCACCAACGCCTCGGTCAACCAGTTGTCGGTCCAGGTCGGCCAGCGCAAGTTCGTGGAGCCGAACAACTCGACGGCGCTCGCCGAGTCATTCTCCGTCGGCAACACCTATGCGATTGGCTCGAACTACGCCGGGGATCAGAACGACACGGGCAAGATCTTCGAGGTGCGCGACACGTTTTTCACGCGGATCGGCAGCGGCACATGGGCGCAGGACCTGAAGTTCGGCGGCGCCGTGCAGCACGTGAAGGACACGTGGAACTTCCCGCTCTACCCGAAGGGGTGGATGATCTACCTCAACGACACGCGGTTGTTCCCGTACCTGTACATCTACGGCAAGGGCACCAGCGAGTCGACCATCTCGACGAACCTGATCTCCGGGTTCATCCAGGACGACCTGCGGCCCTCCCCGCGCGTCACGATCAGCCTCGGCGTGCGGTACGACATCGACACAAACGGCAACAACCCGAAGTTCACGAGCCCGGCCATGCCCACCGCGCGCGGTCGGGATGCGAACAACTTCCAGCCGCGGGCCGGGTTCTCCTGGGACCTGAAGGGTGACGGCCAGCACGTGCTCCGTGGCGGCGTCGGCCTGTTCACCGGCCGCTTCCTGCTGGTGCCGGCCCACTCCGAGTTGCAGCGGAACAGTTACTCGGGCTGGATCACCCAGCAGCGCGTCAACGGCGCGCTCATCGGGGTCCCGGCGCTGGCGCTCGACCCAGCGAACCCGCAGAACACGGGCATCGGGCTGGCGCTCGACGCCACGCGCCTGGACAACAAGTTCGTGAACCCGCGCGCCACCCAGGCGACGGCCGGCTACTCGGTACGTTTGGGCCGAACGGGCCTGTTCGCCGATTTCGAAGGCATCTACGTCAAGGGCAGGGACGAGATCGTCCTCCAGGATCAGAACTGGCGCGGCAACGGCGTCGCCGGCGGGCGGCCGGACGCGACGCGCACGTTCATCGACACCTACACGAACAAGGGCCGTTCCGAGTACAAGGCGTTCGTTGCGAGCGTCAACGGCACCATCAAGGGCGGCCACGTCGTCAGCGCGTCCTTCACGGTCGCAGACAAGAAGAACATCGAGGACGATTTCAGCCCCGCCATCTCGGACTATCCGAACGACCCCGCGAACCTCGAAGCGGAGTGGGGCCGGTCGCGCGGCGACGAGCGCTACCGGTTCGTGGCGTCCGCGGTGCTCAGGCTGCCGGCCCGGTTCATGCTGGCGCCGATCTTCAGCTACGGCTCCGGCCAGCCCTGGAACCACCGCCTCGGCTACGACGCCAATGGCGACGGCCGGAACTCGGATCGGCCGGCCGGCACGTCCCGGTTCAGCGAGAACGGGCCGAAATACACGTCGTTCGACATGCGGCTGACCTACCGGCTGGCCCTCGGCAGCCGTGCGAGCGCGGATGTGATCGCCGAGGTGTTCAACGTGTTCAACCGCGCCAACGACGACGTGAACTTCATCCAGAACAACGAGAACCTGACGGGGCCGACGCCGACAGCGCCGGCCACCGCGCTCACGGTCAACCCGAACTTCAAGACCTACACGGCGACGCTGCCGAGCCGCGAGGCGCAGCTCGGCGTCCGCTTCACCTTCTAGTCGTCGGACCGGGTCCGGGACGCCTGTGTCCCGGACCCGGCCCTCGTTCCGCGCCCGGCGGACCGGATGTCGGCCGGGCCACTCCGGAGAACACCCATGACCCGCTACGCCTCAATCACCGCGACGGGGCGATTCCTGCCAGAAATCGAAGTCAGCAACGACCTCTTGCGGAAACGCTTCGCGCACCTGCCGGAGTTCGTGGACAAGATGGAGGCGTCCAGCGGCATCCGCTGCCGGTGGCACGCCCCTGAGGACTGGGCGACCTCGGACGTGGCGCTGCCGGCCGCCCGCCAGGCCCTCGAGCGCGCCGGCAAGTCGCCCGAGGACGTGGACCTCATCATCCTCGGGACGGACTCGCCCGACTACATCACACCCGCCACCTCGGTTGTGCTCCAGTACAAGCTGGGCGCCAGGCGCGCCGGCACCTTCGACGTTGGGTGCGCATGCGCCTCGTTCCCGACGGGCCTCGCGACCGGCGCCGGGTTCATCGCGACCAACACGGCCATCAACACCGTGCTAGTGGTCGGCGTCTATCTGATGCACAAGCTCGCCGACGAGGCCGACCCGATGTCGTTCTTCTACGGCGACGGCGCGGGCGCCGCCGTGCTCGAGGCGTCCGGCAAGCCGGGGTTCCTGAACGCGGCGTTCCTCGCCGACGGCTTCTACCACAAGCACTGGGGCATCTACTCGGGCGGCACGTACGAGCCCGCGTCGGTGGAATCGGTCAAGGCCGGCCGGACGCGGGTGAAGATGAACGATCGCTATCCACCCGAGATCAACCACGAGGGTTGGCCGCGCCTGGTGCGCAACCTGGCTAAGGAAGGCGGCTTCGTCGTCTCGGACATCGACTTCATCATCTTCACGCAGGTGCGGAAGCCGTCGATCGAGCTCGTGATGGCCGACCTCGGTCTCCCCATGGAACGCACGCACACCATCATGGAAGAATGGGGCTACACGGGCTCGGCCTGCATCCCCATGGCCCTGGACGACGCGATGGCGAAGGGGAAGATCGGGAAGGGCGCACTGACCGTGTTCGTCGGGTCGGGTGTCGGCTACAACCAGGCCGGCGCGGCGTTCCGCATGTAAAGGGGTTCCGCCTCCGCCGAGCGGCCTGCCGGCCGGCTACGGCGGGACAAGCGGGATTCGGGACGACGCAGAATGGAGGCCGGGTCTTCAGATCCGGCAACGGGATTCAGGAGTGCGATCAATGAGTCTGGAAACCGGACTTGCGGGAAAAGTCGTGATCATCACGGGCGCCGGCGCGGGCATCGGCCGGGCCACGGCCGCGGCCTTCGCGAAGCAGCAGTGCCGCGTCGCGGCGTGGGACATCTCGGACGCGAACGCCGCGGCCCTCGTCGAGGAGCTGAAGGCCGCCGGCAGCGACGCGATGTTCCAGAAGGTCGATGTGTCGAACGCGCGGAGCGTCGCGGGCGCCATCGACGCGGTGGTGGCCGCGTGGGGCGGTATCCATGTCCTCGTGAACAACGCGGGCATCGTCCGCGACGCGCAGCTCATCAAGTGGAAGGACGGCGCGCAGACGGGGATGATGACCGACGAGGCATTCGACCAGGTCATCGGCGTGAACCTGCGCGGGCCGTTCCTCTGCACCCGCGCGGCCGTACCGCATATGATCAAGGCCGGCGGCGGCGCCGTGCTGAACGCCTCGTCCGTGGTCGGCCTGTACGGCAATTTCGGCCAGACCAACTACGTCGCGACCAAGGCCGGCGTGATCGGGATGACGAAGACCTGGGCCCGCGAGCTGGCGAAGTACAAGATCCGCGTGAACGCCGTGGCGCCGGGGTTCATCGCCACGGAGATCCTGAAGGCGATGCCGGAGAAGGTGCTCGAGGGCATGGTCGCGAAGACGCCGCTCGGGCGCATGGGGCAGCCCGACGACATCGCCAACGCCTACGTGTGGCTCGCGTCGGACGCGGCCTCGTTCGTGACGGGGACCGTCATCTCGGTGGACGGCGGGCTGGTGGTTGGGACCTGATTATCGGGACTCGGGACTCGGGACTCGGGATTCGCGCTCTTCCTTGTCCCTTGCCCCGAGCCCCTGCGGAGCAGAACAGTGAACAAGCCTGTCTATATCGCCGCGTACCATCAGTCGGAGTTCGGCAAGCTGATGGGCATGACCGTGCCCGAAATCGTCAAGGCCTCGGTGGCCGGCGTGTGCGGAGTGATCAAGACCGACCCGTCCATGATGGACGTGGGGTCGGTGGGCGCCACCTGCACGTACACGCTGAACCAGCAGGGGCTGCTGGCCGGCCTCCTGGCCACGGTGCCCGGGCTCGCCGGGAAGCCGATCGAGGCGGTCGAGAACGCCTGCGCGTCGGGCGGCCAGGCGATCCTGTCAGTCATCTACAAGCTGCTGTCGGGCCTCGGTGACGTGGGCATCGCGGTCGGCTTCGAGAAGATGCGCGACGCCGAAGGGAAGATGGACGGCAAGCTCATCGGCCAGGCGCTGGGCGTCTTTTCGCATCCCGACGAGCGGCCCGGGAAGGTCTACATCTTCCCGCACATCTTCGCCGAGGTCATGGCGGACTATATGAAGACGTACGGCGTCACCGAGCGGGACCTCGCCTACGTATCGAGCATCGAGTACGGCAACGCGAACAGCAACCCGTACGCGCAGATGAAGAAGATCAAGGTCACCCTGGACGACTGCGCGAACATCGGCGACCGGAACAAGTACGTCATCGAGGGCCTCCCGCTGAAGACCTACGACTGCTCGCAGATCACCGACGGGTACGCCGCAATGATCGTCGCGACGGAAGAGGGCCTGAAGCGCCTCGGCGTGGCGAAGGCGGACGCCGTCCGGATCGCCGGCTACGCGCAGGCCACCGACAGCCTGCTGCGCTCGGACCGGGACGTGCTGAAGGCCGAAGGCGCCCACACCGCGATGAACAAGGCGTACGCGATGGCGGGCCTCACGCCGAAGGACATCAACGTGGCCGAAGTGCACGACTGCTTCACGGTGATGGGGGCGATTGGCACGGAGGTCATCGGGAAGGCCCCGTCCGGCCAGGGCGCGAAGTACTGGGTCGACGGCAAGGCCAGCGTCGGCGGCGAGTGCGGCATCAACACCTCGGGCGGGCTCATCGCGAAGGGCCACCCGGTGGGCGCCACGGGCGTCGCGATGCTCGGCTGGGCGGCGTGGCAGCTCCTCGGCAAGGTGCCGCCCGCGCTCCAGGTCAAGGACGCGAAGGCGGCCGCGACGTTCAATATCGGCGGCCCCATCTGCGCGTCGGTGTGCACGGTGCTGACGCCGGGAGCCTGACGGCCATGGCAGACCTCGTTCCGGACCAGAGCGGGTACGTCGACGCCGACGGGCGCCGGATCTACTGGGAGCGCTTCGGCACGGGGAACAAGGAGACCGTCTGCCTCCTCAACGGCCTCGCCATGCACACCGGGGCCTGGTACGGGTTCGTCCCCCTCCTGAGCGGGGAGTTCGACGTCCTGCTGTGGGACTACCTCGGCCAGGGCAACTCCTCGTCGGACGACGTGCCGTTCGAAATCCCCCGGCTGTGCGACTACCTCACGATGATCGTGGACACGCTCGGCATCGAGCGGTTCCACCTGATGGGGATCTCGTACGGCGGCTTCGTCGGGCTCGAGTACGCCCGGCGGTACCAGCACCGCCTCCACACGCTGACCATCTCGGGTATCCTCCTCACGCACGAGGAGCTGTTCGAGATGTACGAAGACCTCTCGCTCCGTTTCTACCGCGGCAGCACGGAGGTCTTCGAGCTCTACACGCACTACCTGTACGAGAAGATCTTCGGCGAGAGCTTCGTCGTGAAACTCAAGCTGAAGCTCGGCGCGATGCGGGAGAACTTCTTCAACCGGTTCAAGGACAAGCGCCACGGCCTGATCCAGCTCACCGAGGCGCAGGACAGGCTCTTCGCGGCGCTCGACGAGCGGCTGCCCGAGTACCGGGCGATCCGGACGCCGACGCTGCTCATGGCCGGCGCGGAGGATCGGGCGATTCCGCCGTGGGTGCAGCGCAAGCTGTGCGACATCCTGCCGAACCGCCGGTTCGAGCTCGTCGCCGACAGCGGGCATTGCGTCTACATCGAGCAGCCGAGGATGTTCTTCGGCAATCTCGTGCGGTTCGCGAAGGCCAAGGACCTCGGCTTCGAGGGCGAGCCGGCGGGGAGGCGATCGGCAGGCCAGACACGATGACCCAGGAAGAACGATCACAGAAGAGCCGGGCGCAGGTCCTCGATGCCGCACTCGGGCTGTTCTCGCACCGCGGCTACGGTGCGACGAGCATGCGCGAGATCGCCGATCGAGCGGGGGTGTCCACCGGCAACGTCTACCACCACTTCAAGGACAAGGAAGCCGTTTTCCAGACGCTGCTCGACGCGTACTGGCAGGCGATGGACGACGTCGACTTCCCCGTGAACCGCGCGCTCAGGACGGGGAGCTTCCCCGAGAACCTGGAGGACATCGGCCGGGCCGCACGCGAGAGCATCTCCCGCTACCGGCCGTACGTCGCCCTCATCTACGTGGACGTCGTCGAGTTCGAGGGGAGCCACATCAGGAAGTTCTACTCCGAGATGGCCGGCCGCTTCGAGCGGTTCGTGGCCGTCCACAAAGACGAGATCAAGCTGGAAGGGAAGCTCCGCCCGGAGATCCAGCCCGCGTCGGCCGTCATGCTGGCGTTCCGGACGTTCCTGAACCACTTCGCCGTCGAGCTGGTGTTCGGCGTGCCGGATCACTACGGCAAGGACACCGAAGCTGCCGTGACGGAGATCGCGAACATCCTGCGGCACGGCATGCTCAAGCCGCAGGCGTGAGGCGCCGCGCCTCCCGCTCATGTGAGGGGCCAGGCCCCTCAGTAACCCCCGCGAGGGGCCTGGCTCCTTTTTCTCCGGCTTTTCTGGCGCAATTCAGCGGGTCCTACACGGGCGAGGGGCCAGGCCCCTCAGTGACCCCGGCGAGGGGCCTGGCTCCCTGCAATGCGGGTATGATCGGGGCAGCCCGCCACAGAGGGACACGCCCATGAACCATGTCATCGACTTCATCCACACGAGCCGCGACCGCTATATCGACGAATTGAAGCAGTTCCTGGCGATTCCCAGCATCAGCGCCCTGCCCGACCACAAAGGCGAGGTCCGCAGATGCGCCGAGTGGGCGGCCGCGGAGATGGCGCGCATCGGCCTCGAGAACATCCGCGTCATCGACACGCCGGGCCATCCGCTCGTTCGCGCCGACTGGCTCCACGCCGAGGGGGCGCCGACGGCGCTCTTCTACGGGCACTACGACGTGCAGCCCGTCGACCCGCTGGACGAGTGGCAGTCGCCGCCCTTCGAGGCCACCATCCGCGAGGGCGACATCTTCGCGCGCGGGGCCGCCGACGACAAGGGCCAGGTGTTCGTGCACCTCAAGGCCATCGAGGCGCACGTGAAGCAGACCGGGCGCCTGCCGATCAACATGAAGGTGGTTCTCGAGGGCGAAGAGGAAGTCGGCAGCGAAAACCTCGCTCCGTACGTCCGCGACCACGCGGCGGAACTCGCCGCCGACGTCGTGATCATCTCCGACACCGAAATGTTCGACCGCGGCATTCCCTCCATCTGCTACGGCCTCCGCGGCCTCGCCTACATGCAGATCGACCTCCGCGGCACGAAGGGCGACCTGCACTCGGGCAGCTACGGAGGGGCGGTCGCGAACCCGGCCAACGTGCTCGCCCACATCCTCGCGCAGCTCAAGGACAAGAGCGGCACCGTCAAGGTCCCGGGCTTCTACGACGATGTGCGGGAACTGCGGGAAGAGGAGCGCGCGGAGTTCCGCCGGCTGCCCTACGACGAAGCGGCGGTCAAGAAGCACATCGGCGCGCCGCGCCTCACCGGCGAGCGCGGCTACTCCGTGCTCGAGCGGACGTGGGCGAGGCCGACGCTGGACGTGAACGGCCTGCTGTCGGGGTGGACCGGCGAGGGAAGCAAGACCATCATCCCGGCGACGGCCATGGCGAAGGTCAGCATGCGCCTCGTGCCGAACCAGCGTCCCGAGAAGATCGCTGCGCTCTTCGAGGCGTACGTCAGGAAGATCACGCCCAGGACCGTTGAACTGAAGGTCACGAGCCTGCACGGCGGGATGCCGTGGATGACCGACTTCGACAACATCTACGTGCAGGCGGCCGGGCGGGCCATCGAGAAGGGCTTCGGCAAGCGGCCGGTCTATACGCGCGAAGGCGGCTCAATCCCCATCGTCGCGGACTTCCAGGCGGCGCTGAACGCGCCGGTGGTGCTCTTCGGCTTCGGCCTGCCGGACGACAACCTGCACGCACCAAATGAGAAGTTCAACCTCGACAACCTGTTCAACGGCGTGCTGGCGTCGGCGTTCCTGTACGAGGAGATCGCTCAGACCAGGGGCTAGCGCCTACTTCTTCCCGTAATACCCGCTCACGTCCCTCTTCCCGCGCTCGAGGTACGGCACGCCCTGGTCCATCCACGCCGGGCGCGGCCTGCCGAGCAGGTAGTGGTCGAAGAACTCGTCCAGGTGGATGGTCCAGTACTTCTGGTTCTCGCGCTCGCGCAGCCCGTGCTTCTCGGTGTTGAAGTTGAACAGGTAGGCTTCCTTGCCCAGCCTCCTCAACGCCGAGAAGAACTCGATCCCCTGGTACCACGGCACCGCATCGTCTTCATCGTTGTGAATCGTGAGGTACGGCGTCTGCACCTTCTCCACCCAGAAGAGCGGGGAATTCTCGAGGAACTGCAGGGTCTTGATCCACGGCGGCGCCCCGATGCGGCTCTGCGAGCGCTCGTATTGCCACGCGCGCGACATCCCGGTGCCCCAGCGAATCCCGCCGTACGCGCTCGTCATGTTCACCACTGACGCGCCGGCCTCGACAGCGCGGAACATGCTGGTCCGAGTGATGAGGTAGCTGATCTGGAAGCCGCCCCAACTATGGCCCTGGATGCCGATCCGCGCCGGATCGATGAACCCCATTCCGACGACGCGCTGGACCGCCGGGACGACGCACTTCAGCGCGTCCTCGCCCGGATACCCCGTCGTGTAGACGATGTCCGGCAGCAGCAGGATGTAACCGTTGCTGACGTAGCGGGCCTGGTTGATGCTCGTGCCCGGCTGCGGCGTGGCGTAGCTGTGCAGGCCGTTCGTCAACTCCTCGTAGATGTAGACCATCAAGGGGTACTGCTTCGCCGGGTCGAAGTTGTCAGGCTTCGTCAGGATGGCGCGGAGCGTCTTCCCGTCGGCGTTGAGGTACTCGATGAGCTCCGAGCGGCCCCAGACGTACTGCGACTGCTGCGGGTTCGCGTTGCTCACCCTCGTGAGATCCGAGAAGTCAGGCCCGGAGGTCCACAGGTTCGGGAACTCCTCGAAGCGCTGGGCCGTCAGGATGAAGGGGCCGGCGGCGTTCTTGGGTTTGAGGAGGCTGCCGAGGCGCTTGTCGAGCATCACCAGCTTCTGCGGCTCGCCATAGCCCGCCGGCAAGGGCGCAACTGCCCCGACGCCTGCCTTTCCCTTCGCAGGCCGCGCAGGCTGTTTCGCCGCCGGAGGTGGAGTGGCGGCCGACGGAGTCACACGCCAGTAGCCTGTGGCCTTGGTCACATCGTCCAGCGCCGACATCAGGAACGGCTTGTCGAGAGGCAGGGCCTTCTCCTCGGGATCGATCCGCACGTAGCGGAAGACCAGGGTGTTCTTCCGCCCCGCGCCGCCCGTTACGAGGCGCGCATCGGTACCGTCGGGCCTGACCTCCCAGATGTCGTACTTGTCATAGAGCAGCACCGAGCGATCCGCAGACGTCCACCCGGCTGAGCCGTACGCCCGCGCCGGCTCCGGCGTGTCGCTCGACTCATCGTCGAACCTGACGCCAAGCTTGCCCGTCAGGTTCGTCCGGATTCCGTCGCTCACGCGCACGGAGTACCACTGGCTGTCGTCGGCGTCGAAGGTGAGGAGGTACGCGCCGCCCGGTGAGAGCGTGGCTCCGAAGCGCGCCTTCTCGACGAGCTTCTTGCGGGCGCCGTCCTGAAGGTTCACCGCGTAGAAGTCGTTGTACTCCGTGTCCCAGGACATGAGCTGGCGATAGGGCACGTCCGACGAGCCGAGAGCGACGTTCCCCTGCTCGATGAGCGTCAGGTCCGGCATGTCTTCAGATGCGAGGGCCACGAGGCGCTTGTCTTTGAGGTGGACCACCGCGCGGTAGCTGCGCTTCTTCTCGTCCTCGGCGCGGGCCTTCTGCATCGGCTGCAGCAGCGGGTCCTTGTAGTTCCAGATGTCCACCTTGATCGGCTCGGCCGCGTCCTCGGCCGGCTCAGCCGCGGGCGGCTTCGCGTAACCGAGGAAGAGGCGGGCGCCGTCCTTCGAGAACTCCACCTTGCCGTGCTCGCTGACGGCCATCCCCTGCGGCATGCCCTTCGTGGCGCCCGACACGAGTTCGGCGGCGGCCTCCGACGTCACCGGCCAGTGATACAGCGTGAAGATGGACGGGTTGCTCTTGTATGTGTCGCGGTCGGACAGAAACGCCAACTGCGTCGCCTTCTCGTCGAACGCGAACGCCTTGTAGTGGCCGAGGCCTGACGCCAGCGTCTTCGTGACCCCATCCGCCGCGCGTCGAACGAACGCGCCATCCTTCTCCGGCGTCTTGGCCGCCGACGATGTGCCGTACGCGAGCCAACTGCCGTTCTTCGCCCAGGCGTACTCGACGACCTCCGCGACCGTATTCTGCGTGCCTGCCGCCAGGTCCCGGATCACCAGGTCCGTACCCGGGTCCTTCTTCTTCTCCTTCGGCTTCTTCGCCGCTGACGGATCGGGCTTCGCGGGAGGCTTGGCCTCGGCGTCCTTCTTCTCGTCGGCCGTCTTCTCGGGTGCCTCGAGGAGGAAGGCGACAAACCGGCCCGACTCCTCGGCCAGCTTGAAGCTCTTGACGCGATTGGCCTTGAAAACCTCTCCCGTCGCCAGGTTCAAGACCCCCACGCCGCCCTTGGGCTGCTCCTCGGGCTTCTTCTTCTCCTTCTTCGCCTTGTCCACGTCGGCCTTCATCGGCGCGATGGCGTACACCACGAACCTGTCGTCCGCCGTGATGACGGCGTCCCGGCCTCGCGCGTAACGCAGTTCGGTGCCGGCCTTCAGGTTCCTGACGACCAGTTCGCCGTCTCCGTCCTGTAGCGCGAGCGCGTAGACGAGCCAGGCGCCGTCGCGCGACACCTTCGTTCCCTGGATGGACTTCCACCCGTCGTAGGCGTCGTACGAGACCGGGCGTTTCGCGAGCGTCTGGGCCGACAGCCCAACCGACACAACGAACACACACAGCAGCAGAACGAGGACCCGGGGCGAGAAGACGCTCGTGCGCATGGCATTCCTTTCCTATCGCCCGGCTGCCGGAATGGTCGACTGCGCGAGCTTCTCGCCGGCGCGGACGGGGACGGGCAGGCGGTTCGACAAGGGCGGGTAGGGACAGTCGTATTCGTGGTTGTAGTAGCAGAACGGGTGGAACGCGCGGTTGAAGTCGATGACGTAGATGCCGGTCGCGTTGCGTTGAAGTTCGAGATAACGGCCCGCCTGGTAGGTTTCAGTCCCGCTGGTCAGATCGGTGAACGGCACGAACAGCCGGTCCGGCGAATCGCCGGCTTCCACGAATGCGCCGAGCGACAGCTGCTGGCCCTTCAACGTGAACGCAAGCGTGCCCACCTGTTCCATGTCACGCATCAAACCCGTGGACGTCGGCATCGTGACCGGCGTGCGGACCTTCGCGGGTGTGAACGACGCGGTCACCGCGTATTGTGGATCGATGGGGAAGTACTTCAGGGGAAGAAACGCCTGCTGCTGCGCCAAGGGAATCGGCTCGTCCACCTGGCGGCGGAACGCCTCGTCTTTCGCCGCCCGTGCGGTCTGGATCGTCGTGACGTAGTCCGCCCCAGGGTCTGATGGCCTGTTATTCGCGCAACCGGCAGATCCCAAGATCAAGGCGAGGATTCCCGCAACGAGAGGTCCGCTCTGAATGCGCACGCCAGCTTGTCTCCGTGTCTTCCCGAACCCCGAGCCCCGAGCCCGAGCCCCGGATCCTATCCCCCGAATCCCGAATCCCCAATCCCGAGTCCCGAGAACCCCTCGAGCAGATCTTGCACCGCCTCAGCCACCTCCGGCGTCTTGCCGTCGAACAGGTGGTCCGCGCCGTCGATGGTCACCAGTTCCTTCGGGCCCGGGACCCTGGCGTAGAACTCGCGCATGGCTTGATACGGGCAGAGATCGTCGCGATCGCCCTGGATGAAGAACTTCGGCTTCAGGCTCTCGAGCACGGCGGAGAAATCGTACTGCTCGACGGGCGGGGCGACGCCGATGAGCGTCGTGACGCGGTCGTCCATCGCGCCGACCGTCATGGCAATCCACGCGCCGAACGAGAACCCCGCAGCCCACAACTCGACACCAGGATAGCGGCCGGCCATGAAGTCGAGAGCGGTCCTGAAGTCGGCCATCTCACCCGGGCCGTCTTCGAACGCGCCGTCACTCGTGCCCACGCCGCGGAAGTTGAACCGCAGCACCACGGCGCCGATCCGGCAGAGGCCCTTGGCCACCTGGTAGATGACCTTGTTGTGCATCGTCCCGCCGCCGGTCGGGAGCGGGTGAGCGAGGACGACGGCGACGCGGGGCTTCTCATCGGGCTCCGCTTCGTGGCCGGCCCCGGCAACGGCCTCGGTGCGGACGGGCGCCAGGTGGCAATCGCAGGCCGGGTCGTCGAGCTGCGCCTCGAGCCGCCCCGCCGGTCCCTGTATGTCGAAGCCCATGTCGTCCTCCGGGGTCAGGTCTCGAAACCCGACCTTTCGCCTGCCTGTGGGGTCAGGTCCGAGAACCAGACACCTGTCCATATCATCGCTCAGGCCCTGGCTTCCGAGGCCTGACCCCGGGACACGACGAAAGGTCGGATTTCGAGACCTGACCCCGAGACCTGACCCCGAAACCCGGCATCCGCAGCAGCACTGCCACGCCATAGGCGACCGCGGCGGTGAACAAGCCGACGGTCGCGGGTGTCCAGATGCTGCCGGTCCGGTTCCCGACCGTAAGCTGCACCGCCAGGACCGCGATGGCACCGGCCACGATGGACGCGGTTACCTCCACGCGCCGATTCACCCGTGCATGCAGCGCGACCAGGACCGGCACGAACAGCGTCGCGCCAAGCATGGCGTAGAAGACACTGAGGGCACCGACGATAGTCGGCGTGACCAGCGCGATCAGGATGCCGAGTGCGCCGCCTGCAACCGCCGCCCACCTGGCGACGCGCAGCACCTGCCCGTCAGACGCCGACGGGTTGACGAAGCGGCGATAGAGATCCTGCGACAGCGACGTAGCCAGCATGAACAGCACGGCGTCGGCCGTACTCACCTCGGCGGAGAAGATCGCGGCGAGCAGGATGCTGCCGAGGCCCACCGGCAGGTCGCGCGCGAGGAGCGTCGGCAGCGCGAGTTCCTGCCGCAGCCCGGCGTGATGCACGTTCGCGGCAAGGCCCAGGAGCGCCGGCACGCACGCGAAGACGAACAGCACGGCGGCGTTCCACGCGATTCCGCGCCGGGCCGCCTGCTCGCTCCTCGCGCCGAAGGCCTTCTGCAGCAGGCCGGGCGAGATCATGAACGCCGGCACGAGCAGCACGAGGTACGACACCGACGTCGCGCCGTTCCAGAACTGCGCGTGCCCCTCGCCCTGCGCGACCCGTGCCAGCGCCGGCAGCCCGCCGACACGCGAGATGGCGGCCGGGACCGTGATCGTGAACCCGACAAGCAGCACGGAGAGCTGCACCAGGTTCACCCACGCCGAGCTGAGCAGGCCGCCGGCGGCGAAGTACGCCGTCATCAGGCCCCCGCCAATCAGGCAGCCGGCCCACTTCGGCAGCCCGGCGACGACGTTGAGGATCCAGGCAATGCCGATGAGCTGGCCGGCGAGGATCGACAGGGTAGCGAGCCAGACCATGCCCGCGACGAGGCCGCGCACGCGGCTCCCGAAGTGATGCTCGAGGAGGTCGCCGGTCGTAAGGAACCCGTGGGCGGATGCCTGGCGCCAGACTCGTGGGGCGATCCAGAAGGCGAGCAGCACCGACCCTATCGCCGCCGAACCGTTCCACCACCACGCGCTGATGCCATCGCGGTAGCCGAGACCGGTGGCGCCGACCGTGGAGCCGGCCCCGATGTTCGCGGCGAGGACGGTGGCGAAGATCAGGACGGCGCTCAGTTGCCGGTTCGCGACGAAGAAGGACGCAGCGCTCTGGACGCGGCGGCTGACCGCCAGACCCAGCGCGACGAGCGCGACCGAGTAGCCGACGAGCAGCAGGACGGACGTGTTCACGTCACTGCCGCGGGGCCGGGAGGTCTCGGACGGCTGGCAGGCCGGGCAGGCCCTTCGCCTCGCGCACGGCCCGCAGCACCGCGTTGGCGACGGCCTCGGCCGCCAGGGCGCCGACCGTGCTGACGTCCGCGTCGGCGGCGAGCGTGCCCGTCGCGAGGGCGAACAGCGTGTCGCCGTCCGCGAGCGTGTGAACGGGCGCGATCGATCGCGCGAGGCCGTCGTGGGCCATCTGCGCCACCTTGGCGGCCTGCGTCTTCGTGAGGCGCGCGTTCGTGGCCACCACGCCAATCGTCGAGTTCTCGCCGAGGGGCTTCTTCTGCAGCGCGCCCGCGCGCAGCAGCAGCCGCGCGTCGGCCAGGCCGAGGCCGTCCGCCGTGCGCACGCCGGCCACGACGCGGCCGGTCGCGGGGTCGATCACGTCTCCGTACGCGTTCACGGCGACGAGGGCCGCGACCGTCAGCCCGTCAGGCAGCGTCAGCGCGGCCGTGCCGATCCCGCCTTTCATGGCGCGGTCCATGCCGAGCATCTTGCCGACTGTCGCGCCAGCGCCCGCGCCGACGTTCCCCTCGGCTACCGGGCCAGACGAGGCGGCGGCGGCCGCCGCGTACCCGCAATCGGCACCGGGGCGCACCTTGGGATCGCCGACGCCGAGGTCGAACAGGATGGCCGCCGGCACGATCGGCACCACGCCGTACGCCGTCGGGAAGCCGATCTGCCTCTCGTCCAGATAGCGCATCACGCCAGACGCGGCGTCGAGGCCGAAGGCGCTGCCGCCCGCCAGGACGATGGCGTGGACCTTTTCCACGAGATTGATTGGGTTGAGCAGATCGGTTTCGCGGGTGCCGGGCGCGGCGCCGCGGACATCGACGCCGGCCACCGCGCCGGCCTCGGCGAGGATCACCGTGCATCCGGTCGGCCGCGCCGCCAGCGTGTGATGGCCGACCTTGAGACCGGCGACACTCGTCAGGCCGGTCGAGTCGGCGTTGGTCATCATGTGAGCCTCCGGGGCACCCGCCGCCAGCACGGCGAGCGCCGCCAGTACACCCGCAACTGCAACAGAGCCGGGAAGATAGCTTCCTCGCATGGATGGCACCGGGCGAATCGTAGCACAGCGTCCGCGACTTCCGCCTTCGCCGGACACCCTGTCGGCGAGCGCCGGCGGCCTGCCGGCGAGAGCAGCGAGGCTCGGTCCTTCGGCTCCGCCTCAGCGGATCGCCGCCAGCAACTCCCGAGCGAGCGCGGCTTCATCGGTCGAGGCGTCGATGGCGACGAGCCGCTCGAGGGTTGCCGCCGCGGCGGCCGAATCGCCGCGTTCGCGCTGCGTCCGGCCGAGCTCGAGCAGGGCTTTCTGGTTCCTCTCGTCCCGCCGAAGCAGTTCGCCGTAGGCCGCTTCGGCTCCAGCGAAGTCCTTCTTCATGCGCAGGGCGCGGCCGATCGCCAGGTTCACGCTGTCGAGCGAGGGGATCCTCGCCAGGATCGCCCTGTACGCCGCCGCCGCATCGTCCCAGCGCTCCTGGGCCATCAGGGACTCGGCGGCGGCCAGGTCGGCCTGAAGCTGCTTCGTGTCCACTCCGTCGAGAGGGCCGTGGGCCGGCACGCCGACGAGCACGAAATCGATGGGGCGGTTGGGCTGGAGCATGGCCACCGGAATCCTGACGGTCTCCGTCTCGAAGTCCGGCGAACCAGCCGAAACCTCCCAGCCGCCGGAGCGCACGCCGAGGATGGCCCACTCGCCCTTGCGGTCGGACGTCGTCGTGAACTCGGTCGGAACGGCGTTGGGATTCACGGCGCGGATGATGGCGCCTTTGACCGGCCGCCCGGCGATGTCCCGCACGGTTCCCGTGAGGCGACCGACCGAGAACTGCGCGGCGGCGGGCGCGGGAAACGCGGCCGACAGCAGCCACGCGAAAACGAACATCACGGCGAGGCGGGGGACTCGCTTCACTCGAACTCCTTTGAGGGTCTATGCTAGCTTACCATCCGCAGCCGCTTGCCCGGGAGGCTCACGTGCGCCGTCTTCTCTTCTCGTCCGCCCTCGCTCTGGCCTTCTCCTTGGCGGCCATCGCCGCAGCCCAGACGCCGGCCATGCTGCCGGCGAACGCTCGTGCCTCGGCGGCAACGCCGCGGAGCGCCACGGCCGACCCGGCGCGCCTGGCTGCCGTCGATGCCGTGATCGAGCGGGCCATCGCGGACAAGCAGATTCCCGGGGCCGTGCTGCTCGTCGGGCGCGGGCCGGACGTCCTCTACCAGAAGGCCTATGGCAACCGGGCCCTCGCGCCGCAACGGGAAGCCATGACGCTCGACACGGTCTTCGACCTGGCGTCGGTCACGAAGGTGGTCGCGACCACAACGAGCGTCATGATCCTGATGGAGGAAGGCCGCATCAGGCTCAATGACCGCGTGGCGACGTTCATTCCCGACTTCGGGCGCCACGGCAAGGACAACATCACCATCCGCCACCTGCTGACCCACGTGTCGGGCCTGCGGCCGGACCTGGATCTCGGCGACGACTCGTGGCGCAGCTCAGAGGAGGCGATCCGGCGCGCGTGCGAAGAGGTGCCGACGTCGACTCCCGGCGAGCGTTTCGTCTACAGCGATATCAACTACTTCCTGCTCGCCGACATCGTCTCGCGCGTGTCGGGCATGCCGTTCGACCGGTTCGTGCAGGAGCGTATCGCTGCGCCCCTCAGCATGACGGACACGATGTTCAACCCGCCGGTGGCTCTTCGCGCGCGCATCGCCCCGACGGAGTTGTGCACGCCGTACGGGTGGCCCTGCCAGGGTCCAAACCGGGTGATGCTGCGCGGGGTGGTTCACGATCCCACCGCGCGGCGGATGGGCGGCGTGGCCGGCCACGCGGGCCTGTTCAGCACCGCGGCCGACCTCTCCCGGTTCTGCCGCATGGTCCTCGGCGGCGGGGCGCTCGGCAACGTCCGCATCCTGTCGCCGCTGACGGTGATCAAGATGACGTCGCCGGCCACGCCGGCGGGGATGGCGAACGTGCGCGGCCTGGGCTGGGACATCGACTCGAGCTACTCGTCGAACCGCGGCGAACTGCTGCCGGTCGGCTCGTTCGGGCACACGGGCTGGACAGGGACGTCGGTGTGGATGGACCCCATCACAAAGACGTACGTCATCCTGCTCTCCAATCGCGTGCATCCCGACGGCAAGGGCGATGCGACGCCCGTTCGAGCCCGCGTCGCGACGGTGGTGGCGGCGGCCCTGCGGAGACTGCCGGACGAGTCCGTGCTGCGCACCGCGCACTGGACGGGCACCGACTTCGGTGCGGCCGGGAACGCGCCGCGGCGGGAAGACGAGACGGATGGCCGGACGCTGAACGGCATCGACGTCCTGCGCGCCGAAGGCTTCACGCTGCTGAAGGGAAAGAAGGTCGGCCTCGTCACGAACCACACCGGCCGGGCGCGCACCGGGGAAGCGACGATCGACCTCATCGCGGCGGCAAAGGACGTGACGCTCGTGGCCCTCTTCAGCCCCGAGCACGGCATCCGCGGCATCCTGGACGAAGATGTCCCGTCGTCCAAGGACGAGAAGACGGGCCTGCCGATCTACTCCCTCTACGGCGCCACACGGAGACTGACCGCCGACATGCTGCAGGGCATCGACACCCTGGTCCTGGACCTCCAGGACATCGGCTCGCGTTTCTACACCTACACGGCGACGCTCGGGTACGTCCTGGAGGAGGCCGCGACACGCAAGATCGCCGTCGTCGTACTCGATCGGCCGAACCCGGTGAATGGCGTGGCGATCGAAGGGCCGGCCGTCGACGAGAGCGAGCTGAACTTCACGGCGTACTACCCGATGCCGATCCGGCACGGCATGACGCTCGGAGAACTGGCGCTGCTTTTCAACGCCGAGAAGAAGATCGGCGCCGATCTCGCCGTCGTCGAGATGGAGAACTGGGACCGCGACGCCTGGTTCGACGCCACCGGTCTCACCTGGGTCAACCCGTCGCCCAACATGCGGAACATGGTGGCGGCGAGCCTCTACACAGGCATCGGCGCCGTCGAGGCGTCGAACGTGTCGGTCGGCCGCGGCACCGACTCGCCCTTCGAGCAACTGGGCGCGCCGTGGATCGACGGCCCTCGCCTCGCTGCCGAGCTGAATCGCCGCAACCTGCCGGGCGTGCGGTTCTATCCCGTCGATTTCACGCCGGCGTCCAGCCGGTTCGCCAACGAACTCTGCCACGGCGTCTTCATCATCGTGACCGACCGGGAGCTGATGCATCCGGTCCGGGTGGGACTGGAAGTGGCGTCGGCGCTGTACCGCATGGCTCCGGGGGCCTTCGAGATCGACAAGGTGGGACGCCTGTTCGGGGCCGACACCGTCCGGCGCCTTCGCGAGGGCGAGGACCCGGCGGACACCGCCACGTCGTGGATTCGAACGGAGTCGGCCTGGCGGCTGCTCCGAACGAAGTACCTTCGGTACCGGTAGCGGCCGACCCTCCGCGGTGACTCGGGGAACAGGGGAGAGACCCATGAGGCGCGGTCATGTCGCTGCTGCGGCCGTCCTCCTGGCGCTGGCTGCGGCGCATCCGGCCCGAGCCCAGGTCGCCGCGGGGAGAATCGAGATCACGATTGTCGACGCCACGGCCGCCGTGCTTCAAGGGGTGGTGGTCGAACTGGAGGGCCCCCTGCACGAGACCGCGGTGACCGGGAACAACGGTCTCGCCCGGTTCCTGAACCTCCCCCCTGGCGTCTACGCCGTCAAGGCATCGCTGCCGGGGTTTGCCGACTCTGTGAGCCCGGCCGTGCCCGTTGCCGCCGGCGGCCACGTCGAACTGAGGACCACGATGGTGGTCGGCGGCGTCCGGCAGCAGGTGGACGTGCGGCCGGATGCGCCCGTGACCGACGCGAGGAACACGAGCACGAACACCAGCATCACGCTGGATGAGCTGCAGAACATCCCGACAGCGCGCGACCCGTGGGTCGTGCTGCAGTCCGTGCCGGGCGTCATCGTCGATCGCGTCGACGTCGGCGGGTCGGAGTCCGGCCAGCAATCCAGCTACCTGGCGAAGGGCGCGGGCCCCGCGGACTCGGCGTGGAGCCTGGAGGGGATCCCGATCACGGACATGTTCGCCACCGGGGCGACGCCGACCTATTTCGATTTCGACACGTTCCAGGAAGTCCACGTGTCGACCGGCGGGGCGGACCTTGCCAACATGACCGGGGGCGTCACGCTGAACGTCATCCTGAAAGCGGGCTCGAGCACGCCCCGCGGATCGGGCCGGGTCTACGTCGAAGACGGCGCGCTCCAGGGCAGCAACATCTCGAGCGACCTGGCCACCGCGTTGGGCAGCCCCAACGGGAAAGGAAAACGGACGAGCCGGTACCTCGACTCCGGGTTCGAATTCGGCACCCCGATCGTCAAGGACCGCCTGTGGGCCTGGGGATCCTTCGCGAGGACCGACGTGACTCTGCTGACGATCCAGCAGGCGCCGGACGAGACGAACCTGACGAACGGGGCCCTGAAGGTCCAGGGGCGGCCGGGGCGCGGCGTCCGCGCCGTGTTCACGCACTTCTACGGCAACAAGGTGAAGCACGGGCGCGACGCGGGCGCGACGCGTCCTCCGGAAACGACGTACGACCAGAAGGGCCCGTCCCGCTTCTACAAGGGCGCGGTGGATGCCGTCTTCGGGGACAGCCTCTACCTCTCGGCGCGCGGTTCGCACTTCTCGACGGGTTTCAGTCTGGATCCGCGCGGCGGCATGAACACGGACGTCTACTACGACGACAGCGGAGTCTGGCACGGGTCGTACCCGAACTACTCGAGCGACCGCCCGCAGCAGACGTTCATCGGAGAGGGCAGCTGCTTCCGAGGCCGGCACGAGCTGAAGTTTGGGTACTCGTGGCGGCGCGCGACGGCGGAGACGACCTCGGCGGCGCCGAGTTCGACGGGGTCCGGCATCATCACCTATCACGTCGGTTACCCGGATCTCTGGGTGCGCGTCGAGAGTCCGTCGGCTTCGTCGGCTCGGGCGGTCTACCAGTCCGCCTGGATCGGAGACACGGTGTCGTTCGGCCGGGCCACCGTGACGGCCGGCGTGCGTTACGACGGACAGAGCGACGGCGTGCTGCCAATCAGCGTGCCCGCCGTGAAGGGGTTCGAGGCATGGCTCCCGGCCCTGTCCGGACCCGCAATCCCGAAGGCCATCGTGTGGCACTCCCTCTCGCCGCGCATCGGCATCACGTACGGCCTCGACGAGGCCCGGCGGACCCAGCTCCGAGCCAGCTACGCGCGCTTCGCGTCGCAGCTCGCCAACGGGGCATCGAGCATCGCGGGTGTCGGCCAGTCGCGCTACGTGGCCTTCTACGGGCTGGACGCCAGCGGCGACAAGATCGCCCAGTACGGCGAACTCGACTTCGCCGGAGGCCCGGTGGCGTGGGGCGGCTTCAGCCTGGACCGCCCGTCATCCCGCACGAGCGTCAACGAGATCGGCGGCTACAACGTTCCGCAGATGTACGAACTCGTCGTCGGCGTGGATCACGAGCTCGTCAATGGCGTTGGCGTGCGCGCGTCGCTGACCTGGCGCCGGATGGGCGGTTTCAACTGGACGCCGCGCATCGGCGTGAGGGAACCCCTCTACCGATTGGCGAGCACCCTCAAGGCAGGCCCCCTGCCGGACGGGTCGGACGCGAGCACGTCCGTCTACGCGATCACCGCGGACCGCGTGCCGGCGGCGGCCCTGAGCGGAGGGACGGAGTACACCGCGCGCGACGGATACCACCAGCGGTTCTGGGGCTTCGAGGCGAGCGCCGCGAAACGCCTGTCGAACCGGTGGATGGCCCGCCTCGGCGTCTCGACGAACGACCACCGCGAGTACTTCGACAATCCCGCCACCGCCATCGAGGACCCGACGCCGGGCCCGGGCGAATCGAACGTGGACGGCGGCCTCGTGACCGTAACGGCCGCCGGTTCGGGACAGAGCGGCGTGTACCTGCTCCTGCCGAAGTACCAGGTCATCGCCAACGGCCTTTACCGGGGACCGTGGGGCATCGACGCCGGCGCGAGCCTGATCGTCCGCCAGGGGTTCGGCCAGCCGTGGTATCGCTCCAGCGTGTCCGTTCCGGCCGACTACTTCAGCCCCCGGAAGAACGTCGCGTTGTACGGTGACATCGGAAAGAACCGGCTGCCGACGGTGACGTCGCTCGACCTGCGTGTGACCAAGTCGCTCGTGATCGGCAAGGCCAGACTGAGCGTCGATCTCGATGCGTTCAACGCACTCAACGCGGCCACGGTGCTCGGCCGCCAGTACGACTACCGCCTGACGGGCGCCACCGGATTCAACCAGGTCCTCGACGTGATGCACCCGTTCATCGCCCGCATCGGCGCCCGGGTTGCCTTCTAGTGCAGCCGGTAGAGCATCAGGTAGATCGCCACCCCCGTCACCGACACATAGAGCCAGATTGGGAGCGTCCAGCGCGCGATGCGGACGTGCCGGTCGAACCGTTCCCGCCACGCGCGCGAGAGCGTGACGAGCGCCATGGGCAGGATGGCTGCCGCCAGCACGACGTGGGTGATCAGGATGATGAAGTACACCGCGCGGATCGGGCCCGTCCCCGGGAACGGTTTCGATCCCGCGTTGGCGTGATAGACGACGTAGGAGACCAGGAACAACGCCGAGGCGGCGAAGGCGCTCAGCATGCTCGCGCGATGGGCGCGCCGATTCCGCCGCCTGATGAAGTAGTACCCCGCCGCCAGGAAGAGCGCCGCCACGGCGTTCAGCGTCGCATTCAGTGCCGGAAGGCCGGACACGCTCATGCCGTCACCCGATTGATGGCCATCAGGATCCACAACAGGGGCAGGTACAGGATAGACCCGAAAAAGAGCCGCCGCGCGCTTGGCGTGTTCCTCAGCCACGCGAACCTGATCGAGAGCGCCAGGAACGCGACGCCCAGGAGCGCCGCTCCGGCCCCGTACACGTTTCCCGTCAACCCGACAGCCGTCGGCGCCAGGCTCAGCGGCAGCAGCGCCGCCGCGTACATCACGGCCTGCCGCCCTGTCGATCGGCCGTCAGGATCGACGACGGGCAGAAGCGGAAACCCTGCGCGCTTGTAGTCCTCGCGGTACATCCACGCGATGGCCAGGAAGTGCGGCATCTGCCACAGGAAGACGATGCCGAAGAGGATCCAGGCCTCGACCGGGAGGTCATTGCGGACGGCCGCCCACCCGATCATCGGCGGCAGCGCGCCCGGGACGCCGCCCACGATGGTGGCGAGCGACGTCCGCCGCTTGAGCGGCGTGTAGAACACGGTGTAGGTCAGGAGCGTGGCCAGCGCGACCGACGCCGACAACGGGTTGACGGCCACGGCCAGTTCGACGAGGCCAATCACCGAGAGCGCCAGGGCGAAGAGCCGGGCCCGGTGCGGATGGACGCGCCCGCTCGGGAGCGGGCGCGTGCGCGTCCGGCGCATCAGCCCGTCGGCTTCGATCTCGAGGAGTTGGTTGAAGGCCGACGCGCCGCCCGCCACGAGCGCGGTCCCGACGAGCGTATTGAGCAGGTGCCAGGACCAGAACCCGTGCGGCGCGGCCATGTAATAGCCGGCGAGGGTTGTGCCGATGACCAGCATGTTCAGGCCGGGTTTGGCGAGGGTGACGTAGTCACCGGTTCGCCCGCCCGCGGCCCCGGCAGCCTTCTCGGCCATTCCGTGACCTACTTCGTGATGCCGGCCTCGGCGAGCTTCCGGTCGATGCGATCGGCAATCCAGTGCGGGTCCCACCACTCGACGGGGTTCACGGGATGTCCGGCGACGAGCATCGTGAAGTGCAGGTGGTCTCCCCCGGCGAGGCCCGTCATGCCGCTCTTGCCGATCGTCTCGCCCCTGTTGACGCGATCGCCGGGCTCGACGGTGACGCTCGACAGGTGGCCGTAGAGCGACTGGACGCCCATGCCGTGATCCAGGATCACGCAGTTGCCGTAGATGCCGAGGAAGCCGGCGAAGAGCACGTGGCCCGTGTTCGCGGCCGTGATCGCCGCGCCCCGTGTCGAGGCCAGGTCGGCGCCGAGGTGCACCTGCTGGTCGATGTCGCGGCCGTTGTACACGTACGTGCGATGGTCGGCGAACACCGCCTCTGACTTCGCCCGGCCCATGCGCAGGAAGGGGCCGCGCCAGAGCAGGTCGGCCGACGTGCCGCGCGACACCTCCTCGATCTTCGCCTCGTTCGCCTTCCGCAGGTCGCGGTTGATTGTGAGGAATGCCTCGAGCCGCGCCTCCGGGGTGTCGGCGGTGGCCTTCAGGTCCGGCGTTCCCGCGAGGATCCCGGGCACCACGCGCTGGAAGAACCCGTCGTCCACCTCCAGGCGGCGGCGGTCGAAGGCGGCGGGGAATGTCCGGTAGTCGAACGTCGCGGTGGCGGTGTTGCCCGCAGGATCCGTCGCGACGAGGCGGATTGGCGTCGTGACGTCCTGGTCGTGCAGGAGGCCGAAGAACGCGACGTGGAGCGCCGGATCGACGGGGGGAGCGCCGGCCGGCCCGACCGGCGCCGCGCCCGCGGCGGGGAAGCCCGGGTAGTAGCGGTCGCCCACCTGCACGCCTGACGTCGTGTCGGCCGGCGTCACGCGGTAGACGACCATTTCGGCCCCGCCCAGGTTGACGTAATGGTGGGTCGAGACGGCCGCGACGGTCGGCGGCGTCATCCGCACGGTGATGTCTCGGGTCGTGACGGACTCCGCACGCCGCAGGCCGAAAAGGACGCGGCGTGATGCCGTCACCACGATCCGGGCTGGACCGTCGCGCAGGCCGGAGAACGAGCCGGCCGTGGTCGTCTGCGTGATGCGCATCCGCTCGGCGGTCTCCTGCGTGAACCGCGCCGACCCGGGCGACGCGAGCGCGAACAGCGGGATGGTCTTGCCTTGCTGCTCCAACGCCGCGTCGAGGCGCTGCAGCTTCGTGCCAATCGAGTCCACGACGAGATTGAGGATGACCGACCCGCGTCCGATGGCCGCGGGTTCCTCGATCTTGACGAGCGGGCCGGGTTCCTGGCCCGCGTAGTAGAACGCGGCCGACCCGCCGAGGATCAGCAGGCCGAGGACAAGAGCGAGCGCGGTCTTCAGTGACATATTCCGTGCGCTTGACCCTTCGCGAAGGGGGATCGTAAGATTAAGAGTTCTTGGTCGGCGAGTGCCGGTATCGTCTAGGGGTTAGGACACGTGGTTCTCAGCCACGGGACCGGGGTTCGAATCCCCGTACCGGTACCAAGCATCATACATTTCCCTTGCCTGCCGGCCTCATGGCTTCCATGAGGCCGTTCCGTTCTTCCACGCCATCGCGGCGATCGCCGTGTCCTGGAACCCGACGCCGGTCAGGTCGCAGATCGTGATCTGATCTCCGCTGGTCCTGCCGGGCTTCCGGCCCGCCACGATCTCGCCCAACTGGGCCTGGACGTCCGCTTCGCGCAATAGCCCCGCGACCAGCGCATGGGACAACTCGCCGAACCGCGCGCACTGGGCGAGGCGGTCGACGACGACGAGGTCCGCGCGCGCGAGGCAGGCGGCCTCCAACTCCTGCTTGCCCGGCGCGTCCGCGCCGACGGCGGTAATGTGCATCCCGGGCCGCAGCCACGCCGCGCGGACCAGGGGCTCGCGCGAGGGCGTGGCGGTGATCAGGATGTCCGCCGCGTCGCAGACGGCCTCGGCGGACTTTGCGGCGACAGCCTCGATGCTGTAGGCGGCCCGCATCTCGCCGCAGTAGAGTTCGAGGCCCGGCGGGTCGATGCTCCAGGCGATCACGCGATCGACCCGCCGCACCTCGCGCAGGCACGCCACCTGGAGGCGCGCCTGGACCCCGGAGCCGATGACGCCGACGGTTCTCGCATCGCGGCGCGCCAGGACGTCGGCGGCCACCGCTCCCGCGGCGCCGGTCCGGATGTCGGTGAGGAACCCGTTGTCGAAGAGCAGCCCGAGCGGCATCCCGGTCGATGCGTCGAACAGGGCCATCAGCCCGGACCCTGTTGGCAGCCCGAGGGCCGGGTTGTCGTAGAATCCGGAAGCGACCTTCACCGCGACGAGGGGCACGCCGTCGACCCAGGCGGTCTTGACGTGGAATTCGCCGCGGGTGCCCGGCACCGGCAGGTTGATGACGGCGGGAACGGCCGTGCGGCCTTCGCCGTCGGCGCGGAACGCCTCGCGAATCGCAGCCACGGCGCCGGCGGGTGAGATGAGGGCGCGCAGCGTCGGCTCGTCGAGGCTCGGCAGGCCCATGCGGTCATTGTCGGGCCGAACCGCGGGCCCGCGCAAGGAGCAGGGAACGCTTGTGAACCCGGAGCGCCGTCCATGACGCGATCACTTCCCCGGCGGGTGGCGACAGGCTGCGCAATCGGCGCGGCGGCGGCGGCGCTGGCGTGGGCGCTCGGGCACACCGCGTTCCTCGGGACGGTCGAGCTCAAGACCTACGACTATCGTGTCCGCCTGGCGGCCGATCCGTCCACGGCCCGCCGCGACACGGTGCTCGTGAGCATCGACGACAGCAGCATCCGGCGCCTCGAAGAGCAGGTCGGGCGCTGGCCCTGGCCGCGCATGGTCCACTCGTATCTCATCGACTACCTGCATCGGGCGCCCGCGAAGGCCATCGTCTACGACGTGCTGTTCACGGAGCGCGACCGGCGGACGTTCCAGATCGGCGCCGACACGTGGACGGGCGAAGAGTCGGATCGCGCGCTGGCCTCGTCTGCGGCCCGCGCGGGCAACGTGGTGTTTCCGGCCGACGTGACCGCCGACGAGAAGGCGCTCGTCGGGAAGCGCGGCGTGGACGTGCTGCGCGCGGGGCAGCCCTTCGACGCGGATCCGGCCTTCGAAGCCAGGCCCGGCGTGATCCTGCCGTACGACGAGTTGACCGACGCCGCGGCGGCCGTCGGCCACAACTTCATGATCTACGACGCCGACGGCCCGGTCCGGCGCTCCGCCCCGTTCGTGCGGGTCGACACGGTCGGCGTTCCGTCGCTCGCGGTGGCCGCGACGATGATCGCGGGGCGCGTGGCGCGGGAGTCGATCCGCCGCGAGGGCTCGACGCTGAGAGTGGGGCAGGCTGCCGCGCCGCTCGTCCCGGCACGGATCCCGAGCCTGTACGGGCCCTCGACCACGGCGGCCCGGTTGCTCATCCGGTTCACCGGGCCGCTGATGACGGCCGGCAAGCCGACGTACCAGGACTACTCCTTCTACGACCTCTTCTACTCCGAGCAGCAGATCCTCGCCGGGCAGAAGCCGACGGTTGACCCGGCCGTGTTCCGCGACAAGATCGTGATCGTTGGCACGACCGCCGCCGGGCTGCGCGACCTGTTCACGGTGCCGTTCACCGAGGGCAGCATGCCCGGCATGCAGATCCACGCGAACGTCATCGACAACCTGCTGTCCGGACGGTTCATGCGCCCGCTCGGCCGGGGCGAAAACCTCGCCATCCTCGCGGCATGCGCGATTGCCGTCGGCCTCGCCGGGGCCGTCACGGCCGTCTGGCCCACCGTCGCGATTGCCGCGCTGCTCGTGGCGATTCTCGGGTGGGTGTCGTTCGTGCTGGTCGGGCACGGCGTGTGGATGGACGTCGCGAAGCCGCTCCTCGCCGTCGCCTTCGCGACCTTCGGCAGCACGGCCTACCAGTACTTCGTCGAGGGGCGCGAGAAACGCCGGGTCAAGCGGATGTTCTCGCGGTTCGTGTCGAAGGACGTGTACGACCAGTTGATGGCGGATCCCGCCGGCGCGCGCATCGGCGGCGCGCGTCGCGACATGACGGTGCTCTTCGCGGACATCCGGAACTTCACCACCTTCACCGAGCGCGGCCAGCCGGAGGCGGTGGTGTCGCAGCTCAACGAGTACTTCTCGGGAATGGTCGACGTCATCTTCCAGCACCGCGGCACGATCGACAAGTTCGTCGGCGACATGGTGATGGCGCTCTTCGGCGCGCCGCTCGCGGACGAGGCGCACGCGGACCACGCGCTGCAGGCGGGCCTCGGCATGCTGGCCGCGCTCGAGGGCCTGAACGCGCGCTGGGCCGCGGAAGGGCGCCCCGCCCTCGACATCGGCATCGGCCTCAACAGCGGCGAGATGGTGGCCGGCAACATCGGCTCGGACACGATCATGAGCTACACGGTGATCGGCGACGCCGTGAACCTGGGCTCGCGCCTCGAGTCGCTCAACAAGCAGTACGGCACGCACATCATCGTCAGCGACGCGACCCGCGGCCGCCTGAAAGGGCGCTATGATATGAAGCCGTTGGGTACCGTCACCGTGAAAGGCAGGTCCGAGGCGGTGGCGATCTTCGAGGTGCTGCCCCCGGCGTGACCCTGGAGAGGGCGACGAGATGCGACTGGACACGGTTGCGACACCCGGGTGCACGGTATGCGCGTCGCCGGGACACGGAGTCCGCCGCGCGGCTGTTGCCGCGGCGATGCTGGCGGCATGGGCCGCCTGTTTCCTGGGATCGGCCGCGCCCGCGGCGGCGGATCCCCAGCTCATCAAGATCCCGAAGCAGGTGAATGTCGAGAAGCTGAAGCACCGCGCCGAGCAGTTGCGCGATCTCCAGATGACCGAGGACGAGGAGATTCAGCTCGGCGCCGAGGTCAGCGCGCGCGTCCGCGAACGCTACGGCGTGGTGCAGGACCCGGCGGCCCACCGCTACGTCACCCTCGTCGGCACGCTGCTCGCCAGGAAGAGCACGCGGCCCGGCCTGCGCTTCACCTTCATCATCCTGGACACGGACGGCGTCAACGCCTTCGCGGCGCCAGGCGGCTTCATCCACATCACACGCGGCGCCCTCGGCCTCATGGCGAGCGAGGCCGAACTGGCCGGCGTGCTGGCCCACGAGATCACCCACGTCACCGAGAAGCACACGATCCGGGCGATCCAGAAGAACAAGGTGATCCAGATCACCGCCGATGAGAGCATCAAGAAGAACGCCGCGATCTGGAACAAGCTCGTGGACGTGACGTCCGACCTCGTGATGGCGGGCTTCGGGCGCGGCGAGGAACTGGAGTCGGATCGCGCGGGCCTCGGCGTCGCAAACGCCGCCGGGTACGCGCCGGGCGGGCTGGGGGACTTCCTCGAGCGGCTGGCGGCGCGCAACCGGCAGTCGAGCGGGCGGCAAGGGCTCTTCGCGTCGCACCCCGAGATGAAGGAGCGCCTCGACACGCTCGACCGCGAGATCAAGGCGCGCAATTACGCGTCGACGGCCGTGCTGGCGGACCGCTTCAAGGGCGCGATCTCCTTCACCGCGAAGCCGGTCACGGAGATCGCAACGGTCGAGGCGGGCTCGTCGGGCCTCGCCGGCGGGACCAGCGGCGGCGCCAGGCCGGCTGACGAAACGAAGAAGAAGGGCTTCGGCCTCGGCTCCCTCTTCAAGCCCGCGGGGACCGAGAAGAAGTCGGCCGAGGTGACGGGCTCCGGCGCGTCGCGAGGCGTCGACACCGAGCGCAACGCCAGGGGCGGCCCCGTGAGGACCCTGGTCGTGGTCAAGGTGACGCCGGCGGAACTCGAGGCGTTCAGGAAGGAAGGAAACCTCAAGCCGTGAGCGAGGGCACCCTCCGGGTCGCCATCGGCGTCGCCGTCCTCCTGCTGACGCTCGTCTTCCGCGCGGCGAGCGTCAACCGGCTCGTCCGCCGCAAGCTGCGGCTCTCGCTGCTCCTCGCCCTCGTCTACACCGTCGCCAGCGTGATCCTGGGCCAGTACCCGATGTCCGCGGACATGGCCGCGCGGGTGCTGTCGGTCATCCAGTTGTGCATGGCGCTCGCGATCATCAACCTGATCGTGGCCGCCGCCGTGAACCCGCTGCGCGCCGACCGCGTCCCGGAGCGCTTTCCCGCCATCGTGCAGGACACCATCGTCATCGGGCTGTTCCTGGTGGTGGCGACGGTCGTGATGCAGGAGAGGTTCCTGACGACGACGGCCGTGAGCGCGGTCGTCATCGGTTTCGCGCTGCAGGACACGCTGGGCAACATGTTCGCCGGCCTGGCCATCCAGGTCGAGAAGCCGTTCCGGGTCGGCCACTGGATCACCGTGGGCCCCAACGAGGGGATCGTCACCGAGGTCAACTGGCGCGCGACCAATCTCCGCACCAAGGCCGGCAACCTCGTGGTGCTGCCCAACGCGTTCGTGTCCAAGGAGGCGATCACCAACTACTCCGAGCCGGCGGCGCCGACGCGGCTCGAGGTGGACGTGGGCGTGAGCTACGACGTGCCTCCCGACCAGGTGAAGGCCGCCCTCGCCGAGGCCGTCGGGAACGCCCCGCTTGCGCTGCCCTCGCCGGCGCCGGACCTTCTCCTCGCGGACTTCGCGGGCTCCGCCGTCACGTACCGCGTCAGGTTCTGGATCAACGACTTCGCCCGCGACAGTGATGCCCGCGACCAGGTCCGGACGGCCGTCTACTACTCGCTGCGGCGCCACGGGTTCGAGATCCCGCTCCCGCAGCAGGTCGAGTACGCCCGCCAGGAAGTCGCCGAGCGCGCGCCGGACCGGATCGAACGGCTGGTCGCGATCCTCACGTCCGTGGACCTCTTCGCGCCGCTGACACGCGACGAACTGAACGAACTGGCGGCGCGCTCGGTCGAGCGCCTGTACGGCAAGGGCGAGGCGATCGTCCGCCAAAGCGACGCCGGCGAGTCGATGTTCGTCATCAGCCGCGGCCGCGTCCGCGTGGTCGAGGCGTCGGGTCGCGAACTGGCGGTCTTTTCGGCCGGCGGTTACTTCGGCGAGATGTCGATGCTGACCGGGCAGCCCCGCTCAGCCTCCGTTCTGGCCGCCGACGAGTCGGAGGTGATCGAGTTGACGGCCGCCTCGCTGCGCGAGGTCGCGCTCGTGAACCCCGACGTCGTCACGCGCATCAGCGCGGTGGTCGCCGACCGCCAGGCGGACCTCGACCGGCAGAAAGCCGAGGCGGCGGCCGAGCGGCCGGCGCCGGGGGATGCCCGCCGCTCGCTGCTGACGCGCATCCAGGCGTTCCTGCGCCTGCCGAACCTGCTCGGCGACTGACCCCGGTTCTCCGGAGGGACCATGAACGGACTGCGGTGGGCTTCGGCCGTCGCGCTGTGCGTCCTTGTTGCCGGCGCCGCCGGGCCGCATTCCCAGCCTGCGCCAGCCGGCGCCGGACGCATTCCGCCGCCGGCGTTCGCCGATCCGCAGCGGCTCGTGAAACTCGAGGGGGCATTCCCTGAGATCGACCGCCTCTTCCGCGCCTTCGCCAAACGGTCGCGCGTTCCCGGGATCGCGTACGGCATCGTGATCGACGGCCGTCTGGCCCACGCTGGCGCCATCGGCTATCGCGACGTCGCGGCCAAGGACCCGGTGGACGCCGACACGGTGTTCCGCATCGCGTCGATGACCAAGAGCTTCACCGCGCTCTGCATCCTGCGCCTGCGCGACGAGGGCAAGCTCGGCCTGGATGATCCGGCCGAGCGGTACGTGCCGGAGCTGGCCGGCCTGGCCTATCCGTCGGCCGACTCTCCCCGAATCACGATCCGGCATCTCCTGTCCCACGCCGAGGGCTTTCCCGAAGACAACCCGTGGGGCGACCGCCAGCTCGCCGTCACGGACGAGGAGATGGCGGAGATGATGCGGCGGGGCATCCCGTTCTCGACCGCACCGGGCACGGCGTACCGAGTACTCCAACTACGGCTTCGCGATACTCGGCCGAATCGTCGCGCGCGTCTCCGGGATGCCGTACCAGGCGTACGTCAGCGCGAACATCCTCCGGCCGCTGGGCATGACGTCGACCACCCTCGAAGCCGCCAGCGTGCCCCCGTCCCGCCTCGCCCACGGGTACCGTCTCGAGGAGGAGACCGGGTTGGTCGAGGAGCCGCCGCTTCCGCACGGCGCGTTCGGCCCGATGGGCGGGATGTTGACGTCGGCGCGCGACCTCGCCGCCTACGTTGCCTTCCTGTCGTCCGCCTGGCCGCCGCGCGACGACGCCGATACGGGCCCGGTCCGCCGCGCGTCGCTGCGCGAGATGCAGCAGGTGTGGCGGCCGGCTCCTGCCACCGTCACGCGTGAGTCCGTGGACGGGCCGCTCCGTCTGAACGCCGGGGGATACGGGTTCGGGCTGCGGGTGTGGCAGACGTGCGGCAGCGCGCACGTCGTCTCCCACAGCGGCGGGCTGCCCGGGTTCGGGTCGCACATGCGCTGGCTGCCGGAGCACGGCGTGGCCATCGTCGCCATGGGCAACCTGACCTACACGAGCTGGGGCCGCGTCATGGACGAGGCCGTCGAGGCCCTCGACCGGACCGGCGGGCTGCAGGCCCGGGTGCCGCAGCCATCGGCCGCGCTTCGCGCCGCCCGGGAGACGGTCAATCGTCTCATTGAGACATGGGACGATGGGGAGGCCCGCGCGCTGGCGGCGGAGAACCTGTACCTCGACGCGCCGATGGAAGGACGCCGGCGGATGATCGAGGGCATCCGCACCCGTTTCGGCGCATGCCGCGCGGACGACGGCTTCGAGGTCGAGAACGCCCTTCGCGGGACCTGGAAGATGACCTGCGCTCGCGGGTTCCTTCGCGTCGGCATCACGCTCGCGCCCACCGAACCGCCGCGCGTGCAGCGATGGGACATCACGCCGATCGGACCGCTTCCGCCGGCGGTCGACGCGGCCGTGAAGGCGCTCGCGGGCGTCATTGGCGTTCCGGACGGCGGCATCCTGAAGGGCCTGCTCGAACCCGGCACGGACGCAACGGCCATGTCGCGGCAGGTCGTCTCGGCGTCGGCCTGGGGAACGTGCCGCGTAGGGGAGGTCCTGTCCGGCGGCGGGCCCCGCAACGCGAGCGTCCGTCTGGCCTGCACGAAGGGCCTGCTGGATCTCACGGTGGACGTCAATGCGTCGACCGGGAAGATTCGGCGCCTGTTGCTGGCGCCTTCGGGGACCCGCGCCTGCGTGCCGTAGGCGGATGCGCCCGGGGCGTGGCCGCTGACGTTCGAGGCTACTGCGCCCAGACCAGGATGCGCTGCCCGCTCGCTTCCTTGTGGTCGAGGATGAGTCCCGGCCCGCGCTTCTCGAGGTCCTCGGCCGTGATCCGCAGGTGCATGGGTTCGGCGTCCGGGTCGTCGTTCGACGAGATCTTGATGGGATGGCCCTTGGTCATCCGCACAAGCCAGAACGGCATGTTGAGCTTGACGATCTTCCGCTTGTCGGGATCCCACACGATGATGTGGAGGGCCTCGATCGGCTGGCCGGGTTGCGCCGCCTGTTCGCCGTTGATGACGGGTTCGCCGTCCTTGATGACGAGGTACGGCTTCTGGCCCTCGAACTTCTCGACGATCTGCTTGAAGTCCTGCTCGGCGCTGAGTTCCGTGGCGGGCGTCGCCTGGAAGGCGAACTGCTGGTAGATGGCGAACCCGACGACGGCGACGAGGCCCACCCCCACGATCAGCACGAAGGCGCTAATCCCCAGGATGATCACGGGCCAGGAGGTCTTCTTCGCCATCTGTCTTCACTGACGTCCGGGGGAGGCAATTGTTCCCGCCAGGGCCTGTCGGGCACGCCTCCCGGCCTTTGTATCGGCCGCTCGCGGTCCGGACCCCATCACACCGACAGCATATAATTGCGATCCGCCCGACTCAAGCGAGGCTCCGTGACTCGAGGACCTCTCACGCGCCGCTACCGGACCATCGACGCACACGCCGAGGGCGAACCCCTTCGCCTCATCGTCGACGGCTACCCGGCCCCGGCCGGCCGGACGATGACGGAGAAGCGGGCGTGGGTGAAGCGCCACGCCGACCACATCCGCCGGGCGCTGATGCTCGAGCCCCGCGGCCACGCCGACATGTATGGCGCGGTCCTGACGGAGCCCGTGACCGAGAGCGCGGATGCCGGCGTCCTCTTCATGCACAACGAGGGCTACAGCACGATGTGCGGCCACGGCATCGTCGCGGTGACGACGATCGCGATCGAGCGCGGCCTCATCCGGCCGAGGCGGGCCAACGAGATCGTGTTCGACTCGCCGGCCGGCCCGGTGCGGGCGCGGGCGCAGGTGGAGGCGCGGAGGGGAGAGGGCGGCGTGCGTGTCGCGCGCGTCGCGTTCGACAACGTCCCGTCGTTCGTGTTCGCGGCGGGCCTCCAGGTCCGGGCGGGCGGCCGCGACCTCCGCGTGGACGTGGCGTTCGGCGGCGCGTTCTATGCGATTGTCGATGCCGAGGCGGCGGGGCTTCCGATGACGCCGGCCCGCCTGCCCGACCTGCGGCGGGTCGGCATGGAAATCAAGCACGCCGTCGAAGCCGCGGCGACAGTTGTCCATCCGCTGGACAAGGACCTGAACGGCATCTACGGGACGATCTTCACCGGCCCGCCCGAGCGCGGGGACGCGGACCTCCGGAACGTGACGATCTTCGCCGACGCCGAGGTCGACCGATCGCCATGCGGCACCGGAACGAGCGCCGTGATGGCGGTGGTCGATGCCATGGGCCTGATGCCGGCCGGCCGGCCCTTCGGCCACGAGAGCCTCATCGGCACGCTGTTCAAGGGGCGAGTCACGGGCAGGACGCACGTCGGCGACGTCGACGCCATCCTGCCCGAACTCGAGGGGTCCGCCTGGATCACCGGCGAGCACGTCTTCCTGGTGGAGGACGAAGACCCGCTCAGGGGCGGCTTCCGGCTGTGACCGGGGCGCGCGCTACTTCAGGCCCGCGAGCTTGCCCGTGTCGATCCTGGCGGCGACGCCCTGCACCGTCTTGATGTCGGTGCCGTTGCCTTCGACCGTCACGAGGAAGCGCTGACCGACGATCGCGCCGATCTCGGCGTGCTTTGACTCGCTCTCCCACTTCTCCCAGCCCGGGTTGCCGCCGATCTTCGTGGCCTTCTCGTACCCGTCCATGCTCTCCTTGGAGTAGCCGCTCATCATGAACATCTGGTACGGCAGCGTCAGCATCTTCGACATCGCGGTGTCGACGATCTTCACCTCGAGGCTGGCGTCGTCCTTCGTGTAGGAGACGTTCGCCTGCGAGAACTTGACCGGAGACGTCATGCTCTCGCCCTCGGGCTTCTGTTTCTCCCATCCCGGGACGTCGGGCAGGAACTCCACGAGCGTCCTGAAGCTCACCGGCTCGTAGGCCTTGCCGTCCGGCGACTGCTGCAGCTGCGCCATGGACTTCGCGAACTCCTGCATGCTCTTCGCGGCGTCTCCCGCGGCGCCCCCGGCCGCTTCGTCCGTCTTCTGGACCTCCTTGGCAACCTGCTGGCCGGTTTCGGCCGCCTGCTTCGCCTCGTCCGCCTTCTTGCCTCCGCACGCCGCGGTGCCGACGGCGACCAACCCGACAAGACAATAAACTCCCAACGCTCGCATAAAGAGCCTCCTTGCGGTGGTGTGAAAGCCACCCGCATTGTAGCATCCGCCGAGTGCGGGGCCAGGTCCCTCAAGGTGCGGCTAGCGGCCGAGGTGGATGTGGATCAGGCGATCGATGAGTCCGGCGAGCGTCTCGCCCTCCAGCACGAATGCGCCGGCCTCGTCGGACCACGAGAGCTTGTAGCTGTGGACGAGGGCGGACACCCACACCTGGTGGACCGGTGAATTCGGGCTGATGACGAATCGCGCCTCGGCCGGCTCCTCGAAGTAGAGGTTGAGGACGCCGCCCTGCAGTTCGACCTCGAAACCCTCGCGGTCGGCCAGGCCCAGGAGCCCCCGCTGAAGCGCATCGAGGGCCTCGTCGGCCCGCGCGGCGAATGCCTGGTCGGTCAGGTTGCCCGGCATGCGGCGATGATACCGCAGGCCCGGGGGCGCGCGCATCGGCCCGCCGGATTGGGCTAGGATAGGCATCGGGGAGGCGCCCACTCCATGACGTTCCTGCTGTACCTCGTCATCGCCCTCGTCGTCGTGGCTGCCGTGTACGCCGTCCTGCGGAAGCCCGTCGCCGAGTACGTCCGGATGCGCGGGGCCCGGGTCATCACGTGCCCGGAGAACGAGCAACCGGCCGCGGTGACGCTCGACGCGCGGCTCGCCGCGCTGACGTTTGCCGGCGGCCACGAACGCCTCCGCCTCGACACCTGCTCGCGCTGGCCCGAGAAGGCCGGATGCGGACAGGAGTGCCTGACGCAGATCGAAGCGCAGCCGATGGACTGCCTCGTGAAAACGCAGGTCAGCCGCTGGTACGCGGACAAGGCTTGCGCGATCTGCGGCAAGGCGCTCGGCGAGATCGACTGGGCCGCGCGCAAGCCCGCACTGCGAACGCCCGATGGCCGCACCCTCGAGTGGCGCGACGTCAAGCCCGAGACGATGTACCAGGTGATGGCGACGCACGCGGCGATCTGCTGGGACTGCCACGTCGCGGAGACGTTCCGCCGCGAGCGTCCGGATCTCGTCCTGGACAACCCGTTCTCGAACCCCCCGCGCCAATAAAGCCGCCCCGGCGCTAAACCAACCCGCCCCGGCTTCCGTCTAACTACGCAGGTGGGCTCGAACGCCCCCGGGATTCAAGGCTGAACGCAGCGCACCGCCGGTCAGGCGCAGATGACGCCGATCTCCCGCGTGAGCTGTCCTTCTTCAGCCCCGTGCCGGGCGCCAGTAGAGCCGTTCACTTTGCCCGGAAAGGAGGGGGTGATGTTCGAGTGGAACTTCTCGAGCAACGCGGATTGGCTGGTTGCCCTGCTGCTCGCCGTGACGGTCGTCGGCGCCCTGTTGTAGGCGAGGAGCCATGCCTCACGCGCCGCGAGGGCGGCGGGCAGGTACGGCTACTTCTTCGGCCGTCCAGGCGCGGAATCCGCCGTCGCCACGTACGACTTGCGAGCCCGGGCCTTCATGCCCGGGCGCTTCACGGTGACCGACAGCTTGTGGACCTTCCCGTCGAGCGCCGCGGGCGCGAATCCCAGCACGTACTGGCTGTGCAGCTCCTGAACGATGCGCGTGAAGGTCGTGTTCAGGTCCGACGTTTCCTTGAGCAGGTAGTAGCCTCCGCCCGTCTCGTCGGCAAGCCTCCGTACCACGCGGTCGGGGCTGGTCCGGACGCGGCGTATCCCGTCGAAGTAGTCCGACTCGAGGCCGATCCCGTAGATCATCACCTCGTCCGCCGTGGCGCGGTCGAGCACGTCGCCCTGCCCGCGCTTGCTGGACGTGTCGGCGCCGTCGGTCAGCACGACGATCACGCGCCGGCCCTCGATGGGGGCCAGGCGGTCGAGCGACTGGTCAAGGGCGTCGTAGAGGCGCGTCGGGTTTCCGAAATCCAGGTCCGCGAGCGCGGCCACGAGCTCGTCCCGGTCCGAGGTGAAGGTGCCGCTGAACTGGATCTTGTCGTTGAAGGCGCCGACCTGCGCCTTGTCCTGCGGCAGCAGGCGGATCAGGAACTGCTCGGCGCCGGCCTTCACCAGCTTGAGCGAGTTGGTCATGCTGCCGCTGCTGTCGAGCATCACGACGGCGGTGACGGGCTGCGTCTGGTTCTCGAAGACGATCAGATCCTGGCGGACGTTGTTGTCGAGGATCTCGAAGTCCTCGCGCGCGAGGCTGGGCACGAGCGAACCCTGGGCGTCAGTCACCGTGGCGTAGATCGGAACCATCCTGGCGCCGCTGCGGAACACGCCGCCCTGCTGGACCGCCTGGCCCCGCGGCGCGGCGATGAGCGGGGATCGGACGGGCATGACGGCGCAGAGGATCGCCGCGGCGCCGGCCGCGCAGCAGGCACGCATCACAGTAGGCATGGAGGCAGCCTAGCAAGTCGAGACGAGCGAGGCAAGCGGCGGGCAACGGCCTCGGCCGCGCGCATCACGCGGAGCAGGTTCAGGCCGAGCACCTTCTTCACCTCGGCATCCGAGTAGCCGCGCCGCAGCAGTTCGGCGGTGAGGGCTTCACGCCGGATCCTTTCGTTGAGCCCAACGGCCAGTATACCCCGCCAGGCCCGCTCGATGTCCGTGCGGCGACGCCAGGGCGCTGCCGCACGGATGCGCCATCGGGTAGAATCACGGACTCATGCGGATCCGGATCTGACCCCGTTCTGAGGGCCGAGCATGGCAGCCTCTGCGAACCGCCGGGCGTACCTCGACTGGATGCGGGGCCTGAGTGTGCTCTTCATGATCGAGGCGCACTCGTTCGACGCGTGGACGCGGCTGGCAGACCGGACGCTGCCGGCGTACAAGGCGGCGAACTTCATCGCCGGGCTCGCGGCCCCCATCTTCCTGTTCCTGGCCGGCGTGTCGGTCGTGATGGCGGGCTCGGCCCGCGCCCGGAGGAGCGGCGATCGCGCCGCCGCCGCCTGGTCCGTCCAGAAGCGCGGCTGGCAGATCTTCGGCCTGGCGTTCCTGTTCCGCCTGCAGTCGTGGATACTCAGCCCCGGCGCCACCGTGAGGGGCATCTTCAAGGCCGACATCCTGAACATCATGGGGCCGTCCATCGCGGCCGCCGCATGGATCTGGGGCCGGCTCGCGGACCACCGCGCGCGCCTCGTCGCCTTCGGGGTCCTCACCTGCGCGTTCACGTACGCCACCCCCATCGTCCGCCACGCCGCGTGGGTGGCCTGGCTGCCGGACCCGATCGAGTGGTACATCCGGCCCTTCCCGAAGCTCAGCGTGTTCACGTTCTTCCCGTGGGCCGGCTTCGTCTTCGCCGGCGCGTTCGTCGGCGAGTGGCTCGACACGGTGAAGTCGCCATCCGAGGAGTGGCGGATGAACCGCCGCCTGGGCGCCGCGGGCGTGCTGCTCATCGCGGGGGGCTTCGGGGCGAGTGTGCTCCCGTCGCTCTATCCCGCCGGCCACTCGGAGTTCTGGACGTCGTCGCCGCTCTACTACTTCGTCAAGATCGGCATCATGCTCGCGCTGATGGCCGCGATCTACGCGTACGTGCAGCGGCCGCTCTCGGCCGAGCCGCGCAACCCGGCGTGGAGCCCGATGCTCGAGTTCGGCCGGTCCTCGCTCTTCGTCTACTGGATCCACGTCGAACTCGCGTACGGGGTCTTCTCCTTCCCGCTCCACCGCAAACTCCCTGTCGCGTGGTCCTTCGTGGCGTTCACGATCTTCAGCGCCTTGCTCTACGGCACCGCGCTGCTGAAGTCGCGGGTCGTGAGAGACTGGAGAGCGAAACGGCTCACGCCGCGCCCGGCGTAGGGCCGGCTCCAACGCGCCGAGCCACACGGAGTCGCACCATGGCCAAGAAACTGCAGGATCTCGTCACGCCGTTCCTCGTGGACGACGGCAGCCGCTTCACGCTGAAGGACCAGCCCACCGGGAACGGGAAGTGGAAGCAATCGAAGAAGCGCACCCAGGCGCTGCTCGAGGAGGGCGTCGAGCGCCTGGAGGCCCTCCAGGAGAAGCTGTACGCGCAGGACACCTGGGGCGTGCTGCTGATCTTCCAGGCGATGGACGCCGCCGGGAAGGACGGGGTCATCGACCACGTCATGTCCGGCGTCAACCCCCAGGGCTGCCAGGTCTTCTCGTTCAAGACGCCGTCGGCCGAGGAGATCGACCACGACTTCCTCTGGCGCACGACGAAGGCGCTGCCCGAGCGCGGCCGCATCGGCATCTTCAACCGGTCGTACTACGAGGAGACCCTGATCGTGCGCGTGCACCAGGAGTTCCTTCAGAAGCAGAAACTGCCCCAGGCGGCAAAGACGAAGGGCATCTGGAAGGACCGGTTCGAAGACATCAACGCCTTCGAGCGCTATCTCGCGCGCAACGGGTACCTCATCCGGAAGTTCTTCCTCAACGTGTCGAAGGAGGAACAGCGGAAGCGCTTCCTCGCGCGCATCGCCGAGCCGGAGAAGAACTGGAAGTTCTCGGCGGCGGACGTCGCCGAGCGCGAGCGCTGGGACGACTACATGAAGGCCTACGAGGACATGATCCGGCAGACCGCCACGAGGCATGCGCCCTGGATCGTCGTCCCGGCCGACAGCAAGCGCTTCGCGCGGATCGTCGTGTCGACGGCGATCATCGACGCCCTGGAGAGCCTGAACCTGGCGTTCCCGTCCGTCGGCCCGGCCCGGAAGAAGGAACTGGACGGCGCGCGGGCGGCCCTGGAGGCCGAGGCCAAGAAGTAGACTGACGAGTTAAGCCTCATTAAGACAAAGACTTACTGGCCACCGTCGGCGCCGCTGGCCGGCGCCGGGATGCGCCCGACTGGCCCCGCCTGCCGTCCGGCCTGCGGTCCGGAACGCCGTTCTGCGGTGAAAACCGCAGAAAACCACTGCTGAAAACCTCGGAGAAACGGGTATAAATGTCGCAGGGATCCAGCCATGATCAACGTGTCCGCCATCCAGATGCAGCAGTTCGGCGTCCAGTTCTACCAGGCCTCGCTGACGGCCAAGGACATCGACAAACTGGTGCGCTTCGAGGTGCTCAGCTACGGCGAGCAGCATCACCCGCCGGTCCGCGGCAAGAAGCGGCGTGGCGCCGTGTCGAAGGTGAACTGGGACATGCTCGAGCGCCGGATCGCCGCCAACGAGAAGGCGTACCAGCGCCAGATCATCCGGCGGAAGATCGACGAGTTGGTCGGCTATTACGAGCAGTGCCGCCAGGCACGCGACCTGCCGTCGATTCCGGGCGCGGTCATCATCTCCTGCGACGAGAAGCTGTCGTTCTCGCCCGTGGAGGAAGGTTCGAACCTGGGCGTCCTGAAGGTCCCGGAGCGTGAGGGCGTCCTGCGGGCCATCGACGGGCAGCACCGCCTGCTGGCGATGCACGCCGACATCGAGCGATTCGGCCAGGAGGCGTTCGCCGTGCCGGCGGTCATCTTCGACCAGCTGCCCGAGGACCACATCGTCCAGATGTTCGTGACGATCAACGCCAAACACACCCGGCTGAACTCGTCGCACCTGGTGAGCCTGTCGGGACGGCAACTCTACCGCGACCCCAGCCTCGCCGTGGCCCACGATGTCGTCCGGGTCCTGAACGACCGCGACGACTCGCCGCTCTACATGGACATCAAGTTACTCGGGGTCGGGAAGGGCAGCGTGGCGCAAGCGCCGCTGGCCCAGGAACTGAAGCGCCTGTTCCAGGCGGACGCGTTCGGCGGAACGCGCAAGACCCTGGAGTTCCACGACGAAGCGAAGCGCTTCTTCGTGAACTACTTCAAGCAGATTGCCCTGGTCTTCGGCGCGGCGTGGAGCGGGCGGAAGTACAGCATCAAGTCGTCGCCCGCGCTGCGCGCGTTCCTGCGCGTCGCACCGGACGTCGTGAGGCGCCTGGACGAGGAGCACGCGGACCGCACCGACTTCCGGGCCATCGGCCGCGTGATCGCCCCGTGGGGCCACCGGATCGGCGACCTGCGGTTCGAGACCCAGGGCGCGTGGAGCAAGGGGGCGTCGGTCGACGCGCTCGCGAAGGAACTCCGCCTCGCGTTGCACTACCCCGAAGGAGCGGTCGGTTAGTCTTTTCCAACAATCACGTCCCGGTACCGCTGATAGAGCCAGGCCCCGAGCAGCAGGAACACGCCGAGGCCCACGAAGCCGATGATCCGGTAGATCCCGCCAAGGGCCGACAGATCGAACAGAAAGACCTTCGCCGCGGTCAGCGCCAGCAGCGCGATGGCCAGGTACCGGATCGGGGCATACCGCCGGCCGATGCCGACGACAATGAGGGCCGTGCCGTAGACGGCCCAGGCGACGGAAATCGACGCGATACGGGCCAGGCCGGCAGCGGCGTCGGTCGCGTACCGCTCACGCCAGTAGAAGTTGATCTCCGTCGTGAGCAGCACCAGCGTCAGCACGTTGGCCAGCACGACGAACGTCGCGATCTCGGGCCTCGCGTTATCGCCCGCGTAGCCGCCGACATGCCCGTGCACAAGGGCCAGGGCGTAGAACACCGCCACGATGACCAGCGTCGCCCCGACGCGCGGATTCAGGATCGGGCTGAACCCGGCCGGCGCCGCGAGGTAGCCGAGCAAGAACAAGCGCACGAGGGCCCACGCCAGCAGCAGGGCGCCGCCCAGTCGCATCCACTCCCGGCGGGCTTTCAGGCCCACCCAGATGACGGCCGCTGACTCCACCGCCCACCCGACGACCGCCCACCACTGGTCGAGCTTCAGGCCGATGGCGAACCCCAACATGGCGAACGCGAGCGCCAGGCTGTTGAGGCCGGCTTCCTCGGACGCGGCATGGGCCGCCCAGGCGACCGCGCCGTGCCAGAGCGCCAGGGCCAGCGCGAGCGCCGCCATCCACGCGGTGGCGACGGGATCGAAAATCGCATAGAGGCCGCCGAAGAGCGCGAGGCCGCTTGCGTGGAAGAGGGCCAGGTCCCCCCGGAGCCACCGCGTCGGCTGCCGGCTGAGGCGCTCGCCGAGCGCCACGAGCATCATCGCGTAGAGCGCGACGACGACCACCGCCGGCGCGAGCAGCCAGCCGTGTCCGTGATGTGTTCCCAGCCAGCGCCAGAGCGCGGGCGCCGTGGCGGCGAAGACGGCCAGACGCAACCAGGCCGCGTCCATCTTCATGCTGGCCGCGACGCCGGCGAGCGCGACGAGCGTCAGATACACGAGGAACGGCATCCAGTGGAACTGGAGGTTCACGACCGAGGCGACGTGGAAGATGACAGGCGTCGTGAACAGCAGTGCGCCGACGGCAGCAGCGGCCGCGCTCCAGAGCCGGCGCGTGCGGACCGCGATGACCGTGAAGAGGCCGCCGAAGAACGTGAGGAAGATCTGCGTCGGGACCCACTGCGCAGACGTGTAGTACCGGTCGGCCCAACTCGCGAACGTGAACAGCACGAAGACGAAGCTCACAATGTTCAGGAACGGCCATCCATGCCTGCCGGCCACGAACATCGTGGCGGCGGCGAGGATTGCGTCGTAGGTGAGCAGGGCCACCTGGGCGTTCTGGTCTCCCCCGACCAGAAAGGGCGTCAGAAACCCGCCGGCCACCGCGAACAGCGCCAGGCCGCGGGATTGGTGGACGTCGGCGGCAAGGGCGGCGCCCGCGGTGATGGCGACCATCAGGCCGAAGGCAACCGGCCGACCCGTGAGGCTGTAGTAGTTGAAGGCCGCGAAGACGGAGATGTAGAGCGCGGCGAATCCGCCCCCGGCGAGGATCTGTCCATACAGCGGATATCCGCGGCGCGCGATGCGGTGGCCGCCGAGCACCATCACGAGGCCGATGATTGCGCCGATGAGCACCCGGCCCGTCTCGGTGATCCAGTCGTTGTCGAAGGCGTACTTCACGAAGAAGCCGATGCCGAGGACGAGCGCGGCCGTCCCGACGTAGAGCAGCCAATGACCGCCGATGCGGCTTTCGAGGGATTCCTGCAGAGCGGGAGATGTCATCGCCTTCGGGGCGGCCACCGGTTCCGGGACAGGCGTCGGAGCGGGCGTCGGGACGGATGCAGATGGAGGCGCCGGGGCCCCGTCGGCCTCGGCCGGCTTGCCGACGGGTGTCCGTGCCCGCCGGAGCAGGGGCTCAATTTCGTCGAGCCGCCCGCGCAGCCGCGAGATGTCGTCCGCCAGTTGTCGTGTCCTGAAGAACGAGACAATCGGCAGCACAATCGAAACCAGGAACAAACCGCCGCCGATGACCAGGGCAAAGAGCGCAGCGCTCATGAGCGGCTCCAGTGGGAGGGGTGTGGGAGGATTCTACGCCTGGAGAGAGAAGCAAGAAGCAAGAAGCAAGAAGACAATCGTCAGCGGGCCCTTCTGGCTTCTTGCTTCTGTCTAGGTGCGGTAATCCGCATTGATGGCCACGTACTCCGCGCTGAGGTCGCACGTCCAGACGGTGGCGGAGTGGGGACCGCCGGCGCCGAGGTCGACCGCGATGTCCACGTCGGTTTCAGCGAGACAGGAAGCGGCCTCGGGGGCCCTGTCGTCGAAGGGCACCCCGTCCTTGAAGAGCACGACCGGGCCGATGCGGACGGACGCGTGCTCGACGTCGAAGCTCACGCCGGCGCGCCCGGCGGCGGCGAGCAGGCGCCCCCAGTTCGGATCGGCGCCATGGATGGCGGTCTTGACGAGCAGGGAACTCGCCATCGTCCCGGCAGCGCGCCTGGCCTCCTCCGCGGATGCCGCGCCGGTCGCGGTGATCGACACGAGCTTCGTCGCGCCCTCTCCGCCGCGCACGATAGCCTTGGCCAGGCGGCCGCACACCTCGCGGAGCGCAGCGACGAACACATCGTAGCTGTCCTCGCCGACGCGCACCCCTGACGCGCCGCCGGCCAGCAGGAACACGGTGTCGTTGGTGGACGTATCGCCATCGACGGTGATGGCGTTGAAGGTCACGTCCACGGCGTCACGAAGCGCGCGCTGCAGGAGGGGCCCGGCCACGCCGGCGTCGGTCGTCAGGAAGCCGAGCATGGTCGCCAGGTGAGGTTCGATCATGCCCGCACCCTTCGCGATGCCGCCTACGTGGAACGTCCCGCCGGCCGCGGTCACGGACACCGCGGCTTCCTTGGGCGCGCGGTCGGTGGTCATGATCGCGCGCGCGGCGTCCGAGTGGGCCTCGCGCGACAGCGCGCGCTCCGCGAGGCCGATGCCCGTGAGCAGCTTGTCGAGGTCGAGCTGCACGCCGATGACGCCGGTCGAGGCGACGAGGATCTCGTGTGCGCCGCAGCCAATGGCAGAGGCGGCGAAGTCGGCCGAGCTTCGGGCCGCGGCCATGCCTTCGGGCCCCGTGCACGCGTTGGCGCAGCCGCTGTTGACGAGGACCGCGCGCGCGTGCCCTCCGCTCTCCGCGAGGTGCTCCCGGGACACGAGGACGGGCGCAGCCTGGGCTTTGTTCGTGGTGAACACACCGGCGGCCGTGGCGGGGCCGTCCGCGGCGATGAGGGCGACATCCAGGGCGCCGGACTTCTTGATCCCGCACGCCACGCCCGCCGCACGGAAGCCCGCGGGCGCGGTGATGCCGCCGTCGACGGGCTCGATGGTCACCCCAGCCGGGAGGCCGTCGGTCACGACACGGACTCCTGGAGGAGCGCCGGGCTGACGGGCCGGCCGAGGCGCGTGTCGACGACGGCGTACTGGCCGCAGCTCTGGAAGAGCAGGCAGCTCCAGCAATCGGCGGCGACCTTCTCGGGCAGCCACGTGTGCGGGACGATCGAGAACCCGAAGCGCACGAAGAAACGCGGGTCGTGCGTGAACGCGCACAGCGTGCGGAACTGCCCGGCGCGCGCCCGCCGCCGGAGCTCCTTGACCACTGCGTGCCCCAGGCCCTCGCCGCGCGCGCCCTCCCTGACGACGAGCGAACGCACCTCCGCGACGCTCGCGTTGAGGGGCGCAAGTTCGGCGCACGCCAGGAGGCCGGTTCCCGGGCTGATGACGACGGTGAAGCGGGCCGCGCGGGCCGTCACGTCGGCGATCGAACGCGGGAGGAGGTGCCCCTGCTGAAGGTTCCGCGTGATCAACTCGTGAATCGCGGTCGCGTCCTCGGGCGCCCCGAGACGCACGACCAGCGCCTCACCCGGCGCGGGGACACTCAAGAGCGGCGGGACGACGCCGGCGACAGTCAACGGATGCAGGGTCGGTTCGGCAATCATGAGGCTCGCTCCTGGACGCGCTCGGTCAGGATCGCGTCCAACTGCGCCAGAGCCTGCTCGACTTCCCCGCTCGAGATGACGAAGGGCGGGAGCAGGCGCAGGACGGTCGTCGCCGTCCGGTTGATGAGCACACGACGCCGCAAGGCGGCCTGGACGAACGGCGCCGCGTCGACGCGAAGGTCGAGGCCCCACATGAGACCGGCGCCGCGGACCTCGCGCACGACGTCGTGCGTTGCGGCGAGCGCCGCGAGACCGGCGGCGAACCGGGCGCCCACCTCCTGCACATGCTCCTGGAGCCCGCCCGCCGTCAGCGAGTCGAGGAACACCAGCGCCGCGCGGCAGGCGAGGAGGTTTCCGCCGTACGTCGACCCGTGATCGCCTGGCGCGACGGCTGCGGCCACGCGCTCGCTGACGAGCGCCGCCCCGACAGGCACACCGCCGCCGAGCGCCTTGCCGACCGCAACGAGATCGGGCTCGAGGCCCAGGCGCTGGTAGCCGAACGCCACACCGGTACGCCCGAGCCCGCACTGCACCTCGTCTGCGATGAGGAGCGCCCCCGTGCGCCGCTGGGCCTCGCGGACGGCCGCCGCGAACTCGCCGCCGAGCGGGCGCACGCCGCCCTCACCCTGGATCGCCTCGACGACGATGGCGGCGGTGCGGCCCGAGACCGCCGCGGTGAGGGCGCCGGGATCCGCAGGGGAGACCCACACGACCTCCTGCAACAGGGGAGCAAACGGCGCGCGGTAGTGCTCGTCCCACGTCACCGAGAGCGACCCGATCGTGCGGCCGTGGAACGCGTGCTCGAGGGCTACGAAGCCGGTCCGCCCGCGCTCGCCAGCCGTGTGCCAGTACCTCCGCGCGAACTTGAGGCAGCCTTCCATCGCCTCGGTGCCGCTGTTGCAGAAGAACGCCCGGGAGAGGCCCGAGAGCGAGGCGAGCCGCGAGGCGACCTGGCCCTGCAACGCGTGGTAGTAGAGGTTCGACGTGTGGACAAGCGTGCGCGCCTGTTCCGCGAGGGCGGCGGCGAGCGCCGGATTCGCGTGGCCGAGCGACGCCACGCCGACGCCGGAGATAAGGTCGAGGTAGCGGCGGCCGTCCTCGTCCACCAGGTAGACGCCCTCGCCGCGCGCGAACACGACCGGCGCGCGCGTGTACGTCTGCAGCACGCAGTGTCCTTCGAGCGCCTGCACGTCCATCACACCACCCTCGTCTGCGCGCCGGGAGCGCCGTGAACGCCGGCCCCGTCCACGAGCGCGTGCGCCAACTGCGCCGCGTCGCGGCCGTCTGCGATCGCGACGTGGCCGACGCCCCCGGCGAGCGCCGCCCGGCACGCCTGGAGCTTGGCCAGCATGCCGCGGTTGATTCTGTCCGCCGCCGCCAGGGCGCGCTCGGTCGCCTCGTCCAGCACGGCAACGGTCTCCCCGCTCCCGTCGAGCACGCCTGCTGTCGTCCCCGCGATGAGGAGGCGGGACGCCCCGAGCCGGACCGCCAGCGCCGCCGCCATCGTGTCCGCGTTCACGTTGAGGAGCGCGCCGCCCGCGCCCGCGCCGATCGTGGCGACGACAGGCACGTAGCCGCCGGCGATGAGGTGCGACACGAGACGGGGCGCGCCGTCGTGGCGGGGCTGGCCCACGAGGCCCGGGGAGACCATCTCGCCCGCGGCGCTGCGAAACTCCGGCATCGGGTCGAGCGGCGCGACCGCCGCATCGGCGCCCGTCAGGCCGACCGCCTCGCCGCCAGCGGCATTGATCGCGGCGACGACGCGCGTGTTGATCGCGCCCGCGAGCACCGCCACGACCGTGTCGAGCGTCGGCTGATCGGTGACGCGAATGCCGTCGACCTGGCGCGTGGGGATGCCGGCCTTCGCCAGCGCCGCATCGATCTCGCGGCCGCCGCCGTGCACCACCACCAGGGGCGCCGAGGCGGCCGCCCGGGCGATGGCCGCGGCCATGGCGCACGTGCGGCCGGCCCCTTCCAGGAGCTCGCCGCCGAGCTTGAGCACGATGGGCCGCTCCGTCACAGCAGCCCCGTCCGCTCGTCGAGGCCGCACATCAGGTTCAGGTTCTGGACGGCCTGGCTCGCGGCGCCTTTGAGCAGGTTGTCGAGGACGGCGACGATCACGAAGCGGCCGGTGGCCTCGTCCACACGGAAGCCGATGTCGCAGAACGGCGTGTAAGCGACGTGCTTGATCTCGGGCAGGCCATCGTCCCACAGGCGGACGAATGGTGCGCCGGCGTACGCGGCCCGCAGGGCGGCGCCAGCATCTGCCGCCGTGATACCGCGCGCCAGGCGGCCGTAGATCGTTTCGAGGATGCCGCGGTTCAAGGGCACGAGGTGCGGCACGAAGGTGACCCCGCGCCGGAGCTCCTGCTCCATCTCGGGGGCGTGCCGGTGGCCGAAGATGCCGTAGGCCGCGGCGCTCCCATGGTTCTCGGAGAAATGGGTGCGATCCGTCGGGGCTTTGCCTGCGCCCGACATGCCGGACTTCGCGTCGATGACGACGTCGCCCTCGACCAGGCCCGCGTCCGCAAGCGGCAGGAGCGACAACAGCGCGGCGGTCGGATAGCAGCCCGGGCAGGAGACGAGGCGCGCCGCCGGGAGTTCCGTGCGGGTGCGCTCGGGAAGGGCGTACAGGGTGCGCGCCGGCAGGGCGGCGGTTTCGGGGTACCATCGCTTCCGCAGCGACGCGTCACGCAGACGGAATGCGCCCGAGAGGTCGATGACGCGCAGGCCACGATCGAGGAGGGCCGGTCCGACGCCGGCGGCCTTCGACTCGGGCAGGCCGAGAAAGACCACGTCGCTGGAGCGCGCCAGGGTTTCGACATCGAGCGGCTGCACCTCGCCGTCCCAGATCCGCGCCAGGCCCGGGAGGCGGCGCACGCCGGAGTCCCCGGACGACATGACCGCCGTCAGCTGAACGCCCGGGTGGCGTGCGAGGAGGCGCAGCAGTTCCTGGCCGGCATAACCGGTGGCGCCGGCGACGGCGGCGCGAATCGGCGCGGGGACGGTCGGGCTCTCGTTCATGATCGCGAGTGAATAATTATGCGACATTGCCGAGGCAAAGGCAAGGGTTTTAGCTCACTTAGAGATGCTCGGCGTGGTATGTTATGCATTTGAGTGTATAATCAGGCATCCGGACACACCGCCATGAAAACACGCAGGCAGGCCGCCATCCTCGATCTCGTCGACCGGGTCGCGCTGTACAGCCAGCAGGATCTGAGGCGGCGGCTGAAGGGCATGGGGTTCTCGGTGACGCAGGCGACGCTGTCGCGCGACCTTCGGGATCTCGGCCTGGTGAAGGCCAGCGGTGACGGCGCTTACCACCGGCCGGGGGTCGAAGGCATGGCCCCGGACGTGGCGGCGGCGCGCCTGCAGCGCGCCGTCGCGGAGTACCTGACGGGCGTCGATCGCTCGCTGCAGCTCGTCGTGCTCAAGACGGGCCTGGCGCAGGCGCAGCCACTCGCGAGCGCGGTCGACGCGGCCAGGGTCGAGGGCGTGGTCGGCACCATCGGCGGCGAGGACACGGTGCTCGTGATCTGCCGCAGCGCCGCCGCGGCCGCTTCCGTGGCCGCGCGCTTCGACCGGATGGCGAAACGATAACGGCGCCGGCCCGCCCTCCGCATCCGGGCTCGGCGGGCCCCCGCGCGGACAGGAACCGGCGATGGACAGGATCGTGCTGGCGTATTCGGGCGGGCTGGATACGTCGGTGGCCGTGGCATGGCTCGCGGAGGAATACCGCGCCGAGGTCGTGTGCGTGACGGTGGATCTCGGGCAGGGCCAGGACCTCAAATCGGTGCGCGAGCGCGCCCTCGCGGCCGGAGCGGTCCGCGCGCACGTCCTGGACGTCCGCGAGGAATTCGCCAGGCAGTTCGTCCTGCCGGCGCTCCAGGCCGGCGCGGTCTTCGCGCGCGGCGGACCCCTTGCCACGGCGCTGGGCCGCCCGCTCATCGCGCGGACGCTCGTCGAGATCGCCCGCATCGAGGGCGCCGGGACGGTCGCGCACGGCTGCTCGAGCCAGGGCGGCGACCGCGTGCGGATCGAGCGACTGGTGCGCGCCGTGATGCCCGGCGTCCGCGTGATCGCCCCGGCCTGCGAGTGGGACCTGACCCCCAGGCAGAAGATCGAGTACGCGCGGCAGCGCGGCATCCCGCTGCCCGCCGCCGCGCCGGGCTCCTTCGATATCGACGCCAATCTGTGGGGCCGGTCGATCGGATGCGGCGCCGGCGAGGCCCCCTGGACGGACCCGCCCGCCCTCATCGACGCGATCTCCAGGGACCCGGCCCGGTGTCCTGACGAGCCGGCGTACCTCGATCTGCAGTTCGAGCAGGGCGTGCCGTCTGCCGTGAGCGGCGTCGCGATGCCGTTCATGGACGTCATTGCCAGCGTCGGCACCATTGCCGGCGCGCACGGCGTGGGCCGCGTCGAGGCCGCGGTCAACCGGCCCGCGGCACGATCGGCGGTTCGCGAGATCTACGAGGCGCCCGCGGCGGTGGTGCTGCACCTGGCGCACCGCGAACTCGAGGACCTCGTCATCCCGGACGGCCTCCTGCAGTCGGAGCGGAGACGGTCGGCCGAGTACGCCGACATGGTGGACGAGGGCCTGTGGTACTCTCCGGTGCGCGAGGCGATGGACGCCTTCGTCGCCACGGTGCAGGCCGGCGTGACGGGCTCGGTCCGCATCAAGCTCCACAAGGGCTCCGCGCAGGTGGTCAGCCGGACGCCCGGGCTGGACGGGCGGCCAGCCGAATCGAGGAAGGCCGACTGATGCCGCATCTCTGGTCCGGCCGTTTCGACGAAGAGCCCGACGCGCCGGTGTTCTCGTACGGCGTGTCGCTGCGCTTCGATCGCCAGCTCTTCGACGAGGACGTGACGGGCAGCCTCGCGTGGGCCGAGGCGCTCGCCCGCGCCGGCGCCATCAGCGAGACGGACGCCGCGGCCATTGCCGCCGGACTTTCGGCCATTCTCGAGGCCGGCCGCCGCGACCCGTCCTTCGTCAACGGGCCGGACGAGGACATCCACGCGTTCGTCGAGCGGCAACTCGTGGATCGGATCGGCGAGGCGGGGAAGCGCCTGCACACCGGCCGCTCCCGCAACGAGCAGGTGTCGCTCGACCTCCGCCTCTACCTGAAGCGCCACATCCCGGCGATCGCCGGGCGGCTGAAAACCCTCATCCGCGCGCTCGCGTCCCGGGCCGACGCGTGCGGTGAGGCCCCGATGCCGTCCTACACGCACGTGCGGAAAGCGCAGCCGATCCTGGCCGCGCATTTCTTCCTGGCGCACGCGGCCGCATTCCGGCGCGACGTGGGCCGCTTCGATCGCGCCGCGGAGGAGGCCGACGAGATGCCCCTCGGCTCGGGCGCCGTCGCGGGCACGACCTACGCCGTCGACACGCAGTTCCTGGCGGACAGGCTCGGTTTCTCGCGCGTCGTGGCGAACAGCCTCGATGCGTCCTCCGACCGCGACTTCGTCGCCGGGTTCCTCTACGCCTGCTCGCTGGCGATGGTGCACCTCAGCCGGCTGGCGGAGGACGTGATTCTGTTCACCTCGGAGGAATTCGGCTACTTCGATCTGCCGGACCGCTTCGCCACCGGCAGCAGCCTCATGCCCCAGAAGAAGAACCCCGACCCGCTGGAACTCGCGCGCGGGAAGTCCGGCCGCGTGCTCGGGCGCCTGTCCGGCTGGCTGACAACGATGAAGGGGCTGCCGGGGGGGTACAACCGGGACCTGCAGGAGGACAAAGAAGCGGTCTTCGAAGCCGAGGCGACCGTCTCATCGTCGCTCGCCGCGTGTGCGGCCGTCGTCGCGGGCCTCGAGCTGAACGCCGGGCGGGCCGAGGCGGCGGCCTCGGGTCTCCTGCTGGCGACGGATGTCGCAGACTACCTCGTTGCGCGCGGCGTGGCCTTCCGGGACGCGCACGCCATCACCGGCGCGATGGTCCGGTCGCTGGTCGCGCAGGGGCGCGATTTCGCGTCGCTGAGTCTCGACGAGTGGCGCGCCTTCAGCCGGCACTTCGGGCCCGACGTCGCCGGGGCCATCTCGGCGCGCGCGTCGGTCGCGGCCAAGCGGACGCCGCAGTCGACCAACCCCGCCGCGGTCCGGGCGGCGCTGGAGGAACTGGCGCGGTGGCTGGGCACCGGCGGCTGAGAAGCGGGTGCCGGCGAGAGCGGGCTTGGGTCTGGCGCCAAGGCACGGTATGATGGGCCGTGCCACGCGCTGCCGGACGGCCGTCGGCGGCGCGGGCCTCGTTTAGCGGTCGCAGGCGGCGGTTGCCCCTCGCGTCGGCGCGATGATGGAATCGGGCGTCCTGCGACTACTTCCCACCCAGCGTTCTCGAGGGACCGTGCATGCTTCCGCGCCAGCTTCGGGTTGGTGATCTCGTCGATGACTACTGTCCGCGCGAGCGCCGATTGAGCAATCACGCCATCGTGGCGCTCGTCGGCAACGAAGTCCGCCAGGTCCGATGCACGACCTGCGACGCGGAGCACGAGTTCCGGGGCGGAAAGGCGCCCGTGAGCCGCAAGAAGGCGGCGCCCCCGCTGCCGCCGGCCCGGGCGTCCGCCGCCGGGCCGGTCGGGCCCGACGCCGCGGCAGCCGCGGTCATCGAGGCCCCGGCCCTGCCTGTCCCGCTGCCCCCGGCGTCGGCGGCGTCGGCTGCTCTGGCAGGAGGCCGCGGTCCCGCCGCCCCTCCGGCCTCTGCGCCGGAAGCCGAGGCCCCGGCAGAGCCGAGCCCGACGGCCGAGCTCAGCCTCCACCGCCGCCTGATCAGGGCGACGCTGCCTCGCGTCGAAGGCGACGTGCCGCCGCGGCCGATCCCGGAGTTCACGATGCACAGGCCCGCGGCGGGCGTCCACCGTCACGGCAAGCCGTTCCGTCACGGGCAGGGCGGAGGGCAGCACCGGCCGGGTGGGCCGGGCGGCCAGGGCCTCGGGCGCCCGGGAGGCCAACGGCACGGCCAGGGCGAGATCAACGGCAACAGCTTCGGCTATCGAGGCGGCCAGGGCCAGCACGGCGGGCCCGGCGGCGTGCGCGGCGCCCAGGGTCCTCAGGGGGCGCGCGGCGGCCAGGGCCAGCCGCCCCCTCGCGGTCCGCGCCGCGGGTTTGGCGGCAAGCCTCCCCGCGGGCCCGGGAAGCACTGACTCGCCCGCAATGGCCAACCTGACCGGCACCTTCGGCCTCATCACGGGGGTCGCCAACAAGCGATCCATCGCGTGGGCGATTGCCAAGGCGCTGGCCCGCGACGGCGCGCGGCTGGCCCTGGCGTACCAGGGCGAACGCCTGTTCGAGAACGTGCAGGAGCTTGCAGGGGAGCTGGATCGCCCGCTGCTCCTGCCCTGCGACGTGACCTCCGACGAGCAGATCGCCGACCTCTACCAGACGATTGCGCGCGAGTTCGGCGGGCTCGACTTCCTGCTCCACGGAACCGCGTTCGCGCCGCGCGAGGAACTGTCGCGTCCCTTCATCGAGACCAGCCGGGAGGGCTTCCGCGTCGCCCTCGACGTCAGCGCATACTCCCTGATTGCGCTGGCCCGCGGCGCGGCGCCGCTCATGGCGGCCCGCGGCGGCGGCAGCATCCTCACGCTGACGTATCTCGGCAGCGGCCGGATCGTGCCCAACTACAACGTGATGGGCGTCGCGAAGGCGGCCCTCGAGTCGTCGGTGCGGTATCTCGCCGACGGCCTCGGGCCGCAGAACATCCGCGTCAACGCGATCTCGGCCGGCCCGATCAAGACGCTGGCGGCGTCCGGCATCTCCGGCTTCAGCGGGATCCTGCAGCTGTATCGTGAGCGCTCGCCGCTGCGCCGGAATACGGAACTGGAAGAAGTCGGCGAGACCGGCCGGTTCCTGCTCGGCCCGGAGAGCTCCGGCGTCACCGCCGAGATCATCGCCGTGGACTCGGGCTTTCACGCAATGGGGATCTGAGCGGCGGTTCGGTCAGCCGGTCGTCGGAACGGGTCTGGCCGACTTGGCCCGCTTGCGGGCGGCCTTGTCGTCGTACATCCGGCCGTCGGCCACCTGGAGCAGCGCCTCGTAGGTGTCGCCGTCGAGCGGGAAGACGGCCGCGCCGACGCTGATGGACAGGCGCAGGCGGAGGAGGTCCCCGACGCTGAAGGGCATCGCCTCGACGGCTTTCTGCAATTCGATGCGCTTGAGCTCGGCCTGGTCCGCGCCGCAATCCGACAGCAGGACGATGAACTCGTCGCCGCCGTAGCGCACGCAGATGTCGTACGGGCGGATGGCGCGGCGCAGGCCCGCGGCCACCTCGCAGAGGGCGCGGTTGCCGGCCTGGTGGCCGAAGCTGTCGTTGATCGGCTTCAGATTGTCGAGGTCCAGCAGCAGCACGCTGACGGACGAGCCCAACCGGGCCGCGCGCGCGATTTCACGGCCGGCGTGCGCGTACAGGAAACGGGTGTTGGGCAGCCCCGTCAACGGATCGGTGACGGCGTCCTCACGGGTCTGCTCGAAGATGGCCGCGTTGTTGACGACGGCCGCGATCTGGCCGGACATACGGAGCACCAGGCGCCGGTGGTTGTCGGTGAAGTACCCGGGCGTTGTGTGGTAGAGCGCGAGCGCGCCCCGGACAGTGCCGCCGATCATGAGCGGGCAGACCAGGGCCGACTTCAAGCCGGCCTCGGCGAGATCCGGGCGCGAGGCGTCGAGATCCGCGGACGGATCGCCGTTGGTGACGCACTCGCGCGACGCGATCGCCCGCCCGACGAGGCCCTGACCTTCGCGCACCATCAACCCAAGAAACGCCTTCTGGCCAGCGCCCGTCGCCGCCCGGCACCGCGCGACGCCGTTCGGCTCGTCGTAGAGAAAGAGCGCGCAGGTGGCGAACGGCACCAGCTTGTTCAGCTTCGACGCGATCACCGACATCGAGTCCGCCACGTCGAGGCTCGTGCCCATTGTCGCGGCGACCTCGTACAACCCGTAGAGTTCCTGGTTCGCTTCAGCAATGCCGTCGAGCGCCGCGAACGATCCCGAGGGGCCTGTTCTCGCCCGATCGCCCGACGCGGGCGCCGCGCCAGCCGCACCCGCCGTGCGCCTCCAATCCTGTGCAGGACCGGCCAGCCGCGCCTGGAGGTCGGCCTCCCGGAGCGGGGGCAAGATCGCGACGTAGCGGGCGACGACGTCCGGATCGAGGGCGTTGCCCGCCTCCTGCCAGAGCACGTTCACCGCTTCCTCGACCGGCATGGCCTGGTTGAACGGGCGATCAGACGTGATGGCGGCGAAGTAGTCGACGACGGTGAGGACGCGCGCGCCGAGCGGGATGTCGGCCCCGCGCATCCCGGCGGGGTAGCCGCTGCCGTCCCAGCGCTCGTGATGGCTGCCGACGAGCGAGGCCACGGGGTACGGGAAGGGCACGCCGGCGATGAGCGCCGCCCCGACGGCGGCGTGCGTCCGCATCTTGCCGCGCTCGTCATCCGTCAAGGGGCCGGGCTTGGCGAGGATGTGATCCGGCACGGCCAGCTTCCCGATGTCGTGGAGCAGCGCCGCCGTGCGGACGCACTCGACTTCCTCCTCCGACATGCCAAGCGCCCGGGCCAGCGCCGCGGCGTGCCGCTGCTCGCGCTGCAGTTGCGACCGGGACGAGTGGTCGCGGGCGTCGATCGCGAGCGCCAGGGCCTCGATCGTTGCGAGATGGAGGGCGGACGACCGCTGCAGCTCTCCCTCGTGGCGGCGCCGGGCGGCCTCGTCACGGCGAAAGACGCTGTACGCGAAGACGAGCGCCATGGCCGACACCGCGAGGGGCGTCACGAGGAACGGCGCCGATGGACGGAGCCAGAGTTCGGCCAGGCCGACCACGACCGTGGCGGCGGCGATCGCCAGCACCGACTGACCGAGCGACAACCTGGGCATGTTCGAAACGGGGGGGCGCACGGGAGATCTTACCAGCAGAGCGGCCTTCTGAATCGCTCGCGGTCAACCGGCGGCGAAACGCGGTCCGGCCGGCCGGGTCACGAGGGATGCGTGCCCCTGAAGTACGCAGTCTGGTACTGCTCGATCAACTGCTTCATGCGGACCGCGTCCGACCTGTAGTGCCCCCGGCAGTGAATGGGCGACGCGCCGCCGGTCGTCTCCACGAGCACGTCCGAAAAGACGATGTGGGTGTCGATGCCGACCGACGCGACGTGGGCCATGTGGATCGAGTGCTCGTACTTGCCGAACCATTGCGGTGTGAAGTGCACCACGCTCGTCGGCGACACGAGCACCTGCGTGGGCAGGAGGTGGTTGCCCCTGCTGAGCCGGCTCGCGCGGAAGACGTCGCCCTGGGCGAAGGGCCGGCCTTTCCGCCACACGACGGACAGGGCCACGATACACGCCACGACGGCCAGCGCCGCCGCGAAGGCCGACAGCGTCACGGGATCCATGCCGGCTACGTTCGCTCCGCTGGCGCCCGGTGTCAAGGCCTGAACTTCCACCGCGTGCCCTCCGTCCAATCCCGACGGGGGGAGTTATGCGCACGATGTTCCGGACCGGGGCCCGCCTGGCCATCCTCATCGCCGCCGCCGCGGCCGCCGCGGCCTGCGACGTCACCGTCGGCGCGGCCGACTACAGCGTCCGCGAGGAGAAGAAGTTCACCGTGACGGGCCCGGCCCAGATCGCGCTCAGCACGTTCGACGGGTCGATCGAGGTGCGCGGCTGGGACCGGAACGACGTGGTGATCGAGATCGAGAAACGCGGGCCCGACCAGGCCGTCGTCGACAAGATCGAGGTGAGGTCGTCGCAGACCGGCAACACCATCACCGTGGACGTGATGAAACCCTCACCCCTCCGGACCACGGGGTTCCGCCGCAGTCCAGGAGCCAGCCTGGTCGTGTCGGTGCCCGTCGAGACTGCCGTGACCGCGCGCAGTGGCGACGGGTCGATCACGATCCGGCGCGTCAGCGGCAAGGCGGACCTCGATACCGACGACGGCAGCGTGCGTGTCGAGGAACTGAAAGGCGATCTCGTCGTCCGGACGGGTGACGGGTCCGTCGACGCCCGGCAGGTCGAGGGCAACGCCCGGATCAACACGGGCGACGGCAGCATCCGCGCGGACGGTGTCTACAAGAGGCTCGAGCTCGAGACCAGGGACGGAGCGATCAACATCAAGGCCCGCCCGGGAAGCGCCGTCGAGTCGGACTGGACGGTCACGACCGGCGACGGCAGCATTCACATCGAGCTGCCCGCGGGCCTGAACGCCGAACTCGATGCGCACAGCGCCGACGGCGGCGTCGATGCCGAGCCGTTGAAAGGCCAGGAGCCCGCAGCACGGGACGGCGAGGACCGCGACAAGCCGCACAACTCGGCGCGCGGCACGCTCGGCGCAGGCGGCAAGCTGATCAAGGTGCGGTCGGGCGACGGTTCGATCACCATCAGGAACTGGTAGGGCGCTGCCGCGGCGACGGCGCGGCGTAGCGCGTCGAATCGGCGACGCCAGCTTCGTCGAAGGCGTCGCGCCGCTCGCGGCACTTGCTGCACGTCCCGCAGTGCAGATCACCGATCGGATTCATGCATGACAACGACAGCTCGAGCGGCACGCCCAGTGCCGCCCCGAGTTTCACCACGTCCGCCTTGTGCAGCGCCGCGAAGGGCGCCACGATCTCGATGCGGTGATCGAGGCCGAGCGTGAGCGCGCGGGACATCGCCTCGAAGAACGCCGGCGTGGCGTCCGGGAAGGGATTGGCGGCCAGCGGGCCGATCGCCACGCGATGGATGCCGGCCCCGGCGCTGTAGACCGCGGCCTTCGACAGCAGCACGACATTCCGGCCGGCGAGGTAGACATCCTCGTCCGGCGTGTCGTACGCCGGCGGCGTGCCGCGGATCGCCCAGTGCGACGCCGGGTACACGTCCCTCATCGTCATCTCGAGCGTGACGAGCGGCCGCACGCGCCCGGTGAAGGCCGGCGTATGGCCTAGCCGTTCGAGGAAGGCCCGCTCGGCGGGCTCCCATGCGAGGCCGACGGACACGTAGACGGGCTGGACGTCGCGCTCCTGCGCCTCGCGGGCCACCAGGACGACGCTGTCGAGACCGCCCGAGCAGAGCACCGCGACGGTCTCGGAGGTTCCCTTCATCGGCAGTAGAATACAGCCATGTACTCAGTGACGAAGCGGATTGATTTCTGCTACGGGCATCGGCTGCTCGAATACGACGGGATCTGCAAACACCCGCACGGCCACAACGCCGTCGCCGAGATCAGCGTGCGCAGCGGCGAACTCGACAGCCGGTGCATGGTCTGCGACTTCGGCGACATCAAGCGGACCGTCAAGACGTGGATCGACGAGACGATCGACCACAAGATGATCCTCCGCCGGGACGATGCGCTGGTGAAGCCGCTGCAGGAGCTGGGCGAGCCCGTCTTCCTCGTCGACAGCAATCCGACCGTCGAGCACATCGCGAAGATCATTTTCGACTATGCCCGCTCACAGGGCCTGCCCGTGGAATCCGTGCGCGTCTGGGAGACGCCGACGTCGTTCGCCACGTTCGACGGCGACTAGCGCCGCCGGGAATACCTGTGCTGCTCGTCTTCGACCTGGATGGAACGCTCGTCGATTCGCTCCACGACCTGGCGGAAGCCGCGTCGGACCTGTCCGAGCGTCACGGCGGAGGCCGGCTCGATGACGAGTCCGTCTGCCGCATGGTCGGCGAGGGCGCGGCGATCCTGGTCGAGCGCGTGATGGCCCGCGCGGGACACGCTGCGCCGCCGCCGGGCGCGCTCGGCGAGTTCCTGACGCTGTACGACGCGCGGATGTTCGAGACGACGCGGCCCTACCCGGGGATGGTCGAGACGCTTCGGGTGCTGGCCGGCGAGCACGCGCTGGCCTTGCTGACCAACAAGCCCGAGGACGCGTCGCGCAAAGTCCTGACTCACTGCGGCCTGGATGGGTTCTTCGCGCACATGGTCTTCGGGGACGGGGCCTTCGCGCGCAAGCCCGACCCGGCAGGGCTGCGCTGGCTGATGGAGCGCCACGGCGCGACGGCCGAGCGGACGATCCTCGTGGGCGATTCCGACGTGGACGTCGCCACGGCGCGAAACGGGGGCGTCCGCCTCTGCCTGGCCCGCTACGGCTTCGGGTTCATCCGGGTCGACCCATCGTCGCTCCAGGGCGACGAGTGCCAGCTCAGCCAGCCTTCTGACCTCCTGACCCTGCTGGAAGGCAAAACGCCGGGTTTTTGGAACTGACCCCACTATCATGCACATATGCAGGTTGAATCCTCCGGCTGGAGCGGGGAGGGTGGTTTCACCAGCGTCGTGCTGGACGCGCTCAAGGCCATCGAGGCGATCGAGACCATCCGGGTCGAGGATTCGCCAGCCAGCCGGGCCGAGTCCGGCTACGCCTTCATCAGCAACGAAATCTACGTGACGTTCCGCACCGAGTCCCGCGTCCGGGCAGGACATCGCCTCGCCCTGCCGTGGCGCACCCGGACCATCGTCAAAGTCATGACCCTCAATGAGTTGGGCTCGCGCCTGGGCCGTGCGGAGGAGGTGGGCGAGCCGGACTACGCCGATGACGGCCTCCTGCAGTACCTTCGGACCGAGCGGATGGTCGCGCCGCACCAGACGAGGGGATTCAAGGTCGTGGAGATGATCAGGATCTACGAGGCGGGCACGCCGCCACGGGCCTGAATCCTAATGAATCCAGCCGTTTCGGCCGACATCTCTGGCAAGTAGGCCGACAGGGCCGGATAAGACACGTGTCGCCCATTGAATCGCTCGTCGCCGCCGTCCTCAAGGCAAACGGGGATGGGCTCGTCATGCACGTCGGCGAGCGGCCCTACGTGTTGGCGCCCAACGGCTCGGCCAATCTGTCCGAGCGCCCGCTGACTGTCGAGGCGATGAAGGGCGTATTGGGCGACCTGCTCTCCCCTGACGATCAGCGCCTGCTGAGCGAGATCGGGGCGGTCGAGCGGGAGATCTTTCCGAAGGACGCGCCGGGCGACAAGTTCGTCCTCGTGGCCGCGCGCGGCGGCGACGACATCTGGATCGAGTTGCGCCGGCAGCGCGGCGTCATCCGCGTTCCCCAACCGGCTCCGTCGGCCCCGCCTGTTGCGGAAGGCCCGCCACCGGGGCCGACAGTCCCGCCGGAGACCCAGCCGCAGGCGGCAATCGAGCCCGGGCGCCAGCCGCCGCAGGCCCAGGCGCCGGCGGCCCAGCGAGTCCCGGACGTCGCGCCGGCCGCGGAGCACGCGCCGGCCGCGGAGGCTTCGTCACCCGCGCAGACCGCACCGACTCGTCGCGTGCAGGTCCCCGAAACCGCGCCCCGCCCGCGGATGGCGCCAAATCACTCCGCCGCACAGGTCCAGGCCCCGTCGCCCGCTGCGCCCGCGTCGAGGGCCGCGGCACCCGTGCCGCCCGCGTCCCGCGCCGACGAGCCGGCCGGGCCGCCGCCGCTGACCCGCCGCACCGGGCCCGTGCGCGAGGCCCCGCCGGGCGTCGTGCTCCCGCTCGCCCGCAGCCCAATTCGCACCGACACCCCGCGCGCGGGGGCGACACCCACGCCGAGGTACCTCGGCATCGGCCGCCTGCTCCGCATCGCGTCAGCCCGCGGCGCTTCCTCGCTCTTCCTCACCGCGAACGCACGCCCGTCCATCCGCCTGGACGATGAGATCCTGCCGCTGGAGACCGAGCCGCCCCTCGGCAAGGCCGAGGTCGAGGCGCTGATCCTGGAGCTCGCGCCGGGAGCGAGCCGCGAGGCCTTCGCAGGCGGCACCAGCGCCGAGTGGGTGTACGAACTGCAGGACGTCGGCCGCGTGCGCTGCGTCAGCTTCCGCGACCAGCGGGGGCCCGGCGCCGTGTTCCGGCTGATCCCGACGCGGCTCATCTCGGCCGACCAACTCGGCCTGTCGCGCGACATCCAGGCGCTGTGCTCGGAACGCGAGGGGCTGGTGATCGTGGCCGGCCCGCGGTTGAGCGGCAAGTCGACGCTGATCTCGGCGTTCGTGGATCTGATCAACCGGTCGCGGTCCGACTACATCATCAGCCTCGAGACGGAGATCAAGTTCGTCCACGAGAACCGCCGGGCGATGGTCAGCCAGCGGGAGGCGCGCGGCGAGCCCGACGCCATGCTGACCGGGGCCCGGGCGGCGCTGCGCGAGAACCCCGACGTCCTGGTGATCGACGACCTGAAGACGCCCGATCTCGTGGCCGTCGCGCTCGATGCGGCTGAATCGGGCCACCTGGTGATCGGGGCGATCACCGCGCACACCACGAGCGCGGCCATCGGCCGCCTCGTCGAGACGGCGCCGTACGAGAAGCAGACGCAGGTGGCGCTGTCGCTGTCGGAGTCCCTGCGCGGCGCCGTGGCGCAGGTGCTGCTGCGCAAGTCCGGCGGCGGCCGAGTGGCCGCGCGCGAACTGCTGTTCAACATGCCGTCGGTCGGCGCGCTGATCGCCGAAGGGAAGATCGGCCAGCTCCCGCTGGCGATCGACTCGGGCCGGAAGTACGGGATGGTGCCGATGAACGACGTGCTGCTCGCCTTCGTGCAGAGCGGCGCCGTGGACCCCCGCGAGGCCTACCGCAAGGCGTACGACCGCGTCGCGTTCCTCGATCTGCTGAAACGGGAAGGCATCGACACGTCGTTCGTCGAGCGCCTGGCGTAGCCGCTCATCGCTCGATCAACTCCGCCATCGACTCCAGCAACGCCGCGAGCACCTGCTCGTCCGTGATCGCGTCAACGGGCGTGCCCTCGGCCACCGGCCGCTCGTCGGCGAGCACGCGGCGGCCGCGCTCGCGCCCCACCTCGGCGACAACCTGGGGGACGGCGCCCGCCGTGTCGAGACGGATCTCGACGTACGTCCGGCCCGATCGATCGGACGTCATCCGCACCGCGCCGCCGGGGGTCGTGACCCGGTACGGATAGCCCTCGGCCGACAGGCTCTGGGCCACGGCAGTGACCGTCGGCGTCGCGACGTTCGCCAGGAACGTCTCGTACGCGCGCCCGGCGGCGTCGACCTTCTCGCGGCGGGCGGCGGCAGCGCGCTTGACGTCGGCCAGGCGCACCTGCACGCGGCGGCGGATCTGGACCAGTTCCAACGGCATGGGTTCTACTCCACTTGCCCGGGCGGCACACGGGCCGCCGCGGGACCGATCGCCTGCATCATCTCACGCGCGGCCGGTCTCGAGTTTGTCAGCCCCTCGCCGGGCCCGAGGACGCATCGGCGCCGCCCAGCCCTCTGGCGATGGTCACGAGATCGGTCAGGAGCGCGTAGGCCGTCTGCAGCAATCCCCCGCTGAGCTGCTGGATGCCGACGGGGCCGAGAAGGTCCGTGTTCAGCACGAGCTGGTTCTGCAGCCCGGTGAGGTTCGCGAGCGGGTCCGACCCGTCCAGTTCAACCGGCGCCACCCGCCCGACGGCGCGCCCGTCGAGGCGCTCGGCGCTCGCCACGAGCCGGATCCGCTTGCCCCGCAGGACGGCATCGAGCACGTGCTCGCGCGTGACGTCCCGGATGCCGGTCCGGTCGATCGTATGCGGCGTGGCGGACCCCTTCATGAGTACGTTGACGAGGGCGGCGGTCTTCGCGGCGGCATCCCACCCGTCAATGTCGAGCGACGGATCGGCCTCGGCGATGCCGGCGCTCTGCATCTCGGCCACGGCGTGCTCGAAACTGCGGCCCGCCTCCATCGCCGTCAGGACGAAGTTCGCCGTCGCGTTGATGACGCCGCGAAAGCCGAGGATATCGACGGCCGGCAGCGTCTCGCGCACGAGATTGAACACCGGGATGCCGTCCATGACGGCCCCTTCGAAGAGGAACCGCCGGCGGGCCATCTCGGCCGTCGAGAGGATCTCGCGGCACGCGAAGGCGACGGGACCCTTGTTGGCGGTGACGACGTGCGCGCCGCCGCGAAGCGCCGCGATGACGTGGTCCGTCGCCGGCTGCCCGCGCTCGATGTCGAGCACGGTCGTTTCCACGACGACCAGGTGCTGCATCCGGCGCGCCTTGGCCTCGGAGGTGGCGTGCTTGATGAGGTCGAGCCCGGTCGCATCGGGCGCGATGGTGCGTCCGCTCTCGGGCCCGATGAGCGCGCCGATCGGCGCGCCGGCCTCGGCCAGGCGGAGCGCCTTGACCACGTCGAGCCCCCGCGCGTCGTAGGCCGACCCGTGGCGCTTCGTCGCGATGCCCACCACGCGCCAGCTGAGGTCGTGCTCGCCCCGCAGGCGCACGGACTTCTCGTCCAGCAGCGCGGCGAAACGCCGGCCCACGTTGCCGAACCCGACGAGCAGCAGGTCGAGATAGACCATGGCTCAGCCCGGACCGCTCACGGGCGCGCCCTCGCGGCGCCCGGTATCGAACGGAGCAGGTCCGCCAGGCGATCGAGGCCATCGCGGAGGTACCGGGTCTCGCTGCCGAAGCCGATTCGCAGGTAGCCGTCCATGCCGAAGTGGTCGCCCGGCACGATCAGGACGCTCTTCTCGACGCGCAGGCGCTCCACGAGGTCGGTCGAGTTGACGGCGTCGCGGTAACGCACGTACACGATCGCGCCTGCCTCCGGCGGCGCGTAGCTGAAGCGGTCCTGGTGCGCGTCCAGCCAGCCCGTGATGACGGGCAGGTTCGACAGAAGAATCCGCCGCGTCCGCGCGAGGATCTTCGCGCGCGTCGCGGGCTGGAGCGCGATGCACGCCAGGCGGTCGCTCAGAGTGCCCGGGGCGATGCTCGTGTAGTCGTGCCGCGACCACGTGGCCGCCACGAACTCCGGCGTACTCGCGATCCACCCGATGCGGAGCCCGGGCAGGCCGTAGGCCTTCGACAAGCCGCTCGTGATGACGGCGCGCTCATAGCGGCCCCAGACCGAGGGCGTCTCGATGCCGTCGAGTTCGGCGCCGCGGTAGATCTCGTCGGACAGCACCCAGGCGCCGACGCTCCCGGCGATCCGGCAGATGTCGTCGAGGTCGGTCGCGGGGATGCGCGCGCCGGTCGGGTTGTTCGGGTTGCACAGGATGACGACGCGCGTCCTGGCCGTGACGAGGCGGCGCAGCTCGTCGAGGTCCGCGTGCCAGCGGCGGCCGTCCGCCGAGAGCCGCAGCGGCCAGGGCTTCAGGACGCCGCCGAAGCCCTCCGCGAGGCCCAGCGTCTGCCCGTAGTTCGGCACCATGCACACCACTTCGTCGTCCGGCTGGACGAGGTGCCACATCGACACGAAGTTCGCCTCGGAGCCGCCGTTCGTGACCTCTACGTGCTCCGCCGTCGCGCCCGGATACATGGCCGCGATGCGCTCGCGGAGCGCGACGGTGCCGTTCGACTGGTTATAGACGAGCTCCTGGCCGAGGAAGCCGTCCCGATCGGCCGCGCCGTCGAGCAGGTCCTCCACCCGCATCGGGTGCACGCCGCTTTCGGAGAGGTTGTAGTCCACGAGGTTCTCCCACGTGGACTGCATGCGTTCCATCGCAAACAGAGGGAGAAGCATGATGGAAGTGTACCCGATTAGCTCGGGACTCGGGGCTCGGGATTCGGGGATCGGGATTCGCGGTTCGGCGGTATCCTGCTGACGTGCGTGAACTGCCTCCCCTGACCCGCGAAGAGCTCGCCCGTTACGCCCGGCACATGACGCTGCCGGATGTCGGCCTCGAAGGCCAGCGGAGGCTGAAGGCGGCGCGCGTCCTGTGCGTGGGCGCCGGAGGCCTGGGCTCGCCGGCCAGCATGTACCTGGCCGCCGCCGGCGTGGGCACGCTCGGCGTGGTGGATGGCGACGTGGTCGACGCGAGCAACCTGCAGCGGCAGATCCTGCACGACACGGCCCGCGTGGGCGATCGGAAGGTGGCGTCGGCGCGAGACCGCCTGAAGGCCCTCAACCCGAACGTGACCGTCGAGACGCACTTCATCCAGCTGTCGGCCGCGACTGCGCTCGACATCCTCGGACGCTACGACGTCGTCCTCGACGGGTCGGACAACTTCCCCACGCGCTACCTGGTGAACGACGCGTGCGTGATGTTGGGGAAGCCGGACGCGTTCGGCGCCGTCTTCAGGTTCGAAGGGCAGGCGGCCGTGTTTGGCGTGAAGAACGGCCCGTGCTACCGGTGCGTGTTTCCCGAGCCGCCGCCGCCCGATCTCGTACCGTCCTGCGCCGAGGCCGGTGTGTTCGGCGTGCTGCCGGGCATCATCGGCACCATCCAGGCCACCGAGGTGATCAAGCTGGTCCTGGAGATCGGCGAGCCTCTCGTGGGACGCATGGTGGTGTACGACGCCCTTGGCATGACGTTCCGGGAGTTGAAGATCCCGAAAGACCCGGACTGCGCCGTGTGCGGCACGCACCCGACCGTGCGGACCCTCATCGACTACAACGCCTTCTGCGGGCTCGGCACGACCAAGAACGGCGCTGCGCCTGTCGCGGCGGCGGACGCGGATCCCGTGATGACCGTCGACGAGTTGAAGGCGAGGATCGACCGCGGCGATCGGCCTTTCCTGCTCGACGTCCGCGAGCCTCTCGAGCACGATCTCGTACGCCTCGAGGACGATCTCCTCATCCCGATGGGCGAACTGGCGGCCCGCCAGCACGAACTGGATCCCGACCGCGAGATCGTCGTGTATTGCCACCACGGGAACCGGAGCGGCAGGGCCACCGCGTTCCTCCAGCGTCAGGGGTTCCATCGCGCCCGCAATCTCCGCGGCGGCATCGAGGAATGGGCGGCGAAGATCGACCCGTCTCTCCCTCGATACTGACGCCCTGCCCCTTACTCCTTGCCACTTGTCCCTAGCTTCCCTGCGGGAATGGCGACTTGACCGGTCCTGGATTCAGAGCTAATATAGGACTAGTGGGGTCGTATTTGGACGGTTACGTATGTTGAGACTGTCGAAAAAGGCGGACTACGCGCTCATCGCTGTGGCTCACCTGGCCAAAAAGCCGGGGTCGGCAAGCGCCCGGGAGATCGCGGAGAAGTACGAGATCCCGACGGAACTGCTGGCCAAGGTGCTGCAGCGGCTGGTCCGGCGCGGCCTGCTATCGTCCCAGCAGGGCGCGCGCGGCGGCTACCAGCTGGCGCACGCGGCCGCCGGCATCTCGGTGGCCGACGTCATCCAGGCGATCGACGGGCCGGTCTCGGTGACGGCGTGCGCGGCGCACGGCGATCGGTGCAGCCAGTTCGCGAAGTGCAATGTGCGGGATCCGCTCTGGCGCATCTCCGACATCATCCTGTCGGCGCTCTCGAGGACGACCGTGTCGGAGCTGGCCAGGGACGTCGCGGTCCCGGCGCCGCACGCCGCCCACGGCAGGCACGTGCACGTCCTGCCGACTCCCGTTCGCGCGTAGACGAGGCCGTCATGCTGAAGTTCCCGATCTATTTCGACAATCAGGCGACGACGCCGGTGGACCCGCGGGTCCTCGAGGCGATGCTGCCGTACTTCACGGAGCGCTTCGGCAATGCCGCCAGCCGCAACCACAAGTACGGCTGGGAGGCGGAAGAGGCGGTCGAGCAGGGGCGCAAGCAGGTCGCGGACCTCATCGGCGCGAGCGCGAAGGAGATTGTCTTCACGAGCGGCGCCACCGAGTCCGACAATCTCGCAATCAAGGGCGCGGCATCGATGTATCGCGAGAAGGGCGACCACATCATCACGGCGGTCACCGAGCACAAGGCAGTCATCGACACCTGCAAGCGCCTCGAGAAGGACGGCTTCCGGGTGACGTACCTGCCGGTGAAGAAGGACGGGCTCATCGACCTCGACCAGTTGCGCGCGGCGATCACCGACAAGACGATCCTCGTCACGATCATGGCGGCGAACAACGAGATCGGCGTGCTGCAGCCGATCGCGGAAATTGGGGCGATCGCAAAGGAGAAGGGGATCCTCTTCCACACGGACGCGGTCCAGGCGAGCGGGGAAGGTGCCCTTCGACGTGAACGCGGCGAACGTGCACATGGCGTCGCTCAGCGCGCACAAGCTGTACGGCCCGAAGGGCGTGGGCGCCCTCTACGTGCGGCGCCGCAATCCGCGGGTGCTGTTGACGCCGATCCTCGACGGCGGCGGCCACGAGCGGGGCATGCGCTCCGGCACCCTCAACGTCCCGGGCATCGTCGGGTTCGGCAAGGCGGCGGAACTGTGCCGCCTCGAGATGGCGGCCGAGAGCGTCCGGGTCGGGGCCCTGCGCGACCGGCTGAACGACAAACTGCACGCGGGCCTCGACCAGCTCTACATCAACGGCTCGATGGAGCGCCGCCTGCCCGGCAATCTGAACATCAGCTTCGCCTACGTCGAGGGCGAGTCGCTGCTGATGGGCATCAACGACGTGGCGGTGTCGTCGGGCTCGGCGTGCACCTCGGCGAGCCTGGAGCCGTCCTACGTGTTGAAGGCCCTCGGGACGGGCGACGAACTGGCGCACTCGTCGATCCGGTTCGGCCTCGGGCGCTTCAACACGGAAGAGGAAGTGGATTACGTCGTGGCCAAACTCGTGAGCGTGGTGAGCAAGCTGCGCGAGATGTCGCCCCTCTACGAGATGGCCCGGGAAGGCGTGGACCTGTCGAAGATGCAGTGGCAGGCGCACTAACTCGGGACTCGGGCCTCGGGCCTCGGGGTCCGGGGTCCGGGCCTGACGACTCGCGGATAGATACGGAGATAGCGCGATGGCGTATTCGGACAAGGTCGTGGATCACTTCAACAACCCGCGGAACGTGGGATCGCTGCCCAAGCAGGACCCGACGGTGGGCACGGGCCTGGTCGGCGCCCCCGAGTGCGGCGACGTGATGAAGCTGCAGGTCAAGGTCAACCCGGAGACGGGCGTGATTGACGAGGCCAGGTTCAAGACGTTCGGGTGCGGTTCGGCGATTGCCAGTTCGAGCTTGGCCACCGAGTGGCTGAAGGGCAAGACGGTGGATCAGGCGCTCGAGATCAAGAACACGGACATCGTGGCCGAATTGTCGCTGCCGCCGGTGAAGATCCACTGCTCCGTGCTGGCCGAGGACGCGATCAAGGCGGCGATCGCGGACTACAAGCAGAAGCAGCGGGCCGGGGGCCAGCTATGATCACCGTGACGGATCAGGCGTCGGCGCAGATCCGGAAGCTCATGGCCAAGCAGGGGCTCACCGAGGGCGGCCTGCGCGTGGGCATCAAGGGCGGCGGCTGCTCGGGCCTGAGCTACACCTTCAGCTGGGAGAAGGAAGCGCGCCTCGGCGACGAGGTCATCGACGGCCCGGGCGGCACGAGGATCTTCGTGGACAAGAAGAGCCTTCTCTACCTGAATGGCACGACGCTGGACTACGACTCGGCGCTGATGGGAAAGGGGCTGCACTTTATCAACCCCAACGCCAAGGCCTCGTGCGGCTGCGGCAGTTCGTTCACGGTGTAATGCGTCCACGCCGGCTGGTGAGCGCCGGCTCGCAGGTGTGCCCGGACCGGATCACCACGGCCCCCAAGCCGGCCCGGGCGCAGTGAAGCCCCGCCGGGGACACCCGGCGGGGCTTCCTCTTGTTTCACGATATGCAGCCCGATACCAACGCCGTTCCCATCGACAAGTGCAAGCACTGCGGCACGGAAGCCCCGGTGGACGTCCACGTCTGCCCGCGCTGCGAGAAGATCCTGACCCTGGGCCGCCACGGAGACTACTTCACGTTCCTTGCGCTCCGGCGCCGGCTGCACCTGGATCTCAAGGACCTCGATCAGCGTTTCCGCGCGCTCAGCCGGCTGTTCCATCCGGACTACTTCCAGAACGCGTCGCCCACGGAGCGCCTGGCCAGCCTGGAGCGGTCCTCGTATCTCAACGACGCCTTCCGCACGCTGCGCGACCCGGTGACGCGCCTCGAGTACCTCCTGAAACTCGAAGGGTTCCTGCCGAAGGAGTCGCGTGACGCGACGAACGCTGTGCCCCAAGGGCTGCTCGAGAGGGTCTTCGCGCTGAATGAAGAGCTGGAGGCCATCCAGGAGATGCGGCAGGAGGGCGCCGCGCCCGAGGCGGTGGCCGAACGCCTCGACGCGGCGCGCGTGCCCATCGAGGCGCACCTGGCGGATCACGAGCGCCGGCTCGCGGAGCTGGCCGGAGTCCACGACGCACAACTTGAGGCCGGCGACGTGGCTGGCCGCCGCGAGACGCTGGCCTCGCTTCGGACGCTGCTCCTCGAGCGGACGTACCTCGCGAACCTCCTGGCGACCGTCAGGCGCGAGATGAACGGCGGCGAGGCGGCCCGGCTATGAGCAAGGTGGTCGGGATCGATCTCGGCACGACGAACAGCCTGGTGGCCTTCGTCCAGGGCGGGGCGCCCACCGTCATCGCGGACGAGTCGGGGGACCGTCTTCTGCCGTCGATCGTGTCGGTGGATGAGGCGGGCACTGTATACGTCGGCCGCGAAGCCCAGCGCCGGCTGCTCACCGACCCGGCGCGCACGGTCTACTCCGTGAAGCGCTTCATGGGCCGCGGCATCGAGGACGTGCAGGACGAGGCGCGCTGGTTCCCCTTCAAGGTCAGCGGGGAGTCCGGCGGGGTTGTCCACGTCAACCTCGGCGGCCGCGCGTTCACGCCACCGGAAGTCTCGGGGTTCATCCTGCGGGAACTGAAGCGGCGCGCCGAAGCCTTCTTCCTGAAGGAGGGCGATTTCGACCCCGACGTGGCGGCGGCCGTCATCACCGTGCCGGCGTACTTCAACGACGCCCAGCGGACGGCCACGCGCGACGCCGGCCGGCTGGCCGGCCTCGAGGTCCTGCGCATCATCAATGAACCGACGGCGGCGTGTCTGGCCTACGGCCTGGACAAGCGTCACGAAGGCGTCATCGCGGTCTACGACCTCGGCGGCGGCACGTTCGACATCTCGATCCTCAAGGTCGAAGACGGTGTCTTCCAGGTGCTCGTGACGAACGGCGACACCCACCTCGGGGGCGACGACATCGACCGCCTGCTCGTCGAGATGGTGGCCGCCGATCTCGGCCTGGACCCGGTGGCGCATCCGGAAGCGGTGCAAGCGGCGCGGCAGGCCGTCATCCGGGCGAAGTGGGACCTTTCGGAATTCGAAGAGACGCACATCGAACTGGACGGCATGCCGGGACGCGCCGAGCCCTATCGCCGGCCCCTCACGCGGGCGGAGTTCGAGGCGGCGATCGCGCCGATCGTGGCCCGGACGCTGGAGCCGTGCCGCAAGGCGCTGGCCGATGCCGGCCTCGATGCCAGCCAGGTTGACGAGGCCGTGCTGGTGGGCGGATCGACGCGCATCCCGATGGTGCGCCGCGAAGTCGGACGGTTGTTCGGCCGGAAGCCCCACACGGACCTGAACCCGGACGAAGTGGTGGCCATCGGCGCCGCCGTTCAGGCCGACATCCTGGTGAGCGGCCGCCGCGAGATGCTGCTGCTCGACGTCACCCCGCTCTCGCTCGGCATCGAGACGATGGGCGGGATCGTGTCGAAGATCATCCTGCGCAACTCGACCATCCCCGCGAGCGGCGGCGAGATGTTCACGACCTTCGTCGACAACCAGACCGCCGTCGACATCCACATCCTGCAGGGCGAGCGCGAGATGGCGTCGGACAACCGGTCCCTGGGCCGCTTCAAGCTTCGCGGCATCCCGCCGATGCCCGCCGGCCTGCCGCGCATCCAGGTCCGGTTCCAGATCGACGCCAACGGCATTCTCAGCGTGTCGGCCAGGGAGCTGCGGACGGGCATCGCGCAGACGATCGAGGTCAAACCCTCGTACGGGCTGACAGACGAGGAAGTGGAGCGGATGCTCGTCGAGTCGTTCGAGCACGCGGAGGAAGACGTCGACGCGCGGATGATCATCGAAGCCCGCAACGAGGCCGAGACGATCATGGGCGCGACCGAGAAGACGCTGCGCCGCCCGGACTTCGCCGATCTCGCGGCGTCGCAGCTCGACCCGAAGGAAGTGGCGCTCATCCACGCGGCTCTGAACGACCTCAAGCAGTCGATGGGCGCCACCGACCGCGGCGTCATCCAGGTTAGAACGGCCGCGTTGAATCAGGTGACGCGGCACCTGGCGGAAGTGATGATGAACCGGACGGTCCAGGCCGCCCTGGCCGGCCGCACCGCCGACGACGTTGCGGCGAAGGGAAGATAGATGCCGAGAGTCACCTTCATCGTGGACGGCGAGGAGCGGATCCTGCACGTGGACCTGGCGTCGCTGCCGTACTCCCATCACGGCCTGCGGGGATCGCTGCTCGACATCGCCAAGAACCTCGACATCCCCCTGGAGCACGCCTGCGGCGGGAACTGCGCCTGCACGACCTGCCACGTCATCGTGCGCGAAGGCGCGCAGCACCTGAGCGACATGCAGGACGACGAGACGGATCGCCTGGACTCCGCGTGGGACGTGACCCCGCAGTCCCGCCTCGGGTGCCAGGCCGTCGTGAGCGGCGACGTGGTGTGCGAGATCCCGGCATATACCCGCAACTACGTCCAGGAGGGTGGCGCGATCCAGTTGGGGAAGGGCGCCAGACCGCGTCCGGGACCGCGGGACGCGGCGGCGAGGCAGGAGGTGCGGCCGTGAGATGGACCGATTCCGAGGACATCGGCATCGCGCTGGACGAGAAGTTCCCGGACGAGGATCCCCTGACGCTCCGGTTCACTGACCTGCGCCGGCGCGTGCTCGACCTCGACGGTTTTGCCGACGATCCCCATGCCTCGAACGAACCGAAACTCGAGGCGATCCAGATGGCGTGGTTCGAGGAACGAAAAGCCCGCCTGGGGGAGTAGAATCACGGGCGGGTCTGGCTCGGGGCCGTCCACATCCGGCCAGCCGGACCCGGGAGGCGTCAGAAGCGATATGCGGCCCGCGGCGGCGTGCGCGTTTGCCCTTCTCCTGGGCCTGTATCCGGCGATCGTCGGCGCGCAGAGCACGCCCGCCGGCGCCCCGGCTTCCACGCCCCCGTCTCCAGGCGTATCGGCCGACCAGGTCCGATCCGCGGCGGCCGCCGCGGCGACGGTCGTCTCGCTCGACCGGATCAAGCGCGGCCTCAGGCAGTCGGCGCCCTCGACCGTCAAGACACCCCTGAGGCTCGAGTACTACGTGGAGGTCCTGGGCGTGGCGCCGCCCATCTCGCTCTTCGAGATGGACGACCTCAGCTCCGGCCGCCTGCCGTACAACGCGCCCAGCTACGCGGACATGCGCAACGTGATGACGCCCGCCGAGTTCAGGGCCCCGGTCGTGTCCTTCAGCAACATCGCCAGGGGCGGTGCCAGGACGATCCTCGACCGGTCGGCCCAGCGCGCGCGCGCGCGGCGGCTGGAGGATGCGCGGCGGAAGGCGCTCGAGACGGAGCACGAGCGCCAGCAGAAACTCAGGGAAACCGTCGTCGTCGCTCCTCCGAAGTAGCGGGGTGCAGCGCCCGAGCGAAGGCGCGGGCGGTCTGCGCGACCCTCGGCCCCGGCACGACCAACTCGCCGCCATAGAGCAGGTGCACGCGGCCGTTCTTCACCGCGGGTACGGCTGGCAGCTGGTTCCACGCCTGGCGCTCGCGGGCCTCCTCACCGGACGCCGCCCGTTCCAGATAGTGCAGCTCGATGATGGCCTCCGGCCTGCGCGCGAGGATCGTCTCGGTTGACGCCACCGCCGACTCGCGTGTCACGTCGCCGAACACGTTGTCGCCCCCGGCCAGTTCGAGCAGGTCGTGCAGGAACCCCACGCCGCCGCTCACGTTGACGGCGCGCAGTGACTGCGGCTCCCGGCCGATCACCAAAGCCGTTCTGGGCCGGGGAAGACCCGCGACACTGGCCCGGACGCGTTCCAGGTCGCGTTCGAGAGAGGAGGCGGCCGCCTCGGCTTCCGCGGTCAGGCCCAGCCTGGCCCCGAGACTGCGCATGCCCGCCGTGATGTCGGCGAGCGAGCCGTGCTTGTAGACATAGAGCGGAATTCCCGCGCGATCGAGCTGGGCGCGCAGGTCCGTCTGGCTGGCATACGCCACCACGAGGTCCGGGCGGAGCGACAGGATCCGCTCCACGTCGGGGTCGACGAGCGCGCCGACGCGTGCCAGCCCTTCGACCTCGGGCGGAAAGTGGTCGAAGCTGCTCACCGCCACCACGCGCGGCCCCGCTCCGATGGCGAACAGCACCTCGGTCGCCGACGGGACGAGGGAGATGACGCGCGCGGGCACATGGCCGGGCTGCTCGACCCGGCCACCCGGGGGCTCCCCTCGACTTCGCTCGGGGCCAGGAAGCCCCCGGGCTACGACGACCTGCGTGGCGGGCGATACACCCGTGAGCAGAATAAGGGTCAGGAGAAGCGTGGCGGTTGGCGTGACAGCCCCAGTCCCGAGCCCCGAGCCCCGAGGCCCAATCCTCATCGCTGCCTCACCAGCAGCCACAGGAAGAACGGCCCCCCGACGAGCGCGGTGATGATGCCGACCGGCAGCTCGATGGGCGCCATCACCGTGCGCGCGACGACGTCGGCGGCGACGAGAAACGCGGCCCCGAAGAGGGCCGACGCCGGAAGCGTCACGCGATGGTCTGCTCCCACCATCAGCCGCACGAGATGCGGAACGATGATGCCGATGAACCCGATGGGCCCGCCGAGTGATACCGCCGCGCCGGTGGCCATCGACGCGCTGAAGAACGCGACGCGCTGCACGCGCAGCACGTTCACGCCGCGCGAGGCGGCGGCGTCGGTGTCCAGGCTCAGCAGGTTCAGCGCCCTGGGCAGCCAGGCGAACGCGACGAAGGCGGCCGCGCAGAGCGGCAGGGCGGCCAGGATCGGCGCGTAGCCGGCGACGTCGAGGTCGCCCATCAGCCAGCGCACCGTGCGCAGCGCCTCCGCCGAGTCGGCGACGTACTGCACGAACAGAATCAGCGCCGAGAAGAACGCGTTCAGCGTCACGCCCGCGAGCAGCAGGACGTTCGTCGAGAAGCCGCTGTGGCGGGCGCGGGCCATGCCGTAGACGATGCCCACGGCGCCGAGGGAGCCGGCGAAACTCGCGGCGGTGACCGCCGACACGCCCCAGAACGACAGGTGCAGCCGCAGCGTGATGGCCAGCATCGCCCCCAGGGCCGAGCCGGCGGACACGCCGAGGGTGAATGGCGTCGCGAGGGGATTGCGGAGCAGCGCCTGGAAGACCACGCCTGCCGCGGCCAGCGTGGCGCCGACCAGCGCGCCTGCCAGGGCGCGCGGCAGTCTCGCGATGAAGAAGATCTGGGCGTCGACGTTGTCGGCGAAGGGAATCGAGCGGTCGAACGCGCGGCCCAGTCGGATCGGCGTCGTGCCGATGAGCGGCGCGGCCATCACGGCGGCGAACGCCAGGCCTCCGAACACGAGCATCGACACGGCGAGGCGGCGGCGGACGTCAGTCACGGCCGAGCCTGCGAAGCGGGACGACCGTCAGGTGCCCGGCGGCGTGGTGCGGATACACGTCGGCGACGACGCCGTAGAGCGCCTGGATGGAGAGGCTCGTCAGCGTGTCGCCGGTGGGCCCCGACGCCACGACGCGCCCGTCCGAGAGCATCACCAGCGAGCCGCACAGCGCGGCGGCGAAGTTCAGGTCGTGCGTGGCGACGACGATCGTCAGGGCGCGGTCTCGGTTGAGCCGGGCGAGGAGCGCCGCGATGTCGAACTGGGCGCCGATGTCGAGCGACGCGGTCGGCTCGTCGAGCAGCAGGATCTCGGCCTGCTGCGCGAGGGCGCTCGCGATCACGACGCGCTGCTTCTCACCGCCGGAGAGCGTGGCGAAGCGGCGGCGCTCCAGCGCGGCGGTGCCCGTCGCGGCGAGGGCCTCCCGCGCGAGCGCCACGTCGCGCGGCCCTTCGAGCTGAAAGGTGCCGAGATGCGGGTAGCGGCCCATGAGGGCGATCTCGAGCACCGAGTAGTCGAACGCCAGGTGGGTTTCCTGCGGCACGACCGCCATCGAGCGCGCCAGCAGGCCGCGCGGGATCGACGCCAGGGTCACCCCTTCGAGCGTGACCGCCCCGGATTCGGGCGTCAGCATGCCGGCCAGCAGGCGCAGCAGCGTGGTCTTGCCGGACCCGTTGGGCCCGAGAATGCCGACGATCCGGCCGCGCTCGATCGCGACGCTGACACCCTGCACGCCCGGCAGCGCGGGCCCGGCCCATCCCGGCGCCACGCCGGGCGCAGGGCGGTGCGCGGCTCCGGCGCCTCGGTCGTGGACATACGTGACGTCAGCGGCCCGCAGCAAGGCGCACTCCGACGGAGAACGCGCGGCGGGGCGCGGGGTAGCCGAAGGCCGATTCGTACCGCCGATCGAACAGGTTGTCGACCCGGGCCACCACGTCGGCCTGCCTGTTGAGATGGATGGCCGCGCCCGCGTCGGCCACAGCAAAGCCGGGCGAGTGGAAGAGGCCGCCCGACGCGCCCCAGTTGGGCTCGACGTCGAGGACGCGAGACCGCCCGCCCGCGCGCACATACAGCGTGGCGCGGGGGTGCCGCCAGAGGACATCGGCGCTCGCCTGATGGCGCGGCCGCCGGATGAGCCGGTCGCCGACTGCGAAGGGGGCCGGGGCGGCGCCGGACGACCGGTCCACCGCGAGGATGGCGGTGTCGAGGACGGAATACGTCGCGTGGGCCTCGATACCGCCCCGCGTGCGGACCGCGAGGGTCGTCTCAACGCCGCGCGCCCGCGCGTTGGAGATGTTGTCCGTGCGATAGCGGCTGTAGTCCTGGAGCGCGCGCCCGACGGCCACGATCAGATCGTCGTACCGGTTGTCGAAGCACGTCGCGTCGACGGTGACGCGGCCGCCGGCGAGCGCCTGTTCGAACCCCAGGTCCACGCTCCGGCTGCGTTCCGGCGCAAGGCGCGGATTGTCGGTGAACGCGATCTCGAACGCGTCCGGCGGGCGGATGCCCGTCCCGGCGCTGGCGTGCGCCCGGCTCCAGTTGCCGCTGCTGCCGTCGGACGTCCTCAGGTAGTAGCTCACGGCGGCGCGCGGGTTGAGAGACACCACGCGGTCCGCGGCCATGGCCGGCCGGGGTTCCCACGCCAGAGGATCCGCCTCGAGGGCGCCGCGCACGATGTGCTCGGCGCGCAGGCCCGCCGTCGCGAAGAGGCGCGACATCGACCGCCACCGCAGCTCGCCGAAGTAGCCCTCCACGCGCCGCTCGACCGGGATCCGCTGCGCGGCCGATCCCGTGATGTACGTGCTGTCCGCGCGCTCGAGTTCGAGCGCCGCGCCGGCCGATCCGCCGAGCGCCCTCGTGAACGCGCGATCCACCTGCCCGCGTGCCGTGTAGCGCCGGGTCCGCGACGCCGAATCGCCCCACGGGCTCACGAACGTCGACCGTTCGTCGGCCGCGCTCGACTGCAGCCGCACCGCGGTCGCCGCTCCCCACTCGCGCGTGAACTCGAGCGAGCCCACGCGGAAGTCGTTCGTGCCCCGCGAGACGCGGTCGATGCCGGCGTACGCGCCGAGCGGATCCGATCCGAACGGACCCGGGTTGCCGCGTTCGTTCGAGCCGTAGCGGGCGGCCGCGCGGAGGGTCGACCGTGCCCCCGCGCGCCAGGCGGCCGAGAGCGACACCGTCGAGGCGCGGTAATCGTCGTTCGTGACAGTGCCTGCCGTGGGGTTCGGCGCCTCGCCGGTCCATCCGTCGCTCGCCGCCCGCTCGGCGCTGACGCCCCAGTCGATCGGGCCGCGCGACCCGGTCCAGCCGACGGCCGCGCGGGTCGTTCCGTACGATCCGGCCTCGAGCAGGCTCGACCAGGCCGGCGGCCCGCCGACCTTCGACCGCAGCTGGATCACGCCCCCGATGGCGTCGGCGCCGAACACCGCGCTCTGCGGCCCGCGGACGATTTCGACCTGGCCGAGGCCGAAGGTCGTGAGGTGGCCGAAGTCGAACCCGCCGCCGAAGCTGTTCAGCTTGACGCCGTCGACGAGAACCAGGGTGAAGTCCGACTCGCCCCCGCGCGGAAACACGGCCGTCACGCTTCCGAGGCCGCCCGACGGCGCCACCGTCGTGCCCGGCACCAGGCGCAGCGCCTCGGCCACCGTCGTCAACTGGCGGTCGTCGAGATCGCGCCGCGTGAGCACCGACACGCCCGCGGTCGTTTCCGATCGCGGCACCTCGACGAAGGAGGCCGACACGACGACCGTGTCCGTCAGCGCGGCGATTCGCAGGGTGATCTCCACGCGAAGGGCGTCGGCGGGCGCGATGACGGCGCGCACGGGATCGGCGGCGAAGCCGTCTGCCGTTGCAATCAACTCATAGGTGCCGGGAGGCAGCGCAGCGAACGAGAAGGTGCCGTCCGCGAGGCTGGCGGCGCGGCGGACGGTGCCGGGTCCCGAGCGCAGGCTCAGGACCGCGCCGGCAACCGGCTGGCCCGACGGATCGAGCACGCGCCCGTGGATGGAGGCCGGGTCCGCGAAGGCGGGTGGCGCCATCGCGAGGAGCAGACTCGTGGCGAGGATGAGTGGGACAACGAAGATCGGACGCATTCGACCTCCGATCGGTGTGACCGCGCACCGATGGATCTACCGTGCTGGTCGGATCGCCAGGTGTCCTGACTCGCGGATCCTCACGCGCGCGTTTCGTCTTCCAGCGCCTCGAGGCGCCGTGACGGGCAGCCGATGTGCGGCTGCCGCAACTGCGCACGCTCCCCGCTTACAGTGGCGGGACCGTGTGGGTTTCTCACCCAACTTCCCTGGCCGACCGACCGGGATGTGTTGCCAGTTGCGAGTATAGCACTCGCGGCCTGTGGGGTCAGACTCGACCGCCCGACGAGCCGGTGGGGTCAGACTCGACCGCCCGACGAGCCAAGCGGTCGAGTCTGACCCCACCGGCTCAGATCTCGACCTTCCTCGTCGTCCTGTTCCACCGCACGGGCTTGCCGGCCTTGTGCGACAGGTTGCACATGTGGCCGACCAGGGCCGCGTGGTGGCCGAAGCGCACGTCCTCGACCGGCTTGCCGCCGGTTCGGATGGCTTCGATCCAGTTCCGCATGTGCGCCCGGGTGGAATCCTCGTCGTTCGGCGACTTGTACTCGACCGGTTCAGCCGCGTCCGGTCCGTCGAGGGCGGAGAGCCTGTCGTTGAGGCCCATCAGTTCCTTGAACCGGGCCGTCGTGGCTTTCGGCCACGAATGGGTCGAGTAGCCGAAGCTGTCCGATCGGGGCTCGTGGAAGAACTTGAACGAGTCGCCGTTGTACTCCATCGTCCCGGCGGTGCCGTAGAAGGTGAGGATCGGGCCCGGGTGGCTGTTGACGGCCGTGGCCGTGAGGCGAAGCACGAACCCGTCCGGATACTTCACCAACGACGTCATCTGGTCCGGCACCTCGCGGTAGTCCTTCCAGTTGTAGATGTCGGCGAACGTGAAGACGCTCTCGGGCTCCTGCACGCCCATGAGTTGGTGCGTGGCCGTGATGAGGTGGACGAACAGGTCCGTGGGCAGGCCGCCGGAGTAGTCCCAGAAGAGCCGCCACTGGAAGAAGCGGCGGAGGTCGAAGTCGTGCGGCGGCGCGGCGCCGAGGAACCGCTTGAAGTCCACGGTGGCCGGGGACGCGTCCGGCGGAATCGGGTAGTACCACGCGCCGGTGGCGGAGTTGCGGTGGATCTTGCCCTCGACGAGCGTGACCTGCCCCAGCCTGCCGCTCTTGATGAACTCGGCTGCGCGCTTCGCGCATCCCATGCTCATGTACTGGCTGCCGGCCTGCAGGACCTTGCCGCTCTTCTCGGCCGCGGCGATGAACGCCTCGCCTTCCTCCCACGAGTGTGTCATCGGCTTCTCGACGTAGACGTGCTTCCCGGCGGCCAGCGCCTCCTGCGTCATCTTCAGGTGCCAGTGATCCGGGACCGCAATGGCGACGGCGTCGATGTCGGCGCGGGAGAGGATCTCCGTGTAGTCGCCGGTCACGGCCGGGACCGGCGAGATGAGCTCCTGCGCCCTGTCGAGGTGGCCCTTGTAGCAGTCGGCAACGGCGACGATCTGGGCGCCGGCGATTCCCGACGCCGCTTCCATCAACAGCGTGCCGCGGATGCCCACGCCGACGAACCCCAGGCGAACCGGTTTGAGCGTCATCCCCGCGGAGTTGTTGGTCTGCGCTGCGCTCCTTCGAGGCGCGCCGACCGCGGAGGCGGCAGCCGCCGCCAACGCCGACTTCTGAAGGAACTGCCTGCGATTCATCGAGTTCTGGGCCGCCATCTCGAACCTCCCTGCGGGCCCGGGCCGATGGCCCGTCCCGTCGGCGCATGCTACGCGTCCCGGGAAACGGGTGTCAACGACCGTCCGGACGATCCCCGGTTTCCCCGCGACGGCACCGTGTCACCAAACCGCCCGGACCTGCGTCCTATGAAAGGGGATTCATCCGGTCCTATTTGCCGGATCCCTGCCAAAACCGAAGAACCGCACGCTCAACCGAAGGCTTTCTGTAAGGAGGAAGACCGACATGGCGCACGAACTGCCGCCCCTGCCGTACGCGTTCGACGCACTCGAGCCGTTCATCGACACGATGACGATGCAGATCCACCATGGGAAGCACCACGCCACGTACGTGGCGAACCTGAACGCGGCCCTCGAGCAATATCCCGACCTCCAGAAGCTCTCAGTTGACGATCTGGTCCGCAACCTGGCGACCGTGCCCGAGGCCATCCGCACGGCGGTGCGCAACAACGGCGGCGGCCACGCCAACCACGCGATGTTCTGGCAGATCATGGCGCCGAAGGCCGGCGGCGAGCCGTCCGGCCCCCTTGCGGATGCCATCAAGGCGTCCTTTGGCGGGTTCGAGCCCTTCAAGGCCGACTTCAAGAAGGCGGCCCTCGGGCGGTTCGGAAGCGGATGGGCGTGGGTCGTCAACACTGGTGGCAAGCTGACGATCGAGAGCACGCCGAACCAGGACAGCCCGGTCTCGGAAGGCAAAAAGGTGGTGCTGGGCATCGACGTGTGGGAGCACGCCTACTACCTGAAGTACCAGAACCGCCGCGCCGATTACGTGGATGCGTGGTGGGGCGTCGTCAACTGGAATGAGATCGCGAAGCGGTACTCGCGCTGACGCTTCGCTCTCCAGACAATTAGTCAGTAGACAGTAGTCAGTATTCAGTAGAAAAGCCGGGGACCCGCGGCCACGCCGTCCCGTCCACCTTCTACTGGCTACTGGCTACTGATCCGCTTCAGTTCCCCCACGATGACGTCGTGTTCCGGAAACTCGGTCTGCCGGTCCGCCACGAACGCGTAGCGGACGATCCCGTCGCGGTCGATGAGGAAGAGGGCCGGGCGCGCGATGTTCCATGCGTCGAACCCGATCTGGTGCCACACGCCGTAGGCCTTCACCGTCTCGCGCGTGTCGTCGATCAGAATCTCGAGGGGCAGTCCCGTGTCCTCGAGGTAGCGCTTCACCTTTTCGGAGCGCTGCGCCACGACGGCCATCACCGTCGCGCCGAGATCCCGATACTGCTGCGAGTTGAGCGCCAGGTCGCCGAACCGGCGACGGCAGTTGGGTCACCACGTGCCCCGGTGGAACCCCAGCAGCACCGGACTTCGCGCCAGCGCCGCTTCCAGCGACACGGGCTCGCCCTTCTGGTTCGGCAGCGTGAAGAGCGGCGCCCGGTCGCCGGCCTTGAGAGTCGTGCTCTCGTCACGTGACATTGCCCGGTTTCTCTCCTCGAGGCTCTCCAACCCGCCAACAGAATTGTTAGCGCCGCGTGGCCCGTTGCGAAAATAGACCCGACCCCTTTGTCAGAAGAGCGTGACGGCGACCGGTTCGCCCTTCTCGACCACGTCGACCTGCGACGGGATCTCGATGTAGCCGTCCGCCTGCGACATGCTGGTGATGTCCCCGGAGGCCTTGAACGCCGGCATCGCCAGGCCGCCAACAAGACGCACCGTATAGAACTGATGCCGCCCCGTCGTCGAGACCACGCGCTGGCCGAGCGGCACGCGTGCAACGCGCGGCGCCCACTCCGGCAGACGGGCCATGCGGCGGATTGGCCCGACGAGCAGCATGTAGGCGTTCGAGAGGCACGAGGTGGGATAGCCGGGCATGCCGAACACCGGCTTGCCGCCGACCGTGCCGAAGAGCGTCGGTTTGCCCGGCTTGACGGCGATGCCGTGGAACAGCACCTCGCCCATTCGTTCCACCACGTCAAGGATCAAGTCGCGCTCGCCGACCGAACTGCCGCCGGAGAAGAGGACGACGTCCTCGGCGAGGCAGGCGTTGATTGCGCGCTCGAGGTCGGGCACGTGGTCCGGCGCCGTCGGGTACGGGACCGGCACGGCGCCATGTTCGCGCAGGATCGCGCTCAAGGTGAACTTGTTGATGTCGTAGATGTGACCGGGCTTCAGCGCCTGACCCGGGTCCGCCACCTCGTTGCCCGTCGAGAGGATCGCCACGCGGGGCTGCGCGTACACCTCGACCTCGAGCACGCCCAGGGCGGCGATCGCGCCGATGCGGCTCGGGTTGAGCAGGTCTCCGGGTGCAAGCACCGTCTGGCCCGCGCGGATGTCCGCGCCCTGCTTCGTCACGTTCTGGCCGGGATAGACGGGGCTGAACACGCGCACGGCTCCGCCCGGGTCCTTCTCCGTCTCTTCGACCATGACGACGCTGTCGGCGCCTTCCGGGACTGGAGCGCCCGTCGCGATTTCGGTGCACTGCGCCGGCCCCACGCGTCGCGCCGGCACCTGCCCGGTGAAGACCGTTTCCACCCAGGCCAGCGTCCGCGGGTCGTGCGTCGACGCGCCGACGGTGTCGGCGGCGCGGACGGCATAGCCGTCCATGGCGGCGCGCGTGAACGGAGGCACGTCCGCCAGGGCCTCGACGGCGCGCGCGACAACGCGCCCGCTCGCGAGATCGACGCGGATGCGCTCCGTCCTGCCGACGGGGGCGATCGCGCGATCGATGATCTCGCGCGCCGCCTCCAGCGTGATCGTCTCGCGGATTGGCCGCATGCGGCTGCCGCTCACCGCCCCGCCTCCCTCACCAGGTGCCCGAGTTCGGGCAGAATCAGCTTCGTCATGGCCAGCCGGACGGCGGCTTCCGAGCCGGGGAGCGACAGCACCACCTTGCCCTGCGCGAGACCGCCCACCGCGCGGCTCAGCATCGCGGCCGAGCCGATCTCCTGGTAGCTCAGCATCCGGAAGAGCTCGCCGAAGCCGTCGAGCCTCTTGTCGAGAAGCGCCGAGACGGCCTCGTAGGTCGTGTCGCGCGACGTGATGCCGGTGCCGCCCGAGGTGATGATGACCTGCACGTCGGCGTTCGCGAGCTGCAATTCGATCGCCTCGCGCACCTCGCCAGGCTCGTCGCGGACGATCTTCCGCCCCGTCACCTGGTGGCCCTCCGCCCAGAGCAGGTCGCAGATGGCGCGCCCGCTCGAGTCGGTGGCCAGCGTGCGCGTGTCGCTGATGGTCAGGATGTAGCAGTGAGCGACGGCGGGGGAGAGCTGCTTGTGCTCGGTGTGGCTCATGGGGGGATTATGGATCGGGGGCCGGGGACCAGGCGCGGGGCCTCTGTCGGGTTGGACGCCGGGCCCCACGCGCCGGGCGGAGGTGACGCCCGGCTGTCGGGATGTTATCCTTTGCATGGTAAAGTCATTTACGTCGAGCGACGGCCTGCTCGAGGAGCGTGTGACGCGTGAGAATCCCGATCCTCTCCCGGGTATTCGGGTCTGTGCCGGACGATCCCTTCTACCAGCCGCGCCGCCCGTTGTGGATGCCGCCGGACATGATCGAACCGCCCGTATGGCCCCGGTCGGGCGGCCCGGCCCGCCGCGAACCTCGGAGTGCGCTGCTCCTGAATCCCTTCTATCCGAAGGACCCGCACGGCAGTTTCGGCAAACACGTGCTGACGCCGTCCCTGGCGCTGACGAGCATCGCCGCGGCCACCCCCCCGCAGTGGCGCGTCAAGTACTGGGACGAGAATCTGCTTCAGGGCGTGCCCCGCCTCGACGTCCTCCCGGAAGTGGTCGGCATCACCGTTCACCTGACGTTCGCCGAGCGCGCCTACGAACTGGCCCGGTACTTCCGCGACCGCGGCTGCACCGTGGTGCTCGGTGGCCTGCACGTCCAGTCGTGCCCGGACGAGGTGGTGCCGCACGCCGACGCGATCGCGCTCGGCGACGGCGTCCGGGTCTGGCCGGAGATCCTCGGGGACATCGAGCGCGGCACGCTCCGGCCACGCTACGAGGCACCCTATGACCGTGATTTCGATCTCGACCCTCCGCCGCGCCGCGCTCTCGTCCCCCGCTCGAGCTTCCTGACGACGGCCAGCGTCATCGCCACGCGCGGGTGCCGGAATCGTTGCGGGTTCTGCTACCTCTCGAGCGCCGGTCTCCGGATCCCCTATGGCGCGCGGAGTGTGGGCGCGGTCCGCCGGGAGATCGACGGCAGTGGCGAGCGCTTTGCGGTCTTCATCGACAACAACCTGGGCGCCAGGCGGGAGTACCTGTCCGAGTTGTGCCGCGCACTGACCGGGTCGCGCACCGTCTGGAGCGCGGCCGTGACGCTGGACGTGACGGACGATCCGCGCCTGGTTCGCCGGATGGCGCTCGCGGGCTGTACCGCCGTCTTCATCGGGTTCGAGTCGCTCTCGGACGACAACCTCGCCGCCCAGCGCAAGCGCGGCCCGCGCGCCGAGGAATACGCCAGGCGCGTGCGGATGCTGCACGAGTGCGGCATCGCGGTGAACGGCAGCTTTGTCCTCGGCTTCGACGAGGACCGTGCGGACGTGTTCCAGCAGATCGCGGATTGGGTCGACGCAAACCGGCTCGAGTGCGCCACGTTCCACGTGCTGACGCCGTACCCGGGCACGCCCTTGTTCCGCCAGTTCGAAGCGGAGGGACGGCTGCTCCATCGCGACTGGTCGAAGTACGACACGGCACATGTCGTGTTCCGCCCCAGGCACATGACGGCCGAGCAGTTGGCGCTTGGGTACGACTGGCTCTACCGGCGGCTGTTCTCCGCTGAATCGGTGTGGCGCCGGCGCCCGCAGGAGGCGCCGGCGGTACTGCCCTATCTGGCCATGTCCTTCCTCTACAAGCGCTCGAACCGCGTCTGGCGCTTCCTGATCAAACGGAGGCTCGTGCACGCCGTCTGGGGTCCGTTCGTGCAATGGGCGCGGCTCCGACGCTTCCTGCTGAGCCGGACGCTCGCTGCGCGCACGCGCGCCTTCGACCTCGAGGTCGGGAATCGCAGCTGCGATTGATGGTACGATCTGGGTCCGTGCAGGACAGGGGGGACTCATGCAGCGGTTGGCGGCGGTGACAGGCATCATGCTCATGGCCGGCGTGCTGGCAACTGCCGCGGGTCAGGCCTCCCAGGACACGGGCAATCCCTCCAGACAGGCGAGGCTCGAGCAGCGGGCGGCCGAGAAGCGGCAGAAGGACGCCGCGCGCTGGGTCGAGCGGACGATGAAGGCGATGACGCTGGACGAGAAGATCGGCCAGTTGATCTTTTCGTCCATCAACGCGGCCTACACGAGCACCGACAGCGACGAGTACGAGCGGCTGCGGCACCTGGTCCGCGACATCAAGGTGGGCGGGTTCCACGTGTTCGGCACCGCCGAGGCGCTGCCGCAGGTGATGCTCAACCCCGTCTGGGGCGGCGGCAGCGCGTCGCGCAAGGGCGATCCCTACGCGGCGGCCGTGCTGCTCAACCGGCTTCAGTCCGAGTCGGCGATCCCCCTGCTCACGTCCGGTGATTTCGAGGGAGGCGCGGCCTACATCCTGAACGGCGCCACGCGCCTGCCCCGCGCGATGGCAATCGCGGCAACGGGCGACGAGCAACTCGCCTTCAAAGCCGGCGTCGTCGGCGGCACGGAGGCGCGGGCCGTCGGCGTCAACATCGACTTCTACCCCGTCGTCGACGTCAACAACAACCCGCGAAACCCGATCATCAACCTGCGCTCGTTCGGCGAGGACCCGGCCCTGGTCTCGAAGATGGCCGTCGCCTACATCAAGGGCATCCAGTCGACCGGCGCCTTGGCTACAGCGAAGCACTTCCCCGGCCACGGCGACACGTCGGTCGATACGCACCTCGGTCTCGCCGTTATCAACCACCCGCGCGAGCGCCTCGACAAGGTGGAGCTCGTGCCGTTCAAGGCCGCCATCGCCGCCGGCGTCGGCACGGTGATGTCCACGCACATCATCCTGCCGGCCCTCGACCCGACGCCCGGCATCCCGGCGACGCTCAGCCGGCCGATCCTCACGGGCCTGCTCCGGAACGAGCTGAAGTTCGGCGGCCTCATCTTCACCGACTCGATGACGATGGACGCCATTTCGAAGATGTTCCCGCCCGACAAGGCCGCCGCGATGGCGGTGAAGGCGGGCGTGGACTTCGTCCTGCACTCGCCGGATGACGATGCCGCGTTCAGGGGCATCAAGGCGGCGGTGGAGGCGGGCGAGATCAGCGAGGCGCAGATCAACGCGTCCGTGGAGCGGATCCTCCGCGCGAAGGCGAGGCTGGGCTTGAACGTGAGCCGCACGACCGACGTGGCGTCAATTGCCACGACGTTCGGCACCCGCGCCAATGCGGCGGTCGCGCAGGAGATCAACGATCGCGGGCTGACGCTCATCAAGGACGAACGCAGCCAGGTGCCGATCGCCGCCGGGCGCGATGCGAACGTTCTCTATCTGTCGGTGCTCGACTACGCATCGGGTTGGCGCGAAGCGGTGCCGAGCCGCACCATGGTCCCCGAGTTGAAGAAGCGGTGGCCGAACCTCACGTCAATCGAGGTGACGGATCGCACGACGCCGTCGGAGTACGAGCTCATCCGCGCGTTGACGAAGCGCGCGGACGTCGTGATCGCAGGCGTGTTCGTCCGCATCGCGTCGTACAGCGGGCGGATGGACCTGAGCCCGGCCCAGATCGCGCTGCTCGACTCGATCGCCGAACAGCAAAAGCCGTTCGTGACGGTGTGTTTCGGGAACCCCTACACCGCCACGTTCCTGCCGAAGCTCCCCGTGGTCCTGCTCGGGTACGAGTTCTCGGACTTCACCGAACGGGCGGCGGTGAAGGGGCTGGCGGGGGAGATCCCGGTCGGCGGCAGGCTGCCGATCTCGCTGCCGGGTATGTTCCCGATCGGGCACGGGCTGACCCGGGCTGCGAGGTAGCCCGCGCGCATGGTATGATCCATGTTTCCGGCGGCCGCTTCGGCGGTCCCGGGGCACGCCGCGTGCGCCCATAGCTCAGCTGGATAGAGCGTCTGGCTACGAACCAGGAGGCCGCAGGTTCAAGTCCTGCTGGGCGCACCACAAATCCCCGCGGAAGCTGGCCCGGTTTCTCGAGATCGCGAGGTCTCTCTTCGGAACCACTCGGTACTACGACGCACAGCAAGACCTCCAGTAGCCTCGCCAATTGCGGAGCGTCTCGGGAGCAGCTGACAACACCGCAGTACCTCCATTCTCCGATTCAATTCCGGACGGCGCCTCCAGTCTTCCCACGCGGGGCTCCTTCGTGGCGGGCACCGGGACGCCGACACGCCCAACCGGGAAAGACGACAACCAGCTCACTTGGTGAAGATGCTATCGAGAAAGCGCAGGACGGTTTCTTGGTACAGCTCTGGGGCGGTGTCGTAGGTGGTGTCGTGGAAAGCGTCGGGGATGGTGACCAGACTTCTTCGATTGCCCCGCAGGGCCGCGAGGATTCTGCGGGCGTCTTCCGTCGGGACGATCCAGTCCCGCTCGCCCGAGATGAGCAGTACGGGGCACGCGATCCGCGACGCGGCCGGGAGAACGGACACAAAACCCGGTCCAACGTACACGCCGGTTCGCACGTAGTAGACGAGCACAATCGCACGCACCACTCCGGGGAAAGACGCGGTGGCAAACAAGCCTCGCACTAGTCGATTCGTGCCGGGGTCGTGCAGATAGTGGCGGCTGACGTTGCGGAACACGTCCGCGCCTGTGGGGAAAGCGCCGTCACTGACGACGGCTCGAATCTCCGGAGACTCGGCGGCGGCAAGCAGGCACGCGACCGCGCCGTAGGAGACCCCCAAGAGGGCCAGGGGGCCGCGCTCTCCACGAGAGCGGACGTACTGGACCGCGCCGAGGAGATCGCGCCTTTCCACGAGTCCGGGCGAGACGAACTGTCCGCCGCTCTCACCGTGTCCGCGGAGGTCGACGGCCAGCACGTTGTACCCGCCACGAACGAGAAAGGCGGCGCGGGGCAGCATGACCTGGCGCGTGTGATCGATGCCATGGGCGATGACCACGGTAGCCCGCGGCGTCCCTTGCGCGGGCAACCACCAAGCCTTCAGGGGAATCCCGTCCAGCGATCGGAACGAGACAACCTCCCCTTGCAGGCCGAATTCCCGAGGGCCACGGTTCATCCCGCGCCAGCGAGGCTGTTCACCGATCATCAGGCCGCTGCCCCAATACCCGACGCCTCCGTAGAACAACGCCAGCAAGCCAACCGGAATTGCCAGCCAGCGCCATCGTCGAACAGGTTGCTGGCGAGGAATGAGCGGACTGGCGCTCCGCGGCGAGCTCGTACGCGGTTGTTCGGGTTGGATGGGATTCATACCGTCGACTTGCCCTCCGCAATACGGGTACGGACACCGGCCGATAGTGTGTCATGAACGCAAGAGCCCCGCACGCGCCGCCCGCAGGAGGACCGACCGCTGCAAGATAGGGGTTAGTACCACCTGGGTGGAGGGCGACGAAACAGCATGCAGGTGCCGACGTCCGCGCGCGCGTGTCCAGGCTCAATCTGACGCGGGAACTGGAGCACGAGTTCACACGGCTCCATCCAGCGCCGATAGGTCTCGACGCTCCTGCCAATCGTGACGCCGCCATTCTCGACGTCTATGTCGCCGTTCCGGAACGAGGCGTCCGTTTCTTCGGTGAGCAGCACGAACCCCTTCGCAACCAGCCGTTTGATGTCGGCCAGAACCGCTTGCGCCTCCGCGTCATGCAGATGCTGCAGCACCGTGAAGGTCATCATGAAGTCAAACGATGCCGGTGGTTTCGGCAAGTCGGCCAATGACGCCACCTTGACGAATTCGATGGCGGGCAGGAACCGGCTGGCCTCCGCCAAATCGAGTAGTCGGGCGCCGCGGGTGCCGATCCTAGGCGCTGAACCCCGCGACAACAACCGAATGGGGCAGGCGAGATGCTACGATCGGGCAGGCACATCCCCTCAGCTTCGCGTGCCGGGTTTTCCTCTAGCGGACTTGTAGGGAATTCGGCGCTCCGGGGAGGTGCGTGTGCCGCAGGTGGGGAACGCCGCTCGAGCTGGTGCCGGTCAAGAAAGACTCCCCAGGGCGCGACCGGCAGACAAAAGCCATCCTTCCCGGCGTCTTTCCGGCCAGCATCTGTGCACTTTCGGGCAGTTTCCGAAGGCCCTCATGGGAGTGGATCTTGCAAACGTCACGTTGACTTGTGTTAGACGGTCCGGTTGGGGTTTCTCACCCGTAGTCGGGCGGCGCCGTCGCGGGCAAGCGGCGGGGTCGATCTTGGGGAGAGGCGGCCGGGTTTCTGGAAGGGGGGCGAGATGCTGAGTCGGCTCAAGATGGTTCTCGTAGTGGCCGCCGTGCTGTGCCTGGTGGCGAGCGCGCCGGCTCAGGCCACGGACTTCACGTTCAGTGGCAACTTCACCTATGACAACGACGTCGTCCTGCTGGCGTTCTCGGTGGCGGCACCGAGCACCGTCACGGTCTTCTCGTCGTCGTGGCTGTACGGCGATCCTCCGGCTGGTTCCGGTCCCGGTGGCTTTGACATGATGCTGGGTATCTGGAACGGGGCAGGCAACCTAATCAATTTTCAGGACGATGGCGGAAATACTGGAAGCACGCTGTCCGGTGGCACGCTGTACAATCATGGCACCTGGGACAGCTACTACACCGTCGTCCTAGCGGCGGGTAGCTACACCGCCTCGGTCACCCAGTACAACAACTTTAACAGCGGGTCCAATCTCTCCGCCGGCTTCAACTACGACGGAAACCCCAACTTCACGTTCGACAATGGTTGGGGGCCCCAAGCGCTATTCAACGGCGTCTGGGATATTCCCAACGATCCCCGCACCAGCTACTGGCAGTTCCACCTGAATAATGTCGACACCGCGTCGCAGGTGCCTGCCGTGCCGGAACCTGCCTCGCTACTGCTGGTCGGCACGGGCCTCGTCGGCCTGGGCCGCGCGTGGAGGAAGCGGCGGCAGTAGGCGGCCTAAGCAAGCGCATTGATGGACGAGGGCCACCGCAGCGGTGGCCCTCGCCGTGTACGGCGGAACAGTTCAGGCCCGTCGCTGCGGCCAGGTAAACCACCTCGTTATCTGGCAGGCCACCCCTTACAGTACCCTCCGGTGTCTTGACTCCGATCGGGGCCGGCGGTAGCGTCCGCCCTCAGCGGGCCGTGCGCCAGAGAGGACCTGGCATGAGCAACGACCCCTCGGGCCGGCAGAGCAGGTACCACTACGCGAAGAACGCGGACCTGGCGGAGACGTGGCTCCTGCCGGGTGTGAAGGGTAAGACGAAGCTCGGGCTCGTGGATGCGCTACGGCCGCTCTGCGACAAGGGGCCGCAACCGGATCCTCGGCACCAGCCGGATGAGTGAGATCAAGCTGGAGCGCGCGGGCTGGACGCCGGACCTCTTCGTGTGACCGTCCGGCCGGACGGTTGGCATCGCGACACCGGCGGCGCTCTGGCTGCAAGCTGTCGATCATGGACGCGATCCGTCGCAAGAGCCTGCTCTACAAGAGCGGCTTGGGCTTCTGGTGGTTGAATCACGTCCAGGGACGCGCGCTTTGAACGTGCTACTCTTTTCGGCGCCAGAGGTGACCGGATGACAACACGAGCGTTGCTGTGGTTGGCCGGTGTTGCGGCCGCCCAGTTGGCCGTGGGCGCGCAACAACCGCAGACCCCGGTCTACCGGTCCGGAGTGGACGTCATCGCGGTGGATGTCCACGTGGTCGACCGCGCCGGTCATCCCGTCGTCGGCCTGCGCCCGGACGAGTTCTCCGTCTCGGTCGACGGCAAGCCGCGGGCGGTGGAATCAGTCGACTTCGTGTCGTACGTGGGGGATTCCAGCCTCGTGGCATCCGACGCCACCAACCTGCGCCCGCTCTTCTCCACGAACCTGACGCCGACCCGCACGATTCCCCCCCGGACCGTCATGCTCGTCGTGGATGAAGACAACATCCGCGCCGGCGCGGCGCGGTGGGCCGCGATCGCCGCGGAGCGCTTCCTCGACCGCGCGCAACCGACCGACCTTATCGGCTTCGTGACGATTCCAGCCGGGAAGACCGGCATCGACCCGACGACGGACCGCGCCCCGGTGCGAAGCGCGCTGCAGCGCATAATCGGCCACCTGACACCGGCGGACGTATTGGGCACCCATTCCACCCACGCGCTCGCTGTCTCCGAGGCCTTCGCCTACCTCCACGACCGCGAAAGACCGGACAGCGCGTGGCGCCAGGTGCTGCGCCGCGAGTGCAGTCCAATTGCCTCGCAGATCCTCCTCAAGTGCCCCGAGGAGATGGCCGGCTACGCGCAGGAGGTGATCGCCGACGTGCGCCAACGTGCAACGGGCACGATTCGGGCGTTGTCCGGGCTCCTCGATGGCCTCGCGTCAGTGCCGGGACCGAAGACCTTCATCCTCATTTCACAGGAACTGCCCGTATCGGCGTACCCGTCCGAGCAGCATGCCTTCTTCTCCGAGGCTGCCCCGATTACGGCCGCCGCGGCCAGAGCGCAGGCAACCGTCTATGTGCTCCACCTTGACGCTCCACTCGTCGATGTGGCGACACAGACGGCGTCGCCGAACGGTCCCGCCGACGCGGACATGCGTGCCTATGGTCTCGAGACGGTCACGAGCCTGACGGGCGGCCGGCGATGGATGGTGTCCGGCAGCGCCGAGCCGGCGTTCGAGCGCATCGCGCTGGAGATCTCCGGCTACTACCTGATTGGCCTGCGCGCCGAGCCCGGCGACCGGGACGGCCGGCCCCATGCGATCAAGGTGGAGGTGAAGCGCCAGGGTGTCGAAGTCCGGGCACGAAAGGCCTTTTCGTTCTCCAGCCCTGCCGGCGAGAGCGCCGCGAAGAACGCGAGCGACGTCGTGAAAGACCTGCTGCGAACGGCGGACGCCGCGACGGCCCTTCCGATCTCGGTCGCGACCTACACGCTGCCCGCGGCGCCGGACGCCGCTTCGGCCTCAGCGAATCGGGCTCGTGCTGGCGTGCTGATCACCGCCGAGATCGACCGGGGCCGGACGGCTCCCGCCGACGTCACGGTCGGCTACGCGCTCATCGACGACGCGGGGCGCAATGCCGGAGCGTCGGTCGAGGCGTTGACGCTCCGTCCCGCAATCGAGCATCCCGATGGGCCGCTCTGCTACCTCGGTGTTGCGCTGGTTCCGCCGGGAGACTACACGCTGCGGCTTGCTGCGGCTGACGCCGGCCTGCGATCCGGAAGCGTCGCCCATCGCGTCGCCGCCAGGCCCCTTGAGGCGGGCGGGTATTCCCTGGGCGACCTCATCGTCCTCGACCCTCATCGAGCTGAGGCCGATAAGCCTCGCCCGAGCACGACCGGAGTCGTCGCTACGCCGTTCGAGGCCTACTTCGAAGCACGCGCGTCGGCGGCCGATCTTCCACCGCTGGTTGCGCGCCTCGAGATCGGCAAGAGCCAGGACGCGCCGCCGTTGGTGTCGAGCGAGATGCACGCGCAGCCGTCAGGCGAGCGGGTTCTCGTGAACGGCATGTTGTCCCTTGCCGGTGTGCCCGAAGGCGATTACCTGGCGCGCGCGGTCGTGTCGGCGGGCGGCGAGGTCCTCGCACGCCTGGCGCGGCCGGTACGCATCGTGAAAGAAACGGCGGCAAAGCCGCCGGCACCGCGGCTCTCCTCGGCGGTACCGAGCACCGCTGAGCCGCCGGCGTCGAACGCCGACGAACTCGTCGAACGGGCACGGGGTTGGCTGCTTCGGTATGCAGAGGAGCTGTCCATCGTCATCGGCGTCGAGCGCTACGCGCAGTACATGGGCGGCGAGGGGTTCAGCCGTGCCTATGGCCGGCAGTTCGTCTCCGAGTTCGCGCTGGTGCGGACCAAGGACGACTGGCTCGGGTTTCGTGACGTGTTCGAGATCGACGGCAAGCCCGTCCCCGACCGGCAGGATCGCCTGAGGAGGCTGTTCCTCGACGCCCCGGACTCAGCCGTGGTGCAGGCCCGGAGGATCTCGGACGAGAGCGCCCGCTACAACCTGGGTGCCATCCAGCGCAACTTCAACGTACCGACGATGGCCCTGTTCTTCCTGCACCCGACCAACGCCGGCCGATTCCAGTTCCGCAAGGTTGGGGAAGAGAGGATCGACGGTCACCACGTGTGGAAGGTCCGCTACCAGGAAACCCGCGCGCCGACGATCATCAGGACGTCCGCCGGTAAGGACATGCCGGTCGCGGGCGAGTTCTGGATCGACGCGAACTCGGGGGCAGTGCTCAAGACGCACATGCAGCTCGAGGTCGAAGCGGCCATGGGGGGGACCAGGGCCCCGAGTTCCCCCTGGGATATGGACAGCGGGACACCCGTCCGGAGGGTGCGAAGTTCAGCGAGCGTGACCGTCACCTACAAGGAAGATGGGAAGCTCGGTCTGCTGGTCCCGGACAGGATGCTGGAAACCTACGAGGGGCCGTCGGTGAACCGGTTCACCGGGAACGAGGAGATCTCGAAGGTGAACTGCTCCGCGACGTACTCCGGATTCCGGCGGTTCGAGACTTCCGGCCGTGTGGTCGTGCCCAAGTGAAGACGACAACGGGGTGGCCAGGACCTGCGTCCCGGCCACCCCGGCGTGTCTGGTCACTCAGCGCGGCGGCGTCACGTGCTCTTGACGGTGTGGCACCCCGTGCAGGTCGTCGGCGCCTTCTTGCCGGCGGCCGCTTCCTTGATGTGGCAGTCCGGGCACGTGCCCTTCTTCGCCATCGCGTCGTGGAAGGCCGCCTTGGCGGCGGTCTTCATCGGTGCCGCCACGGCCTTCGTGTGGCAGTCCTGGCAGTTCTCCTGCTTCGCCTTCAGGGCCTTCTCGGGCTTCGAGGCGTGGTGGCAGGTTTCGCACTTGTCACCGACGAGCTTCTGATGCTTGGCGTGATCGAAGTTCACGCCGCCCATCGGGTTGCCCTTGAGGACGACCTTACCGGGTGCCGTCTGCGCCCACGCCGGGCCGGCAACGAGCGCCACCGCCGCGATCAGGGCGAATACCATAAGGACTTTCTTCATGCTGCCTCCTCCACTGTGCGCCTGCCGGTGGGCACACGGCCTTGGCAGCCCGGCCCATCGCCGCGCCGCGTAGCAGGCGGCCGCCATCCTATCACCGGGGACGGCCGGTCGCCAACTACCGTGGCGCTCGCGTATGGCCATTGCAGGAACGATGCCAGCAGCACTGGCAAGAACCCGGCCGAATCGCGCGCCGCATGACCTCCGCAGGGGTCACCGTCCCCGCAGGTCTCTCGCGTGACTCGCTCTGGCGAAGCCGCCTACAATACCGCGACACCCATGAGCGACCATGCCGACTTCATGCGTGCCGCCCTTGAGCAGGCGCGCCTCGCGTTCGACGCCGGCGAAGTGCCGGTCGGCGCGGTCGTCGTGGTCGACGGCACGATCGTCGGCTGCGGCTTCAACCGGCCGATCTCCGCCGTCGATCCGACGGCGCACGCCGAGATTGTCGCGCTCCGCGACGCGGCTGGAAGGCTCGGCAACTACCGCCTGGTCGGGTCGACGCTTTACGTGACCATCGAGCCGTGCCTGATGTGCGTGGGCGCCATGGTGCACGCGCGGGTCAAAACGCTCGTGTTCGGCGCGCCGGAGCCGAAGGCCGGCGCGATCGTCTCCGCATGCCGCGCGCACGAACTCCCGTCACTCAATCACCGCATGGAGATCGTCGTCGGGGTGCTCGAGGAGGACTGCCGCAGCATCATCCAGGAGTTCTTTCTGACCCGGCGGAGCAAGATATAATAAGAGTTTGGCCCAAGGGGAGAGGTACCGAAGTGGTCGTAACGGGGGCGCCTCGAAAGCGTCTTGTCGCGTAAGCGGCACGGGGGTTCGAATCCCCCCCTCTCCGCCAACCCAACTCTGCAAAGCCCGGTAGGAAGACGCCCAAGCCGTCGAGGATGTCCGCGCAGCGCCTGCGCGGCTTGAGCCGCGCCACGCTGGAACAGGACACCGCCTTCGCGGTCGACCTGACGTGGAAAGGACTGATGCAGCGATGAGCAACAAGTGGGCGACGGCCTTCGTGGTGGCGTCGGCGCTCGCTCTGTCGGCCGGACCAGCCCTGGGGCAGGGGCCCGGGGGCGAGCCGCAGTTCCCGCGGGAGGGCGGACAGCCGCTCCCGGGGGCGTCGGCCGGACCGGCCGCCGGGCAGAGCCTCTTCATGGGTGGGGTGCCAACCGGCCCCGTGACCGCGGGAGTCCTCCGGTTGTCGCTCGCCGACGCGCTGGCGCGTGGTCTGGAGCACAACCTGGGCGTCATCATCAGCGGGCAGGCCGCCCGGGCGGCCGAAGGGACCCGCTGGCAGGCTCTCAGCGGCGTGCTGCCGACGGCGTCTCTGCACGTCGGACAATCACGCGCGGAGATCAACCTCGAGGAGTACGGCTTTCCGGTCTCGCCCGGGGCGTCGCCCATCATCGGCCCGTTCAACGTGTCGGCGATGCACGTGACGGCATCCGCCCCGGTGTTCGACTACGCGGCGATCGAGCGGGCGCGGGCCGGCGGGCAGGCCGCCTCGGCGGCGGAGCACTCGTCGAGGGACGCGCGCGACCTGGTCGTGTTCATGGTCGCCAATCTGTACCTGCAGACCGCCACCGGGGCGAGCCGGATCGACGCGTCCAAGGCGCAGCTCGCGACGGCGCAGGCGTTGTACAACCGGGCGGTGGACCAGAAGCAGGCCGGGGTCGTGGCGGGGATCGAGGTGCTGCGGGCGCAGGTGCAGTTGCAGGCGCAGCAGCAACGGGTCATCTTCTACGAGAATGAGTTCGCCAAGCAGAAGCTCGCGCTGCAGCGCGCCGTCGGCATTCCGCTCGGGCAGCAGGTGGATCTCACCGACCGGGTGGCCTACGCGCCGCTCGCGGGGCTCACCGTCGACGAGTGCGTCGCGCAGGCGTACGCGTCGCGCGAGGATCTCCAGAGCGCGGCGTCTCTCATCCGCGCGGCCGAGTCGGGCAGGCAGGCGGCGGTTGGCGAGGGGCTGCCGTCGGCCATGGTGAGCGCCGACTACGGAAGGAGCTCGAGCCGCTGGGACACGCTGCACGGCACGTACTCCGTGGCGGCGGCCGTTCGCGTGCCCCTCTTCCAAGGCGGCCGCGTGAGGGGCCGGGTCCTGCAGGCCGACGCTCAGATCGCGCAGCAGCGGGCGCAGGCCGACGACCTGAAGGCGCGCATCGAACTCGAAGTGCGATCGGCGCTGCTCGACGTGGGGGCCGCCGACCAGCGCGTGCAGGTGGCCCGCAGCGCCGCGGATCTCGCCGGCCAGCAGCTGACGCAGGCGCAGGACAGGTTCTCCGCCGGGGTGAGCAGCAACATCGAGGTGGTCCAGGCGCAGGAATCGGTGGCGACAGCGACTGACAACTACCTGGCGGCGCTCTATGCGCACAACTTCGCGAAGATCTCGCTGGCCCGGGCCGTCGGCCAGTCCGCCGAGCGCGTCCAGCCGTATCTGGGAGGCACGAGGTAATGGCGAGCACACTCGACGCAGATCGTCAGACTCCCGCCGTCGAACCCCCGGGCGCGGCGCCCTCGACGTCGCGTGCCGGATCCGGTGGGCGACGTCGTCTCATGGCCGACCGCCCCAACGCCAGACGCGCCCTCATCGCGGCCGGCGTCGTGGCCGTCGTCGGGATCCTGGGGGCGTGGTGGCATTTCGCCGGGCAGGAATCGACCGACGACGCGCAGGTGGACGGGCACATCGTACCGATCGCGGCGCGCGTCGGCGGCACGGTGCAAGCGGTGAAGGTGGAGGACAACCAGGTCGTCGACGCCGGCGCCGTCCTCGTCGAAATCGACCCGAAGGACTACCGCATCGCGCTGGCGCGGGCCGAGGCCGACTACGCGGACGCGCAGGCGGCGCTCGCCGCCGCACAGGCCGGGGTGCCGATCACCACGACGACCACGGCCAGCCAGATGAGCGCCGCGACGGCCAACGTCGGCCGCGCCAACGCGGGGCTGACGGCGAGCGATCGGGACATCGACGCCGCGCGGGCGCGGCTCGCGGCCGCCGGGGCGCGCCTCAAGGAGGCGACGGCGAACGCCACCCGCACCTCCCGCGACCTCGAGCGCATGAAGCAGTTGATCGCCAAGGACGAGATTTCCCAGCAGCAATACGACGCCGCTGAGGCCGCGTCCGACGCGGCCAGGGCGACGGTCGAATCGGCACAGGCCGCGGTGACCGAGGCGACACAGGGCATCGCGGTCGCCGAGAGCCGGCGCGTCCAGGCCGCCGGCGCGCTGGAACAGACGCAAGCCGATCTCCGTTCCGCGCGCACGGCCCCCGAGCAGGTGGCCGTGACGAAGGCGCGGGCGCAGTCCGCAGCGGCCCGCGTGCAGCAGGCGAAGGCCGCTCTCGACATGGCTCGGCTCAACCTCGAGTACACGACGGTCAAAGCGCCGTCGGCCGGCCGTGTGAGCAAGAAGAGCGTCGAGCCGGGGCAGGTGACGCAGCCGGGCCAGCCGCTGCTCGCGATCGTGCCGGTCGAGGACGTCTGGATCACGGCGAATTTCAAGGAAACCCAACTGCACCGCGTGCGCCAGGGACAGCCGGTCTCGGTGTCCGTCGATGCCTTCGGCCGCTCGTTCACTGGCCGCGTCGAGAGCGTCGCCGCGGCGACCGGCGCGCGGTTCAGCCTGTTGCCGCCCGAGAACGCCAGCGGCAACTATGTGAAGGTCGTCCAGCGGATCCCGGTCAAGATCGTGCTCGACCGCGGGCAGGACCCGGAGCACCTGCTGCGTCTCGGCATGTCGGTCGTGCCGACGGTCTACACGAGGTAGTCCCATCGAACAGACGCTTGCGGCTCGCTCGGGCGGCCAGCCTCACCCCTGGCGCATCGCGATCTCGGTGGTGTTCGGCACGTTCATGGTCGTGCTCGACACGACGGTGGTGAACGTCTCGCTGCCGCACATCGCGGGCAGCCTGTCGGCCAGCATCGAGGAATCGACGTGGGCGCTCACCATGTACCTGGCCGCCAACGCGATCATCCTCCCGATCACGGGATGGCTGGCGAACCAGTTCGGCCGGCGCCGCCTGCTGCTGCTCTCGGTGGCCGGCTTCACGGTCGCCTCGCTCATGTGCGGGCTGTCGTTCTCCCTGCCGTTCCTGGTGGTCTGGCGCGTCATCCAGGGCGCGACGGGCGGTGTGATGCAGCCGCTGTCGCAGGCGATCATGCTCGAAGCCTTCGAGCCGCGCGAGCGCGGGAAGGCGATGGCGCTGTTCGGGATCGTGGTCGTCGTGGCGCCAATCATGGGGCCGGTCGTCGGCGGGTGGCTGACCGACAGCTACTCGTGGCGGTGGGTGTTCTACATCAACCTCCCGATCGGCGTCCTCGCCTTCATGATGCTGCGCCGGAACATCTTCGATCCGCCATATATCCGGCGGGGGACGGCGGGCATCGACTACTGGGGGATCGGGCTGCTGGCCGTCGGCATCGCCGCGCTGCAGATCGGCCTCGACCAGGGTCAGCAGAAGGACTGGTTCGAGTCGTCGCTGATCACGACGCTGCTCGCGCTAGCCGCGATCGCGCTCGTCGCGTTCCTCGTGCACGCCCTGCGCTCGAAGGCGCCGGTCGTGAATCTCAGGCTGTTCCGCGACCGGACCTACGCCGCCGGCGTCGCGCTGATTACCGCGCAGAGCGTCGGGCTCTACGGCAGCCTCGTCCTGATGCCGGTGCTGCTCCAGACCCTCATGGGCTACCCCGCACTCGAGGCCGGCTACGCGATGGCGCCCCGCGGGCTCGGTTCGCTCGTCGTCACCCCGATCGCGGGCCTGCTGGTGAACCGGGTGGATCCCAGGCGCCTGCTCGCCGTGGGATTCGTCGCGAGCGCGTTCTCGCTGTACTGGATGTCGTGGCTGAATCTCCAGGCCGGCTTCTGGGACGTGTTCTGGCCCCAGTTCCTCCAGGGCGCGGGCATGGGGCTGTTGTTCGTCCCGCTGACGACGGTCGCCATGGATCGGATCAGCCTGAAGGACATGGGGCAGGCCACCAGCATCTTCAATCTGCTCCGGAACATCGGAGGAGCGGTGGGCATCGCGATGGTGCAGACCGTGCTGGCGCGGGATCGCCAGGAGCACTTCAACGTGCTCGGCGCGCACGTCCAGCCGTACGGCTTCGCGACACAGACGATGTTCGCGAACCTGAAGGCGACATTCATCGCGCGCGGATCGGACGTGACCACCGCGACCAGCCAGGCCTACGCTGCCCTCTTCGGCATAGTTCAGAAACAGGCGGCCATGGTCGCGTTCCTCGACACGTTCAGGCTCCTGGCGGTCGTGTTCCTGCTGATGCTGCCGCTCCTGTTCCTCATGAAGAAGCCGCGGCACCAAGACGAGCCGACGATCGTGGTCGCTGAGTCGTGACGGGCTGAGGTGGCCCTCACCTGAACAGCGCGGCTTCGACGGCCAGGCCAGGGCCGAACGCGAGCGCCAGGCACGGTCTCGGGGCGCCGCGCCGCCGGAGGCGTTCGAGGATGAACAGGATCGTTGGCGACGACATGTTGCCGAACTCCCCGAGCACCTCCTGCGACACCGCATAGTCCTCGCGGGTGATGCCCGTGGTCTGCGCAACGGACTCGAGGATACGCGGCCCCCCGGGGTGCACGGCCCAGGATGCGATGCGGTCCACGGACAGGCCGTTGTGCGCGAGCCAGCTGTCGAGCCACGGCCGCAGTTCGCGTTCGATCACGCCCGGCACTCGGGCCGACAACGACATCTCGAACCCGTGATTGCCGATCCGCCACGTCATCAGCTCGGCAGAATCCGTGAGCAGGGACGACCCGCTCCGGGCGAGCTCCCAGGCATCGCCTGACGCGGGCTTTCGTCCGCCCCCGACCAGTGCGGCCGCGCCGTCCGCGAAGATCGCGTTCGACACGATCCAGTCGCCGTGCCAGCCGTACTGGTAGTGGAGGCTGCAGAGTTCGACCGCGCAGACGAGCACACACGCGTCCGGATCGCTGCCGGCGTAGGCGCCCGCCACCCGCAGCCCGTTCAGCGCGCCGTGGCACCCCATGAATCCCACGTGCGTGCGGGCCACGGTCACCGGCAGCCCGAGATCCCCCACGAGCCGCATGTCGAAATTCGGCGCGGCAAATCCGGTACAGGACACCGTGACCAGGTGGGTCACGGTGAGCGGCGACACGCCGGCGTCCTCCAGCGCGGCTCTAGCCGCTCGCACGCCGAGGCCCGGCGCGTGGGTCTCGTACTGCGCCATGCGCTCGGCCGTGGATGGTCCGCAATCACCGGCGTCGCGCACGGGCGGGAAGAACGAATGACGGACGGTGCCGGGCTCGTCGCCCTCGTCGAGCACGACGCTGTGGCGCTTCTTCACCCGCGTCAGGCGGTAGATGGCCTTCAGCTGACGCTGCTGCTCGTCGGACGAGCCGCCATACTGCCGCGCGACCTCGACGGCCTGCTCCTGCGAGATCGCGTGCGGCGGCGAGGCGACGCCGATGCCGTACACATAGAGGGCCATTACACGGTCCTTCCGATCGCGCCGGGATGGCGCGGCGCCAGATGAGCCAGAACGGGCCTGGCGAGGCCCGGGTGTCGCCGAAGCAACAGGACGAGGGGCGTGACGATCGCGGGCATCCTGAGCACACGCGCCACCACGCGGCACCACCGCTGCTCGCGGCGGATGCCGCCGGCGTACGCGCCGATCCACTCGCGCTCGAGCCGGCGCTCGTGGGACTGCGTGGCCCGTATCACGAACGGCACCACGGCTTCCGCCCCGGCAAACGCCCACGCCATCCCCTCGCCGGTGAACGGCTCGACGTACCCGGCTGCATCACCGATGACGAAGATCCCGCGCGCGGCCGGGCGGGACAGACCACGGGTCAGCGGGATCGTGCCCATCCATTCGACCTCATCCAGACCGGATCCGGTGCTCTGTCCGGCTTCCGCGAGGAGGACCCCGATCGCACGGGAAGCGGTGGCGTGGGCCTTGAGAAAGCCCGGATCGATGGCCGCCGCAATGTTCACGCGTCCGCCCTCGACCTCCACGGCACCGACGTAACCGTGCCGGCCGATGGCCATCGTGATCGACCCGGGGACGATCTCGACCGCGCCGCGTTCGGCCTCGCCACCCACGCCCACGCGCGCCGTCGGGGACACGCGGCCGTGAAAGGACGTGCACTCCCGCAGGGAACTGCGGGAAAGCCCGTCGGCCACGAGGACCGCCTTGCCTTCAGCGGACGCGCCCGGCCCGTGGGGCTGCTGCAGCAAGACGCGCCGCCAGCCCTCCCGCCACGGCTGGTTGCTCTCAGCCACGACCACTGCCGTCGTCCCAGGCAGGAATGCGCAACCGGCCTCAACCGCCGCTGACACCAGCTCCGCATCGAAGGCGCGCCGCGACACGGCCAACCCCGGCGCGATCTCGATCGCCACGCTCCGGCCGCGCTGGCGCAGATGAAGCACGTGGACGGGCGCGGCACCAAGGCCTCGAACCCGCTCGACGAGGCCGGCACGGGCGAGGGCCGCGATCGCCTGCGTGTTCAGGCATCCGCCGCATACCTTCGGACGCGGAAAGCGCCTGCGCTCGACCAGGAGGACCCGGAGCCGTGCGCGCGCCAGGAGACACGCGGACAAGGCGCCGGCGGGGCCGGCGCCGATGACAATCGCATCCCACGGCTGGAGTGCCGCGCGCGCGGCATCGATGGTCGGGGCGATGTCCGTCATACACGGGACTCCATGCCCGATCCGTCACACCGGTCTTCGCCAGACCAGCAGCCATCGCTGCGGCCAGACCTCGTCGACTTCAGCGCCCGACAGGCACGCGCGCCGGGCCAGGGCGCGCGCCTCGCGGCTTGTGAGCGCGGCCGCAACCGAGCGCGCCCCGTCCACCCGGAACACGCGCGAACGGGACAGCAGGCGGCAGCCAACCCACGTGTAGAGACGGCCCAAAGGCGTCCGGCGCAGATCGGACACGACGACCGCGCGCGCCGCCGCGTCCCGCATGCGGCCCAGGAGGGCCACCGCGTCCGCGTCGGTCACGTGGTGCAGGAACAGCGTGGAGACGACGACGTCCACGCCGGCGGGCATCGGGTCGCGCAACGCGTCGGCCCGCTCGAACCACACCCCTTTGACGCGTGACCGATCGGCCAGGGTGCTCGCGTAGTCAACGGCGACGCGGCTCGTGTCCCAGCCGGTCCACTCGACATCGACCCCCTCGGCGGCGGCGCGCCGGGCCAGAGCCACGAGGACGTGGCCTCCGCCGCAGGCGACATCGAGGACGCGCAGTCGGCGTCCCGCGGCGTCGCGCGCCGCTTCCCGTATGACTGGCCAGATGGCGGCGGCCGTGCGGCTGACCGAATTGGCCAGACCCAGCGCGTCGAGCGCGCGGACGTGCTGCCGGACATCCAGGCCGGGCTGGTCCATCATCTCCGGCACGATCACGCGGGGGCTGCGGATCAGGAGCGTTCCTCCTCAGCTACGGACTACTCGCTCAAGCCCGCGAGACGGTACTTGGCGAGGTAATGGCTCAAGGCGCGCTGGCTGATCCCCATGAGTTCGGCGGCGTCCTTCTTGACTCCGCCGGCCGCGTCGAGGGCCCGCCGGATGGTCTCGCGCTCGACCCACTCGAGGTTCTGATGCAGGCGCATCGACGGCACTCCGGGCACGGCGGCCGGCGTGGCGCGCAGCCCCGAGATCGCGTCAGCCCCGAGAACCTCGTCGTGCGACAGGACGACCGCGCGTTCAATGGTGTTCTCGAGCTCGCGCGCGTTGCCCGGCCAGTCATACCGCTCGAGGATCGCCATCGCCGACTCGTGCAGGCGCTGCGCGGGCCTCCCGATGCGATGCGCGTGCTTGCGGAGAAAGTGCACCGCAAGGACGGCGATATCCTCCCGGCGTTCACGAAGCGGGGGGATCCGGATCGGGATGACGTTGAGGCGGTAGAAGAGGTCCTCCTGGAAGCTCCCGTCGGCGACCATCTGCACGAGATCGCGGTTCGTCGCGGCGATGACGCGGACGTCGACCTTCTCGGCCCGTTCCGATCCCAGCGGCTCGAACTCGCGCTCCTGCAGCACGCGAAGGAGCTTCGCCTGGAGCGGCTGGCCCAGCATCGCGATCTCGTCGAGGAGGATCGACCCGCCGTGGGCGAGCGCGAACTTGCCCTTCTTGTTGGCCGTGGCCCCGGTGAAGGCGCCGCGCACGTGCCCGAACAGCTCCGACTCGAGCAGCGTCTCCGGGATGGCCGCGCAGTTCACCTTGATGAGCGGCATCTCGCGCTGGGCGCTGCGATCGTGGATGGCCCGCGCGACGAGCTCCTTGCCCGTGCCGGTCTCGCCGGTGATGAGGACGGTGCTCTTCGTTTCCGCCACGCGCTCGAGCGTCCGGATGACGTCCTGGATGGCGCGGCTGCCGCCGACGATGCCGTAGTGGCCGAACTCCTCGTCGCGCTCGCTCAGCAGGTAGCGGTGCTGGTTGCGCAGGCGCTGAAGGTCGATCGCGCGGCGCACCACGACCAGCAATTCGTCGATCTCGAACGGCTTCTGGAGGTAGTCGAGCGCCCCGAGTTTCATGGCCTCGATGGCGCTGTCGACCGTGGCGTGCGCGGTCATCAGCACGATCTGGGGCCGCTCGCCGGACGGCGTATGCTGGACGAGGTCGCGGATGAGATCCAGCCCGGTGAGGTCGGGCATGATGTTGTCGACGACCGCGACGTCGAAGACCTGCTCGGTGAGGAGGCGCTGCGCCGCCCGGCCGCTGGACGTCTCCACGACGTCGTGGCCCTCTTCCCGCAGCGCGCGGCCCAGTGCCCGCAGGATGCGTTCCTCGTCGTCCGCAACCAGGATGCTCCCGGTGGCCAACCTGTCGTCCGTTCGCGATGTCATGAGGTCCCCTCGCCCGCTCTGCCGGGCGGCGGTGCGGCCGGCAGCTCGATGCGCACGTTCGTGCCGGAGGGCGTCCCGCTGGCGATGGCGATGACACCACCGAGGCTCTCGATGATGTTCCGCGAGATCGCCAGGCCGAGTCCCGTCCCGCCCCGGCGCGTGGTGAAGAACGGCTCGAACAGCCGCGCCGCGACGGCAGGATCGACGCCGGGGCCGTCGTCGTGAACGACGACGACGGCCCCGCCCTGCTCGCGCGCGACGGCGCGGATCTCGATTCGCGCGTGCCCGGGTTCGGCGCCGTCCGCCGCGCTCCCCGGGACGGCGCGAACCGCCTGGGCGGCATTCTGCAGGATGTTGACCAGGACGGTGCGCACGCGCTCGGGGTCGGTGCGAATCGCAGGAAGCCCGGGCGCAGGGACGACGCCGATGGCCACGCCTCCGTCTGCGGCCTGGACGGCCTGCGCCGCCTCCTGACAGAGGGCGTTGACGTCGGCGTCCCGCCACGTGAACGTGATGGGCTTCGCATAATCGAGCACTTCGCTGACGATCCGGTTGAGGCGGATCACCTCCTGGTCGATGTCCTGGATCGCCTCCGCGCGGACGTCCGGCCCGGCGTCGGCCTGGCGCAGCGTCCGCGTCGCCGACTTGATGATCATCAGCGGGTTGCGAATCTCGTGGGCGATCACGCTCGACAGGCGGCCCAGCGAGGACAGGCGCTCGCGCTGGGCGGCTTCCTTCTCGAAGCCCGCGATGGAATCGGTGAGCGTGTTGAACGTCGACGCCAGCAGACGCGCGTCCTCGTCGTCCCAGGACCCCGGCTGCACCGGGATCTTGCGGGTGAGGTCGCCGGTCGCAGCCACGTCGCGCATGACGTCGGTGATGGAGGCCAGGGGCCGCGTGACCGTTCTTGCGACGGCATAACTCAGCACCGTCGCGAGGAGGATCGTGGCGAGGGCCGCGGCGCCAATCACGGTCTGGATGTGGCCCACGAACCGCAGCTGTTCGCTCCTCGAGCGGACGACCATGACGAAGGGCGAGCCCTCGACCGCAACGGGATCGCGCCCTCCCGCCCGGGCACCCGGAGCCCTCATGAATGGTGCCGACAGGAGCACGTAGTCGTCCTCTCCCGCCGACACCCGGGCCATGCGCCCCGGCACGCCCGCAGCGTCGAAGGCCGCCCACGTGGGCCGCTGGAGCGTGGACGCCCGGGTTCGGCCGTCAAGGCCGAAGGACACGTCGCTGCCCGTCAACTGCTTGAAGTCGGCCGCGACCGCCCCGTCGAGCAGGAACCCGACGCTGAGGGTGCCGGCGATGCCCGCAGGATCGCCCCCGATCGTGATCGGCACGCTCAGCACCTGGAGGAGGCCGTCCGGGTGGGCCCGGAAGGACGAGGCCGTCGTGCCGCGCAACGCGGCTCGAATTGACGGTAGCGTGGACGAGACCCCCGGGTCCAGGACGAGGGGGCCGGCCATCGCCAGCACGCGGGCGTCACGATCGGTGACCACCACCAGGCTCGATCGAGCGAGCATCTGCTGGTAATCGGCCGCCAGCGGCTGGACCGTGGGCGGATCGCCGGTCGCGACGGCGGCCTTGAGCTTCGGCAGGTCGGCGATCAACCGGGCAAGCATCGAGATGGTCTCGACCAGCGCTTCCCCCTGGCGCCCGACGACGGCGCCCGACTCCACGAGCCCGCGCTGGAGGTCCGACTCGGCCTGCGCGGTGACGCGCGAGCTCACGAAGAACGCCGTGAACCCCGTGGCGAGCACGACGAGCAGCGCCGCCGCGAGGAAGATCCGGTTCGTGAGCGATGCCAGCAGCATGGTCGCGGTTCTCACCGGATGCCACACCATCTGTCGACTACGCCGTCGTCCGGCACGGCCACGATGCGCGTCTCGCGGACCGCGCCTTCATGCCACACGGCGAGGGTGTACAGACCCCGGCGGGACGCCGGCCCGGGACTCACGCGGGTGAGCCACGCTTGCACACCACCACGGTGATGTCGTCCTGTTGTGGGGCGGCGCCGACGAAGTCGTGCACGGTTCGACAGAGGCGCTGCACGAGTTGCTCGGCGGGTTCGTGGCGGTGCGCTCGGATCACGCGCAACGCGTTCTCTGCTCCGAAGACGCCGCCGGTGCTGTCCTCAGCCTCGGAGATCCCGTCGGTGAACAGGACCACGAGGTCTCCCGGCTCGAGCGCGAGGTCTTCGTAGCACCCGTACTCCTGGCTCGGGAACATCCCCAGCGGTACGCCGGTGCTGCTCAGGGCGGTCTTCATCCCGCCCTCCCGATCAAGGTGGTAGCCGGACACGTGGCCCGCATTCACACAGCTGAAGCGGTTCGAGCGGGCATCGAGCCTGACCAACACCATCGCCACATAGTGGTTGGATTCCAGGTCGGCAAAGAGCGCGTCGTTGATGATCGCGAAGGTCTGCCCCGGGCTGGAACACGATTTCGAGAGGAACCGCAGGTACGAACGCGTCGCCGCCATGATCAGCGCCGGCCCGAGCCCGTGCCCGCACACGTCGCCGATCACCAGGTCCAGGCCGTGATCGGCCAGCGGCACGTAGTCGAAATAGTCTCCGCAGGTGGCCTGGGCCGGGAACACCGCACCAGCGATGTCATACCCCTCCACATGCGGCGCGGCTGCGGGGTAGAGCTTCTGCTGGATCTGAGACGCGTACTGCATCTCGATGTCCTGCGCCTGGCGTTTGAACCGGTCCGTCATGTCCTTGACGACCGCCACGAAGTGGATGATATGTCCGTCCGACGCTTTCACCGGCGTGATCGTCTGCTCGGCGTGGTAGAGTTCGCCGCTCTTCTTGCGATTGAGGGTGTTGGATCGGAAGGTCGACCCGGCCAGGATGGTGCTCCACAGTTCCGCGTAATACTGCGGACCGGCCTGTCCCGATTTCAGGATGCGCGGGGTCTGGCCGATTGCCTCTTCGCGGGAGAAGCCCGTGGTCGTCTCGAAGGCGGGGTTGACGTACTCGATCACGCCCTCGCGATTCGTGATGAAGACCGTGTCGGCGGTCTGCTCCACGGCACTCGAGAGGCGCAACCGCTCCCCCTCGGTCCGGGCGATCGAGTCGGTCAGGGTGTTGAACGTCGACGCCAGGAGACGCGCGTCCTCGTCCTGCCAGGACCGCGAGCGCAACGGGATCTTGCGCGTCAAGTCCCCGGTCGCGGCGACCTCGCGCATCACGCTGGTGATGGCAGCGAGCGGACTGGTCACGGTCCGCGCGACGGCGTAGCTCAACACCGTGGCGAGCAGCATCGTGATGATCACGGTCACGGCAATGCCGGTCTGAATCGGACCGAGGAACCGCAGTTGCTCGGTCCGTGACCGCACGACGACGACAAAGGGCGATCCGCCCACGACCGCTGGCGCGTGGCTCCTTGCCCCGGCGACCGACATCGGCACGAGCGGTCCCGACAACAACACGTACTCATCCGGGCCGGACGTCACCCGCGACATCCGGTCGGGCCGCCGTGCGTTGTCCAGGAGCGGCCAGAGCGGTTCCGGGAGCGTCGCGGCCACGATCCGTCCATCGAGGCCAAACGCGATCTCGCTCCCTGTCAGTTGCTTGAGGTCGGACGCCGCCGCATCGTCGAGCAGGAACCCGACGCTGAGTGTGCCTGCCAGGCTCGCGGGTTCCCCACCCACCGTGATCGGCACAGACAGCACCTCGAGGATGCCCGCGGGGTGGCGGCGAAACGACGAGGCCGGAGAGCCTGCCAGCGCGGCCCGCACGGACGGCAGGGCCTCGCCCAGCGCCGGATCCAGCGCGGCCGGGCCGGCTGATGCCAGCACCCGACCGTCCCGGCCGGTCACCACCACGAGGCTCGAGCCGGCGAGCATTTGCTGATAGTCGGCGACAAGGGGTTGAACGGTGGGAGGGTCGCCGGTGGCCACGGCTGCCTTGAGCTTCGGCAGATCGGCCATCAGGCGCGCCAACACCGCGAAGGTCTCGACGAGCGCCGCACCCTGGCGTCCAACGACAGCGCCGGATTCCAGCAGCCCGCGCTGCAGCTCCGCCTCGGCTTCGGCGGTCACCCGCGAATTGACGAACACCGCCGTGACGCCAACCGCCAGCACCACCAGCAGCGCGGCTGCGAGGAAGATCCGGTTCGTGAGCGAGGCCAGCCGCATGGTCACGGATCCCCTCACCGAATCACAAACGCGCTCTCGACGACGCCGTCGTCCGGTACGACCACCGTGCGCCTCTCGCGGACCTCGCCTTCATACCAGACAGCGAGGGTGTACGAACCCGGCGGGATGCCGGTGAACGTGTAGCGTCCGGACACATCGGTCACCGCGAAGAACCGGTGGGCGAACACGAGGATGTAGGCGCTCATGTGCGAATGGATGTCGCAGAACACCTGCACGACGCCGGGGCGGTCGAACCGCACGGACTTCGACTTGCCGCGCGAGTAGCGGCCCAGGTCGAAGGCCTTGGTCTTCGACAGCGAGAACACGTTGTGGAACGTGATATCGCGGTTCGGGAAGTCCACCGTCGTGCCGACCGCGATCGCCAGCACGTGCGGCACGAACGTCTGGTCCCGCTGATTCATCGTGGCGCGCGCGGACTCGTCGAGTTCGAACGCGCCGCGAGGCGCGGTGTCCAGGTAGACGACGGCCGGCCGGAGCTCGGCCGGCCGGCGAGGCGGCGCGCCCAGCGCGGCGGACGCCGGCCTGGCTTCGGTGGCAAGTTGGCTGCGGCGTATGTCGACGACGCCGCGGATCGTGCCGTTGGCGCCCGACGCGACGACTCCCTGGCGGGCCGCCGCCGCGAGGGCGAGCATGACGATCGCGAGGATGGCGACGGCACGCGGACTGACGCTGTGGCTTTTCATCGGCGTCAGAACCAGAGGAGCGCCTGGACGGCCGCCAGGCGACTTCGGCGGACGCCGCCGCCGTCGCGCCAGTTGTCCATGACGGAGGCCTTCACGAGCAGGCCCCGCCTGATTGTGTATCCCACGCCAAGCTCGACTCGGGACACATTCGCGTCCCACGTGCGGAAGCCGGCAGAGCCGCGAAGGGCCGAGAAGGTCATGCGATCACCCCGGGCCGCGACGTAGAAACCCGGGCGCAGGCGTACCTTGGTTTCGAGATACCAGGCCCGGGATCCGAGCGGGTCGATGATGCGCGGCTCGTCCAGGGCCGGCAGCGCCCACGAACTCGCCACGAACTCGCCGCGAAGCAGCCAGCGGCCCCACGACGTCTCGGCATCGATCCCGACGGCTTGCTGATTGTAGGGCCGGTCCGGAATGCCGGGACGCGCTGCGCGGACCACGTCACTGACGAACGCGCCCCGAGCGGCGGACACGCCGATGGCGAACGCGGGAACGGGCCGCCAGCCCAGGTGGCCGGCCACCTGGCCGCCTCCGTTGTCGTTCTTCACCAGCGGGGACGACAGCGATCCCACGGTCAGCGCCACCGCGCCTTCCAGCGTCGGCCGCCCCACGCGAACCTCGATTCCTGTGTCCCACCGGCCAGCCGCAATCATCGGCACGCCGGCTCCCGCGTACGCATCGCCCACCGGGTAGGAAGCCCGCCATCCCCGGCCGCGCATCCGCAGCAGGTCGTCGGCCGTCGCCGGCACGGCGTCCGGGCGCAGCGACGTCAGGTACTGGTACCCGAGCGGATCGCCGATGAGCGGATTGTCTTGCGGATAGCTTCGCCGCGCGTATGTTCCGAACACGGGCGGGATCCGCCCGGCCTGGATGTCAACGAGGCCGCTGTCAAACGGTGTCAGGCGCATGTACCACGCATACGGCCTGACGCCGGTTCCTGTTTCGGCCCGGATCTCCGTCAGGAAGGTCAATCGCCGCGACACGCGGAGCTCGACGGTCAGGCCGGCGCGGATCCGTCGAAGCGCACTGGTCTCATAGTCCGTGTACGTGAACCAGCCCGGGTCATCGCTGCCATAGGTCGCCGACGCGTCGCCTGCCAGAAGGAGGCGGCCGCCGGCAAGGGCTACCGGCTCGCTCGGCCAATGCTGAGCGTCAGCCAGGGGTGGCTGGAGTGGCCCGACGCAGGCAACGAACGTTGCAACGGCGATCCGCCGCGAGATACTCGCACACATTCTTGAGTGCCGACTCCATTCTATGCACATTCGCTGCCCGGCCGGAGAGCGGTTCGGGCACGGTGCCCGCCCGCCGGCTAGCGCAACCGATACGTCGCGAGCGCGCGGAGGTTGAAAAGGCCGTCGTTCCGCGCCGGCGCACCCGGGCCTCGCCTGACCGAGAGCGGGGAATAGAAGGCATCCACGCTCAGAGACAGCCGGGTCGTCAGCGGGTAGCTGATCCCGCCGCTGGCGGACGCTGTCACGCCGTGCGAGGTGTACCTGGTGTGATCGATCATGTCGAAGGTCAGCGCGTCGACCTGGAACGCCACGTTCATATAGGTGAGCCCGACCGCGGCATGCGGTGAGAGCCTGTGCGGGACGCCCGGCCGATACGCGATGCTGGCTTCCCCGCCCGCATAGCGCAAGACCGCTGTGTCTGATGACGCCGCCTGGCAGCCGTCGATGTTGCCGGGGGAGCCCGGCTCGAACGCCAGGATCGTCTCCGGGCACGTGTAAGACCCCTTCACCCGGCCGACCTGCCCGTAGCCGCGCAGGCCCACAGCCCACGAGGTTGTTTCGTAGACTGGCCGCTCGATTGCGATCGCCAGCAGCGCCGGCGTGATCCCGAACATCCGGACGGGAGGCACCACCGCGACGATGAGCGACAGGCGGGCCGGCAGCGCGATGGTGACACGGGGCCTCAGGAACATCGGCGCCTTGTTGAGATCCTGTGCCTCCGTTCCGTCGTATCCGACGAGCTGCTGCGCGTCGCTGAGCGGAGGCAGCCATCCGACTTCCAGTCCGAGTGACACGGCGCCCGGCTTCCGGGTGCGGGGCGTCTCGAGGCCGCTGAGCAGAGAGGCCGACGCGAAGTGCTTGAGCGCCCACGATTCCGGCCGGTCGAAGGAAAGGTGGTCGACGCTGTTCATGACCATCTGGGCGGCTGAGGGCGACGGGATGCCGACGAGACACGCGGCGCAAGCGGCCAGGCAGACCACCGTCCTCGAGACCCCGACACGACGTCGCACGTTACCGAGCAGTTCCGGTGTCACTTGAAGTCCTCGCTCTCAGCACGAACTGAATGTCGATCTCGTCTCTGACACGCACCGTGCCACCTCCCGCGGTCACGGGCACCATGCCGAACTCGGACTGCTTCAGCGAGCATGACCCGCGAGCCGTGAGGCGGCCCCCAGCGTCGATGGTTGCGGTGGCGCGGACGGCCAACGGGCGCGTCGTGCCGTGCAATGTCAGATCGCCCTCGATCAGGAGGTCCGCGGCGGCGGCGGTCCGCGCCGACACCGAGACCCGCCGCGACCGGTAGCCAATCGTCGGGAATCGTTCGACGTCCAGCACCCGGCCGCCCAGCATCACCCGCTGAACCTCGCCCACGTCCGCGGGCGGTTCGTTCCTGCCGGTCACGCGCAGGGCGGCCGCTGCGAATTCGAGCGAGACACTGGCGCGCGACAGGTCCACCGGATCGAACACCACCTGGCCATGGACGTCCGCCGCGGCCACCTCGTGCGCGTGTCCGGCAAAGCCGAACAAACCGGCTTTCCCGACCTGAATCAGGACCTGACTGTCCGCAGCATCGACGGTCATCACCGTCGGGCTGCTGCCGGCCGACGCCGCGGCCTGGGCGAACAGACACGCCGCGATCGGGAAGCGCCACCGTGAACCGTGCAACATGACTCACCTCGGTTGTCGATCCTGCCACTGGACACGCTGTCCGACACGACTGCAAGGCGCGTGCCCCTGGAGGGCGCCGCATGATCCCGCGGTTCTTGGCCTGTCCGCGGTCGAGATCCGCTGTGTATCCGGGCCGCCGGCGTGATGCCGGCTTACGGGCGCCGTAGATGCTTACGTCGCAGGTAAGCGCTCACCGGTGCGATCGCCCGAATATCGTGATGTTGGCGCTCCGGACGTCGGTATCGAACTTGCACTGGCGTACGTCGGGTATGGAAAGGAGGGGCCGAACCGGTCCCAGGAGGATAGATCATGAACTCGCGATTGACGCTCACGATCGGCGGCGTACTTCTCATTGCGGCGACGGCGGCAGGCTGTGGCGGCGGCGGCATGGGCAGCAGCTACGGCAGTCCGGCGGCGCCGACCCCGACGAGCCCCGCGCCGACTCAAGGGCCCGTGACGGCGGCGGACGTCACAATCACCATCGTCGGCATGAACGGCAGCAACTCGTACTCGCCGAACCCGGTGACGGTGAAGGTCGGCCAGACGGTGGCGTGGCGCAACGCCGACTCGTTGATCCACACCGCGACTGCAGACGCGGGGGGCTTCGACACGGGCAATATCGCCGCCGGTGCGACGAGCTCCGCGATTGCCATGAATACCGCAGGGAGCTTTCCCTACCACTGTGCGATCCATGGCTTCACCATGACCGGGACCTTGACGGTCACGCAGTAGGCCTCGATAGCGCGTGTCTGGCCGCAGCAGGGATCGAACCGTTTCATGCGGCCAGACGACGCTCTGACACCTTCCTCGGCGAGCTTCGGCCAGGCAAGCCAGTCTCACACCTTGTGCGCGTGCGCGGCGTCGATCGCCACGCGGATGTTGTCCCACGGTACGTCGCTCGAAAGCGTGCAGTCGGCGCCGAGCATGAACGGGCGGGACGCCTCGTTCAACGCGTCGGTCACCGCGCGGCCGATCTCCGCCTGCCCGCCCGACCAGAACCGGCCATGACGGTCCATGCCGCCCATGCACGGCCGGCCGAAGATGCGCGCGACCTCGGCCCAGGGCAGCCTGCTGCCCTTGAGTTGCGGGTTGCAGTTCACCACGTGGCCCGGGTAATCGACGAACGGCGCCAGGTCCGTATACGGCCCGTTGTAGTCGCAAACGTGCAGGATGTTGAACAGGCACGAGCGCTTCATCTCGTCCATCAGCACCAGGTCGAACGGTTTCACGTGCCTGGTGAAGGTGCCGGGATCGCGGAACCTGCCCGCCTCTCCCCCTTGCGTTGACGCATAGAAGCCGTCGACGCCCAGCCGCACGCACTCCTTGACGAAACGCATGAGGCTCTCGGTGATCGCGTCGAGCCCCTTTCGCACCGCGTCGGGGTTCTCCTCGAGGTGCGCCGTGAGGAGCGCGAAGCTGGCCGTGTGGCCGGCGCACATGAACGGCGAGTAGAGCGTCATGAGGACCAGCGCCTCGTGCTTCGCCGCCTTCACCAGGCCCTGCACGGCCGACAGGACCGGATCGTAGAACTCGAGCGGATACGAGGGCATGGTCGCCCAGTCCGCCGGCCGCCTGATGGCAGGAACCGGCGGGAACGTCCGCTCGTACTGGATCTTCACGAGGTCCATGTTCGTATGGCGGAAGTACTCGAGGTGCTTCTTCACCGCAGCGGGGCCGAAATGGAACGCCGGATCGAAGTGGATGAAGAAGGCGGCAGGAATGTACGGCTGTCGCCCGTCCCGCTCGAGCAGCGCGAGCAAGGCATCGCGCTTGTTGACGGCGGCCGCCGTCTTTTCCTCCGCGGCGATCTTGTCCAGGGGGGCGGTCACGGCAGCCGCTGCCGCAGCGGCGCCGACCGCCGAGCGCAGGAACTTGCGACGAGACGTCGAGTTGCTCATGAGCAGACTCCTCTTCGGTCGGATCCGACCACACCGCATCCGGAGCGGGATCCGGGCCCGTGCCGGCGCGGCTACACCCGCGCCAGCCGCCTGATCTCGCGGACGTCGATCGCGCCCGACCTGACGTCGACGAACGGCTGGCCTCCCTTCACGCCCACCGTGCCGTAGCCGGTGGCCGTGGCGAGAAAACAACGGAAATCCCCGGTCGCCGGCGGATCGAGATACAGCACCCTCTCCACCGCGTCGTACCGCGCGCCGCTCAGGCTCTGAAGCAGAGCGTAGCTCGACATGGCCCGCGCGTACCAGTGGCCGCACTCATACTCGTTGAAGGGATTGCGCACGCGGCCGTCGTAGCGATCGCGGCACGCGCGGACGATGTCCAGGCCTTCCGTGACGCGGCCCATGAGTATCAGATGCGAGGCGACCTGGTACTCGATCCCGGTCCAGACCTCGTCGGAGTAGACGAAGGGCAGCGAGAGCTTGCCGCCTTTGGGCCACGAGCAGAGCAGCAGTCCGCCCTCGGCGCCGCACGCGAAGCTCGGCCGCTGCGGATTCGCATGGGCAGAGAGGTCGCGCTCGAGGTTGTGCCGGTGGACGGCCTGAAGGTGGCTGGTGACCTTGGCCGCGTCGAGCACCTCGCCGACGCCGCACACCAGCGCAAGCCAGGAGCCGAGTACCCCGTCCGACAGACAGCCGCTGCCGTACTGGTATTTCGGCCCCTCGCGCTTCATCACGTCCAGCGCCTCGGGCGAGTAGCTGCCGCCGAAGCTCTGGACCTGGGTCGGGTCCTTGGCGCGCAGGCCCGACCACTGGATCTTCTGGATGAAGAACTCGCCGTCGAACAACTCGGCCTCGGTGCGCTGCGTCCCCTTTTCCAGCAGCGCCGCATACTCGGCCACATCGTCGCCGAGGGCGGCGCCCATCGCGACCGCGGCCTTGAGCGCGCCCAGGTAGAAGCTCGTGCACATGCCGTCCGGGCCCCAGAACTCGATGTCGTAGGTGTTGTGATGGGGCTCCTCGACCCACCCCTTGCGCTCGGGGTCCCACAGGTCGATGCAGTAGCTGAGGCTGGTCCTGACCTTGGGCCAGAGGGTCTTCAGCCACGCCGTGTCGCCGCTGACGCGCCACTCGCGAAACACCTTCATGATGCCGCCGAGCTGGCCGTCGGCCGCGGCGTGGAAGTCGTGCGCAACGGGGCGGATGGGCAGCGCGCTCCGGAACTGCTGGTGCCCGCGTACGTCCTGCGAGGGGCCGAACTCCGTTTCCCGCAACGTGCGTTCGAGCGACGGGAAGAGGTGCGGAATGGACTGCGCGTAGTTCCAGACGTGCGTGCACGAGCCGTGGCAGCAACCCGAGTTGTCGCTGCAGCCTTCCCACGCCCACAGCCGGCCGTCAGCCTGGCGCATTACCGTCGGCGACTTCAGGATCGTGAGGTTCGCGGCCACCGCTTCAATCGCTTCCGGGGGCAGCGTGGTGTCGTAGAAGCAGTCGCTGAACCGTTGCGTTCTGGCGCGCAGGTCGTCGTAGTAATCCCGCCAGTACGCGCTGACAGCGTCAATCCCGGTGAACCGTCCCGCATACCATGGCTTGTAGGTGCCCGGCACCGATTCGACGCCCGGCCCGGCCTCCAGGTCCTTTCCGAGACGCAGGTTCGTCTGGCCCACGAACCAGGCGAGCCGCAATACGATGGTCTTGGACGCCAGCGGGGCGACCGTGAACGGCACAGAGAGCGTCGCCCCGGGCGACGGCTCCCCATCGTCGATCGGCGGGCGGTCATGGCAGGCGCCCTGGGCGACGTCGTTCCACGCGATCGTCAGCGGATCCCACCAGCCGCCGCGGAACCAGGCGTGATTGACGTGGACCGCCGAATCGCTGACGGCGGCGGAGAACGCGCCGTCCTCCCAGTCGCGGTCCTTTGCGCCCGCACCGGACAGGACGAAGCCGCCGGGCGTGGATGTCACCCCCTGCGGATTCTCACCGATGGCCATGAAGTTCTTCGCGCTCCAGGAGAACACCGCCTCGATCGGGCGGCCGGTCGGATTACTGAAGCGATACTCGAGGGCCGCGACGGGCAGACTGGAGTCGTCCGCGTCACCGGGCTCGAACGGGCTCCAGCCGGTAATGAGGACCTTGAGCGGCACATCCGGATCCGCGAGCATGACGGCGCCGAAAGGAAAGCGCGCGCGAAACGTCGCCCGGCGAAACCGCGGCAGTCCGAACGACGTGCCGGAGGCGCCATTGCCCGTGCCCGGCGCGCCGAACTTCTTCCAGTTCGGCACCGGCCCTTCCAGTACCCGCGCGGTGTTTGTCCTGCCCTTCACGCAGAGCGCGGCGAACGTCAGCGGTTCGTTGAACACCTCCGGCCTGTGGCGCAGGGACACGTGCGACAGGGCGCCGGTGCCTTCGAGGCAGATCATGCCCGCGCCCAGGCCGCCCATCGGAAAGGCGACCCGGTTCAGCCGCTCGCCGGCGTACACGCCGTTGTACCTGGACGTACCGCCCGGCCGGGGCGAGGTCGTCGACCGCCCCCCGGCGGCAGGTCCCGCAGCGGACTGCCGGCCCGCGGCCTCTACCGCCGGAACCACGCTGGACGTACCGATGGCGCCGACGGTGGCCGCGGACATCTTGAGGAAGTCCCGCCGGGGGACGGGTGAGGGATGCTTGCGGTTACGCGGCATGATCGACTTCTCCTGCGGGTTGGCTTGCGAGGACATTACATGGCAGGATTCTGCTCTCCACTCCGGCCGCAAGGCAAGACTTGTCACTTGCGCAGCGGCGGGGGCACCGCGATGCGACCAGGCATGTCGTCTTCGACGCCACGCGGATGGGCGAGCTTACCGCCGAGCCCGTTCGGCGGTACGATTGGCGGGTCCGTGAACGAGGAGCAGATGTGAGGCACATGGTCACCCGTCGCGACTTCCTGATGAAGACCGCTGCCGGCGGTCTCTCGGTCTACGGTGCCCTCGCCAGGCCTGCCTGGGCCGGCCCGATCGGGGCCAACGACGCCGTCCGGATGGCGGTGGTCGGCGTGAGAAGCAAGGGCCGCCACCACATCGAGATGTTCAAGGCGGTCCCGGGCGTGCGCCTGGTCGCGCTCTGTGATGTCGACGAGACGATCCTGGGCCAGCGTGCCGGGGAACTCGCCTCCGAGGGCATCCAGGTGACCAGAGACGTGGACGTCCGCCGGTTGCTGGAACGCCAGGACGTGGACGCGATTTCCATCGCCACGCCCAACCACTGGCACTCGCTGATAGCCGTCTGGGCCTGCCAGGCGGGCAAGGACGTCTACGTCGAGAAGCCCATCTCCCACAATGTCTGGGAGGGCCGCAAGGTCGTCGAGGCGGCGGCCAAGTACGGCCGGATCGTCCAGGCAGGCACCCAGTCGCGGTCCGACGAGGCACTCATCGAGATGGCCGCCTTCCTGCGCAGCGGCCAACTCGGGAAGATCCTGCGCGCCCGAGGCTTCTGCTACAAGCGCCGCGAGACCATCGGCAAGGTCGACGGCCCGCAACCCATCCCGGCCGGCGTGCACTACGACCTGTTCTGCGGGCCCGCGCCGCTCGAGCCCCTGCGGCGGAGGGAGCTGCACTACGACTGGCACTGGGTCTGGCCGACCGGCAACGGCGACATCGGCAACCAGGGCATCCACGAAGTGGACATGTGCCGGTGGATGCTCGGCGAGGAGACACTGCCGCGCCGCGTGTTCAGCATCGGCGGACGGTACGGCTACGTCGACGACGCGGAAACCCCCAACACTCAAATCGCGGTCTTCGACTACCCGTCGGCGCCGATCATCTTCGAGGTCCGGGGGCTTCCGCAGCAGGCGGGCGCCAACTACATGGATCAGTACCGCGGCGTGCGGATCGGGATCGTCATCGAGTGTGAGCACGGCTACTTTGCGGGCGGCGCCGGAGGCGGCGCGATCTACGATTCGGCCGGAAAGCGGGTCAGAGGGCTTCCGAGTTCCGGAGGCGGCGCACACGTGGAGAACTTCATCGCGGCGGTCCGAAGCCGGAAGCCGCAGGACCTGCGGGCGCCGATTGAAGGGGGCCACTGCTCCTCGGCGCTGTGTCACCTCGCCAACGTCTCGTACCGTCTGGGGACGCAGGTCCCCACGCCCGAGCTGAAGGCGCAGGCGGGATCACGAGCCGACGTGGCGGAGACCGTGGATCGCTTCGCCAGCCACCTGGCGGCCAACGGCGTCGATCCGGCCCGGATCGCGTCGACCCTGGGGCCTGTCCTGGACATCCTGCCGGAAGAAGAGCGGTTCGCGAGTCGCTCGGAGTACGACATCGGCGCCTGGGCCAACCGGCTCCTCCGAGACGACTACCGGCCGCCGTTCGTCGTCCCCGAGCAGGTCTAGCGGAGGGCAGGGACGCCGGCGGTCAACGACGCACGTGTTCGGCCGGATTGGCGCGTATGCCAGGACTATTGGAAAGGACGGGAGTCATGGAACAGGTAACCCGCAGGGATTTCGTGAAGACCGCCGCTGCGGCGACGGTCCTGCTCGGCACATCCAGAACCGCCTGGGCCGGCGCCAACGATCGCGTCCGTGTCGCCCAGATGGGCCTCAACGGGCGGGGTCAGTCGCACCTGAAAGGCTACGGCGCGCTCGCCGATGTCGAGGTTGCCACGCTGTGCGATCCCGATTCCCGCCTGTTCGCGCCGCGCACCAAGACGTTCTTCACCGACCAGGGCAAACCCGCACCGAAGGTCGAGCAGGACATCCGGCGGGTCCTCGACGACAAGAGCATCGACGCGATCTCGATCGCCACGCCCAACCACTGGCACGCGCTGGCCACGATCTGGGCCTGCCAGGCCGGCAAGGACGTGTACGTCGAGAAGCCGATGACGCACAACATCTTCGAAGGCCAGCGGCTCGTCGAAGCGGCCGGGAAGTACAAGCGGATCGTCCAGTACGGCACGCAGCTCCGCAGCAACCCCGGGTTCCAGGAAGGCATCAAGCTGCTGCACGACGGCGCCATCGGCAAGGTCTACATGGCCCGCTGCGTGTGCTACAAGTGGCGCCCCGACATCGGCAAAGCGCACGCCGGACAGCCGCCCAAGGAGCTCGACTGGAACGTCTGGCAGGGCCCCGCACAGGAAGAGCCCTTCATGCTCAACGCCAAGGACGAGGGCCTGTTCGTCCACTACAACTGGCATTGGCACTGGGCCTACGGCAACGGCGACATCGGCAACCAGGGCGTGCACCAGCTGGACGCGGCCCGCTGGGGGCTCGGCGTCGGCCTGCCGTACCGCGTGACATCCATGGGCGGCCTGCTGCTCTGGGACGATGCCAAGCAGATCTTCGACGTGTCGTCCACGTCGTATATGTTCCGCGGCAAGGACGGCAAGGACAAGATGATGACCCTCGAAGTGCGCCCCTGGTGCACGAACGACGAGGCCGGCGGCACCTCGTTCGGGGTCATCTTCTACGGGGAGAAGGGCTGGATGACCTTCCCGAACTACGACGGCTACAAGATGTACGAAGGCCGCGGGAACAAGCTGGTCGGGGAGAAAGAAGACGGCACGGACCTGAACCACTACCGGAACTTCATCGAGTGCATCCGCAGCCGCAACGCCGGCACCGTCAACGCGCCGCCGCTCGAAGGGCACTGGTCTTCAGCGCTCTCGCACTACGCCCTCACGGGCGCCCGGGTCAACCGGGTTCTGGAGATCGATCCGGCAACCGAGCTCGTCAAGCACGACGACGAAGCCAACACGTTCCTGACGCGGGCATACCGGGCGCCGTTCACGGTGCCCAAGGCCGTCTGACCTGCGGCCGGGCGGTTCCTCAGAGCGGCGGCACGATCGCCGTCTGGGCACAGGCCGCCGGCGGTTGACTCGCCGACGTCGATTGGATCGCGGCCAGGAACGCTTCGGCGATGAACGCGTACCCGCGGTCGTTCGGATGGAAGCCGTCCGAGGAGTAGTTACCGGCGTCGTACGCGCGCGCGTCGCAGAGCAGGTCGACCACCGAGACGTTTTGTGCAGTGAGCGCGTTGATGGCCTCGCGCGAGAGGCCAACCGAGATGCGCTGCAGGACCTGGCGGCGCAGGAGCGAGTAGGACTGGCTGAACGGCAGTCCGGCGAAGTTCGGCAGGTTCGCGACGACAATCCTGGTGCCGGCCGCCCGCTGGCGGATGCCGCGAACGAGCGTGTCGAGGCTCGTCCGGAACTGGGCGACCTGCCCGTCGATGTAGACGCCGACATCGGCCGTCCCGGCCGCCCCGCCGTCGACGGCCGCTCCAATCGCGTTGGTGTCGTTGCCGCCTGCGAACACGGTCACCAGCGTCGTGTTGGCGGGCACGAGCGGCAGTTCGGCCTGGATGAAGTTCGCCGGAATGACCCGCCCGTAGCGAGTGCCGAGTTCCTGGATCTCGGGGCTCAACACGGCGGCCGGGATGCCCAGGTTCGTCGTGGTCACCGTCTTCGCCTCTCCCAGCCGTCGCGAGATGACCGGAACGTAGCCCGTGCCGTCCGGACAAGGCGCAAAGAGCACACACGGCACGGTGGCGCCAACGCCGACGGCGTCGCTCGCACCCAGCGCCGTGTAGAACACGGCTTCCTTGGACGCGGAGGACGGCTGCGTCGGCGATCCAGCGCTCTTGCTGCACCCTGTCAGCAAACCGGCCATCGCGCAAAAGGCGACGGCTCCCGCCACCGCGGGTCGGCTGCCCGCGGTGTGCAGCGCCCGGTGCGCTCGAGACGATCCCCAACCGAAGACCATTTCTGGCGTCGCAGTCTAGGATAGCGCCGCTTGGTGGCCCGCGCTGCTTTTTCTCGCTGTCGCGTGCGCGGCTGCGCAGCCCGCGCTGGGGCCGAGGACCGGCTGGCCTCCAGCGGCGGAGGGCGCACGTCAGGATTGTGAGGTGACCGGCGGTTGAGTTCGCAGGGGCGCGCCAGGGCAGTGCTAGGATGGTCCTCCCGGATTGTGGAGGGGACAATGCCGACGAACGATGCCTCAGAACCGACCGCACCTGTCCCCGCGACCCTGCAGGTGTCGTGCGTCCAGTTGCACTGGGCGAAGCCCCTGCCGTTCAACCTCCAGCGGACGCTGCACTTCGTGGCGGCCGCGGCGGACGCGGGCAGCCGGGTGGTGCTGTTCCCGGAAGCGTCGCTCACCAGCTATTACTTTCCCTATGCGATTGGCCTCGACCCGGCCGAGGTGTCGGCCGGGCTCGATGCGGTCCGGGGCGCGGCACGCGAGCATGACATCTGGGTCATCGTCGGCACCGTCAAGAAGACGCACGACCGGTTCCTGAACCTCGCTCACGTCGTCGACCCCCGGGGCGTCATCGTCCACGAGTACGCCAAGGTCCATATGGCCGGCCGCGACGAGCAGCGATACTGCCGGGGCGGCAACAAGCTGTCGCTGTTCGAAATTGATGGCGTGCGATGCACGCTGGTCATCTGCCGGGACGGGCGGCACCCGGAGCTGTACCGCCTCCCGGCGATGGCAGGGGCGCAGATCCTGTTCCACCCGTCGAACAGCACCGACGAAATTGAGGCGGTCTGCTGGAAGCGCACCTCCGGCCGAGCCCAGCAGCCTGCCGGGCCCAACTCGAAGATCTTCCATTGCGTGGCCAACACCGTCGGCGAGGCGCCCGACGGGAAACAGACGTCCAGCGGATCGTCGTTCATCCGCGAGCCGAACGGGATTCCGCTCGCCGAGGCGGGCTTCTACCAAGAGGAGATGATCACCGCGGTCCTCGACCTGGCGCGTGCGGACAGGTCGTACGTCCGCGACAGCCTCGAGCACCCGCCGTTCCTCGCCGGCTACTGGCAGCAGATGATTGCCGCCGTCGAGACGCGCAAGGATCTGCCGCCGGAATAGACGGTCCGGCTGGTCCCGCTCGATTACGATTTCGTGCCCGCCGAGGGCAGCGATGCGTAAACCGACCCGACCCCTTCAGGTACCGGGGCTGAGCGCCTCGAGAACGCTGTTCACGAGCGCCCGCGCGTCCGCCTCGGTGGCAGCTTCGGCCGAAATGCGAATCACGGGCTCGGTGGCCGAAGGACGGGCCAGGAGCCAGCGGTCCGGCCACATGACCTTCACGCCGTCGGTCAGGTCGATCTGTTCACCGCGGAAGCTGTTTCTGATGAAGCGCAGCGAGGGCGCGACATCGCGCGCCGAGCAGAGGAGGCGCTCCTCGACCATCGCGTAGTGCGGCACCTGCGCGTACAAGGGGCTCAGCGGCCGATGCGAGACGGCCATCGACTCGAGAATGACCGCCATCGCGACGAAACTGTCCCGGCAGGGATTGACGGGCAGAACAATCGCCCCGCCGTTGCCCTCGCCGCCCACCTCGGCGCCGTGCTCCTTCATCGCCTCGATCACGTTGGCTTCGCCGACGCGGGAGCGGTGCACCTTGCACCCGAAACGGGCCGCGACATCGTCCACCGTGCGGCTCGTCGCCACGTTGACCACGACGGGCCCCGCCCTCCTCTCGAGCCAGCGCTGGACGACTAGGACCACGGCCGCATCCGCGCCGAGCGGCGCGCCCTGCTCATCGACGATCGCCAGTCGATCACCGTCCACGTCCTGGGCGAAGCCGACGTCCGCCTCCGAGCGGCGCACGAGATCGCTCAGGTCCTCCAGGTCCGCCTCGTCCGGCTGAGGGTGCGCGAGGGACGGCGTCCCGGCACCGGCGCCGACGGCGATCACCTGACAGCCGAGGGACTCGAGCAGCCGGCGCGTGGGAACGGATGCGGCGCCGCCCTTGGGGTCGATGGCGACCGTGAACGCCCGCCCGCGAATGCGCTCGACATCGACCGCCCGCGCGACGGCATCGAGGTGCCGGGCCGTGGACGTCGTGTCGGAGCGGACGTCGGACATCTCGAGGGCCCGTACCCGGGGGTACACACCCTGATGGTAGAGGTCGGTCAGCTCGGCAGCCTGATTGACCCGGAGGGCCAGCCCTTCGGCGTCGATGAACCGGAGCGCGTTCCACTCGGGCGAGCCGTGACTTCCGCTCACGGAGATGGCACCGAAGGCGCCGACCGCGCGCACGTGAAACATCAGCGCGGGGACGGGAACGATGCCCACGTCGACGGGGGTGCAGCCGACGCTGAGCAGGCCCGCGATCGCGGCCTGCTTCACCATCTCGCCGGACGGCCGCGTGTCGGTCCCGATGAGAATCGGGCCCGTGCCGCAGTAGGTGCCGAAGGCGGCCGCGAAGCTCGTGACGAGTTGCGGCGTCAGGGACTCGCCGACGACTCCGCGTACGCCCGATGGCCCGATCTTCAGCGACAAGGGCTGCGGCATGGACCTCAGCTCCCTTCGTGCCCGGAGGCGGCCCGCCGGGCGAAGACCGCGGCCTCGTCGACGAGAGTCTCGGCCCGCGCCCGCTCCGGCGCCTCGGCGATGATGCGCAGGAGAGGTTCGGTGCCCGAGGCGCGCACGTGCAGCCACTCGTCGTCCCGCGAGAGGCGCACGCCGTCGGTGCAGTCGGGCGTCTCGTCCGCGTGGTGGCGCCGGAAGCGCTCGATCACCTTGTAGACCAGGTTCGGCGGGCACGGCAGCTCCCGCTTGCTCATGAAGAGGCTCGGGAGACCCGCGGCCAGCTCGGCCACGCTCCGGCCGCTCGTCGCCATCTCCTCGAGGACGAGGCCGAGGGCCAGCAGTCCGTCGTACGCCACGTCCAGCGGCATCACCGCGACGCCGCCGCTGCCCTCTCCCGCGAGCACCGCTCCCTCGGCGAGCCCCAGGTCCACGATCTGGCTCTCGCCGACCGGCCCTCGGATCACGCGCTGGCCGTGGGCGCGGGCGAGCGCCTCGACCATGCCCGACGTCGAGTAACTCGTCACGACCGGACCGGGCCTGCGGCGCAGGCGGGGCATGGCCACGAGGGGCAGGGAGTACTCCTCGGAGAGGGCGGTGCCCTCACCCGTGACGAAGCCGACCCGGTCGCCGTCCACGTTGAGGGCCGCTCCCAGGTCGGCGCCGAAGGAGCGGGCCAGCGCCGCGACCTGCTGCATGTTCGCAGCGGTGGGCGCGGGCGGGTGCGCGAATTCACCCGTGGGCTCCGCGTTCACGGGAAGCAGCGTGCAGTGCAGCGACTCCAGGAAGCGGGAGGCGACGGCGCCGCAGGCGCCGTGGCTGAAGTCGACCGCGACCCGGAAGCGGCGGGCGCGGATCGGGTCGACGTCGATGGCGCTGGCGAGGTGGGCGAGGTAGCGGTCCTCGACGCCGGACGCCGTGTCCACCGGCTGCAACCGGTCCCAGGCCGCGAACGCGAAGGCCGCGCCGTGGTAGATGTCGAGCAGTTCCTCGTTCTTCGCCGCGTTGAGGAGGGCGCCGTCCGGCCCGAAGAACTTGAGCGCGTTCCAGTCGGCGTCGTTGTGGCTGCCCGTGACGGCAATCCCGCCTGAGGCCCCGAGCTCGCGGATCGCGAACGAGACCAGCGGGCTCGCACCGACGCCGAGGTCGATCACCCGGCAGCCCGTCGACAGGAGTCCGGAGACGACCGCCGCGCGGAAGGCCGTGCTCGACCGGCGCGTATCGCGCCCGATCACAACGGGACCGGCGCCGCACCACGTCCCGAAGGCGCAGGTGAAGTTCACGATCAGCTCGGGCGTCAGGGCGTCGCCCACCACGCCGCGAACACCCGACGCGCCGATCTTGAGCTCGCGGACAGCCATGGTCACCTCTCCGCGCGCAGAGCTTCGATGAACCGCCTCGATTCGTCGGCGCACTCGCGGAACCTGAGGAAGAGCGTGAGCTGCACCATGGCCCGCGTGCGGTTGAGGTCCGGGGCGTCGGCGGGGCCGAGCTTGAAGTAGCTGTCGCCGCGCAGATAGTCGGTGAGGAACCTGAGACCCAGTTCCAGAGCGATGATCCCGGCGGCGTCGACCATGAGGCCGACTTCGGCAGGCGTCACTTCCGTCGCCGTCGACAGGAACCCCCGCGCCACGGCGCGGAACACATCCATGTCGACGCGCACCCGCGAGGGGTCGCGCTCCTTCTCCCCGGTGACGTTGACGAGCGACCGCACCATGTCGCCCCAGTCGGCGAGCCAGCTGTGCGGCATGATCGTGTCGAGATCGACGAGCGCCTTGACCCGTCCCGTGCGGGTGGAGAACAGAAAGTTGTCGAGCTTGGTGTCGCCGTGGATGGCGAGGCGGCGGATCCGCGCCGACTCCATCCCCTCGAGGAGCGTGATACCGAACGCCTCTTCCGCCAGCACAAGGTCGATGTAGGGCCTGAACTCCGGGTCGCCGACGCGCCGGCGGTACTCGGCCTCGGAGAGGTGCACCAGGAAGTGCTCCTCAGTGCTCTGACGGACCGTCGGGTCGGCGGGGAGGAGCCCGGCAGCCTCTTCGGGCGTCCGGTACCCGGCAAGGACCGAGCGGAGCTGGTTGTAGTACAGGCGGGTGTCCCGGTAGCCAGGCAGCGGGTTCTCGAGGCCGTCCGTGCGCATGCGGCAGGTGAAATCGCTGTAGATCGCGAGTCCGCGGCCCGCTTCTCCGGCCACCCGCAGCCGCTCGGAGGGATCGGCGATCTCGCCGAGGCTCTTGTAGGTGCGGGACTCGGGGATCTTGACCATCAGGCGCCAGCAGCTGCAGCCCCTGTGGTTCTCGACGTCCAGGAACGGCAGACCGTCGTGCGTGTCGATGAGGGTGATCGCCTCCCACTCGTCGCCGGGCGCGAGGCGCCCGGCGGCCACCGAGGCCCGCTGCGCGTCAATCGACGCGATCATGGCGCGCATCACGGACCGGGGCCGCGTGAACACCCGCTCGTTGATGCGCTGCAGGAGATACTCCCGCGGCTGCGGCGTCCCGGCCAGGACGACGAAGGTGTGCTGGTTGATGTTCCCCTTTTCGGGGAAGTCGAGCGCCTCCACCGGATGCGCGAGACGGAAGCGCGAGGCGAGCCGGCTCGCCTGGGCGAGCGGGTACTCCTCGCTGTGCGTGAGCACTCGCGTGACCCGTCTGAGTGCCGCCGCGCCGCCGCCCCGCGCAGACCCACCGGGGTTGCCGTCGACATGGTCGCTCATCGCGCTCGCTGGACCTCCCGCAGCCGCTGCTCAGTCTAGCAGCCTGTGGTGCCGATGCGGAACGCCGGACTCCCGGCCGCCCGTCCCGTGCCGGAGTTCACCGCAGCCGCAGGCAGCCCAATCGGTCCATAATCCCCTGGGACTCGGCGGCGAACGGGAGACGCACCAGAACGCGCGGCGGCATCAAGCCCGCAGGGCCATGCGGCCAGAAAGGACGATCGACGGTGACATGAGACAAAGTCTGCTGGCGTGCTGGCTGGTTGCGCTCGCCGGGGCGGCGGCGGCGGCGCAGCCCGCCGCCAGACCGAACATCATCTTCATCCTCGCCGACGACCTCGGGTACGGCGACCTCGGCAGCTACGGGCAGGCGATCATCCAGACGCCGAGCATCGATCGGATCGCGGCCGAGGGCGTGCGGTTCACGCAGTTCTACGCCGGGTCCACCGTCTGCGCGCCGTCGCGCAGCGTGCTCATGACCGGCCGGCACCTCGGGCACACGCGGGTGCGCGGCAACGCCGGCGCGGGGGGCTACGACGCCCAGACGCTCACCGCCGCCGACGTGACCGTCGCGCGCGTCCTGCAGAAGGCCGGCTACGTCACGGCGCTCATCGGCAAGTGGGGCCTCGGCGAAATCGGTTCCGAGGGCGAGCCGACTCGTCACGGGTTCGACGAGTTCTACGGCGTCGTCAACCAGACGCACGCGCACAACCACTACCCCGACTTCCTCTGGCGGAACACCGGGAAGATCGCGCTGCCCAACGTCGTGACGCAGGTGGGCTCCGTGCCGGGCGCCGGCTACGCGACGCGGCGCGTGCAGTACGCCAACGACCTGTTCTTCGACGAGGCGGGCCGCTTCATCGAGCGGAGCAAGGATCGGCCGTTCTTCCTCGAACTGGCGCTCACCGTGCCGCACGCCAACAACGAACGGGCGCGGGCCCTCGGCGACGGCCAGGAGGTGCCGGACTACGGCCCGTACGCGGCCAGGGACTGGGCGGATCCCCTCAAGGGCCAGGCGGCGATGATCACGCGCATGGACGCGCGCGTCGGCGAGCTGCTGGAGAAGGTACGACAGCTCGGCCTCGACGCGCGCACGCTCGTCATCTTCACCAGCGACAACGGCCCGCACAAGGAAGGCGGGCCGGCGTACGATCCCGACTTCTTCGACGCGAACGGCCCGTTCAGGGGCATCAAGCGCAGCCTGACGGAGGGCGGCATCCGCGTGCCTTTTCTCGCACGCTGGCCGGGGCGGATCGCGGCCGGCGGCACGTCGGCGCACGTCGGGTACTTCGGCGACATCATGGCGACGTTCAGCGAGCTCGCCGGCACGCGGCCGCCCGCGGCGATCGACAGCCTCAGTCTCGTGCCGGCGCTCGTCGGCCGCGGCCGGCAGGCGACGCACACGTACCTCTATTGGGAGTTCTACGAGGGCGGCTTCAGCCAGGCCGTGCTGCTCGAGGGCCGCTGGAAGGGCATCCGCCAGACGTCTCCCGCGTCGCCCATCCAGCTCTACGACCTCGCCGCCGATCCCGGTGAAGCCGTCGACCTCGCGGCGCGCGAACCGAGGCTCGTCGCGCGCGTCGCCGCGATCATGCGCGAGGCGCACGTGGACAACCAGCATTGGAAATGGCCGGCGGCTGCCGCCCGCTGACAGACCCGCGGGCTCACGGCGCCTTGACGCTCTTCGCTCGCGCCGGCGCGGCGCCGGCGGGCCGCGTCTCGCCGACGTTGAACCCCTCGACGACCATGCGCGGGCGCTCCCCGCGGGCGTCTTCGCGCGCGACGTCCGTCGTGATCGTGCGTCGCTCCCCGGGCATCAGTGACACGTAGTTGTCGCTGTACAGGGCTGGCAGGATCCGGTCGCCCGAGGCGGCCCGCACGACCTTCGCCCGCACCATGATCGCCGGCGCGCTGGAGCCGTTGACGATCTCCGTCGCGAGCCGGTACCCGGCCGGCGTGTCGGTCACAGCCGTCGTGACGTCGAGCGGCACCTTGGGCAGCTCGCGCAGTTGCAGGAAGTTGCCGTCCTCGAGCCCGCGCCAGTAGAAGTTTTCTGAGACGACCGCCGCGCCTCGGGTCAGCGTCAGGCGGATGAAATGCACGGGCGTCGCCCCGAGCGGGTACTCCATCTCGATCATCGACAGCGTCGAATCCTCCTTGCTGTCGACCTGGACCGATTTCTCCCACAGCCGGCTGCCGTCGATGTTCCGCACCTCCGCGTGCGCCGTCAGGCCCGGCGCGGCGCCGCTGTTGTAGTTCACGATCTCGACCGCCTCGGTCGTCGGGTTCCACTGGATGTGGAGGGGCTCCGCCCCCTTCCGGGCGCCGAAGTACCCTGCCGTCGGCTCGAAGTAGTAGTCGTACGTCTGCCAGACGAGCGAGGGCCACGCCGGGTGGCTCATCCAGATGAGCAGGCCCATGCGGTTGCGGCTCTGCGCCTCGTACATCGCGCGGTAACCCTCGTAGTTGACGAATTGCGCGATGGCGGTCCAGTCGGCGACGTTGGCCACCGCGCCGTAGCTCCGCTGAATGCGCTCGAGGAACGACGCGCCGCCCTGGGCGCCGTCGAGCGAGAAGTCGTGGAGCCCGTACATGCGTCCGAGCGGCCACAGCGACGGCTCCGGGAGCATCGCCTTCAGGCTGTCGAGGGTCATGATGTTGGGCATGCCCATCTCGCTGTGGAGCTTCGGCGTCGCGCCCCTCAGAAAGTAGTGGTTGATGGGCATCGCGCGGTACGGGCCGTGCCCGCTCGCGTAGTCGTCGGCCGAACTCGAGATGTACGACACGTCGCCATGCCGCTCCGCCAGCAACTGGCGGATGGCGTCGTCGAGCGGCTTGGGCGGGTAGCCCTCGTTCCGGCCGCAATAGAGCCCGACCGACGGATGCGTCCGGATCCGGTCGACCAGGTCCGCCGCGTTCGCCATGAAGACCGGGTCGGACTTCGGGTCGGGGCCGTCCCACGGGTTGGCCAGCCAGAAGTCCTGCCAGACGACGATGCCGTGCCGGTCGCAGGCGTCGTAGAACTCGTCGTCGCCGGTTTGCCCGACCCAGTTGCGGATCATGTTGAAGTTGAGGTCCTTGTGGTACCGGACCGCGACGTCGTACTCGCGGCCGCGGTAGCGGAGCATCGACTCCGGGAAGCCCCAGTTGCCGCCGCGCGGGATGAAGCGGCGGCCGTTGATCCACATGCGCAGCGTGCCGCGGTCGAGACTGTACGTGAACTGCCGGACGCCGGCCTTGAAGCGCCTCGTGTCCGAAGGCGCCGCGCCCCCGCCGGTGTCGAACGTCAACTCGACGTCGTACAGGGACGGGTCGCCGTACCCGTTGGGCCACCAGAGACGCGGGTTCGCCAGCCGCAGCGCCGGGACCGTGGCCGGGTCGAAGGTCAGAACCTGCACGCCCCCGGCGGGCAGCCTGACGGGGGCATCGAACGCGACGTCGCCGAAGTGGCCGCGCAGCGTGCCCGACACCGCCGTGGCGCCGTGGTTGCGCACCTCGGTGGTGATGCGCACGTCAGCGCGCGTCGCGTCCGGCAGGGGAAGGGTCGAGGTCACCGAGGGGCGGTCTATCGTCACGGACCCGCTGTTCGTCAGGTACACGTCGTTCCAGATGCCCGTGTTGCGCCCGCGGATCGTCGGGATCCAGTCCCACCCGATTGACGCGTGGTACGTCGGGTTGTCGGCTCCGAGGGCGCCGCCGTTCTTGTCCGGGTGCTCGAAGGTCTTCTCCTTGACGCTGCCGGGCGCGGTCGTCTTCTCCACGCGGACGGCGAGCGCGTTGCCGCGCCCGGCGCGCAGTTTCGAGGTGACGTCGAACCGCGCGCGCGCGAACCCGCCCTCGATGCGGCCGAGCTTCTCGCCGTTGAGGAACACGTCGGCGTTCAGGTTGATCCCGTCGAAGTTGAGCCAGTGCGTGCGCCCGGCCGCGGCCGCAGGCGTCGCGAACTCCGTGCGGTACCAGAAGTCCGCGTGGAAGAACGCGTCGGAAATCATCAGCTGGTTATCGCTGAAGTTGGGATCCGGCAGTGCGCCCGCGTTCCAGTAACTGCTGAGCACCGTCGCCGGCACCGTCGCGATCACCCACTCGTCGTCTCGGAAGCCGGCCGTCGCCAACTCCGGGCCGTCGGCTTTCACGAGCGAGTCGCGCTGAATCCGCCAGCGCCCGCCGGCCAAATCAAGGCGGCCGTCTGCCTTCGCTGGCCCGAGCGGCTTCGCCACGGGCACGGGGCCGCCGCGGCCGAGCACCTCCATCTCGGTCAACACATAGCCGTCCGGCTCGGCAGGCTTCTTCATCAGCACGCGCACGTACCTGCCGCGCGCCGCGGTCTTCAGCGCCACGTCGTCATCGTTGCTGGCGCTGGGGCCCAGCGTCTTGATGGCGCGCCAGGCGGACGCATCGTCCGACACCTGCAATACCGCGTCGGCCGGGCGCGCGAGCCAGTGCAGCGTCACGCGGTCGAACGTGCACGGCGCGCCGAGATCGACGTAGACCCACTCCTCCCCGCGCCCTGCACTCCTCCACGCGCTGGAGAACTGGTGCGGCCCGCCCACGCGCACCGGGACCCCGCCGCGCCGGAAGCCGACCTCGCTGACGTTCCACGACACCGCGCGCGGATCGTCGAAGACGGCCCGGACGTACCGGTGGCGCGACGGCTGGGTCAGCGTCACGACCGGTTGGATGTTCCCGCCCGTGGGGGCCATCCCGGACGTGTTTCCCAGCGGCGTCCATGTCAGCCCGTCGTCGGAGCCCAGGACCGAGGACGTCCAGTTCTCGGGCCCCGCGTCGAGCGCCGCCACCGTGGCCTGCGCGCGGACTTCGTCGAACGTCAGGGGTTCGGCGCCGCCGTGCAGTTCCAGTTGGACCCACACCTGCGGCCCGCGCAGCGTGAACGCGGTGACCCAGTTCTCGTCCATCACCCATTCGCGCTTGTGCTTCGGCCAGATCATCTGCTGCCGGGAGAAGCCGATCAGGGATCCCTGGGCCAGTTGCGCGGGCAGGTTTCTGGCGTCCCCGCCGGGCAGCCCCTGCTGGCCCGTCGCCACCACGACCCAGCGGGGCATCGCCGTCTCGACGATCCCGTCGGTGACCAATTGCGCGGTCAGGTTGTAGTCGTAGCTGCTCGAGTGGTAGGCGGGGCGCAGGCGGGCGAGATTCCGGTAGGTCGTGGCGTCGACGCGCAACGCCGGCGCGGAATCTTCACGCGGGTCGCCCGGGTAGACGCCAAGGCCGCGAGTCATGGGTTCAGCGTTCTGCCCGCCGGACGTCAGCGGTCCCGCGAGCAACAGGGCGAGGGCCAGGGCGGTGATTCGATGCATCGGTTCCCCCACGGGACGTGGTTGGGCGCGTGAGCGTGGCGGCGAGCGGGCACGGTCGTCCGACGGGCGTCATCAGTCGGCTCTCTTGGAGCCAGATGATACGCCTCACTCGTCGCTCGGCGTCAAGAACGGAGAGTTGTGCTACCGGATGCCGAACGCCCCCAGCGCCATCTGCATCGACATCCCGAGCACCGCGGCGGCGGGGATCGTGAAGATCCACGCCCACACGATCTGCGCGGCCACGCCCCAGCGCACGGCGGACAGACGGCGCGTTGCCCCGACGCCGACGATGGACCCGGTGATGGCATGCGTCGTGCTCACCGGGATCCCGAGCGTCGTCGCGAGAAAGACCGCCGCGGCGGCGCCGGTCTCGGCCGCGAAACCGTTGACGGGCTGCAGCTTGGTGATCCGGGACCCCATCGTGTGGATGATGCGCCAGCCGCCCGACAGCGTGCCCAGGCCGATGGCGGCGTGAGCCAGCAGGACGACCCAGAACGGGATCATCAGATGGCCCGCCGCGTCGGTCACCACCGGCCGGAAAGCCGGCACGGTGAAAATCATGCCGGCGATGATCCCCATCGTCTTCTGGGCGTCATTCGCCCCGTGGTTCAGGCTGAAGAGCGCCGCCGACACCAGCTGGAGCTTCCGGAACCAGTGATCGACCCGCCCTGGAGTGGCGCGCCGGAAGATCCAGTAGATGGCCACCATGAGCCCGAACCCGGCCGTCAGCCCGATCACGGGCGACACGACGATGAACGCGAGCGTCTTCGTCCACCCCGACGGGATGATGGCGGCCCAGCCCGCCTTGGCCACAGCGGCGCCGGCATAGCCCCCGATGAGGGCGTGCGACGAGCTGGTCGGAAGCCCGAACAGCCAGGTGAACAGGTCCCACACGATGGCGCCGAAGAGGCCGGAGAAGATCACGGCCAGGGTCACCACGTTGATGTCGATCATCCCCGCGCCGATGGTCTTCGCCACGGCCGTGCCGAACCCGAACGCTGCGACGAAGTTGAAGAACGCCGCCCAGATAACGGCCTGCCCTGGCGAGAGGACCCGCGTCGACACCACCGTGGCGATCGAGTTCGCCGCGTCGTGAAACCCGTTGATGTAGTCGAAGAGCAGCGCGACTCCGATGAGCGCGATGACGATGGAGAGATCCATGGATCGGTTCCGGCGGCGGGGGCGTGGCGCGAACGACTGGGGGCGATGATCGTCCCTGTTCGCCAGTGTATTGAGAGCAGAGGCGGCTGGATGTTACGTCGGTGTAACTTCTGCGTCCCGGCGTCGGACCGGGCCGACCGGCGCGGGAGGCGGCTACGAAATGGGCAGCCGGATCGAGAAGACCGCGCCGCCGGAGAGGCGGTTCGCCGCCTTGACCTCGCCTCCCAGGATCCCCACCAGGTGCTTCACGATGGACAATCCGAGCCCGGTCCCGCCGGATTCGCGCGAACGTGCCTTGTCCACGCGGTAGAACCGCTCGAAGACGCGCGTGAGATCGGCATCGGGGATGCCTGGTCCCTCGTCCGACACGGTGATGAGGACGTGGCCGTCGTCGCGGTGCACGGCCAGCTCGATCGTCGTCGAGGGCGGCGCATACGCCACCGCGTTCTCGACGAGGTTTCGCAGCGCGTCGTGCAATTTCGCGCGATCGACCAGCACGCTGGACGCGCGCGGTTCCACGTGGGTCACGACGCGCTGGCCCTTCCTCTCGAGCGACCCCTCGAGTTCGGTGACCAGGCCCGAGAACAGGGATTCGATGTCGGTCGGCTCCCGCTCGACCGGCTCCTGCCCGGCTTCCAGGCGGGCGAGCCTCAGCAGGTCGCGCACCAGGCGTTCCATGCGGCTGGCGTGGCGGGCGATGATCTCGAGGAACCGCTTGGCTTCGTCCGGGTCGGACTGGGCCTCGTCCTGGAGAGCCTCGACGTACCCCCGGATCGCCGTCAGCGGTGTGCGCAGTTCGTGGGAGACGTTCGCCACGAAGTCGCGGCGCATCCGGTCCGCGTGGCGCAGGTCGGTGATGTCGTGCAGCACGAGCACGGCGCCGGGCGATCCTCCGCCGGTCGTCACCGGCGCTGCGCGGGCCACGATCGTCCTGCCGGGATCGCGCAGAAGCGAGGCTTCGACCCCGCCGGGGGCTTCGCCCGCGAGCGCGCTGCCGATCATCGCGCGGATGTCGGGGTGGAGCGGCACCTCGGTGAACTGCTGGCCCGGCGCGAGGCCGTCGGGCTGCATCATCTGGTGCGCGGCATCGTTGGCGAGGCTCACCCGCCCTCCCGCGTCCACCACGATCACGCCCTCGCGCATGCCGGCGAGAATGGCCTCCATGCGCGCGCGGTCCTGGGCAAGTTCCGTGATCCGGCGGCCCAGTTCGCGTGCCGTGTCATCGAGCACCCGGGCGACCGTGCCCAACTCGTCGCCTCCGCGATCGCCGGTCGACGTGGTGAAGTCCCCGGCGGCGTAGTGCTGCGCCACTGCCGCGATGGCATTGACACGCCGCGCCAGAACCACCGACGAGATCCAGGCCAGCCCCAATGCGCAGATGAGCGCCCCCGCGAGAGCCAGCAGCAGGCTTTGTCGCACGGCCCTGAACTGCTCGTCCACGTCGGTCAGCGGCAGGGCCAGACGGACGATCGCCACGTAAGGATGCCGCGCGGGCATCGCGACGTACAGAAGATCCGTGCCGAGCGTCGCGCTGAAGCGACGCTCAATGCCAAGACCCGTTCGGCGGGCGGCGACGACCTCCGGGCGCGAGGCGTGGTTGTCCAGGTGCGTCAGGGCAGCAAGAGCCTCGGCGGAGTCGCCGACGACCCGGCCGTCGGCGGCAATGAACGTGACCCGGGCTGACGTCAGCGTGCCGATCCGGTCCGCTTCTTCGTCCAGGGCCAGGATCGACCCGTCCGTCACGTGCTCCTGGAGGATCGCGACCGCCAGCCGCGTCTCCGCCACCAGGCCTCGTTCGATCGCCCGGAGCAGTTGAGCGCGGATCGGTACCGCAATCAGCACGGCGACCAGGACCACGGCGATCCCGGAGACGCCGAACACCGCCAGGAGCGTGCGCCCACGGTGCCCGCCGAAAGTCATCGCCGTCCGCTCCCGGGTGGCCCGACGTCCTCGCCGCCGGCCGCACCGCCGTCGACGAGTCGGTACCCGAACTGCTTGACCGTCTCGACGGCCTCGCCGAGGAACGGGACCTTCTCGCGGAGCCGCCGGACGTGGACGTCGACCGTGCGCGTCCCTCCGGTGTAGCGGTAGCCCCAGACATCGGTCAGGAGCAGATCGCGCGAGAGCACCCGCCCCCGGTGCTGCATCAGGTACTCGAGCAGCAGGAACTCCTTCGCCGTCAGCCGGACCTCGCGGCCGCCGTCCGTCACGAGATGCCGGTCGCGGTCGAGCGTGACCTGGCCGCACACGAGTATCGTGGCACCGAGTTCGGCCCAGCGCTGGGCGCGCCGGAGAAGCGCCCCGACGCGAGCAACGAGCTCGCGGGGGCTGAACGGCTTGGTCACGTAGTCGTCAGCGCCCAGTTCGAGTCCGGTGATGCGGTCCGCCTCCTCGGAGCGGGCGGTGAGCATGATGATGGGCAGCGTCGCCGTTTCCGGGCCGCGCCTCAACGCCCTGCACACCTCGAGGCCGTTCAGGCCCGGCAGCATCAGGTCGAGGATGACGAGGTCCGGCAAGCGGGCGCGGACCGACGCGAGGGCTTCGTTGCCGTCCCCGAGCGCGTCGGCCGAATGACCGGCGCGCGTGAGGTACCGCTGCAGCAACTCGGCGATGTCGCGGTCGTCTTCGACGATGAGTATGTGGCCCATGGAACCCGCGGACTGATCCTAGAACCTACTCCATCATCGCGGGAATCCAAAAGCCCTCCGGTCCGGGACGGGCGGACCAGCGAGGATCGTGCGCAGCCGGTGCTAGAAGCCGACGCGAACCGCGAACTGGACCTGGCGGTTGGTGCCGAGTCCGACGGTTCTTCCCACCGTGCTCGTCAGCGTCCCGAACGTCCCGCCTGCCGCCGCGCTGTAGGCCTGGCCTGGCTGCAGCTTGTTCGACTCCGCCAATGCGGTGCTCGGCAGCGCGTTCGGCAGCGTGCCAACGGGATTGGCGAAGTTCGTGCGGTTGAACAGGTTGAAGACCTCGGCGCGGAACTCGAGCCTGGAGGTCCGACCTGTCGGGAACCGCTTGCTCAGCACCATGTCGACCTGGTAGAACCCAGGCCCCTTGATGGAATTGCGCTCCAGGTTGCCGAAGGCGCCTGGCCGCGGGATTGAGAACGCAGCCGGATTCAGGAACAACAGCCCGCCGCTCTTGACGTACGGGTTGACCCCGGCGACGAGATCGGGCCGACGCACGTTGCGCGATGACCCGCCGCCGGGCGTGTTGATGACCGCAATCCGATCCGCCGCCGGGTTGTTGAAGTAGCCGCCCGAGGCATCACGGTAGAGCACGTCCGGCCGGACGATCCGGACGTCAACCGGGAGGCCCGAGCGGGCGTTGACGATGCCGCCGATGTCCCACCCGCCGAGGAGTGCGTTGGCGAGGCCGCCGAGCTCGCGGGCACGGCCCTTGCCCCACGGAAGCGAGTAGAGAACGCTCAGGTTGAACATGTGGCGGACGTCGAAGTTGTTGTAGCCAATGTCGTAGTCGAACTGGGCGAGCGTCCGGGCGTTGTTGGCCGCAGTGAGGGCCTCGTTGGATCCGCCCGTGTTGCCGCGGCTGCGGGCCAGAGTGTACTGGGAGTTGAGCGTGAGGCCCTGGCTGAAGCGCCGCACGAGTGAGAGCTGCATCGCGTCGTAGGTGTCCCGGCCCCCGGTGGTCTTGTAGTCCACCTCGGCGTACGGATTCTGCACGCCGATGACGTTCCCCTTCGCGTCTCTCACGGGGATCGAGAACTCGCGCAGGACGATTGCCGCACTCGCCGGATTCGGGTTCGTGATGACCTGCGTGATCTGGTTGGCGACGCTGCGGAGGAACAGGTTCCGCCCCTGGCTCCCGATGTAGGCGGCCGTTGCGGCGACGCGGCCCGGCAGTTCGCGCTGGACCGAGACGGTGTACTGGTAGATCTTCTCGGGGATCGCGTACTCGTTGGCGTAGGCGCGCGGCTGGTACGACCGCGTGTCGGGACTGCTTACGAACGCCGACCGCAGCGCCGCCGGGTCGATGGGGTAGGCGCCGCCGGACTGCGTGATGCTGATGCGGTCGCTTTCCACCGGCTGGATCTGGTCCTCGGTCTGCCCGGGGCCCACGAAGATCCCGAATCCGCCGCGCAGGACCGTCCTGGTGTCCGGCGACCAGGTCATCGACACGCGCGGCTGGACGTTGGTCTTCTTCGACGTGTAGAGCGGGGTCGTATTCGGGTCGATCCGGCCCGTCTCGATGTTGAACTTGACGATCCCGTTGTTCACCTCGCGCAGGGGCGCGTAGTAGTCGTAGCGCAGGCCGTAGTTCAGTGTGAGGTCCCGGCGCACCCGCCATTCGTCCTGCGCGTACAGCACGTAGTACGCCTGGTTCGTCTTGCGCGGGCCCGTCAGGCCGTTGTTGAAGACGCTCGGCTCGCTCACGTCGCCCAGGTACTGGATCGTCGACGCCGTGTTCGCCAGGAAGGCCGACAGATTCGAAAACGAGTAGGTGGTGCCGCCCAGACGGTCCGTCTTCATGCGGATGAAGCGGAACTCGCCGCCGACCTTCACCTGGTGATTCGCCCGCTGCCAGTTCAGCGAGTCCATCACCGACAGCGAGTACGGATCGTAGGGCTGCGCGCGGCCGTTCGTCGCGCTGTTGGCGCGCACGAGGCCGCCGGGCGCCGCGAGGCCCGAGGTGGCGCCCTGGCCGGCGATGCCTGTGTTGGCCACCGATCCGCTCAGGTTGAAGGCGATGTTCGAGAAGTCGACTCCCGGCACCGCCGGAGCGATGCCGTTGATGCGCGTCGGCGCCGAGTTGTAGCCCACCTTGAAGTCGTTGATCGTCGAGTCGCCCAGGATGCCTTGCAGCGCCCACACCGCGTTTGACGGGTTGTCGGTGATCGTGACGGTGCGCCCAGTCACGCCCTCCGGCTGGAGGTTCCGGCCCTGGTCGTGGAAGACCCGGAGATAGGATGACCAATTGCTGCCGGTCCGGATGTCGATCCGGCCGCTGACGGCGGTCTCGCGTACCTTCTGGAGGCCCTGCAGCTGCGCGATGTCGAAATCGGGGTTGGTCGACGTGCCGGCCAGGATCCGCGCGTTCGACGCCAGGAAGCCCGGGCGGAGCGCCGCGATCGCGGGCACCGCGCGGGCCCACGCCGCGTCGCTCGGCACAGCCTCGACGAAGTTCAGGCCAGCGTCGAGGCGATACGCTTCGACGCTGCCGAAGAAGAAGGCCTTGTCCTTCAGGATCGGCCCGCCGACCGACCCGCCGAACTGGTGCTGGTTCAGCATCGACTTCGGGAGCCCGCCGAGCTTGTCGAAGTGATTCGGCGCATCCAGCGCGTCGTTCCGGTAGTACTCGAACAGGGCGCCCCGGAACGTGTTGCCGCCGGACTTCGTGACCACATTCACCTGGCCGCCCGTGCCAGTACCGTACTCCGCCGGAAAGCTGTTCGACTCGACCCGGAATTCCTGAACGTTCTCGAGGCTCGCCTGGAGCTTGAATGGCGTGGGAATCTCCCCGTTCAGGTTGCCCGGCGCCGAGTCGATGATGGCCGAGCCTTCAACCCCGTCGTAGCGGATGACGTTCTGCTCGACCGCCCGGCCGCTGAACCGGATGTCCTGCCAGGTGCCGGTCCCGGAGTTCATGGAGCCCGGCGCCTGCAGGAGCAGTTGCGACATCTGGCGGCCGTTCATCGGCAGGTCCTCGACCTCGCGGGGTGAGACGTTAACACCCATACGGGCCGAGCCGAGATCCAGCACCGGGAATTCAGCTCTGACGTTCACCGTCTCGGTGACGCCCGCAGGCTGCAGCGTCGCGTCCAGGCCCAACTCCTGGCCGACCCCCAGTTGCAGGCCCGTGTACTCCAGCGGGGCGAATCCGTCCTTGACGGCCCGCAGCGTGTAGGTGGACGGCCTGAGGGCCGCGAAAACATAACGGCCGTCTTCACCGACGACCATCTTGCGCCCCTCGCCAGTCCGCTCGTTCCGGAGCGTGACGGTGGCGCCCTGGACGAACGCGCCTGTCTGATCGATGACGGCACCGACCACGCGGGCCTGGTCGGTCTGCGCGGAGGCCGACGCTGGAGCGAAGAACACACCTGACACGAGGATCGCCGCCGTCATCCAAGCCGGGAAACCGGGGAACCTGTCGAGATTCATCGCCTCACCCTCTCGAGTTGGAACGCATCCGGGACGGCCCGCCGCCTCGGCGGGGTCTCCCCTGCATCCCAGTCCGTCCAGCCTAGGCAGGCGGTGTTACGGACGCGCGACGCGCGGGTTTCGGTCGCGTAAACTCTCGGTCGCCTGGACGTGACGGGCCGTTCGTCGGCTGCGCCTGCTCCGGCGTTGCGTTGGCCAGGCACTGCCTGAGCCCGGAGGAGTTCCTTGTGGCAGGCGCTCCCGATCTAGGATTGTGGCGGTCTCCGGGCGCAAAATGCCCGGCCCGGCCCACTATACAGGTGAGTGCGGGTGATGGCATGACACCATGACGGGCGAAACGGACCGCTACTACGTCGAACGGTGTCTCGACGGCCACCGCGAGGACTTCCGCTATCTCGTGCTGCGGTACCAGAAGCCGCTGCTGGCCGGCATCCGCTGCCGCCACGCGCGGCGGGACGAGGCGGAAGACGCGGCACAGGATGCGTTCGTCCGGGCGTTCTCGGGCCTCGCGACGCTGAAGAAACCCGACTCGTTCTTCTCGTGGCTCCTCGGCATCGCGTACCGGGTCCTGCTGGAACGCGCCGACCGCGAGCGGCGGGAACGCGTCGCGCTCGAGGAAATGGCCGCCGACGCGCCGTCTGCCCTGGCCAGGGAGCAGCCCTGGCCGGGCGACGCCGCCCTCGAAGGGGCCCTCGCCGCGCTGGCGGAGCCCTTCCGCGAGGTGGTGTTGCTCCGTTACTACGGCGGCTGCTCGTGCAGCGAGGTGGCGGAGCGGCTCGGGATCCCCATCGGCACGGTGACCAAGCGGCTCTCGCGCGCCTACGAGGAGATGCGGCGCACCCTGGCGGTCCCGGATCAGGAACAGGAACACCCATGCCCTGCGAGCAGTACCGTGAAGACCTGATCGGCGTCCTCGAATTCATGGCAGCCCCGGAGGCGGCCGACGCCGTCCGCGCACACCTCGACACCTGCGAGGCATGCCGCGCCGAGATGGAGCAGCACCGGGTGCTTCGCGCGCGCCTCGAGGCATCGGCCGCCGCGGCGCCTCAACCCGCGCTCGAGGATCGGGTCATGGCGCGCGTGTGGCGGAACGGGCCTGACACGCCGGAGGCCACCGGCCTGGACGGCTGGCTGTCCCGGGTGTTCCTCGGTGCCCGCGCCTGGCGGCTTGGCTTGGGGACGGCAGGTTTCGCTGCGGTGCTCATCGTGGTCGCCGCCCTGATCTTCCGCGCGCCCTCGGAGGCCTGGAGCATCGAGCAGAGCATCGAGGCGACACGGCCGTTTCAGGCTCTGCATCTCCATGGCACGTTCGCCGGCGCGACGCGGTTCGAAATGTGGGCCCGGACTGCCACGGACCGCGCGCACCCCCAGCGGATGCTGCTGCGTATCGCCGGTGGCCCGACCGTCTGGACCGAGGGCAATGCGACGAACTACTACCAGCCGGGGAGTGGTGTCGTGTACACCGACGACGCCCTGACGGCGGGGTTCAATCCGTGGCCCGGACCGCGGCTCCTCGAGTTGATGCGGGCGGCGGGTTTGAGCATGGTCGATTCGCACTGGCGGTTTCCCAACCGCCGGGCCGTCGTCGTGGAGTTCGGCATGCTGTCCACCAGGGGCCCGATGTCGGCCCGCGCGGAGTTCGACGTCGAGACGAAGCTGCTCACCAGCCTGCAGCAGTGGGACAACATGGACCGCCGGGGCACTCCCGGCTTCGAGTCGGACGACATCACTTTCCTGCGTGACCTGCCGGACGCGGCGTTCGCGGTCGGCTTGCCCGAGGGCGTGCAGTACCGGCTGAAGGACGTCGAGATTGCGGAGTCAGTGCTCGGCCTGCTCTCGCTGGAGGACGCCGGCATCCCGACACCGGGCCTCCCGCTCGACGAAGCCAGCCGACGCATCGTCGCAGGGATGTGGCAGGCGCTGCTGACGGGCGACCTCGAGGGCTTCAAGCGGCTCTGCCCGATCACGCGCAGCTGGACCGACAAGCTTCTCAAGCTGATGCTGCGCGGCGCGACCGACCCGGACGCCACCGTGGAAGTGGTCGCCGTCGAGCCGGGAGTCCAGCGAGGCCACTCACGCCTGGGCCCGGTGTCGGTGGTCACGAGCCGGATCCGCCACCGCGACGGCGGGCTCTACGAGGAGAAGACCATCGTGCAGCACCGCCTGACGGGGCCCACGCCGTCGTGCGTCATCTACTCGGTCTACGGCCAGGCCTATCGGCTGGAGTGACCCTCCCTCGATCGCTCCTCCAGGATCGGCGACTGCGCCGTCAATCGGGTCAACGGCCGTCGACCGGTCACGAACAACCCAGCCTATAATGCAGGAACCAGCCGGAGCCAGCTCGACGGCCCGCTTTCCGCGGGCCGTTTCAGCCGTGCGAGGGCGTCACGACACCCTTTGTGGACGTCCCGTGGAGCAGACGCAGCCATGACGAAGAAGCCGACCGCACCGTCCCGCGAGCGCAAAGACCTGTCAGAGATGCCCGAGTGGATGAAGAAGAAGGCGTGTCCCCACCGCGACCGGTACTTCTCCGGCCGGCGCGTTCTGCCGCGCAACCTGACCGGCAAGGACAAACTCGTCGACATCGTCGACGATGCGTTCCTGGCGTACAACTCGGGGCGGCTCCGGGAGGGGTGTCAGCTGTTCGCCCAGAAGATGCTCGAACCCGACGTGACGATCGGCATGAGCCTCTCGGGCGCGCTGACGCCGGCAGGCCTCGGCGTGTCGTCGATCGTGCCGCTCATCAAGGCGGGCTTCGTCGACTGGATCGTCGCGACGGGCGCGATCCTCTACCACGACCTCCACTTCGCCCTGAACTACCCCGTCCGCATGGGCAGCTTCACGATGGACGACACCGAACTGCGCGACAACGACATCGTCCGCGTGTACGACGTGCTCATGGGGTACAGCGACTGCCTCATGGCCACCGACGAAATCTTGCGCGACATCCTGCTGCGGCCGGAGTTCCAGAAGGAGATGGGCACGGCCGAGATGCACCACCTGCTGGGCCGGCACGCGGCGGTGTGGGAGCGCAAGGCGGGGGTGAAGAACGTGTCGGTGCTGGCGGCGGCCTATCGCGCCGGCGTGCCGTGCTACACGTCGTCGCCGGGTGATTCGACCATCGGCATGAACATCGCCGGTGTCGAACTGCGGGGCAGCAAGCTCCGCCTGAACCCGTCGATCGACGTGAACGAGACGACCGCGTTCGTGCTGGCGGCGAAGCGATCCGGGGGCAAGAGCGGCGTCGTGCTCTGGGGCGGCGGCAGCCCGAAGAACTTCACGCTGCAGACCGAGCCCCAGATCCAGGAAGTGCTCCGCATCAAGGAATTCGGCCAGGATTACTTCCTGCAGGTGACCGACGCGCGGCCCGACACCGGGGGACTGAGCGGGGCCACGCCGAGCGAGGCCGTGAGCTGGGGCAAGGTGGACCCGGCCCGCCTGCCCGACGCCGTGGTCTGCTACACGGACACGACCATCGCGATGCCGATCCTGACGCACTACGCGCTCGCCCGGCACAAGCCGCGGAAGCTGCGGCGGCTGTACGACGCGCGGCCGGCCATGGTGAAGGCGCTGACGCGGGAGTACTTCCAGCACAACAAGGTGAAGATGATGGACGGGTCCGATCCCGTTCTGGACTGACCCATGGCCAAACTCACCGCGCGGCAGCTGCAGGCGCTCGCCCACGAGCACGGGACCCCGCTCGTGGTGGTCAACCACGACGCCATCCGGGAGAACTACGCCGCGTTCCGGCGCCACCTTCCGCGGGTGCAGGGGTACTACGCGGTGAAGGCCAACCCCGCCCCGGAGATCATCCGGACGCTGTTCAAGGCCGGCGCGAGCTTCGACGTGGCGTCGCTGCCGGAGTTCATGCTGGTGTACGACCTCATCAGGCACCGGCCCGCCCGCGAGCGCCAGGATTTCGTGTGGGACAAGATTGTCTACGCGAATCCCGTCAAGGCGAAGGAAACGCTCGAGTCCCTCGACAAGTACAAGCCGCTCGTCACCTTCGACAACCGGGCCGAGATCGGGAAGGTCCGCGAGTTCGCGCCCCATGCCGGACTCCTCGTGCGGATCCGCGTGCCGAACACCGGGTCGATGGTGGAGCTGTCGTCGAAGTTCGGCTGCGACCCGGGCGAAGCGGTGGCGCTCATCGAGGAGGCCCACGCCGCGGGGCTGGTGGTGGAGGGGCTCAGTTTCCACGTCGGCAGCCAGTGCACGAACTTCGAGAACTACGTGCAGGCGCTGAACATGTCGGCCGCGGTGATGCAGGAGGCGGCGTCGCGCGGGTTCGATCTGAAGGTCCTGGACATCGGCGGCGGTTTCCCCGTGCGCTACAACCGGCACGTGCAGCCATTCAGCCAGCTGGCCCGGAAGATCAACGCGGAGATCGACCGGCTGTTCCCGCGGGAGCTCGAGATCATCGCGGAGCCCGGCCGCTTCTTCGTGGCCACGGCGGTCACGTCCCTCGCGACCGTCATCGGCAAGGCCGTGCGCGACGGCAAGACCTGCTACTACATCGACGACAGCGTGTACCACACCTACTCGGGCATCATCTTCGATCACTGCCCGTATCACGTCCAGGCGTTCACGAAGGGGCCGACGGAGGTGTGCGCCGTCTTCGGCCAGACCTGCGACGGGCTCGACACGATTTCTCAGTCGGAGTCGCTCCCCGACCTGCAGCTCGACGACCTGGTGTTCTCGACCGACATCGGCGCCTACAGCAACGCATCCGCAACGTGGTTCAACGGGTTCCCGCCGGCCAAGGTCGTGCACGTCAACGAGTAGGCGCCAGCCTGGACGAGCCTGCGGCGGCGAAGTGGATGCCGCCGACCGAGGCGACCTGGGCCGCGCCCGGCGCCACGACAGTGCGCCCGAGCGCGGACGCCAGTGGCGCACCGCCCGCCGGCGCGAGGCCGGCGGCCCTGCGCGCCTCCGCCGCGACGGCGGGCGAGAGCCGGACGGTCGCGAGGTACGCGCTGTTGACGGAGACCGACGCGACGCCTGCCGTCGCCATCAATCCCGGCTGATTGCGGCGCGCCCAGTCGTCGATGCAGCCGGCGAGCAGCGCGAAGGACAGTACGGGCTGGCGTTTCCAGTAGTCGATCTCAATGGCGTACGCGTCGCGCCCAAGAACCAGTCGATAGGCGCGGTTCAGAACCTGTTCGTACTCCGCCGGGTGATCCGCGAGCCAGCGCAGGTGGCGCTGCATCCGGTCGGTGTAGATGGAAACCTCGGACGAGCCGACCGTGTCGCCTTCGCCGGGCGCACGGCCGAGGGCGTCCCGGCTGGCCGTGCCGGCAACGGCCCGCGCGGCCTCGGGATCGCCTTCGAGTTGTCGGCGATGACGGGCCACGAGGTCTGCGATCGACAACGGATCCTGCTTGGCCCATGGCTCGAGTTCGGCGGGCGCCGGTGTCCGGCCGAGCGCGAGCACGAACGACGCCGCGATGCGCTCCTCCTGCGCCATGGACTGGGCGAGCGCGGCGACGGGCGCAACAGCCGACACGACGACGAGAATCAGGCCGGTAACAAGTCGTTTGGACACCATGGGGCACACACTAACGTTGATGGGCAGGCGGGTCAACGGTCTCGCCGGGAATCCGCGCCCGGCGGGGTTACGATAACGGGATGGGGGCAGGCGTCTACCGCTGGATTGCCGGGTTGTACGACATCGTTCTCGAACCGCTTCTCGCGTCGGCGAAGCGCCAGGGCGTGAGCTTCCACACGCCACCGCCGGACGGGCTGGTGCTCGACGTGGGATGCGGCACGGGCGCCCAGTTGCGGCTCTACCGGGCCTTCGGATGCAGGCTCGCCGGCGTCGATGCTTCTCCCGCCATGGCTGCGCAGGCAGCACGGAAGCTCGGGCCGGCGGCCAGCATTCACCTCGGAGATGGCTCGAGCCTGCCATATGAGGACGCGACCGTCGACCTCGTGCTGCTGTCGATGGCGCTTCACGAGATGCCGCCGGCGATGCGGGCAGCCGTGCTCACGGAGGCGACACGGGTGCTCACGGACGTGGGCCGGATTCTCGTGCTGGATTACCACACCGGGCCCCGCACCATCCCGTGGGGCTGGGCGGCAGGCGGAGGAATTTTCGGCATCGAGTGGCTCGCCGGCGGCGAGCACTTCGCGAACTTCCGCCAGTTCCTGTCGGCAGGCGGCGTGCCCCCGCTGGCGGCTCGCCTGGGGCTGCGCATCGAAACCTCGACGGCGATGAAAGGGGGCAACCTCGGGCTGTTCCTCCTGCGGGCGGCCTGAGCGGCCGACATCAACGCGCGCGGCGGGCGCCCGCCGCCGTCTGACATGGCCGGCCCGGTCAACGATCGCGCCGGGCCCCCGGTGCGCGCGATCTCCACCGGAAGTCGATTCCGCCCGTTCGCGCGCCGCGGACCGCCGGCGTCTTCGACTGCGGGCCCAGTTGATCCGGCGCGTCGAACTTGGTGCCGATTGCCGGGATGACGTCCAGGAATGCCAGGCCCGTGTCCGGGAAGCCCAGCATCGATGGCACGCCATCGCGCGGGCCGAGGAGCCCGATGAAGGGCACCCCGGTCCGGTTACGGATCTCGACGGTGCCTGCCGCCGTCGACAGTTCGATCCAGCGCCAGTCCCCGAAGTAGCCCTTGAACTCGGGATAGGTGAACGACTGACCCGGGATGGGGTCGTTGAACGCCACCTCATGCAGGTCGATCACGCCTCCGCCGAGCCGATTACGGTAGACGCGATACGGCCCGCGTCCGAACCAGCGCTTGGCCGTCAGCGCGCCCGCCGGCACATCGAACGTGACGCCAAGCAGGTCCGCCTGTCCCTCGAAGGCATACTCGTAGTCGAGGCGCGCGGCGTCGCCTCCCGGCGCGACGCGCCAGGCCGCGCGTTTCAGCACGCCGCTGTAGCGGACATCGACGACGATCTCGCGGCCTTCGCGACGCCACGAAAACGCCGTCAGGCTGCCGGCCTCCGGGATGGGCGCGTGCGTTCGCTCCGTGCGGAGATAGGCGGCCACCCGAGGCCCGTTTGCCATGGGAAGAACCCGCCCGGCGGCACTCCAGCGGATCAACTGCCCGGTCGTGCGATCGAACCGCAGTTCGCCTGCCGATCCGGTCACGACGAGCGTGGTTCCGTCCTCGCGGACGATCGCCGCGCGCCCCGAAGGAACGGGTGAAAGCGACGGTGGATGAGGGACGTGCGCGGACCACGTCCACAACGACTCGCCCGACGGTCCGACGGAGGTGACCTGCAGGACGTCGGCCTGGCGCCACGACTTCGGGAGTTTCAACCACAACGTGCCGTCCCGGCGAGGAGGCACCGCCGGAGCGGGAGCCGTTCCGCTGGCGACCACGGTTCGCGCGGCACCCGACCGAACGGGGCCGGAGATCCTCAGGAGCTGCCATTCGACGTGGCAGCGATCGAGAGGCGTGAAGTCGTACCTGTTGGAGATGCTGACGGTGCCATTCCAGTCCGCGGGGAGCACGCCGGCAGCGTCAACGGGCATGGACACCTGGACCGGAGACCAGATCTCCTTGACTGCGAAGTAACTGCCTTCCTTCTCCCGATGCGGTCCGACCATGCCGTCGGGTGCCTGGTTCCCGGCCGTGTCGATGCGCCCGTCCTGATCCGTCCGGACGACGCCTTCATCCGCCCACACCCAGAGGAACCCGCCGGCGACCGTCGGGCTGCGCCCCATCACGGTCCAGTAGTCGTGCAGTCCGGCGCCGATGCCGCCGTCATACAGGCCGTGAAGGAACTCGGTCGGCATGAAGATCTGCGGGCCTGCGCTGAGCGCCACGGTGCTGTCGTAGCGCTCGTAGTGGTTGGTGTCGATGCCGTCGTGCACGGCCCAGGGATGCAGCACCTTGCGTCCCTGGGGATCCCACTTTGCGAACTCGCCGTCGATCCTCTCGTTCCAGCCGCCCTCGTTGCCGTTGTCCCAGAAGAGGATGCTGGGATGGTTGACGTCGCGCCGGACCAGCTCGCCGGCGAGGCGCGCGCCAACGACGGTGGAGTAGGGCTTCTGCCACCCTCCCAGCTCGTCGAGCACGTACAGCCCCAGTTCGTCGCACGCCTCGAGGAAGTGCTCGTCAGGCGGATAGTGGGACATCCGGACGGCGTTGAGATTCGCCTCCTTGATCAGGCGGACGTCGGCGTAGCTCTGCGATCGGGACACGGTCCGTCCGGTCTCCGGCCAGAAGGCGTGCCGGTTGACGCCCTTCAGCACGATCTTCGTTCCGTTGAGATAGACGCCGTCGCGCTCCCGGACCTCGATCGTCCGGAAGCCGAAGCGCTCGGTCACGGCGTGCAGGGGCCGCCCGTCTCTTGCCTGCAAGGTCAGCCGGACCCGGTACAGGCGCGGTGCCTCGGCGGTCCACGGCTCGATGCCCTCGACGCGCCCGCGGATCGTGGCCATCGTGGCATCGCCGCCGGTGTCCGCACCGAGCGCGCCACCCAGGGGCCGGCCCGCGGCGTCGGTCAGCGTGGCGTCCACCCGCCCTCCCGGCGCAGCGGCCGTGAGCGACACGTCGATGCGAAGGCTCCCGTCCGCGCGCGCGTCGATCGCCGCGCGATCGATGGCGATGAGGGGCCGCGCCTCGAGCCGCACCGGCCGGAACACGCCGCCGAACACCCAGTAATCGGCGGCCCGCTCGGCGTTGTTGACGCTGCGGCTTGAAGACATCTTCGCCACCGTCGCCTCGAGCAGGTTCGACTCGCCGAAGCGCAGGAGCGGCGTGATGTCGTAGTGAAAGCGGTAAAAGGCGCCCTGATGCGTCTCGCCGGCCTGGCGTCCGTTGATCCAGACAGTGGTGTCGGTCATCGATCCGTCGAACACGATCCGCACCTGCCGCTCGCGCCAGTCGGCCGGCACGACGAATCTGTGCCGGTAGAGCCCCTGCTCGTCGCCGACCGGCGCCGCATCGGCGTTGATCTCGTTCCCGTAGTTGTAGGTACCGAAGCCGTGCTGCTCCCAGCAGGAAGGGACCGGGACCGTCGTCCATTCGCGGCTGCGGCGCCCGGCCGTGCAGAAGAACTCCCACGGCACGGCATCCTCGGGGCCGTGTCCGGAGAGGTACTGCACGAGGGTCTCGGGGACCACAGGTGGCGGGCCGGTCTGGGACGAGGCCAGCGCCGAGCAGGCGACAAGCAGCAGGCCGATGCGGACAATGCCGCGGATGATGGAGCTGTGGTTCACGAGATCTCCCTTCCCGCGCGACATGGTAGCGCAGTCGCGCGAGCGCGGCGCGGTGCGCCGCCGGATCGCCCGGGCCGATCGCCCAGCATGCCGGGCTGGGCCATATAATCACCGGGATCGCCCTCGAGGAGGACTCTCCATGGGATTCGCCGAACTGGTCGAGAAGCGCGTGAGCGTGCGGCGGTTCAAACCCGATCCCGTGCCGCAGGCCCATGTTCGCGAAATGGTGCGCCTCGCCGGCCTGGCGCCGAGCCCGAACAACCAGCAGCCGTGGCGCTTCATCGCCATCACGAGGAAGCCGCTCCTCCAGGCGATGGCCGATGCGGTCCGCGTGCGCCTGCACGAACTGCTGGCCCGCCAGCTGTCGGAGGACGCCCGCCGCGCGGGTCAGCGCGTGGAATGGTTCTCGACGTTCTTCGCCGACGCGCCGCTCGTGGTGGCCGTGACCCGGCAGCCGTACGAAAGCGTGATTGCCCGCGCCATCGCCGGATCCTCCCTGAGCGCCGCGGACGTCAACGCCATGCGCGGCTATCCCGACGTCCAGTCGATCGGCGCCGCCGTTGAGCACTTGCTGCTGGCCGCCACGGAGCTCGGCTACGGGTCGTGCTGGCTCAGCGGGCCGCTCATCGCCCGGGAGGCCCTCGAATCGTTGCTGGGCATCGAAGCGCCGAAACAGCTGGCGGCGCTCGTCGTGATTGGCGTGCCGGACACGACGCACGGCCCGGATCACGACCGCCTGCCCGTGGACGATCTGCTGCGGTTCATCGACTGACGCCTTCAGGCCATGCCGGCGCCATCGCACGACAGCCGCCGTCCTGTTGCAGGGACAGCATTCGCATGACGACTTCGATCCTCGAGCGTTTGATCTGCGCGTGTGTGGCGTCCGCCATCACACTCACCCTGGTGCCCGGCCGTGCCGACGCCGGTTCGCCGGGCCCCGCCTCCCGCCGCGGCCAGGGTCCGCACGTTCGCGTGGAGCTCATCGTCGACCGGAACGGGCCAGGCGAGGGGATGTCGCTCGGGGTGAAGTTCGAGCTCGACCCGAACTGGCACATCTACTGGCAGAACCCGGGAAACTCGGGAGGCCCCCCGCGAGTCACGTGGAAGCTGCCCGCTGGCGTGACCGTGTCCGGCATCGAGTGGCCGGTGCCCGAGCGCATCGAAGCCGGGGGAGTGTTCGACTACGGATACCACAACGGGACCGTCCTGCCGGTGCGCGTCTCCGGGGCGGGCAGCGCCTTCGCCAGGGCGGGCTTCGGCATCGGAGCCTCGGTCCGCTGGATGGTGTGCCACGACCTGTGCGTTCCCGGCCAGGCCGAGCTCGAGATCGCGTTCCCGCTGACCCCGCAGGAGCGCGCGCAAGTAACCGGCTGGACGGCGGCCATCGCCGCCGCGCGGCGTCAGGTGCCCAAACCGGCGCCGCCGGCGTGGAAGGTGTCGGCCCGCGCGACGAGCGCCACGTTCATCATCGACATCGTGACCGGGTCGCGCGAGGAACAGGCCGTGTTCTTCCCGCTCGAGGCGGGCCAGGTCAACGACTCGGCCGTCCAGAGCGTCACGGCCCTGCCACGTGGCTTGCGCCTCGTGCTCCGCAAGTCGGATCAGCTCGGGAGAGACCCCGTCGTGCTGGCTGGCGTGCTCTCGCTTCCCGGCGGCCGCGCCTTCGTCGTCTCGGCGAAGGTGGGAGGACAGTAGGGCAGTAGCCAGTAGTCAGTAGTCGGTAGAAGGCCTGGAACCCCGAGCCAGGAGCCAGGAAGACGCGGTTCTCCATGAAGCCAGACTCGTCCAAGCATCTCGTCGCTGCACTCCTCGTGGCAGCTGTCGCTGCGGCCGCGGTGTGGTCGTGGATGAACCCGCGGCCGCCGGTTCGCGTGACGCTCATCGAGGCGCCCGTGCGCGACGCGGCGCCGTCGATCGCGAGCGACAGCGCCACGCTCATCAATGGCCGCCGGGTGACGCCCGCCGGCCGGGTCATCCGCACGCAGTCCTACAGCTGGGGCATGGCCGTCTCGCCCGACGAGTCCCGCGTCGCGCTCATTCGGCCCGGCGCCATCGAGATCGTCCCCCTCGATGCCGCGTCCGCGAGCGTGCGCATCCCGCCGTACGGGACAAAGCCCGCAGAAGAGTTCGGCGACGGCACGTACATGGGCGTCGCGTTCTCGCCCGACGGCCGGCTGCTGTACTTCGGCAGCGCCAACACCGGCGAGATCAAGGCGCTGGATCTCGCGACGTCGCGCGTCGTGCTGACAATTCCGATCGACGGGAAGGAGCACCGTGACAGTTTCGCCGGCGACTTCGTGCTCAACGCCGCCGGGACCGAGATCTACGCGCTCGACCAGTTCAACTACCGGCTCGTGACGATCGATGTGCGGCGCCGCGCGGTCGTGACGTCGGTGCGCGTCGGGCGCAATCCGTTCTCCGTCTCGCTCGCGCCGGACGGGCGGCGCGCCTGGGTGACGAACGTGGGCATGTTCGAATACCCGCTCCTGCCCGGAGTAACGGAAGCGAACCGGCGCACCGCCGGCCTGGCGTTCCCCGCGTACGGCGTGCCGTCGAGAGAGGCGGAGGAGGGCACCGTCGCCGAGGGCCTGCGTGTGCCGGGCCTGGGCAGCCCGAACCACCCGGACGCGATGTCCCTCTTTCGCGTAGACCTGGGCGCCGGGACGGTCACGGCGCGCGTCAAGACGGGATACCTCGTGGGTGCTGAACGGGACGGCATGCCCACGATCGGCGGCTCGAGCCCGGGGGGCGTCGTCGCCGGACGCCGCTGGATCTACGTCTCGAACGCCACCAACGACACCGTTTCGATCGTCGACGCGGAGAGCGGGGCACTCGCCGGCCAGGTCGACCTCGACGTGCCCGGTCTCGAACGTCTGCGCGGCGTCCTTCCCTTCGGACTCGCTCTGAGCCCGGACGAGCAGCGCCTGTACGTCGCGTGCGCGGGCCTCAACGCCGTGGCCGTCGTGGACCCGGCCCGCCGCGCCGTCGAGGGCTACATTCCGGCCGGCTGGTTCGCCTCGTCTGTCGCGGTCTCGAATGACGGCCGGCATCTGTATGTCTCCAGCGCCAAGGGACTCGGGTCTGGCCCGAACGGCGGCCGGGGGTTCGCCGCGCCAGCGCGCGGCCTCCACCCCGCCGAGATCATGCAGGGCACGCTGCAGGTCGTGCCGGTTCCGGACGCTGCCGTCCTCACCCAATACACGCAGCAGGTCGTCGACAACACGATCGCGCGCCGGACGATCGAAATCCCCCCGCGCCATCCGCTCCTCGCCCCGCTCGCGGGCGCCGCCGCCGCCGGTCCGATCCAGCACGTCGTCTTCGTCGTCAAGGAGAACCGCACGTTCGACCAGGTGTTGGGCCAGCGCGGCAACGTGGACGGCGACTCGTCGCTCACGACGCTTGGGCTGGGCATGACGGTCAGGAACAAGGACGGCTCGCGCACCGTCGAGCACGCCGTCGTGTCGCCGAACCATCATGCGCTCGCCGACCGGTTCGCCATCAGCGACAACTTCTACTGCGATTCCGACCAGTCGAACACCGGGCACCGGTGGGTGGCAGGCGTCTATCCGAACGAATGGGTCGAGGTGAACGCGCGGTCCCGCATCGAAGCGCGCCTGTTCAGCCCGGCGCCGGGCCGGCGCTACGTCGCGGGCAGCAGCGCCGTGGTCATGCCCGAGGACTACAACGAGGCTGGCGCGCTCTGGGAGCACCTCGTGCGCCACCGCATGCCGTTCTTCAACTTCGGGTTCGGCTCCGAGATGCCCGCGACCCTCGAGGAACAGGCCTTCAAGGAAACCGGCATCCGGATGGCGGTGAGCTTCCCGCTGCCCAAGCCGCTCTTCGACCGCACGTCCCGGAGGTTCGCGACCTTCAACATGGCCATCCCGGACCAGTACCGGATGGACATGTTCGAGGAAGAACTGCGCGACCGCTGGCTCAGCGGGAAGGAGCCCTTCCCGCGGCTCATCACGCTCGTGCTGCCCAACGATCACCTCACCGACGAGCACCCGGCCGACGGATACCCGTTCGTCGAGTCCTACATGGCGGACAACGACCTGGCGCTCGGGCGCCTCGTCCACACGTTGTCGCGCACGCCGTGGTGGAAGGACATGCTCGTGATCGTGACGGAGGACGATCCGCAGGGCGGACGGGACCACGTGGAGGCGCACCGGTCGGTGCTGATGCTGATTGGGCCGCACGTGAAACGCGGATACGTGTCGCACACCCTGGCGGACTTCGGATCGCTCATGCGGCTGATCTTCACCGTGCTCGGCGTGCCGCCGCTCAACCAGTTCGACGCCACGGCGCCGCTGCCGCTGGACGTGTTCGCGCCAGGGCGGGCCGACACGGCGCCGTACACGGCGCGGGCGCCGGACACGCGCATCTTCGATCCGGACCAGGCCTTCAAGCCGTTCGATCGGCGGTTCAACTGGCGGCAGTTGACGATGTCGCCGCGCCTGGACGATCCCGGCGACATGCAGCGGCCGTTCAGGGACCCCGACTCCGAGCAGGCGGCAATCGTTCTGGGATCGCGGCCAAAGCGTTAGGCCGGAGCCATCGCGGACGCCCCGGCTGCGTCTGGCTGCGCGCGGTCAACGCGACAATACAGCAAGGGCCGCTTCAAGGACATCCAGACGTACAAGCGCGCCCGCACGATGGACATGAAGCGCAAGAGCACGGCGGAAGTGGCGACGGCGAAGGCGAAAGCAAAGTAGCCGCTCCCGGCGGGGCGCCGCTCAGCGGGGCGGTCCGGCATCCCACGAGATGAACGCCCAGCGCATCTTCTCCCGGCCGATCCGGTCGCGGTGTTCGTGGAAGTAGCCGCGCACGACCTCGACGTCGCTCACGCTCAACTCGCCTGCCAGCCCGCGCACCTTGGCGAGATACTCATCGAACCCAGTGCAGCCGGCGAAGCGGTTGTCGTCCTCGAGATAGTCCAGCCTCGGGTCGATCCCGAGGTGGTGCAGGATGCCGATGACGTGCAGGTAGTCCGGCAGCGGCCCGCGCGGCCGGCCGAGCGCCTCGCACACGCCGTCGCCGGCGAAGCGGCCGTGGGCCGGATACGTCAGGTACACGCGGCGGATGGCCTTGGCGGCCAGCTTCCTGGCGGCCGCCTCGAAATCCCTGACCGCCGTCGCGCGTGACGCGACGACAACGTCGCACGACGGGACGTCGGCCCAGTCGTCCTCCCACGCGCGCAGGATCGGCGTGGCATTCGACAGGCCGCGCGTCCGCGCCTGCTCCGCGAAGGCCGCCAGCATCCCGGCGCTGTAGTCCAGCCCGTAGACGTGAGCAAGGCGAGGCGCGACGGACAAGCTGATGGTCCCGGGCCCGCACCCCACGTCGAGCAACGTCGAACAGCCGGCGAGGTCCAGGCGCGCGACGAACGCCCGCACGTACGATGATTCGAAAGCGCGTTCGCCCATGCCGGCCGCGCGGCCGTCCCAGAAGGACGGTCCATGATCCGCCCGGCCCGCGACATGGGGGTCCGTCCGGTAGCGCTCGGCGAAGTCGATGTCCTCGAGGCTCATGGTCTGATCCCGCTGCCCGCAGTCACGCGCGCGGCCGATCACGCGCCCATGTCGTCCGCGCCCTGGATGAGGGCCGCCAGCCAGCGGCCGCGCAGGGCGCGGATGGAAAGCCACATCAGCGCGGCGCACCCGCAGGCCGACAGGAACAGCAGCGTGACGTCGCCGCTGTCGAGCACCTCGTACGCCCGGTAGGACCCGCCTTGGCGCCAGATCGAGGATCGCGACTCGAGCAGCCTGGCCACGAGCCACGCTGCCTGCACCAGCAGACCCGCCAGGACGACCCACCCGAACAGGTTGATCATCCAGACGGTGGCGAGGGCGAAGCAAAGAACCACGATCGGCACGAATAGACTCGTGCCGAACTCGTCCGCCAGCGGGAACAGCGGCAGGGAGGCCACGACCGCCAGCAGTGTCCGCCAGAGGTAGGACGCCAGCGGGGATCGGCCAGCGCGCTCTGCGGTGCGCTGGTGCTGCATCTGCATGTCGACGGCGGCCGCGACCAGCGAGTAGTTGCCGGGTGTGCACTGCACCCACATCAGCGTCCGCCAGGCATTGCGCAGGATGATCCGGGCGTGGGCGGGGTCGAAGACGGCGCGGAACGCTCCCCTCCACCGGATCTCCTCCAACTCGCGTGACGCGGCGATGAGGCCCGCGCCGGCCAGGTTCGCACGGCCCGCGGCTGCCCCCGCGACAATCGCGAGGCGATTGCTCACGCGGGACACGCGCTCGAGTTGCTCGCAGGTGATGCCTCGCCCGGAGACCGTGTAGCGGACCCGGTACCGGCCCCGGAACAGCACGGCCATGATCCCAAGGCCAAGGAGCCACAGGCCGAGGCAGGCGGCGCCGACCATCCCAGCCATGGGCAGCAGGCTGGCCCACTCGCCCTGGGCCGCGAAGATGACCGCCAGCAGCCCGGCCATGATGCCGGCGGTGACGACAATCATCAGACTCCACTGGGACAGCATGCGCCGCGAGAAGAGCGGCAGGTCCGCCTCCCACGTGATACGCGGCTCGTCGGTTTCCCGCATGGCCGCCTATCGTAGCACCCGGACCGACGCTCAGCGACCTGGGCCTCATCACCGTCGCCGACAACCAGAACACCATGACCGCGGGCGAGCGCGGCGCGGCGGGCGCCGAGCGCGACATCCGCGGCTTCGCGACGAAGTTCTACGCGGGCCCGTTCGGACCGTCGAACGGGCCCAGCTTCTTCGGCCGCAGAATGGACGCCACGACCGACACCGCGAGGATGCCGATCACCACGCCGAGCGACAGCAGCGTGTCGAGCTTGTACGGCGAATGGGCCAGCAGCATCTTCACGCCCACGAAGGCCAGCACGACGCCCAGGCCGATCTTCAGGTAGTGGAACCTGTCCATCACGCCCGCCAGGGCGAAGTAGAGGGACCGCAGTCCCAGGATCGCGAAGGCGTTCGACGTGTAGACGATGAACGGGTCGGTCGTCACCGCGAAAATCGCCGGGATGCTGTCCACCGCGAAGATGAGATCGGTGAATTCCACGAGGAGCAGGACGACGAAGAGCGGCGTGGCGTGGCGCAGGCCGCGCTCGACGAGGAAGAACCGGTCCTGCCGGAAGTCGCTCGTGACGGGGATCAGCCTCCTGAACCAGCGCACGACCGGGTTGCGCTCGGGGTGGATCGATTCCTCGCGCTTCAGGATCATCCTGATGCCGGTGTAGATCAGGAACGCGCCGAACACGTAGATGATCCACGCGTACTTGGCGATGAGCGCCGCCCCGAGGATGATCATGGCCGCCCGCATGGCCAGGGCGCCGAGGATGCCCCAGAACAGCACCTTGTGCTGGTAAACCGGCGGCACCGCGAAGTACGAGAACAGCATCGCGATCACGAAGATGTTGTCGATGCTCAGCGACTTCTCGATGACGTAGCCGGTGAAGAACTCCAGGGCCTTCTGCGACCCGGCGACGCGCCAGACGCCCGCGTTGAACACCATCGCCAGCGCCACCCAGGCGAGCGTCCAGGCAATGGACTCCTTGACAGCCACAACGTGGGCCTTCCGGTGGAAGACCCCGAGGTCCAGCGCGAGCATCGCCAGCACGAACGCGTTGAACCCAACCCACGGCCAGATGGTGTCAGTCATGGTCGGCGCTCATCTCCCGGGCGGCCTTGCCGCCCGATCGTCGATCACCTCGTAGATCCGCCGGACGGCGGCCAACTCGAACCCGGGCTCCTTGAACTGCGGGAATCGCGAAGCGTGGGCTCGAAGATCCACCCGCTGCGCGGCCTGTGCAGGCGCTACGCCCTCCCGCTTCAGGGCCTCGGTCTGGCGCCAGATGTCGCGCAGGCAGGCCTGGACGGGAGCGATGGCGGCTTTCCCCTGGAACGGGTTGCCGTGCCCCGGGACGACCGTCTCGAAATCGAGTTCCGCGAGGCGCCCAAGAGCCTCGGCCCACTCGTCGACGTAGGCATCACCCATGTACCCGATGTAACCGTTGAACAGGTCTCCCGTGCCGATGATGCGCTCCTTCGGCAGGCAGACGACAACGTCGCCCGCCGTGTGAGCGCGGCCAAGGTGAACCAGGCGGACCTCGCGATTCCCGAGCCAGAGCGTGAGGCTCCCGCCAAACGTCACCGCCGGCGGCATCACGTGCAGCGTCTCGAGTTCGCGCCCGTACGTATCGAGAGACGCCGCACGCCTGAGCAGTTCCTCGCGCTTCCCGGGGTCGGCCTCTCCCTGGGCATCAGCCCGCGCCTTGCTGACCTGCGCCCGGAAACCCACCGCGAAGGAGGCCACCGTCCTGCCCTGGAGCGCACCTGGTCCGAGCAGGGCCCTGGTCGCGTCGTGGCCGATGACGAGCGCCTCCTCGAACGCCTCGTTGCCATACGCGTGGTCGAAGTGGAAGTGCGTGTCGATGACGTAACGGATTGGCAGATTGGTGACGGCGCGCACGGCGGCGCGCAGGACGCGAGCTTCCGAAGGCCCGGCGCCCGGGTCGACAATGGCGACGCCGTCGTCGCCCACAATCACGACGGCATTCGCGACGTAGTACGGCACGCCGCTCGCGATGGCGCAGTAAACACCCTCCGTCACCTTGTCGAGCCGGTAGGCGAGCCCGGGCACAGGCGATGCCGCCGGGCCCTGCGCCGCGGCTGCGGCGGCCGAGAGCACGAGGACGAAACTCGCGAGCAACCCGTTCCGGCGTGGCGTCATGGCACCTCCCTGGTGGATCCTGGAATGCATTCTAGCCGCACGGCGTCGATGGGAGCCACACCGCGCCAGGGGGTGAAGTGCGCTGGCCACGCGCGAGAGTCCGGCAGCAGTTTGACATCTCGCAGATCATGGCGCTAGCGTGTCTCGGCACGCGGGTGTGCGCGCGGCCACCGCCGCGCGCCAATGGAAGGGGAACAGAAATGATGGGACTCGGCATCGTGCTCGCGGCGGCGCTCGCCGCCCAGGCTCCAGCGAAGACAGTGACGGCGAACGACTTCGTCGGCACGTGGAACGTCCGGATCACGGACACCACTGACACGTTCGTCAGCGGCGGATTCCGGATCGACAAGACGGACAGCGGCCTGTCGGGCGGGCTCGTGTGGCGATCGGGAAGCTACACTCCGGCAACGAGCGTCGAGGTGAAGGAGGGCGTCCTCCGGATCGTCCGCGGGGAGGTCGTTGGCAAACAGGACGTCTTCGAAGCGCGGCTCGAGGGGACGGCCCTGAAGGGCCAGGTGACCTACGCCACCGGCAAGATGAACCAGTTCGAGGGACGCCGGGCGCCGCGAATGCTCTCGAGGAAGGCGCCGGCCTGGGGCGCGCCCGTGACGATGTTCGACGGCAAGACCCTCGCCGGCTGGCATGCCCGCGACGCGAAGGCCCAGAACGGCTGGGCCGTCGTCAACAGTGAACTCGCCGTCGTCGAGCCGAAGGGAAACTCCGATCTCGTGAGCGACCGCACGTTCCTCGACATGAAGCTCCACCTCGAGTTCAACGTGGAGGCGAAGTCGAACAGCGGCGTCTACCTGCGCGGGCGCTACGAGGTCCAGATTCTGGACAACCCCGACGCGAAGATGGCGCTCGACACCCACGGCTGCGGCGCGGTGTACAGCCGCCTGGCGCCCACGTCTGACGCCACGAAGCCCGCGGGGGAGTGGCAGACGCTGGACGTCGAGTTCGTGGGGCGGCAGGTCACGGTGACGCTCAACGGGAAGGTCGTCGTCAAGGGTATCGTAGACGGCATCACCGGGGGCGCGCTGAGCCCATTCGAGGAGGAGCCGGGACCGCTCATGCTTCAGGGCGATCACGGGAAGGTGAAGTTCCGCAACATCCAGGTGACGCCGGGCAAGTAGCCGCCGACGCCGGTGCCGGCGAGACTCCGGGTCACGTCGGAGCGTCGGTAAGCACTTGTCGGTGGCCGTCGTAGCAGTTCAGAGAAGTCGAGGCAGAAGTCCTATGCCGACATACGCGTTTCGTGCCGTCCTTCTTGCCGCCCTGCCGGCGCTGCTGGCTTCCTGCTCCTCTCCCCGCAGCGGCGCGGGCACCTCTGCCGGCAACGTCGGTCGCGGAGCGGGGCGCGGCGCCGCGGGCCCCGTGCCGGTCGTCACCGCGCAGGCCGCGCAGAAGGCGGTGCCGGTCACGGTACCGGCCGTCGGCACGGTCGAGGCGGTGTCCACGGTGGAGATCCGCTCGCAGATCACGGCCCAGTTGACCGCGATTCACTTCGTCGAGGGCCGCGAGGTCCGGCGGGGCGACTCGCTGTTCAGCCTCGATCCCCGCCCGTTCCAGGCGGCGCTGCAGCAGGCGCAAGCCGTCCTCGCGCGGGACACCGCGTCGCTGCAGAACGCGCAGGTGCAGCAGGTCCGGGCCGACACCCTGTCCCAGCGCGGGTTGCTGGCCCGGGATCAGTACGACAGCCAGCGTGCCAGCACGGCAGCGCTCGCCGCGACGGTCGAGGCCGACAAGGCCGCCATCGAGACGGCGCGCCTGAACGTCCAGTACACCGAGATCGCCGCGCCGATCACGGGCCGGACGGGTTCGCTCGGCGTGCACGTGGGCGACCTGATCCGCGCGAACGACACCAGCCCGCTCGTGGTCATCAACCAGCTGGCGCCGATCTACGTCACGTTTTCCGTCCCAGGGCGCCACCTCACGGACATCCAGCGTTACCAGGCGCAGAAACCGCTTCCGGTCAGCGCAGTCTTGCCGCAGGCCCCGGACCTTGCGAGCGCGCGCGGGCCGGACGCCGGCGGCGCGGCGGCGACGCCTGCGCAAGGCGTGTTGAGCTTCATCGACAACACCGTGGATTCGACGACCGGGACGATCCGGCTGAAAGGGACCTTTCCGAACGGCAATCACCAGCTCTGGCCTGGCGCTTTCGTACAGGTGACGCTCGGAGTGACGACGCAGCCGGATGCCATCGTCGTGCCGGCGACCGCGGTGCAGACGTCGCAGGACGGGTCATTCGTCTACGTCGTCAAGGCCGACCGCACCGTCGAGATGCGGCCCATCAGGATCGATCGGCAGGTCGGTGACGAGGCGGTGATCGGCGAAGGCCTCGTCCCCGGCGAGGTGGTCGTCACCGACGGCCAGTTGCGTCTCACGCCGGGCGCCAAGGTCTCGGAGCGCGGCGCGTCCGGCAGCGGGGTCGGATCACCAGGCGGCCGGCGGTCGCCGGGGGCCAGGCCATGAACGTCGCCGAGCCCTTCATCCGGCGTCCCGTCGCCACCACACTCATCGTCCTGTCGATCCTGATTTTCGGCATCATGGGCTACCGGCTCCTGCCGGTGAGCGACCTGCCCACCGTCGATTTCCCCACGATTCAGGTGAACGCCGGCCTGCCTGGCGCGAGTCCGGAGACGATGGCCGCCTCGGTGGCGACGCCCCTCGAGAAGCAGTTCTCCACGATCGCCGGCGTCACGTCGATCAGCTCGTCCAATACTTTGGGCAGCACCAGCATCACGCTGCAGTTCGACCTGAGCCGCTCGATCGACGCGGCGGCGCAGGACGTGCAGTCGATGATCGCGCGGGCGCAGCGTCAGCTGCCGACGGGGATGCCGTCGCCCCCGTCGTACCAGAAGGTGAACCCGGCCGACGCCCCGGTGCTGTTCCTCACGCTGAGCTCGCCCACGCTGCCGCTGACGCGGCTGGATCGGTACGCGCAGAACCTGATCGCGCAGCGCCTGTCGATGGTGACGGGAGTTGCCCAGGTGAACGTATTCGGGTCGCAGAAGTTCGCGGTGCGCGTGGACGCCGATCCTCAACAGCTCGCGTCCCGGATGATCGGGATCGACCAGGTGGCCACGGCGATCTCGAGCGCCAACGTCAACCGCCCGACCGGCACGCTCTACGGCCCCGACCGCAACTACGTGATCCAGGCATCCGGGCAGCTTCTGTCCGCGGAGGGGTACGAGCCGATCGTCGTCGCGTACCGGAACGGCAGCCCGGTGCGGCTGAACGAGGTTGCGCACGTCTACGCCGGGGTCGAGAACGAGCGCAACGCCGGCTGGTACAACGGCTCGCGCACGATCTACCTGGCGGTCCAGCGGCAGCCGGGCACGAACACCGTGGAAGTCGTGGACCGCATCAAGGCCCTGCTGCCCAGCCTCGAACAGCAGTTGCCTGCGTCGGTCCGGCTCGGGGTCCGCAGTGACCGGTCCGTGCCCATCCGCGATTCGGTGAACGACGTGAAGTTCACGCTCACGCTCACGATCGGCCTCGTGGTGCTCGTGATCTTCCTGTTCCTCCGCAACATATCGGCCACGATCATCCCCAGTCTCGCGCTGCCGTTCTCGATCGTCGGGACCTTCGCCGTGATGGCGGTGCTCGACTACAGCCTCGACAACCTGTCGCTGATGGCGCTCACCCTCTCAGTCGGCTTCGTGGTCGACGACGCCATCGTCATGCTCGAGAACATCGTGCGGCATATGGAGATGGGGAAGACGCGGCTGCAGGCGGCGCTCGATGGATCGAAGGAGATCGCCTTCACCATCGTGTCGATGACCCTGTCGCTGACCGCGGTGTTCATCCCCGTCCTCTTCATGGGGGGCGTAGTCGGGCGGCTGATGCACGAGTTCGCGGTCACAATTGCCGCCGCGATCCTCGTCTCGGGCCTCGTGTCGCTGACGCTCACCCCGATGCTCGCCAGCCGGTTCCTGAAAGCGCCGCACTCCCTGCGCCACGGGAGGCTCTACAACCTGATGGAGCGGGGATTCGACGCCTGGCTGCGGGGCTACTCGTGGTCCCTGCGGCAGACCATCCGTTTCAAGGGGACGACGATGGTCGTCTCGGCGCTGCTGCTTGCCGGGACGGTGTACCTGTTCACGATCATCCCGACGGGGTTCATCCCGACCGTCGATACCGGGCAGCTGAACGGGCAGATCGAGACCATCCAGGGGCTCGGCTTCGATGCCGCCGTCGCGAAGATCAAGGACGTGATGAAGATCCTCGCCGACGACCCGAGCGTCGCCGGGTACACGGCCAACGTCTTCGGCTCCGCCGGGCGCCTCAACGTCGACCTGAAACCGCGCGGGCAGCGGGCGCTCGACGCGGACCGGGTCATCGAGGAGCTGCGTCCGAAGTTCGCGCGCATCCCGGGCATCCGGGTGTTCCTCTCCAATCCCCCCGCGATCCGCATCGGCGGGATGATGACGCGCAGCCAGTACCAGTTCACGCTGCAGGACCCCGATACGGAGGAGCTCTACCGGGTGGCGCCGCGGTTCGAGGCGGCCCTCCGGTCCGTGGAGGGCATCGAGGACGTGACGTCCGACCTGCAGATCCAGAATCCGCAGATCAACGTCGATCTCGACCGCGACCAGATCGCGGTGCTGGGGCTCACCGTCGACCAGGTGGAGCTGGCGCTCACGTCCGCGTACGGCTCCCGCCAGGTCAGCCAGATCTACGCGCCCGACGACCAGTACCAGGTGATCTTGCAGGTGGATCCCCGGTACCAGCGCGACGCGGGCGCCCTGTCGATGCTGTACGTGCAGTCGTCCTCGGGCAAGCTGGTACCGCTCTCGGCGGTCGTCTCGACACGCCAGACCGTGGGCCCGCTGTCGGTCAACCACACGGGGCAATCGCCCTCGGTGACGCTGTCGTTCAACCTGCTGCCCGGGACGGCGCTCGGCGACGCCGTCGCGCGCGTGCAGACGGTGGCACGTCAGACACTGCCCGCGACGGTCACGGGCAGCTTCCAGGGCGCGGCACAGGCGTTCAGGGAGTCGATGACCGGACTCGGGTGGGTGCTGGCGCTCGCCATCTTCGTCATCTACGTCGTACTCGGCATCCTCTACGAGAGCTTCTTCCACCCGGTGACCATCCTCTCCGGCCTTCCGTCGGCTGGATTCGGGGCCCTGATCACGCTCCTGCTGTTCAAGCACGACCTGAACATCTACGCGTTCGTTGGCATCGTCATGCTGGTGGGCCTCGTGAAGAAGAACGGCATCATGATGGTCGACTTCGCCATCGACGCCCGGAGGCGGGAGGGCCTCGACGCGGCCGGGGCGATCTACCAGGCCTGCCGGATCCGGTTCCGCCCGATCATGATGACGACGATGTCCGCGCTGATGGGCACGCTGCCGATCGCGTTGGGGATGGGCGCCGGGTCGGAGGCGCGCCGGCCGCTCGGCCTGGCCGTCGTCGGGGGACTGCTGGTATCGCAGACGCTGACGCTTTACGTGACGCCGGTTTTCTACATCTACATGGAGCGCTTCCAGGACTGGCTGGCGCGGCGCAGATCGGCGAAGCGGCCCCTTCCCGGGCCGGTTCGCGCGGCGGGTACCGACTGAACCAGGACGAAGGGCTCGAACAGGCCGTACCCCACAGTGGAGTAACGAACGCCCGGGGGCGGACCCGGAGACGGGCCCTTCTGGAACATGCCGGGCCACGCCGTTCCGAGCGCCGGGTCGCCGTGGTGCGGTCCCAGCGTGTTCTTCAGCGTGCCGACGACCTCCACCTCGATGCGGTTGGCGCCGGGCCGGACGGACGTCGTGACGTCGAGCGACCACGGCGCAGAGAGCACGAACCCGGCCGCCTCGCCGTTGACCTTCACGCGGGCGACGCTGCCGTACCACTGCTTCAGCTGGACGCGAAACGTCCCCTCCGCCTTGTCGACGTTGAAGACTTCGGCGTACGACACGGTGTGGCCGAAGAACGGGTGGCCCTGGTCCTTCCATGGCCCGAGGGTCAGCGCCCGATCGGGGACGATGACAAACCCGCTCTCGGCGGGTTCGAGGGCGAAGTCGCCGAGCACGTACACGGGCTCGAGTTCGTGATACACGGTGAATGGCCCGGCCTCGAGGGACAGCTCGTTTTCGCCGACCCGCGCCTCGCGCTGAATGTCAATCCTGCCGAAGGACCGATCGAGCCACCACGAGCCCTTCGTGGCCTCGACCCGGCTTCCATTGCACCGGATGGTGTACAGATCGGGCCGTTCGACCACGGCGATGAGCGCGTTCGGCACGCGGTCCCTGATGGTGAACCTGTAGGTGGCCTTCACGCCGCTCGATGCCGGGAATCTCCGCGAGATGAACTCGTCCTTGAACTGAACGGCGCTGTCCCACGGGTTCCGCGCCATGCCGTTGCTCGTGAAGGCGAGCTGCGACGCCTGGTAGAAGTACGTCCTCGACAACGTCTCTGCGCCCGCCGCGACATCGAGGTAGTCGATGACGAGCACGTTCGGATCGGCGCGGCGTACCACGGGGCCGCCATCGGGCTCAAACTCGGTCACGGTCTCGGGCCAGGCGAGGGCCGAGGCGTGCCGATCGACCGAGAGGAACAGTAACAGCGAGCCCGCCTGGGGCAGGTCGAAGTCGAAGCGCACGCCGCGCGGCGACGAGTCGAATCGGTAGGGCCGGATGACCCCGGTCGCGGGATCCCACTCCTCCACGCCGAGGGCGTCGGAGTCGATGCGGCCCGACGAGCGGAACTCGGCGCTCGTGTTGACCAGGAAGAGCAGTTCACCACCCGCGAGCCGGCGGCGATGATGGAACAGGATGCCACGATCGCCGGCCGCACGCGTGAGGGAGAAGCCCGGCGCCGCGCGTTCGAGCAGCAACCGGGGAACGTCCGCGGCGTCGACCCGCTTCCAGGCCGGCAGCCGCGCGAGCGCCGCTCCTCGATCGGAGACCGCCCCGTCGATGCGACCCGGAGGCGCGTCGCATGCGAGAACGGTGCCTCCGGCCGCGAGGAATCGCTCGAGCAGGGCCGCGGTCGCGGCGTTCAGGTTCTCGGTCATCGGCGGGAGCACGACGGTCCGGTACCCGCGGCGCCCGACGCGCAGCCAGGGCCCGTCCACGGTTCCGTGCCGCGCCATGACGTCCTCGGACCCGAGGTCATATTCGACTTGGGCCGACTCGATCGCGTTCACGAGGCGCTGGAACGTCTCGCCAATCCATGGGAGTTCCGTCGGGCTACCCTCGCCGGTGTTGTACATCCAGGCGGTCGTCGTCGGCTCGACGAGCAGGACGTCGTTGACCTGCTGTCCTGCCGACATCGCGACCGACAGCCGCGCGAAGTACGCAGCCGACTCGTGGTAGGCGTCCCACCAGGGCTCGTGGTACGAGAACGACTGCGGATGATCGCGCTTGCGTGCGCCGCGCAGCGACACGTAGGACAGGTGCTGGTCCAGCGTGTTGATCCCGAGCGCGTAGAGCCAGTCGCCGATGCGCTTCATGTCCTCGAAGCGGAGATCCCACCCGCCGGCGCCGTAGGCTTCCGACAGCGTGCGGGCCCGGCCGAGCTGGTTGGCGACGCTCGCCACTTCCTTGACCGCGCGCACGTTGCCGAACTGCGCGTGCACGTCCTCCGTGTACTGATTCATCAGCGTGTCGATGCCAGGCCGCTGCTGCCAGGCCGACATCGCCATGTTGTCCGGGACGGACACGGCGTTGGGCCACTCGTGCTCCCAGTAGTGGCCCGTGAACTCGATCCCGTTCTTCTCGCAGTAGGCATAGTACGGACGCGCCCAGCGCTCGATGAACTGCTCGAGGAGGAGCTGGTAGTAATCGTGCCGCACCTTCTTCCAGTCGCCGAGCGGCTTGCGCAGAGCAGGGAGGTTCGTCATGAGGCTGTAGCCCCAGCGCGCCAGGAAGCGCTCCGGGAGGCGGTCGGTCCACGGGAGCCCGCCAGAGGGTCGCAGATGCGGCTCGTCGGTAAACACGCCGGGGACGCGCTTGCCGAACTCGCCGCCGATCTCGCGCTTGTAGGCGTCCATCGTGATTGACAGGAAGGTGTCCGTCACCCCGGGATGGAGCAGGTCCACGTAGTACTTGCCGCCGTACCATGGACCCGGAGCGGCCCGAAGCAGCGAGGCCACGACGTATCCGGCACCCGGCCGTGCCGTGCCCGCCCGGATCTGGTCGCTGACCTCCTCGTACCCGCCAGCGCCGGCGCGGAACACCGCCAACGTGTCGTCACCCCATTGAGGCGCCGGCTCGTCCTTCAGGCCGAGGCCCCGCCCGCGCGCCTCGGGCATCGCCTCGGGCACGAGGCCCCCCGCAAACCCTGACGGATAGGAGTTCTCGTCGTAGATCCACAGCTTCATGTCGAGGCGCGCCGCCTCGTCCAGCGCCAGCTTCCACAGGCGGAACCACTCGGGGGACAGGTATGGCGTCATGAGCCCCGGGCGGGGATGCACGAACGCCTGCTTGACCCCCTGGGTCGCGAGATCGCGCAGGGTGCCCAGGACCATCTCGTCGGTCAGCGCGTCGTTCCAGACCCAAAGAGGGGCCGTGCTGAAGTCGGCTGGCGGATGCGCGAACAACGCCCGGAGCTGGGCGGACTCGTCGGTTATTGAGCGGAAGGCAGCCACTGAGGCAGCCGCCGCCACGGCAAGCACGGTCACCGCGAGCATGCGCTTCATCAGGATGCCCTTTCCGGGTTCGGGATCCGGGAGGCGCCCTATTGTAGTGGGGTACGCTGATGGGACGCCCGTCCGTCCGCCGCGCGCTGGAGGGCGTGACGGGCGCGGTGCTCGTCGGTCTCGGTGCCCGGCTGCTGCTGTAATGGCACTCCAACTCCTGCCGCGGCGAGTCGTACTCTGCCGCGAAGCGTCCGGCCCCGTTCATCAGAAGCGGACGGAAAGGCCCGACAGCACGCGCTTCTCGTTGAACCCATCGTCCCGCGTGTAGTCGGCATTCACGATGAGCGACAGTCTCCGCGTCAGGTAGATGTTGGCCGAAGCGCCGAAGCGGTCCGTGTGCGGACGGTTTTCGATCATGAAGCCGTCTCCGCGCGCGTATCTGAGCACGGACAGTGACGTCGCGTACTCGCAGGACAGGTAGAGCCGGGAGCCGAAGGACCGTCCGGTCGACAGGTACCAGGAGTCGTATGAGGATGCCGAGCCGCGCGTATACCGGTAGTCGGTGACGTTGACGTCGATGCCGGTGCCCAGCAGGTTCGACGAATAGACGCCGAAGGACCACCGGTCCATCGGATCGGCGTCCCGGTCGTTCCTGTCCCGCCCGTACCCGGCGAACACGCGGACGCCCCGCGCCGCCTCGACCGTGACGCGGGCCCCGACCGACTCGAACAGAAAGCCGTCCAGGGCCTTGGCCGGCACGGGCCTGCCGTGACGCAGGTCATCCGTGATTGCGCGCGCGTCGATCGATCGGCCCCGGTGGTAGGTCACCTGGAGGTCGGCCCGCTTGAACGGCGTGACCCGCGCATTCGTGAAGAAGTACGTCAGCCCCCCGTTACCCTCGCCACCCGGGCCGGCGAGATCGATCTCGGCCGCCTGATAGATGAAGATCGACTGCCGCACGGGCAGGTAGTTGGTCATGGACAGGACGGACCGCTCGGTGAGGTCCTTGTTCCGGACGTTGACGTAGCCCACCACGTGGCGCTGGGCGCCGTTGCCATCGAGCGCGACGTACCCGCCGAGCTTCCTGATGCCCGGGACGTACCCGACGTCCAGGATCTCAGGTTCGCCGCCTCCGAACGCGCCGGCGCGCCACCGCAAGCGCGCCGAGCCGGCCCGCTGGCGGAACTCGACGAGCGCGCCGCCGACCGACCCGAGCCCGCCGAGGTCGTTCAGCCACATCTGTCCGGCCTTCAGCAGCACGCGGCCGTCCGACATCCTCCGGGCGACGTACGCGTCGTAGACCGATGCACGGGAATCACGATTCCCGGCGGACGGGTAGGCCCCGAAGCGCGCGTCGATGCCGTATTCGAAGCCGCTCCCGCCGTGCTGGACGGACTGTGCGGCGATGTTCGTGACCAGTTCGCTGGAAGACGACGACGACCCGTCGGGACCCGTCGTCGACGCGCCTTGCGCGAAGAACGACACGCGGGCCCAGCGGGGAATCGACGGCGCACCCGCCGGCTCGGCTGGTGCGGCGACCGATGGCGTGCTCGGTGCCTGTGCCTGCGCCTGCGGCTCGGCACCGGCGCGGACAGCGGCGGTCGCGACGGCAGCCACGAGCGCAACGCTGAACAGAAGGGGGCGTGGTGTCATCCGCTGCTCCTAGCCCTGTCCCGTCGGGTGGCACGAGTAACACGCGGCCGAGTCGTACCGGTAGCCCGCACGGCCCGCGTGTGAGGAGTCCGTCGACGCCCGTGCGTGACAGGTCGTGCAGCTGAACACCTTGTAGTTGTTCGAATCGATGTGGCAGTCCGAACACGCCCGCCCGGCGTGCCTGCCGGATGTGATCGGGAACCACGTGTGGTTGAACCGGCCCTGGGTAAAGGAGGAATCGGTATTCCTGTGGCACGTCTCGCAGGTCGTCGGGAAACCGGCCGCCCGGTGGTTCGGGCTGGTGGTCCGGTCGTACTGCGCCTGGTGGCATGGATAGCAATCGCGCGGCGTGCCCCGGTAGACGTTGTTCCTGTGGCACGAACTGCAGGCGGCCGCCAGGTGACGCCCGGCCAGGACGAAGAAACGGTTGTGATCGAAACTCGCCGACCAGGTGGACGACGTGGCGCTGTGACACGAGTCGCACGACGTCGGGAAGCCGGCTGCCGCGTGGTTCGGGCTGGTCGTGCGCTCGTACGTCGTGCGGTGGCAGCCGTAGCAGTCGCGCGGCGTCCCCTTGTAGACGTTGTTCTTGTGGCACGCCGTGCACGCCTGCGTGGTGTGGACGCCCACCAGCGGGTAGACACTGGCGTGGTTGAAGGTGGTCTGCCAGTTGGCGTCGGATTGGCGGTGGCACGATTCACACGTGGTGGGGAACCCCGCTGCCGCGTGGTTCGGGCTGGTCGTGCGCTCGTACGTCGTGCGGTGGCAGCCGTAGCAGTCGCGCGGCGTCCCCTTGTAGACGTTGTTCTTGTGGCACGCCGTGCACGCCTGCGTGGCGTGGACGCCAACCAGTGGGTAGACACTGCTGTGGTTGAAGGTGGTCTGCCAACTGGCGTCCGATTGCCGGTGGCACGACTCGCACGTCGTCGGAAAGCCGGCTGCCGGGTGATTCGGACTGGTCGTGCGCTCGTAGGTCGCGCGATGGCAGCCGTAGCAGTCGCGCGGCGTCCCCTTGTAGACGTTGTTCTTGTGGCACGCCGTGCACGCCTGAGTCGCGTGCACGCCCACCAGCGGGTAGACACTGGCGTGGATGAAGGTGGTCTGCCAGCTGGCATCCGATTGCCCGGTGGCACGACTCGCACGTGGTGGGGAACCCCGCCGCCGCGTGATTCGGACTGGTGGTGCGCTCGTAGGTCGTGCGGTGGCAGCCGTAGCAGTCGCGCGGCGTGCCCTTGTAGACGTTGTTCTTGTGGCACGCCGTGCACGCCTGCGTGGCATGGACGCCGACCAGCGGGTAGACGTTGGCGTGGCTGAAGGTGGCCTGCCAGCTGGCGTCCGTTTGCCGGTGGCACGACTCGCATGTGGTGGGGAACCCCGCCGCCGCGTGATTCGGACTGGTGGTGCGCTCGTAGGTCGTGCGGTGACAGCCGTAGCAGTCGCGCGGCGTGCCCTTGTAGATGTTGTTCTTGTGGCACGACGCGCACGCCTGGCTCGCGTGCAGGCCGGTCAGCGGGAAATACGCATTGTGCTGGAACGTGGCCTGCGAGAACGACGTGTGCGAGGGCTTGTGACACAAGTCGCACTGCGTCGGGAAGCCCGCCGCGAGGTGCGCAGGGTCCTTCGTGGCTTGGTACTGCTTCGCGTGGCAGGCATAACACGACGGGCTGCCGGCGTCGAAGCGCCGGTTCGTGTGGCAGCTGTCGCAGCCGAGGGCGCGGTGCGCCGGGCTGAGCGCCACGCCGGTCGCGGCGCCGTGGTTCCACGTAACCGCGGTCCAGCTGATCGGGCGATGGCACGTCTGGCAGTCCGATCCTAGGCGAGTCCGGTACGGGTCGTCCTGACGACGAATCCAGTGGCAGTCGTAGCAGCGCGTCGGCGTGCCCTTGATCACGCCGTTCTGGTGACAGGCGGAGCACTCGAGCGCCAGGTGGCGTCCCTCCAGCGGGAACGTCGTCGACTTGTGGAACGCTCGCGACATCGTTCGCCACTCCGTGGGTGTGTGGCACATTTCGCACTGCTTGCCGAGCGACCCTGTGTGCGGGTCCTGGTGGCAGTTCGAGCACTCAGTCCCGACCTTGTAGCGCACCGTGGTTCCGCGGCCGCCGGGGTAGCCGCCCTCCTGCGGCTTGTGGCAGGCATTGCACGCGACCGCCGCGTGCCTTCCCGCAAAGAGCGCCGTCTGGGCGGCGTGCTTGTAGGTCGCCAGCCTGAACGACGCCGTTGTGTGGCAGGTCTCGCACTTCGGGCCGAGCTGGCCGAGGTGCTGGTCTTTGTGGCACGACGAACACGCCGTGCCAAGGCCCTTCAGGCGCACGGCGGTCCCCGTCCCGGTCGGGAAGCCGCCGGTCTCGACCTTGTGGCACGTCCGGCACGCCGCGGCCTCGTGACGCCCGGTCAGCTGGAACGCCGTCCGCGTGTGCGAGAATCTCACCGGGGCGAACTTCGCTGCGTCGATCGCGTGGCATGCCTCGCACGACGAGCCGACCTGGCCAAGGTGCACGTCCTGGTGACACGTCGCGCACGCAGTCGGCAGGTTCTTGATCATCCAGCGATCTATGGCGACGCCCGCGCGCCTCGGCGTCCCGATGGCTCCTGGCGGCTGGGGAACGTGACAGCCGGCACACGGCACGGTCTGATGCTGCCCGCTGAAGAACTCCGGGACGCGAGGATGCTTGAATCCAGGCAGACGGAACGTGGCCGGCGAGTGGCATCCCTGGCACGCGTTGCCGAGTTCGCCCTTGTGAACGTCGGCATGGCACGACGCGCACGCCGTCGACAAGCCCCGGAAGTCGACGACCTTCGCCGGGGCGGCGTTGCCCAGCGTGACGTTCTTGTGGCACTTCACGCACGCGAGAGACGGCGCGTGCTTCCCCGTCAGCGGGAACGCCGTGCCCTTGTCATGATCGAAGTTCGTACGGCCGAACCCGGCCTCCGTGTGACAGCCGCCGCAATCCTGCTTGAAGGCGCCCCGATGCGGATCCTGGTGACACGTGGCACAGCGGTCGAACTTGACCGCGCCCTGCAGGGGTGGCTTCGTGTGGCATTTCACGCACGCGACCGTGGCGTGCCTGCCCCGCAGCGGAAACGCCGTCTTCCCGTGGTCGATCTTCTGCGTCTTCCAAGAGTCGGGGGTGTGGCACGTCGTGCATGCGTCACCCGCGGGTTGCCGGTGCGGGCTCTTGTGGCAGTCAGTGCACAGGGCGAACTTGACGCCCTTGAACACCCGGCTCACGTGGCATCTCGTGCACGCCACGGCGCGGTGGGCGCCGACCAGCGGAAACGCCGCCTTCGAGTGATCGAAATGGGAGCGGGCGTCCTTGAAGGGAACAGCCGTCGAGTGGCAGGACCGGCAGTCGGACCCCAGGCTTGGCTTGTGGACATTCGCGTGGCAGGTGCCGCAGGCGGCCGAGAGCGTCAGAAACGACCGCGTCTTGTGGCACTTCGCGCAGTCCTTCGCGACGGCGAGATGGCGGCCATCGAGGACGAAGCCCGCCTCCGTCCCGTGGTTGAACGCCTTTGAATCGAAGGGCCGGAGTTCGGCATCGACGCCGGCATGTTCCACGTGGCAGGCGGCGCAGTCTCCCGTGACGCTGCGGTGCACGCCCGTCCTCAATCGCATGCGGTCCGCCACCGGCTTGTGACAGGAGAGACAGAGGGCATTCGTCACTTTGTGGCCGGGCTCGTGGCACTTCTGGCACTTGTCCGCCCCCTCGAGCGACGCGTGGGCTCTCGACAGCACGCCGGGCGACAGCAGTTGCCCGATCTGCGCGAAGCCTGCCGGTGTCAAGGTGAGGAACCCGATCGACCCGAGCACTGCCACCCGTAGGCAACGAGCCCACCGGGCGCGCCAGTGCCAACGCTCCAAGCGGCTCTCGTCGTTGTCCTTGCAGATCATCGTTTCGCGCTCCAGCGCCGGTGCTGTCAACGAGTCACGGACCCCGAATCCCGGACTTGGTCGCCGCTTACCACCAGGAATAGCCGAGGTAGATCGCCACCCCGACGTGGATCGCCGCGATCGCCAGCATCACGTACACGAAGGGCTGGTGGAACAAGTGCCACATCGCGAAGAGGTGCTTCGTCCGATTCAGGTAAGCCAGCCTCCTCAGCAGCACCAGGCGCTCGGCGATCGTTCCGGTGACGTCCGCCGCCAGTTGCGGGTCCACGCCCGACTCGCGCAGTTCCGTGCGCAGGCGGCGCAGCCTCGACCTCGCGGCGATTTGGCCGAAGGTCGAGCCCACCGCCACGCGTTCCAGGTCCCGCTCGACCTCATGCACACGGTCCAGGGGACCCGACTGCAGTGACGCGGCATCGAGCTGGCGATTGAGATGCACCGCTCGGGCCCGGATCTCGTCGTGCGTCAACTCCGTGCCGCGGATCGTCTTCGGAATGCGCACGAACAGGTAGCGGCCCACAAACCCCGAGAGCATCACCGCCACCATCGACCAATACGCCACCGAGATGATGCCGTTGAACTTGAACGACGTGTGGAACGTGAGGAGCACGGGCCCGACGATGCCGCAGAAGATGTGGACCTCGAGCCAGCCTTGCAGCGAACCCGCGCGGGCGAGGCGGGGCCAGCGTTTGCGCACCGCGTACAGCACCGGCACCAGCAGCATGGCGAGCCCGGCAACACCGAGTGGATGCGCCACCAGCCCAGACGGCTTCAGCAAGCGGTGTGGCACCGCATATCCGCGGACGCGCAATGGCATCGAGTAGTAGGCCCATCCGCCAAGGTCCGCCAGCACCCATACCCCGAGCACGACAACGGTCACCGCGCTCAGGATCAGGGCGTTGACGAGAGACCAGGTGTCTCGCTGCGACACCTAGGCCTCCAGCGCGCAGTCGCTCTGCGCCCACGTCACGCACGGTAGGACGAATCCGGCCGTCCGGTCACCATCGTCCAGGGAATCCGACTTGCAGCAGGCCTCCCCGGAGAGGAGTCGCGTCCTGCACGTGCCGCAGACGCCTGCCCGGCAGAGGGTGGGAATCTCGGCGCCAACCGACTCCGCCGCGTCAAGCAGGGTCTGGCTGCCCTGGATATCCACTGTGCGTTGGCTCTTGACCAACTCCAGGCGTGTCGGCCCGGTTGGAGCTGCCGTGTTCTCCTCGCCGGTCTCGCCGAGGACGAGTGGCGCCGTCGCGCCGATCGCCGCGGCAGCCCGGAACACCTCGGATCGCACCTGCGACGCCGGCACGCCCCTGGCCAGCAGGACCCCTCGCAGCGTGCCGATCATCTCGAGAGGGCCGCACATCAGGAAGACCGAGTGCGCCGCATCTGGCACGCACCTCGCAATCAGCGCCTCGTCGATCCGTCCGACCCGATCCGTCCACCCGGCGCTCGGCTCCGTGATGGTGCCGAAGACACGCACCTGCGGATGACGGCTCCCGAGCCACGCGAGTTCGTCCCAGAAGGCCAGTTCGTTGCTCCCGCGAGCCGAGTACAGCAACGTCACCGGCCGTCCGGGGTCCGCGACAACCGCGTGGCGCAACATGCTCGCGAGCGGTGTGATGCCCACGCCTCCCGCGACAAGGACCACCGGGCGATCGTCGCGGGCCGGGTAGACGAATCTCCCCGCCGGCGGCTTCACGAGGAGATGCGCCCCGGGGCGAACCGTGGCATGGAGCGTTCCGGAAACGAGACCCTGACGCTTGACTGAGATCTCGAGGTAGCCGGTGGCCTCGGGGGCCGAACTGATCGAGTAGCAGCGAACGTGTGGTTCGCCTTCCACCTGCACGCAGACGGTCAGGAACTGCCCGGCCTGAAACGCGAACGACTCGGGGCGGGCCAATCTGAACGTCCGGATGCTCGGCGACTCGTCGATGGCCGCCAGTACCGGCACCGGCACGAACTCCTTCGACGATTCGGCCGAGATGGCTGCCCCGGTCTGCCGGCCCGGCCACACAGCCCCGGCCAACGACACACGGACGGCCGCGTGAGACCCGTCCGCGGCAGGCGGACGCGCCGGAGTCAGCTTCTCACACGCGATGAACCACGCAAGGTGCAGAATCAGGCCGGTGGCGAGGGCCCTGACCGAAGGGAACAGCCACGGGCTGGCACAGAAGAGGAGGGAGGGGATGACGACCCACGGGAAGACGCCGGCGGGGAGGCGGTGTTTTCGCAGGACCACCATAGCCACGTGGACGGTGGTCGCGAACGCTAGGGCAGACGTCGGCATTGGGGGCACCCTTCCGTGGCGATTTCGCGTGAAGGTCTCCCAGTCTGCAAGTCACGATCCAGCCGACGTCTAGGCTGGACTTCCAGAGGTTCCCAGGCTGGCTCGTCTGAAGCGTCAATCCGCCGTTGGAGGACCGTTCAGACTCTGCGCGAGTGACGAAACCCCATCAGGAGAGAAGAGGACTGGATGCCGGTGTGACATCCAGCCCGTTCGGGCGGACTAAAGGCAGTTTCTACACGCCCGTGAAGTTATTTCAACGTAGCTTCAGTCGGAGTTTATATCTGGGTCGATTCCGACGGCCCCCGGTTCCGCTGCCCGCGGCGGCAGGCCGGCCTCGGTTGGCGTCTTCCCAGGCTCGGATAGCGCCTCTCGTCCTGACTCGTCCGTCGAGGCTGCCATGATGTCCAAATCCGGCCCGGCTGCCTGCGCCAACACCGTCCCAGGAACCGACACCGGCAACGAGACCGTGCGCCTCAACCGATCGACGTGCCGCTCCGCGCCAATGAGCGCGACACGCAGGAAGACGCGTCCCAGCGTCACCGCTTGGTGCAGCAGGAAGAGCAGTCCGATGGCGAGCCATGTGGCCGCGGCGGGCGCCTTGGTCTCGTAGGCGAGGTAGCACAGCATCAGGACGGCGAGCATCGCAATGAACGGAATCGCCACGCCGTACGCCGTCAGCGCATTCCGGAGCACGAAGCCGAGCGCTCCGAAGTACTGTCGCACCATCCCCCTCGCGTCATCACGCGCCACGCGGATGCGGCCGTAGTCGAGCGAGAGCAGGAACAAGGCGGCGACGATCGCGAGAGCCAGGACGTTGACCGTCCCGACCAGGTACCCGGCAGGTTCCCACTCGGAGTCAGCCAAACGCGATGTGGCCCCGGCGATGAGGGCCGACACGGCACCGAGGGCCAGGATCAGGCAGACGTCCGCGACGAGCGAGAGCCGGATGAACCTCCAGAAGAAATGCCCGCCGCCGCGAGAGAAGCGATGCATGAACGACCGGCGCTCCCCGTCGCTGCTGAACGCCTCGAGGATGCCGCCGAACACGAAGGCGCTCGAGATCCAGGCGACGAGCAGGACCACCGCCGTCGCGGCGACCAGCAAGCCCATGCCGCTCACGCCCTCGCCCCTCACCAGTTCTCCCCAGACGCCGAAACTGAAGCCTCTCAGGACCGATGCCGCCTCGGGTGAGGCGCCCAGCACGCCGTTCCACCACGTCCACGCGGGCACGGCCGGGATGAGCGCCAGCAGGCCGTACCACGCCCAGAGGAGCAGGATGAGCTTCGGCTGCCTCGCGGCTGACCGCAGGCCATCGGAGATACTCGCGAACATGTCGATGCCTCCCGCGGCCGGGGTCACAGCAGGCCTAGCGTCGTGACGAGGGTCTGGACGACGAACAGCCAGCGCGCCGCCCAACTGGCGGCGGGACGGCCATCCGGCTCGAGCCGCCTGCCGTTGTTGAGCCAGTTCACGTCGAGCATGATCTTGCGGTCCGGGTCGATGTCCACCCACTCGAGCCGCTCGGGCCGTTCGAACACGAACGTCTTCGTCGGATCGCGCCCGTCCCACGTCCGACGCTCGACGGGCTTGCCCGCGAACCTGAACGCCACCTCGATCGGCAGCCGCACGCCGCCCGTCCGCCGGACCACGACGACGGATCTGTGCGATTGTTTCCTGGCCCGGAGAGCCTCGTCGTCCGCTTTCCTGGCCTCTTCGCTGGACACCGTCTTCCGGCCGCCCGGTGCGTCGAACACGCCGCGGGCCGTCGGGATCGGGTCGGTGGTCGCGGATCCGATGTCGTAGTCCACGATGTCCGTTCCGCGTATGACCTGATCGAAGTACCAGCCCCAATCCTGGCCGGTCACCTCGTTCACGACGGCGAAGAAGTCCTCGCTGCGCGGGTGCTTGAAGCGCCAGCGTTCGTGATACGTCCGCAGGATCCGCGCCATCGTCTGCTCGCCGACGTACCCCTCGAGGGTCTGCAGCACCAGCGACGGCTTGTAGTACGAGTAGAAGCTGTACGCGCCCCTCGGCGTGTACTCCCACGCCCGGGCGAGAACCCGGTTGTACCGCGCCGTCGCGTCGTTGGCCGTCCGCGACATGTCCTGGTCGCCCATGGCGATCCCGAGGAAGTCGACAACGGTCTTCTCTGCGCCGTAGGCGGCCACCATGGACTTGCTGGTCGAATAGGTGTTGATGCCTTCGTCCAGCCACGCCTCTTCGAACTCGTTGTTGCCGACCATCGCGTACCAGAACTGGTGGCCGAACTCGTGGACCGTGACGAACTCGACCATCCGGACCTTGTCGAAAGGCCAGGCGTTCAGCAGCCACGCCGTCCCGGCGGTGATGAACGTCGGGTACTCCATGCCGCCCGCACCGCTCGCGCCCGGCGCAGGATCCACGACCGTGAGGGTTCTGTAGGGGTACCTCCCGTACCTCAGGCCGTAGTACTTCAGCCCGGCCTTCGCCGCGTCGATGTGACGCTGCGCCTGGGGCCGGTGGTCCGGCTGCAGAAGCACCGTGATCTCGACGTCGGAGAGCTTCACCTCGTCGAGCGAGCGGCCGAGCAGCTTCGCGATGCGCTCGTACTCGGCCGGCGTGACGTCCTTCGTGGCCGAAAACGTCGCCTTGACGATGACGTAGTCCGGGTCCGCCGTCCAGGCGAAGTCGTGGACGTCGGCCTGTTCGTAGGTATATGTGGTCGTGCCGTTGCCGTTCGCGCGCTCGCCGGTGCGCACCCCGGTCGCGCCGACGACGTAGCTGCCGGGCGCCGTGATCTCAACCGTGAAGCTGCCGTAGTCGGCGTAGAACTCGGAGGAGGCATGGAACTGGTGGCAGTTCCAACCGCTCGTCTCGCGGCCGCGCATGCCGGCGGGCTCGTAGACGCCGAGCTTCGGGAACCACTGGCCCACGAGATAGAAGTCGTCCTTGTAGCCCGTCCTCGCAAACACCTGCGGCAGCTTCGACGTGAAGGCGATCTCCAGCGTGACCGACCCGCCGGGCGCCACGGCCTCGGGAAGCGAGACCTTCGCGACCGTCTGGTCATCTGCATTCCCGTCATCGGGCTGGATGAAAACGAGGCCGGGCTTGAGGTCCGTGCCGGATGCGGTCTTCATCGAGGCAATGTCGACCCAACCCCAGGAGTCCTTGCCCATCTCGTCGCCGCGCAACTTGCCGCCGGACTCCTTCATGAACGTGGACGTCGTGTTCTTGAAGGCGTTCAGGTACAGGTGGAACTGCAGCTCGGAGACCGCGTCCACGGGCGACGGGTTCTTCCAGGTGATCGTCTCGGTCCCCGTCACCTGATGCTTCGCCGGATCGAGCGCAGCCTTGATGTGGTACTGCACCACCTGGTCGGACTTCTGCGGCAGCGGGTCTGCGAGAGCGGGAAGCGCCGCCAGCAGAGAGATGAGTGTGAACGCGGCAGTGCGGCGCATGGAAACTCCCCAGCCCCCAGCCCCTACTTCGCCACCCGCTCGATCTTGATGCTCATCGTCACCGGCGTGACGGGCTTGTCGTTCACGCCCGTCTTGACCTTGCCGATCTTGCGGACGACGTCCATCCCCTCGACGACCTCGCCGAACACGGAGTGATGGTTGTCGAGATGCGGCGTCGGTCCGAGCGTGATGAAGAACTGGCCGCCGTTCGTGTTGGGCCCGGCATTGGCCATCGACAGGATGCCTTCCTTCGAGTGACGCAGCTTCGGGCTGAACTCGTCGGCGAACTTGTAACCCGGGCCGCCGGTGCCGATGCCCAGCGGATCGCCGCCCTGAATCATGAAACCATCGATGATCCGGTGGAAGACGAGGCCTTCGTAGTAGGGGCGCGTCACCTTCCGGCCCGTATTCGGATCGGTCCACTCCTTCGTGCCCTCGGCGAGGCCGACGAAGTTAGCGACGGTCTTCGGCGCGTCCTCGTCGAACAGGTGCACGGTGAAGTTGCCCAGCGGAGTCGTGAAATGGGCGTAGGTTCCAGGTTTCAACTTGGCCTCCAAGCTCGTGGCGCCAGCCACGGCGACGGCCAGCGCCAGCAGGCCGCAGAACAGCACTCGTCTCATGGGCAAACCCTCCTCGACACGCGGCCCGGCCCGCCGGAATGCCGGCGGACCGGTGCCGTTCGCCTGATCGTATCGCAGATTCCCGGCACGCGCCGGTGCGGCGCGCCTGCTACTTGGCGGCCACCACCTTCCCGTCGGTATCGAGGAGCCGGACCTCGCCCAGGCCGAGTTCCTTCAGGCCGGCCTCGATCTTCTGGCGGTCGCCCACCACGACCCACACCACGCTCTCCGGGTGCACGGCGGCTTTCGCCGCGCGCACGAGGTCGGCCGCGCCGAGGGCGCCGACCTTCGCGCTGTACGTGTCGAAGTAATCGTCGGCGAGCCCGTAGGTCACGATCTGCTGCAGCGACGCGCCGACGGCGGCCATCGTCTCCCACTGCCCCGGCAGCGTCAGGACCAGGGCGTTCTTCGCCGCGCCCAGTTCCTCGCCGGTCACCGGGATGGCGCCGAGGATGCCGGCGAACTCCTTCTGGATCTCCTGGATGGCTTCCTTCGTCTTGTCGGTCTGCACCGGCGCGTAGACGATGAACGGGCGCTGGCCGCGGGCGTCCCAGAACAGCGTCTGGGCGCCGTAGGACCAGTGCTTGTCCTCGCGGATGTTCATGTTGATGCGCGACACGAACTGGCCGCCGAGGACCGCGTTCATGGCCTCGATGGCGATCTCGTCCGGGTTGGCCTTCGGCGGAGCCACGTGCCCGGCCAAAATGAGCGACTGCTCCGCCCCCGGGCGGTCGATCACGTAGACGGACTGCGCCTTCGCCGCCGTCACGGTTCGCACGTTCTTCGCGGGCACCGTCCCCGGCTTCCACGACGCGAACAACCGCTCGAGCCGCGGCTTGATCTCGGCCATGGTCGTGGCGCCGACAACGACCATCGTCGCGTTCGAGGGCTTGAAGTAGTCGGCGTGGAACTTCACCAGCGTGTCGCGGGTGATCTTGCCGACCGATTCAATGGTGCCCGAGCCGGTGAGCGGCAGGCCGTACGCGTGGCTGGGCCCGTAGATCAGACCCGGGAGCACGCGGAGCGCGATGCCGATGGGCTGCGCGCCCTCCTGCTGAATCTGGGCGACGCGCCGGCGCCGCAGCCGCTCCAGCTCGTCGGCGGGGAACGACGGGTTGAGGATGACGTCGCTGAAGACGGCGAGCGACGGGTCCAGCTTGTCCTTGAGCGCCGACAGGTTCACCGACGCCGTGTCGAGGTCGGCGCCCAGGCCAAGCGTCGCGCCCAACCCCGCCAACTCCTCGGAGATCTGGAGGGCGGAGCGGCTCGACGTGCCCTCGTCCATCATGTCGAGGGCCAGGCTCGCCGTGCCCGGGAGCGCCAGCTGGTCGGCCGCGTAGCCCGAGTCGACGAGCAGCGTGAAGTTGACCTGCGGCACGGACTGCCGCTCGGCCACGACGACCTTCATGCCGTTCGCGAGAGTGGCCCGCTCGAACGTCGGGAACCGCACGGCCGGCGAGGCGCCGGGCGTCGGCACCTTGGAACGATCCACCGCCGACGGCGTGGTCCCGTACTCGGGGAACGGTTGCACCTCGAGCACGTAGACGCCGTCCGACAGCCAGCGGGCGGCCGCGTCGCGCACCGCGGCCGGCGTGGCCTCGGCCACGCGCTTCTGGGTGACCTGATAGCTCTCCGGGTTGCCGGTGAAGACCTGGCCCTGGGCCAGCACGTCCGACTTGCCGCCGAACCCGCCGATCCGCTCGACGCCGCGGATGAACGCCGCGCGGCGCTGGGTCTTCACGCGCTCCATCTCGGCCGCGGTCGGCCCGTCCTTGATCAGGGCCGAGAGCTCCTCGCGGATCGCGCGCTCCACCTTCGCCAGGTCGGCGCCGGGCCTGGCCGTGGCCATGACGTAGAACTGGCTGGCAATCTCGCGCGCGTCGAGCGCCGCCGTCACGTTCGTGGCGATCTGCTCGTCGTAGACCAGCCGCTTGTAGAGGCGCGACGTCTTGCCGGTCGAGAGGACGTTGGCGGCCAGACCGAGGAGGTCCCCATCGGTGGAACCCCACTGCGGCACGTTCCACACCATGTAGATGCGCGCCTGCGGGACCCGGTCCTGCATGATCTGGCGCTGCTCGCCCGTGCGCCTGGCGATCCACGCCTCGTGCTTCGTCACCGGCGGTCCCGCCGGGATGTCGCCGAAGTACTGCTCGGCCTTCTGCCGCGCCGTTTCCGGGTCGATGTCGCCGGCGAGCACCAGGACTGCGTTCGAGGGCCCGTAGTAGGAGCTGAACCACCCCTTCACGTCGTCCAGCGACGCGGCGCTCAGGTCCTCCATCGACCCGATGACGCTCCAGGAGTACGGGTGGCCCTTCGGAAAGGTGGCCTCGACCATCGCCAGGTCCACCTTGCCGTACGGCTCGTTCTCGCCCTGCCGCTTCTCGTTCTGGACGACGCCGCGCTGCTCGTCGAGCTTGGCCTGCGTGATCGCGCCGAGCAGGTGGCCCATCCGGTCCGACTCCATCCACAGTGCGGTGTCGAGGGCCGGAGTGGGCACGTTCTGGAAGTAGTTCGTGCGGTCCTCGTTCGTCGTTCCGTTGAGGTCGGTCGCCCCGAGGCGGTCGAGCACCTTGAAGTAATCGTCGTTGAAGTGCTCGCTGCCGTTGAACATCAGGTGCTCGAAGAGGTGCGCGAAGCCCGTCCGGCCCGGCTTCTCGTTCTTGGAACCGACGTGGTACCACACGTTCACGGCGACGATGGGCGCCTTGTGGTCCTCGTGAACGAGCAGCGTGAGCCCGTTCTTGAGGACGAACTTCTTGTAGGGGATGTCGACGCCGGCGGCGGGCTGGGCCATGGCGCTAGAGGCGGCCATCAGGCCCGCCAGGAAGACGCCGCACAGGGCCGCGGCAAGGGATCGGTGGAAACGCACGATGAACCTCCGTGGAGAGTGCCCGCCCGCAGCGGGACGCCGGGGCGGCCGTGGGCCGAAAACGCGGGGAATCGTATAGCATGGGGAACGCACCCGAGGCAGATCATCCCGTCATGAGCGAGCGCTACCGCTACCTTCACTTGGACGTCTTTACCCGCGAGAAGTTCGGGGGCAACCAGCTCGCTGTCTTCACCGATGCCAGGGGGCTCTCCGGCACGGTCATGCAGGCCGTGACCCGGGAAATGAACTTCTCGGAGTCCACGTTCATTCTACCGGCGGAACGCCCGGATACCGACATCCGGATGCGAATCTTCACCCCGGGCCGGGAAATGCCCATGGCCGGGCACCCCACCGTGGGGTCGGCCTTCGCCCTGGCGCTCGACGGCACCATCCCGCCGGGCCGCCGCCGGTGGACGTTCGGCCTCAACATCGGCCCGACGCCGGTCGACATCGACTGGACCGGGGACCGCCCGACTTTCGTCTGGATGACCCAGCAGTTGCCGGCGTTCGGCAACGTGGTGGCTGACGTCGACGGCGCAGCCAGAGCCATCGGTCTCGACGCCGCAGCGATTCGCGCCACGGGTCTGCCGGTGTGCGAAGTCTCGTGCGGTGTCCCGTTCGTGTTCTTCCCCCTGGCCACCCGCGCGGCAGTCGACGCGGCCGCCCCGGACCTGGCCGCCTTCAGCGCGCTGTGCGCGGCCGAGGGCGTCGACAACCACGCCGTCTTTGTCTTCTCGCGTGAACCCGGCGGCGACGGCGCGACCATCTACAGCCGCATGTTCGCGCCCGGGCTGGGTGTCGCGGAAGACCCGGCGACGGGAGCGGCGAGCGGGCCGCTGGGCTGCTACCTGGTCGAGCACGGCGTCGTGCCCCCCGAGGAGGCGAAGGCCATCCTGAGCCTGCAAGGCGTGAAGATGGGGCGCCCGAGCTGGATTCACGTGGCGATCGGCACGGGCAGCGGCGGCGGCATCACGAGCGTCCAGGTCGGCGGCGAAGCCGTGCTGGTGGGCGAAGGCGAGTTGTTCCTATGAGCAAGACGATCCTGTCCGATCTCGATCTGCACCTCTTCAACGAGGGCAACCATCACCGCGCCTACGAGAAGCTCGGATCGCACGCCGTCACGATCGACGGGGTGGCCGGCCTCCATTTCGCGGTGTGGGCGCCCAACGCCGACCGCGTCAGCGTGGTGGGGGACTTCAACCGGTGGGACGGCCGCGCGAACACCTGCGAGCCCCTTGCCTCGTCCGGCATCTGGACAGCCTTCATCCCGGGCCTCGGCTACGGCGAGAAGTACAAGTACGAGGTGCGCGCAAAGGGCGGCGCGATCGTCCTCAAGGCCGACCCGTACGCGCGGCGCTTCGAGGTGCCGCCGCGCTCGGCGACGATCGCGTGGGACACGTCGGGGTACGAGTGGGGCGACCAGGCGTGGCTCACCGCCCGCGCGGAGGGCGGCAACCTGATCGAGAAGCCGATCTCGATCTACGAGGTGCACCTCGGATCGTGGCGGCGGGGCCTCGCGAACGAGCTGCTGTCCTACCGCGACCTCGCCGGGCAGCTCGTGCCGTACGTGAAGGAGATGGGCTTCACGCACGTCGAACTGCTCCCGGTGATGGAGCACCCATTCACGGGATCGTGGGGCTACCAGGTGACCGGGTTCTTCGCGCCGACCAGCCGGTTCGGCCTGCCGGAGGACTTCAAGTACTTCGTGGACGCGTGCCACCAGGCCGGCATCGGCGTGATCCTCGACTGGGTGCCCGGCCACTTCCCGAAGGACGGCTACGGCCTCATCCGCTTCGACGGCACCGCGCTCTACGAGCACCAGGACTCGCGGGTTGGCGAGCACAAGGAGTGGGGCACGCTGGTCTTCAACTACGGCCGGCACGAGGTCCGCAACTTCCTGATGTCGAACGCCCTGTTCTGGCTCGACGAGTACCACGCCGACGGCCTGCGCGTGGACGCGGTCGCGTCGATGCTCTACCTGGACTACTCGCGCAAGGCCGGGCAGTGGCTTCCCAACAAGTTCGGCGGCCGCGAGAACGTCGACGCCATCGAGTTCATCCGCCAGCTGAACGTGGTCGTGCACGAGCAGTTCCCGGGCGCGATGATGATCGCGGAGGAGTCCACCGCATGGCCGGCCGTGAGCCGGCCGGTCTACACCGGCGGCCTGGGCTTCACCTTCAAGTGGAACATGGGCTGGATGCACGACATGCTGCGCTACATGTCGAAGGATCCCGTCTTCCGGAAGTGGCAGCACAACGACATCACGTTCTCGATGCTGTACGCCTACACCGAGAATTTCGTGCTGCCGTTCTCGCACGACGAGGTGGTGCACGGGAAGTCGTCGATGGTGTCGAAGATGCCCGGGGACGCCTGGCAGCGGTTCGCCAACCTGCGCGCGCTCTACGGCTACATGTTCGGCCACCCGGGGAAGAAGCTGAACTTCATGGGCGGCGAGTTCGGCCAGACGCACGAGTGGGACCACGACCACAGCCTCGACTGGCACCTGCTCGCGTATCCGCCGCACGAGGGAATCAAACAGCTGGTCCAGGATCTCAACAGGGTCTACCGGTCCGAACCGTCGCTCCACGAGGTGGACGTGCGCCCCGAGGGGTTCTCGTGGATCGACTGCAACGACCACGAGAGCTCGGTTGTCTCGTTCCTCCGCCGCTCGAAGGACCCGGCCGACTTCGCGGTCTTCATCCTCAACTTCACGCCCGTCGTCCGGTACGGCTACCGCCTGGGCGTGCCCGAAGCCGGCCGCTACCGCGAGGTGATCAACACCGACGCCGAGGCGTACGGCGGCTCGAATGTCGGCAACCAGGGCGGCGTCGACGCCGAGGACATACCGACGCACGGGTACGAGCATTCGATCAGCCTGGCGCTGCCGCCGCTCGCGTGCCTGATGCTGAAGCTGGACCGGAGCCGGCCCGCCGCGGCGGGCAGCCAGGAGGCCTGACGGTCGTCCCGTGACCGCATGCGAGAATGAAAGGCCACGCCTGCTCCGTCGCGGAGAGATGACCGAGAGGCTGAAGGTGCACGCTTGGAAAACGAAGCGGGCGACTGACACCGAGCCACGTCGAAGCACGTTGACGCACACCGATCAGCGACTTGACCTTCCAGATCGATTACTCAGTGTGCGTCGGTAAACCTCGATGTTCGTCGAGGTTTCGAGCCTGACGTATCACAGGCCTATCACAATCGCGGGACTCACTTAGAGCTTGGGCACGAGATCGGCACACTGAACGCCGCCTCAGAAACAGGATTCAGTGCTTGCAGTCGCAGGCGTCCGCCCGTGCGAGGAGAAATGCTCTTTCGCGCGCGTTGCGGGTCAGCGTGGCCGCAGCCTTGAATTCTGAACGCGCCTCGGCCAGTCGACCGGTCCGGCCCGGCGCGCGCCTTATGGCGCGACGCCTGGATCTCCATCAGGGCCAGGAGGCCGAGCACTTCGGCATCCCCGGCCATCAGCCCGGCCAGCATGCGGCCGAGCCGTTGCGCCTCCAGGCACAGGCCCGGCCGGACAAGGTCGTCGCCCGCCGTGGCCGCATAGCCTTCATTGAGAATGAGGTAGATGACCTCGAGCACCGAGGGCAGCCGCGCCGCACCTCGAAGGTCAATCCGGCCTTTGCGATCGCCTTCTTCGCGCGGACGATACGCTGCGCGATCGCGGCCTCGCTCGACAGGAAGGCGCGGGCGATCTCGTCCGTCGTCAGGCCGCCGACCACCTTGAGGGTGAGCGCCGCGCGGGCGTCGGGCGACAACATGGGGTGGCAGGCCGTGAAGATGAGGCCCAGCAGCTCGTCGCCGAGATCATCGTCCATGGCCGCTTCGATCGCCTCGGCCGCGCCGTCGCGCGTCTCGTCCAGCGTCCGCGCGATCTCCTTGTGCTTGCGTTCGCGCATCTTGTCGCGCCGGAGGGCGTCGATGGCGCGGCGTTTGGCGACGGCCATCAGCCAGGCGCCCGGATTGGCCGGGACGCCGGTCCTAGGCCATTCCGCGAGGGCGACGACCAGCGCGTCCTGCGCCAGATCCTCGGCAAGGTCGACATTCCGCACCATGCGGGCCAGGCCCGCGATGAGCCTGGCCCGTTCAATGCGAAAGGTCGCTTCGATCGCCTGGTGCGTCTCGCCTGCGGTCACACCGCATTGTCGGCCAAGGCCGCAGGGGAGACAAGCACGCTCTCTGGCCGGCTCCAGCCGCTGGTATCAGGCGGCGCCGAGCTTCCCGCGTTCGCCGTCGCGGGGCGCCGAGAGCTCCTCGGGCGTCATAAACTCGGCCAGATCCGCCGCCTCGTAGAACGGCCGGATTTCGATCTCGCTCCGGCCCGACGTGGGATTGGGGGAGCGCTTCGCCCAAGCCACGGCCTCGTCCATGTCCTTGACCTCCCAAATCGAGAAGCCGGCGACCAGCTCGCGGGTCTCGGCGAACGGGCCGTCGATGACCGTACGGCCGGGACCTTCGCAAACGATGCGCTTGGCCTGGGCACTGTTCTTGAGGCCGGCGGCGGCCACGAATACGCCGGCCTTGACCAGCTCCTCTGTGAACCGGTCCATCGCCGCGAACGCCTCGGGCGCGGGTGGCGCGCCCTTTTCGCTGTCCTCAGTGGCTTTCCCGAACACCATAACCCGCATCGTCTGTCTCCTTGTTTGAGCCGGCCCCTTTTGGCGTCTCATTGATACGACGAACAAGCCTGCTGGAAATCGACATCGTTCTGTAGATCTTGCTCGACCTTCGAGGCGCGGGAGGAACGGCGGCTTTTCGGGTCAGGGATCCCGATGGCACTTGGAAGTTCCTCGAGGCCAAGCCCGCCAGTTGACGCTGCCGGTGCCAGCCGCTTCCTTCTCTGAGCTTTATCACAATTCGTGTTCAACGACCGGGATCCCGTTTCGGTAAGCCATTGGCACCACGCGAGATGTCAGATTGGATGTGCGTGAAGGGAGGTTTTGCGCTATCCTGATCGCGGGCCGCTCGCAAACCGTTGATTCTAAAGCGGAGAGATGACCGAGAGGCTGAAGGTGCACGCTTGGAAAGCGTGTGTAGGGGAAACTCTACCGAGGGTTCGAATCCCTCTCTCTCCGCCAACCACATCGCAAGTCCTTCATTCGTCTGCACTTACAGTTGTTGTGCGAGAGGGCGATATTCCCTCGGCCCTTGTTCCGCCAAGCTCTCGTCTGTCAACAAGATGCCTCGGTGGAGACGCGGGCTCTGAGCGGTCGCTCCACGATGTCTCCACGATCGGCGCACAGCACGAACGGCGCCCGCAGGCCGAGTCAGTGTGCCCTTGGCGATGGCCCCGGAACTCAGACTTGAACTCGGAAGCTTGACCCGGCCTGATACTTCCGAGTAGAGTTCTGAGTTGATGGAGCTGATCGAGATCCTCAAGCGGCCTGAAGGCAAGACCCTCGAATTCAAGCGAGAACTCTCTGCGCCGGACCGCGTCCTGAAGACGATCGTCGCCTTCGCCAACACCGCCGGCGGGACACTTCTGATCGGCGTGGAAGACCGGACTCGCCATGTTCGCGGCATCGGCGAGCCGCTTGACGTGGAGGAGCGACTCGCGAATCTGATGAGCGACGGGATCGCTCCGCGCCTGGTGCCGGAGATCGAGATCCTCCCGTGGCGACGCACCTGCGTTGTTGCCGTGCACGTCTTCCCAAGCTCCAGCCGGCCACACCACCTCAAGCGGGAAGGAGCGGCCTCAGGCGTCTACGTTCGCGTGGGTTCCACCAACCGGCGAGCGGACGCTGACCTGATTGACGAGCTTCGCCGATTCAGCCGTGGCGAAGCGTTCGACGAGCAGCCGATGCCGGGCCTCGACTCGGAAGCGTTGGACTTCCGAGCGGCTTCCGAGTCGTTCGCCCCGGTTCGTGCGCTGTCACGCCGCGATCTCGAGACACTTCGGCTGTTGACCAGGCACCAAGGCCGCCCGGTGCCGACCGTCGGTGGATTGCTCCTCTTCGGCAAGGACCGCGAGCGGGATTTTCCAGACGCGTGGATACAGGCAGGGCGATTCGCGGGCCGGGACAAGAGCCGGATTGTCGATCAGGTCGAGATCCATTCGCTGCCGGTGCGTGCGGTGGAAGAGGCGATTGCCTTCATTACCAAGCACTCCGTGCATGGCGCGGCGATCGGCCCCGTGCGTCGAGTCGAACGATGGAGCGTTCCCCCGGCCGCGGCGCGCGAAGCCGTCATCAACGCCGTGGTCCACTCGGACTACGCTCAACGAGGCGCGCCCATTCGAATCTCCGTATTCGACGACCGGCTCGAGGTGGAGAATCCCGGCCTGCTGCCGTTCGGATTGACGATAGAGGATCTGCCGCAGGGCGTCTCGAAGTTGCGCAACCGGGTCATCGGCAGGGTCTTTCACGCGCTCGGGCTGATCGAGCAGTGGGGCAGCGGCATCCAGCGCATGGCCTCCGCGTGTCGCGACGCGGGCCTCGCGGTGCCGGTGTTCGAGGAACTGGCCGCCAGATTCCGCGTCACCATTTCCACCGAGCGTGGCACGCGGCCTGTTCGCGACAAGAGAGACGAGGCCATTCTCGCCTGCATCTCGGGCTCAGCGGGACTGCTCACCAACGAGATTGCCACCGTGATTGGGTTGAGTCCTCGCGCCACTCGCACGCGGCTTGCCCGACTGGTGGGAGGCGGCTTGCTCCGGGAGATCGGAACTGGTCCCCAGGATCCACGGCGGCGCTACTTCTCTGCGGAATGATCCGACCGCCAGTGCGAGAGCGAGCGCGGTGAGGTGCGTTGGCCTGTTCGAGAATCGATCGGCTCCCGCCACGTGCCATCCCACGTGCCATCGGCGCCGCACATACAGGGACCGCCGGTTAGTCCTGCCGTCTCCAAAATGTCTCCAAATTGTCTCGCCGAAGCAAAGGGAGGAGCGTCACACGCCGGACCCTTGCGAAGGCGGACCACCGACCTGACTCTGCTGCCTTCCTCCATCCCCTCTCCAAAGTGTCTCCACGCTCGCGCCGGGTGTCGAGCAACTGAACGGCCGTTCCGAGCGTTGCGGGACTCAGGCCACGATGACGCGGATTCATCCCTGCAAGGTCACCATCTGTCCCGCGCGGTCCGAGGTTGATCACAAATGACGTGAAGCCCAGCGGCGGAGTGCCTAGCCTTGGATGGACGCGTCTTTCACCGAAAGGTCATCCATGCCAGTCGATAAGCGAAGAGTATAAGTCGACCTTCTGGCTCTCGGCCCGATCCGTGACACGATGCATCTGATCGAATTCCCCGTGAGGTGATGGCATGCGTTCCTTCCTCGTGTCGACTCTGTCGTTTCTCTGTTTGGCGGCGTGGGCGCCTATCACACCGACGCCGCAGGAACGTGACCGTGGAAAGATCTCCGATCCCTATAAATGGAATCTCGCGGATATCTATCCGTCCGATGCGGCTTGGAAGGAAGCGAAACAGAAGTTCGCCAATGAACTCCCTGGTCTCGAGATGTATCAGGGCACATTGAACAAATCGGCCGACCGGCTGTTGGGATGTCTCGATCTCGTCGGGCATCTCAACAAGGAATTCGCGCGGCTGTTTACTTACGCGAACTTGCGTCTGGATCAGGACATGCGCGTCCCATCGTCCGCGGCGCTCCAGCAGGAGTTGAACCAATTAGGCGCGGCGTTTGGAGAAAAGGCCGCCTTCATCGAGCCCGAGATTCTGGCGATCGATCCCGCCAAGGTTCAATCGTTCCTCAAGAGCGATGAGAGACGCGACACGTACCGTCACTACGTGGACGACATTCTTCGCCGCCACGCGCACACCGGCACGGAGGGGGAAGAGAAGATCATCGCCGACGCGGAATTGATGGCGGCTGCGCCGTCCGGCATTCGTGACCTGCTGATCAACGCGGACTTCCCGTACCCCGAGGTGACCCTGAGTGGCGGGAGGCGGGTGAAGCTCGATCCATCCGGGTTCTCTCAGGAGCGACGATCGCCGAACCGCGAAGACCGAAGGACGGTGCTGGCGGCGTATATGGGAAAGCTGAATGACTACCGCCGCACGTTCGGCGCTCTCCTGAACGCCCAGGTCATGAAGGATGTCTTCCAGATGAAGGCGCGGAAGTACGACTCCTGCCTCGAAAGCTCGCTGGATGGAGACAACATCCCCGTCCAGGTGTTCCGCGTCCTCGTCGCCAACGTGAATAGGAATCTGGGCACCCTGCATCGCTATTTGAAGCTCCGTAAGAGAATTCTCGGCCTGGACCAGCTGCACTATTACGACCTTTCCGCGCCGCTCGTGGCGGACGCCGCCCGGTCTTACACCTTCGAGGAAGCGCGTGATCATCTTCTGGCGGCGTTCCGGCCGCTCGGGGGAACTTATGGGGCGGCGGCTAAGAAGGCCTTTACCGACCGCTGGATCGATGTCTATCCGACCGAGGGCAAGCGCTCGGGCGGATACGCCAATGGGTGGGCCTATGATGTCCATCCCTACGTCATGATCAATTACGGCGGGACGTACGACGACATGAGCGGATTGGCTCACGAGCTCGGTCATGCCCTGCAGAGCCATCTCTCGAATGCACGCCAACCGTTCGCGACGGCCGCTAGCCCGAGGTTCGTTGTGGAAGTCGCTTCCACGTTCAATGAAGCGCTGCTGGTTGATTCCATGCTGAAGCAGAGCGGAGACGACGGGGCCCGGCTCTCGATGCTCGGCAACTACCTGGACGGCTTCGCCATCAAGATCTTCCGGGCGACGCTGATATCGGAGTTTGAGCTGCGCATCCATGAGATGGCGGAAAGAGGCGACCAGATCACGGGCGACACGCTGAACAGCCTCTATGCGGCGATCACGAAGAAGTATTACGGTCACGATCAGGGCGTTTGTGTCGTGGATGACGGCGTTCAGTCGGAGTGGATGGTGATTCCGCAGCTCTACTCCGGCTTCTATGCCTATCAATACGCAACGGCGTTCACCGCCTCGGCGGCGTTGTCGGAGCTGGTCTTGAGCGGTGACCAGGCGGCGACAAGGAAGTACGTCGATTTCCTCTCCGCGGGCGGGTCAGACTATGCCATCGCCCTGCTGAAGCAGGCGGGCGTCGATATGGCGGCCTCCGGGCCGTTCGAGCTGTGCATGGCGAAGATGAACCGCGTGATGGACGAAATGGAGAAGATCTTGGACCGGAAGAAGTAGCGGCTCACCCAGCAAGCGTTTCTGGGCCTTCTTTTCGGTGGAAGTGCGTGACCGAAGATCTCCTCGCCCCTGACTGTGCCGCGGAGCGGCTCCGCAGGTTGCCGCTGGCGATACACAGACGCCCGCAAGAGGGCCAAGGCGTCGCACCCGCCATCAATCCGCTTCACGCAATCGCCATCAGCAACTCGTGGGTGCTGGCCGTCTTCGGCGGCGCGGTGAGCCGCGCCATGGGTTCCGCGCCGAAATAGCGGTGCTCCGCGGCGGTCCATTCATCCACCCGTTCCAGCAGGATGGCCTCGACCAGGCGCACGAAACAAAACCTATGGTTGCGTAACGTGCAGCCAAGAGAAGTGGATTGCACAAAACGTAACCATAGGTTACTATGTGTGCATGTGCCGTCCAGCGAAGAAACCGGACTGGGACCTCCTGTTCGAGACAGCGAGCGCCCAGGAGGGCTACTTCACAACCGGGCAAGCAGCCGATGCTGGCTACTCGACTCAGCTGCTGCTCAAGCACATCCACGCCGGGCGGGTCGTGCGGAGGCGCCGAGGCATCTACCGACTTGTCCACCTCCCCGCAGGTGAGCACGACGATCTGATCACCGTCTGGCTGTGGTCGGAACGGGCCGGAGTGATCTCGCACCAGACCGCGCTGGTTCTCCATGGGCTTTCGGATGCACTCCCGGCGAACATACATCTGACGCTGCCGCACGCGTGGCGACGTCGCCGGTTCAGGGTTCCAGCCGGCGTCGTACTCCACCATGCGGACGTGCCACCAGACGACCGCGCCTGGTTCGGCGCGGCGCCAACCACCAACCCTCGGCGAACGCTGAACGACTGCGCCCGTGAGGCCATGGCTCCCGACTTGCTGCGCCAGGCAGCGCGGCAGGCGATCCGCCGTGGACTCGTCGCCAAGGCCGAGCTTGGCGACGTGGATGATGCCCTGCGCCCCTTCGGAGGACTCGGCGCATGACGACGCGCACCTATTCCTCACCCGGGGCCTTCAAGCAGGCGCTCGAGCAGCGCCTCCGCTCGGCGACAAAGACCGGCGGCGACTTCGCCCGCAGACGGCAGCTCCTGGTGTTTGATCGATTTCTCGCGCGCCTCGTGGCCGTGCTTGGCGACGCCGCCATGCTCAAGGGCGGCCTCGTGCTCGAGCTTCGCCTCGAGCGGGCGCGCACCACGAAGGACATCGACCTGAGGCTAACGGGCTCGCCCGACGACATACTCGCCAAGCTGCAGGAGGCCGGCCGGCGCAACCTCGGCGACTTCATGACCTTCGAGGTTGGCCCCGACGACGACCACCCCGAGATCCAGAACGACGGGATGCAGTATGACGGGCTCCGGTTCCGCGCCGAATGCAGGCTTGCCGGAAAGGTGTACGGCCAGCCCTTCGGAGTCGACGTCGCATTCGGCGATCCGATCCTCGGTGAGCCCGACGTCGTGGTGGCGGAAGACGTCCTGGCGTTCGCCGGCATCGCGCCACCCCCGCTGCGACTCTACCCGGTCGTGACCCACGTCGCCGAGAAGCTGCACGCGTACACGATGCCGCGCTCGCGCCCGAACTCGCGGGTGAAAGACCTCCCCGACCTCGCGCTGCTCGCGACGGCGCAGGCGATCGACGCCAGGCGCCTACGTACGGCGCTCGAGCAGACCTTCTCATTCCGCAAGACCCACCCGCTGCCGATGTCGGTGCCCGCGCCGCCGCCAGCATGGGAGAGCCCGTACGCGGCGATGGCGCGGGAAGATCAGCTCGCCTGGGCCACGCTGGGGGATGTCACGAAAGCGGTGCAGTCCTTCCTCGACCCGCTGCTCGAAGGAGGTCTCGACGCAACATGGAACCCCACAACCTGGGGTTGGGGGGCATGAGCACGGATGTTGAATCCTGCCGGCGGGCGATGTCGCCTCGGCCATTCGAAAAAGAAGGAAAGTGGCAGCCTGACCGCCGTCTCCAACATGTCTCCACGACCGGGGAAGAACGCAGAGGACTGGCGAGGACTGCGGTGCACAAGTCGATGCCTGTAACTGCCTGAGACTCGAACCCTTAAGGCCAGAAGTCACGCGTCATCAACCACTTAGAGAAACACGTTTCCAGGGTTCGAATCCCTCTCTCTCCGCCAGTTTCTTTTCGCTGTTTTCCTCAGCATTTCGCACGAGATCATCAGGAATCGGGGTCTCTCACCCACCCCGTACTACCTGCAGCAGAAACACTGAGCAAATTGACGAGTTGTCGGGTCGGAGCCGCGCGAGTGACATTCCGGTGTGACATCCGTTGGTTCCTCCGCACCGGGATCCAGTAGACTCTGCGCCGTTTATTAAGTCACCTGCCTCGCGTGTTCAGCGAGACAGTCGCCGTCGCCGGCTAGCGTCTTGGCGCATTATGAACGAACAGGCTCGGGGAGGAACTCGTGGACTGGCGAAGTCGAATTGTTGCCGATACGGACGTGCTCGTCGGAAAGCCCGTGATCAAGGGCGCGCGCATCAGCGTGGAACTCGTGATGGATCTGCTGGCGGCCGGGTACACACCGGACCAGATCCGTCAGCAGTACGACCATCTCACGAGCGACGATATCCAGGCGTGTCTCGCGTACGCCCGTGAAGTGATCAGCTCCGAGCGAATGTTCGCGGTCAAGGGATAGGCGCGTGCGCCTTCTCGCTGACGAGAACGTGCCCGGCCCGGTTGTCGCTGCGTTGCGAGGGCGCGGCGCAGACGTGCTGCGGCGCGGCGGCGCAGTGCCAACCGCTAAAGTCCAAGCCGGGCGACCTCTCCACTCCTGACGCGCGGGTGGGCGCCGGCCGCGCGTCTGGTCCACTGCGCCGTGATCGGATCGTGAACCCGCCTGCGAAACAGCGACTTGAGCGTGCAGAGCTTTCAAGTAACGGGTGACGCCGCACCGATTCTCGGAGACGCGCAAGCGGGGCGCCCGTTTCTTGGCCCAGGCAGCGGCGGTTACGCCAGCGACTTCAGCACGGCTAGCTTGAACCCATCAGGGTCAGTGAGACGGAAGTAGCGCGCGCCCCAGGGCGCGTCGACGGGCTCGGAGTCGAGCGTGCCACCGCTGGCTTTGATGCGATTAGCGATGGCGTCGATGTCCTCGGTGGTCCAGATATTGATCGAGAAGCCGAGGCCCTTGATACGGTCCCATCCCTTGGCGCCGTTATCCTGATTCAGGTTGAGGCGCACATCGCCGGCTTTGAGCGCGACAAGGACAAGCCGGCCCTCCTGCTCGAATGTACGCTCGACGCCAAAGCCCACGACGTTCTGGTACCAGGCGGCGCTCTTGTGAATGTCTTTGACGGTGATTGAAACAGAGGTTGCACCGTGGAATTTCTCAGACGCCGGCGACGGATTGGTCATAGGAGCCTCCAGGAATCGATGGTCTATGATGGGTCAACAGAACCGTGCTTGACAAGCGTGGCCAGTGAGAGCGTCTGCTCCGGATAGCCCAAAGCGCCAGGCGCCGGCGCAATGGGCAGCGGCGACGCACGTGCCCAGGGAATGAGCTTGGTTCAAGTTGTCACCGACGGCGCTGCTCGTGGCCCCATGGAGCGGGTATCTGCCGCCTCGCCGGATCCCGTTTCCACAGTGTCTCCACGATCGTGGACACGGTCGAGTCGTTAGTAGCGAGGGGAATTCCGGAACACACGCCAGACCGACCACGTCGAGTGTTCTTCCGCGACACGGCCCACGGCTTCTTCTCATGGGCCGTGGCAGTCGTGATGACGAACCGCTGAGTGTCGACGATTTCGGGCGCAGGGCTTGCGCGATCACTTTTCCGATCAACGGAAGGACGGCGTTCCTCCTCGATGCCCTGGTTCCGATCCACACGCACGAGAGGGGAGATGGCCGCCTGCCGCGCAGACGTGACTTGGCGCTTCCGCTGCATTTCTGCCAGGATAGGCGCATGATCTTCGGAGTGAGCCCAACCAAGGACGCGGTCGTCATCGCGCAAGCCACGGGCTCTGGCGAGACCTTCGTGATCAAGTCGATCACGTCGATTCAGTTCCAGGCGCAGTCCGGAGATGATCTGACAGGTCTCTTGCGACGGCTTGTCGCCCTATTCGAGCCCGCCGGCAAGCGCCAACGCTCGACGATCGCCCTGCTAGGATCGTCGTCGGGTCGTTTCAAGTCTTCCATCGAAGCCATCAAGGCAGAAGCCATCACCCAAGTCGCTGCGGCCGAGAGCGGCTTGCCTGTCGTCAGGGTGACAGCCGCGAGTCTCAAGAGCATTCTCGGGTGTGCGCCGGGGCAGAAGTGGCAGGCCCGTGCAGGAGAACGGTTCAATCCGGCAGGGCGCCACAAGGACTGGTCGAAAGGCGCGGCCGGCGCCGCGGCCGCGGCCCTCGAGGTCGCTGGGAAAACGCCTTGACGCGAAAGACCTGGCTGAAGCAGTCGAGCACATCGCGGAGCCGAGGCTCGCACAAGTCGTGACATGCCGTGGTCTAGGGCTTTGCGGTCATCTTCTCACCACAACAGACGAGTGAGCCTTGGCCGCCTTTGCCGGCCACCGTCGGGGCTACCGTTACTGTGACATTGCATCCGCACTTTTTGCACGCGTACTGCTCGCCCTGTTTCATTTGCATCGTAACCTCCTTGAACAGAATAGGTGACGGCGTCGACACGCCGCTGTCCGATTCTGTACACAGCGCGGCGGCCATCAGCCGAGGTTCTTCGCCGCGAACTCCCAATTGATCAGTGTGTCGAGTAATGCGTTGACGTAGTCCGCGCGCCGGTTCTGGTAATCCAGGTAGTAGGCGTGCTCCCAGACGTCGATGCACACTAACGGTTTCATGCCGGTGGTCATCGGCACGGCGGCGTTGCCGGTCTTGACCACGGCGAGCTTGCCACCATCGAGCACGAGCCACACCCAGCCGCTGCCGAACTGAGCCAGTGCGGCCGTCGACAACTCCTTCTTGCATGCGTCCACGGTGCCAAACGCCGCCTCGATCTTCGGTTTCAATCCGGCGGGTGGTTCACCTCCGCCCTTTGGCCTCAGACTGCGCCAGTAGAACGTGTGGTTCCAGGCCTGCGCGGCATTGTTGAAGATCGCGGTCTTGTCAGCCTTGCCGGCTGTGTCGGCGATGATCTTCTCCAACGGCAGGTCCGCAAATTCAGTTCCCGCCACGAGCTTGTTCAGGGTCTCGACGTATCCCTTGTGATGCTTCCCGTAATGGAAGCTGATCGTGTGGGCCGAGATGACGGGGGCCAGCGCGTCATCCGCGTAGGGCAGCGGCGGGAGGACGTGCGGAGATGCCGTGCTCATCCTGTGATCGCTCATGATGGTGCCTCCAATGTGGTGACGTCAGTGCTACACGCGCTCCGATGGCGGCGTCCCACGTGCGGGGCGTCCGCCGCAATGGCGACATCAGGTCTCGAGGAAGGCCAGCAGGTCGGCGCTGAGTTGATCCTTGCTCGTGTCGGCGAGGCCGTGCGAGCCACCCGGGTAGACCTTCAGGGTTGCGTTCTTGACAAGTTTCGCCGAAGGATGAGCCGAGGCGCCGATGGGCACGATCTGGTCGTCATCGCCGTGGATGATCAGGGTTGGCACGTCGAACTTCTTGAGGTCCTCGGTAAAGTCCGTCTCGGAAAACGCCTTGATGCAGTCAAGTTCGTTCTTGAGACCGCCCTGCATCCCTCGAACCCAGAACGCATCGCGGACGCCCTGGCTGACCTTCGCGCCCGGCCTGTTGGCGCCGAAAAACGCCGCCGTGAGGTCACTGAAGAACTGCGAACGGTCGGCGGCGACGCCGGCCCGGATGCTGTCGAACGTCTCGATCGGCAAGCCGCCGGGATTGGCGGCCGTCTTGAGCATCAACGGCGTCACCGCGCCCACCAGCACCGCCCTGGCGACGCGGCTGGTGCCGTGGCGCCCGATATAGCGGGCCACCTCTCCGCCGCCGGCCGAGTGGCCGACGAGGGCGGCGCCGTTCAGGTCGAGCGTGTCGATGAGCGTCGACAGGTCGTCGGCGTAGGTGTCCATCGTGTTGCCGGTCCAGGGCTGGCTCGAACGGCCGTGCCCGCGGCGATCATGGGCGATGCAGCGATAGCCCTTGGATGCCAGGTAGACCATCTGACTTTCCCACGCATCGGCGTTGAGCGGCCAGCCGTGGCTGAAGACGACGGGGGGGCCCGATCCCCAGTCCTTGTAGTAGATCACGGTGCCGTCTCTGGTGGTGATCGTGCTCATCTCGGGATTCCTTTCGCTGGATGCGACGCGCTACTCGCTCCAGTAGCGAGGCTGGCCATAGTGGCCATGCAGTTGCGTCTCGTAGGCGCGCTCAACGGGTCGGGCTGGATCGTACTCGGGGCTGTCTTTGACCTGCGCGCGCGTGATGGTCACATGCACCTTTGACTGCTCCCAGTCCACTCGCTCGATCCAGGCGGGCGCTACCAGGACCCTCTTGCCCGCCCACCAGTTGCTCGTGTCCACGACCATGTAGCGGATCGCCCAGGACTGGTCGTCCACGAGGAAGCCTTCCACGTGACCGATGTCGCCGTCGGTCGACTGGATGTGATAACCGGTCACCGCGCGGGAGCTCCGCAGGTGCGGGTCGTGCTTCTCCTTGGCTCTCCAGTCAAAGCGCTGCTCACGGTCGAGCGCCTCGGGATTCAAGACCGGCCCGGGCCCGAGATAGGGGTTGGGCGACGCGCCCCAGAGGTAGGCACCCTCCCAGTACGGGCCGTAGCCGTAGTAGTCGAGGTACTCCGTCTCGTGCTGCCGCGAGACCGGCTTGTCCGTGTCGATGTCCGGGCTCTTCTCCACCTTGTCCTTCGTCAGCGCGGAGGTGATGCGCTTGTGCGCCCAGTCCATTCCGCGGAAGGCGATCGGCGACAGAAGCACTTTACGATTCGAAAGCCATCCCCCCGTGTCGACCACCACGTAGCGCACGGTATAGCTCACGTCGTCGAAGTAGAACTCCTTGACGGAGCCGATGTCCCCGTCGGTGGCCCCAATCGTGAACCCGTGGAGTTCTTTCATGTTCCGAAGCATTGCGACCTCCTTTGCGGATGGTTGCCGCGTTGTGGTGCCGTCATTCCTGTGATGGATCGCACCATCAGTCCGGGCCTGATCGCGGTCAGCGCAACCCGCCACGATCCCGGCCTCGCATCTGCCGGTTGTGTCCGTCGCGTCCATCGTCAGGGCAAACGCGCCGCGCAAGCTGTCCCATACTGCACACATGCCGCCCCCGCGCGCGGCTGTGTAATCGGGAACACGCGAAGCGAGGATATCCAACCTATAGTGCAACGGCGATGACACGGCCCCGACAACAGCCTGCACAACCTCAAGGCCGAGCGGTTCTACAAGCAGACCCTGGCGGGCGGCATGATGATGGCGCACGACGGCCCCATCAAGACCTTCCCGCTTCGCGGGATCAAGGACTCGCCCCCCTATCTCCATGACGGGCGATGCCTGACCCTCGAGGACACCGTGGAGTACTTCAACCTGATCCAGCAACTCCACCTGGCGCCGCAGGAGAAGAAAGACCTGGTGGCCTTCCTCCTCTGCCTGTAGCAGGCGGCGTCGCAGAAGGGGCATTCCGTCAACGCTCTTCGCACCGGGTGTCGCCGACATGATCAGGGCCGACGAGGACGCGGAAATGGACGCCATCAAGGGCTACAACGACACGATTGCGGCGGCCGCGCCTGGCGCCGCGTCGTCCCAACCCTTTCGGGTCATGCGCCGTCGAATCTCCTGACTGCTGGAAAACTCGCACGCCGATCCAACTCGAAGTGCCGGAAGGAATTCGCCGCATGTGCACATTGGTCAGCGCCGCTCTCATGCTCGCCCTCAGCAGCTGGACCTCGACCGCGCCGCGACAAGGCGCTCGGAAGTCTCCAACGGCAAGCTCGGGCGCACCGTTGTCGTCCACTTCGAGCACTTTCTGCCCACGAATGATCTGACGTTCAACTACCCGACCTTCCGGATGGCCAGACTCGGTCAACATCAGTACCTGCACCAGACGTGGCCCATGGGCGACTTCGAGATGTTCGGTCTCGAGCCGGTGAAGACGATGCTCGCGGCGCGTGGCATCGAGGCCGAGAGAGGATGGCTCGTGAACCGCTACGCGCGTGTGGTCGATGAGGCGCGCAAGCACGAGATCCTGCTGTTCTATCTCGAGCCCGCGAGCTCGTCGCCGGTCGCGATCGAGACGCTCGAGAAGGAAGCGCATCCGTCGGGGGTGCCGCAGACGCCTGGCCAGTGGATGACCGTAGCGACGGCGCTCGCGGAACGCGCGCGCAAGGCGATCACGGTCGAAGACGAGGGACGATGAGCGTCAACGCATCAGCACGGTGATGGACGCGCGAGTGTTGCGGTCGATCTGAAGCATCGCGGGATCGATCGCGACCTCGCGGCCATCGGGCCGTGAGCGGACGCTTGAACGTCTGCAAGGTAGTGAGTTGTCAAGAGACTCGCCTGGCGTCGGCCGGTCCGCGAGCTGCCAGGCTCGCTCCCTTCGACGAAGCTCAGGGAGCCCCGAGCACGGCCGAGGGGCTCATGGCAAGCCAGCCACACCTGTGAAGGTGGACCGCTCGCTCACTCTCGGTCCTCCGTCCCCCTGCAGCGGAGGTATCATCGTCGCGCATCCGGAGGTCGTCACAGTCCGTCTGGTGCTGTTCCGATCGGCGCCGGGCGGTCTCGCGGCAGCCCCGGAAGGAGGGATGACACCGTGCGGACACCATGGCTCCGATTCGTTGTCGGCGGCGTTCTGTGGCTGGCGATCATCGGCCTGACGACGTTCTTGAGCGGCGACACGGCTCGCGGCCAGGCGCCCGGCCAGGTGGTGGTCAGCGTCGGCGTTGTCCCGTTCCAGGATGAAAGCGGGACCGGCGTGCCGAACCTCGGCGCGGGCGTGGCCCAACTCGTGCGCCGGCGGCTCTCCTCGCAGCACCGCGACACGCTGGCGAAGGCGCTTCCGGTGCCCGGCGCGGAGCCGGCAACCGTTGAGCAGATGCAAGCGCTTGGCAAGCAGTATGCGGTGAACTACGTCGTTCAGGGCGGCGTCCTGCCCGTCGAGATCGCGCCCTCGGGCAAACCGGGGGCGATCACGGTATCGCTCTACGCTGACGTGGTCGCACCCGACAGCGGGCAGACGCAGACGCTGAGAGTGGACGGCTCGGCGGCCGCGCCGGCCAAGGGACTCGGAATCGCCGACCCTGCGTCGGCCGACGTCACGTCGGCCGCGTTCGCCCAGACCCCCGTCGGACAGGCGCTCGTTGACGCGGCGGGGAAGCTGGCGGATGCGATCCACCAGATCGTCACCGCCGCCGCGCCACCACCGGAACAGGTGGCTCCCCAGGCACCGGCCGAGCAGGCACCGGCAGGCCAACCGCCGGCTGCACCAATGGCCGAGAACCTGACCGGGGCGACCGTTCCGCAGGAAGCGAACGCCGACGTGCAGCAGCTCGTCGCCGACGCGCAGAACGCCATCGCGAGTTACGGCGGCGCCGCGCCTCAACTCGCCGGCCAGGTGCGTGCGGGGCTCGAGCAGCTGAACACCGCCCTGACGCAGAAGGCCGATCAACTCTCGCGGGGTGAGGACACCCAGACCACAGATCAGACAATCGCTCAGATCAAGGAATCCGTCCGCGCTTCGGTGAACGCCCTCATGCAGGCGCAAATGAACGGGCAGGCCTCGCTGCCGCCAGGGCAGACGGGCGCGCCGTCCGAAGGGGTGATGACGCGGGTGAACACGTTCGCCAGCGACCTCCTGACGCTCGTGCAGAGGGTCCAGGAACTCAAGGCTCTCGTTGGCGGGGCAGGCCAGGAGGCCGCGGCCTCCGGCCAGGCGCAAGGCCTTGCCACGGACCAGCCCGCAGGGCAGCCCGCCAACCAGTCCTCGGCCACGCAGCCGGTCGAGCAGGAACCCGGCAGCGTCAGCGGCGTCGTCGTGCAGGACGGGCAGCCGGTGAGCGGCGCCGAGGTCACGGAGACATCGACAGGTGCGTCCACCACGACGGGGCCTGACGGGTCGTACACGATCAGGCCGCTGCCGCCAGGACTGCTGGGTGCGCTGTCCGTCAAGAACCATGGGAAGCTGGTCGCGATCGGCCGGATCCCGATCGTCGCCGCGCAGTCCGCCGTCGCCGACTTCCAGTTGCAGAAGAACGGCCTGGGCGGCACACGGCTGGGCGTGCTGAGCTCGACAGCATTGCCGCTGGTCATGCCCGCGCGCGCCGGCACCCTGAAGGGACGCGTGCTGGATGCCCGCGGGAACCCCGTCGCGCTCGCCCTCGTCACCGTGCCTGGCGCCGGTCTCATCCGCACCAATGCTCGCGGCGAGTTCCTTGCGCCCCGCGTGGCCGCCGGCTCGCTCACCATCAGCGTACGCCACTCGACCCTCGGCGTCGTGACCGCGCCCGTGACCATCACCGCCGGCTCGGTCCCGACGGTCGCAATCGTGCGGCTGGCTCCGCCTCCGCCCGGCCGTCTGGCACCCGCCGTCCCGACCCGGATCCTCGCCCTCGATAAGACGGGAGGGCAGGTGCACGGGCGCGTTCGGGACCAGAACAACAAGGACCTGCCGGGGGTGCGCGTGAGCCTGCTGCGCGGCGGGGGAACGCTGTCGGCGCTGACGGATAACGCCGGGCGCTTCGCCCTGCGTGATGTCAGCCCCGGCGACTACCAGGTCGTCATCGCGCGGGCCGGATTCGAAACGGCGACTCGCCAGGTCATACTGAGGCCGAGGAGCGGCGAGAAGATCGACTTGAAGCTGAAACAGCTCACGCCGTTCGTCGACACGATGCGTACCGTCCAGGCGGCCAAACACGTCGTAGTCCCGCCAGCCGGGCGGGCTCCTGTCGCTGCCAAGCCGGCCCCAATCCCGGCAAGAGACAAGCCTGTCATCGCGCCCGGGGTAGTGAAGCCGGGGGGCGTCTCGCTGGCCAGGCCTGGCATGCGCGTAGCGCCACGGCCAGCACCCGGGCACGTGCGGGGCCGCGTCACCGACGCGCGGACGGGGCGTCCGCTGGGCGGCGCCACGGTCTCGGTGTCGGCCGGAGGCAGCGCCGTCACAGGCGGTGACGGCTCCTACCACATCGACGGCGTGATGCCCGGCGCAATGGAGGTCAAGGTATCGCGGGCGGGCTACCTGCCGCAGTCGCGCACGGTCTCGGTGGGCGCCGGAGCAACGGCTGGGGCGGACTTCTCGCTACGAGCCGCGCTCCAGCTGATGAAGCGCTGAGAGCTCCGTCTCCTTCGCGGCCAGCCTCGGGGAGCTGGCCGCCGGAGGAAACCAGGGGTTGGCGCAGGAGCCCCGGGGACGCCTATCTCGGGGGCGGGGCGGTTGACGACGGCGTTGGCGTGCCGTCGATCGTGGTCGGCTCCATCAGCTCGCTGCGCGTGCCGTCAGGGTCGAAGAGATTGAGCTGCCGCTTCCGGTTGATGCCGGTCCGCATCTCCATCGGCCGCGCGTAGCCGGCTCGTGCGGCCCGCTCCTGCAGGATGCCAAGCGCCGCCTTCATATCGGGGACCACGAGGCAGATGTGGTGCTGGCTGCCGCGTGCGTTTTCAGCCGGAAGGTCGCCGTGCAGCATGAACTCGAGGTAATCGTCGCCGTCCGGCAGCTGGAGATTGACCCAGCTCAGCACCTTTCCGGTGCTGCTTCCGCGCCAGATTTCGCTGAAGCCAAGGACGTCCCTGTAAAACGCCATCGCGGGATCGAGCGCGCTCACCAGGATGCCGGCGTGGCGCATGATCGTGGAGATCCGATCCGGCCCGAGTGACGACCCCTTCGCCTTGGAAGTCTGCGAGTCAGGCTCGTACTGCACGAACTCCACGGTATGGCCGTCCGGATCCTTCACCGTGAACGCGGTGTTCCCGACGCGTCCCTTGGCGACCCCGTCCGGCACGGTCACGCCCCGCGACTTCAGGTAGACGCGAAGCGCCTCCGCGTTGTCGGTCTCGATGGCGATGTGGGCGAGGCGGTCGCGTCCGGCCTCCCGCTCGGGAAAGAGCTCGAGGTATTGCCGGTCGTTGATCTTGAAGAACGTGAACCGCAGGCTCCCGTCGTCGTTCTTCGTCGGGCAGATCTCCTCGTACCCGAGGAAGTCGCGATAGTACGCCCGGGCCTGCTCGATGTCGTGAACGAAGAGGCCCACGTGCGCCAGGCCCGTGATGCGGGGCCGAGGCACGTCAATTGGCGGCGCGGCACCGGTGGTTGCCGCGATCATGAGCATGGACACAAGTGAAATCATGCGGCGCCCCTCCTCTACGTCAATGGGTCCCGGCCTTCGCCGCGGCGTTTCCAGATGAGATAGACCGGGATGCCGAGCGCGATCAGGGCGAGGCCGATAAAGGAGTTCCAGAAGGTGCGGATCAGGGAGTTCACCGTCAGGAAGACGGACGAGAGGATGAAGAGGATCGGCGTCAGCGGGTAACCCCAGGTCTTGTAGGGACGGGGCAGGTCCGGCTTCGTCCGGCGCAGAATCATGACGCCCAGCACGGTCAGGCCCATGAAGATCCAGAAGCCGAAGATGACGAAGGAGAAGAGCTGCTCGAACGTGCCGCTCAGGCTGAGCAGGCTGGCCCAGACAGCCACCATGATGATCGACACGTAGGGCGTCAGATACGTGGGGTGGACCTTGGCCACGCTCTTGAAAAAGAGGCCGTCCCTGGCCATCGCGTAGAAGACGCGCGGACTCGTCAAGAGGTGGCCGTTCGCCGTCCCCGTCATCGAGAGGAGGATGATGATCGCGATGATCGATGCCCCGATCGGACCGACGGCGGCCTCCATGACGTCCGCGGCGATGCGGTTCGACGCGGCCATGCGCGAGGCCGGGAACACGTAGAGATAGGCGAGGTTGGCGAGGAGGTAGAGGGCGATGACGCAGAGGCTGCCGATGAAGAGCCCCAGAGGCAGAGTCGTTTCGGGCTTGCGGAGCTCGCCTGCGCTGTAGGTGCTCGTCTCCCATCCCTTGTAGGCCCAGAGCGCCGCCACCAGCGCCACGCCGAAGTTGCCGAGCAGGCCGCCCTGCCCTGAACCCGCCGCGGCCCCCTCGAAGAAGTTCGCGGTCGACCCGGACGCGAAAACGAACACCACGACGCACACGCCGATCAGGCCGACGAACTTGATGCTCGTCAGGACGTTCATCAGCCACGCGCCCTTCCTGACGCCGAGGACGTTCACGGCGGCGAGAATCGCGATGAGGGAGATCGCGACGACCTTGGCCTGCAGGGGCGAGACCGTGACGAAGTAGGGCAGGTACTTGGTCGAGAAGCCGACGGCGAGGGTCGCGATGGTCCCCGACTCGACAATCAGGAAGGCCGTCCAGCCGAAGAGGAACGCGAGGCCGGGGCCGTAGGCCTCGCGCAGGTAGACGTAGATCCCGCCGGCCTGCGGATAGGCGGCGGCGAGCTCGGAGACGGCCAGGGCCCCGAAGAAGCTCAGCGCCCCGCCCACGACCCAGACCAGGAGCATCAGCCCGGGCGTGCCGACGTCGCGGGCGACGTTGGACGGGTTGATGAAGATGCCGGAGCCGATCATCGTTCCGATGACGATGCTGACGATGCTGAACAGGCCGAGGACCCTCGGGAGCTCCGGCGTCGTCGCGGGCCGGGTCTGCGGATTCGACTTGGTATCTTCCATGGAGTGCTCCTGCCGTCCCGGGTGCCTGACGGACGCAACCGGAGTATATGGAACGACCGCCGATCACACAAACGGTCTCGGGCCTGGCGCCGGCCCCGCGGCCGGAGGGCGCCGCCGGAGCCGGCACGCCCGGGAATCGGGTATGCTTCACGCCGTGAAGATCCTGTCAGCCGCCATCCTGCTCAACCTTGTTCCCGGAATCGCCGTCGCGCAGACCTCCGGCAGGGTGCCGATTGGCGTGTGCCTCGACGCGGACAAGTTCGAGGCGGCCCAGGCCGTGGGCTTCGACTACGTCGAGATCAACGCCTCGAAACTCGCCGCCCTGAGCGAAGAGGAGTTCCGGCAACTGGCCGCGCGCGCCTCGCGGCTTCGCATTCCGGTGGCTGCCGCGAACGTCTTCATCCCGGCCGCGATCAGACTCACCGGGCCCGGCGTGGACCCGGCCCGCCAGGCCGAGTACCTCAACTCGACCTTGGACCGGCTGAGGACGCTCGGCGTGAAGGTGGTCGTGCTGGGCAGCGGCGGCGCTCGCCGTGTGCCAGACGGGTTCCCTCTCGATGAAGCCCGGGCGCAGTTGGTGGACTTCTGCCGGCGTCTCGCGCCGATGGTCCGCAGCCACGGCATCACCATCGCCATCGAGCCGCTGCGGCACCAGGAGACGAACATCATCAACACGGCCCGCGAGGGACTGGCGCTCGTGAAGGCGGTGGACCGGCCGGAGATTCGGCTCCTGGTCGACTACTACCACCTGGCCGAGGAGGGCGAAAGCGCGGACATTCTGCTGGAGGCCGGGAAGGCCATCGTCCACACGCACATCGCCAATCCCAAGGGCCGCGTGTATCCGCTCGATCCGGCCGAATCGGACTATGCCCCGTTCTTCGAGAACCTCTGCAAGATTGGCTACTCCGGGCGGCTGAGCATCGAAGCGTCCACGCCCGATTTCGCCGCCCAGGCGCCCCAGTCGCTCGCGATGCTGAGAAAGGCCCTCTCGTGCGGGGCCGCCAGGAAGGACGCCCGATGAACACGCGACGCGCGATCGATTCCCTGACCGCGGCGGTTGTCATGCTGCTCCTGCTGTCCGCGGCTCCGGCCCCGGCGCAGAACGCTCCGAAGCGCTACAGCTTCACACCCGTGTTGCACTCGGTGAGCTACGCCGGCGTCTGGAGGGGGCAGGCCCAGCTGACGCTCGACCAGTTCCTCGTCAAGGCGAAGGAGCTGGGCTTCACGAACGTCGAAGTGATGGCGAAGCGGCCGCACCTCTCGCCGCTCGACTTCGACGCCGCCGCTCGCGCGAGGCTGAAGGCCCGGCTGCAGGAACTCGGCGTCAAGATCGTCTGCCTCGCCGGGTACCCGGACTTCACGGCCAGCGCCGACAAGCCGGGCATTCCCAGCGCGGAGATGGGCGCCATCTACGTTGGCGAGGTCGCCCGGCTCGCGCGGGACCTCGACATCCCGATGGTGCGCGTCTTCACCGGATACGAGCGCGACGGCGTCCCCTACGACGCCCAGTGGGCCATCGTCGTGCAGGGCCTGACGCTCGCGTCCAGAAAGGCGGCCGAGTACGGCGTCACCCTTGCCGTGCAGAACCACCATGACATCGCCATTCACCCGGACGCCACCCGCTGGCTGATCCGGGAGGTGAACGAGCCGAACTGCAAGGCCGCGTTCGACGCCTGGTCGCCGGCCCTGCAGGGCATCAACGGCAAGGAGCTCGCGGCCGCCGTGCGCAAGATGGGGTCGCTCATCGTGTATACCACGGTGGCGGACTACGTGAAGCACCCGAGGGCCCGCTACAACGCCCAGCTTACGAACTACGCGGTGCAGCCGGACGTCGTGCGCGCGGTGCCGTTCGGGGAGGGGTTCATCGACTACACGGCCTTCTTCGACGCGCTGAAGGAGACGGGCTATCGGGGCTACGTGGCCTACGAGATGTGCGAGGTGCTCGACGGCGGCGGCTCGATCGAGAACCTCGACGTCACGGCCCGGAAGTTCCTGGAGCGCTTCGCGGAGATCAGCAAGTAACGCCGTTCTCGGGTGGAGGTATCGCATGTCGAATGTGACTCGGCGGACGTTCATGCAGGCGACGGGCGCGGGCGTGGCGGGCGCGGCGATCGTGTCGGGCACGTCCAGCTACGCTGGCGTCATCGGCGCCAACGATCGTGTACGGGTGGGCATCGTCGGCTTCTCCGACCGCTGCCGGTCGGCCCTCATTCCCGCGTTCCTCAAGTCGGCGGACGCGCTGAACTTCGAAATCGTGGCGGTGTCGGATATCTGGAGCCTGCGCCGGGATGCCGGCGCGGCGTACATCGAGAAACTGACCGGCAAGCGCCCCGTCACCGCGCGCAACAACGACGAGCTCTACGCGCGCAAGGACGTGGACGCCGTCATCGTCGCGACCGCGGACTTCCAGCACGCGCTGCACGGCGTCGAGGCCGTCCGCGCGGGCCGCGACGCGTACGTCGAGAAGCCGCTCGCGAACACAATGGAGGACGCCCGGGCGATCCGCCGGGCGGTCAAGGAGACGGGCAAGATCGTGCAGATCGGCACCCAGCGCCGCAGCGAGCCGGTCTACCAGCGCGCGTACGACTACATCACGTCCGGCAAGTTCGGCGACATCGTGATGGTCGAGATGACCTGGAACGTGAACCAACCCGGCCGGTGGCGGCGGCCCGACGTCGTGCCGACGCTTCGCGAGCAGGACACGGACTGGAAGCGCTATCTGCTCACCCGGCCCTTCGAGCCGTTCGACGCACGGAAGTACCTCGAGTTCCGCCTCTTCTGGCCGTACTCCTCGGGCATTCCCGATCAGTGGCTCGTCCACCAGATCGACACCGTGCACTGGTTCACCGGCCTGCCGCGGCCGCGCAGCGTCGTCGCCAACGGCGGCATTTACGTCTGGAAGGACGGCCGGCGCAATTGGGACACCCTGACGGCGGTCTTCGACTACGGCCCGCTCGGCGACGCGTCCAAGGGCTTCCAGGTCACCTACTCGTCGCGCATGACGAACTCGGCCGGCGGCACCAAGGAGCTGTACTACTCGAACGGCGGCACCCTCGACCTCGACAAGAACCAGGTGACGCCGGGCGGCGGGCTCCAGCAGCGGGAGGCGGCCGCCATGAAGATGTCCGCCAACCTGCTCGCGGCCGAGACGCTGGTGGATAAGTCCGCGCCGGTCACGACGGCGGCCGACACAGGGGCGGACAGCGCGACGAGCGCAAACATGCGCAACTGGATGGAGTGCGTGCGCAGCCGCAACGCGCCCAACGCCGACATCGAGGCCGGCTACAGCCACTCGGTCGCGCTCTGCATGACGATCGCGGCGGTCCAGACCGGTCAGCGGGTGAGCTTTGACGACGCAAAACAGGACGTCGTCGTGGGGGCGAAGTAGGTCATGAACAAGCGGACGATCACGATCGGGCGCGCGCTCGGTCTGTGCGCCCTCGTTGCCGTCGCGGCCTGGACCGTCTCTACGAACGGCCTGGCCGCAAGTGAAAAGGGCGTCCGCCTCGTCCGGAACGACGCGGCGCAGCGGGTAGACGTATTCGTGGACGGCCAGCCGTTCACGTCTTACGTCTACCCGGCAACGGTCAAGAAGCCCGTGCTCTTCCCGCTGCGCACGGCGCGCGGGACCCTCGTCACGCGAGGCTTCCCGCTCGAGCCGCGCGCGGGGGAGCGCGTCGATCACCCGCACCACGTCGGCCTGTGGTTCAACTACGGGGACGTGAACGGCGTTGACTTCTGGAACAACAGCGACACGGTGAAGCCCGCGGACCGTCCGAAGTTCGGCACGATCGTCCACAAGGCCGTGACTGCCGTGCGCAGCGGCGCCGACAAGGGCGAACTGGAAGTCGACATGGACTGGGTGCTGAACGACGGGACCGTGATCCTGAAGGAGCACACGGAGTTCGTGTTCCGCGGCGGCGCCGCATGGCGCAGCGTGGACCGCATCACGCGCCTGCAGGCGCTCGGCACCCGCGTGGCCCTGACGGACAACAAGGAAGGCGTGCTGGGCCTGCGCGTCGCACGCGCGCTCGAGATCCCGTCGAAGAAACCCGAGGTGTTCACGGACGCCAGCGGGCGGGCCACGACCGTGGCCACGATGGACAACACCGGCGTCACCGGCGATTACCTGACGAGCGAAGGCAAGACGGGTGACGCCGCATGGGGCACCCGCGGGAAGTGGTGCGTGCTGACCGCCAGGGTGGGCGACGAGCCGGTGGCGATCGCCATCCTCGACCACCCGTCGAACGTCGGGTTCCCGACCTACTGGCATGCGAGGGGCTACGGGCTGTTCGCGGCGAACCCCCTCGGGCAGGCCGCGCTCAGCGGCGGCAAGGAGACACTCAACTTCGCGCTCGCCCCGCGGGAGAGCACGACGTTCCGGTATCGCCTCCTGATTCTCTCGGAGCCGGCCGACGCGGCGCGCGTGGAGGCCGCGTACAAGGAGTTCATCGCCGCGTATCGCTGACGGGCATCCGCTCCCGATCGCTCGAGGCGGCTGCGTTCCGCGTGATGAACGTGCTCGTGATGGTGTCGGTGTTCCCGGCCTGGTCGACGACCGTAACCGCAAGCACGTGAACCCCGTCGGCGAGAAACGAGCTCTTCAGCCGCTTGTCGAGGGACCCTGTCGCCGTCAGCAGCAGAAAGCCGTCCAGGTAGACGCGGACCTCGCGCAGCGCCTTGTCGTCGGCCGCGACGACCTTGAGCGGCGTGGCGCCCGACACGACCTCGTCCGTCCGCGGCGCGGCGATGAACGCGTGCGGGGGAACCAGGTCGGCCGTCCCGGCCGCACCGACGAGCCACTCGCGGATCTTGCGGCGGCTCACGTCCAGGTAGTGCCACGGGTTGTCCGGACCCCATGCGTCGGTGTAGCTGACCGGGTGACAGGGCTGCGCGGCGCAGTGCGCGTTGTCGAACGCTCCGCTCCAGTGCCCGTCGCCCGGGGCGTGGCTGACAGGCCACGACGGCATCAGGTGGCTGCCCTCCGTAATCTCGTTGTAAGACTCGACGAGCACAATCGACGGCCGCGGCGTGGCGGCAATCACCGCGTCCCAGGCGCCGGAGTACGGCGTTCCCCCGTCGCGGGCCGCGAAGAGGTCCTTGGTGTAGCCGACGAGGTCCGGCGGCCAGAACGCGACGAGCAGGTCCGCGGCGGGATGCCTGGGATTCCGGCCCCACTGCACGCGCGCCGACCCGTTGAACAGGAAGTTCACGTCGTCCGGCCCGCCGCCGGCCAGCCACTCGTGAACGCTCCAGTAGGCCCGGAACCCGAAATCGCGCTCCAGCCGCGCGCTCAACGCCTCGAAGAACGTGGCCGGCAGTTCGTAGCTCTTGAGCGGTACCCACCACAACGTCACGAACACGCGGCCGTCGACCTTCGCCAGCAGCTCCGGATCGAGCGGCCCCTTCTGACCGGGCTTTGCGGGGAAGTACGCCGCGTACATCAGGAAGAACGCCCGGATGGCCTGGTAGAAGCCCTCGAAGCCCTCCGGCGTCAGCACGTCCCTCGGCGTCCCGTATTCGGGGAAGGTCTCCGCGGCGAAGAACGGGACGATGCGCGGCGGGAGTGCGGCGGCCGGCTGCTCGATCCGCCGCTGGCGCAGGGCCGCGAGGTGATTGCGCTGTGACAGTTCGCTGCCGTAGGCGACGTCGAAGAGCTGCCCGGTGAATCCCGCCGTCTCGAGCAGCCGGATCTGGCGCGCCCAGAACGCCTGTGAGCCGTCGCCGACCGATCCACCCTCGAGCGTAGGCCACGCGGTCTGCACCTGCGACCAGTGGAACACCACGGGCGCGATCAGCGGGTCGGGATCGACCTGCGCAGAGGCGGGCGAGGCGATGGCCGCGAGCGCCGACACGACGACCGCCACAAGGACCGTGCGCACGACTCCATGATACCTGTCTGCTGCCAGAGCGTGGTTCGCGCCTGGCGCGCCCGACCGGTGTGTCACCGTGCGCGCGCTCGCAGGGGCTATACGGAGTTCAGGTCGTCTCCCCAGAGAGCCTGGAGATCGAGTTCGAGCGCGTCGAACGGCTCTGCCCGGACCACGTCGTCGCGGTCGTGCGTGGCGATGATCGACCACCGACCGTTCTCGAGCCGCATCACCTCGAGCGTGCGGGCGAGCGGATCAACGATCCAGACGTGCGGCACCCGTGCGCCGGCGTAGATGCGGAGCTTCTTCGCGCGGTCGAGCATTGCGGTCGACGGCGAGATCACCTCGCACACCCAGTCCGGCACGGCGGTGAAATACGCCGTGTCGGGAATCCCCGGAAAACGGGCGCGGCGCCATCCCGCGAGGTCCGGAACCACGACGTGGGCACCGAGGTGAAGCTCGGGCTCTCCCAGAATCAGCCACCCTCCCGGGCCGCCGCGCCCTTCGTCGAAGGGCGGGCCGAGTCGGTTGGAGAGCCGCGAGAACGCGATGGCATGACGCGGCGCCGGCCTCGGGCTGGCCCACAGCTCACCGTCGACGATCTCGGCCACCATGTTCGGCGGCAGTTTCTCGAGATCCTCGTACGTGGCCGGACGATCGAACGGGGGGACGCGCGGCACGGGACTCATTCTACATCGTCGTCTGCACGCGCCGTGCCGTCGGTCCGGGTACAGTTGAGCCCCTGAAACAGGGTCGTTTCAGAGCAAGCCTGGAATGGCTGCCGCAGGTTCTGCCATGCCGCGTCGCGCGTGCGGTTGCAGGAACTGCAAGCCGGGCTATCGCGACGCTCCGGGGAACTCGTCGAACCGCCGCGCGACCTTCTTCCCGAGCAACTGCTGGTCCGAGAAGTCCAGGAGTGCCGTCCAGTCCTCCTCCATGAGCGCGTGGCGGTGCGGCGCGTCGTTGACGCCGAGCCGCCCGGGGACCCCGAACAGATCGTAGGCAGGCTTCGCCCCGAGGATGGCCTGCCTCGTCGCGTTCACGACGCAGTTCTGATCGTCCGTGCCCTCCAGCGAGACGAACGCACGTGGGGCCGCGAGCGCAATCAGCCAATGCTGATCGAACGGCAGCCTGCCTGCGTCCGCCGCGAACCGGCGGAGGTTCGGCGAAAACCAGTTCGGGTACTTCCGCACCTCATCGGCCAGGCCTGACGCCGGCGGCAAGCAGCAAGACGACGCGGGATGTGCGGTCTCGGGTTCTCACGGGCTCTGTATACCACGGCCGTGGACGACCGGCGGCACGCCGCCTTCCGGTAAGATAGCCGCGCGCCCCTGGCCGCCCGCCGGACGTGGATGGCCGGGGCGCTTTCCATCTGGCCGCAGGCAGCACAAACGAAGCTCAGCCGAGCGCAGATGGAAACGGCCCGGACAGGACCCGCGGCCGGCGGGGTATGTCTCGGCATCATGGTCTGGCATCCGAGATGCGCGTCCACCCACTGCTTGTCGCATTCATGGTCGTGACCGTGACGCTCGCGTCGGCGAGCCAGGATCCCGCAGGCCGCGCAGCCGCCAGAACGGTCGAGCCGGCGGTGATCTCGCCCGCTCAACGGCGGCGGCTGCGCTCATGGCGCGATCGCTGGAGAGCATCAAGGCGCTCCGGCTCGCGAAGGGCCTGCCACTGGACCGCGCGCTGGATCCGAACCAGACCGGCATCATCGGCGAGGAGTTCACGCCGCTGACGACGTCGCTCGGGGAGGTGGAGGCGAAGCGGACGGCCGCCAACCCTGCGTTCGCAGCCGTGGTCGTGAGGTACCTTGAGCGGGCTGGCCTGCACCCGGGTGACGTCGTCGCCGTCGGGGGGAGCGGGTCATTTCCAGCGTTCGTGTTGGCCACGCTCTGCGCAGCGCGGGCGCTCGACCTCAGGCCGATCGTGATCTACTCGATTGGCGCGTCCATGTACGGCGCCAATCTTCCGGGTTTCACCTTCGTCGACATGCTCGCCGGGCTCCGGGCCGACGGAGTGCTGCCGTACAAGCTGGCGGCCGTGGCGCCTGGCGGTGCCGGTGATGGCGGCCGTGGCGTGCTCTTCGACGAGGACGGGACGACCCTCATCGACGAAGCGCGCCGGAGCGGGCTGCCGGTGGTCGAAGGCACGACGCTGACCGACCGCATCCAGCGGCGGCTCCGGATCTACGAGACCGCGGCCGCGAGGCGGCCGATCAGAGCCTTCGTCAACGTCGGCGGGGCGTCGGCGAACTACGGCGACACGCCCGCGTCGCTCGACGTGCCAAACGGTCTCGTGCTCAAGGTGCCGCACGTGCCGGCATCACCAACGCGCGGCCTGGTGTTCGAGTTCGCGTCGCGCGGCGTCCCGGTCGTGCACCTGCTGTTCGTGAAGGGCCTCGCGCGTGACAACGGGCTGCCGTTCGACCCGGTGCCGTTCCCGCCGCTGTCGCCGCTGGCTCCGCCGCCGCGCGCGCCCCTGCCGCCGAACACCTGAGTCCGCCGCGTCCCTTCCTACCGGTGCGCCCGGATCCAATCCAGAATCGGCTGCCAGATCTTCGACGCCGCGTCGTTCGCCAGGAATGAGTCGGCGGTACCATAGCGGCTCGGGCTGAGCGTCGATCAAACGTGAATGGGCGGCGGCGAAGGCCTGGCTGCTCGGGCAGTTGGGCGCCGGAGGACCCTGATGGACCCGGTCCGCTGGGCGCGGATCAAAGAGGTCTTCCAGGCAGCGCGCGAGTGTGAGCCCGGCCGGCGCGATGCGGTCCTGCAAGAGCTGTGCGGGGACGACCAGGAACTGATAACAGCCGTCAACACCATGCTCGCCCGAGACTCCAGCGGGGCCAGCTTCCTGGAGGCCCCCGCGCTCGAGGTCGAGGCGCGGGCGATGGCGCGCGCCGGTTCCCTGCCCGGTACGCTCGAACCCGTCCCGGTGAGCCTTGCGCCGGTTCAGCGCCGACCGCGCGGCCCTCGTCCTCCGTGGTGGATGGTGTTCCTCGGCGCGGTCTTCATGGCCGACTTCCTGCTGAAGACGTGGTGCCTCGTCCTCGGACCCGACGGCTTCGCCTTCTCATCGCGCATCGAGGCTGGCCGGGCGGTAGTCAGCGGCGTCGAACCCGGCGGGGCAGCCGAGCGGGCCGATCTCCGCCCAGGGGACGTCCTCGTCGCGCGGGACGGCCGAACTTGGACGCTGGTGCCAGACCGAGAGTCATCGGGACCGAACCTCGAGGTGGGCCGGACGTATCGCTTCGACATCCTGCGCGACGGGCGGCCGACGACGGTGCCGGTTCGCGTGGATCGCACCAGGGTCCTCGACGCACCCTACGCTGCCGTCACGATCCTGTGGCAGGTTGCCGCAGGCGTCCTGCTCGCGACCGCACTGCTCATCGGCCTGAAGCGGCCCCGCGATGGGCTTGCACTGACGGGCTCGCTCACGATGGCCACGTTTGCGGTGGGGCTGTACCGCTTCAACCTTCCGCCCGGCTACGCTGCGTACTGGCGAGACGCGCCGTTGGGGACTGGCGCGCTGGGGCGGCCCACGAGCGCGGGTTCATCCACCGGGACCTGAAGCCCGCGAACATCTTCCTGGTCGAAGACGGCGGACCCGTGAAGGTACTCGACTTCGGGGTCGCCAAGGCACTGGCGAGCGTCGAGCGCCAGGAGTCGGGCGGCGCTCCCGACACCGAAACCGGCGCGCTCGTCGGCACCATCGGCTACATGTCGCCGGAGCAGTTGCTGGGCGACAGCCCCGACGTCTCCTGGGACGTGTGGGCCCTGACGGTCATGGCGTACGAGTACCTCGCCGGCCGGTTGCCATTCCCCGTCGAGTCACGAGAGAGCTGGCGCCGGCTCGTGCTGGCAGGCCGGCACACACCGCTCACTGCACATCTCGCCGACCCGCCGCAGCGGTGGCAGAGCTTCTTCGACGCGGCCTTCTCCCCGGACCGGACCCCTCGCCCCCGATCGGCCGCCGAGTTCTTCCGGCAACTCGAGCAGGCGTTCGGCTGATTCTCGTCGGCTTCTGCGCCGCCGAGGCGAGAACAGTCCCCGGCGACTCAGTCCCGAATCCTGAACGTGCGGGCCGCGAGCGCCGACAGGACGGCCGCCAGAGCCAGGAGAACGCCCAGATTCGGCAGGATGTCGCGCAGTCCGCCCTGGAAGAACCGGAGCGCGTGCAGCGCGTCCATGGCCCAGTACGCCGGCGAGATCATCGCCGCCTTCCGAACTGCCGGCGGGACGATTTCGTTCGGCCACCAGCAGCCGCCGAGCCCGGCGAACATGTTGGCCAGGAGCACGGACACACCGACGATCAGGTCCTCCCTTGCGAGCTGGGAACCGATGAAGACGCTGAGCGCCGCCATCGAGAAGGCGAAGACGGCGAGCACGAGCAGCGCGAGCGGTGCACTTCCCAGGTTGAGCCCGAAGAAGACCGTGCCGACGGCAAAGAGCATGAGCGCCTGGAGGAGCCCCATCGCCCACCGCCCGAGCAGCTTGCCCTGGAACAGCTCGCCGGTCGAGAGCGGCGAGTACAGCAGCCGTTCCAGCACGCCCTTCTTTCGGTCCTCCATCACGGTGATCCCGCCGTAGATCAGCACCATCATCATGATGAACTGGACGGTCGTCCCAGGGATTGAGTGATCGAATCCGCTGGGTACGGCCGTCACGGTCTTCTCGGGGAACCGGGCCTCGACCCGGACGAGATCCTTGACCTCCGGGTGGCCGTCCAGGAACGTCGTCAGGTCGCCCTCGCCGTAAAGCACGAGCTCGCTGAGGACCCGGGCGATCGCCTGGAAGAGGCGGGTCTCGACGCGGGCCGCCGCCGCCTCCGACGCTCCGGAGCGCTTCTTGAACGCCAGGGCCTGGTCGCGCCGGGCTTCGATCTTCGCCGAGAAGTCGGCGGGCAGTACCGAGCAGGCGCGAGTACTCCGCCGGTTCCGCCTTGACGACCTGCAGTTCCAGGTTCGGTGCCTTGATCCGGTCGATGAAGTAGGCGCCCCAGCGTCCTTCGTCCAGGTTGACCACCGTCAGCGAGGCGACGGCGGGGGCGTTGTCGCCCGCCTTGAAGAGAATCCCGAAGACAACGATGAAGAACATCGGGAAGGCGAGGGTCCAGAAGAAGAAGACCCTGTCGCGGACCATGAGCCGCAGATCGTTCCGGGCCACGTGGAGGATGCGTCTCATGGCTCAGTCCGATGTCCGCCGCGCGAGGGCCGGGATCGCGAGCGCCAGCAGCACGAGGCCGCTCAGGGCCAGGACGGCGATGGCGGCGAGCGGAAACCGCCCGTCGCGGGCGAGCGCCGCCCCGTCGATGAACCAGCGGTTGGGTGTGAACAGGCCGACCGACGAGAACGCCTTCGGCATCGCCTCCGGGTTCATCATCGATCCCCCGAACAGGCTGAACACAAGGATGATCGGCGCGCCCAGGGCGCCGGCCTGGTTCCGGTTGCGCACGAGGGCGTGGAAGAGCGCGAAGAAGGCCGCCGTCCAGAACGCGGTGACCACGCCGAGCAGGAGGAAGTACCCGAACGTCCCCCACGTCGCCCCGAAGAGCAGCGTGCCCGCGGCCGCCATGACGAGGAGCACGGCAAGGCCCATCACCCAGCCGCCGAGGATCCGCGCGCCGACGATCTCCAGCGGGCGCAGCGGAGTCGTTAGCATCCGCCGCAGCGTGCCGTCCTCCCGCTCCGAGATGATGTCGCGCATCACGGTCTGGACAATGAACAGGAGGAACATCACCGCCATGCCCGGCAGCACCGCCGAGAAGACGTCTGCGCGGGTCACGGCGGGCCGGACCCCGGCGGTCTTCACCTCCTCCGTCTTCAGCCGGATGAGCAGCGGGTCGAGGTACTTTGCGGCAGCGACCACCTTCTTCTGCGCTTTGCCGAACTCAGGCGCGAGCGACTCCCACGCGATCGCCTCGATCGGACGGTCGGCCAACGCCCGGATGCCCCGGACCTCGTCGGCGAACGCCTGCACCGCGCCCGACAGCACGACCGCCAGCGTGTTCACGGCCTCCTCGACCACGTCGGGCAGGAACTGCTCGGCCGGGTTCTTCACGACCGCGAGCGTCACCGGCTTCGCATCGAGCAGGTCCAGCGTGAATCCCTTCGGCACGACGATCATTGCCGACGCCTTGCCGGACTGCATCCGCTCCCGGCCCTCGGCTTCGCCGATGACGGTCACCTGGAACATCTCCTTCATGCGCTCCGAGTCGAAGGCACCGAGGAGCAGCTTGGACGCGAGGCTCTTGTCGTGGTCCACCAGCAGGACCGAAATGCGCGGAAGCTCGTTCGCCCCGGCTCTCGGCCCGAAGATGATCCCGATGAGGGCGGTCATCGCCAGCGGGATGACCATGTAGATCACGATGGCCAGCGGGGCGCGGAGGTGGCGGCGGACGTCGTTCGCGAAGACGTGCAGAAGGCGGCGCATGGGTCAGTCCCTCAGGCTGCGTCCGGTCAGCTTCAGGAACACGGTTTCGAGGCTGGGCGACTTGATCGTGAGGTCGGTCACTGCCAGCTTGCGGCGGAAGAGCCGGTCCATGACCTGCGGGATCTGCTCGGTGTCCGAAACGGCGAGCACGGCCAGGTGGTCGGCCGCCGACATCAGCTCGGCGCCCCCGCCCGGCATGTCCTGCAGGGCTTCCGAGAAGGCGCCCGCGGCGAACTCCCCCGAGATCTCCACGATGCTGCGTTCGCCGACAATGCGGACGAGTTCGTCCAGCGTGCCCTCCGCCAGGATGCGGCCCCGGTCCATGACGGCGATCCGCGAGCACGTCGTCTCGACCTCTGCGAGCTGGTGCGTCGTGAAGATGACCGCCGTGCCCGAGGCGCCGACCCTGCGGATGATCTCCAGGATGCTGACCTTCGCCTGCACGTCGATGCCGACGGTCGGCTCGTCGAGGAGCAGCAGGTCCGGCCGATGGAGCAGGCCGATGGCCGTGTTCAGGCGCCGCTTCATGCCCCCGGAAAACGTCTTGACCGGATCCTTCGCCCGCCCGGCCAGTTCGACCCGCTCGAGCATCTCGTTAGCCCGGCGCTTCAGTTCGGCCCTCGGCACGTCGTAGAGCCCGCCCCAGAAGAGCAGGTTGTCCATGGCGCTGAGGTCCTCGTAGAAGGCCATGTCCTGCGGGACGATGCCCAGGCGGTTCTTGAGCTGGCGGTTGGCGAAGAGGTTCTGGCCCTGGAACGTGACCGTGCCGCTGAAATCGCGGAGCGTTCCGGCGAGGATCGAGATGAGTGTGGTCTTGCCCGCGCCGTTGGGACCCAGCAGGCCGAGCACCTCGCCCCTGGCCAGGTCGAGCGAGAAGCGGTCCAGGGCCAGGATGTCGCCGTAGGACTTCGTCAGGTTCCTGATCTGGAGCATGGCCGCCTCGTCCGCTTTCGCCCCCGGCCGGGCCCGCGAGCCCGGCCGGGCGTGACGCGGTTCTGACAAGGGCCCTATTATCACCTGATAAGATACTCGCGCAACTGAGGGGGCATCTGGAGGCTGGCGATGAGACACAGTGGGTTGGTCGGGCTCGTCGTGGTCGGCGCGCTGGTGGCGTGTGCGGTCCCTGCCGCCGCGGCGGTGTCCGGCGCGGCGCCGCCGAGGGGCCAGACGCCGCTGCTCATCACCAACGCCGGCCAGGGCCCGGGCGCGAAGATGTCGCGCCTGCTCCTGCAGCGGACGGGCGTCGTCTCCGACTTCGACTACATCGCCGAGCCGCAGCCGGCCGATCTGAAGACGAAGCCCTACAAGACGCTCATGGTGGTGCTCGGGTCCACGGCCAAGGGCCTCGGCGCGTCGGGCATCACGATTGACGACGAGATCGTCCGGCTGAACGCGATGATGGCGGAGGCGCGCAGGCTCAAGCTGCAGATCGTGTGCGTGCTGCTCGAGGGCAAGGCCCGGCGCGGCAAGCCCGGCGGCTCGGACGAGCGCTGCATCGACGCGATCGCGCCCTTCGCCAACTACCTGGTCATCAAGAAGGACGGCAACGAGGACGGCCGCTTCGACGCCATCGCGAAGAAGACCGGGGCCCCGTTGACGATCATCGACGATGCGATGGATTTCGGCGACGTCGTGAAGGCGATGTACGGCAAGTGAGCACCTACGTCACCACGTCGTACACGCTGGCCGCGATGGTGGCCACCTTCGTCCTGAGCAGCTGGAAGTTCAAGTCGCCGGAACTCTCGATGGTGGTCACCGCCCTCGTGGGCGCGCTGGTGGCCGGCCTCGGCTTCCCGGCGCACCTGTTCGTCGAGGGCACGTTCACCTTCCTCGACCTCGCGTTCATCTTCATCACCGCGTGCGTGTTCATGAACGCCTACTCGGAAGTGGGCGCGATGAACGCGCTGGTGCGGGCCCTCGTCGTGCGGCTGCACCGGCGGAAGTGGCTGCTGCTGATGGTGCTGGCGCTCCTGATGCTCGTGCCGGGCGCGCTCACCGGCGCGGGCGTGGTGTCCGTGCTGGTCGTCGGCGGCCTCGTGGCGGCCGTCCTGCGCCTCATGGGCCTCGCCGAGCAGCGCGTGGCGGCGTTCGTCTTCATGCTGGGCATCCTGTCGGCCGTTGCGCCTCCCATCAACGTGTGGGCGATGCTGATGGCGGCCGGCGCCAACATGCCCTACGTCGGCTTCGACTGGGTGCTGCTCGTCCCGGTGCTCGTCGTCGCGGCGGTGACGGTCGTCTACCTGGGGTGGGGCGCCGTGCCGCAGTCGAAGGACGCCATTCTCGCGGGCCTGCCGCCGCTGTCTCCGAAGATGACCTGGTGGCGGGCGGCGGTCCCGCTCGTCATCCTCGTCGCCCTGGCGCTGGCCGCGAAGTACGCCGCCTTCACGATGCCCACGCTGGGCTTCCCGCTGATCTTCGTGATCTGCGCCCTCGCGACCGTTGCCATCGACCCGGTGCGACGCCCGTTCAGCCGCTGGCTCACCGTCATCAACGACACGGTCGAACAGGTGTTCCCGCTGGTGGCGACGATGGTGAGCGTGGGCGTGCTCGTGAACGTCCTGGCGGCCACCGGCGTGCGGGGGCTGATCGCCATCAGTTTCGTGGCGCTGCCCATCCTCGGCATCTACGCCACGTCGCTCCTCGTGTGCCCGATGGCGCAGGGCGCGCTGGGCTTCGGCAGCGCGGTCATCCTCGGAACGCCGCTCATCTTCGTCTTCAATGCCGTCGGGGCCAACGTCACCGTCGTGGCGGCGGCCTTCAGCCTGCTGTTCGCCCTCGGCGACTGCCTGCCGCCCTCGCGCATCGTCGGGAGGACGGCCATCGAGACGGTGGGCTACAAGGGGAGTTACGGATCGTTCCTGAAAGCGACGGCCGTGCCGTGGCTGGCGATGGGAATCGTCGCTTTGGCGATGCTCATCTTCCCGGGGAGGGTGGCGTTCTTGGTGAAGTATTGAGCGAGCCAATCATGATCCTGCTGCAAGCGATCATCCATCAGATCTACTTCCTCATGGCGGCCGTGGTCGCCGTGCTCCTTGCCGGCCGGCTCTTCCGCCGGAAGTCCAGGCCCGGACTGGCCTACGACATCGTGTACGCGTACGCCATCATCCCGTTCGTTCTGCGCGCGCTGCACATCAAGTGAGGTGACCCTGTGAGCGAGGGAACGGATGGCAGGGAGGTGACCAGGACGGCCGGATCGTCCTCGCGGGCGCGGGTCGCCCGGCGCGTCGCGCTGCTCGCTGCGGCCGTCGTCCTGATGGTCGCTGGCACGAAGGACATCCGCGCCCTGCGGGCGGACCACGAGACGGTGGTCGTGTCCGAGGCGCTCTCGACGGAGGTGCCGCTCAGCACCTACTTCGACGGGATCCGCGGGACGATGATGGACGTGCCGGTCTTCCTCTTCGACTCGGGCAAGCCCGGCGGATCGGCGCTGATCCTCGCCGGCACGCACCCCTACGAGCCCGCCAGCCCGGTCATGGCGTACGTCGTCATGGAAAACATCGCGGTGACGCAGGGTCGCGTGTTCGTCATCCCGCGCGCGAACGAGAGTGCCTCGCGACAAGGCATGCTCGGCAACGCGTATCCGCCGTTCTTTCACGTGAAGACGCCGTGGGGGGAGAAGCGGTACCGGATCGGCGACCGCGAGACCAGCCCGCTCGAGCAGTGGCCGGACCCGTTCACGTTCGTCCACTATCCGTCTACCCAGAACCTGGCGTACCAGGACAGCCGCAACATCAACCGGACGTTCCCGGGGCGGCCCGACGGCAACCTGACGGAGCGGGCGTCGTACGCGATCAGCGAACTCATCCGCCGCGAGAAGATTGACATGACGATCGACGTCCACGAGGCGTCGATGGGCTACCCCGTCGTGAGCACCTACGTGTGCCACCAGCGCGCGGAGGAGATGTGCATGATGGCGGCGATGACGCTCTCGGCGGAGCAGTTCCCGATGAAGACGGAGACGTCGCCGACGTCGCTGAGGGGCCTGACCCATCGTGAGGTCGGCGACTTCACGGAGAGCTTCGCGGTCCTGATGGAGACGCCGGAGCCCTTCATCGACAAGTTCGTCGGCCCGATGACCGAGGCGCTCATGCTGACCGGCCGCGACGAGTTCATGCAGACGGCGGCGAAACGGGGCCTGCTGTACGCGGACTACGACATCAAGACCGGGTCGACGCTGGACTACCGCGTGGGACGGCACCTCGCCGGCGCGGCCGAGGTCATCAAGCAGATGGGCGAGTTCTACCCGGCCAAGAAGCTCGGCGCGACGTGGCCGACCTACGCGGACGTCATGACGCACGGCGTCGGGTACTACCTGCACGATCCGGCGAAAGCGCCACGCGCGCGGGTTTTCACGGAGTAGTGCGCGCCGATCGGGACTCGGGATTCGGGGTGGAGGTCGAGGCTTTAGCCTCGACGAAACAGGAGACGGGCATGAAAAGCCACTCGCGGGTGATGGCGTGGTTGTTGATCGGCGTGGTGGTGCTGCAGTGGGGGCCGGTGCTGGACGCATGCACGATCCTGGGCATCGGTAAGAAAGCGACGGTGGACGGGTCCGCGATCGTCGCCCACAACGACGATTCGAGCGTGGCCGACTACCCGCTGCGCATCGTCCCGGCCGCGGACTGGCCCGAGGGCGCGAAGCGCAAGATCGTCGCGAACGCCCACACCCGCGAGGGCGGCAACGTCCTCGGCGAGATGCCGCAGGCGAAGCATACCTACCGCTACTTCATGTCCCGCTATTCCTTCATGAACGAGAAGGGCGTGGCGATCACCGAATCCACCTTCGGCATCGACACGAGCACGGACGCCGGGAAAAAGCTGCGCGACGTCATGTACACGAAGGGTGATGGCCTCGTCGACTGCTGGATGGCGCAGGACGTGGCGCTCGAGCGCGCCGCGACGGCGCGCGAGGCCGTGCAGGTCATGGGTAGGCTCGTCGAGGAGTTCGGCTTCCTCACCGAGACCGGCGGCGGCGGCGAGATGATGACGGTTACGGACGGCAACGAGACGTGGCTGGCCGAGTTCTACGGCCGCGACATCTGGTCCGCCGTGCGCATCCCCGACGACCACGTGGTCGTGGGGGCGAACCGCGCCCGCATCGGCACGATCAACCTCGCCGACAAGGCGAATGTGATGGCATCGCCCAGGCTCGTGTCGTTCGCGGTGGAGCAGGGATGGTTCGATCCGAAGGCCGGCACGCCGTTCCAGCCGAGCAAGATCTATGCGCCCGACAACGGGATCGGCCTGACGCGGCGCGAGTGGCGGGTGCTCGACCTCGTTGCGCCGTCGCTGAAGCTGCCGGCGAACCTCGAGGACTACCCGCTCTCGGTCAAGCCCGACCGGCTGCTCACCGTCGAGGATGTCCGGAAGATCCAGTCGGACTACTACGAGGGCACGCCGTACGACCTGACGAAAGGCCCGGCGGCCGGGCCGTGGGGTGACCCGATCCGCTACGGCAATCGCGGCGGCAAGGGGGCCTTCGAGCGTGCAATCAACACCATGCGCACCTACTACCTCCACATCGGCCAGGTGAACGCCTCGCTGCCGGAGCCGTTCCGCGGCACGAGCTGGTTCGGCTACGGCGGTCCCGACACGTCCTACCTGACGCCCCTGTGGCCCGCCATGGACGAACTCCCCGCGCACCTCGGCCGCGGTGACCGGTACGGCGCCTTCGATCGCGAATCGGGCTTCTGGACGAACATCTACGTGCAGCAGATGGCCGAGCTGCACTACAACGAAGCCATCAAGCACGTGCGGGCCGCGCGGGAGCCGCGCCTCACCATGCTCTACGCCCTGACGCCCGCGGTGCTCGACCTGGCGGCGAAAACCTACGCCAAGGACCCGAAGGCCGCGATCAATCTGATCACGCAGTTCGGGTCGGCGAACGCCGTCGCCTGGCAGCAGGACTGGCTGAAGCTCGGAGACACGCTGCTGGGCAAGTACGCGATGGGAATGGTCGACGGTCACCCCACCGGCTACCCGCAATGGTGGAACGAACTCATCGGCTACAAGCCGCTGGTCCGGTAACGGATCGCTGGTCAAGAGGGGAACTCATGAAGGTGCACACACTCGTCGTCGCCGCGATGCTGTCGGCCGCCGCCGCCAGCGCCCAGACGCCCCCTGCCGCTCCGCCACCGGCCCCGCCGGTCGCCATCCCGCAGCCGGCCCCGCCGGCGCCGATGCCCTCGTGCCCCGAACTCGGTGCCGCACTGCAGGCCGCCGTGCGGAACGACACCCGGCTGAGGGACTGGGCCGATCTCGGCCGCTACCGCGAGACGAACCGGTCGCTCGCCGCGGCGGCCGCCGGCGAGGCGCGCGTCGTCTTCATGGGCGACTCCATCACTGACGCGTGGCCGCAGCCGCGCTTCGGCGCGTTCTTTCCGGGCAAGCCGTACGTCGGCCGTGGCATCAGCGGCCAGACGACGCCGCAGATGCTCATCCGGTTCAGGCCGGACGTCATCGCCCTCGCGCCGAGGGCCGTCGTCATCCTCGCGGGGACGAACGACATCGCGGGCAATACCGGGCCGATGACCGACGAGCAGATCGCGGGCAACCTGGCGTCGATGGCGGAGCTGGCCCGCGCGAACGGCATCCGCGTCGTCTTTTCGAGCATTCTGCCGACGAGCGCGTACCACGTCCGCCCGGGCGACACGAACCCGCCGCAGACGACCCGGCGGCCGATGGCGCGCATCACCGCGCTCAACGCGTGGATGAAGGACTACGCGGCGAAGAACGGCCACGTATACCTGGACTACTTCTCCGCGATGACGGACGCCTCGGGCCTGTTCCGGACCGAACTGAGCGAGGACGACCTGCATCCGAACGCGGCGGGCTACGCCATCATGGCTCCGCTGGCCGAGGCGGCGATTCAAACGGCGCTGCGGAAGTAGACCTGCAAGACACGGGTGGTGTGCCGCGCGGGCCTGCTACAGTCCCGTGGGGCGGACCTGGCGTCGCACCACCCACCACGCCACCCACGCCGCGACCCCGACGCTCAGGAAGCCGTTCCTGACGCCCGCCTCGTGCCAGACGAGGAATCGGACGCCGCCGCCGTCGAACACGAAGGACAGCGGCGCGAGGCAGAACGCGATTCCCATCGCCATGAACAACGATCGAAGGAAAATGAATGTCCGTGTCTGTCGGAGCGTGGCGAGCTCGGCGCTGGAGGCGGGCCCGGCTGTTCCCGCTTTCGGAGCCGATACCTGCCGAGCGGCCTCCATGCGCACCCGGAAGCCGGCGTCCTCGCGTGCGCGCGCTTCGAGGAGCGCCGCCGTGTCCGGGGACGCTTCACCGGCTGCGTACACAGTCAGCAGGTCGTCCAGGACGGCGTCCGTGATCGTCATGACGTTGATCTCCTCTTGAGGCCCAGCAGATCTTCCAGCTTCTGCCTGGCCCGGTGAACACGGATCTTGACGGTTGCTTCCGAGATCCCGAGCGATTCCGCGATGCTGCGATACCCGATCCCTGCGGCGGCGAGCCGCAACGGCTCGCGATACTGCGGCGGCAGCCGTTCGATGGCAGCCCGCGTGTCGGCCAGTTCCATGCGGACCTCGGCATCAGGCGCGACCCCCGCCGCGGGGACGTCGATGTCGCTGAGGCGCCGTGTCCGCCGGCGCTCGTCCATCGAGAGGTTCCGCGCGATAGCAAAAAGGTACGCCTTCGCAGACACGGCTCGGATCGTGTCGCGCCCCGCCCACGCCCTGAGGAACGTCTCCGACGTCACGTCTGCGGCTGCCGCCTCGCTCCCGGCCAGGAACCGGGCCAGGCGGTAGATGTCTCGCGCGTGAGCCTCGTAGAGGCTGTGGAAGGTGATGCCGGTCATTCGCGTCTACTGAGGATACGGAGAAACCGGCTCACGGTTACACCCGCGCGCCGGGACGGCTTGCATCACGGATGCCGGTTCGCTATCCTCACATACGGGTTCGTGTATCAGAAGGAGAGTCCATGAAACGCGCGCTCATCCCGATTGCAGCGGCGGCGATTGCGTGCCTGGCAGCGGACGTGGCCTCGGCACAGCCGTCCATCCGAGTGTGTGAGAACAGGGACTTCCGGGGGAGGTGTGTGACGCTGCGGCACGGCGTCAACGACCTGCGCGAATGGGGGATCTCGAACAGGGTCTCCAGCTTCCGCGTCGAGGGCGGCGAATGGCGGGTCTGCACCGGCATCGGCTTCTCGGGGTACTGCGAGAACATCCGGGGCGTCGTGCGCGACTTGAACGGGACACCGCTGCAGGACTCGATTTCCTCCCTCCGGCCCGTCCGGGGAGGCGGCCCGGGCGGCGGGCCAGGCGGCGGCCCGGGCGGCAGCTGGCAGGACACGGCGATCGCGGTGTACGCCCTCCCGGGCTTCCGGGGGCGCTCATGGGTCTTCTCCGACGATGTCCGCGACCTGTCGCGCATCGGCCTGAACGACCAGATCTCTTCGGTGCGCGTCTTCGGCGGGCGCTGGCAGATCTGCGCGCAGCAGGACTTCCGGATGTGCCGCGACGTCATGCGCGACATTCCAGACCTGCGGGAATTCGGCATGGACAACCGCATCACCTCGATCCGTGAAGGCGGCAGCTGGGGCTGGGGCCGCGGCGAGGGCGGCCGGGGCGGCGGAATAGGCCAGGGCACTGGAGCCGGCATGGGCCGTGACTACGGCCGGGGTACTGGAGCCGGCCAGGGCGGTGACTATGGCCGGGGCGGCATGCAGGGCCTGTCGGCCACGCTGTTCGACGGCCGGGAGTTCCGGGGCCGCGCGCTGGAGGTCCGCGGCGCGGTCCGGAACCTCCAGGGCGACGGCTTCAACGACCTGGCGATGTCCATCCAGGTTACCGGCGGGCGCTGGCAGATCTGCGAAGACGAAGACTACCGGGGCCGCTGCGAGATCATCGGGTCGAGCGTCGGCCGCCTCAGCGCGGCCCTCTCCCGGCGCGTCTCCTCGATCCGGCCGTACTGACAGAAGGGGTCGGGTCGCCCCGACCCCTTTTCCGTGTGGTACAACTGCCGGCATGCCCGTCTGGCTCCGCAACTACTTCCCGGAAGACCAGGACGCGCCGTCGGACGCGCTGCTCGAGCGCTTCCTCGACTACGTGGCCGACAAGGGGCTCACGCTCTACCCGGCCCAGGAGGAGGCGGTCCTCGAGCTGCTGGACGAGAAGAACGTCGTCCTGAACACTCCCACCGGATCGGGCAAGTCGCTGGTCGCATCGGCGATGCTCTTCGTCTCGCTGGCCCGCGGCCAGCGCGCCGTCTACACCTGTCCCATCAAGGCGCTGGTCAACGAGAAGTGGATGGCGCTCTGCCGCGACTTCGGCCCGGACAACGTCGGGCTGTCGACGGGGGACGCGTCGGTCAACCGCGACGCGCCGATTCTCTGCTGCACGGCCGAGATCCTGGGCAACATCGCCCTGCGGGAAGGCGGCAACTCGTACGTCGACAACGTCGTCATGGACGAGTTCCACTGGTACGCGGACCGCGATCGCGGCGTCGCGTGGCAGGCGCCGCTGCTGACGCTGCCGCACACGCGGTTCCTGCTCATGTCGGCAACCCTGGGCGACACGCGGTTCTTCGAGGAGGCGCTGACCGCCCTGAACGGCCGTCCAACCGTGAGCGTGAAGTCCTCCGATCGCCCGGTGCCGCTGGACTATGCGTACGCGGAACTCCCTCTCGCGCACACGCTTGAGAAGCTCGCAGACGAAGGCAAGACGCCCGCCTACGTCGTCCATTTCACACAGGCGGACGCGGCGTCGAGCGCACAGGACTTCACGAGCCTGAAGATCTGCACGCGCGAGGAGAAGGCCGCCATCGCGGAGACGATCGCGGACTTCCAGTTCACGAGCCCGTACGGGTCTGAGATCCGCAAGTGGCTGCGCCACGGCATCGGCCTGCACCACGCGGGGCTGCTGCCCAAGTACCGCGTCCTCGTGGAACAACTGGCGCAGCAGGGGCTCCTCAAGATCATCTGCGGCACCGACACCCTGGGCGTCGGGATCAACGTGCCCATCCGGACCGTCGTGTTCACGCGCCTGTGCAAGTTCGACGGACGGAAGACCGCCATCCTGAGCGCCCGCGACTTCCACCAGATTGCCGGACGCGCGGGCCGCAAGGGGTTCGACGATCGCGGGTACGTGGTGGTCCAGGCGCCCGAGCACGTCATCGAGAACATCAAGCTCGGCGAGAAGGCCGCCCGCGACGGCAAGAAGGTGACGAAGCGCAAGCCGCCCGAGCGCAACTTCGTCAACTGGGACCTGAACACGTTCAAGCGGCTGATCGGCGCGGAGCCGGAACAGCTCGTGTCGCGCTTCCAGGTGTCGCACGGGATGCTGCTCAACGTGCTCAGCCGGCGGGGGGACGGGTGCCGCGCGATGCAGCGGCTGATTCGCGACTGCCACGAGCCGGAGAGCGCGAAGACGGCGCACCGGAAGCGCGCGTGGCAGCTGTTTCGCGCCCTCGTGAACCGGCACATCGTCGAGTTCGTCCCGCGGACGGAGGAGGGATCGACACTCCAGGTGAACGTCGAACTGCAGGACGATTTCTCGATGGACCAGGCGCTGTCGCTCTACCTGCTCGAGACGATCCCGCTCGTCGACGCGGACTCGCCGGACGTACGCGCTGGACCTGCTGACGCTCGTGGAATCAATCCTCGAGAACCCCGAGATCATCCTCCGGCGGCAGCTCGACAAGATCAAGGACCGCGCCATCGCCCAGTGGAAGGCCGACGGCATGGAGTACGAGCAGCGGATGGAGGAACTCGAGAAGCTCGAGTACCCGAAGCCGCTCAGCGACTTCATCTACACGACCTTCAATGCCTTCGCCGACAAGCACCCGTGGGTCGGCGAGGAGAACATCCGACCGAAGTCGATCGCCAGGGAGATGTTCGAGCAGTTCCGGTCCTTCGCCGAGTACGTCTACGACTACGAGCTGCAGCGATCGGAGGGACTGCTGCTTCGCCATCTGAACAGCGTCTACAAGGTGCTGAGCCAGACCGTGCCCGACGGCGTGAAGAGCGACGAGGTCGTGGACATGGAGGTCTACCTGCGCTCGATGCTCGGCGCCGTCGACTCGAGTCTCGCCGACGAGTGGGAGCGGATGCGCGACCCGGACTACCAGCCGCGCGGCAGCGGGGCACGGCGGGGGGAAGATCTCCGGCCGCCGGGCGCAGAGGAAGCGGAGCAGGACGTCACCCGCGACACGAAAGCGTTTCTCGCGGCCGTCAGGGCCCGCATCTTCACGGTGTTGCGCGCGTGGTCGATCGGCGACCACGCCGCGGCATTCGCCGGCCTCGATCGGGCGGATGACGGCGCAGGCGACTCATGGACCCCAGAGCGGCTGAAGGCGGCCCTCGAGGCCCATCGCGTCGAGCACGCCTCGCTGCGCTTCGATCCGGAAGCCCGCAACCTCCGCCACACCCACGTGTCGCCCGTGGAGGCGGAGGACGCGCTGCGCATCGAGCAGATGCTCATCGACCCGGAGATGCACAACGACTGGGTCGCGGAGTTCGAGATCGACCTGGCCGCCTCTCGTCACGAGCGCCGGCCCGTGCTGCGGCTGACGCGTCTCGGCAGCCTCGTATAGCTGCGCCTGTCCTGCGGACCCGCCGCTTGTTTATCTAATTGAAATACCGCTAGGATAGACCCAGCTGCGGTTCCCAGCCTGCCAGCCCGCGACCGGAGGTGTCGATGTCCCGCTACGTCGTAGTGGGCGCTGGTGTGGCTGGACTCACCATCGCCCGGCAACTGTCAGCCGCAGGGCACGCCGTGACCGTCGTCGAGCGCGACGCGGTCGTGGGCGGCCTCGCTCGGTCCTGGCACTACGGCGATTTCCATTTCGACGTCGGCCCGCACCGCTTCCACACCGACAGCCACCGTATCGCGTCGTTCGTCCGGGAGGTGCTCGGCGACGACGTGATCGAGATCCGGCGACGGAGCGGCGTACGGATGTTCGGCGGGTTCCACGAGTGGCCGCTGCGCCCGGGCATCCTCCTGTCCATGCCTTTCAAGTACATGGTCAGGGGCGCGCTCGATCTCTTCCGGCGCGAACATGTCGACGGAGAGTCCTTCGAAGCGGACGTCGTCAACAAGTACGGGCGCACCCTCTACTCAATCTTCTTCGAGCCCTACACACAGAAGTTCAACTTCGCATCGCCGCGGGAGCTCCACCAGGACTGGGGGAGGGCCGGCGTCAATCGTGCGGTCATCGACACGCGAGCCAGCGCCGACAGCCTGTGGTCGCTCCTGAAGACGACGCTCCTGCCGAAACCGGTCGACACGACGTTCCTGTACCCGCCGAAGGGCATCGGGACCTTCCCGGAGAAGCTCGCCCGCGACACCGCCGCCGCCGGCGGCCGGGTCCTGCTCGGTTGCCCGGTCACCGGGCTGGACACCGACGGCTCGCGCGTGACGGCCGTTCGAACGGACAAGGAACGCATCCCCTGTGACGGCCTGGTGTGGACGGCGCCGCTCACGCTGGCCGCGTCCTTGCTCGACCTGCCCGTGCCCGATCTCCACTTCCTGTCGACGGTGTTCTACAACTTCGAGATCAACGCGCCTGACCGGATCGGGTTCCAGTGGACCTATTTCGGCGGCGACGAGGTGTTCGCGCGGGTATCGAGCCCGGTCGCGTTCTCGCCGGCCATGGCGCCCGAAGGAAAGAGCAGCCTGTGCGTCGAGGTCACCTGCCGACCCGATGACGCGACCTGGAACCGCCCGGAAGTCCTGACGGACCGGATCGTCGCGGACCTCGTCCGCACGGCGACCGTCAGGAAGGCCGAAGACGTCGGTCCTGTTCACACCGAGCGGCTGCCGCAGACGTACCCCATCTACGCGCTGAACTACCACGGCGAACTGACCCGAGGCCTGCGGGATCTCTCGCAATTCAGCAATCTCCTGCTGGCGGGCCGCTGCGGCCGCTTCTGGTACAACAACATGGATCACTCCGTCGGGCAGGGCCTGACCATGGTGGACAAGATCCTCCGGGGGCAGACCCTCGCCGAGGTTGACTCGGCCGACCGGGAATTCTGGAACGAGTCGCCGGCTCCGGAACGGGCTGTCGCCGCACCGCCAGCGGGGCCGTCGGTCAGCAGGCGATGGGCCGTTCCGGCCGCTGGCGCGGCCCTCGCGGGAATCGTCGCCGGCCTCGCCTGGTACCTCGGCGATGGTCTCGCCGGCCTGCTCTATGCGATGACCTACCTGCTGGTGCTCGTTCCCGGGCTGCCGGTGGGGTTCGCGCTCTTCGGCCGCAAGCAGGCCACAGGCTGGGTGGCTGGCGGCCTGGTCGGTTACGTCCTGACCGCCGTGGCGCTCTGGATTGCCATCGCCGCTGGCGTGCCGAAGGTCCCCATGATGCTCGCCTCCTGGGCGGCGGTGTCGGCTGCCACGTGGGTACCGTATCTATTGCTGCGCCCGGCAGCCCTCGTGAAGCTGCCCGAGTGGCGCCGGCGCGACACGCTCGCGCTGCTGCTCGTGCTGACGATCGTGCCGGCGCTGCTGGCTCCGACGCTCAGCAAGGTGGGCGCCGTTGACCCGGCCGGCAACGAGCGGTACCGCGCGTATTTCACGGCGGACTTCCTCTGGCACGCGGCGCTCACCGCCGAACTCTCGCGGTTCGAGATGCCGCCAAAGGACCCCTACGCCGGCGACCACACGCTGAACTACTACTGGGCGTACTTCCTGCTGCCCGGGAGCGCCATGGGCACCGACCCGTTCGGGTTGTGGCCGTCGGCCATCCCGATCTTGAAGGTGAACCTGATCCTGTCGGGCCTGCTGTTCGTCGGCATGCTCGCCTGCTTCGCCTGGGTCCTCGTGCCAAGGGCCGGCGCCATGGCGGCGGCCGTCATACTGAGCGTGCTGGCATCGAGCGCCGAGGGGAGCTACGCGCTCTACGACGTCGTGGCGAACGGAAAGGGCCTCGACAGCCTCCGCTATCTCAACGTGGACGCCGTCACCTCCTGGGTCTTCAACAGCCTGACGGTGGACGGGCTCCAGCGATCGCTCTGGTACACGCCCCAGCACGCGATGGCCTGCGCGCTGGGCCTCGTGGCTCTCGTCGTGGCGGCGATGTCGCGCCGCGAGAGCCGGGTTCCGGCCGCGGCGCTGGCAGGCGTGGCGCTCGGCGGGGCGGTCGTGTGCAGCCCCTTCCTCGGCGGCGCGTTCTGCCTCGTCTACGGCGCGAGCGTCTTGTTCACCAGACGAGACGGGTGGAGGGAGACGGCTCGCGCCGCGGCCGTCCACGCCACCGCGGCGGGCCCGGTGCTCGCGGCGCTGGCGTGGTGCAGGTGGAACGAGATGTTCGAAGGCGCCGAGTCGGCGGTCGCCTTCGGCTACTCCGGCCCGATCACCCGAGCCCCGTTCCTGATGCCGGCGCTGACGCTCGGCCCGATCATGCTGGCGGCGGCGATCGGGCTCTGGCGCGGCCGGTCGCGAGCCGCCGGGTCACTGGCCGTGCCGCTCGCCGGCGTGGGGACCGGGTTCATCCTGCTGTACTTCGTCTCGATGCCCGGGGGCGACCTGGTCTGGATCGGCTGGCGCGCGGGCCAGATCCTGCTGCTGACGATGACGCCGCTCGCGGCCCTGTTCTTCGCGTGGGTGTCCGACGCCCGGCGATTCCGCGGGCTCGCGTTCGCGTCGGCGGCCGCGCTCATCACGATCGGCCTGCCGACCACGCTCATCGACACCTACAACGCGCAGGACATCTGGAACCGGCGGATGGGGGCCGGCTTCCGGTGGACGGTCGTGCTGACACCCGACGAGCGCCGCGCCGCCGACTGGATCCAGCGCGAGACGTCAGGCGATGCCCTCGTCCAGATGGAGCCGACCGTGCGCGGGCGCGAGACGTGGACGCTCATTCCCACGTTCGCGGAGCGGCGCATGGCGGCCGGGCTGCCGATCTCGCTCCTCCGCAAGGCGGTGTACACGGACCGCTCGAACCGGATGCGAACGATGTACGGCACGAAGGACGTGCTCGAGGCGCGGTACCTCGCGCTGTCGCACGGGATCGACTACATCTACGTAGACTCGACCGAGCGCCGCGCGTACGGCGCGCGCTTGAACAAGTTCGACGACCACCCGGAGTACTTCGAGCTCATGTTCCGGAGCGGGGAGGTCTCGATCTACCGGGTCCTGCCAGCGTACCGACACAGTTAGAGCCGGACCGGGGGCTCGCCAATGACGAAAGGGCCGGGCCCCGGAAACCGGGACCCGGCCCTCAGTCACTCGTGGCCGCCACGCCAGTCAGCCGGCCCGAGCCGCCGATGGCGGCCCTGGACGGCTACTTCCCGTCGGGGCGCGTCGTGCCCGCGCCGCCAATCCAGACCCACTTCACGGTCATGTTCGACACGGACGCGTCCGAGGGGCCCGCGCGGCCGACCGGAGCGCCGACCCAGGCCGTGTGGGGCACGGGCTTGTAGACGAAGCTGCCATAGCCCATGTCGACGTCGAGCACCGAGGACCCGAGCGTCCCCGTCGTGCCGTCCGCGTTGAAGATTCTGAGCCGCGCCCGTCCGCTTCCCCATGTCAGCCGGACGAAGTACCACACGTTCTTCACGAGTGCCGGGACGGTCGGCGCGCTGTCGAAGATGCGGTGCGCCTCTTCCGACGAGTCGCCGGCGATGATCCGTATCCGCACCTGGCCCGGAACCGTGTAGGACACGCCACGCTTCTCGACCGTGAACCGGTAGTCGTTCGTCGTGATGTCGTCCGTGCCCTCCTGCATGCTCATGAGCTTCGTCTTGTCGCCGGCCGAGAGCGGGTTCAGGTTGTACACGAAGAACGAGTACTCGCCTGCATTCAGCGTCTGGAGCAGGTCGTAGCGGATGGTGGACTCGTTCGACACCGTCCGCGCACCCACGTCCTTGGTGAACTCCATGCCGGTGGCCGTCCCGATCGTCTTGCCGTTGGTCAGCGGATCCCACAGCGTGGTCGCCGTCTGGAATCCGTCCGTCAGGCCCTTGGGGGTCGTGAAGGTGAAGGCCGTGGACCACGGCCCGTAGGTTGTCGAGTTCGACTCGCCCCGGGCCTTCCAGGTGTACGTGGTCTCCGCCTTCAGCTTGTCCGCCGCAACCCGGTGACCGGTGAGGCTCGCGCCCGACCCGACGAGACCGGAGTCGTAGACCGTTGCGCCGGCGGCGCTCAACACGACGAACCGGTATGTGGCGATGGTCTGGGCGACGAACTTGGAGGTGGCATTCGTGATGACGAGGTTGGGCGTCAGGCTATCCACGGTCGACGCGGTCGTGGGCAGCGATGGCGCGGGAGCGGAGATCTTCCACGTCGAGCCGTCCGCGGCCGCGTCCGTCGTCGAGTCAGTCGCGGCACTGGGCGACACCGGCGAGGTTTTCGAGTTCCCGCCGCATGCGACGGCAACGGCCATCAAGGCCGCCAGCCCGTAGAGAAACCACTTCTTCTGCATGCACTTTCTCCAGATCGCTGTTGACGCCGGGGCGAACGGCCCCGAGGTTTCGATGATACTTCAACCGGGTCTGGCAGCAAAGAGAGAGCAGCCTGCGCCGGCCGGTCCGACTCTAGCCGTTCCGATAGCGCGCGAACGTCCGCCGGGCCCTGAACCAGTCCGGGAGGCCGATCTTCTTGCCTTCGGCCCGGCTCCGCGGGAAATACGAAATCGGAACCTCAATGATGCGGCACCCCTTCGCCAGCACCTTCGCCGTGATTTCGTGATCGAGCTCGAAGCCGGTCGTTTCGAGCGTCAGGCCAGCCAGGAGGGATCGGGGAAAGAGCTTGAGCGCCGTCACCGTGTCCGAGAGGTAGTGGCCCGTATAGGCGAGCGCGATGAAGCTGAGGCTCTGGCCCCCGAGGTACGCCATCCAGGACTGGGCGGGGTGCTTCCCGGTCAGGAGATTGTACAGGTGGCCGCGGTCGGGGTGCTTCAGGTACCGGCTGCCGTACACCACGTCGCCGCGACCCGACAGAAGGGCCCGCAGCATGGGCAGATAGTCGTTCGGGTCGTACTCCAGGTCCGCATCCTGGATGATCACGAAGTCGCCGGTCGCGCGAGCGAGCCCGGTCCGCACCGCCCGGCCCTTCCCGCCGTTCGTCGAATGCCGCTCCAGGATCACATTCGGGACGCCGGCGGCGACCGCCGCGGTCCCGTCCGTCGAGCAGTCGTCGACCACGATGATCTCGGAAGACACGCCGACCGAGGCAAGGTCGACGGCGAGGATGCGCTCCAGCAGCGTGCCGAGGGAACGCTCTTCGTTGTACGCCGGGATGACGACTGACAGTACGCGCGCCATGCCATGTGCCTCACGGCAGGCCGTGAGCCTCAAGAGACGGTGCCGGCCCTGGTCGCACGAAAGTACTCCTCGATCCGGAGGAGATCGTCCGGCGTGTTGATCCCGATGGCCTCGATGGGATCGGTGCAGGGGAACGTCACGACACGACCGTCGGCAGCCAGCCAGGGAATGAACGGGAGGAAGTTGCGTTCCCGCGTCACGTCGCCGCGGCCGGAGGCTTCCTCGAAGTCGGCCAACTCCCGCAGGTACGCCTCGCGGGACAGACTGAACAATCCCATGTCGCTCTCGCCAATCGGCGGCATGGCATCTCCTTCCCGCCGGTGCCGCACGGCCACGATCCTGCCAGCCACGTCCCTCTTGAAGTGGATGTACGGATCCGCAACCTGGCACGTCGGCAGAACCATCGCCGGTTCCGGCCGTGTGGTTTCGGCTCCGATGAGTCTGGCGATGGTGGCGGGGCTGACCGCCAGCTGATCGCACCACGTGATCCAGACGCGATCCGGCCGGCGCCCCGAGACGCAGTCGCGCGCCTCGAGCACCGCGTCCAGCATGCCGGTTGGCGCTGGCTGCTCGACCACATCGACGGCGGTCTTGCTCCCCGCAAGGTGCGCCTCAAACTGGGCTCGGGCCGCCGGGCTGACCACGACGACGAAGGCGTCGACCGTCGGCGTATAGAGGCGGAGCACGTGATCGATCATCGGCCTGCCCGCCACCGGCGCCAGCGCTTTCGGGATCTGTCCCCCCAGCCGGGAGCCGGTGCCGGCGGCCGGGATGATCATCAGCCTCGTCATGGCGTGAGCGGTCTCGATGCGGCCGGCACAGGCAGGCTCGAGAACCGCCGCCGGACGATGGTGAGAATCGACGCGAGGCCGTCGAGGATCGTCGTGCGCTTGACGCGCTCCGGCGAAAGCGCCACGAAGCGCACATAGACCTCCTGGATCTCGGCCCGGTGCCGCATCAGCGTCGACAGCATCTCCTGGTTGCTCTGTTTGTCATCCAGCCGTGCGCGGCTGTCGAGGTAGTGCGCCGTCCGCATTGCGCGGGCGCCCGACAGCGTGTCGGACACGTAGCGGCCATAGAGCACGAGGTACGTCAGGCTCAACAGGTGGCTGCCGACCGCGCTGATCGTGCCCAGCCACCACTTGTGGCGGTACCTGAGCCGGTACGACTCCTCGATGTCCCGAACCGAGAGCCGGCGGCTGCCCCAGACGGCGCCCAACCGTCCAGGCCTCAAGGGCACGATCAGGCTCACGAGATCCTCTCCGCGGTACATGCCGGAGGACTCGAACAGGGCGACGTAGTCGAACGTCCCGTCAGCAAGGCGCCGGCGCAGCGCCAACTCCCGATCGCCCGTCCCAGCCTCAATGCGGGCGACGGGAAACGGAAGCTGGGCGGTGAACGTGGCATCGATATCGTCCCGGCCGTCGTGGAAGACCGACACGTCCATGCCGGCGTCGGTGATGCCGCCACGGATCATCTCGAGGAGGGTCTGACACAGCTTGTTCTGCGACTCGGCATCGTGCAGGACCACCGCCAGCCGCGGCCGGCGCCCTCGCGCCAGGAAGCTCTCGAGGAACGGCGTCAGCAGCTTGGCCGCGTCATGGCGGCCCGTCACCCCATCCTCGAAGTGCCCGATGCGGACCAGCCGCGGATCGTCGAGCGCATCGAGCTCACCCAGCGGCACGTACGAACCATCGGGAGTCTCGCGCTCGGGCTCGTTGATGAGGTAGTGCGAGATGAGCGCCGGGGTGGGGATGCGGCGCCGGCCTTTTTCCTCGAGATAGAAGACCGCCCGTTCGACAATGTTCACTGCGGTGCTGCCCGCGATTTCGGCATCGACCTGGATGTTGGTGACGAGCAGCTTCGTCGCACCGAGGTTCGCCGCGATCGCGGCGCTCAGTCCCGGCGTGAGGTACGACGGGAACAGGCTCGAGTGCTGCGTGCCGGGGGCGTACACGATGAGATCGGCCTCCGCCAGACGCCCGGCGAGCCTCGGGTTCAGGCGCACGTCCTGCGCGCGGCGTTCGAGCTCGGCCGTGCGCGCCGCAGGGGCAGCCGCCGCGATGGCCGCCGCCTCGTCGTCGCGCAGGTATCCTCGGATGAGAAAGATGTCCTTGATCCTGTTGCGGCGCCGGGCGTCGACGATGGCCTCCTCGGTGGCCAGAAGGTCGCCCGCTGCGTCGAGAGCGACAAGATACGCGTTGGTGCCGTCCGTCACGTTCTCGATGAGGCCGGGCGGGAGTCCGAGGAGCGCCGCATAGTCGTCCACGGCGGCGTTGAACGCGCGGCCACAGCGAAGGAACGACCCGGCAAACACCAGGTTGCCGATGGCACAGTCGGAGTAGTCGAACGCGCGGCCCCCGGCGTCCTGCTCGCGATCGAACGCCGCAAGGCGTTCGAGGACTGCAGCGCGGGCCTCCGCGGGCACCACCTCTGCCAGTACCCGCACCCGGGCCGCGGCGCTGCCGGGCTCCGGCGGGCCGGCCGGCACGGCGATCTGTGACAGCGCTCCCCGCGCGGCCTCCGCCCCGCATCCGACCGGCAGACGCAGGTCGAGCAGCGCGACGAACGCCGGCGCGACCGTTGCGAGTTCGTGGGCGAGGTGAGAGGCGTTCTTCCTGAAATCCGAAGGACCGAGACTGTCGCCGAGGAAGCGCCTCACGCGTCCCGTCGACGCCCCATCGTCGTATCCGTTGATGGCGATGGTCAGCGCGACGTTCGGATCCGTGACGAGCCGCCTGGAGAGCGCCCCGGAACCGCGCCCCCCGGAGAAGAGCACGACGCGAACGCGCCGGTCAGCGGGAGGAGGAACGTGAGGGGCTGGAGATCCCGAAACCATGGGCGTCGGCGAGCAGTATATCCCCGCCAGGCCCGCGCCGGGCCTGCGGCGCGTGGGCGGCGACCGCGTAGATGCGGACTTCCGCGTTCGAGAACGCCAACGGGAACTCCTCGGGATGCGCGCTGAACTTGTCGAGGCCGATTGGGGGAACTGCGTCGCGCTCGCGGCGGTCGACATAGATATAGTCCACACCCAGGTCGCGCGCGATGAACCAGGCCTGCCCGGCGTCCGGCGTCTCGTACATCTGCCGGGCGCGTGCCGACCGCTCGCCGAACTGCGGCACGTACAGCAGGGAATACGCCATTCCCGCGGCCATCCGCCGGTGCGCGAAGGTCGGAATCATCGACCAGGAATCGCGGCCCCGCGAGACCGGCTCGAACTGCACGGTGGCCCGGGGTTCGGTGGCGCGCCGAATCCACCGGTAGGCTTCCTGCTCGTTCGGGGTCAGCGTCTGGGTCCACAGGAATCCCGGTCCCATGGCGCGGTTGGTGGTGTCCTGGGCGTTGTAGCAGTCGATGGCCGTCGTCGGAAGGCCGATGAAGAACAACATGGCAAACAGCCCGATGCCGGCGGTCCTGAGCCGCGGGTGGTCCCACCACCGGGTCATCGCGAGGGCCACGAGCCCGGGCAGTGAGATCAACATCACCTGCCCGGCGCGAAAACCGACGTACGCCTCGTCGAGCGGCATGCGCACGAGATAGAAGATCGCCAGGCCGACGGCCAGGCCCGACAAAGCGGGAATCGCCGTTCGCGGCACGCCGCGCGGCGGCCACAGGCCGCCGAGCGCCGGGAGCAGCACCGGCCCCAGACTGAGCAAGAGCCCCAGCATCGGTGCGTGCGCAGCCAGGCCCCCGATGCCGAACTTCATGGCGCCCGACGTGCCCTCGAGCACGCCGGTCGCGACGCACCACCCGAGCGCGGCCCCGACCGGGACCGCCGCTGCCGCATGGAGGGCCACGCGCCTCAGCCACATCCGCGGCTCAGCCAACGCGTCGACCGCGATGCTGACGCCGTAGACCCCGCTCATCGCCGCCCCAAGAAACGGGCTCATGAGGACGGCTCCGCCGAGCGCGACGCCCTCGATGGCGATCGCGCGCAGCGTGCCCCTGGCGCCGTGCGAAGCGGCGCCGGCCAAGGCCACCAGTCCCAGCGCGCAGGCGGTCGCGTGTTGCGGCACCCACCAGAACGAACGCGGCAGATCGTCGACACGCAATCCGCCGAAGGCCCACGCCGTCATGGCGTCGATGTTGAGGTCGCGCACCCAGACGAGCGGCCGGCCGCGATGCAGCAGGTCCAGGAGCGCGTAGGTGCCCTCAGCGCTGGCCGAGAGGATCACGAACGCCGTGGCTGCTCCGGCCAGCCCCGGCCGCGGCACCACGATCCAGGCGAGCACGAAGACCATGCCGGCCAGCAGCATGGCCGTCATCATCGCGTTGATGAGCAGCACCGGCTCGATCTCCAGTGCCAGGCGCGCCGGGGCGTTGCCGATGACGGCGGACGGCAGGATGAAGTAGGTCCAGTAATAGTGCAGGGGCTCGCTGGCCCAGAACGGATTGCGGGGCGGGGTGGTGAACTTCGACACCTCGGCGACGATGGCCGTGTGCCAGAAGAAGTCCATCGTGAAATACGCGCGGTACGCTCGCGTGCCGTCCGGATCCGCAATGCCGACCTTCCGGAACGGTTGGCCGCAGAGGATCGCCACGAGGAGGAAGATCAAGCAGATCGCCAGGGTGTCGCGGCGCGTCCAGCGAGTCACACTGACGGCCGGCGCCGGCGGCGCGAGCGCGAAGGGCACCCAGGTCACGAGCACGAGGACAATCCAGACCGTCGCGAGCTCACCAGTCGAGTGGTAGCTCATCCGGATGGCGGCCCAGAGCGCGAGCGAGGTGACGGCGTACCCCAGAAGCGCGCCCGACAGCCATCCGGCGGCTTGCCGTCGCCCGAACAGCGCGAACCCCAACGGCCAGCCCGGCAGCGTGGCCAGCACATATACGAACAGGTAGAGCAGCCCGGCCGCTCCGCCGACGAGGAACGCGATCATCCCGCAGGAAATAGCTGCAGCCGCGCCTGCCGCCCAGGCGGCCAGCGCGTGGTTCGACGGCACCCGCTGCGAGGCTGCGGGCGTCATGGCGTCTCGTTCCCCGCTCGCGGCCTGGCGTGCATCCCGCCGCTCGCGTAGAGCAGGGCGCCTGGCAGGTTGCCGACGATTCCGAGCGCGACGAACAGGATCGACAGCGGGAAGGACAGCGACGCGGGCACACCCGCGCGGGAGAAGGCCCACACGAACGCCAACTGGCTGGTCCCCAGGCCGTTGACGGTGACCGGCAGCAGCATGACCAGGAGAATCAGCGGGATGAATGCCACGTACGTCGTGAGGGGCTGCGTGATCCCGAGCGCCAGGCCGAGGAAGTACGCCTGGACGATCCGGAGCACCTGCACGCCGATCGACCCGGCCAGCACGTTGAGGAGATCTCCGCGGCGCGTGGCGTACACCTGGACGGCCGCGAGCAGGCGGAGCAGGAGTGCCCGCCCGGTCTCCCACGGCAACCAGCCCGCCAGTTTCCGCACCAGGGCGTCGGCGCGCTGGCTGAAGACCACGACGGCGGTCGCCGCGCAGATGATGGCCGTCACGCCGAGCGCAGTCAGGACGATGGGATCGCGAACCAGCTGGCCGGCGAACGTCAGCCCGACGACCGCCATGATGAGCACGGACAGCACGCCGAGCATCCGGTCCATCAGCACGGACGCCACCGACGCCGGCGCGTCCACGCCCGTCCGCGCCAGCGCGTAGGCCCGCACCGCGTCGCCGCCGATGCTCGCGGGCAGGAACGTGCCCACGAACGTGCTGACGAAGAAGATGCGCATGACCGCCCCGAACCGCGGTCCGCGGGGCCCGCTGAACGGGCGGAGCAGCACCAGCCACCGGTAGGCCATCAGCGTGCGGTCCACCAGCACGAGGCACGCGGCGATGAAGATGGGGCCCGGCCGCGTCCGCGCCAGGGCCTGCCACACCTCGGCCGGGTGGCTCCTCCAGAACACCACCGCCGTCAGGACGACGGCGACGATGATCCGGACGAGGCCGCCGGCGCTGGGTCGCTTCACGACGGCTTCGGCAGGGTCTGCACGTGGCGCTCGGGGTGGCGCTTCACCCGGTAGGCGCGCATCAGGAACTTCGCGTAGGGGACCACCTGCTTCATGGCGCCGACGTTCACCTGGCAGGGGCTGAGGCAATTCCTGCAGATCGTGGCCTCGAACGTGGCGCGATCGGCCAGATGCCCGGCGTTGAAATACAGGTCCTCGGCCGGGGTCTCGAGGATGTTGCCGAGGGGCTTCGCGTTCTCGCAGTAGTAGAGCGTCCCGTCCGGATTGAGCAGCAGGCCCTGCGTCCTGAACGGGCACGGCATGGTGCGCACGTACCCGTTGGCGATCATGTCGGCGTAATGCAGGTACTGGAACGCCTGGCCGCTCAGGACCGACTCCTCCTCGACCCGCTCGAGGAAGAACTGGCGCATGAACTCCTCTTCCTGGGTCTTCAGGCGGATCTTCGACTGGAGCGAGGTATTGCCCAGCATGGCGTCGGTGAAGCGCAGCATGTTGAACACGACGTCGAGCTCGCGCTTGCGTGCCCAGGCCAGGATGTTGCGCGCGTCCTGCATGTTGGTCGTGAAGATCGTGGCCGCGATGCCGAACTGGAAGTTGTCGTGCTTGCGGGCCAGCTCCTCCATGGCCACGATCGTCTCGCCCGCCTTCTCGAAGCCCCGCTTGACCTTGCGCACCTGGTCGTGGATGTCGCCGATCCCGTCGAGCGAGACGCGGACGCTGACCGGGAGGTCGCGGGCCGCGCAGAACTCGACGATCCGGGTGAGCTGCGGGATGGCGCGGTGGGGCGTGAGGCCGGTGGTGTTGATCCCGACCTTCCGGACGCGCGGCATCCGCGCGACGAGCAGCTCGGTCAGTTCGGGCAGGTCGTTGCGCGTCGTCGGCTCGCCGCCGGAGATGTTCAGGTTCTCGACGGCGCCCCAGAAGGGATGACTCATCGCGCGGTCGACCTGGTCGAGCGTCATGTCCGACTTCCGGTCGCCGCGCTGCCAGTTGTTGCACATCTCGCAGCGCGCGTCACAGACGAAGGTGCAGTTGTAGATGAGCACCGTCGGCCGGATCGGCTTGACGTTGGCCGCGATGAACGAATTGACGAGATCGCGAGGCACGCCCGCGGCGGCCCTCGCGAGGTACTTGGCGGTGAAGGTGCTCTTGGACAACAGTTTCATCGTAGTCCGGGGTCCGGCAGGGGTCAACCGGGCCGGGGCCTCTGGCTGCTAGAATGTCAGGATGCTCACGGCGCCACTGCGCATCTTCCTGTCGTCCTTCCTGGTCCTCTTCCTCGAAGTCGCCCTGATCCGGTGGCTGCCGGCCCAGATCCGCCTCCTGTCCTACTTCTCGAACTTCATCCTGCTGGCGGCCTTCCTCGGCATCGGCATCGGCGCGCTGCTCGGGCGCGCGAAGCGCTCGCTGTTCCTCTGGTACCCGGTGCTGCAGCTGGCCGTCGTCGCCGTGGTCTACTTCTTCCGCCTCGAGGTGCGGATCAACGCGCCCGGCAGCATCTACTTCACGAGCGGCACGAGCGACCCGGTCACCGCGGTCGAGACGACGCTGCTGCTGCCGGTCATCTTCGTCGGCGTGGCGGCGCTGTTCACGGCGCTCGCCCAGCGCATGGCCCAGGAGATGACGGCGTTGCCGCCGCTCCGCGCCTACACGATCAACCTTGCGGGCAGCCTGGCCGGCACCGCCGCCTTCGCGCTGATGTCGTGGCTCGAGGCGCCCCCGAGCAGCTGGTTCCTCGTGGCGTTCGCGGCGGCGATCCCGCTGCTGCGCAGCCGGCGCTGGACCACCGCGTCGCTCGCCGCGATCCTCTGCCTCGTGACGGGCACGGGGCTCGTGTACGACATGCAGCGCGGTGCGATCTGGTCGCCGTACTACAAGATCACCGTGAAGCAGCAGGGCCGCGAGACGGTGGTGGAAGTCAACAACATCTGGCACCAGTCCATGGCGCCGGTGGACTCCAAGGAGTACTTCTATCAGTGGCCGTACATGGTGTTCGGCGACACCTTCAAGGACGCGCTGATCCTCGGCGCGGGCACCGGGACGGACGTCGCCGCGGCCCTCAAACACCGCGTCCAGCACGTGGACGCCGTCGAGATCGACCCGGCCATCCTGCGCATCGGCAAGAGGGGGCACCCGGATCGGCCGTACTCCGACCCGCGCGTGCACGCGGTGGCGGACGATGCGCGGCACTTCCTCCGGACCACGCAGAAGAAGTACGACCTGGTCGTGTTCGCCCTCATCGACTCCCTGACGCTGCAATCGGCGTTCTCCGGCGTCCGCCTCGAAAGCTACATGTTCACGGAGGAGTCGTTCCGCGCCGTGCGCAGCGTGCTGAAGCCCGACGGCGTGCTCGTGGTCTACAACTACTTCCGCGAGCCCTGGCTCGTGGACCGCCTCGCCAACACCGCCGCGGCCGCCTTCGGCACGGAGCCGATGGTCCACGTCCATCCGGCCAAGGACCAGCTCGGCGTCATCGTGGTCGGGCCGCGCCTCGCGACGCTGGCCCGCTATCCGGACCCGCCGTCTGAGGTGACCGCCTTCAACCAGGGTGCACCCCTGGCGCCCTCCGTCAGGCACGTGCGCGACGCGTCCGTCGCGCCCGCGACCGACAACTGGCCGTTCCTCTACATGCGGCGGCCGCAGCTGCCGTCGCACTACACGAACGCCCTCGCCGTGATTCTCCTCGTGTCGGTGCTGTCGGTCATCGGGGTCGTTCGGGGCGCGGTTCGGAAGTGGTCCTGGGAGTTCTTCTTCCTGGGCGCCGGGTTCATGCTGCTCGAGACGAAGTCGATCATCCAGTTCGCGCTGCTGTGGGGATCGACGTGGGTGGTCGCCTCGCTGGTCATCTCCTCGGTGCTGGTGATGGCGCTCCTCGCCAACTGGGTGGTGACGCGCGTCGAGATCCGGCGGCCGTGGATCGTCGGCGCGGTGCTCATCGCGCTCCTCGCGGTCAACTACTTCGTACCGGTCGGCACGCTCGCCATCGGGAGCCGCGGGCTCGAATCGCTCGTGTACAGCGTCCTGGTGTTCAGCCCGATCTTGTGCTCCGGGCTGCTCTTCGGGTCCAGCATCAAGCGCTCCGGGGACGTCACCGTCGACTATGGCGCGAACCTGCTGGGCGCGATGGTGGGCGGCGTCGCCGAGTACCTGTCACTGCTGATGGGGTTCCAGTTCCTGCTGATTTTGGTCGCCGCCTTCTATCTGGCTGCGCTGGCCACGCGAAAGCCGATCAGAGTCTGACGAGCGCCGGATCCCCGGAGCCTGGCCCGGCGTCCAACCGGATGAGGCATCCGGATGTCCCCTGACGTTCAAGACTGGGTCGACGCGGTGTCTGCCGCACGCCGGGACTATGGCCTGCCGGCCCGGGCGGGCGCACTGGCCCGTACGTTCGTCGCCGACGCCCTGGCGCTGCTCTTTCCCCATTTCGCGCCGCCGGATCGATCCAACCGGCGGGCCGTGCAGGAGGAACTGCACAGGCTCGAGGCGACGCTCGAGGAGTTCCTCGCGGGGGTCGGACTCGCGGGCGGCCCCTTCGCCGCCGCCTTCTCGGACGCCCTTCCCGGAATCCATGACGCCCTCGTGACGGACGCGGCCGCCACCTGCGACGCGGATCCCGCCGCGACAAGCGTCGACGAGGTCATCCTCGCCTACCCCGGTTTCTACGCGCTGGCATGCCACCGCTTTGCGCACCAGCTGCGCATGCAGGGCGTCCCGCTCCTCCCGCGCCTGATCAGCGAGTCGGCCCACCGCGTCACCGGCATCGACATCCATCCGGGCGCGACGATCGGCCGGGCGATCGCGATCGATCACGGCACCGGCATCGTCATCGGCGAGACGAGCGTCATCGGCGACCGCGTGCGGCTCTACCAGGGCGTCACGCTGGGCGCCCTGAGCGTCAGGAAGAGCCTCGCCTCCACGCGCCGGCACCCGACGATCGAAGACGACGTCGTCATCTACGCCAACGCGACCATCCTCGGGGGCGACACCGTCGTCGGCCATTCGAGCGTCATCGGGGGCAACGTCTGGCTGACGCACAGCGTGCCGCCGCACTCCATCGTCACGAATGTCGCGGTGTCGGAAGGGCATTCCTCCGGCAGCGATGTCCCCCTCGATGTGCGCCTGTGACGTGAGCGCCGGCCGCGTTCACGAGGAGCCTGTATGAACGCCGAGACCGTTCTGGACACCATCGGACACACCCCGCACGTCCGCATCCGCCGCCTGTTCGATCCGCGCGTCGAGGTCTGGATGAAGCTCGAGCGCGCCAACCCGGGCGGGAGCATCAAGGATCGGATCGCGCTCGCGATGATCGAGGACGCCGAGGCGCGTGGCGTCCTCGGGCCCGGGTCCGTCATCATCGAACCCACGTCCGGCAACACGGGGATCGGCCTCGCGATGGTGGCCGCCGTCAGAGGCTACCGGATCATCCTGGTGATGCCGGAGTCGATGTCGGTCGAGCGGCGCCGGATCATGGCCGCCTACGGCGCGGAGCTCGTGCTCACGCCCCGGGAACAAGGCATGAAGGGGGCGATCGCGCGCGCCGAGGCACTGCGCCAGGAGACTGCCCTCAGCTGGGTCCCGCAGCAGTTCGAGAACCCTGCGAACATCGCCGCGCACCGGACGACGACCGCTCGCGAGATCCTCGATGCGTTCCCGGGGGGCCTCGACGTCATCGTGACCGGCGTCGGCACGGGCGGCCATATCACCGGGGTCGGCGAGGTCTTGAAGCCCCTCTGGCCCCGGTTGAAGGTGTTCGCCGTCGAGCCCGCGAAGTCGCCGGTGATCTCGGGAGGGTCGCCCGCCCCGCACCGGATCCAGGGCATCGGTGCAGGCTTCGTCCCCGCCAACCTGCATCGTGACGTGCTCGACGGCGTGATCCAGGTGTCCGACGAGGACGCGTTCACGTACGCGGCCAGGGCCGCCCGCGAAGAGGGCCTGTTCGTCGGCGTGTCGTCCGGGGCCGCGCTGGCCGCCGTCGCGGCGAAGCTGCCCGAACTCGCCGACGGCGCCCGCGTGCTGACGTTCTGTTACGACACCGGTGAGCGGTACCTGTCGGTGGAGGGGTTGTTCCCGGCGTAGGAAGAAGCCAGAAGCCAGAAGCAAGAAGAGCGTGCACAGGAGCGGCGGCGCGGCAGTCTGGCTTCACGGCACGAGACGATTCCAGGCACGACGACAATCGTTGCCTGTACAATGCCCGGCATGCCGGACGCCGGAGTCGCCCTGATCGGGTATGCCTTCATGGGCCGGGCGCACAGCAATGCCTGGCGCCAGGTGTCGGCCTTCTGTCAGCCGAAGCTGATGCCCCGTCTGAAGGTCATCTGCGGGCGGACCCTGGAGAAGACCGAGGCTGCGGCGCGCGCCTTTGGCTGGGACGAAGCCGCCACGGACTGGCGGCGGGTCGTCGGCCGCCCCGACATTCAGATCGTCGACATCTGCACGCCGGGAGACAGCCACGCCGAGATCGCCATCGCGGCCGCGCGGGCCGGGAAGGCGGTGATCTGCGAGAAGCCCCTCGCCAACACGGTGAGGGAGGCCGAGCGCATGCTCGCGGCCGTGGAGCGGGCGGGCGTGGCGCACATGGTGTGCCACAACTTCCGCCGGATCCCGGCGATCTGCCTCGCGCAGCAGATCATTTCGGAGGGGCGGCTCGGCCAAATCCGCCACTTCCGCGGCGCCTTTCTGGAGGACTGGCTCGTCGACCCGGCGTTTCCGCTGGTCTGGCGCCTCGATCGCAAGCGGGCGGGCTCCGGCTCGCTCGGCGACATCGGCTCCCACGTCATCGACCTGGCGCGTATGCTGGTCGGCGAAATCGCCGAGGTCTCGGGCATCACCGAGACGTTCGTCAAGACGCGCCCGCTACCAGGCGATCCGGCCCGCAAGGGCCGCGTGACGGTCGACGATGGGGTGGTGGCCGCCGTGCGGTTCGCCAACGGCGCCATCGGGTCGATCGAAGCCACGCGGTTCGCCCCTGGGCGCAAGAGCCAGTGCGCCTTCGAGATCAACGGCAGCCAGGGCAGCCTGGCGTTCGACCTCGAGCGGCTGAACGAACTCGAGGTCTACTTCCTGTCCGACCCGCCGCACCTGCGCGGGTTCCGGACCATTCTCGCCACCGAGCAGATCCACCCGCACATGGCGGCCTGGTGGCCGCCGGGCCACATCATCGGGTGGGAGCACTCGTTCACGCACATGGTGGACGACCTGCTCGGGGCCATCGCCGGCGGCACGGTGCCGTCGCCGAGTTTCCGTGACGGAGTCATGAACCAGCGGGTGCTCGACGCCATCGAGCGCTCATCAACGTCGCGCCGGTGGGTGCGCGTGAAGGGGGTCGCATGAAGATCGGAGTGTTCGCCGTCCTGTTCGGCCAGAAGCCGTTCGAAGAAACGCTGGACTACATCGTCGATCTCGGGCTGGGGGCCGTGGAACTCGGGACCGGTTGCTACCCCGGGAACGCCCACGCGAACCCGGCCGTGCTGCTGGCCAGCGACCGGCGGCTGAAGGCGTTCAAGGAGGCCATCGCGCGCCGCAACCTTGTCATCAGCGCGCTCAGCTGCCACGGCAACCCGCTGCACCCGCACTCCGCCACGGCGAAGGCTCACCACAAGGTCTTCGAGCAGACGGTCGAGCTGGCGGCGAAGCTCGGCGTCGAAAACGTCATCACGTTCAGCGGATGCCCGGGGGCCGACGCGAAGGCCATCACGCCGAGCTGGGTCGTGTCGCCCTGGCCGCCCGAGTTCGCCAAGGCCCTCGACTGGCAGTGGGCCGAGCGCGTCGTCCCCTACTGGAAGCAGACCGCGGCGTTCTGCAGGAAGGCCGGCGTGCGGGTGGCCATCGAGATGCATCCGAACTTCGTCGTCTACAACGCCGAGACCATGAACCGGCTGCGGGCGATCGCCCCGGCCGTCATCGGGTGCAACTTCGACCCGTCGCACCTCTTCTGGCAGGGCGCGGACCCGGTGGCCGCGATTCGCGCGGTTGGCGACGGCATCTTCCACTTCCACGCGAAGGACTGCAAGCTCGACGCGGCGAACATCGCCGTGAACGGCGTGCTCGACGCCAAGCCCTACACGAAGGAGCGCGAGCGCTCGTGGATCTTCCGGACGGTGGGCTACGGCAACGGAGCGCCCGTGTGGAAGGCGATGGTCAGCAACCTGCGCCTGGTCGGCTATGACCACGTGCTCAGCATCGAGCACGAGGACAGCCTGATGTCGGGCACGGAAGGGCTGAAGAAGGCGATCGCCTTCCTCAAGGACGTGGTGATCACGGAGCCCGCGGGAGAGGCGTACTGGGCGTAAGGGTTCGGGATCCGGGGTTCGGGACCCGACGTGCAGGAAGCCCGGGAGGCGCTGGCGGCGGCCGTTGCCGCGCGCCAGCGCCCCTCCGGTCGGCCGAGTGGTGACTTGCCGAGGAGATCGTCGAGAAAGCCCGCCGCCCGCTCCTGTCCGTGTCCCGGCGGGGTGTCCTAGTCGGGGATCCTGAGGGTCTGGCCCACGTTGATCTTGTCCGGATCCTTCAACTGATCCTTGTTGGCCTCGAAGATCTTCATGTACTTGTTCATGTCGCCGTAGAACTGCTTCGAGATCTTCGACAGCGTGTCCCCGGGCACCACGGTGTAGGTTTTCTGCGGCACCTTGAGCGATGCATCGACGCTGATGTCGGCCGTGAGGTCGGCGTAAATCGGGTCGAGGGCCTTGATCTTCGACCACACCTCGTTCTTGATGGCGTCGTTCGGCGCCGCGCCTCGGATGAGCAACTTCTCGTTCTCGACGTGGATGTTCTTCCAGTTGACGCCCCGTGACTGGGCGTACTCGATGACGGAGTTGTACTTCTTCTTCAGCAGTTCGAGATTCGCCATACGTGTCCCCTTTCGTTATCGCCAGCCACACGTCCGGCCGGCGAAGACCCTAGAATAGCGCCGATATGTCAGGCGCACAATCGCGCCGCCGCGACGATACCGCCGCGGCTACACCGTCGCGAGTAACGCCTTGACTCCCGCGTACGACTCCCGCGTGCAGTCCATGGGCGTCTTGCCGTCCGGGTAGAGCTCCTGCTCCAGGACGATCCACTCCGTTCCGCCAACCGACGCGCACGCCTCGTAGACCGACTTCCAGTCCACCGAATCCTGCCCGAAGATCGGCTTCTTGCCGGCGTCGCCCTCCCGGACCGTTGGCTTGAAGTGCGTCGTCCTCGTCCGGCCCGGGTACTTGCGGATGTACGCCGCGGGGTCGAAGCCGGCCGCCATCGTCCAGCCGCAGTCCTGCTGCAGGATGACGTCCTTCGTCGTCCGTTCGGCGAAGAGGTCCCAGTACGTCTTGTCGCCGTCCTTCTTGAACTCGCCCATGTGGTTGTGGAACCCGCACGCCATGCCGAGCGGCTTCAGCACCTCGGCGGCTTTGTTGTACGTGTCCGCCAGCGCCTTGCTCTTCTCGGGATCGGTGAACGCCGGGTCGCCCGGCACAATCAGGAAGCGGCAGCCGATCGCCTGGTGGAAGTCGATCGTCGCCTTCAGCGCGTCGCCTTCGAGGGCGTTCGTCCTGATGTGGGTGCCGGCTGCCTTGAGGTTCAGCGCCTTGAGGCGATCCGCCAGGCCGGCTGCGTTCTGGGCATAGTTGTAGTACCCGGCGAACTCCACGCCCTGGAACCCCATCGCCGCGACGGCGGCGAGGGCGGCGTCGAAGTCCTTCGCGCAGTCGCCCCGCACGGAGTACATCTGCAGCGCGACGGGGATGCGCGCGAGGGCGAACGCGGGCAGCGAACGGGCGGCGGCCCAGGCGAAGGGCGCGGCGCCGGCCAGTTCCAGGAACGACCGTCGAGTCAGATTGCGTGAGTCATTCGTCATGTCAGGCTCCGTGGAGGGCTATTGCCGATTCGGGCGGAATTATGGCACGAACCACCGTCACGCGACGGCGCTTTCGAGCATGGTGATCGTCCCGGCGCCGGCGTCGAGCTCGACCTCGATGCCGAGCGGCAGCGTGAACTGGCGATCGACGTGGCCGATCATCGCGCCGGCATACACCGGAACGCCCAGCGGCTTGAGGTGATCGTCGAGCACGTCGGGAATCGTCAGCGAGCCGAACCCCTCGCCCGGGCCGCACTTCTCGCACGTGCCCCAGGCCACGCCCTTCACCTGGCCGAGAATGCCGGCCAGCTTCAGCTGCGTGAGCATCCGGTCGATGCTGTACGGCGCTTCTTCCACGTCTTCGACGAAGAGGATGCTGCCGCCGAAGTCCGGCAGGTAGCCGGAGCCGATGATGGCCGCGAGCACCGAGAGGTTGCCGCCGAGCAGCCGGCCCCTGGCCTTGCCCGGGGTGATGGTCCGCGTGCGGTTCTTCACGGGCACCAGCGTGTCATCGGTCTCTTTCAGATTGGCAAAGGTCACGGCCTCGCCGTTCCACATCACCCGCTTCATCCAGCCCACGTTGAACGCGTTCCAGGCGGACGCGCCGAGCGGGCCGTGGAACGTCACCAACCCCGTCCTGGCATAGAGGGACAGCAGCAGCGCGGTGATGTCGCTGTAGCCCACCAGGATCTTCGGGTGCTTCGCGATGGTGGCCCAGTCCAGGAGCGGCAGCAGCCGGGCCGCGCCCCAGCCCCCGCGGATGCAGTGGATGGCGTCGACCCCCGGGTCGGCGAACATCGCGTTCAGGTCGGCCGCGCGATCCTCGTCGCGGCCGGCGAAGTACCCGCGGCGGTCGTTCACGTGCGTCCCGAGCTTGCCCTTCAGGCCCAGTGCCTGCAGGGTCTCCATCAGGATGTCGATCGACATCGGGTCCCACAGCACGAACGACGGAAGCACGAGGCCAACCGTGTCGCCCGCCTTCAGCCTGGACGGCTTGACCGCCCCCTTCGGCGTGCCGCCCGGCGCGAGGGCCGCCGCCACCGCGCCGCCAGACGGTCCAGCGCCGGCGAGCAGTGACCCGAACAGAGCGAGCGACGAGGACTTCAGCAGGTCGCGGCGGGTGGGCATGAGGCGCATGCTACGCCCCGGCCCGAATGGCTGTAAAGGCGGCAGCCGCGGCGCCGTGTTCGGACCGGCGCCCGGCCGGAATTGGTGCCGCCCGAGCCGGCTGCGGTAGAATCGCGGCCGTCACCTTGCGGTCTTCCACCGCGGTGCAGGAGCATACGACGATGAAGCACACGCGCGGCTGCAGCCGGCGCACCTTTCTCACCACCGCTCCGGCGGCCCTGGCCGGCGCCGTCGCCTTCCCGTCAATCGTCCGCGCATCCGCCCTCGGCCGCGGCGGCGCCGTCGCCCCGAGCGACCGCATCGTGATGGCCGGCATCGGCTTCGGGATGCAGGGCCCATCCAACATGCGCAACTTCCTCGGCAAGCCCGAGGTGCAATGGGTCGCCTGCTGCGACCTGGACGATGCGATCCTGAAGAGGGCCAAGGAGACCGTTGACGCCCAGTACGGGACGACCGACTGCGCGACCTACAAGGACTACCGGGCCCTCTACGCGCGCGGCGACCTGGACGCCGTGTCGATTGCGGTACCCGACCACTGGCACGCGATCCTGTCGATTGCCGCCGTTCGCGCCGGGCTGGACGTCTTCGCCGAGAAGCCGTTCACCCACACCCTGCGCGAGGGGCGGGCCCTCTGCAACGCGGTGAAGCGTTACGGCCGCGTGTGGCAGACAGGCAGCTGGCAGCGCTCCGTGGAGGACTTCCACCGCGCCGCCGAACTGGTCGCCAACGGCCGGATCGGGAAGGTCCACTACGTAGAAGTCGGTCTGCCGTCCGGCTACACGGATTTCGCCAGGACCTTCGGTCAGGAGACGATCGAGAAGCCGCCCGCGGGCTTCGACTACGAGACGTGGATCGGGCCGGCGCCGTGGTGGCCGTACTGCAAGGCGCGCGTCCACATGAACTGGCGCTGGAACATGGACTTCGGCGGCGGCCAGCTCGTCGACTGGGTGGGGCACCACCTCGACATCGCGCACTGGGCCCTCGGCCTCGAGCGAACGGGCCCGGTCGAGGTGAAGGGCACGGGCGAGTTCCCGACGTCGGGCATCTACAACAGCGCGAAGCGGTACTGGGTCGAGACGAAGTACGCCGACGGGCCGCCCATGGTGCTGGCGGGCGGCTATCCCGAGATCTCGAGCGGGACGAAGTGGATCGGCGAAAGCGGGTGGGTGTGGGTGGACCGGGGCGGCTTCGAGACTGAGCCGGCCGGTCTCGTGCACGAGGTGATCGGGCCGAACGAAAAGCACCTCTACCGCAGCCGTGACCACGCCCAGAACTTCCTGGACTGCGTCCGCAGCCGCGCACTGACGATCGCGCCGGCGGAAGTCGCGCACCGATCGGCGAGCGTCGGCCACCTTGGCAACATCGCGATCGAAACGGGCCGGACCCTCAGGTGGGATCCCGCCACCGAAACCATCATCGGCGACCCCGGCGCCGAACGGCTGCTTTCCACGGCGTACCGCGCGCCGTACCAGTTGCCGGCTTGAGGACGAGGCCCACGATGACTGACACACCACGACGACGCTCGAACCGGTTCCTGCTCCACACCTGCGCGACGGCCCTGGCGTGCGCCCTCCTCGCCACGACCGCCGCCCCGTCAGCCGCCCAGGACGGCACCGCCGCCCCGGCTTCTCTCGACGCCATCCTGAAGACGTTGTCGGCTTGGAACGGCGGGATCGAGTCCGCGGCGATCTGGCAACTGCGCGACTACGTCTACGCGCGCAAGGACGATCCCGCCGGGCGGGCCGAGTGCGAGGCGGCGCTCCTCGGGTTCCTGAAGACGCCGGCCACGCTGTCGGCGAAGTTGACCGCCACGCGCTTCCTGCGCGTGGTGGCAGGGGACACGGCCGTCCCCGCGCTCCAGGCGATGCTGGCTGACCCCCGGTCGGCCGACTACGCAATCTACGTGCTCCAGCAGCTTCCAGGCCCGGCCGCAGAGGGCGCGCTCGTGCAGGCCCTGACGTCCACGCGCGGAACTGCCAGGGCTGGTGTCGTCACGGCGCTCGGTGAGCGGCGCGCGAACGGGGCCCTTCCGGCGCTGGTGCCGCTGCTTAGCCAGCCCGAGTTCAACGTAGCAGCGGCAACGGCCATCGGAAGGATCGGAGGCCCGGCCGCAGCCGCGGCGCTGACGGCTTCCTACGGCGCGGCCCAGGGCCCGTTCAAGCGGACCCTCGCGCCCTCGATGCTTGCCGTCGCGGAGAGCCTGCTGGCCGCGAAGAACCCGGAAGGCGCGCTCGGCATCTACCGAACGTTGTCCTCCGATCGCTCCCTGCCCGCGCCGGTCCGCAGGGCCGCGTTCCTGGGAGAGATCGCCGCGGCCGACGAAGGAGCGGCGGGCCTCGTGACGACCATGCTCGACAGTACGGATCCGGACGAGCGGCAGGCCGCCGTCGCGAAGATCGTGGACGTGGTGCCCGCCGAGGGCATCGGGCCGGTCTGCGAACGGCTGCCCAGGCTGCCGGAGCCCATGCAGATCCAGATCCTGGCCGCGCTCGCCGGCTATCCCGGCGCACGCGTTCGCCCGTCCGTGCTCGACGCAGCCCGCAGCGGGTCACCCGCGCTGCGCATCGCCGCGCTCAGTGCCCTCGCATCCGTCGGCGACGTGTCGGTCGTGCCGTTCCTCGTCGAGCGGGCGGCAGCCGCAGGCAAGGGTCCGGAGCGGGACGCGGCCCGACGTGCGCTCGGCATGCTGAAGGGCCGCGCCGTGGACGACGAGATCCTCAGGCGGCTCGGCCTGCAACCCAGGGAGAGCGAAGCCGTCGAGCTGCTGAAGGCCGTCGCCGAGCGGCACGTCTACGACGCAAAGCCAGCCGTGACGGCGGCACTGAAGGACGCGTCGCCGGTGACGCGCGCCGCGGCGTTCGAGGCGCTGCGCACCGTCGGCACGCCGTCGGACGCGTCGACAGCGCTCGACGTCCTGCTCCGAAGCAGTGACGAGGCCGAGCGCGCCGAGGCCGAGAAGACGGTTGCGGCGCTGCTGCAGAAGACCGCCGCCCCCGACGGGCGGGCGCGGCTGGTTCGGGCCCGGATGGCCGGCGAGACGAAGCCGCAGGCGCGCATCAGCCTCATCAGCCTGCTGCCGCTCATCGGGGACGACGTGGCGCTGCCTGCCGTGCGCGCTGCGCTCGCCGACGCCGACCCCGCGATCGCCGACGCCGCGGCGCGGGCCATCGCGTCCTGGCCGACCGTCACGGCCCGCGACGACGTCCTGAAACTCGCGCGCGACTCGAAGGACGAGACGCACCGGCTGCTGGCAATCGGCGGCCTCGTCCGCCTCGTCGGCCTGGAGCCGGCCCGCCGGCCGGAAGCGGCCGTGGCCGACCTGAAACAGGCGGGAGGCCTGGCGTGGAGGCCGGAAGAGCGGAAACTGGTGTTGGGCGCCCTGGCCGCGTTCCCGTGCAAGGACGCGCTGGGCGTCGCGGAAGGCTTCCTGCAGGACTCGGATGTGAAGGCCGAGGCGCAGGCGGCGATCGATACCATCACGGCGAGGCTCGCGAGGGGCGGGGCTCGCTGAAAGGGTGAAGACACACGTGAACAAGGGACTTGTCGCCTGGACGTTTCTGTTGGCGTTCTTCCTCGCGCCTGTCGCGGCGCAGCAGGCCGCCGAGAAAGTGGAGTTGAAGCTGAAGCTGCCGAAGCCCATGTTCATCGGCACGCCGACCAACATCAAGAGCCCGAACCTCGAGGTCGTCACCGGCAAGTCGCGTCCTCCGTTCATGGTCCCGGTGGGGACGAAACTGCTGTCGCTGAAGAAGCCCGTCAGGAGCAGCGACATGCAGCCGGTCATCGGTGAACCGGAGATGATGACGGACGGCGAGAAGGAGGGCGGCGACGGCTACTTCGTCGAACTGGGGCCCGGCAAGCAGTGGGTCCAGGTCGATCTCGGCGCACCGTACGCGCTCCAGGCCATCCTGGTCTGGCACTATCACAGCCAGGCGCGCGTGTACCGCGACGTCGTCCTCCAGGTGTCGAACGACAAGGACTTCCTGAAGGGCGTCCAGACGATCTTCAACAACGATCACGACAACACGTCGGGCCTTGGCATCGGGAAGGACAAGGAGTACATCGAGGTGGCCGAGGGCCGGCTGTTCGACCCGAAGGGCGTGAAAGGCCGCTACGTGCGGTTCTATTCGAACGGCAACACCACCAACGACCTGAACCATTACGTCGAGATCGAGGTCTACGGCACGCCCATCTCATGAACAGGGCCGTCTTCGGCGGCGTGGTCCTGGCGGCGCTGGCCATCGCGCTGGCGTTCCGCCTGGTCCGCGCCGACGTGCGGCCCATGCACCATGACGAGGCCAACCAGGCGGTCAAGTTCGGCGAACTGCTCGAGACCGGCGACTACCGCTACGACCGGACCGATCACCACGGCCCGACGCTCTACTACCTGACGCTGCCGGCCGCGTGGGCGCGCGGGCAGGCCACGCTGGCGTCGCTCGACGAGCGGACGCTTCGCGCCGTGCCGGCCCTCTTCGGCGCAGGACTGATCCTGCTGCTGATCCCGCTGGCCAAAGGACTGGGGCGCACGGCCGTTGGCGCAAGCGCGCTGCTCGCCGCCGTCTCGCCGGTGCTCGTCTACTACGGCCGGTTCTACATCCAGGAGTCGCTCTTCGCGTTCTTTGCGCTGGCGTTCCTGATCGCCGTGGGCCGGTTCGTCGAGCGCCCCCGCGCCGCCACGGCGGCCTGGGCGGGGATCTGGGCCGGTCTCGCGTACTCGACGAAAGAGACGTCGCTGATCGTCCTGCCGGCCGTCGCGGCGGCTGCGATCCTCGCCAGAGCGGTGACGCCCGCTGCAGCGGCGGACGGAAAGGCCGATCGGCCCGTGACGGCGAAGACGTGGGGCGCGTACGCCGCAGTCGCCGCGGCGGCGGCCGTGGCGATCGCCTTCGTGTTCTACTCGTCGTTCTTCAAGCACCCGGCCGGTCTTCTCGAGTCGTTCCGGGCGTTCGGCATCTACGTCGACCGTGGCGTAGGGGCGGGCCCCCATGCCGAGCCTTTCGGCTACTACGCCCGCCTGCTGTCGTACTCGTCGTCGGGCGGGCTCGTGTGGACCGAGGGCCTCGTGCTGGGGTTGGCGTGCGTCGGCATCGTCGCGTCGGCCCGGAAGACGCCTGCCGGCGTCTCAGGCTTCTGGCCCCGGTATGTCGGGCTCTACTCGCTCATGACGTTCGTCGCCTTCTCGGTCATCCGCTACAAGACGCCGTGGAACCTGATCCCGTTCTACGTCGGCTTCGTGATCATGGCTGGCGTCGGGGCGGCGGCGATCGTCCGCGCCCTGAACTCGCGTCTATGGCGCGGTGCGGTGATCGCCGTGCTGCTCGTGGCGACCTGCCAGCTCGGCTGGCAGAGTTGGCGCGCGAGCTTCCGCTATCCGGCGGACCCCCGCAACCCGTACGTTTATGCCCACACGGTCCCCGACCTGCTCCGCCTCGCGCAGCGCGTGGCCGACGTCGCGGCGCTGCACGCCGACCGCTCGAACACGCTGGTCAAGGTGGTCGCCGGCCCTTACGAGCAATGGCCTCTGCCGTGGTACCTGCGTCGTCTCACGCGGGTCGGGTATTGGAGCCGCGCCGACGAGGCCGCCCGCCTCGATGACGCGCCAATCATCATCGCGTCCCAGGACCAGGCCGACGCCGTCGGCGGCATGCTCGGCGATCGGTACGTGCAGGAGTTCTACGGCCTCCGCCCCGACGTGGTGTTGACCCTCTTCGTCGAGCGGCCGCTCTGGGACCGGTTTCTCGCCACGCAGGTGAAGCGATGAGGGGCTGGCGCAGCGTCGCGGCCGTGCCGTCACCTGGCTTGGGCCGTCTCCCGCCGGATGGCCAGGATCACCTGTGAGCTCCCGCTCCGCCAGTGATACCCCCATGTGAACGGCAGGGGGCGCGCCCGCCGGGGCTCGGCGAACGCCGCTGCGAGGTCTGGCTGTTCCGCGGAGCTGAATTCCCTGATGGGTTTCGCGTACTCTCCGTAGAGCCGCACGTCCCACTCGGCGGTGTTCAGGAGCGCGAACGGAATCCCCGTGTCGTCCTGCAGGATGCTCGACGATCCCGCCAGGAGCTCCCCGCGGATGCGCGTGAACCCGGGTCCGTGCATCAGGTACGAGGCGCTCTTGATCACGGTGCGATAGGGATGCAGCGATTCGAGGAACAGGCCCACGCCGGGGTGCTTCGCCAGCGGCGCGTCGTCGGCCTGCATCCGGAAATACAGAATCTGCTGCGGCATCCCGGTTGGCGACAGCGAATCGATGCGTACCGCCGGCAGATACGCCCGGCCGGCGGCAGGCTCGGATCCCGGCTCCACGAGCGTGCCGGCGGGTGTCAGTTCCAGCGGCGTCACGGCTGTGAGCGTCGAGCCGAGACGCGCCAGGAGCAGTTCGAGCACCGGCAGCGTGCCCTCCAGCTCCGGCGTCTCGAGGTCGGACATCATCCGCTTCGTAATGAAGTAGTTGCGCTCGAACAGATCGGCCACGACGTGGCGGACGTCTCCGAGCAGGCGATCCACGCGGGCGGGACTCATGCCCTCGAGGGTCGGGAAGGCGCCCGTGTGCTCGAGGCCGAACATCACGTACCGCTTGCAGTTCGGAAACAGCACCCAGGCGTTGACGATGTCGGGACCACTGAAGGGGTAGAACAGCGTGTCGCAGGGCCCGGGCAGCGCTTCGCGCAGTGCCCCGTCACGCCACGCCCGCATGGCCTGGAAGCGCTCGGTCTCGCTGTGACTCCAGGTGCGGTCGAACTCGGCCCGGTACGCCTGCCAGACCGCGTCGCCGGTGACGCTGGAGAGACGGCCGGCGACTTCGGGCATCATGCCAGCCAGCACGCGAGCCCGATCCGTCAGCAGCACATCGTGCGGAGGCGGTGCCGTCACCGCCGCCGGCTCGGGTTTCGCCGCCGCGGCCTGCGCCGCCGGCGAATTCGAACAGCCGCCGTGCACGCCGAGCGCGGCGGCGCCGAGTGCGGCGATCACCCACGAAAGCCGCCATCTCCTCACGGGAATCCTCCTTCAGTTCGGCCAGAGCCAGCCGAAGGTCCCGCCGGTGAGCAGGCCGTAGATCAGGCCGTCGATCATCGACGTGATCGTCGAGCTCCACTTTTTTTTGTACCAGATCGACTGCTGGCAGAGCGCGAGTGAGTACCCGATGAACGCGGTCGCGCCGGCAAAGCGGAACACGGCGAGGTAGTGCGCGCCGGGCTGCAGCGCGCGGCCCGCGATGTACGCCGCGAAGAGGCTCACCACCGCGCAGTAGACGAACCACTGGAACAGCTGGCCGGCCATCGACGGCTTGCCGCCCCCCATGACGGTGAACGCGGCCACCGGGCCCTTCCCGTACTTCTCGAGGAACGCCGGGCTCTTCAGCGCAGCCATGGATGATGCGTATGGCATCATGTAGTCGCCCGGCTTGACGCCGGCCTTCCGCATCGCCTCCATCACGGCGTCTTCGTTCTGGATTTGCGCGTAGTCGCTTTTGTGGAAGGGCAGCACCATGTGCAGGAGCGAGCTCGCGACGAATACGATCACGGCAGCCGCGAGGATCGGAAGCCAGAGCGCGAGGATCGGGACCATGCGGACTCCTCCGGGTTGGTGACGATGGACTGTGAATCCTATCACAGCGTGTACGACAGCCCGCGGATGGCGAGAGGCTACGCCTTTGATCGACCCTCCGTGCACCCGCACATCATCCGCGTCGTGCGTGAACGCCTCCAACTCGACGTCCGCGTCCGCCGCGCGCTGGACGTGGGCTGCGGCGCCGGCCTCTCGACGGCGGCCCTCGCCGAACTGGCCGGCCACGTCTTCGGGCTGGAACCCGTGCCGGCCATGCTTGCCCACACCCGGGTCGTGGCACCGGGGGCGTCGTTCGTGATCGGCGGGGCCGAGCACCTGCCGTTTTCGCCACATTCGTTCGGCCTTGTCACGGCGGCGGGCTCCCTGAACTACGTGGATCTCGACCTGTTCCTGCCGGAACTCGCGCGGGTGCTGGCGCCAGGCGGCGTCATGGCGATCTACGACTTCTCCGAGGGCCGCAGGTTTCGCGATGACTCGCGGCTGGACGCGTGGTACGCGGCGTTCGCCGAGCGCTATCCCCCGAAACCGGGCTACGAGCTGGACGTCGCCGCCATCGACTACTCCCGCTTCGGCCTGCGGCTCGCCACGTACGAGGAATTCGACGTCGCCGTCCCCATGAGCCTGTCCTCCTACCTGCCGTACGTGATGAGCGAGACCGGCGTGGAGATGGCCGTCGCGCGCGGCGCCGCGGTAGAGGCGATCCGTGCGTGGTGCGAGTCCACTCTGGCGAGCCTGTTCAGCGATACGCCGCGCGACGTGCTCTTCGACGCGTACGTGGCTTGCGTGCGGCGGGACGCCGCGGCCTGAACACAGGAACGGCCGGCCACCCGGGCCGGCCGCCCTGTCTGCGATTCCTGTCGATTCCTCTTACGCGACGACGCCGAGGGGCTTCGTCGTCTTCCAGTTCCCCCGCGTGAAGTCCGGGAAGTCCTGCGGCGCGCCATCCTCCCTGACGGACTTCTCGCTGAGCGGCCCGACCGACGACCAGAGGCAACCTTCGTAGACGTTCTGGTCCAGCGGAAGGCCATTCCGGAGGCACTCCACGATCCGGTAGAGCATCAGGAAGTCCATGCCGCCGTGGCCGCCCATCTTCTTCGCGAGCTCACCCACGCGCTTGAACAGCGGGTGGTCGTACTGGGCGACGAACTTCTCCCACTCCTCGCCCTCCGTCCACTCGTGGTAGCTGTTCACGCCCTCGATCGCCAACCGGTTCGGGTAGCTCGCGAGCGTGCCCTTGGTCCCCTGGACCAGGTTGAGGCGGGTGTACGGACGCGGCGACTGCTCGTCCCACTGGACCATGATCGTCCGGCCGAGGGCGGTCTTGATGATCGACGTGTTGATGTCGCCCGCCCGGAACCCGAGCGTGTTCCACTTGTGATCGGGCGGGAAGTTGGCCTTCGCGTAGAGGGCACGGGCCCGCGACGGTGACGAGAACGACACGAGGCGGGCGAACATGTCCTCCGTGCGCGCGGCGCTCATGTACTGCGCAACCGGGCCCAGGCCGTGACACGGATAGAGGTTCCCGTTGCGCTTGATGTAATGGTACGTGCGCCACGACCCCGTGCCGCGCTCCACCTGTTTCATCTGGTCGCGCAGGTCGTGGATGTAAGCGGCTTCGCCGTGCAGCACCTCGCCGATGACGCCCTGCCGGATCATGTTGAGGTAGAGCAGTTCCTCCCGCCCGTAGCACACGTTCTCCATGTGCATGCAGTGGCGCCCGGTCTCCTCGGACGTGTCGACGAGCGCCCACATGTCGTCCAGAGTCGTCGCGATGGGCGTCTCGATGAAGGCGTGCGCGCCGGCCTGCATGGCCGCCACGCCCATGGGCGCGTGAACCTCCCACGGCGTGGCGATGACGACCATGTCCGGCTTCATCTCGGTGAGCATCGCCCGGTAGAGGTTCTCGCCGCCGAAGTAGAGCTTCGGCTTGTGGCCCCTGGCCTGGACGCGCTGCTCGGACCGCTTGGCGAGGTCCTCGTACAGGTCGCTGATCGCGACAATCTCGGTGCCCTCGATCGAGGCGAGCTGTGACGCGTGGCCGGATCCGCGGGCCCCGACGCCGATCATGGCGATCCGCACCTTGTCGAGCTTCGGCGCGGCGAAGTCGCCCATGTACTTCGCGCCGGCCTTGCGCATCAGCGCCGGCACCTGCCCGCTCGCCAGCGCGGGCAGCGCGGCCATCGCCGCGGTCACGCCGCCAAGGGTCTTGAGGAAGTTCCTGCGTTCGGTCTGAGTCGGTTTCTTTGTCTTCATGGTCTCTCTGGCGGATTGTTCGTTGAACGGGCTACCTGCCTGCTGCTCCCCGATACGGGTTGGTCGGCTTCGGGTCGTCGCCCGATCCCGGCACGCGCGCGGCCCAGAGCAGGCCGCGCCGCATGATCTGCCTGGCCTCGGGCACGTCGAAGTCGGCCGCCACGTGTCCGACGGACAGGTGGAAGACGCGCCCCTTGCCGTAGAGCTTCTTCCACGCCACCGGCATCACGGCGCCGTCGATCCACGCCGCGTGCTCGCCCGTGAAGGTCGTCGTCGCCAGCACCTCGACGTTCGGGTCGACGAGCATGTAGTACTGCTCGGAGTGCATGCGGAAGTCGGCCAGGCCCTTCGTGATCGGGTCGTCATGCTTCACGACGTTGACGGTGTAGTCGATCACGCCGCCCGGGTGGGCCGCCCACGCGCCGCCGACCATGAACTCGTACTCGGTGTTGTTGCGGAAGGAATCGCTCAACCCTCCGTGCCAGCCGGCCAGGCCCACGCCGCCCCGGACGGCGTCCTCCAGTCCCTTCTCCTGCTTGGGCGTGATCGTGCCCATCGTGTAGACCTGGACCACGAGGGAGAGGCTCTTCATCTTCTCGGCATCGAGGTACGAATCGAGCGTGTTGGACACCTCGACGTCGAAGCCCTGCTCCGTGAGCCAGTTCGAGAAGATGTCGGCCGTCGGCTTCGGCTCGTGGCCGGGCCAGCCGCCCCAGACGACCAGCACCTTCTTCTTGGGCGCCAGCGTCTGAGCCGCGGCCTGCGGCGCAGCCCATGCGAGCGCCGCGGCGAGTACGATCAGCGCAACAGGCCACTGCAGGCGTCGGATGAGCGTGTTCATGGCGCGAGACCCCCGTGTCACTACTTCAACTCCCGGATCCAGATGTTCCGGAAACGCACCGGATGGCCGTGGTCCTGCAGCCCGATCGGCAGGCGGTCCGCGTGGGGCTTGTACGGGGGGCGGGCCTTGTGGGCCGTCGGCCCGGTCAGTTCGTCGTTGTCGTGGACGAGGATGCCGTTGTGGAAGACCGTCATCCGGGCCGCGGCGAGGACCTTCCCGTCGGTGCCGAAGCGCGGCGCGTGGAAGACGATGTCGTAGAACTGCCACTCGCCGGGCTTGCGGGTCGCGTTGACCAGCGGCGGAAACTGGCCATAGAGCGCCGCGACCATCCCGTCCGCGTACGTCTTGCTCTCGTAGGAATCGAGGACCTGCACCTCGTACGTGTTCATCAGGAACACGCCGCTGTTGCCGCGGTCCTGACCCGCGCCGACGGGGGGCGCCGGCGCGGCCCATTCGACGTGGAGCTGGCAGTCGCCAAACCCCGCCTTCGTCTGAATGGCCCCGGAACCCTTCACGGCCTCCATGTAGCCGGCGCGCACCAGCCACTTGGCCGGCTCGCCCTTGGCAGTCGTCCATCCCGAGAGATCGCGCCCGTCGAACAGCACGATCGCGTCCGAGGGCACAGGCACGGGCGGGCCGGCGGGCCCGGGATTCACGACGGGCGGCATCGGCCGCGTGTCGTCATGGACCGCCCATTTCTGCAGATCGGCCGCGCGCGGGTTCGCCGGGACCTGGGCCGAGGCGGCCATCCCAAAGAAGCCGGCAGCGGTGACAACGAGCGTCGCGGTGATGAGTGCCTTGCTCACGGTTCCTCCACGGGGCATCACGCGGCCGGCCATCGCCAACAGGCCACGGCGCGCCCGGATGATTCTATGGCGGATCGGGGCGTCCCGAACCCCGAATCCCGAGTCCCGAGTCCCAAGTATTGCCCCGGCCCCTCGTCCTGTGTCACTGTGACGCGCGAGCGACCGAAGTGCCGACCATGCCGCCGCCCGGACTGACCCTCGTCGTGCCCTGCTACAACGAGGCCGCGCGCCTGACGCCGCGGGCGTTCGTCGACTTCATCTCCTCCCGCCCGTCAGTCCGCCTGCAGTTCGTCGATGATGGGAGTCGCGACGCCACGTTCGCGATCCTGGAACGTCTCCGTACGGACGTGCCTGCCGCCGTGGACATCCTGCGTCTGCCGTCGCGGCAGGGGAAGGGCGAGGCGGTGCGCCTCGGCATGCTGGAGGGGATCCGGAGCGGGGCTGGAATCGTCGGCTTCTGGGACGCCGATCTGGCGACGCCGCTCGACACGGTGGACGACTTCCTGGCACTCGCGGCGAAGCGGCCGGAGATCGACGTTCTCCTCGGGGCTCGCGTGAAGCTGATGGGCCGTGACATCCGGCGCCAGGCCTGGCGCCACTACCTCGGGAGGGTGTTCGCGACCGCCGCGTCCCTGACGCTCGGCCTGCCGGTCTACGACACGCAGTGCGGCGCCAAACTGTTCCGCGTGAACGAGGCGACGGCCGCGGCCTTCGAGCAGCCGTTCCGGAGCCGGTGGATCTTCGACGTCGAACTGCTCGCCCGCTATCTCGCCCAGCCGGTCGGGCCCGGCGAGCCCACGCGCCAGGCTCGCATCTACGAACTGGCGGTCCCGGCGTGGCACCATGTGCCGGGTTCCAAGCTCCGCTGGACCGACTACCTCCGCTCGTTCTTCGACCTGGCGGTGATCCACCACCGGTATCGCCGCTGAACGTCCGCCTTCCGTCACCCCCGCGGTCTGTCACTCTGGCCTTCGGGGCCACGCCCCCCAGCCGGGGCTCGGGGGCGTCGCGCACTTTCCCCGCTCCGTCGGGCCTGTACCCGGTTAAGATCTGCCGCAGGCCTGTTGCGGTCTGCTGTGAACCACGCCCCCGAAGCCGGAGATTTCAAGATGGATGATGAGAAGGACATGTCGAACCTCGTGTCGCGACGCTCGTTCGTCGGAGGATTGGCTGCGGCTGCCGGGTTCATGATCGTGCCCCGGCACGTGCTGGGCGGGCCCCGCTACCAGGCGCCAAGCGACCGCGTGCAGGTCGCCACCGTCGGGTACATCAACGGGATGGGCACGAGCAACACCAACGCGGTCGGGAAGGTCGCCGACGTCGTCGCGCTGTGCGACGTGGACGAGAGCGCCGCCGCGATGAAGAACGCCGCGCGCACGAAGATCTTCGAGACCTTCCCGACGGCGGTGCGGTACAAGGACTTCCGCGTGATGCTCGAGAAGCAGAAGGACATCGACGGCGTCATCGTCGCGACGCCGGATCATAACCACGCGATTGTCGCGATGGCGGCCATGCAGCTCGGCAAGCACGTCTATGTGCAGAAGCCGCTCACGCGGACGGTGTCGGAAGCGCGGACGCTGACCGAGGCTGCGCGCAAGTACAAGGTCATCACCCAGATGGGCAACCAGGGCCATTCGGGTGAGGGGGTCCGCCTGATCGAGGAGTGGATCAACGACGGGGCCATCGGCAAGGTCCGCGAAGTGCACTGCTGGACGAACCGCCCGATCTGGCCGCAGGGCATGCCCCGGCCGGCAGAGGGGATGCCCGTGCCGGATGGCCTCGATTGGGACCTGTGGATCGGGCCCGCGCCGATGCGGCCGTACCACATCGCGTACCACCCGTTCAGCTGGCGCGCCTGGTGGGACTTTGGGGCCGGCGCCCTGGGCGACATGGCCTGCCACGTGATGGACGCGTCGTACCAGTGCCTGAAGCTCGGGTACCCCACCAGCGTGATGGCCTACCTCGCCTACAACGTGATGGCGGTTCCGCGCGAAGGCGGCGGCACCAGGAACGAGCGCATCAAGTACAACGACAGCTTCCCGCCGGCCTGCATCGTGCACTACACCTTCCCGGCACGCGGGGACAAACTGCCGGCCCTGAAGCTGCACTGGTACGACGGCGGCCTCATGCCCGAGCGGCCCGAGGAACTCGAGCCTGATCGCCGTCTGCCTGAGAGCGGCACGATCTTCGTGGGCGACAAGGGCAAGCTCATGTGCGAGACGTACTCGGAGAGCCCGCGCCTGATCCCCGAGCGCCGCATGCAGGCATACAAACGCCCGAAGAAGAGCATCCCCCGCATCGTCGGCAGCCACGAACAGAACTGGGTCGAAGCGATCCAGGGCAAGACGAAAGCGACGTCGCACTTCGACTACTCGGGGCCGTTCACCGAGACGGTGCAGCTCGGAAACGTCGCGGCGAAGTTCCCCGGTCAGAAGCTGCTGTGGGATGGCCAGGCGCTGAAGTTCACGAATTCCGAAGAGGCGAACGAGGCCGTCCAGCACCACTATCGCGAAGGCTGGAGCCTCTAGAACCGATCTCCGAGATCGCCTCCCGGTGAGATTGGGGTCAGGCACCATGTCGCGAGGAGATGGTGCCTGACCCCTTTTCTTGCCTCGCTACTTCACCAGCGCATTGAAGAGGAACTTGTACGTGCCGTGGGTCTGGGCGCGGTTCTGCGTCCGGAACCCGATGAGCACCACCCGCCCCTGTCCGTAGCCGATCGCGGCCATCGCGGTCGTGCCCGCGACGAACTTCTCGCCGTTCAGCCACCCGCTGCGCTCGACGTTGCGGTCGGCGTACCGCACGATGATCTGGTTGCGGTCGTTGAAGTCGGTGGCGACGACGTCGAACGCCGGGCTGTAGTGGAACAGCACCAGGCCCGACGCCGGCATGCCGTAGGCGAGCGGCTGCGTGGGGTCGATCGTGACGCGCAGGGTCGAGCCGGGACAGAAGAACGCCTTCGAATCGAGTCCCGCCACCACGTTCCGCACGGGCAATCCGAGCCGGGTGATCGCGAAGTCGGTCGCCCCGCCCAGCGTGACGAGCGTGCCGCCCTTCTGCACGAAGTCCTTGATCGCGGCGACGCCGTCGGCCCCGATCCCGCTGCGGTACTCGGGCGGGGTCGTGTTCGGGATGTTGGCGAACGCCGCGCCGCCTCGCCCCTCGCCGCGCCCGCCGCCGCCCGGCTCACCGGTGATGGCGCCGGTCGAGTCGTCCGCGAAGATGAACACGTCGTACTTCGCGTTGAGAGTGCCCTTCTTGATCTCCGCGTCGTAGACCTGCGTGAACGGGAAGCCCCACTGCTCGAACAGCCACCGCGTCCAGCCCTCGTCCATGTTCCCGCCGCGGTAGCGCTGGTACATGCCGATGCGCAAGCGCGCTGACGCGTGGGCGCCGTCCTTCACCTCGGCCTTCAGTGCGTTGAAGTCAACGCCCGTCTGCCGCGAGACGTCCGCCAGCACCGCCTCAGACCCGGCGGGTACGAGCCAGTCGCCGGGCCGAAGGCCGCCGGCCGCGCAATCCACCCGCCGCACGTCGATGCCTTTGTCCCACAGGAGGTTGACCGCGCGGAAGCTGTCGTTGAGCCGCCCGTCGAGGACGTAGCCGAGAGACGCCCTGGCCGCGATCCTGCCGGCGGGCGCGATCGGCGCGGCGACCTTCACGAAGTCGCCCATCACCGCCTCCTCCAGCGGGTCCACCTTGATGCCCATGTATTCCGCGAGCACGTCCTGGCCCATGTCGTACGGACGGATTGGCGTGCCATCCGGGCGCCGCGTGTGCTCGTTGTCCGGATAGTGCGTCTCGCCGAGCAGGTAGCGGATCAGCCCCATCTTCGGCTGCGCCAGCGAGACATAGAAGGACCCGGTGGGGTAGGTCATGCCGTCGGGCGTCGCGAACCCTCTTGCCGACTGCATCACCTCGATCCCCTGGGCGAGCAGCGCGTTGACCAGCTTGTTCAGGGTCAGCGGGTCGTGCTGCCTCGCTGACACGGCGTAGGCCGCCGGCTTGCCCTTCGCGCCGCGGTCCGTCTGCCGGCTCGCCTTCAGATAGGCGTTCCACAGCACGGTCTCGCGGTTGCGCGCCGCCAGGTCCAGCGTCGCCCACGCCGACACCTTCTGCCGCTCCACGATGCCCCGGAGCGTCCACCAGCCGCCGGGCCACGGATCGGGGAAATTCATCTGCTCCTTGTAGGTTTCGAAGTTCCGGTCTCCGCCCTCGAGCTGGCTGGGATCGATGAACAGCGGCGTGGCGACGCGCACGCCGGCCGACTCCGTCAGCATGCCGGCGATGTTGTGGAACGGGGTGATCCAGTGGAAGCCGAAGTGGCCCCATCCCGAGTATTGCCCGTTGTTCATGACGCCGGAGAGGCCCGCCTCTTCCTCCTTGTAGGCGATGTGCGCGCCGTACCACTGCATCTCCCGCCAGACCTGCGGATCCGCCAGCGGGCGCACGGGCTCCGCGTACGGCGGCACGAAGATCCGGGCGCCGTACGAGCCCATGTGGTGGTGATCCACGTACGCCTGGGGCTTCCAGTCCGCGAACATCAGCTTTCCGACGTATCGGGACTCCTTCATGTTCATGGTGAGGGCGTCTCGGTTGTTGTCGTGGCCGATGTACTTGTTATAGAGCCACGGCAACTGGCCGCCTTCGTACTCGGTGCCGACATGCTTCATGTAGTAGTCGTGGATCATGATCGCGCCGTCGGGGTTGAACGACGGGATCTCCAGGAACACGACGTTGTCGAGGATCCGCTGCGCCTCCGCGTCGGTCCGCGAGACGAGGTCGTAGGTCAGCTCCGGCGCCATGTTGACGCCGCCCACCTCGCTCGCGTGCATGCTCATCGTCTGGCAGATGACCACCTTGCCGTCGGCCACGATCCGCTTGATCTCGGCCTCGGGCACGCCGCGCGGATCGCTGAGCGTGAGGTTCATCTGCCTCAGCTCCTCGAGGCGCGCCTGGTTGGCGGAGGAGGTGATGATCACGAGCAGGAAGGGGTTGCCCATCTCGGTGGGTCCCATCTTGACGACCTTGAGCTTGCCCCCGCTCTCCTTCTCGAGGAGCTGGTAGTACTCGACCGCCTTGTCCCAGCGGACCAGCTTGCGATCCGCGCCCATCTGAAAGCCGAAGAACGTCTCGGGAGGGGTGATCCGCGTCTGGGCCTGCGTGACGCGCTCCGCCAGGCCGAACGCTCCGAGCGCCAATGCCAGCGCTACTGACGCGACGGCCAGCCGCCTGCTGATTCCGTTCATGTGTGTCTCCCTGGGAGGGGTCTCAACGCGGCGCGAGAATACCACAGGCGTCGAGTGGTCACGGCACCGGCGGCGAGCCGGACGAGACTCAGGCCCCTGTCATGATCCCGCCGTCGATCGTGAGCGAGGTGCCCGTCACGAAGCCGGACTCCTCTGACGCCAGGAACAGCGCCGCGCGGGCGATGTCGTCAGGGGTTCCCAGGCGCTTCAGGAGGGTTCTTCTCGCGGAGTCGGCGACGGCCTGCGAAGGGTCCGGAAACGCGGCGGCGGACTCCCAGATGAGGGGTGTGTCAACGGGGCCCGGGCACAACAGATTGACGCGAATCCCGGGACCGTAATCGATGGCCACCTGCCTGACCAGTGCCAGCAGCGCGCCCTTGGATGCGCAGTAAGCCGCGTGATTCGGGAACCCCTTCAGCGCGGCGATCGATCCGATAATCACGGCGGACCCGCGGCCTCGTGCCTGCATCGCCGGGAGCGCCGATCGCAACAGGTAGAAAACGGCGTCCAGGTTGACGCCGAGCGTCTGCCGCCACACGTCGACCGGCACGTCGACGATGGAGCCCAGGCCGAGCATTCCAGCACAGCAGACAACCGTGTCTACGCCGCCGAACGCCTCGTTGCACGCCTCCACCAGCGTGCTGCCGGTTTCGGACAGACTCACGTCGCCCGGCACGAACTCCGCGCGCCCGCCGTCGGCCCGGATCTCGTCCAAGAGCGAGCGCCCCCTGTCCTCGTTGCGACCGCTCGCCACGACGGCGGCGCCCTCGCGTGCGAAGAGCAGAGCCGTCGCGCGGCCCATCCCGCTCGTGGCCCCCGTGATGATGGCCGTCCGGCCCTTCATGCGAGTCATGACGGGCAGCAGTCTACTCCGGTACGCGGTCGCGGGCGCTGACTGACCGGCGCCTCTGGGGGTAACATTGTGGGTGCCCTCTCTGTCACGCCCTCCGCCCGGCGGTCAGCCGCCGGCGTCACCCGTCCGGAGACAGACACCATGGCATCCGAGTTCCGGCTGGTTGCCCCCAGACACGTCCCGCCCCTCGAGCCGGCGTTCCGGCCCGCGATTCTCGCGAACCGCGCGTTCCGTGACGAGGTGGCCGCGTCCGGCGCCGGCGTGCCGCTCGTCATCGGCCTCGAGCGCCCGGACGGGTCGCTCTCGCGCTACGACACCGTCGCGTTCCCCGAGGGCCACCCGCGGGCTTGCGCCGATCTCGTGTACGCCGAGCGGCTCGTAAAGTTCCTGCTGTGGGCGCGCGGCGGATGGCGCGTGTTCGTCGGCGGCCCGTCCTCGGTGGGGGAGCACATCCGCCGTGTCTATGCCGCGGGCGGCGCCCGGGCGTTCGACTGCCGGTTCATGGGCGAGCAGGTGTATGGGTGCCCGTTCAAGGTGACACCCTGCGCCGCGCAGGTCGTGCCGGCAGCCCGTGAGGCAGGGCGGCACCTCGGCCGCCATCTCGAGGGCTGCCGGATCGGGTTCGACCTCGGCGCGTCCGACCTGAAGGTGTCGGCGGTGGTCGACGGCGAGCCGATCTTCAGCGAAGAGATCGTGTGGGAGCCGGTCGAGCAAACCGACCCGGAGTACCATCGGTCGAAGATCCGCGAGGCGCTGAGGCTGGCCGCCTCGAAGATGCCCCGGCTCGACGCCATCGGCGGGAGTTCGGCTGGCGTCATCGTGGACAACCGTCCGATGGTGGCGTCGCTCTTCCGAGGCATCCCGGAAGATCGGTACGGCGAGATCCGCGAAATGTTCCTGCAGTTCCGCGACGAGTTCGGCGTGCCCCTCGAGGTGGCGAACGACGGCGACGTCACAGCCCTCGCCGGAGCGATGAGCCTCGAGGACAACGCCGTGCTGGGCGTGGCGCTGGGATCGAGCGAGGCTGCGGGCTACGTCAACCCCGACGGCGCCATCACCGGCTGGCTGAACGAGCTGGCGTTCGCGCCGGTGGACTACAACCCTGCGGCGGCGGTGGACGAGTGGTCGGGCGACGCTGGTGTGGGCGCTCTGTACTTCTCGCAGCAGGGCGTATTCCGCCTGGCTCCTGCGGTGGGCATCACGCTGCCGGCCGGCGCCACGAAGGCAGAGCAGCTGAAACACGTGCAGGCGCATCTCGAGGCCGGACACGCGGGCGCCGCGAAGATCTGGCAGAGCATCGGCGTGTACCTGGGCTACGGCATCGCCCACTACGCCGACTTCTACGACTTGCGGCACGTCCTGATTCTCGGACGCGTCACCTCGGGCAGAGGCGGGGCCCTCATCCTGGATGGTGCGAAGGCGGTGCTGGAGGACGAATTCCCCGAGATCGCGGCGCGCATGAACATCCAGCTGCCGGACGAGAAGAGCCGGCGCGTCGGCCAGTCGATCGCGGCGGCGAGCCTGCCTGCGATCGCGAAGATACCGTAGTGGAGCGGGAGCGCAACCGATGTTGCACATCAAGAACGCCACGATTCAGGCCCCGGATCGCGTCATCGAGCGGGGTTCGGTTCTCGTGGACGGCCAGCGTATCGCGGCCGTCGGAACGGCCGCTGACATGCCCGCCTCGCCGGGCGCGCAGGACATCGACGCGACGGGCCTCAGCCTCGTACCGGGGTTCATCGAACTCCAGCTCAACGGCGCCTTCGGCCACGACTTCACCGCCGATCCGTCAACGATCTGGCAGGTGGGGGAGCGGATCACGCGCTACGGCGTGACCGCGTTCCTGCCGACGATCATCACCTCGCCGCTCGAAAAGGTCGACGCGGGCCGGGCGCTGGTGACGGGCGGGGCGCCGGCGGGGTATCGCGGCGCGATCCCGCTCGGCCTGCACGTGGAAGGGCCGTTCCTGAATCCGAAGAGGAAGGGCGCGCACAACGCCAACTACCTGCGCCCGCCCTCGCTCGAGGCCGTGGCGGGATGGTCCCCGGGGACCGGCGTGCGACTGGTCACCATGGCGCCTGAGCTGCCGGGCGCGCTCGAGGTGATCGACGCGCTTGCCGCGCGCGGGATCGTGGTGAGCGTGGGGCACTCCGACGCCACGTACGAACAGGCCGTCGCGGGCTTCGACGCCGGCGCGCGCTACGGCACGCACCTCTTCAACGCGCAGTCCGGCCTCGGGCACCGCGAGCCGGGCGTGCCCGGCGCCTTGCTGTCGGACGACCGCGTTACCGTCGGGTTCATCGCCGACGGCGTCCACACGCACCGGTCGATCATCAAGATCGTCTACCGGGCGCTCGGCCCTCGCCGGATGAGCCTCGTCACCGACGCGATGGCGGCGCTGGGCATGGGCCCTGGCGTCCACAGGCTAGGCGACTACGACGTCGTCGTGGATGCGACGAGCGCCCGCCTCACGAACAACGTGCTCGGGGGCAGCATCCTGGCGCTCGATCAGGCCCTGCGCAACATCATCGAGATCACGGCATGCACGCTGGCGGACGCCCTGACGATGATGACCACCACGCCCGCGCGGCTCCTCGGTCTGGAGGGCGAGCGCGGACAGGTCGCGCCAGGCTTCCTCGCCGACCTGGTGCTTCTCTCTCCCGACCTGCACGTGCGCAAGACTATCGTCTCGGGGGAGGTCGTCTTCGAAGCCTGACCCCGATTTCTCGACGTCGATGAAGTAGAGGTCGGTCGCGATGTCGAACGCGTCGCGTCCGGCGGGCCAGGGCATGGTCTGCCACTCGGCCGTCGGCTGAATCGCCTTCCACGCGTCCTTCGTGCCCACCTTGACCGGCATGGCGAACTCCGGCACGTCCGCCTTCCAGCGATAAGAAACGCTTCCATCGGCCTCGTGGAACTGCAGCTCGAGGACCGGGAGGGCCGCGTGCCGCAGGTACTGCTCGAACAGCGGCGTCAGCGGTTTACCGGTCTCCTCGTCGAAGAACCGCACGACGTCGCCCGTCGAAAGGGTCCGGTACTTGAAGCGGTCGTAGAAGCCGCGCACGAGCGCCCACCACCGTTTGTCGTCATCGACGACGGAGCGAATCGTGTTGAGGAAGAGCGCGCCCTTGAAGTACATGTCCTGCGGCGGCGTCCGATTGACGCCGCACGGCGGGATGATCGGCTCGCGGTTCCGCACCTTGCTCCTGTACCCGTTCAGATACTTCAGCGCGTCCGCCTTTCCGAACACGTGCTCGACGTAGACGCCCTCGAGATACGTGCCCCAGGCCTCGTGGATCCACTCGTCGCACATGTCGCTCGCCGTCACGCTGTTCCCGAACCACTCATGGGCGCTCTCGTGGACGATGATGAAGTCGAAGGTCGGGCTGATGCCGACGCCGGTCCAGTCGCGCCCCAGGTAGCCGTTCGCAAACCGGTTCCCGTAAGTCACGGCGGACTGGTGCTCCATTCCCGAGTAGGGCGCTTCGATGAGCTTGTAGCCGTCCTTCCTGAACGGGTACGGGCCGACGTACTTCTGGAACGCCTGCATCATGGTCCGGGCCTGCGCGAACTGGGCCCGGGCCTTGTCGAGGTTCTCCGGCAGACAGTAGAAATCGAGCCTCTGGCCGTCCACCTCGTCCGTGAAGTGCGCGTAGCGGCCGATGTTCAGCGACACGTTGTAGCTGTTGATCGGATAGTGGATGTGCCAGTCCCACCGCGTGTAGCCGTCGCCGAGGTCTTTCGTGCCCTCGAAGCGCCCGTTCGACACGTCCACCAGGCTGTTCGGGATCGCGACGCGAAGGCGCATTTCTTCGACCTCGTCGCGATACTGGTCCTTGTTTGGCCACCAGACGCTCGCCCCGACGTGCTGGCACGACGTGTTGATCCAGTCGCGCCCGGCCGGGTCCTTCCTGAACGTGATGCCGCCGAACCGACCGGTTTCGACTGGGCTGCCGGAATAGTGGAACGCGATTTCGTACGTCCGGCCGCGCTTCAGCATCTCCGGGAAGTCGATGAAGACCGCGTTGAACTCGCGCTCGAACTGCAGCGCCTTCGACCGGAACAGGATGCGGTCGACGCTCAGGCTGGCGACGAGATCGATCTGGATGCGCGTGCCGTCCTCGAGCATCCTGAAGCGGATGGTGTTGGCGCCGCTGAGGAACTTCCGTGCGGGGTCGACGCGCACGTCGAGCACGTAGGACAGCAGGTCGTTGTTCGAGCGGTACGGACCGTATCCGCCGCGGAGGATGTCCGCCCTGGTCGGCGGTCCCGGCGCGGGCGGGGCCGGAGGAGCCTGCCCAGGCTGCCGTGGGGGAGCGGCCTGTGCCGTCGCCTGGGCCCACGCCACGCCCGTCAGCGTCAACATCGAACCGCAGGCGATCAGGCACGAGACGAGGCGTCGATGTCGCGGCATCATGGAACGTCCCCGAGGGGCGTCGGGACAGGCGGCCTATTCTGGCACATTCCCCGAGGCGTATCATGAAGGCCTGCGGCTGGCCCCTGCGGCGAGATACCCGGGAGGACTCATGCGCATCGATCTGCGAAGCGACACGGTGACAGTTCCCACACCGGCCATGCGCCAGGCCATGGCCGAGGCCGACGTGGGTGACGATGTGTTCGGTGACGACCCGACAGTGAACCGGTTGGAGGCGTTGGCGGCGCGGATGGCCGGCAAGGAGGCCGCTGTGTTCGTCACGAGCGGCACGATGGGGAACCTGGCGTCGCTGCTCGCCCATTGCGGGCGGGGCCGCGACGTCATCCTCGGCGACGAGTCGCACATCTACCACTACGAGAACGGGTCGGCGTCGGCGCTCGGCGGCCTCGTCTTTCACCCGGTGCCCACGAACCGGGACGGCACGCTGCCGCTGGACGCGCTGCGGGCCGCGATCCACCTGCCCGCGCACGACTACCACTTCTTCCACTACGCGCCGCCGGGTGTCATCTGCCTCGAGAACACGCACAACCGCTGCGGCGGGCGCGTCCTCACGCCGGAGTACTTCGCCAGCGTTGCGGCGATCGCCGCCGAGCACGGCCTCCCCGTGCACCTCGACGGCGCGCGGTTGTTCAACGCGGCGGTGGCGGCCGGGCGTCCGATCACCGACTGGACCAGGCACGTCTCGTCGGTGCAGCTGTGCCTGTCGAAAGGCCTGTCCGCGCCGGTCGGCTCCCTCATCTGCGGGTCGAAGACGTTCGTGCACGAGGCGCGGCGGATGCGGAAGATGCTCGGCGGCGGCATGCGCCAGGCCGGCGTCATCGCGGCGCCGGGCATCATCGCGCTGACCGGGATGGTGGATCGGTTGGCGGATGACCACCGGAACGCGCGCATCCTCGCCGACGGCATCGCGGCGCTCGCGGGCGTGGCGCTCGATCCGCCCGAAGTGGACACCAACATCGTGGTCTTCCGCATGCCGGGCGTGACGGAGGCCGAGACGTTTGCGGCAGCGCTGGAGCAGGAAGGCGTGCTCGTCTCCGACTTCGGCGGCGGCCGGCTGCGGGTCGTGACGCACGACGGCATCACCGAAACCGACTGCCACGCCGCGGTGGCGGTCATACATCGCGTGTGGCCGACGATTCGGCGATAGGGCCGGCTGATCGGCCGCGCGCCCGCTCGCGCCACTCCTCGACCCAGCTGTAGAGGATGGGCAGGCCGAAGAGCGTGAGCGCGGTCGAGCTCACGAGACCGCCGATGACCACCACCCCGAGGGGCCGTTGCACCTCCGACCCCGGACCCGTCGCGAACACCATCGGGATCAGGCTGAAGATGGCGATGCTCGCCGTCATCAGCACGGGCCTCAGCCGCGCCTCGCACCCGAGCATCACCGCGCGTGCGACGGTCTCGCCGCCGGCGCGGAGCTGGGAGACGTGCGACACCAGCACGAGGCCGTTGAGGACGGCCACGCCGAAGAGCACGATGAACCCCACGGACGCCGGGACGGACAGATAGAGACCCCACACGAACAGCGCGAACACCCCGCCGACCATGGCGAACGGCAGGTTGACCAGGACGAGGAGCGACAGCCACACCGACGAGAAGGTCATCAGCAGCAGGAGGAAGACCACGGCGGTCACGATCGGCAGGATGACGGCCAGCCGCCGCATGGCCTGCTGCTGGTTCTCGAACTGTCCGCCCCACGCCGTGTAATAGCCGGCGGGCAGGGCCACGCGGTCCTTGATCCGCCGCCGGGCTTCCGCCACGAAGCCGCCGATGTCGCGCCCGGCCACGTTCAGCTCGATCCCGATGCGCCGCTGGCCGTTCTCGCGGCTGATCTGGACCGGGCCCTCGACCATCTCCACGTCTGCGAGCTCCCGGAGGGCGACGCGAAACCCCCCCGGCACATCGATGAGTAGTGCGCCCAGGTTCTCTGGCGTCTGGCGGTGGTCCTCCGGATAGCGGATCGCAATGTCGATGGTGCGGTTGTCCTTGTACACCTGCCCGATCGGAATCCCGGCCACGCCAAGCTCGATCACGTGGAGCACGTCGCTCGCGTTCACTCCGTACCGCGCGAGCTGTTCGCGGTCGACCGTGACGTTCAGATAGGGCTGGCCCGCAATCCGCTCGATCACCAGGTCAGACACGCCGGGGACGTCGCCGATCACGGCGGCGATCTCGCCGGCCTTCTGTTTGAGGACGGACGTGTCATCGCCGAAGAGCTTGAGGATGATCTGGGCGCGGGTGCCCGCCACGAGCTCGTCGATCCGGCACTGGATGGGTTGGCTGAAGCTCGCGACCACGCCGGGCATGTCGGCAACGGCCTCGCGCATCTTGCCGACGAGACCGTCGCGCGACGTCGCGCTCGTCCACGTGCGGCGGGGCGCGAGGGTGCCCACGAACCCCGTCTTGTCCACGCCGCGGGCCTCGACCGCCACGCCGGTCTGACCCGTCCGCGACACGATCGTGTCGAGCTCCGGGAACGCCTTCAGCCGCCGCTCGATCTCACCCGACACCTCGATCGCCTTGTCCAGCGACACGCCGGGGAGCATCTGGATGTCCATGTCGAACGCGCCCTCGTCCATCACGGGCAGGAACTCCGTGCCGAGGCGGGGCAGCAGGATGATTGCGGCCGTGAGGGGCACGACGGCGGCGACGAGCATCACGGCCCGGTGCGCCAGCGCCCACCGCAGCGCGGGCACGTAGAGGCGCCGGTTCAGTTCGAACACGGGGCTCGCCGCGCGGACGGGTTTCAACACCAGCAGACACATCGTCGGGATGACGAAGATCGACAGGAGCAGCGACGAGAGGAGCGCCAGCACGACGGCGAACGCCAGGGGCGAGAACATCTTGCCTTCCATGCCCGAGAGCGCGACGACGGGCACGAACGCCAGCGCGATGATGAACTCGCCGAAAATGCTCGGTTCGCGGACCTCGACGGCGGCCCGCAGCACCTCGGCCAGTCTCAGGCCTGGCGCGGTCTGCCGCGAGAGGTGCCGCTGCACGTTCTCGACCTGGATGATCGTGGCGTCAATCACCATCCCGATGGAGATGGCGAGCCCGCCCAGGGTCATCAGGTTCGCACTCAGCCCGATCGCGCGCATGACGGAGAACGTCAGCAGCGCCGAGAGCGGCAGGGCCACGATGACGACCAGCGCCCCGCGCACACTCCAGAGAAAGAGGGCGAGCACCACCAGCACGAGCACGGCGCCCTCGGCGAGGGCGCTCACCACCGTGCGCGTGCCGGCCTCGACGACGGACGACCGCTCGTAGAACGGCACCAGCACGAGCCGGTCTGGCAACACGCCGCTGTCGTTGATCTCGCGCACCTTGTCCTCGACGCGGCGGACGACCTCCCGGCTGTTCTCGCCCCGCAGCATCATGACGATGCCGCCGACCACCTCATGCGTGCCGTTCTTGAGGGCAGCGCCTTGCCGGACCGCGTGGCCGAGCCGCACCTCTCCGAGGTCTCCCACGTACACGGGCGTGCCGCCCTCCGACTTCAGGACGATCTTCCGGATGTCGTCCTCCGACCGGATGAGGCCGACCCCGCGAATGATGTACTGCTCGGAGTGCTGCGCCACGACGTTGCCACCCACGTTGGAGTTGTTCGTCCGGATCCGCTCATGCACGGCTTCGAGTGGCAGGTCGTACTTGAGCAGCTTGTCGGGATCGACCACCACCTGGTATTCCTGCAGGTATCCGCCGAAGGAATTCACCTCCGTCACGCCGGGAACGCCCTTGAGAAGCGGCGTGACGACCCAGTCCTGAACGGTCCGCAGGCGGGTGAGATCGGCCACCGAGTCCTGCCGGGGCGCGCCCGGTCCCGGCTCGAGCGTGTATTGGTAGATCTCGCCCATGGCGGTGGCCACGGGCCCGAGCGTTGTCTCGACGCCCTCCGGCACCCGGCGGCTCGCCTCCGCCAGGCGCTGGAAGACCAGCTGCCTCGCGAAGTAGATGTCCACGTCGTCGGCGAACACCAGCGTCACGACCGCGATGCCGTACTTCGTCACGGAGCGCATCGACGTGAGGCCCGGCAGGCCCCGCATCGAGCCCTCGATCGGGTACGTGACGAACTGCTCGATCTCCAGGGGAGACAAGCCCGGCGCCGTGCTGACCACCTCGACCTGGATGTTGGTGACATCCGGGAAGGCGTCAATGGGGAGCGTGCGCACCGCCCAGGAACCCAGTCCGACGATGACGGCCACCATAAAGACGACCGCCAGGCGGCTCCGCAGCGACCATGCCATCAGCCGTTCGATCATGTTGCCTCCCGCGCCTCGCCGGCCGGCACGCGGGTGCCGGCCATGCCGGCCGTCATTCCCCTCCCAGCGAGGCCTTCAGCAGCTCGGCCTTGAGGTTGAACGCGCCCGTCACCGCGACGCGCTCGGATCCATCGAGGCCGCGCCGGATGATCTGGCGGTCGGCCGTGCGCCCGGCCGGCTCGACGGGCCTGGCGGCAAACCGGTCCGGAGCGACCAGGACGAAGACGATCGGCTCGCCGTTGATCGTCTGGATTGCCTCCGCCGGCACCGTGAGCACGGATCGCGTGCCGGTCGTGCCGAGCACCTCCCCCTGGATGAACATGTTGGGCTTGAGCAACGAGCCCTCGTTATGGGTCTCGACGCGGACCTTCACCGTCCGGGATTTCTCGTCGACGATGTCGCCGACGTGCAGGATGCGGCCCTCCCACGCGCGGCCGGGGTAGACCGTCGTCCTGATGCGCACGCTCAGGCCCGGGGTCAGGAAGGGCAGATCCGGCTCGCGCGCGTCGAGGACCGCCCAGAGCGTCGAGAGATCGGACACCGTGAACAGCGCGTGGTCCGGCAGGACGTGCTGGCCCGTGATCACATCCCGCTCGATGACGCGGCCTGCGATGGGCGACGTGAGCTGAAAGTTCGGGTCGGCGAGCCCGTCCTGGGGCGACGTGCCGGCGGGCTGGCGCCAGCGCTGAAGCAGGGCGTCGACGGCAGCCTGGTCCATCCCGAACGAATGGAGGTTCGACTCGGCGACGGCGAACGCCGTGCGCGCCTGGTCGAACTCCGCCTTGCGGCGGGCCGCCTCCTTCTGATCGATGGCCTCCTGCTGCAACAGCACGCGTGCGCGTTCGTATTCGCGGGAGGCAAGATCCACGCGCGCCGCAGCCTGGAGGAGGGCGATCCGGGCCTGCGCCAGCGCCGGGGCGTGGATCGTCGCAAGCACCTGGCCCCTGCGGACCGGCGAGCCGAGCTCGGCCCCGAGCGACACGACCTGGCCTTCCAGCAGCGAGCTGACCTGCACCGTCTGCCGCTCGTTGAGGCGCAGGACGCCCGGCAGCGTGACGGTTGCCGCGTCGGTGTTCCGGGCGGGAGCGGCCGTCGTGATGCCCCACTTCTGCTGGAGCGCGGGCGGCACCTGCAGGCCGGCCACCCGGGCGTCGTCCGCCGCCGGGGCGGCTGGACGGGCGTCCCCGCCGGATCGGGCCGGGCCGGACGTGTTGCACGAGGCCAGCGACAGCACCAGGACGGATCCGAGGATGGCACGCATCGAGAGTTCCTTTCTCACGTTCGTCTCACCTGTTCTGCCGGCTTCGCCGCGCTTCGCGATTCAGGGACGCCGGTCGGACGGCGCTCCGAGTGCGGCCTCGAGCTCGAAGAGGCCCACCTGGTGGTCGAAGCGCGCGCGGTTCTCGGCCCGCTGGGCCTCGCGCAGCGTTCGCTGCGCGTCGAGGAAGTCGATGAGCGTGGCTGCGCCCGCGCGGTACGACGCGAGGACGATGTCGCGCGCCTCCCGGGCGTTCTTCACGTACCCCGTGGTGATGCGCGACACGCGTTCGCGGCTGTTCGCCACCGCGTTCGCGGCGAGCTGGACCTCGAGCGTGGCGTCCGCCGTCGCCGCTGACAGGCGGCCCGCTGCGAGGCTGCGCTCGGCTGCCGCCCGCGCGAGTCCCGCCTCATTGCGGTTCCTCAGCGGCAGTGGGATGGTGGCGCGTGCGACGATCGCGTTGGTGCCGTCATTGCGCTGCCAGCCGGCGCCGATGGAGAACGGCGGGACGCGCAGCGCCCGTTGCAGGCCCGCCTCGGCCTCGGCTCGTTGCTCCTCCAGCCGCAGGGCCGTCAGGTCGGCCCGACCCGCCGGCGTGCCGTCCGATTGCGCCGCCGAGCCGGACGCCCCGAGGTCAGGGCTGGACAGCGCGTTCGAGGTCTCGAATTCCTGATCGAGCGGGCGCAGGTCGAGCAACGCCAGCAGGCGGCTGCGGGCGTTCCGGAGCGCCAACTCCGCCAGGAGCACCTCGTCGGCGAACCGGTGCCGCTCCACCTGGAGGCGCCGTAACTCGATGCCGGAAAGTTCGCCCTGGTCGTACCGGGCACGGTTGACCACGACGACCCTGTCGATGTCATCGAGCGTCGCCCGCGCCGCGTCGTGGTCGGCCTTCGCCAGTACCGCCTGAAGGTAGGTGCGCTGGACTTCGAGCCGCAAGCGCCTGCCTTCGTCGCGCCCCTCGGCGCGCGCGACGTCGGCTCCGAGTTGCGCCGCCTGGAGCCGCCATCGGCGCCGGCCTCCCGGTTCAAGTTCCTGGTCGACCGCCACCGTCAGTTCCTGGTTGTCTGCGAACGACGGCCGGTCGCCGCTGAAGAGCGGATAGCCCTGGGACTCGACGCTGACCGAGGGATTCGGGCGCTTCCCCGCGCCGACGGCATCGGCGTCGGCCATGCCGACTCTGGCCCGGGCCACCGCCAGCATCGGGCTTCTCGCCTCGGCGATCCGGATCGCGTCGGCGAGTGACAGGCTGGCCGGCACGCGTGTCTCGGCGCCCGTGCCCTGCGCGGCCGCAGGCGGAGTCGAGGTCAGCAGAACGGCGACGGCGAGCGCAGGAGACAGTCCTCTCATGGCGAACCCTCGAAACGGAGGCGGTATCGGTTGAGTGGTCGGGCTGACCGTTCGCGGCGACTACGCGGGGCGCTGAGGCGGGTGGTAGAGGGCGGTCGAGGACAGGAGGAGGTGTTCGCGAGGCGTGTCGGGCACGGCCTGGTCCAACGCGACGGGCTCGGCCAGCGCAACGGGCGACCCCGGACCGGTCGAGTGGCCGTGGCAGAAGCAATGATCCGGGTGCAGCACGGCTCGCGAGTGCGCCGCCGCGCTGGGCGGCAGAGACGCCCGCAGGGCGACGTCCGAGGCGACAGGCTGACTGCCGGCGTCCAGCGCGCAGGTGTCGAGGGCCGCCAGATCGAAGCCGATCCAGGCGAGCAGGATCAGTGCAACGGCACGGGACACACGGCGGTGGGACATGGCGAAACGACTGACCTGGGGCGGGAGGACGGGATCGGGGCCCCTGCGTTCGAGCCCCGAGTCCCGAGTCCCCGGTCCCGAACTTCCTACTTCTTCGTCGGAGGCATCACGACCGCTTCGAGGGTCGTCGCCAGGGCCTCGGCCTTGGCCTTCACGTCGTTGCCCGACTGCAGCGCGCTCTGGAGTTCGCCGGCGCCGAACGCCTCGGTGGCCTTCGTCCACAGGCCAGTGATGTCGGCGAGTTCGGTCTTCGCCGCGTCCAGGCCCTTGGCGTCGATGCCCTTCGGCAGCTTCTTCAGCGCGCCGATCGCGGTGATCTTCTCGGTGAGGACGGCAACCTGGGCGGGAAGGGCGTCAGCCAGCCCCTTCCAGAGGCCCGTCAACTCGTCCTTCTTGGCGGTCGCGGCGGCCATGACCTCATCGGCCTTTGCCGGGAGGTCCTTCGCCGCGGTCAACGCGGCTGCGTAGTCGCCCTTGTCGAAACTCGCCTTCGCGGCGGCGGCCGCGTCGGTCAGGGACTTGAACTGATCGGGCACGAACTTCTCGGCGAGCGGAGCGACCTTGGCGATGGCCTCGTCGGCTGCCTTCAGCGCGGCCTCGGCCGGCCCCTTGCTGCAGCCCACGACCAGGAGCGGCAACACCATCAATCCCAGCACCAGCAGTTTGCGCATGCGACACCTCGGTTTGAAGAGGACGGGGGGCGGCACGGACAACTCCGCATCATAATGCAAGTCGGGGGTGAGGCCGGGGACTGGGGCCGTGGATTCGGGCTGGAAACTGGCGCTGGGGTGCCAAACTCCACGCCAGGTGCTAGAATAGCGGCCGAGTTCAAGCCCGGGTTGACGCCGTGGCCCCTTGCGAAGGCGGGCGAAGGTCGCAGTACCCGGAGCGCCATATGAGTCCACAGAAGGAACGCGTGAATCCCCCAAAAGCACGGCCTTTCGACATCAAGGGGTTTCTCGAGTCCGGTGGCGTGTCCGGGAAGATCGTGGAGCGCCGAAGCGGAGAGGTCGTCTACTCGCAGGGTGACCCCTGCGACACGGTCTTCTACGTCCAGCAGGGTGGGGTGAAACTCCGGGTCATCTCCCACGACGGCAAGGAAGCGATCGTCGCGATGCTGGGTCCCGGCGACTTCTTCGGTGAAGGGGCGTTGGCGGGGCAGCCTCTTCGGATGGCGACGGCCGTTGCCACGAGCGCGAGCGCCCTTCTCGTCATCGAGAAGCAGCAGATGATCCGGCTGCTTCACGAACAGCATGCCATGTCGGATCGGTTTCTCGCCTACGTCCTGGCGCGGAACATCCGCGTCGAAGCCGACCTCGTGGATCAGTTGTTCAACTCCAGCGAGAAACGGCTGGCGCGTACGCTGCTCCTCCTCGCCCGCTACGGCAGGCACGACGCCCCGCATCACGTGCTGCCCAAGATCTCGCAGGAGATGCTCGCGGGCATGGTCGGCACGACCCGCTCGCGCGTGAACTTCTTCATGAACAAGTTCAGGAAGCTCGGCTTCATCGAGTACAACGGCGGCCTCAAAATCAACGACTCGCTGCTGAGCATCGTGCTGCACGACTGACGACCCCGCAACTCGACCCTCCCCATGGGCGTCGCTGCGCCGGATTGAACAGGGTGGCCGAGGTGTGCCCGATTGAACAGACGTCGTCCGCGGGGTGGGGCATTCTGTGGCGGTCGGAAACGGGCGTTTCAGGAAGGGACGGCCCCCGCCATGATTGCCACCCCGAGAACCACGGCCCTCGCCGCCTCTGCCCGCCGGGCTCGGCATCGGGACCTGCAGGCCATGTTGCAGGAGCGCCAGCGTGACATGCAGAAGGTGCTTCAACGTCGAGTCCGCGAGGTGCCCTCCGAGCGGCCGAGCGGCGGGCTCGACGAGCCCGAGCACGCCGAGGCGGATAGCCAGGAACACATCGAGGTCGCCCTGATTCGCATGAAAGACGAGACGCTCCGCCGCGTCCGGGAGGCCCTGGTCCGGCTCGATGCCGGCGAGTACGGCTACTGCGCCGAGTGCGAGGGCGAGATCGCGGAGAGGCGGCTGCGGGCGCTGCCCTTCGCGATTCGCTGCGCGGATTGCGAAGCGGCGCACGAGCGCCACACAGCCCTGGAACGGCGATACGGATCGTCGCAGGGCTTCAGGCTGGTCTTCAACGATATTGCCGCATCGTAAGCGGTGCGGCGCCGCGTTCGCTGGAATCGAACGCGGCCACCCGCCTCCGCCCAGGTGTCACAACCGTCCCGTCAACAGCAGGATCACCAGGATCAACAGTACGATCCCCAGGCCGCCGCTCGGGAAGTAGCCCCAGTTCCGGCTGTGCGGCCAGCTGGGTAGCGCTCCCAGCAGCATCAGCACGAGAATTACGATCAGAATGGTGACCATCGATCTTCTCCTCTTCAACCCGGATGTGATGTGTCCAGCGACCCGCCCGCGTCAGCTAGACGGCCTTGCGTGTTTTGGCATCGGTCGCGAACCGCTCGACCTCCTGTGCGCCGCGCTCGACGTCCTGCGCGCCGCGCGCCACGGTGTCCAGCACATCGTCGCGAACCCCCTGCCCCTTGCGGGTGAGTCCGTCGACGGCGCCAGAGACGCGGACCCTGGCGTCCCGATACCGTTCGGAGACCGCGTCGCCGAGGTTCTTCGCCGAGTCGACCGCCCGCGTCTTGATTTCCGCGGCCGCTTTCGGAGCGAGCAGCATGGCCACGCCCGCGCCGACGGCCGCGCCGATCACGAGTCCCATCAGGAAGCTATAGTCACGGTTCTGAGTCGTCTGTTCGTTCATCACTGGTTCTCCTGTGCTTCAGTGCCGACATTGAGCAGCCGGTCACTCATCGTTCGTTTCTCGTGTCAGGGCCGCACGGCCAGGTGGTCGACCACCCGCGTGACGCCCTTCGTCTCCCGGGCGAGCCGGAGCGCCTGGTCGCGCTCCGCGACCGACGCGACGGTGCCTCCCAGGGTGACGACGCCGCCGGTCGTCGATACGTCGATGGTGCGCACGCGCACGACGTCGTCCAGCGCCATCTTGGACGTGATCTTCCCGGTGAGCTCGGCGTCCGACACGAACGCGTCCACCTTCGCTCCGGCGCGGCCGGCTTGCTCGCCGAGTTGGTCCATTCGCCCGCGGACGCCTCCGGTATCAACCGGTCCCGTTGTGGAGGCCGGACGCTGCCAGCGACCCAACATCCCGCCATCGGGAGACCAGAACCCCAGGAGGTACGCGCCCAGCGCGAGCACGGCGAGCATCAGGACCGCCCGGAACACCAGTCGCATGTTGCACCTCCGTTCGCGGCCTCCGAGGCGATCGCCCGGCAGTCAGGCCGTGTTCGCCTGCACGCCCCACGCGCGGGACAGCGCCCACCGTGACGCCATTCACGGGTAGTGGCCACCAGCAGTGTCGCCTACGCGCGCCAACCGCGCTGTCCCGCATTGCACACCTGGGGGTGCCCGCGAGCAGCACTGATCAGCCGGGCGTCCCTGTGGCCGCTAGTCGTCGATGACGAACGTCACCATCATGTTGACCTGATACTCCGTGATGGCGTCGTCGGCGATCCGCACGTGCTGCTCCTTGATCCACCGCTCTTTGTCACAGATCGCCTGCCATCCATGGCGACGATCGTGGTCAGGCCCGGCGATCCCTCGCGGTGTGAGCCTCGCTATTCCGTCGTCTTGCCGTCGAAGTGCTCGTGATCGGCCTCCGCCTCGGCGCGGGTATGGTGGACGACGCCGTCCCGATGATTCGGCGGCGCATAGAGCGTATAGAGCTTCAGGGGAACGCTGCCGGTATTGATGATGTTGTGATTCGTCCCGGCCGGGACGACCACCGCGAAGCCCGCGTGGATCGCCGTCCGAACGCCATCGAGCACGGCCTCGCCGGTTCCCTCTTCGACGCGAAAGAACTGATCGAGCTTGTGGACTTCCGCCCCGATGTCTTCCTTGGGCTTCAGCGCCATCAACACGAGCTGGCAGTGCTTCGCCGTGTAGAGCACCCGGCGAAAGTCGGCGTTCTTGACGGCGAGACCTTCGATGTCTTTCACGAAGCCTTTCATGACCTCTCCTTCTTCACCGGCTGACCCGACGGGGGCGTTCGATGCCGCTGACAAACCGGCACGCTCGCTGCCGGTCTGCGCTCCTGCCTCGGGATGAACGCATCCTAGACGAGGGCAAGACGGCGCGTCTGTTCACTTCAGAACAGCGGCGCGCAGCCGGGTTGTCGCCGCAGCGATGGGGCGCGCACCTGTCCAATTGGAGACAGGCGGGGCCGGCGCCCTGGCCTTACGATGAAAACGTGTCCGCGACGCGCGCACATGCAGACCACGGCGGCCTGGAGCGCTGGCCGACGCCGCATCCGAGGAGAGCGACCATGACCGTGAGTCCCCTCGCGGGCAAGCCGGCGACCCAGGCGATGCTGGAGGATGTGCCAGCCCTCGTCACGGCCTACTACACGGAGACGCCGGACCCGTCGGTGCCTGAACAGCGCGTCGCTTTCGGCACGTCAGGACATCGTGGCTCGGCCTTGGACAAGACGTTCAATGAGCAGCATGTGCTCGCCATTGCGCAGGCGATTTGCCTCTACCGGGCGCGCCATGGGATCGATGGCCCGCTGTTCCTCGGCATGGACACGCACGCCCTGTCCGTCCCCGCACGTGCGAGTGCCATCGAGGTGATGGCGGCAAACGGGGTCGCGCTCACGATTGGCGACGGCGAGGCCTACACCCCGACCCCGGCCGTGTCTCACGCGATCCTCACGCACAACCGCGGGCGCACGACCGCCCTCGCCGACGGCGTGGTCATCACCCCCTCCCACAATCCGCCACGCGATGGCGGCATCAAGTACAACCCTCCACACGGCGGGCCGGCGGAGCCCGCAGCCACCCGGTGGATCGAGGCGAAAGCCAACGCGCTGCTCGATGCCGGCCTTCGGGGGGTCAAGCGGATCCCGTATGAGAGAGCCCTGCGGGCCTCCACGACGCACCGGCACGATTACGTCACGGCGTACACGAGCGACCTCGTCAACGTGATCGACATGGACGCCATCCGTGGAGCCGGGATCACGCTGGGCGTCGACCCGCTCGGCGGCGCGGGTGTCCATTACTGGGGGCCGATCGCCGAGCGCTACGGGCTGAATCTCGCCGTCGTCAACGAAGCCGTCGATCCGACGTTCCGTTTCATGACGGTCGATTGGGACGGCCGGATTCGGATGGACCCGTCCTCGCCGTACGCGATGCAGCGGCTGATCGATCTGAAGGACCGTTTCACAGTCGCCTTCGCCTGCGACCCTGACCACGACCGGCATGGCATTGTCACGCGCAGCGCGGGGCTCCTGCCGCCCAATCACTATCTGTCGGTTGCCATCTTCTATCTCTTCCAGCATCGACCGCTGTGGCGCCGGGACGCGGCGGTCGGCAAGACGGTGGTGAGCAGCCAGATGATCGATCGCGTCACCGCGAAGCTCAACCGGAGGCTCTGTGAAGTGCCGGTCGGCTTCAAATGGTTCGTGGGCGGCTTGCTCGACGGCTCGCTTGGCTTCGCCGGCGAAGAGAGCGCCGGTGCGTCCTTCGTCCGCCGGGACGGCAGCGTCTGGACAACGGACAAGGACGGCATTGTCGCGGCGCTGCTGGCCGCGGAGATCACCGCGCGCATGGATCGGGACCCCGGCGAGATCTACCGCGAGCTCACGCGCGAGTTCGGCGAGCCTGTCTACGACCGCGTCGAGGCACCCGCCACGCCGGAGGAGAAGGCGCTGCTGGAGAGGCTCTCGCCCGAGCACATCCGGACCACCGATCTGGCTGGCGAACGGATTCAGACCATCCTCACGTCCGCGCCCGGCGACGGCAATCCCATCGGGGGCGTGAAGGTCGCGGCCGAGAGCGGGTGGTTCGCGGCGCGTCCCTCAGGGACCGAGGACATCTATAAGATCTATGCCGAGAGCTTCCGCGGGGCGGACCATCTGCACCGCATCCTCGAAGAGGCGCAGACCATCGTCAACGATGCGCTGGTGGCGGCACCCCGGGGAGACGCCAGCGTGGCAGCAACGGGAACCAACTCATGAGCAACCCGATCCGCGTCGGCAACCCCGCCTGGAGCCTGCTGCCTACGGACATCGACGGGCTCGATTCCCTTGCCGAGCTGGCGCTGTAGGACGGCGCGCAGCAGGCCCTCTTCCCCTACAACGATCCGGACAGTTGCCGATCACAGCGGTGAGGTGCTCGAACGGGGAATGGCTCAGGCGAAGGCGGGCCGGCGCCGGGCCGCCACGCCTTCTCGAATTCACGTGATGCCGTGACGGATCAACCCGATCACCCGCGACGTTCAGCCGCGGTGAGGCTCCAGGTCGAATACGTCATTCGAGACGGCATTCCACAGGGAGATCACCGGCGCCTCCGCGTTGTGGTCGTCATGGGCGAGGATGCTCAATGATGCGGTATCGAGGGCAAGATGCTGGCCCTCCCGGATCGGCAGGCTCATCCAGCGCACCGCGAGCGCGCAGAGGAACTGTCCGTGGGAAAAGACGGCCACCGTGCCATTCATGCGATGGAGATCGGCGACCACTCGGTCCGCGCGCCGGGAAACCTGTTCCGCCGATTCGCCGCCCGGACAACCATCTCGAAACACGTTCCAGGCGGGGCGTTCGTTGCGAATGTCGGCGGCCGTCCGGCCTTCGTAATCGCCGTAATCCCACTCGCTGAGATTCGCCTCCACGCGCGCGACCGTGGCGAAGCCGGCCAACTGGCACGTCTGGCGTGCGCGCCGCAGCGGGCTGGTGAGCGCATGAGCGAACGGTACCCGCTGCAGTAGTTCGCCAAGATAGCGCGCCAGACTCTCGCCGTGTTCCGTGAGCGGGATGTCCGTGTGACCCGTGTGTTGGCCGCTGAGAGACCAGGCCGTCTCACCGTGACGGATGAGAAACACTCGTGAGCGCATAAGCGAACCCTACGTGTCTACTACGGAATGGACGCCGGTGGCGGGACCGGGCTCAATCCAGCCGCCGAGGTGCGCGGCGATTCGATCAGCCTCGATGGGACCAAGGCTTCCGGAATCGTAGGCGCACGGCGGCTCACCGGAGTTCAGGATCGGGTCCACGATGCGCCACGCGGCCTCGACGCACGCTTCGCTCCCAAACAGCGTGCGGTCCCCGCGCAGCGCGTCGCCGAGCAGGCGCTCGTACGGCTCCATCTCGTCGCCCGGATGACGCCGGTCGATCAGACGCGCGTCTTCGCCGAGGATCGCTTCGCCCGGAGCCTTGACCCGGGCAGTCAATGATATGGAGACATCCGGACTCAACCGAAAACAGATCTCGTTGGCGTGACCGGCCGCCTGCGAATCGAAGAGGGCATTCGCCGGCTGCTTGAATCTGACGCGCACCTCCGTGAAGGTCGCCGCCAGGCACTTGCCGGTGCGGATCCCGAAGGCCACCCCGGTCCATCGCGGATTCTCGACCGCGAGCCGTGCGGCGACGTAGGTTTCGACGCGCGAATCCGGTGCGACACCCTCGGCGGCCCGGTAACCGCGATACTGCCCGCGCACCACGTCCTCGGCGCGAAGGGGCCGGACCCCCGTCAGCAACGCGACTTTGGCCGCGTCGATCCCATCCGCATCGCCCGCCGCCGGTCGGTCCATCGCGAGCAGCGAGAGGACCTGCAACAGATGGTTCTGGAATACGTCCCGGACGGCGCCAACCTCCTCGTAGAAGCGGCCGCGGTGGCGCACACCGAAGGCTTCCGACATCGTGATCTGCACGCTCGCGACGTACTCGGCGTTCCAGATCGGTTCCAGGAACGCGTTGGCAAATCGGAAGTACAGCAGGTTCTGTACCGGCTCCTTGCCGAGGAAATGATCGATGCGGTAGACGGCCGTCTCGGGAAACGACTCGTGGAGGCACACGTTGAGAACCCTCGCGGATGCGAGGTCGCGGCCGAACGGTTTCTCGACGATCACGCGAGCGTTCGCGGCGCAACCCGAACATGCGAGGCCGGACGCGACCGTCCCGAACAGACTCGGCGGGATCGCGAGATAGAACAGTGGCCGCTCGGCCGACCCGAGCGCCTGCCGCAGTGCATCGAACGTCGCGGGTTCCTGGTAATCGCCTGCGGTGTAGGAGAGTCGCGCCGCCAGGCCGGCGAACGATGCGGCGTCCAGACTCCCATGTGCGACGATGCTCTGTTGCGCGCGGGCGCGCAGCTGGTCGACGGTCCACCCAGGCTTCGCGACGCCGATGACCGGGACGTTCAGATGGCCGCGGCGGGCCATCGCCTGCAGGGCGGGGAAGATCTGCTCGTAGGCAAGATCGCCGGTCGCGCCGAACAATACCAGGGCGTCCGATTGGGGCTCAGGCATGGTGTCTCCGCAGACGAAAACCGCCGAATGCGCCCGCGCTGGAACCGGCCTGACGCCTTCGGCCGCGCGCACGGCCCCTCGCGTCGTCGGCAGGAATGGCCAGCAACGCCGGCTGGTTCGTCATGCGGGCCCGCCGCGGGTTGTCCTCTCGAACTCAACCTCCGCGCGCAGGCCTGCCAGATCGCGGTGAACCACCGCCACGGCCAGCGCCTTGCGTCCGCGGCGATAGGTGACCGTGCAATCCTGCGTGGCCGCGTCAAGTGACCCCTCGATCTCCGCCGAGTCCCAGCGCTCGGCGTGGCCGACATACGAGAGGCCGAACTCGTACTGCTCGGTCCAGAAGAACGGGACGGCGTCGAACCGCTCTCGTTGTCCGAGGATGTTGCGAGCCGCAGTCTGCCCCTGGCGCTCCGCCACGACCCAGTGCTCGACGCGGATGCGCTCACCTGTCAGCGGGTCCGGCCAGCGCGCGATGTCGCCTGCGGCAAAGATGCCAGGGACGCTCGACTCGAGGTATTCATCAACCGTGATGCCGCGATCGATGGCGAGTCCCGCCTGTTCCGCCAGCGCGATCGCCGGCCGGACGCCGATGCCGACGACGACGAGGGTGGCTGGCAGGTGTTCGCCGTTCTGCAGGGTGACACCCCGTTCGTCTATCGATGCCGCCGCGGTGCCGAGATGGAACGTCACGCCGTGCCGCTCGTGGAGCGCGCGGATATAGGTTCCGACCTCGGCTCCCAGGATCTTCACCATCGGTACGGATTCCGGCGCGACGACATCCACGGTCGTGTTCCGCGCGCGAAGCGAGGCGGCCACCTCGAGCCCGATGAAGCTCGCGCCGATGATCACGGCGCGTTTCGATGCCAGCGCCTTGGCAACGAGCGTGCGGCTGTCTTCGAGGGTGCGCAGATAGTGGACGTGCGGGAGATTCGCGCCAGGCACCTCGAGCCGTACCGGCTCGGCGCCGGTGGCGAGCAGCAGCGCACCGTAGGCATGGGATGTGCCGTCGGCGAGGCGCACGCGCCGGCCGGCCGTGTCGATCGTCACCACTCGAGCGTCCAGCGTCACCTCGACGTGGTGCTCTCGATAGAAGTCCGGCGACCGGAGGGGGTTGGACTCCCCGGACGCGGCACCCGAAAGGTATCCCTTGGAGAGATTCGGGCGATCGCACGGTCCGTCCGAATCGGCGCTCAACATGGTGATGCGGCCGGAATAGCCGAGGCGCCGGAGCATCTCGGCCGCGGCGTTGCCCGCTGCGCCGCCGCCGACAATCACGACGGAGTCCGGCACGCCCGCCTGTGCCGGGAGCGATGGCGGCGTCACGCTTTCGAGCTTCTTCACAACATACGCGGCCCCGTTCCGCTGTTCGACGTGCCAGCAGGACACGGGGTCGAGCGCCGGCGGGCGGAGCGCCTCGCCGTTGCGGAGGCTGAAGCAGGCGTGATGCCACGGGCACCGTACCGTGTCGCCCACCAGCAGTCCGTCTGCGAGGGGGGCGCCATAGTGCGTACAGGAGGCATCAATAGCGAACAGCCGCTCCCCGCGCCTTACGAGCAACACCGGCGAGCCCTGCGCGTGCCCGAGCAGCATGGCACCGTCGGCGATCGCCGAAAGCGCAAGACCCTTGGTCAGGTCAGGTCCGTCCAACGTCTTCGCCGTGTCGCTCATCGATCTCCTCCGTCCTGAGAGGCATCGCTCACGGAGTGGCCGCAACCGGCCTCCATGATCACGCGTCGCCTGGCCGCGGGACAGTCTCGTTTTGCACATCGCCCGCGGGCCGCGCAGCCATCTCAGCCACCAGCAGCCTCGGCGGTCCGTCTCCTGTTGAACAGCGCGATCTGACGCCCGTGCGTGTCGTGCAGGTGGAACTGTTGTTCACAGTGGTCCGGCCAGCGACGAGGCGGCAGCCGCAGGTTCGAAGGACGCACGTTGAAGAGGCAACTGCGCCCACGGTCAGGGAGAGTGAGTTCCGTCGTGCCGGGACGTGTCCAAGAATGAACAGATTGGTGTCGCCGGTGATGGCGATAATCCGTTGGCGGGCCAAAGAGGGCGTTCCCGCCGGAGCGGAACAGACCATGTACGAGTTCGACGCGAGCATCTCCAGCACCGTCGAGACAGGCGATCGGCATCGGGCCAGCGACAAGTCGACGGCGGAAGGGCCCCTCTCGCCGGCGCTCCTCGACCGAATGCACCGGTACTGGCAGGCCGCCAACTACCTGACAGTCGGGCAGATCTACCTTCTTGAGAATCCGCTTCTCGGCGAACCTCTCCGGCCGGAGCACATCAAACCCAGGCTGCTCGGCCACTGGGGCACGTCGCCGGGTCTGAGTTTCGTGTACGTGCACCTCAATCGACTGATCGCGGAACAGGACGTCAACATGATCTTCCTCGCCGGCCCCGGGCACGGGGGGCCCGCGATCATCGCGAACGTCTACCTTGAGGGCACCTACTCGGAGGTCTACCCCGAAGTTGCGCAGACCACGCCGGGGCTCCGTCGCCTCTTCCGCCAGTTCTCGACGCCCGGCGGCGTGCCCAGCCACGTCAGCGTCCCGACGCCCGGATCGATACACGAGGGCGGCGAACTGGGCTACGTCCTCAGCCACGCCTTCGGAGCGGCCTTCGACAACCCGGATCTGATCGTCGCCGCGGTGGTGGGCGACGGCGAGGCGGAAACCGCGCCGCTGGCGGGATCCTGGCAGAGCGTCAGCTTCCTGAACCCCGCCCGCGACGGAGCCGTGCTCCCGATCCTGCACCTCAACGGCTACAAGATCGGCGGGCCGACGGTCCTGGCCCGCTCCGCGGATGCAGACGTGCGCGCGGCCATCGAGGCACACGGGTACGAGGTGCACTTCGTCGAGGGCGACGACCCGGCGGTACTGCACCAGCAGTTCGCGGCGACGCTCGACCGCTGCCATCGCCGGATTCGGGCCATCCAGTCGGAAGCCCGCGAGACGGGCGTCACGAAGCGGCCGTGCTGGCCGGCGATCGTGCTGCGGACGCCCAAGGGCTGGACCGGGCCGCAGGAGGTGGACGGGTTGCCCGTCGAGGGCACGTTCCGATCGCACCAGGTGCCCCTGCACCTCGTGAGGTCCGATGCCGGGCAACTGGCGGCGCTCGAGGCGTGGATGCGCAGTTACCATCCGGACACCGCCTTCGACGCGGACGGCCGGCTGGCCGCCGAGCTCGCCGCTCTCGCGCCGCGAGGGCGCCGCCGCATGGGCACGAATCCCCACGCCAACGGAGGCACGCTCCTGGTCGATCTCCAACTGCCCGACTTCAGCGATTTCGCCATCCCCGTTGCGCAGCCGGCCTCGACACGTCACGAGTCCACCCGCCCGCTCGGCAAGATGATGCGGGACATCTACGCGACCAACGCGGGATCGGCGAACTTCCGCCTCTTCTGTCCCGACGAAACCGCCTCGAACCGGCTCGACGACGTGTTCGCCGTCGAGAACCGGTGTTTCGTGGGCACGACGATCGGCATCGACGACCACGTGGCGCCGGATGGCCGGGTCATGGAGGTGCTGAGCGAGCACCTGTCGGAAGGCTGGCTCGAGGGCTACCTGCTCACCGGCCGGCACGGGCTCTTCGCCTCCTACGAGGCGTTCGCGATGATCCCCGCGTCGATGGTGGTGCAGCACGCCAAGTGGCTCGCTGAGAGCGCCCGGCTGCCGTGGCGCGCGCCAATCGCCTCGCTGAACATCCTGCTGACGTCTACCTGCTGGCGCAACGATCACAACGGCTTCAGCCACCAGGGGCCGGGGCTCATCGACGTCATGCTGTCGAAGCGCGGCACGGTGGCGCGCATCTACCTGCCACCGGACGCCAATTGCCTGCTCTCGGTCGCCGACCACGCGTTCCGCAGCCGCAACTACGTAAACCTGATCGTCATCGACAAGCAGCCGCAACTGCAGTGGCTGGACCTGGCCGCGGCCAGGGCGCACTGCGCGCGCGGGGCCTCGGTGTGGCGGTGGGCGAGCAACGACGACGGCGGCGAACCCGACGTGGTGCTGGCGGCGGCCGGCGACGTGCCGACCCTCGAAACGGCGGCCGCGGCGTGGTGGCTGCGGCATCACGCGCCCGAGCTCAGGGTCCGGGTGGTCAACGTGGTGGACCTGATGACGCTGTTCCCGCCGGACGCCCATCCGCACGGCATGGCGCGCGAGCGGTTCGTTGAACTGTTCACGGAGGACAAGCCGGTCGTCTTCGCCTTTCACGGCTACCAGCGGGCCATCCACGAAATCGTGCACGGCCGACCCGCGGCCGAGCGATTCCACGTGCGGGGATTCCAGGAGCAGGGCACCACGACGACGCCGTTCGACATGGTCGCGCTGAACGGCATGAGCCGCTATCACCTGTGCATCGAGGCGCTGCGGCGCACGTCGCGCGTGGGAGCTCGGGCCGCGGCGCTGACCGCCGACTGCCGCGCGGCGATTGAGCATGCCGCCGCGCACGCGCGGGCGCACTTCGAGGATCCGCCCGAGATCCGCGACTGGGTGTGGAGCATATGAGCGAGCCGCTCGGTCTCTTCTGGAGCGTTCCCGCCGCCGACGTGCTCCGGCAACTTGGCACGACCGCACAGGGTCTGGCCAGCGCCGATGCCGGGCTTCGTCTCGCCCGTGTCGGCCCCAACGTCCTCCAGGCGAGGAAGCGAACCGGTGAGCTGAGCCTCCTGCTCGGCCAGTTCAAGAGCCCGCTCATCCTGATCCTCCTCTTCGCGGCCGGATTGTCGTGCTTCCTGCACGACTCTGCCGACGCCGTGATCATTCTCTGCATCGTCGTGGCCAGTGGCGTGCTGGGATTCTGGCAGGAGCGCGGCGCGGCCCACGCGGTCGACAGGCTGCTCGCCGTCGTCCAAACGAAGGCGACGGCACTGCGGGATGGCGTACAGAAAGACGTGCCAGTTGCGGAGATCGTCCCGGGCGACGTCGTGGTCCTGTCCGCCGGCAAGAGCGTTCCGGGCGACTGCCTGGTTCTCGAGTCGAACAGTCTCTTCCTCGACGAAGCGGCCCTGACAGGGGAAACCTATCCGGTCGCGAAGACACCGGGACCAGTGGCTCCCGAGACACCCCTCGGCCAACGCGCCAACACGCTCTTCATGGGCACCCATGTGGTGAGCGGGAGCGGCGTCGCCGCGGTGGTCCGCACCGGGACGGCCACCGAGTTCGGGGCGGTGGCCGAGCGACTGCGGCTCCGTTCCCCGGAAACGGAGTTCGAACGCGGCGTCCGGCGCTTCGGGTACCTCCTCATGGAGGTCACGCTGGTGCTCGTGATCGTGATCTTCGCCATCAACGTCTACTTCCACCGGCCGGTCCTCGAGGCGTTCATCTTCTCGCTGGCCGTGGCGGTTGGCCTGACGCCACAACTGCTTCCCGCGATCATCAGCATCAACCTCGCGCACGGCGCCAAGCGCATGGCGGTTGGCAAGGTGATCGTCCGGCGCCTGTCGTCCATCGAGAATTTCGGCAGCATGAACGTGCTGTGTTGCGACAAGACGGGCACGCTGACCGAGGGCGTCGTGCGCGTCCGCTCGGCGTTGGACCTGGAGGGGCAGGAGAGCGAGGCGGTGCTCCGCTTCGCGTACATCAATGCATTCTTCGAGACCGGCCTGGTCAACCCGATAGACGAGGCGATTCGCACCTACCGCCCCTTCGACCTCGGCGAATGCCGGAAGCTGGACGAAGTGCCGTACGACTTCATTCGCAAGCGCCTGAGCGTGCTGGTCGCCGACAAAGACCGGCACGTGATGGTCACGAAGGGAGCGGTGGCGGAAGTGCTCGCGGTCTGCTCGTCGGCACAGACGGCCGCGGGCGCGGACGTCCAGATCGCCGAGGTGCGTGGCCAGATCGACACGCGCGTTGCAGAGCTCTCCGGCCAGGGATTCCGCACCCTGGGCATCGCCTGGCGCGACCTCGGCTCGGCCTCCCGCGTCACCAGGGACCAGGAGTCGGACATGGTGTTCGCCGGCCTGCTGGTCCTCTTCGATCCTCCCAAGGCCGGAATTGGCGGCACGATCAGCGATCTGAAACGCCTCGGTGTCTTCGTGAAGATGATCACGGGCGACAACCGGCTGGTGGCGGCCCACACCAGCGCGCAGGTCGGGCTCTCGAATCCTCAACTGCTCAGTGGCACCGATCTCCGGCACATGACCGACGAGGCGCTCCTGGGGCGCGTGAACGGCGTGGACATCTTCGCCGAGATCGAGCCCAACCAGAAGGAGCGGATCATCCTCGCGTTGAAGAAGGCCGGCAACGTCGTGGGCTACATGGGCGACGGCATCAACGACGCCTCGGCGCTCCATGCCGCCGACGTGGGGATTTCCGTCGAGAGCGCGGTGGACGTGGCCAAGGAGGCCGCGGACATCGTGCTGCTCGAGCGGGACCTCGGCGTGCTGGTGCAGGGCGTGCAGGAAGGGCGGCACACGTTTGCCAACACGCTGAAGTACGTGTTCATGGCGACGAGCGCGAACTTCGGCAACATGTTCAGCATGGCGGGCGTGTCCCTGTTCCTGCCGTTCCTGCCCCTCCTCCCGAAGCAGGTCCTGCTCACGAACCTGATGACCGACTTCCCGGAGATGACGATCGCCACCGACACGGTGGACGCCGAGATGGTGGTGCAGCCGCGGCGCTGGGACACCCGCTTCATCCGCAAGTTCATGATGACGTTCGGCCTGATCAGCTCGGTGTTCGACTACGCCACGTTCGGCGTTCTGCGCCTCTTCGGTGCGAACGCGCAGCAATTCCGGACCGGCTGGTTCCTGGAGTCGGTGGTGTCGGCGTCGTTGATCGTGCTGGTGGTCCGGACGCGGAAGCCGTTCTTCATGAGCAGGCCGAGCAGCCACCTGGCCGTGGCCACCGGCCTGGTCGTCGGGGCGACGATTGCCCTTCCCTACACGCCGCTGGCTGCGGTCTTCGGCTTCGTCCCCCTGGGTGGCTGGTACCTCGGGGCCATTGGAGCGGTGGTCGTGCTGTACATCGTGACCGCGGAGCTGGCGAAGCGGGCGTTCTACCGGCAGTAATCCACAGGTCCACCGAGGCGGGGTCGGAGGGCGCCGACTGAATCCAAGACGCTCGAGGGACTCTCGACCACGAGGTGGGGACGGAGGAGCAGCGGCGCAGGCCGAGGCGCTGGAGGAGAATCTGGACGCAGAGCCCCGGCCACTCGCCTCTGGCCCGAGTGGCCGGGCGCTCGTTCACGGCGCACGACGGTGCTAGCGGCGAATCGCCTCGAAGATGAGAACGGCACCCAGGACGGCGCCCAGGATCGAACCCTTGCCGCCGGAATACGTGCCGTATTGATGGCGGCCGCTGTAGCCGTCCTCGTAGCCGCGGCGGAAGCCCTCGCGGAAGTAGTAGTTGTAGTCGTCCTGATCGACGTAGAACCCCGTGTAGCCGTAGTTCGCATCCAGGTAGGCGAAGGAATCCTCGTAGCCGGACGCCCAGCGATCCTGCCGGTCTGCGAGCCCCGCACGGATACCCTCGTCATAGCCGACGTTCACGGCCTGGCGGAGCAGGTTGAGGCCGTACTGATTCGTTTCGAAGTACCGGCCTCCGCGGGAGTACCGATAGGTGGCGGGCGTGTAGAAGTACGGGTCGCGGCCGTAGTTGTAGTGACTCTGATTCTGCTGGACCCGCGACTGCTGTTGACGCAGGCGTGCCACGTACTGTTGCTGATACCCGTACTGCGCCGTGCGCTTCGCCTGCTGCAGCTGTCCCGCGCGCTGCTGCCCCATGCGCTGCTGCTGATCGAGGCGTTCGCGGTACTGGCCCAGACGCTGTCGCTGCTGGTTGATCAGCACTTGCTGGTCCTGCGGCGCCAGGCGCTGTTGCCGCTTCGCCTGTCCCTGGTTCCTTCCCCTCTGGTCCTCCTGGCGCCTCTGATCCTGTTGCGGTTGCGCGTTGGCCGGCACGCTCAGCCCGAACAGCGCCACCGCGCCGATGCCAGCCGCCACGACGATTCGATTCAAGACACTCACCCTCATTGGATACCTCCTTGAACAGTCGGAATGACTCGTCGGCCGCCTCTCGCCGCGCGCCGTTCGTTTCGCCCCCACCGCGCGGACCTGGCCGACCTGCAGACTCCCGATGACCAGCGTATGCCGGCCGCTGGCGGGCGTCTGTCCTGTTCAGGACACCCTCGTCTCACGAGCCGGAGAAGTGCTCCCGCACCTTCGCCTCGATCTGGCGATCCGTCATCTTGTCCTCTGTCTCAGTCTCGACGATGCGTCCGACGTGTTTGCCCTTCTCGAGACGCTGCCTCAGCTCGACCTTGGCCTCGCCAGGCCCGAAGATCAGAATGGATTCTGCGTCGCGGATGGACGCAATCACCGCGTCGTAGTACGTAGCGAGGTGTGCATGAAAGCTCCGCTCCTGACGGTCGTCTGCGGGGACCTGACTCGATTCGTGGGGCGTCATGGAACGGATCCCCGCGACACGTCGGCGTTGCTTCTCAACCCTGGAGACGATCAGACTCGTGGCCTCTCCTTGATCCGTCACGGCCACGATCACAGCCTTCCGATGGTCAATCCACAGACCCACTGCTCTCTTCATCGACGTCACTCCCTCCTGGCAGGTCCGGCCGCGTACGCCCAGCCGTGCATCCTTCTTGTCTGGTCTACACGAGAGCATGCGCGAACACCTGACGAGAGTCTGTTCAATTGGGAACGCCCTCGTCTTCTGATCGAGGTCGTTGCGCGCGCGGCGGCGTTCGCCAGCTCAGGCCCGGCACAGTGTGCGCTCTTGAACAGACGCTCACAGTCCGGACTGATACGCTGGCGTCGTTGATGAGATCGTCGAATCGGTGTCTGCGCCCGGGCAGAAGGATTCGACCCACAGGAACACGTCACCGCTGGAGGCACTCTATGTGGAACAAGAACGAGCGCGACGGCAAGATGGACCAGGCGAAAGGTCGAGTCAAGCAGGCCGTTGGCGATCTGACCAAGAACAAAGACCTGAAGGCCGAGGGTCAGGTGGATGAGGCCGCCGGCAAGGTTGAGGAAGCCGTGGGTGAGGTCCGCCGAAAGGCCGGCAAGGCGATCGAGAAGATCGGCAAGACCGTCAAACGGTGAATCCGGGCCCGCGCTACAACCGCTTGATCGGCACGCGGACGTCAATCGCCTGATCCAGCGGGAGCGACAGGAGGGTGCCACGCAACAGCCGGACCTGCGGACCGCGTGTGGAGAGCACGACGGCAGCGCCGGCCCCGCCTCCGACGGCCGTGCCGATCAAGGCGCCCTTCCTTCCGCCGATCAGCGCGCCGATAATCGCTCCGCCTGCCGCCGGCACGGCAATCGTGGCGGCGTCTGCACCTCTCGTTCCGGGCGCGATCCGGGCGACGCGCACCGCGATCGGATACCGCTCGTCGCGCCCCGGCACCGAGACCGAGCCGAACAAGAGCGCCAGACTGGCGCGGCCCTGGACCTTCCCGGCCGACCGGATTTCTGAGACCGCGCCGCTGACGACGCTTCCTGTGGGAAGGACCTCGATGCCGTCGATGATGATGGCGTCGGTGAGAGTCGCCTCGATCGGATCTTCAAGGCGACTCGAGTCCGAGCCGACGGCCGACTCCAGGCGCACGGAGAGCCTCGTACCCTCCGGCAGGGTGAACTCGCGGAACTTCGCCATCGTCGGCAGCAAGGTTGGCGTGTCGACCACCAGTTGCACGTCGGCGATCTGATCGCGCGGGACCGAGCGGCTGGCCGATCCCACCGTAAGCCTCACGGTCGTGTCGTCGCGCGCAGCAAGCCTGCCGCGCACGACGCCCCCGTCCTCTCGCGTGATGTCGACGTTCGCGCCGACCGGTACTTTCTCGAGGTCGACTCGTTTGGCGCAGCCGGCACCGGCGATCATGAGCGCGAGAGCGGCAATCGGCAGAGTCTTCATCATGGGTTGTTCCAATGTTCGGTGGCAGTTGTATGGACTCGGTTACTCAAGCGCGCCCTCGACTCGCCCGTGGGCGCGGCCCTCCGTTTCAATAGACCGCGTCGCGGGATCAGAATGGCGGGACGCTCGGCGTGGCTCGGGTCCGGCGAACTCCGGCTTCGTCGTTCGGCGTTCCCGGCTGCGCCGCGTCGGGGCCCGGCGGGCCTGCGTCGCTCCGCGGCAGAGTGGCTTGCGCCGCCAGGTACTGGTCGATCCCGTTCTCGATGTCCCGGGGGAAGCGCGGCGTCTGCCCGACGAGCTGGTCCTTGTAGATGCGGAGCATGATCTCGCGGAAGATCGGCAGCGCCGCGCGCCCGCCCGTCTCTCTCGCCCCCAGGGGACGATTGTCATCGAAGCCGATGCGGACCGCGACGGTGATCCCGTGTGTCCCGTACGTGGATCCCACGAACAGCGCATCGCGGAAATCGCTGGTCGTTCCGGTCTTACCCATCACCGGCACCGGGAAGTCCCGGGCGTCGAGGCTGTGAGCGGTGCCGTCGGGGAGACGAACGACGCCCCGGAGGCCCTCCTGGATCGAGTGCAGGGCCGCCGAGCGAATCTCCCGCGCGCCCCGCGGCGCGTCGTACAACCCGTTGCCGGAATCGTCGCTCACGCGATCGACGACGTACGGTTCCGCGAGGACGCCGGACGCGATGGCGCGATAGGCGTCCGCCAATTCCACCAGGCGCACTTCCGATGCCCCGAGCGCCGTGCTGATGTAGGGCTGCAGCGGGGTGCGGATCCCCATCTGGTGGGCCGTCCGGATCACGGTGTTCACGCCGATCTCACGCGTGATCCAGACGGCCACGGTGTTGCGTGATTCGGCCAGGGCCTGGCGCACCGGTATCGGGCCCTTGAACTGGTTGTCGTAGTTGGCGATCCACTTGGTGCCGCCGCCGCTCCCGAGCGGCACCTCGATGGGCTCGTCCGGCACCGTCGTGTCGAGTCCCATGCCCGACTCGAATGCGGCCAGATACACCAGCGGCTTCATCGCGGAGCCCGGCTGGCGCAACGAGGCCGTGGCGCGGTTGTAGTCGGAGTAGCGGGTGTCGCGATCGCGGTAGACCTGCCGTCCGCCCGCCTCCGCCAGGATCGCCGCGTCCGCGTTGCCGAGCACGACCACCGAGCCCTGGATCGATCCCTTCATCCTTGGGTGCCGCTTCTCGTACTGCGCCAGACCGCGCTCGAGGGCTTCGTTCACGATCGTCTGCACCCGCGCGTCGACCGTTGAGCGAACCACGATCCGCCCCTGGAACAGGTCTTCGACGCCAAAACGACTCCCGCCACGCTGGGTCAGTTCGTCGAGAATATGCTGGATCGCCGCCGGAGAGTCGGTCTTGACGGGGCTGCGCAGGGCCACGCGGATCGGCTCGCCCTGGCATCGCTTCGCGAGGCTCTCGGGAATGTACCCGTTGCGCACCATCAGAGCGAGAATCTGGTTGCGGCGAATCGTCGGCCGCCGGTTGCCGGGCGCGGGGGCGTAGTCCCGTGGCGCTTTGCTGATCGCAGCCAGGAGCGCTGCGTTGCCGGCGTCGTCGGCGGTGTAGCTCGACAAGCTCTTGCCGAAGTAGTACTCGGAGGCTGCGGCAAAACCGTAGCGGCCGTTGCCCAGGTAGATGAAGCTGGCGTAGCGCGCGAAGATCTCCCGCTTGGCCTGCTGCTTCGATCCGTACCGTCGGCGCATCTCCTCCTCGAGCCAGAGCGTCAGGCGCACCTTCTCCGTTTTCCGGAGGAGTTTGTTCACGGCGGAGGCGCCCAGGACCACGGAGAGGAGCCGGGGCGGGGCCAGACCCGTATGGAAGCGCGCATCGCGATCGGTGCGGCTCATCATGTCCTGGAGGAAGTAGCCGCTGGCGAGTTGCTGGGTGAGCGTCGAACCCCCTTGCGGCAGGAGCAGCCGCAGCCCGTGCCCACCTTTCCACCATTCAGCCAGTGAGCGCACCGCTGTCTTCTGGACGACCCGCGGCAGCGCGCGGTAATCCACGCCGGAATGGTCGAAGAAGCGGTTGTCCTCGGCGGCCATGATGGCCTGGCGCAGGACGAGAGGCACCTCGTCGTAGGTCACGACCCGGCGGTACTCCCGGGCCAGTTCGATCAGCACTGCGCCGTGCGCGTCGCGGACGACGCCGGTCGTGGGAGGCTCGAACCGGATGAACGACTCGAGGTCGGGCATGCCGGTGCGGTCGAAGTAGACGTGGTAGACCAGCCACGCCGCCGGGGACAGGATCAGTACCACCGGAAGCAGCGCCACGGCCAGGAGCACCGCCCTGCGCCGGCGCACCGTCTTCAGTCGCGCGGCCAGCCGCCGGGTGACGCGCAGGCGCGCACAGAGGGCCCGCATCCGCCCGCGTACCTGACCGGGCGACGTCGCCCCGTCCAACAGGGTCATCACCGTTCTGACAGCACGTGCTGTGTCCTCTCTCTTCGTGGCGTCTCCAGCATGCCGGAGGCGATGGCGGGCGTCTGTTCACTCTTGAACACGCTCGCGCGACGGCCCCCGACTGTGCGTTCTTGAACAGACGCCCGGATCCCTGCCTGATACCTTGGTGCCGTTCTCGCGATCGTCGGCCGTCGCGTCGACATGCAGGCGAAAGGACCAGCGGTTATGGACTACACACTGTCGGGGCTCATCCTCCTCGTCGTCATCGCAGCCGTCTGCGGCGCCATCGGCAAAGCGATCGCCGGTGGGGCCCGAGGCGGGCTCATCGTGTCCACGGCTCTCGGGTTCATCGGCGCCCTCATCGGGCCCTGGATCGCGGCGCAGCTCAAGCTGCCGGAGCCCTTCACCGTCCACATCAGCGGGCATCCCTTCCCGGTGCTGTGGTCGATCATCGGCGCCGCGCTCTTCGTGGCGCTCCTGCACCTGTTCTCCAGGCGCAGGTAAGGTAACGGGGAGGCTGACATGCGAATGATCGGAATCGTGGTCCTGGCCGCCGGGATCCTGGCTCTCGCGTACGGCGGGTTCAGCTACACCAAGAACACCCACGACGCCAAGGTGGGCCCCCTGGAGTTCTCTTTCAACGAGAAGCAGCGGGTGAACGTGCCGGTGTGGGCGGGGATTGTCCTGGCCGTCGTGGGCGGCGGAATCCTGATCAGCGGAAAGAAGTAGCGCCCCTGGCGCCGATGCGTGACGGGGCGATCCGCACCAGACGATGGGGAAGATGACTTCGATCGAACGCGCCGTCGCCGCCCTGCTTGCAGGCGCGATGCTTTCCGCGGCCGGCCGCGGAGTGGCTGCCGGCGCGCCGGGGCAGTCCAGCGTCCACGCGTTGCTCGACGTGCCGTACGTGTCTCAGACTCCCGAACTGTGCGGGGGGGCCGCCGTCGCGATGGTCTTGCGTTACTGGGGCGAGCGCAGTGTGTTCCCTCAGGACTTCGCGCAACTGGTCACCGCGGGTGATGGCGGGATTCTCACGGGCGCCCTGGCATCGGCGGTTCGCACCAGGGGCTGGCAGGCGCTTGTCGTGCCCGCGGGTGAGGGCACCGGCCACGAACGGATCCGGGCGGAGATTGACCGCGGCCGGCCCCTCGTCGTGCTCATCGAGGTCGGACCCCGCACCTACCACTACGTCGTGATCGTCGGCGGCACCGACGCGGAGGTGGTGCTGCACGATCCAGCACGTGCGCCCTACCGGGTGCTGCGCTGGGCCGAGTTCGATCGCGCGTGGAATGCCACCGGGCGGTGGGCGATGCTGGTGCTCCCGCCCGGCGGAGTCCGGCCCGGCGGCGGCGCGGCGCCGGCCACGCCGGCGTCGCCGGATCTTGCCGTCAGCTCCAGCCAGACACCCTGTGCTGCCCTGGTTGAGCGCAGCGTGCAGATGGCGCTCGGCGGCGACCCCGAGGGGGCCGAGCAAGGGCTGGCCGCCGCCACGGGCCTGTGCCCGGACGATCCGGCCTCGTGGCGGGAGCTGGCGGGGTTGCGGTTCTCGCAGTCACGCTGGTCAGAGGCGCGGGACCTGGCGCTTTCCGCCGCTCGTCTCGCGCCGGACGATGCGTACGCGTGGCAACTCGCCGCCACCAGTCAATACCTGATGGGCGACGTGATGAAGGCGCTCGACGCCTGGAACCGCACGGGCGAGCCGCGCCTCGACACGATCGACATCCGCGGCGCGGAGCGGACGCGGCAACCGGTGGTCGTCCGGGCCGCCGGGCTGCAACCGCGGCAGGTGCTGACGCCTGGAGCGTATGGGCGGGCGCTGCGCCGGCTGCGTGACCTGCCGGTCGCCTCGAACGCGCGGATCCGGTACGAACCCATCGATGGCGGGCTCGCCAGGCTCGACATCTTCATCGACGAGCGCAAGGTGATGCCGAGGGGGTGGTCTGCGCTTGCGACAATCGGCGCGCGCGCGCTCGTGCTGCACGAACTGCGCGCCGACGTGGCCGGGCCCTTGGGGGCCGGTGAACAGGCGAGCGCGGCGTGGCGGTGGTCGGCCGGGCGGCCGCGTGTGGCGCTCGGGCTGGCGTATCCATCCCCTCGGGGGCTTCCCGGCATCGTCTCCTTCGACGGGTCGTGGGAGCGGCAGTCATACCGTGCGACGGCGTCATCCGGTGGTGCCACGCCCATGCGTGAGGAGCGCCGGCGAATCGGCGTGCAACTCGGCGATTGGCTGACCAATCGGATCCGGTGGCAGACCGGCGTCGCCTTCGACCGCTTGCGCGCCTATGGCGAGCTCGATCAGAGCCGCTCGGGCACGCGCGATTATCTGGCGGTGGAGAGCACGATCGGCCTTCGCCTGGCGGGCGACCGCCTCGCCTTGGAGACATCCGGAGGATGGTGGGCGCCCGTCGGCGGCGGTGCTCGATTCGGTACCGGCGGCCTGCTTGCGGCGTGGCGTTCGACGGACGACGCGGAGGTTCCGTGCTGGTCCGCCATGACCGAGATCGGGGTCACGAGCCGCGCGGCGCCGCTCGCGCTGTGGCAAGGCGCGGGCACCGGCCAGGGGCGCGGCGGGCTGCTCCGTGCCCATCCGCTCCTCAGCGGCGGCGTGTTGACCGGCCCGGTCTTCGGCCGCCAACTGGCGCGCGGCTCGCTCGAATACGTGCGGCCCGTGCGCCGCGTGCCGGACGGCGGTCTCTCGATCGCCGCGTTCGTGGACACCGCGCGGGCGTGGCGACGGCTGAACGGCCTCGGTCCGTCGCCGCTGTACATCGATGCCGGGGTCGGCGTGCGCGTGCGCGCGCCAGGTCACAGCGGCGTCATCCGGATCGACGTCGCGCGCGGCCTTCGCGGCGGGGGCACCACGCTCTCGGCCAGTTGGGGCGGCGCGTGGCCCCGGTAAGCCCCGATCTCCTGTGCTGTTTGGGACAGCGTGGCGCGGTCGGGCTCGCTATGCTGACTGACATCGGGTTCGACAACCTGGCGGTTCGTCTTCTTGGAGGTGTGTATGCGTTTCCGAACAATCGCGGCCCTCGTCGTATCCTCGCTCCTGTGGAGCTCGTCAGCCATGGCGCAGCAGCGCCACGTTGTCGATCCCACGTCCATGCGCCAGGCGATCGCCCAACAGGCGCTGACCGATCAGCAGAATCGGGCCGCCGTGCTCGGCGTGTTGCAGCACTCGCAGGTTCGTGACCTGGCCGACAGCCTCGGGCTGAGCGTGACGCGCGCCGAAGCCGCCGTGTCCACGCTCGACAGCGCGGAACTGGCGAGCCTGGCCGGACAGGCGCGCGCGGCCGAGGCGCAGTTGGCGGGTGGGAGTGGGACGATCATCATCGGCACCACGACGCTGCTGCTGCTGATCATCATCGTCATCCTCGTCAGCAACTGATTCCGAATGCGTGCGCCCGGCAACGAGCCCGGCTTCCGTGCGATTGGCGATTCCCGAACGGCGCCCCCGCGGGCGTCGACGGGCTTCGCCGACCGGTTCCCACGGCTGGCGTGCGAGACGGGCGCGCCCGGGGTCGGATTCGCGGAGCACGGTGGGGACACGGGATCTGAACATCGCGGCGCGCGGACCCGTGCGATCGTCCCCATCGGGAGTCCAGGAGCACGAGCGGCCATGACCACGTTCGATGTGCAGACGTTTCTGGAATCGGCCGGCGTGGCGAGAGAGATCGTCGCGTATGGCCGATCGGAGACGATCTTCTCGCAAGGCGAGGCGGGTGACAGTGTCATCTACATCCAGACGGGTGGGGTGAAGCTGTCGGCCGTTTCCCCCGCCGGCCGCGAGGTCATCGTGGCGATGCTCGGACCGGGCGACTTCTGTGGCGAGGGAAGCCTGGCGGGGCAGTCCGTCCGACGCGCGACCGCGACGGCGCTCACGCCGACGACAGCCCTCGTGATCAGCAAGGCCGAGATGATCCGGGTCCTCCACGCAGAACACGCGCTGTCGGACCGCTTCATCGCGTACATGCTCAGCAGGAACATCCGCGTCGAGGAGGATCTGCTCGATCAGCTCTTCAGCTCCAATGAGAAACGGCTCGCCCGAGCCCTTCTGCGCCTTGCCCGCTACGGCACGGACGACAAACCGCGCCGGGTTCTGCCCGGGCTGTCGCAGGCGACGCTCGCCGGCATGGTTGGCACGGCGGGTCCGCTGGTGGATGTCCTCCTGAAGAAGTTCAAGCGCCTGGGCTTCATCGAAGACGGCGGCGCTGGAATCACGGTCAACAGCTCCCTCCTGAGCGTCGTGCTTCACGACTAGAGACCGGGAGGGGCGCCGCGCGTCGGCGGGCACCCGCGTGTTCACATTGGAACAGCAGCGGACAACGCCTGCCCCCAGAATGGGATCCGTTGGAGATCAGCCAGAAGATCATTCGTGACCCGGTCGCCTCCCTGCGCGACGCGATCGCCCGACGGCCGGTCTTTTCGACGGCTTTCGCCGGCGAGGAACCGCCGTTGCGCGCGGAGCTGTTCAGCCGCGAGCAGATGGCGCGGCATGGACAGGTGTTGGCCGCCTCGCACCATCTGAGCCCGTCGCGCGGCTCGGACCGGCTCCTGACGCGCCTCGCGCAGAACGAGACCCTGCTCGCGGCCGTCCGGGCGCTGTTGACGGAGGCGGTGAACGGCGACCGCCGCGTCACGCCGGCCGGGGAGTGGCTGCTCGACAACTTCTACCTGATCGAGGAACAGATTCGCACGGCGCGGCGGCACCTCCCGGCGCGCTACAGCCGGGAACTGCCGCGCCTGGCCGACGGCCCGTCGGCCGGCGTGCCCCGAGTCTACGACATCGCCCTCGAGACGATCGCGCACGGCGATGGCCACCTGGACACCGACGGCCTCGGCGACTTCGTCTCAGCCTACCAGCTGGTGACGCCGCTCACGATCGGCGAGCTGTGGGCCATCCCGATCATGCTGCGGCTGGCCCTGATCGAGAACCTCCGCCGCGTGGCAGCCCGAATCGGGGCCGACCGCGTGGATCGGAACCACGCCGACTACTGGGCGGACCAGATGACGGCGATCGCGGAGAAGGACCCGAAGAGCCTCATCCTGTCGATCGCCGACATGGCGCGGTCGGAACCGCCAATGGTCGGATCGTTCGTCGCCGAGTTCGCCCGCCGCCTGCAGGGCAAGAGCCTGGCGCTGGCCCTGCCGCTCACGTGGATCGAACAGCGGTTGTCCGAGGACGGCCTCACGATCGAGCAACTGGTGCAATCGGAGAACCAGCACCAGGCCGCCGATCAGGTCTCGATCAAGAACAGCATCGGCAGCCTGAGGTTCCTCGGGTCCGCCGACTGGCGCGACTTCGTCGAGGCGAGAAGCGGCGTGGAGCGGACCCTGCGGGACGATCCGGCCGGCGTGTACGCCCGGATGGACTTCGCCACGCGAGACCAGTATCGCCACGTCGTGGAGGCGACGGCCAGGCGGAGCAGCCGGACGGAAGGTGACGTGGCCAGGCTCGCGATCGACCTCGCCCGGGAGCGGGCCGCGACCGACGGTCCGGATGCCAGGACGACGCACGTCGGCTACTTCCTTGTCGACAAAGGGCTCTCGCAGCTCGAACGAACAGTGCGTACCCGCTCCTCCGCCGCGGAGACCGTGCGGCGCGCGTGCCTCCGCCACCCGCTGGCGCTCTATCTCGGGAGCATCGTCGCTCTCACGGTGCTGCCCATGGCATTCCTGCTCGCGGGAGCGCGAGGGGTGGGCACGGACGGCTGGCTCCTCGGGCTCCTCGGAATCCTCCTGCTGCTGTGCGCCAGCCAGGTCGCCGTCGCCCTCGTGAACACCCTGGTGTCCCGGGTGGCGACGCCCCGTGCCCTGCCGAAGATAGACCTGTCGGAAGGCATCCTCCCGGCCGGCCGGACCCTGGTTGTCGTCCCGACGTTGATCACGAGCGCGCAGACCGTGGAGCACCTGGTCGAGGCGCTGGAGGTGCGCTTCCTCGGCAACCGGGACACCCACGTCGCCTTCGGCCTCCTGACGGACCTGGCCGATGCGCCGCAGGAGACCCTTCCGGAGGACGAGGCCCTCGTGGGTCTCGCCGAGCAGCGGATCAACGACCTCAATGTCAAGTATGGGCATTCGTTCTTCCTGTTTCACCGCCCGCGCCGCTGGAACCCCGAGGAGCGCGTCTGGATGGGATACGAGCGCAAGCGCGGGAAGCTGGCCGACCTGAACGCGCTGCTCCGCGGCCGCTCGAACGGCTCCTTCTCGCGCGTCGTCGGGGACACCGGAGTTCTCCAGCACGTGAAGTACGTCATCACGCTTGACGCCGACACGCAGTTGCCGCGAGACGCAGCCCGGCAGCTTGTCGGCGCGATGATGCACCCGCTCAACCGGGCGCGGTACGACGAGACCAGACAGCGCGTGACGGACGGGTACGGCATCCTGCAGCCGCGCGTGGCCGTCAGCCTCCCCGGCGCGAACCGGTCCCGGTACGCGCGGTTGTGGGCGAGCGAGCCAGGCGTCGATCCCTATACCCGCGTTGTGTCGGACGTCTACCAGGACCTGTTCGGCGAAGGCTCGTTCATCGGCAAGGGAATCTACGATGTCGACGCGTTCGACCTGGCGGTGGGAAGCCGCTTCCCAGAGAACCGGATCCTCAGCCACGACCTGCTCGAAGGATGCTACGCGCGCGCCGGGCTATTGACCGACGTGCAGGTGTACGAAGAGTACCCGTCCCGGTATGACGAAGACGTGCGGCGGCGCTATCGCTGGATCCGCGGCGACTGGCAATTGTGGCGCTGGGTGCTGCCGGGTGCTCCCGGTCGCGACGGACGGCGCAGCCGGAACCCGCTCCCTGCGCTCGGCCGTTGGAAGCTTTTCGACAACCTCCGGCGCAGCCTCACGCCCGCCGCCCTCGTGGGCCTGCTCCTCGTCGCGTGGGCCGTGCTGTCGCCCGTCTGGGGATGGACGCTGGCCGGGTTGGGCTGCCTGCTGCTCCCCGCCCTGGTCCCGTCGCTCCCGGGCCTCCTGCAGAAGCCGGCTGACGTCCTGCTCACCCAGCACCTGACGGCCGGCGCGCGTGCGGCCGGGCGCCAGGTCGCGCAAGCGCTGCTGACGCTCGCGTGCCTCCCGTACGAGGCGTTCTTCAGCCTCGACGCCGCGCTCCGCACGATGGCGCGGACGCTCGTCACGCGCAGACACCTCCTCGAGTGGACGCCATCAGCCGATCGCAGGCACCCCGTCCGGCCGGGCCTGGCCGGTGCCTTTGGGATGATGTGGATTGCCCCCGCGCTTGCCGCCGCCGCCGGCGCGTATCTGTCGCTGGCCCGTCCGTCGGGCCTTGCCGCCGCCGCTCCCGTCCTGCTCCTCTGGTTCGCGGCCCCCGTCATCACCTGGCAACTCAGCCGTCCGCTGACGCGGCGCGGCGCACGGCTCACAACGGGCCAGTTACGTTTCCTCCGGGGCATGGCCCGCAAGACCTGGGGGTTCTTCGACACCTACGTCGGGCCCGACGATCACTGGCTCCCGCCGGACAACTACCAGGAATCGCCCGCGACCGGGGTGGCGCATCGCACGTCGCCGACCAACATGGGACTGGCGCTGCTCGCGAACCTGTCGGCCTATGACTTCGGCTACATCTCGGCGGGCCGGCTCGTGGACCGCACGGCGCGCGCATTCAAGGCCATGTCGGCGATGGATCGCCACCGCGGGCACTTCTTCAACTGGTACAACACCCAGTCGCTCGCGCCGCTCGAGCCGCGGTTCGTCTCCACGGTGGACAGCGGCAACCTGGCCGGCCATCTTCTGACGCTGAGGCCGGGTCTGCTCGCGCTTCCCGATGATCCAATCCTGCCGGCACGCACGTTCCTCGCGTTGCGCGACACAATCGAACTCGCGACCGACCCGACCCGGGGCGCGTCGGCGGCCGCCATGACGCGGCTGCGGCAGTCGGTCGACGCGGCGTGCGAATCCCCGCCGGCGACGGTCGCGGCCACCCTTCTGGTCCTCGAGCGCCTCGTCACGGAGAGCCGCATCCTGGCCACGGCCGTCGCCGCGGAAACCGGGCGCGAGGCATCCCGCTGGACGTCTGCGCTCGCCGACCAGTGCCGGGACGCCCGTGACGATCTCGCGCGCCTGGCCCCGTGGACGTCGCCCCCGGCTTCCGCCGCGCCGCAGGAGCGCGCTCCCGGGTTCACATCGATCCCGACGCTCCGTGAACTGGCGGGGCTCGACGGCGAGTGGGGCGACCGCGCACGGGAACGGATCGAGGCGATTGGCCGCCTCGCGGCCCAGGCGCTCGACCTGGCCGACATGGAGTGGGGCTTCCTGCTCGAGCGGACCCGCCATCTCCTGTCGATCGGCTACAACGTCGCCGAGCGCCGTCGCGATGACGGCTATTACGACTTGCTCGCATCCGAGGCCCGGCTCTGCACGTTCGTCGCCATCGCGCAGGGACAGCTGCCTCAGGAGAGCTGGTTCGCGCTCGGCCGCCTGCTCACGACGGCCGCGGGCGAGCCGGTGCTGCTGTCGTGGAGCGGCTCGATGTTCGAGTACCTGATGCCGCTCGTCGTGATGCCGGGCTACGACGGCACGCTGCTCGACCAGACGTGCAGGGCGGCGGTCAGGCGGCAGATCGAGTACGGCAGGCATCGCGGGGTGCCCTGGGGCATTTCAGAATCGGGGTACAACCTGCTCGACGGGCGGCTCACGTACCAGTACCGCGCGTTCGGCGTGCCCGGTCTCGGCCTCAAGCGGGGACTCGCGGACGACCTCGTGGTCGCGCCCTACGCGTCAGCCCTCGCGCTGATGGTGTCGCCCGAGGACGCGTGCGCCAACCTGCAGCGGCTTGCGGCAGAAGGCTTCGAGGGGGATGTTGGCTTCTTCGAGGCCATCGACTACACGCCGGCGCGCCTGCCGCGCGGTCATTCGCACGCCGTCGTTCGCTCCTACATGACGCACCACCAGGGGATGACGTTCCTGTCGCTGGCGCAGGTCCTCCTCGGCGGCCGGATGCAGCAGCGCTTCGCGTCCGACCCGGCGTTCCAGGCGACCGCGCTGCTCCTCCAGGAGCGGATTCCGCGTGCGAGCGCGTTCTACGTGCCGGCCACCTCCGCGTCGGACGCCCGCACGGCGCCGACCGAGGCGGAGATCGCGGTCCGCTCGTTCAGCGGGCCCGACACGCCCACGCCGGAGGTGCAACTCCTGTCGAACGGCAGGTACCACGTCATGGTCACCAACGCGGGCGGCGGGTACAGCCGCTGGAAGGACCTCGCCGTCACCCGCTGGCGCGAAGATGCCGCCTCGGACAACTGGGGCACGTTCTGCTACATCCGGGACGTCGCGACCGGCGCCTTCTGGTCCGCGACGCACCAGCCGACGGCGCAGCCCTCCGACCGGTTCGAGGTGGTGTTCTCCGAGGCCCGCGCGGAGTTCCGCAGCAGGACGCGCCAGATCGAGAGCTACACCGAGATCGCCGTGTCGCCCGAGGACGATGTCGAGCTGCGCCGGCTGCGCCTGACCAATGGCGGCCGCACGCGCCGGACGATCGAGGTGACGAGCTACGCGGAGGTGGCACTGGCCGCCCCCGCCGCCGACGCGCTGCACCCGGCGTTCAGCAACCTCTTCGTCCAGACCGAGATCGTCCCGGGCCAGCGCGCGCTCCTCTGCACGAGGCGCCCGCGCTCGCGCGGTGAGTCGTCCCCCTGGATGTTCCATCTCATGGCGGCGCACGGATCGTCTGCCGGCAACGCCCTCTCGTACGAGACCGATCGGCTCCGCTTCCTTGGCCGAGGGCGGACCCCCGCCGACCCGCGCGCGATGCGCGAACCCGGGCCGCTCTCCGGAACCGCGGGTTCAGTGCTCGACCCGATTGTCGCGATCCGCGGCCGGTACGTGCTCGACCCGGACGAGACAATCACGATCGACATCGTGTCGGGCGTGGCCGATGCCCGCGCTGCCTGCCTCGGTCTCGTGGGCAAGTACCAGGACCGCCGGCTCGCCAACCGCGTGTTCGCGCTGGCGTCGACGCACGCTCAGGTCGTCCTGCGGCAGTTGGACGTCAGCGAGTCCGACGCGCAACTCTACTGCCGCCTGGCCGGGTCTATCATCTACGCGAATCCGGCGTTGCGCGCCGATCCAGCCGTCCTCGCCAGGAACCGGCGCGGGCAGTCCGGGCTGTGGGGCTACTCGGTGTCCGGCGATCTGCCGATCGTGCTGCTGCAGATTGGCGACGCGGCCAACATCGAGCTGGTGCGCCAGCTCGTGCAGGCCCACGCCTACTGGCGCCTGAAGGGGCTGGCGGTGGATCTCGTGATCTGGAACGAGGACCGCGCCGGCTACCGCCAGGTGCTCCAGGATCAGATCATCGGCCTCATCGCGGCTGGCGTCGAGACGAATGCGCCGGACCGCCCGGGCGCGATCTTCGTCCGCCCCGCCGAGCAAATCTCGGTCGAGGACCGGACGCTGTTCCAGTCGGTCGCCAGGGCCGTCATCACTGACGGCCGCGGCCGGCTGGCGGAGCAGATCGGCGGACGCTCGGTGGAGCCGCTCCCCGCGCGGTTCGCGCCCACCCGGGCCCACCGCGCGCCGGCTCTCGGGCCGGTCGCTCCGCCTCGCGACGACCTGATGTACTTCAACGGGCGGGGCGGCTTCACCCCGGACGGCCACGAGTACATCGTCACGACCAGCCCGGGCTCCGTGACGCCGGCGCCCTGGGTGAACGTCCTGGCGAACCCAGGCTTCGGCACCGTCATCTCCGAGAGCGGCTCGGCGTACAGCTGGGCCGAGAACGCCCACGAGTTCCGCCTGACGCCCTGGAACAACGACCCCGTGACCGATGCCGGCGGGGAGGCCTTCTACCTTCGCGACGAGGAGAACGGCCGCTTCTGGTCGCCCACGCCAATGCCGGCTGGCAGCGAAAGCCCCTACATGAGCCGGCATGGATTCGGCTACAGCGTGTTCGAACACACCGAGGACGGCATTGCGTCGGAACTGTGGGTGTACGTCGATCCGGCCGCTCCTCTGAAGTGGTCGGTACTCAAGATCCGCAACGCCTCCGGCCGATCGCGCCGCCTCTCCGCCACGGGCTACGTCGAGTGGGTGCTCGGTGACCTCCGCGGGAAGGCGGCCCCGCACGTGGTCACCACGATCGACCCTGACACGGGTGCAGTATTCGCCGCAAACGCCTACAACTCCGCATTCGCAGGGCGCGCGGCCTTCTTCCATGTGGACGACGCGAGCCGCAGCGTCTCTGGCGACCGCATGGAGTTCATCGGCCGCAACGGCACGCTCAGGACGCCGGCCGCGATGCTGCGGTCGACCTTGTCCGGTCGCACGGGAGGCGCGCTGGATCCCTGCGCGGCGATTCAGGTGGCCTTCGCGCTGGACGCCGGGGCAGAGCGCGAAATTGTCTTCAGGCTCGGCGCAGGACGCGACCGCGACGAGGCGGCGGGGCTGCTCGGCGGCGTCCGCGGTGCTTCTGCCGCGCGCCGCTCGCTCGAAGCCGTCTGGCAGTACTGGAGCCATACGCTGGGTGTGATCAACGTGGACACGCCTGACAAGGCGCTCAATACGCTGGCGAACGGATGGCTGCTTTATCAGGCGATTTCTTGCCGCCTGTGGGGACGCAGCGGTGCATACCAGTCGGGGGGCGCGTTCGGGTTCCGTGACCAGTTGCAGGACGTGATGGCGCTCGTCCACGCGGAGGCGCCGCTCGTCCGCCAGCACCTGCTGTTGTGCGCATCGCGGCAGTTTCCAGAAGGCGACGTCCAGCACTGGTGGCATCCTCCGGCGGGCCGGGGCGTTCGGACCCACTGCTCGGACGACTACCTCTGGCTGCCGACGGCAACCTGCCGCTACGTCACAGTCACCGGCGACACCGGGGTGCTCAATGAAACGACCCCCTTCATTGAGGGCCGCGCCGTGAACCCGGAAGAAGATTCCTATTACGACCTGCCCGGCACGTCCATGGACCGCGCGAGCCTCTACGGACACTGCGTGCGCGCAATCATGAGGGGCCTGCGGTTCGGCGCCCACGGCCTGCCTCTCATGGGCTCCGGAGACTGGAATGACGGCATGAACCTGGTCGGCGCGGCCGGGCGCGGCGAGAGCGTCTGGCTGGGCTTCTTCCTCTACTCCGTGCTGATGCCGTTTGCCGATCTCGCCCGGCGGCACGGCGATCCCGCCTTCGCGGATCGCTGCCTGTCGGAGGCGGCGGACTTGCGGCTGCGCCTCGAGGAGGCGGGGTGGGACGGGTCGTGGTACCGGCGCGCCTATTTCGACGACGGGTCGCCGCTCGGCTCGTCGAGCAACGCCGAGTGCCAGATCGACTCGATTGCGCAGAGCTGGTCCGTCCTCTCCGGGGCTGCCGATCCGACGCGCGCCCGTGCCGCGATGGACGCCGTGGATGCCAGGCTGGTTCGACGGGAGGGCGGGCTCGTCCGACTGCTCGACCCGCCGTTCGACACCTCCGAACTCGACCCCGGGTACATCAAGGGCTACGTACCGGGCGTGCGGGAGAACGGGGGACAGTACACGCACGCGGCGGTCTGGGCGGCCATGGCCTTTGCCGAACTCGGCGACGCCCGACGCACGTGGGAGCTGTGGAGGTTGATCAACCCGATCGCCCACGGCGCGTCGCCCTCGGCGATCGAGACTTACAAGGTTGAGCCGTACGTCGTAGCGGCCGACGTCTATGCGGTCGCCCCGCACGTCGGGCGCGGCGGCTGGACGTGGTACACGGGATCAGCGGCTTGGATGTACCGGCTCATCGTCGAGTCGCTGCTCGGCGTGAGGGTCGAAGGCGACCGGTTGCGGGTCGAGCCGTGCCTGCCGGTGGACTGGAACGCTTTCACCGTGCACTATCGCTACCGTGAGACCGTCTATCACATCGCGGTGCACCAGACGCCGCACGCGACCGGCGATCAGCGTGTCAGCCTGGACGGCCGCGACCAGGCCGGCACGGCGGTGCCCCTCGTCGACGACCACCTGGAGCACCAGGTGGAGGTATGGGTGCGAGCCGTCGCCTGATCGGGCGGGACCGCGCCCCGCGCGCAGTCATCAGTGGCTGGGCAACGATCGTCTGGTCACGGCTTCGCGCTGGCTGGCCCCAGGACCCGGGCGACGATCTCCCGCAGCTTCTCCGACGAGAACGGTTTCTCCAGGACGCTCTTGAACCCGTGACGTTCAGGCTCCAGAATCACCGGGTCGCCGACGTCTCCGCTCATGACGATGGCCTTCACGCCCGGGTCGATCTCAAGCAGCGCCTTGATCACCTCCCGGGCCCCAACGCCAGCGCGAACCGTCAGGTCCAGGATGACCAGATCAAAGGGACGCCCCAGGCTCTTCGCGCGTTCGAAGACCTCGATGGCCGTCCTACCATCCTCCACCAGTCTCACCTCGTGGCCCATCCGATGGAGTGAACTCCCAACCAGCGCACCCACCGCCGTATTGTCTTCCATCACCAGGATGCTCCCGGGCTGCGGCAGGCTCGCGGGCGCAGGTGCCTTCTCCTCCTGGATCAACGTCCGGGACGCGGGAAGGAGGAGTCGGAAGGTCGTCCCAACCCCCGGCTCTGATTCGACGGCAATGGCCCCTCCATGCTTCTGCATGACCGCATGGCAGATGGTCAGTCCCAGTCCCATGCCCTTCTGACCCCCTCTCTGCTTCGTCGAGAAATAGGGATCGAAGATCTTCGACTGGACCTCCTTCGTCATGCCAACGCCGTGGTCGGCAATGCTCACCCGCACGTAATCGCCCGGCGGCAGGGGAGGATGCTCATGGGATCCCAGCACCACATTCTCCGCCCGGACAGATACCACTCCGCCGTCAGGCATCGCTTCCCGCGCGTTCACGACCATGTTCTGGATGACCTGGCCGATATGCACGGCGTCCACCTCCGCCGGCCAGAGATCCTCCACCAGGGAGCACTCGCACCGCACCCGGGAACCGCTCACGGCCAGCCAGCCAGCTTCCTCGATCACTCCGGCCAGGTGGGCCAGCTTCCGGATCGGCTGGCCACCGCTGGCGAACGTGATCAGCTGCTTCGTCGAGCCGGGGGCCATCCACCCGGCTCTCTCGGCTTCCTTCAGACGACGCGCCAGAACCTCGCCGGAGGGAGTGAGATCCTGCGCCAGCTCGAGGTTCATGAGAATGACGGTCAGCAGATCACTGAAATCGTGTTCCTGGCCTCCCGCCAGAATCCTCATGGACTCCAGCTTGTTCAGAATGAGGCGGTCCTCCTCCGCCCGCTTCTGCTCGGTCATGTCCTCCAGCACCGCGCGGCACTCCTGCCCCGACGGCGCCACCCTCGCCTCGATCCGCGCCTCGACGGGGAGTCCGCCCTCCTTGAGGAGCGTCAACTCGCAGGACTCCTTCACGCCGCTTTCAAAGACACGCGTGAGAAAGGCGGCGAAGGCGCTCCGGTTGCTCGCGGAGACGAACAGCCCGAAACGCCGCTGGACCAGCCGGGAACGTTCGATCCCCAGCAGGCTGGCACAGGCGAGGTTGGCCTGGTGAATCGTCTCCTCGCGGTCGAGGGTCAGGTAGCCCACCGGGGCAAAATCGTAGAGGTCGGCGTATCGTTCCAGCGCCGCCTCCATTTCGTCCCTGGCCAGCTGGAGTGCTTCGTTCTGGATCTCCAACTCAATCTGGTGGACCTGCAGTTCGTGGACGAGACGCTGCGCGTCGACGTCCTTCCGCGCCTGGTCCATTCCCGCCCGTTGCTCTTGCAGGCGTTCTTCGGCGTGACGGCGCAGTTCGGTCGCGTCAGGTGAGCGACTCGGCTTTTCCTGCATCGCGTGGCCCCCTCGCTTGAGGTGCTAGGGATCAGTCATCCGTGGTCGGATGGTCGAGTTGCTTCGGCTCCCCGTTCTGCGTTCGTCGCGCGCTCTCCGCGTCCCGTTCCGCGACGTGTTTCTCCAGGCCGGCGTGCTGGCCGCGCAGGCTCGCCTCGAGCGTCTTGGCGACGGTGATGTCCGCGAACGTGATGACCACGCCGTCAACCCGGTTGTCCAGCGTGCGGTAGGGCATGATGCGCACGGCAAACCAGCGGCCGTCCCGCGCGGTCACCTGCTTTTCCGTCGGAGCCAGCGTCATCAGCACCTGGCGCACATCGTCCGCCAGCGCCGGGTCGGTCAGGTCCGAAACCAGGTCAGTGACGAGCCGGCCCACGTCGGCCGCGATGAGCTTGATGATCTTCGTCGCCTGGGGAGTGAACCGCCGCACATGGAGATCGCTGTCCAGGAACACGGTGGCAATGTCCGTGCTGTTGAGCAGGTTCTGCAAGTCGTCGCTGGCACGCGACAGATCGTCCAGCTTGGCCAGCAACTCGGCGTTGAGCGTCTGGAGTTCCTCGTTCATGGACTGCATCTCCTCCTTCGAGGTGGTGAGCTCCTCGTTGGTGGACTGCAGCTCTTCGTTGGTGGACTGCAGTTCCTCGTTGGAGGACCGGAGCTCCTCCTGCGAGATCTGCATCTCTTCGTGGCTGGCCCTCCCCGCTGCGCGGACCTGCAGCAACTCGTGTTCCAGCTCCGCCAAGCGCCCGCCGTGGGCGTACGCTCTGGGAGCCGGGATCGCCTCTTCGGCGGACGCGGGCGCGGCCACGTCGGTGAATACGATCATCATCAACCCGTGCAGCGGCCCGGGTTCGTCGAGTCGCTGGACGGTCACATCCACGAGCTGATCGGCGCCGTCGGTCTGGACCTTGAGTCCGGGGAGCTTCACCGTATCTCCCGCCCGGTGCACCTTCTCGCAGGCACCGGGCAGTTCGTACCGCAGACCCTCGCGAGCCATGGCGAAAAGGTTCCAGTTGGCCTTGCCGGCGGCCGGTTCCAGGTACTTGCCGGTGTGGCCGCTGACGTACAGGACGTCGCCCTCGTCGTTGACGAGCACGGCCGGCGGGGCGTGGTGCCGCAGGACCAGCTGGTCCGCCATGGACTGGAGACTGAGCGGCGGATTCGTTGCCGGATCGGGCTCCGGCCCGCGGGGCGGGGCCGCGGTGAAGCGGGAGGGAAACTCGATCGCCTCCCGTCGCACGCCGGTTTCCTTCCGCCGAAACAGCCTGAACTTCCCGCTGAGGGGAGCGAACAGGTCGGTGAAGCCGCCAATCGTCTCCGCGCTGCCGAGGAACAGAATGCCGCCGGGGTTGAGCGCGTAGTGGAACACCGGCATCAGCTTCGTCTGCATCTCCGACGTCAGGTAGATCAGCAGGTTGCGGCAGCTCAAGAGGTCCAGCTTGGTAAAGGGCGGATCCATGATGAGGTTCTGCTGGGCAAGAACCACCATCTCCCGGATCTCCTTGCGCAGGCGGTAGCCGTGTTCGTCTTTTGCAAAGAACCGGGCCAGCCGCTCCGGCGACACGTCAGCGGCGATGTTCTCCGGAAAGAGGCCCCCGCGGGCCTTGGCAACAGCGTCCCGGTCCAGGTCGGTGGCAAAGATCTGAACGGTGAACTGCCCCCTGGGAGTGAGCGCCTCGAACGCCTCCTTGAGCACAATGGCCAGGGAATAGGCCTCTTCCCCGGTGGAGCAGCCCGCCACCCACGCTCGCAGGGTCTGGCCGGGCGATCGGCTCGCGAGCAGCGAGGGAAGGGCCTGCTCGCACAAGTGCACCCAGGCCGCCGGATCGCGGAAGAAGCTTGTCACCCCGATCAACAGTTCCTTGAACAGCAGATCCAGTTCCTGCGAGTTCTCCTGCAGGTAGCGGATGTACGCGGCCGCCCTGTCGATCTGGTGAACGCCCATGCGGCGTTCGATCCGGCGCTGGAGGGTGCTCCGCTTGTAGAGGGAGAAGTCGTGACCGGTGTGGGCGCGCAGCAGGATGACCGCCTTCTCCAGGGCGTTCTGCGTCCTGTCTTCCAGCACCCCTTCCGTCCGGCCGATCCGTGGAGTGCGCTGCAGACAGACGATCATCCTCCCAGGCAGCTCTTCCACCGGCGCCACGACGTCCGCCAGCCCGGCCTCAATCGCGCTGCGCGGCATGCTGTCGAACTTGGCTGTCGCCGGGTCCTGGACCAGCACCACGCCCGCCACTTCCTTGATGGCGCGCAGGCCCAGCGTGCCGTCGGAACCCATCCCGGAGAGAATCACCCCGACGCTGTGCTCATGCTGATCCTGGGCCAGAGAGCGGAGGAAGAAGTCAATCGGCAGGCGCCGCCCGCGGGGCGCCGCCGGCTCGAACAAGTGCAGGACCCCTTGCAGGATGGACATGTCCTTGTTCGGCGGGATCACATACACGCGGTCCGGCAGGACTCTGGTGCGATCCTTGACCTGGGAGACTCGCATGCCGGTGGCGCGCTGCAGCAACTGGGGCATGATCCCCTTGCGCGTGGGGTCCAGGTGCGTGACGACGACGTACGCCGCGCCGCTGCCTGCCGGCACGTGCCCCAGGAACTGCTCCAGGGCCTCGAGTCCGCCGGCGGAGGCTCCGATGCCGACAATGGGGAATGAGACGCGAGGCGGGGCAGGCGTTCCCTTGGCGGCCGCGTTGGCGGTTTCTTCCTCGGGGGGTCCGGGTTGCGTCGTCACGGGGCGGGCGGCCGCAGTCTCGCAGCTGCAATCCTCATGCCGGTGATTATCGCCTCGGTGTCGTGCAGGTCAAGCCCTTTGTTGACCTTTCTGCACTCTAATTCTTAACCGGTGTTCTATTCAGTCGAGCCTGCCCCCGCCTGCCGCACCATCATCGGTCTCCGGTGTCGGCGAGCGGCGCCCGGCCCCTTGGTTGTCAAAACCAGACACGGTTCTGACATGGGCGCCGAACGCACTCCTGACTACCTGATGATCGTCGCCTTCACCTCGAGCGTCACCTTCCGGTCCGTGAGGGGATCGGCAGACTGGCTGAGCACGGCGGACACGCCATCGTTCAGGATCGCCGTGACGCTCTGCGTGATGGACGTCTTGCCGGCCGGAAGGTCAGGCTCGGGCGCGTCCTTCAGCAGTTGATACTCGAGCGACGCGCGCAGGCGGATCTTGCCGCCGTCGATCTCCGGGAAGGCATCAACCGACAGGGGCACATTCGTGGGAGCCGTATTCTTCCGAAAGACCTCGGCATTGGTGCGGATGCGACCGGTCTCGCCGTCGGCCACATTCATCGTGATGGTCTTCTTGACGGGCGGCGCCGACCCGATCTGGTCGGTGACGGTGAACTCGAGGCGGAGATTCACCAACTGGCCCCTGTTGCGGGGAGCTGCCGGCGCGGGAGCAGGCGTCGGGGCTGTCGCCTCGCCCGTCGAGGCGCGAGGGGCCCGCGGAGCCCGAGGCGCCTGCGCCGCTTGTGGAGGTTGCGGTGCCTGCGGGGCCTGAGCGGCCTGCGGCGCCTGAGCGGCCTGCGGCGCAGCGGGTGGCACGGGAGCCGCCGTGCCGGTGGACTGCGCTGGCGCATTCGCAGCGAGCGACGCCAGCACGACGGTGAGCGGAACGATCCAGCGGACCTTCATGGTTGTCTCTCCTTGTTCGGATCGGACGATCGTCGGTCGGTCGAACCGGGCTCCAGGATCGGGATGTCGGGGATCGGTGCAATATCGAGCGGCGTCACCTCGACGCCGCGAACGTCGAGCGGGGCCGGCTCGACCTGTGAGAACGCGAGCGGCGTGATTTCCGCGAGAGCCGGCACGAGCGCGGTGAAGTCATCCGCAGCACGGCCGGCCGTTTTCGGGGCAGGGCGACCTCGCCGGTCCGCAACCACCCGGGCCGTGCCTGGGCCGCCAGGCGCCGTCTGCGCCGCCGCCTGCGGAACCGGCACGGCTGCGCGCTGTTCGGCCGCCCGGGTGCTGGCATCCTCTGGAGCCGGCAGCGGACGGTTGATCCAGACCGTTGTTGCCACGGCCAACGCGGCGGCTGCAACCGCCCCGGTCCAGGCCCACCGCGGAACGACAGGCGCGTGGTGCCGGCGGCCTTGCTCGACCGCATCGAAAACCCTCGCGCGCAGTGCCGCGGAGGGCTCGGACTCCGTCATCTCCCGCGCGACGGCATCAATCGCCGCATCCAGTTGGTCGAATCCGACGTCTCGTGGATCTCGGGTCCCGAGTCCCGAGTCCCGAGTCCCGAACCCCGAATCCCGGCTCGCGTCAGGCATGTATGTACCCCACCTCGGCGAGCCTCGCTTTGAGCTGCCTCCGCGCCTCGCTCACGCGCCACTTGAGCGTTCCCACCGGGATGCCGAGGACGCCGGCGATCTCCGCGTAGTCCTGGTCACCCGCCGACGCCAGGAGCAGCGCGTCGCGCAACTTCGGGGCGAGGCGGGCAATCTCCCGGCGAACGTGCTCGCGGAGTTCGCCGTCGAGCACCGACTGCTCCTGGGACGGGTCGCCAGACGGCACCTGCCACTCGGCAGTGTCTGGAGGCTGGACGAACCGGCGGACCAGCGCGCGCACGCTCCTGCGGCGGGTGAGTGCCTTCCGCCAGGCGATCGCGAGCAGCCATGTCTTGAAGCTGGCGTCTCCGCGGTAGTCCTGCAAGTGGCTATATGCCGCCACGAACGCCTCCTGCGCCACCTCTTCGGCGTCCTCCGGGGATCCCAGCGCCGCCAGCGCGGCCCGGAAGACCGGGACCCGATGCCGATCCACCAGCGTCCCGAACGCGGCATCATCGCCCCGCCGGGCCCGCTCGACCAGCTCCGGGTCGCTCACACCCACAGTAGACACTCCGCCCATTGCCTCGGTTGGGTAGATGCTACCGGTTTCCCGCCCCGGCGGGGTCAGGCTGGCGGGGTCAGGTCTCAAAACCCGGCAGAATGTCGGGTTTTGAGACCTGACCCCGGAAGGCGCTGTAGTACACTCGACAGGGACGGTCGTGGATCGCACTGCGGCCCGGACCCTGTGCAATCTCAGCCTGTGAACTGTGTCAGGGCCGGAAGGCAGCAGCACTAAGCGGACCCTGTGATGTGCCGCAGGACAACCCGGGCCGCAGTGGGATCCGCGACCAGCCGGGTTTCCCTTGGCCGGGCGACCTCGTGCCGGTGAGTGGCAGGCTGGTGGCCGCTGCCTACTGGCTGCTGTCTACTGGCTGCATGTCTACTGACTACTGACTCCTGTCTCCTGTCTTCTGACGTCCGCGATGTCCTACACCGTGATTGCCCGCCGCTGGCGGCCGCAGAAACTCGACGAGGTCGTCGGCCAGCGCGCCGTCACCCAGACGCTCCGCAACGCCGTCGCGAGCGGGCGCATCGCCCAGGCCTTCGTGTTTGCCGGCCCGCGCGGCGTCGGCAAGACGACGACCGCCCGCATCCTCGCGCGGATGCTGAACTGCGACACGGGGCCGACGCCAGACCCCTGCGGCGCGTGCGACGCCTGCCGCGAGATCGCCGACGGCCGCGACATGGACGTCCTCGAGATCGACGCGGCGTCGAACACGGGCATCGACAACGTCCGCGAAGTCATCATCTCGGGCCTGGCGATCCTGCCGGCCCGGGACCGGTACAAGGTCTTCATCATCGACGAGGTCCACCAGTTGTCGGGCGCGTCGTTCAACGCCCTGCTGAAGTCGATCGAGGAGCCGCCGCCGCACGTGGCCTTCATCATGGCCACGACCGCGCCCGACAAGATCCCCGAGACGATCCTGTCGCGGTCCCAGGTCTTCGAGTTCAAGACGATCTCGAGCGCGGCCATCGCCGAGCAGTTGACGAAGATCGCGAAGGCGGACGGCATCGGCGCCTCGCCCGAGGCCATCGCCCTCGTGGCGCGCTCGGCCGAAGGCAGCATGCGCGACGCCGAAACGGCCCTCGACCAGGTCATCGCGTTCGCGGGCACCACGGTCACCGCGGAGGACGTCGCGACGGTGCTGGGTCTCGTCGGGCGCGACCTGCTGTTCGACGTGCTGACGGCCGTCGCGGACGAGAACGGGGCGGCGGCCTTCGAGCTGGCGGGCCGGGCCGTCGAAGCCGGATACGACCTGCGCTGCTCTGCCGCGAACTGTCGCGCCTCGTGCGCGACCTGCTGGTACTGTCGATCGACCCGGCGCGCTTCGGCGACCCGGAGATCGCCCTCGATGCGGACCGCGAGCGCCTCGAGGCGCTTCTGCCGCGGTTCTCGCGCGAGGACCTCCTGCGGTCGTTCGACGTGCTCGCGCGCGCCGAGAGCGAGATCCGCGGCGCCGCGGAGCCGCGCTACACCTTCGAGATGGCGCTGCTGCGCTGGATTCATCTGCGCAAGCTCACGCCGCTCGCGGATCTCATCGATCGGCTCGAGCGCGGCGGCCCGCTCCCGGGAGATCCCGGCTCGCGGCCTCCGTCCGGCTCGGGCTCGCTGCCGCTCGGTTCGTCGCGCCCGTCCCCCGCGCCATCCGCGTCCGTGGCGCGCAAGCTCTCGGCGGCGCCCGAACGCCAGGCTTCACCCGTCGTTCCGCGCCGCCCGTCCGTTCCGACCGTCGCGGCCTCTCCCGCTCGCTCGACATCGTGGCCAGCGCCCCGGCCAGTAGCCGACCCGGGCACCGCCCCAGATGCCGCCCCCGATCCTGCGGCGCGCGACCGCCTCTCGCCATCGGGAAGCGGCGGCGGCGCCGGCACCATCCTGAAGGACGCCTTCCTCGCCGGCATCCAGAAGGGCCGGCCGATGCTCTACGGCACGATGGTCGCTCAGGCCCAGCGCATCGACCTGGAGGGCGACCGCATCATCTTCCGGTACAGCTCCTTTCAGACGATGCTCGGCGACCAGGTGGCGCAGCAGAAGACCGTGGCTCGAGGCGCTCGCGAGCGACGTGGCCGGGCGCCGGATGTCCGTCGTCGCGGATGTGGCGGCGGGTGGACCCGGCGCGGACCCGGCGCGAGTCGGGGATCGCGGGGCCGCTCCGGCGGACCGGGTGCGCGATCTCCGGGCCGAGGCACTGAGGGACCCTGTCGTGCAGTCGCTCCTCGACGTCATCCCGGCGGAGCTCAGGGACGTGACGGAGCTGAAGGACCCATGAACATTCAGAACATGATGAAGCAGGCGCAGCGGATGCAGGAGCAGATGCAGCGCCAGATGGCGGACCTCCGCATCGAGGCCGCCTCGGGCGGCGGGATGGTGAAGGTCGTCGTCGACGGACTGAAGCAGATCCACTCGCTCGCCATCGACCCGGAAGTCGTGTCCAAGGACGACGTCGAGATGCTGCAGGACCTGATCCTCGCGGCCATCAACGACGCCAACCGCAAGGCGGACGAGGCGATGTCGCATCAGCTCGGGGGCATGATGGGCGGCCTCAAGCTGCCGGGCATGTAGCGGCGGCGGCCACCCATGTTCGAGCCTGAACCTCTCACACGCCTCATCGAGCAGCTGCAGCGGCTGCCGGGCATCGGCCGCAAGAGCGCGCAGCGCCTCGCGTTCCACGTGCTGAAGACGCCGCGCGAAAACGCGGACCTGCTGTGCGACGCGATCCGCGACGTCAAGGACCGCGTGACGTACTGCTCGGTCTGCAGCAACGTGACCGACGTCGACCCGTGCCCCATCTGCACCGACGACTCCCGCAACAGCCGCCTCATCTGCGTCGTCGAAGAGCCCCCCAACGTTCTCGCCATCGAGCGCAGCCGCGACTACAACGGCATCTACCACGTGCTGATGGGCGCGCTGTCCCCGCTGCAGGGCATCGGCCCTGACGAGTTGCGCATCAGGAGCCTGCTCAGCCGCATCGACGAGGGCGGCGCCGACGAGGTCATCCTCGCGACCAACCCGAACGTCGAGGGCGAGGCCACGGCGATCTACCTGGCGAAGCTCATCAAACCGCTGGGCGTCCGGGTGACGCGCATCGCCATGGGCGTACCCGTGGGCAGCGACCTCGAGTACACCGACGACATCACCATGCACAAGGCCATGGAAGGGCGCAGGGAGGTCTGACATGCTCCCGCTGGCGATCCAGGTCCCCGCATCGATCGTGCTGCTCGCCGGAGGGGCGTTGGCCTGTTTCGCCGGCTACCGGCTCTTCCGGATGGTGCTGGGCATCTACGGCTTCATCCTGGGCGCGCTCATCGCCAGTTCGATGGTGGGCGCCGCCGGGACGTGGGTGATCGTCCTCGCTGCCCTCGCCGGCGGCCTCGCCGGCGCCCTCGTGCTGGTCGCGGGCTACTTCGTCGGCGTGGCCCTGCTCGGCGCGGGCCTCGGCGCGTTCATCGTCTACGTCGGCTGGAAGCCCTTCGGCGGGGAGCCGCACTGGATCGCCGTGCTCGCGTGCGCGGCGCTCGGCGCCGTCGTGGCGATGTCGTTCCAGCGCTACGTGATCATCATCGCCACGGCCTTCGGCGGCGCCTGGACGATGCTGGTCGGCGCGGCGGCGCTGATGCTCGGCAAAGGCGCGCGCGCGGCCTCGGCCTCGACCGACCTGTGGGTGGTGTACCCGGGCTACGCGGGCCCGCCGAGCGGGTGGGTCTACGTCGCCTGGATCGCGATCGCGCTCACCGGCATGTACGTGCAGCTGCACGCGAGCGGCAAGAGCCGGTCGGGATCACGCAAGAAGTAGCGCGGCTGCGGTCTATCGCCTCACGTACAGCGCCATCCGCGGAAACGCGAACGTTCCCGCCGCGTCGTCGATGATGTTCACCTGGCAGCTGTAGAGGCCCGGCGGAAGCTGGTCCGGGCCCACCTCGATCTGCACCGCGACGGCCTTCCGGTCGGCGGTGTTGAGCCGGTCGAACGTCACGATCTCGGTCTGCAGTGCACGCTGGTTCCCGCGGTAGCAGGCGACACTCGACATCACGCGCGCCGCGTTCGCGCCGCCTGCCGGCCGGGCGGCCTGCGCCCCTGCAGGAGCCGCCGTTCCGGGGGCGGCCGGTGCCTCGCCGGGGCTGGCCGGATCGTACATCTCGAAGAAGAAGTAGATCGGCTGCGACGCCGTGACGACGTGCGCCACGTTCGGCGTCAACAACTGGCCGTCACGCAGCAGCGGGTTGACGACGCCCTTCCGGGCCTGCGCCGGCTGGCGCTGGGTGGACAGCATCACGGAGCTGAGCTTCAGCGGCTGACGCTCGATGTCCGGCACGACGAGCGACGTCTCCATCGAGCCCACCGTGCCGAGCTGGTTCTCGCGGATGACGAGCTTCACCTGATAGCGGCCCGGCGGCAGCTCGAAGCTCGTGTCGTACTGCACGTTCTTGCGCCGCACGTCGGCGGTGGCGGCCACGGCGAGCTTCACCGTGTCGCGGATCCAGGCGACGATGCGCTTCTCCGGATCGCGGATCACGCCCATGACGTCGAGCGTGGCTTTCTCCTTGTCGCTCGACCGCGAGAACTGCACCTGCGAGCCCGGCACGATGAACGACATCGGCACGTAGTAGCGGTTGGGCTTCAGCCGGTAGTAACCCGCGATGCCGTGGACCGGCAGGTCGGTGGGAGGCAGAATCGGACAGCAACTGCTCCTGCAGCTGCTGCTCGCGGTCCTCCTGGCCGGAGTGCCGGAAGTCGCGGGGCGCGTAGTAGCCGGACCGGAACTCGAGTTTATAGCCCGGCCGTTTCAGCGCGACCTTGATGCGGCGGTACCGGCCGTCGGTGGCCAGATTCGTGCTGCTGTACCCGAGCAGGTAGTACGCCGTCGTGTCCTTCACGACCTGCGCGTAGACCTCGTCGAACTGGTTGCTGTCGAAGAACGCCCGGCCTCCCGTGTCCTCCGAGAGCGTCGAGAGCGAGTCCTGCGAGGACGACAGGCTGTCGCGGGCGCTCTGCATCGTCTGCCCCGAGAACGCGCCCTGGCCGCGCACGCTGCCCTGGCTGGCCTGACCACCGGCGGGCAGGGCCTGCAGGCCCCGCGTGTCGGCCGCGTAGATCGCCATGTTGGCGCGGACCGCGCGGTCCACCACCGCGCGCATGGCGGCCTGGTTGTCCATGCCCTGCTGCGTCATCCCGCCGCTGAAGTAGAGGACGGACTTCTTCTGTTCGACGCCGGCGAGGACGTCGGCGAGCGACCGCAGCGCGTCGAGGCGGCGGTCCGTATTGAAGACGCTGAACTCCGTATCGTCCGCCGTGAACGCGTTGCCCGTGTCGACGGCGCTCTCGGAGTCGACCGTCTGCGTCTCGGTAGACCCGGACCCTTCCGCCGGGCTCAGCTGATTCAGCGCCGCCAGCAGGAGGGCGCGATCGGAGGTGAAGTCCTGGTTGACCGTCAGCGATGTCCCCAGCGAGACGATGCCGATCAGATCGGCAGCCGCCAGCCGCTTCGTCACGTAGTCACGGCCGGATGCCACCGCGCGCGCCACTTCCTCCGGCTCCATCGAGCTCAGGTCGAAGAAGAGCACCATCAAGCGGCGATCGCGCAGGTCGGCGATGGGACGGGCGGCAAGCGGGGCCGCCGCCGGGTCGCCGGGAACCGCGCCCGCGCCCGGTTTGGCGGACGCCGCCAACGGCCTGGCCACGCCGGCCAGCATCTCCTCGGCAATCTCGGCCGGCGCCGCCACGGCGTCGAGTTCCTCGAAGTCGAAGCTCGACACCGTCTGCGGCTTGTTGTCCTCCTGCACCGTGAAGTCGTCCTTCGTCAGGCCGCGGACGAGCTTGCCGTCCCTGTCGCGCACGACCACGTTCACGACCACGAGGTCGCGGCCCGAGCGGAAGATGGCCCGGCGCTGGGCCGGGAGCCCCTCAGGCTGCTGGGCCGCCAGCGAGAGGGAACAGAGCAGGACGGCGGCAACCGGCGCGAGCAGTCGGCGCGAGCGGGGTCGGTACGGCATCCTAGAGCCCCATCCGGACGTTGAATTGGACGCTCCGCATCGAGCGTACCGAGAGGACCTGTCCAAAGGTGGGCGAGTTCACCGTCGTGTCGATCGAGCCAAACTGCACCGTGTTGAACACGTTGTTGGCCTGCACGCGCAGCGAGAGCGATCGGCCCTGGCGAATCTGGACCGTCTTCATCAGCGACATCGAGGCGTTGCGCTGCCCGGGCCCGACAATCAGGTTGCGGGCGGAGTTGCCGAACGCGCCAGGCGAGGGCACGGAGAACGCGGCGGTGTTGAAGAACTGCGCGATGGTCGGGCGGTCGATCGCGATCCGCTGCCCGGTGTAGTCGGCCCGCAGCGTGCCATTCACGCCCCTGGCCACGTCCGACGTGCCGCCGAGGACCTTGGCGGTGAACGGGTTGCCGGTCGAGACGGTCACCGTCGCGTTCCAGGACCAGCCGCCGAGGATCTTCGTGGTCCACCCGCCGTGGCTGAGCCAGCGGCGGTTCGGCCCGAACGGCAGCTCGAGGTTGACGTCCGCCGAGAGCCGGTGCCGCTGGTCGAAGCTCGACAGGCTCCACTCGGCGCCGAGGTCCTTGTCGTTCTGCGCCACCACGCCCCCGCCGCCCCCGATGGAGGAGGCGTTGTCCATCGCCTTGGACCAGGTGTAGGTCACGCCGCCGCCGAGGCCCTTCGTCGGACGCTTGCGCAGCTGCAGCGACAGGGCGTGCATGATCGAATGGCCGCCGGACGATTCCCACGTGAACGCCTGCACGCCGTCGATCAGCAACCCGCTCGGCCCGCGGTTCGGCGCGCGCAGCAGGTCGAGGCTTCCGCCCTTCGTGCCGACGTAGCTGATGCCCGCGTTGAGCGTGCGCGTCAGGTCGTGCATGAGGCCCAGGTTCCACATCTGCAGATAGCCGAGATCGTACTTGCGGTCGACCCCGAAGTTGTTCGTCGTCACGCCGGCGGTCGACTGCGCGAAGGCGCCGGCGATCGTCAGCGGCGCGGCCACGCTGCCGATGCTCGTGTTGGTCACGGCAAACGGCGGCTGCGCCGCGAGCTTCTGCGCCATGCCCTGATACACGGGCGAGCTGTAGTTGATGCCGTATCCCGCCCGCACGACGAACTTCTGCTTCAGCCGCCACGCGATCCCGATCCGGGGCGCGAAATTGTTGCGGTCCGGTTCGACGATGGTCTTCGGGTAGAGGCCGGTGTAGGGGCCGGCTTCGCCGGCCAGAACGGCAACGGCCGCCGTGAAGTCGGACGGGACGTCGAGATTCACAAGGTGATTGTCGGCCTCCCAGTACGGCGAGAGGTACTCGTAGCGGACGCCCGCGTTGATGGTGAGATTGCTCTTCACGCGCCAGTCGTCCTGCACGTAGACGCTCCACGCGCGTGCGCGGAACTGGAGCTTCCCGGGGCCGTACTGCAGCGACGCCTGCTGAGGCATACCGAGCAGGAAGTCGGCGAGATCGCTCCCGGATCCGCCGATCTTCGTCTTCTGCGAGTAGAGCCCCGTGAAGACGAAGCTGCCGCGCGGATTCGAGTCCGACCGGTTGTCGTTCCGCATGAACCGGTAATCCCCGCCCCAGCGGAAGACGTGGCGCTTGTGCATCTTCATCTGCGTCAGGCTGAACGTGACCGTCTGATCAGTCCGCTCGGAAGGTGTGATGTCGCGCAGCCCGGTGATGCTCGTGAAGGAGAGCGACGGCACGCCCCACGAGAACGGGTCGGTCGACACGCCCGAGATGCCGGCCTCGCCCGCTACGTCGCGCACGTTCGCGAAGAGGTTCGTCGTCGTGGAGTGGCTGCGGTTGTACTGAACGTTCAGCGTGTTGAACAGGCCCCACTTCTGGAACGTGAGACCGACCGGGACGTTCCAGCCGGTCTGCCTGTTCTTGCCGCCCGCGGTGGGGAAGCTCGTCGTCTGGTCGCCGGTCGACCGGCGGAACTGCACGCCGACGGAGAGGTTCGCCGCGCCTCCGCCCGGGCCGCCCATGCCGCCGCGGCCGCCCCCGGGAAACCCGCCGCGGCCGCGCTGCACGGTTCCGAAGGACCGCATGAAGCGGAGGTTCACATCGTCCGAGTGGCTCACCGTGGCCGTCGCGTAGTGGTAATTCTGGTCCGTGCTGTCCTGGTTCGGCAGCGGGTAGTAGTTGAGCAGGGAAGCCGCCGCGGCGCTGATGCGGTTCGCGGGGATTTGGTTGTTCGTGAACGGGCTGCCCGTCAGGGGGTCGTACAGCCCGACGGTGCTCGCCGAGAGATCGCCGGCGCGCTGCGCCGCGGTGGGCACCCGCGAGTACGAGTCGTGGAGCGCGCTCCCGTGGTTGCCGCTGTAATTCAGGAAGACGTTCGAGCGTGTCCCCAGGTCGAAGACGCCGGGGATCTTGGCCCGTCCACCGAGGTTGATGCCGAAGCGATGCTGGACGTTCGTGGGCTGTGCCGACGACTGCCCGTTGATCGCGTACGGCTGGGCGTTGAACGGCGAGCCGCTGAGATTGTAGGTGAGCTGAACGCGCAGCCGGTTCTGCTGGAGGCGGCCGGCCATCTGCAATCGGCCCGCGGCGCCGGCGAGTCCGCCCGGACCGCCCCGTCCTCCACCGCCGGGCCCCCCGCCGCCCGGGCCGCCTTCCATCCCGCCGCCGCCTGCCCCGCGGCCGCCGCCGATGCCCGGCCCGCCGCCGAACTGCGGCATCCCGCCGCCCATCGCGCCGAAGCCGCCCGCCATTCCCCCTTCCGGCCGGCCCTCGCCGGGTGCGCCTCCCAGGCCCCCCATGCCGCCCATGCCGGGCCCGCCGCCCATCATGCCGCCGGGTCCCTCTCCGGGCGGGCCGAACATCAGGTTCGGGTTGATCTGGCCCGCGGCTCCGGTCGTCGCGACTGATTCACCCGAGGTGTCGATCGAGAATCCAGGGGGCAGGCTGAGTTGCGCCGCCGCCATGGCCGCCGACTCGTCGGCGGCCGACGCCGAGCCGGCGGCTGCGAGCGCCGCCCCGTCGGGCGCCTGACCCGTGGACGGCGGCGCCCCAGCCGGCTTCTGCCCCGCTGCGGCCGCCGTGCCCCCGGCGGGCCTGCCCGGCTGCGCCTGGCCTGCTGCCGGAGCGGCCGTGGCGGGCGCAGCCCGCGGCGCCGGTTTCGGCACCCGGGAAGCGAGGACCATCGGGAACTCAATCGTCGCCTGGCAGGACGCGTCGATGGTGACGGTACTCGTGACGTCGGCGAAGGCCGTGAGTTCCGCCGCGAGGTCGTACTCACCAGGTCCAGGGATCTCGACCGAGTAACTGCCGTCGGGTCCCGTGGTCGTGACGCGCGCCGCCGAGCCGCTCCGAGGCGTGACGGTCACGAGGACACCCGGCAGACGGCTGCGGCCGGACGTCGCCGTGCCGGCAATCGTGCACTTCGGTGCGTGTGGCGCGCCCACCGGCACGGCCTGTTGCGCTCCTGCCGCCGGGGCCTGGCCGGATGCCGGCAGGCCGGCCGTCATGCAGGCCAGCAACAGGGCGGCCGGGCTCCGCCACGCGGGCCGGCAGGTCAGATTCGTGATGGCCGTGTGACGCAACGAACGCATCGTGGTTGCACCCTGTCTGTGAAATCGACCTGCCGCTAACTACGACGCGCCCGGCACCCGTGCTTAGTGGGCACATGGGTCGGCCGCCACTGTCGATTCTCCCAGATTGGACCAGGGCCGGCATGTCCGGCGGGTGGCACGACTGTGATTAAAGTGCGACGCCCGGGAAGGCCATGCGGGGAGCCGGCGGCCAGTCTACAATGCGTACTCACGAGACGACATGGACCGCGAACGTACAGTACCCGCTGCCGGCCGCGCGCTGATCGTTGAAGACGAGCCGCGCATCCGTGAACTCGTCTCGCTGCACCTCTCGCTGGAGGGACTGGCCTGCGTCGAAGCCGGCGACGGGGACGAAGCGCTTCGGCTCGCGCGCGCCGAGCGCTTCGACCTGATCGTCCTCGATCTCATGCTGCCCGGTCTGGACGGGGTGACCGTGTGTCGCGCCATCCGGCGCGAGTCGCCGAACGCCACGGCGCCGATCCTGATGCTGACGGCGCGCTCCGAGGAGTCCGACAAGGTCCTCGGGCTGGAGAGCGGCGCCGACGACTACCTGACCAAGCCCTTCGGCATCCGGGAGTTCGTGGCCAGGGCCCGGGCGCTGCTGCGCCGCGCGGGGACCGCGCGCACCGCGCAGGCGCCGGAGCAGACGGAGGCCCTTTCCGCCGGCGGCCTGACGATCGATCCCTCGCGCCGCCAGGTCCGGGCCGGCGAGCGCGTGATCGACCTGACGGCCCTCGAGTTCGAGCTGCTGTACCTGCTGGCGTCCAAGCGCGGCCTCGTGTTCTCCCGCGAGATGCTGCTCGCGCGCGTCTGGAAGGACGATCGGCACGTGACCGAGCGCAGCGTCGACACCCTCATCAAGCGCATCCGCAAGAAGATCGAGCCCGATCCCGAGAACCCCCGGTTCGTCCTGACCGTGTGGGGCGCGGGCTACAAGTTCGCCGATGCCGATGAGTGAACAGGCCGCCGGCCGTCCGGTCTGGTACCACAGTCTCTACTGGCGGATCGCCATCGGGCTCGTCGCGTTGCTGGCCGGGCTCCTGCTCCTGCAGGCGCTGGTCTTTCTCTGGCTGAGCGGCACGATTGCCACCAACATCATGGGCCAGTCGCCGGAGGCCCTCGCGAAGCAGGTGGCCACCGAGGTCGCCACGGCCCTCCAGCAGGATCCGAAGCTCAACGTCGACACTTACGTCCGCGAGCACTACAGCCGCTTCTACCAGCCGCTGATGGTCGTCATGGACGACGGCCGTGTCGCCCGCAACCACGAGCCGCCGCGGATCGCGGGGTTCGACCGGGCCGCGCGTGGTCCGCGGCCGGACGGGTCGCCTCCGGGAGCACCCGATCGAGTGGGACCACGGCCGCCAGGCTCCAGACCGCTGCCGCCGATGCCCGGCGGGCCGGACGGGCCAGGCGGCCAGCGCGCGTCCATCGAGGTGGCCGGCTCGCGCGTCGGGTTCGTGGCCGTCGCGGGACGCGGGCCGCGGACCGAGTTCCTGCTCCGGCAGTTCGGCCCGACCCTCGGCGTGATCGGGACCGTGCTCCTCCTCCTGGGTTCAGCCGTGGGGTCGCTCGCGATCTTCGGCCCCGCCCGCCGTCGCCTGCGCGCACTCGAGAAGGTGGCGCACGCCATCGGCGAGGGCGACGTCTCCGCGCGCGCCACGGAGTCCGGCGGCGACGAAGTCTCCGCGCTGGCGCGGGCCATCAATCAGATGGCCGGCGACCTCGCGGCCCGCACCTCCGCCGTAGACGCGTCCGACCGCACCCGGCGGCAGTTGCTCGCGGACGTGTCGCACGAGCTGAAGACGCCGCTCGCGTCGATCCGGGGGTACGTCGAAACGCTCGCCATGCCCGAGGTGAAGCTCGACGAGGACACCCGGCGCCGCTATCTCGACATCGTCAGTGACGAGACCATCAAGCTCGAGCGGATTGTCGGCGACCTCCTCGACCTGGCCCGGCTCGAGGGCGGCGGGATGACGCTGGCGTGCGAGGTGGTGCCCGTCGCCCGGCTGTTCCAGCGTGCGAGCGACCGGCACGAGCGCGAGGTGATCGAGAAACAGATCAGCCTCGAGACGAGCATCGCGCCGGACGCACAAGAGGTGTGGGGCGATCCGTCGCGGCTCGAGCAGGCGGTGCAGAACCTGGTGGCCAACGCGCTGCGGCACACGCCCGAGGGAGGCCAGGTCGCGCTGTTGTCGAAGCAGACAGGCGGCGCGGTGTGCCTGGTGATCCGCGACAGCGGCCCGGGCATCCCGGAGGCGCACCTTCCGAGGGTCTTCGATCGGTTCTACAAGGCCGACGCGTCGCGGACCGACCCGTACTCGAAAGCCGGCAGCGGCCTTGGCCTCTCCATCGTCAAGGCCATCGTCGAGCTCCACGGGGGGAGCGTGGCGGCCGCCAACCTCGCCGGCGGCGGCGCGCAGTTCACGATCAGCCTGCCCCCGCGGGCGGCGTAGCCCGGGCGGCTACTGCTTCTTCTTCGCCGACCAGTTGCCCGTTCCCATCCCCGCGAAATCGAACGTGCCCGTCATGGCATCGGCCTCGATCTTCGCCGTGAACGAGATGATCGCCTGCTGGCCCTGCATGTCGATCTTGATGGTGAACTTGATCTCGTTGCCGACGACCGTGCCCTCGAGGGGCGCCTCTCCCATCGGGGTGGTCTGCGTGCCGGTGATCTTCTCGCCGTCCTGCTTGAAGGTCGTTACCACCTGCATCGGGCCTTGTGGCGATTCGAGGGTCGTGTCCCAGGCCCCCGTCACGTTGACCGCCGGCTTGGCCGCGTCCTGCGAGAAAGCAGGCACCGCCGCCACGAAGACGCACACCGCGAGTACTGCGAGCACTCTCTTCATCGAACCGCTCCTTTTCAGCCGCAGATGACCGGGCCAGAGACTACCGGGAGAACGGTGCGAGGTCAAGCTCGCCGCGGACGTGTCGCAGGTCGGCGACCGCGGGCCGGCCGCGGACCGCGGGAGTCGCTGGAGGTGTGATTCCGGCACCGCCCTTGCTAGGTCGGAGAACGGTGGCCGCAGGCCCTTGATGCGTGATGCCGCGAGATCGGGCTTGCTGCGGCCTTTGATCGTAGAGGGAGCGCGCCGGTGGATCCGCAGGACCTCGAAGAGGTACTCAGAAACCTCGATCGCCGGACCGCCCGGATCGAGCAGATTCTGCCAACCCTCCCAACGGAGACCCTCGATGAGCCGGCAGCGCCCTTGGACGATGTGGTCGAGAGCCTGCGGGAAGACATCCGCCGGCTTGCCGCAGAACTCGATGCGATCGACAAGCGCGACGCCGCGCAACACGGCGGGATCAAGGGCGAGCTCGCGCACGTCGTCCGGCGCATCGTCCGGCTCGAATCGACGCCGCGAACGCGGCAGGCGCGTTGACCCGGCGTATGATGCACGCATGTTCATCCGCCTCGCCGTGTGGATGTGCGCGTGTCTTCTGCTGGGTTCGACAGCACTCGCCGGCCAGGGCGCTCCCGGGTCACCGCCCGTGACGACCCGCATCCCCGCCGAGAAGGCCAGCCGCGCCAGGCTGGATGCGGCGCGCCTCGCGAGGATCGAGACGCACGCGGAGGAGGGCTGGTCGAAGAGCCCCGTCGACCCCACCCTGATGCTGCAGGCCTTCGACGCGCTTCGCCTGAAGAAGGGCATGATGCTGCGCGCGTACCTGTTCAGGGAAGGCGGGAACGGCAACGGCGTCGTGTGGGCACTGCCGGAAGGATCGGCGTTTTCCGAACCCGAGCGCGGGCCGGGCCGCGACGTGTCCCTCCGATACCCGCCGAGGCCTCCGGCCGCCCTGGACGATGCGATGCTGGCGATCGAGGGAGACGAGACGCCGTGGTCGTACCTGTCGGCGTCGCTCCTCGGCCGTCAGTTCAAGGCGTTCGGGGCGATGTGGCACGGCGAGTCGTGGGGCACGCACGAGATCCTCGGCGAGAACCCGATGACGGCCGGGCCCGGCAGGACCGCGCATCGTGCCCATCGGCAAGCCGGCCGACTGGAGGTGGAGGGAACCCGAGCCCCAGGACTGGAACCCGAGCGTGACCGCCGGAGCGGACAGCGTGGTCGTGGTGTTCTACACGTACAGCGCGCTGGGCCGCAGACCATCACGCGGCATACCGACACGTTCAAGGCCGGCAGCTACGTTTACTCGACCCGCACGGACGAGGTTGCGCAGGGGCCGGGCGGCTTCGTGTTCTGACGGCACGCCCGCGGCCGCGGCGGATTGACCGGATTCCGCCGATCCGGCTAATATCAAGGTTCGCGGCCGGCCCGGTCGGCCGCAGCGTCGGCCAGTGTTCCTCAGTAGCTCAATGGTAGAGCATCCGGCTGTTAACCGGAGGGTTGCAGGTTCGAGTCCTGCCTGAGGAGCCAACCTCGCTTTCAATTCTCACCCCGCTCGGTTGGGCCTGACTCCCCGGACTCGAACATATCGGTCGGGTTGCCCGCCGCCGCTGGCCTCCGGCTCGAATGGACGCCCTCGGCGAGCTATGGCCAGGTCTCGCCGTAGGTTCGCATCCGGCCCGAGGATGCGGATGCGAAGCGAAGCTCAGATAGGTTCGAGTCCTACCTGAGGAGCCAACCTTATTTCGACGCTGCGCGCAGACAGCTGGCGCGCGGGTTCGTCGTACGTATCAGCGGAAGATTGGGACTGGACGCCTCCCAGGCTGGCGGACCTGCCCTCGTCACTGCCTCGTAATCGTCAGGTTCGACACCACCGCGTCGCCCTTCGCAGGCTTGAAATCCACCACGAGACGACCGTTCGAGACGGTGACGGGCACCGTCCTCGTCACCACCGTGCGGTACGCACCGGCCTCACGCAGCAGGTCGAGGTCCGCGATGGCCTTGACTCCATTGCATTCGACATCGAACACGCGCCCGCCGGGGACCGTCGCCTTCGACGGCTCGATGAAACCGAGAACGACGCGGTAGGTGCCGTTCGCCAGCGGGATGTCGTACCGGAAGCGGCCGGCGCGGTAGTTCGCGTACAACGGCGCGTCGCCTGGAGCCACGACGCCGCTGACGGGCGTGGCGTCCCTGGCCGGTCCGCGGCCTCGCTCCTGCACCGTAAGCCCTGCTCCGCCCTCGAAGAAGTTGTCAGACCCGTACCTCGCGCCGGATGACGACGTGAGGCCGGTGGCGAGCTGGCCGGCAGCAATGTTCACGTCCGCGGCGTTCGCCAGTGTCCACGCCACTTCGTCCGACGTCGTCACCGCGCCGTGCGTCCCGCGCGCGACGACGACATTCCTGCCCTGGCGGAGCGCGATGCGTTCGAACACACACGTTCGCAGCGGGCACTGGGAGGCCGTCAGCGTGCCGGATGGCGCCCCGTTGACGAAGAGCTGCACCGCCGCAGCATTGCTGTAGACCTTTACGTCCGTCGTGGCGTACGCCCGGTCGACGTAGCGGCGGCCTACGATCCGGGTGACCGGCTCGGCGCTCCAGTTCGCCTTGTAGAAGTAGAAGGGATCCTTGCGTGTCTGCCGATCGAAGGTCACCAGCCCTTTCGTGTTGACGCCACGCAGGTCCCCCTCGTTGCGTATGCCGGACCCGAAGTCGAACATCGCCCACACGTACGTCCCCCACACGAAGGGCCTCGATGCCAACACCTCGTAGTTGCGCTCGTGCACATAGGCGGCGTACTCCTCCGGCTGATACGCGCGGGCGCCTGGGGTCCCGTACGCCGCAGGCGGTCCGCCCAGAGGATTGTCGGTGTGGTCGCTGAGCGCCGCTCCGGCACCGTATTCGCTGATACCCATGGGCTGCTTCGGGTACTTCGCGTGGAGGCCGTCGATGTCTCGCACCAGCGTGTCGGTGTTTCCGTAGTACCACAGGTGGTAGCGGTTCAGGGCCCAGACTTCGGTGATCCCGCTCACGTGGATCTTCCCCTCGCCCTGCCCGCCCAGGCTAAGGTCGGCCAGCGTCGTCACCCGGCCCGGATCCTCTGCCGTGGCGACCTCGTGGAGGCGCCGCAGGACCGGCGTGACATTGTCCACGCCGTCGCAGCGTGCCTGCGTCATCGTGTTCTCGTTGCCGATCGACCACATGGCGACGGACGGGTGGTTGTACTGCTGGCGAATCAACTCGCGAAGCTGCTGCTCGAGGTTCGCCGAGAAGTCCGGCGTCGCCGGCTCGTTGGTACACGAGAGGCGGACGCCGTTGACAAATGGCACTTCGGCCCACACCACCAGGCCCATTTCGTCCGCCCGATCGAGCGTGTGCCGGGCGTGCGGGTAGTGCGCCAGCCGCAGCGTATTCGCGCCAATCTCCTTCACGAGCGCCAGCGACTCGTCCGTGTCGCGGTCGGCGATCGCCCAGCCCTTTCCAAGGAAATCCTGGTGCATGGCGACGCCGTGCAGCGGCAGAGCACGGCCGTTGAGGGAGAAGCCCCGGTCCGGGTCGAACGCCATCTGGCGTATCCCGAAGCCCTGCGACACGCGGTCGACGACTGCGCCCGTGTGGTTGAGCACCTCCACCCGCAGCGTGTACAGGTGGGGATCCTGGACGCCCTGCCACAGGTGCGGCGTCGCAACCCTCACATCCTGGACCACGTCTGCTGTGGTGGCCGGCGACGGCGTGACAGCGGTCCGCGCCTCTCCCGCTGACAGGCCCTTCGCGTCCAACAGCACGGTGCGGACGGTATACGCTCCGGCCGCGGTTCCGTCGTTGGCGATCTTGACTCGGACGTTCACCGTCGCTGGACTCGCCACGCTCGTCGTTCGGGCGTAGACACCCGAGCCTCCCGAGTCGTCGAGCGCGACGTGCACGGCGGCCTCTGTCGAGACGAGCGTCACCATCCGGTAAAGGCCGCCGGACATGTTGAAGTCACCACTGAGCGGAGCGACAGCGGTGACGTCAGACTCGGTCTTGGGTTCGCTGTTGTCGGTCTTGACGAGCAGACGGTTGCCGGCCGCCCTGAGGACGTCGGTCACGTCGAAGCGGAACGCCGTGAACGCGCCTCTGTGCTGACCGAGCTTCTTCCCGTTCAGCCACACGTCAGCGACGATGCTCGCACCGTCGAATTGCAGCCAGTGACGGGTACCATGTCCCGGCGCGTCGAAGGCGAGTTGATACCAGCCACGTCCGCGCTTGTACGGCACCGTCGCGTTGGTGCTCGCTGCGTCGTGAGCATTCCAGGTGTGCGGGAGGGTCACGACCTGCCAGCCTTCACCTGTCGACGCCAGAGCCGCCTCGTCGGTCATCGCGTCGTCCTGCACGAAGTGCCAGCCGCTCGCGAGGAGTTGCAGCGTGCGCGGCTCCGCCGCTCGAATCCGCGGCTGCTGGCCGAGGACCCACGGCGCCGCTGTAACCGCCGTCATCGCGGCGATGACGCAGGCGACCGACAACCTGTGTCTCATAGCATTCACGACGAGCGCGCGCGCTGGGTTCATCGACTTCTCTCCTCGACGTCAGCTGGTTTCGAACCGTCATCGTTGCGGAGGCGACGGCGTGCCTCGATCCCGCTGAACCAGGGCCTCGTCGCGTTCCCGGCAGCAATACGTGTCCCCCAGTAGAATGCGGACACGCACCTCGTCCCGTGCGAAAGAGCGAGAGCACGGTTGCCGAATCGCCAACGGCTCAGCGAGCTGCCCGAACTGGCGTCCTCGCTCATTCAATGGCAATCCTAGATGGAAGTGCCGATCGAATCCAAGCCAGAACGTGTCCAGGAACTGGCGCTCCCAGAGCCCTGTCGAGCGGACCAGCCCGGGCGCCGACCAACGCCGGCAGCGTCCAGCAGCCTTGGCCTCCTTCAACGACGCGCTCAGGTGCCAGCAGGCATACCCCGAAGCGCGCGCCGCGCTGATTGTTAACCGGAGGGTTGCAGGTTCGAGTCCTGCCTGAGGAGCCAATCCCTCAACAAGTTACAGGCACGGCGCTTTTCGTAGGACGAAAGTGTGGGTGATTTTGTGGGGGCACCTCCGAAGAAATGCCCCCACAATAGACGGGGCGGATTAGTGGACCGTGGCGGCCGTGGCCACCGTGGCGAGCGTATCCGACGCTGCCGCCGGGGGAGTCTGGTTGTCAGCCTGCTCAGGCTTGTCGGGCTTGGGCGGGTCCAAGGTCTCAACCGCCTTCCGGAGCGTGTCCTGTCCGACATGGCCGTAACGCCTCGCCATCCTCACGGTCGTTGAATCACTCCAACCGAGCCGGTGGGCGCCACGAAGGCGCCCACGCCGTCGTTGGACGCCCGCCAGACGCGCGGGCGCCCACACCGGCAATCGGCGTCCTCGTCAACGACTTCGCTGGTAACCGGATTAATGGCGCGATGATAGCCGCTCCGGTAACACTCACTTATGGCTCGACAGGCGCGGCCCCTTGCTCGCGGCCCCTTGCTCGCGAATGTCGAACGGCACACGCGGTGTCCGATAGGACCCATCACGTTGACTCGCGCCGCGGAGACCGTTCATACATCGTCGACGACCGACGGTCGCGGCGATCCTGGTGCGCCGCGTGGCCTCCTCAGTGGTTCAGCGCTGTGGGGCCGGCGGCGTGCACGGGGCCTGCCAGCCGTGTCAAGGCAGGTCGCGCTCACATATGCGACACGCGCGTCCTTCGCAGCCTCATCCGCCACAACGCCTCCTCCAGCGTGGCCGGCGCTCCGCGGCTTCGAGGGTCTGGTTGATTGTCCGCGGCAGGCCACGACGATCGTGACTACATTATGTTACAATTGTGGTCACAAGTGGAGGATGGGTCCCATGGACACGGTGGGCATTCGCGAGCTCAAGGCACATCTGAGTCGTCACCTGAAGCGAGTCCGCTCGGGCTCGCGGCTGCTCGTCACCGCACGCGGGCGGGTGATTGCGAGCATCGACCCGGCTGAGACTTCCCACGGCCTCGAGTGGGCCCGCGCGCTGGTCGCGGACGGCCGGGCGCAGTGGGGTGGTGGGAAGCCCGACGGCTGTCGGCAGCCCGTATCGACGACCGACGGACGGACCGTGTCCGCGGTGGTCCTCGAGGAGCGCCGGTGACGCTCTATCTGGACACCAGCAGTTTGGTGAAGCTCTACGTCGCCGAGCCGGCCAGCGATGCAGTGCGCAGGCTGGTCGACCAGGCGATCGTGGTGGCGACATCCGGCATCGCGTACCCCGAGACCCGGGCAGCGCTGGCCAGGCGGCGGCGCGAACGTGCGTTGAGTCCTACGGCGTATGGGATTGCCACCCGCGCCTTCGAAGACGATTGGTCACGGTATCTGGCGGTCGACGTCTCGGCGGCCATCTGTCGAGAGGCCGGCAACCTGGCGGAACGATATCGGCTCCGCGGCTACGACAGCGTGCATCTCGCGTCCTATCTCGAGATCGCCACCCGTGCGGGCGTCGCCGAGACGCAGTTTTCGAGTTTCGACGATCGGCTCAATCGGGCGGCGCGAGCGGCCGTGAAGGCGATGGTCCGGATCGGTCGTCGCTGACGACGCGCTCATGTCAACGCGCGGCCTGCCCAGATCAGCCTCCGACCCTCCGGCTATCACTTTGCCATTTTCGCGCCACAACTCGCGGTAACTTGCAGCAACTCCCAGTGCGTAGTTGCATGAGGGCAAGCCATTGACCCCGTTGGAGTAGGGCTCGTTCCAGCAACTTGCGGCAATTGCCAGCAAGACGACCGCGATCCGGCTGCAAACCGGAGGGTTGCAGGTTCGAGTCCTGCCGCCGCTGCGCTCGAGCGTGACCTCCGCGCGAACCTCTGGCACACCGGAGCCGAGTGGCCGTGAAGGGTGCAGAAACTCGGTTCACGGCAGGTCAGGGGAGTGCCGCCCACTGCGACCCGGGCGATCTGTAGAACACAGCCGCCGTCTGCGATCCGGAGGCCGCGTTGATCACGCTGGTTATCGGCGCTTGGGCTACCTGCCTACTTCCCCAAGCGGAACCAGTCGAAGTCAGCGCTGGTTCCGCTTGGCGATTCCACTGCGAGCAAGATGCCTACGCGAATACCAGTGCCCACGCCCGCTTGCGGCGCGGAACGCAGAGGAAGCGCGGTGCTGCCCACCACCTTCCACGGGGCCTGCGGACCAGCCGCGGCGTCACGCCACCAGGCGTCTATCTTGTTGCCGCCCGAGAATCGCAGGCGGAATTCGACCCGCTTGGCCGAGGTGGCCACGGTGTTGCCGTCCGCGACCAGCTTGGGCTCGCCATTCTCGACCTTGAGAAAACAGATACCGCTGTCGCCGCCGCCCATCCCGCCGAAGCAGCGCTCCAGACGCACGAAGTTGTCCTGGTCCTGCCAGGCAAAAAGCCCCGCACCCTGGTAGCTCTCGTCCGGCGCGAACTCCACCGCCGTCTCTGCTGTGAAGTCGGCGGTTACCAGTCGCCAGAGAGTGGGCGCGTCCAGGTTGGTGGCGGGAAACAGGTCATTGCCGGGACCCGCGGTGAAGCGCACGAAACCGTTGCGCGCGCTGGGGGTCACCTTGGCCTCCACGCCGGGCGTGCCGCGCCAACTCCGATTGTACGAGCCGTTGAACTCGTCAGTGAACGTGTTGGCCGACACGCTGGTTTCGGATTGGGTTGACGGCGGCACTGTGGCGGCCACCGTGCCGAGCGGCGCCGGGGTGCGATCGGGGGTCGCAGCCGGCGTGCGAGCGGCCGCGAGCGCGGCCGCTGGCGTGGTGTCGGCCGACTTCGTGGCAGCAGCCGTCGGCGGGATCATCGCGCCCGCCGGCGCTTGAATGACGATGGGCTTGTTGATGTCGGTGAGTTCCATTTCAGAGCTCATCGCGATCGTCACATCGCCCTTGCCGATCGGGCTCTTCATCGTCGTCTCGCTATCGCCGTGATTGCGCACGACGACGGCGGGCAGGCCTGGTTGGTCGGCAATCCACATCGTGCCCTGCCCGCGCGCTTTGATGTCACCTCTCATCGGCCCCTCGGGCAGGTTGATCGTGGCCTCTCCGCTGTAAGTCACCTTGCGGCACAGCACACCGTTCAGCGTCTCGCGTCCCACTTCGGTCAGCGCGTACTTCTCGCTGAGTTGGCGCATGATGTCGTCGGTCTGCTTCTGGGACTGGGCCGAGGGAGTCGCTGCCGGTTGCTGCACCCATGTGCCCATGATCTTGGTATAGGTTACGTCCCCGATCGCAATCAGCTCCACCGCACTCGGGCCTTCACCCATGGTCGTCCGCTTGGCCTTCTGCGCCTTCACCCATTCGACCTGGATAATGCTCCCTTTGCTCTTGTCGCCGCCTTTCTCCCACATCGTCGTCTTCATGCGGTAGCTGTCGAGCGTGTCAGGATCGACCTGGCCGATGCCCTTCGTGGAGGCGGCCGCTGACGTGCCGGCCGCCTGACTGGCGACCGCCGGCTCGCCGGGCGTTGCAGTCCCCCCAGGGGTCGCGCTAGAGCCGCAGCCCGCGGCCACGAGACAGACTACCGGGATGATCGCCAGCAAGGCTGATGGAAGAGAGCGACTGGTGCGGGATGGAATCGCAAGCATGGCACGCCTCCTCGCAAGAAATCGGTACTGCCGCCGTGTGCTTGAGGTCCGCGGCTGCGACGCCGAGACAGTCTGGCTTCCACCTTACCCTGCTCGAATCTCCACCACCGCAACCGTATATGGGGCCAGGTCCACCGTGAGGTCCTTCGCGTAAGTAATTGACCGACTCACGGGCGCTAACGCATCCGGGTGCTCCAGGGAAGCCGCGTCCCTTAATCCGGCGCCGATTGTGTGCAGCGTCGCGGCGGCTTTCTCGGGAATCTTGGCGCCTTGGAGGCGCACGAGCAGGGTGTTGCGGGTCGGCTCGTAGTTCACGGTCTTGATCACGATACGGCGGGCATCGGCGCTGGCGGTGGCTATGGCGTCGACTGTACCGGGGCGCCAGGATTCGGGCTTCATGGTTGCGATCTCGTCGAAGAAGGTGTTCCGGGTTGGGATGTCGCGGAACGTGCCGCTTGTGGAGGCGAGGTAGCGTTCGGCGTAGTGCTCGCGAAACAGTCTCTCCACGGGATAGGCGCCGCCGGGGAACCAGGAGACGTGGTCGTGGTAGATGAAGGACGTCCAGGTGGGGTCGTCCGTCGTGTTCCGCAGAAGCAGGGCGGGGCAGGTCATCGTCAGGCCGGGGCTGAGTTCCTCGTACATCATGAGGGCGCCGGCGGCGTGTAGTCCTGCCCGCCAGTCGTAAGTGCGCGCCAGGTTCCACTCCAGGACGGCGATTTCGATCTTCGGGTTCGCTGAACCGCGGATGTAATCCCGCAGTTTGATGAGGTACTCGCGGATGCGACGCAGGCCGGTTTCGAAGCTATCGGGCTCGTACTCGTAGTTATGGCAGCCGAGTATGTCGAAGTTCTCTCCGGCGAGGTCGACGAGCTTCTGGCTCCAGATCATGTCATTGGAGCGCTTCTGGCCGCACGCCACAATCCGCGCCTGGGGAGCGATGGCCCGCAGCCGGCTGCCGTAGACGTTGACGACCTCGGCGTACTTCTCCGGCGTGTAGCCGTTGTTCATGGGCTCGTTATCGATCTGGAAGTAGCGGACGCCGTAGGGTTCGGCGTGGCCGTTGGCGGCGCGCAGGCGGCCCAGTTCGGTGGTGGGCGGGGCGTTGAGGTAATGGACCCAGTCCATGGCGTACTGCACCGCGTCGGGATCGGTGCTTGGCGCGGCCAGCACGATCAGGGGCTCGGAGTTGAGCTTGCGGCAGAGGGTGAGAAACTCCTCCGTGCCGAAGCCGTAGTAGTCCGAGTAGCCGCCCCAGATCATGTTGGGGTGATAGCGGCGCGAAACGTGGGGGCCGATGCCGTCCTTCCACTTATACGTGGACGCAAAGGACCCGCCGGGCCAGCGGATAAAGGGCGGCGCGAGATCGCGAAGCGCCTGCAAGAGGTCCGGGCGCAGCGCGCCGTCGCGGCGGACATCCGCCCGCATCATGGACATGAAATCGAGGAGCAGCGATCCAGCGCCGGCCGCCGCGATCTCCACCGAGGCCTGCGTGTCCCGCACGGAACTGGTGAAGCGGTAGGGGACCTCCTGCCAGTCGGAACCCGTGACTACGAGCGGAACAGAGGCGATCTGCGCGCCCTGTGAGCTTGCGATGCGAAGGGTCACCTGCGGGGCGCCGGCCTCGCGCTTGATCCAGATGGAGCCGTCGTACTCGCGGCCGGCGTCCACGAAGATGCGGCCCTGACGGATTCCGGCGCGGCCGCCCTCGGCGCGGAGGCGCACGCTCCTCTTTCCGTTCTTGAAGTCCACCTCCGCGAGTTCGACGCGGCCGCGGTCCGAGAACGGCTTCCAGTAAGTGGCAAAATCCTCGCCCTCGAATCCGCAGCCTTGGATCTGCTCGGCGAAAAGGCCGTCTTCCACAGAATGGTTGATGTGCTCGAGGAAGTGCCCGTAGATCCGCCTGTCGATGGGCGCGATGACCCGGTCGGTATCGACGAGCAGGATGGCGACGCCCGGAGCGCCCGCCGGCGCGGCAGCTCTCGGGGCCTCGCGGCCGGACTCGACGCCGGACTGTCGGGGGGCGGCGGCAGCAGCGGCCGCGACCGGGGTCAGGAGGAAGGTGCGTCTATTCATCGGAGGATAGAGATCAGCATATATCGAAGCGCTGCGGGACGAGCCGACGCACACGCGGCTTACCTACGGTGGTAGAATGCCGCCCGACTTCTGGCAGCAGGGCGAGCGCCGACCATTCTGCGGCGTTCTCTGCCGATCGTGTGCCGGTGCCGCGTCGTCCTCCGCGGAAGGTTCCAGACGTGTCCCCCCGTGCGAGTGGAGCAGAGGGTGACTCGACCTGAAGATCGTGAAGTCGGCGGCCCGCAGGAGGAGCGGAAATGATGAGACGAATACCCACGATGTTGCTGGGCACCATCACGGCATTGGCCTGCGCGGCCTTCGCCGCCGACCAGGCCGCCACGTCCCTGTTGCCCGCGGACGCTCCCGCTGCGTTCAGGCTGAATGACGGAGCGGGCGATTACGCCAGGATGTCCACGACGGCGGTAACGGGCCAGGCCTTCAAGAGCGCGCTGCGCATTGACGTCACCACGAAGCCGCAGCGGGCCCAGCAGGTGGCCATTTCCACCTCCGTGGACGCCGCGATCGCCAACGGCGACGTTCTGATGATCTCATTCTGGATGCGGTCTGGCGCGCCGGGTGAGGCGACGCTCGATGCGGCATTCCGCGCTCCGATGGCAGCGGGCGGAAGAGGAGCCAGAGGGGGCTTTCCCGGAGCGCCGGGAGCCGCTGGACCTCCGCCGGCCGGAGGTCCGCCGGCTGGGGCGCCTGGCGCCCAGGGCGCCGCCGGCGCCGCTGGCAGACCTGGAGGTGCGGCAGGGGGTGGCGGTTTCGTCGGCGGGCTCAGTTTCGGTGGCCGCGGCGGATTGAATGCGCCCGCCGTGGCCGGCGCCGCCTGGAAGAAGATTACCCTTCCGTTCGCGGTGAACCGGGACTACGCCAAGGGAGAGGCCGAGGTGGGCTTCATCCTCGGCATGAAGGAACAGACCGTCGAGATAGGCGGCGTCGAGCTGTTGAACTACGGGACCTCCAGGAAGGTGGCGGACCTCCCGTTCACCAGGATCGGGTATCAGGGCAGTGAACCCACCGCCGCGTGGCGCAAGGCCGCCGAGGCGCGGATCGAGAAGGTCCGCAAGGGCGACCTCACGGTGCTGGTGAAGGACGGCGCGGGCAAGCCCGTCTCCGGGGCGCAGGTTGCGGTGCGCATGAAGAAGCACGCCTTCCTGTGGGGGACGGCGGTCAACGCGTCTGCGTTTTCGAACGGGCGTATGACCCCGGAGAACCTGGAACGCTACAAGCAGGAGATCCTCAAGAACTTCAACGTCTCCGTGATGGAGAACGAGAACAAGTGGCCGCAGTGGTCCAACGTGGCCAACCGTCCGGCCACCATCAAGGTGATCGACTGGCTGCGCGAAAACGGCGTGAAGGTCCGCGGCCACAATCTGGTCTGGCCCTCCTGGAACAACTCGAACGTGAAAGAGGCGCTGGAGGCCAAGGGCAATCCTCCTCAACTGGCCAAGGTGATCCTCGACCACATCTCCGAAACGACCAGGGAGTTGAGAGGGAAGTTCGTCGATTGGGATGTGATCAACGAGACGTTCACCAACCACGACTTCATGGACATCCTCGGCCGCCAGGTGATGGTCGACTGGTTCAAGGCGGCGCGCGCCGGCGACCCGGATGCCAAGCTCTACATCAACGACTTCAACATCATCGAGGGCGAGGACACGCCACACCAGGACGACTATGCGGCCACCATCAAGTACCTGCTCGACGCGGGCGCTCCGGTAGACGGGATCGGGCTCCAGAGCCACTTTCCGAGCCGGGTCACGCCGATGGACGAGCTGATCAAGAGAGTGGAGCGCTACGCCGCGTTCGGCAAGGAGCTGGCGGTGACCGAGTTCGACATCAACACCTCCGACGAAGGCACGCAGGCCGACTACACGCGCGACTTCATGACCTACATGTTCAGCAACCCGTCCGTGAAAGCGTTCGTGCTGTGGGGCTTCTGGGAAGGCGCGCACTGGATTCCGAGCGGCGCGATGATGCGGCGCGACTGGTCGCTCAAGCCCAACGGCACGGTCTACCAGAATCTGGTGTTCAAGAAGTGGTGGACCGATGCCGACGGCAAGACCGGGGCGAAGGGCGCTTTCACCGCCCGCGCGTTCCTGGGCGATTACGACATCGAGGTGAAGGCCGGCGGCAAGACCAGAACGGTGAAAGCCAGCCTCGGCAAAGACGGCAAGACCGTCGAGTGCGTGCTGGACTAGTCCCCAGCTCACGTGGCGTGACCATCCTCACTGCGGGCCCGCGGGCTGAAGCCCGCGCGCGACTCCCCCGGCGCCGCGTCAACACAAGCGAGCGCCGGGATCGAGACCCTGGCCCGCGCTCGGGTCTCTTGCGTCGATTCCGAAAGGGGACGGTATGTCTGATTCACATCGCGAGGATCGTTCGACGCTCGATCGTCGCCAGATGCTGCGTCTTTCCACCACGGCGGGCGTGGGGGCCGCGCTGTCTGGCACAGCTCACGCGTTCCAGGGCACCAAGGCGGCCGCGCCACAGGGGACCGCAGGGAGTGCAGCACACCCCGTACAGCCGTGGCGAACACGCAATATGGAAAGGTGCGCGGCTACGTGGAAGATGGCGTTCTCACCTTCAAGGGAGTGCCCTACGGCGCGGATACCAGTGGAGAGAACCGCTGGCTTCCGGCCAAGCCTCCGAAGTCGTGGGACGGCGAGTACCCCGCCCTGACCTACGGAGCGAATTGTCCGCAGCGCCTGCACAACTGGTCGAGCGAGCAGACCTTCCTCCAGCAGTGGACCGACGGCTGGCAGAGTGAGGACATGCTCAAGGTGAACATCTGGACGCCGAGCCTGACCGGCAGGCGCCCGGTGATGTTCTACATCCACGGCGGCGGCTTCACGTTCGGCTCGGCCTACGAGCTCGCCTCGCAGGACGGCGCGCAGATGGCGAGGCACCACGACGTCGTGTCCGTGACCGTCAATCATCGTCTCAATATCCTCGGGTTTCTCGACCTCTCCGGGTTCGGCGGACCTGCGTATGCCGACTCGGTCAACGTCGGCATGACCGACCTGGTGGCAGCGCTGCGGTGGGTCCGGGACAACATCGTCAACTTCGGGGGCGACCCGAATTGCGTGATGATCTACGGCCAGTCGGGCGGCGGGTCCAAGGTCACGGCGCTGCTCGGCATGCCGTCGGCACAGAGCCTGATCCATCGGGCGTCACCGCAGTCGGGCGGCGGCGGCAATCCTCCGAGCGGCGAGCAGTCGAGGGAACTGGCCAAACGGGTGATCGCCGAGCTCGGCGTCGAGGACATGGCCGCGCTGCAGAAGATGCCGTGGGCCAGGCTGAACGAGCTCGGCAATGCCGTCACCGCCAAGATGAACCCTCCGATGGGTGCGGGTGGTTCGGCTCCGTCACCCGGAACGGCCACACCACGCGTGGGTTGGGGGCCAACCGTCGATGGACGGCTCATCACCATGCGTGCGTTCTTCGACGATGCGCCTGAGATGTCGACGAACGTGCCGATGCTGATCGGCTCGGTGAGCGAAGAGGGGAACCGTATGTTGTCCCGGCCCGCGGAGGCGGAGTGGGTGGCCACCCTGACGAAGAACTATGGCGAGGCCAAAGCCACCGCGCTCGTCGCGGCACTGAAGAAAGCCCATCCGAAGAAGAGCATTCGGACGCTGTCCTACATGTGCAGCGGCGGCGGGTTGAACGGCCTCACCATGCGCAACAACGTCACGCGTATGGCCACGATGAAGTACAGGCAGAAGGGCGCGCCGGTGTTCACGTGGTATTTCACTTGGCAGTCGCCGATGCTGGAAGACGCCGGGGCGTGGCACACGGCCGAACTCGCCTTCTGCTTCGACAACACCGCGCGCTGCTCGCAGGGTACGGGTCACACTCCGGAGGCGCAGGCGCTGGCGAGGAAGATGGCCACCGCCTGGGCGAACTTCGCGCGCACGGGCAATCCGAGCCAGCCCGGTTTGCCCTGGACACCGTTCACTCCCGATCGGTGCCCAACCATGGTCTTCGATACGGTCTGCCGCATGGTTGACGACCCCGAAGCAGAGGCGCGGAAGATCGTACTGAGTTAGGAACGAGGCGGGGAGGGGCGCGAAGCAATAGGAGGCGGCCGTGCATGACAGCCACCTGAAGGCGGAACCCCAACACCTTCGAGCGCTGCTCGAACTAGCCAATGCGGTGACGACGCGCGACGTTGCGTCGCTGACGGCCGCAATCGCGCCGAACCTGCAGCGTCCCTGCGCAGATCTGCGAGTCGATCTTCGAGAAGAGCCTTCGAGTCCGCAGCCGCCGTCCGCTTCTGCGCCTCGAGCATCGCGAGCCGCGACGTCTCGCACGGCAAGACCGATGCCCGCCAGTAACGGTGTGTGAACACGGGACTTGCTTTGGAATCAGTACCCGCGGCCTCGCTGAAGGCTGTCGCGTGGGAGACGCGGTGACGAAATGGAGCCACGCGTTCTGTGCGCGTCGTGGCTCTCACGTGGCCGTAGGTGAGACACCGGCGAATGCTGTCGCAGCTACGACTCTCGCTGCACACGTCATCGCCGTCGGCTGATGTTGGCGCGCATGCTGGACGCGGGCAGTGCGGGGCGCCAGGTGGGCTACCTCAGTGCGTCGCAGTTCAGCCGGGAGTACACCCGCCTCTTCGGCAGCGCGCCGACGCGGGACGTCGCGAGGCTCCGTCAGGATGGCGCCCTGGCGGAGGAGGGCGCCCGCGGTTGAAGAGAGGGGAAACCAGCCATGCAGAAGCGGGCGTTGGGCAGGAACGGACTCGAGGTGTCGGCGATCGGTCTCGGCTGCATGGGCATCAGCTTCGGCTATGGCCCGGCCACCTCCCGGGAGGAGGGCGTCGCTATCATCCGGGCGGCTGTTGAGGGTGGGGTCACGCTCTTCGACACGGCCGAGGCGTACGGGCCCTACGTGAACGAGGAGCTGCTCGGCGATGCGCTTGGACCGGTTCGCGACCAGGTCGTCATCGCCACGAAGTTCGGCTTCAAGTTCGAGAACGGAAAGAGCGTCGGGTTGGACAGCCGGCCGGCACACATCCGCGAGGTCGCCGACGCGGCGTTGAAGCGACTGAAGACCGACCGCATCGACCTCTTCTATCAGCACCGCGTCGATCCGGACGTGCCGATCGAGGATGTGGCCGGGGCCGTCAAGCAGCTGATTCAGGAAGGCAAGGTGAAGCATTTCGGGCTGTCCGAGGCCGGCCCACGGACCATCCGCCGTGCACACGCGGTCCAGCCCGTGGCGGCACTGCAAAGCGAGTATTCGCTGTGGTTCCGAGAGCCCGAGGCGGAGATCATCCCGACGCTCGAAGAACTCGGCATCGGCTTCGTGCCCTTCAGCCCGCTCGGGAAGGGCTTCCTCACCGGCAAGATCGACGATTCCACCACGTTCGACAGCAGCGACTTCCGGAACGTCGTCCCACGCTTCACACCGGAGAACCGGAAGGCCAACCTGGCGTTCGTCGAGTGGCTCAAGGCCTTCGCCGCGCGCAAGCAGGCCACCCCCGCGCAGGTCGCGCTCGCCTGGATCCTGGCGCAGCAGCCCTGGATCGTCCCGATTCCCGGCACGACGAGGCGCCACCGCCTCGAAGAGAACCTGGGCGCCGTTTCGGTTGAGCTGACGGCCGAGGACCTAAGGGACATCGAGGACGCCGTGTCCACGATCGAGGTTCACGGCGCGCGTTACCCGGAGCATCTGCAGAAGATGGTCGGCCGCTGACGCGCAGACGCTCGCACGTCTCCCGGCGTTCGTGACCCCGGAGGGCGTGGGTGGCCGAGGCGCTTTCCTTCTGCCCGCAGGGAGGACAGGCGAAGGTCACCCGAGGACAGAAGGAAACGCCGCGGACAGGACCCGCGCCCGAGGATCTGACGATCCCGAATCGCGGCTTCCTATCCAGAGCCGGCTCGATCTGCGCAGTTGCGCTGGGCGCCCGCTGCCACTCGCAGCGGGGTGTGAACCGTCTCTTGTCTAGTTCTTGAACAGCAACGACGCGAACTGGTGCAGGCTGCGCCGCCACGTCTGCCATTCGTGCGCGGTCCCTTCGGACACGTACATCACGGTGTTGATGCCCGCGGCCTTCAGTTGCTCGTAGCTCGCCTTGAGGTTCTCGGGCCGTTCCTTCGACCCGCAGCTCTGGAAGATGAGCGTCATCTTCCTGTTGAACTCCTTGGCATTCGCCATCACCCCGTTGTGCGCCGTGGCGGGGTCGCCGACCGTGCCGCCGCTGAAGAGGCCGACCCACCCGAACACGTCCAGGTTCTCCATCGCGATGGCGTTCGTCTGCATGCCCCCCATCGACAGGCCGGCCATGGCGCGATGCGCCTGGTCGGGCATCGTGCGGAAGGTGGCGTCGATCATCGGGATGATGTCCTGGAACAGCGTGTTCTTGAACCTGTCGGCCCACCCCGGCGGCGGCCAGTTCGCCGGCCGCTGCCCGGGCGCGGCCCCCGGGGGAGGGGCAGCCGGACGCGCCTGCCCGGGCACCGTCCACGAGCCGTTGTCCATCACGATGATGAACGGCTTGGCCTTGCCCTCCGCGATCAGGTTGTCCATGATCAGGTTCGTCTTGCCCTGCGAGGGCCAGCCGGTCTCGTCCTCGCCGCCGCCGTGCTGGAGGTAGAGCACCGGATAGCGGGCCTTCGAGTCCTTCTCGTAGTCGGGCGGCGTGTAGACGAAGCAGCGCCGCATGCCGTCGTTGACCTTGGAGTAGTAGACCACCTGGCGAATCTGCCCGTGCGGGACGTTCTTGAGCGCGTAGAAATCCTGGTCGCCGGCCGGCACCTCCACGCCGCTGCCCCAGCGGCCGGCGCCGTAGTAGTAGAGACTCCCCGGGTCCGGCACCTTGGCGCTGTCGATCCAGAGCTGGTAGTAGTGGAAGCCCTCGTCCTGCGGGGCCGAGTCGCCGATCCACACCCCATCCTCCTGCTTCGTCAGCGGGTACCTGACCGCGCCGATGTCGAGCAGGACGCTCTGTGCCTGCGGCGCGGCGATGCGGACGCGGACGCGCCGCTCGGAGTTGACCTGCGGGTATTCGCTGCCAGGCTGGTTGGCCGATGACGGCTTGAAGTCGTTCACGGCCGGCCCCTGGGGAGCGGGGTTTGCGGGTGGCTGCGGCGGTTGTGCCAGGATCGGCGCCGCGGTCATCACGAGCATCAGTGCCAACGTTCCCACACGAGCCTTCATAACGGTCTCCTGTCTTCTAGTTGAACGAACGCGGCGCAACGTGAGCGAGCGTCGCCATGTGCGGCCTTCTCAGAACGTGTATCTGTCCCTGAGCACCAGCTTGTCGCCTGAGTCGTCGACGTCCCAGAGTTGCGGCTTGCGCGGTCCGTTGGCCTCCGCGTGGTGGAGGATGAAGAGCAGCTTCCCTTCGAACGTTCGGAAGAGCATGCCGTGGCCCGAGTTGTCGCCCTTGAAGGCGTCCTGCTCCTGGACCCACGGCCCCTTGATGCTTCCGGACGTCGAATAGGCGATGCCCTGCGCGTAGCGGTGCGCGCCCCAACTCGCCCACAGCATCCCCAACCTGCCCGTCCGGGTCCTGAACAGCTGCGGCCCGTCGGTCACCCAACCCGGCATCTTCAGACCAAAGGTGGCTTCACCGATGCTGTTCATTTCCTTCGACCACGGAGCCTCGCTGGCCCGGAAGATGGTGGTGGGCTCGGCGGTCCGATGCGTGAGGTCTTTCGAGAGCGGCATGTAGGCCATGGTGCCGTCGATGATCTGGGTCCATTCGTGGACGAAGACCATGTACGTGGTGTCGTTCTCCTGGTAGAGGGTGCCGTCGATGATGTCCCAGTTCCCGGGACCGAGGCAGAACTCGAAGTCCGCCACGAGGGGCTTGAACGGCCCGTCAGGCGTGTCGGCGACGAGCAACTGCGTCTGATTGGTCGGCACGTTGTACCGGCGCGGGATGTTCTCGATCAGGTGGCCGTGATCATTCCAGGTGCCCGCCAGGTAGTACTTGTCGCCGATGTGATGAATCTCGGCCGCGGCCACGAAGTGCCCGTCCATCCACGTGCCCTTGAGGTCGATGATGGAATACGGGCCGGTCCACATTTTCAGGTCCTGGCTCTTGTAGAGCCGCCCCCCGGTGCCGGTCAGGTAGTACGTCCGCGACTTCTCGTCGGGATAGATGAAGGGGTCGCTCATCGAGATCTCGTCGAGCGAGACCGTCCCGAGTTTCGGTGCCGGGCGCGGCGGGCGGACCGGCGGCCTCTGCCCGCCAGGGCCGGGCGCGGCAATAGGCCCGCCGAAGTTGTTCTGTCCCGGACTGGCAGGCGGAGCCTGTTCGCCTGGAACAGCCGGGTTCTTCACTCGCCTGTGATCCTGTGCCGCGGCTGGCTCGGCACTCCAGGCAACCAGCATCGTCACGAGACAAGCGGCCAGCAGGCCAGATGACGTCTTCACAGTTCCTCCGTGTGTTCGTTTCCTTGAAGCCTTCACCGCGCGCCCGCGGCAGTTCGCCGCCACGCGAAGTACTGGTCCAGCACCTTCAGCGAGTCCGCACTCGGCACGAGGCCCGTGCGGGCGGTCGGGCCGAGATGCATCACCACGGGATTCCCGTCGCTGAACGCCGGCCAGGCGGGCAGGCCCGCGCCGTTCGGATCGCCGCGCTTCGCGAAGTTCGTCCAGTACGCGGCCATCGTCTCGGAGATGTGCCGGTCGTCGGCCGTCGGCGTGCCCTCGAGGTTCTCGAACACGTACGGCACGTCGACGCCGTGCGGCGTGCCGTGATCGGCCTCGGGCGTTCCGGGCGTGCGCGGCGGATGCTGGTCGAAATAGTAGTAGTAGACCTTGCCCTTGCCGCGCGCCGACTGCAGGCGTGCCCACGACCAGGTGTGCCAGCCGAAGGCGGAATCCCGCGCCAGGTCGCGCGCGGTCTTGGTCACAGCGTCTCCGGCGGCGGGATATGCGGCGAGCAGGCGATCCGCAAAGGGACCGTAGCGCTCGCGCACGCCCGCGACGTACTCGTCCGCCTTCCTGACCCGCGTGAAGCTCAAGCCCTCGTCCGAGTTGTATCCCACGAGGATTGAGGTGTCATTGAAGCGCCCGGACTCGTAGAGCCGGTATTGATCGCCCGGGATGACGTCGCCGTCGACGATCGGCCACGCCATGCCGCGCTGCCCGCGCCTGGCCTCGAGCAGCTTCTCCGGCGTCAGCGCGCGCAGTTCCTTGATTGAGCTCGCGCCGGCTGCCTTGGCGAACTCGGCGCCGGACGCTTCCGCGTCTGCGAGCAGGCGCATGTTCTCGCCGGGCTGCGGGTTCCTGTTGCTCGGGCCGAAGGAGCCCCCGCTCTGCGAGATCGCGCCATGAAAGAGCCCCTTGGCCGCGGGCGACGCGCACAACATGCTCACGGCGATCCCGCCCGCGGATTCACCGAAGATCGTGACCCGCGCCGGGTCTCCTCCGAACGCCGCGATGTTGCGCGAGATCCACCGCAGGCCGGCAATCATGTCGAGCAGGCCGTAATTGCCGGACGAGTGCGACGCCGATTCCGCGCCGAGCTCGGGGTGCGCGAAGAACCCCAGCATGCCGACCCGATAGGCGATGCTCACGAGGACGACGCCGCGCTTCGCCAGCTTCGCGCCGTCGTGCACCGGGTACGACGTGGCGCCACCATTGAATCCGCCGCCGTAGATCCAGACGAGCACCGGCAGCTTCTCGGTGGCGGACGTCGCCGGTGTCCAGACGTTCAGGTACAGGCAGTCCTCGCTCGTCCCGCTCGGGGGTGGGCTACCCATCGACTGCACGCACGCCGGGGCGTACGTGTCCGCCTGGCGCGCGCCGGACCAGGGGACCACCGGCTGCGGGGCCTTCCAGCGAAGGTCGCCGATGGGCGGCGCCGCGAACGGGATTCCCTTGTACACGGCCAGACCGCCTTCGGCGACTCCCTGCAACAGTCCGCCTTCGACCTTGACGGCCCCGGCCGTCGCGCTCGAGATGACGGGCCACAGCGCGAACCACGCGGCGACGACAACGAACGGGAGTCTCCTCATAAGATGTCTCCCAGCTCCTAGCGGAAGAGCCGCGCGGCGAAGTCGTTGAGATTCCGGCGCCAGGTCTGCCACTCGTGATCCGTGCCGGGAGACTCCTGGTAGACGTGCGCGATGCCGGCGTCCGTCAGCGCCGCGTGCAGCTTCCGAATGCCCGCGCGCATGCCCTCCGGCTCCGCTGTTCCGACGCCCAGCCAGAGGACGTGCACCTTCTTGGCGAACGCGGCCGGATCGGCGAAGACGCCGTTGTAGTCCGTCTTCGGGTCGAGGTCGCGGCCGAGCGTCAGTGCCCCGGCCGCGCCGCTGAAGCCGGCGATGTGGGAGAAGAACTCGAGGTGATTGAGCGCGATCTGGAACGCCTGCATCCCTCCCATCGACAGGCCGGCCAGTGCGCGGTGATCGCGGTTCGCGATCGTGCGGAACGTCCTGTCGATGAACGGAATCAGCGCTTCGGTGACGTCGGCCTCGAACGCCGACATCATGTCCTGCATCACCTTCCGGAACTCCGGCGATCCGAAGCCCCTGCCGGAGAGATCGGGCGCGGGCTGGCCCGCGCGCCGCGCGTAGCCGTACGCCATCACGACGAGCATGGGCCGGGCCTTTCCGCTCGCGATCAGATTGTCGAGAATGAAGTTCGCGTGCCCCTGCCGGACCCACCCGGTCTCGTCCTCGCCGCCGCCGTGCTGCAGATACAACACCGGATAGCGCTCCGCCGTCTTCTCGTCATAGCCGGGCGGTGCGTAGACCAGGGCGTGACGCCACGTACCGGTGACCTTCGAGAAGTACCAGACCTCGCGCACCTGCCCGTGAGGCACGTCCTGAACCGAGTAGTACGTCGACCCGGGCTCGGGCACCTCGACGGCGCTCGCGTACTTGCTGCCGCCGAAGAACGAGCGGCTGCCGGTGTCCGCCATTTCCACGCCGTCCACGATCAGCGTGTAGTAGTGCAGACCGGGCACGAGCGGCTCGGTGATGACGCTCCACACGCCGTCCGGCTGCTTGACCATGTCGATCTTCGGCCCGCTCCAGAAATTCAACCGGACCTTCGTGGCCTCGGGTGCCTTGATCCGGACCTCGACTCTTCCGGTGCTGTCGACGCGGGGATACGGCGCGTCCCAGACGTTGGTCGAGGCGGGCCGGAAACCGGCCGGCTCTTGCGCCGAACAGACGGCGGCCAGGGACGGAAGAAGCAGCAGCGCCAACCCAATTCGTTTCATGCCTTGCTCCTCGTGATGACGCGCATGGGGCCACGTGGCACGGTAGGGGGAGCCAGGACAGAGTGTAAGCGCTTTCTGGGGCGCGAAGCCAGTGGATCCGCCCCGCCTCCGCCTTGCCTGGCCCCACCGCCGGCCTGACCTGCTGGTCACCGCGCGTCGAAGAGAAGAATTCCCCTTCCATCCGGCAGAGTATGCGCTTACACTCCAGGCGGTTTACAGCCTTGCAGGAGAACTGATGTTCAGGACGTTCTGTCTCGTGATCGGTTTGGCAAGCCTGACGGCTGCAGCCACGTTCGCTCAGCCACCGGCCGATGCGGCGTTCCTGAATCCCGATCTCGCCCCGGACAGGCGCGCAGCCGATCTCGTGTCGCGCCTGACGCTCGAGGAGAAGGTGCTGCAGATGCAGAGTACCGCTCCAGCGATCCCTCGTCTCGGCGTACCGGCCTACAACTGGTGGAACGAGGCTCTTCACGGGGTCGCACAAGGCCGCGCCACGGTCTTCCCCCAGGCCATCGGGCTCGCCGCGACCTGGAACGTCGAGCTGATGAAACGTGTGGCGGACGCGATCTCCACGGAGGCGCGAGCCAAGTACCACGATGCCCAGACCCGCCCCGCGCCGTCGGGCCCCGACGCCCTCGCGACGCTTCCCGGCCGGACCGCCGGACTGACGTACTGGTCGCCGAACATCAACATCTTCCGCGATCCGCGCTGGGGCCGCGGTCAGGAGACATACGGCGAAGACCCCTATCTCACCGCCCGCATGGGCGTGGCGTTCGTCGTTGGCATGCAGGGCGACGACCCGCGGTACCTGAAAGTCGTCGCCACGCCAAAGCACTACGCCGTGCACAGCGGGCCGGAACCGGCGCGCCACACCTTCGACGCGAGGGTGAGCGAGGCCGACCTGGTCGACACCTACCTGCCGGCCTTCCGCGCCACCGTGGTCGAAGGCAGGGCCGGATCGGTCATGTGTGTCTACAACGCCGTGAACGGCATGCCGGGCTGCGCGAGCACCGATCTCCTGCAGAAGCGGCTGCGCGACGCGTGGGGCTTCCGGGGGTACGTGGTCAGTGACTGTGGCGCCGTGAGTGACATCTACCGGAACCATAAGTTCGCGCCGACGATGGGCGGCGCAGCCGTATCCGCAGTCAAAGCCGGTACCGATCTCACCTGCGGGACCGAGTACCGGACACTGATCGACGAGGTGACGGCCGGCACGATCTCCGAAGCCGAGATCGATCGTGCTCTCACTCGTCTGTTCGTCGCGCGTGTCCGGCTGGGGATGTTCGACCCGCCGGAGCGGGTGCCGTTCTCGAAGATCCCGATCTCGGCCAACGACTCTCCGGAGCATCGGAGGCTCGCCAGGGACGCGGCCAGGGAAGCGATCGTCCTGCTCAAGAACGAGCAGGGACTGCTGCCGTTGGCGACGTCCGTTCGCCGGATCGCCGTCGTCGGACCTTCGGCTGACGACCCGATTGCGGTGTTGGGGAACTACAACGGCATCTCGTCGAAACAAGTGACACCGCTCGAGGGTATCGAGCGGCAGTTTCCACATGCCGCTGTCCGCCATGCGCTGGGCGCGAACTACACCGCCACGACTCCGGCGCTCGTGGCGTCGAACGCCCTGACCACACCGGATGGCAACGGGCCAGGAATGTTGGCGGAGTATTGGGATAACCCCGATTTCCAGGGCCAGCCGACGATCCGCCGGACCGAGCCGCGAGTGTACTTCGATTCCTTCATGGAGGAGCCCGTTGTGATGGCGGCCATCAAGGGGGAGAAGTACTCGATCCGCTGGACCGGCACGTTGACACCGCCGGCCACCGGCGAGTACGTGATTGCCGCGCGTACCGGGCAGTGGAACCGCAACGGCAAGATCAGGTTGTTCCTTGACGACCAGGAAGCGAACTCCAGCGGACCCGCCGGCGCGAGGCCGGCCGGCCTCGGCCCGGGGCAAGGGCAGGGACAGGGGCCGGGACCCGGGGGGCGGCGCGGCCTTCCTGCGCCGATGTCGCTCGAAGGCGGCCGCAGGTATGCCGTGCGGGTCGAGTTCCAGCAGACCGGCCCCGAGGGCTCCGCTGAGCTCAACTGGATTCCGCCCGCACCGGTCTTGCTCGCCGAGGCCGAGAAAGTGGCGAAGGACTCCGACGTGGTGATCGTCTGCGTCGGCCTCAATGGTTCGCAAGAAGGCGAAGGCCGGGACCGCACCGCTATCGAACTGCCCGAAACCGAGGAGAACCTCGTGAAGGCGATGATTGCCACCGGCAAGCCCGTGGTGGTGATTCTGACCAGTGGCAGCGCCCTGGCAGCGAATTACGCGGCAGAGCACGCGGCTGCGGTCCTCTCGGCCTGGTACGGCGGCGAAGAAGCGGGCACCGCCATTGCGGACACGTTGGCAGGGACCAGCAATCCGGCAGGCCGTCTCCCGGTGACCTTCTACAGGAGCACGTCGCAGCTTCCGGAGTTCACCGACTACAACATGAAGGGCCGCACGTATCGCTATTTCACAGGCGAGCCTCTCTATCCGTTCGGTTTCGGACTGAGCTACTCGACGTTCCAGTATTCGGGCCTGACCGCGAGGCGCACGGCCAAGGGGGCGGAAATTCGAGCGACGGTCAAGAACACGTCGAAGGTGGATGGCGACGAGGTCGTGCAGCTGTACATCGGCGGGGGCCCCGGTGCGGATGCTCCGATCCGCAATCTCCGCGGCTTCCAGCGGATTCGCCTTCGCGCCGGCGAGAGCCGGCAGGTGACGTTTGCCGTCGCCTCGGGCGACCTGCCCAAAGAGAAGGTGGAAGTCAGCGTCGGTGGTGGCCAGCCTCTGGCGAACGTTCCGCACCTGAAGGGTGAGCTGTAATCGGCGTTCGCGGGACGCCCCCCTGCGTCTCGCGCTCGGGAAGCCCTGGAGCCAGACGCCGAAGCCTCAACTCGAGAAGCGCCCGAGGAGGAACCTGTGAAGCGCAGAGAGTTCCTGACAAAAGCCACAGTGGTCGCGGGACTGGCCGGTTCCACGACGTGGCCCGATTCGCTGCAGGCCGATCAGGGGGCCGCGCCAGGAACGCCGCGAACCACCGCGAAGGCTCCTCCGGCGCAGGGGGAGACTCGGTCAGCCGCATACCTCACACGTGCGAGGCAGGGCACGTTCCTGCCGAAGCCGCCGGTCGTGACCCAGGCCGTGCGGCCGGGCGACGTGCCGATCTCGCCGATGCCGCCCGCGGAGCGGATCCGACGCGGGATCGTGCCGCACCATGGTATCTGCAGCATCACGCCTGCCGCCGATGCGTTGCTGCTCTCCGGCAATGGGGCGATGAGCATCGAGACCGCATGCCATCCGTACTCGGAGCAGATCGTCTTTCGCCACGAGAGCTTGTTTGCACCGCGCAAGCGTCCCTTTGAGGCGCCCAATATCGCGGGCGTGTTCCCGCAGGTGCGGCAGCTGATCCTCGATGGGAAGTACGAAGAAGCCGCCAGGCTCGGTATCAACGAGTGGCGCAAGACGCCCATGCCCTCGGGGATGGGCGGGTTTGGCGGCCTGTCATTCACGATGCGTATCGAGACGCCGGGTGCCGAGCCCGCCAGGGACTACCTGCGCACGGCCGACTTCGAAAGCACCGAACTGAAGGTGCATTGGACGGACACGCGGGGCGAGTGGACGCGTCAGGCGTTCGCGTCGCGGCCCGACAACGTGGTGGTGCAGCGCCTCACTGGTCCCAGTGGAAGACTGCTGAACGTCCGGATCACCATGCAGCGAACCGTCGTACGAGGCCGCGGCACATCCGCAGGGCTGACGCGCCCGGGCGCTCCGGCGGCGCCCGCACAGACCACCGTCCAGCAGGACTTCACAGCGCGGCGGTTGATCCTCAAGGGTGTGCTGGATGCCGCAGTGAACAACAGCGGTTTTGCCAGCGTGACCCGGGTGGTGCTGGACGGCGGCTCGGCCCGCATGGACGGCGACACGCTGGTCGTCGAGAACGCGGCGTCCCTGATGCTGCTCACGCGTATCGAGGACTTCCCCGACTACAGCGAAGACCGTGTCGAGGCGGTCCGTCAGTCGCTGGAACGGATCGCTCCGGATTACGCCGCGTTGCTCGGTCGTGCCCGCGCCGTCCAGGCGGAGATGCTCAACCGCGTGAGCGTCGAATTCGGCGGCGCGTCGCAATACGGCCTGTCTTCCGAAGAACTTCTGTCCGAACAGCGGTCGAGCCCGGGTTATTGCGGCGCGTTCCTCGAGAAGCTGTTCGACATGTGCCGCTACTGGTTCATCCTGACGAGCGGGAAGTACTGCACCGTGTCGGCCCTGACGAACGTCAACATCAACCTGCAGACTGCGCCCGGCGTGCAGGGCGACCACCGGGAAGGCATGGATGCCTACTTCAACTGGATGGAGAGCCTGTACCCGGACTACCGCACCAACGCCAGGAACATCTTCGGCATGCGCGGCGCCCACTATGCCACCTCGCCAACCAAGGCCGAGGGCGTCGAGAAGATGTTCGACTTTGCCGGATCGACCAACGAGCTGTGGCCGCATCCGTACTGGGTTTCCGCCGGGGGCTGGTGCGTGCGTCCGTTCTGGGACCGCTATCTGGCCACGGGAGACCTGGATTTCCTCCGGAATCGAGTGGTGCCTGCCTACAGGGATCTCGCGCTGTTCTACGAGGACTTCCTCACGGTCACCGACAAGAACGGGAAGTACATCTTCGCCCCGTCCTTCTCGCCGGAGAACCATCCCGGCAACGTGAGCGCGTCGTGCATGCTGGTCGTCAACGCCAGCATGGATGTGTCCGTGTGCCGAGAGGTCCTGGGCAACCTCATTACCGCCTGCGAACTGCTGGGCATCGAGACCGCCAGCCTGCCGAAGTGGAACGAGATGCTGGCCAGGCTGCCGCCCTATCTGCTGGAACCAGGCGGTGCCATGAAGGAATGGCTGTGGCCTTCGCTGGCGGAGCGCCACAGTCACCGCCATGTCTCTCATCTTTACGGCTGCTGGCCAGGCGACGAAATCGACCCGGACCGCACGCCACAACTGGCCAAGGCCGCGCTGATCGCCAACCGGCATCGTGTGCCGGAGCGGCTGGCGGCCCACAGCCGCTGCCATCGTGCGCTGGTGGGGGCGCGCCTCAAGGACAGCTTCATGGTGGACAGCGAACTGCGGCAGTTGGCTGAGGAAGGCTACGTTGGTCCGACGCTGCGGTGCTCGCACGACCCTTATGTCCAGCCGATGCCGGATGCCCAGGGTGGCCTTCAACTCATCATGATCGAGATGCTGGCGTACTCGCGTCCCGGTGTGATCGAGGTCCTCCCGGCCCTCCCGCCGTCGCTGGCGAAAGGCGCGATCCGCGGCATGCTGCTGCGCACCTTCGCGCGGCTCGACACACTGGCCTGGGACATGGATGCCCGGACCGTGGACCTGACGGTCACCTCGACGCGAGCGCAGGACGTCACGCTGATCGCACGGCACGGGATCGAAGCGGTTTCAGCATCAGCCGGCGTTCTGGCGGAGCAGCCGCAACCCGGAGAGGCCGCCTGCGACCTGCATCTGCCGGAAGGACGGCCGGTGGAGATCCACCTGGAGATCGGGCAGCGCAATCCGATGGACTGGGTCCGTTGGGTGGCATGACGGGTCTAATACCAGAAGCCTGGACGGGAGACATGAAGCGCAGGGACTTTCTGAAAACCAGTGGGACCGCTGCCGGCTTCGTCGGAGCGCTGAACGTGTCGTCAGCCCTCGCCGCCGCTGAAGGCGAACCCCAGGCGACAGCGGCGCGGGCGGGCGCTCGGCCCGTGGACAATCGTCCGGCGCGGTACATGCGCCGCGCGCAGAACGATCGGTTCCTGCCCTCGCCACCGGCGCCCGCCCGATCGTACCAGATCACGCCCATGGCGCTGGCAGAGCGGATGAGGCGGAAACTCGTTCCGCGGCGGGGCTTCTGCAGCATCGCCCCCGCCGACACGGTCAGCGAGAGCCTCGTGTCCGGCAACGGTGCGATGCGGATCGAACTGATCGGCGATCCCTATGCGGAGCAGGTCCTCTTCCACCACGAGGACTTGCTCATGCCGTGGAAGAAGCCCGTCGCGGCGCCGAACGTTGCGGACGTCTTTCCGCGGGTACGGCAGCTGGAACTGGAGGGGAGACACGCTGAGGCGATGACCCTTGCCCTTCAGCGCATGAGTGAAGGTCCGATCAAGCCGGATACGGAACCGCACCTCACCATTCCTGCGTTCCTGATGCGACTCGAGTCCCCGACAGGTGCGGCAGCCAGGGACTACCTCCGCACCGTCGACTTCGAGAGCACCGAGTTGAAAGTCTGCTGGAGCGACGAACGGGGCGCCTGGGTGCGCCACGCCTTCGTATCCAGGCCCGACAACGTCGTCGTGCAGTGGCTCACGTCGTCAGCCGGCCGGCCGGTGAACGTCCGGGTGTCGTTGCATCGCTCGGCCGCGTGGAGCATGCGTTCCGGGGCGGATTGGGGCAGCCATCCGGGCATTGGCGCAACGTCGCCGGACCGCGAGGCGTTCAACCTGGGTGCAGACGGCGCCCCGCCTGTCGTTGCGGCTCCAAAGGGCGTCGAGACCTGCGACCCGCGGCAGAACGGCAGCGAGCGGCGGCTGATCTACACGTGCCGTCTGGATCCGTCCGTCGACAACTCCGGCTACGCCGGGGTGATTCGCGTCGTGCGCCGTGGCGGCTCCGCGCGCATGGATGGCGACACGCTGGTGATCGAGGGCGCAGCGTCCGTGATGTTGCTCACGCGCATCGAGTACTTCGCCGACTACGCCGAGGCACGTGTGGAGGCGCTCCGTCAGGCGGTCGACGCACTTGTCCCCGATTACGCGGTGCTGCTCGGTCGGGCCCGCAAGGTCCAGTCGGAGATGCTCAATCGCGTCACCGTGGATTTCGGGGGGGCCGCGCAGTACGGGGTGGCCACCGAGGAGCTGCTGGCCGATCAGCGAGCGACGTCCGACTATTCGCCCGCGCTGTTGAACAGCGTGTTCGAGATGGGGCGGTACTGGTTCATCCTCACCAGCGGTAAGTACCCCGGCATTGCGCCCGAGATCAACGCCACGATCGACCTGCAGACGGCTGGCGCCGTGCAAGGCGGCCTGCGGGAAGGCATGGACGCCTACTTCGCGTGGATGGAGAGCCGGGCGCAGGACTACCAGGCCAACGCTAGGAACACCTTCGGCCTTCGTGGCGCCGTGTATCCGCTCTTCCCAGACAAGGGAATCGGCGCCAGCCTCTACTACACCGGCCACTCCACCTTCGGCCTCTGGCCGTACTGGATCTCCGCGGGCGGCTGGCGCCTGCGCCAGTTCTGGGATCACTATCTGGTGAGCGGAGACGTCGACTTCCTGCGTGACCGCGTGGTTCCGGCCCTGAAGGAACTGGCGCTGTTCTACGAAGGGTTCCTGACGGCCACCGACACGAACGGGAACTACATGTTCGTTCCTTCCATCTCGCCGGAGAACACGCCTGTCAGCGTGGATCCCTCGGGGCCGGTGCTGATTAACGCCACTATGGATATCGCGGTGTGCCGGGAAGTCCTGACTCACCTCATCCAGGCTTCAGGAGTTCTTGGGTCGGACGTCGGCGACATTCCGAAATGGAAGGACATGCTGGCTAAGATGCCGCCCTATCTGGTCGAGTTGGACGGCACGCTGAAAGAGTGGGCGTGGCCCACGCTGCAGGAAAGACATGCCCACCGGCACGTGTCGCATCTTTACGGGGCCTGGCCGGGCGACGACATCGATCCCGATCGGACGCCGCAACTGGCCCGAGCTGCCGAGATCGCGTGCCGCAAGCGCAGCCCCGACGTGATGGCCACCGCCGTCGCGGGCGAGACGCTGCCTGCCTATGGGCGCTGCCATCGTGCCTTGGTGGGAGCGCGGCTCAAGGACAACGTGATTGTGGACGTCCATCTCCGCCAGTTGCTCCAGCAGGGCTACGTCAGTTCCTCGCTACGGTGTTCGCGCGAGCCGTATGGCCAGCCCGTGCCTGATGCGCACGGCGGCATCCCGGCCATCGTCATGGAGATGCTGCTCTACTCGCGTCCTGGCGTGATCGAAGTACTGCCGGCGCTGCCGGAAAGCCTGACAAAGGGCTCGATCAAGGGCGTGCTGGCCCGGACCTTCGCCAGGATCGACACGCTGGCGTGGGACATGCAGACGAGGACCGTTGAACTGACGGTGACGTCATGGCGCAAACAGGACGTCACCCTGGTGGCGCGTCACGGCATCGAAACGATCAGCGCGCCGGCCGGCGGTCTGGCGGCGCCGCTTCAGGCCGGACGGGCTGACGTCGAGGTCCACCTTCCGGCGAATCGGCCCGTCACGTTCCGCCTGAAGCTGGGGCATCACAGGCCGTTCGATTGGGTGTCTCACGTGTCCACCGCGTGACGCCTCTGGCTCTGGCGTCTTCTCGGGACGCTCCGGGTTGTTGCCCTCACCCGCTGACGCCCCGCGAGTCGCAGTTGTGAAGGAGCACGGATGTTCAGGACGTTCGGCCACGTGATCGGTCTGGCAACCCTGACGGCCGCAGCCGTGCTGGCCGGGGCGCAGTGGCCGGCGAAGGTGCCGGATCGGCTGTCGGGGCTGATCTCCGTCGCGAAGGACGTCGTGGGTCCCAAGGTCCCGCTCCGTGCCGTGTCCTTCGACCTCGCGGACGTGCGTCTCGGTCCTGGACCCTTTCGTGACGCGATGGAGCGCGACAAGAGCTATCTGCTCCGGCTGGACCCTGACCGCCTCCTGCACACATTCCGCCTGAACGTCGGCCTGACCTCGACGGCGCAGCCCTACGGCGGCTGGGAGGCGCCGACCGTCGAGCTCCGCGGGCACACCCTTGGCCACTACCTCACGGCCTGCGCCCTCATGTACCGAAGCACCGGCGACGCGGAGCTGAAGCGGCGCATCGACTACATCGTCGGCGAACTGGCGCGCTGCCAGGCGGCGAGTCGGAAGGCGGGCTACCGCGAGGGCTATCTTTCGGCGTATCCGGAGTCGTTCATCGATCGCGTCGAGAAGGGCCAGCCGGTCTGGGCGCCGTGGTACACGCTGCACAAGATCTACGCCGGGTTGCTCGACGCGTACCGGCTGGCCGGCAACGCGCAGGCGCTCGGCGTGCTGACCAGGGCGGCGAACTGGACTGCGCTCCGTGTCGACCACCTGACGCCCCAGCAGATGGACGCAGCGCTGCAGGTGGAGTTCGGCGGCATGAACGACGTGCTGGCCTCCCTGTACGCGATAACCGGTGACGAGCGGCACCTGGCGCTGGCGCGGGCCTTCGATCACCACGCCGTCTTCGATCCGCTGGCCCGCGGCGAGGACGCCCTCGACGGGTTGCACGCGAACACCCAGATTCCGAAGGCGATCGGGGCCTCACGCGAGTACGAGGTCTCGGGCGAGACGCGCTACCGTGACATCGCCCGCGTCTTCTGGGACCGTGTCGCGCTGCACCGCTCTTACGCCATCGGCGGCCACAGCGATCGCGAGTCCTTCTTCCCCGTCTCCGACTTCCGGCGGCACCTCAGCGGGGAGACGGCGGAGACGTGCAACACCTACAACATGCTCAAGCTCACGCGTCGCCTGTTCGCGTGGGAACCGGACGCCCGCGAAATGGACTTCTACGAGCGCGGGCTCTACAATCACATCCTCGCCTCGCAGGAGCCCGGGCGGGGGATGTTCGTATACCTGATGGCGCTCGAGGCCGGGCGCTTCAAGACTTACTCCACGGCGGAAGACTCGTTCTGGTGCTGCGTGGGCACCGGAATGGAGAACCACGCGCAGTACGGTGAGGCGATCTTCGCCCACGGCACGGACGACATCCTCGTGAACCTTCTCATCGCAGCGGAGGTCGAGTGGAAGACGAAGGGTGTCACGCTGCGCCAGGAGACCGCGTTTCCCGATGAGGACGGCATCCGCCTGACCTGGCAGACGCGCGAGCCTGTTGCGCTGACCCTGCGCGTCAGACACCCCGGCTGGGCGCGTGGGCCGCTCACGGTGGCGATCAACGGCGCTCCGGTCGATGCGCGAAGCGCGCCTGGATCCTATGCTGCGATCGCCCGCACGTGGCGGACCGGGGACGTCGTCGACGTGCGATTCCCGATGGAGCTGCACGCGGAGGCGCTGCCCGGCGCGCCCGACCAGGTCGCGCTCCTGTACGGCCCCATCGTGCTCGCGGGCCGGTTGGGCAATGACGGCATGCCATCGCCGTTCGCCGAGGAGCAGACCGCGTACGTCCGGTTCCCGCTGCCCGATGTCCCGCATTTCGTCACGTCGAACACCGACTGGTTGTCGCGCGTGCAGCTGGTGAGCCGCCGTCCGCTGGTGTTCCATACCCGAGGCCTCGCGCAACCGGGTGATGTCGTGCTCGAGCCGTTCTTCCGGGTCCACTACGAGCGGTACGCCGTCTACTGGACGGTGTTGTCGCCGGAGCGGTGGGCGCAGCGACAGGCGGCGGTCGCGGACGTGGCGCGTCGTCTGGACGCTCTCCGCGCCGAGGCCCTCGACTACGTCGTCTCGGGCGACGCCACGAGCGAGGGGGCGCATGCGGTGCGGGCGAGCAACTCGCAGGCAGGGACGGTCGCAGGCCGGACCTGGCGACAGGCGCGGAACCCCGGAGCGTTCAGCTATCGACTCGGCACGACAGGCGCAAGTCCCGGAGAGGCGCTCGCGCTGGGGTGCGTCTTCGGCGCGCGCGACAAGGACCGCGCCTTCTCCCTCCTCGTGGATGGGACGAAGCTGGCCGCACCCGAACTCGACGGCGAGGCACCTGGCGTCATTCGGCTGGAGACCTACCCACTCCCGGTGGAGCTCTGGCGCGGCCGCGACGCGATCACCATCACGTTCCAGGCCGCCGATCGCTGGGCGGCTGCCACCGCCAACGTGTTCGGCTGTGCGGTGACTCGTCAACACTGAAGGCCTGGTTCATGGGGATCCCACGCATGCGCACGACGCTCGTCTGCTCGCTGCTCCTGTTCGCGTCCACCGTAGGTCCCTCCCGCGCTGCCGGTGATCGCGCGGCCGACCCCGTGCTCTGGTACACGCATCCCGCACAGGAGTGGAGGGACGCTCTGCCCGTGGGGAATGGCCGACTCGGCGCCATGGTCTTCGGCGGCGTCGCGAAGGAGCGCATCCAGCTGAATGAGGACACGATCTGGAACGGCAGGAAGCGCGATCGGGTCAATCCGGAGGCCCTCAAGGCCCTGCCCGAGCTTCGCCGACTTCTGTTCGAAGGCAGGGCCACCGAGGCGGAGACGCTGGCGGACGAGAAACTGGTGGGCATCCCCCATCGTCAGCCGCCGTATCAGCCGTTGGGGGATCTGGGCATCGAGTTTTCCGGACTGGAGAACACCAGCGACTACCGGCGCGAGCTGAATCTCGCGACGGGCGTCGTGCGCGTCAGCTACCGTGTCGGCGGGGCAACCTGCGTCAGAGAGGTGTTCTCGTCTACACCGGACGAGGCCATCGTGATGCGCATTGCCTGTGATAATCCCGGCCTGGTGTCGTTTCACGCCACGCTGACTCGTCAGCAGGACAGCCAGACCACCGTCGCGACACCCGACCGCGTCATCCTGCAGGGCGAGGCGAAGGCGCGCGCGACCTACTGGCAGTTTCCGTGGATGACTCCCGAGCGCCGCAAAGCCGAACTCGATCAAATTGAGCCGACAGGCGTGCGGTTCCGGGCGGTCCTGCGGGCCGTCGGTGAGGGCGGCCGGATCGAGGCGTCGGACGACCGTCTCAGCGTTTCGAAGGCCGATGCCGCAACGCTGCTCATCGTTGCGGCCACGAACTACCGCGGCGGCGATCCGGCCGTCGCCTGCGAACGGGACCTGGCCCGTGCCGCCAAGCCGTATCACGCCCTCAAGGCCGCCCACGTCGCGGATCACGAGAAGCTGTTCCGGCGTGTTGAACTGGCACTTGCGCGACCGGGGAGCGAGCCGTCGGTCGAGCGGCTTCCGACCGACGAGCGTCTGGCGCGCGTCAAGAACGGGCAGGAAGACCCCGGGCTTTCCGCCCTGTACTTCCAGTTCGGCCGGTATCTGCTGATGGGCAGCAGCCGCCCGGGCACGATGGCGGCCAACCTCCAGGGCATCTGGAACGAGAGCTTCACGCCGCCCTGGGACAGCAAGTACACGACCAACATCAATCTCGAGATGAACTACTGGCCGGCGGAAGTCGGCAACCTGCCCGAGACCTCCGGGCCATTGTTCGACCTCATCAACTCGTCACTCGACAGCGGCCGCCGCACGGCGAAGCTGATGTACGGCGCGCGGGGTTTCGTGTTTCATCACAACATCGACGCCTGGGGCGACACCGCGCCGGTCGACTATGGATACGTCGGCATCTGGCCCATGGGCGGGGCGTGGCTCGCCCTGCACTACTGGGAACACTACCTGTACGGACTGGATCGTGCGTTCCTGAGCCGTGATGCCTATCCCGTCATGAAGGAAGCCTCGCGGTTCCTCCTCGACTTCCTGATCGACGACGGCAAGGGGCACCTGATCACCAATCCGTCCTACTCGCCGGAGAACAGCTATCGGATGGCGAACGGGACGGTGGGCCGGCAGACCGTCGGCGCCACCATGGACTACGAGATCATCTACGGCCTCTTCCATGCGACCATCAACGCCTCGCGGATCCTCGGGATGGACGCCGGCTACCGCACGGAGCTCGAGAACGCGCTCAAGCGCGTCCCGGATCTCAAGATCGGGAAGCACGGCCAGTTGCAGGAATGGAGCGAGGACTACGACGAGAACGAGCCCGGGATGAGCCACGTCTCGCACCTGTTTGCGCTGTTTCCAGGGGACGAGATCACCTTGAGGGGAACGCCCGAACTGGCCAGGGCCGCGCGGGTGTCCCTCGAGCGCAGGGTGCAGAACGGAGCTGGTCGCCGGGGCTGGCCCGCCGCTTGGTACATCGCCTTGTGGGCACGGCTGGAAGACGGTGACCGGGCGGCGAACCACGTGCAGGCGTTGCTTTCGACGTCCGCGGAGAGTCTGCTGAACGCGAGCCGTCAGGTCTTTCAGATTGACGCCAATCTCGGCGCCGCCGCCGGAATCGCGGAGATGCTCTTACAGAGCCAGGCCGGCGAGATCGCCTTCCTTCCCGCCTTGCCGTCGGCGTGGCCGGACGGCCACTTCAGTGGTCTTCGGGCGCGCGGCAACGTGGAGGTCGATGCCTCGTGGGCGAACGGCAAGGCCGTCTCCGGGACCCTGCGACCCGCCGTCTCGGGCGACGTCAGGATACGGCCCCCGCGCGGCCAGCGCATTTCCAGGATTCAATCCGGTGACCGGACGGTTAACGCAGCCGCATCCGACGGCGTCTGGCTGGTTCGCCTCGAGCCCAGGCAGGTCTACAGGTTGACGTTCGAGTAGCCGGCGCGTGCCGGAAACGAGCCCGGAGCTCTTGCGGCCGGGTCGCGAGTTCGCAAAAGACATGGACCTGAGAATCAAGCGGTTGGGGCTCGCACGTGTGCTCGCACTGATCGGGGCCGCCTTTACGGTGACCATACTGGCTGGCGCCGCTCCGCCCCGGCCGAAGGGCCCGTGCGACATCTATGGCGCGGCGGGCACTCCCTGCGTCGCCGCCCACAGCACGACGCGCGCGCTGTACGCCTCGTACGCCGGCCCGCTCTACCAGGTGAAGCGCCAGTCGGACGGCCAGACGCTGGACGTCGGTGTCGTCCGGCCCGTCGGGTCGCCGGTCCCCGACGCGGGTGGATACGCCGACGCGGCCGTGCAGGACGCGTTCTGCGCCAACACGATCTGCGTCATCACCCTCATCTACGACCAGTCCGGCAAGGGCAACCACCTCCGCCAGGGGCCGCCCGGGCCATCATTCCCGGGCCCCGCGAAGGGAGGCTTCGACACCCAGCCGATCGCGGACATGGCGCCCGTGACGATCGGCGGCCACCGGGCCTACGGCGTCTTCATCATGCCCGGCATGGGGTTTCGCAACAACGACGCCACGGACCTCGCGATCGACGACGAGCCGGAGGGCATCTACTACGTCATCGACGGCACGCACTACGACAGCGGATGCTGCTTCGACTACGGCAACTCCTCCACGAACGGACGCGCCGTTGGTACCGGCACCATGGAGACGACGTACTTCGGCACATCCACCAACTGGGGACGCGGCAACGGGAACGGCCCGTGGATCATGGCCGACATGGAGGCCGGCCTGTTCTCGGGATACGACGCGAAGCAGAACGCGGCCGATCCGACCATCGACTCCTGGCGGTTCGTCACCGCCGTTGTGAACGGCGGCGGCGGCAACCGGTGGGAGCTCCGGGGCGGAAACGCGCAGAGCGGTGGCCTGACGACCTTCTACAGCGGTATCCGCCCCGGCTCGCTGACCAACAACGCCTACTTTCCGATGCACAAGCAGGGCGCCATCCTCCTGGGCATCGGCGGTGACAACGGCAACGGTTCGGCCGGCACCTTCTACGAGGGTGTGATGACGGCCGGCTTTCCGACCGACGCCACCACGGATGCGGTGCAGGCCAACATTGTCGCGGCCAAGTACGACGTGCCGCGGGTCGATCTGTCGCGGGTCGTGACCTTCACGCCGAAATCGAGGCAGGAGGTCACCGCGACGTTCACGAATACCACGGGATCACCGGTGGCAGGTGTCAGGCTGAGCCTCTCTCTGCCCGAGGGGTGGACCGCCCTGGCCTCCGGCGTCAACCGCGCGCCGGCGACGTCGGGCGCCCCGGTTGCGACGGGCGCGAGTGTGAGCGCGACCTTCACCGTCACCTCACCGGCGGCGACCGGCGCCGGCTTCACGGTGGGCAAGGCCGAATGGACGGACCGGACGACCGGCAGGACGCGATCCGAGACAGCGACCCGGAGAGTCCGCACTGCCCACCCGGTGAGAATCAACGAAGTCCGCTTCGGCACCAGCACGAACCCGACCGACCAGTTCATCGAGCTCCACAATCCCTCTCCGAGCGTCATCGACCTCTCCGGGTGGACGCTGATTCACACGCAGAGCCAGTGGGCCCCTGTCACGTTGGCGACGATCCCGTCGGGAACGACTCTCGCGCCCGGCGCGTTCTACCTGCTCGGCCTCTCCAGTTCGGGGCTGGCGGCTCCGGCAAGCCCGGGCGATGCGGCCATCAACGTCCGGAGCGCGGCCGGCTTCGAGGCCGGCCAGAAGATCGAGATCGACGGCGAGAGCCGCGCGATCGTCACCGTCGGGACGGCGGCCACCCCGATGACGATGGTGTTCGTGCCGGTCTCCACGGGGCCGTGGATCACGATTCCCGTCGGCTCGACCAACCTGCCGGTCACGAACGCGACCGGCTTCACGGCCGGTCAGCAGATCGGCATCGATATCGGCGGCCACTACGAACTGGCGACGGTCACCGCGGTCGGCAAGGCGGCCACGCAGACGACTCTGACGGCGGCTGCGGCCGCGGGCGTCACCAACATCAAGGTCGCGGCCACCTCCAACATGACCGTCGGCGATACGCTGACGGTGGGCACCGGCGGACGCAAGGAGACCATCACGGTCGCGAGCGTCGGTTCCTCAGGAGCGAGCGGCACCGGCATCGACCTGTCGGCCCCGCTCCGGTTCGGCCACAGATCGGGCGTCGACGTGTCCGACGCGGGGACGGGGATCCGCTTCTCGCCGGCCACGAGATTCCTGCACATGAGCGGCGACGCGGTGCAGGCGCTGGGCCGCGGCATGACGCTCGACAGGCCATTGATCAATGGCCATGCGTACGGCGCGGCCGTCGTCAACCCCCTGGGGACGAGGGTGGGGTACCAGGGACCGCCGGCGCCGAATCAGTGGTTCGGGGGTACCTTGTCCACGAGGGCCGGCTCGATCGCACTGCTGGACGCCAGCGGCGCGCTGGTTGTCGACGCGATGGTCTACGGATCCCAGCAGAGCAACTCGAGCGGTAACGGGACGATCGCCAGCCCGGAGCTCGCCGTCCTCGAGGGCGACCAACGCCAGGGTGGCTGCATCGTGGTGGTACCGAGCGCTGCCGGAGGCGCGGGCACGAGCCGTGGCCGCTTCCCGGATGGCAACGACACCGACAGCAATTGCACCGACTTCCTCTTGCAGTCGGCCACCACGTTGTCGGCCGCTTCGTCCGCCGGCGCGAGCAACATCAAGGTCGCCAGCGTGGCGGACTTCGTCGCCGGCCAGACGGTCATGATTGACGCGGGCGCGAACCTCGAGACCGCCGTCATCGCGATGGTTGGGACGGCAGGCGCCACCACAGTGGACACTGCCACGAACGCGGGCGCGACCGTCCTCTCCGTCGCCAGCGCGATGGGTTTCAGCGCCGGCCAGACCGTCACCATCGACAGTGGCGCGAGCGGTGAGACGGCATTCGTCGTCTCGACCACACGCGGCGGCAGGTTCGGCCCTGGCGGCGGCCCTGCTCGCAGCGCCACGATCACCCTCGCCGCGCCCCTCACGTTTGCGCACGCGGCCGGCGCGCAGGTGTCCGGCACCGGCATCACCCTGACCGCCGCACTGACCAGCGGGCATGACAGGGGGGCGCCGGTCGCCGGCAGCGTTCCCACGCCCGGCGCGCCCAACCAGTACCAGAGGGTGCAGCGAGACCCGCCGCGCCAGCAGTTCGATTCGAGCGATCGCGGTCCCAGTGAACAGCCTGAACCGTACCGGGTCTTCAGGAGACCGGATTGTGTGATACCAGGGTCCGGCGGGAGGAAACGGACTCAGCGCCGTCGCCCCTTGCGTTGCGGTGGACGACGGGACGAGGCTGCCGGCCGCCCGGAGCGGCGCGACTTCATGGTACGGACCGCCTCCAGATCCCGGACGTCGCGCTGATGGCGGGGATCGTCGATGCGCGACTTGATCTCGATCAGGCTCTCCAGATCGATCAGGTTGACAGCGGCCCGTCCGTACTTACCCTCGATCCGGCGCTTCCACGCCTGGCCGAACGGGGGACCATCAATCGCGCGCAGAAGATCGACTCGGTTCGGTGGCAGACCGATCTGCAGGATTTCCGCCGGGTCGTCAACCGCGAGGAGGTGCGGGCTGCCGAACTCGGCCAGGGCCCTGTTGGCACGTTTGACGTTGGCCGGGGACGGATCGACCCAAAGGTCCATGTCCTTGGTGTAGCGGGGCCTGGCGTGGTAGATGAACGCCAGGCCGCCGATGACGAGGTACCGAACCTCGTGCCTGTGAAGCAACGACAGGAGATCCTCGAAGTCCGGGATAGCGTCCATGCTCACGACTCCCACGCATCGGTCATGTTGCGTCCCTTGACCCGCCGGATGTCCTCCCGGATGGCGACGAGCGCGGACAGCCTGGCCTCAGGCGTCTGACGCTGCCAGAACTCCAGGTCCCACGCGTCCGCCTCGGCAAAGCTCTTCGTCCGGTGCGCGACAATGCGCCGCCGGCGCGCCGCGGAACGCTGCCTGAGCGTCATGACTCAATAGTACCTGTGGCGTTCAGGACCCGGAAGCGGAAAAGACGGGACCGGCCCACAAGCGCAGGTCCGGCTGTCGGCGAGCGATCACCCGCAGACCAGCTCCACATCCAGACCTGATTGCCCTCGGCGGTGCCGACTCGCAAGTGAAGGGGCACATTCGCGGCAACGTGAACGTCGGCAACGGCAGAGACGTCCTGCTCGACGTCATCCCCTTGTTGGGCGGCCTCAAGATGTCGGGCCTGGCTTCTGGCTTACGGCCGCCTGACTATATCGACTGAGATCTCCACCGCTGGCGTTGTTCCTCTATTCTCGAGCCAATGCGTGGTGTTCTTGTCCTCGGGCCAGCCCACGCCCGGCCCATACTCCTTGGTCACCCCATTTCGATGGTCCGTGATCGTCCCTTGCAGTATGTAGACCATGCCCGGCCTGTCCTTATGGTCGTGAATCGGGCCGAAGACCCCTCCAGGTGCGATCGTCACCATTCGCATTCGAAGTTGGCGCCCTGCCATGCCCTCCATTTCCGGGCCAAGGTCAAGGGCAGCTAGTAGGTTCACCGTAACACCTTTCGTCTCAGGTGCCGCCTGCTCGCTTTTCATCGTGGTCTGCTTTCTGTACCTTCAGGTCCGCCCGACACCGGGGGATGAGCTGCGAAGCTCCGAAGTTCACCGCGCTTCGTCAGCCTCATCCCCTTGTTGGGCGGCGCGTTACTTGTAGAAGACATCGTTGGCGCCCTCGCGGGTGAAGGTCTCACCGAGACGAAGCTTGTCGCCTGGCGAGAAAGGGCGTGGGGCAGGACTACGCCTTGCGTACCGGGTAGCGCAGGTGTGTAACGCCGACGCCCGGGATCACAGTCGGGTTGCCAAGAACGACTGGCGTGCCGGCGAGGTGGTCGAAGAGTCGAACTCCGGAGCCAAGAAGCACCGCCGCGATGTCGATGTAGATTTCGTCGAGGAGCCCAGCATTCAGGCACTGCTGGATAGTGTCCGCGCCGTGGACCCCAACGGACTTCCCGGCGGCGGCGGTTCTGGCTAGGTTCACGGCGCTTTCGATGCCGTCGGTCACGAATTGGACAGTCGAGTTGGGTCGCGGCCATCCGGCGGGGATGTGGTGGGTAAGTACGACTGCCGGTCCCCAAGCGTGATTTCCGCCCCAGCCTTGGGCGACGTCGAAAGTGCGTCGACCGGTGAGCACGGCACCAAGTCCGGACGTGAGAACGCGAAGGTGCTTGGCGCTTGGCCCGGATACCCTAAACGTCATGGGGTCCGACCCTCCGGTGTGGATTTCGACGTCTCCCGAGGTGAAGTACCAGTCGAACACTTCGGCCACGCCGTCGTTGAGGTCGGCGACGTAGCCGTCGAGCGACATGGACATGATTGCGACAACCTTCGACATTGCGCGCTCCTTTCGAGGGTTGGAGACTGCGTTCAGGGGATAGCACGGTTACTACGAGAGAGTACTACGAAGATCGACACTGCGATGCAGTGGAGGCGCGGACGCTGCGAGCGGTTCTTCAGTGGTCGGCGATCTCAACGGAGTGTAGGAAATCCGAGCGAGATTTCCAGGCAGAAAAGGATGGCAGGTCTGGACATGTGGATTCCTGAACATCGCCGTCCCCCCGGATCGTCCGCCTAACGTTGCGCCGTACCCGCGGCCGTGCGCGATGACCATCGGCCGTCGGGTTCAGGCGCTTGTTATGCGGTTCCGTCGTGTGCTAGCATAATGCTAGCAACAGAGGGAGCCATGCCGACCCTGACCATTCGCAACGTACCTGTCGCCATCGTCAACTCGTTGAAGTCGCTCGCCCGACGCCACAACCGATCGATGGAGCAAGAAGTGCGGGAACTCCTCGAAGGACATGTGGTCGAACGACGGTCCGTACTCGCACAGATCGAAGGCGGCTGGTCGAAGCAGGCACGCCGCCCGACTGCGCGCGAAGTGGACGCGTGGATCGCGGCCGGCCGATCATGAAGGCCGTCGTTGACACCAACGTCGTCGCGTACTTCCTCCTCGGAACGGAGCCGTTTGCCGCCGAAGCCCGGCGCTTTCTGGCCAGCCTTGCCAACCCGATGGCCCCGGCCCTCTGGGAGGCCGAGATCGCCAACGTTCTGTGGATGGCCATCCGGGCAGGCGTTTTGCCCGCAGACGAGGGCCCGAGCCGTCTGAATCTGGCGGCCAGATTGGGCATCGACTCTGTGCCAACCCGAACCCTGCTCCAAGGTTCGCTCCTTCGCTCCGTCACGTCCGGCATCGCCGTCTACGATACGCTCTTTGTCGAGCTTGCTCGCCGCGAGGCCTGCCCGCTCGCCACCTTCGACCGTGCCGTCTTGAAGGCCTTTCCCGATATCGCAGCTCGGCCAGGCGCCTTGGTTTCGGAATGATGTTATCCGCCTAACGACTCTGCCGCTCAGCGGCGGCGGCTTGGCGCCGTCCGCTGCAGCGGCTGGTTGGACGGCCATCATGCCGGCGGCGAGCTCCCGTCCCACCCTCTTTTCGGCGCCGTACCGAAGAGCACAAGGTGAGGAAGGTTGCCCTCCTCCGTTCCACGCTCCATCTTGGCCTAACGCGTTTCCTTTTGCCTGCGAAACTGACCCGGTGGCCTGCGCCGCCAGGGTGCCCGGTAGGCCTGCGCCGCCGGCGAGCATCAACTGGCGCGGCACCGTGCGGGTTCTGCGGGCCGTCTTGGTAGCGAGTGGGGTTTTTAAGACAATATGTAATGTTTACTTGACATCAAGTATTGTATAGAATACCCGCTGTCAAGCTATGATGACATCTCAGAACCCCAACTTGGAGCAGCCGATGAAAACCGACAGAGCAGGCATGTCCGTTCAGGAGATCAGCGTTCTCGCGTCGCTGGTCTCCACCGTCGTCATCTATGCCATCTTCTTTAGCTGCACCGCCAGCGGCGCCGTTCAGGGGTCCGACCAGATTGGCCTCCTCATCGGTCTCGTGATCGCCCAGGCTGTGGCCCTCGTGTCCATCCAAATCGCGTTGGCGATTTGGCGCGGAACGCAAGAGGCGGACGAACGCGATGCGGCCATCGAGATCCGCTCGTTCCGCAACGCCTACGTCGTGCTGACTTCGAGCGTGTCGATGGTGACCATCGGCTACCTCCTGTGGGGCGGCATCGCCGGCGAGCCGGAAGCCGCCGCCGCGGGCGTCGCTCCGCCCAGCGTCGCGCTGGTCGGCAACGCAATCCTCCTCTGCTTCGTCCTCGCGGAGATCGCCAAGTCCGGCACGCAGCTCGTGCTCTACCGGAAGGGAGCGCGTTGAATGCCCCCGGCCGCGAACAGGAACATGCGCGTCCGCAATGAGATCCGGCGCCTCCGCTTCGAGCGAGGCGAGATGACCCAGCAGGACCTAGCCGATCGCATCGGCGTCACGCGCCAGACCGTCAACGCGATCGAGGCGGCCAAGTACTCGCCCACGCTCGAACTCGCATTCAAGATCGCCGCCGTGTTCGAGAAGACCCTGGGCGAGGTGTTTCACTACGAGGAGGAGCAGCTTGGCCACCGGCGCGACGACCCGGCGAAGTCATGACGGCCGGGAGGATTCGATCATCGACGCAAGGGCGTGGAACTCGGCGCGGCGCGGCCGTCGCGACTAGTTTGGACCTCGCTCGCGCTGGTGGTTCACGCCCGGTCATTCAGCGCGCCGCGACACTTCCAGGCTGGCCGACTGCCTCTGGCAACTGGTGCGAGTCTTGCGGCGCGAGCCGCGTTCGTCCATGGGCTGCGATCAAGCCGATTGCGGCCCGTCCAACGATCGCGCTCACCCGCCGGCGCTCACGATACCACCGGCGCCGGTCGGGTGCAGCGCGTTGTTGGGCAGTGAGTCGCCAGGTCGCTTCTCCAGGTCTCGTCCGGATGACCTGCATGTCCCGCTTCGAGCGTGCCCAGGCGACAGACCAGGGCCTGGCACAGCTAACGGGGCTGTCCCTCATGCCTACCGATCCGAGTGTTCCTCCCTGCCAACGTGAGGCCGGTGCAACGTCCTAGGTTGAGTGACTCGACCATCTCTCTCCGATTGCTCGCCGGTCAACGAGATCCGTCACGTACTGCTCCATATACCCGCACGACAGGCAGACGTATCTTGCCGGCGTAGTCCTGCGCCAGAACGTGATGTTGACGACGTTCGTGATGACCAATCTGGTGCCGCGAGTCGGACCAACCCGGATGTCGGTCGATTGGCACTTCGGACAATGCCCTGATTTCATGCCGAACCTCCTGCCGCGTCGTCTCGTCGCCCGGATTTGTCGCTGGTGCCTGCCCAACGCACCAAGTGAGCCGCGCGCCACGGTGACATGAGGGCACGGGGCAGTGGGCGCGTCGGCTCCATTTGGATGTTAGCCAGTCTCTCCCAGAACACTCAGCCGTCTGGGTGTTCCATGCCGGTCTTCAGAACCCAACCGCTTCGCAATCTCTGACTGTAGGACCAACTCACTCACGTGGCGGAACTGGTGACGGGCCCCAAGTCCAACCAGATCGCGACTACCGTCATTACGATGAGGATGGCGACGAGAATCAGAAGGTGGATGGCGAATCTCCGCACGGTCACGTCTGGGTTCCTTTCTTTCCGCTACGACCTTTCTCGTTTGCCTCGTGCCGAGGGAGCCGGCCTCTTCGGTACGGCGAGAACAGACTCACCCCGTCCTCGGACGCCTCTTCAGGATCGATGGAGCAGAGAACGTCGGAATCGAGCCTGTTCGCTCAGGAGTCAGACTCTGCAGGATCTGGCGTTCAACGTCCACCGTTCAATAGGTGGATGTCCGCAATTGCCAGTTCCGACAGGCCGTAGGGACACGCCAGGGCGCCAGACTCGAGCGGATTGTGCGTATTGTCCGCGCAGCGCAGACTGCGCGCAAGCGCCTTTGCACAGCAATCTTGCGGGGATGGGTTGGAGGAGAGGCCAGGAAAGCGGAACGCGGGCTAACGCCGGAATCCCGAGGATGTGCGGAAGGCGTCACTTCCGGGCAAGCGGTGCCAACGCCAGCAGACGTCCGGGGACGGATCCAATGGCCACAGAGGACTGACCGCGCCACAGCGCCTTCGGCAAGTCACTCCACTACCCCCTCCGTCGTCCGCTGGGTGCGCCAGTTCCTGATGCGCCCGGCGACGGCAGAGCCGCTGGCGGACCAGGTCCGCCGTCTCTGTGAGGATCTCGAGCGCTCCGGTCGAATCGAGGACTGGCAGGCCTTGCCGGCGTGTGGATGCCGGATGCCCTCAATCGCAAGGGTCCCAACGCGGGCCGCGACCTGGGCTGGTTCTGGGCATTTTCCAGCCGGACACTCTCAACGGATCCGCGCGCCGCCGCGCAGTTCGAGCTCGTACACGCCGCCGGCGAGGGTGTTCGCCACCACGACCCGCGAGGCACGGATCGTGAAGAGATGTACGTGGGCTGACGGGTTCCTCTTACAATAGGGCGCCACGCATCCAGGAGGACACGATGAAAATGTCGAAGTGGTTGGTTGTTGCGGTACTCGTGCTGTCGGCGAGCACGCTCTTCGCCCAGTCCAAGCCCAACTTCAGCGGCGAATGGACACTGGCTCCCGCCAAGAGCGACTTCGGAATGATGCCTGCCCCCTCGAGCGCGGTGCAGAAGGTGACGCACAACGAGCCCCAACTGAAGGTGTTGAGCACGCAAACGAACGATATGGGGACGATGACCACCGACAGCACCTATACGATCGACGGCAAGGAGTGCGTCAACAAAGGGCCCATGGAGAGCGAGGTCAAGAGCACGCTCAAATGGGATGGCCAGGTGCTGGTCATCGAATCGAAGCTGGATTTTGGGGGGAATGCGGTTGCCATCACGAACAGGTGGGCCCTATCCGAAGACGGGAAGACCTTAACGGTGAACATGCACTTTGCCTCCAGCATGGGCGAAGGCGATGCCAAGATGATCTTCGAGAAGCAGTAGCCATTTCCCAGATCGGTGAGGCTGCCTACAACATGGCGGCGATGTGGAGCACCTTTGCCAGGACGGGCCGGCCGGCGGCGAAGGGCCAGCCGGTCTGGCCCGCCTACACCACGGAACAGCGGGCCACGATGGAGATCGATACGGCGTGCCGGGTCGTCTACGATCCCTTCGGCACGGAGCGCCGCCTCTGGGAGCGGCTGGAAGAGGAGCGCTAGTCGCCCCCGCAAGAAGGCGGGACTGCCACATGAGAGCCGCTGCCTCGAGATGCGTCATCGCCTTCGTTGTCCTGGCGTGCGGAGCCGGCACTGCGCCGCTGAACGTCCTGGCCGCGGAAAGCGCCAGCCCGGCGGCCGTGCAGCTTCGCTGCGAGTACCTCGTCGACCCGGCGGGCATCGATGTCGCCAGTCCGCGCCTGACCTGGATGCTCGACCCCGCGGGGCCGATCCGTTCCCAGAAGGCGTATCGCGTGCTCGTCGCCGCCAGCCGCGCGGCCCTCGACAAAGACCAGGGCGACCTCTGGGATTCCGGCCGCGTCGCCTCCGGCGAGTCCACGTGGATCCGATACGCCGGCAAGGCCCTGGTGTCGGGCCAGCGCGTGCACTGGAAAGTGCGGGTCTGGGGCGAGGCTGGACGAGTCTCACCGTGGAGCGCGCCAGCGACCTGGTCGATGGGCCTCCTCCAGCCCGATGACTGGCATGCGAGGTGGATTGGATCGGTGCGTCCGGTGAACCACCCGGAGGGCACACCTCTCGCGTTCCCCTGGCTGCGCAAGACGCTCACCCTGACCCGGAAGCCGACCAGGGCCGTCGCCTACGTGAACGCGCTCGGCTACTACGAGCTGTACATCAACGGGAAGAAGGTCGACGACCACGTGCTGAGTCCGGCCGTGAGCGACTACTCCAGGCGCAACCTCTACGTCACGCACGAGGTGGCCGACTACCTCGTGCCCGGGAAGAACGTGATCGCGCTGTGGCTGGGGCGCGGCTGGTACGTCAGGGGGCACCCGGGCGTGGTCCACGACGGCCCGTTGGTGCGGGCACAACTCGCCATTTCGATGCTCGATGGTTCCGTCACCGAGGTCGTCACGGACGACACCTGGAGGGTGCACGAGAGCCCGCTCTCTCCGCTGGGACGCGGAACCGCGTTTGGCGACTACGGCGGCGAGCGCTACGACGCCTTGAAGGACCTGCCGGACTGGAACGCCGTGTCTCTCGACGATTCGGGGTGGCAGCCGGCCGCCGTGTTCACTCCTCCGGCCGTGCTGACAGCGGCCCAGATGGTCGAGCCGAACCGGATGGTCGAGACGATTCGGGCGCAGCGCGTGGAACCTTACCCGGAGGGCGGCTGGGTCATCGACATGGGGAAGGCGTTCACGGGCTGGCTGGAGATCTCACTGCCCGCGATCCCGGACGGCACGACGATCAAGCTCGAGTACTCCGACCAGATGACGCCTGACAAGCCGGCACCGGGGACGCAGCCTGGCGCTGCCGCGCGAACCGGCCGGGGAGGCAACCCTCCCGCCTTTCCGAACACGTTCAATCAGCGGGACGAGATCGCCGGGAACGGGGCCGCGCTGACCTTCCGCTCCCGGTTCAACTATCACGGGTTTCGCTACGTTCGCGTGATCGGGCTCGACGCCGCTCCGAAGGCCTCGGATGCCACGGGGTATCTCATCCGCACGGCTTACAGCAGGGCGGGGGAGTTCACGTCCTCCAATGCCCTGCTGAACCGGATCTACGACATGGTCACCTGGACGTACGAGTCGCTCACATTGGGCGGCTACGTCGTGGATTGTCCGACCCGCGAGCGGCTCGGCTACGGAGGCGATGCCGGCACGTCGCTCGAGACCGGCATGTACAACTTCTCCACTGGCGGCCTCTACAGCCGCTGGCTGGCCAACTGGCGCGACTCGCAGGAGCCGACGACCGGGTCTTTGCCGCACACGGCGCCGAACTACCCGAACCAGGGAGGCGGGGGCCCGATGTGGGGCGGATTCGTCGTCACGCTGCCGTGGCAGATGTACGTCCAGTACGGGGACCGGCGCGTTCTCGAGACGAACTACCCGATGATACAGAAATGGCTCGGCTACCTCGAGTCCGAGACGCCCGAATACCTGTTGCTCGATCACAAGAGCCACGCCATGGGGATGCAGGCATGGAACTTCCTGGGCGACTGGCTGACCCCCAAAGGCAGCTTGCGGGGGACGGTACCGCCCGTCCAGGCGATCAACAGCACTCACTACCTCTACCAATTGCAGCTCGCGTCGAAAATCGCCGCCGTCCTGGGCAAGCGCGCGGATGCCGCGGCGTACGACGCGCGAGCGGCCTCGGTATCCAGTGCCATCCACGAGCGCTTCTACAACGCCGCCGACAGGAGCTACACGAACGGCGACTCCGTCCAGCTCGCGTTCCCCCTCCTGACCGGCGTTGTCCCGCCGGCCCTGCGCGGGGATGTCATGCAGACGCTGGAGAACACGATTGTGGTGCGCAACGGCGGACGCCTCGATACCGGCATGCACGGGACGTACTTCGTGACGAAGTATCTGATGGAAATGGATCGCAGCGATTTGATCTACGGGATGACGAACACGACGGAGTACCCCGGCTGGGGCTACATGCTCGAGAACGGCGCCACGACGAGCTGGGAGGGCTGGACGGGCCAGTCCCACATCCACGATACGCTGATCTCAATCGGCGCCTGGTTCATCGAGGGCGTGGGCGGGATTCGGGCGGACGAGAAGACCCCGGGATTCAAGCACTTCTTCGTGACACCGGCGGTCGTCGGCGACCTCTCGTTCGCGAAAGCCAAGTACCAGTCAATCCGGGGCGACATCATCAGCGATTGGCGGATTCACCACGGGATCTTCCATCTCAGCGTCACCGTCCCGCCCGGCACCGCCGCGACCGTCGTCGTGCCGGGGAAGGGCGCGGTGCGGACGACCACCCCGCGAACTCGCGCCGCAAGGGGACAAGCCGCTCGCAGTTTCGAAGCGGGCCCCGGCGTGCACATATTCGAGACCGCCATTGATAGATAGTCCGCGCCTCGTGCTCCAGTCGCCGTGCTGCTGCCGAAGCAGCGCATCATGGGCGTCGCGTTGTCGCGCCGTGGTCGCATGTCGGCGCGCCCGGCCCCGCGCTGACCAAGTCGGCCAGGAGCCCACGCGTGCCTAGTCCGTCGCGTAGACTGTTACCCGGCCTGCTGGCGGCTCGACCGCGCTTGCGTGGCCGGAGGAGTGCGACCGGCAGGACCCGTCGGCTGACGAATCCTCGTGTTGAGGCCTCGTCCGCGCGCGACACACCCGAGATCTACGCGCTCCCCCCGAGACCCGCCTGCAGAACTGCGGACTGCGCGCCTGACAGCGGCGCGCACATGCGGCGAGTCTTTCTTTCTTTGATTCTGTGCTGGTGGGCGACCGGCTGCGCGTCCCCGGCGGCACCAGGCGGAACGACGCTCGTCGGGACGGTCGTGCGCGGTCCGATCCAACCCGTGTGCCAGATCAACGTAACGTGTGACGCGCCGTTCAGCGCCACATTTACCGTGCAACAGGGAGATCGCGTGGTCGCCTCTTTTCGTTCCGATTCTCAGGGTCGCTTCGACGTGCCGCTGGCGCCTGGGACGTACGTCGTCGTCCCGGGCGCCGACGCGCCAATTATCTCCCCGAGCGCTCAGACGAAAGAGGTCGTTGTCGGGTCCATCGGGCAAACGACCGTGCTGCTGCAGTTCGACACGGGAATCCGATGAGTGCAGTCATCGTCTGATGCCCGTACGCATTGTCGAAGCCGACCTGAGTGATCGGCTGCATCAGGAGATCGTCGTGAGGCTGACCGATGCGTACGCCCGGGACGCGTTCGGCAACGGCCAGCCGCTCACCGATGAGGTGCGCCGAGCGATCGTTCCCGGTCTCCAGTCGCATCCTGGGACAATCGTCTTCATCGCCCTTGAAGGTGAGGAGCCTGTCGGTATTGCGACCTGCTTCCGAGGATTCTCGACGTTCGCAGGGCGGCCGCTCATCACCATTCATGACCTGGCGGTTCTTGCCGCCCACCGCGGGCGGGGGATCGGACGTCCATTGCTGTGTCCAAGTGCGGGTGGCCCTCAAGTCCTGCTTCCGGTCGCTCCCGCGAACCTGGATGGGCCGCTGACCAGGTCTGAGAACGCCCGTTATGTTCCGCGCTTTGCGGCGGGGCGCTCGGGCCACATTGGGAGACCGCTAATAGGGCCAATTGGAGCCCGAATCTGTGGCCTGGGTCTCATGGGGTGGGCGACACGCAATTTTGTTTGCTTCCGCGCCGCGATACCGCTACATTCTTCCGCGGCGCTGATCCGCGCCCAACCTCGGTGGCTTTCCCTCAGCGAAGGCCCTCGTCCGAGGCAAAGGGGGGCACACTCCCGGATCGGTATGACGGAACCTTCGTCGTCCGCGAGACGGCGCTGCTGAGGAGCTCGCTCGCGGCGTGTACGAAGGAGATTCGTGATGCCGACACAGAAGGACCTCAAGCGACTCGTCCGCTCCCGCATGCAGAAGACCGGCGAGGCCTACACCGCCGCGCGGCTTCAACTCGTCAAGAACCAACCCAGGCCCGGCTACGCGAAAGTTGCGGGCATGAGCGACACCGCCGTGCGCACGCAGACCGGCCGCACGTGGGCGGAGTGGGTGCGCGTGCTGGACGAGGCGCACGCCGCTGAGAAGCCTCACGGACAGATCGCCAAGTACGTCGCCTCGCTCGGCACGTCGTCCTGGTGGACCCAGATGGTCGCGGTCGGGTACGAGCGCATTCGGGGCCTGCGCGAAAAGGGGCAGCGCCGTGACGGGAGGTATGAAGCGAGCAGGAGCCGCACGTTCAAGGTAGCTGTCGAGACGCTCTTCGACGCATTCGCGAAACCACGGATGCGGCGCCGGTGGCTGCCCGTGAAGGTCACCGTCGGAAGCGCCACGCCACCCAAGCGCATGCGCATCGTCTGGGAAGACAACACATCCGTACAGGTCGGCTTCACGTCCAAGGGAACGGCGAAGAGCGTGGTGGCGATCCAGCACGAGACGCTGCCGGACAAGTCAGCCGCGAAGGCCATGAAGACGGCGTGGAGCGAGCACTTCGATCGGCTTGGCGAGATGTTGTCCTGAATGTCCGAGAGGCGCAGGCATCGGCCTGCGCCTCACTTGCAGCGCTCCACGATCGCGCGAACACTAGGCTGAAGTTCCACTAAGAGGCCGCAGGGATCTTCTCTCGGGTCTATCAGTTACTCAGACATCCGGCCGTCACGTTCTGACTACGTGACGGCCACCTTCTCCCGGATGAGTGCCAGGGCCCGTCGCTGCGTCGCCGTCGGTGTGGTCGTCAGCGTGAAGGTGGGCGTGTCTTCGACATCGCGCAGCCGACACTGGTTCCGTGACGATCGTGCTGAGATCCTCCAAGAGCGTGCGGAAGCTGTGGACGGGGGTGCCGTCGGTTGTGCGGTGCGTCGTCGCCTTCGTGTCGGCCGCGGCGGACCGCTCGGCTCGCGCCACCGGGTCGCGCCGCGTCTTCGCGGCCTGATCCTCATCCGCAAAGAGCAGCGGCCGCCACGCCTCGCGCAGATGCCACTCAACGTAGTACGCCAGCATGCAGAGAAAGATGTGGCTCCGCACGCGATCCGCCGTGCGGTGATGAATCGGGCGCACGTGCAGATCGACGGTCTTCAAACTGCGAAATGCCCGTTCGACCTGGCTGAGCGATTTGTACGTCCGGACGGTCTCGGCATCATCCATCTGCGTAACCGTCAGATTCGTGCGGATGACGTAGATGCCGTCCAAGGCCGCTTCGGCGGCAATGGCCGCCGGCTTCCGCGTGTACTGCAGCGCGCGGTCCGCGATCGTGACGGTGAAGTGCTTCGCGACCTTGTACTTGTTGATGACGCGACCCACCCGGATGCCAATGGCGCCCCGCTCGCGCAGCGTGCCGCGCGCGACCATGGCGGCGACTTTCGCCAGCTCCGCGTCGGTGGCCGTGAGCAAGGCCTCCCGCTTATGCGCGCGGCGCGCGGCGAGATCGGGATTGCGGCAGGCGATCAGCCGCTCCCCCGGAAACGCCGGGTCGGTGAGCGCACAGAGGTTGCGCTCATCGAAGAGGCCGAGTTGCAGCGGACCGTGCGCCTGCAGGTGCCGCAGCGACGCGGTCTTCAGCGCCGTGATCCACTGCACGCCCTCAAGCGTCCGCAGCGTGTCGATGGTCGCCTGCGCGATCATGCCCCGATCGCCCACCAGCACGAGCTCGCGGACGCCAAACGTCTCGCGGATGCGCTGGACTTGCGGCAGGATCGTGCGGCTATCGGTCACATCCCCGTCGACGACCGAGACCGCGACCGGACAGCCGCGGCCATCGGTGACGAGGCCGTAATTGACCTGCAGTTTGTCCCGCTTCCCATCGCGGTTGTACCCGCGCTTGGCGAGCGGACACGTGGTGCCCTCCAGATAGCTGGACGTGAGGTCGTAGAGGACCAAGCCGCCGGTCGGCAGATGCCGCGCCGCCAGGGCGGCCTCGATCGCGGGTTGGCGCGCCAGCAGCCAGTCCATCGCCGCGTAGAGATCGTCTTCGGTCGCCGTCTCGACGCCCAGATCCGTCGCGAGCGTCCGCGTGTGCCACCAGCGCGTCGTCGCCAGTTTCGTGTGCGGTACGACGATGCGCGCCGCGATCATCGCCCGGACCAGATCAGCCTCGCGACACCGCCGCGCCGACAGCACGCGCGCGACCCCGAGCCGGTCCATCGCCGTCAGCACCGCGTCGACATCGCCATGGCCGAGCGACGAGACGACCTCACACGACGCGACGGGCATCACGACTTCGTCACGCAGGGCGCGCCGGATCCAGTCGATCACATGCGGCGGCAGATGCGAGAGATTGCCGACGGTCTCGTTGCGGACCTGATCGCCGACGCGATAGCTACGCCGCAGCAGATGCGTCTGATAGACCTTGCCTTTGTAGTGCCGAGTTGTGGTGACGACATGGACCGGGCCGTCGCGGCTGGGCATGGGCGTAGAATACGCGCCAGCCTCCGTCGAGTCAAGCACTATTAGTGACTACATTCGCGCCGCCAAAACATCGACAAACACAGGAGAACTGGCCAGAAAGTGACGAATCGTTAGTATTCTGCGGCTGGAACTTCAGACTAGGGTCCACGCTGTGTCCAAAGGCGGGCGGCCCTCACGTCCTGTTCCGGTCGCTCCCGCGAGCCGGCGTTCACGCGGGCTCGCGCTGCTCCTTGCAGCGGTCGGGGCTGCCGCGCCGCGCCCGCGCCGATCTTCATCCCGTGCGGCATGAACGCCTGCGTTCCGGATCCCGGACCGCGCCACCGGCCCCCGCCGGGCTCGTTGCGGACCGCCGATCCTCGTCCAGCCCGCGCGTCCCGCCTACTTGAAGAACAGCGTCATGTACCCGTGGCCGAGCCCCTTGCCCGAGATGCACGTCGTGTAGGCGGGCTGATTCGAGTGCACGAGCGGCGCGATGACGTCGACGTCATCGGGGAGGTGGTACGACGCGATGGCCATCCGCGGCTGGAAGGCCTTCAGCGTCGCCGCCGCACCGGCGAGCGCGTTGCGCTCCGCGCCCTCGATGTCCATCTTGATGAAGTCCACTCGGGGCAGGTGCAGGTCCGTCACGATCTTGTCGATCGTCGTCACCGGGATCGTCGGCCCGGCGCCGCCCGAGCTCACCTGGTCGGCCCACGTGTGGTTCTTGCGCTCGAGGGTCATGGAGCCCTCGCTGTCCCAGACGCCCTTCTCGTAGACGACGACGCGGTGCGCCGCGATCTCGGACGCGAAGTTCTTCCGTAGGCAGGCGGCGTTCTCGGGCGCGATCTCGATGGCCACGACCATCTTGGCGCCGCGATCAAGCGCGACCCGGGTGAACCCTCCGAAGTGCGCGCCGCAGTCGAGCACCACGTCGCTCGCGTGCACGCCCCGCACCGTGTCGCCGTAGAGCTCGACCGCCTGCTCGCCCAGGACGTCCGAGAACGTGTCGAAGTTGTCTGCCACCACCCACCAGCGGCCGTAGGGCGTGTCCCACAGCTCCAGCTCGCCTTCGACGGCGATGCGCTGGCTTCCCCTGAAGATCCCCTTGGCGATGCGCAGCTTGCGCTTCTCCATCTCCACGTCCGGATCGCGACCCGGGTTGCAGGAGGGTTGCGCCTTGGCGGCCGCCGAGAGCTCGTCGGCGTGATCGCGCGACGGTGGCGCGCTCTTCGAGCGCCCGGCGGCGGCAGCGACGACGACGATCGCGGCGATCCGCACGACGTGGCGCGCGAAATCGACGGCGGTGTCCTGGCGAAGTGTCACGAGTCTGCTCCTGGGAACCGTCTCGAGCAGGCGGATCGCGGTGGCCCCGCGATCCGCCGGGGCTGGGAACTCCGTCTCGCCTCCGGCTGTCCGGCCCGTGCGAGGCCCGGTGGGCGCCGCACCGACACGCGAGATCATGGGAAGAAGGGCATCCGCCGCGCCTCCGCGCTCGCGCGCAATCGACGCTGCCTTCCTACTGGAGCATCGATAGGAGCGGCCGACCGTACGGAAGGAATGGCCACGGCGTTCCGGCCAGGACGAGCAACAGCGCGAGTCCGAAGAAGATCGAAGCGTGACGGTGGCGGACCAGCGAATCCCGCTCGCGCCAGATGCGGACGCAGGCGACGTTGGCGAGCAGGATGGCCGCCGCCATCACGATGGGGTGCTCGAACGTGTAGAACCGCAGGATGCTCGACTTCACGCCGAGCGCGAGCTCGTGGGTGCCGAGAATCGTGATCGGGCTGCGGAGGAACAGCGCCGTACCGACGACGAGCTGCGCGTCGAGAAAGGCGGTGAAGGCGAGGCCGGCGGCGCCATCCCCGAACCCCCAGGGCCTTCGGCTCGATCGTCCCGCCAGCGCCCGATAGACGGCCACGACGCCGGCGGCAATCACGAACCAACGAACGACTGTGTGCAGGAACACCGTCCATATGTACATGACTCTTGCGTTCTCAGCACCACTTTGACATGCAGGTCATGCACTGTCAAAGTCCGAGCGCGGCGTTTGCGGCCGATCCCCACGCGCGCCGCGTCACCTCACGTTCGCAGCCAGCCGCACCGTCTCCGCGACACCGTCGCGGCCTTCCGGCAGGTTGGCAAGCCCGCCGATGAAGGTCCCTTTGCGGAACACGCACATTCCGTTCAGGTACTTGTCGCGGGCCGTGAACGCCTCGTCGGCGATTGGAGCCGGCGACGTCTGACCGAATCGCTCCCTGAGCTTCGTGAACACCTGTGCGGCGGCTTCCGTCGACGATTCCCGCACCAGGAAACCCTTGCCGGCCTGGTACTGGGCGACGTAACCGCTCTTCAGCAGCCGCAGCCCCAGAACGCTCTCCGGCACCAGCCGGATCGAGTCAGGGGTCAGGTTCTCGGTCGGGAACCAGCCGAACGCGTCGGGGAGCGTTGTCCGCCCCTGGATGCTCTTCTCGATGACGGAAAGGAAGGCCCTCAGCGTTGCCGAATGGTCCTTTTCCGGGTTGGCGGAGATCTCGACGTAGTACTTGTCCTTGGTGAACATCCCTTTCCGCTGCGTCACCTGGCCGGTCACGCCGATCTTCTCCGTCGGCAGCCGCGGATCGCGCGTGGACGTGAACATACCGTAGGCGAACTCGGTGTCCTCGAATTCGGAAACGTCGATGTTGAGGGTCGTTTCGCCGGACGCGCAGGTGATCCCCTTCATGCCCACGAAATGGTAGAGCAGGTACCCTTCGGCGTTCCCGTCCATGTACTCGAAGAGGGTGTCGGCGTTGTAACTGCGGGCGTCACCCTGCTGGCTCCAGCCGGGGACGGCGGTGCACGGGGGCACCTGGGCCATGGCCGTCCCCGCCGACATCACAAGCGACACGACGAAGACGATCCGCTTCATGCCAGGAGCTCCTGCGCCGTCTGCAGCCGTTCGGTCACTCGCACCCCATTGGGGCAGTGGATCGGGCAGGTGACGCAGTCTCTGCAGCGTACAGCCCTGATCTCCGCCGGCAACGACCGGAAGCTCTCGCGCGCCAGCTGGAACTGGCCGTACCCGTCCGAGTAGCTGGCGAAACGGATCACGTCGGAAACCGGCAGCCCCTTCGGGCACCGGCCCGAGCAGCTGCCGCACATCCTGCAATACAGCGGGCCGATGTGCTCCAACTGCGCCATGAGGACCTTCCGGTCCGCGTCGGAGAACGCGACCGACATGGCCTTCAGGTTCTCCTCCAGCTGCTCATTGTCCGTGATGCTCGGAATGGTCGTGGCGACATCCTTGTTCTTCAGCACCCACTTCAGGGCGGCGAGCATCGCGCCCTCACGTTTCAGGATCTCAGTCTGCCTGTCGCCCGGCTTCGCCCTGCGGAAACCGCCGGCCATCACCTTCATCGCGACGATCCCGATGCCCTGCTTCACCGCGGCGGCGATGAGCTCGTCCATCCTGGGGTCCATCGTGAAGTTGTAGGACGTCAGGATCACGTCGAAATGGGGCATCTTCTGGATGATCGCGGGGAAGAGCTCCGGCTGCCCGCCGTGCGTGCTCACGCCGACGAACCGCGTCTTGCCGGCCTTCTTGGCCATCTCCTGCGCTTCCAGCAGTTCGTCGGTCAGATCTTCCGGTTTGCTCCTGCCGTGCAGGTACCAGACGTCCACGTGATCGGTCCCGAGCTCCGTGAGGCTCATGTCGATGTGCTTCAGGGCCTCCTCTCTGGTCCTCGCGCCCGTCTTCGTGGACAGGGTGATGCTGTTCCGCTTCGACTTGAGCGCGGCCCCGACCATCCTCTCGTTGTTCCCGTTCTGGTAGCTTCGCGCGGAATCGAAGTACGTGATGCCGACGTCCGCCGCCCGCTCGATGACGCTCGGATCCGAGGTGATCATGCAGCCGAATCCGACGCTTGTCACTTTCAGCCCTGTCTTGCCGAGCACGCGATAGCTGAGCTCGGGCTTGGGCGGCGGAAGCTTGGGAGCCGTCTGCACCTTGCCGATGGACGCGAATGCGACGCTCGGCAGCGCGAGTCCGGCCGCTGTCAGAAAAGCTCTTCGCGACGATGTGTCTGCCATGTGCCCCCCTGCAGATGACTTGGCCATTCGACTTCGTGCGGTTGCTCTCCCTAGACGATCTCCACCGGGTAGTGCTCGAAGATGGGCCTGTTCCAACCGAGGTTGGGCGGCATCTCCTCCATCGGCCCGCGCCACTTCAACATCAGATCGATGTCGGGGTGCAGGCGGTACTCCTTCTTCACCGATGCGATCGACGCGCCACGGATGTCGATCCTCGAGAGATCCGCCTGCCCGAGTCCGACCTCGCCGCTGTACTTCAGCCATCCCAGCCAGCCGGCGTCGACGCCCATGCACTCCGCGCCCACGCGGTCGGCCGCGACGTAGTCCGTCGACGCGATGGCCAGACGCGACGGGACGGGTGTCCCTGCAGCGGGTCCGTTGCCCTCCATTCCCTCGAACCCGTCGATGATGGTGGCGCCCCAGTTCGGCTGCAGCCGCTGCGCGGTCAGGAACATGTTGTACAGGCTCTGGCGGATGCCGACGTGGTACCGGCGCTTGTCGTTCCACCGTGCCGTGTCCTTGGGTGCCTGGTGCAGCGGCGCGCCCAGGACCATGTTCTTGATCGAGAGCGTGACGACGGAGATGTTGTGCGTCTTCATGCAGGCGGCGCCGAAGACGAAGGCGTCGGGGTCGACCAGGCGCGCGGCCAGGCGCACCGGGGCGACGTGAATGTCGTAATCGATCAGCGGCAGGAGAACGTACCTGGCCTCCTCGTTGAGATCGAGCAGGCTGACCTTCTTGTACTCCCTGGTCAGGGCGGGGTACCTGAAGTTGTCGAATCCCTGCATCGTGTTGCCCGCCGAGGACTCCGCGATGATCACAGGGCCTTTGAAGCGGGGCGCCAGGTAGTCGAGGATGCCTCGCAGCGCGTCTGCATGGCTGGCGCCCAACTGGTTGGTCGTCGTCACGTTGTTCGGCTTGACGATGACGTATTTCTTCCGTGCGAGCCTTGGCCGAATCTGCTCGTCGATCGCCAGCAGGGCCTCGTAGACGTTCTTGCGCCGGTCTTCGCCGTGGACGAGCGAGACGGTCGAGCGCGTCTGGAGGGCGGGAAACGGCTCGGGGTGTCCCCCGGAGCCGCGATTCCGGCCGGGTCTCGGGGCGGGTGTCGGCGCCTGCGGCGCCTGGGCCGAAACGAGCCGGCTGCCCAGCATGGCTCCTGCGGCGGCTCCCGCCAGGTGAAACAGATTCCTGCGTGTAAAAGCGACGGGCATGGCGCTACTCCTGCGTGGATGGCAGCACGAATCACTTATAGGTGCCGCGGCCGCTCCCTGTCAACCAAATGAAGGATGCCCTCATCGGCTGAGTGGAACCGCGATCTCCGAGAGAAGACGTAAGGCCCGAATGTCCGGGGCTGGCCTCGCTCAACCCGGTATCGCCCAGCGGGCCACGTAGGCGTAGAACATGACGACGAGCCCGACGAGCGACGCGAGCACGAGGCTGTGCCGGAAGACCGCCTTCCACACGTCAGCCTCCCGACCCTCGAGCCGGCAGGCGGTCGAGGCCACGACGATGCTCTGGGCATCGATCATCTTGCCCATGACGCCTCCGGCCGAGTTGGCCGAGGCCATGAGCACGGGCGGGATCCCGAGCTGCTCCGCGGTGACCTTCTGCAGGTTTCCGAAGAGCGCGTTCGAACCGGCGTCGGTGCCGGTCAGCGCGACGCCCAGCCAGCCGAGGAGCGTGCCGAAGAACGGATAAATCCAGCCGGTACGGGTCAGCGACAGGCCCATCACCGTGTCCATGCCCGAGTACCTCGTCACGTAGGCGAGGCCGACCATGAAGCTGATGGCGAGCATCGACGGCACGAGCTGCCGGAGCGTCCGGCCCAGGAGGCGCAGCGCGCGGCCGACGTTCATCCCCAGCAGCAGCGCCGCGAGAAACGCCCCGAGGAAGACCGCAGTCCCGGGCAGCGCGAAGAAGTTGAAGTCGAGGGAGGCCGGCTCCGGGGTCGGAATGGGCGTGACCGGCGGGGTACGGATGACGGCATTGTGGAGCCAGGGCGTCGGTAAGGTCAGGAACGGGATCCGCAGGTATCTGCTGAACTCAGGCAGCGCCCACAGGAAGATGAAGACAGACGCGAGGGCGAAGGGTGACCAGCCCTTGAGGATCGTCCCGACGCTGTGGTGGCGCAACTCGATCGTACGCTCCCCCTCCCCCTCCTCCATCAGGCGCCTCGGCTTCCAGAACCGGAGGAAGGCCACCGTCACCAGCAGGGAGAAGATCGCGGCCACGATGTCGACGAGGCCCGGGTCGTGCCGCTGGTAGTTGGACCAGTAGAACTGCATCGCGGCGAATGCCCCTCCGCTCACGAGGAGCGCGGGCAGGACCTCGATCGCCTTCTTCCACCCCACCATGGTGATGACCAGCCAGGCCGGCAGGATGAACGAGAAGGGGGGCAGGATCCGGCCGATCATGGCGTTGAGGTCCGCGATGGGGAGCCCGGTGACCCCGTTCAGGACCCTGACGGGGTTGCCCACGCCGCCCCACGCCACGGGCGCCGTGTTGGCGAGCAGGCAGAGTGTCGCCGCCTGGAAGTGCGGGAAGCCGAGGCCGATGAGGAACGAGCCCGCAATCGCCACCGGCGCGCCTCCGCCCCCGCTGCCCTCGAGGAAGGCCCCGAAGCAGAAGGCGATCAGGATGACCTGGAGGCGGCGATCCGAGGAGACGCCCGCGATCGACTCCTTCATCACCTGGAACTGACCGGTCTCGACTGCGACGTTGTAGAGGTAGATCGAGGCGATCACGATCCAGGCGATCCGGAAAAAGCCAAAGACGAAGCCGTTAAGCCCGGCGCCGGCGATCATCGGTGCCGGCATGCGGAAGACGGCAGCGGCGAGCACGACGGCCATCAGGAAGCCGCTGCAGGCCGAGATCCAGACGCGCTTGCGCAGCACCAGCAGCACGAAGAACAGCGTGACGACCGGGAGCGCGGAGACGAGAGTCGAAAGGGGCCACCAGCCGAGGGGGTTGTAGTCCTGGTTCCAGATCACGGCGTGCTCCCTTGGCCGTCAGGAGGAGCCTAGAGGCGGCCGAACCTGGCGATCGCTTCCGTCAGAGACTTGAACCGTTCGATGAACGGATACATCGAGTGTTCCGTGTGGTCCAGGTCCTGCGCCTTCTTCAGGACCTCCGCTGCCGTTTCGAAGGGCACGACGACCACGCCGTCCTCGTCCGCGGTGATGATGTCCTTCGGCCTGACGGCCACACCCGCGCACGTCACGGGGATGTTGACGCCCACCGAGCGGTAGTGGCCCACCGAGGTGCCAGGTGACACACCGCGGCTGTAGATCGGAAACTGAATCCGCTGGATCTGCGGCAGATCCCGGATGGAGGCGTCCACGATGGCCCCGGCAAACCCGCGGACTTTCATGGTGGTCGCCATCAGGCCGCCGACGGCGCCGTAGTCCAGGCCGTCCTCGAGCACGAGAACGTAGACCGAGCCCGCGGGGGAGGTGTCGATGGCCTCGATCATTCCCTGACTCGCCGCGGAACCCTCCTTGTGTTCCTGCTTCTTCAACAGGACCGTCACGGCAGGCCCTGCGAACTTCGTCTTGAAGAGCGCCCGCATGTCGTGATGCATGTAGGCCTGGCGTCCGTACAGCTGTTCGATGGCATCGGCGACCGATGCCACCTCCGTCTGACGGAACCCTTCGACCAGCGGATCCTCGGCGGCTGGCAAGGCTGTCCCGCCAACGAACGTCAGCGCCGTGGCAGCCAGGAGCGAGGTCAGGAGTACGGTTGCCCTCATCGGATGCCTCCCGCGAAATGCGCGTGCCTATCTTACCGCCCCGCCAGCGGGCCGGAAGCCTCGCTCTGTAATACCATGGTGCCGCACCCGAACAGGAGGAGTCGCGAAATGAGCCACGCACGCATCTCCAGGCGCCGCTTCATCGAGGGCATCGGTGCCACGGCGCTCGCCGGTTCGGCGGCATCCTCCATCAACGGCCGCGGCGTCCGGGCCGAAGGCTGGCAGGCCTCGGGCCGGGGCGCGCCGAAGATCTGCATGGGGCTGTCCAGCCGCGCCAGCGATTCCGATATGCGCCGGATCAAGCAACTCGGCGTGGATCACGTGCTCATGGGCGGGCCGGCGATTCCCTGGGAGGAATCCGCCCTCCGCGAGATCACGGACAGGTTCAAGGCCGGCGGCCTGACCGTCTGCAACATGATGATCTCCGGCTTTCCGAACACGATCTACGGGAGGCCTGGGCGGGACGAGGAGATCGCGAAGGTCAAGGACTCGATAGCCGCCGCCGGGAAGGCCGGTTTGCCGGTCGTGGAGTACAACTTCTACGCACACCGCGCCATGGAGGGCTACTACGAAGTCGTCGGCAGGGCGGGTGCGGGCTATACGGGCTTCGACTACGGGCGCATGAAGGATCTTCCGCCGCTCGCGGAAGAAGGCGCGCGCACGCTCGAGGAGATGTGGGCCAACATCACGTACTTCCTCAAGGCCGTGATCCCGGTCGCCGAGCAGTCCGGGGTGCGCCTGGCCCTTCACCCCAACGATCCGCCGGCCCCGCTGAGCCGAGGATCGGAGCAGATCATGGGGACCGTCGAAGGCTGGAAGCGCCTGATCGGGATCGTGAAGAGCCCAGCCAACGGGATTACGTTCGACTGCGGCGTGACGCGCGAGATCGGTGACGACCCCGTCGCGGTGTGCCGCTACTTCGCGACGAGGGATCGGATCAACCACATGCACTTCCGGAACGTCCGGATGCACGTGCCGCGGGAGAAGTACGAGGAGGTGTTCATCGACGAAGGCGAGGTCGACATGTTCGCCGTGATGAAAGAGCTGGTCCGGGGCGGATACAGGCTGGCTATCTACCCCGAACATTCGCGCGCGCTGGACTACGACCGCGAGGTCGCGAAGCCGTCAGGCGGGCTGCGCGGGTACCCGGGCGGGGGAGGATACGCCGGCGATGTGTTCAACGTGGCCTACACCCGAGCGATGTTGCAGGCGGCGGTGTCAGCATCACCTGGTCGGTGAAAGACGACAGCACCCTACGGCTGCGGCGCTACCCTCGGGAGCTTGTCTGCGACCATTCGCATCCCGTACGGGACCAACGCCGCGGCCATCAGGACGGACGCCGTCAGGTTGACGATCTCGGCGCCATCCGGAAATCCCACCAGCAACACGCCTGCCAGGAACAGCACGCCCTGCCGGCGAGGAAACGCCCCGGTCTTGAGCAAGGCAACCGTCTGGATGGCAAAGCCAACCGGCAGGAACAGCAACCCCCAGACGACGACCATCCAGCCTTTGAACGAGAACATGGCCAGCAGGCCCGGCATCATCATGGCGAACTGGCTTTCGGGCAGCGTGTCGAGAGCGCTCATCGTCAGGCAGAGCGCCCCTTTGTCCGCGGCCAGCATGGCGGCACCGAGCGTGGCCAGGGACGCGCCGACCAGGCCGGCCCAACCGGCGGATGCGCGGTCCAGCAGTTTCATGAAGTGCAGAGCGACCGCAACCAGGACCGCCGTGCACAGTGTGACCAGTACGTGGGCAAACTGCAGCAGGCCGTTCTGATGCGCCCTGAGAATCAGCTCCTCCGGGCTGAGGATGCGCGGGTGCAGCAAGCCGGGATGCACGGCGAACGCGAAGACGAACGTCAACGGGAAGGCGATGAAGCACAGACCGGTGCCTACCCGCTTGGCGATGTCCGAGGACCGATGCTCACTCATTGGCGTCAGTGAAGGGGACATCGTTCGTGTCTCGTCTATGGAGGTACTGGGTGGAACCCACTCGTGCCCCATGTCCCGAGAGTGTCGGCGCTTCCGCGGGCATTATCCTCGGCGCGTGGGGCGACCACAAGGCCCCGTATCGCGCCATTGATAATGTTACCGGGGGCCAATTCGTCGCGCCATTAATCGGGTTACCCGCCGAAAGGAGGAAGAGGTGGGAGGTGCCCGAGTGAGTCCAGGCGCGCGCCAGCAGTACCTGCAGCAAATGCGGGACCGGTATGTGGTGGCGAAGCGGGCGGCGCGCAGCGCCTTGCTGGATGAAGCGGTGGCGATGACGGGGTATCAACGCAAGGCGTTGATCCGGCGGTTCACGCGGCCCCTCGGGCCTCGGCGCCGCCGCCGGGGCCGACCGCGCCGGTATGGGCCGACGGTGGTGGCGGCGCACGCGCGCGTCGATTGCCGCGCCTGAGAGGCCGTGCGTGGCCGCTCCCAGAAAGCGCGGCACGAACGTCCGAGAACGGGCGCTGTGTTCACGGGAAGCGCGGGCGGCCGGACACGACCGCGCTGATACGGCCTATCGTCGAGTGCCGCCTCTCCTCGCGTTCCCGACAATCCCTCTTGAGGCCTCCCGAGGCTATGATGGGTCGTCAAAAGGGAGGTGCGCCATGCGGAAGACGAGGATCGTCTCGGTTGCGTTGTTTCTCGCCGCGGCGCTCGGCGCCGCTATCGCCGTGCAGGGAGCCGCGACCACGCAGTCGGGGAGCAGGACATCGATGAACACGATGAACGTCCAGTCTGATCTCGATCCCCCCACGGTGCCCCCGTCGCAGGACGGGAAGATCCGGATTATCGCCTTCGGGGCCCACCCCGACGACTGCGAGCTCTACGGAGGCGGCGTCGCGGCGAAGTGGGCGGCCCTCGGCCACAAGGTGAAGTTCGTCTCGGTCACAAACGGCGACATCGGCCACCACCGGATGGCGGGAGGGCCGCTGGCGCAGCGCCGGAAGGCCGAAGTGGAGGCCGCCGCCCGCATCTACGGGATCGAGACCCAGGTCCTCGACCACCACGACGGCGAGCTGGAGCCGACGCTCGAGGTCCGGCGGGAGATCGTGCGGCTCATCCGCTCGTGGAGGGCCGACGTCGTCCTCACCCACCGGCCGAACGATTACCACCCGGATCACCGCTACACGTCGATCGCCGTCGGCGACGCGGCGTTCATGGTCACGGTCCCGTACTTCTGCCCCGACACGCCGGCCCTCCGGAGGAATCCGGTCTTCCTCTACTTCATCGACGACTTCAAGAAGCCCCTCCCCTTCCAGGCGGACGTCGTGGTCTCCACGGACGACGTCCTGGAGAAGAAGATCGACGCGGTGGCGGCGATGGACTCCCAGTTCTGCGAGTGGATCCCCTGGCTCGAGGGGTACCTCGACAAGGTCCCGGCCGGCAAGGCGGAGCGTCGGGCGTTTGTCGCCGAGCGCTTCGGCGTGTGGTTCCGATCGTGGGCCGACGCCGGCCGCGCGAGGCTCACCGAGCGGTACGGCGAGGAGAAGGGCCGGGCGGTGAAGACCGCCGAGGCCTTCGAGATTCTGCGAGTACGGCTCGCGACCCGACGCGGCGGAGCTGAAGCGGCTCTTCCCGTTCTGATCTCCACCGGCCGGAGCGTTCGCCGCCGAGGGGCTCGGAAAGTCGCCCCTTTCCTTCGCGGGGTGGATTTCGAGGACGGGTTGCCCCGCCGATGGCGGCCCATGGGCCATCGTCCTCGCGCGAAATCCCAGGTCCAGTCGGTGTCAATTGGTATACTCCTCGCCGCATGGCGCCGCTCGCCGGCCGGTTCGGAGCGGGAACCCGGACGCGGCGCGTTTCCGCGTGGAGGGCTCCTCGATGATCAAGGACTCCGTGGGACGGCAGATCGGAAGGCGGGAGGTGCTTCAGGGCACAGCAGCGGCCGCGTTGGCCACGGTCACCCTCGGCGACGGAGCCGCGGCCTCGGCCCTTCAGTTCACGAAGACCGCGTCGAAGCCTTCGGGCCTGAGGATCACCGACCTCCGCGTGGCCGTGGTGGCGAAGGCGCCGATGACCTGCCCGATCATCCGGATCGACACGAACCAGGGCCTCTCCGGGTTCGGCGAGGTGCGGGACGGCGCGAGCAAGACGTACGCGCTGATGCTCAAGAGCCGGCTCGTCGGCGAGAACCCGTGCAACGTCGACAGGCTCTTCCGGAAGATCAAGCAGTTCGGGTACCACGCCCGGCAGGGCGGCGGGGTCTCGGGCGTCGAAATCGCGCTGTGGGACCTGGCGGGGAAGGCCTACGGTGTGCCGATCTACCAGATGCTGGGGGGCAGGTTCCGCGACCGGATCCGCTGCTACGCGGACACCGACAGCTCGCGCGACCCCAAGGTCTTTGCGTCCCGACTGAAGGCCCGCATGGACCAGGGATTCACCATCCTCAAGATGGACCTCGGGATCGGGCTGCTCCAGGGCATCGCCGGCGCCGTCACCCGACCCCTTGGACAGACGAACGCCGAGGTGAGCCGGACCGAGCACATGTTCACCGGCATCGACATCACGCCGAAGGGGATCGACGCGCTGGCGGACTACGTCGCCCAGGTGCGCGAGGTCATCGGCATGGAGATCCCGCTGGCGGCGGACCACTTCGGCCACATCGGCGTGAACGCCTGCATCAAGCTCGGCAAGGCCCTTGAGAAGCACAACCTGGCCTGGCTCGAGGACATGATCCCGTGGCAGCACACGGAATTGTGGAAGCAGATCACGGATGCGATAGACGTCCCCACGCTGACCGGGGAGGACATCTATCTCAAGGAGGACTTCATCAAGCTCGCCCAGAACCACGCCGTCGACATGATTCAGCCCGACGTGCTCACGGCCGGGGGGATCCTCGAGACCAAGAAGATCGGGGACGCCTGCCAGGAGTTCGGCGTGCCGATGGTGCTGCACATGGCGGAGAGCCCCATCGGCTGCATGGCTGCGGTGCACTGCGCCGCCGCCACCGAGAACTTCCTGGTCATGGAGAACCACTCCGTGGACATTCCGTGGTGGGGCGACATGGTGAACGGACTCGAGAAGCCGATCGTGGTCAACGGCTTCACCAACGTGCCGGACGGACCCGGGCTGGGCATCACCTCCTTGAATGATGACGTGATCAAGGCGCACCTGCTCGAGCCGGGCTACTTCGAGCCGACTCCCGAGTGGGACAAGGAACGGTCGAACGACCGGCTCTGGAGCTGAGGGGCGCCTTCAGCGGGGCGCTGACCTCCGCTTCAGGTACTCCGCGTACCGCTCCGCGCCCAGCTTCCGCTTCAGGTAGTCCTCGTACTCCTTGATCAGGGCCGGATCGCGCGGGCTGCCGTAGATCTCGCCCGACTTGTACTTGCCTTCGTCGAACTTCAGCCTCGTCCACTCGTCGTGAATGTGCGTGATGTCGGCGGCATCGACGATGTCCTTCACCAGGTGAGGCGGGATGAAATACACGCCCTCCCGGTCCCCCAGGACCACGTCGCCCGGCAGGACCGTCGTGTTGCCGATGCGGACAGGGACGTTGATGCCGGTCACCATGACGTTGCGGATCGCCGGCGGCGTCGCTCCTCTGAAGTACCCGGCCAGGTCGAAGGCGGCAATGCCCTCGAGGTCACGAATGGCGCCGTCGATGACGAAGCCGGCTCCCGTCGTCTTCCAGATGTAGTACGCCAGGTTGTCACCGATGATCCCGCCGGCCCCAATGCTGCCGCCCACGTCCACGACCAGCACGTCGCCCGGTTCGAGCATGTCGATGGCGGTCTGGTGCGAGAGGCGGGCGCCGCCCTTCGCCTTCCATTCCGCCGCCTGAGCCTCTGCAACATCAGCCCGGATGGGCATGAGCTGAAGCGTCACGGCCCGGCCCACCAGCTTCTTCCCGGGGTGCAGGACCTGCAGGCCGTCGACGAATTGACTGGGGTATCCGCGGCTCGCAATCCCGAGGACCTCCTCTGCGCACAGCCCCCTGACCCTCTCGAGAACCGGACCGGGGACTTTCGGCCTGCCGTCAGGGAAACGTTCGTACGGGTTCTGAGCGGTGTACTTCACCATCTGCTCTGGCGTCCAGGCGAAGACCTGTCCCTGCGCGTACGCGGGGACAAGCAAGGCCACCCAGAGCGCGAGCAGCGTGCCCCAGGGCCTGCGAGGCAGGTGTTTCACCATCGAGCGGGTGTCGGTCAGATCTGGAAGGCTGGACATGGTCACCTCTCTCACGCGAACCAGGTTGCCCCGGGTCTCTGCAGCGTTCGCACGAACTCGTCGTTCATCTCCAGTCCGATCCCGGGACGGTCAGGCACGGTCACATAGCCCTTCTCGATGATCTCGCCTTCCTTGACGTACTGCTTCCACTGCGCCATGCGCTCGGCCGGGTGGCCCCAGTGCCATTCGAGAACCAGGCAGTTGGGAATCGCCGCCAGGACGTGACAGGACGCCATGGCCCCAACCGGCGACGCCTGGCAGTGTGGCGCCATTGGAACGTAGTAGGTATGGGCCATGTCCGCGATCTTGCGGGCTTCCAGCAGGCCGCCGCACTTCTGGATGTCGGGCATGATGATGTCGACCGCACGCTTCTCGAGCAGTTCGCGAAAGCCGTGGCGCAGAAACAGATTCTCCCCGCAGCAGATGGGCGTGTGGGTCGACTCGCGCACATCCCGCATGGCGTCGACGTTCTCGGGCGGGACAGGCTCTTCGAGCCACAGCAGCTTGAAGGGTTCCAGTTCCCTGGCCACCCGCTTCGCCGTCCCGGCGTCGTAGCGTCCGTGCATGTCGGCGGCGAGCTCGATGCGCTTGGGCAGCGACTCGCGCATGAACGCGACCTTGTCCACCATGTGCTCGATCTCGGCGTTCGTCGCCGTCCAGTTCACCCGGTCGAAACGCGCGGGGTCGCGGGCGTCGTCGATGTCGATCTTGGCCGCGGTGAAACCCAGGTCGACGATTTGAGAGATGAACTCCCCGGCCTTGGGATCGTCGCGGCTGTTGGTGCCCGAGTCGCAATAGATGCGGATCCGGTCGCGCATCCGGCCCCCGAGCAGTTGATAGACAGGAAGCTCCAGGGCTTTGCCCGCCAGATCCCAAAGCGCGATCTCGATCGCGCTGAGGGCGGCGACATACTGGCCGGCCTGCGCGCCGGCGAATATCCCGGATGTGCGCAACCGCTCGAAGATGGCGTCGACATTCAGCGGGTCCTGGCCGACGAGCGCATAGCGGAATCCCGCGACGATCGAGGCCCCGCCGCTGACGGCATCCACGCCTTCACCGTCGCCGATGAGTCCCTGGTCGGAGTAGATCCGCACGTGAAGCGAGCGGACGAAAGCCGTGCGCACGTCGGTGATCTTCAGCTTCGGTCGGCGGTGCCGGCGAAGTCGAGGTTTGAACGGCCGCAGACAACCCCCTCAGATCCCACAGACAGGCCATGGTCCCGGCCGCGCCCAGGAAGAACGATCGTCGATCAATCATGACGGTTCCTCGCTTCCCGATCCTGTGAGGGTTCACGCGGCAGTCGGCACTCGTCCCCGGGGCGGGTCCGAGCGCAGACACGGCGCAGACTAGCCCGGTTGAACGGTGGGGTCAAGCAGCCGTCGAGGTCCTACCGCCGATATCCGTTTCGGCCAGCTCGCACGCCTTTCCAAGGCCGGCGCGCTCCGCGACTCCTGACGCGGGCGTCATCGGCTGCGGTCGTGCGCGTTTCCCTCACCGCTTCGCGGGCTCCGTGTTGCCGAACACGGTGAACTCCGCCACGCCCGGTGTGATGCCCTTCGGCCAGCCGGTGATGACCAGGCGTGCCCGCGTCCCGACGGCAGGCGTGATCTCGCGGTAATCGACGAGCAGGTCTTCGTCGCTGGCGGTGCGGTCCAGCACGGTCTGCCACGCGCCTGCGGCGGTCTCCAGGTCGACGCGATAGCGATACGGCCCCGGCAGCACGCCGCGGTTCGAGTCCAGGCCGATGTCACGCCAGGCAATCCGGACGGCGCGGATTGTCGCCGGCGCGTAGAGCCGGCTGGTGAGCGTCGGCGTGGCATCGCCCGCGGCCGGCTGCCACCAGGTGCGCAGGTCGTTGTCGATCGCCAGGCGGCCCGGCAGGTTCGGCGCGCTCGACGAGCCGAGGGTCTGCACGCCGCCGTTGAGGTGCACCCATCCCGTGTCCGCCGGTCCCCGGCCGGCGGGCCAGCGGCCCGGGAGCCACTGCGGCGTCGAGGTCGCGCGTGGCACGCCCAGTTCGCCATTGGCATCGAACTCCACGGGGTCCATGCCCACGCGCCGTTCGAATCCGTGCGCGACGCCGGCCGCGATCGTGTAGAAGACCCACCATCGGTCCCCGGGCCCCTTGACGATCGAGCCGTGAGCCGTCCCGGTCACCAGGCCGGCCGTGGTCCGGAAGATCGGGTTGTGCGCCTGCGGCGTGAACGGGCCGAGCGGGGACGTGCCGACGTAGGCCCCCATCGCGTACGCACGATGCTCCGTGCCGGCTGCCGAATAGGTGAGGTAGTACCGCCCCTGGCGCTTGATCATCCACGAGCCTTCGACCCAGCCCGCGTTGCGGTTCTGGTTCCACTCGCCAACCCGCTCCCAGGGGTGGGCATCGGGCGAGAATGGGATGAGCTTCTTCGCCGGCCCGATCGGTCGCGTCGGGTCGGAGGGGTCAAGTTCGATGCCGTAGATCCCCGCCGTCTCGGTGCAGCCCCAATAGAAGAACAGCCGCCCGTCATCGTCCACGAAGAGCATCGGGTCCGTCGTTCCGGGTACCCCGGCGGGCAGCTTCGGCCGGCCAAGCTCCGTGAACGGGCCCAGCGGAGAGGCCGACGCGTAGATCGCGGACTCGCTGGCCATCAGGAGGAACCGGTTGCCCTGCCGCACGACAGTTGGCGCGTAGCCGACGTCGCGGATGTTGAGCGGGTGATGCCGCCACGTCGCGCCCATGTCGGCGCTCACCCAGGCCATGTCCACCGACGGGTACAGGATCCACTGGCCGTCGTGCCAGATGGCCGCCGGGTCCGCCAGCTCGCGGTACTGCTCGACGTGGTCGAGGAACCACAGAAACGACCCGTCGGTCTTGTCGCCGGCTCGCAGGTCCTTCGCGAGGCGGCCGACCGGATAGTCCGGGATGGGCAACGGGTTGCAGTAGGTTCGCGGAGCGTCGGCTGGCGCCGGAGACTGGCCGGGTGCCGCCGTCACGAGGACCGAGGCGAAGACGGTGAACAGCGCGATCGAACGGAGGTGCATGGGAACGCCCTGTTGACTGACTGGTTGGTTTACCAGGTCACCTTGATGAACGACACGCTCTTGCGCGGAAGCTCGAAGGCCTCGGTGACGCGGCCGTCCTGGCCGATCGTCACCTCGCGGGCCGGCGCCAGCTCCTGCAGCTCACTGGCCTTTTCCAATTCGGCGCGCTGGCCGGGCGTCGGGGTTTGCGGCGAGCCCATCGCGAGCCAGGTTGCGTACGAATTGCTGTGGTGCTCGTCGATGCGGCAGTGCGCGAGCGTGGCGCGCCCGGCGGGCAATCCCTCGATGCCCAGCTGAATCGACGCCGCCGGCGCCGGCACATCGTCGTCGTGGTAGTTCCACACCAGGACCGTCGCCGACCGGGCCGACCGGGCCGCGAGTGCGGAGATGTCCGGCGCCGCGCGCACCCCTTTTTCGAGGATCTCCGCCACGGGAAGCCCGGCCGAACTGACGGCCTGCACGCGATCGCCGCTCATCTGTCCGAGCATCCGGAAGACGTTCAGCACCGGCTTCGCGATGCCGTTCGTCGCCAGGTCGCGGAAGCCGTCGAAGTACGGCTGGTCTTCGAACAGGAACGCCCAGGTGACGGCGCCGAGCACGTTGACGTGGTGCAGGTCGGCCAGTTCGTAGGTGCGCGCGATCTGCAGCGCCGTGTACGTCGGGTACATCGTCCCGTTCCGGTAGCCGTTGTGCGGGTAGAAGCGCACGCCGCAGGCCGCGCAGCCCTCCGGATCGGACTCGCCGAGGACGAGCGGCGTCTTCGCGTACATCGGGAACTCCCGGACGACCGCGAAGTGGCCGTCGATGTTCCGGAGCTGGCTGGCCACGCCCATGCGCACGCGCCCGTCGATGAACGTCGGACTGCCCTTCGCATGGAAGGTGATGAGGTCGAGCGGCGCGCCGACCTTTCCGGTCGCGTAGTTGACGCCCGCCGACGTGTGCTGCAGAAACGAGCGCAGCATCGACTGTGCGCCGCCCGTCACCTCCGGGCCGCCGATCCTCGCCGTCGGCAAGGCACGGCGCACGCCCTCGACCGTGAAGTCGTAGAGCTTGTTGAACTCGTCACGCCGCGTCTGCGCCTTCCGGGCCGCCATCGGATCGTCGCGGCCGAGGCTCGCTCCGACGGAGCCGCTCCAGTAGCCGATGTCCGGCTCGTTCCAGAGTTCGAACCACCAGCTCTCGACCTCGGCGCGGCCGTACCGTTCGACGAAGTGCCGCGTCACCTGGTAGCAGAGCTCTTCCCACTTCCGGTAGTCGCGCGGTGCGTACGTCCAGCCGGTGAAGATGTTGCTGTACGCGGCACCGGGATCCCAGGAATGCCGGTATGGCACGCCTGCAGGGGCGGACGACAACGCCTCGGGCATGAAGCCAAGTTGCACGAACGGCTTCATGCCGCGCGTCCTGTAAGCGTCGACGATCCGATCGAGGATCGTCCAGTCGTAGAGGGGACGGCCGGCGGCATCCTCGGTGTAGACGTTGGTCGAGCCCCACTTGAGCGCGGGCTTCCCGTCGCCGGACGTGAGCAGATTGTGCACGCGCATGAACACGGGCACGGGGCTGAGCGCCTGCAACTGCGACAGGAGCTTCAGCCCGTTTGGCGTGTAGGAGTAGTTCGGCTCGTCGTGACCGAACCAGGCCCAGAACGGATGCATCGGGCCCTTCGTGACCCGCGTATCGACGCGGATCGTGACCGGCTGGTTCTGCGCGGCCCTGCTCGCCGCGAGGCCAATCACGGCCAGCCCGAACACTACGATGGCCAGGTGACGTCGCATCGCTCCCCCCGGCGCCAGCTTACTTGATGCCCCCCTTGTCGAGCGACTCGCGGAACGCCTTGATGCTGTCGGGGAACGGGTTCGGCTCAGCCGTGCCCAGGCCGATCCAGACGAGATGGACCTTCTGTCGGAAGACGGCCCGCGAGTCGTCGATGACCCTCGGGTACTCGGCACCAAGCACGTTGGTTTTGGCAGCGCGTGAATCGGCGGCGGTCGCGGTGCCTGTCTCTCCCGCTCCCGGCGCGGTCGGGGCCTCCTTCCGCCACAACCCCGGCAGGAACCTGTCATAGAGGAGATGGCGCCACGTCGCCCAGTCGTGTCCTCCGTAGCCGCCGACGTAGTACTCGTGCGTGATGTTGTGCTTGACGAGCGCCTCGTGCAACGCGACGCAGCGCTGGCCGATGCGTTCCTTGGCTTCCTCCGTGCCCTGGCCCACGAACAGGTAGTCCACCTTCTTGTTGGCGTCCGGATCGTTGAGGAAGTAGGCGATGGACGTCTCGCTGTCCACGTCGCCCGCGCTCAGCACGCCGAACGAGCCGAACAGGTCGAGGCTCTTGAAGCCCACGAACAGCGTGTGCCGGCCGCCCATCGACAGCCCCGACAGCGCCCGGCCCTTCGGGTCGTTGCGTACGCTGTACTGGCGTTCCACGAGCGGGATGACGTGCTGGCGCAGTTCCGCCTCGAAGATAGGAAACGTGAGCTCGACGTGCCGGGGGTTGTTGCGATGGACGACCTGGTTGTTGGGGATGGCGATGACCATCGGCATGGCCTTCCCCTCGGCGAGCAGGTTGTCCATCATGAAGTTGACGCGACCGTCGTACACCCAGTTGTGGGGCAGGTCGCCGCTGCCGCCCACCAGGTACAGCACGGGGTACTTCTTCGAGCGGTCGTAGCCCGGGGGCGTATAGACGTACAGCTCGCGCTCGCCATTCGTCACGCCGGAGCGATAGATGTGGCGAGTGACGGTGCCGTGGGGCACGTCGCGGGCATCGTAGTAGGCCGGGCCGTCGCCGTGGACGACCAGTTGGCTGTACGGGGGCATCGCGGTGAAGCCCGCGATGGTGTTGTTGGGATCGGCCATCTGCACCCCGTCCACGACGAGGTGGTAGATGTACATCTCGGGATGGAGCGGCCCCACGGTCAGCGCCCACACGCCGTCGGCGCCTTTCTGGAACGGCACCGGCTTGTCCTTGCCGAGCGCGGTCAGCAGCGCCACGCCTGCCAGTGAGACGGTGTGCGCGTCCGGCGCCTTCAGGCGGAACGTCACGGTGCGGTCGTCGCGGACGTCGGGCGAATTGAGCGTCGCGCTGAAGGGGACGAGGTTCTCGGTGTTCTTCTGAGGGTTGTAGTCCAGGTTGACGTTCGCCTGCTGCGCCAGGGCCGGGCTGCACACGAGGCCCGCGAGCACCGTGAAGAAGGCCAGTCTCATGTGTCTCGCCCCCAAGATCGAGTCCGCCTGCACCCTCATGGTGTCCGGGCGCTTCGGGTGGACCATCGCGACGGTGGTCCTGGCGCGCGAGTGTACGCGCTTGCATCGAGCGCTGTCAACGGAATCCCCGGAAACGCATTCCGTAGAGCGAGACATACGATCCAAGCGCTTACATGCCGTAGTAGAATGGCTGCGCCGATTCTCGCCCCCCGCCTTCGAACGGAGAACACGATGACCGCCTGTGAAACGAACCGCTGGAAGACCAACGCGGCCGTGTGGGCCGCGCCGGCGCTGGCCATCGCCGGCCTGCTGGCCGGCACGCCGGCGTGGGCCCAGCACAAGCCGCTGAGTCCGCAGGCCCGGCCAGTCCGGGCGAGCGGGCTGCAGCTCAACGACCGCGAGTACTTCGAGACCCGCGGCCTCGACGTCCTCGTCTTCACCAACCAGTACAACGGCATGTTCTTCGACGAGAAGACGGCCGGTGTCGAGATCATCCAGAACGGTGTGCGGGTGTCCACGGGCGGGGCGGTCCGCCTGTCGCCGACGCCGGAGCAGTGGGATCAAATCCCGAAGGTGATCGACCGCAAGGTGGACAAGACCGCCAACACCATCACGTGCACGCTGCGTTACGAGGCCTTCGCCTTCGACTCCAGGCTGGTCGTCACACCCGAGGGCGCCGGTTTCCGCGTCGCCGTCTATCTCGACACGCCGGTGCCCGAAAAGCTCGAGGGGCGGGCGGGGCTCAACCTCGAGTTCCTGCCGGCGAAGTTCTTCGAGCGGACCTACCTCGCGGACGGCAAGCCCGGCATCTTCCCGCGCTATCCCATCGGGCCGATCGAAACCAAGCCCGGCGACACGAAGATCCGCCAGTTCGAGGGCTACTCGACGTTCGACGATCGGGGCCGGAACGAGTACGTGGAAGCCCATCCCATAGCCTCCGGCAAGACGCTGATCCTCGCGCCCGAGGATCCCGAGCGCCGCGTCGCGATCGAGGCCGTCTCGGGCGAGCTCCAGCTGCTCGACGGGCGCAACCTCGCTCAAAACGGCTGGTTCATCGTCCGATCGCTGTTGGCGACGAAGGCGACGGGGAAGGTGGCCGAGTGGATCGTCCGCCCGAACGTCATCCCGAACTGGACCCGGACCCCGGTCATCGGCTTCTCGCAGGTCGGCTATCACCCGGCGCAGAAGAAGGTGGCGGTCCTCGAGCTCGATCAGCACGACTCGGCCCTCCCGACCGCGTCCCTCTTCGAGGTGACGGCCGACGGCGCGCCGGTCGAGCGGATGAAGGCGAAGGTCCAGGCCTGGGGCCCCTACCTCAGGTACCAGTACGGCACGGTGGACTTCAGCGCGATGACCCGCCCCGGCCTGTACTACATCCAGTACGGCACGCAGAAGACCGAGACGTTCCCGATTGGCCCGGACGTCTACGACACCATCTGGCACGCGACGGCGGACGTCTGGTTCCCGGTCCAGATGGACCACATGATGGTCAATGAGGCCTATCGTGTGTGGCACGGTCTGACGCACATGGACGACGCGCTGCAGGCGCCGCTGAGCTTCCAGCAGTTCGACGGGTACCGGATGGGGGCGTCGACGGACACGAAGTACAAGCCCCTCGAGCGCATCCCGGGCCTCGCCGTCGGCGGCTGGTTCGACGCCGGCGACTTCGACATCCAGGGCGGCTCGCATGCGGGCACGCTCACGGCCTTCGTTGACATCTGGGAGACCTTCAAGCCCCAGCGGGACCAGACGTTCATCGATCAGGCGACCCGCTTCGTCGATATTCATCGCCCCGACGGCAAGCCGGACGTCCTGCAGCAGATCGAGCACGGCGCGCTGCAAGTGGCGGCCCAGTACCGGAGCACCGGCCAGCTGAACCAGGGGATCGTCGATTCGCAGCTCCACCGGTACCACCATCTCGGTGACGCCTCGACGCAGACCGACAACCTGCTCTTCGACCCGTCGCTCAAGCCGTACCAGGTGGAAGGCAACCGGAGCGGCACGCCCGACGACCGGTGGGTCTTCACCACCCACCAGCCCTTCCTGAATTACTCCGGCATCGGGTCGCTCGCGGCAGCGAGCCGCGCGCTGCGGGGCTACAACGACGCGCTAGCGGACGAGTGCCTCGCGCTCGCAAAGAAGGCGTACGCCGAAGAGCGCCAGAGGCCTGCGCCCGCGCCGCCCGCGCGGCCTGCGGGTGCGCAAGCGCCGCCTGCGGGCTTCGGGGCCAGGTTCGGGGCGGCCGCCGAACTGTCGGCGGTCCTGCAACTGATGATCACCACGAAGGAGCAGCAGTACGTCGATCGGTTCAATGAACTGATCTGGCCGTCGCTCGATGGCCCGGGCGGCCGAGGCCTGCTGACGGCGATCAGGGCGCTGCCGTACCTCGGGCCCGGAGCCGCCGAGAAGCTCCGTCCGTACGCGGTGAAGTACAAGGCCGAAGTGGACCGCCAGCTCAAGGCGAATCCCTACGGCGTGCCGATCGCCACCGGCGGCTGGGCGGGCAGCGGCGGGGTGGTCAATTGGGCAACCACCAACTACTACCTCCACACGGTCTACCCGGATCTCTTCGACAAGGAGTCGGTGTACCGCGGCCTGTACTTTCTCTTCGGGACCCACCCGGCGTCGAATGCGTCGTTCGTCGCCACGGTCGGAACCCGGTCGAAGCACCTCGCCTACGGGAACAACCGGGCCGACTTCACGTTCATCCCGGGCGTCGTGGTGCCGGGCGTCCTCATCCTGAAGCCGGACTACCCGGAGAACATGGACGACTGGCCGTTCCTCTGGGGCGAGAACGAGGGCACGATCGGCGGCGCGTCGCAGTACATCTTCCTGGCGAACGCGGCGCAGGAACTGCTGAAGAAGTAGGTCGCGCAACCCCTTTGTTGTCCGGCTCGATGTTCAACACCGGGACTGGGAGAACCCATGACCAGGAAACTCGCTCTGCTGCTGTTCGTACTCGCCGTCACGACCGGTCCTGTTCTGGGCCAGCAGGCCGAACGCCCGGCGTACCTGAATCCGGCGCTGCCGGTCGACCGGCGCGTGGCTGACCTGGTTGCTCGCATGACGCCCGAGGAGAAGGCGACCCAGTTCAGCAGCACGTCTCCTGCCATCCCACGTCTCGAGATTCCCGCCTACAACTGGTGGAGCGAGGCGCTGCACGGCGTGGCGAACCAGGGGATCGCCACGGTGTTCCCGCAGGCGATCGGTCTCGCGGCCGCCTTCGACGAGCCGCTCGTCCACCGGATCGCGACCGTCATCAGCACGGAGGCGCGCGCCAAGTTCCACGAGTACCAGCGGAGAGCGACAGCTGCGCCCTCATCGGGCCCCAGCTTGCCGGGCAGCGGCATGGGCGTGCGCCCGGGGCCGGCCGGCCTCGACTTCTGGTCACCCAACGTCAACATCTTCCGCGACCCGCGCTGGGGCAGGGGCCAGGAGACCTACGGCGAGGACCCGTTCCTCACCGGGCGGCTGGGCACGGCCTTCGTGCGCGGCTTGCAGGGCGACGATCCGAAGTACCTCAAGACGATCTCCACGCCCAAGCACTTCGCCGTGCACAGCGGCCCCGAGCCGACGCGGCATACGGTCGACGTGAAGGTCTCCCTTCATGACATGGAAGACACCTACCTGCCGGCATTCAGGCAGACCGTGGTGGAAGGCAAGGCCTACTCGGTGATGTGCGCCTACAACCGCGTCAACGGCGAGCCCGCCTGCGCGAACACGTTCCTCCTCGGGGACACGCTGCGTGGCGCCTGGAACTTCGGCGGCTACGTGGTGTCGGACTGCGGGGCGATCGGCGACATCAGCCGAAACCACAAGTTCGTCCCGACCCTCGAGGAAGCGGCGGCCGTGTCGCTCAGGCGCGGGACCGATCTCGACTGCGGCGCGGACACGCAGGCCTACAGCACCGCCATCCAGAAGGGCCTGATCACCCAGAAGGAGAGTGACGTCAACCTCGGGCGCCTCCTGAAGGCCCGCCTCGAGCTGGGCATGTTCGACCCGCCCGAACTGGTCAAGTACGCTCAGATCCCGTTCTCGGAGAACGACACCGCCGCGAACCGCGAACTGGCGCGCAAGGCCGCGCGCGAGTCGATGGTCCTGTTGAAGAACGACGGGTTCCTGCCGCTCAAGCCGTCGCTGAAGAAGATCGCCATCGTCGGGCCCCTCGCCGATTCCATTCCGGCGCTCGAGGGCAACTACAACGGCACGTCGTCGCATTACGTGACGCCCGTGGAGGGCATGCGCAAACAGTTTCCCTCCGCCGACGTCACTTACACGCCCGGGACGACGTTCCTGCGGAACCCGATCACGATCCCCGCGTCGGCGTATCGCACCGAGGACGGCAAGCCTGGCGTGACGGCCGTGTACCTCAACACCAAGGACCTCTCCGGAACCGCGGCGGCCACGCGCGTCGAAGCACAGATCGGATCCGCGGGCCCAGGCGCGATGTTCGGGGGCAGCCGATTGCCGGACGGCGTCGGCGCGGGCGACTTCTCAGCGCGTTGGACCGGCTTCCTGAAACCTGATGAAACGAGCCGGTACAGCCTGGCGATCAACGGCGCGGGCGGCGTCCGCGTGTGGCTGGACGGGAAACTCGTCATCGACGACTGGGTCGAGCGCGCCGCGACCGGCCGCGGTGTTCCGCAGGATCCGGCCGTGGCCGCCGCGCGCAGCGCGGTCGTGGCCCTGGAGAAGGGCAGAGACTGCCCGCTGAAGGTGGAGTTCTTCAGGACCGCGGCAGGCGCCCCTGCCGCCAGAGCTGGCGGCCCGGGAGCTGCTCCGGGCGCTGGCCGGGGCGGCGGCCGGGGGGGCTTCGGTCCGACGGGCCCCACGCTCTCGTGGCGGTCTGGCGTGACGGACATCGAGGATGCAGTGACCGCCGCGAAGCAGGCGGACGTCGTCATCGCGGTCGTGGGACTGACCAGGGAGCTGGAAGGGGAGGAGATGTTCGGCCGCACCCTCCCCGAAGGCTTCGTCGGAGGGGACCTGTACGTCGATTGACCTTCCGAAGGACGAGCAGGCGCTCGTCGAGGCCGTAAAGGCGACTGGGAAGCCTCTGGTTGTCGTGCTGATGAACGGCAGCGCCCTGGGCGTCAACTGGGCCCATCAGAACGCCAACGCCATCCTGGAAGCCTGGTACCCGGGCGAAGAAGGCGGCACGGCGATCGCCGAGACCCTGGCCGGCGCCAACAACCCGGCCGGGCGGCTGCCGGTCACCTTCTACAAGAGCGTGAACGATCTGCCTCCGTTCGAGGAGTACTCGATGAAGGGCCGGACGTACCGCTACTTTGAAGGCCAGCCGCTTTATCCCTTCGGCTACGGCCTGAGCTATTCGACGTTCGCCTACAGCAACGCGAGGCTCTCGACTCCCACGCTCAAGGCTGGAGGCAATCTGCAGGTCGACGTCGACGTCCGGAACACGAGCGGCGTGGCCGGCGACGAGGTCGTGCAGACCTACATCGTGTTCCCCAAGGTGGCGGGCGCTCCGCTGCGGGCGCTGCGCGGCTTCCAGCGCGTGCGCATCCAGCCCGGCCAGACGCAACACGTGCGCCTGACGCTGGCTCCCCGCGACCTGAGCATGGTGGCCGAGGACGGGACCCGGCTGGTGACGGCCGGTGCGTACACGCTCTTCGTGGGTGGCGGCCAGCCTGGGACCGGCGCGTCCGGAGCCGATCTGGCGCTGAGGATAGAAGGCGAGCAGAAGCTGCCCAGGTGAGCTGACGACAATGAGGTGAACTCGTGACGCGATCTCGCGTTGCCTCGCTCTACGGGGGCGGCGGCATGACCACCGCTCCCGAATGGAGGATCTGGACGGAGATCAGTCAGAAGTTCGACCTGAACTTCTCCTACAACGTCCACACGGTGTGGAACGGGTACGAGGTTCCGCTGCATCCGGGCGCCGCCCGTTCGTGTTTCACCTCATCGTAGACCACCGGCTTGCGATAGACGTCGCGACACAGCTCGGCGCGGCCGGGCGTTTCCACCGCGATGCCGTTCTGCATGCTGACGTGCGTAATCCACGGATTGCCGTGATCGAACAGCCGCGTGCCGTTGTGAATCGAACGCAGCCGGTCATGCGGATCGCACTGCCGGAGGAGCGTGCCGATGCGATCCCGGTCCGCGTCGGTCTTGGTGTGAACGCCCGGCTTGTGACACGGAGTGTGACACAACCCGTTACTTGCGGCCCTATTGAGATCCTCGGCATTCGACTATCATGCAGGTGACACGTGCCAACCTCCCCCTGGCACGAGAAGTCCTCGCTCCCGGGCCGTTGCGGGGTCTTGCGGCCGCTCTTCGGCGGGCACGCACAGGCGGACAGTCCGACGCGCTGGTTGAGTCGGAGGATCCCTACATGACGAAGGCGCAGGCTGCCGCAGCCGCCATCCCATCCAAGCGGCACGGTGGCCGTCAGACCATCGGCTATTTCGCTGCCACCATCAGCGATGACGCCGGCCAGGCCATCTGGTCCGGCATCGTCGACGCCGCGCGGGACCTCGACCTGAACTCGATCTGTTTTCCTGGCGGGCCTGTGTCCCATTCCCCGGAGTCTCAGGCGCAAGCCAACATCCTCTACGCGCTCGCAAACGGGGAGCATGTCAACGGGTTGGTCACGTGGGCCAGCGCGATTGGCGCCGACATCAGCGTTGACGAGAACACGGCCTTCCACGACAGTTGGCGCCCTCTGCCGGTAGTCACTCTCTGCGCGACGGTGGCAGGGCTCGCCGGCGGGTCGATCGGGGCAGCTCCCCTCGAAACATCCGCCCGGGCCCTGTACGAGATGGGTTACCAGGGCGTGGTGAGGCTGTCGGACCTGATGCGCAGCGCCCCGGGCACGGTCACGACGCTCGCTTCGGATCCGATCGCGGCGCCAGAACGCAACGAGCACGACTCCACCAGCAAGGCCCGACGAGCTCTGGCCCTGCGCGAGGTTCAACTGTCGCTGCTGGCGACCATCGATGTCGCCAGTCTCATGGACGCGCTCGCCACGGGCCTGCCCCGACTGGGCATCTCCAGCTGCTACCTGTCGTTGTATGAGGCGCCGCAGCCATACCAGTACCCCGAGGCCGCGCCAGAATGGTCGCGGCTGATGCTTGCCTACAACGAGCGGGGCCGCATCACGCTGGAGCCGGAGGGGCGGCGGTTCCCCACGCGCGCGCTCGTGCCGGACGATCTGTGGCCGAGGCAGCGTCGATCGACCCTCGTTGCCGAACCCCTCTACCTTCAACGGCGGCAGATGGGGTACGCGCTGCTCGAAGTCGGCTCGCTGGAAGGCGCTGTCTATGAGATGTTGCGCGCCGAGATCAGCAGCATCCTGAACGGCGCGTTGCTGCTGCAGGAGCGCAAGCAGGCCGATCAGGTGCTGGAAACCGAGCGCATCCTCCTCCGCACGCTGATCGACGCGTTGCCGGACCGCATCTACGCCAAGGACCGCGAGGCGCGCAAGACACTCGCCAACCTGTCTGATGTGCAGTCCCTCGGTGTCGCCAGCGAAGCTGACGTCAAGGGCAAGACAGACTACGACTTCTTGGATCCGGACGCGGCCGCAGCCTGCTATGCGGACGACATGCAGGTCATCACGCGCGGCGAGGAAGTCGTCAATCGCCAGGAGCGCATCATCCGTCCGGGCGGACAGGAGCACTGGCTCGAGACTACGAAACTGCCCCTGCGCGATGACCACGGGCAGGTGATCGGCTTGGTGGGCATCGGTCACGATATTACCGAGCGCCTCCGGAAGGAGGAGGAACTGCGCCAGGCGAAAGAGACAGCCGAGTCCGCGACGCGTTCCAAGAGCGAATTTCTCGCGAACATGAGCCACGAAATCCGTACGCCCATGAACGCCATTGTCGGACTGGGCTACCTCGCTCTCAAGACCAACCTGTCCGCCAAGCAGCGTGATTACCTGAACAAGATGCAGACGTCCGCCCACGCTTTGCTGGTACTGCTGAATGACATTCTGGACTTGTCCAAGATCGAGTCCGGCAAGCTGGAGATCGAAGAGACCCGGTTCCACCTCGACCAGGTCCTGAACAACGTGTCCAACGTGGTGACCCTGAAACTCCAGGACAAGGGACTCGAGATGTTCTTCAGGACCGGTCCCGCCGTGCCGGTGGACCTGGTGGGGGATCCGCTTCGGCTGGGCCAGATCCTGATCAATCTGGTTGGCAACGCGGTGAAGTTCACCGAAGAGGGCGAGATCATCGTGTCGACGGACCTTGTCAGCCGGAATGGCGACCGGGTCCGCCTGCGGTTCTCGGTTCAGGACACCGGCATCGGGATGACGCCGGAGCAACAAGCCAGGTTGTTCCGTCCATTCACGCAGGCTGATGGCTCCACGACGCGCAAGTATGGGGGCACAGGACTGGGGCTGGCCATCAGCAAGGAACTGGCTGTACGGATGGGCGGCGATATCAACGTCCACAGTACCCCTGATGTCGGCAGTACGTTCAGCTTCACCGTGGACCTGGGCGTCCAGCCGGAAACGTCGGCGAAGCGCCGCCGGCTGCCGATTGATCTGCGGGGCAAGAGGGTGCTGGTCGTCGATGACAATCAAACGGCACGGGACATCTTCACAGTCTCGTTGACGGCGATGACGTTTGACGTGACCGCGGTGGATTCCGGACGCGCGGCCCTGGAGCGGCTGGAGGACGGGTCCTACGACCTGGTCATCCTCGACTGGAGGATGCCGGGAATCGATGGCATCGAGACAGCCAGGCGGATTCGGTCGAGGCTGGGGGCGTCAAGCCAGCCGAAGATCCTGATGGTCACGGCGTACGGCCGCGAGGAGATCGTGAAACAGGCAGACGAGCTTGGACTGGACGGATTGCTGCTCAAGCCCATCAGCGACTCCATCCTGTTCGACACCATCATCGAGGCGTTCAGTCGCGACGGCGCGCGGGCCGCGGACGACGCGAATATGCCGGCTCCTGGCAGTGACGTTCCGGCTCCGCTGGCCGGGGCGCGGGTGCTGGTGGTGGAAGACAACGCGATCAACCAGCAGGTGGCCGAGGAGATCCTAAGCGGGTTCGGCCTGTTCGTGGAGATCGCCGCCAACGGCAGGGTTGCCACGGATATGCTCCGTTCGTCCGCGGATCGCTATGACGCCGTGCTCATGGATCTGCAGATGCCGGAGATGGACGGCTACGAAGCCACGCGGACCGTCCGGACCCTGCTGAAGAACGAGTCGATACCCATCATCGCGATGTCGGCCCACGCGCTGCAACACGAACGGCAACACGCGCTGGATGTCGGGATGAACGACTACGTCACCAAGCCCGTGGACCCGGATCGGCTCCTGGCGACGCTGGCGCGCTGGATCACGCCGCGAAACGGCCGGCCGTCAGTGGCCGCGCCGGTACGGGACCGGGCTGCCGGAATGCCCGGAGACCTGCCGGAGTCTCTGCCGGGCATTCATGTCCGCAGCGCGCTCGCACGGACGATGGGCAACCAGACCCTGTTGCGCTCGCTGCTTGGGGACTTTCGCGAGCATCACGCCGCGGTGGTCGCAGAGATCCGCACGGCTCTCGAGCACGACAACGCGGTGGTTGCGCGGCGCTTGGCGCACACGATTCAGGGTGTCGCGGGGAATCTCTCGATGACCGACGTGTTCACGTCCGCCCGGACGGCGGAGGCGCTGATCCAGCAGGGGGACCAGGCGCGCATTCCCGTGGCCTTGGAGGGCCTGGACCATGCGATTCAGGCGGTGATGCCCTCGGTCGCGCGTCTCCTGGAACCAGGACCCGTTCCGGCTCAACCGACGGTCGCCGCGGAGCCGTCACCGCTCGACTCCGCGCGCGTCGGCCCGCTCGTCGTGGAACTCGACCGGTCCCTCAAGCGAAACAGTCTGGCGGCACGCAAGCAGTGCGGCGAACTGGCCAACGCGCTCACCGCCGGCCGCAGTGACCTGTCCGCGTCGGTTGAGCAACTAGAGGCGTGTCTGGCCCGTCTGGATTTCAAGCAGGCCCGCATGTTGCTGGCGGAGGTCGCCGCAAGACTCGATGTCACGCTGCAGTAGACGGAGGACTGATGGAACCGGCTAGACAAACCGTGCTGATCGTGGACGATACCCCGGCGAACATCGAGATGCTGAGCGAGGCATTGAGCGACGAGTACGAAGTGCTCTTCGCGACATCCGGCCAGGATGCCCTGGACATCGCCGCTGAACAGCATCCTGACTTGATCCTGCTCGACGTGATGATGCCGGAGATGGATGGATACGAGGTGTGCGCCCGGATCAAGGGCGACACGACGACCCGGACGATTCCAGTCATCTTCGTCACCGCGATGGATCACGAGGAGGAGGAGACCGAGGGCCTGAATGTCGGCGCGATCGACTATCTGACCAAGCCCATTCGACCGGCGATCGTGAGGGCACGCGTACGAAATCATCTGGAGCTCAAGCGTTATCGCGACAACCTGGAATGCCTGTCCTCGACGGACGGACTCACCGGCATCGCCAATCGTCGTCTGTTTGACGAGTCCCTCGCCCGCGAGTGGCAACGGGCCAGACGCTCCCAGACCCCGCTGTCACTCATCCTGATGGACGTCGATCTGTTCAAGGGCTACAACGACCACTACGGTCACCTGGCCGGCGATGATTGCCTGCGGCTCCTGGCTCGGGAGATGGCAGCGTGGGTCCGGCGGCCGACAGACCTGGTTGCACGATATGGCGGCGAGGAATTCGCCTGCCTGCTGCCAGACACCGGCGCCGAGGGCGCCGTGTCGCTCGGTCACAAGCTGCTGAGGCAGGTCGACACGCTCCAAGTCCCACACGCCCGCTCGACGGTGGCCGATCACGTCACGCTGAGTCTTGGCGCGGCAACGCTGATTCCCGTCGTCGGGCAGCCAGCCTCCGATCTGATCAGGAGCGCCGACGAGTGTCTGTATGCCGCCAAGCGACATGGACGCAATCAGATCCGCAGCGACTGGGAAGAAGCCACCTGACAGGGAGCCGCGGCAGCCGGTCGATCACGTGGCCTGGTACGCCACCCCGTTCGAAATCCAGTCTGGCATCGCTGCCGGCGGCATCTCATGATGAACCTCCCGCCCTGGAGGATGCACGCATGAGGTCAGCCGTACCGGTGGTCACCTCGGTTCTCGTCACCTCGGTGCTCGTCGGTTTTCTGGCTCACCCGGATCTGGGTGCCGAACGTGACCGGGCCGCCGGAGGGCGGCTACTTGAAGAACAACTGCACCGTCTCGGTCAGATAGGTCCTGGCGTTCATCCAGGTGTGGCCGCCGCCCGTGACCAGGCTCTTGTGCTCGATCTTCCTCTCCTTCAGGAGATCGTCGAACGCCACAGCCTGCGTGTAGAGGAAGTCTTCGCTTCCCACGCCCAGCCACAAGAGCTTCAGTCGCCGATTGGTGGCCTCCGGCTTCGCCGAGAGGCTGTCGAAGTACTTGTCGAAGACCTCGGGCGTCAGGTAGGCGCTGTACGATCCGATCCAGCCGAACCTGTCGAGGTTGGTGAACCCGGCGAACAGGGACTGCCCGCCGCCCCGCGAGAACCCCGCGATCGCGCGCTTCTCCCGGTCGGGCGTGACCCGGTAGTTGGCCTCGACGTACGGAATGATGCTTCCGACCAGATCGTCGTTGAACACCTTGTACATCTCGGCGGCCTGCGGCGATGACGGGTCCGGCGTGCCGGTGAACGTGTTCCCGTACGGCATGACGATGACCATCGGCACTGCGCGCTTGGCCGCGATGAGATTGTCGAGGATGAAGTTCGCGCGACCCACCTTGAACCAGGTCTCTTCGGTGTCGGTGGTGCCGCTGATCAGGTAGAACACCGGATACCTGCTGGCGCCGCTGTGATAACCCGGTGGCGTGTAGATCACGAGCGGGCGAGTCCCACCCATGGACTTCGACGTGTAATAGCCGTGCGTGACTTCACCGTGCGGGACATTCTGTATCGCGTAGAGGGCAGGCGTCTCGCCAGGAACGTCCACCAGGCTGGCCTTGAACCGCTCGTTCGGGAAGATGTTGACGTTGCCGGGATCGGCGATGGCGAGCCCGTCCACGACGAAGTTATAGGGATACAGGTTGGGTTCGACAGGCCCGACGGTGACGCTCCAGATCCCGGACGCATCGGCCGTGAGCGGCTGGTTCCCTTTGAGGAACTGGCCGCTCAGTTCCACCTGTTTGGCGTTCGGTGCTCTGAACCGGAAGGTGACCGTGCGATCCGGGTGGACCACCGGCGATTCGATCGGTGGCGTTCGCGCGGGCTGAGCCGTGGCCGTCACAGCCAGGGCCAGACAGCAGGACGACACCAATACGGCGAACTTCTCTTTCATGCGCGATTCCATGCCGCCGGCCTTTCTCATCGGACCGAGATGACCGTCACCGACTTCGGCTGGAGCGTCACGGCCACCTGGTCGCCCTGGATCTTCGCCAAAACGGGCTTCGGCGCCACCGTCCCGGGCGCCTCGAACGTGTTCACGCTGTCGACGGCCGCGGCCGTCAGGGTCTCGCCGGCCACAGTCTTCGGGCTGATGCCGGCCAGCCGCACCGAGATGTCCGCGGGCCGCGTCGGGTCGACGTTCGTGAGAGCCAGCCACAGCACACCCGCGCTGTCCTTCGCGGCGATGGCATCGACACGGGGCAGCGTGACGTCGCCGTGCGTGTAGGTGCCGGCTTCGAACGCGACCGGTACGAACGACGCGCCCTGAAACGGCACGTACATCCGGAACACGTGGTACGTCGGCGTCAGGACCATCTTCTCCTTGTCCGTCAGGATCATCGCCTGCAGCACGTTGACCATCTGGGCGATGTTGGCGCCGCGCACGCGGTCGGCATGGCGCGCGAAGATGTTCAGATTGAGCGCCGCCAGCACAGCGTCCCGCAGGCTGTTCTGCTGCACCAGGAAGGCCGGGTTGCTGCCGGGGAGCGGGGCGTACCAGCTGCCCCATTCATCGACGATGAGCGCGACCTTCTTCTGCGGATCGTATTTGTCCATGATGGCCGAGTGCGTGCCGATGATCTTCTCCATGTCGAGCGTGGCTTTGAGGAACCGGCTGTACTCAGCCTCGCCGAACCCGACGGACTTGTACTTGGACACCCAGTCGATGACGGTGTAGTTGTGCAGCGAGAGGCCGTCGATGTCCCAGCTCCAGGAGTGATCCTTCCAGGCCCTCATGATCGTCTCGGTCCACTGCGTCCACCTCGGCTCGTCACCGCCGCCCGGCCCGACGGCGATCTTCAGCATCTGGTCCTTCTCCTGCTGCGCCGGATTGAAGTTCCTGACGAAGCGGCTGTAGATCTTGAGCTGGCTCAGGTAGTAGTCGGGCGACATGTTGCCGCCGCAGTCCCAGCTCTCGTTGCCGATGCCCAGGAGGGCCACCTTGAACGGCGCCGCGCGGCCGTTGGCCGCCCGCTCCTTGCCGAGCGCCGTCGGCTGCCCGGTCGTCAGGTACTCCAGCCACTCGGACGCTTCCTGCGGCGTCCCCGACCCGACGTTCACGGAGAGGAAGGCCTCGCTGCCGATCTGGCCGAGGAAGTCCATGAACTCGTGCGAACCGAACGCGTTCGACTCGGTGACGCCGCCCCAGCTCGGATTGAGGATGACGGAGCGCTTGTCGGCCGGACCAATGCCCTTGCGCCAGTGGTAATCATCGGCGAAGCAGCCGCCGGGCCAGCGCACGTTGGGCACCTTCAGGGCCTTGAGGGCGGCGACCACGTCGGTGCGGATGCCGCGGGTGTTGGGGATGGGGGAGCTGGCGCCGACCCAGACTCCTTCGTACACGCCCGTCCCGAGGTGCTCGGCGAACTGGCCGAAGATGTGGCGGTCGATCTTCGGGCCGGCCTTCGACACATCCACGGCGAGGTTGATCGGATCGGCGGCACGTGCCGGAACGACGGTGGCCGCCAGGGCGAGCCCGAGCGCGACGACGACGTGCGCCAGTCTGACCCAGCCGCGTCGGACTCCACTGCAGCGAACGCATGTGACGGAAGATCGCGAGGTCATCTGTACATCTCCAGGATCATGTAACAGTCGCAGCACCGCCAGCACCGCAGGCTGTCACCTCACTTCACGTTGAACTGGTACACGGTCATGCTGGTCGGAGGCACGGTGATGCTCCCGGGCGCCTGCGGCACCGTGCTCTGCGCCATGGTTGCCGGCGGCCCGCCGAACCGGCCCATCCCCGGCGCAGGCGGCGTGGGTGGCGGCCCGGCGGGAGCCGTGAGCTGCGAGACCCTGGCGGGGCCGTTGGCCTGGACGCCGGTCAGGTTCAGCACGCATTCCTGTGGCGTGTCGGTCGGATTGATCACCGAGATGGCCAGCGTTTTCCGATCCGCGCTCAGGGCCGCGAAGACGTCGAGCGGGTACGTCGGGCTTCCGGACGGACGAGACGGTTTGTCGATCCCGACCACGCCCTTGCCCGGGAGCTGTGGGGAGGTGCCGCCCACCGCCACCGGCAGCGCTCCCGCGAAGTGATCGTGGAGCACCTTCATGACCTGGCCCTCCATCCGGAGACCAATGGCGTCCCCGGACGTGTCGCTCGCCACCGCGCCCATGCCGCCGGTGGCCACCGCCAGGCCGACCTTGTCGGAGTGGCGGAAGAACTCGTGGTAAACGAGGGCGTTCGTCAGCGGATTCAGCATCGGATTGCTCGCGGGCGCGGGTCCAGTGCCGACCGACCGGTTCCTGGGCGACCACTCGTCGAACGCGAACTTGATGTCCTTGTCCTTCAGAGAGGGCATCTGCTTCACGTACTCGTCCCAGGCCTCGAACTTGAACTGCACGCGGTTCGAGAGGCGGCGCACCTTGAGGGCGAGCGGCTCGTCGGACTCGACGAACTGCTCCCGGGCCAGGTCGATGACGAGGTTCGGGTACCCGTAGAAGTGCTCGCCGAGGTAGTCGATGTGGTCGGCGGAGGTCTTCAGCAGCGCCCCGGTCCAGTCCTCGCGCGAGCCGAACGCGAAGGGCAGCGGCAGGTCCTCCTTCAGCCGCCCTTGGAACGAGTTGAACTGCCGGTTCTCGATGTAGCACCACGAGGCTTCCTCGGGCGTGGCGCCGGAGGCAATCACCTTGATGGTCGGATCGACCTTCCGCATGGCCTTGACCATCAGGTTGTGCTTCTCCGGGTACTGGGTGCTGGACATGTGGCCCCACTGCCAGGGCCCGTACATCTCGTTGCCGATGCCCCAGATCTTCACGCCGTACGGCGCGGGATGCCCGTTGGCCGCGCGCAGGCCGCCGAGCCGGCTTGTCGCGGGGCCGTTCACGTACTCGACCTCCTCCGCAGCCGAGTGGGCATCGCCGAGCCCGGAGTTCACCGCGAGGTAGGGCTCCGCGCCGATGAGCCGGCAGAACGTCATGAAGTCGTCGATGCCCATGTCGTTCGACTCCATCCCGTTCCAGGCGAGCTCATGCCGGGGCGGCCGCTTGTCGTGGTCGCCAACGCCGTCACGCCAGTCGTAGGCCGAGACGAAGTTCCCGCCGGGCCACCGGGCGATCTCGATTCCCAGCTCCTTCAGGTACTTGATCGAGGAGGCCTTGAAGCCGGAGACGTTGTCGGCGGGCATGAGAGAGGTGGCCCCAATGCGGAACGAGCCCGTTCCCGTCCCTCCGATCTCGAGCCGCCCGTCGCTGGAGTCAGCCGCGGGCGTGAACCTGAGCGGGAACCTCGCGAAACCGGCGGTCAGCGCCGGGATGGTGATCGTCTGCCGATCTCCGGCGTTCGGTCCCCACACCAGGCTGACACTCACCTTCGCGCCGGGGCTCCCCGCCAGGATCACCCGGCCGCTGTAGGCGCGGCCTCCGCGCAGCGACACGCCAGCCTGGCTGATGCCGTGCGGCGCCGCCGGCTCGACCCGGACCCTGGGGCTCCATTCACCAACGTAGGGGTCCTTCTTGTCCATGACCACGAAGGCGTCGGGGCCGATGGGGACCCAGCGACGCTGCGGCCCCCGTCGCCCGAACCCGCCGGTCGGCACAGTCGTCGGCGTCGACGTGATCTCGGAGAAGAACTTCCGGTCGGCGATCATCTCGGCCCACACGAACGTCGTGGCCGGCTCCATGAAGCCGCCGAAGACCCACCGCGTGATCGGGGGAGCCACCTTCGTGGCGTCGATGGACACCGCTACGGATTGCGCAGCGGCCGTTGCCGCCAGCGAGACCATCACCATCGACAATAGGAACGCTCGCCTGCAGCTGTGCATGTCGGTTCTCCGAGTTCATCGTCCCAGTTTCTGAAGCGCTCCATCCATCGCGATCGGCTTGCCGGGTCCAACTCGAACATCGGCCGACCGCGCACCGCAGCTGACCCGGTACTTCGTGACGCGGTCCGTTTGCAGCCTGAACTCCGTCAGGCGGCCATCCTTCCACGCGATGTCGGCTCTGCCCCCGCCCCGCACCCGCACGCCCTTCAGGCTGCCACTCGGCCACTGGCGCGGCAGCGCGGGGAGGAGCCTGATTTCGTCGGCAGTACTCTGGACCAGCATCTCGGCGATCGCGGCGGGGCCTCCCAGGTTGCCGTCGATCTGGAAGGGCGGGCAGAGATCGAACATGTTCGGCAGGGTGCTCCTCGTGATCAGGAACTTGAGGTTCGCGTACGCGTGCTCCGGGTCACGAAGACGGGCCCACAGGGCGACCCTCCACACCGCCGACCACCCCGTCCCGCCGTCGCCACGCAGCTCGAGGGACTTCCTGGCCGCAGCGGCGAGTTCCGGAGTGCGCTCGAGGCTGATGGCGTTCCCAGGATACAACGAGTACAGGTGCGACACGTGTCGATGCGCCGGTTCGGCCTCGGGATAGTCCTCAATCCACTCCTGCAGCTGCCCGCGCTTGCCGATCTGCAACGGTGGCAGGCGCTGTCCGGCACGCTGCAGCTCCAGCCGGAAGCCGGCGTCGGTTCCGAGGATCCCGGCGGCTCGCCCGCAGTTCTCGAAGAGCTCAGAAACGAGCTGGATGTCCATCGTCGGCGCGTAGGTCAGGTGCTGTCCCCGGCCGCCCACGATGTAGCGGTTTTCTGGAGAGACGGACGGGTTCGTGACGAGTCGCCCGACAAGAGGGCTCCCGGCCGGCGCCGGGACGAGGGTGTCGAGGAGGAATTGCGCGGCTTCCTTCATCGCGGGATAGGCTTCCCGCCGCAGGAACTCGCGATCTCCACTGAACTCGTAGTGGTCCCACATCTGGTTCGCCAGCCACGCCTGGCCCGTGGGCCAGACTCCCCAGGAACCATCCACTGGCGTGGCCGCCCGCCACAAGTCCGTGTTGTGGTGCAGGACCCATCCCTTCGCTCGGTAGTGCGCACGGGCCGTTTCGGCACCAGTGACTCGCAGATCGCGAATCAGGCTCCACAGCGGCTCCTGCGTCTCCCAGAGGTCGCCGCCATCCGCGTGCCAGTAGTTCATCTCCAGGTTGATGTTGGTCGTCCACTTGCTGCTCCAGGCAGGAAGGAGATCCTCGTTCCAGATGCCCTGCAGGTTGGCAGGCTGACCTCCTGGCCGGGACGATGAGATCAACAGGTAGCGGCCGAACTCGAAGTAAAGGGCGAGGAGTGCGGGATCGTCGTCTTCGGCGAAGCTCTTGATGCGCCGGTCGGTGGGTGTCGGGGAACGGCTGTCACCGAGGTGCAGCTGCACGCGCGAGAACAGCCGGCGGAAGTCATCGGCGTGCCGGCGCCGTAACTCGTCGAACGACTGCTTCGATGCGCGCGCCAGGAACGCGCGTGCGCGTCCCAGGGCGTCGCCGCCGATGTCCCGGAAGCTCAGGAAGCTCGTCGCGTTGCTGAACACGATGGTCGCAGAGTCCGCCGCCGAGACCTCCAGGTGTCCGTCGGCGTCGCGAACCAGGCCGCCCTCGGCCCGCACCTTCACCGCCGCGGCGAACCGCATACCCGGCTGATCCCACGAGCCCGTCCAGGACCGCGCCGGGTTCTGGCGCGGCTGGATCTGGCCGGTCAGCTGGAGAGTGTCCTGCCCGGCGACCTCGATTCGCGTGCCGGGCTGGGGCGAGTCCATCCCGATACTGAAGGTGATCTGGCCAGGCCGGCTCGCCGTGAACCGGACGACCAGAACCTGGTCCGGGTAGGACACGAACACTTCGCGGCGGAAGGTGGTGGAGCCGACGGAATAGGAGGTCTCGGCGATCGCGTCGTCCAACCGAAGCTCGCGGCTGTAGGCCGTTGCTCGACCATGGCCCGGGACGTGCAACCGAAGATCGCAGAACGGTTGGTACGGCATGAGCAGCTTCGGGCGGCCCATGAAGCCCTCAGAGAGCTTCTCGGCCTCGGCCAGCCTGCCCGCGAAGATCAGCTGCCGGATCTCCTCGAGACGGGTATGGGCCTCGGGGTCCGTGTAGTCGTGCGGGCTCCCGCCCCAGAGCGTGCCCTCGTTGATCTGGAGGCGTTCGTCCTCGGTCCCGCCGAAGACCATCGCACCGATGCGGCCGTTGCCGACCGGTAGCGCCTCGGTCCATCGTTCCGCCGGCCGGTCGTATCTGAGCGTGAACGCGGAACCCGCCGATCCAGCCTCAGCCGCCGAGGCTGCCAGCAGCGCCAGCCCGACGGCCACTCCGAAACGCCGACGCCATGGTCGCATGTCGGTTCTCCGGCCTGCCATGCGTCTCTGGTCGGCAGGTCAGTGCAGACCCGCGCGGTCCGGCATGGCCGATGGCGAGACGGCCTTGCCGAACACGGTGAACTCGATGATCCCGAGCGGTGTCGTTGCACTGCGCGGCCAGCCTGTCAGCGTCAGGCGTACGAACCGGCACGTCGTCGGCGGCAGTTCATTGAACTCCACATACTTCGTGACGCTGTTCTGCGTCTTGTCGAGCAGCGTCGTGAAGGTCTTTCCATCGTCTGACGCCTCGATCGTGTAGCGGTGCGCGACGACGCCGTCAGGGGCCGGAGCCGGAGATGAAGCCGCAACCGGCGCACCGGGCCGGCCGAAACCGCGTCCGGCCGCGAACAGGATGCGGCTCGAGTCCACCGTGAACCGCTGAACGGGATCGAATTCCGTTGCCGGCCCCAGGTCGATCGTGATCGACGGCTGGCGATCGTCCTCGGCGGGTTCCCACCAGGTCCCGGTGGAGTTGTCCACGGCATACGCGGCCTCGTGGCCCGGGCGCTGGCTCGAGAACGCGCTCTTCGCGTTCATCGCGCGTAACTTGTTGATCGTCAGCGGCAGCGAGCCGGAATCGCCGTGCCGCGCCGGGTCCGCCACGGCGCCCGGGCCCCACTGCGGCGTTTCGCTCGGCCCCCGCACGAACAGGTTTCCCTTTGCATCGAAGCCCACAGGGTCCATGCCCACGCGGCGCCCTCCCGGCGGGTTCGACAGAACGATCGTGTAGAACTGCCACCAGTTGCCGTCCGGTCCCTCCACGATGGAGCCGTGGGCGGTCCCGGTGACCACGCCGGTGGTCTTGCGCAGGATGGGGTTCACGGGCGCGTAGGTGAACGGTCCCGTGGGCCTCTTGCCCGTATACATGCCAGTCGCGTACGACAGCCACTGCGTGCCTGAGGCGCTGTACTGCAGGTAGTACGTACCTCGGCGCTTCATCATCCAGGGGCCCTCGATCCACGAGACGTCCGGGTATTCGTTCATCTCGCCATAGCGCTCCCAGACGTGCGACCGGTCGAAGCCGAACAGCCGCTTCGGCGCGGCCGTGAACCGGTTCAGATGGTCGGGATCGAGGGGCACCACGTCGATGCCCTCGGTAGATCGGGCCGGGAAGTAGAGGTACGGCGTGTTGTCGTCGTCCACGAAAATGTCGACGTCGAACGCCCCGATCCACTGGCGGCCGTTGGCAACGCCCGAGAACGGCTTCCCGGAGACGTCCGTCCACTCCCCGACGACTTCGTACGGACCAAGGATGGAGGGCGCCCGGTACAACGGCGCGTTGTTGCCGGACATGTAGAACTGCCCGTCGTACTTCACGACGTGCGGCGCGACGGGCACGCGCCCCTCGCGCATCTCCACGCCCTGGTACCGCCAGCTGACCAGATCCTCGGAGACCCACCCGCCGCCGCCCGTGCCGAACAGGTAGTACTTGCCGGCCTCGCGTACGACGGTGACATCCCCGAGATTCACCCCCTGCGGTGACCCGTCGCGCGACGAGGCTTCGATCGACAACGGGTTGCAGTAGCGGATCGACCGTCCCACGGCCGGCGCCTGCGCGTCGCCACTAGGGGACGCGACGAGGAGCGCCAGCGCGAGCGGGAGGACGGGACGAAGGTGCGCGTGGAGTCTCATGCTGGACCTCGAATGCGCCGGCCGTCGCGTGGACGCAGCTCAGCGGAAGAGGCGCGGGGCGAAGTCCCGGAGGCAGCGCCGCCACGTCAGCCACTCGTGGGCCGTACCGGGCGACTCGAAGTAGACGTTCTTGATGCCGGCCTGGGTGAGCTGCTCGCCGAACGTCTTCGTGCCCGGACCCTCCATCGACCCGATGCCCAGGAAGAGCACCTTGACCTGCTTGTTGAACGCGGCGGCATCGGCGAAGACGCCGCCGTTGGAGGTCTTGGGATCGAACCCGCCGCGGCCGCCGCTGCTGCCGCTGAATCCGCCGATGTAGGCGAACTTGTCGAGGTTCGCCAGGGCGGTCGTGAAGGTCTGCATGCCTCCCATGGACAGCCCGGCCATGGCGCGGTTCTCGCGTCCCGGAGCCACCCTGAAGGTCTTCTCCACCATGGGAATGAGGTCGGTCAGCATCATCTCGGTGACCACGGCGCTCCCCAGCGGGCGCATGACGCCCCGGCCGGTGGCCCCTCGTCCCGCTGGTGCGGCACCCGGCGCCGGCGGCGGCACGGGCACGGCCTGCGTGAGGGCCCCGCGCGCGGCGTAGAGCGCGGCGCTCTCGCCCGGCTTCACGGCGTTGAGATTGTCCATGACGATGATCATCGGCCTGGCCTTCTGCTCGGCGATGAGGTTGTCCATGATCACGTCGACGTGCCCCTGGACGTGCCAGCCCAGCTCGTTCTCTCCCCAGCCGTGGAACAGATAGAGCACGGGATACCGCACCTTGGCGTTGGTGTCGTAGCCGGGCGGCGTGTAGACGTAGGCGCGGCGCCACTGCGCCGTCACCGTCGAGTAGTACCAGCGCTGGCGCACCTGCCCGCGCGGCACGTCCTTCAGCGCGAAGTAGCCCCCGTCCGGATCCGGGATCTCGATCCCGCTGTTGTAGAAGCCGGATCCGAAGAACGACTGGGTCGCCGGGTCAGCCACCACGGCGCCGTCGATCGAGAGGGTGTAGTAGTGGAAGCCCACGACCTGCGGTGCGCTCGTGCCGTACCAGAACCCGTCGGGTCCCTTGCTCATCTCGACGCCCGGACCCAGCCGCACCGCCACCTTTTGGGCGTCGGGCGCGACGACGCGGAACATGACCCGGTTATCGGGGAAGATGCAGGGGTACGGGGCGCCCGGGATATTGAGCGCATTCGGCTTGCAGTCCGCCGGAGGCTGTCCCCACGCGGGGGCGCAGAGAGAGGCGAGAGCGAAGGCCGCCGCGAGCAGTGTCTTCTTCACAGGTCCTCCTCGTCCAGGTCGACGTGGAGTGTATGCGCTTCCATTATTACAGTCAACACTCGAACCGCAGTTCGCAATTACAGCGTCAGCTCGACATTAAACGCTTACATTTCGTGTAGTATTGGCACGTCCGGGCACAGGCCGACGACCGTCCGCCGGCCCGCGGCCGGGCGGCCAGGACGGAGTCAGATTCCGGTGGCGTACGCGGTAGCCGAGTACCGAGTGTGACCTCGTTGAACGCGCGACCCGCCCTGCCCAGGGCACCGCTGAACGGGAAATGGCAGATGCACAAGCGGATGGGACTCATTCGGCTCCGCGCGTTGCCTGCGCCGGATGTGCGGCATGCGCTCACCTTCACCGAGTACGTCGGCGGGCCACACTGCTCCGTAGCGGTGACCCTCGGGGCCGCCTGCCTGAAGCCCGGAGCCGTTGCCGGGTTGGCCCTCTCGAGAACTGGCTGCGCGTGGCTCGGCATCGAGCGCGGCCGTGACGGCTTCACCCTGGTCCAGTTCGATGAGCGGACTGGCAAGGCCAGCCGGGTCCCAATGAGGGGGCCGCGGGTCTGGCTTCGAGCCGAGTGCGACTTCGTCAACAACGCGGCTCGCTTCAGCTACAGCGTGGACGGGAAGCGCCATGCCCGCATCGGCGAACCATGCTCCATGGATGACGACCAGATCGCCGTTCAGGGCGTTCGCTGCTCGCTGTTCTCGTACGGCACGCAGGCTGGCGCTGAACTGGGCTATGCCGAGTTCGATTCCTTCATCCTCACCTGGCCGTGACGCCGCACAGGAGTGGCGCGGAGGACGGAGGGCCGATCCTACGCGGGAGCCGGGCCTGTCGAGTCCCTCAGGACGAGCTCGGGATCGATGACGAACTCGTGCTCGAGCGGCGCGTTCTCGCCCGGCAGGAGGCAGTTGCAGATCGTCTGCCCGATCTGGTCCCTCGGGATGTGCACGGTGGTCAGAGCCGGGTGGCAGAACTGCGCCAGGTTGACGTTGTCGAATCCCGTCACGGACACGTCCTCCGGCACCCGCAGGCCCCGCTCCCGAAGTTCGCGCAGCGCGCCGACCGCCATCACGTCATTGACGCATACGATCGCCGTCACGCGCGGGTTTGCGTCGACCAGGGCCCGCGCGGCCCGGCGGCCGCCTTCGAGCGAGTCGGTGTCGGCGGCGGTTTCAACCTGGAGGTCTTCGTAGCGCCCGGCCGCGTCGAGCAGCACCTTGGCGCGCTCGTTGATCGGTCCCAGGGTCGCGTGGTGCCCGACGAACCCCACGCGACGGTGGCCGAGGCTATAGAGATAGGACGCCAGCTTCTCCATGCCCCGCCGGTAGTTCACGCGGATGTTGGTGATGTTCCGGCGCGGGGCGCCGACGTCGTAGAAGACCACCGGGATCCGGGCGCCGCTGAGCTCCTCGATCAGGTCCGCATCCATCTCGGAGACGATGGCCGCCAGCCCCGCCACGCGCCGCCCGATCATCAGCCGGACGCTGGTGACCAGGCGCTCGGAGCTGTAGTCGGTGTTGGCCATGATGAGCTCGAAGCCGGCGCGGTGCGCGCCCGCCTCGACGGCCTTGTAGATGTCGAGGAAGAAGGGATTGTCGATGTTCGAGACGATGACTCCGATGCTGCGGCTCTTGCCTCCCGCGAGGCTCCGGGCATGTAGGTTCGGGCTGTACTTAAGTTCCTCGACGGCCTTCAGGACGCGCGCGCGCGTCGTGCTCTTGACGAGGCCCGAGTTGTTGAGCACGCGGGAGACGGTCGCCGTCGAAACCCGGGCGTGGTGCGCCACCTGATCAAGCGTCATGAGTGTGTCCTGGTCCTGTCCCCGCGGACCAGTCAGGCGCGGCCGCCCGTGGTGGTCGTCGGGGTGTAAGCGCTTAATACACCATTTTGATCATGGGCGCACAACTGTATTTGCCAGAATTAACACATGCCATGAAAGCGCATACGCCCGATCATGCCCTGGACGCTCCTGGCGACGAGAGTGGCGGGGCCTGTCCGAGACGAGCCTCCGGTCCTCGAGCCGGCTGATCGGGCGAACTGGTCCACATGCTGGCGCAGGCTGGACCGGTTCGAGGTCGCAGGCGGATCCGGCTCGAGCGTCACCCGACACGTCACCCGGCTGCAGTTGACAACACCTCGGCCGCTTGTCTAACGTCCGCGGTCATGACGACGAGGGACGGGACCGAGGACGACGGGCCGGTTGAGCCGGGCGCTTCCGGACCGTCGGCGTGGCCTTCGAGACCGTCGCGAAGTACCAGCGTCCCGCCGCGCGGCAGCTCACGCTCATGAGCGTCTGCCGGGGCTACCCGGAGTGGATCCGCGTCTGCCTGGCGGACGAAGCCCGTGCGGTGCAGTTGCAGGCGCTGCCACACTGGCAGTGGTCGGCCGAGCCGTAGAACCAGGTCGAGTGAGGTGAAGGACATGAAGTGCCAACGATCTTCGGCGGTGCGCGGTCTCGCCATGGCGATTGCGATGTTGCTCTCGACGGCCGCATCGGCAGCGTCCCAGACCTATCCGTTTCAGAATCCGGCTCTCCCGCCCGACCAGCGCATTGACAACCTGCTGTCGCTGATGACCGCTGACGAGAAGATCGACGCACTGGGCATGGTCTCGGGTGTGCCCCGTCTGGGCGTACCGAACTTCGGGGGCACGGAGGGTATTCACGGCCTGGTCCAGCGGGGGGCTCCGAATCGAGGGATCCCGGCCACCACGACGACCCAGTTCCCCCAGCCGCCCGGCATGGGTGCCAGCTGGGACCCGGAACTCGTGCGCCGGGCCGGCGGGGTGCTGGGAGCCGAGGCGCGCTTCATCTCGCAGACCGGCGCCAACAAGCGGCCGGTGCTGATGGTGTGGGGCCCGCAGGCCGACCTGGCGCGCGACCCGCGCTGGGGGCGCAGCGAGGAGGTCTATGGCGAGGATCCTTTCTTCAACGGCGTCATGTCCACCGCCTTCGCCCGCGGGTTGCAGGGGGATGATCCGAAGTATTGGCAGGCCGCGCCGCTTTTGAAGCACTTCCTCGCGAACTCGAACGAGAACGGACGGATGTCGTCGGACTCGAAGTTCGACGAGCGGCTGTTCTATGAGTACTACTCGGTCCCGTTCCGCATGACCTTCCAGGCGAGCGGCGCCAATGCCGTGATGGCGTCCTACAACGCCTGGAATGGCACGCCCATGACCATCCACCCGTTGCTCCGTGAGGTGCTCATCGGGAAGTGGGGCGTACAGGTCATCTCCAGCGATGGCGGCGCGGTGAAGAACCTGTGGGAGGACTTCAAGCTGCTGCCGGACCACAAGGCCGCGGTGGTGGCCTCGCTGAAGGCCGGTATCAACCAGTATCTCGACACCTACAGAGACGAGCTGCGCGCCGCGTACAAGGAGGGCGCCATCACTGAGAAGGACCTCGACGAGGCGCTCCACCGGAAGTTCCGCGTCACCCTCAAGCTCGGCCTGCTCGACCCGCCGGAGCTCGTGCCCTACGCCAAGATCCACGACGGCACGCCGCCGTGGGACGGCGAGGAGCACCGCGCCATCTCAAAGACGGTGGCGCTCGAGTCGATCGTGCTGCTGAAGAACAGCGGCGGAGCGCTGCCCCTGCGCAGGAACACGCTGAAGTCCATCGCGGTCATCGGCCCGATGGCCGACGTCATCCACTGGGACTGGTACGGCGGCACGCCGCCCCGTGCTGTCACGCCCCTGCAGGGCATCCGCGATGCCGTCGGCTCCGGCGTGACCGTAAGTTACGCCGCCAACGACGAAACCGGGGCCGCGGTGAAGGCGGCTCAGGCCTCCGACGTGGCCATCGTCGTGGTCGGCAACGATCCGAAGTGCGGGCCCGACATGGGCCGGCAGTGGACGCGCGACGGCAACACCCAGCCGTGCGCCGACCCGGGTGAGGGTCGAGAGGGCCGCGACCGCGAGACCCTCGCACTGGCCCAGGAGGAGCTGGTCCGGAAGATCCATGCGGCGAATCCGCGCACCATCGTGGTGCTCGTGTCGAGCTTCCCCTACACCATCAACTGGTCGCAGGAGCACGTGCCGGCGATCGTGCACATGGCACACTCCTCACAGGACGAGGGCTGGGCGCTCGCGCAGGTGCTCTTCGGCGACTACAATCCCGGCGGCCGCACCACCGTCACCTGGCCCGAGTCGATGGACCAGCTGCCGCCGATGCTGGACTACGACATCCGTCACGGCCGGACGTACATGTACTTCAAGGGCAAGCCGCTGTATCCGTTCGGCCACGGCCTGAGCTACACGACGTTCCGGTTCGCCAACCTCCGCACCGACAAGTCCAGGCTGGCTTCCAACGGCCAGGTGATCGTGAGCCTGGACGTCACCAACACCGGCACGATTGCAGGGGACGCCGTACCTCAGCTGTATGTCCGGCATCTGGGCTCGAAAGTCGAGCGGCCCTCGTTGAAGCTGGCCGGTTTCAGCCGAATCCGGGTGGAGCCTGGCCAGACGAAGACGGTACAGATCCCGGTGAAGGCCTCGCAACTCGCGTACTGGGACACGGGCCGCAAGGAATTCGTGGTCGAGCGGGAGTCGATCCAGTTGATCGTGGGCGCCTCCTCGGCGGACATCGTCCTGCGCAAGGACGTCCAGGTGCGGTAGCGGGCGTGCGGTCTTCACGAACTCTTTATCCAACCTTGATGCGCGCGGGCGGGAATGCTCGCATGATCCCCAGAGGCGGGCAAGGCCGCAATCTCCACACTTAGCGCAGGGGGTGCCAGATGAGACTCCGACTCGTCGTCTCTGTCGCGTGCGTTGTTCTGATGACAACGCTCTTCGCCGCTGTGCCGGGCGCGCTGGCACAGGGGCGCTGCTCGGTCGCTTCCCTGAAAGGCGCCTACGGCCTCACGGAGCAGGGTACGGTGGTCATGAACGTCATGGATGACCCGAGTGCCACCCCGCCCTTTGTCTTCCCTATCAGAGCGCCCTATCCGTCGGCGAATGTCGCCGTCGTGACCTACGACGGGGCCGGGAATCTAACAGCGACGTACCATGCGAGCTTTGGCGGCGCCCCCTTCCAGGGACCGCTCACGGGCACGTACACCGTCGGCCCTGACTGCACGTATTCCGATTCCGTGCCGGCAGTCGGGATTGCCCGCCAAGGGATCATCACCGGGGAAGGGATGTCGCAGGAGGTTCACACCATCGTCACGTCCCCCTGGACCGTCGTGTCTGGCTCACGCCAGAAGATGCCGGCTGGAAGGTGCTCGACGGAGACCCTCAAAGGCACGTACGCGCTGGGCGGCCAGGGCAAGGTCGGCAACCCGCTCGCCCCGCCGCTTGCCCCGGTTGTTCATGTCGGCATCGTCACCTTCGACGGTCACGGGAAGCTCGAGGGCAGTGAAACCGTGAACGCCAACGGCGCAGGCGAGGAGAACACATTCACTGGCACGTACACAGTGAACCGGGATTGCAGCATGTCGGCCGAGATCTTCAGTTCCTCGGGTCTCATCCTGCACGAAGCGGGGGTGATCGTCGGCGAGGGAATGCACCAGGAGGTCCACAGCATCGTCACGGACAGGGGCTGGGTCGTGCTCGATACGCTCAAGCGGCAGTGGCACGACGGGGGGCCCCCCTCGCGGTGGCCCTTCGTGTGCACGACCTCAGGGAATCCACACGACGCGCACTCGAGCCCGGGGCCCATATCGAGAGGCTCGAGCCCTACGCGGTGACTTGGCAGCTCAAGGAGAACGTCCGGGTCGACGGCAAGGAGGTCTTGACGGACGTCTGCCGCTACCTCGGCTGAGGATCAGTCGCGTCCTCGTGTAACATCGGCGGGTCGCGACGTTCCCGGCGCCAGAAAGCGAGGACCTCCATGGTGGATGCCCCGTATCCCGAACTCGACGATCTGCTCAGGGCGGTCGGCGACGCAGGCAGACACGTCGCCGACATCGAGGCCAGTGAAGGCGCGGCGGGGAACATCTCCGTGTGCCTCCGCTGGCCGGTCGAACCGCGCATGCGCTTTCCCGTGGTCGAGCGCCTCGAGCTGCCGCAGGTCGTCCCGGAACTCGCGGGCGCGTGTCTGCTCGTCACCGGCTCGGGGCGCCGCCTGCGCGAGATCGTCGACGACCCTGCCGCGAACCTCGCCTGTCTCGTCGTCGAGGAGGGAGGCCGCACCGCGCGGATGCACACGTCCCACCATCGCCGGTTCGAGCGCGTGACGAGCGAGTTCAACTCGCACCTCGCGGTGCACGGCGACCAGATCCGCGGCACCGGCACGAACTTTCACGCGGTGATCCACGCGCAGCCGATCTACCTGACCTACCTGAGCCACGTGCCGCGCTACCGGGATGTGACGTACCTCAACACGCATCTGCTCCGCTGGCAGCCCGAGACGATCGTCAACCTGCCCGAAGGCATCGGCGTCGTCCCGTTCCTCGTGCCGGGATCGGCGGACCTCATGGCTGCCACCATCGAGTCGTTGCGGCGGCACCGGATCGTGTTGTGGTCGAAGCACGGAGTGATGGCCCGTTCGGACGAGTCCATCAAACGCGCGGCGGATCGCGTCGAGTACGCCGAGACGGCGGCGAAGGACCAGTACCTGGACCTATGTGCCGGGGAGCATGGCGAGCGACTGAGCATCGGGGAGATGCGCTCGCTCTGCGAGACGTTCGACGTCCGTCAGGAGTTCTTCTGACAGGGGAGCAGGGCAGAAGCCCTGCTCCCCTGCGAAAGATGCTCTAGGCCAGGGCCTTCCTGCAGGTACTCGACACACTTCTTGACCTCGGTGAGCACGTCCGAGCCCTCCGGGGTCTGGTACTCGGTACTCGATGCTCGCCGGGAACTTGTACTTGTTCTTCTTCATCGATTGCAGAACCGCCGCGAGCGGCGTCTCGCCCTGCCCCCACGGCATGTTCGCGCCGCCGCCGCGCGGCCCCTCGGTGGGCTGCCCGGGCGGCGGAGCCTTGCGGTCCTTCAGGTGCAGGCTGGCGATCCGGTCGTGATACTGCTCGACCAGCGGCACCGGGCTCTGGCCGTTCACGCCGAAATAGTGGCCCACGTCGAAGTTGAGCGCCGTGTAGGGCGATGCGGCCAGCACTTTGTCGAAGCCGGACGACCCGCCCTGCCCGTGTGTGTGGAACGCGATGCGCAGCTTCCGCTTCGCGGCGTACTCGGCCACACGCTTCAGCAGCGCATCGTCAGTCGGCAGTTCCATCGTGATGTGGTTCGCGCCGAGCGTTTCCGCCACGTTCCAGATGTACGTGTACTCCTCGTCCGACATCTCGAGCGTCGGCGGCAGCTTGAACGCGTAGATCTTCACGCCCGCGTCCTCGTACATCTTCCGGAAGGCCCGGTACTTGTCCATCGGGACCGAGAGGCGCCAGGCCTTCATCTCCTCGGCTCGCTTGCGCATGGCCTCCAGCTGCTCAGGCGTCAGCGCCGCCCGGCCGCGGCCCTGGCCGCCGGGAGCGCCCGGCGCGCCCGCGCCTGGAGGCGCACCGGCCGTCGGTGCCGCGCCCGGCGCGCCGCCCGGGGGCATTCCGCCCGGCGGCGGCCCGCCCGGCGGCATCCCACCAGGTCCGAAGCCTCGACCTTGCTGGATTGGTGCGCCGGCGTAACTTTCCGCCACGTTGGACATCAGCTCGACCCCGCTGATACCGCAGTCCAGGCAGTACTTGAGCGTCTCCTCCGCGCTCGACGGCAGCGAGCGAAAGCTGTAGGTGATGGTGCCGATCTGCACCCCGCCGAACATTGAGTTCGGCTTGGCCGCGGCCGCCAGCCTCAACTGCGCCAGGGGCAGCGTTGCTGCGGCGAGTGCGAACTGGCTGAACTCGCGTCGTGTGTACTCCATCGCGACCTCCGATTGGCGGACCCTCGAGTTCCCTCGATGGCCCGCCCATGCCGAACGTGGAAAATGGGACTTACACCTTCACCTGCCAGCCCTGACGGTAGTTGAGCTGCAGATGCTTGTTGGCCTCTGGGCTGTTGGTGAACAGGCCCGTCTTCGCGTCGTAGAGCAGCTTCCCGTCCACTCGCACGGCCGCCGACCCGAGCACCAGCCACTCGGTGTACGGCGCCGCGATCTCGAACTCCGAGCACGCGGGCGCGCCACCCTTGCAGGCGCGGATCCAGTCGCGCTGGTGCCCCGGCGACCGCGTGAGAAACTGCGGCGGCAGCGTGTAGTCCGCCCAGCGCTCTCCCGGGAGCAGGCCGACAGCTTCGCCGCGCCCGCTCGTGCCCATGTGGCCCTTGCTGCCCACGAAGATGCAGTTGTAGCCGCTTCCCATCTGCATGCCGCCGCCACGGCCGGCCTGTGCGCCGCCGGGCGCACCGGCTGCTCCCGGGACGCCAGGCGCGCCAGCCGCCCCTGGGCCACCCGCCACGCCGGCCGCTCCGCGACCCGCTCCCGCCCCTCCCGGGCCGCCCTGCCGGGCCGGCCCCACCTGTGGGCCGGTGTTCGGGATCTTCCGGGCCTGCTCCGCCGTCATGCCCGGCGGCAGGTACGGGTCGCCGCCCGTGGACCTGGTACCAGTAGACCGTCACCGGCGGCATCCCGTGGCGCGCCTTGAACTCGTACTTGATCGTGAAGACGTCCGGGAACGTTGTCGGCGGCAGCCCGTCCTTCCGGATGCACTCGACGCTGACCAGGTACTCGGGACTGAGGAACAGCCCCCAGTTGGCCGGTCCAAGGATGTGCACGCCCCAGTCGCCGATCAGGCTGCTGCCAAAGTCGTAGAAGCCCCGCCAGTTGAACGGCAGGTAGTAGCCGTAGTCCTCGCCGCCCATACCGCCGCCGCGGCCCGCTTGGCCAGCCGCGCCGGGCGGCAGGGCGCCTCCCGCAGGAACCCCGGCCTGTGCGGCGCGCGGGGGCATCCCGGCCCGGCGCGCCGCGCTCCGTGCCTCGACGAAGTCCTTGTACTCCTGGTCGCCCACCGTGAACGGGCGGAACGCCGCGGTGCCCAGCCAGAGGTCCCAGTCGAGCGTGGCCGGGACGGGCGTGGGCGGCGGCGTCCTGGTCATCCCCTGAGGCCAGCTCGGCCGGCTCATGGACGCATGGACCTCGCTGACGTCGCCGATCTCGCCCGCCCAGAGGATCTCGCACGCGACGCGCGTGGCCTCGTGCGAGTACCCCTGGTTGCCCATCTGCGTCGCGACCTTGTACTTCTTTGTCGCCGCGCGGAGCAGGCGCGCTTCCGAGGCGATCCGCGTGAGCGGCTTCTCGACGTACACGCCCTTGCCGCGCTCCATGCAGAAGAGCGCCGCGTGGGTGTGCATGTGGTCGGGCGTGCCGATCACGACGGCGTCGATGTTCTTCCCTTCCTTGTCCAGCATCTGCCGGAAGTCCTTGTACTTTGCCGCCTTGTCCCACCGCTGGAACCCCGGTTCGCCGCGCACCCAGTCCACGTCGGCCAGCGCGACGATGTTCTCGGTTTCGCACTGGCGCAGGTCGCCGAACGGCTGCCCGCCGGCGCCGATGCCCGCGACGTTCAGCTTCTCGTTGGGCGACTGGTAGCCCAGCGCCTTGAGCGACGGCACGCTGCCGAAGCCGGCCCGCGGGATCACGCCCGCGAGCAGTGTCCCGAAGAAGAAGTGCCGTCGGGTGATGGTGTGTGTGGCCATGCTCGTGAGCTCTATTCGGCTGCGGGCGTCCGCCTTCCGTCAGAACGAGAACCGGGCCCTCACTTGCACGCGTCGCGGCCCACGTCAGGTGCGCAATCCTACCACCAAGCCTGCCCGTGATCGTGTTCCGGTTGACGGGGCTCTCGGAACGCCGCTACCGTGGTGGGCCGGACAGCGCCATGGCCACCGTCGTCGGCTACAGCTAACGGCAACACCGCGAACGACCTCGACCATTGCGTGGAGGTCGAAGTGTACGGGCGTCTCCCGAAGTGAGGTGCTTACGAAGCCGGTTTGTGGACCCCTTTCGCCGGAAACCGTTCCATGATATCGCTCTCGCGAGATGCTGGAGTCGATGGCCGGAAGGCCCGTGAAACTCGGAGGAGAGGGAATCATGACACTCAGGCTGTGGCACGTCGCATTGGGAGTGACTGTCGTCCTCTGTTGCAGCGCTCCAGCGCCGGCGCAGGTGGCGACCGCCGACCTTGCGGGCGCCTGGAAGGGAACCATGGAGACGCAGATGGGTCCCGTGGAGAACATCATCACCATCGAGGCCGGCGAGCCGTTCGCGGGGAGCGTGAAGGCGGGCGAGTTCGAAGCCAAGATCGAGAAGGCCGAGCGGGAAGGGAACAGGATCTCGTTCCAGATCACCATCCAGTACGGCACGGTCGCCTACGAAGGTACCGTGAGCGGAGACGAGATGAAGCTCACCGTCACCGGCACGACCGGAAACAAGATGGCCTTGATCGCCAAGCGGCAGAAGTAGAGTCGATTCGCTACCGGATCGGCCGAGCGCCAGACTCGTTGGGCTCTGGCTGCCGCATCTCGACATCGTCGAATGCGGGGAGCCCCGTCATTCTGCCGACGTGCGCAAGGTAGTCCGTGAAAGCAAACGCGGCTCCCTTGTCGGACCAGGCGAGCCATGGGTTCCTCTCACGCCCGTGGTTACGCTGGCGGTGCACCTGCCGCTGGGAGGCCCTCGCCACTGACGGACGCGGGAGGCCGTTGCGGCGACCCGCGTCACGGCCCGGCCCGGTCCAACCGTGCCTCGTCAGCCGCACGTCAGTGGATCTTCTCCAGTTCCGTCTTCATTTCCGCGTCGGTCTTCAGATTGTTGACCACCGCGAAGGCGTTGAACGACGTGGCGAGGGACTGCGCCATCATCCGCTCGACGTTCGAGTTCACCACCCCGGCGAGCGTCACCCGTCCGTTCTCGACGACGATGTGGATTGGGGGGTTCACCATCGCGCCGTATTGCCAGAACCCCGGGTTGCCGTAGATGGCCCGCGAGATCCTGTAACGCAACTCGTCGTCGAAAAAGGAAACGGGCAGCACCGTAATCCGGTTTCGAACAGCGGTGACCCCGGGAACCCGTAACACCAGCCGTTCGATGTCCTTGGCCTTGAAGGGCATGGTCACCTTCCCCGTCAGCGTGACGGACCCGCCAACGACGCCGATCGAGACGTCGTCGAACACGGTGTAGCGCGAGTAGCGAAGCACCTGTTCGGCCACGTCAGTGAAAACCTGAAAGTCCTTTCGTGGCACCTCCGCAGCCGCCAGGCTCGGGAGTAACATCACGCCGATCGCCACCATCGCCAGCTTCCTTAGCATCGCTCGAACCTCCTGAATGCTCCGACCAGTGCTTCCGGTCCTCCTGGTCGGTTGGCCTTCACCAGTCGTCTACTCAAGTGCCGTGCCAATGCAACCATGACCAAAACAGTAAGGAAATCCCCTGGTCGGACACATGCGGCTGCCATCGGCTGAGGACAACAGGACAGGGGTGCTCGTCGCGGGTGACGTGATCGCTTGCCGCCGGGTTCTCTCAGCCGCCGAGGGCCGCGGCAGGCCGGTGGGCTCCTCGGCTTGACTCTCATCCCGGTTCCCGGATACAAGCGTAGTTGAGAATGAATCTCACTACTCGGATCGAATCGTGACACCCCGGAGACGCGCCGCTGAAAGGCAGCCGCATGCGCACCGACGCTAGGAGCGCGTGCCTGGAGGTCATCCTCGGCCTCACCCGCGGCGGCGAACCGGCGCGCACGCGCGACATCGCCGGGAACATGGGCCTGCGGCCGTCGGCCGCGGCGAAGATGGTGCAGACCCTGAAGAGCGACGGTCTCATCGTCCAGTCCCGGGGCAAGGGCGCCCTGCTCACCGAGGCCGGCCGGGCGATCGCCCTGACGGGGGAGCGCCGACACCGGCTGCTGGAGGCCTTCCTGGTGGAGGTGCTCGGGATGGATGCGCGCCAGGCGCACAAGGAGGCGTGCGTCGTGGAACGGGACATTCCCGAGCAGGCCGCGGACGAGATCTGCGCCTACCTCGAGTACCCCCGCCAACGTCCGGATGTTGGCGCGGACTTCGCGGACCCGGCTGGTCACGAGCGCGAGGGTGCGTTGCGGTCGCTCTGCGATCTGAAAGAAGAGGAGGCCGGGCGAATCCGGATGGTCATCGCCGGCAACGGCACCCGCCACGACCTCATGTCGCTGGGCTTCCTGCCGGACGTCGAGGTGAGCGTGCGCAAGAAGCTCCGGTCGGACAGCCTCCTGGTCCGCGTCAAGGGAGCGGAGATCGCCATCGGCCGCAACGTCGCGCGCGGAATCCTGATGGCGCCGGCAGGCCGACCATGAGCGCCGGCGACGCCGGCGAGGTGGTCCTGGTCGGCAACCCCAGCGTGGGCAAGAGCACGCTCTTCTCGCGCCTGACCGGCATCGGGGTGCTGATCTCCAACTACCCGGGCACCACCGTCGAGATCTCCCGCGCCCGCATTCTCCACGACGAGATCGCCTTGGAACTGCGCGATCTGCCCGGCGTCTACTCCCTCGACACCGACGGTCCCGAGGAGCAGGCCGTCAGGCAGTCCCTGAGCGACGAGCGCCCGGACGTCGTCCTCAACGTTGTCGACGCCTCGCGGCTCGAGCGCAACCTCTACCTGACGCTGGAACTGCTGGAGATGGGCCTGCCGGTCGTCGTCGCCCTCCACATGAGCGAGGACGCGGCCCGGCGCGGCATGACGTTCGACGCCGGGCGCCTGGCCGAGTTGCTGGGAACATCGGTGATTCCCGTCTCCGCGCGATCCGGCAAGGGCCTCGAAGAGCTGGTACACGCGCTGGGCGCCCCGCCGGACCCGCGAGGTTACCGGCAGGTCCGCTATGACCGTCACGTCGAGGCCGCGGTGCGGGAGCTCCAGTCCAGCTCCGTGTCCAGGCGACGGGCCATGACCCTGCTCACGAGCGGCGCGAGCACCGGCGAACCGCCGGAGGTTCTTTCCGCCGCGGCGTCGCTGCGCGCGGAGGTCGAGGGCGGCCACGGCACCTCGATCGCCGAACTGGTGGCAGGAAACCGCTACAGCGCGGCCGGGCTGATCGCCCGGGCGGTGACCAGCAAGCAGCCGGCCAGGAGGCCGCGCCGCGAGCGCCTCGACGACCTCCTGGTGAGCCCGGTTGCGGGCACGGCGTTGGTGGCGGCGACCCTGCTGGGCATGCTGCTGGTGGTCTTCTTCGTCGGCGGCTTTCTCGAGGACTGGATTGTCACCGCGTTGGACCGCGTGCTCATCGTCCCGGTGAAGGCGGCGCTTGCAGGCTTCCCCTTCCTGCAGGTGGTCGTGGAGTACACCCTCATCGGCATCCAGGCGGGCCTGGGCATCGTGGTGCCGTACATCATGACGTTCTACGTGCTGATGGCCCTGATGGAGAACTCGGGCTACCTGACACGCGCCGCCTTCCTGCTTGACGCCGCGATGCACCGCCTCGGGCTGCACGGCCGGTCGATGATCCCGCTCATCCTCGGCTTTGGCTGCAGCGTCCCCGCCCTGATGTCCACCAGGGGGCTGCAGACCCGGCGCGAGCGCGTCATCACAGCAGCCCTGGTGTGCCTGGTTCCCTGCTCGGCCCGCAGCATCGTGATCCTCGGGCTGGTGGCCCATTTCGTGTCCGTGTGGGCGGCCTTGTCGATCTACGGGCTGATGTTCCTGCTCATCGTCGCGGTGGGCCTGATCCTGGGTCGTGCGGTGAAGGGCGAGAGAACCGGGTTCGTGCTGGAGATGGTGCCGCTGCGCATCCCCTCGGCCAAGGATGTCGCGGCGAAGACCTGGATGCAGATGAGAGAGTTCATCTACCTGGCGTTCCCCCTGCTGATCGCCGGCAGCGCCGTGCTCGGGGTACTCCAGTACGCGGGCGTCCTGCAGACCGTCAGCCAGGTCCTCTCGCCGATCACGTCCGGCTGGCTGGGGCTCCCGGACTACTCCGCCACGGCGCTGATGTTCGGCCTCCTGCGAAAGGAGATGGCGCTGGAGACCCTGGCGGTGATGGCAGGCACCGCCAACTTCGCGCTGGTGCTCACCCCGCTGCAGATGTACGTCTTTGCCGTTTTCACCTCGATTTGCATGCCATGCCTGGCCTCGCTGGCCATGCTCAAGCGCGTGGTGGGCTGGCGCGACATGCTGTGGATCGCCCTGCTCACCGTGGTTTTGGCGCTCCTGTTGAGCGGGCTCATCAACCAGCTCTGCCGCTAGTCGACGGAGGGGGAGGAGCCTCTAGCAGGTCTTCGACGTCGCCGAGGTCCTTGGCCCGTCCCGTCGCCTTCTTGTTCCGGATGAAGGCTTCCCGGCCGATGGCCGGTACGCTCATGTCCTCGAGTTGCTGTTCCACCCGGCCGGGCCAGGCCTCAGCGAACGTGAGGGCCGTCAACTCCGTATCGCCACAGTTCCTCGCTCAGGCGCCAGGCCTGGACCATGCGGTCGCCGGGAGAAATCGCTGCCCAGAACTCGCGGTCGTGCCGGTCGGCGTGGGCGGCCGACGCAGAGCGTCTGACGGTCATACGGGCGGCTCGGGCAGCGGCGCGGCTGACGTCCACGGGCGCATTCTGCCGGATCACGCCCGCGTCGAGAGCACCTGCTGCTCGTACTGCTTCGCCTCGGCGAGCCACGCGTCGCCCACCGGAACGCCTGCCCGCGCGCAGTAATAGTCCCACACCGCGCCGGACGGCAGCGTCTTCGCCTCCTCGAGCAGCGCGAGACGCGACGTATAGTCGCCTTCCGCCTCGAATGCCCGCAGGCGGCCAATCGGCTCCAGCAGCGCCTTGAGCAGCGCTTTGAACAGGTTCCGCGAGCCGATGACCCAGGCCGCCACCCGGTTGATGCTCGCATCGAAGTAGTCGAGCCCGATGTGCGTCCGCTCGAGGAAGTTGCCGCGGACGAGTTCCTGGGCGATGGCTTCGAGGTCGTCGTTCAGGATGACGACGTGATCGCTGTCCCAGCGCACGCCGCGGCTCACGTGCAGCAGCAGCTCGGGCAGGTAGCAGAGGACGGAGCTGATCTTGTCGGTGATCGTCTCGGTCGGGTGGAAGTGCCCCGTGTCCAGCGTGAAGAGCTTCCGGCGCGACAGCGCGTAGCCGAAGTAGAACTCGTGGGAGCCGACCGTGAAGCTCTCGACGCCGATGCCGAAGAGCTTGCCCTCGACGGCGTCGATGGTGAATGCCCGATCGATCTCTTCCCGGAAGATCGCATCCAGCGCGTCCGTCAGCCGCTGACGCGGACCCACGCGGTCCACCGGCGAGTCCTTCATGCCGTCGGGGACCCAGTGATTGTCGACGCACGGCGTCCCCAGCGCCTTGCCCATCGCGGCGGCGATCCTCCGGCAGGCGATGCCGTGCGCGACCCAGAAACCACGGATGGCCTCGTCAGGATGCGAGAGGGTGAAGTTGTCCGCCGCCTTCGGGTGCGCGAAGTACGTCGGGTTGAAGTCGAGCCCGATGCCGAGGGACTTCGCCCAGTCGATCCACCCGGCGAAGTGCTCCGGCTGCACGGCGTCCCGGTCCACGGCCTTCCCCCCGAACTCGCCGTAGCACGCGTGCAGGTTGAACCGCAGCGTTCCCGGAATCAGCGACAGGGCTTTCGCGGCATCCGAGCGCAGTTCGTCGGGCGTGCGCGCCTTGCCCGGATAGTTGCCGGTGGCGGCCAGACCGCCGCCCAGTCCGGCCCCGAAGTGCTCGAACCCGCCGACGTCGTCGCCCTGCCAGCAGTGCAGGGAGAGGGGAATCCTCGCCAACTTCTCGACGGCTCCGTCGGTGTCGACGCCGAGTCCGGCATAGACATCCTTCGCAAGGGCATAGGCGGCTTCGACTGGGCGAGTAGCCATGATCGATCCTCTCTTCACGCACCCACGAACGGCGCGGGGGCGCACGACCGTGCGGCTGCGGCCAGCCCGCATTGTAGAACGGCGCCGCCGCGAGCGCGCACGTCCTCCGTAAATGGCCACCCGGCCCCGGGCGCACCTTGACAGCGGTCCGGCCGCCCGGCTAGACTCATACGCTTGTATCATACAAGCGTATGAGTCCGAAGAACCCCGCCCCGGCGCCTGACACCCGCGAGCGGATCCTCGACGCGGCCGAGCGGCTGTTCTGCGACCGCGGGTTCGACAGGACGTCCGTCCGCGAGATCACCGACGCGGCCGGCGCCAACCTGGGCGCGATCAACTACTACTTCCGCTCCAAGGCGAGCCTCTACGCCGAGGTCTTCGCGCGCCGCGCGGCGCGCTTCAGGGAGCCGATCCTGGCCGCGGCCCGCGAAGCGGCCGTCGTGGCCCGCACGAACCCGGATCGGGCGTTCCGCGCCCTCGGCCGCGCCGTCCTGGCCCCCCACGCGGACCGCGACGCGTCGTTGAGCCTGCTCGGGCTGTTTGCCCGGGAGGCGGTCGAACCTCGCCTGCCGAGCCGGTTCCTCGTGCGGGAATTCCTCGTGCCGACCATCGACGCCATGACGAGCGTCGTGCGCCAGGTGAGGCCCGGCCTGCACGAACCCGAGGCCCGGGGCTGCGCGCACGCCTTCTTCGCGCAGCTCATGCACCTCGCGAAAGGCATGGGCGCCGCCGCCGCGGCCGTGGACGAGCGCCTCGATCACGCCGTGCGCTTCACGGTGGCGGCGGTTGTGCACATGAACGCGATGCCTCCCCGGCGCTCCCGCCGCGCGACCCAACGCAAGCCGTCTTGATGGAGAGAGCGATGAACCGAGAGAGACTCCTTGGCTTCCTGGCCGGCACGGCGCTGATCGCGGGAGGGTGCGGGAAGGCCCAGGCGCCCCAGGCGGCCCAGCCGGCAGGCCCCGTCGAGGTGGGCGTGGTGACGGTGCACGCCGAGCGCGTGGTCCTGACCACCGAGTTGCCGGGCCGGACGGCCGCCTACCTGATCGCCGAGGTGCGGCCGCAGGTGAACGGCATCATCCAGGAGCGGAGGTTCGCCGAAGGGTCCACGGTCCGCGCGGGTGCGCTGCTCTACCAGATCGATCCCGCGCCCTATCAGGCGGTGTTCGAACAAGCGAAGGCCGCGCTGGCCGTGGCGGAGGCGAACGTGCCCCCGGCGCGCCTGCGGGCCGAGCGGCTGAAGCAGCTCGTCGAGATCCACGCCGCCGGGCAGCAGGACCTCGACGAGGCGTCCGCCGCTCTGCTGCGGGCCGAGGCGGGCATCACGTCGGCCCGCGCCGCCGTCGAAAGCGCGCGCATCAACCTCGCCTATACGCCGCTCAAGGCGCCGATTTCGGGGCGGACGGGGAAGTCGTCAGTGACACCGGGCGCGCTCGTGACAGCCTACCAGCCGACAGCGCTCGTCACCATTCAGCAGCTCGACCCGATCTACGTCGACGTGACGCAGTCAAGCGCCGACCTGCTCCGCCTCCGCCGGAACCTGGAGAGCGGGAAGCTGACGCACGCCGGCCCCGTCCAGAACCAGGTCAAGCTCCTGCTCGAGGACGGCACACCCTACGACCGCGAAGGGAGGCTCGAGTTCCGCGACGTCACGGTGGACCCGACGACGGGGTCCGTGGTCCTGCGCATGGTCTTCCCGAACCCCGAGGCGGTACTGCTGCCCGGCATGTTCGTGCGCGCGATCATCGAGGAAGGGGTACTCGAGCAGGCGATCCTGGCTCCTCAGCAGGGCGTGAGCCGCGACGCCAAGGGGAACGCGAGCGCCCTTCTCGTCGACGGGTCGAGCAAGGTAGCCGTACGGCCGCTCGTCCTCGGCCGCGCCATCGGCGACCGATGGATCGTCACCTCGGGCCTCGCCGACGGCGACCGGGTGATCGTCGACGGGCTCCAGCGGATCCGGCCGGGCATGGCTGTCAAGGCCGTCGCCCCCGCCCCGGTGGCGGTGCCTGCGGCGCCCGCACCAGTGGCGCCCGCATCTGCGGCACCGACGGCCGCCGCGCCAGCGAAGTAAGGGGACGCCATGCTGTCCAGGTTCTTCCTCGACCGTCCCGTCTTCGCCTGGGTCATTGCCATCGCGATGGTGCTCTCCGGCGGCCTCGCCATCTACAACCTCCCCATCTCTCAGTACCCCCGATCGCGCCGCCGTCGATCTCCATCCGGGCGGCGTACCCGGGCGCCTCGGCGAAAACGGTCGAGGACAGCGTCGTCCAAATCATCGAGCAGAACCTGACGGGCATCGACCGCATGATTTACATGAGCTCGACGTCCGACGCGTCGGGCTCGGCGGCGATCACCCTGACGTTCTCCCCGGGCACCGACCCGGATCTCGCCTGGGCGAAGGTGCAGAACAAGCTCCAGCTCGCGCTGCCCATGCTGCCCGACGTGGTCCAGAGCCGCGGCCTGACCGTCAGCAAGTCGACCCGGAACTACCTGCTGCTCGTCGGCCTCACGTCGGACGACCCCAACGTGAAGGTGGAGGACCTGGGCGACTACGCCGTGTCAACGGTCCAGGCCATCCTCGCTCGCGTGCCCGGCGTCGGCGAGGTCGAGATCCTGGGATCGGGCTACGCGATGCGGATCTGGCTGGACCCGGATCGCCTCACGAAGTACGGGATGACGGCCAGCGACGTGACGAGCGCCGTCCGTACGTACAACGCGGAAGTGTCGGCGGGGCAGTTGGGTGGGGCGCCGGCAGTGCCGGGCCAGCGGCTGAACGCGTCGATCCTCGTGCAATCGCTCCTCGTGACGCCGGATGAGTTCGCTGCGATCCCGCTCAGGACGAACCCTGACGGCTCCGTCGTGCGCGTGCGCGACGTGGGGCGCACCGAGCTCGGCACCGAGCTGGCCGACATCAGGGGCCAGTACAACGGGCGGCCGTCGGCCATGATGGCGATCAGGCAGGAGGCGGGCGCGAACGCCCTCGACACGGCCAACGGGATCAAGGCCGCCATGACGGACCTCTCGAAGTACTTCCCGGCCGGCATGAAGGTGATCTACCCGATGGACACGACGCCGTTCATCGAGGTGGCCATCGGCGAAGTCGTCAAGACGCTCCTCGAGGCGATCGTCCTCGTCTTCCTGGTCATGTTCCTGTTCCTCGGGAACCTGCGGGCGACGCTCGTCCCCACGATCGCCGTGCCGGTCGTCCTCCTCGGGACCTTCGGCGTCCTCGGGGCGCTCGGGTACTCGATCAACATGCTGACCATGTTCGCCATGGTCCTCGCCATCGGCCTCCTCGTCGACGATGCCATCGTCGTCGTCGAGAACGTCGAGCGCGTCATGAGCGAGGAGGGCCTGCCCCCATGGGAGGCCACGCGCAAGTCGATGGACGACATCTCGAGCGCGCTCATCGGCATCGGCCTGGTGCTGGCCGCGGTCTTCGGGCCGATGATGTTCTTTCCCGGCTCGACCGGCGTCATCTACCGCCAGTTCTCGGTGACCGTCATCGCGTCCATGCTGCTGTCGGTGGTCGTCGCCCTCATCCTTTCGCCCGTGCTCTGCGCATCGCTGCTCCGGCCCGTCGCGAAGGGGCACGAGGCCGCGGAGACCGGCTTCAGGCTCCTGCGCCCGTTCTTCCTCTGGTTCGATCGCATGTTCTATCGCACGCGGGATCGCTACGAGGGCGCCGTCGCCCACATCCTCAGAAGGAAGCTGCCGTACGCGATCGTGTTCGTCGTGATCGTCGGCGGGCTTGGGATCCTCTTCTCGCGGATGCCCACCGGGTACTTGCCCGACGAAGACCAGGGCAACCTGATGGGCATCATCCAGCTTCCGGTCGGCTCGACGATCGAGCAGACCGAGGCCGTGCTCGCCCGCATCAGGGGCCATTTCACGAACAACGAGCAGGCCGCCGTCGAGTCCTTCATGGGTGTCGCCGGCATCGGCACCGCCGGGCGCGGGCAGAACCAGGCGATGGCCTACATCAGGCTCCGGGACTGGAACCTCAGGCGAAAGGCGGGGTTGAGCGCGAAGGACGTCGCCCGGCGGGCGATGGGGGCGCTCGCCCGCATCAAGGAGGCCAGCATCTACGTAGTGCCGCCGCCGCCCGTCACCGAGCTCGGCAACGCGACGGGTTTCGACTTCGAGTTGCTGGACCGCGGCGGGCTCGGCCACGACCAGCTCTCGCGGGCGCGCGACCAGCTCATCCAGATGGCGGCCGCGGACCCGCGCCTCGTGCGCGTGAGGCCCAACGGCATGCCGGACGTGCCACAGTACAAGGTGGATATCGACTGGGAACGGGCCGGGACGCTCGGCGTGACGGTGAGCTCGATTCAGAGCTACCTCGCCACGGCGTTCGGGAGCTCGTACGTGAACGACTTCGTCCAGGGCGGCCGTGTGAAACGCGTCTACGCCCAGGCCGACGCGCCGTTCCGCATGCTCCCGACCGACCTCCAGCGCCTGTACCTGCGCAACAACACGGGCGGCCTCGTCCCGTTCTCGGCCGTCGCCTCAGGCCGCTGGGTCTACGGCCCGCCGCGGCTCGAGCGCTACAACGGCGTGCCCTCGATGAACATCCAGGGTGAGCCGGCTCCCGGCCACAGTTCCGGAGAGGCCATGGACGCGATGGAGGAGTTGACGGCGAAGCTCCCGGCGGGGACCGCCTTCCAGTGGACCGGCCTCTCGTACCAGGAGCGCATGGCGCAGTCGCAGGCCGGAGCGCTCTACGCCTTCTCGATCCTCGTCATCTTCCTGGTCCTGGCCGCGCTCTATGAGAGCTGGAGCGTGCCGATCGCCATCCTGCTCGCGCTGCCCCTCGGCGTCGTCGGCAGCGTCCTGGCCTCGACCCTGCGCGGGCTGCCGAGCGACGTCTACTTCCAGATCGGCCTCCTGACGGTGCTCGGTCTCACGACGAAGAACGCCATCCTCATCGTCCAGTTCGCCCAGCGGCACCTGGAGCAGGGGATGGGCCTCGTCGAGGCCACGATCGAAGGAGCCAAGCTCCGCCTGCGCCCGATCGTCATGACGTCACTGGCGTTCGGGTTCGGCGTTCTGCCACTGGCCATCTCCCGCGGGGCCGGCGCGGGAGCCCAGGTAGCCATCGGCACGAGCGTCCTCGGCGGCATGCTGACCGCGACGTTCCTGGCGATCTTCTTCATCCCGCTGTTCTATGTCTTCGTCGTCCGGCTGCTGGGCGGGAAGACGACGGGACCACGACCGGAGCCCGCAGCCTCCGGCGCCGTGCATGACTCGGAGGGGCGCTGATCATGCCTCGAAGCCTTGCATGTCTCCTCGGCGCCGCGACGCTGGCCGTCGGCGGCTGCTCGCTGATACCGCAGTACGTCCGGCCCGCATCTCCGGTTCCGCCTGAATTCCCGCGGGCGGAGATGGCCGCCGACGCGCCCCAGGCGCCGGACGTCCCGTGGCGCGAGTTCTTCACAGACGGGCGCCTCCGGTCCGTCGTCGAGCAGGCGCTTGTCAACAACCGCGACCTGCGGATCGCGACGCTCAACATCGAGCGCGCGCAGGCGCTCTACCGCGTGCAGCACGCCGATCGCTTTCCCCCGGTCGGCGCCGGCGCGAGCGTGTCGTCGCAGCGAATCCCGGACAACGTGTCGCGCACCGGCGAGGCATACACCTCGAAGCAGTACACGGTGGCCCTCGGGGTGTCGTCGTGGGAGATCGACCTGTTCGGCCGCGTCCGCAGCCTCGAGGCGGCGGCGCTCGAGCAGTACCTCTCGACGGAACAGGCGGGCCGCGCCACCCAACTCGCCCTCGTCGCCGCCGTCGCCCAGGCCTACCTCCAGCGGGCTGCCGACACGGACAGTCTGGGGCTCGCGCGTTCGACCCTCGACGCGCAGCAGGCGTCGCTCGCCCTCATCCAGAGGAGCCGCGATCTCGGCGTGGCGTCGGACCTCGAACTCAGCCAAATCCGGAGCCAGGTCGAAGCGGCCCGGGCGGACATCGCCCGGTACACCGGGTTCGTAGCGGTCGATCTGAACGCGCTCCAGGTCCTCGTTGGCGCGCCAGTCAGCCCCGACCTCCTGCCCGACGGCCTGTCCACGGTGGGCGCGCCGCGTCCGATCTCGGCCGGCCTCTCCTCCGAGGTGCTCCTGCGCCGGCCGGACATCCTCTCGGCCGAGCATCAGCTGCAGGCGGCCAACGCGAACATCGGCGCCGCGCGCGCCGCGTACTTCCCCCGCATCTCCCTGACGCTGGGCCTGGGCGTCGAAAGCGCGGAACTCTCATCCCTTGTGGGCTCCGGGACGGGCGCCTGGACCTTCGCTCCTCAGCTCGCGCAACCGATCTTCAATGCCGGCTCGACGAAATCGAAGGTCAAGGTGTCGAAGGTGGATCGCGAGATCGCGGTGGCCCGCTACGAGAAGGGGATTCAGCAGGCCTTCGCCGAGGTCTCGAACGCCCTGACGCTCCGCCAGACGCTCGTGAGCCAGCGGGAAGCGCAGGAGGCGCTGGTCAGGTCGCTCGAGGAGATCTACCGGCTGTCCGACGCCCGCTACAAGGCGGGGATGGACGGCTACCTCGGCGTGCTCGTTGCGCAGCGGACCCTCTTCTCGGCGCAGCAGGCGCTGGTCGCCGTGCGGCTCGCGGAGCAGGCGAACCTGGTCACGCTCTACAAGGTCCTCGGCGGCGGCGTCTGATCCCACGCGGCGACGCCCGGCCAGCGCTATGAACCCGTTTAGGGTACAATTGAACCCATAATGGGTGCGTTATACACGAATCACTCGGCGCTCTCGTCCGCGCTGTTCGGTAAGACACGGCGGGCGGTCCTCGCCTTGCTGTTCACCCGCCCGGATGAGACGCTCTACCTCAGAGAGATCGTCCGCGCCCTTCGCGGCGGCCAGGGCGGAGTGCAACGCGAACTTCAGCGCCTGGCGGAAGCTCGGATCATCGTGCGCACCGTTCGCGGCCGGACGGCGTTCTACCAGGCGAATCGCGCGTGTCCCATCTTCGGCGAACTGCAGGGGCTTGTCGCCAAGACCGCGGGTGCCGCGGAGGTGATGCGCGCGGCGGGCCACTCCGTCGCCGCGCAGGCAGCGGTGGTCGAGAAGCGTGGCGCGTCGGGGAGGAGGCGAAGCGCCGGAGACGACGAAGACGCCGGATCGACCTCCGCGCGGGACGCCAGTGAGGCGCGTGATCGCGCACGGCGCCCTCGCAAGGATGTCCGGGCGTGGCTGGAGCGGATGCCTCCGGAGTTGCTCTGACTCCCGCGGGACATCAGAGCCCGCCGCGAGTATAGAATGCCGCCAACATGGCACGTGGACCTCGTCTTCACACGTCAGTTCCTGGCCTCCTCTTCGTCCTCCTCCTCGCCGGTGCCGCCGTCGCCGCGTCGCGCGCGCCGGACGAGCGCGGCCCGGCCACTCGCCAGGGAGCCTTGCCGGTCACGGCCCAGCCCGATGACGACCCCGGCATCCTGACGCCCCCCGCGCCGCGCGAGCCCCGCATCAACGGGCCGACTGTTTATGGCACCAGGCCCGGGCGCCCGTTCCTCTACCGCGTCCCGGCGACCGGCGATCGCCCCATGCACTTCAGTGCGGAGGGGCTGCCCGAGGGCCTGACGCTCGACAGCGCCACCGGCGTCATCCGCGGGACCATCGCCGAGCCTGCGGCACGCGCCTACGAGACGAGCATCGTCGCGACCAACGAGCGCGGACGCGCCGAACGGGCGTTCCGGATCGTCGTCGGCGACACGCTGGCACTCACTCCGCCGATGGGGTGGAACGACTGGTACACTTTCTACGAGAAGCCGGGCGACGCCCTCATGCGCAAGGCAGCCGATATCATGGTCCAGTCGGGCCTGGCGGACCACGGCTACCAGTACGTGAACATCGACGACGCGTGGATGGGGAAGCCGAAGTCGGAAGATCCCGATGAACAGGGCCCGGCGCGGGATGCGCGCGGCATGATCAACGCGAACCGCCGCTTCCCCGACATGAAGGCGATGACCGACTACATCCACGGGCTGGGGCTGAAGGCGGGCATCTACACGTCACCCGGCCCGCTCACGTGCGCGGGCTTCTATGGGTCGTACGGGCACGAAGCGCAGGACGCGGCCCGCTTCGTGGAGTGGGGCTTCGACTTCCTCAAGTACGACTGGTGTTCGTACAGCGAGGTGCCGCGACCGAAACCGGACCCTGAGCTCGAGCGCCGGCAGAGGCCCTACCGCCTCATGGGCGGCATCCTCGCGCGGCAGCCTCGCGACATCGTCTTCAACCTGTGCCAGTACGGGATGGGCGCTGTCTGGACGTGGGGCGGCGACGTCGGAGGCAACTCGTGGCGGACCACGGACGACCTCGGGGTGGCGAAGGGCGACCGGCTCCCGGGGTTCTACTCGATCGGGTTCATGAACGCGCAGCACGCCGAGTACGCGCGGCCGGGGCACTGGAACGACCCGGATTACATCCTGATCGGCTACGTCGGCAACGCGCGCAACATCACGGAGCCGCCGAAGCCGACCACGCTGACCAGGCACGAGCAGTACTCCTACATGTCGATGTGGGTCCTCATGGCCGCCCCGCTCTTCTACTCGGGCGACATCACGCGGCTCGATGACTTCACGCTCAACGTTCTCAACAATGCGGAAGTGATTGCCGTCGACCAGGACCCGCTGGGGCGCCAGGGCAGAATCGTCCGGAAGACGGACGACGAGTTCGTGCTGGTCAAGCCGATGGAGGACGGATCGGTTGCGGCAGGACTGTTCAACCTGTCCGAGTCACCGCGCGAGATGACGGTGACGGCAGCCGACGTCGGTGTGAGCGGGCGGCAGCGCGTGCGCGACGTCTGGAGATGGAAGGACATCGGCACGATTGCGGACGAGTACACGGCACGCGTGGCCCGTCACGGCGTGATGCTGGTCCGGATGTGGCCGGCTCAATCAGAAATGAAGGCCGAGGCTCCGGCCTCGGCGCACAGGTCACGATCTCCTGCACCGCGGAACACGCGATGACGTCGCGCGAGCGCATCGCGGCCGCGTGCGCCCATGCCGAGCCGGACTGCCTGCCGGTGGATTTCGGCGGCGGCTTCCAGACCGGCATCCACGTCAGCATCGTCTACAGGCTGCGGCAGGCCCTCAGCCTCGATCCCCCGGGGACGCCTGTGAAGGTGGTCGAGGTCTACCAGATGCTCGGCGAGGTTGCGCCTGACCTGGCGGCCGCACTTGGAGTCGACACCGTCAGCCTATACGGCACGGGGACGATGTTCGGATTCCCGCAGACGGGATTCAAGCCGTGGCAGTTGGCCGACGGCACGCCGGTGCTGGTGCCGGTGGACTTCAACACGGTCTATGAGGCGAATGGCGAACTCCGGCAGTGGCCGGAGAATGACCGGAGCGCCTCCCCGAGCGCACTCATGCCGGCCGGCGGGCACTTCTTCGACGCGATCATCCGCCAGGCACCGTTGGACGAGGCGCGCCTCGATCCCGTGGACAACACAGAGGAGTTCACGCGCGCCGGCGGACGACGAGCTGCGCCACTACGGAGAGCTGGCCGGGCGACTGTGGACGACGACCGATCGCGCGCTCTTCTGCAGTTTCGGCGGGCTGACCTTCGGCGACATCGCCGTGGTCCCCGGCGTCGGCCTCAAGCGCCCGCGCGGGATCCGGGACATCGAGGAGTGGTACGTCAGCACGGCGACGCGCACCGGCTACATCCACGCGGTGTTCGAACGGCAGACCGAGGTGGCGCTCCAGAACCTGGCGCACCTCTACGCCGCCGTCGGCGACCGTGCCGCGATCATCCAGACCAACGGCACGGACTTCGGCACGCAGAACGGCCCGTTCTGCAGCCCGAAGACGTACCGGGAACTCTACCTGCCGTACCAGCAGCGGGTGAACGGCTGGATCCACACGCACACGCCGTGGAAGACCTTCATGCACTGCTGCGGCGGCATCGAGCCGCTGCTCGAGCCCATCGTCGAGGCCGGGTTCGACATCCTGAACCCGGTGCAGTGCTCGGCCCGCGGGATGGACCCCGCGGAACTGAAGCGGCGGTTCGGCAGCCGCCTGGTCTTCTGGGGCGGCGGCGTGAACACGCAGGCGACGCTCCCGTTCGGCATCGCCGCAGGAGGTGCGGGACGAGGTGCGCCGGAGGATCGAGACGTTCGCGCCCGGCGGCGGCTTCGTGTTCGGCTCGATCCACAACGTCCAGGCGATGACGCCGATCGAGAACCTGATGGCCATGTTCGACGTGGTCGCGGAGTACCGATGACTGCGCGCTACCACCTCGGCTACGTGTGGGCGATCTCGCTCGTCGCCGCCATGGGAGGCTTGCTCTTCGGGTACGACTGGGTCGTCGTCGGGGGCGCGAAGCCGTTCTTCGAGAGGAGTTTCGGCCTCACGACGGCAGCCGAGGTCGGGTGGGCGAACTCGTGCGCGCTGGTGGGCTGCCTCATCGGCTCACTGGGCACCGGCGCATTGAGCGACCGCTTCGGCCGGAAGAAACTGCTGCTCGCCGCGGCGCTGATCTTCGCGGGATCGTCGGTGCTGACCGGGTGGGCAGGCTCGTTCACGGCTTTCGTGGCGTGGCGCATCGCCGGAGGCGTGGCGATTGGCATGGCGTCGAACCTGTCGCCGATGTACATCGCGGAAGTCGCGCCCGCTCACCTGCGTGGGCGGCTGGTCGCCGTCAACCAGCTCACGATCGTGATTGGGATTCTCGGCGCGCAGGTCGTCAACTGGATCATCGCCGTCAAGCTGCCGGTCGATGGCGTGGCCGGCGCCGAGGCGGCGCGCGCGGCGTGGAACGTGGCGTCGGGATGGCGGTGGATGTTCACCGCAGTGGCCGTCCCGTCGCTGGCGTTCTTTGCGGGTGCCCTGTTCGTGCCCGAGAGCCCGCGGTGGCTCCTGGCGTCGGGTGCGCGCGACAAAGCCAGGCGCGTGCTGGCCCGGATTGGCGGCGATGCCTACGCGGCCGACGCGTCGGCCGAGATCGAGCGGACGCTCGCAGGCGGCGCCGGCGGGGGAATGCGATCTGCGGGCCCTGCTCGAGCCGAGGATCAGGGCGGTCGTGCTCGTCGGCGTGGCGCTCGCGGTGCTCCAGCAGTGGAGCGGCATCAACTCCATCTTCAACTACGCCGAGGAGATCTACCGGTCGGCCGGGTACGGCATCAGCGACATCATGTTCAACATCGTCATCACCGGCGCGATCAACCTGGTGTTCACGCTCGTGGCCATTGCCCTGGTCGACCGCGTCGGCCGCCGGACCTTGATGCTGATTGGCTGCGCCGGCATCGGCCTCTCGCACGCGTTGCTCGGCACAGCCTACGCGGCGGGCTTGAAGGGGCTGCCGATCCTCGTGTTCACGCTCTGCTCGCTCGGCGCCTATGCGCTGTCGCTCGCGCCCGTCACCTGGGTGCTCATCGCCGAGATCTTCCCGAACCGCGTCCGCGGCACCGCCGTGTCCGTGGCCGTGTCGGCGCTCTGGGCGGCCTGCTTCATCCTGACCTTTGCGTTCCCGATCCTGCAGCGTTCGGCAGGCATGGCCGCCACCTTCTGGGTGTACGCCGCTATCTGCTTCGCGGGGTTCTTCTTCGTGCGTGCGAAGGTGCCCGAGACGAAGGGCCGGAGCCTCGAGCAGATCGAACAGGACCTGGGCCTGTGATCCTCGATTCCAGCCCGGCTGAGCACGACGTCTGTTCCTGCGCATCCGGCGGCGTGCACGAGTCCGGGGTCGGTGAGCCGCAGGTCGTCGTACGATCTGCGCCTATTCCCGCGGCGGCTTCGGGTCACAGACCAGGACGTTGCGTTCGTCCCGGTTGAACAAGCAGTCGGCCTCGAGCACGGCACGCAGCCTCTTGCGTGCGCGATGCAGCCGGACCTTCACTGTTCCAACCTCGGTCCCCAGCACATCCGCGATCTCCTGGTGGGACAGACCCTGCATGTCGTATAGCAGGATCACCGCGCGGTGACTCTCGGGTAGCCGATCGATCTTCTCGCGCACGCAGGCGCTCATCTCGCCGCGCTCGAGGTCGCGCTGCACCGACGCGCCGTCGCACGCGCCCGCGGAATCGGGGTCCGCCGCCGGGTCGATACGCGAGGAGCGCCTGGCGCGCAGGTGATCCATGCAGAGATTGTGAGCGATGCGGAACAGCCAGGCCGACACGCACTCGGGTTCGCGCAGCGCGTCGAGATTTGCCTGCGCTCGGATGAACGTCTCCTGGACGACGTCGTCGCTGGCGGCGGCGTCGCGCAGCATCGAAGCGGCGTACCCCCGCACCCGGGAGTAGTAGCGGTCGTAGAGCTCCCAGAAGTCCATGGGCCGCTCAACCCTGGCCTGAACAGCAGGAAGGCCGCGTCGACTCGCCGCCCGGGGCAGGCTGCCGGCCGCCGGAACCGGCCGCCTGGGCCACCGCGCTCATGACAACGATATGCGCGCCGGTCTTCACCTTTGCACCGACAGCCACCGCGGCCTCGATTTCAGACGGTGCCACGCCGATCCGCACCGCCTCTCCATGGTAGTGGCGAAAGCAGTCGGCGCAATTCGCGGCCACCGCCGCGCCAAGACACACGAGCACGCTCGTCGTTTCGTCCATCGTAATCCTCCAGCCCAGCGGCCTCAATGCCAATTGCCAAGGGCGTACGCCCCCATGACGGGCGTGGCCACCCGGAGGTTACACCCCGGCGGCCGGAACCGGGGATGTAACCCGCAGGCCTGCCGATCCGTCTCCCAGGTACCGCAGCATGACACTGCGGGGGAGGAGCCCGATGAGAGTGCTGACGGTGTTCGCGCATCCCGATCGGCGTTCGTTCTGCGGCGCCGTCCTCGACCGCTTCCAGGACGGACTGAGGGAGGCCGGGCATGAGGTGGACGTGGCGGACCTCTATGCCGAGCGGTTCAACCCGGTGTTCGGGGCCTTCGACGGCGCATTCTTCGCCGACGACTCGGTGCCCGACGCGGTGCTCGAGCAGATGGAGCCATGCGCTCCTGATCAGCACGACGTTCTTCGGGCAGGCAGTCTATGACCAGGGCATGAAAGACGCCATGGAGTGCCTGACTGACTCGTGGGGTTTCCGCTATCCCGGCATCCGCTCCGTCGAACACACGTACTTCTGGGCGGTGCCCATCGTTGGACCCGAGAAGCGGCGTGACTATCTGGACGAGGCCTATCGTCTTGGGCGTGGCTACGCGGACTGAGGAAGGAAAGAGAGCCATGGCAATCCGCGCAGTCTCGGTTGGTTCGTGGTGGAAGGGCGGGCGGGGAGAATGGTACGTGCTCGGCCAGGTCGGCCTGATCCTGCTGGTCGTGTTCGGCCCGCGCTCGATGCAGGGGCTGCCGGCATGGCCGCCGGCCATTGGCGTGCTCACCTCGGGCGTTGGGACCGTCCTGATCGCCGGCGGGATCCTGTGGGTCATCGCCGGAGCCACCAGATTGGGGGCGAACCTCACGGCGCTTCCGCACCCCAGGGACGGTGGCAGGCTGATCCAGTCCGGCGCCTACGCGCTCGTTCGGCACCCGATGTACTGCGGGGCGATTTGGTGGGCGGTCGGATCGGCGCTCTGGACCCAGGGGCCCCTCACGCTGGGCTACGCGATGCTGTTGTCCGTGTTCCTTGACGTCAAGGCGTCCCGGGAGGAACGCTGGCTGTGCGGGAGGTATCCCGAGTACGCGAGCTACCGGTGTCGCGTGCGTAAACTGATCCCGTTCGTTTACTGACACTCGGCCCGCGGCCACTCGCGCGGCCGCCGGCGCCTACCCGATGAACGCGAGCCACTCGGCCTCGGCAGCCCCCAACGTGACGCCGAACGCCTGTTTGAACCGCTGCTCGATGAGGGCGAGAGCATCGTCGCGGGAGCTCGCTCGGAAGAACACCAGCACGCGGTCCAGGCCAAACCGGGTGATCAGGAACGCCAGAAACGATCCGGCTTCGCGGTAGCTGAGCGTGCTGTCGGAGATCGCCCGGAACCCCGACGACGTGACGATGCCCGAAAGGGGGAGCACGAGCTGTCCGGCTTGCCGGTACCGCCGGGCCGAGTCGTGAAGCAGTTCGCCGTTGGATCGCGGCTCGAAGTCACCCGCCAGCGGATCGACCTGGAACGCCACCGCGATGCCTTCGTTGAAGAACTCCGACGGCTGGCCGATGAGGGCCGTGTAGACATGCACGGTCTCGTGGTTGTCCCACGACCCGAGCGTGTGAATCGTGAAGAGCTCCGGTTCCGCGAAGGCGTTCGTGTTGTAGTTCCCGGTCCTCGCGCCCATGTCGTCCCGGCTGGTGTACTTGCGATAGTTCATCTTGCCGGGGATGACCACGCCGAGCCGCTCGACGGCCCATGCGTGAAACGCCTGCTGACGGTCGACTTGCACGGAATCGCCCGGTGAATAGTAGAAGCGGAAGTCCGCGCTCTCCGCGGCGAGCGGCAACGGCGGAAGAGACGGCCCTGTCGGCGTCTCCTTCGATCCACCACACGCGGCGGCGACGGCGAGCACCGCACCGATGACCGGCAAGAGAAGACCGACCTTCCGGTCGCGCGGTCTAGTACGAATCATCCCGCGGCCCCTGCCAGTTCACTCCGTGAGCGGAACCTCGCCGTGTGGGCGCTCCGGCAGACCGGGGATCCGCGCTCCCTGCCCGTGTCCCGGAAGCACCTCACCGGGGCCGAGTGCCAGCATGACAGGTTCCGGTGCCAGCGTGAACTGTAGCGAGCCGTCGAGGCTTGCGTCAACCGCAATCCGAGCTGGATCGCGCAGGCCACGCGGCGGCGGAGGCGCGGGCCGGGTTGAGTTGGCGCCGCGCGAACGGCGCGTTGTTCAAGACCATCAAGAGCGGTCCGGCGCGCCTGCCGCCTGCCGAGTGCGAAGCGGTGTATCATCACGCCACGGCCTCACCAGAAACCGCTGGCGACACGTTGTCCGGTCGCTGGAAGACCAGGTACGGTTCAGCCTGGCTGGATTCGGCCGGCGTGCTGGTCTGATCTCGGAACGGGCAACCGGAGATGAACGTGCGTTGCGCGGACGAAACCGGAAGGGGAGGTGGATGATGAGAGGAACCGCGTGTGTCGCCGGTGTCATCGCAGCCATCCTCGCGCTGGGATCGATGGGCTTTGCCCAGGGCCAGACGAATCGAGGCGGCCCGCCCCGGCCGGCGGAGAAGCCCCCTGAGTACGGATGCTCGTTTCGCGACCTGGCTACCATCCCGAACGTCGTGCCGGATGGCACGAGGATCGACCTCTTGCTGCTCACGTACCGCTGCCCGGAGAAGACGCGGCCCGTCGACATCGAGATCCAGAACGAGCGCAGGCCGGGTGTCCCGCCGGAACTCGTCAAGGTCGCGTCGCGGGTCGTGCTCGAAAGGGGCGAACACACGCTGCGCCTCGCAGGCGGCGGCCTGGCTCGAGGCGGGAGGTACATCGCCGAGCTGAAGGCCAGCGCGCCGGAAGGGAAGAGGGTGATTCACCGGCGCGTCGACACGGCCGTCTGCAGGGGGTGGCGCATCGAGGACCTCGAGGACATGAGCCGGCCGCAGCACGCGGGGGACTGCGACGTCGAGCTCCAAACGGCCCCGGGAGTCTTCAAGACGGGAGAGAGAATCGACCGGTTCATCCTCAATACGAGCTGCGAGGTCCGGCACAAGAACGCCGACATCAAGCTCAGCTGGCAGCCGCGTTACGGAGAGAACTCCGACGCGCGGAGGGAGGTCGTGAACGTGACCACCGACGCGGTCATCCCCGCCGGGACGTCCAAGGTCAATCTCATGGGTGGCGGCGTCGGCAGGGAAGGCCGCTACGTGCTCGAGATCGGGGGGATTACACCAGGCCTCCACTTCAAGACCGCGTGCACGGCGTGGGCGTTGTCCGGCCGCTAGCAGCCAGGCGAGGGCAAGAAGACGAGGCGGAAGACGCGAAAGTCGTCGACTGGGCGGTGGTCAACGATTCCGGCTCGAGGCAGACGATCCGCGTCACGGTCTACAAGTGCGGCATCGGCGCGGCCAAGACCGCCGTGCCGCCAGGGGCCCTGGAATTGACGTTGGAACCGGGCTTCACCAGCCACAATTCCAACGCTGTGGGTTCGGTCTTCGTGAAGGGACTCCTCTGCGAGGTCGTCATGGAGACCGCCGACAAGAGGGTCTTGCCCAGCGTGCAGATCTGGCAAGACAGCTCCAACACCGTCATCCCCGGCACACTGATTCCCGCCGGGGCATTTGTCGACATCAAGTAGGCCGCGGAAGACACGGTTGCGCGCCGCCGCCTCGCGCTCCGGTTCCCCCGCAACCCTCGAGCCGTTTCCGTCGATAAGTGAAATGCCGGACACGCGAACGGCGTATCTCACGATGGATGGGTCCTCTGATGGCGCCAGGACGCCTCGCCGCGAGCGTTGCCCTCTCGCTGATCGGGCTGGCGTCCGTGTCGGCGGGGCCGCCCGACACCATCCTGGGGATCGGCGACGCCTACGTCGCCCAGGACGAGTCGGGCCAGTCCTGGACAATCGGCAATGACGGGATCGCGTTCCGGGTCGGATTGAACGCCTCGGGCGCCCTGGTCCCGCTGGGTCTCGGGAAGCCGGGTGCCGAGGCGCCCTGGACCGTGGATCCCGCGTCCGGTCTCAGTTTCCAGCAGCAGGGCCGCCGCCTGTCGCCCGGTCAAGAGGACTTCCCGTTTCGAGCGGCGCGGGTAGAGGGGTATCGCGGCGGCGTCCGGCTCGCATTGGTCTTCGACGATGTGACGGCCGGGCTCAGGGTGACCCGGTCGTACGTCTGTTACCCCCAAGCCCCGGCCATCGAAACCTGGTCGACCTTCGAGGCCATCGACTCCACGAACGGGATCCAGATTTCGGACATCGGCATCTGGCAGCTCACGGTACCTGTTCAAGAAGCGCACTGGGTCAGCGGCCTTGGTTCCGGTGCCGGCGGGCGCGGCCACTTCACGAAGCAGCAACAGGTCCTGTCGCGGGATCAGCCGTTCGAGCTGGGCTCAGCCACCAGGTCGGCGACATCGGCCGTCCCGACGTGGTGGTTCAGCGGACCGAACGGCCGGCTCTTCGGCGGTGCCATCTGGTCGGGCGCGTGGGCGCTCTCGGCCACGGCCCAGGCTCGCCGCGGGATGGTCACCATCCGGCTGTCCGCCGGCGCCACGGCGACCACCGTGCGGGAAGGGGAGCCGTTCGAGAGCCCGCACGGCGTTTTCGGCATCGCTGCGGACCGCGACAGCGACATGACTGCCGCGCTCCAGCAGTTCGTCATGAACGGGCTCCGCCGCGGTCGCCCCGTCAACCCGCTCGTCACCTACAACACCTGGTTCGCCCATGGGACCGACATCGACGACGAATCCGTTCGCGCCGAGATGCGGAGCGCAGCCAGTCTGGGAGTGGAGCTGTTCGTGCTCGACGCGGGCTGGGGCCCTGGGGCCACGTCGACGTCGGACTACTCCACGGGGCTCGGCTTATGGACGGTGGACGCCAAGCGGTTCCCGGCGGGCCTCGGCCCCCTCGGCGACTACGCGCGAAGCCTGGGCATGAAGTTCGGCGTCTGGGTGGAGCCCGAGCGCGTCGCCACCGCGACCGTCAATCGCACCGGCCTCGCCCGCGAGCGGTTCCTGGCGACGATCGGCGGACGATACAACGCCGGCGTCAAAAACGACCATGCCGACGCGGCGCAGATTTGCCTCGGCGATTCCGAGGCCCGCCAATGGGTGCTCAGCCAGCTCGTTCGCTTCATCGACGAAGTTCGCCCGGACTACCTGAAGTGGGACAACAACTACTGGATCAACTGCGACCGGACCAGCCACGGTCATGGCACCCAGGACGGGAACTTCGCGCACGTCCGGGGTCTGTACGCAGGTACTCGCCGAATTGCGGGCCCGGTACCCGGAGCTGACCATCGAGAACTGCTCGGGGGGCGGCAACCGGCTCGATCTCGGGATGCTTCAGTACACCGATGCCGGCTGGATGGACGACGTGAGCGGCCCGTCAGCCCACGTCCGGCACAATCTCGAGGGGCTGGGCGCGGTGTTCCCGCCCCGCTACCTCCTGTCGTTCGTCATGGACGACCCGGCGGAGCCGATCCACCAGGCCGCCGACATGCCGCTGTACTTCCGTAGCCGCATGGCCGGCGTGCTCGGCTTGAGCGTGGTTGGCGCGGAGTTCGGCGAAGACGACCTCCAGGACATGGCGCGGGAGATTGCGCTCTACAAGCGCTTGCGCGACGTCGGTCCTGAACCTGTTTTCGTGCTGCTGACCGATCAGGCCAGTGAGACGCCCGGCACCTCGTGGGACGCGGTGCAGCTCTCGGTGCGCGAAACCGGCGCCAGCGTCATTCTGGCGTTCCGGGGTGCCGGCGCCGAGGCGCACACGACCATCAAGCCCGTGAGCCTGGCTCCGGGCGTGCCCTACCAGGTCTCCACCTCCCGAGGGCGCGCGGTGGCCGAGATCGACGGCGCCGCGCTGATGGAAGACGGCGTGGAGGTGGGCTGGTGGCCGGGCACCGCGGGCCACATCGTCATCCTCACGCCGACCAGCCGGTAACCCGCTCGGGACCGGACAGATCTCCCTTCTCAGCCGGCGTCGCGCGCCAGCACCGGATCGGTGAGTCGCAAGTCGTCGTCCAGCGGCCGGTACGGGCGAATGCCCAGGTGCGCGAGATCGGCGTGGTAAGAGCGGCAGGCCTCGGCGGCGCCGATCCGGCCGTCGGCGATCGCCCGCAGGAGGCGGACGAACGTCAACTGGTGCTCGGACCGGTTGATCTTGCGGCCGAACAGGGCGGCGCGCGCGCCGTGACGGCGGGCGTCATCGAGCAGGCGGAACGCGTCGTAGGTCGTGCCGGCCGACCCGCCGAGGACGCCGGGGATGAGGTGCGGATCGTACGCGACCAACTCCTCCATGACCCGTGGCCCGAAGTAGGGCACCTTGAGGAAGATCGGGCGGCCGGATCCGGGGACGCCGGCGAGCGCCCTGGCGACGAAGTCGTTGAGGAAGCGGCCGATGTCCGGCATCGGTACGGGCACGTTGGGTGAAAAGACCTCGAGGAAATGGCGCAGGCCGGCCCGCTCGGCCTCCGCGCGGAAGTCCCGGTACGCCTCGAGCGCCGCGGCATCGCGCTCGGCGTCGCCGGCGGGCGTGATCGAGTAGAGCGCGAGGCCGGTCCCGCCCCGCATGATCTCGTCGATCCGTGAGGTGCGGAACGGTCGCGACGGCTGCTTCGGGTACGGCGCGCCGGCCAGCACGTGGATGTCGGTCGAGTCGTTCGCGCGCACCGCTGGCGTGACGGTTGAGCCGGTGAACAACCCCTCCTCGCGGGCCAGCAGGTCATTCGTGCTCCCGCTCATCAGCATGATGTCGACGAGGCCCTGGCGGACGACCTCGCGGATCTGATCGCGGAACTCTGCGAGAGAACGCGGCCGCCCGGCAGCCGGGTCGACGCCGGTGGCGGCCAGGCCGAACGCCATGTCGGCGTCCTTGGCGTCGGCGAGGATGAAGTCCGGCGCGCCGCCCGGGTCGGCGTGGATGGCGGCGAGCTTCGTGTCGAGCGACGTCATGGCGTCTCCTGGCTGAGGGGGTTGAAGCGGGTGCCGTGGGCGTCTCGCCGCCACGAGCCGGTGGCGGCGGCAAGCTCCGATACGAGGGACAGGCGCGGCCAACCGGCCGCGAGGCGCGCCGCCACGTCGGGCCAGCGTGGGACGCCGCTCGTGGCGTCGGGCGCCTCCACGCTGCACGCGCCGACGGCGGTGGCGCTCGTCCCGACCGTGACCGGATCCTCGCCGCGCAGCAGCGCGGCCAGCATGCCGGCGATCGTGCAGTCGCCCGACCCGGTCGTACCGGCGATGCGCGCCGGGCGGAAGCACGGCGCGAGCACCTCGCGGTCCCGCCAGACCGCCGGATCGAGCGCGAGCGGGCCGCACAGGCGTTCGAGTGCAGCGCCGTCACGACTCGTGCGAACGTACAGTCCCTGGTCGCCGATCTTGAGGGCGACGATGGCCGGCCCCATCGCCAGCGCGCGGCCGGCGAGGGCCTGGAGCCGGCCGAGGCTGGGCGTCTCGTGCGCGCCGCCCCCGAGCATCACCCGCAGTTCCTCGACACTCGGCGCAAAGACGTCCACCGCCGGCAGCGCGCGAACGAGCCACCGCCCCCAATCGACGCGGCCCGCCTCGCTGTGGGGATCGGGCTCGCAGAGATCGAGCGACGTGACGAGGCCGCGCCCGCGCACCGCCTCGAGCAGCGCGCGGAGCTCCGCGCCGCCGTCTGAGTAGAGCCGGCGCATGATCGGCGGGTACCCGAAATGCAGGATTCGGGCCCCGCCGAGCCTGTCGAGCGGGAGGTCCTCGGCGCCGAAGGTGCTGTTCGCGCCAGGGCAGTGCAGAAACGTCCTGTCGATGCCGGGCGGGTTGATCACCACCGAGTAACTCGTCGTTTCCCCGGGCACGACGATCAGGCCGTCGGCGAGGCGGGGGTCGCGGCCGCGCAGGACGCCGACGAGCACGCGGCCGAACTCGTCGCCGCCGATCTTCCCCATGAGCCGCACCGGCACACCGAGGCGGTGCAGGGCCAGCCCGACGTTACCCACCGGCCCGCCCGCCGAGAGCGCGGCCGGACCGGCTTCCACGAGCGCGCCCGGGCGCAAGTCCGGCGGTTCGGTCAGGGCCGGGATGATGTCGAGGCAGATGTGCCCGGCGACCACGATGGGCGCCGGTGCCGCGCGGGGTGCGTCCATGACGATTCGTGCGGGATGGTAGTCGAACGGGCGCGCAGCGTCCAGTTGCAGGCCGGCGAAAGAGCGTTGACAGGACCGCGGTCTCCGTAGAGGGTGTAGAGGAACAGGTCGCGGTCATGAGCCGATGGGAGAAGGAAGACACGTGATGCCTGATTACGCCGCTGACTCCACCCGTACGCGACAGAGCGGCGCGCCGCTTCGCCCGCTTCTGGTTCTCGCGCTCGCCTTCGGGGTCTCGGTGACGGCGGCCACCTCCGTCACGGGGCCCGTCGTCAAAGTCTCGGGCGGGCAGATTCGGGGCAGGATGCTGGCGGGCCGGGGCGCCGGCGCGGTCTTCAGGGGGATTCCGTTCGCCCAGCCTCCTGTCGGCGGCCTGCGTTGGCGCGAGCCGCAGCCCGTACTCCCGTGGGCAGGCGTGCGCGATGCCGGTGAGTCTCGCCCGCCGTGCGCCCAGACCTCGTCCGGATGGAACGCGAAGGAAGCCTCGGCCGGCGTCGAAGACTGCCTCTACCTGGACGTGTGGACGCCGGAATGGCCGGCGAAGTCCCGGAAGCCGGTGATGCTGTGGATCCATGGCGGCGGCAACACGGGCGGCGCCGGCGCGTCCGATCCTTTGTACGAAGGGACGCGGCTCGTCAGCCGCGGCGTCGTGCTGGTCGTCGTCGACTACCGGCTGGGTGTCTTCGGTTTTCTCGCGCACCCGGAGCTGACGGGCGAGTCGGCCCATCACTCATCGGGCAACTACGCCATCCTCGATCAACTGGCCGCCCTGCGGTGGGTGCGCGACAACATCACGGCACTCGGCGGCGATCCGGCGAACGTCACGATCTTCGGCCAGTCGGCGGGCGGCACGGACGCCACGGCCCTGATGGCGTCGCCGCTTTCGCAGGGTCTGTTCCATCGGGCCATCCTGCAGAGCGGCGCCAGCAGGACACTGCCGCCGCTCGCACAGCGCGAACGAGCCGGCGAGCGGTTCGGCGAGAAGCTGAAAGCGCCGGCGGGTGGCGCGCTGGCCTATCTGCGCTCGCTGTCGACGGCCGAGCTGCTGGCGGCCGACACGGGCGGCGCCACGCCCAACGTGGACGGTTGGCTCCTCGCCGAGTCGCCAAGCGAGGCGTTCGCAGCCGGACGCCAACATCGCGTGCCCCTGATCGCCGGCAGCAACGCGATCGAGCTGTCGGGGCAGAGCTCGCCTGACGAGTTGAAGCGGCTCATCCAATCCACGTACGGAGACCTCGCGCCGAAGGCTCTTGCGATCTATGGACTGGAGGGCCCCGGGGACACGGGCCGGCCTGACCCCCTCTATGGGACCGTCAACGATCAGTGGCAGGCCGACACGAGCATGCGCTGCCCGGCCGTGCTGCAGAGCGGGCGGCACGATGCGGCGGGGAATCCCACGTGGATGTACGAATTCGATCGGGCGATTCCCCCGAAGCCCACGGTGGTGCACTCCAGCGAGCTGCCGTACGTGTTCGGAAACCTGTTTCCCACGGGCAGCCAGGCCGGGCAGTACACCGATGTCGACCGGACGCTGTCGGACACGATGGTCGCGTTCTGGACGAACTTCGCGCGTACGGGCGATCCGAACGGGGCCGGCCTGCCCTCGTGGCCGCGATTCGGCGCCGCGTCGCGCAAGTACTTGCAGTTCGGAGTCACCGGCGCCGTGGCCGTGCGCGAGAACCAGCGCGGTCCCTTCTGTGAGGTCTTCGCCCAGAGCGTTTCGGACTGGCGATCCGGCCGCTGGGGCCGGTCGATGCCACCTTCTACGCGTCCGAGCACGAAGGCGGGACACTCGCCGCCAGGCTGCTCTTCAACGTTCAGGCGAAGTAGAACGCGCGAACGTCCGCGCTTCTGATCGCGAATCCCGCGACACTCGAGGCGGTATCCCCTTGCAGTCCTTGCCACCCGCCATCCAAGTTGCTGGGATCCAGGGCCGGATTCCGACACGGATCCGCACGCCACGACATGGCACCGGGCGTGCAAGACGACGATGTACAATGCGCCCGATGCCGAGAGTCGCTCCGTTCGACCGGCCCGCGACGTACGACGACCTCGTCAAGCTGCCCGACCACCTCGTGGCTGAGATCGTCGATGGCGAACTGCATGCGTCGCCGAGACCGGCGCCGGCCCATGCCATCGCCGGATCGTCACTGGGCATGGCCATCGGAGGGCCGTACAACCTCGGCCGCGGCGGCCCAGGGGGCTGGTGGATCATCGACGAGCCTGAACTGCATCTGGGCGCCGACGTTCTCGTTCCGGACCTGGCTGGCTGGAAGCGGGAGCGCCTGCCCCGGCGTCCTGCCACGGCCTTCTTTCCGCTCGCGCCGGACTGGGTATGCGAGGTGCTGTCGCCGTCCACGATGCGACTGGACCGGACGCAGAAGCTCGCGATCTACGCGCGTGAGGCCGTGGCCCACGCATGGCTGATCGACCCGCTGGCGCGGACGCTGGAGGTGTTCCGCCTGGAGGGCGGGCGCTGGGTCCTCGTCGCAACCCATGCCGGCGATGCCATCGTTCGTGCCGAGCCCTTCGCCGAGGTCGACCTCGAATTGGCCCTTCTGTGGTCGGACCCTGCCGAGCGTGGGGATCCTGACAACTGACCTGGCCCCTCGTCATTCCTCGACAACGGGCCCAGCCGGCCGCGTGGGGGCCGACAGACCGCCAGCCGACTCCGCGGTCCGGTTGTACAATCCGGCGTCTCCCAACGGAGCTCGTCATGCACAGCCAACCGACTGCACAAGCCAGCCGCCGCGCGTTTCTCCGGTTCCTCGGCGCCAGTCCCCTCGCAGCGGGCATCGGCTTCCCGCGCGACTGGCTGTCGGCGTTCTGCCGGCAGGACGAGTTGATCTCGTCCGCCAAGGAGGCGCTGGACGTTTTCGACTTTGAGGCGGTCGCGCGGAAGAACCTGTCGCCCGCCCATTTCGGCTACCTCGCGACCGGGACGGACGACGACGCCACCCTCCGGGCGAATCGTGAGGCGTTCGGCCGGTATCAGTTGCGAATGCGCCGGCTGATCGACATTGGCAAGATCGACATGTCGGTGTCGCTGCTGGGCGCCACCCGTGACAACCCGATCTTTCTTTGCCCGATCGCCAGCCACAAGGCGTTCCATGCCGACGGCGAGCTCGGGGTGGCCCGTGCGGCGAAAGCCGGAAAGCACCTGATCATGCTGGCGACGCCCGCGACGTCGGCAATCGAGGATGTCATCACCGCGCGCGGCGAGCCCGTATGGTTCCAGCTGTACCGGCGGGACGACTGGAACCAGACGCGCCAGATGATCAAGCGGGCCGAGGCGGCGGGTTGTCCGGCGCTGGTCCTGACGGTCGATATGTTCGGCGGCAGCAACCGCCTGACCTCGGCCCGCGCGCAGCGGCGCGACAAGGAACCGTGCAGCGGATGCCACGAAGGCGGGCTCAGCGACACTCGCCGGAAGCCGATGATCGCGGACCTCAAGCCTGCGCCGCTTGCGCCCGAGGTCGGGCCGCCAACGTGGGAGTTCGTGAAGCGCGTGCAGGACGCCTCGTCCATGAAACTCGTCCTCAAGGGCATCGTCACGCGCGAGGACGCCGAGTTGGCGGTTGAGCACGGCGTCAACGCCGTGTTCGTGTCGAATCATGGCGGGCGCTCGGAGAACAGCCTGCGGTCGAGCGTCGAGTGCGTGCCTGAGGTGATGGCCGGCGTGGCCGGGCGCGTGCCGGTGATGGTGGACGGCGGCTTCCGCCGCGGCACCGACATCTTCAAGGCGCTTGCGCTCGGCGCGACCGCGGTGGGTGTGGGACGCCCCTATATCTGGGGCCTGGCGGCGTTCGGGCAGGAGGGCGTCGAGGCGGCTCTCGGCATTCTCCGCCGCGAACTGCAGATGGTGATGCGGCAGGCGGGCACGACCGCCGTGGCCAGGATCACGAAGGAGTCGGTCATCGACCGGGGCAGATGGTAAGGGCCGATCAGAGCGCCGAGGCGACTGGGGAGAGTGTTTGACTGGCAGTGACAATAAGTGCATGATAAGTGCATGGCAGTTAAGACCATTACGATCGACATCGAGGCGTACGACACGCTCGCGCGCCACAAGAAGCCGGGGCAGTCGTTCTCGCAGGTGATCAAGGCGCACTTCGGTCCGCGCAAGACCGTCGCGGCATTCCGCCAGGCGCTGAAAGAGGCGGCCGTCTCGGCCGAGACGCTGAATGGCGTCGATCAGGTGATCAAGTCGCGAAAGGCGTCCGCCGCCAGGGTGCCATCGCTGTGATCCACCTGGACACGACCTTCCTTGTTGACCTGCTTCGCGAGCAACGGCGCGATCGATTCGGGCCGGCGTCAGCTTACCTGGAGGGCCTGCCCGCCGATGAGGTTTTGGCTGTCGGCGTCCACGTCGTCTGCGAGTTGATGGCCGGGGCGCACGCCGCCGGTGCGCGGCCGGGCGAGTTGGATCACCTCAGCCGGCTCTGCGAGGCGCTCGTGGTCCAGGATCCCGACGAGCGGTTCGCCTCGGAATACGGACGTCTGCTGGCACGACTCCGCTCGTCGGGGAAGTCGATCGACACGATGGATCTGCTCATCGCGACGGCCGCCGTCATCGACGACGCGCCGCTCGTCACGCGCAACACGCGGCACTTCTCGAAAGTGCCAGGGCTCGCCCTGATCGAGTACTGACTGCGCGCTCACCGCTGCTTGTAGATCCTCACGTAGTCGATCAGGTACCGCTGCGGGAAGCTCGAGTCGTCTATCCCTTTCTGTCCGCCCCACCCGCCGCCGATGGCCAGATTGATCAAGAGGTAGTGCGGCTTGTCGAACGGCCACGTCCTCGAGCCGGTGCCCTCGTTTCTGAACGTGAAGTACTTCTCGCCGTCGACGAAGATGTCGATCCGGTCCGCGTACCACTCCATGGCGTAGACATGAAAGTCCGCCGACGGGTCGGCTACGGAGACGATCGCGGTCTTCTGGGTCCCGATGACATGGTTGTACGCGGCCGTGTGGACACTGGCGTGAATGCGCAGCGGGTCGAAGCCGACGTTCTCCATGATGTCGATTTCGCCGCACGCCGGCCAGCCGACCTGCCATCCGGTTGGTGCCGAGCATCCAGATGGCCGGCCATGCGCCGTTGCCGGTCGGCAACTTCGCGCGGACCTCGACACGGCCGTAGAGGAACTCGAACCGTCTCAGCGTATTGACGCTCGCCGACGTGTAATTGAAGCCCTCGTAGGCCTCCTTGCGGCCCTCGATCACCAGGTTGCCCGCCTCGGCCCGGACGTTCTCGGGTCGCGACGTGTAGTACTGCGCCTCCTTGTTGCGGATGTACCCGGTCTCGTAGCCCCACTTCGCCGGGTCGAGCGCGCCGGGCCGATCGAACTCGTCCGAGAAAACCAGTGTCCAGCCGGCAGGCGCCTGGAGCGGCGCGCCTGAGGAAACGGACGGGGCCCCCGCAGCAGGCTGCCCTGCGGAGGCAGCCGCCGTCGCGAGCAGAATGACGACGCACGCGGCAAGCAGTCGGAATCGGGCCATGACGTTGTGCACCTCCGTCACGAGTGGGAAACGGACGCAGCCTGCGAGGAGTCGAGCCAGCCGCGCGCCACGCACTCAGGCGCCCGGGTCAATCCACGCCAGGCCTTCGATGCTCCCGAAGTGCGCGTCGAACGAGAGCAGATCGGCCCCGGTCTCCAAGGCGTGCGCGGCAATCCAGATGTCGTTCGTCGGGATCGGGGTCCCCTTGCGCCGGAGAGCGGCGGCAATCCGGCCGAACCGCTCGGCGGTCACGAAGGTGACGGGAAGAAGCCTGACGAACGGACTGTCCAGAAACGCCTCGAGTTCCTCGAGATTGGACTTGAGGCGCGCGCCGCACCGGAAGCCGTAGAGCAACTCGCCGACGACGACCGTCGAGAGCAGGATTTCCTCGGCCCGGCGCATCCTCCCCGCGACCACCGGGTCGCCGCGCTTGAACGCCGAGTAGGCGTTGGTATCGAGCAGGATCCTCATCGCCACAGCCCCGGATCGACCCGATCCATGACCGAGACGGCCCGCTCGAACGCGCGAGCCTGCTCACGGGTCCACGTACCCGCGAAGCGGTCGAGGCTGTCGCCGACGGTGTCCCCGTGGGAGTCCGGCGCCAGCCCGGCGCCCCGTCGAAGAAGGTCGAGGGCCGCCTTGTTCAACGACACCCCCTTGCGCCGCGCGTGCTGCCGGATCCGTTGCTCCAGCGGCTTGTCGAATCCGCGAACGGTCAGTTGGGTCACGGGACCTCCCGAGGCTGAGTCATTATGACTCATTATGGGTCATTTCATGACTCATGTCGACAAACGCCACCCCCTTGGGCAGCCGCTCCATCGACGCTCAGGTCGCGCCGCAGGTCCGCCGTCTGAGTCTGAGCCCGGGTCGCGCCTGACCTGGTGCCTACCTCGGCAGCCCTTTCGCTCCCTTGACCGCGAAGGTCGCGGTCGCGACGGCCGCCTTCGTGCCCGGCTGGCCGCCGCCAACGGTCAGCGTGTAGTTGCCCGCCCCGACCAGCCGGCTCCCCGCCTCGTCCACATAGCTCAGATCGCGGTCCGCGAGCGTGAACTTCACCGTCTGGGCTTCTCCCGCCTTCAGGTGGACCCGCGTGAAGCCGCGCAATGCGTGTTTCGGAGCGCCCGCGAGCTTCGGGAACCCGAGATAGACCTGCACCACTTCGTCGCCCTCGCGGGCGCTGGTATTCGTCACGCGTGCCTCGACCGTCAGCGGCTCGCCGGCGTCGAGCGCGGTCTTCGAGAGCCTGACGTCGGAATACGAGTAGCTCGAGTAGCTCAGCCCATGGCCAAACGGGTAGAGCGGCTGCCCGTCGAAGTAGCGATAGGTCCGGCCCTTCATCGAGTAGTCCGTGAACTCGGGGAGCTGCTCGACCCCCTTGTAGAAGGTGACGGGCAGGCGGCCGGCCGGATTGTTCACGCCGGCGATCGTCTCCGCGATGGCCGTGCCGCCTTCCTCCCCCGGATACCACGCCTGCAGGATCGCGTTCGCTTGCTGGTCCGCCCAGTTCACCGCCAGCGCGCTTCCGCTCATCAGCACCACGATGAGCGGCTTGCCGGTCGCCTTGACGGCTCCGAGCAGCGCCAGTTCGTCCGCCGGCAGATCGAGGCTGGTCCGGTCCCCGCCCGTGAAGCCGGGGATGTTGACGCCCATCTCCTCGCCCTCGAGGTCCGACGTGATCCCGACGACGGCCACGACAACGTCGGCGAGCCTCGCGGCATCGACGGCGCGCTGCAACGCGTTGGACATCGGAGGCTGCCAGATCAACCGCACGAAGCGATCCTGCCTCGCTTCGACCTTCAGCGCGTACCTGCGGCCCTTCTCGAGCGCAATCTCCGAGGTGCTCCGCCCGGAGGGGAAGCCGGGGCCGGGGTCGATGACCAGCTTGCCATCCAGGTACAGGCGGTTCCCGAACCCTTCCACGCCGAGGACGTGCATCCCCGATACCGCCGGCGTGAGATAGCCGGTCCAGCGCGTGGGACGAGGCGCCTCCGACATGGATCCGATCATGTCCATGAACCCCCTGCCGACGGCGATCTGCGGATCGGTCCGCGTCTCCACCGGGGCGCCGGTGAACTCGGCGCTGGAGAAGATCTCTGCCTTCAGGCCCGGCGCTCCCCTGTCGGTCGTCAGCGCGGACGCCGGCACGGGCTCGTTCGGCCGGAGGAACAGCGTGCCCGGCTCGAACACGACCTTCGCGCCGGGGAACTGCGCCTTGATGCCGTCGAGCGCCGTCGTCGAGCGCGACGGCGTCCCGTTGTAGTTGCCGAGGAGGACGCGCGACGAGTCCGCGAGCGGCCCGACGACGGTGATCGACTTCGGCGTCTTTCCGAGCGGCAGGACGCCGTCGTTCTTGAGCAGCACCATCGACTCGCGCGCGAGCTTCAGCGCGAGCTGGCGGTGCTCGGTGCTGTCCAGCGCCGAGTCGGGCACCTGGGCCGCCTTGACGGTCGCGGTGGGATCGAACAGCCCGAGCTCGAAGCGCGTGCGCATCATCCGCTTCACGGCGGTGTCGACGAACGACTCGGGCAGCAGGCCCTGCTTCACCGCGTCGAGGTACTTCTGCGATTCCGACGCGCCGCCGGCCTGCGGGCCGAAGGACACGAGGCAGTCGTTGTCCGTGCCCGCCTTGATCGCGGCGGCGGCGGCTTCCGGCTTCGTCTTGACGTACTTATGACCGCTCTGGATATCGTCGACGGCATTGCAGTCGCCAGTGACGAACCCGCTGAACTTCCAGTCCCGGCGCAGGGTGTCGGCCAGCAGAAAGTCGCTGGCGCAGCCGGGAATGCCGTTGATGGCGTTGTAGACGCACATGACCACCCGAACCTTGCCGTCGACGACCGCGTCGCGAAACGCCGGCAAGTACGTGTCCTCGATGTCATGGCTCGACGCCACGGCGTCGAACCCGTGCCGCAGCGGCTCGGGACCGCTGTGGACGGCGTAGTGCTTTGCCGTCGCCACGGCGGTGAGGTGGTCCGGATCAGCTCCCTGCAGCCCGGTGATGAAGGCGACGCCCAGCCTGCCGGTCAGGAAGGGATCCTCGCCATAGGTCTCCTGGCCGCGGCCCCATCGCGGGTCCCGGACGATGTTGATATTGGGGGAGAAGAAGGTGAGGCCCTGGAAGATCTGGCCCGATCGGCCGGCCTTCTCGGCCAGGTTGAACTTGACGCGGCCTTCAACCGCTATCGCCTCGGCCATCTTCTTGAGGAGCGGCGCGTCAAACGTCGCGCCGAGCCCGATCGCCTGCGGGAAGACGGTGACCCCCCCGGTGTTCGCCACGCCGTGCAGCGCCTCCGACCAGAGGTTGTATTCGGGCACGCCGAGACGTGGAATCGCCTTGGTGCGATTGACGAGCTGCGAGGCCTTCTCCTCGAGCGTCATGCGGCCGACGAGATCGTCGACACGCTTGTCGATGACCACCGCGGGATCCCGGTAGACCGGCTTGGCCTCCTGCGCCTTGGCCACTCCCGCGAAGACGACCAGCGCGGCCAGCACGAGAGCAGCCCAGCCGGACACAAACCTCACTCTCGATACGGACATGGCTCACTCCCCGGGGGCACGAACCGAAGCCGAACCCCACGACTCAGCGCAGCGTGAACGACGCTTCCTTCACGTCGCGCGAGTTGCCGCCCACGAACACCGTGATCGCCCCCGGCTCGGATTCCCACCGGTTGCGGGCGGTGTAGAACGCGAGGTCCGCCGGCGAGAGCGTGAACGTGACCTCGCGCGACTGCCCGGGCGTGAGATCCACGCGCTCGAAGCCCTTGAGCTCCTTCACGGGCCGCGTCACGCTGCCGACGAGGTCGCGCACGTAGAGCTGCGCGATCTCGGTGCCTGCGCGCTTGCCCGAGTTGGTCACGGTCACCGACACCTTCAGCTGCCCACCGGCCGCGAGCTCCGCCGCGCTCAGCTTCGGCTCCGAGTACGCGAACGTCGTGTAGCTGAGGCCGAACCCGAACGGATACAGCGGGTCGTTCGACACATCGGTGAAGTGCGACCAGGTCACGCCCGGCTCCGGGCCCGGGCGGCCGGTGTTCTTGTGGCCGTAGTAGACCGGCACCTGGCCGACCATGCGCGGGAACGACACGGGCAGCTTGCCGCTCGGGTTGTAGTCGCCGAACAGCACGTCGGCGATGGCGTGGCCGGACTGCGATCCGAGCTGCCAGGTCTCGACGAGCGCGGGAACGGCGTCCGCGATGTGGCCGATCGTCAGCGGCCGCCCGCTCGAGAGCACCACGACGACTCTCTTGTTGGCCTCGACGACGGCCTTACAGAGCTCGTCCTGGAGGCCCTTGAGCCCGAGATCCGCCTGGCTGCGGCCTTCGCCCGACTGGAAGGCGTCCTCGCCAATCGCCAGCAGCACGACGTCGGCCGACAGCGCCGCCTTCACCGCCGCCGGGAACCCGGAGCGGTCGCTCGTGTTGTAGACGGACGGCGCGGGGAACGAGCGCTGGCCCGTGATGAGCTTCGCGCCCTCGGCGTAGATCACCTTCGTGCCTGGCGACACCGCCGCCTTCACGCCCTCCAGGAGCGAGACGGCGGAGTTGGCCTCGCCGCGCCCGCGCCAGTTGCCGAGGGGCGCGTCTTTGTCGTTGGCGAGCGGCCCGATGACGGCGATCGTACCGACGGCCTTGTCGAGGGGCAGGATGCCGTCATTCTTCAGCAGGACAATCGACTTGCGGGCCACGTCGCGCGCCGCGGCCACGTTGGCGGGCGTCAACGTCGCGGCCTTCTCGCGGGCGGCATCGGAGTAGCGGTATGGGTCGTCGAAGAGGCCGAGCGCGTACTTCACCCGCAGGACCCGGCGCACCGCATCGTCCACCAGCGTGACGTCCACCTTGCGGGACGTCACGAGCGCGGCCAGGTTGCCGATGTAGGCGCGCGCCTCCATGTCCATGTCGCTGCCGGCGGTGATGGCCTGCTGGGCGGCCTGGGCCAGATCCGCGGAGTAGCCGTGGCGGATCATCTCGCCGATCGAACCCCAGTCGGACACGACGAAACCCTTGAACCCCCACTCGCCCTTCAGGATGTCGCGCTGCAGGTGGACGCTGCCCGTCGCCGGGATGCCTCCGATCTCGTTGAACGAGTTCATGAACGTCGCCACGCCGGCGTCAGCCGCGGCCTTGAACGGCGGCAACACGACGTTGCGCAGCGTGCTCTCCGAGATGTCCACGGTGTTGTAGTCGCGGCCCGACTCGGCGAAGCCGTAGGCGGCGTAGTGCTTCGCGCAGGCGGCGATCGTGTCCAGGGCGGCCAGGTCCGTGCCCTGGAAGCCGCGCACGCGCGCCGCCGCCAGCTTCGCGCCGAGGTAGGGATCCTCGCCGGAACCTTCCATGATCCGGCCCCAGCGCGCGTCGCGGGCGATGTCCACCATCGGCCCGAACGTCCAGTGCAGCCCCGCGGCGGCAGCCTCGGTGGCCGCGATGCGCGCCGACCGCTCGACCGCCGCCGGATCCCAGCTCGCAGCCTCGCCGAGGGGAATCGGGAAGATCGTCCTGTAGCCGTGGATGACGTCGTAGCCGAAGATCAGCGGGATCTTCAGCCGGCTGTTCTCCACCGCGAGCTGCTGCGCCTTGCGCGTGGCCTCGGCGCCGTTCACGTTCAGCATCGATCCGACCAGCCCGGTCCGGATCTGGTCGTACGCCACCTTCTGCGCACCTGTGGTCGGGGGCGGGCCGGTCAGGTCCAGCGGGTTGCTGTACTGGTTGAGCTGTCCGACCTTCTCCTCGAGCGTCATCTTCGCGAGCAGGGCATCGATCTTCTTCTCGGTCGCGGCGTTCACGAGCCCCTGAGCGCCGGCCCCGCGCGGAACGAGCGCGAGGGCCAGCAGGCTTGCGGCGAGGAGCGTCTTCACCCGGCGTTCGTGCGGCACGGCGTGTGTCATCGTCTCTTCCTCCCAGTCTCACCCGTCACCGCGCGGCGGCCGGGTAGTCCGTCACCTTCGGTGTCCGTTTCACATTGGGCAGCGTCGGCCCGCCCTCGTCATTGATGACGTTGCTGATCTCGCCGTTCGGGCCGATGCAGACGGTGATCAGATGGTGGAACGCCACGCCCGGGGCCCTCGGCACCTCGAACGCGCGCGTGAGGACGACGTTGGCGTTCCGGAACACGCTGTAGACGCCCAGCCCCCAGGCCTCGTGGCTCGTCACCGTGTCGCTCACCTTGTAGGCGGCCCAGCCGTTCGTGCCGGGCGCGCTCGTGTAGCTCGGCTGGTCGGGCGGATCGTACGGGATCTCGCATTGGTAGAAATAGACGCGCCCGCCGTTTCCGTTCCAGAGGACCTGGAACTCCTGGTGGTGCTCGACGAACAGTCCATAGACGGTGACGTGGTCGCCGTTGACCACCAGCCCGTTCGCGCTGGTGTTGTCGGTCCAGCCCACGCCCGCGCCGTGGTCGGCGCGCCAGATCCACGTGTGATCGACGATCGTGTCGTGCGCGTTGATCGCGAGGTTGACGGCGGTGCGGCCCGGGGCGGCGCCGCCGGTGCGGAAGAACACGTCGTGCAACGATGCCGGGTCCGTCGCGTGCCTGGCCTTGCTGCCGACAGGGCCCACCTCGAGCAGCACGGGCGACTTCGCGGTCCCGGCGTCGAAGAACAGGCCCGAGATGACGATGCCGTCCACGTCGGCGGTGGACATCGCCGCCACGCCTCCGTCGGCGGAAAGCGTCGCGAAGCCCAGGCCCATCACGACCGTGCCGGGCTTCGTGACCCGGATGGTCTCGTCGAGGTGATAGATCCCCGGCGTGACCAGCAGGTGCCGGCCCTTCGCGAGTTGCGCGTTGATGGACGCGGCCGTGTCCACCGCCGGCCGGGCGATGTAGAAGCGGGCCAGCGGGATGTCCTTGCCCGGCGTCGCGCCGGCCCGCCACGAGACGCCCGCACTGTCGGCCCGGAGCGCCGGCACGCGGACGACGAACTGGTCGCGCGCGTTGATCCACAGGAACGGCTTCTCACGGACCACGGGCGTCTTGTCGACCCTGGTGATGGCGGGCGACGGCCATTCGCCCTCGGGCGCGTTCACCGCCCCGACGAAGACCATGTTCCAGTTCGCGCCCGTCCAGCCCGCCCATTCGGTGTTTCTCGACATCCACTGCTGCTGCGGCCCCGAACTCACGGTCCCGTCCACCACCGTGTCGCTCATCCAGCCGCCGCTCGCGAAACCGAAGTTCTGGTGGAGCACGACATCGCCCCGGATGTGCATGCGGCGCAGAGGGGCCGCCTGCGAGACCGCCCACTGGAGCACGCCGTTCGGCGGCTTCACCGACAGGCCCTCCGCGGACCGCCAGAACGTGACGAGGGCCCTGTTTCCCTTGGCCGGGCCGGCCTTCAGGTCTCCCGTGATCGTGACCCTGTCGGGCGAGGCGCCCAGCCCGACGACCTGCGTGTAGTAGCCGACCGGCACGTCCACCCCATAGTTGCCGGGCATGAACAGCAGGGCGTAGCGCCCGGCCCCGAACTCCGTGCCTCCCTGGCTGGCGAACACGGCGTTGATCTGCTCCTGGACCGCGGACGATGACATCGTCGGGTCGAAGATGAGGACGTTGGGTCCGAGGTCCGGCTTCTTCACCACCGAGGCCCGAAGCACGGCGCCGGCGGCGAGAAGGAGGGCGAGGCCGAGGGGCGCGACGACGGCCAGGACGCGAGCAAGGCGCCGACAGCCCTGCCTCGATGACGCGCTCATGTGACTGTGCTCCATGTTGACCCGGCGAGGACCGCTGCTCCGGGGGGCCGCTGCGTTGAGAGTCTATTGTGTCCGGCCGTCGCCCGGCAACCGCCAGACCCACACGCGCACCAGGCCCTCACGCGCGTTGACCGGTTCCGTGCCGCGCCGCTATGCTCAGGGCGCATCCGGGCCGCATCCGGCGCGCCGGCCCTGTTCGCTCGTCATGACGCAATTCCTTCCGACTGCACGCGGCGGGGTGCTTCTCGCCCTCTCGGCGCTGGCTGCCCTCGCGGCCGCGCCCGTGTTCACGTCGATGCGCACGCCGGAGCGCATCGCGCCCGGCCGCGGCGTGACGGCGCAGTGGCGGCTCTCGAGGTTCCACCCCGCGCTGGCCCGGACGGCCGGCGACACGGACGTCTACGTGTTCGCCGGCGCCCGACCCGGCGGCACCGTGCTGGTTCTCGGCGGCACCCACGGCGACGAACCGGCCGGCTACCTGGCCGCGGTCGTGCTCGTGGAACGGGCGCGCGTCGATGCGGGCCGCCTGATCGTCGTCCCGAGGGCGAACGCGAGCGGGTTCACGCACAACGTCGCGCAGGAAGGCCACCCGCAGCGCTTCACGATCGAGACGCCTCGAGGGCCCCGCTCGTTCACCTACGGCGCCCGCGCCACCAACCCGGTCGACCAATGGCCCGATCCGCAGGTCTACCGGCTCGCGCGATCGGGCCAGACGTTGTCCGGCACCGAGACGCGCAACCTGAACCGGGCGTACCCGGGCCGCCCGGACGGCACGCTGACGGAGCAGATCGCGTACGCCATGACGCAGCTCATCACGCGCGAGCATGTCTCGCTCGCCCTCGATCTGCACGAGGCGTCCCCCGAGTACCCCGTCGTCAATACGATCGTCGCCCACCAGCGGGCGATGGACCTGGCGGCGCTGGCCAACATGCGGATGCAGGGCCTCGGCATCGAGATCGGGATCGAGGCGTCCCCTGAAGCGCTCGGCGGGCTGTCGCACCGGGAGTGGGGCGACGCCACGCGCGCCTATGCGGCGCTCATGGAGACCGCGGACCCGGCGCAGGGGCGGCTGCGCGGCCGGACCGACGGTGCGCTCGTCGTCTCGGGCCGCGACCGCTTCTACGAGGCGGCGGCGCGGCGCCACCGCCTCTCGGTGCCGTTCGGCGCCGAGGGATGGCCGATCTCCGTCCGCGTGGCGCGCCACGTGGCCGGCGTGATGGCGTTCATCGGCGCGCTTGGCGACGTCGAGCCGGCGCTCGCGCTGGACGTGACCGGCGTGCCCGACTACCAGTCCCTCGTCTCGCGCGGGCTCGGCGCGTTCCTGGAGCCGCCGCGATGACGGGGGCTGGCCTGCCCACGCTCGTGCCCGACGGATGGGCGGAGCCGGCGACGCTGGCGATCATGCTCGCCTGCTTTGCGGCGCTGGCGGTGTGGCGGCGGTGGCCTATCGGGGTCGCGCTCCTCATGGCCGCCTGGCTGGGCGCGGCCGCCAACGGGGACCTCCTCCCGCACAGGCACCTGATCGAAGGCGCGTTCTCCTATCTCGATCCGATCCTGGTCATCGTCACCGCGATGATCTTCATGCGGGCGCTTGCCGACGGGGGAGCGCTGGCGGCGATCGTCGGGTTCGTCCAGCAGCGTCTCGGGCGGCGGCCCGCGCTGCTCCTGCCGATGCTGATGGGCATCGTGATGTTCCCCGGGATGATCACCGGATCGTCCACCGCGTCGGTGCTCGCGACCGGCACCTTGGTCGGCCCGATGCTGGTCGCGCTGGGCCTCCACGCCGAGCGGGCCGCCGCGATCATCGCGATGGGAGGCGTGCTGGGGATGATCGCGCCGCCGATCAACATTCCCGCGATGATCATCGGCAGCGGCATCGACCTGCCCTACGCCGGGTTCGCGGCCCCGCTCGCGCTCGCGTCGTTCCCTGCAGCCGTCGTGGTCGTCTACGGACTCGGATGGCCGCTGCTTCGGCGCCGGGCCACGGGTGTGGTGCCGGCGGACCCGGCGGCGGGCCTGCCTCAGGCACCGCCCATGCCCCTCTGGCGGGCGCTCGTCGCGCCGATGGCCGCCGTCGTGCTGATGACCGCCCCACGCGCGTGGCCGGAAGCCGTGCCCGACTACGGCCTCCCGCTGGCCTTCCTGGCCGCCGCTGCGGTGGCGATTGCGGCGTCGCGGCGCTTCGGCGTGACGCGCTCGCTGCTGAAGGCGACCGAGGACGTGCTGCCGGTCGCAGGCATCCTGACGGGGGTGGGCGCGTTCATCCAGGTGATGACGGTCACCGGCGGGCGCGGGTGGCTGGTGGCGCTGATGCTGGCGGCGCCCTCGTGGGCGCTCGTCGGCGCGGCCGCCGTCAGCATCCCCGCATTCGGCGCGGTCTCGGCGTTCGGTTCCGCGTCGGTCCTCGGCGTGCCGTTCCTGCTGTCCATGCTCGGCCGGGGCGAGGTCGTGACGACCGCGGCGCTCTCCGCGCTGGCAGCGCTCGGCGATCTGATGCTGCCGGCGGCGATCGCCGTGACGCTCGCCGCGCAGGCGCTCGGCGTCCCGGACCGCCGGCGTGTCCTTCGGCTCTGCGTCCTCCCGGCAGCCGCGATCGCGCTCGTGGCGGTGTCGATGCTGGTATGGTCGGCCCAGATAGGGAGGTGGCTGTCGTGATCTCGCTGTTGCTCGTTTACCGGATCATCTGTGCGCTCATTGCCGTGCTCATCGGCGCGGTCGTCCTCCGCAGCCGGTCGCTCGGGCTGCAGGTCACTGGGGCCATCGTGATCGTGCCGCTGCTGCTGCGGATCTTCCTGGTAAAGTGAGTCGCCACCGGCGCCACGGCAGCGCCGGCGTGCACCACCTGGAGACACCATCATGCGCACGATGTTCATGCGGGAACTCGCGGCGATGGGCCTGCCGGCGGGCCCTGGGCCAGGCGTCAATCCCGCCGCGGTGACGGACGCCGACCTGGACGTGCTGCCGGAGACCGCGCGCCGCTATCTGCGCTTCATGCGTGTCGTCGGCCGGCCGCGGGACTGGTCGTTCAGACTGAGGCTGACAGGCCGCTTCAGGCGATCCCTGCATGAACCGTGGATGGCGTGCGAGGCCTGGCAATACGACACGCGGCTCGCGCTCGCGCGCGTCTTCTACATGCGCCTGCGCTTCTTCGGCATCCTCCCCGTTATCGGCCGCGACACCTATGCGAACGGTCACGGCCGGATGCTCATCCGGCCACTCGATCTGTTCACGATCGGAGACGGCACGGGAGAGGCCTACGATATTGGCGAGCTCGTCACCTACCTCAACGACGGCATCATGATCGCGCCGTCGATGCTGCTCGTCCCGGAGGTCGAATGGACGGCGGTCGATGCGGACGCCTTCGACGTGTCCTTCCGCGACCATGGCCGGACCGTCAAGGCCCGCGTTGTCATCGATGAGCGCGGCGCGCCCGTCGACTTCGAAACAACGGATCGCTTCTATTCGGATCCGAAGGACGCCACGAAGGTCAGCCGTTGCCGCTGGACGACTCCCATCGCCGGGTTTCAGGACGCCTCGGGGCGGCGGCTGCCAACCCGCGGGCAGGCGACCTGGCATCCGCCCGAAGGCGAGCTGACCTACGGGGACTTCGCCTTCGACCCGGCGTCGCTGGCCTTCAACGTCGCACCGGGCGAGTGAGGCGAGCGTCCCGGCACGCGGTGAGGACGGCGCCGGTGCGCCCGGTCAGCGCAGCTCGCCGCGGATCTGCATGAGGATGTCGCAGTAGCGCCACGCGGCCCGAGCGTCAGGCTCCTCGTGATGGTCCGGCTTCAATACGAGATCGCCTGTCGCGAGCAGCACCTTCCTGACCTCCGGGTTCTGCCGGACCTTCTCGCGCATCGCTGCCGCGATGAGGGCGTAGTGTCCGCCAGGGCGGACCGGCCGGTACTCAAACCGGCGCCCCTCGAACGACACCCACCCAATCCCCATCCGAGCCATGTTCTGCTCGGCGAGTTCGCCCGCGTGCTTGGCTTCGAATGCCGTCATCTGCGCGACCTGCTCACGCGTGCAGGCCCAGTCGAGCCCCGGGAAGACGGCGCGCGGATCCCCGGGGCCTTCGGGGTAGAGCATCATCTGCCAGAAGCCCTCGACGCTGGCGTACCGCTTCCCGCGAAAGGTGAATGGCGTGGCGCCGAAGTTGGAGAGGAGGCCGAGTTCGTGCCGTTTCGACACGATGACTTTGCCCGGCCCGGCAGCCTGGGGCAGGATCTCCCAGGCCGGTGCGCGCTCCGCGGAGACTGCCGACCACCAATGGGCCGGGTAGCGGGCCCGCCGCGCCAGCAACTCGGCGGGGGAGACCACCACGCTGGATTGCCGCGAGCAGGCTCCGGCCGACACGGAGCCGGCGACGGTTGCCGCCAGCAGCACAACCCCGAGAACCGCCTGGTGCGCTCCCATCACACCCGGATGATCGCACACACCGGTGCTCGGGGGACACGCGGTGGACGGGCCGGTTGTCTGTCCTCCCATGGAGGAGCGCCGCTCGCGGACCCGTTGATCCTCCCTGGCGACTCCAGTAGAGTCCGCTTGATCCCGTGGAGGGGTGCGATGGCTGATGAAACAACGAACCCTGTTTCGCTGACGCTGAAGGAGAACTACGAGTTCCTGGCGACGTTCGAGAAGTTCCCCGACATCGCGCCCATCCCGCTCGACGAACCGCCTCCGCTCGGATCCGGACACGGGCCGAACGCGTCGGCGATGCTCGGCGCGGCGGTAGGCCACTGCCTGGCGGCCAGCCTCCTGTTCTGCCTGCGGCGCTCGCGCACCGACGTCAGCGGTACCGACGTCAAGGTCACCGTGCGCCTTGCACGGTCCGACAAAGGGCGCCTGCGCATCGCCGGCATCGACGTGGCGATCGAGCCCGAACTCGCCGCAGGCCAGGACCCGGCCAGGTTCGAGCGCTGCCAGGAGCTCTTCGAGGACTTCTGCGTCGTCACCCAGAGCGTGCGGAACGGGATTCCCGTGGACGTCAAGGTCACGCCCAGGTAGTGATCCGATGGACTACGTCGTGGGCAGCGCCTTCCTCGCCTCGCGGTCAGGATCGTTCTTCGCCTGGCACGTGTCGTTGAGGATCAGGACCTCCCCGTTGGCCGTCGTGTACTTCGGCCAGGCCGTGAGGCCCGTGCCGTTCGGATCGCCGGTCTTCATGAACTGCAACAGGTAGCTGGCCATCTGGGTCGAGAGCTTCCGTGGCCGCGCCCCGCCGCCGGTGTGGCTCAGCATCAGGTCGGTGTTGTAGAACCAGAAGCAGATGTCGAGGCAGTGAAAGGCCCGCAGCCGGTTGTCGAAGAGCGGCGGATGCCACCCGAACCAGCCGACGAACACCGGCGCCGGCTGCTTGACCTTGGCATCGGCGAGCATCACGACGCCCTGTCGATTGCTGCTCACGAGCGTCCAGATGTCGATCGGCTTCATGTCCGGGAACGCCTTCGCGTAGGCGTCGACCACCTCCCTGGCCTTGTCCCCGAACCCGGCCCCGAAGCCGGCCCGCTCCTTCACCTTCTCGACGACCTGGTCGAGCGTGATCGCCTCGAGTGACGCGTCGAACGAGCTGGGCGACTGCTCGTTGAACGTCGAGTTGATGATCATCGGGACCTGGACCGCCGTCGGCGCGGCGTCAGGGAAGTACGGGTGCTGCGGCAGGACGACGCCGTCGACGACGGGGCTGAACCCGCGCCGCAGGCCTGCCGGTCCGCCACCCGCCTTGGCCATCTCGGCGGTGAGCTTCTGCTGCGCCTTCGTCGCGATGGCGTAGTAGTCCTTCCAGGGCATTTCCTGCAGCCTGGCGATCTCGGCCGGCTTCAGGCCGGCTTCCTTCAGCACGTAGGAGCCCAGCTTCTCGGAGTACTCCTTCTCGCCGGACTTCGTGCCTGCGCCGCTCAGGACCACCGCCTTGTGGAAGAGCCCCTTCGCCGCCGGCATCGCGGTGAGCGTTGTCACCTTCGCGCCGCCGCCCGACTGGCCCATGATCGTGACATTGCCCGGATCGCCGCCGAACTTCGCGATGTTGTCGCGCACCCACTCGAGGGCGGCGACGAGGTCCAGCATGCCCACGTTGCCGGATGCGGCGAACTTCTCGCCGCCGACGCCCGCGAGGTTCGTGAACCCGAGCGGGCCGAGCCGGTGGTTCATCGAGCAGAAGACGACGTCGCCGAACCGCGCGAAGTTCTCGCCGTTGTAGCCGTCCTGCTCGATGCCGTTGCCGGCGGTGAAGCCGCCGCCGTGGATCCAGAACATCACGGGGCGCTTCTTCCCGTCGTTGATTGCCGGCGTGAAGACGTTGATCCGCAGACAGTCCTCGCTCACGTCGTCGTAGTTCCAGCGATCCCGGAACGAGGCGTACTTGTTCGCGTACCGGTTGTCCATGTTCTGCGGGGCCGAGTTCCCCCACCAGAGCGCGGGGAAGATGTCCGTCCAGGGCTTCGGCTTCTGGGGCGGCAGGAAGCGGTTCGCCCTGGACGTGTCGGCACCGTAGGGGATCCCGAGGAAGAGGTTGATGCCCCTCAGGACGTATCCCCTGACCTTGCCGTACGTCGTGTCGAGCACCGCGATGTCGTCGCCGACCTGCAGCACGGGCCCGTCCTCGACGACGGGCGCCTTGGCCGGCGCACATGACACCGACGAGATGGCAGACGTTCCGATGGTCAACCCGGCCGCGCCGGCCCCCAAGGTCTCGAAGAACTCACGCCTGTTCGACTTCATGTCTGCACCTCGTGTTGATCAGCGCCCCGCGTTCCGGGTGCGCACGCTATACAGCGAACCGCGCGCCGTGATGAAGAGTGTGCGGCCGTCCTTGCCGCCGAACACGATCTGGATCGGCCGCTCGGGCGTGTCGATCGTCTCGATCAGCTTCCCCTGCGGGTCGTAGACGTACAGTTCCCCGGCAGCCAGATAGACGTTCCCCGCCGTGTCCACCGCGACGCTCTCGCCTCCCTGCTGGACGAACACCTTGAAGTCCGTGAAGTTGCCGTCAGGGCCGAGCGTGCCCCGCCAGGTCGTCACGTCCGCCTCGCTCGTCACGTAGAACGGCTTGCCGGGCGCCGCGGAAGCCAGGCCGAACCCGCGCAGCAGGTCGGCGCTCTTGATGCCCCACGACGAGGCGCCGGTCGTGAAGTCGCTCCCGGCGGAAATGAACGTGGTGCCGTCAGGCGAAAGGTAGTGGAACGTCTTCGCCGTGGGCATGCCCGTGGCCACGTCCCTGCTGACGCGCCATTCGCCCACTGCGCGCACGGCGGTCAGGCTCGGCCGCGGTGCCGCGTCCACCGGCTTGACGAGGGTCATCTGATCGATGAGGGAGCCGGGCTTGAACGCGTAAACGGTGCCGGTGCCGCCGTAGGAGACCACCAGCAGGTTGCCTGCCTTGTCGAACGCAAGGTTGATGGGGTCGAGGGGCGAGTCGCGCACCGTCGACAACCGGCTGGTGGCGACGTCCCACCGGTGAATACGCTGGCGGTACGCGTCGACGAAGTAGAAATCGCCCGCGGGATTCGCCGCCCCTCCTGAGATGTTGAAGAACCCGCCCGCGAGTCTCCGCACCGTCGCGCCGGCTTCGAGGACCGGAGACGGCCTCCTCGGGGCCCGCGCGGGCGCCGCGCCCGACATCGTGAGCCACGCGAACTCGCGCTGTCTGATCTCCGCGTTGTGCGACTCGTCGAACACGGCGACGTCGAAGGCCACCTTGCTGTTGCTGTAACAGTGGAAGTTCCGGAACCGGATGTTCGTCGAGTCCGTCACCTTCACCGCCCAGGGGAATGGCTGGTAGGAACTGATGACCTTGTAGAGGTGGAAGTTCGCGAAGGTCAGGTCACGCGAGTTGTCGATCTCGAGCGGCAAGGCCAGACCGCCCTCGCCGCGCTCTTCCTCGGTCTGGAGCGCATAGACCCGCCAGTTCGCGGCGTTGCGGAACTGGATCTCGTAGCGCACGTGGTGCTCGCTCGACATCTGGTAGACGCGGCCTTCCGTCGAGGTGTCCGACACCAGCATGCCGGCCTGCGCGAAACTGCTCGGCGTCCAGACGTCGAAGAACGTCCCGCCGCCGCCATCCGTGACCCAGAGACTCGGGTACTGGCCGTCCCATCGCCGGGCGGCGTCGGGATCGGCGGTCCGGTTGTTATTGTAGGGGTTTGCGCGGGTGCCATCGAGGTTGTTCGTGCCGTGCCCGCCCAGGAATCGCACGTCGTTCATCATCGAGTTCGCGCCGGCCATCCACTTCGCGGCGACGGCGCGCGGGTTGATGCCGTTCGTATACAGGCCGATGCCGATGACGACGTTCGTGCCGCCCTTCGGCGCCTCGATCATCGGCTTCGGCGGGCCGACCCCCTGGAAGGCGTCGGTCCTGTCGAGGAGGTCGATCTGCGTGGCCAGCGGGTGCAGGCCGACGAGCACCGTGTCGGGCTTCAGGACCAGCGTATCGCTGATGACGTAGTACCCCGAGGGCAGATAGATGGCACGGTGTTCGGCGATGGCCTTCTTGAACACCGCCGTGTCGTCAGACGCGCCATCGCCCTTCGCGCCAAGCGAGCGGATGTTGACCCAGGTGCGGCCTGGCGGGAGAGGCGCAAGGTCGGACTTCACGGGGTCCGGCATCGCCTTCAGCGGAATCGCGTCGAAGATGGTCTTCGTCACCGGCCGCGCGCCCATGTCGGCGTAATGCAGCCCGTGGGAGAACACCTTCGCTTCATAGATCTCCGCCGGCCCGGCGACCTTCTTCCCGCTCTCGCGGAACAGCGCGAACGTCGGCACCCGGCGGCAGACGACGTTCTCCATGTTGATCTCAGTCCGCGGATTGTCCTCCAGGCTGATGATCACGGCCGGGCCGGAGATGTCCTCCATGCGCCCATCCTTGATCCAGAGTTCGTCGTGGAAGCCGGCGTCGATGGAGACCGCTGTCGGCACGTTCCGGAAATGCGGACGGACGAGCGTCAGGCCGGCCGCCCGCTCCCTGATCGCCGCCTCCCGCTGGCCCTCGAAGGACGCATCCACCGCCGTGAACTGCCAGCCCGGGGATGGGGTGCGCGTCCAGATGCCGTATTGCCCGCCGAAGAACCGTACGTCCTCCATGACGTTCCCGGTGTCGTGCACGCCCGCGATGCCGGAGCCGATGCGGAAGTCCATGTGCGCGAGGAAGCAGTGCTGCGCGTACGTACCGCGGACACCGACCGCACCCGCGTTCCCCTCGCCGATCTCGATGTCGATGTTGCTCATCGCCGAGTAGAAGGTCCCGGGGGTGGAGTCGGGCGGACGGTCGCCCGTCGGTGCGCCGCGGCCGGCACCAGCCGACATCACCGCCGGAGGGGTCCCCGGCCCGCCACGCCCGCCCGCCGCGCCCGGTGCGCCCATGGACCGGGGCCGCGCCCCGGCGAAGAACACCATCTGGTTCTCGGCGTTCGAGTCGTGGTACCCGGGCGTGTTCGCCGCCAGGACGAACACCGGCCGCTTCGTGCCGTACCCGATCAGCCGGATCGACGGCCACACGTAGACGGTCTTCGTCAGGCGGTACCGGCCTGGCGGCACGAACACGATGCCCTGGCCTACCGTCTCTTGCACGCGATCGATGGCGGCCTGGATCGCGAAGGTGTCGTCGGCGATACCGTCACCGACCGCCCCCATCGTCTCGAGGTGGACCGCTTTCGGATCGACCAGGCGGCCGATGTAGTAGGAGGACTGCGCCCACGAGGGCGCGGCGGCGGGCAGGATCCCAACGAGTGCCAGAGCGCCCGCCAGGGCGAAGCGACAGAATGTACGAGCCATCGTGCGTCCGTCCCCGGGGGCGCTGTGAGGGGCACGGGTCGTGCGCGGCCCGCGCCCCCCGGCATGATCGACTAGCGGCGGGCGCGCACTCCCACCTGCGCCTGCAGTGTGATCGCGCGCGACGATGCGCCGACCATGAACGTCCGGCGGCCAGGCGCGACCGTCCACGCGTGGCTGGCGGTCGACCAGTAGCTCAGCTCGCGTGCGCCCACGTGCACGGTCACCTTGCGGACCTGGCCGGGCGCGAGCGTGACGCGCTCGAACCCGGCGAGCTTCTTCATCGCCATCGGCGCCGGCGCGTTCGCCGGCGGGCCGACGTAGACCTGCGGCACCTCGACACCCTCACGCGTGCCCGTGTTCGTGACCGTGAAAGTGACGTCGTAGCCGTCACCTGCCGGCCGGACGCTCATCTTCGAGTACGCAAACGTCGTGTACGCGAGGCCGTACCCGAAGGGAAACAGCGGCTCGATGTTCTGCTTGTCGTACCAGCGGTAGCCGACGTAGATGCCCTCCGAGTAGGCGCCCTTGCCGTCGACGCCCGGGTACCGCTCCGGCGGGAACGTCGGCGCATCCTCCGCGCGCTTCGGGAACGTCACCGGGAGGCGGCCGCCGGGCGCGGCATCGCCGACCAGCACCGCCGCCGTGGCCTCGGCGCCTTCCTGTCCGGGATACCACATCTGCAGGATGGCCGCGACCTTGCCGGCCCACGGCATCAGAACAGGCGCGCCGTTGTTGAGCACGACGACCGTCCTCGGGTTCGCGGCCGCAACGGCCTCGATCAGCTCGTCCTGGTAGCCCGGCAACGAGAGCGAGCTGCGATCGCGTCCCTCCGTCCCTTCGTCATAGGCGAAGACCACGGCGATCTTTGCGGCCTTCGCGGCCGCGACCGCCTCGTCGATGCGCGCCTTCTGGATCTCCGGCGACATCCACGCCAGGCGGGCCTGCACGGGCATCGCGCCCCTTCCCCCGCTCACCGTGACCACGAGCGGCGTCGCGACGCCGGCCTCCAGGCGGGTCGGCACGCTCGTGTTCGTCAGGCCGTCTGACGTCGGCAGCAGAGCCGACGCGCCGAACCCGGGAATCGCGTCGGGACCAGCCAGGCCGGGTGCGGCGCCGGCCATCGCCCCGCCCGGCGCGGTGCCGGGAGTTCCGCCCGGTGACGGTCCGGCTTGGCCTGCACGGCCCGGAACCGGTGGCCCCGCGGGTCCGGCGGCCGCGCCGCGCTGGCCTGCGGCGCCGAACCCCGTGGTCGGGGGCGCCGTGAACGACAGGCTCCCGCGGCCGCCGACGGTCTGGATCTTCATCACGTAGTTGCCGGTCCGCGGGACGGTGATCGTGCCGTTCCAGCTGTAGGTCGACCCGGGCGGCAGCGCCTTGACCCCGACGATGTCGATGACGGCGGCGGGTGACAGGACGGCCGCCGGTACCGGCTCGCCATCCACGTCGTAACCCCTGGCGTACACGACTCGGGCGCCCGCCCCGGCGCGCTGCCGGAGGATCTCCAGCGGGCTCCCGGTCCGCATCGGTCGCACGTTCGCGCTGCCGCCGCCGCCGACGAGGAGCACCTTCGCTGTCGGCCCGATCACCGCGAGCGACTGCAGGGCGTCCTTGCCGAGCGGCAGCACGTTGCCGTCGTTCTTGAGGAGCACGGCGCCCGCAACGGCGATGTCCCTGGCTTCCGCGGACGTCGCCGGAATCTCAGGCACCGGGGCGGCGGCCGGAGAGATCGTCAGCAGCCCCGCGGCCTCCATCGACGTCAGGATCCGCCGCACGGCCTCGTTGATGACGGCCTCCCCGATCTCGCCCTTCTTCGCGGCCTCGACGAGCGTGCCGTAGAACCGGCCGGAGGGCATCTCCATCTCCATGCCCGCCTTGAGGCCGGGCACGGCGCTGTGCGTCGCGCCCCAGTCGGACATCACGAAGCCCTTGAAGCCCCAGTCCTTCCGCAGGATGTCGGTCATGAGCGGCACGCTCTCGGCCGCCCACGTACCGTTGACCTTGTTGTACGCGCACATCACCGAGCCGACCCCGGCGCGCACGGCGGCCTCGTACGCCGGCAGCTCGATCTCGCGCCCGGTCTGCTCGTCGACCTCGGCGCTCACCGACATCCGGGCGTTCTCCTGGTTGTTGAAGGCAAAGTGCTTCACGGTGGCGATGACACCCTCGCCCTGCATGCCCTGGATCTCCGCGGCCACCAGCCGGCTGGCGAGGAACGGATCTTCCCCGAGCGTCTCGAAGTTCCGGCCGCCCTGCGGCACGCGAACGATGTTCACCATAGGCGCAAGGACGACGTTCTGGCGCCGCGCCCTGGCGTCGCGGCCGATAACCCGGCCGTACTGCTTTGCCAGGTCGGGCGAAAACGTCGACGCCATCGAGACCGGCGCCGGCATGGCCGTCGCCGGCTGAGCCGTCCGGATGCCGGCGGGGCCGTCAGCGAGGCGGAGCGGCGGGACCCCGAGCCGTGGCACGCCGGGCATGTAGCCCGCCTGCCCGCCCGACTGCGGGTCGCTTGCGCCGTGGAGCATCGCGACCTTCTCCTCGAGCGTCATGGCCGCAACGAGCGTGTCGATCTTCGACGGAGGAGGGGGCTGCGGCTTCTGGGCGCGTTGCGGAGACGAGCCGGTGGCCAGAAGCGTGAGGCCGAGAGCCGTCCCGCACGCGACGGCCACGAGGGTCGCCGCGAGCCTGCGCGCCGCGATTGGGTTCATCATTCGTGCCTTCCTTGAAACGCCTTCCTGTTCATTTCGCCGTCCGGAACAGCTGCGGAGCGAAGTCGACGAGATAGTCGCGCCAGTTGATCCAGGTATGGCCGCCCGCCGAACTGTTGTACACGGGCGTGAAGCCGTGTTTCTTGAAGAACGCGACCGTCGCCTCCGTCGTCGACACGAGGAAGTCGTCCTTGCCGGTCGCGAAGTAGAGGAGCCGCAGGCCTTTCTTGAGCGCCGGGTTGTCGAGCCTCGAGGCGTACTGCTTCTCCCAGTCGGCGGCCGTCATGGCAGGCGGCCCGGCAGGCCGTGGAGGAGCACCGGCCGCTGCCGCGGGGACCGCCCCTCGGCCGCCGCGCCCGGCCAGTTCCGGGAATGCGCCAATCAGGCCGGAACTGTAGACGCCGACGTACCCGAAGCGCTCGAGGCGCGGGACGGCCACCGCCAGCGTCTGGCTCCCGCCCATCGACAGCCCCGCGATGGCGGTATGTGCGCGGTCCGTCAGCACGCGGTAGTGCGTCTCCACGTAGGGCATCACGTCCTTCACGAAGTCGTTCACGAAATCCTCGGTCGCCGACCGGCCGACGGGGCTCCCGGCCGCGCGCGGGGTGTGCCCGGCGGGCATCACGACGACCATCGGCCGTGCCTTCTTCGTCGCGATCAGGTTGTCCAGGATGAAACCGGCGCGGCCGACCGTCGACCATGCGTTGTCGTTGTCGCCGGCGCCGTGCAGCAGATAGAAGACGGGGTACTTCGCCACGCCGTTCTCGTAGCCCGGCGGCGTGTAGACGTGCATGCGGCGGAACAGGCCGAGGGCCGTCGACTTGTAGGTGATGAGGGCCACGGCGCCGTGCGGCACGTCCTTCGTGTCGAACACATCCGACCCCGGGACGAGCACGAGGCTCGACACGCTGGTGTTCGATTCGCTGATGGCGGCGTTGCGCGGATCGACCGTGGCGACGCCATCGACGTTGAACGTGTAGCGGTACGCGCCCGGGCCGATCGGGCCGATCGTCACCTCCCACACGCCGTTGTCGGCCTTCGTGAACACCGGAGTGCCGGGCCCCGCCATGCCGGGGATGTCACCGGCTGACAGCCGAATGGCCTTCGCGTTCGGTGCATAGATGCGGAACGTGATGTGGCCGTCGGCGGCCACCTCGGGCGACACAAACTGGGGCGGCGGCGTGGGGCGCGGAACCTGCGGGGCCGGCGTCGCTGGCGGGGGCGCCGGTGTGGCCGGAGGGTTCTGGCCGAGGGCCGGTGCCGCCGCGGCCAGCACCAACGCGATCACGCCCGCACCGAGCGCCGGGCGCAGGAAATGCCGGAAGCGTGGATGACTGCGATGATTCATGAGCATTCTCCAGAACTCGTGGGTGTGAGCCGGTGAGCCTCCGCCGGGGCAGGGACGGCAGCGGAACGGTATCATATCCCCGGTACTCGGGGGACTCGTGGAAGGGAGGCGGGCGATGAGAGGGGCGGGCATCCGGCTGGCGGCGATGGGGGCCATCATGGTCATGGCGGCCGTCAGCGTGGCAGCCGCACAAGTGAAGACGTCCGGCGGCCTCGTCGAAGGCACGACGATCAGCGGCACGAGCATCCGCGTCTTCAAGGGCATCCCGTTCGCGGCCGCGCCCGTCGGCGAGCTGCGCTGGCAGGCGCCGCGCCCGGTCGTGCCATGGCAGGGCGTCCTCGCGGCGACCGAGTTCGGCTCGCGGTGCACGCAGGGCCGCATGTTCTCGGACATCTCGTTCACGAATCTTAGCGAGGACTGCCTGAACCTCAACATCTGGACGAGGGCGAAGACGGCCGCCGACCGTCTCCCGGTGATGGTCTGGATCCACGGCGGCGGCTTCCAGGCCGGGTCGGGGGCGGAGCCGCGCCACGACGGCGAGGCCTTTGCCCGCAAGGGCATCGTGCTCGTCACCATCAACTACCGGCTGGGCGTGTTCGGCTTCTTCGCGCACACTGAACTCACGCGCGAGTCCGGGCGCAACGCCTCGGGCAACTACGGCTTCCTCGACCAGGTGGCGGCGCTGCGCTGGGTGCAGGACAACATCGCGGCGTTCGGGGGCGACCCGGGCAACGTCACGATCTTCGGCGAGTCGGCCGGCTCGTTCTCGGTGAGCGCGCTCATGGCGTCGCCGCTGGCCCGCGGGCTGTTCCACCGGGCGATCGGCGAGAGCGGCGCGTTCTTCACGGCCGGGAGCGGCACGCTGCCGCTCGTGCCGCTGGCCGTCGCCGAGGCGCGGGGCGTGACGTTCGCCAGCTCGCTCGGCGCCGGCTCGCTCGCCGCGCTTCGCGCCAAGCCGGCCGCCGACCTGCTGGCGGCGGCGTCCAAGACGGAGCCGGGCTTCATGCCGGCCCTGGACGGGTACTTCCTGCCCGAGGACGTCTGGACCATCTTCGCCGCCGGCCGCCAGAGCCGCGTGCCGCTGCTCGCCGGATGGAACGCGGACGAGATGCGCCAGGGCGTCACGCTGCGCCCGCAGAAGCCCACGGTGCAGACGTTCACCGACGACGTGCGCAAGCGATTCGGGAACGACGCCGACGCGATTCTGACGGTCTATCCGGCCGCGACGGACGCGGACGCGCTCGAATCATCGGCGGCGCTCGCGAGCGACCTGTTCATCGGCCAGAACACCTGGAAGTGGATTGAGACGCACCTCGAGACGGGCGCGTCCCCGGTGTACCGCTACTCGTTCGATCGCAAGATCCCGGTTCCCCCGGACAACACGGTGATGGGGATCCCGGCGACGTCGGCCGACATCGGCGCGCGGCACGCCGGCGAGATCGAATACGTCTTCGGCGCCCTTGACCTTTCGCTGCCGAAGGTGCCGTGGGAGCCCGCCGATCGCAAGCTCTCCGACGAGATGACGGCGTACTGGGCGAACTTCGCGCGGACCGGAAACCCGAACGGCGCGGGCCTGCCCGCGTGGCCTCGCTACGAGGCGGCGAGCCGGCGGGTAATGCACCTCGACACGGTCGTCGCGGACGCGCCCGACTCGGCGCGGGCGCGGTATCTGGCGCTGGACGGTTACATGACCAGGCAGCGGAATACCGCGGCCAGGACTCCGTAGGGCATTCGACCGCGGTCGGATTAGAGACGAGCCCGTGCTCCGGCGCGGGATAGAATCGGCGGAACGACAAGCCGGCAACTGGCAGGAGGTGATGTATGGCACAGGGAGCACCCGCCACGGCGGAGGTGCGAGGCGGTTCACCGGAGACCCCGAACTACACCCCGGCGCTGGTGGTGCTGACGTCCCTCTTCTTCATGTGGGGCTTCATCACGTGCCTGAACGACATCCTGATCCCGCACCTGAAGACGGTCTTCTCGCTGAACTACACGCAGGTGATGCTCATCCAGTTCACCTTCTTCGCGGCGTACTTCATCGTGTCGCTGCCGTCAGGCCTCATCGTCGAGAAGGTCGGGTACAAGCGCGGGATCGTGATCGGGCTCATTACCGCGGGCATCGGCTGCCTGATGTTCTATCCCGCCGCCGGCATGCGGTCGTATCCGGTCTTTCTCTCGGCGCTCTTCGTGCTGGCATCGGGCATCACGCTGCTGCAGGTGTCCGCGAACCCGTACGTCGCGATACTAGGCCCGCCCAAGACCGCGTCGAGCCGGCTCACGCTGACCCAGGCGTTCAACTCGCTGGGCACGACGATCGCGCCGCTCTTCGGATCGTTCCTGATCCTGTCAATTGCGGCAAAGACCGCCGAGCAGATGGCCACCATGAGCTCCTCGGAGCTTTCGGCCTATCAGGCGGCGGAGGCGGCCTCCGTGCAGAACCCGTACCTCGGGCTCGCCGCCACGTTGTTCGTCATCGCGGCGTTCTTCGCGGTGGTGAAGCTGCCCATTATCGAGGCGTCATCGGGTGACGCCAAGTCGCACACCGGCGAGAGCTACGATTCCCAGCACCCCAGCGCGTGGAAGTACCGGCACCTGGTCCTCGGCGCGGTGGCGATCTTCGTCTACGTCGGTGGGGAGGTCTCCATCGGCAGCTTTCTCGTGAACTTCCTCGGCCAGCCGAACATCGCGGGACTGCCCGCCGCCGAGGCCGGGCGGTACCTGTCGTTCTACTGGGGCGGCGCCATGGTCGGCCGGTTCGTCGGCGCGGCAGCCATGCGGTACATCAAGCCCGGCAAGGCACTGGCGTTCAACGCCGCCGTTGCCGCCGTGCTCGTGCTGATCGCCATGGTGTTCTCCGGCCACGTCGCGATGTGGGCCATCCTGGCCGTGGGGCTCTTCAACTCGATCATGTTCCCGACGATCTTCACCCTGGCGGTCGACGGATTGGGCAAGCACACCGGGCAGGGGTCCGGCATCCTCTGCATGGCCATCGTCGGCGGCGCGATCGTGCCGGTCATTCAGGGCGCCTTCGCGGATACGATCGGGATCCACCACGCGTTCTTCCTGCCGATCCTGTGCTACCTGTTCATCCTCTACTACGGCCTGAAGGGCCACGTGCCTTCCTACAAGAAGGCCGCGGAGGCGTAATCATGCGAACCGACGTGACGGTCGGGATCGACATCGGCGGCACGAACACCGTGCTCGGGCTCGTGGACGCGCAGGGGAAGTGCGTCGCCGAGTCGTCGGTCGACACGACCCCGGAGGCCGGCCCGGAGTCGCTGGTGGAACGGCTGACCGCGGCGATCCGCGACATCCACGCGCCGCTGGCCGATGAGTGCGCCATCGTGGGGATCGGCATCGGCGCACCCAACGCGAACTACTACAAGGGCACGGTCGAGTATCCTCCGAACCTGGGCTGGAAGGGCGTGACGCCGCTCGTGGAATTCTTCAAGAAGCGGTTCGACGTTCCCGTCGTCATCACGAACGACGCGAACGCGGCGGCCCTCGGGGAAGCGCGGTTCGGCGCGGCGAAGGGCATGCGCGACGTCATCGTGATCACGCTCGGCACGGGACTCGGAAGCGGGATCATCGCCAACGGCGAACTGGTCTACGGCGTGGACGGCTTCGCCGGCGAGATTGGCCACACGACGGTAGACCCGGACGGGCGCGAGTGCGGGTGCGGGCGGCGGGGGTGCCTGGAAACCTACGCGTCGGCGACCGGCATCTGCCGCACCGTGTTCGAGATGCTCTGCAATTCGAGGCAGGACAGCGAGCTCCGAGACGTGCCTTACCGTAAGCTGAAGGGCCGGATGATCAGCGAGGCGGCGCACAGGGGAGACCCGATCGCGCTGGCCGCCTTCGAATACACGGGCAAGATCCTGGGGATGAAGCTCGCGGACTCGGTCGCGCACACGACCCCCGAGGCCATCATCCTGTTCGGCGGGCTGGCGAATGCGGGCGAGCTGATCTTCGAGCCGACGCGGCGCTGGATGGACGCGCACGTGCTGAATGTCTTCAAGGGACACGTGAAGATCATCCCGTCGGGCATGCCGGAGGGCAACACCGCGGTCCTCGGCGCCGCGGCGCTGAGCTGGACCGAATTGCTGAAGGCGCGATAGGGCGCGTCGTCTGGCGCCAGGCCGGGGTGGAGCGTGGACGACCTCAGCGTCTTGACGACCTTCGCCGGAGGCCTCGCCTTCGCGCTGGTCTTCGGCTATCTCGCGCAGCGCCTGAGGCTGTCGCCGATCGTCGGCTACCTGCTGGCGGGAATCCTGGCGGGACCGTTCACCCCGGGGTTCGTCGGCGACCACGCCGTGGCGGAACAGTTCGCCGAAATCGGCGTCATCCTCCTCCTGTTCGGAATCGGGCTCCGGTTCAACCTGCGCGAGCTCTTCGCCGTGTGGCGCGTGGCCGTGCCGGGCGCGCTCATCCAGAGCGCGATGTCCACCGTCGCCCTGGCGCTGCTGTTGCGCCTCGCGGGGTGGGGATGGGTCCCGGGGATCATCCTGGGTCTGGCGATCTCGGTCGCGAGCACCGTCGTGATGGCCATGGTCCTGGGCGAGCGCCACGACCTGCACTCGACCATCGGGCACATCGCGATCGGCTGGACGGTCGTCGAGGACATGCTCACGGTCGCGCTGCTGCTGCTGCTGCCCATCGTGTTCGTCCCGGCCGGTGGTGCGGCGGGGACCGCCGGCGCCGCCCTCGGCCTGGCCGCGCTCAAGGTGGCGGGGCTCGTCGCGGTCGTGGTGGTGCTCGGCCGGTGGGTGGTTCCCTGGGCGCTCGAGCGGATCGAGCAGACCCGCTCACGGGAACTGTTCACCCTCGCGGTGCTCGTCACCGCGGTCGGGATCGCGGTCGGCTCGGCGAAGGTGTTCGGGGTCTCGATGGCCCTCGGGGCGTTCCTCGCCGGGCTGACGGTCGGCCGCTCGGATTTCGCGGCGCGGGCCGCGGGCGACGCGGTGCCCATGCGCGACGCCTTCGCGGTCCTCTTCTTCGTCTCGGTCGGGATGCTGTTCGAGCCGCGCAGCCTGCTGGCGGCGCCCCTCGTGATCGGCCTCGTGCTCATCGTGGTGATCGTCGTCAAGCCGCTCGCGGCCCTGCTGATCGTGCGACTGCTCGGCACGCCGATGGCGATTGCGGTCCCGGTCGGCGCGGCCTTCTCCCAGGTGGGGGAGTTCAGCTTCATCCTCGGACGATCGGCGCGCGGCCTCGGGCTGCTCGACGACACCGGCTGGAACGCCCTCGTCGCCGCGTCGATCATCTCAATCGCCCTGAACCCGTCCGTCTATCGATGGGCCCGCCGGTCGTCGTCGTCTCCGGCGCCGCTCGCGGCACGCCCGCCGGGCGATCGCTCGGCCATCGACCCGACGCGCTGCATCCTGGTGGGCTTCGGCCCGGTCGGGCAGATCGTGCACCGCCTCCTGACCGCGCAGGGAGAGACGGTGACGGTCGTCGATCTGAACCTCGACACCGTGCGCCGTCTGCGGGCCAGCGGCGTGGCGGCCATCTACGGCGACGTCCTGCGCCCGGGCACGTTGGACGAAGCCGGCATCGCCACCGCCGGGAGTCTCGTGCTGAGCGCGGACGTCGAGGATGCGGCGGAGATCATCAGGCAGGCCCGCATGCTCAACCCGGAACTGCGCGTCCTCGTGCGTTGCACGCACCTTCGCGACGCCGACGCGCTGCGCCGGGCCGGAGCGGCCGTCGTCGCGGCAGGGGAGGCGGAGGTCGGCGTGGCGCTCGCCGAGGCCGTCGTGGCCGGCGACGGAATGGACCACGGGGCGGCCGCGGAGTACCGGGACGCGATCCGCCGGCACCTCTACGATTCGCCGGCCGGCCGCTCGTAGCGCTCGACGTTCTGCGCGAACACCTCGAGCCGCGAGATGACGTTCGGCGGGTACGGCTGGCCGTCGTTCTCGAGGGCAATCACGGGATACCCGCGGGCGCGGGCCCACGGCGCGTAGACGCCCTCAATCACCCGCCCCGGCAGGCAGCCGAACGGCGCGATGATGGCCACGCCGGAGTAGCCGTCCTGCATGGCCGCGCCGGCCACGGCCGGCGACACCATCGCTTCGCTCTGGAGCTCGGGGGACACGAACGTCCGGCCGCCGGCCTCGAGCGCGGCGTCGAGATCGTGCATCCCGTCAGGCAGGAAGCCCGTGGGCATGAGCGCAGCGCGCACGTCCTGCTCTGCGCGGTGCGTCCACCAGCTCTCGAGCCCGACGGCGGCGCGCTCGACGAGCGATCCCCGCCGCAGCGCCGCGATCCAGCCATCCTGTGCGCGGGCTGCGTCCAGTTCGTGGGCGCGCGCCCAGTCGGTGTAGTAGATCCACTCGCTGATGCCGGAGAGCTTCGGGAAGATGCCCTGTGCGATGAGGTGCTCGGACAGCTCGAACACCGAGAAGGTGTCGCGGCGCACGTAGATCTCGCCGACGACAAGGACCTTCTTCACGTCGTCCAGCGACCGATGCCGGGGGATCGCGCGAAGCGCCTCGGCGGCGCGCGCCAGCGCCGCGGTCACCGCGCGCGGTCCCGCTTCGATGGCGGCCAGAATCTCGCGCCAGGCGCCCTCGAACACGCGTAGCCCCGCGTCGACGTCGCGCGCGCAGAGCCGAATCCCGCTGCGGATGTCGGTGAATGAGTCGGACAGCAGAATCGCGCGCCACAGGTCGCGCACGAAGCCGGGGCCGAGCTCGCCGTACGACGAGTCGTCCCCCGAGACGAAGAGGGCCACGTTGTCGAGGCCCAGTTCGTCGAACAGCCGATCGTAGAAGACGTGGTACTGGCCCGTCCGGCAGGGGCCGAGCGTCGAGGGCACGGCCACGACGAGTGCCTCGTCCGGCCGGCGCAGCGGCCGCGACGCCACGAACTCGAGGACGCCTCCGAGCACGAGGAGCGCCGGGATGCACTCCTTTCCCGACGCGACGTTCCGGGCGAGCTGGGTCGAGCGGGCCGTCGGCACCGGCAGGTGTTCCGCGTGGACGCCCTGCCGGCGGGTCGCGGCCACGAACGCCTGGCTGGCCAGGTCACCGAACGACGGCCAAACGAACGTGACGCGCGGATCGTGCAGGCCGAAGCGCTCGCCCGTGCGCCTGTCGACGACCGCCGGCGGCTTCGTTTTGCCGTCCAGTTCGTAGCGCCGCCCGGGCCGCGCCGGGGGCGCCGGGTGCGCCTCGCGCCTGAAGCTGTCGATGATGTCCAGGAACGCCTCGATGCGCGTGTCGAGTCCCGCGTCGGCCGTGTGCGAGTCGATCTCGAGGACGAGGTACGGCTTGCGGCCCATCATCCAGCGCAGGTAATGCAGCATGAACGAGTCGGGCGCGCAGGAGAAGTTCGAGATCCACGACAGATAGAGGTTCGGGGTCTGCCGCACGATCTCCGCCGCCTTCATGTCCTGCTGGCCGTAATACCAGTACATGTTCGGGAAGATCGGCGCGCCCTCGTCGTAGATCATGTCGAAGGGCACCACCGTCACGCCGCGGGACGTGAACTTGCGCGGGATCCCCATGTTGGCGTCGCGTGTGAACGCGTTGTATGGACGCCCGAACAGCCCCACGTACAATCGGTCGGGGTGGCTCCGGATCTCGTCCATCACCTCGCGCCCGCGCTGCCGATAACGATCGAGGTAGGCGCGGTACTGTCCGACGGCCGCGTCGAACGCCCGGCCGCCCTCCGCGGCGCCGAACCCCAACTGCTCCGCCACCTGCTCGAACTCCGGCCGGCAAGCCTGCCATCCGCCCTTGAACGACACCACGGGGCGCAGGACGTTCTCGTCCACGCCGAACGCCTGGCGGGCGAGGTACGGCAGCCCCTGCGTCAGCGGGCAGGTGCATGCGTGGACCTTGCCCGCTTCCATCGACGGCATGTCGCGGAAGTGCGGCAGGAACAGGAAGTCCACCTTGCGGTCGACGAGGTCCTGGATCGCGCCGTGGGCGATCTCGAGCGGGAAGCAGTAGTTGCTCTCCTGGCGGGCCACGCCCTCCGGCGCGATGCGCTCCGAGAGCACCGCGCGCACGCCCAACTCGTGGAAGAAGCGGGCATAGAGCGGCCACAGCGAGTGGACCGACAGCGCGCACGGCACGCCGACCGTGCGATCCGTGCGCGGCCGGAAGGCCGCCGCATCCGGCACGCTGCGTGTGAAGACCTCCTCGTGGCGCCAGGTCACGTGATCGCCGGCGTCACGTCCGGCCCTGGGCAGCGTCCGCCGCGCGCCCGTGAACTTCGAGCAGCGCCCGCCGAACGGGTAGCGACGGCCGTCGACCGACAGGTTGCGGATCGCGCAGAGGTTGTCGCACGCCTGGCATGTGAACTCGCCCAGCGTGACGATCTCCTTGGCGGCGAGCGTCACGAGGTCGAAGCGGCCCTTGGGCAGCTGCCCCTCTCGGTGCTTCTGCAGGGCGAGGCGCGCGACGCCGAAGCAGCCCATCAGTTCCGGGTCCGGGGGCACGGACACGGGCTTCCCGAGGAGCTGCACGAACGCCAGCGGCACCGCCGGGTTCTTGGCCACGCCGCCCTGCAGCGCGATGTGCTCGCCGACGGGCCGGTTGCCGACGACGCGGTTGAGGTAGTTGGCGACGATGGAGAACACCAGGCCCGCCACGATGTCGGCCCGATCGGCGCCGGTCTGGATGGCCTTCCGGATGTCGCTGTTGATGAACGCCGAGCAGTGCTCGCCGAACTTGCGCGGCGCCGCGGCTTCGAGGGCGATGGGCCCGATGTCCTCCGCCCGCTCGATGCGCAGGTCGCCGGCGGCCGACTCCTCCAGGAACGATCCCGTGCCAGCCGAGCACGCCTCGTTCATCGCGTAGTCGATCGGCACGCCATTATTGAGGAGGACGTACTTGGCGTCCTGCCCGCCGATCTCGAACAGCGTGTCGACGTCCGGCTCGAAGTAGGTCGTGCCCGTCGCGTGCGCGATGATCTCGTTGTAGACGCCCTCGGTCTCGACGAAGACGCCGAGCAGCTCGCGGGACGAGCCGGTCGTCGCGGCGAGCGTGATGCGCGGTCGTGCGCCGGCGATCTGCGCGTGGATCTCGAGCAGGCAGCGCTTGAGCGCCGCCACGGGGTCGCCGTGGGTGCGCCCGTAGTACGCCGCGGCGATTTCCAGCGACTCGGCGTCGATGAGCGCCACCTTGGTCGTCGTCGATCCGCCGTCCACGCCCAGGATGTACTCGCCGTCGGGGCGAAGGGCGCCTCGCCGTGACGGGTAGTACGTGACCTGCGGCGCCGCGGATGCCAACGGCTCGAAGAGGGTGCCGTCCTGCAGAGGGACCGGTCGGATCCGCTCGTCGCGCGGCGGCAGCGGGCGGCCGAGCGCGTCCGCCAGGTGCGCCGCGCCGAAGGCCTCGAAGAAGCGCGCCTCCGCCGGGATCACGAACCGCGTCCGCGGCCACGCCTCGCGCAGGAACCGGACGAAGTGCCGGTTTTCGGTCACCCCGCCGACGAGCACCACTTCGCCCGTCCGCACCTTGGCCCTGATGAGGAACTCGCCGACCTTGTCGGCCATGACCTTGGAGAGCGAGAGCGCAATGTCGCCCTTCGTCGCCTCGCCTTTGTTCAGGCGGTGCGTGCAGTCGGACTTCATGAAGACCGAGCAGCGCGCCGAGAGCTTCAAGACGCGCGCGCCCTCGGCCGCCGCGTCGAGACGCTCCAGCCCCAGGTCCATCCGGCCGAGCTGCTGGCGAAAGAACTCCCCTGTCCCTGACGCGCACTTGTTGCCGGCGTAGTTCGACTGGACCTGCGCCCGCTTGTCGAGGATGTAGACGACAAGGTCCTCGCCGCCCACGGAGACGACCGCGCGCGGACGAAGCCCGAGCGCCTCCAGCGCCGCCTCGATGGCCCGGGGGGCGATGACGTCGGGCGCGTCGATCCGCCGCCTGCCGGCCCCCCCGGTGACCACGGTGAGCGGCGCGATCGGTCCGTCGGCCGGGAGCGCCGCGAGCGCGCGATCGAGCGCGGCCTCGATGTCGCCGTCGTGCGCCACCACGGCGTGTCCGGCCGATCGTCCGTCGAGCCGGAACACCTTGACGTTCACGGACCCGACATCGATGCCGAGGGCCGGATGCCCGCGCACGCCCGCCCGGTCGGCCGGCGGCACGCCGTCGGCGACGTCGAAGCGGACGGGGCCGTCCGGGTCAGCGGGCAGGGGGCTCGATGGGTCCGTCTTCATCATGCTCGGAGACGCCTCCAGCTCGGAGTTCGAGCTCGTTCGCCAGGTGATACCACCGCTGAACCCCGTTCTCCAGCCTGAAGTAGTGAACGAGGTAGGGGATGAGGAGCGCGAGGACCAGCAGGATCAGGGTGGTCGCCACGACCTGGGGGTGGAGCAGGAGGAAGAGGAACAGCAGCAGCGCGCAGAGCCCGAAGAACAACGTCACGAGGAGATGGATCAGGCGTTCGTGCTGCATGTACCCGATCTGCGTCCGGTGAAAGCGGGCGAGGGCCTGCCAGTCGGTGCCCGCGCCAGGCGACGCCAGCTGCTGGCGGATGAACGCCTCGTGCCGCTTCAGGTACTTCTCCATTGTCTGCCCCCGGCCGGGTGGGACCCCCTACCCGGCTACCCGGAAGCCGGTGATCTGTTCCGCGACGAAGTTCATGTCGGCGAGCCCGCCGGACTGGAGCGCGAGCCCCTCGTTCAGGTCGCCCAGCTTCTGCAGCCGGGCGTAGTCCTCGGGGCCGACGCCCCCCGCCGCGCTGAGCGCCGCGAGGATCCGCGCGGGCACGCCGAGCGTGATCTGGCTGGCCCAGATGCGAGACTGCGCCTTCAGCAGATCGCTCGCGTCCTTCGCGGCGGACCGGGCCAGCGCGACGGCCGTCTCCACCTCCGTCATGGCCATCGCGAACTCGAAGGAGATGTGCTGCTGCCGTATCAGTTTGGCGCGGAACGCCACCTGCGTGGCTTCGGCGAGGAATCTCGCCGCGCGGGCCACGGCCGGCCCGCCTGCGTCGGTGAGGCCCTCGACTTCCTCCGCCATGCGCCCGTAGAACTGCCCCTTGCTCTTCACCGTCTCGCGCATGCGGAAGAGGCCGATGATGCTCTGCTGGATCTCCGACGTGCCTTCGTAGATGGTCAGGATGCGGGCGTCGCGGCGGATCTTCTCGACCTCGAAATCCACGCAGTACCCGTAGCCGCCGAGGGCCTGCACGGCGTGGTCCGCCGCGGTGTTGCCGGTCTCCGTCGCGAAGAGCTTCGCGATGGACCCCTCGACCTGGCGGTCGGTGTTCCCGCTGTCCAGCAGCTCGGCGACGTACTCGATGTACGCCTGCGCGGCGGCGAGGCGCACGCTGTCCGGCACGAGCAGCTTGTGCGTGAAGCCCTGCTTCTCGGCCAGGAACGTCCCGAACTGCCGCCGCTGCTTCGAATACGCGATGGCCTTCCCGAGGGCCGCCAGTCCCGCACCGAGGCCGAACGCCGCCACCATCAGGCGCGTGAAGCCGAAGACCTCGTTCGCCTGCTTCAGGCCCTCGCCCTCGCGCTCGCCGACGATGTTCGCGGCGGGGATGACGACGTCCTGCAGCATCACCTGCGCCGTGTCGGAGAGCCGGATGCCGTGCTTGATCTCGTGGCGTCCCGGGCTCAGCCCCGGCGTGTTGCGCTCGACCACGAAGAACGTCGGGCCGTCGGGCGCCTTCGCGAGAATCGTGTAGAGGTCGGCAATCGAGCCATTCGAGATGAACTGCTTCACGCCGTTCAGGCGGTAATGCGTCACACGCCCGTCCGGGTCCGTGATGCGCGCCGCCTCGGTCTTGAGGTTCTGGACGTTCGATCCGGCTTCGGGCTCCGTCACGCCGTACGCGACCACGAGGCCCTCGTCCGCGATCCGGGGGACCCACCGGGCCTTCTGTGCCTCGGTGCACCCGACGCGGATGGGGTCCGTCCCCAGGGCGACGGCCAGCATCGCCGTGGCCAGGCCGAGGTCGATCTTCGCGAACTCCTCGGACAGGCGGTAGACGTCGTGCGCGCCGCCGCCCATCCCGCCGTGCTCCTCCGGAAGGAACACCAGGTGGAGGCCGACGCCCGGCCCGAGCATGGCGCGGACGACAGCTTCCGGGCAGGTGTCGGTTTCGTCCCACTTCAACCGGCGGTCGAGCGGGGCCTCCCGCTCGGTGAACTCCTTCAGGGTCTTGATGATGAGATCGAGGTCCTCGGGATGGAGCCGCTTGAGTTGCATACGTGTCCTCGGGGGTGGAACCGGCCGGCTGGCACGGCGCGGTCGGTCCGCCCGGCGAACCGGCCCGTCTCATTGTCGCGGAAACCCCCGCCGGCGCACAAGCGCGGCAAGGACGCCCGGCCACAAAGCGGCCGGCTTCGTGATACCCTCGCCCTGCTGAGGCCGGGCCGACCGGCCGCCAAGGAGAATGCCCGTGCGGATGACGAAACGGTTCCTCACAGGACTTGTCGTGTTGATGGCTGGTGCCGCAGGGAGTGCCAGCCCGCAGGACGCGGCGCGGCAGGACGGCCAGCAGATTGTCCAGTCGCCGATCTATGGGAAGAAGATCTGCGGGTGGCCGAGGCCCGAGGGTGTGTCTCAGGAGGTCTGGGAGAACGCGTGCGAGGCCTGCACGTCGGTGCCCACGAGCCCGGAAGCGTCCGCTGACGGCACGCTGACCAGCCACTCGTGCGACGGCGGCTACGAGATCCGGATCAAGGTGGTGCCCGGCAAGGCGTACCCCACCGGCGCCAAGCGCGACGTCATGAAGGGCGGCGGGCTGGGCGAGGAGAAGCCGCCGCAGTTCCAGGAGCACAAGGTCGGCGAGATCCCGCAGGTGGCGCAGACTCTCACGCGCTACGACGCCTCGTACCCGTTCATGAATGAGAAGGGCGTCATCATCGGCGAGACCACGATCGGCGGCCGGCGCGAGCTCTACAGCGACGAGGGGCAATTCGACATCATGGAACTCGAGCGTCTCGCCCTCGAGCGCGGATCGACGGCCCGCGAAGTCATCCAGATCATGGGCGAGTTCGCCGAGAAGTACGGGTACGGCGACAGCGGCGAGTGCCTGACGGTCGGAGACGCGAAGGAGGTCTGGCAGTTCGAGATCTTCGGGCCCGGCGCCACCGACATCGGGGCCGTCTGGGCGGCCAAGCGCATTCCGCCGGGCGAAGTGGGCGTGTCGGCGAACGTCTCCCGCATCACGACACTCACGGACGACCCCAACTTCACGATGTACTCGAAGAACGTGTACGACGTGGCCGAGAAGAACGGGTGGTGGAAGAGGGGCGAGCCGTTCCTCTTCAACCGCGCGTTCGGCATGTCCGGCGCGCCGCATTTCAACCGCCGCGAGTGGCGCGTGCTGAGCCTGCTGGCGCCGTCGCTGAAGCTCGACCCGTGGGCGGCGGAGCAGCCGTTCTCGGTGAAGCCCGACAAGAAGGTCACCAAGCGGGACCTGATGGCGATTCACCGGGACATTTACGAGGGGTCCCCCTTCGACCAGACGAAGAACCCGCTGGCCGGACCCTTCGGTTCGCCGAACCGCTGGGCGCTGCCGCGCGACTACAAGCCGGCCGAGGGCTATATGCCGGTCGAGCGCATGGTCGCCGTCCACCAGTGTTCGTACGTCGTCGTGCTGCAGGCCCGCGCCGGAATGCCGCCGTGGATCGGCAGCCTCGCCTGGTTCGCCCCGGACGATGCGAAGACGTCCGTGTTCACGCCGTTCTACGCCGGAAACCTCAAGGTGCCGACGGCGTTCGAGATCGGTCGCCGCGACCGGTTCGACCGCAACTCCGCGTACTGGGCGTCGAACTTCATCGGCAACTGGTCGAACCTGAACTGGCGCGGCATGATCCAGGACGTCCGCGCAAAGCAGGCCGAGGTCGAAGGCAAGCTGTTCGCGGATCAGCTGGTCATCGAGAACGTCGCGCTGGAACTGTACAAGACGGATCCCGATCGGGCGCGCACGTTCATCAGCGACTACTCGAACCGCGTCGCGCAGGAGAACTACATGACGTGGTGGGCGTTCGCCGACAAGCTCGTCACCGACTACCAGGACGGCGGATCGCGCACGACGCCTGACAAGCGAACCGTGCCGGCGGAGTGGCTGCAGCAGCAGGGCCCGATCGGCACGAAGGTGCCCGCGGCGCCGACGACCCCGCCCGCCGCGCCGCAAAAGAAGTAGCAGACGGTCTCGTGACGGTTCTTGCCCGCCCGGAGCTCAACATGAGATCGAGGTGGCCGGCGCTCGTGGTGCTGTGCGGCGCCACATTGGTCCAGGTGTCTGCGCGATCCGCCGTACCGAGGGCTTCATCCGCGAAGATGGCCGTGACGCCGCAGGCCCGCGCGCTGCCGCTCAGTGACGTCAGGCTGACCGGCGGGCCGCTGAAGCATGCGCAGGACCTTGACGCCGAGTACCTGCTCGCCCTCGAGCCGGATCGCATGATGGCGTTCCTGCGGAAGGCCGCTGGGCTTCAGCCAAAGGCCGAAGGATACGGCGGCTGGGACGGCGCCGGACGGCAGCTGACGGGCCACATCGCCGGGCACTATCTCTCCGCCGTCAGCCTGATGTGGGCCGCCACGGGCGACCCGCGCTTCAAGGCGCGCGCGGACTACCTCGTGGCCGAGCTGAAGGCCGTCCAGAACGCGCAGGGCGACGGCTACATCGGCGCGCAGCTGGACAAGGACGGCGTCGCCGCCAAGACCCTGTTCCAGGCCCTCGCGAAGGGCACGATCACGTCTGACGGGTTCGACCTGAACGGCCTCTGGTCGCCGTGGTACGTGCTGCACAAGATCTACGCGGGCCTGCGGGACGCGTACCGCTACACGGGCAACAGGACCGCCCTGGACGTCGAGATCACGTACGCCGCGTGGGCCGAGGGCATCCTCGCCGGGCTCACGGACGCGCAGCTTCAGCAGATGCTGGCCACCGAGTTCGGCGGCATGAACGAGGTGACGGCCGATCTCTACGCCGACTCCGGTGACACACGCTGGCTGGCGCTCTCCGATCGCTTCACGCACCGCGCCATCCTCGATCCGCTCGCGCGGCGGGAGGACATCCTCGCGGGCAAGCACGGCAACACCCAGGTGCCGAAGCTGCTCGGCGCGCTCGTGCGGCACCTCTACACGGGCAACGCGGCCGAGGGCACGGCTGCGGCGTTCTTCTGGGACGAGGTTGCCCTGCACCACAGCTTCGCGACCGGCGGGCACGGCCGCAACGAGTACTTCGGGCCGCCCGACGAACTGGACGGCATGATCGAGGGGCGCACCGCCGAGACGTGCAACGTCTACAACATGCTCAAGATGACGCGCCTGCTGTTCGCGATGCGGCCCGACGTCAAGTACGCCGACTTCCACGAGCGCGCGCTCTTCAATCACATCCTCGGATCCATCGACCCCGAGGACGGTACGACGTGCTACATGGTGCCGGTCGGGCAGAGCGTGGCGCGCGAGTACCAACGGATGACGCGCGACTTCACCTGCTGCGTCGGGTCGGGCATGGAAAGCCACGCGCTGCACGGCGACGGGATCTACTACGAGTCCGGCGACCGCCTCTGGGTGAACATCTACGCGCCGTCGACAGCCGACTGGAAGGCCGCCGGCGTGCGCCTCGCGATGAACACGACATTTCCGGAGGGCGACACGGCATCGCTCGTGCTGACGGTCGGCTCACCGCGGGCATTCACGCTGGCCCTGCGGAGGCCCGCCTGGGCAGGCGAGGGCTTCCGCGTGAAGGTCAACGGCGTGCCTGTCACGGCTGCGGCGGCTCCCGGCAGCTACGTCGAACTTGCGCGGACCTGGCACACCGGCGACCGTATCGATTTCGTCCTGCCGAAGACGCTCCGGATCGAGCCGCTGCCCGACAATCCCGCCCGCGTAGCGTTCCTCTGGGGCCCGCTGGTGCTCGCAGGGGACCTGGGGCCCGTCCCCGCACGGATCAGGCCCCGCGGCGACGAGGAAGAAGAGAACGCGCCCGGGGCCGTGTTGCCGACGGTGCCGGTGTTCGTCACGTCCGAGCGCTCGGTGGCGAAGTGGATGGCGCCGCTCGCCGGCATGCCCGGGGTGTTCAAGACGATCGGCGTCGGACGCGACCGCGATCTGGAGTTCACGCCGTTCTACAAGCTGCACCACCGGCTCTACGGAGCGTACTGGGACGTGTTGAAGCCTGACGAGTGGAAGGCCCGGTCGGCGGCGATGCTGGCGGCCGCCGAGGCGAAGCAGCAGCTCGAGGCGGCGACGGTGGCCTTCGTCCGGCCGGGCCAGATGCAGGCCGAACGAGACTTCAACCAGCAGGGCGAGGGATTGACGCCCGTCCAGGCAGACGGCCGCTACGGCAGGCGGGCCACGGCGTGGATGTCCTTCGATCTGCCCGTGGATTCGTCGCAGCCGATGGCCCTCGTCGTCACGTACCGCCAGGACGAACGGCAGCGGCGGACCTTCGACCTGCTCGTCGACGGCGTGAAGATCGGCGACCAGGTCGTCGAACGGCAGAGCCCGGAACGCCAGGGCGGATTCTACGATGTCGAGTACCCGATCCCCGCGAGCGCGGTCTCGGGCAGGCGGAAGGTGACGGTGCGGTTCCAGGCCGCGCCGGGCAGTGAGGTGGCAGCGGTTTACGGCATCCGGATGATCCGCGGACGGTAGCCGTTGTAGCCCGGGGGCTCTTCAGCCCCCGGGGGCGCCGGGCCTCACGCCCGCCGGTTCGTCGTCTCCCGCGCGTCGAGGAACTCCAACACGATCCGGTTGAACTCGGCAGGGGACTCCCAGGACGACGCGTGGCCCGCGCCGGCCAGCACGTGCATCTGGCTGCCGCGGATGGCCTCCTGCAGAATCCGCGCGTACCGCGGCCCCTTCAGGATGTCGCAGTCGCCGACGATGATGCAGGCGGGGACGTCGAGTCCGCGAAGCTGCGCGGTGAAGTCGACACCCGCGAAGGCGTCACAGAGCCGCGCGACGGCCCGCATGTCGAGGTCGCGATACCGCGCGCGGGCCGCCTCGAGCAGTGTGGGGTGCGTCGCGATGAACGCCGGCGAGAAGTTCCAGGGCGCCGTCACCAGGTAGAAGAGGTCCGGGTCGCCGGCGAGGGCGGCGGCCCTCCATCCCTCGATGCCGAGGCGCAACTCCGGCCCGACCTCGCTGACCGTGTCGGCGAGGATCAGGCTGCGCACGCATGGCCGATACTGCAGCGCGAACGCCTGGGCCACCTCGCCGCCGTACGAGATCCCGAGCACGTGGGCATCAGGGATTGCCAACTCGTCGAAGAGCGCCGCGAGATCGTCGGCGTGCTGCGCCATCGAGTACGGGCTCGCCGGGTGGTCCGAGAGTCCCTGGCCGCGGCAGTCGTATTGCAGCACGCGGTACGACGCCGCGAAGGCGGGAGTCTGGGGAAACCAGCTGCCCGCGGCGTTCATGAGAATCCCGTTGTTCAGGACCAGGACCGGCGCGCCGGCGGGCCCGTGCAGCTCGTAGTAGATCGTGATGCCGTTGACGTGAACCGTTGCCATGATCGTTACGGGGAAAGCGCCCCCGCTCCTGTTGCCGGCCTCGCCGCCCGGGCCCTGATCGCCACGAAATGGCCCGTCAGCGTGCGGCTCGGCAGACTTCCCAGCCGTTCGAAGCAACGCACCCAGCGCAGCAACCACGCCGGCGCTTCCGCGCGTGCTTCGCGCCGCTCGATCCAGCGGCAGAAGGGCCCCAGGATCACGCGCGGCGAGTGCAGGATTGCGCCGCTTGCCTCGACCGCGAAACCAGTCGCGACGAGAAGTTGCTCCAAGCGCCTGAGGCTGCACGTCGCGCCCACCATGTAGGGCACGATCCCGACCCGGTTCCAGAACGCGGGACGCAGGTTGCGCAGCCACACCAGAGGGTTCCGGGGATTGTCCATCGTCAGCAGCAAGATCCCATCCAAACGCAGAACCCGGCGGATCTCGCAGAGTGCCGCCTGGATGTCCGATTCCCGCTCGAAGTGGTCGAGCGTCGAATCCGACAGGACGCCGTCGAATACGCCGGACGGGAACGGGAGGAGCCGGACATCAGCCGCGACGGCCGCGATCGACGCGTGCCGTGCGGCGGCGCCTGCGGCCGTGGACCGGGCGAGATCGCAGCCCAGCAGGCGATTGCCGTGACGCTCGAACCACTCCGCCAGGCCGCCACCGATGGCCTCGTCGAACAGGTCGGTCTTCAGGATGCGCCCGCCCTCGACATCTGCGGCCACGCGATCGAGCCACCTGGCGTGAATCGCGTCGCTGCACTGGCGCCAGAGTGAATCCGGGCGCTCGGCCAGCCATCGGCGGCCGACGTCATCCCAATACTCGCGCCGCGCCGCCTCGACGCCGGGTTCACTCGGCATGGCAGTCCCGGCGGTGACTAACACGGCAGCGCCGCCGCGCCTTCGGCAAGGGGTGTCCGCTGCAGCTGCCGCGTTGGCTTGGAGAACTCGGCGCGCGCCGGAACCGGAGTGGCGAGTGCGGCCATCGGGGAAGCCAGTCTACCAGTGTCGCATCCGGGCGGCTACCCGGTGGGTCGCTGCGGGGCAGTCGAGTCGAGCGTCAGGCGGGCCGCCTTCAGCCATGCGAGGATGGCTGCACGCGTCTCCGGGCGTACCCGCTGATTCCCCGCCGCCTCGAGTTCACCGATCACCCATCCGCCGTTTCGCGTGACGAGGCTCAATGTGCAGCGCCCGGGGGCGAGGCCGCGGTAGATCGCGGCGCGGCCCGCCTGAGAGTCTACGCCGCGCCGCGCGCGCGCAGCCGCAGGACGAGCCACACCTGGAACAGCGCGCCGAGCGTGACGATGCGCGACATCATGAACTGGCGATACGGCTCGCGGCCGAGGACGTCCCACAGCGTCAGGCCCGCGAGCGCCAGCGATGCGAACAGGAGCCAGCGCGACGGCTTGTCGAGTTCGTCGAGGCGGTCAAGCAGCAGCATCACGGCGGGCGTCGAGACGAGCAGGACGTAGTCCCAGCCCTGCGGCGAGAGCAGGGGGATGACGAACAGCAGGAGCGCCGCGTCAAGGTATTCCGGGGATGCCATCCTGAATCCCTGAAGAATGGCGCGGGCGCACGCGAGCACGAGCACCAGGGACAGCCCGGCTCCCAGCCAGGCGGTGGCCGGACCGAGACCCAGCCACGCGGCGAACATGCCGGCAATCGACACGTTGTCCTGGCCCGCCAGAGTTCGGCGCGGTCGATGCCGTCACGACGGTCCACCAGCCGTGCAACTCGGCCAGGTTGCCCGCCCAGCCGTAGCGCAGCACTGGAACGGCGAGCGCGGCCGCGATCACGCCGACGAAGCTCGCAACGCCGCTCCACCGGCGGCGCACCACCAGGTAGGGCAGGAACAGAATGGCGTAGGGCTTGACGATGGTGGCGGCCGCGAGCAGCGCCCCTGCGAGGGCGTCACGGCCTCCGCGCCACAGAGCGACCGCCGCCAGCACGAGCACGGCCATCAGGGCGTTGCCCTGGCCGAGCCCGATCTCGCGGGCGTAGTACTTCCCCATGAACAGGATGATGAGCCACACGAGGAACGCGTCCGTCCGCCGTCGACCCGGCAGGAGCGCCAAGGATCGGTTGACGAGCACGATGACGAGCACAAGGGTCAGAAAGTACCAGACGGCCCTCGCCCCGACGGGCGGCAGTTGAGCGAGCGGCGCGACGACGAGGGCGAACGCCGGGAGGTACTTGAACTGCCAGTGGCCGTCCGACTCGCGGTAGAGCGTCTCGCCTGCGGCGGCGCGGACGCCCGCCACGCGGTAGACCTCGAAGTCGTACATCTCGTGATGCGACCGCTGGACGAACACTACGGCGGCGACGACGAAGAGCAGGACGATCCCGAGGATTGGCAGAGCTCGTTTCATTGCGAGGTCGCCGACACGATACCATGCCGCCGGCGGGACCGGCACGACCGCCCGCTTCGCTTTCGCGATCCCGCAGTCGTCGCTATCGTGTTCCGAGGAGACACGCACCATGGTGACCCGCACCCGCCGCGTCGTGGCGCTCGCGCTGACTGCCTTCCTGTCCATCCTGCTCGCGGCCGGATGGGGCGTTGTTGCCGCAGCGCCGGCGCAGGGGCAGACGATCAAGAGCCAGGCACCGCCCGCCGGACAGACCCTGTCCACCGCGGCGCCATCGGCCGCGCCGCTGACGCAGACACTGCCGGTCGACCCGCTGGTCACTGTCGGCAGGTTCGCCAACGGCCTGCGCTACTACATCCGGGTCAATCACAAGCCCGAGAACCGGGCCGAACTGCGCCTGGTCGTGAACGCCGGCTCCGTCCTCGAGGACGCCGATCAACTCGGGCTGGCGCACATGCTCGAGCACATGGCGTTCAACGGCACGAAACACTTCGCGAAGCAGGAGATCGGCTCGTTCATGGAGTCGATCGGGATGCGCTTCGGGCCGAGCCTGAACGCGTTCACGAGCTTCGACGAGACGGTCTATCAGCTGCAGATACCCACCGATACGCCCGAGGTCCTGCAGAAGTCGTTTCTCATCCTCGAAGACTGGGCGCACAACCTGAGTCTCGACCCGCAGGAGATCGACAAGGAACGCGGCGTCATCGTCGAGGAGTGGCGTTCCCGGCGGGGCGCGGGCGCGCGGATGCAGGACGAGCAGTTCCCGATCCTGCTCGCGGGATCGCGCTACGCCGGGCGCATCCCGATCGGCACGACGAAATCCATCGAGACGTTCACCCACGACCGGCTGAAGCAGTTCTACAAAGACTGGTACCGCCCGGACCTGATGGCGGTCATCGCGGTCGGCGACTTCGACAAGGCCGCCGTCGAGGCGCTGCTCACAGCGCATTTCGCCTCGATCCCCAGCGCCGTGTCACCCAGGCCGCGGCCGGCCTACCCGGTGCCGGATCACGCCGACACGCTGTTCGCCATCGCCACCGACAAAGAGGCGCCTGCGACGAGCGTGGCCGTGTACGACAAGCTGCCGGTCCGCGAGCAGGGCACCGTGGGCGCCTACCGCCAGCAAATCGTCCAGCAGCTCTACGTCGGCATGCTGAACCGCCGCCTCTCGGAACTCACACAGAAGCCCGACGCGCCGTTCCTGGCCGCCGGCGGCGGACGCGGCCTGTTCGTCCGCACGAAGGAAGCGGCGACCCTGAACGCCATCGTCAAGGAAGACGGCATCGAGCGCGGCCTCGACGGTCTGTTCACCGAGGCCCTTCGAGCGGTGCGCTTCGGGTTCACCGCGACCGAACTGGACCGGCAGAAGCGGGACATGCTGCGCTCCGTGGAGCGCCTGGTCGCCGAGAAGGACAAGCAGGAATCATCGTCTCTCGCGGCCGAGTACGTCCGGAGCTACACGCAGGGCGAGCCAATTCCCGGCATCCTGTACGAGAACGGGCTCTACCAGCGCTTCGTTCCCGAGATCACGCTGGCGGAGGTCGATGCCCAGGCGAAAGGATGGGGCGACGAGGCCGGGCGGAGCCGCGTCGTGGTCGTCAGCGCGCCGAAGAAGGAAGGGCTCGCGGTGCCGGACGGCCCGACGCTGGCGGCCGTGATCAAGAACGCCGTGTCGAGGACGCTGACGGCCTACCTGGACAGCACGCCTGACCGCGCGCTGATGGACACGCTCCCTCCCGGCGGATCCATCGTCAAGACGTCGGAGAAGCCCGAGTTCGGCATCGTCAAGTGGGAACTCTCGAACGGCATCAAGGTCGTACTCAAGCCGACGACCTTCAAACAGGACGAGATTGTCTTCCGCGCCACCAGCCCGGGAGGCACGTCGCTGGCGAGCGACGCCGACTACGTGGCCGCCGCCACCGCCGCGCAAGTCGTCAACGCGGGCGGGCTCGGGACCTTCAGCGCCATCGAACTGCGCAAGGTGCTGTCCGGCAAGGTGGCGTCCGTGCGGCCGGCCTTCGGAGAGACCGACGAAGGGCTGGGAGGATCCGCCTCCCCGAAGGACCTGGAAACGCTCTTCCAGCTCATCTACCTGACCGCCACGCAACCGCGGGCCGATCCGGTCATCTTCGGGGTCCTGACGACGCAGATGAAGGCCGCGCTGGCCAACCAGGCGGCGAGCCCGGCGTTCGCCTTCAACGAAACGCTTCAATCAACGCTCTACCAGAACCACTTCCGCGCCCGCCCGATGACGCCGGAGATCGTCGGCGAGCTGAACCTGGAGAAGTCGCTGGCGTTCTACCAGGACCGCTTCGCCGACATGGGCGACTTCATCTTCGTGTTCGTCGGCAGCTTCGAGCCGGCGGCCATGAAGCCGCTCGTGGAGCGCTACCTCGCGTCGCTGCCCGCCATCCACCGGGCGGAAACGTGGAAGGACGTCGGCATGAAGCCCGTGCGGGGCGCGGTCGAGAAGACCGTGCGGAAGGGCATCGAGCCGAAGAGCCAGGCGGCCGTCGTCTTCACCGGGCCGTTCGAGTTCGTGCGGCCGCAGCGCGTCGCGATCCGCGCCATGGCCCTGGTGCTCGAAACGCGGCTGCGCGCCACGCTCCGCGAGGCGCTGAGCGGCACCTACGGCGTCAACGTCAGCGCCAACTACGGGAAGGTGCCCGAGGAGCGGTACAGCCTCGGCATCACCTTCGGTTGCGCGCCGGATCGGACGCTCGAACTCCTGAAGGTCGTCTTCGACGAAATCGGGATGCTGAAGGCGGCGGGCCCGACGGGCCAGCAGGTGAGCGACGTGAAGGAGGCGCTCCTGCGCGAGTTCGAAACGAACTCGAAGCAGAACGCGTACCTGCTTGGCCAGATCTCGCTCAGGTACCAGTATCCCGAGGACCTGGGCGAGTTCTTCGGCCTGGCGGACTACTACAAGACCCTGACCGGCGCGATGATCCAGGACGCGGCCCGCCGGTATCTGGACACGCAGAATTACGTGCAGGTGGCGCTGTTCCCGGAGAAGTCGTTCACCATTCCGACCCGAGCGCCTTGAGCTCGAACACGAGGCGGGACAGGTCGCCGGACAGCTTGAGGTTGGCGATGCCGATGTCCGTGCGTCCGGGGGAGGCGACGTGCGCCTCGACCCAGGCCCTGGCCTTGTCGGGATCGGCGCCCTCGTAGCCCTGGTTCGCGACGAACGCGAGGAGTGGCGCCGCCAGCTCGATCTTGGCGTCGCCCGTCTGCGCCACGAGCACGCGGATGTACTCGATCCGGCCGGGGGCCTTGGCGTAGAACTCGCCGCGGTACCGAACGAGCGGCGTGGACGACTCACACACCCAGTGCCACGTGTCCTTTTCGAGGACCGAGTCCTTGCACGTCAACCCGCGCTCCCGAAATCCCTTCGTCAGGTCGCTCGCGTGCAGGCCGACGAGATGGTCCGGAAGGGCAGGGGCAGCGGGGGCCGTCGAGGAGGCGTCCTTGCCTCCGCACGCGGACACCGCCAACGCGAGGAGGCCCGCCGTCACGAGTCGTCCGGTGTGGAATGTCATGGGGGGATTCTATCTCGGGACTGGGGGCTGGGGGCTCGGATACACGCCGTCCCGCCGCCGCTGGCCGCAGACAGGGTAGGATACGCGAGTCGCGCCGGACCCTACCGAGGAGCATGAATGATGCGAAGCGGAACGTTCAGCGCCCGGTCCCTCCCGTGCATGGCGGTTCTTGTCGCCCTCTTCGCGCTGTTCACCGCGCCTGGCCGTCTCGGAGCCCAAGCAGCCAAGGCGCCCGCGAGAGCGGCAGCGAAGGGCGTTGCCGCCGCTCCGCAGCGGGTTGCTTCGACCGACCCCGCGCTCCGGCTCAAGGGCTTTGACGCGCACCAGGCGATGAAACAGGCCTCGCCGTTCAAGGACCTGGCGTGGCAGTTCCTCGGTCCGACGAACGTCAGCGGCCGGTCGCTGGACGTCGCCGTGATGGCGCCCCGTGGCAGGCACTACACCATCTACACCGCGACGGCGAGCGGCGGTCTCTGGAAGACCGACAACGAGGCCACGACCTGGCAGCCGATCTTCGACCAGGGGCCCGCGACGACGATCGGCGACGTGACCATCGCCCCCTCGAACCCGGACATCGTCTGGATAGGCACGGGCGAAGCGAACCTCTTCCGCAGTTCCCAGGCCGGCGCGGGCGTCTACAAGTCCGTCGATGCGGGCAGGACTTGGCAGCACATGGGCCTCGCAGGCACTTACACGATCCCGCGCATCGTGATCCACCCGGCGAACCCGGACGTCGTCTTCGTTGCGGCGTCGGGCCACGAGTGGACGAACAACGTCGAGCGCGGCGTCTACAAGACGACCGACGGCGGCAGGATCTGGGAGAAGATCCTGTTCGTCGACGACAAGACCGGCGCGATCGATCTGGTGATGGATCCGGTCGATCCGGACACCCTGTACGCGTCCACGTGGCAGCGCGTCCGGCTGAAGTGGAATGACCCGCGGAACTTCCCCGGCTACAGCGGGAGCGGCATCCACAAGTCGACCGATGGCGGCAGGACGTGGCGCGCCATCAACGCGGGACTGCCCGACGCCAGGTTCCGCGGGCGGATCGGCATCGACGTTTGCCGATCCCGCCCACACGTCGTTTACGCGTTCGTCGACAATTACGAGCTGTCGCGGGAACCGACCGAGGCCGAGAAGGCCGACCCGTACGGGCTCCCGTCGTCCGGGTTCATCAAGGGTGCCACCGTCTACCGATCGGACGACAAGGGTGAGACATGGGTCCAGGCGAGCGGCCTGACGCCCGAGCAGAAGACCTTCATGGAGCGCCACTCGAACACGTACGGCTGGGTGTTCGGCCAGATCCGCGTGGATCCGAACGATCCGGACACGGTCTACACGATGGGCCTGGGCCTCAACGTGTCGACCGACGGCGGGAAGACGTTCAGGAACCTCGAGACGCCGGGCGGAGACCATCACGGCCTGTGGATCGATCCCGACAACTCCAACTACCTCGTCAACGTGTACGACCAGGGCTTCGCGATTTCCTACGACCGCGGCGCGACGTGGAAGGACTCGCACCTCACACTGCCGCTGGCGCAGTTCTTCAACGTCTCGTACGACATGGACACCCCGTTCCACGTCTACGGGTCGGTGCAGGACCACGGCAGCTTCCGCGGCGCGGTGGACCTCAGCCGCGGGCGCGATCGCATTCCGGCCGTCGCGTTTGAGAACGCGCCGGGCGGCGAAGGGTCGACCCACGCGATCGATCCCCTCGATCCCCGCACGGTCTACTCGTCGGGTTTCTACGGCACGTTGACGCGCAGCGACGTCAGCAAGCCACGGGGCGACGCGCAGCGGTCGAAGCGCCTCCTCCAGGCGCGGTATCCGGACGAGCCGCGGCTGCGGGGCGAGTGGCTGGCGCCGACGATTATCTCGCCGCACAGCAGCCAGATCCTGTACCACGGCATGCAGTCCCTGATGATGTCGCGCGACCGGGGAGACACCTGGGAGACGATCAGCCCGGACCTCACGTACAACGTCACTGCTGAGATGGGCGACATTCCGTATCACACGATCTTCACCATCTCCGAGTCGCCGCTGCGGGCCGGGCTTCTGTACGTCGGGACCGACGATGGCAAGGTGCATGTCACCAGGGACGGCGGGCAGACCTGGTCCGAGATCATGGCCGGCCTGCCGTACCAGAAATGGGTGTCGCGCATCGTCGCGTCCGCCCACGGCCTGGGTACGGTCTACATGGCGCAGAACGGCAAGCGCGAAGACGACTTCACGCCCTACGTGTGGAAGTCCGCCGATTTCGGCAAGACGTGGACGAGTATCGCGGCGAACATCCCGATCGGGCCGGTCAATGTGATCCGGGAAGACCCGGCGAACAAGGACGTTGTGTACGTCGGGACCGACATGGGGGTCTACGTCACGGTTGATGGCGGGAAGACCTGGAACACCGTCGGCACGAACCTGCCGGCCGCGTACGTGCACGACCTCGTGATTCACCCGCGCGACAACGTGATGGTCATCGCAACGCACGGGCGCGGGATGTGGGTGCTTGACGTCGGGCCCATCAACAAGAAGTCGACCCGGCCGCGGCGTCCGTCCGAGAACTAGGGCGCTCGGAGGGTGCCCGCGAGCCTCCGGCGGGATACGGGAATTCGGAAAAGCCGGATCCGGGATCCCGGCGGGGGGGGGCCAGGCGGGGCCTCCGGGTTCCTCCGGAGGCGAGCGTCTGGTCGGACCTGTCGAGAATTGCACGGGTTTCGGAGGGATTCGTCGAAAAGCACCGATTGCGTCTGATCGGCAACTCAGGCACTGAACTTGCATTCATTTGGACGCCGCCGTGGTCTGCCTTCGATCGGTGACCCCGTTCGGTTTCACTCTCCATGCGGTGTCGCCCCCATCGGTTCAAGGCGATGCCAGTTTTGAAAGGAACGCCTTCATGCGTCGTACTCTGTTCGTGATGACGCTCGTGGCGGCCTTCGTCCTGCTTGGAGGCGGTCTGGCCTTCGCGCAGGCGTCGGCGCCGCCCGCGTCGTGGAGCGTCACGGACTGCCAGGGCTGCCATGAGAAGGCCCTCGGTCCGGGCTTCACGCATACCAAGCACGCGTCGCTCGACCTGAGCTGCGCGAAGTGCCACCAGAACGTCGGTGAGCACGCCAAGGCCCAGATGGCGGGCGAGAAGGGCCCGGTGCCCTCGATGAAGGGCCTCAAGGCCAGCCAGCTCAACGAGACGTGCCTCAGCTGCCACGAGAAGGCCGGCCAGGCCAACTACCTCAGCAGCATGCACGCGCGCCGCAACGTCGCCTGCACGTCGTGCCACAGCGTGCACGACTCCAAGACGTCGAAGGCCCAGCTGAAGACGGCCACCGATTCGGAAGCGTGCTTCCAGTGCCACAAGACCGAGCGCGCGAAGTCGATGCGCACGTCGCACCACCCCGTGCGTGAAGGCAAGATGGGCTGCTCAAGCTGCCACAACCCGCACGACGGCAGCGTGCCCAAGATGCTCAAGGCCGATTCGGTCAACGAGCTCTGCTACAAGTGCCACGCCGAGAAGCGGGGGCCCTTCGCCTTCGAGCATGCGCCGGTCCGCGAGGACTGCGTGTCGTGCCACGAACCGCACGGCACGAATCACCCGCGGCTGCTGACGCAGAAGGTGCCGAATCTCTGCTGGAACTGTCACATCTCCGGCTCGGGCCATTTCCCGCCGGGTGACAACGCGATGACCGAGAGGGGCGTCACGGTCGCCCCGGCCGGATCGCCGACCGGCTTCCCCGTCGTTCAGGCCCGCTTCGTTGAGCGGTCCTGCCGGAATTGCCACGTCAAGGTGCACGGGTCCAACCACCCGTCCGGCGCCTTCTTTGTGAGGTAACCCATGAAGCGAACGATGATCGTCACAGCGTTCCTCGTCATGGGTCTCCTCGTGACGAGTTCTCTCGCGGCGGCGCAGGACGCGCCGGCCACCACCAGCGGCGGCCAGGTCACCATCGGCGCCCTGGGCGCCCCCAACGTCGCGTCGTCGAAGTTCCAGGAGTACCGCGACGTCCCGAAGGGGATATCGATTCCCTACCTGAAGCTGTTCTCTTCGAGCAAGACGTTCGATTTCAACCTCGAGGCGAAGAACGTCCGGCAGGCGGACCAGCAATACACAGGATGGGCGAACCTCAACGGCATCGGGGTGTCCTTCGACTACAACCAGATTCCGCACAACATGGGGAACAACGGGCGCACGTTCCTGGCCGAGACGTCCCGCGGCGTCTGGAGCATGAGCCCGACCTTGCGGCAGACGCTCGGCGACTCGGTTGACGCGGTGGCCTCCGCGGGGCGGACCTACGCCTTCTACGCCCCGCTGCTCGCGCCGACGCTCGCCGCGGTCAATAGCGTCGACCTCAGGGCGCTGCGTCAGCGCGGCGAGGTCGAAGTCGACCTCGCCGAGAAGCTGCCGTTCGACCTCACGTTCTCGTACATGCGCGAACTCAAGTCGGGCTCTCGCGGCGAGAGCGGCGGCACCCTGTACGGGGTCGTCCAGGCCATCGTCGACGTGCCGGAACCGCTCAATGAGATCACGCAGGACTTCGGCGCGCGGGCGGCATATAACTTCAAGCAGGGCAACGTCCACGCGTCGCTCAACCGCAACATCTATAACGACCGGGTGGACTCGCTCATCATCGACAATCCCTTCCGCGCGACGGACCTGACGTACACGGCGGCGACCGTGCCCGGTGGCCCCGCACAGGGACGTTACAGCACCTCGCCCGACAACGAGGCGACGCGCGGCGCGGCCGGATTCCTGCTGAAGTTCGCGCGCCAGACCCGGATCGGCGGCGACTTCGCGTTCAACCGCTGGACGCAGAATGCGCCGTTCCTTCCGTTCACGATCAACTCGACGATCCTGACCGGAGCCGGTGCCCCGGCCAACCTTACGTCGTCACTCCCGCAGCAGTCGTTGAACGGCAAGATCAACACGACGACGGTGAACGTGACGTTCTCGTCGCGGCCGATCGAGGGACTGGGGATCCGGGCGCGCTACCGCCTCTACGATCTCTCCAACAAGACCTCGCAGATCGCGTGGACCGGCACCGCGGGTTCGGGCGACGTGGAGCGCAGGTGGACTGCGACGACGGCGAGCGCGGATGCGCCGTACGGCTTCAACACAGCGAACCTGTACAACAACAAGACCTCGCGATTCGACGCGCAGGTCAGCTACGACATCAAGAACGTCACCCTCGAGGGCGCGGTGCACGCCGCGACGCTGGATCGGACCTTCCGCGAAGCCACCTCCGGCAACGACAACGGGTTCGCGGTTTCGGCGGTCTACCACTCCAACGAGTGGCTGGACTTCCGGGGCTTTTACGACCAGGCCAAGCGGTCGGCCAAGGGATGGGATCCGGCGACCAGCCTCGGCCTCCAATCCGATGAGGCCGAGAAGAAGACGTCGCGCACCGGCGTGGACATCGAACTGACGCCATCGTCCAAGTTCGGGTTGACCTTCGCGTATGCCCGCCGGAACGACGACTACCCGAACCGGCCGGGCCGCGTGGCCGGCAACTTCGATACCACGATTGGCCTGCTCAATGCGAAGTTCGACACGTTCACCGTGGAGGCTGACGTCACGCCCAACGAGCGCGCCGAACTCAGTGCCTACTACACGTATGACAAGAACGCGTCGACCAACCGGACGGTCACGCTAACGAGCGGCGCCGTCAACAACAACATCCGTTTCCTTGCCCGCGACAGAGGCGACACTTTCGGGGCGAACGCCGTCATCCACGTCGTTCCCGAGAAGTGGACGTTCACGGGAAGGCTGAACCACCAGAAGATGGACGGCATCCTGGACGTGAACGCCAACACCACCGGCGCGTTCTACCTCGCCCGGGTGACGCTGAATCCCCCGGGGCCGCAGAACATCACCGACTATGACGACACGGAATTGACGACAGCCGTGCTCGACCTCGCCTACACGGTTTCCAAGGCGTGGACGTTCAGCGTCGGATACGCGTACGAGAGGTACAAGATGGCGGACGCGTTCTCCGACGGCACCACACTCTTCCCGCTGGCGGTCCAGTTCTTCCTGAAGGCCAACGACGGGGGCTACAAGGCGAACATCGCGTACGCCAAGCTGAACTACCGCTTCTGACCTAGGGTCGAGGGACAACGGTCAAGGGGCAAGCTCCGAGACCCCGATACTCAGAGAAACGGGCCTGTCGAGGGACGCTCTCCCTCGTCAGGCCCTTCGTGTCTCGGCAGGCAGCGCCCCTACTCTCCCGCCGCGCCGTTCGGTTCGAACTTCAGCGCCACGCCGTTGGTGCAGTAGCGCTGGCCGGTCGGTCTCGGCCCATCCGGGAAGAGGTGGCCCAAGTGGCCGCCGCATCGGCTGCAGCGAATCTCAATCCTCGTCAGGCCGAGCGTCTGGTCCGCGTTCGTCGCGACGGCGCCATCGACCGCGGCAGAGAAGCTGGGCCAGCCGGTACCGCTCTCGTACTTCGCGCCCGACAGGAAGAGCCGCTGCCCGCAGCCGGCACAGACGAACACGCCGTCGCGATGCTCACCGAGAAGCGGGCTGGTGCCCGGGTACTCGGTGTCATGGCGGCGCAGCACCGCATATTGCCTCGGCGTCAGCGACGCCCGCCACGCCTCGTCTGTCCTGGTGACGGCGAACGGCTCTGCCGGATTGGTGGAGTCCTTGGTCATGACGTCAGTGCTCCAGAAGGACGGCCACGGAACTACCGCGACGATGAGCGCGACGAGAACCGACAGAGCGAGTTGAAGTCGCGTCATGGTGAGGACCGGCCGCCAGCACTCCTACGACGCCTGGGGCAGGCGAGGGGATTCATGCTCGAGCGAGACGGGAAGAGGGCGGCGTCCAGGTGCCGCCGCGGCCCTTCGGGCTACTGAGCCGCGTGGCGGGGCGGCAGCCTTCCGGACGGGATGCCCAGTTCGCGCGCGATAGCGCGCAGTTGCTCCTGCACGATCCGGACGTTGCGCGGACCCATCCGCAGGAGCTGCTTCTGGGCAGGAGCGAGCGCCTCGAGGTCGTCCCGCTCGTACTTGTAAGAGAGCACGCGCGGCCGCAGCGAGACGGGATCCTCCACCATCGGCGCCTGGAGGAGCACGGCGGTGGCGCGCTCGACGGCGGCGTCGATATTGCCGTCGGGATGGCCCAGCTCCGTGTAAGCCTCGACGAGCCTGGGTTTGAGCAGCGAGTACACCCGCGCCAGGCCAGCCGGATCCAGCGAGGCCACCGCGTTGGCGAGACCGTCGTACCGCGAGTAGGAGTGCGGATCCACGGTGATCGCCTTGCCTTCGTTCACGGTGCGGAACGGGGAACGCGGCGCGAGCGCGCGGACGTGCTTCGCCGGCGACTCGCCGTCGGCCACGTTCTCGACCGACACGGCGAATGCCCGGATCAGGCCGTCACTGGCGAGCCACGCCGCCAGCGTGGGACTCGACGAGAGCCTGCCGAGCAGTTCCCGCACCAGGGGGTCGGTCAGGACGAGCGGAGGCAGATCGATGGGCTCGACGGCCGGCCCCAGGGGCTCGCGCACGTCGCCCTGGACCGGCGGCTTCGCCAGGGATGCGGCCGGCCTGGTCTCGCCGGCGCCCATGCCCGCCCTGACATACCACAGGACCGACACGGCTGCGGCCAGCACGACGAGCAGGGCCGCAGCGATCCACAACGGCGCGCGCGATCCCCGGGCAGACTCCGGCTCGGCCGGCGGCGCCGGCTCCGACCCGAGGCGGAAGTCGTCCAGCGGTTCCATGGTGTGCTCCCGGTTTCCATGCTATTAAACCCCGAAACGCACCGGATGGCGTATTCTTTCGCGGTACCGACACCCGGACGGCCAACATGACCAACTCCGCTCGGGTACTCGGTTCCGGCGGCCACCCATCGCGTCGAGCATGAGATCAGCCGGAGCCGCTTCATCACCACCATCGGGCGGGCGTCCACGGTTGAGGACGCCACGGCATTCATCCGTGCCGTCGCAGACGGATTCCGCGGCGCCACGCACAATTGCTGGGCGTACGTCGTGGGCCCGCCCGGCGACACCGGCCGAATCGGGATGAGCGACGACGGCGAGCCGCACGGGACCGCCGGCCGGCCGATGCTCAACGCGCTGCTGCACGCGAAGGTCGGCGACGTGGTCGCCGTCGTGACGCGGTACTACGGCGGGACGAAACTGGGAACCGGCGGCCTGGTGCGTGCGTACGGCGGCGGCGTCCAACAGGCGCTGGACACGCTGCCCGTGACCGAGCGTATCGACTACGCCTACCTGACCGTCGTTGTCGACTACGCCCGGGTCACGGTGCTGCAGCAAGTGTGCGCCGACTGCGAGGCCGAGATCATCGCCCAGGAGTTCGGCGTCGATGTCCGAACCGACCTCAGGCTGCCCGGCGGGAACATCGAGAGGTTCCGCGCCGCCCTCCTCGACGCCACCCGCGGCCAGGCCCGCATCTCCTGAAATCGGGGCCTGGCCCCTATTTCTGGCGGCAGTGGTCGCGGATCTTCGCGATCTCGGCGGCGGGGATGTGCAGGAACTCGAGAAACTCCTGATGTTCGGCGGGCGCGGCCTTTTCGAATTCCTTGTGCCACCGATCCATGTCCGCCTCCTTGAACCCCGCGGCGCGCATGATGGCCACCCACTTGTCCTTCGTGATCATCTGATTCCTCCTGAAACTGCGTGAACGTTGCAGCAGGGCCAGGATGGCCCGCTGGTGGCCGCGGAGCGTGTCGACTTCGGTATCGATCTCGACCAGGCGCCGCTCCAGGATCGCGGCGGCCCCGCCGCCCGGCTGATTCAGGAGCGCGCGGATTGCCGCCAGGCCGAGGCCGGCCTTGCGGTAGACGCCAATCTGCTGCGCGCGTCGCACGTCCTGCTCGCCGTACGCCCGGTAGTTCCCGCCGGTGCGCGGCGGCTTCCTGAGCAGGCCCAGCGACTCGTAGTGCAGCACGGTGCTCCGGCTGACGCCGCAGTGCCGGGCGAGGGTCGACACGGTCATCACGTCCCGCCTCCAGCTTCAGGATCAACCTGTCAACGGTAGACAGGTCAAGTGGCCTCCGATCAGGGTACGATGACGGCATGGTCCGTGTCTCGCCCCGGGTCTGGCAGCGGGCCGCCGTCTACGGCAGTCTCTGGGCGGCGTCCGAAATCGTCGCGGGCAGCTTCCTGCACAACCTCCGCATCCCCTTCGCCGGCAGCTTCCTCGCCGCTTTCGGCGTGATGGTAATGACGGCGGGCCACCGCACCCACCCCGAGCGGGGACTGATCTGGCGCGCGGCGCTCATCTGCGCGCTCATGAAGTCGATTTCCCCGAGCGCCGTGATCCTCGGGCCGATGGTCGGCATCGTGATGGAAGGCCTGCTCCTCGAAACGGGCGTGCGCCTGGCGCGCGGCCGCGCGATCGGGTACCTGGCCGGCGGCGCGATCGCCGTGTCGTGGTCGATGGTGCAACGCATCCTCAACGCGATGATCTCCTTCGGCACCGACGTCGTCCGGCTCTACGTCGATGCCTACCAGTTTGCGGCGAAATCCCTCGGCGTCTCGTCGTTCGGACCGTTCGATCTCGTCTGGACCCTGGTGGCCCTGGAGTGGGTGGCGGGGCTGACGGCTGCCGCGATCGGCTTGCGGGTCGCCCGGAGCGCGACGCTCGCGGGCGCGGGTGCGCGCGCCACGGTCCAGGCACCCTCCGTCTTCCCCGGGCCGCCGATTGAAGCGGAGGGCTCCTGGTCGCTGACCCGCCTGGCCGCTGTCAGCGCGGCCCTCGTCGTGGGCATGATCGGCCTCGGCTCGCTCCCGCTGTGGGCAGCCGCCCTCGTCGTCGCCGCGTTCGCCGCTGTCGTGCTCAAGGCGTACCCGCGCGCGGTGACGCGGATTCAGCGCCCGTCGCTCTGGCTCGAACTCATCGCCGTCATGCTGTTCGCCGGCCTGGTCTTCGGCGGCATCCGCCACGGGTTGAGCGGCCTCGCCGAGGGCCTGTCCGCAGGCGCCGCCATGGCGCTCCGGGCCACGATGGTACTCTTCGGGTTCACGGCGGTTTCAGTCGAACTCCGCAACCCGGTGATCCTCGCCTTCGTCGAGCGGCGCAAGCTCCGTGGCCTGTCGGATGCGTTGGGCGTCGCGTTCGGGATTCTCCCGGCGTTCACCTCCGTGTTCGCCGCGCGGCAGCAGGCCTGGCGCCAGCCCGGGCGCGTCCTGGCCGAACTGCTCCAGGTGGCGAACGGTCTCGTCCTCGCAGGCGCCCCTGCCACAACCTGTCGCCGCGTCGTGATTCTCACGGGCGCGACCGGCTCCGGCAAGACCACCATGACGGAGGACGTCGTGCAGCGGCTCCGTTGCGCGGGCGTCCGCGTGGGCGGCGTCCTTGCGCCCGGGCTGCTGGCAAACGGCCGGCGGACCGGGTTCGATCTCGTCCATCTGGCCACCGGCGAACGCGCGGCCCTCGCCCGCGAGCAGGCGGACACCGGGAACCGCCACGCGCAGTGGGGCCGGTTCGCCTTCCTGCCGGAGGGCCTGGCGCTCGGCGCGCGAGCCCTCGGCGCGGACGCCCTCTCGTCGGATGTCGTCGTCGTGGACGAGGTCGGCCCGTTCGAGCTGTCTGGCGGCGGATGGGCGGGGGCCCTCGATGCCCTCGCGCACGGTTTCGCAGGCGCACTGCTGCTCGTCGTGCGGGAGTCGATCGTCGAGGCGGTCCAGGCGAAGTGGGGCGCCGCCGACACGATCGTGTGCCGGGTGGACGGCGACGACCCCGGGCGGATTGCGGAGCTGCTTGACGATCGCGCTACTGCAGCACGAACGTCTTCTGCGGCGACCCCCCCTTGACGCTCGTGTACTTTACCGTCACGGGGCCCGTTCCCCTGATCAGGTACTGCACCGTGCGCGTCGTGTGCCCCTGCTGGCCGTTCCGGACCAGGACGCGCGTCAGGTCCTTCTGATCGATCATCGGCGCCACGCCGGGCCGCCACTTGCTCGGCACCCAGCTGGCGGACAGCACCACGACGCCCTTGCCGTCGATCGTGAGCAGGTCGGGCGGGACGACGTTGTTCTGCGCCGCCTTCGCCAGGATCGTGGGCGCCAGCCGGTCGTTGACCAGGTCGACCCACACCCTGAAGACGCCGTCCGCGATCTTCTCCACCCTCGTGTCGCCAATCGACATCCGGGGCATCTCGTCGGCCTGGTAGAGCGTGAACGCCATGTTCCGGTGGCACAGCTCCTCGTTCATGAACCGCGGCGGCAGGCGCCCGAAGGTCTTCCTGAACGCCCCGCCGATTTCCACCTTCCCGAACTGCGGGTGGTCGAACGCCTTCCACTCCGTGAGCTCGTCGCCGAACTCCAGGTAGTCGTTGAAGAAGTAGTTCGCGACGCGCGGCGCGATGGGGCTGTCTGCCTCCCGCTGCTGCTCCTTCAGTTCCGGGCTCGTGAAGTACTGCCCGCTGGCCCACAGCTCGTTCGACAGCGAAATGATGCCGAGCGTGTCGTTTCCCCAGTCGGTGACGCCGCCGTGCACCGTGTAGAGGCCGCTCCAAATGACGAGGTAGCGGTAGAAGGGCAGCATCCGCTCGCCGGTCCGCCCGATCTCGTCGTAGACCCGGACGTCTGACGCGGGGTACTCGCCGGTCTGCTCGGCGCCCGGGCTGCGCAGGATCATGCCGCCGTTGTTGTGGAAGGTCTGCAACCCGGCCACATTGGGATGCGCGATCAGGAAGTCGTTGACGGCCTTCGCCTCGGGCAGCTGGAACGGGAAGTCCATCGCTCCGCTCTGGACGTAGTTGGGCTGCCAGTCGGCGGGGAAGTTGCGGTTGGGATCGTAGCTGCCGGGGCCGTCCTCGCCCACGCGGCCGTCACCGTCGTGGTCGACGCCCTCCTGGCCCAGCAGCACGTAGTCGCCTTTCTCGCCCGGCTTGACCGGCTCGAGCATGCGCGGGTCGAGCGCGCTCTTCCGGTAGTTGCCCTCGCCCGGCACGTACTTGCGGATCTGCTCGATGACGCCGTTGCCGTTCAGGTCCTCCGGGCCGTCCTCGTCGAACCGGTAGTCGTTGTCATCGTCCACCGGCATGTGGCCCGAGCGGGCGTTGCCCCCGGGCCCGTGCATGAAGTAGTCGCGGCCGTCGGGATTGACCGTCGGGACGATGTAGAAGGCCCGCTCGTCGACGAGGCGGGTGATGCGGTCGATCGCGCCGTAGTTCTCCATGAGGTACCAGATCGTGTAGAGGCAGATCTCGCCGCCCTGGATCTCGTTCCCGTGGATGTTGGCCTCGATGTACATCGCCGGCTTCGTCGTGTCCGCGCCGGTGTCCGGGTTGTTGACAATCATCGCGGCGATGTCCCGGCCGCCGTAGCTCTTGCCGAGCGAGGTGTACTTGAGGAACTTCGGGTACGCCTTCTCGAGCGCGCGCATGTCGGCCTGAAGCTCGGCGACGTCGTGCCAGCGATCGAAATCCAGCCGAACCTTGTGGGCCCGCTCGGACGTGGGCGTGGCGGCCCAGTCTTGCGCCGGCGCGGCAGCTGCGGGCGTGCCGGGCTGCGCCGGTTTGGCCACGGACGGCCTGCCCTGGGCGGACAGGCTGGCCGATGCCGCGAGCGCCAGCGCCGCCAGCAGAGCCGTCGCCATCATGCGTCTACGAGGGGTCCCGGACGCCGTTCGACCGGCTTCATGGCGCCGGCGTCCGCGGGTTCCAGGACGGTCTCCGTGTCGCGTGGTCATCATCCGCATCTCCCTGGTCGATCGACGGCCCTATCGCAGTGCGATCGTCGCGCGGTCGGTTCCGCTCTTCTGTGACTGGACGATCAAGGTGACCGAGGCGCCGGGCTGGCCCTTGATCACCCACTCGAAGGACTGGCGCGAGCCCGACCCGGCGAGGACCGGGATGGCGTTCGTCTTCTCGGCGCCCGTGATGATGGACTCCGGCGGCACGCCGAGCTGCACCATCACCGGCTTGACGGATCGGGCCGTGACGGCGTGCGCGAGCGCGGTCGGCAGGAATCCCGTGTTCTCGACGTCCGCCTTGATGCGGAAGAGGCCTCCGCCGAGCGCGGTCACCTCGGTCCTCGCGATCGTGACGTTCGAGAAGAGCGACGCCAGGTACACGACGAATTTCGCGTGGCAAGCGCCGAGGTCGGCGATCTTCGCGGCGGGCGGGTTGACGGTGACGTACGGCTTGAAGCCCCCGATCTCGACGTCGCCAAGCGTGGGATGCTTGAACGGCGTCCAGTTGACGAAGCCGTCGATCTTCTCGCCATCCATCCATTGCAGCAGCCGGAGATCGATGGCCTCGGCCGCCGCGTCGGTGTCGCCCGCGGCGCCTCCGGCTCCCCGGCCGCCGCCGCGCGGCGCGAACCCTGCGGCCATGGCCGGCGCGGGAACGCCCGCGCCGGCCGCCATGGGCGCGCCGCCCATCCGCCCCGCGGCGTCACCAGTCGGTGCCGCGCCTCCGAATGGCCGCGCGCCGCCAGGCAGCCCCCAGCCCGGTGTCGAGAACGACGGCACGCCGAACTGGTAGTAGCCGTACTCGGAGAACGCTCCTGCAGGAGCGCGCGTGTAGCCGGCGCTCCGGAGTCCCGTCAGCTCGCGGTACCTCGCCGCGATCGCGTTGAGGTACTCGACGTCGGCGGGATTCACCGTCGTGACCGTCGGGACGGTCCGCATGCCGCGCCCGCCGGCGGCCGGCGCCGTGGCCTGCGCCCCGCGCCCGCCCGGGCCGCCTGGCGGCATGCCCTCGTCGAACATCGTGCCGCCCCGCCCGAACCCGCGCCCGAACCCTCCGCCCATCTCCGGGACCATACCGACGCGCCGCGCGTCGGCGAAGCTGCGCTCCGCGAAGTCGACGAGATTGATGCCCGCCGCCGCGCCGGGGCGCGCCGGCCCGCCTATCAGGTTGTCGCTCTCGCCGAACGTGAGGATCGCCGCGATGTTCCGGTGGGTCAGGACGAAGTCGAGCACGGCGCGGGTTTCGTGCTCGCTCACCATGTAGCGGCCCGCGTCGGCCGCGAAGTAGGGGTACTGGTGCATGAAGTTGCGGTTGATGTCGACGCCGCCCGGTCCGTCCTCGTTGATGAACCCGTCGTGGTCGTTGTCGACGCCCTCGGGGTAGATCGCCCACCCGCCGGCCTCGCCCTTCGCCGGGTCCGCGCGCTTCATGAGGCGGGCGTCTTCCGGGCTGATCATGTAGGGCCCCTTGGGATCCTTCACGCGCATCACGGTGACGACGCCGTCCTGGTTGAGGTCCTCGGGGCCGTCTTCGTCCACCCGGGCGTCGTTGTCCGCGTCGAACGCCGTTGCGTTGGTGCGACGCAGCGCCTTGATTGGCGCGAACATCAACTCCGCGCCGTCGGGGTTGACGCGCGGCAGGACGTAGACGACCGACGTGTCCAGGCGCTGCTTCACCGCGGCGTCAGCGAGGTACGCGCCGGCCAGGTACTCCACGGCGTACAACGCCAGTTCGCTGCCAATCAGGTGATCGCCCTCGAGGTTCGCGGCCACGAGCAGCGCGGGCCGGCTGTCGATTGGAGCGCCCTTGGGGTTGGCGATCTCGACGGCCCAGATGTCGCGCCCTTCCCTCGTCTTGCCGATGGACGCGAGGCGCACGAGGTCCGGGTGCGCGGCCGCGGCCGCCTTCAGCGCAGTCGAGAGCTCCTGGTAAGTGTGGTACTTCGCGGCAGTGGCTTGGGCGCAGTAGACGGGGCTCCGCCAGCTCACCGCGGACGCAGCGACGGCCGCCCACAGCAACGCGACACCGATACGAGTCCCGATGGTTCGCACGCGCTTCCTCCTCGGCTCCGATCCCGAAATCCGTCAGAGGCTACCACAGCGGGGCCTCGCCCGTGCGGCGGAATCCACCGGTAAACGCGCGGCGGCGGCCGTCGTAGATCGCTTCGGATGGGTGTTCCCCGACCATTCGAGCGGGCCAGGCGCCAGGTGCTCCGGAGGTTTTCATGCGTGGTCTCGTTACCGCCGTTCTCGCCGCCGCGGTCTGCGGTATGACGCTCCTCGCCGCCGCCGGCCAGGGCGGGGCGCCGTCGAGCGCGCTCGACGCACGCGTCACGACGTTCTTCGAGCAGCACCGCTCCGACTGGCACGACATGAACGTGCCGGAGTCCGACGGCCAGCTGCTCCACGACCTGGTGATCAAGGGCGGATACACGCGGGCGCTCGAGATCGGGACGTCCACCGGCCGGTCGGGGATCTGGATGGCGTGGGCGCTCTCGAAGACCGGAGGGCGGCTCACGACGATCGACATCGATCGGGGGCGCCACGAGCAGGCCGTGCGCAATTTCCAGGAGGCCGGAGTGGCGGCGCTCATCGACGCCCGCCTCGCCGATGCCCACGACCTCGTGCCGGCCCTCGCCGGGCCTGTACGACTTCGTCTTCATCGACGCCGACAAGGAGTGGTACACGAACTACGCAAAGGCCGTGATCCCGAAACTCGCCGTCGGCGGCTGCCTCGCGGCCCACAACGTCTACCAGCGGGCCGGATGGCGCGGCGGCGGCATGACCGGCGGCTACTACGAGTACGTGTCCGGCCTGCCGTTCATGGAAACCACGGTCACGCCGGGCGGCGTCGCCATCAGCTACAAGCGCCGGGAGAAGTGAACGGCGCGGCTCCGCTCAGTACTTCAGCCGAATGAGGAGCGGCGCGGCCGCGCCGCGCGGGATCACCAGGAAGAGGTTGTCGAACTCCGCCTTGGCGATGGTGATCTCCTGCTGACACCCGAGTGCCCTGATTGCGTCAGGCACCGTGTCGCTGTGGCCGGCGACGAGGATGCGCGCCTTCGGGCCGGCGGCCCGGATGCTCGCCAGCAGCGCGCCAGGGTTGTCGGCCGGAACGACCTTCGGCCTGAGGCCGAGGCGCGCGGCCAGCGGCGCGGCCGTCTCGACCGTGCGCAGATACTCGCTGACGAAGATGTGCGTGACGCCCGCGTCCCGCAGGATCTCGGCCAGGTGGGCGGCCCTGGCGTGCCCCTCCGCAGAGAGGAGAGAAAACTTGTCCTCGCTGGCGCGCTCGGCGTGCCGGACGAGATAGACGGCCTCCTGGGCCGCGGCCGCCCCGACGAGCGGGCCGGCGAGCGACGCAACGAGCACCACGGCCGCACCGGCCGCCAGAACCCACCTCTGCATGTCGTTCCCTCCGGGACGGGATACCCGATGATACCCGCGACTCGGGGATGGCGCGGAGCCGATATCATCGGCCGGCCGGGGACCTCCGCCGGACGTCTGAACAGGTGTCACCGCCGGTCCCGCTCGAAAGGATGCCATGCGCCCAGCTGCCAGCCGTCTTGCGCCGGTGCTCGTCCTCCTCGTCGGTGCCGCCTCGCTGACGCTGGGGCGGGCCGCGGACCGGCCCGTCGTCAACGGTGAGACCGGCCGGAGACTGGACGAGTACCTCTCGCGCCTCGAGCGCTTCGGCTTCGCCGGAGGCGCCGTCGCGATTCGGGGAAAGGACACAATCCTCCTGAAGTCGTACGGGCTCGCTGACCGCGCGCGCAACGTCCCGCTCACGACGGACAGCGTCTACAACCTCGGCTCGATCACCAAGCAGTTCACCGCCGCGGCCATCCTCACCCTGGAGATGCAGGGCAAGCTGTCGGTCACGGACCCGGCCGGCAAGTTCCTGGATGGCGTGCCGCCAGACAAGGCCTCCATCACGCTGCATCACCTGCTGACGCATTCGTCCGGCTTGGAGTCGGACTTCAGCCCGAGCGACTACGACCCGGTCGGGCGCGAGGAGTACGTCCGCCGCGCGCTCGCATCGAGACTCCTGTTCAAGCCCGGCGATGGCTACGAATACTCGAACGCCGGCTACAGCCTGCTCGCAGCCATCGTGGAAAGGGTATCCGGCCAGCCGTACGAGACCTACCTGACGGAACACGTGTTCGGACCGGCCGGCATGAAGGAGACGGGGTACAAGTCCCCGGGGTGGGCGCCCGACCGCGTGGCTCACGGCTACCGCGGGGGCGAGGACTGGGGCACGATTGTCCAGCGCATCCAGGAACCCGGCGCCCCGTACTGGACGCTGCGGGGCAACGGCGGTCTGCACACGACGCTCGCCGACATGGTCGCGTGGCACCGCTCGCTCGGCACGGACGCCGTCCTCTCGAAGGACGCGCGGTCGAAGTACTTCAAACCCTACGTCGCGGAAGGCCCGCGCGGGCTGTCGCACTATGCGTACGGCTGGGCGGTCAGCAAGAGCGCTCGCGGGACGACGGTCGTGCAGCACAACGGCGGCAACGGGATCTACGTGGCGGAGTTCCTCAGGTTCCCGGATGAGGACGCCATGCTGTTCCTGACCTCAACGGACTCGGACATGACAGCCACACCCGTCGTCGAGGTGCTGGAGCGCATCCTGTTCGGCGGCCAGACCGCCCTTCCGCCGCGGGTCATCGGCATCGCGCCTGAGCGTCTGGCGGCCCTCGCTGGCGAGTGGCGCCTGGCGAACGGCGGCACGCTGACGCTCGCCGCCGACGGCGGGGCGCTCCTGGTCCGGCCCGCGGCCCCGGACGCATTCGCGGCCCTGTCATCCGTGTCGCCGGTCCAGGCGGCGCGGCTGGCCGAACTCTCGGCGCGGACGGCGGAGATTGCGGCACGTTCCTTCGCCGGGGACGTCGCCCCGCTGCACGAGGCGATGGGCGGATCGATGCCGATCGAAGAGGTGCGCGGGCAGGAGGCCGCCATGATGCGCGACCGTGAAGGTCGGCTTGGCACGTTCAAGGGCTCCGCAGCCATCGGGTCGATGCCGCGCGACGCCGACACCGTGAGGACCTTCGTGCGCCTCGACTTCGAGAAGGGGAGCGTCTACAACGTGTACCTGTGGGGGCCGAAGCGCATCCTCGCGCTCCGCGGGACCCCGCAGGCGCCGGCGCTGCGCTACCTGCCGACGTCGGAACGCGAGTTCGCGACGTTCACCCTCGATGGCGGCGGCACGGTGCGCCGCCTCGGCTTCACGGAGCGCGGCGGGCAGACCAGGCTCGTGCTCGGGCCGGCGGACGCGCCGGTCGAGGCGCTGCGGGCGAGGTAGCCGCTAGGCGCGGGCGGCCGGCGCAGGCGGTCTGGAGACGCCGAACAGGAACAGGTTCGCGCACAGGCGGCTCGCGACCTGCGCGATCGAGGCCGCCACCACGCCGACCATGCCAATCCCGCCGACGCAGACGAACATGATGAGGGCGATCCCGCCGGCTTCGATCGCGGTGGCGACGGTGATGACGCGCGTCTTCCCGCTCAGGATGAACCGCGACCGCTGGAACGACAGCCAGTACTCCATCGCCGGCAGCAACAGGAGGATCCGGGCAGGCGTCAGGGCGAAGCGCGAGAGATCGGGGGAGAGCCCTGACAACCCGCCGAACCAGGCCCCTGCGAGCGGCGTGAACAGCATCACCGCGAGCGCCGCCGTCGCGCCTGACGCCAGGACCAGCGCGCCGCGCCCGACCGCCGCCTCGCGTTCGCCGCGCCTGCCCATCCGCGCGACGCCGACTTCCTGGTACGCCACGCCGCCGCTGCGGAACAGGAACACGAGCGACTGGACGACAGGCATGACCGCCAGCGACTCGATTGGCGCGCGGCTCCGGCCCATGAAGAACGTGAGCATGGGCCCGGTCACGAGCGAGATGACCGACGTCAGCGCGAGCGGGTAGTAGAAGCGCACGATGCCCCGCTGGGTCAGCCGGGGCGCCGTTGAGTCCTCGGGCTCCGCGAGCAGCGACGCCACGACCCGACGCGCCATCAGCCGGCTCACCGCGGCGTCCGCCAGCACGCCGGAGGCCAGCGCGATCGCCCCGATGGAGGCGCCGTGAATCGACGTCGTCAGCGCGAGCGCGGCAGCCGTCACGGACATCGTCGTCAGACGGATGACCGTGCCGTAGGCCACGCGCCGCGTGAGGCCGCGGCGGACGAGCAGGCCCTGGTAGAAGCGCCGGTACCCGATTGCCGCCGGCCAGGGGATGAGGATGGCCGTCGCGACGTGCACCAGGCCCGCCACCGCTGGCGGCAGACCCATCACCGTTCCGGTGACGAACCGGAAGACCGGCGGCGCCACGCCGACGAGCATGAGCGCCGTCACGATCGTGTTCATCCGGAACGTGAAGCGCCGGAGCGCCAGGAAGGACTGCCGATCGCGCACCAGGGAGTTCGATGCGGTCAGCAGCATCATGATCGGCGACTCGACGAGCCAGGCGAGGGAGAACGCGACCCCGTACGCGGCAAGATTGAACGCCGCCTCCGGCATGCGCGCGATGATCGCGGCGACGTACGGGCCTTCCGCGGCCATCATCAGCCACGTGGCCGCGAGGGGCAGCCAGAACCAGAGGATCGAAAAAACGGCCAGCCCGCCACGCGGCGGGCTGGCGTCGGGCGCGGGCACTCTACTTGACGAGTTTCATCGTGACCGGATCCCACTGGATCGCGCGCTTCTCGTAGTAGCTGAGGTTGCACGCCAGTGCCGGCGCGGCGGCGCGATAGCCGAACACCGGGTCCTCGATCACCTTGCCTGCCGTGCGGATGGCCCTGAACCAGTTGCTGAAGTGATCGTAGTGCGCGCCCTTGTAGCCCTGTTCGGCGCGGTAGACGATGTTGGCCGCCGGCACGATGTCCTTGCGGGCGTCCGGCTCCGGGTTGGCTCTGAAGTCGCCCTGGGTGGCCTTCAGCGGGTCCCACGTCTTCTGGTACTTCACCGTCACTTCGTTGTCGAAGCCCACGTCCATCGCGCCGCCCGTGCCGACCATGCGGAGGAAGGTGTTGCCGGACGTGCCGTCGACGAAGTTGACGCGCAACGAGAGGGTGAACGGCGAGTGCGCCGGCGTCTCCGGGTAGTCGAACATGCCGAGCATCACGTCCGGCACATCGCGCCCGTCCTTCCAGAACCGCAGGCCGCCCTGGGCCATGATCTGTGTCGGGCCCATCGAGCCGGTGATGAAATGCAGGCTGGAGAACAGGTGCACGAACAGGTCGCCACAGACGCCGGTCCCGTAGTCCTTGTAGTTGCGCCACCGGAAGAACCGGAGCGGGTCATACGGCCGCTTCGCCGTGGCACCCAGGAACTTGTCCCAGTCGAGCGTCTGCTCCGACGCGTCCGGCGGAATCGCGTACTGCCAGGCGCCCGACGGGCTGTTCCGCGCCCAGAAGCCTTCGGCGTAAAGCAGCTTGCCGATCGCGCCATCGGCAAGCAGTTGCCTGGCCTTCTCGTTGCTGAGCGAACTCATGCCCTGGCTGCCGACCTGCAGGATGCCCTTCGACGCCTTCTGCGCCGCGATGACCGCCTCGCCTTCGCCGAGTTGCTGCACCATGGGCTTCTCGAGGTAGATCGACTTGTTCTTGCCGAGAGCATCGACGGCGATCTGCTTGTGCCAGTGGTCGGGGACCGCGGCGATGACCGCGTCGATGTCCGGCCGGTTGATGATCTCGCGATAGTCGCGCGTCGTGAAAAGGTCCTGGCCCCAGCGCTTCTTCGAGTCGGTCAGCCTGCCGTCGTAGAGGTCGCACACGGCGACGAGCTTGACGCCGGGCACGGTGATCGCCGTACTGGTGTCGCCGGTGCCCTGGATGCCGGCGCCGATGAGCGCGAGCTGAATCTGATCGTTGGCCGCGAACGAGGGGTCGCGGTCGGGGATGACTTCCTCCCGATCGCGGGACGCTGCCGACATCGTGACGGCTGCTGCCGCCGCGGCGCTGCCGGCCAGGGTGCCGATGAAGCGGCGGCGAGTGGGCTGATGTGTCCGACTCATTGTGAATCCTCCAGAAACACCACGTCGGGGGCTGAGATGGGAAATAGTGCCTGACCCCGTCTTCGGGGCTGGGGACGCCCGCGTGGACCCGGGCCGAAGGGAGTCTAGCACGGAGCGGGCGGAACCACGCACGGCTCTGGCGCGGCCCGGCGCTCCGCGGCCCCGGCACGAACCAACGGGCGCCCATATCCGTCCAAGTCTCGTGTCGTCGTGTGCGAGCCAAACCCCGGGGGACCGCGTGGGCCGGAAAACGTCAATCATCCTGATACTCGCAGCGGCGACCCTGCTGCTGTGCCCGCCGGCCGCCCTCGCGCAGGCGCCCGCCGCGCCTGCGGCATCCGCCCGCCCCGCGCCCCGTCTCACGGCCGTCCGCACGGCGGAGAAGATCGCCATCGATGGCCGGCTCGAGGAGGCCGATTGGCAGCGGGCCCAGCCGGCGAAGGACTTTCTCCAGAAGGACCCGGACGAGGGCCAGCCGGCCTCGGAAGCCACCGAGGTCAGGTTCCTCTTCGACGATGACGCCATCTACGTCGGGGCGCGGATGTACGACTCGGAGCCGTCGAAGATCTCGAAGCGCCTGACGCGCCGGGACGGCGATACGGACGGCATCGCCGACTGGATTGCGGTGGCCTTCGACGCCCGCCACGATCGGCTCACGGGATCGATCTTCTGGGTCTCCGCCGCCGGGTCAATCGGCGACGGCGTGATCTACAACGACTCCAACGACGACGACACGTGGAACGGCGTCTGGGACGCGGCCGCCTCGATCGACGACAAGGGCTGGACCGCCGAGATGCGCATCCCGTTCTCCCAACTCCGGTTCACGGCGTCCGATCGGCAGGTGTGGGGCCTGCACGTCGTCCGCACCATTCAGCGCAAGCACGAGGAAGACTGGTGGGCCCTCGTGCGCAAGAGCGAGAGCGGCCTGGCCTCACGGATGGGCGACCTCGACGGCCTCGACGGCATCCGGAGCCGGCGCCACCTCGAGCTGTTGCCGTACGCCACCGCCCGCGCGGACTTCAACGGGACCGCCGAGTCGGGCAATCCCTTCGACGACGGGCGGACCGGGGCGGGCGGCGGCGGCCTCGATGTGAAGTGGGGTATCACCAGCAACATGACCATGGACGCCACGGTTAACCCCGATTTCGGCCAGGTCGAGGTCGATCCGGCGGTGGTCAACCTGTCGGTGTTCGAGACGTACTTCGAAGAGAAGCGGCCGTTCTTCATCGAGGGGTCGCAGGCCTTCAGCCGGTTCGGCCGCAACGGCGCCAGTGGCTCCATGGGGTTCAACCGCTCGAACCCGACGCTGTTCTACTCGCGCCGGATCGGCCGCTCGCCGCAAGGGTCCGCGAGCGGCGACTTCGTGGACCGGCCGGCCTCGACGACGATCCTCGGCGCCGCGAAGGTCACGGGCAAGACGAGCGGCGGGTGGACGGTGAACTTCATCGACGCGGTCACCTCACGGGAGTGGGCCGATACGGCGGCGGGGTCGGCCCGCGGCCGCATGGAGGTGGAACCGGCCACCAACTACCTGGCCGCGCGCGCGTACCGCAGCGTCGGCCAGCGCGCGGGTTTCGGCATGCTGACAACGGCCGTGAACCGGAACCTGAGCGACGACGAACTGCACGCGCAACTGGCGGGCAGCGCGCTCGTCGTGGGCGGCGATGGGCACTGGTTCCTCTCGGACAAGCGGGACTACGTCGTGACCGGCAGCCTCTCGGGAAGCCGCGTCGCCGGGTCGGCGGATGCCGTCTCGCGCCTGCAGCGTTCGTCGGTGCGGTACTTCCAGCGGCCCGACGCGACGCACCTGACGTACGACCCGGCGAAGACGTCCCTGTCCGGCTGGGACCTGCAGACGGACTTCAGCAGGAACAGCGGCAACGTGCGGCCCAACGTCTCGTTCTGGGCTGTCAGCCCGGGGTTCGAGGCGAATGACGCGGGCTACTCGACGACTGTCGACCGCATGGGCATGCACGCGGCGCTCCTCCTCCTGAAACAGACCCCGGACCGCTACAGCCGGAGCCGCTCGTTCCTCGCCGCCAAGTGGAACGTCTGGAACTTCGCGCACGACCTGTTGAGTGACGGCTACTACACGTCGTTCAGCTCCACGCTCCGCAACTACTGGTCCTTCAACGTCGATGTGATTCGGGTCCAGGAGTCCTGCACGGACCGGCTGACCCGTGGCGGGCCCATGATGCGCGCGCCCTCGGGCTGGAACTTCAGTGGTGAACTCGAGGGCGACGAGCGCAAGTCCGTGGTCTGGTCCGTGCAGGGGTCCTACGAGTCCAGCGCGGACGGGTCCTGGTCCGGCGCGAGCGAGGTTTCGCTCCAGTTCAAACCTCTCCCGTCGCTCAGCATAGAGGTCGGGCCGACGCTCACCCGGCAGCTGGACGCCGCGCACTACGTTCGGGCGGTGACGGACGAGTCCGCCACGGCGATGTTCGGGAAGCGGTACGTGTTCGGCGACCTCGACCAGACCGAGTGGGGCGTAGAGACCCGCGTGAACCTCATTTTGAGCCCGCGCACGTCGCTGCAGATGTACCTGCAGCCGCTGCTGTCGGTGGGGCGGTACTCGGGCTTCAAGGAGGCCGCGAAGCCGCGCACGCGGGATTTCCTCCGGTACGGCGAGGACATCGGCTCGATCGCGTTCGACGGGGTCGCAAACGCCTACCGGGTCACTCCAGGCGGCGCCGGATTACCGTTCGACTTCTCCAACCCGGACTTCAACTTCAAGTCGCTGCGTGTGAACGCGGTCTACCGCTGGGAGTTCAAGCCGGGGTCCACACTCTACGCCGTCTGGACCCAGCAGCGGGAGAACGAGGAAACGGACGGCCCGTTCAGCCTGAACCGCGGGTTGTCACGCCTCATGCGCGCCCCGGGCGACAACGTCTTCATGGTCAAGGTGAGCTACTGGTTCGGGAAGTAGCGGTTGCGGGCTGAACGCGACGATCGACGCGGGACGCTCGGCCAGCGTGTGCCCCTTTGCGACGAATTCCTACCGATTCGATAGACGAAACTGCCCGCGACGTCCCGTGAGGTTGCAGTCGAGCCCCTTCCGAGCCGACACGTTGTACCGACACGAGCCCCTGGAGGGGCCGGGTCAGCGAGCGCCAACGTCGGCAGGAGGCTAACAGCGTGTTGATCCTTCGGAGGAGGAGATTCCTCATCAATTACAGGCTTCAGCTCAGTATCCTCCTGACGAGCCTGAGCTACGTTGGACTCCTGATACTGGTGGTGTCGGTGACGCTTTTCGCGCCGCTGATCATCCACTTGCGTCACGCTGACTACGATTCCGCCGAGAGCTCCGACGCGGCGCTCCGGATTCTCTACCTGCACGAGACCTACTGGCTTCCCGTCCTGCTCACGTTTGTTGCCATCGCGCTGCATTCGGTGCGCACGAGTCACAGGATCGCCGGGCCGCTCTATCGCATTCGGCGGGTCTGTGAGGCGATGAGCGCGGGAATCTTGCCGAAGCCCGCGAGACTCAGAAAGAGCGACCACCTCGGCCCGGAGATGGATGTCGTGAACGGCATGCTCGACTCCTGGCGCGGCCTGATCGCGAAGACACAGGCAGACGCGGCCGCCCTTCACGAGTCCCTGGCGAGTTGTCGGGGCCAAGCGATCACCCCCCAGACCGGTGTCGATGCCGAAGCCCTCTGGAGCGAGGTCGAACGCACCGAGCAACAGCTTCAGGACACGCTCGGTCGCTTCAGGTGCGAGGGCTAGGATCGTGTCCGCCTGGACCACAGGACCATGATGCGTCTCTACATCGACCGCCCGAGACGTTCGACTGAGGCTGAGTCCCGGCCCGCCGGATTCACCCTGCTCGAGTTGCTGATCGTGACGATGCTGATCGGCACGCTGGCGGCCATCGCGATCCCGATCTACGTCGAGGCCCTGAATACGGCCAGGGTTGTCCAGGCGAGAGCGCAGATCAGGACCATCTCCGTCGCCATCAATAACCGCTACCTGGCAACGGACGCGTATCCCGACTCGCTCGCAGAAGTGGGCTTTGGCGCGATGCTGGATCCGTGGGGTCATCCCTATCAGTACCTGAAGATCGTGGGATTGAAGAACAAGGGAAACATGAGAAAGGACAAGAACCTCGTTCCGATCAACGCCGACTACGATCTCTACAGCATGGGGAAGGACGGCAAGACCGCCGCCCCGCTGACGGCCAAAGCGAGCCAGGATGACATCGTCCGCGGCAACAACGGTGCGTTCATCGGCCTGGCTGCCGATTACTAGGGTGCCGGGCACAGGATGGCGCTGGAGTCATGACGCCGTGGAAGTACTGGATCAGGATCAGCGTGCTGCGCAGCAAGGTCGCGCGGCGGATGTTCCTGCTGTTCGTCCTGTGTGCCCTTCTCCCGGTCGGCGTCCTGGCGCTCGTCTCGTTCTTCGAAGTCCGGGCGCACCTCGACAGTCTGTTGGATCGCCGTCTGCACCAGGCCAGCAAGTCGGCCGGCATGACGATTGTCGAGCGCCTGTCGTTTCTCGAGACGGATCTGCGGTTGATCTCCGTCAGCCTCCTGTCGAAGGAGATCGGATCGCTTGAACGTCCGGGGAAGACCCTCGAAGACAGGATAGGCGAGCGGTTTCTCCACGTGGCCGTATTGGCCGACAACGACCGCGTGGTGTCGTCGCTGGGCGGGATGGCCGCTGTCTTTCCCCGCCTGACGAGCGAGGAACGCCGCCACGTCCGGTCCGGCGGGACGCTCGTCACAACGGCTCCCGGGAGCGGCGGCTCGCACGCCGTGTTCGTGGCGCAGATGCTCGACCCGGAGACGCCCGATGGCGGCACGCTCATCGGGGAAGCCAATCCCGGCTTCCTCTGGGGCGGGGAGGGCTTCACGTCACCGGCCGTCGAAACCTGCGTGCTCGGGGAGGCCGGCGAAACGCTCTTCGCGTCCTCGCCGGACGGCGTGCCGACACGGGAATTGGCGGAGGCTGTCGCGAAGGACGGCCCGACCGGGCGGCTCGAGTGGACCCACGGAGGTGAACGCCTGGAGGCCGGGTACTGGACGCTCTTCATGCGGCCCACGTACCTCTGCTCCTGGGTACTGGTACAGAGCGAACTGCAGGACGACGTGCTGGCGCCCCTCCGGAAATTCGCCTGGACGTTCTCCCTGATCTCGCTGTGTACGTTCTGGGTTGTGACGTTCGCCAGCGTGAATCAGATCCGCCGGCGGATGGTCCCGATCGAGCAGCTGCTGGAAGCCACCCACAAGCTGAAAGCCAGGGAGTTCTCGCATCGGGTCAGGATCGAGAGCGACGATGAGTTCGCCGACCTGGGAGCGTCGTTCAACGAGATGACGGAGAGCATGGAAGTCCATCTCAGCGTCATGGCCACAATCAACAACATCGGCGTGTCGCTGTCTGCGGAGGACGATGACGACAGGCTTCTCGAAACGGTGTTGCGCGGCGCGCAGGCGGTCTTCAATGCGGACGGTGTCGCATTGTACCTGCTGTCCGGTGATGAGCACCTTCGGTTGTCCCTGGCGCACGTCGAGTCCCTCTCGCTCTGGCTGCGCGGCCCCGCCGGAGAGACCGGCGACGACCCCCTGAACTCCCGGGAGCGCGAGGCGTACGCCATGCTGGCTGCGGCCGGAGCCACAGAGCGCACCGTCACCAGTCTGGACGTCCATGCGGCGGGCAGTCCCGACTTCGAGCCCGTGATCGAGTTCGACCGGCAGATGGGCTATCGCTCGCAATCCTTCCTGAGCGTGCCGCTGCGGAACCATGAGCACGAAGTCATCGGCATCCTGCAGTTGACGAATGCGCAGGCAAGGGCCTCCGGCGAGATTGTGGCCTTCTCGGAAGACGATCAGAGGCTCGCGGAATCGCTGGCGTCGCAGGCAGCCGTGGCGCTCACCAAGAACAGGCTGGTGCATGACTTCAAGGGACTGTTCGAGGGCCTGACCGAGGTCATCAGCACGGCCATCGACGAGCAATCTCCGCACACGGGCGGACACGTCAGGCGCGTCGTCGTGCTGAGCATGATGATCGCCGAGGCGATGTCCCGAAGGGCCGGCGGCGCGTCGCGGCTTCCCGCGCTGACGGAGGACGAACTGTACGAACTGCGAATCGCGGCGCTGTTGCACGACTGCGGGAAGCTCACGACGCCGGTGCACGTTGCGGACAAGGCCACCAAGCTTGAGAGCATCGTCGATCGGATGCGGCTTGTCGAAGCCCGAGCCGAAATCGCCCGGCGCCAGCGCAGGATAGAGCTCCTCGAGGAGGCCGTTCGACGACTGACCCCGGAGGGGGATGGCGATCTCATGGGTGGGATCGAACGCGTGGCGACGGACTACGATCTCGAGGTTGAAGAGGATCTCGCGGTCCTGCGGACATGCAACGAAGGCTCCGAATTCATGCCCGATGATCTGCGGGAGCGGATGCGCGAGATCGGCCGGAAATACCGCTGGGTCAACATCAGGCGTGAGAGCGAATCGCTGCTGTCAGAGGACGAGATGTATCACCTCAGCACGCGCTCGGGGACCCTCACGGCCGAGGAACGGGAGCTCATTCAGGGTCACGCCGTGTCCACCATCAGAATGCTGGAGAGGCTGCCTTACCCCAAGAAGCTCCGCAACATCCCGAGGTACGCGGGCTCGCATCACGAGCGGCTGAACGGAACAGGCTATCCGCTGAAGCTGTCTGGTGACAGCATCCCCGTCCAGGGGCGCATCATCGGAATCGCGGACGTGTTGGAGGCGTTGACGGCACGGGACCGGCCGTACAGGCGCGCCTTGAGTCTCTCGGATGCCATGAGCGTGCTGCGCGGTCTGGCTCAAAAGGGTGCGATCGACAGCGATCTCTACGATCTGGTCATCAGCGAGCGAATTCACCAGCGCTACGCCGACGAATACCTCTAAGCGCGGATCGCTCGCCGCTTCCACAACAGGTAGACGGCCGGGTAGACGAGCGACTCCATGAGGAATGGCGAGGCGACGCCGCCGTCGCCGTTCGAGTCGTAGTCGCAGACGTCGTTGGGGATCCGGTCGCCGTCGTAGTCGCCGTCGGGGTCGTAAGCCTGAGGCCGCAACGTTCCGGGCCCGGCAAGCCGCGGGCCGAAGCCGTCGCCGCAGCGCCCGTTCCCGTCCCCTGTTGCTAACCTCCCGCCGCGGCGCACGTTATACCAGTATGAGGAGACCGTTGCACATGCCGCACACCGCCCGCGCCGTTCTGCTCGCCGCAGTCTTGTTCGTGCTGGCGCTCGTCACGGCGCCAGCCGGTGCCGCCCAGCCCGCCGCCAGGCCGGCCGGGCAGCCTCAGGGGACCCCTGCGGCGGTCGTACCCGTGGCCCCCGCGGACGACTTCGATGCGGAGCGCGTGCGCGAGCAGTTCTACGAGGTGCTCCAGAAGTATCCGCCATCGCTCGGACGCGTCTTCAAGCTCGACCCGTCACTCCTGACGAACGAGGCCTACCTCGCGCCGTACGCGGGCGTCGCGTCGTTCCTGGCACAGCATCCGGAGATCAGCCGCAATCCAGCGTATTACCTCGAGCGTGTCAGCGCGCCGGACTACGGCTACGTCATGAACGAGGCCGCGCAGAAGCGGCGGGAGATCCAGGAGATGTTCGCGGCATTCGCCGCGTTTCTCGTCTTCCTGGTCGTCACCGGCGTGGTCGTCTGGATCATCCGCACGCTCATTGACGCGCGCCGCTGGAACCGGGTCTCCAGGACGCAGGCGGAGGTCCACACCAAGCTGCTCGATCGCTTCTCGAGCAACGAGGATCTGCTCGCCTACATCCAGACCCCTGTCGGCCGGCGTTTCCTGGAGTCGGGTCCGGCCCCCCTGCCCGAGGATGCGCGCCCCTTCGGCGCGCCGTTCTCGCGTATCCTGTTGTCCGTGCAGACGGGCATCGTGCTGACCGTCGCCGCCGCGGGCATGCTGTACCTGAGCCGCAGAATGGATGAGCAGGTATCGGCGTTGTTCCTCGTGACCGGGGTGGTGTCCCTGGCGGTGGGCGTCGGCTTCCTCGTCTCGGGCGCCGCCGCCTTTGGCATTTCCAGCCGGCTCGGGCTGCTGAACCGCGGCGATTCCGGGCATGCGTGACGTGACCGTTTCGGATATCGACCAGCTTCGCGCGTGCGCCGACGAGCGCGACGCCGTCCTGGCGATGGACGAAGACACGTTCCGCGTCTTCTACGAGCACACGTCGCGCCCCCTTTGGGGATACCTCGTCCGCCTGAGCGGAAGCCGGACGGACGCCGACGATCTCCTGCAGGAGTCCTACTACAGGATCCTGCGCGCCGGCATCGCCTTCGAAGACGAGAGCCACCGCCGTCGCTACCTGTACACGGTCGCCACGAACCTCGTGCTGGACCGCCGCCGTCGAAGCCTGACGAGGCCGGAAGCGCCCATGCCCGACTGCGCGGACGATCTGCGATGCGAAGCGTCCCATGCCGGCCGGTTGGAGCACCGGGCCATCGTCCGGGCCGCGATGTCCCGGCTGAAGCCCCGCGACCGCGCGCTGCTCTGGCTGGCCTACGCGCAGGGCGCGTCGCACGACGAAATCGGGTCGGTGCTCGGGCTGAAGTCCGCAAGCGTCCGGTCCATGCTGTTCAGGGCCCGGCAGCGGTTCTCCGCCGTGATCGGAGGGGTGCATCCCCGGGGAGGCGGCCGTGCGGCGGATTGAATGCCCGCGCGAGGGGGAGGTGCTCGAGGCGTTGCGCTCCGGCGCGTGGCCCGACGACGCGCCCGTCGACCTCCGCGATCATGTGGAGAGGTGCGCGTCCTGCGTCGGCCTCGCGGGACTGGTTCCGGCGCTCGCGGAAGACTGCCGCACCTTGACGCAGGACGCAGTGGTCCCCTCGTCGGCCGTGATGTGGTGGCGTCTGCAGATGCGCACGCGCCGGGAAGCGGAAGCCCGCGTCATGCGGCCCATCGCCGCGGCGCAGAAGCTCGCGCTCGCGTGCGCCGCGGGATTGCTGGCCGCGACCTTCGGCGCGTTCGCGCCGGCGGCGCGGCACGTGGCGGCGTGGCTCGGCGCCCTGCGGGACAGCGCGGCGGCGGCCGGGACCTCCGCCCCCCCGCCGACGCTCGTGCAGATCCCCGGTCCTTTCGGGCTCGCGCTCGCCATGACCGGCGTTCTGGTGTTCGTCGTGGCTCCCGTCGCCATCTACCTCGCGCTCAGCGATCGTTGACGCGAATGTCCGCCGCCGGGCGTCATGAGCTCTCGAGCGACCGCCGCTTCCAGAGCAGGTAGATGGCCGGGTAGACGAGCAGTTCCATCAGGAACGACGTCGCCAGGCCGCCCACCATCGGCGCGGCGACGCGCTTCATGACGTCGGCGCCGGCGCCCATGGACCACATGATCGGCATCAGGCCCATCATGGCGGCCGTGACCGTCATCATCTTCGGCCGGACACGCTTCACCGCCCCGTGGATGATGGCGTCCTTCAACTGCACCAGACTCTGCAGCCGGCCTTCCCGCTTCGCCTCGTCGTAGGACAGGTCGAGGAATAGGAGCATGAAGACGCCGGTCTCGGCGTCGAGCCCCATCAGTGCGATCATCCCGACCCACGCGGCGATTGACACGTTGTAGCCGAGGACGTACATCAGCCAGACGGCGCCCACGACGGAAAATGGCACGGCCAGCATGACGACGCTCGCCTTGAAGGCGGATCTCGTGTTCATGTACAGCAGAAAGAAGATCAGGAACAGCGTGATCGGGACGACCAGCTTGAGGCGTTCGCGCACCCGCAGCATGTTCTCGTACTGGCCGCTCCACTCCAGCGAATAGCCGCTGGGCAGCGCCAGGTCCGCGGCCACGGCCGCGCGGGCGCGTTCCACATAGCCGCCCACATCGCTGTCGGTCATGTCCACGAACACATAACCCGCGAGGAGCCCGTTCTCGTTGCGGATCATGGACGGGCCGGTCAGTGTGCGGATCGTCGCCACCTGCGACAACGGGATCTGCGCGCCCGACGGCGTCATCACCAGCACCTGGCCCAGGCGATCGAGATCGTCGCGCAGGGCGCGGGGGTAGCGGACGTTTACGGGAAACCGGGCGCGGCCCTCGACGGTCGTGGTGACGTTCTCGCCGCCGACGGCCGACATGATGACGTCCTGCACGGCGCCTACCGACAAGCCGAACCGGGCCAATGCCTCGCGATTCAGATCGAAATCGACGAAGTACCCGCCGGCCGCGCGCTCGGCGAACACGCTGCGCGTCCCCGGCACGCGGCGGAGGATCTCCTCGAGACGGGTGCCGATGGCTTCGATCTGCTTGAGGTCGGCCCCGAACACCTTGATGCCCACCGGCGTCCGCACGCCGGTTGTCAGCATGTCGATCCGCGCCTTGATCGGCATCGTCCAGGCGTTGGTCGTGCCCGGAATCTGCAGCGCCGCGTCCATCTCGGAAGTCAGTTCATCCCACGAGAGGCGGTCCCGCCAGATGCGGCGCAACACGAGCGCCTGCAGCCACTCTGGCGCCTTGCCGGAATACCAGCGCGCCTTGGGCCGCCACTCGGATGGCGGTCTGAGAACGACCGTGGTTTCCATCATGGAGAACGGCGCGGGATCGGTCGAGGAGTCGGCCCGCCCGGCCTTGCCGAACACGGACACGACCTCCGGGAACGACTTCAGGATCCGATCCTGCGTCTGCAGCAAACGGCTCGCCTCCGCCACCGAGATGCCCGGCAGCGTCGTCGGCATATACAGGATCGTGCCCTCGTTGAGCGGCGGCATGAACTCGTGGCCGAGCTTCTGGTAGATCGGGACGGTGGAGATCACGATCAGCACGGCCGTCGCGATGGTCGCTTTCGGAAAGCGCAGCACCGCCCGACATGGACGTTCATACAGCCAGAAGAGAATCCGGCTGATCGGGTGCTTCTCTTCCGGGTAGTACCGACCGACAGTCACCTGTCCGACCAGCCACGACAGGAAGCGCGGACGCCACGTCGGGAAGTCCATCCGCGTGAAGAGCATTCGGAGGGCCGGATCGAGCGTGACGGCGAGTATCGCCGCGATCAACAGCGCGAGGTTCTTCGTCCATGCGAGCGGCGTGAACAAGCGCCCTTCCTGATCGACCAGCGTGAAGATCGGCAGGAACGCGACGGCGATCACGAGCAGCGAGAAGAACACCGACGGCCCGACCTCCAGCAGCGCCTCCAGGCGGACCGCGTGGAAGTCGCCCTGCCGGCCGCCCTCTTGCCAGAGTTCGAGCTTCTTGTACGCGTTCTCGACCTCCACGATGGCGCCATCCACCAGCACGCCGATCGAGATCGCGATGCCTGCCAGCGACATGATGTTCGACGAAATGCCCATCATCCGCATGGGAATGAACGCCAGGAGCACGGACACGGGAATCGTGACAATCGGCACGATGGCCGACGGGATGTGCCAGAGAAACAGCAGGATGACGAGGCTGACGATGGCGATTTCCGTGAGGAGCTCATGCCGGAGATTGGCAATCGACTCGTCAATCAACACCGACCGGTCGTAGGTGGTCACGATCCGGACGCCCTTCGGCAGCGAGACCTCGAGCTCCTTGAGCCGTGCTTTGACCCGCTCGATGACGTCCCGCGCGTTCTCGGCGTGACGCATGACGATGATGCCGCCGACCCCCTCGCCGGTGCCGTCGAGATCGGAGATGCCGCGGCGCATCTCGGGCCCGATCGCGACCGACGCCACGTCTCGCAGCAGGACCGGAGTGCCGCGATCGTCGGTCTTGAGCACCACCTGTTCCAGGTCCGCCTTCGACTTCACGTAGCCGCGCCCGCGGACCATGAACTCCTTACCGGCAAGCTCCAGCAGGCGGCCGCCCACCTCGCTGTTGCTGGTCCGCACGGCGTTGGAGACGTCCATGATGGCGAGGTCGTACGCCTTCAGGCGCGTCGGATCGACGGTCACCTGGTACTGCTGGACGAACCCGCCGATCGAGGCCACCTCGGCGACGCCCGGCACCGACTGCAGCCGGTAGCGCAGGTTCCAGTCCTGGAGCGTGCGGAGGTCGGCGAGGGACTGCGTGCCCGAGTCGTCGACGAGGGCGTACTGGAACACCCAGCCCACGCCCGTCGCGTCAGGGCCGAGCTCCGTCCTGACTCCGTCGGGCAGCACCGGCTGGATCTTGGAGAGATACTCGAGCACGCGACTGCGCGCCCAGTAGATGTCGGTGCCGTCCTGGAAGATGACGTAGACGTAGCTGAAGCCGAAATCCGAGAACCCGCGAATCGTCTTCACCTTCGGCGTGCCGAGCATCGCCGACACGATCGGATACGTGACCTGGTCCTCGATGATGTCCGGGCTGCGGTCCCAGCGCGAGTAGATGATGACCTGGGTGTCGGAGAGATCCGGGATGGCGTCGACGGGGATGTGCTGGAGTGTGTAGATGCCGTAGGCCACGACGACGGCCATGGCGAGCAGCACGAGGAAACGGTTGTGCGCGCTGAAGCGGATGATGGCTCGAATCATAGACGGTCCTCAGCGCTTCGAGGGCGCGGGCGCCGAAGGCGCGGTGAAAGCCGCGAGCGCCGACTTCAGGCTCGACTCCGAGTCGAGCAGGAAGTTGGCCGAGGTCACGACGCGGTCGCCCTTTGCCAGGCCCCGCAGGACCTGGTAGCCCTCCGGGATTCTCATCCCGACCTCGACCTCCCGCGGCTCGATGGCGCCGTCCGGGCGATCGAGGAACACGAGCTTGCGGTCCCCGGTATCGATGATGGCGCTGTCAGGCACGACCAGGCCGGTGCCCATGTCGGTGCGCAGCTGGACATCGGCGAACATGTCCGGCTTGAGCGCGCCGTCCCGGTTGTCGACTTCGACGCGGACCTTGATCGTGCGCGTCTTCTCGTCGACCGTCGGCGCGACGTTGGTGACCGACCCGCGCCATGTCTTCCCCGGCACGTACGAGAGCGTGACGTCTGCAGGCATGCCGAGACGCATCGTCGGAAGATCCGCCTCGTACACGTCGGCCATGACCCAGACGCGCGAGAGATCGGCGAGATCGAAGAGCGTGTCGGTCGGCATCACGCGCATGCCCTGCACGACGTTCTTCTGGATCACGTACCCCGTGACCTCCGCGTAGAGATCCAGCGTGCGGCGGACGGTCCCGGTCCGCGCAAGCTCCGCGATGTCCGCCTCGCGGATGTCCCACAGGCGGAGACGTTCGCGCGCGGCCTCGAGCAGGCTCGCGCCTCCCTGGGCCACTGAGGGGATCTGGCTGTTGCCGAGTTGCCGCTGCGCGCGCAGCGCGAGCAGGTACTCCTGCTGCGTGGCCATCAGGTCCGGGCTGTAGATCGACAGGAGCGGATCGCCCTTCTTCACGAGCATGCCGGTGAAATCCACGTAGAGACGCTCGACGTAGCCCTCGAACTTCGTGTGCACATGCGCCAGGCGCCGTTCGTCCGCCGTCACGCGGCCCACCGCGCGCAACGACTTCTCGATGCGCATCTCGCGGACCTCTTCGCTGCGCACGCCAAGCAGGCTGCGACGCTCCGGCGTGAGTGACACCACGGCGCGGCCTGAGACGGCGGGGCCCGACGATCGCCCGGCCTCGTCTTCGTAGACGGGCACGAAGTCCATTCCCATGGCGTCCTTGGCCGGCTTGTCTGAACGGACAGTCGGATCCATCGGCGACCGGTAGAACAGGATCCGCCGACTCCCGGGCGCCGCCGGCGCGGCCGCTGCTGGTGGCGCCGGCGCAGCCGTCGGCTCAATCGGCACGAGCTTCATCCCGCAGATCGGGCAGTCGCCAGGCTTGTCCGAGACGACCGTCGGGTGCATCGGGCAGTGGTACTTCGCCTGGTGGGCCAGACGTGGTCGCGCCGCCGTGCTCGGAGGAGGAGCGACAGGCGACCCACGTCGAGACCGCGGCCAGTATGAGCAGGAGCGCCAGCCCTGGCGCGATGATCCGTGACATGTTCTTCATGACCTGTCGCTCCTACTTCCCGCCCATGCCGTTGGTCTGCCCGCTCCCGGACGCCGCCGCCATCGGGCTGGCCGCGGTCGTCATGTCGGGTGTCGCCTCGAGGCTGGCCTCGTCGAGGCTGGCCCGCAGCCGGGCATGGTCGGCCACCAGCCCCACGCGGGTCCACCGGTCTGCGTAGAGCGCCGTCAGGGCCTCGAGCACCGAGACAAAGGGCACCTTGCCGGACTGGTAGTTCGAGACGGCCGCTTCGACCGTCATCCGATCCTGGGGCACGATCCCCTGGTCGTAGAGATCAACGATCTTCTCCGCGGTGCGCGCGCGTGTGAATCGTTCCTGCGTCCGGTAGCGTAACTGGAGCGTGATGTCGTCGAGGGCGTGCGCCCCGCCTTTCGATCGGATCTCCGCGCCAGCAACCGCCGCCTGGCGCACCTTCCTGTTGAGCGGCAGGTTGATGCCGACGCCCGCCACCCACATCGGATCCAGGCCGCCGCGGTTCATGTAGCCGCCCTGGATTGTGACGTCGGGCTTGAACTCGCGCTTCGCGAGGGCGAGGGCGGCCTGTTCGGTCTGAACGGCCCGTCGCACCGACTCCAGCTCGGGACTGATCGCGCGGGCGTGCTCCGCCGCGTCCTCGACGGTGCCGGGGAGCGGATGCAGCACGAGGCGAGTGGAGGTCTCGATCGGCGAGTCGATGGGCCGGGCCAGCAACCGGTTGAGTTCGGCCACGCGCAGTTCGGCCTCCGCCGCCTGCTCGATGGCGCGCTGCTCGACGCGCGTCACTTCCACTTGCACGCGCAGGACATCCTGCTGCGCCCCTTGTCCGACAGCGTAGCGCGAGCGGACCACCACCTCGATCTCGCTCCAGAGGGCGCGCTGCTCGACGGTGAGCGACTGGAGCTCGCGCGCCTGGAGCAGGCCATAGTACGCGCGCTTGACTGCGGCCTCGATGGCGAGTCGTGAGCGTGCGAGCGGCGGTTCGGCTTGACGGGCCTGGCTCGAGGCCAGGTCCGCACGGAGTCGGCGCTTGCCCGCGTACGGCAGCGTCTGGCTCGCCATGAACCCCAGCGTCGTCATGGGCATGGAGCCCACGCTGGGCAACCAGCCGTCGTTGGTCCACGCGAAGGACACCATGGGATCCGGCAGCGACCGCGCCGCGTCGATGCGCAGCCGGGCCGCGTCGATCGCGGACTGCGCGACACGCAGTTCGGGACTCCGCGCCAGCGCCTCGGCGACGAGCGCCTGCAGGACGGGATCGTCGGGGACCGGCGCGGGAACGGGCTGCGCACGTGCGACACCGCCGGACAGGAGTGCCGCCGGGATCAGCCATGCTGCGACGAACAGTCGACGAGAGACCGCTGTCATTACGCCTCCAACAGGCCGATGGGCGATCGGATCGATGCGCCTCGGCCGTCCAGAACTGCAACTGGACCTACGTCAACCCGGTTTCATCGCCCGCGCTTGCGGCGCGATCAGGCCGCCGCACACAGGTCGTGATGCGGCCGTCGAGAGACCCCGGGCGTCAGCGTCGAATCAGAGGCGGAGAATCCGGACGGGAGGGGAGGGCGCGAACGAAGGCGTGAGCGAGCGGGAAGAGACGGCCTCGTCGGCTGGAGCGACCACGGCGACGATCGCGTGCGCGGGCGCCGTGAGCGGCACCGCGTCGGCCGGTGTCATGTCGCGCTGCGCGGCTTCGATGTGGCAGCAGCCATCGACCCCGCTGAGGGAGAGCGTGTCCTTCTCGCCGTCAGGGTGACAGCAGCTGTGGCCGGGGCGCGAGGCGGGCGCATCGGGGCCGCGGTGGCAGAAGCACAGCCCCGCCGCCGCATTCAGCGACGCCGCGACGAGCGTCGCAACCCCAAGAACCTTGAAGTACCGGCCCACAACCCCACTATGCGGGCCGGGCTTCTGGTTGTCAAGATAATGGGGTCAGGCCTTGAAGCCTTCCGGCTCCCAGCCGGGCTCGTAGGTGCGGCTCCAGAGCGCCTGGGCCTTGGGGTCGTCCAGCACGTGGCCGTTCGTCGAGTCGCACCGCACCGTGTGTCCCACGCGATAGGCGACGTTGGCCAGGTGGCAGAGCACCACGCTGCGATGGCCCTCCTCGATATCGGCGTTGGGCGTCTTGCGCGACCGCACGCAGTCGAGGAAGTTCACGAGGTGATACGTGTCGAGACGGTCGCCGGGGCCCGTCGTGTTCACGGTGGATTGCTCGGCCACGTCGTCGACCTTGGTCACCACCTTCATCTTCTGATCGAACACCGTGTAGCCGTTGTCGTCCACGAGGACGCTGCCCGTCTCGCCGTGGAAGGTGATGCCGCGCGAGAGCCCCTCGGTCCGGAAGCCGTTGCAGCTCCGGCCCTCCCAGATGAACGACTTGTTGCCCTCGAACTCGAACGTCGCCACCTGGGTGTCGGCGCACTCCCAGTCGTCCTTGTAGTGGTAGCGGCCGCCGGCTGACTCCACGCGGGTGGGGAAGGTCACGCCCATCGCCCACCGCATCACGTCGATCTCGTGCGTGCCGTTGTTGCACGCCTCGCTCGTGCCCCAGTGCCAGAACCAGTGCCAGTTGTAGTGGATGAGGTTGTCCTTATACTCGCGCCGCGGAGCGGGGCCCTGCCAGAGCTCGTAATCCAGCCCGGCCGGAACCGGCGCCGGCTTGCCGACGCCGATCGGCCCGCGCGTGTTCACGTACCAGCCGCGCGCGAAGTAGACGCGGCCGATGAGCGTGCCCTCGCGAAGCTGCTTGGTCAGCGTCATGAGGTTCGGCCACGACCGGCGCTGGCTGCCCATCTGGACGATGCGGTTGTAGCGGCGGGCAGCGGCGATGAGCAGTTCCCCTTCGCGGGGGTTGTGACTGCAGGGTTTCTCGACGTAGACGTCCTTGCCCGCGGCGCACGCCAGGATGGCGGCCGGAGCGTGCCAGTGGTCGGGCGCGGCAACCACCACCGCGTCGATGGATTTGTCCTCCAGCACCTTCCGGATGTCCTTGGACGTCTTCGGCTCGCGTGCCTGCCGGCCCTTGGTAGCCGCGACGCCCTTGGCAAGAGCCTTCTCTTCCACGTCACAGATGTACCCGACCTCCGCGCCCGGCATGCCGCTGAAGAGCTTCGCGTGCTGGGCGCCTCGCCCGTTGGTGCCCATGACGGCGACGACGATGCGGTCGTTGGCGCCCTGGGCCTGGAGACGAGCCGATCCCGCCACGCCAAGGCCGACAGTAGCGGCCGCGGTCGTCTGGATGAATGACCGCCGCGAAACGTCATGATATGCCATCGCTCTTCCCCCAATACGGCAACTCGCCTGCGCCGGACACCGGCCGGCGATCCGCCGGCAGATACCAGACGCAGGCGAGCCCGAGTCCTTCATTGAAGCCCGGCCAGGCCGGCGCCCGAGGGCGGCCGGCCCGGTTCGGGACCGTGCGCTAGAACATGAACCGCGCGCTGAAACGCATCTGACGCTCGCTGTAGGCGCTCGTCACCTGACCGAACGTCGAGCTGCCGAACGCCGTGTTCGGGTCGCTCATGTGAATCGTGTTCGGCAGGTTCCAGACGTCCACCCGCACTTCGGCGGATCGGCTGCCGCCCAGGCCGATCTGTTTGACGAGGCTGAAGTCGAGGTTCGTGAACCGCGGCCCGACGACGTCGCGCATGTTGCGGAGCCGCGAGCCGAACGTGTTGGCCGCCGGTGCCGAGAACGCCGACGTGTCGAAGTACAGCTTGCCCGGGCCGTACTCGCCGAGGACCTTCGGGGTGCCCGAGCTGTTGGGCCGGTTCGTATTGCCCGGGGTGTTGAGAGACGCGCTGCTGCTCATCGTGATGTCCAGCGGCGCGCCCGACTGGTACGTGAAGAATACCGGACACCTGCCAGCCTCCGAGGACGTAGTGCAGCGCCCCGGCATCCTTCGCCTTGAACCAGGGCAGCGACCACACGAACGATGAGACAAATGTGTGTTTCCGGTCGCGGTTGATGTGCCCAAAACTCCGCTCCGGATCCGCCGGTGTGCTCGGGCCGCCGTTGTCGTTGGCGTAGTCCCACGCGCTCGACAGGGTGTACGAGTTGGTGACCAACCATCCGTTGCGGAAGCGCCTGTCCAGCTTGACCTGGAGACCGTTGTAGTGCGACTTGCCCTTCCACGCCAGGTTCTCGACCGAGGCCGTCTTGCCGTACTTCACGTTGAGCGGCTGGCCGGCCGTGCCCGCGCCGACGACCATCCCCGCGTTGATGTTGAGGCGGCTGAGCATGTCGTTGTTCCGGTTGCCGACGTACGCCACTTCGCCCGTCAGTCCCCAGACCAGCTCGCGCTGGAACGCCACGTTCCAGTTGTACAGGGTGCCCTGGTGGAGGTCGTTGGGCACCCAGAAGAGCGACGCCGACTTCACCAAGTCAGCGTTGACGATGCCGTTGTCGGGGATCGTCAAGAACGTCGGGGCCGGGAAACCGGCCGCCATGGAGCCTGCGACCGAATACGAGTTGGGCGGCTGGTAGCTGTTGTTCTGCTTGACCGGGTAGTTGAACGCGTACCGGTTGTCCGGGAACGGCGTGGTGCTCCCGCCGAAGCCTGCGCGCAGGACCGTCTTGTCGTTGAGACGGTACGACACGCCCAGGCGCGGATCGAAGTTGTTGAGGTCCTTCTTGATGCCGAAGTCGTTCGCGATGCTCCCGTATCCGGAAACGAGCAGGGAGTTCGTGTCCGGATCGTAATTGGACAGGGAGCCCTTTCCGGCCAGCCCGATGATCGGCGCGTAGTACTCCCACCTCATCCCGAGGTCCACGGTCACCTTCGGCGATACCTGCCACTTGTCGTGCGCGAACAGGAACAGCGCCGAGTGCTGGGTGCCGACCTTGTCGAGCACCTTGAGGTCACGCGCCATACCGCTCGGCATGTCCAGCAGGAACGACGCGAACGAATTGGCGATGCCGCTGTTCGCCGCCGTGTCCGCCGTCGAGCCCGTCTGCGCGCCGCTGAACGTGAACCCTCCGCGCGGGCCCTGGTTGTCCTGCGTCTGCAGCAGCATGTCGCTGTTGTGGCGCCAGTCGGCGCCGAACTTGATGGTGTGGTTCCCGTGCACCTTCGTGAGGGTCGTGGCGAATTGCACGGTCCGTTCCCAGCGATCCCACGGCAGGCTGTTGACGTAGCCGAGCACCGGGTTGGAGAACCCGTTGTTGATCGTGACGGTCGACGGGCCGCTGGACCAGTCATCGAGGTTGACGCCCGGGATGCCCAGTTCCTGTGCCAGCTTCAGGCCGTTTGCCGTCGTCACTGCCTTGTTGCGGTAGTAGCTGGTGCCGCCGCGGACTTCGGCGAGGAACGTGTTCGAGAACGTGTGCGTCCAGTTCGCCCCCGTGCTGTACGTCATGTTCGTGCCGGTCGCCATGAAGCCGCCGCCCAGCGGGCCGCCCCAGTTCCCGTACCCGTCGGCGGGCAACTGGGTGATTTCGGGACGCTGGTAGCTGAACCGGACGGACACCTGGTTCCCGGAGTTCACGGCGTAGTTCAGCTTGACGTCGAAGCTGTCCGTGTTCTTGTCGCGATAGCTGTTGACCTGGTAGTTCCCGACGCCGAGCGCAACACCGGATACGTTCGGGAGCGGGAGCTTCGACATGATGGCCTGGGCGATGGGGCTGATGCGGTTCGCCGAAATCTGGTTGTTCGTGAACTGTGTACGCGAGTTGCCGGCCGAGTCGCCGGTCGTCGGGTCATAGACCTTCGTCGGGGCCGCGCTGAAGTCGCCCCTGCGGAATTCAGCCGTCGGCACGACGAAGAGGTAGCTGGTGCCGAGGCGGTCATTCGTCCGCTGGTAGTCGCCGAAGTAGAACAGCCTGTTCTGCCTGATCGGGCCGCCAACGGTGAACCCGAACTGGTTGTACTTCGTCGGTGCCTTGGTCCGCTTCGACGTCGAGAAATAGGTGGACGCCGGCAGCGAATTGGTGGACTCGGTGTTCCCGAACCAGAACGCGCTCCCCTTCAGGGTGTTCGTGCCCGACTTCAGGGTGACGTTCGTCACGGCGCCCGCCGCGCGGCCGAACTCCGCGTCGTAGTTGCTCGTCGTGATGCTGACGGTGTCGATGGCCTCGGCCGGCGGAATCAGCAACGTGAGCAGACCGGTCCGTTGGTTGTTGTCCAAACCCTCGATCTGCACGCTGCTCGCATAGCGCGACTGGCCGTTGACTTCCGTGGCGAGGCTGTCCTGCGAGTTGAAAAACTCGGAGTGCTCGCGGTGAGGCCGGACGGATCCGGGGACCGTGGCCAGCATCCCCTGGAAGTTCCGGTTGAACGACAGGGGCATGGACGCCACTTGGATGCTCTCTAGCGTGCGGCCGGTGTCGGTCCGGTCCGTCTGCAGCAGGGGTGTCTCGCCGGATACGGTCACCGTCTCTGCGATGGCGCCCACCGAGAGCGACAGATCCACGCGGAGGCTCGTGTTGACCGCCAGGCGTAGGCCCTCGCGCACGGTCGCCTTGAATCCCGCGAGCTCGGCCTTGACGTTGTAGATGCCCTCGGACAGGTTCGGGAACGTGAAGTTGCCCGTCTCGTTCGTAACGGTGTCGCGCGAGGCGTTGGTCCGCGTTTCCGTGACGACCACCGTCACGCCCGGCAGCGCGGCGCCGGTCTGATCGGTCACGGTTCCCAGCAACGTGCCGCGGGTCGCCTGGGCACCAGCAGGGCCAGGAAAACTCGCCAGCACGAGCGCGACCAGCGCCACGGCGCCGAGTCGACTGAGACTCTTGCTCGTGTGCATACTCACTGAACTCCTCACAGGGATGACACAGAACTGGACGCGAGCCCCTTGGACGATGGCTCCCTCTCACCGCCAACGGGTCCGACCAAAAGGTCGGCGGACAGGCGAGGCCTCAGGCACGTAGCGGCTGAATACTAGGCACCCCCGGGGCCCTTTGTCAATCTCACGCCATAGCGATACGGAGCACCGGTGTCGATAGTTCCTGCCGTCCGGTCTGACCGCTCCATCGAGCGAGACAAGCCGAGGAGCCAGGCCCACCGCTTCCAGAATCCGGAAACGAAGAGCCAGGCCCCCTGCTTCCACCATGCGGAACGCTGAGGTCCGCGCCGTCTTTCGCTATAATCCGCGCGGCGTTGATGCCCGAACCGGAGCGGAGGGAATGCGATGACTGCGAAGCGATTCGTGTTGATGGTATTGCTCGTGATCGGGTTCAGGTCGCAAGCGCTGACGCAGGCCGTGCCCACCCCCCAGGCCGCTCCCGCGCGATTGCGGCCCGCGCCCGCCGCCCAGGCCAGCCTGGCCGCTGTGCCGCCCGAGGCGGTGGGCCTGTCGAGCCAGCGGCTCGAGCGCCTGAGGGCGGTGATGCAGGAGAACGTCGATCAGGGCCGCATCGCCGGCATCGTCACCCTCATCGCGCGCGGCGGGAAGATCGCCCACTTTGAGACCTTCGGGAAAATGGACGTTGAGAAGAACCTGGCGATGCGGAAGGACGTCATCCTGCGCATGGCGTCGATGTCCAAGGCGGTCACTTCCGTCGCTGCGGCGATCCTGCTCGAGGAGGGCAAGCTGCTTCTGACGGATCCCGTCTCGAAGTTCCTGCCGGCGTACGCCCAGACGACCGTCGCCGTGCCGCCGCCTCCCGGCGCGCCGGGTACCGGCCGCTATGGTGTCGTCCCGGCGAAACGCGCCATGACGATCCGCGATCTCCTCACTCACACTGCCGGCATCTCTTACGGCCAGGGTAACCTCGCCGAGGCGAAGTACAGGGAGGCCGGCATCATCGGCTGGTACCTCGCCGACAAGAAGGAGCCGATCGGTCCCCTGATGGAGCGGCTGGCCCCGCTGCCCTTCGATGCGCAGCCGGGCGAGAAGTACGTCTACGGCTACAACACCGACATCCTCGGCGCCGTCGTCGAGAAGGCGTCGGGCGTGCCGCTCGACCAGTTCTTCCGCACGCGGATCTTCGAGCCGCTGAAGATGGTGGACTCGTCGTTCTTTCTTCCGCCGGAGAAGCGCGATCGCCTGGCGACGGTCTACTCCGCGGAGCCGGGCACGCGGATCACGCGGGCGCCCGACGGCGGCATCGGCCAGGGCGACTACGTGGACGGTCCCCGCGCCTGCTTCGGCGGGGGAGCGGGGCTGCTGTCCACGCCGATGGACTACGCGCGCTTCCTGCAGATGCTGTTGAACGGCGGCGAGTTGGACGGGGCGCGCATCCTGAGCCCGAAGACTGTGGAGCTCATGACCACCAACCATGTCGGCTCGCTCTACAGCGACGGCGCGATGGGATTCGGCCTGGGCTTCGAGGTCATCGAGCACGTGGGCCGCGCCGGGCGCTACGGCAGCGCCGGCGCCTACGGGTGGGGCAGCGCGTACTTCCAGCGGTTCATCGTCGATCCGCAGGAGCAGATGGTTGCGGTGTTCTATTCGCAGCTCATTCCGTCGGGCGGTCTCGACTTGCAGGACAGGTGGCGGGACCTGGTTTACCAGGCGATCGTGGGACCGCCCACGCCCGCGTCGGTCACGCTGCCGCGGCGGTAGCGCCGCGGCAGGATTCAGGGGCTCGGATTTGTGCCTGTGACACGCCGCGCGCAGCGAGCGATCAGGCCGCAGGAGTGAGCGTGTCCCTCGAAGTGGGACCGCAGCGCGCGGCGCGTCACGGGCACGAACGGCCAGCCCGACGGCCAGCCGAACGTCGCTCGGTCGTCCGCTACGACCCGACCGTGAACGGCACGGTGGCCACGGTCTTGTCCCACCACATCGACAGCGTGCCGCCCTGCGCCGTCACGTCGACGAATCCGATGGTGAACTGCTCGATCGAGACCGGAGCCGCCGCCGTCTTCATGGGCACCCGGAAGACGTCGAACTTGGGGTCGTAGCTGTAGGAGCCCCACGTCGCGGTCTTGTCGTTCGGGTCGTACTTCTGCTGGAACGGCTGGGTCGAGAGGATGAGCGTCCAGGCGCCTTCCTTCAAGTCCACGAACACGCTGTACTCGCCGGCTGGCAGGGCCTTGCCGGCGAAGACGAGCGGCACCTCGGTCTTGAGACGCGTGGTCTGGTTCGCCCCCGCGCGCCAGACCGGCCCGCCGGCACTCACCGCTTTGCCGTAGTCAGCGCCGGTCCCGAAGATGTCCGGGCGCCCGCGCAGGATGGGGCGGCCGTAGTCCACCGTGATCCACTTGCCGTCGCGGTAGCGAGGCGCCGCGCCGGGCTTGGGGGCCGCCCAGGTGCCGCCGACCTGGATGGCGGACGTGCCGCGCGGGCTCGCGGGCATCGGGGCGGGCGCGGGCGTGGCGGCCTGTTGCGCGGGTGCGGCCGGCTGTGCCGGCGGCGGAGGAGCCTGCTGGGCCAGGGCGATGGACCCGGCGAGCGCCAGGGCGGCTGTCGTCGCGAATGCAACTGCTCTCATCACGTTCCTTCCCTTCGTCATGGTGGCGCGGCCGCCGGACGGCCGCATCGGGATGCGCGGGTGATTCCTCCATCATAAACCAGGGCGCGGCTGTCGTATGATGCCCCGATCCCGCCGGCGCGCCGCTCACCGCACCGGCCCCGATCAGGAGGAGCCTCATGCCGCTGGTCACTGGACGCGTCGGCGCCACGGCCCTGCTCGTGCTCGTGGCGATGCTCGGCATGCTTGCGATCGGCACGCTGGCGCAACGGACCGCGAAGCCGGTCCTGCACGGCCGCCACTGGATGGCCATCACCGGGAAGCCCCTCGCGGCGACGGCCGGGGCCACGATCTTCCAGCAGCGCGGCAACGCGGTGGACGCGGCGTGCGCGATGATCGCCGCCACCTCCACCATGTGGGACACCCTGAGCTGGGGCGGCGAGACGCAGGCGCTCATCTACAACCCGAAGACGAAGAAGGTCATCGGGGTGAACGCGCTCGGTGTGGCACCAACCGGCGCCACGCCGGAGTTCTTCAAGGCGAAGAAGATGGAGTACCCGCCGGCGTACGGCCCGCTCGCGGCGGTGACGCCGGGAACGCCGGGCGGCATCCTGGTCATGCTCGCCGAGTTCGGGACGATGAGCCTGAAGGAGGTGCTCGATCCGGCCATCCAGATGGCGGACGGCTACCCGATCGAGCAGCAGCTCACGGGCGCCATCGAGCGCGAGAAGGCGCGCATCAGGCAGTGGCCCTACTCGGCGCCGGTGTTCCTCACCCATCCGGGCGCGAAGCGGGAGGCGCCCGAGCCGGGCGAGATCTTCAAGCAGCCGGATCTTGCGGCCACCCTCCGCAAGCTCGTCGACGCGGAACAACAGGCCCTGAAGGCCGGCAAGCCGCGCAAGGATGCCATCATGGCGGCCTACGACCGCTTCTACAGGGGCGACATCGCGCAGGAACTGGTGCGTAGCGTGCAGGAGCAGGGCGGCCTCATCACGATGCCTGACCTGGCGGCCTGGAAGGTCCACCTCGAGGAGCCCGTGATGACCACCTACAAGGGCATCGAGGTGTACAAACTGACCACGTGGGTGCAGGGCCCCGCGATGCTGCAGGCGCTGAACATCCTCGAGAACACGGACGTGAAGGCGATGGGCTACAACAGCCCGCGCTACATGCACGCGATCTACCAGGCGATGAACATGGCGTTCGCCGACCGCGACTTCTACTACGGCGACCCCTACGTGCCGCCGGTGGAGCCCATCAAGGGGTTGCTGTCGAAGGACTACGCGAAGGCGCGGTTTGGCGCCATCAACTGGGAGAAGAACGATCCCGCCGTCAAGCCCGGCGACCCGTATCCGTTCCAGGGCGGGACCAACCCGTTCCTGGCGCTCCTCGCAAAGTGGACGACGAAGAAGGGTGAGACGTCGCCCACGCCGCCGCAGGACATCCGGACGTTCGAGGACGGATTCTACGCGGGCACGACGTCCGTCCAGGCCGCCGACGAGGAGGGCTGGGTCGTGTCCGTCACGCCGAGCGGCGGGTGGGTGCCGGCGGTCATCGCGGGCAAGACCGGCATCGGCCTCAGCCAGCGCATGCAGGCCTTCGTCCTGGACGAGGCCGACTGCCCGTTCAACGTGGTGCGGCCCGGCCAGCGGCCCCGGTCGACGCTCACGCCGAGCCTCGCGCTCAAGGACGGGGCGCCGTACCTCGCGTTCTCGGTCCAGGGCGGCGATAGCCAGGACCAGAACCTGCTGCAGTTCTTCCTCAACATGACCGAGTTCGGCATGAACGTGCAGCAGGCCTGCGAGGCGCCGAACATCAATAGTTTCCAGATGCGCAGCAGCTTCGACAACCACCTGTCGCAGCCCGGCCGGATGCTCGTGGCCGAGTCGACGCCGCCCGACGTGCGCAAGCAGCTGGAAGCGATGGGGTACACGCTGACGGTCGAGCGGCTCACGTCCGGGCCCATCACCGCGATCTTCCTCGATCGGAAGCACGGCTCGATGTGGGGCGGCGCGAGCAATCACGGCGAGGACTACGGGATAGGCTGGTAGGGAGAGGAAGGAACGCACGTGACCATCGCGAAACGCGCACGAACGCGCGGCGTGGAACGGCCTCCGGCGGACGAACTGATGCGCCTGCCTTACGTCGGGCCGAAAGCCGCCGCCGACCTCCGGCTCCTCGGTGTGACATCCATCAAGGATCTCGCCCGCCGGGACCCGGAACGGCTCTATCAGGCGCTCTGCCGGACGACCGGCGTGCGTCAGGACCCCTGCGTGTTGTACGGCTTCCGCTGCGCCGTCTATGCGGCGGGCACCCCGGGGCCCGATCCGGAGCTGCTCAAGTGGTGGAACTGGAAGGGCCGGACGCTCGATCGGCCGCGGCGGCGCTCCGCGCGCGCCGGCATATAATGGCCGTGAGCCACAACTATCGTTGCCGGACGTCCCCCTCGCCCCGCTGGTGCGCCAGCGGCCGCGAGGACCTCCCGGCAGGAGGATGAAGACCATGCGGAGGTCGTTTGTCGTCGTCGGCACACTGTGCCTGGTTCTCGTGTTGGCGGCCGGTCTCGGCGCGGACGTGAAATCCAGCCACAAGACGCAGGTGAAGTTCGAGGGCATGCTCGGCCGCGTGATCGGCATGTTCGCCGGGAAGTCGGGCAAGGAAGGCATCGTCAGCACGGTCGCCATCTCGGGCGACAAGATGATGTCGGTCACCGAGCAGAACGGCGAACTCGTCGATCTCGCCGCGGAGAAGGTCTACATGATCAACTTCAAGGCCAAGAGCTACGAGGTCGTGACCTTCGCCGACCTTCGCAAGCGGTGGGAAGAGGCCCAGGCCAAGATGAAGGAGCAGGCCGCCCAGCAGCGGCCGGCCGACGAGCCGCCCGCCGACGCGCAGATCGAGCTGGACTTCAACGTCGACAAGACCGGTGAGCGGGAGACGATCAACGGCTACGACTGCCAGAAGGTCGTGATGACGATCGCCATGCGCCAGAAGGGCAAGACGCTCGAGGACGGCGGCATGGTGATGACGAACGACATGTGGATGGGCCCCAGGATCCCCGCGCTGCAGGAGCAGGCCGCGTTCACCATGCGCTACATGAAGAAGCTGCTCGGCAGCGACACCGAGACGATGGCGCGCGACATGGCGCAGGCGATGGCCATGTATCCGCAGATGAAGGCCGCGATGGCGCGCATGCAGAAGGAATCGGTGAAGCTCGACGGCACGGCCATCCGCACCGTGATGAAGGTGGAAACGGTGATGTCGGCCGAGCAGGCGCAGGCCAAGGAAGACCAGCCGAAGGTGAACATCGGCGGCGTGGCCGGGAAGCTCGGCGGGATGTTCGGCCGGAAGAAGAAGGCCGAAGAGGCCCCGAAGGAAGACCAGCCTGCGGCGGCCGGCGCGAAGAACCGGGCGGCCTTCCTGACGTCGACGAGCGAACTGCTCAACGTGTCGACGTCGGTCAGCGCGGAGGACGTGGAGATCCCCGCGGGCTTCAAGCTGAAGTAGCGGCGGGCGGCCGGAGCGTCAGGACGGCCTCCGGCCGACGTTGTACTTCTGGAGCGCGGCGATGTGCGAGAGCGCGGCGCGGGCGCGCGCCGCCGTCTCGGCGTCCGGCTCGAGATCGAGGGCGTCCAGGAAGTGCTGGTACGCCGGCGCGACCTGGCCCAACTGCTCGAACTGCACGAGCCCGGCGCCGACGTGGGCCGCGGCTGCTGTCGGGTCCGACGGGTAGTCGCGCAGGTGCCGCCGGTAGACCAGCAGGGCGGCGTCCGCGTGGGCGTGTGCCGCGAGCCAGCCGGCCAGATCGAGCGAGTCGCCCGGGCGGAGCGCCCTGCGCGATTGTTCAGCCGGAAGCGCGAAGTACGCGGACGCTCTCCGCGCCATGTCGCCCGTCCCGACGGCCTCGCCCGCCGCGGTGCCCGGCGCATCGGCCGCTTCGAGCTCCGGCTCGAACCTGGACTTTCCCGATCGAACCTCCCACCGATCCATGGCCCATGCCGCGGCAAGCCCAGCCGCGAACCCGCCGATGTGCGCACCGTGCGCGATGCCGCCGCTACCGCCGGAGACGAGGAACGGCAGCAGGTTGTCGACGAGCAGATAGAACCCGAGGACGATCCTCGCCCGGACCTCGACCACGTGCATGAAGAACGGCGGGAGGAACACGAACATCCGGACGGTGTTGCGGGGGAACCACAGGAAGTAGAACCCGAGCAACCCCGAGATCGCCCCCGACGCCCCCACGAGCGGCACGGCCGAGCCGGGCGAGAACAGCGCGAAGAACAGCGTCGCCGCGACGCCCGTCAGGATGTACCAGAACAGGAACCGCAGCCGGCCGAGCCGGTACTCGACGTTGTCGCCGTAGATCCACAGGAACAGCATGTTCCCGAAGAGATGCAGGAACCCGCCGTGGAGAAAGAGCGAGAAGAAGAGGTCGGCGAGCTGGGGCGCCACGGGCCGGTACCCGTGCTCGAACACGAACAAGTCGTAGGCGGAGACGTTCGCCAGGACCGCCTGGACCGGAACCCCCGCGGGCAACTGGTTGCGCACGACCTCGACGTAGGCCTGGAACGCGGGGCTGCTGGTGTCGGCGGGCTGGCCCCCGAGCGGCAGGGACACCAGCAGGTAGACGAGAACGTTGGCCGCGATGAGCGCGTAGGTGGCGAACGGGCGCCCGCCCGGGTTCGGAGCGTCGCTGAGCGGGAAGAACAACGGCCTAGACCAGGTGCTTCTTGATCTGGCGGTTCAGGGCGTGGATCTCGTGCCGCACGGCCTTGAGCTTCGCGTGGTCGCCGGCCGCGAGCGCCGCCTCCCGGTCCTTCTTCAGGCCGCGGATTCTCGCCTTGAGGCCGGCCTTGTCGACCCCGATGGCGTCGTGATGCTCGTGGATGGGGAGGTTCAGCGCCTTGCACAGCGCCACGAGCAGGTGTTCCTTGTTCAGCTGCGTGTAGCCCTGCACCGCCTCGGGCTCGAGCCCCTTCGCGACGTCGCGCAACTCGCCGATGGTCTTCGCCTTCAGTTCGTGGTACGTGAACGCCATACGCGCACTCCTTCCGGCGGCATTCTACCCGAACTTCGCGTTCCTGATGGACGAGGGCCGGGTGCCCGCCCGGGCGGCCCGGCCCTCGAACCCTTGACAGGGGCGCCCGCCAGGCAGAGATTGTTACCGGACTCCCGTCTATTCGTCTTCCGAGGCCCACGACTGCAAGGAGGACGCCGTGCCACATCATCTGCCTCACATCAACGCCCGAGTGCTCACCGTTCTCGTCATCGTCAGCCTGCCGCTGTACGCGCTGGCGGCCCTCATGGTGCTGGGCACCGGACAGGCGCAGCTTCGCGATTCGTACGGCCTGCAGCTCACCGAGACCGCCCAGCAGGTCGCGGCCACCGTCGACTCCTACGTCTTCAGGCGGCTGATCGACGTGACCACCCTGACCAGGGTACCGGACATCCAGGCCGCCGCCGTCGCGGGCAACGCGATGCCGATGGACGTCGCGAAGGCCCGCGCGCTGGACACCGCGTGGACGGCCCAGCCAGGCGCCACCGCTGCGCGTTCCGGCATTCTCGACAACGCCGCATCCCGGTTCCTGGCGGACATCGTCAACAACGATCGGATCTACCGGGAGATCATCGTCACGGACCGCGAAGGGCGCCTGGTCGCCGCGTCCGGCCCGACGACCGACTACATCCAGAGCGATGAGAACTGGTGGAAGGAAGCCTTCAACGACGGGGTGCGCGGTCGCGCGGCGGTGAGCGATGTGACCTGGGACGAAAGCGCCAAGTCCCACGCCATCGAGATCGCGGTGCCCGTCAATGAACGGCCCGGCGAGCGGCTCGTGGGAATCCTCAAGGTCGTGGCAGATGTGCGCGAGCTGCTCGCCGTGGCCGCCGGCGTGAGGTCGGGGCGGACGGGCGAGGCCTTCCTGATCCGGGAGGACGGGTCGATCGTGATCAGCCAGCGGGGGATGGCCGAGAACGCCCAGTTCTTCGCCGCCGACCTCCTGCGCGAGCGGATGAAGAACTACAAGGCCGGCGACCCCGAGTTCCGCGTGAGCTTCACCGCCCGCGACCAGGGCGGCCGATCGTACCTGGTGGGCGTGGCCCCGAGCCAGCTCGGCGCCAGCTACCCGCACCTGAACTGGATGGTGGTCGTCACGCAGGCCGAGGCCGACCTGTTCGCGCCGGTGCGGGCGCAGATGTGGCGCCTTCTCGCCCTCTTCGGACTGATCGCGGCGCTCGTGATGGCGATCGCCGCCTGGTTCTCCTTCAGGCTCGCCGCGCCGCCCATCGAGAAGGACATGCACATCACGGAGCACCCGGAGGTGCCGCGGATCGAAGAAGAGGAATCCTAGCCCCGCTCGATCTTGGTGCTCGCCCGGGGATCGGCTAAGGTACGCGTCGGTGAACCCATGATCTCCAGGCGCGAACTTCTCAAAGGCGCGGCCGCAACCGGTCTGTGGATGGCCGGCGGCCCCGACACGTCGGCGTGGGCGCAAGTTCCGGGGTCCGTCCCGTCTCCAAGTCCGGCCGCGGAGTCCCTGCTGCCGTTCATCGATCCCTTCATCGGCACGGGCGGCCACGGCCACACTTTCCCCGGCGCGAGCGTGCCGTCGGGGATGGTCCAGCTCAGCCCGGACTCAGGCCGCCAGGGCTGGGACTGGTGTGCGGGATATCACTACTCGGACACGGAGATCGCCGGCTTCAGCCACACGCATCTCAGCGGGACCGGAATCGGGGACCTGTGCGACATCCTGGTCACGCCGACGCTCGCCGGCCTCGACATGCCGGTCAAACTGGCGTCGCCATTCAGCCACGACAAGGAGCGGGCGTCGGCCGGCTACTACTCGGTGGACCTTCAGGCATTCGACATCCGCGCGGAGCTGACTGCGACCCGGCGAATCGGCCTCCACCGCTACTCCTACCTCCGGCGGGCGGGCGGGCGTCAGCCTGCGGTGGCCTTCGATCTCGGCTTCGCCATCAACTGGGACCAGCCCGTCGAGACGCGGCTGGTGCTGGAGGGACCGACGACAATCTCGGGCTACCGGTTCTCGAAGGGGTGGGCGAAGGACCAGCGGGTCTACTTCGTCGCGCGGCTGTCGACGCCGATCCTGACGTGGCTGCTCGGCGCGGACGGCGAGTACTCGGGTGAGCGCCGCGACGTCCAGGCGATGCGGGCGCGCGGGCTGTTCAGGGTGCAGTTGCGGCCGGGCGAGCCCCTGCTCGTCAAGGTGGCGATCTCGCCGGTGAGCGTGGACGGCGCACGGAAGAACCTCGAGCGCGAGGCGCCCGGCTGGGAGTTCGAGTCGCACAAGCGGGACGCGGCCGCGGCGTGGGAGCGCAAGCTCCAGCGCGTCAGGATCGAGACGCCCGACAAGGCCCGCAAGACGATCTTCTACACGTCGCTCTACCACGCCCTGCTCGCGCCGACGACGTTCTGCGACGCGGACAACAGCTACCGGGGCGCGGACGGGCAGATCAAGCCCGCTGCCGCGTTCCAGAACCACACGGTGTTCTCACTGTGGGACACCTTCCGCGCGCTGCACCCGCTGTTGACGATCGTGCAGGCCGAGCGCGTGGACGACCTCGTGCAGTCGATGATGGCGTTCGGCCGCGAATCCGGCCAGTTGCCGGTCTGGCCCCTCTGGGGCAACGAGACCAACACGATGATCGGCTACCACGCCGCGCCGGTCATCGTCGACGCAATCCTGAAGGGCCTGACCACGGTCGACCGTGGCGCGGCGCTCGACGCGATGAAGGCGAGCGCAATGCAGGACGTCCGCGGCCTGAAATGGCTGAAGCCGCCGGAGACGCGCGGGTACATTCCGGCGGATGCCGAGCCGGAGTCGGTGTCGAAACTGCTCGAATACGCCTACGACGACTGGTGCATCGCCAGGCTGGCGGCGAAGCTCGAGCGCCAGGGCGACCGCCGGTTCTTCGAGGCCCGCGCCCTCTTCTACAAGAACCTGTTCGACCCCTCGACCGGCTTCATGCGAGCGCGCCTGGCAAACGGTTCGTGGAAGGCGCCGTTCTCGCCCGCCTACTCCCAGAGCGAGCAGCACGATTACACCGAGGGCAACGCGTGGCAGTACTCGTGGTCCGTGATGCACGACGTGCCGGGCCTCATCGCCCTCATGGGCGGCCCCGGGGCTTTTGTTCGCAAGCTCGACGAGTTGTTCGACCAGCCGTCAGTTGTCGAGGGCGCGAACGCGCCGCCGGACATCTCGGGGCTGATCGGCCAGTACGCCCACGGGAACGAGCCCAGCCACCACGTCGCCTATCTCTACGCGTACGCGGGCGCGCCGTGGAAGGCCGCGGCGCGGGTCAACCAGATCGTGACCGGCCTCTACGGCGCCGGACCGGACGGTCTATGCGGCAACGAGGATTGCGGGCAGATGTCCGCCTGGTATCTGTTCAGCGCGATGGGCTTCTACCCCGTGAACCCGGCGAACGGCGTCTACGTGATCGGCGCACCGCATCTGGAGAAGGCGTCCATCGACCTGGGCGCGCAACGCACGTTCGTCGTCGAGACGGAGGGTTTGTCTCCGGTGAACCGTTTCGTGACGGGCGCCACGCTGAACGGGAAGCCGCTCGACCGGTGCTGGATCAGCCACGACGAGGTCAGCCGCGGCGGCACGCTGCACTTCACGATGGGCGCCGAGCCAAACCGGTCGTGGGCGTCCTCGCCCGCGTCCCTGCCGCCGGAGTAATTGGGGCCAGGCCCCTATTTCTCATGTCATTCTCAATAAGACCAGGATGAAGAACAGACGGTGAACGGCCACGATCCGGTCAGGGAAGGCGCTGTTCCTTCCACTGCGGAAACGCCGACTCGGTGGTCGTCGGTTCGATCACCCACGTCGCGGCGGCCAGTCCCGCACTCACGCCGAGCATCAGGAATCCCGCCACCTCGTGGTCGCCCAGCACCTGTGACGCCGCGAGCGCCACGATCAGGGCCACCAGCAGATCCAGCGATCGCCGCCAGTGCCGCGTGCGCACGAGTTGCGCGCGGACGGACGAGGGGACCTGGCTCTCCACGAAGAGCAGATGCACGCGCATCGTGCCGTCCGCGACGGTCAAGGCAATGACGGTGGCGAAGAACGTGAAGCGCCACGGCGGCCCGATCCAGGCGGCGAGCCACCAGGCACTGACGAGCAACCCGGCGAGCATGGACACGATGATGATCTGGTGCGCACGCCAGAGCGCGCGGGCAGATGAAGCGGATGGCCGGGGGCCCGCCGCTGCCGCCGGCTGTGCGTCCGAGAGCGCCTGCTCCAGGCGTTCCAGGTCTTCTGCCAACGCTGCTGCGCCCTCGTAGCGGCCCGCAGGGTCTTTCGCGAGGCACTTCGCGACGATGGCATCCAGCTCCGGCGGGAAGAGCGGATTCAGGCTGCAGAGAGGCACCGGGTCGGCTGTGAGGACGCGCGCTGCCGTCGACGAGGCGGTCCTGCCCTGAAACGGGTGCGTGCCGGTGACCAGTTCGTACAGGACAGTGCCAAGCGCGAAGACGTCACTGCGCGCGTCGCCAGGGCTGCCCTCGAGCTGCTCGGGAGCCATGTAGCCGGGCGTGCCGACCACGACGCCGGTGTCCGTCAAGCGTTGACCGTTCGGTCGCGCGTCGATCGTCCGGGCAATTCCGAAGTCCAGGATCCGCACGGCGCGGTTGTCGCCGACGAGGATGTTCTCCGGCTTGAGATCGCGATGGATGATGCCGCGCTGGTGCGCGGCGTCGAGGCCGCTCGCCACCTGCCGCGCCACGGCAATCGCGTCCGCCACCTTGAACGGACCGGACGCATCGAGCCATTCCCGGGCGGTTCGCCCCGGGATGTACTCGGACACGATGCACAGCTGGCCGTCGATGTTCTCGAGGGCATGCACCGTGGCGACATTGGGGTGCACCAGCGCGGCGGCCGCGCGGGCCTCGAGACGCAACCGCTCGCGGCGTTTGTCGTCGCCCGCGTCGCCGGCGTGCAGGAGCTTCAACGCGACCGGCCGCCCGAGGCGCGTGTCGTCGGCCAGATAGACCGCGCCCATCCCGCCATGGCCGAGCCGCCGCTCGATCCGGTACCAGCCAATCATGGCGCCGGGCGACAGCGCCGGCACCGCGTCGCCGAGGAGCATGGCCCCCACGCCGGGCCCCTGATCTTCGAGAAAGCCGGCCGCGTTCTCGTCGGCGTCGAGGAGCGCCTGCACCTCGGCCCTGAGGGCGGGATCGCCGGCACAGGCTGCGTCGAGCAGGGCCGGGCGTTCATCGCGCGGAAGCCGTTGGACCTCGGCGAAGAGGTCCGCGACGCGCGACCAGCCGTCGGTGCGATTGGTCATGCCACCCTGGCGCTCACGCCGTGTCGGACGGCGCCGAGCCGCCGAGTTCCTTGAACAGCCACGCCCGCGCAAGCGTCCACGTACGCTTCACCGTGGCAGGGGAGAGGCCCATCGCGGCCGCGGTCTCCTCGACGGACAGACCCCCGAAGTACCGCAGTTCGACGACTCGCGCGTGGCGCTCGTCGAGCCGGGCAAGGCGCTGCAAGGCCTCGTCGAGGGCCAGCACGTCGATCGAGGGTGGCGGCGTCCGCGCCGTGACGTCATCCAGGGTGACCCGGACGGCCTGCCCGCCTCGCTTCTGCGCAACCCGGGCGCGCGCCCGCTCGATCAGGATCTCGCGCATCGCGCGCGCGGCGATGCCCAGGAAGTGCGCCCGGCTCTCGAACGTGAGCGACGCGTCCTTCAGCAGCCGCAGGTACGCCTCGTGGACGAGAGCGGTCGTCTGCAGCGTCCGCCCCGGCTTCTCGCGCCGCATTTCGCGGGCGGCCGCCCGGTGCAGCTCCGCGTAGACGAGCGGAAACAGGGCGTCGAACGCCGCCGGGTCGCCGGCGCCGGCCTTCTTCAGCAGTGCCGTGACCGCCCCAGGTGACGCGCTGGTCACGCCGATCTCCTCTCTGCTGTGCAGGACCGCCCGGCTCCGCATCCTACCCGATCTCGGTGTTGATGACGAGCAGACGCGGCTCCGTCATCTCCTCGATGGCGTAGCGAGGCCCTTCCCGGCCCACCCCGGAGTCCTTCACGCCCCCGTACGGCATGTGATCGATCCGGTACGTCGGGACGTCGTTCACGATCACACCGCCCGTCTCGAGGCGTTCGAACGCGGTGAGCGTGTGCGGCAGGTCGGTCGTGAACACCCCGGCCTGGAGGCCGTATCGCGAGCGGTTCACCGCGGCCACCGCCTCGTCGAAGTCCGAGAACCGGTAGAGGCCGACCAGCGGGGCGAACACCTCCTGCGCGCAGACCCTGGCCGCCTCGGGCGCCCCCTCGAGCACCGTCGGCGTGTAAGCGCAGGGGCCGAGCCGCTTTCCGCCCGCCAGGACCCGTGCGCCGCCGGCGACGGCCTCGTTCACCCACGCCTCGATGCGGTCCGCCTCGCCCGCGTCGATCATCGGCCCCACGTCGGTCGCCGGGTCGAGCGGGTCGCCGACGACGAGTTGGCCGACGCGCGCGACGAGGCGCCCGGCGAAGTCGTCGTAGACGCGATCGTGTACGAATACGCGCTGGACGGAGATGCAGCTCTGCCCCGCGTACGCGAACCCGCCAGTCGCCACGCGCGTCGCGGCCCAGGCGACGTCGGCCGACGCGTCGATGATCACGCCGGCGTTGCCGCCCAGCTCCAGGACGACCTTCTTCTTGCCGGCGCGGGCCTTCATCGCCCACCCCACGGCCGACGACCCCGTGAAGGTCAGGAGCTTGAAGCGCTCGTCCGTGACCAGCGCGTCGCCGAGGTCTCTGGACATCGGGAGCACGCTCAACGCGCCCGCGGGAAGCCCGGCTTCCTCGAGCGCGCCCGCCAGGAACAGAGGGGCGAGCGGCGTCTTCGTCGCTGGCTTCAAGACGACGGGATTGCCGGCGGCCACGGCGGGCCCGAGCTTGTGCGCCGACAGGTTCAGCGGGAAGTTGAACGGCGAAATGGCCGCGACGGGACCGAGGGGGAAGCGGCGGAGGATGGCGATCCGGCCCCTCCCGTGCGGGGCGAGATCCAGCGGGATGACGTCTCCGCCGAGCCGGCGTGCTTCCTCCCCGGCGACCTGCAGCGTCATGGCGGCGCGGTCCACCTCGGTGAGCGCGTCGCGGATGGGCTTGCCCGCTTCGCCGGCCAGCGTCCGGCCGATTTCGTCGCGGCGGCGCGTCAACACCGCCGCCGCCCGGGTGAGGATGGCCGCCCGCTCGTAGGCCGGGAGCCTGCGCATGAGGTCCGCGGCCGCCACCGCGCCGGCGATCGCCGCTTCAACCTGGGCGCGTTCGGCCAGCCACGTCGTGCCGACGAGGGAGCCGTCCCAGGGGTTCGTGACCGGCAGGATCTGCGGGGACCGCTCCCAGCGGCCGGCGAGGAAGAACGGATGTTCGTGGGCCATGACATTCTCCCGGAAAAGGCGCCCCCGGGCGGATCCCGACCCGACGGCGCAGCGTCTAAACCGCTGTAGGATAACACCCTGCAGGATCCCGGCCCGGCGCGCGGCGCCGGATAGGCCCCCGGGGCCGGGACCGGCAGGCTATAATCGATCCAGCGGCACCCGGTCGTGTCAAGAGGAGTCTCAGATGGTCAACGTGTCCACGTCGGCAGCGGCGAAGATCAACGAACTGCTGGCGGAAGAGCAGAAGCTGCAGAGCGGCCTCCGCGTGTTCGTCCAGGGCGGCGGCTGTTCAGGGTTCCAATACGGCCTGATGATCGAGGACGCCCCCGGCCCGGGCGACCAGTCGATCGAGTCGAACGGCGTCAAGATCTTCATCGATCCGATCAGCGCACGGTATCTCGACGGCGCGGAAGTCGATTTCGTCGAAAGCGTGACCGGGGGCGGCTTCACGATCAAGAACCCGAACGCGAAGACGACGTGCGGGTGCGGGTCGTCGTTCAACGCCTAGACGGGGGGACTCACCCCGATGCCCGCGACCGCCGGACCCGCCGTGGTTGAGGTTCCCGGCCTTCGTGTGGAAGGCGGGAGGCGGTCGAGCAAGCGCGAGCGTATCCTCGGCGTCTTCCTCAAGCACGAGGGCCACCTGAGCGCGGACGATCTGGTGGCGCTCATCCGCCGGGAGGACGCCGGGATCAGCCGCGCGACCGTCTACCGCACGCTGCAGTGGATGGTGGACGCCGGCATCGCGCGGAAGGTGGACTTCGGGGAAGGCCGGTTCCGCTTCGAGCACTCGTACCGGCACCCGCGGCACTTCCACCTCATCTGCAAGACCTGCAACCGCTCGTTCGAGTTCCTCAGCTCCGACATCGAGGGGCTGATCGAGGAGATCGCCGCGGCGCGCGGGTTCGCGGCGCGCCAGAGCGTGCTGCAGATCTACGGCACGTGCGAGGAATGCCGGGCGGGGAAAGCGCCGCAGCCGGAACCCACGACGAGCGAGGGGGTGTTCGCGCGCGACGCGATCCGCATCGCCATCGCGACCGAGCGCAGCGGCCTCGAGTTCTACTCCCGGGCCGCAAGGCTGACGAAGAACGTCCGCGGCCGGCGCGTCTTTCAGAAGCTCGCAGACGAGGAACGCGACCACCTCTCGACGCTCGAGGGGCGGTACCAGCGGCTGCTTGAGCAGGAACCCGACCTCGAGTCGCGGCCGACGTTCCTCTTCTTCAAGGGCGCGGCGAACGGCCTGTTCGCCGAGGCGGCGGACGAGATTTCGAAGGGCTTGGACGACCGGCAGGCCCTCAAGATCGGGATTCGCTGCGAGCGCACGTCTCATCAGTTCTTCAAGCGCTACGGCGGGCGGTTCGAGGACTCGGAAGGGAAGCAGATCTTCCTGGAGTTCGCAGACGAGGAGCGGCGGCATCTCGACATGCTGCTGCGCGAATACATCATTCTGACGAAGAAGAAGCCAGCATCAAGAAGCCAGAAGCCAGAAGCAGGAAGACGCAAGAACGTAGTCAGTGGTCAGTAGGAAGCGTGGAACCGATCGTCGAGATCCGCGGGCTGAGCAAGCGCTATGCGGGACTCCGGCCGCTGCGCGTGTCCTCCCTGTCGATCGGCCCCGCCGAGCGTGTCGCCATCCTGGGCCTGGACGCGTCCGCGGCCGAGGTCTTCGTCAACCTCCTGACCGGCGCCACCCTTCCCGATGAAGGCGAGGTGCGGCTGTTCGGGCGTCCGACATCGGCCATCACGGACGCCGACGACTGGCTGACGACGCTCGACCGGCTCGGGATGGTGTCGCCGCGCGCGGTGCTGGTCGAGGCCCTCACCGTGCGCCAGGCCGTCGCGATGGCGTTCACCCTCTCGCTGGATCCGGTGCCTGAGGCGGTCTCCGTCAGTGTGCAGCGTCTCGCGCGGGAAGCGGGGCTGCCTGAGGCGGCTCTGGACGAGCCCGTGGCTTCGGCCGCGCCTCGGACAAAGGCGCGCTGTCGCCTGGCCCGCGCGCTCGCGCTCGACCCCGCTGTCCTCGTGCTCGAACACGCGAATGCGCTGGTTCCCGGCGAGGCGGACGGGTTCGGCCGCGAGATCGCCGCGCTCGCGGACTCGCGGGGCATGGCCGTCGTCGCGCTCACGGCCGATCCCGCGTTCGCACGCGCCGTGGCTGGCCGGGTGCTCGCCCTCGACGGCGCGACGGGCGGACTGAAGAACGTCAGCGGCTGGCGCCGCTGGTTTGCGTCATAAGAGATGGGACCCGTTGTGAGACTGCTGCTCTTCGATGTCGATGGCACGCTCATGCTGTCCGGAGGCGCGGCGGTGCGCGCCATGGACCAGGCCTTTCACGAGGTTTTCGGGGTCCGTGGCGCCTTCGAGCACGTGGCGCTCGCGGGCCGCACCGACGGGTCCATCCTGGAGGATGCCTTGGCCCGAGCGCGGTCCGGGCCGGGCGGCCTTGCCGGCGCCGCGCCAGGCGTGGGCGTCCATCCGGCCGACGGCGAGGTCGCCAGGTACAAGTCGGTCTACTTCGAGCGGTTTGCCGACGAGATTCACCGGCCGGTTCCGCTCGATCCGGCGAAGCCTGCCTGGCACCGTTTCAAAGGCGTCTATCCCGGCGTGCGCGAGCTGCTGGACGCGCTCTCCCGGCGGCCGGACGTGTTTCTCGCGCTGCTCACGGGCAACTACGAGCAGGGCGCGCGCATCAAGCTGGAGTACGTCGGCTTGTGGCGCTACTTCGCCTGCGGCGCCTTCGGGGACGACAGCGTGCACCGTCCCGACCTGGTGTCGATCGCCATCGCGCGGGCACGCGCGGCGGGTTGCCCGCCCGTCGCCTCGCGCGACACGGTCATCGTCGGCGACACGCCGCTCGACGTGGCGTGCGCGCGCCAGGCGGGCATCGGGTGCGTGGGGGTGGCGACGGGCGGCTTCAGCGTTGGCGCGCTGCGCGCCGCCGGTGCCGACGCGGCGTTCGACACCCTCGCCGACACGGACGCCGTCGTCCGCTGTCTGACGGGCCCTTTGCCCAGCGTACCAAGCCCTGCGCCGGAACGGCGCACCCTGAGCGAGCGGACGCCTTGAGCGCGAGTCGAAGGGCCAAGTCCCGAGTCCCGAGCCCCGAGCCCCTAGAGTTGCGACGTGCAGTTCGGGCACTTCTTCGCGGCGAGCGGGATGGCCGTCGCGCAGTGCGGGCAGTCCTTCGTCGTGGGCGCGGCCGCCGGGGCCGGGCGCCGCAGCGAGTTGACCCACTTGACCACCATGAAGATCGCGAAGGCGATGATCAGGAACTCGATGATGGTGTTCAGGAACACGCCGTAGTTCATCGTGGCGACGCCGGCCGCCTTCGCGGCCGCGACGGTGTCGAACTTCCCGTCACCCAAGGTCACGAACAGGTTCGAGAAGTCCACGTGGCCGAGCAGCCGGCCGACGAGCGGCATCAGCACGTCGTTGACCAGCGAACCGACTATCTTGCCGAACGCGGCGCCGATGATGACGCCGACGGCCAGGTCCATGACGTTCCCGCGCATCACGAATTCCCTGAATTCCTTGATCATCGCTGTTCTCCTCTTTCTCTGCTGACGAGCGCCTGGCCCCCGCCTTCGCCGAACGGCCTCCGGGCCGGCTTTGGCGCGGCAAGCGTGGCCCCGAGCCCCGAGTCCCGAGCCCCGGTCTCCTAGCTTCCCGTCTTCCCGGGCCGGTACGGCGTGTAGTCCGGCTCCCACTGCGCCCGGGCGATGAGCGCTTCGTATTTCGTGTCGTCGATCAACCGGCCAAGGCCCGAGTCCCGCGCCTCGATGGCCACGGCTTTCGCCACCTCGCGGGACACGCTGCGGATGTCCTCCATCGGCGGCAGCAGGTGCCCGCGGGCGGCCATGTCGGGCGGTACGAGCGCGCTGAGGGCGCGGCTGGCGGCCATGAACATGCCGGACGTCACCTTCGGGGCTCTGGCCACCAGCGCCCCGAGCCCCACGCCCGGGAAGACGTAGAGGTTGTTGCACTGCGAGGTGACGACGGTGCGGCCGTTCCAGTCGAGGTCGGCGCATGGGCTGCCCGTGGCGACGAGGCCCCGCCCGTCCGTGGCGCGGGCGACGTCTTCCGGCCTGCACTCGCACTTGCTCGTCGGGTTCGACAGGGCCATCACGACGGGCTGCGGCTCGTACGAGGCGACCGCCGACAGCACCTCGGGACTGAAGAGGCCCGGCTGGGCCGTGACGCCGATGAGCACGGTCGGCTTCACGTTGCGGACGACGTCCAGCAGCCCGACACGATCAGCGGACGCCAGCGTCCAGCCCGCCACCTCCGCACGCTCCCTCGCGAACAACTGCTGCCACTTCGACAGGTTCGGCGTGTCCTGGCAGAGCAGGCCCGGCATGTCGACGGCGAAGATCCGCCGGCGCGCCTCGGGCTCGCTGAGTCCCTCGCGCTGCAGCAGCGCCCGGATGTTGAGGGCGATGCCGACGCCCGCCTGGCCCAGCCCGGCGATGACGAAGCGATGATCGGCGAGCCGGCTGTCCTTGACGCGCATCGCCGTCATCAGGACGGCGGCCGCCACGGCGCCGGTCCCCTGGATGTCATCGTCGAAGGAGGGCACCCGGTCCCGGTACCGCTCGAGCAGCGTGAACGCCTTGTGCTTCGCGAAGTCCTCCCACTGGATCAGCGCCTCGGGGAAGTTGCGCTTCACGCCGAGGACGAACCGCTCGATGAAGTCCCAGTACTCGTCGCCCTCGAGCCTCGGGTGCCTCCACCCCAGGTAGAGCGGGTCCTCGAGGAGCCGGGGGCTGTTCGTGCCGACGTCCAGCGTCATCGGCAGGCAGCAGGCCGGGTGGAGGCCGCCGGCGGCGACGTAGAGCGTGACCTTGCCGACGGGGATGCCCATCCCGTCCGACCCGAGGTCGCCGAGGCCGAGGATGCGCTCGCCGTCGGTGACGACGATGAGGCTGACGCTGGGCAGCGAGACCCCCTCGAAGATCTGGTCGATGCTGGCGATGGTGTCGGGGGAGAGGTAGATCCCGCGATACCGGCGCGTGATGTGGCTGAGCTGGAGGCATGCCTGCCCGACGGTCGGCGTGTAGACGATCGGCACGAACTCGGTCAGGTGCTGCAGCAGCAGCCGGTAGAAGAGCACCTCGTTCCGATTCAGCAGGCCTTGGAGGAAGATGAACTTCTCGATGTCGTCCGGCTTGCGCTGGAAGTTCTCGTACGACCGCTGTACCTGGACATCGAGCGACGACACGCCGGTCCGCAGCAGGCCCGAGAGCCCGAGCGAGAGGCGCTCCTCCTGGGTGAACGCCGAGGCCTTGTTGAGCAGCGGCTCGTTCAGCAGCTGCTGACCGCGGAGATAGACCTCCCAGTACTCCTCGTTCGTCAGCGGGTCCACTTTCATCGAGAATGTCTTCATGGCTCGGGCGGCCTCCGGAGCGCGCACCATGCTCCCCCGGCGCGACGCGGGTGTCAAGGGCGGCCAAGCCCGTCGATCGCCGGGTTTCAGGGCCTTTCAGCGCGGCCGGCCTGCCGAAAACCGGCTCCCGGCGGCGGCGAGATCGGGTAGGCTATACGGCACTATGATCAAGATCAGCGACGAAGACGTCTACGAGTACCACGAGAAGCCCAGGCCCGGGAAGCTCGAAGTCATCACCTCGAAGCCGTGCTTGACCCAGCGGGATCTGTCGATGGCCTACACGCCCGGCGTGGCCCGCCCGTGCCTGGAGATCGAGCGGGACCCCGAACTCGCGTACCGCTATACCGGCAAGGGCAACCTCGTCGCGGTCGTATCGAACGGGACGGCCGTGCTCGGCCTGGGGGACATCGGGGCGCTGGGCGGCAAGCCGGTCATGGAGGGCAAGGGCGTCCTGTTCAAGCGGTTCGCGGGGGTCGACGTGTTCGACATCGAGCTGAACACCCACGACCCGGACGAGATCGTCAGGATCGTCAAGGCCCTCGAGCCCACCTTCGGCGGGATCAATCTCGAGGACATCAAGGCGCCCGAGTGCTTCTACATCGAGGAGACGCTCAAAGGGATGATGGACATCCCGGTCTTCCACGACGACCAGCACGGGACGGCGATCATCTCCGGCGCGGCCCTCGTGAACGCCGTCGAGCTCGTCCACAAGAAGCTCGACCAGGTCCGGGTGGTCTTCACCGGCGCGGGCGCCGCGGGCATCGCCTGCGCCGAGATGTACCTGAACCTGGGCGTCAAGAAGGAGAACATCCTGTTCGTCGACACCGTCGGCGTCATCTGGAACGGCCGCACGGAGAAGATGAACCCGTACAAGCAGCGCTTCGCCGTGGACACCAAGGCGCGGACGCTGGTTGACGCCATGAAGGGCGCCGACGTGTTCGTCGGCGTGTCCGCCAAGGACCTCGTCACGCCCGAGATGCTGAAGACGATGGCGGCGAACCCGATCGTCTTCGCGATGGCGAACCCTGACCCCGAGATCCCGTACCCGCTGGCGATCGCGGCGCGCAAGGACGTCATCATGGCGACGGGCCGGTCCGACTACCCGAACCAGGTGAACAATGTTCTCGGGTTCCCGTTCATCTTCCGCGGCGCCCTCGACGTGCGGGCGAAGGCCATCAACAACGAAATGAAGATGGCCGCGGCGCGCGCGCTGGCGGCGCTCGCGAAGGAGGACGTGCCCGAGGCGGTGCTGAAGGCGTACGGCGTCGACAGCATGTCGTTCGGGCGCGAGTACCTGATTCCCAAGCCCTTCGACCCGCGCGTGCTGACGTGGGAGGCGCCGGCCGTCGCGAAGGCGGCGTGCGACACCGGCGCGGCGAGGAAGCCCATCAGCGACTGGGACGCCTACCGCGAGTCGCTCGAGCGCATGCTCGGCCCGTCGCGCAAGGTGATGCACTTCGTGGTGCGGAAGGCGCGTAACGAGTCGCCCCGGCGGATCGTGTTCCCCGAGGGCGAGCACGACCCCGTGATCCGCGCCGCGCGCGACATCGTCGACCAGAAGATCGCCATGCCCGTCCTGCTCGGCCGCGAGGCGGACATCCGGGCCCGCGCCGCGAGCCTCGGGATCGAGCAGCTCGAGTTCGAGATCATCGACGTGCCGAACGCCGAGCGCGGCCCCGCGTACGCGGAGGCGCTCTACGACCTCCGGAAACGCAAGGGCGTGACGCTGCCGGCGTCGGAGGACCTGGTGAAGGACCCGACGATCTTCGGGTTGATGATGGTGCAGCGCGGCGACGCCGACGGCTTCGTGGGCGGCATGTTCAAGGCGTTTCCCGAGACCATCCGGCCGGCGCTGCAAATCGTCGGCCTCAAGCCCGGCGTGACGCGCGTGTCGGCGGCCCACGTGCTCGTGCTCAGGGACCGGATCTTCTTCTGTGCCGACACCATGGTGAACATCCAGCCGAGCTCCGCGGAACTGGCGGAGATCGCGCTGCTCGCGGCGGACCTCGCGAAGAGCTTCGACACGGACCCGAAGGTGGCGCTGCTGGCGTTCTCGAGCTTCGGGTCGGTGCCGCACCCGATCTCGAAGCGCGTCGCCGAGGCCGTGGACATCGTGCGGGCCAAGGATCCCGGCATCGTCGTCGACGGCGAGATGCACCTCGACACCGCCGTCGTCCAGGAGATCGTCGAGAAGAACTACCCGCACTCGCGCATCAAGGGCGACGCGAACGTGCTGATCTTCCCGGATCTCACGTCCGGCAACATCGGCTACAAGCTCGTCCAGCGCCTCGGCAACGCCGATGCCATCGGGCCGCTGCTGATGGGCATGCGCAAGCCGGTGAACGTGCTCCAGCACGGCATGACGGTGGCCGAGATCGTCAATGTCGCGGCCATCACGGCCGTGATGGCGGAGGCGCTCAAGAAATAGCCACGCCGCGCGCGGCGTCGACCTGGTCTGCGACGGGGGCAGGGTGCGGCTCATGGCCGAACGTGTCCACGGTTTCACATTGTCCCGCCTCCTGGCATGCTGGGTTGGCTGCCTCGTCCTGTTGGCTCCGGAGGCGCCGGCGGCCCCTGTGCGTCTCGTCGAGCAAGCGCCCGCGCGGATCTCGACCGTGGCGCCCGGCGTGCTGCTGGTGGATTTCGGCCGCGTGGCCTTCGGCAACCTGCGCCTCCTCCCGCCCGCGGGCGCCAGCGGCAGCGTCACGGTTCATTTCGGCGAGGCGCTGGCTGCGGGACGCGTGGACCGGCAGCCGCCCGGGACGGTTCGCTATTCCGCAACGCGGGCCACGCTGACGGGCGCCGCGCCAGTGGTCGCCGCTCCGCCGCCCGACGCGCGCAACACCAAGCAGCCCGCCGCGGTCCTCACGCCGCCGGAATGGGGCGTGGTCACGCCGTTCCGCTGGGTCGAGATCGAAGGATGGCCCGGTGAACTCCGGCCCGAGCACCTGCGGCGGCAGGCGGCGTTCGCCAGCACCTGGGACGATCGGGCCGCGGCGTTCCGCTCCTCCGACAAGCTACTGGCCCGCATCTGGGAGTTGTGCCGCTACTCCATCAAGGCCACGACCTTCGCGGGCGTGTACGTGGACGGCGATCGTGAGCGCATCCCCTACGAGGCAGATGCCTATCTGAATCAGCTCAGCCAATACGCCACCGACCGCGACGTGGAGATGGCGCGAGACACATTCGACCGCCTGATAGCCCACCCCACCTGGCCGACGGAGTGGGCGTTCCACATGATCTTCATCGCGCACGCGGACTGGCTGCACACCGGTGACGCGGCGTGGCTCGGGCCGCGCTACGAGGCGCTGAAGCCCAAGCTGCTGCTCGACCGCGCGCGGGCCGACGGGCTGCTCGTCAGCACCGAGGCGCAGCGCACGCGCGAGGACATCGTGGACTGGCCGGCGGGAGAGCGTGACGGGTACGTCTTCACACCGGTCAACACGGTGGTCAATGCGTTCCACGTCCGGTCGCTGGCGCTCATGGCAGAACTCGCCGACGCCCTGGGGCGGCAGGCCGAGGCGGCGGACTTCCAGGCGCGGGAACGCTCAACCCGCACGTCCTTCCAGAAGACGCTCTTCGATCCCGCACGCGGGGTCTACCGCGATGGCGAAGGCACGGAGCACGCGTCGCTGCACGCCAACCTGTTCCCCCTGGCGTTCGGTCTCGTGCCCGCCGCCGACGCGGCCAGGGTGACGGCGTGGCTCGTCGGACGGGGCATGGCCTGTTCGGTCTACGCGGCGCAGTACCTCCTCGAGGGTCTGTTCGAGAACGGCGCCGGCGCGCAAGCCTTGGCGCTGATGACCGCGCCAACGGACCGCAGCTGGCGGCACATGCTCGACAGCGGGACCACCATCACGTGGGAGGCGTGGGACCAGAAGTACAAACCCAACCAGGACTGGAACCACGCCTGGGGAGCGGCGCCCGCCAACCTGCTGCCGCGCTTCGTGCTGGGAGCCCAGCCGATCGCAGCCGGCTGGCGCCGGGCGAGGATCCGGCCCACTCCTGGCTCCCTCGCGCGCGCGTCGGGAATGATCCCCACACCCAGAGGGCCGGTGCAGATCGCGTGGACCCGCGACGCCGTGTTCCATCTGACGCTGACCGTGCCGACAGGCGTGAGCGCGCAGGTCGATCTGCCGTCACCGGCTGAGTCGCACGGCGTGTACCGCGACGGACAACCCGTGCGCGCTGAGCGAGCTGGCGCGTACTGGCGGCTGGCTGAGGATGTCACGGGATCCGTGGTCCTCGAGGTTCGCTGACAGCGCCTCGACATCAGAATCACGGGCGGGCCGCTGAATGAAAACAGGCCCGCACCCCGGCGTGCCTCCGGGATGCGGGCCTCGTGTCGTCGCGAAGGGGCCTCTGCCCCTGCAGTCAGCGAACTAGCCGATCTTGCGGCCGCCTTCAGCGGCCCACTGCTCCATCATCGCCGTCGTGACGGACTTCGGGCGCTCGATCGCGTAGCCGAGGCCGCGGTCCCAGGTGATGTTGGCCATGCACCCCAGCGCGCGGCCGACGCCGAAGAGGACGGTGTAGAAATCCCATTCCTTGAGGCCGTAGTACCACTGGATGACGCCCGACTGCGCGTCGACGTTCGGCCAGGGGTTCTTCGTCTTGCCGTGCTCGGTGAGCACGCCCGGCGCGACCTCGAAGATCATGGACACGACCTTGAAAAGCGGGTCGTCCTTCAGGCCAGGGGTGTTCAGACAGAACTCGCGCTGCGACATGTAGCGCGGGTCCGTCTTGCGCAGGACGGCATGGCCGTAGCCGGGGATGACCTGGCCGGCGTTGAGCGTGTCCCAGAGCGCCTTGGTAATCAGTTCCTTCGTCGGCTCCTGGTCGGCGCAGTACTTCTTCTGGAACTTCATCGTCCAGTCGAGCACCTCCTGGTTGGCCAGGCCGTGCAGCGGGCCCGCCAGACCGTTCAGGCCGGCCGAGTACGCGTAGTACGGATCGGACAGCGCCGAATGCACCAGGTGCGTCGTGTGGGCCGACACGTTGCCGGATTCATGGTCCGAATGCAGGATGAAGTACATCCGGGCCACGTCTTTGTAGTCCTCGCTTTGGCCGATCATATGGGCGAAGTTCGCGCCCATGTCCAGGGCCGGATCGATGCTCTGCTGCTTGTCGCCCCGGAACTTCAGGTTGTAAATGAACGCCGCGACGACCGGGATGCGCGCGACGATGTCGCTGGCGTCCTCGTAGACGTACTCCCAGGCCGACATCTTGTTGAACTTGCCGGAGTTGTAGAACCCGACGAACTTGGAGTCCTTCTGCATCGCCAGCAGCCCGACCGAGAGCATGACCATCGGATGGCTGTCGCGCGGCAGCGCGCGGAGGGCATCGAAGACGTACTGCGGTACTGCCTGCCGCGTCTTCCACTCGGCCACGACCTCGCCAACCTGCGCCTGCGTCGGCACGTCACCCGTCAGCAGGAAGTACCAGAACGACTCGACGGTCGGGTACTTGGACCCCGGCGCCTTTGGCAGCGCCTCGAACGTCTCGGGGATGGTCTTGCCGCGGAAGCGAATCCCTTCCTGCGGATCGAGATAGGAGATGTCCGTCACCAGGCACCGCACGTCGCGGGCGCCGCCGATCGCCTGATCGATCGTGACCTGGTCGATGACGACCTTCCCGTACTCCTTGACGAGCTTCGTTGTGCGGGGACGGAACTCCTCGATCTTCTGCTTGAGCGTCTCTTTCAGGGCCATGCGTCTTGTCTCCTTCACAGATATGAATGTGGGATCAAAGAGACCGCGGGTAGCCAGATGATACCCCAAACGCGCGTCGGGCGGACCGCGCTGTTCCCGGCCTTTGCCAGCCCGTTTCCACCCCGTCGGACCAGGCCGGCGCCCGTTCGGTGAAATCGGAACCCGTCCGGCTCCCTCGGTCAGGCCCTGGGAGCCCGCAGGACGCTGAACTGATGGAGCCGACCGGCGGACGTCTTCAACTCGTTGAAGCCCAGGGCGCGCAGGAAGCCGCGCGCCCATCCGATCGTGACCGGGCCCTCAGGGTGGACACGCCCCTCGGACGCGTGGACCCGTGAGATGAGCTCGAACCCTTCGCGCGAGAAGTCGGCGAGGACGATGCGCCCTCCTGGTCTAACCACGCGGGCGATCTCGGTGAGCACCGGCGCTCCCGACTCGAGGTGATGCAGAACATCGACAGCCACCGCGCATCCGAACTGACCGTCGGCGAACGGCAGCCGGGCTGCGTCGGCGAGGCTGAAACGGATCCGCCGCGAGAGCTCTCGGTCCTCGGTTAGAGACGCCGCGACCTGTTGGTCGTCGGCATTCGTGTCGATGGAAACGACGTCCAGGCCGCGGGCCGCCAGCGCCCGCGCCGTGAGACCCATGCCGGTGCCGACATCGAGCGCCGGTCCCTCCATGGCGCCAGCCTCGTCCAGGATGAACGACGGGGCGGCGACTCGGTCGTACCCCAGACGGCGGTAGTGAGCCGTCCGCTCCCAGAAATGGTCCTTCCGGCCGGCCAGCGCTTCTGGCGTCAATGCCACGGCGTTCCTCCAGCCCTTTGAAACGGAACCCGGTGCGCCTCAGGCGTGGGCGTGTCCATGTCCAAAGCCATGTCCATGATGGCCGGCACAGGCGTCGTTCTCGGCCAGGGGCTGTAGGGATCCGGCCGTGAAGGCCGCAACCGTCTCCCCAACGGTCGGGTGCATCGCCTGAAACACCGTGATCCCGGCCGCCTGAAGCTTCATGAGCGCTCCCATGCCGATGCCGCCGACCACGATGCCGTCCACGGTCTCGCCAGCCAGGAGCGCGAGCGGCTGGCACATCCCGTGCGCATGGTGCTGATTGCTGTTGCCGACGAGGCGGCAGGCGTTGGACTCGGTGTCCACGATCATGAAACCCGGAGCCGAACCGAAGTGCCCGGAGACGCGGCTGTCGAGTCCACGGTCTTCCACGACGGGAATACAGAGCTGCATGACGTCAGTCCTTCCTGGGAGTGTCCTGTCTGAATGATCTGCGATGCCTGTGGCCCATGCCGCCGCACGGCGCGATGGCCCCGATCACGGCATCGGCGCAATGGCAGGCGCGGCCGTGCCGCCGTGGCCCGCCGTGGACCGGGCAAATCTCCGGCGCAGACGGGCGATCGACGACCGCATCGGAGTCCCCGCTCCCCACGAGCAGCGTCTTCTGCTCGATCAGGCTGCGGGCGACGGCCGACCGGGCGCGGCCGAGAATGCGGGCGTACGTCTGTCGCGAGACGCCCATGCGTTCGGCCGCCGCGTCCTGGTACAGCCCTTCGATGTCGGCCAGCCGCATGGCTTCGAGCTCGTCGACGGCGATCGAGATGGCCTCGGCCTTGCACGGGGGGCGTCCGAGGGGACGGAAGCCCCGGCCGAAGAACCGGCCGCAGACGTGGCGGGGAAGCGGTGGGCGCGACACGACGGTTTAGAGCATATGCTCATAACTCCGGGGGTGTCAACCTGCGACCGGCACCGGCCGCCGCACAGCCACCATGAGGCAGGGAGGGAAGGGAACGTGCCTCTACTTCTCCATCTTCGGCTGCCACACCTTCCACACGTTGCCGACGAGCGCGGGCCCCGGCTTGAGTGTCGGCTGTCCCGGCTCCCACCCGGCCGGCGTCGCTTCGGTGCCCTTGCTGGCGCGCACGTGCTGGAACGCCTGGATCTGGCGGATCGTCTCGGCGAACTTGCGTCCAACGGGCGGCGTCAGCACTTCCATCGCCTGGATCACGCCGTCGGGATCGAGGATGAACCGGCCGCGCAGCTCGATGCCCTGGTTCTCATCCCACACGCCGAAGGCACGGCCCACGTTGCCGGCCTGATCGGAAACCATGTGGAACGGAACGCCGCCGTCCACCATCTTGATCAGCTCGTTGTCATTCCACATTTTGTGGACGAAATGGCTGTCCACGCTCACCGAGAGGACCTCGACACCCAGCTCCTGGAGGGCGGCGTACTTGTCGGCGACCGCCGACACTTCCGTCGCTCAAACGAAGGTGAAGTCACCCGGGTAGAAGCAGAGCAGAACCCACTTGCCGAGGTAGTCCGAGAGCTTGACGTTCGTGAACGCGCCCTTGTAGTAGGCCGGAGCCTGGAAATCCGGGGCTTTCTGTCCGACGCGGGCATTCATGCGAAGGGCCTCCTTCTGGGGAACGGCTGAATCGGTGGGCGGGGCGGTCGCCGGCGTGTCGCCGACGACAGAGCCCGTGGTCCGGGCGCAACCGGCGGGTGGGTCCGCCATCTGACCTCCTGAGTCAAGGGGGCGTGTTGACGAAACGGGGCTTTCCACGCCTGAGCATAGCCGCGCTGGGGCCAATGTCAATCTGGCCGCGGCTCCATACTATAATGCCCCCGCCTGCTGGATCGATTGCGCCCCACGCCCGGGATTCCCATGAGCATGATTTACCTGGACAACGCCGCCACGTCCTTCCCGAAACCGGAGGACACCTACGCCTTCATGGACCGGTTCTACCGGACGCACGGAGTGAATCCGGGCCGATCCGGCTACGACCTCTGCATGGAAACGGGGCAGCTGATTGATGACACCCGGAAGCAGCTGACCCGCTTCTTCAACGGGACCGACCCCGACCGGCTGGTCTTCGCTTACAACTCGACCGACGCCCTGAACCTGGCGCTCTTCGGGATGCTGTCAGCCGGCGACCACGCGATCACGACGACCGTGGAGCACAACGCGGTGCTGCGCCCGCTGCACCACCTCGCGCAGCGCGGCGGGGTCGAGGTCGATCACGTGCCCTTCGACGCGAAGGGCTTCGTCGACCCGGGCGACATCGCTGCGCGCCTCAGGCCCACGACACGGGTGGTCGCGATCAACCACGGCTCGAACGTCATCGGCACCGTGCAGCCGATCGCCGAAATAGGGCGGTTGTGCCGCGAGCGCGGCGTCCGGCTGGTCGTGGACGCGTCTCAGACGGCGGGGAAGATCCCGATCGACGTCCAGGCCATGAACGTGGACGTGCTGGCCTTCACGGGACACAAGTCGCTGATGGGACCGACCGGGATCGGCGGCATGTACGTGCAGGAAGGCGTGGAGATCCGGCACACCCGCGCAGGCGGCACGGGCGTGCGTTCCGCGCACCGCTTCCATCTCGACGAGTATCCCTGGCGCCTCGAGTACGGCACGCCCAACGTCATGGGGATCGCAGGCCTCCACGCGGGAGTGCAGTGGATCGAGCAGAAAGGCCTCGCCGCCATCGAGGCGCACGAAATGGGGCTGATGCGGCGCCTGGTGGACGGCCTTCGCGGCATTCCGGACGTCACCCTCTACTGCCAGGACGGCCTTGAGAACCACATCGCCGTCATGGTCTTCAACGTGAACGGCTTCGAGGCCTCGAACACCGGGACCATCCTCGACGTCGACTACAACATCGCCTGCCGCACCGGGCTGCACTGCGCGCCGAGGGTGCACGAGCAACTCGGCCTCGCCACGATCAAGGGCGCGGTCCGCTTCGGCATCGGCCCGTTCAACACGGACGAGGACATCACGGCGGCCATCGGCGCGGTGGGGGAGATCGCCGCCGCCCGCGCGAAGAAGACGCGCTGAACGGGACAAGGCAGCACAGGACGGGACGGGATGACCATGCCCATCGTCGAACTGAACGGCAGAACATACAACGTGGACGACAACGGCTTCCTGCAGGACCCCCAGATCTGGGACGACGAAGTCGCGAAGGACTTCGCGACGACAGAGGGCATCACGGAGATGACCGACGAGCACTGGAAACTCGTGCGGTACCTCCGGGACTACTACCTCAAGTTCGGCATCGCGCCGATGGTCCGGAAGCTGTGCAAGGAGACGGGCTTCAAGCTCACCTACGTCTACGAACTCTTCCCGTCGGGCCCGGCCAACGGAGCGTGCAAGGTGGCCGGCCTCCCCAAGCCGACCGGCTGCGTGTAGAGGGCCGGTGCCCTGGTCCCCATGACGGTCTTCGTCTACGCGGCGATCGTGATTGCGGCCGTGATCTTCGTGGCGGCCGTGACGGCGCGCGCCGTCCAGTACGCCCGGAGCCCCATCCATCTTCGATGGGAGCTGTACCCCGTCCCGCACGAGCGCCCGGATCGGGTGGCGCACGGCGGCTCATACTTCGAACAGAGCGAATGGTGGCGCGAGCCGCGGCGGTTCAACCTGAGGGGGGAACTCGCGGTCATGCTCCCGGAGATGCTGTTCCTGAACGCGCTCCGGGAGGTCAACCCGGGGTTGTGGCGGCGCTCGTTCCCGTTTCACTTCGGCCTCTACCTCGTCGCGGCGGCATGCGCGGCGCTGCTGGCGCTTGCCGCCGCATGGTTCGTCGCGGGGACCGCGTGGCTCGCCGGAGCGGCGGGCCGCGCGTGCGAGGCTGTCGTGGCGGCGGTCGGATCGGCTGGTCTTGTGCTCGCGGTCGCCGGGGCGCTGGCGCTCCTGCACCGGCGGCTCAGCGACACTTCGCTGCGGACGTACTCGAGCGCCGGCGACATCTTCAACCTGGCCTTCTTCGTGGTGGCGCTCTCGACGCTCGGCATCGGCTATGCCACCCGGCCGAGCGGCTCCCCGGGCGCGCTGGGCATTCTCACAGGACTCTTCACATGGGACGCCGGCGTGCCGATCCCGGCGATCCTGGCCGCCGGGCTGGTCATGTCCTCCGCCCTCCTGGCGTACATCCCGCTGACGCACATGTCCCACTTCGTGGCCAAGTACTTTACGTACCACGCAGTCCGGTGGGACGACGCGCCGCTTGGCGACGACCGGAGGGTAAGGGCGACGCTCGCTGTCTATCTCGCCCACCGCCCGACGTGGGCCGCCGGCCACATCCGCGGACAGGGTGAGCCGACCTGGGCCGACATCGTCGCGACGAACCCCTCGCGAGAGGACGAGCGATGACACGGCGCACGCGGTTCTCGGACCTGTCGCGGCGTGATCCCCGGCCCGTCGTGCAGATCGATCCTGAGGCCCTTCCCCCGCTGTCGAGTCCCGGACCCGTGCCCAGGCGGACTGCAGCACCCGCGAAAGCGGAGACACCCGGCTTCGCTCTGGACGGCACGCGTGTCCTGGACCTGCCGGACCCGAAGACCCGGGAGGAAGAGGACGCCCTCGTTCGCGCGTTCCTGTCCGGGCTGGAGAAGCTCTTTACTCAGGAGAACAACTGGACATTCCTGCAGCCGCTCTTTCTGAGTGTGGAGCACTGCGCCCACTGCCAGACGTGCTCGGAGGCGTGCCACATCTTCGAATCGTCCGGCGGCGAGGAGCTGTACCGCCCGACGTTCCGGTCCGAGATCTTCCGCCGGCTGTACTTCGAGCACGTCAAGGGCGGCGGTCTCGTCTCGGCGTGGCAGCACGGCCGGGTCGACCTGAACTGGCCGCTCGTGGCGCGCCTCGCCGAGCTGTCGTACCGGTGCAACCTGTGCCGGCGCTGCGCGCAGGCGTGCCCGATCGGCGTCGACAACGGCCTCATCGCCCACGAGATTCGGAAGGTATTCAGCCAGGAGATGGGCATCGCGCCGAAGGAGCTTCACGCGTCGGGGTCGATGCTCCAACTGAAAGTCGGGTCGTCGACCGGGATGAACGCGGCGGCCGTGAGGGACAACTCGGCGTTCATCGACGAGGAGATGACGGAGAAGACCGGCGTCGCCGTCGAGACGCCGTGGGACGTGGAGGGCGCCGACATCCTCCTCATCCACAACGCCGGGGAGATCCTGGCCTGGCCCGAGAACCCCGGGGCGTTCGCCGTCATCCTGAATGCCGCCGGCGTCTCGTGGACGATGTCCTCGGACATCGCGGGTTACGATTCGGTGAACTACGGCGTCTGGTACGACGACGCCCAGCTGGCGCGCGTCGCGCTCCTGCACGCGCAGGTGGCGAAGAAGCTGAAGGTGAAGAAGATCGTCATCGGCGAGTGCGGCCACGCGCACAAGTCGCTGCTCGTCGTCGCCGACCGGCTGCTCACCGGCGACCTGCGGATTCCCCGCGAGAGCATTCTCACCGTGCTTCGCGACATCGTGATGAGCGGCCGGCTGGCACTCGACCCGGCGCGGAATGACTTTCCCGTGACGCTGCACGATCCGTGCAACATCGTCAGGCTGATGGGGATTGTCGAGCCGCAGCGGGAGATCCTGCGCCGCGTGTGCCCCCAGTTCCGCGACATGACGCCGCACGGCGTGGACAACTATTGCTGCGGCGGGGGGAGCGGCTTCGCCATCATGAGCGGGAACGGGTTCCAGGACTGGCGATCCCAGGTCGCCGGCCGCAAGAAGCTCCAGCAGATTCTCAACGCCTTCTCGGATTGCCTCGATCCCTCCATCCGCAAGTACGTGTGCGCACCCTGCAGCAACTGCAAGGGCCAGATCCGCGATCTGCTGGCGCTGCACGACGTATGGCGGCGGCACGGCATCCTCTACGGCGGCCTCGCTGAACTCGTCGTCAACGCGATGGAAGCCGTCAATCCCGGCTTCGTCGAATGGGAGTGGCGCTGACGCGGATCTTCGGGCACACTGGCAGACGAGGCCAATGGACACCAGGTTGGAAGCCGCCCACGACGGGTTCCTGAAGGCGTATCCCGGCTACGCCGCCACCGCAACGCTCGATGCGTTGCGCGCGTCCGACTACTCGCGCCTTGACCGGCTGGGGCACGTGTATCTCGACTACACCGGCGGCGGGCTGTTCTCATCGTCGCAGATCACGCGGCACCAGGACTTCCTGCTCGGGAGTGTGCTCGGCAATCCGCACTCGGGGAATCCGACGTCGATGGCCGCGTCGAAGCTGGTGGACGAGGCGAGGGCCGCGGTGTTGCGGTTCTTCAACGCCGACCCGAGCGAGTACGGCGCCGTGTTCGCGCCAAATGCCAGCGGCGCGCTCAAGCTGGTCGGGGAGTCGTTTCCGTTCGGGCCTGGCGGGCGCTACCTCCTGACCTTCGACAACCACAACTCGGTGAACGGCATCCGGGAGTACGCGCGCCGCCTGGGGTCAGGCGTCACCTATCTGCCCGTGCTCAGCCCGGAACTGCGCTGTGACGCCGGCATGGTCATGGCGGAGCTCTCGAAAACGAGCCCGGGCAGGCCGCACCTGTTCGCGTATCCCGCGCAGTCCAACTTCAGCGGCGTGCAGCACCCACTCGAATGGGTGTCATGGGCGCGCGAGCGGGGGTGGCGTGTCATCCTGGACTGCGCTGCCTTTGCCCCGACGAACCGCCTCGATCTCGCCGTCGTCAAACCCGACTTCGTGCCGCTGTCCTTCTACAAGATGTTCGGCTACCCGACCGGCATCGGCGCGCTCATCTTCCGGCATGACGCCCTGCGCGAGCTTCGCCGGCCCTGGTTTGCCGGCGGCACGATCACGGTGGCCTCGGTGCAGGGCGAGGGGTGGCACCACCTGGCGCCGGGGCATGCCGGGTTCGAGGACGGGACGGTGGACTATCTCGGGCTGCCCGCCGTGTCGATCGGCCTCGAGCACCTGGCCTCGATTGGGATCGACGTCATCCACGATCGGGTCATGGCGTTGATTGGATGGCTCGTCGCGCAGCTCACGGCACTGACCCACTCGAACGGCGCGCGTCTCACGCGGGTCTTCGGCCCGACGGACCTGGCCCAGCGCGGGGGGACCGTCGCGTTCTACCTGCTGGCTCCCGATGGCGTGCCCTACGACGTCCGCGCGCTGGAAATCGAGGCAGGGCGGGCGGGCATCTCGCTGCGCACCGGGTGCTTCTGCAACCCGGGCGACGGCGAAGTGGCCCACGGGATCTCGCGCGACGACATGGCGCTGTGCTTCGTCGGCAGCACGACCCCGGTCTCGTTCGAGGATTGCACCGAGACGATCCGCTTCTCGACCGGCAAGACGCCCAACACGATGCGCGCGTCGCTGGGCCTGGCCTCGAACTTCGCCGACGTCTACGCCCTCGTCCGCTTCGCAGAACGGTTCCGGGACGTGCCGGCCGACCCCGTCACCGGGGCGCCACTCACGATTCCGCGTTAGGCACGAGACCGTGATTCCGCGACGTCGGTGGCAGGACGCGGGTGGCCGAGGCGCTTTCCAGCTGACCGCAGGCGAGTCAGCGTCAGTTCAGCCGAGGACAGCTGGAAACGCCTCGGACAGGACCCGGCGCCGAGGCTTCGGCCGTCCGAAATCGCGATCGTGTGTCATCAGCGTCGCTCCGAGTCCGGCGTAGGGGTTCCCGGCGTTGGAACGGCCGCATCGTCGCCCGCGATGATCTTCGCTATCTCGATCGGCGTCTTGCCCTGTCCCGTCGCGAGGTCGCGAATCGGGGTCGTCGCGTCGGCTTCGATGCCCGCACCCTTCAGCCGCGCCACGCCGGTCTCTGCAGACACGCTGAAGCGTTCGCATACCTGCTGCACGTTCATCCGGCCCCAGCCGCCGCCCTCCGCCGCGCCCGCCTTCGGCTTCGCGCCCGCGCCCAGGCCCTTCTGGTAGACCTGCTGAGGCGTCAGGCCGTTCTCGTCGGCGATCTGTTGGAACGTCTTCCCGGGTTCCGCGCCCTTGATCCCGCTCTTCTCGAGGTTCGCGAGGACGCTGTCTGTCGGCACCTTCGCCGTATCCGCGAGCTTCGCCACGGTCAGAAGTTCCGCATGGGGCACCGGGGGTTCAGTTGAGGCCGTCGACCACGAGTTCTTGACGTCCTCACCCAGGCTCATCACCGTGCCGAAGGGCGGGATCGCGGCGATAGCTCCGACCAGGATGACCAGGCCCGCAATCGACGCCGTTGCGAGTTCGCGCTTCTTTCGAATGCCCGCGTGCAGCTTCGACTTGACGTACGCGACCAGCACCTTCCAGTTGACGTAGATGTGGAAGCTCGCCGCCACCAGGAAGATCAGCGCGACGATCGTGTGGACGGCCTGCCACTGGGCCTTGCTGAGCCAGATGATTCGCCACACTGACCAGTTCGCGACGCGGCCCGGGGGCGCCAGGTATAGGACGATGCCGGACGTCGCGAGCGCGAGGAACGAGAAGACGACGTAGAAGCTGACGAAGGCCTTCCAACTGAACGAGCGGGTGTCTGACATGGCGTGCCTCGGAAAAGTCGGATCGTGTCGCGACGGGGCCCGGGGTTTCAGTAGCCGACCGACAGTCCCACGCCGATCCCGTGTGATGTGTAGCTGTAGAACGCGTCGTTCGACCTGGATCGGATGAAGCGGTACGAGACGTCGACGGTCACTTCGGCCTTGCCCGCGTGCGCGGCCAGGATCGGCATGCTCCACGCGAGGTTCCCGCGCCAGACGCGGTCGCGGCGCAGCGGCGACCCGGCCAGGTTGTTGCCGTCCGCGTCGACCGCCGGGGTGCTTGAGTACCGCCGATCCGCCCACGAAACGGTCCCGCGGAGCTCGGCCCCGGACTTGAACGCCGTTGTCAGGCCCGCCTGCGCCGACGTCGCGTCGGACGCGAACGGGTCGTCGTAGATCCCGTCGTCGAAGAACCCTGCCGGCGTCGTGATGAGCGCCGGCGGCACCGAGCCGAACGTGGTGCGCACGGACGCCTGGGCGTGGATTCCCGTGCGGTCGGACAGCGACTGTGCCACGCGGAACAGCCCCGAGACCAGTCCGGCGGAGCCGCTCTGGTCCTGCGTCTGCGACTGCACGACGGTGTTCGTACGACGCAAGGTGGGGCCCATGCCGTGAGTCTGTCCGTAGTTCAGCCCCGTCGACGACGTCGTCGTGGCCGTCGGATCGAGCCGAATCTCGCCATCGTACGACTTTCCGCCGACTTGGACTTCCGCGATGACGGTCGTCCGCGTTTCAAAGCTCGCAAGCACGCTGGCGAAGCCGCGGTGCTCGAGCTGCGTGAGCGCGGCGAGGTCGCTGAACGAGCGGTAGTCGGCTCGGTAGCCCGTCCGCAGCGTGACGTTCGTCCGCGGATGGAACTCGGCGTTCAGGCCTCCCCCGAACGCCGAGTAATCCGCAGCCGACCACGCGTCGCCGTTCCTTCTGATTGCAGCGGACGCGGTGAGAAACAGGCGCTTGGCGGTCGGCTCGCCGGCCCCGAACCGGTATCTGAGACCGACACTGTGCAGATGGTAGGACCAGTCTCCCGGCGACGCGTAGGTCCCGCCGTCGAAGTCGTAGTAGATCCGGCCCCGCTCGTCGTCGAACAGGTGCTCGAAGCTCGCTCCCCCATCCATGTCCTGGCGCCGCCCGGCGTCGGCGCTGACGTCGCGGAACGACGAGATCGTGCCGCCGATCGACGCGCTGCCGGACGTCTGGGCTGCTGCGTTCGCGGCGAAGGCCAGCATGACGACGACAGTGATGGCGAGGTGCTTCATGGCAAACCGTTCAGTCAAGGCGTGCATGAACCAACCCGGGCCGGGCTGCGGCGCGGACGTGCACGCCAGTTTGCGTCCGCACCGGTCGGCACCCGACCCGGGAACCTGAGTTCACGCTAGCGGCGGCCGCGCCCGCGGCCGGTTCCCTTGGGCCCGGTCCCGTCGCAGACGCCCGTGCCATTGCCGCTCCCGACCATGGCACCGGACCCGACGCCGTACCCGCTGCCGTCCTGCGGCCCGAGGCGCTTGCCCCTGCGGGCCATGCCATTCCCCTGCCGGGTCCCGGACTGGAAGTTGTCGCAGATCCCGTCGCCGTTGGCGTCGACGAAGTTGGCGCCGACGGTCTTGCCCGCTGGCGGCTGCGGCGTGGTGGGAGACTGCGCGAAGGTCGTCGCTGCCGAGACGGCCAGAATACCGATTGCGAGGATGATCGTCCGTTTCATGATCCTTCTCCTTGAAGGTGGCGTGCTGACTTCCGGTGTTTCGCTTCCGGCCTCACTGGCCGGACGCCTACCAAGACAGCAAGGTCGAGGCCAACTCTGGCCGCGACGGCTATCTCGCCGTAAACGGTTGATATTGAATGTGTTGGGAGATGCGACGGTCCGAGGCACCTCTCGGGAGTGCCTCAGTTGCTCGACCCGCACGTCGAGGCGCTCGACCAGATGGTCGAGCGTATGAGACTACGGGTTTCCGATCCCGTACTTCTTCAGCTTGTACCGCAGGTGGCGCTCGCTCATGCCGAGAATCGCGGCCGCCCGGGTCTGGACGCCAGATGCACGTTCCAGGGCGTCGACGATGAGCGCCCGCTCGAACTCCGAGACGCGCTCGACGAAAGACGAAGGCGCGTCGACATTCTCTGGCCTGAGCTGTCTGAGGTGGATGGGGAAGTCGGACGTCGACAGCAGTGATCCGCGGGCCAGCACCATCGCGCGATGCATCAGGTTCTCGAGTTCTCGCACGTTCCCCGGGTAGTCGTACTTGAGCAGCAGGTCCATCGCTTCCCGCGAGACCCCGTCAACTGCGGCCGACGTCTCGCCCGAGAACCGGCGCAAGAAGAGGTCGACGAGCAGCGGGATGTCCTCGCGGCGTTCCCGCAGGGGCGGCAACTCGATGCACACGACGTTGAGGCGATAGAAGAGGTCCTCGCGGAACTCGCCAGAGCGGACCATCGCATGGAGGTCGCGGTTGGTGGCGGCGATGACGCGCGCGTCAATCTTGATCGTCTTGGTGCCGCCCAGGCGCTCGAAGGCCTGCTCCTGCAGCACACGCAGCAGCTTCACCTGCGTCGTCCTGGGGAGGTCGCCGATTTCGTCGAGGAACAGCGTGCCGCCGTCCGCCAACTCGAACCGCCCGCGACGCTCGCGGTCGGCCCCGGTGAATGCTCCGCGCTCGTGGCCGAAGAGCTCCGACTCGATGAGCGTATCCGGAAGGGCCCCGACGCTGACGGCGACGAGGGCCTGCTTGGCCCGCGGACTGGCATAGTGGATGGCGCGGGCCATCAGCTCCTTGCCGGTCCCGCTCTCGCCGCGGATCAGGATCGTGGCCCGGCTGGCGGCGGCGCGGCCGGCGGTGTTGATGGCTTCCGACATCCGCGCGTTCGCCGTTTCCAGCCCGGCGAGCCTGTACCGCGACGCGATCTGGTCTTTCAGCGACTCGTTCTCGGAGACCAGCGCCCGGCGCTCCAGGGTGCGCGTCACGAGGACGTCGAGCTCGTCGAGATCAATGGGCTTCGTCAGGTAGTCCGCGGCACCGCGTTTCATCGCGGAGACGGCGCTGGCGACGGTACCGAAGGCCGTCATGACGATCACCGGCAGCTCGGGGTTCATCGCGCGCAGGCTGTCAATGAGGACCAGGCCGTCCTTGCCCGGCATGTTGAGGTCGGTCAGCACGAGGTCGATCGTGCGGCCCGACGCCTCCTGCACAGCTTGGTCAACCCCGGCGACGGGGATGGCCTCCAGGCCGCGCTTCCGCAGGAAGCCCGCGAGCACGGTCCGCTGCGCGGCCTCGTCGTCGACCACCAGCACCACTCGCTCAGCCATTCGACAGCTCCAGGTCCGCGGGCAGGTGGACGCTCATGCGAGTGCCCGCTCCCGGCGCCGACTCCACGTCGATGCGGCCCTTGTGGGCCTCGATGATCTGGTGCGTAACCGCGAGGCCGACTCCCGTGCCGTCGGCCTTGGTCGTGAAGTAGAGATCGAAGATCTTCGGCAGGACGTCCGGCGGGATGCCGGGTCCCTGGTCGGCGACTTCGACCACGTGGCCCGAAGGCTCGGGCCGCACGCTCAGGAGCACGCGCCCGCCGTCGGGTGACGCGTCCACCGCGTTGCGGACCAGATTGTCGATGGCTTGCCTCAGCTGGTCCGGGTCGAAGACGGCATCACCCGCCGCAGCGAAATCGGTGTCGATGACGATGCCGCGGGTGACTGCCCGCGGCCGCTGCCCCTGGGCGATGTCGAGGACGAGGTCGTGCAGGCTCGCCTGGCGGGTCGCGAGACGGGGCGGCCTGGCATAGTCCAGGAACTGTTGGACGATGCGATTGATCCGCTGCGTCTCACCGGTCATCACGTCCAGCAGTTCGTGCAATTCCGCCTGGTCCTGGCCGCCTTCCGCCAGTCTCTCGTCGAGGAACTCCCGCCGCAGGCGTTGGGCGGTCATCCCGATGGCATTGAGCGGGTTGCGAACTTCGTGCGCGACGGTCGACGCCAGCTCGCCCATGGCCGCAAGGCGATCGCGCCTCCGTAACGCCTCCTCGGCGCGCGCGTGCTTTTCCGCGAGCACGCCGAACTGGTGGCGAAGCACGACGAAGGCGAACATCAACACGCCGAGCGCGAGGGCCGCGGCCAGCGAGAGGATCGAGCGGGTCAGCGTCCGGCGCTCCGCCCTGCGGAGGCCGGTCAGGCTCAGCCCGAGCCGGAGCACGGGACTGCCGGCACGTGCGGCGTCGGCCGGCCCGGCGAACTCCAGAACGGGGGTCGAGCCGACCGGCAACTCGGTGGCCGACAGCCCCTGCAGCGCGGGGGGAATGGGCACGGCTTTGAAGGGTATCCGGGCGGACGGGCTCACGGCGGCCGCGGGACCGGACAGCGGTCCGAACGCGAGCCGGTCGGCGCCGTCTTCGAGGATCACGTAGGCGATCTCCGGGGCCCGGGCGGAGATGTCTTCCAGGACGTGCTCGAGCGAGGCTTGGCGCGTCAGTTCGGCGAGTTCGCTCGCATCGACGTTCAGCACGATGGCCCCGCCCCGGGTGCGGCGTACACCGGCCGACAGACGCGAGCCACGGTCCCATCGCGAGCCATGCACGTCACTCACGGCCTCATGGTCCGTACCATCCAGGAGCCGTTCCGCGAGCGCAGCCATCGTCGTCCCGCCAACGGGCCGGGATCCGGGGCCAGCCGCCGAGGCGCTGCCCGTGCCGGGACCCCTCCTATTCGCGTCCAGGCCGCGTCCGCTCCCGCCGCGGAATCCCTGGCCGAGTCCCTGGCCAAACCCAAGGCCAAAGCCCTGGCCGAACCCCCGTCCGGATCCGGGAGCCGGGCCGGCGATCCCGCTCGAGAGCTCACGCTGACCCGAGGCGGAGAGGACCGTTACGCGAAACAGCCGGTTGGCTTTCGACACGTCGTCGAGCTGCGCCTGGGTCAGGCCGCCGCGGGCGTCGAGCATGTCGAGCAGTCTGGCGTTGTCGAGCAGGCGCGCCGCCAGCGCGGCGCGGGCCTGCGTGCTCGCCGCTTCGCCGGCGGTGGCTGCCGCGGCGATGGCCTGCCTCAGGGACGCTGCCTGGTCCACGAGGAGTGTCAGCAGGTCGCGCCGCGTGCTCGTGTAGTCGAACCAGCCCACGAGACCGAGGCTGGCCAGAAGCATGAGGCTCGCGGCGACGATGGGGACGGCGGCGTAGCGTCGTTCGGGCATGTGTGTCGGGCCTGGCCGGCCCCTCTTCAGGAGATTCAGAACGACGGCCGAGGGTTCACACCGGGGACGCCGCCCCACACTATCGCACGATCCCGCGTCTGCTGGTGTGTGGCATTCGGGTGTCGTGCCGATATAATCACAGCAGGGACTACCCCTGCACGGAGTGAGGTCGAGAGACTCGCATGTCGGACAGCGGTGAAGGACTGGTCGACGTCAGCACGCGGCTGGCGGAGCGAATGGACGAACTGGAAGAAGAGCGTCGCCAGGCGAGGAACGGCGCGAAGCGCGCGGATCCCGTCAAGGCCGGGGCCATGGAGTCGCTCCGCCTGGCCGAGGCCGACGTGCGCCGCCAGTTGGCCGCCATCTCGCACGACGCGCGGCGCCAGCAACTCACCCTCGCGCTGGCGGAGATCCAGCGCCGCCTCGCCGAAATCGAGCGCACCGCCTAGCCCAAGCCTTCGTCACCCCTTTTTCACCTAAGCTGAGAAGATGGCACTCGATCAGACACAGGTTCTCCAGGCGCTCTCCACAATCCAGGATCCCGACCTCCACAAGGACATCGTCACGCTCGGGTTCGTGAAGGACGTCAGCATCAGCGGCGGACGCGTGGCGTTCACCATCGAGCTGACCACGCCGGCATGCCCTGTCAAGGACGAGATGAAGGACCAGGCCCGTGCGGCGGTCATGCAACTGCCGGGCGTCGCCGACGTGGCCGTCACGATGACGGCGAAGGTCCGGACGGCCCGCTCGCCGGAGGCCGGCAAGGCCCAGGTTCCGGGCGTGAAGAACGTCATCGCCGTGGGCGCCGGGAAGGGCGGCGTCGGCAAGACGACCGTCGCCGTGAACCTCGCGCTGGCGCTGGTGAAAACCGGCGGCCGCGTGGGCCTCATGGACGCCGACATCTACGGCCCGAACGTCCCGATCATGCTGGGCCTCCAGGGGCAGTTGGGCACGGACGGCGACAAGATCGTGCCCCCGGAGAAGTTCGGCCTGGAGGTCGTGTCGATGGGATTCCTCACGTCGGACGACGCCCCGATCATCTGGCGCGGGCCGATGCTGCACGGCGTCGTCCGCCAGTTCCTGATGGACGTGCGCTGGGGCGACCTCGACTACCTCGTGGTGGACCTGCCGCCCGGCACGGGAGACGTGGCGCTCAGCCTGAGCCAGACGGCTCACATCGCGGGCGCCATCGTCGTCACCACGCCGCAGCAGGTGGCGGTCGCAGACTCGCGCCGCGCGGTGGCCATGTACCAGAAGCTGAACATCCCGGTGCTCGGCCTCATCGAGAACATGAGCTACTTCGTCTGCCCGTCGTGCCGGCACGAGAGTGACATCTTCGGATCCGGCGGCGGCGAGCGCCTCGCGGCGGAGATGCAGATCCCGTTCCTGGGGAGCATTCCCATCTCCGAGCGGCTGCGGGAGGGCGGCGACACCGGCATGCCCATCATGCTCGCCGACCCAACCTCGCCGGCGGCGGTGGCCTTCCTTTCTGTGGCCGAGCGCACGGCAGCGCAGGTGTCGATACAGAGCTTCCTGCCGCCCAACATTCCGCTGACGCCGGTCAACTGAAGCCGTTCTGGGGCTTGCCTCGCCGCAGCCCCGCCGAGGTGCCGACGGGCCGAGGCGAGGGCGAAGGTGGGCGGTCCGTTGACACTGATGGTGCCCTCGGATACCGTTCGCGCGGAGGGACGGTTGGGCGTGACGCTCCCGGAAGCAGCGGGCTCGGACGGCTCCGGCCAGCCGGCGCACAGGCTGTCGGACGTCCTGGCGCTCTACCCGCTCGTCCGCGACGACCACCTGAGATCCCTCCAGAAGTGCGGGCTGGTGCAGCCCCCGGCACTCGTCGGGGACGAGCGGTTCGTGGGGTTCGCGGATGTGGTCGTCATTCGCCAGGTCCACGGTGAATTGCGGCGGGGCGCGCCGTTCCGCTTGGTGCTCCGGTCGCTGCTGGCCTCGCGGGCCGGGCAACTTGCCTTCGACTTCAGGGTCGACACCCAGCCCGCCAAGGTCCTCGAACTCCGTCGTCCGACAGGCTCGACCGCCGGGCGACCTCCCGTCGACGGCGGCCCTCCTCCTCGGGAAAGGGACCTGGCGTCGAGCGACCCGGTGATGGCCGAGGAGTACTTCGCCCTGGCCTCTTCGCTCGACGACGGGTCGAGCGAGCAGCAGGAACGGGCGGCAGCCGCCTACCGGCGCGCGCTCGAGTTGGACCCCCGGCTCGTGCCGGCGCTCATCAACCTCGCCAACATCCACTATTCGCGCGACCACCTCATCGAGGCGATGGCGCTCTACGAGCGCGCGATCGTGCTGGAACCGGACGTGTTCGAGGGCTACTTCAACCTCGGCAACATCCACCACGACCTCGGGCAGTACCGGGCGGCGGAGGAGTACTACCTGCACGCGCTGGCGGTGAATCCACGCTACCCGGAGGCGCACCTCTACCTGGCGGTCGCGCTCGAGAAGGACGCACGGTCGGACGAGGCCAAGCCGCACTGGCGGGCGTACCAGACCATGGCCCCCGACGGGGAGTGGGCCGAACTGGCGCGCGAGTTCAGCGAGTAGCGGCGGACATCGGGGGCAGGCCCCGACTACTGGAGAAACCGGGGCCTGCCCCAGTTTCAGTAGTAGTAGCGGTCGTCGGGAGTGGGCAGGGGGCGCTTGCGCGGGATCCGGCGGACCTTGAAGAGGCCGCAGTCCGAGCACCAAGAGTCGGGGGCGAAGCCGGCGGTCCCGGCCATGGGCTGGACGTCCCGGTGGGTGCAATGGTCCGGCACGCCGCCGTCCGCCGCCTTCCGCCACCTGCAAGTCTGGAACCGCAACACGGCGGAAGACTGAGCCGGTACGGCGTCTGCCGCGCCGGCCGACATTTCTGCGGCCTGGGACGGCTCGAAACCCCCGCCGGAACCGGCATCTGGCACTGACATCTCAAAGATTGTGCCACATGGCCGTCAGCGCCGCAAGCTTCCGAGGGCGCCTGCCGAGTCCGGCTTCCGGTCAGAAGCCGCCGTCCGGACCCGCGGCGCGTGAGATGAGCGCCCGCGCCTCCGCCAGCGCGCTCTCGAGGTCAACGACGGCGCCGTCCAATTGGCGCTCGTACACGGCCTTCAGGATGCGGCCAATCCGCGGGCCTGGGGTATAGCCCATGGCCAGCAGGTGGCGGCCAAGCAGGACGGGCTGCGGCGGCCGGTGTTCGACGCCCAGGGCGCGGGCGCGATCGACGAACCAGTCCATCGCTGAGCAATCGAACTCGCCGGTGCGGCCCCGGCAGTCCGCCCGGGCGAAACGGGCGAGGAGTTCCAGGTCGACCTTCTGCGCCAGCCGCCGGAAGGCGCCGCCGCCGACGGGTGAAGCGGACTTGTGCCACATGCCCGGCGCGAGGTGGTAGGCGACGAGGCCCACGACCTGGTGCCGGACGTCGAATCCATCGATCGTGTGCACGTTGAGCCGATCGAGCCACGCCAGTGCAGGCGCGATCCCCTCGGGCTCGTGGCCGGGCGAGCGGACCCGGCCGTCGATGACCGACGTCGTGAGCGGCTTACCGAAGTCGTGGCACACCGCGCCGAGCATCATCGCGAGACGGTGACCTCGATCCAGATCGTCGATCGCCGTCCGCGCCTCGTCAATGACCATCAGCGTGTGCGTCCATACGTCGCCCTCGGGGTGCCACTCGGGTTCCTGGGGGCAGCCTGCGAGCGCCGCCATCTCGGGGATGAGGGCGTCGATCACGCCCAGTTCGCGCCCCAGCGCGAAGCCCACCGACGGTCGCGGGGCGAGGAGCAGCAACTTCTCAACCTCGCCGAACACGCGCTCGCCCGGCAGGTCGTCGAGCGGGATCGCGCGGCACACGCGGCGCGTCGTCTCGTCCATCGCGAGCGAGAACCGGGCGGCGAACTGCAGCCCGCGCAGCACCCGCAGGCTGTCGTCCGCGAACGTCGTCTCGTCCACGACGCGGAGGATGCCCGCCTCGAGATCGCGCCGTCCGCCGCAGGGATCGAAGTACTCGCCCGTGAGCGGGTCGAAGAGCATCGCGTTGACCGTGAAGTCGCGCCGCCGGCACGCCTCCTCGATCGGCATGAACGGGTCGCCGGCGACCTCGAACGCGCGGTGGCCGCGCCCCGCCTTGGACTCGCGCCGGGGCAGCGAGACGTCGATGCCGGCCACCTTGTAGACCGTGAACGACTCGCCCACGGCGTCGACGCGGCCCACCGCCTCGAGCAGGCCGCGCAGCGCGGCGGCCGCCAGCCCGTAGACCTCCAGGTCGACGTCGCCGGGCACGAGGCCGAGCAGGCGGTCGCGCACCCATCCACCGGCGATCAAGGCGCGCCCCCCGGCGGCGCGCACCGACCGCGCGATCGCCAGCGCCGGCTCCGGCAGCATCTGGACAGCCTCGCTCACAAGCTGAGATGATACATCTCTGGGCCCATCCATCGAGGTGTCAGGAGGTATCGGAGATCGTGCGCACACCACCCGTCCGCGTTCTCGGCGTGCTGGCCGTTCTTTCCGCCAGCGCCGCCTTCGTTCTCAGCCAGGCCACGACGTCCGGCCAATCTCCCGCCGGCCCGGCGAAGACCGTTGCCCCGCTCGACGGCGAGACGCGCCTGTCGAACGTGCGACAGTTGACCTTCGGCGGGGAAAACGCCGAGGCGTACTTCTCGTTCGACGGCAGGCGGCTCTCGTTCCAGTCGGCGCGCGACGGCGCCGCCTGCGACCAGATCTACACGATGAACCTCGACGGGTCGGACGTCCGGAAGATCAGCCACGGCGGCCGCACGACGTGCTCCTATTACACCCCGGATGGCACGCATATCGTCTACGCATCAACCGTGAAAGGCGGCCTCGAGTGCCCGCCGAAGCCGTCCTTCGAGCGCGGCTACGTCTGGCCGGTTTTCGGCACCTACGACATCTACATCGCCGACGCCGACGGTTCGAACGCCCGGCCGCTGACGACGACGCCTGGGTACGACGCCGAAGCCACCATCCGCAAGGACGGGCGCATCGTGTTCACGAGCGTCCGTGACGGCGACATGGAGATCTACTCGATGAACGGCGACGGCAGCGACGTCCGGCGGCTGACGCACCGGGACGGGCCGGACGGCGGGCCCTTCTACTCGCCGGACGGCGGGCAGATCGTCTTCCGTGGCCGGCCGCTCTCGCCGGGCCCGGAGCTCGACGATTACCGCGCGCTCCTCAAGGAGGGGCTGTGGCGGCCGACGGCCCTCGAGATCTTCGTGATGAACGAGGACGGATCGAACCTCAGGCAGGTGACGAACCTGAAGGTTGCCAGCTTTGCGCCGTACTTCACGCCCGACGGGAAGAGGATCGTCTTCTCCTCCAACGTCGGCGACCCCAATGGCCGCAACTTCGATCTGTACCTGATCAACGTGGACGGGACGGGCCTCGAGCGTGTGACCTACAACGCGACCTTCGACGGCTTCCCGATGTTCTCGCCCGACGGCAGGCAACTCGTCTTCGCCTCCAACCGCCACGATGCGAAGGAAGGCGAGACCAACGTGTTCATGGCAGATTGGAAGTAGCACCCGGGGCAGGGGACTGTGGGTGAATCCCGAACCCCGGGTAGTCAGCCTCGGTCGCTGAGGATGCCCTTCAGCACCCACGCGACGTTGGCAGGGCGCTCGCCGAGGCGGCGCATGAAGTACCGGAACCACTGCGTTCCGAACGGCACGTACACGCGCATCCGATAGCCCTCGGCGGCCAGGGCGGCCTGCAGGTCGCGCCGGATCCCGTAGAGCATCTGGAACTCGAAGGCATCTTTCTGGACGCCCTTCTCCGCGGCGAAGCCCTTCGTGGCGGCGATCATCGCCGGGTCGTGCGTCGCGATGGCGGGGTAGTGCCCCTCCGTCAGGAGGCCCTTCATGATCCGGACGTAGGCCCGGTCCACGTCCGCCTTGGCCTGGTGGGCCACGGCGGCCGGCTCCATGTAAGCGCCCTTCACGAGCCGGACCCGGGCACCGAGCCTCGACATCGCCCGTGCGTCGTCCTCGCTGCGGAAGATCGCCGACTGCAGCACGACGCCGGTGTTCCGGTAGCCTTGCGCCCAGACCGCGTTGAACAGGTCGAGCGTCTTCTGGATGTACGGCGAGTTCTCCATGTCGATCCGCACGAAGAACTCGTGCCGCCTGGCCAGGTCGAGAATCCGCGTGACGTTGTCGACGCATACGGCCGTGTCGATGTCGAGGCCGAGCTGCGTTGGTTTGATCGAGACGTTGCGGTTGATGCCGGCGGCGGCGACCGTCTCGATGAGCGCGATGTAGGCCTGCGTGGCGGCCGAGGACTCCGGGAGCGTGGTGATGCTCTCTCCCAGCTGGTCCAGCGTCAGCATCAGGCCCTTCGCCTGGAGCGCGCGGGCGGCGCCGAGCGCCTCCTCCGCCGTCTCCCCGGCGATGAAGCGGCGCGCGAAGCTGGTCGGCCTGGCCATGCCGTACCGCGAGGCCAGGCGCTCGATGCCCTTGCTTCCGGCAAGGGCGTTGAAGAACGACTTCGACAGTGCATCGAGCATCGTGAGGTCCTACGGCGCGGCGGGCAGGAGATGCTGGATCGACCGGGCGTAGTACCGCAGGACGCGGCGGTCCCGCGCGCGGATCCTCCCGTGCTCCGTCTGGATCACCCCGCGGTGCTCCAGCCTCGACACGCCGTCTTCCAGCACCTGCTTCACATCGCGGAGGGCGAGATTGGCGCCGGCCTCGAGCAGGAGATCCAGCCTCGTGGCGATGCGCGCCTCGAGCTCGCCCGTCGAGACCGACCGGTGCATCGCGTGGGCGACGATTGCGGTCGGCAGCACCTTGATGAGCGTGGCGGTCCGCTCGCGCAGGACATGCGCAAGATCCAGCGCGTCACGCCGCGACTCCGGGTCGTACGTCCCGATGGGGACCGGGTGCCCAAAGACCGTGAACGACCGCGAGCGGAATCCCATCGACAAGCCGACCATCTCCGCCACTTCGTGCCTGAACGGGCGCTGGCGCCGCTTCACGCCCTGACCCGCGAGGACGCGGTCCTCGAGGACGAGGTCGTACGAGATGCCAACCGGCACGATGAGCAGGTCTTTCAGGCCAGCCTGCATCGCCGCGTGCAGCAGTCCGGTCTTGTACGGTTTCAGCTCGCCGCTGTAGCTGCGCCCGCCCTCGGGGTAGATGAACAGGTCGTGGTCCTGCAACTGCTCGGCCACGTACGCCTTGAGCGTGGTCAGATACACCGGGTCCCGCGTGGCGCGGCGGATCGGAATCGCGCCCGTCACGTGGCGGTGCAAGAGCCCCAGGGGCCCGCCGAACAGGTTGACGCCGGCGGCAATGAGCGGCGGCCGGATCCCGTTGTCGTCGATGACGATGGGCTGCACCAGGTAGTCCATGTGGCTGCGGTGGTTCGACGCGTAGATCACGCGGGCGGACCGGACCGCTTCCTGGGCGATGTCGACGTGCTCGACCAGCCGCGAGACCTTCCGCACGATGGGGTAGAGCAGGCGCGGCAGCATTCGGTACAGCGGGTAGCACTGCGTCGTCTGCAGCTCGCGGAGGCTGGCCAGTACCCGCTCGCGCACTTCGGCGGGGCCGGCCTCCTGGCCAAGGCCGTGCTCGAGGAGCCTGGCGACTTCGGCACGCGCCAGCACCGCGTGCGTCACCTCGTCTCGCGTCCTGGTTGGTGTCATCGAACTCCTGCCACCGCCACCGCGGACTCCGCCCCCGCCGTGGATGAGCGTGACCGTGTGATGCCGGAACGCCTCCATTATATGACCCCGGGAACCCGGCAGGCCCCCGGCCCGGCCCGGCAGCCCAGGCAAACCGCCGGTTCCTCCCTCGGCCCGGTGCTCGCCGGTATACTAGACTGCCGTGGCCCCTCGTCCGGGGCCCGCGCAGGACACGATTGCCATGACCAGCGAATCTGCACACCCGCTCGACGCACTCGAGGCCGCCCAGCAGCAGCGCAACACCGGCCTTCTGTCCGCCGCCGCCCCAGTCCTGGGGCCGCGCGTGCAGTCGGCTGTGCTGCCCTTCACCCTCGACCCCGGCGCGGCGTCGCTCTCGCCCTCTGACGACGTGACGCTGGCCGCCCTCGAGAAGACCGCCGCCTCCATCGCCATCAGGTCGCTCGCGTCGCTGGCGCGGGCCGGCGACATCGACCACCTGGGCGGGGGCCTCGAGCTCATCCCGGGCCTGCTGATGACCCTCGGGTTCGTGGACTACGAGACGCGGTTCTTCACCATCGAGCACGGCCATACGAGCATCGGCTATTTCGGGGCGCTCGCGGCCCTGGGGTTTCTGCCCGAGTCCCGGGTGATTTCGGCGTTCCGGCGGAGCCTCGACATCGCGGGCCATGTGTCGTACGTGCCGGGGGGCACCGAGCTCAGTTCCGGCCGCCTCGGTGCGATCGTGCCGGTCGCGGTCGGCCAGGCCCTGGGCGTGCGGGCGAAGAAGGGGCCGGATGCCGCCGTCATCTGCCACTGCGGCGATGCGGGGTGGATTTCCGGCCAGTCGCTGAACGGGTACGTGGCGGCCAGCCAGCATCACGCGCCGCTCGTCTTCGTCATGCACCGCAACGGCATCCAGCTCTCGGGAACCACCGCCCGCATCATGGACCGTGACCCGCGTCCCGTCATCGCATCGCTCGGCATCCAGATCATCGAGATCGCGTCGCTCCACGATCGCCCGGCGCTCTTCGCGGCGTATCACGAGGCGCTGGCGCTGGCGCGGAGCGGGCAGCCGGCGCTGATCTACCCGACCGGATACCGTTCGGGGAACGGCGCCAGGATCACCGTGTCGACCTTCGGCGAGCGGTACGGCATCGCCGCCGAGGTGGAGCCGTTCGCCGCGGCCCACAACGTGCCCCTCGACACCGAGATCTGGATTCCCGGCTCGCTGATGAGCTTCCGCGACGCCCGCGCGATGTGCCAGTGCCTGTTCTACGTGAACAACTTGCCGGGCGGCGAAGGGCAACACGACGGCGGCATGAAAGGCCGCGACGAGGCCGGCGTACTGGCCAACCCGCTCCTGCAGCTATCGAAGACCGAGACGGCGGCGCTGACGAGGCTTCGGGCCCAGCCGCCCCGCACGGTCGTGACTGTCGCCCGCCCGCCGAAAGGCACGCCAAATCTCGTCCTGGACACGGCCGACGTGGAGTCGATCGCGCTGCCGGCCCCCGGCGCCTCCGTCTCGCCGCGCGCAGGATCCGAGGCCGCCTACGACGCGGTCGCCCGCAAGTACCCCGAGCGCTGCTTCTTCGTTTCCTGCGATCTCGACCCGTCGACGAAGCTCGGCAAGGCCGCGTCGCGCGTGCCGCGCGATCACCGGTTCGAAATGAGCATCGAGGAGCAGGCGGCGGCGCTCATGGCCAACGGGCTGGCGTTCAGCAGCCGCGAGCCGCAGCTGAACGTCTTTGCCACGTTCGCCGCGTTTTTCGAGGGCATCGCGCGCGAGGGGTTCGAGTTCTGGCGCTACCAGCGGAACCTCACCGGGGCGAATGAGGGGCTGAACGTGATCATGCACCTCTCCCATGTGGGCGCCTGCACGGGGCGCGACCACTTCTCGGGCTGGAGCCTCGACTGGGTCAATCTCGCGCTGGGCTACCTCCCGTACCTGCGCCGCTTCTACGCCCCGGCCGATGCCCGCGCCGCGTTCCTCGCGGTCAAGGACGCCGCCGCCGGCATGGGCGGGCACATCGTCGCCATCCCGAGGGACAACCTGCCGGTGCTGAGCCGGACGGACGGGACGCCCCTGTGGGACGCGAAGGACGCGTGGTCCCCGGTGACGACGTACCGCGAGCACCCCGGCTCGGCGGCAGCCATCCTGGCACTTGGCGCGCCCAGCTACCTGGCAGGAGCGGCGGCCGATCGCGCCGCGGCCCAGGGCACACCCGCCGACGTGTTCGTGGTCAACGGCTTCCCGCTGCCGGAGGGGTTCCTCGCGGGGCTGGCCGGGTGCTATCGGCGGATCCTGACGATCGAGGACGGGCTGATTGGAGATCCGTCGTCAGGCACGAGGGGATTTGCCGGGCTCGTGGCGTCGCGCGTGGCAGGAAGCGGCGTGCGCCTCGATCACTTCGGCATCTGCGATCCTCGGATCGCGCCGTCGGAGCACTTCATCCAGGTGTGGGAGCACTTCGGCCTGACGGAGGGCGCACTGCTGGCGGCGCTGCTGGCGCCGTAAGCGGGGACGCTCCGCCGACTACTCGCGCTCCGGCTCGAACACCGGCGGCAGGTGGCGCTTGTGCTCGCTCATGCGCACGAGCCGCTCGATCTTCATCACCGTTGCCGGCGTCAGCGCATCCGGGCCCTTGCGCAGGTATTCCTCGAGCTCCGCGTAGGTGAAGCCGATCTCGCCCTCGTCGGTCTGCCCGAGCCACAAGCCGGCGCTTGGCGCCTTGTCGATGATCTTCGCCGGCACGCCCAGGTCGTGCGCGAGCTGGCGGACCTCGCTCTTCACGAGCGCGCCGAGCGGCAGGAGATCCACGCCGCCGTCCCCGTACTTCGTGTAGTACCCGATCGCAATCTCACAGCGGTTCCCCGTGCCGGCCACGACGTAGTTCAGCCGGTTCGCGACGTAGTACAACGTCGCCATGCGGAGCCGCGGCTTGAGGTTGGCGAGCGCGAGCCGCGACACCTTGTCGTCTCCCGGCGCCCCGCCGGGCGGCCATGTGCCGAGGGCCTGCTGCATTTGGAGGAGCATGGCATCGAGCGGGCGCGAGAGATCGACGGTCATGACCGGCAGGTTGAAGGCCCCGGCGATCAGGCGCGCGTCGTCGGCGTCCTGCGGGTCACTGTGCGCCGGCATGACGACCGTCATCAGTCCGTCCGGCGCGGCCATCTGCGCCACGCGAGCCACGACGGCCGAGTCCACGCCGCCGCTCAGACCCACGACAATCCCGCGGGCGCCGGCCGCATGTACGTGCTCGCGCAGCCAGCCCGCCATCGAGGACGCACGTGATCGCATAGAAGGACTATAGCTCAGGTGCGCCGATCCTCGGCAGCGTTGGCGATGGACTCGGCCGCCGGGGACTCGGGCCAGACCGGGTCGGGGGCCGCCGTGTAGGCCAGGTGCGCGAGCGACCGCTGGAAGAGCGAGGTCTGTGACGCGTAGAACGCGAGCTTCACGGCGAGCCGAGCCAGCACGTAGGCCTGGCCGATCGCAAACGCCAGCCAGGCTGCGCTGACGCCGCCTGCGGCGCCCGGCGCGACGAGGGCGTAGACGAGGACAGCCACGAGAAAGGCGAGGGCGTTGAGGAGGTACAGCCCGCCGGCCTTCAAGGGGTGGCCGGCCACGAACCGCCATCCCGCCAGGAACGCGCCCAGCATGCTGCGGCGATCCTCGACGACCGCCCGGATCTTCGCGTAGTCCATCACGACGTTCCAGAACGCCAGGATGCCAAGGAAGACGGCGTAGAGCGCGACGCGGATCGCGAGCGCCGCGCGCTCGACCGTCAAGTCGCGCGTGACCCGTTCGAAGAGTCCGATGAAGAGCCACGGGTGCACCAGTCCGAAGAGGAACAGATAGCCAATCGCGCCGATGACCGCGAGCCGCAGGAAACGGAAGAAGTACGTGCCACAGGCGCCGAAGAACGCCTGGGCGCGCGTCGGGCGGTTGCGCGCGTACCGATCGAGCACGCCGCCGGCGACGAAGAGCCACGCCAGCAGGTACGCGGCGACAAGGCCCACGACACCGGGCGAGAGTTCCCCGTTGTCGAGGAACCGGCTCAGGTTGTCGAGCACCGCGCCGAAGCCGATGATCGTCGGCGTGAACGTGCGGTCGAGGCCGGTCGCCGTCTCGGCGAAGCGCTCCCACCACTCGTGGTTCACGCCTGCCGCCATGCGGCCGGCCTCGAGGCTGTGCTCCAGGCTGCCGGCAATCGACTCGCCGACGGCACGCCCCGCCGGGACGGCGACGAGCAGCGCGAGCAGCCACACGCCCAGCAGGATGGCGGGCGCCCGGACGACCCGTCCCCATCCGTCTTTGAACGCCGCGATGATCGTCGACATGACGTGTCCTGCCCTCCGGTCCAGCCAGCGACTCAGATGAAGAAGCTGTAGGTCGCGAGCGCGTCCTGGAGCCAGACCATCCACTTCAGCATCCATTTCCGGGCCGCCTGATCGGCCTTCGGATCGGTCGTGAAGCTGTTGTTCGCGCGATCGACGTCGAGCAGCAGCACGCGATCCGGATCGACCACCGCCGACACTGCCGCCTCCGGCCGTTCGTACGTGTAGGCCTTCCAGCGGTACCGGCCGTCCCACTTCTCGCGAACGGTCTTGCCCCCGTCGAACGTCACGAGCACGTCGACCGGGAACACGGCCTCGCCGTACCGCCGGACGATGACGGTCGAGCGGCGCGCGGCGGGTCCCGGGCTTCCCGGCGACGAGGCGGGCCGGCTCCGGCTGTTCGCTTCCGGGCCGCCGATCTTCTCGCTCCGCACCAGTTGGATTCCGTAGTCGAAGGTGCCCGAGCCGCGATAGACCTCGTCGAAGAACCACGTCATGTCACGCCCGGAGACCTCGTTCACGATGCCGAAGAAGTCCTGCGGCTTCGGGTGGCGGAACTTCCATCGCTCGAAGTGCGTGGACATCGCGCGCTGCAGCGTCGGCCAGCCGAGGTAGCGCTCGAGCGTGTGCAGCCACAGGGCAGTCTTGTCGTACGTCAGTCCGCCCCCTGTGGCCGGGAAGTACTTGTAGCTCGGCGTGGACGGCACGTCCGACTCTGCGGACCGCCGGTAGCTCGCGAGGCCGTCCTCGTCCACCTCGCGGGACAGGGTGATGTCCCTGAACACCCAGGGTACGAACCCTCCGAAATACCTCCGCGACGCGTAGTTCACCCGGTATGCCGGGTTGGCCTCGATGGCCCGCCCGGTCGAGAAGGTGTTCAGCCCCTCGTCCATCCAGGCGTCCTCGAACTCGTTGTTGCCGACCATGGCGTACCAGAACTGATGGCCGGCCTCGTGCACCGTCACTCCTTCAGGGTCGTTCACGCCGCGCGGGATGAGCCACGACGAGCCCGCCGTGAACAGCGTCGGGTATTCCATGCCGCCGGCCCCGCTCTGCCACGCCGGGTCGATGATCGTGATGTAGCCGTACGGGTAGGCGCCATACCACTCGCCGTAGTACCGCAGCGCTGTCCGCGTGGCCTCGAAGTGCCGTTCGGCCTGCCCGGCATGTTCGGGCTGCAGGAGCAGCCGCATCGCCACCGGGGGCAGCGTCGGGTGCTCGAAGCGCGCCGTGCGCTCGACGTAGTCCGGGCTCGTGGTCCATGCGAAGTCGTGCACGTCCTCGGCGCGGTACGTGTGGGTGGTCGTGCCGTCGGGGTTGTCGACGCGGCCGCGCTCGCGCCCGCTGGCCCCGACGACCCAGGACGCCGGGACGGTCATCCGGACGTCGTACACGCCGTAGTCCGAGAAGAACTCGGTACCCACGTGGAACTGGTGGCAGTTCCAACCCGCGTCCTCGAGCACGCCGAGTTTCGGGAACCACTGCGCGAGGAAGTAGAACGAGCCGATGGCGCCGGTGCGCGCGAAGGTGCGCGGAATCCGCGAGTTCCACGAGACGTCGACGATCGCACTCGCCCCGGGGGCGACGGGCTCGGGGAGCAGGACCTCGAGCACCGTCCGGTCTGCTCCGTTTCCATCGTCCGGAGCGTTGAAGCGCCGGTCGGTCAGGTCCACGGACGCCGCGTGTGGCCGGCGGAGGCTGATAGACGTGACGGTGATCCCTCCCCAATCATCCGACCGCACGTCCTTGATCCGGGACCGCGCACTGAGCTTCGCCTCGCGCATCCACGTGGATTGGTCGTCCTTCCACGCGTTGTAGTAGAGGTGGAAGCAGAGCTTCGACGCCGGGTACGCGCTGATGTTCCGCCAGGTGATGGTCTCGCGGCCGATGAGCCCGCGTCCGCCGCGGTCGAGGCGGACGTCGATCGAGTAGCTCGCATTACGGGGCGAAAGCGCGACGCCCTCGTCCGCCGCCCGCCCGGTGCTCCGGAGATCTGCACCCAGCCCGGCGACGGCCAGAGTCACGACGAGGAGCACACGCCGGGCCATGGACCCTCCGATGCCAGCTCAGTCCGTTGCGCGCAAATCGTAGCATACCGCGCGCGGGCACTTGACGGCGGCGGCCCGGCGGCCGTAGAAGGACAGCAGGAGACAATGACGACGCGCATCACGGCGACCGCCCCGGTGCGGACATGCGACTGCGGCGGGTGGACCGACACCTGGTTCGCGCGGCACGGCGCCGTGTTCCACGTCGCCGTCAACCCGGGCGTGCGCGTGGTGCTCGAGGCACGACCCGCGGCGTCCGCCCTCGTGCGGCCCGTGATGCTGTACGCGGAGGACTACGGCGACCGCTACGCGTTCGTGCCCGGGACGCGCCCCTGGGGGCGCCATCCGCTGCTCGAGGCCGCGATCGAGGCGGCCGGGGTGCCTCCAGGGATGGCCGTGGAGATCCGCCTCCGCTCGGCCGTGCCGCCCGGGGCATCGACCGGCACATCGGCGGCCGTGTGCGTGGCGCTCGTCGGCGCGCTGCGCGCGCTCCACGGGCAGACCCTCGATCCCGGCGCCGTGGCGTCCGCCGCCCACGCCGTCGAGGTCGAGCGCCTTGGCCAGCAGTCCGGCGTGCAGGACCAACTGGCGGCCGCGTACGGGGGCGTCAACTACGTCGAGATTGCCGACTATCCGGCCTCGACGGTGCGCCGGCTCCCGGTTTCCGGCGCCGTGCTCGCGGCGCTCGAGGATCGGCTGCTGCTCGTCTATCTCGGCCGCACCCACAGCTCGTCGGCGATCCACGAGCAGGTGATCCGCGACCTGACGTCCGCGGGCGGGTGCGGCCAGGCGGCGCTCGAGGCTCTCCGCGACGCGGCGGCGGCCGCGCGCGACGCCGTGCTCGCCGGTGACCTCGGTGCCCTGGGAGCGGCGATGCGGGCCAACACGGACGCCCAGCGCCGGCTTCATCCCGCGCTCGTCGGGCCGGACGCGCAGCAGATCATCGCCGCCGCGCGGGGCCAGGGCGCGCTCGGCTGGAAGGTCAATGGCGCCGGCGGCGAGGGCGGGTCGATCGCGGTGCTGTGCGGGGCCGAGAACGGCGCGCGCGCCTCGGTGGAGTCCGCCGTGACGGCCGCGTCGCCCTCGTACAGGCTGATTCGCACCTCGATCGCGCAGCGCGGCCTCGAGGTGATCGCGGGCGACGCCGTCAGTGGGGCGGATCGATGAGAGCCGCCCGCGTCGCCTCGCGGATCCGGCGAGTCAGGAGAGCAACGGCCGCCCTGCTGTTTGCGGCGGCGGCCAACTCCTGCACACCAACGTCGCCGACGGCCTGGAGCACCGGCCCGACCAGCCTCCTCGCCGGCAACTACACGCTCGTGGTATACGTCCCGAAGGGAGACGCGGGCAAGTACGTCATCTGCGTAGCCGAGAACGACGTGCCCGATACCGCGTCGGTGCCGGTGACCGTGACCGCGATCACCGGCGGATGGCGCGTCACGCCGGTTGGCGACTCCGACCTCGGTCTCGTCGCGCTGCTGCAGATGGCCGACCCGACGACGATCTTCGGGCCGATCTTCGGGCAGGCGCGTGACCCCGGCACGGGTGTGGTCGTGACGATCACGCCCTCCATCGACGCCTACAGCCCGACTCAGAGTGACGCCATGCTGGAGGGCACGATGTCCAGCCGCGCCTTCGCCGCGGGGAGCGTGTCCGGCAGCGTCCAGTTCTCGCTCGGAGGCAAGGCGCGCTGGTGCTCTCCGAATCGGTGGATTCTGCATCCACGATGAACTCGGGACTCGGGATTCGGGACTCGGGACTCGGAGTTCGGGACGTGTCCCGTTCTCATCGCCCTTGCTGAATTCGCAGCAGCCCCACGTCGATCGCCTGCGCGCCCTTCTCTTGCGCGCAGCGGACCGCGATCACGGTCGTCCCCGGTTTGAGGGCACGGGCCGCCTCCTCGCTGACCGGCACGATCACGTAGCCCGTGGAATGTCCCTTGAGGGAAGCGGCTTCCACGCCGTTGATCAGGATCGTGGCATCGTCATCGTGAGCCACGAGGAGATGCAGGCCGGTGGTTGCCGCGCCCGTCCATTCGAAGGACTGCCGCATCCAGAGCTGCGGCGTCGTCCACGGCGTGCGCACGGGGACGCCCTCGGGCTTGCCGCCGCCGAAGGGCGCGAGGCCACGCGGCCACGCGCTGTCGTCGAACCCGGGGGAGGCCCACGCGTCACCGGGCTGGTCCGTCACGTATCGCCATGCGCGGCCGTCCATCTCCGAGGCCGGGAGCACCGTCGCGACCGACGGCAGGTCCGCGTACAGCGACTTGCTGATCGCGGCGAGCGAAAGCTGGGGGATCTTGACGACCTCGCGGTCGTAGGTCATCAGGCCGTTGACCTCGATCTCGACGTCCGTCGTCTGGGTGTAGATGGCGGCGCTCAGCCCGCGGGCGACGAGGAGCCGCAGTTGTGCGATCTTCTCCCGGTACGCGCGCTCGTACTCGGCGTTGTCCTTGAAGCTGACGTAGCCCCAGTTCTTCTCGCCCTGCCACGTGTGGCCGCGGGTGGGGAGGCCGAGTCCGCCGAACTCGCCGAGCACCGCGGCCCGCCCGCGTTCGAGCGCCGGCATCGACGGCCCGGGATACATGTGCACGTCCGTCGTGTGCCCGGCGCCGGCGTCGGACCAGCCGGAGGTGTTGTTCACCAGTCGCGTCGGGTCGTACCGCGCGGTCCAGTCGGCCATCTCACGCGTGCCGGCGGCGTCAGGTTGTCCCCAGCCCTCGTTGAACGGAACCCACATTACGATCGACGGGTGGTTGTAACGCGCGTCGATGTACCGCCGCCACTCGTCGGCGAAGTTGGCGCGGGCCTCGGGAGTCGTGTTGCCGCCGCTCGGCATGTCCTGCCAGACGAGGAGCCCGAGCTTGTCGGCCCAGTAGTACCAGCGCTCCGGCTCGATCTTGATGTGCTTGCGGGCGAGGTTCATGCCGAAGCCCAGCGTGGACGCGATGTCGAACCGCATGGCTTCGTCCGTCGGCGGGGTATGCAGGCCGTCGGGCCAGAAACCCTGGTCGAGGAAGCCGAACTGGAAGAGCGGCGTGTTGTTCAGCAGCAGCCGCGCGGCGCCGTCGGCCCCGTGCCCGATCGAGATCTTGCGGAGGCCGACGTAGCTCGAGACCGTGTCGACCGTCTTGCCGTTCCTCAGCAGGCGAATCTCCAGGTCGTAGAGGTACGGGTCGCCCGGCGCCCACAAGTGGGGCTGCGGAATCGTGAGGCGAAGCGGCGCGGAGGCGGCGCCGTCACCGGAGACGACCGGCTTGCCCCCGGCGAGGACGGCGGCGCGGATGCGGTACCCGTCCGCCGCGGACTGCAGCCGCGTCTCAATTGTGACGGCTCCCGCGTCGGCGTCCGGCGTCAGTTTCACACCGGCGATCGCCTGGGCAGGAAGCGGTTCCAGCCACACGGTCTGCCAGATGCCGGTGGTCGGGGTGTACCAGATGCTGCGCGGCTTCAACACCTGCTTGCCGCGCGGCTGCGGGCCGGCGTCAGACGGATCCCACACCGATACCACGAGTTCCTGGTCGCCGCCCTTCACCAGGGCATCGGTGATGTCGAACGCGAAGGGATCGTAGCCGCCGGTGTGCGAGCCGACGGCCTTGCCGTTCACCGACACCGTCGTGTCCCAGTCCACCGCGTCGAAGCGCAGCCAGACGCGCTTGCCGGCCCACGACGCGGGCACGCGGAAGGCGCGGCGGTACCAGAGCCGCTGGTCCGGGCCGACCGCCCTGCCCACTCCGGAAAGCGCGGACTCCGGGGCGAAGGGCACGAGGATCTCGCCGTCGAACGACGTGCCCGGACGAGCGGCGTCTTTGGGCTGGATGGCGTACTGCCACAGTCCGTTGAGGTTGAGCCACTCGGACCGCACGAGCTGGGGACGGGGATAGTCCGGCAGGACGCGCACGGGCGACACGTCCTTGGCGAACCGGGACAGCAGGTGCGCTTCAACGGGCTTCCAGCTGGACGCGGGGCTGGACGGCTGGGCGCGGACGGTCGTAGCGATCATCATCAGCGCGGCCACGGCCATCGCGCCTGCCGTCAAGCGTGCGGCGCGTGCGGGCATCACGGGCTGGCACATCGCGGTTCTCCTCGTCGGGGCTGGGCTATTGTGTTCCAGGGATGCACCGGATGGGAACTGCGCCGCGCGCGGCGGCGCCAATCGCCGTTTCCGCGGTCTTGCATCGAGCCCGGCGTTCCCGCATGATCAACGCGCCGGGACGGCGGTTGTGCCATGCCAGCGAACCTGAGTCCGGAATACCATCGCGCCGAAGAGCGCTTGCGCGCGGCCAAGGCCGTCGGCGAGAAGATCGACGCGCTGGAGGAGATGCTGCGGGTCATTCCCAAGCACAAGGGAACCGACCACATGCAGGCGGACCTGAAATCGCGCATCGCGAAACTGCGGAAGGAAGGCGGCAAGAAGGGCGGCAAGGGCGGGTTCAGCTACATCATCCCCCGGGAAGGCGCGGGCCAGGTGGCCCTGGCGGGGCCGCCGAACACCGGCAAGTCGTCCCTTCTGCGCGCGCTGACCCACGCCACGCCTGCGGTCGGCGACTTCCCGTTCACGACCCGTGAACCCGGCCCGGGGATGATGCCCTTCGAGGACATCGCCTTCCAGTTGGTGGATCTGCCGCCCCTGTCGGAGCAGCACGCGGAGTCCTGGGTCTTCGACCTCATCCGCTACGCAGACCTCGTCTGGGCGGTCCTCGACGGGGAGCGTGCCATCGAGGGATTCGACGAGTGCCGTCGAGTGCTCGAGGCCCGCAACATCGGCCTGTACCCGGCCGGGACCTCGCCCCGCTACGATACGGCGGCGGTGCAGAAGAAGGCGCTTGTCGTGCTCACCGGCCTCGATGTGGCGGGCGTCGCGGAGACCATCCCCGTGGTCGAGGAACTGCTGGAGAACCGGTGGCGCGTGATCGGCGTGTCATCCGTCAACGGGGCCGGACTTGCGGGCCTCGCCCGCCGGACGTTCGAGGCCTTCGAGATCCTGCGCGTCTACACCAAGCAGCCCGGCAAGCCGCGTGACCAGTCCGCGCCGTTCGCGCTGCCGCGCGGGGCCACCGTCGGCGACCTCGCCGAGCGCATCCACAAGGACCTCACGAAGACGATGACCTTCGCGCGGGTCTGGGGCGCGAGCGCCTTCGACGGCCAGTCCGTCCAGAAGGACCACGTCCTGGCGGAAGGCGACACCGTCGAAATCCACGAGTAGCGGGGTCAGGCGAGGAGCCGCTCGAGATAGCGGGACTGCAGTTGCCTGCTGGCGAGGGCCTGCTTGATCGGCGGCAGCCTCAGGATCACGCCGAGCACGGCGGCCATGGCGCGATGGCTCGCCAGCGCCTGGTGGTCCGCGATCAGGTTCTGGAGCTTGCCCCGCTCGATGGCCATCAGCACGATGCGGTGCGTCGAGTCGAGGGGCGTGATGACGCGCTCGGGGCGCTGCGTCAGCGCCAGCGAGGCCTTGTCGCACGCCGCGACGCACACGCCGCAGCCGAGGCAGATGTCGGCGTCGAGGTGCGCCCGCTTCTTCTTCGCGCGCCTCGGGTCCTGCGCGGAGACGAGCGCCATCGCGCCCACCGGGCACGCGCTCACGCATTTCCCGCACCCGTTGCAGGATACGGCATCGACGGCCGGGAGGAAGTTGGTCGTGTGAATGGGGTGCAGGCTGCCGAAGCGCTGCGCGGCGATCATCGCCTCGCAGCAGCAGCCGCAGCAGTTGCAGATGAAGCCGACGCTCCGGCGGACGTTCTCGCCGAACTGCACGAGGCGCCGGTCCCGCGCCTGCTGCAGGAGGTCGCGCCCCTCGACGGCATCCACCCGCCGCGCGTATCCGTTTACGATGAGCGACCGGGCCGTGCCGCCGAACGTCATACAGATGTCCATCGGCGCGTCGCACGCCCCGCCGGCGTGCTGCGCCTTGTGCCGGCAGTAGCACATGCCGACGCCCATGTCCGCCGCGCCGGTGATGACGGCGCTCGCGCGCTCGTAGTCGAGCACGTGCAGCGCCTGCTCGCCCGTGAGGACCGGCTCGTCCACGAACGCCCGGCCGAGCTGCGTCGTCCCCGTCGTGAAGAGGGCCTTGATGAAGTCCTCCTCGACGGTGATGTACTGGTGGAAGAGCTCGGAGAGCAGCCGCTGGTCGATGTCGCCCCGCACGCGCATGAGCGAGAACTCGAAGAATCCCGCCATGGGCGGCGGCAGCACGTACACCTGCTCCTCACCCTGCCTGAGATCGAGGAGAATGGCCCTCGAGGCGAGCGTGTCGAGCACGGCCTGCGCTTCCGCGACCGGCATCTTCCACGCCGACGCGGCGCGCGCGGCGGTGAACGGACGGATCGGCAGTTGCGCCACCAGTTCGGCCTCCCGCTCGGTGAAGAGCAGGCCGAGGATGCGGTAGAGGAGGTCGGTCGGCGGCGCGCCCTGTGGGAACTGATTCAGGCGGTCAACGAGATGCGCGTACGCGGACCGTGCGGTCAGGTGCGCCATACTGGGGCCATTGTGGGCGATTGACCGGGACGCACGCAAGCGCGGAGGACCCGACGATGAAGCGCGTCGCAACGGTGTTCGTACTGGCCGTGGCCGCCGGCGGTATCATGCTGCCCGCGGAGGGGCCCGCATCCGTGTTCGACTACAACAGGCGCCGGCCGGTGGGCCTGGAGATCGCGGGATCGGAAACCCGCGCCGCCGCCGTCGTCACTGACCTGACCTACCTCACGCTCACCGGGACGAGGCGCGGCGCCTATCTTGTCACGCCGGCCAGGCACCCGGCCGGGCCCCATGCCGGCGTCCTGTTCGTCCACTGGTACGAGCCGCCCAAGGCGACGTCGAGCCGGAAGGAGTTCCTGCCCGATGCGATCGACCTCGCGGGCGACGGCGTCGTGTCGCTGCTGGTCGACACGATGTGGTCGGACCCCGGGTGGTTCACGAGCCGCGATCCCGCAAGCGATCTCGGCAGCTCGATCGAGCAGGTGAAGGAGCTGCGCCGGGCGCTGGACATTCTGGCGTCGCGCCCCGGCGTGGATCCGTCGCGCCTGTTCTACGTGGGCCACGACTTCGGCGCGATGTACGGCGCGATCGTCGCGGGCGAGGACGCAGCGCGGCTGAAGGCGTTCGTGTTCATGGCCGGCACGCGGTCGTTCAGCGACTGGTTCCTGCTCTGGCCGAAGCGGGATGCGGCCGGCAGGGAGGCGGTCACCCGCGCGCTCGCGCCTCTCGACCCGACGCGCCACCTCGCCCGGGTGGGCCGGCTGCCCGTGCTCTTTCAATTCGCCACGCGGGACAAGTTCGTGACGAAGGACGCCGCGGACGCCCTTGTGGCGAGCGCGGTCGGGCCGAAGGACGTCCGCTGGTACGACGCCGAACACGAGCTGAACGCCGAGGCCGCGCGCGACCGCCTCGCCTGGCTGCGCCGGTTTCTCAGGCCTTCGGTTCGCCCTTCGCGACCTGCTGGTTGAACACGTTCATCGCCAGCGCGACCATCGCGCCGATGTCGGCGACGTTCGCCGGGAGCACGAGGTTCGTGCTGCCCTGGGCCAGGTGGCCGAATTGCGCGACATACTGTTCGGCGACGCGCAGCCGGACCGCGTCGTGGCCGCCGTCCGCCATGATCGACGCCGCCACCCGCTTCAACCCTTCGGCCGTCGCGGTCGCCACCGTGAGAATGGCCTCCCCCTGGCCGATGGCCTCGTTGATCTGCTGCTGCTTGCGGCCTTCGGACGCTTTGATGACCTGCTGCTTGTCGCCCTCGGCGACGTTGATGGCCGCATCGCGCGTGCCCTCTGACTGCAAGATGACCGCGCGCTTCTCCCGCTCGGCGCGCATCTGTTTCTCCATCGCGGCCAGGATGTCGCCGGGCGGCGTGATGTTGCGGATCTCGTAGCGCAGCACCTTCACGCCCCAGGACTCCGACGCCTTGTCGAGTTCGGTGACGACGGCCGTGTTGATGTTGGTACGCTCCTCGAACGTCCGATCGAGATCGATCTTGCCGATCTCGCTCCTGAGCGTCGTCTGGGCGAGCTGCGAGATGGCGAAGTGATAGTCCTGGATGCCGTAGGAGGCGCGCTCGGCGTTCAGGACCTTCAGGTACAGGATGCCGTCGACCCCGACCTGCACGTTGTCGCGGGTAATGCACACCTGCGCGGGAATGTCGCTCGACTGTTCCTTCAGCGTGTGCCGATACCGAATCACGTCGATGAAAGGCAGGAGGATGTGGAATCCGGCCCCCAGCGTGCCGGAGTACTTGCCGAGCCGCTCGATGACGTACGCGCTCTGCTGCGGCACGACGACCGCAGTTTTCGCCAGGATGATGATGACGAGGATCGCCAGGAGGCCAAAGACGAGGACAGCACCAGTCATGGAGTCACCTCACTCGGGTTCGATCCAGATGACGAGGCCTTCGACACGCACGACGCGGCAGCGGCCGCCCGCGGCAATCGCCGCCGGCGACGCGTTCCGGGCGCCCCAGACGGTCCCCCGGAGTTCCGCCTGCCCCATGGCCCCGGGCGCAATCGTCCTGGACGCCACCGCCGACTCGCCGACGAGGGAGTCGACCTCCGGTCTGGCTGGGACGCGCTTCGCCATCCAGCGGAGCAGCGGGTTGCGGAAGAGCAGCAGCAGGATGACCGAGAAGACGGAGAACAGCAGGATCTGCAGCCACAACGCGCCGGCCAGCCCCACCGCGGCGAGCGCGGCGATGACCAGGGCGGCGACGCCGAAGAAGATGACGAAGAAGCCGCCGGGAGTCAGGATCTCCGCGGCCGCCAGCAGCAGCCCGAGCACCGCCCATTGCCACCAGATCATGGCGAGTTCCCCCACTGGAGTCGGTTTCATGACCCGCGGACGGCGGCGGTGCCGGTCTGCAAGAACGGGTCGTGAAACCGGTTGTCGTACCGCGGCGAGCGGCGCGGGTATTATGGTCCCGCCGGCCGTCCAGCGCCAAACCGAGACTCCGGCTCCCGGACCGCTGGTTCCGGTGTCTAACAGTTCGAGCCACATGCGCCTCGGTATCCCGCTCCCGCCCATCCTCGTCCTTCTCGCCGTCCTGGGCCTCGCGGGCTGCTCTCCGAAACCCCGTCTGGATCCGGGCCCCGATCTGGCCGCGACGGCGGACCTCGTCAGGGCGGATTCCCTCGTCGCCCGCGGCTGCTACACCTGCCTGCAGGAGGCCGTGACGATCTACGAGCGCCTGTCGGCGACCGGCACGGCTCCCGCGGCCGAGTCCCGCGCCATCGACGTCCTGCTGCTGCTCGCGCTCCGGGAGCGGGAACTGGGACTCAGCCACGGCCGGGCGCTCGAACAGGCCGCCGCCCTGGCCGCGCTCCAGCCGGCGCCGTTCGACATCGGCGTCTTCCTCACGGTAGCCGGCGTGCAGGCCTGGCATGGGTCCGGGGTGTCGAAGGAGCGCATCGACGAGTCGATGCGCCCGCTCAGGAGGATGGCCGTGTCGTGGCAGGCCTGGCGGAGCCAGCTCCTGCCCGGCGGGTCGGGCGATCTGCTCCGCGCCTCCTACCTGCTCTCGCTCGAGTGCGCGGCGGACGGTCTGCTGCGGGACGCGGGACTCGACGCGTGGACGCCGCCGGCCGGCGCTCCGCAGCTTCTGCGATTCCGGGCGGCCGTCTGTCCCGCCTCGTTCGACGGTGAGGCACTCCGCTCGCTGCTGGAGTCCGACCCCCGATTCGCCGAGATCCACTTCTTCCTCGGCGAGCGCGCGCTCGGGCAGGGCACGCTCCGCACCGCCGAACGGCACCTGCTCGAGGCGGTCGCCGCGATCCCCACGCTCGCGGCCGCGCATCTCACGCTCGGGCACGTCTACCTGGCGATGGAAGACATCGACGCGGCCTTTGACGCCTACCACCGGGTGAACGCCGCCGTCCAGGGCCAGCGCGATGCCATGCTCGGAGAGGTCAAGAGCCTGAGCTATCTCGGCCGGCACCATGAGGCGGTCGCGATCCTCGACGACATGGAGCGCCTCGGCACCTGGTACATGGGGGAGGTGTTCTACTGGCGCGCCTGGAACCGGCATCGCCTCGGGCAGTACGACGCCGCGAATGACGATGTACTGGCGTCGCGAAGCCGGCTGCCGATGGACGGCCAGGTGGACAAGCTCGCCGGGTTCATCGCCCTCGCGCGCAACGAGATCCCTCGCGCGGAGTCGGAGTTCCGCGCGGCGGTCGCGCACGTCGAGGGCAGGGGCGGAAGCGACTGCGAGTCGACCTACTATCTTGGCAGCGCGCAGGTGATGCAGCGCAAGTGGGCCGAGGCGGCTCCGAACTTCGAGAAGGCCGAGCCCTGTTACGAGGGCGCGAGGCGTGCGCTGGCGACGCGCATGGAGATGATCGCGAACTCGGATCTCCCGGACGCCCGCAAGGCGCGGCTCCTGGCGGCGAAGGAGCGGGAGATGGCTGGCGCCCGCCTCCAGGAGGCTCGGTCGTCCTTCAACGCCGCCGTCGCCCACTTCAACCGGGGCGAGGGCGCGGCGGCCCGGCCGTTCGCCGAGCGCGCCGCCTCGCATCCCGCCCTCGCCGAGCAGGCGAAGGCGCTCCTCGACCGCATCGGGAAATCGGGGCCCGCGCCGGCGCCCTGACGGCCCATCATCCCGCCGCTGAGAACCGAACACATGTCGTCGCGGCTGACGGGCCGTCGACTACAATCGGACCAGGAGGAGCCCCTGTGATCCATTCCGTCATCGCCGGCAGCGGATCGAACGTCCCGGACCACCGCATCACCAACGACATGCTCGCCACCATCATGGAGACGAGCGACGAGTGGATCCGCGAGCGCAGCGGCGTCGAGGAACGCCGGTGGGTGGACTCCGGCACGTCGACGCTCACGCTCTCGATCCCGGCGGCGGCGCGGGCCATCGAGTCGGCCGGCCTCACCGCGGCCGACATCGACATGGTCGTGTACGCGACGATGACCCCGGACCACTACATGCCGGGCAACGGCTGCCTGCTCCAGGCCGCGCTGGGCCTCAGGAGTGTGCCGTGCTTCGACATCCGGCAGCAGTGCAGCGGCTTCGTCTACGGGCTGCAGCTCGCCGACGCCCACGTCCGAGCGGGCCTGGCCAGGAACGTCCTGCTCGTCGGGGCAGAGGTCCACTCGGGGTTCATGCCGTTTTCCGAGGCGAGCTGGAAGAGGCTCACGGGCGCGGTCGACACGCCGATGCCGCAGGCCGAATGGGACTTCACTACGAAGAACCGGCACCTCGCGGTGCTCTTCGGAGACGGGGCGGCCGCGATCATCGTGCAGGCCTTCGAGGGCGAGGGGCGCGGCGTCATCGATCATCTCATCGGGGCTGACGGCACCGAGTTCGCCCGTCTCTACGTCCCGGGCGCCGGCTCGCGCCACCGCCCGTACATCGACGCGGGGCAACTCGAACGCGGCGAGCAGTGGCCGCAGATGGACGGGCGTTACGTCTTCAGGATGGCGACGACGAAAATGACGGAGGTTACGCAGCAGATCCTGGCGCGTAATGGCGTGAGCCCAGACGACCTCTCGCTCGTGCTCATGCACCAGGCCAACCGCCGCATCAACGAGTACGTGCAGAAGACGCTCGGACTACCGGACTCCAAGGTCCTCCACAACATCCAGAAGTACGGCAACACGACCGCCGCGACGATCCCGCTGCTGTGGGACGAGGCCTGGCGGGCGGGCCGCATCACGCCCGGGGACCTGGTGTTGACCGTGGCGTTCGGCGCCGGGATGAGCTGGGGCGCGAACCTGCTGCGGGCGTAGCCATGGCCCGCGCGCCACGAGTGGCACGCGGGCCGCTGTGTAGTACGCGCCGGGCGGCGCGTGTCGATCGACTACCGCTTCTTGCGCGCCGGAACCGGAGCGGCGGCCGGAGCGGGAGCCGGAACGACCGGCACCGTCAGCACCTTGCGCGGAAGCTTCTCATCGCGGTTCGCCGCGAGATAAGCGAAACCCGCCGCGATGGTCGCCATCTTCTGCACGTCATTCGGCTGGAGCCGTTCGTACGTGTCCATGTTGGTGTGGTGCGTGACGGTGTCGTATTCCAGTTCGTCCTGGATGAACTGGAAGCCCGGCAGGCCGACCGCGTCGAAAGACTGGTGGTCGGTGCCGCCGGTGTTCCGGATCGTCAGCGTCGTCATGCCGAGGCTGCGGAACGGCTCCATCCACTCGCGGAAGATCGGGGCGACGGCGTCGTTGCCCTGGAGGTAGACGCCCCGCAGCGCCCCGCTGCCGTTGTCGATGTTGAAGTAGACGGAGAGCTTGTCGTACTCGGGCTTCATCTCGAGCGGACCCTGCGGGCCGCCGAAGCCTCCGCGGCCGCCCGGGGGCATCCCGGGAGCGCCGGGAGCCGGCGCGGGCGGCTGGCCCGGCGCCGCCGGCATCGCCTGACGGCTCGCGTAGTGGGCCGCGACGTATTCGCGCGAGCCGAGCAGACCCTGCTCCTCGCCGCCCCACAAGCCGATGCGCACCGTCCGCCGCAGCTTCACGCCGGTCGTCTTCAGGATGCGCATGGCTTCGAGCATGGCGGCCGAGCCGACGCCGTTGTCGGTGGCTCCCGTCGCGGCATGCCAGGTGTCGAAGTGGCCGCCAATCAGGACGATTTCATCCGCCTTGTCGGTGCCCGGAATCTCGCCGACGACGTTGAACAGCGGCGGGTCGGGCGTGAACGTGTTCCTGATGTCCGCTTCGAGTGTCACCGGGATGTTCTTCGCGAGCATCCGCGCGATCCGGCCATACTGCTCCGCGGCAATCGCGATCGCCGGGACCGTCGCAGCGGGATCGGCCGCCCGGTTGCCGCCGATCGTGTAGATACCGTGGCCCCGCGGCGCCGTCGTGAAAATGCCGAGCACGCCCTCGGCCTTGAAGAACGCGTTCCGCGCGGCCTGGGCAGCGGCGCCGCGCATGAAGGCCTGAATCTGGGCGGGCGGGATGCCAGCGGGCTGGCCCGCGGCGGGCGCGCCAGGCTGACCCGCGCGGCCTCCCGAGGGAGGCTGACCCGGCGCCTGACCCGGCTGCGCCGCCGGGCCCGGGCCACCCGCCCGTCCCGCGTTCGGCGCCGGCACGCCAAGCTCGGTCTGCACGGCCGGCCAGGCCTCGAGTTCCGCCAGTTCCCCGGCCGTATACCGCGTGGACTGGGGCTTCCAGTACGCCGCCACATCAGGCGCGGCCTGGGTGAGGACCCACTTGCCCTTGAGCGTGCCCTTGTACGGGGCGAGCTCCTGCTCGGTCGACGCCGTCACCAGGACGACCCCGCCGCTCACGAGGCCCTCGGTTCCAGGCGTCCACGCGGTGGGGGTCCCGGGGATCGGGAACTTCTCCGGGGCGACAGCCGCGACGTAGAACCTGTCGTTCGTCCAGCCCCGCTCGAATCCGTTGCGGTTCACCCACGGCTCGATCTTCACGTTGACGAGGCCCCACTCCTTCATCTTCGCGACGGTCCACTCCGCTGCCTTGAGGGACTGCGGCGAGCCGGTCAGCCGCGGCGCGTAGACGTCCGTCAGCCAGCTCGCAAGTTCCATGGCTTGTGACTTCTGCAGGCCTTCGGCCTTGATCTTGTTGATGTCGGTGTAGTTGATGTTCTCGGTCCCGGCCCGCAGGGCGGGTCCGGCGAGGATGGCCACCGTGGCGAACGCGCCCACGAGGCCGGCAGTCACGATCCTTCTACTCATGCAGCCCTCTTTTCCCGAACATCGGACACGAATTGGCGAACGCGCCTGGGAATCGAACCCTCGGGAGGATTCATGTAACCAACAAGATCTACTGCAATCCCCTGCCTATGCTCCCTTGGGGACGATTCGTACTATGGCGTAGGCACAACAGAACACACCATCACGTCGGCCTTGTGTGTCCCGCCTCCTGGACGATGGCCCACGACAATCTGGGTCTCGCACATGTATCCACCGCGCGTGAGCGCCGCCACGATCATCGCTTCGAGGACGCCGCCGATGTTGGTGTTGCGTGGGCTCACACGTTCCTCGTGGCGAAGACCTCCGTTGCAGGGGTGCGATCGCCGTTACAGTTGATGCGTCGCGGCGCTTTCAACTCCGATAGCGCGAAGCCGAGCGACGTGTACAGGTGCCTTATCCGCTGCGTAGCTTGGTTGACCAGAACTACCGGGCCACGATGCCGAGCGAGCCACTCGGCAGTTCTCACCTGATCCGACCACGAAAACCCACCTTGGGAGTACTGCGTGAACTCCACGTCGTAGGGCGGGTCGGCGTACACGAAGTCCTCCGCATCCAAGGCAACTGATTCGAAGTCGCTGGACGAGAAGGTCCATTTTCTGAATGCGTGCCTGTAAGCCAGGAAGTCGCGAACATAGCCGATCTGGCGGTAGCGGCCAAACGGCACGTTGAACTCGCTCCTGCTGTTGAAGCGGCACAGGCCGTTGTAGCCGGTGCGGTTGAGAAAGTAGAAAAGGCTAGCCGCCTCCCGCGAACGCTGCCGCTTCTTCCGGAGGAGTTCGTTGAATCGCACGCGGTGTCGATAGAACAACACCTCGTCGTTTCGCATCTCTACTTCGATGCGAAGGCCGCGCTTCAGCCAGCTGTAGAAGTTGATCAGGTGCGGGTTGATGTCGTTCAGCCATGCACGATCGGGCATGAGTCCCAGCGTCACCGCCAAGCCGCCGCTGAAGGGCTCCACGAACCTCCGTCGAGAGTGCGCCTCCCAAATCGGCAGAAGATGCGGTACCTGCCATCTCTTGCCGCCCGCCCACTTGAGCGGAGGGGTGAGTCGGATTACGTCTTCAGGAATCTCGACGGACTGTTGTGCAACGGCGCGCGGCATTGTGGGTTGAGTATAGCTGAAGGCCACGAGCGAGCGCGTTGGCCATCGTCAGTTCCCGCTTGCGAGTCGAGTGGCGGAAGCGCCTGGGAGTCGAACCCAGCCCTCCCGCGGTGAGCGGGAGGCGACCGGTTTTGAAGACCGGGAGGGCCACCGGGCCCCGTTCGCTTCCGTGTGCCTGGCCAAGCGGCGGTCGCGCCGCCGAACACCCATCATAACGCAGGCACGGCACCCTCCGTGGCCAGGCGTGCACACGTCCGGCGCGGCCGGGAACCGTGGTTCTGCTCGCAGGTGGTGGCGGACGGCAGGAGGAAGCGCGACCGGATGGAAGGGCCGGCCCCGGACGCGCCGGAGCCGGCTGACAGGACCTGGCGCCTAGTCTTCGATCAGGCGAACGTCGCCCGCCCGCGGGCCCTTTTGCGATTCCTCAGGCGTGAATTCCACGCGCTGGCCATCGCGCAACAGCTCGAACACCGCGCCGCGAACGGCGCTCCGGTGGAAGAAGTGCTCGAGGCCATTCTCGTCCCGGATGAACCCGAACCCCTTGTCGATGAGGAGACGTGCAATCGTCCCGGTCGGCATACGTGAACCCTCCGATGCGATTCCCGGGCACGACCCGGGCGTCGATGCCACCGGCGGCGCCTCCTCGCCCACACGGACACACGTAGACCCGCCGGGCCGGCAGCATCGAAAATTTGCCGCAAGTGTAGGGAGTTCGGCCCGGAAAAGTCAAGCCGCCATCACGACGCGGCGGCCTTGTCCTTGCTGCCGGGCGGGGGGTAGGTCGACCAGAAGTGCCGGCCGCACGTCGGGCACACCCAGTACCTGCTCCGGCGGCCAGGCCATGCCCGGGCCGGGGTCCTTGAGTTCCATCTGGCTACCGCACCGTTGGCACCGCACGTGCGGCAGCGTGTCATCCATGGGCGGATTCTAGCATGGCGGCGCCGCGTTGATGGATGCGGCCGCCGGACGGTAAAATGCCAGGCGCGATGGTCGTCGGGATCATTCTCGCTGCCGGGTCCTCCACGCGGATGGGGCGCGCCAAGGCGCTGCTGCCCATCGGGGACGACACGTTCGTCACGCGCACGTGCCGCACGCTCCTGGCCGCGGGCCTGGACGACGTCGTGGTCGTCGCGGGGGCCGACGTCGAGGATGTGCGCGCCGCCGTCGCCGGGGCAGGGCTGTCCGCGCGCGTGATCGAGAACACCCGGCGGGCGGAAGGCCAGCTCTCGTCGGTGCTGGCGGGTCTTGCCGTCGCCGACCGCCCGGGTGTGGACGCGGTGCTCGTCCACCTTGTCGACGCGCCGCTCGTCGGCCCGGGCACCGTGGCCGCCGTGCTCGAGGCGTTTCGCGCGACAGGCGCCCCCGTGGTCCGCCCGGCGGTTGCCGGGCGCCACGGCCACCCGGTGCTCTTCGCGCGGCGCGTGTTCGACGACCTGCGCGGCGCCGACCCGTCCGTCGGCGCGCGGGCAGCCGTTCTTGCGCATGCAGCCGACGTCCTCGACGTGGCGGTGGCAGACGAAGGGGCGTGCCGGGACATCGACACGCCCGAGGACTACGTCCGGCTCATCGGGCCTAGCGGCTCTCCTTCAGGAACCTGAAGAACTCGCCGTCGGTGGACAGGATGAGCGTGGTGTCAGCCGCCAGCGCCTTGCGATACGTCTCCATGGTCTTCAGGAACTGGTAGAGCGCGGGATCGCGGCCGTACGCCTCGGCGTAGATGCGCGTGGCCTCGCCGTCGGCCTTGCCCATGATCTCCTGCGCCTTCCGGTAGGCCTCGGACTGGATGCCCTTCAGCTCCCGCTCCTTCTGGCCGCGGATCTCGGCGGCCTTGCCCTGGCCCTCGGACCGCGACCGCTCGGCGATGCGCCGGCGCTCCGACACCATGCGGTCGAACACCTTCTGCTGGACCTCGGTGACGTAATTCACCCGCCGGATCTGGACGTCGACGAGCTCGATGCCGAACTCCGCGACGATCGGGCGCGACATCGTGAGGATGGCGCGGGTGATCTTGTCCCGGCCCATCGTGATCTTGCCGACCGCCTCCGCGGCGCTCATGTCGATGGAGGCGTTGTCCTCGGTCTCGGTGAACGGCCGGTCCGTGCTGCGCACGACCTCGATGAGGTCGTTGTTCGCGATGACGTTGCGGGTGTCGCCGTCGACGATGTCGTCGAGGCGCGACTGGGCGCTGCGCTCGTCTTTGACGCGCTGGTAGAAGAGCAGCGGATCCTTCACGCGCCAGCGGGTGTAGGTGTCCACCCAGATGTACTTCTTGTCCTTCGTGGGGATCTGGTTCGGGTCGCCGCTCCACTCGAGCCAGCGTTTCTCGAAGGCGTGCACCGTCTGGATGAACGGCACCTTCATGTGCAGGCCGGGATCGGTGTGCGGCGTGCCGACCGGCTCGCCGAACTGCGTGATGATGACCTGCTCGGTCTCACTGATCGTGTAGAGCGAGGACCAGAGCGTGAGCAGGCCGAGCACGAGGAGGCCGGACAGGATGACGGGCTTCATCACTTCGCCTCCTGCTTGACCGGGTCGAGATTCAGCAGCGGGAGCAGCCCCTTCATGCTGGCGTCGATGACGAGCTTGCGGCCCGTCTTCGGCAGCACCTCGCCCAGCGTCTCGAGGTAGAGCCGCTTGCGGGTGACGTCGGGCGCCTTGCGGTACTCGTCGTAGATGTTCACGAAGCGCGCCACGTCGCCGCGGGCGTTGTTCACGCGCTCGAGGGCGTAGCCCTCGGCGGCGCGAACGACCCGCTCGGCCTCGCCGCGCGCGTTCGGCACCGTCTGGTTGTAGTCGGCCCAGGCCTCGTTGATGGACCGCTCCTTCTCCTGGATCGCCTGGTTCACCTCGTTGAACGCCGGCTTGACCGGGTCGGGCGGGTTGACGTCCTGCAGGACCACCTGGAGCACCTCGATCCCGGTCTCGTACCGATCGCAGAGCTCCTGCAGCAGGTTCTTCGCGTCGACCTGGATCTTCTCGCGGCCGACCGTCAGCACCTCGTTCACGCTGTGGTCGCCCACGACCGCCCGCATCACCGCCTCGTTCATGTCGCGAAACGTCGTGGTCTCGGCGCGCCGGGCGGGCGCGTCGAGGCCGCGCACCTTGAAGAGGTACTTATAGGGATCCTTGACCTTGTACTGGACGATCCACTCGACCACCGCGACGTTCAGATCGCCCGTCAGCATCAGCGACTCGAGTTGTGTGCTCGCGTCCTGCCTGTACGCCGACTGCACGCCCGGCCGCTCCGTGATGAACCCGAACTCGGCCTTCAGCTGCCGCTGGACGGGCACGATCGTGACGGTCTCAACGAGCGGAATCCTGAGGTGCGGCCCGGGATCGGTGGTCCGGACGTAGCGGCCGAACCGCTGCACGACGGCCACGGAGTCGGCATTCACCTGGTAGTAGGTGGACGCGAGCACGAGGACCGCGGCGAGGATCACGCCGATCCGGGTGAAGAGCCGTCCTCGTCCCCGCAGGGAGAAGGGCGGGAGGGCGCCGACGTCAATGACCTCGCCGGCCCGGCGCCGCCAATCGCCGACATCCATAGGACTGCGTCCTTTCAGGCTCGTGAATCCGCGGGTGAAGGGGAAGTGGTGGACCAGACGGGGATCGAACCCGTGACCTCGTGAATGCCATTCACGCGCGCTCCCATCTGCGCTACTGGCCCACTGCGGTAAGGAAACTCATTGTAACGCGAGCCGGAACCCGCGGTCAAAATGCAGGCGGCAAGGCGGGTGTCAGGTCGGGCGTTCGACCGGGCCGCGGTGCGCCAGCGTCAGCCAGCGCACGAGCTGCGAGGCGGCTTCGTCAGCGGTCGCGCCGTAGAAGGGCATCAGGGCCGACGGCACGCCGGGCCGCCGGGCGATCTGCGCCCGCCAGCGGGTCGAGTGGATCGGCGACGCCTCGATCACGTAGAGGCGCCCGCCGATTTCCTGTTCGAAGCGCTGGATGAGGGTGGGCATGACGGTCAGCAATTACATGGAGGTGGCGGCCCGAAGCGCACTGTGCATTCTATGCGACCTCCGGCGCCGATCAAGCGAAGGCATGCGCGAAGGTGGCGTCAACATTCGCACGGCGCCGCGCGCGCCATGATTCCAGACCATGGCACGCGCGTCTGTCCGTGTGTCCACACGTTTTGCACGCCTCGATCCACACGTTTTCCACAGCCGGATTCGGCCGGCCGCGCGCGGCGCACGCGCTTGACGCTCCCTGCACCGGACACTAGCATGGCCATGTAGGACATCCGCCATGCTGCGACGCGCCTGCGATGACCCGCGCCGGGGGCCGAGCGCCCTCTGTCTGGGCGTCTGCCTTGCCGCGCTCGCCGCGCTCGCGCTCGTACGCCCGGCGGCCGCGGCGGGTGACGGAAGCGCGCCGTCGTATCGCATCTTCCTCACGGACGGTACCGCGCTCGTCAGCTTCGGCGAGTTCGCGCGCGCCAGCGGGCGCATCGTGTTCACCATGCCGATCGGCTCGCCCGCCAATCCGGACGTCCTCCAGGTCGTGACCCTGCCCGACACGGTCGTCGACTGGGACCGCACGGATCGCTACGCGGATGCCGTCAGGCATCACTACTACGCCTCGACGCGCGGCGAAGAAGACTACGCCCGCCTGACCGGGGCCGTGGCGCGCGCGCTGGGCGACATGGCCTTCGCGGCGGACGCGACCGCCAAGCTCGCGATTGCCGCGGACATCCGGCGGCAGCTGCTCGAGTGGCCGGCCTCGCACCTCGGCTACCGATCGGGCGACGTGCGCGAGCTCGCCTCCATCGTCGAAGAGGCGATCTCGGACATCCGCGCCGGCTCGGGCCAGCGGGCCTTCGACCTGAGTCTCATCGCGATGATCGAGCCGCCGACCGAAGCGCTGCTGGCCGAGCCGACGGTGAAGGACTCGATCGATCTCGCGTCGGCGGCGGCACGGATGACCGAGGGGCGCCGCGAGCGCCTGTCGCTGCAAGAGAGCATCATCGCCGTGCTCGACCGGCGGAAGGCGGGCTTGCCCCGCGCGTGGCACTCGTCCACCCGCAAGGCTCTGGTGTCCAGCCTCAAGCGCGAGGCGACGCTCGATCGGGACTACGCCGAGTTGGCCGCGCGAACGCTCGACGACGCGGCCGAGCCGAGCCGGCGCGCCGACGTGGGGGCGCTGGAGCGCCTGGCCGCCGACGCGCAGAAGGCGGACGCCCGGCTCGGCTATCAGCGGCCGGAAGAAATGCAGGCGCTCCTCGCCGCCCTCGCGCTCCGCACGGAGCAGGCGCGGGCCGCCCGCCTGGCCATCGAACAGTGGAAGCACCGCAAGTCGACGTACGGCCCGTATCGCAAGCGCATCGGCGCCAGCCTCGGCAAGTTCAGCGACATCGCGGCCGACATCGGCGCCGTCAGGCAGATGTCCGGGCTCGACCCGAAGCGGCTCTCGAAGACGAACACGCGCATCTCGGTCATCGAGGTCGGGTTGCTTCCGCTCAGTCCGCCGGCCGACCTGCGGCCCGCCCACGACATGCTCATCTCGTCGGTCCGCCTGATGCGGGAGGCGGTGAGGCTGTGGCGCGGCGCGGCGGTCTCTGGTGAGATGAACGCGGCCCGGAACGCGTCGGCGGCCGCGGCGGGCGCCCTGCTGCTCCTCGACACCGCCCGCGGCCGGATCGACGGCTTCTTCCGCCGTCCCGCAGCGCCGTGATCACTCCCCGTACGACCCGGCTCATCCGCGTCTCCGATGCCTCGCGCGCCCTGCGCGTGACGCTCGGCCTCGGCGCGGCGGGCTCCGTCGCCGAGATCCGGCGGCGCGCGATCATCCTGCCGTCGCGCGCGGCGGCTGAACAGCTTCGGCGGTCCCTCGAGGACGACGTCCTCCGCGGTAGAACCGGCGCCGTCGTCATGCCGCACCTGCTGACGCGCGACGACTGGATGGCGGCGCTGCAGGACGGCCTCGAGGCGATACCTTCCCGGGCGCCCGCCCTCGATCGCGGCGTGATCCTGCGGGCGGCGGCCCGCGCGGCGATTGACGCCGGCGCCCGGCCGCCCTTCACGCCCCGGCCGGGACTCATCGCCGAGATGCTCGTCTTCTACGACGCGGTGCGCCGCCACGGCCGCACGGTGGACGATCTCGAGCGCGTCGCCGTCACCGAACTCGAACAGGCCGTCGAGTCCGATCGCGGCGCCGTCCGCCTGCTCGACGAGACGCACTTCCTGGTCGCGGCCTTTCGCGGATACGAGTCGCGGCTCGCCGACGCGGGACTCTCCGACGAGCATACGCTCCGCCGCGCGCTGATCGACGCGCCTGCCACGTGTTTCTCCCACGTCGTGGTGGCCGTTGGAGACCGCGCGGGAGACGCCTCGGGTCTGTGGCCGTCGGACTTCGACCTGCTGACGCGCGTCGGTGGACTCTCGCGCGTCGATGTCGTGGCATCGGAGGGCGTGCTCGCCGCGGGGTTCCTCGATCGCTTGCGGCGGTGGCTGCCCGGCATGGACGAAGTGGAGGACACGGGGACCGGCGCTCGCGACGCGCCCCGGCTCGTCGCGCCCGGCGACGATCAGGCGCCGCCGTTCTGGCGCGCGCGCGATCGCGAGGACGAGCTCTCCGACGTCGTGCGGGCCATCAAGCGCGCCCATCGGCTCAATCCGGCGACACCCCTCTCGCGCACGGCCGTCGTCTTCAAGCGTCCACTCCCGTACGTCTATCTCGCGCGCCAGCTGTTCACCTCGGCCGGCGTGCCTTACCAGCTGTTCGACGCCCTTCCGCTGGCCGCCGAGCCGTTCGCCTCGGCCGTCGATCTGGTGTTCGAGGCGGCCGAGTCCGGCTTTTCCCGGTCGGCCCTCGTCGGCCTGCTCCGCTCGCCGCTCCTGCAGTTCACCGTCGATGGCCGGCCGATCGCCCGGGAGGCGGTGGCGCTGCTCGATCGGAGGCTGAGCGAAGCCCGCTATCTCGCCGATCCGGCCGAACTGGCGCGGCTCGCGTCCGAATGGCTCGCGCCCGCCGCCCTTCACCGGACAATCCGTGCGGCGGCGTCGGCGGCGGCGGCCCTGTCGGCCCTGAGGTCGGAGGGACGGCCGACCGGGCATCTCGATGCAGTGCTGCGCTTCCTCGACGCGCACGAGCGGCCGCCGCGCCCGTCGCACCCTGCGCTCGAACGTCATCTTCGCGTCCGCTCGGCCGTGCGTTCCGCGCTCTCCCGACTGCGCGACGCGCACGCGCGGTTCGACGATGCGCCGCGGCCGTTCGAGGAGACCGCGGCACTCGTCCGGCGCTGGATCGAGCAGCAGACGTTCGCGCCCCGCGACGGGTCGGTCGGTGTCCAGCTCATCGACGCGGACGCCGCCCGCTTCGGCGAGTTCGACACCCTCCATCTGGTCGGCCTCACGCAGCGGGAGTGGCCTGAAGGCGCGCCGCGCAGCATCTTCTACCCCGCGTCGATGCTGACGAACCTCGGGTGGCCGGAAGAGGCTGACGGCAGGGCGGCCGAGCGCGCGCAGTTCGACGACCTGGTGCGCGCCGCCGCGAAGACCGTCCGCGTGTCCACGATCACCCTCGAGGACGATGCCATCGTCGAGCCGTCGCCATATCTTGATGACCTCGCGTCGTGCGGCCTCGCGATCGAGCGCGAGCCATTCGCGCCCGCGGCGCGCATCTTCGCCAGCGACGCGATCCTGCAGGAACCGCAGCGGACCGACGCGCTGGAGCCGTCCGCGTCGAGGTGGCTGGCGCTGCGCGCGTCGCGCACGGGCGCGAACGATCCTCGCTTTCACGGCCAGGCCGATCCGCCTGAGTCCCGCACGTACCGCGTCAGCGCCATCGACGAGTACCTGGCGTGCCCGTTCGTCTACTTCGCCGAGAAGATCCTCGGCCTGAAGGAAGCGCCCAAGGACGAAGAGGCGCTGGATCCCAGGGCGCAGGGCACGCTCGTCCACGCCGTGCTGGAGGAGTTCTATCGGGCGTGGCAGGAACGCGGGCGCGGGGCCATCGGTCCGGCGCTGCTCGGCGAGGCGCGGGAGCTCTTCACCGCCATCGCCGAGACCCACCTCGCGGCGGCGCCGCCCGCCGATGCCGCGATCCAGCGCGCGCGCCTGCTGGGCTCGCCGGTGGCAGAGGGGGCCGGCGACATCGTGTTCGCCGCCGAGGCCGAGCGCGACCGCGGTCTGGCCATCGTCGAGCGGCTGCTCGAGTTCCCGCTCGACGGCGAGACCCGCCTCGGAGCGGGCGATGCGGCGCGGACGGTGCGGCTGGCCGCGAAGGCCGATCGGATCGATCTGTTCGCCGACGGCACGTTCCGGGTGATTGACTACAAGCTCTCGCGCGCGCCCGACCTGAAGCACGTCGTGCAGCTGCCTGCGTATGCGGCTGCGGCACGCCAGCGCATCGACGGGCGGCGCGGCCTCGCGTGGCGCGCGGCCGACGCGGCCTACCTCTCGCTCGGGAGGGGCGACCACTACGACGCGCTTGCCGCCAACCCGGGGCGGCTCGACGCCGCGCTCGCCGCCGGAGAGGCGCGTCTCGTGGATGCGGTCGCGCAGATCGAGCAGGGCGCGTTCCCGCCGGCCCCGGCGGAACCCCGCCGATGCCGGTACTGTCCGTTCGCCGGGGTGTGCCGGAAGGACTACGTCCGTGACGAGTGACGGCCCCCTCGCCATCGCCGGCGCGCCGTTCCCGGGGGACGGCGACCGCGGCAGCCTGCGCGACGACGCCGCGCGGAAGGCGGCGGTGGACCCGGCGCAGAACGTCGTGCTGGAGGCATCCGCCGGCACGGGCAAGACGCGCGTCCTCGTCGATCGGTACGTGAACCTGCTGCGCGCGGGCGTCGAGCCCGTGAACATCCTCGCGGTGACGTTCACCCGCAAGGCCGCGGCCGAAATGCGGCAGCGCATCATCGACACCCTGCGCAAGGCGGCCGGCGAGTCGCCGGCGGACGCCGCCCGCTGGCGCGCGCTGCGGGACCGCCTGAACGACATCGCCATCAGCACCATCGATGCCTTCTGCCTGTCGCTGCTGCGCGAGTTCCCGCTCGAGGCCGACCTCGATCCCGGCTTCGACGTCGCCGACGAGACCGAGATCCCGCGGCTCGTCGAGGAGTCCCTCGACGAGACGCTGCGGATCTGCCGCGCCCGCGCCGGGACCGACGAGGGCGTGGCGTTGCTGTTCGCGCAACTCGGCGAAGCCCGGCTTCGAGCCGGCCTCGCGGCGCTCCTGGAGCGGCGCGTGGTCGCCACGGACGTGCTCCGGCGCATCACGGCACAGGGCCCGCGCGACCTCACAATCGAGCAGGCCTGCCGGATGGGCATCGCGCGGATTGCCGGCGCGCTGAACGCGGTCCCGGGAGGCCTGGGACGGTTCATCGATGCGGGGCCGATCCACCATCCGCGCTACGGCATGCTGGCCGCTGACCTCAGGCGGATCGCGCTTGCCGCGGTGCCGGGCGGTGCGCCGGCGATCGAGCCGGCGCGGCTCCGGGGCGTGATCGATCGGCTGCGCGCGCACTTCTTCACGAAGGCGGGCACGCCGCGAAAGCGGCCGACGGGCTACGCCGCGGGCGATTTCGCCAGCCCGGCCGCCAGCGCGGCGTACTGGCCGCTCGTCACGGCGGCCGCCCCGGATCTCGAGCGAGCCATCAACGCGCTGCGGCGCGACTTGAACGCGATCCAGTCACGCGCCGTCTGGGAGGTGTTCTCGATCGCAGGCCGCCGGTATCTGCAGACCCTCGAGACGCACGGCGTGCTCGACTTCAGCGAATTGCTGGTGCGCGCGACGGCGCTCCTCGGGAACATGGACGAGTTCTCGCGCAGCCGCTACCTCCTGGAGGCCCGCTACCACCACGTGCTCGTGGACGAGTTCCAGGACACGTCCCGCGCCCAGTGGGCGCTCGTCTCGCTGCTGGTCCGCGCGTGGGGAGAAGGACTCGGGCTGGCCGCGGAGGCGCCGCTCCCGCCGTCAATCTTCATCGTCGGCGATCGGAAGCAGTCGATCTACCGGTTCCGGGATGCTGATGTCAGCGTCCTTGACGAGGCCGCGGCCGCCGTCGGCCTGCTGAGGGAGGGCGGGGCGCCGGTCCGGACCATCTCGCACAGCTTCCGATCGGTCCCCGCGCTGCTGGCGTTCACGAACGACCTGTTCCGGGAGGTGGCCGGCGCGACAGGCACGCCCGACGCGTTCAGGTTCGGTGAGCGCGACGCCTTCCCGTTGGAGGATGCCGGACCCTCGCCGGGAGAGGAGCCGGCGGTCGGTCTCCTGGTCGGCGGCAGCGTGCGGCAATCGGCGGAAGCCGTGGCAGCCGAGATCGCGAGACTGGCTGCCGGGGCCACGGTTCGCGACCGGCAGACCGGTCTGCGGCGACTCATCAGGCCGGGCGACATCGGCATTCTCTTCAGATCCCGGTCCACCCACAGGGAGTTCGAACAGGCACTCGACGCGCGTCGCATCCCGTCCTACGTCTACAAGGGGCTGGGCTTCTTCGATGCCGACGAGGTCAAGGATACGGTGGCGCTCCTGCGGTACCTCGCGGAGCCGGAGTCGGACCTGCGCGCCGCGGCGTTCCTGCGATCGCGGCTCGTCCGTTTGTCCGACCCGGGCATCCAGCGGCTCGCGCCCTCTCTCGCGCGGTCGCTGACCGACCGCCGGCCGCCGCCGGTCCGCGCGCCCCTCGCTGAGGAGGACGCGCGGGTTCTCGAACGGCTGCGGCCGAGCCTCTCACAGTGGCTCGAGCTTGCCGATCGCGTCCCGCCGGCGGAACTCCTGGACCGGGTGTTGTCGGACTCGGCGTACGTCTTCGAAATCCGGGGCGCCCGTGCCGTCTCCGCGCGCGAGAACCTGAAGAAGCTGCGAAGCCTCGTGCGCCGCATCCAGAACCGGGGCTACCTGACCCTGCCGCGCCTCGCGGCCTCCCTGGAACGCCTGTCGGCTGGCGACGAGTCGAATGCCGTCGTGGATGCGATCGACGCGGTGAACCTGATGACCGTCCACGCCGCGAAGGGCCTCGAGTTTCCCGTGGTGTTCATCGTGAACCTCGGGCGGGGCGCCGGAGGCCAGCGGGCACCTATCAGGATCGACGCCGACGCGCCGCCCGAAGACGCCGTGGCCGTCGGCGACTTCCAGGCCGAGTTCGACGAGCGCGCCGCGGCGCGCGAGCGCGAGGAGACCCGGCGGCTCCTGTACGTCGCGGTGACGCGCGGCAGGGACCGCGTGTACCTGGCGACGGTCGCGGAGGACGGCGTCTTCAAGCCTCGTGGCGGGAGCCTCGGCGAGGTGTTGCCGCAGTCGTTCAGAGACGTGCTCACCCAGGCCGCCGGTGTCCAGGACGATGGCGCCGTCGCGACGTGGTCATCGCCGGCGGGCGCCGCGCACGCGCTTCGAATCTGCGTGCCGTCCCCGGTGCCGCCCGGCGACCGGACTGCGCCCTTCGCGAGTACGCCTGGAAGCCAGCCAGCGGGTGGCGCGGTGTCGGCCGCGGACGACTTCGGCATCGTGACCGACGCGGGAGGAATCCCGCGGGTGGCCGTAACCGCCATCGGGAATGACGGAGCGACAGCCGGCCGAGGCAGCCGGCGTGCCTCCTTGCGCGCCGATGAAACGGCCTCCGGCATCATCCTCGGGCGGGTGATTCACCGGATGTTCCAGCACGGCGTTCGCGGCGATGCCGACGAGGCCGTCCGCGCAGCGGTGGCACGCCGCCTCGTCACCGACGAGGAGTTGACGGCCATCGCCGACGTGGACGCGCTCACGAGCCTGGCGGCCGCCGTCTTTGCCGGGATGTGGGCGAAGCCCGAGGTGCGCGCGGCGCTCGACGGGGCAGCGTGCGATTTTGAAGTGCCCGTGTCGCTTGCGACGAGCGCCACCGAGTCCTCCGACGGGCCCGCCGTTTTGCGTGGTGTCATCGACTGCCTGGTGCGCCGGCCGGACGGCCGCGTCATCGTGCTGGACTTCAAGACCGGGACAAAGCGCAGGGCCGACAGGCGGCAGCTCGATGCGTATGTGCGGGCCGCCCGCCAGTTGTTCCCCGGCGCGCCTGTCGAGGGGCTCCTCGTCTACGCCGGCTGACCGGGCTGGCCCGCAGCCCACTCCCGGGCGCGGGACTCGGCCTCTTCCTTCGTCCTGCCGACGATCAGGACCGACTGATCCGGTTTGCCGTCCGGCGTCCGGACCACCCACGCCACCCAGTGGCCGCCGCGCAGTTCCGACCTGATCTCGATTGGCGTCGCGCTCATGATTCAGCTTCTCCGACACGCAGTTATACCGTACAATCGTTCGATGGCCACCGGCCCGAAGGCCGGTCAATGGCCGGGCGAGAAGGAGTTGATGATGGCTGTTGCGTGCCCGAGTTGCGGCAACGCGCGGAGCTTCCAGGTCAAGACCCTGCAGATGCACGTCGTGCAGGTGGAAGACGCCCGCGTGGACGTCACCGAAGAGAACCGTCCCGCGGTGTTCGAAGTGCTGTGTGACGAGTGTGAAGCCGCGGTCCCGTTCGACGAGTTCGACGAGAGCACCCGCCGGGAAATCCTGCTGACGCTGGGCGCCCGTTAGCCCGCGGCCAGCCCCGCACCCGATCCCCTCCCGCTGTCCCCGGCGCGCGCGACAGCCCGGCAGGCCGCCCGGAGGCCTGCGATCCCGAGGCCGCCTGGCCGTCAGGCCGGCTCAGCCGGCTCGTAGGGGTCTTCCTCGTACTCCTCGAAGTAGTCGCAGTCCGGGCAGATCCATTCCTTGATCTCGTGCCGGACGGTCTGCGACTGGCCCGGGATGTAGTCGACCTGCTCCCGGATCTTCAGGCGCATCGTCTCTGCGCAGAGCGGGCATTCCTTCGTCTGTTCCATGACGTGTCTACCGTGGAATGGTGACGGTGACCGGGACGCGCGCCGGGCTGTTCGGCGCGCCCTCCATGGTCACGGTGAGGGTGCCGGCGTAGGCGCCGGGCGGGAGCGAACCGGCGGCGACGCCAATTTCGATCAGGGTCGGCGAGACGCCGCTCGCCGGGGCCACGGCCAGCCAGGGGACATCCGCGGACGCGGTCCATTCGAGCGGCTGACGCCCGCTCGAGATGCTCATGCGGGCCCGGCCTTGCCGCGCGCCCCTCGGAAGGACGAGCGCGAGCGTGGGCGGAGTGACCGCGAGCGCGGTGTCGGCGAGGAGCACGATGACCCGGAGGGCGAGCGTGCCGGCGAGCGTCGCCGGCGGCCGTGCCGAGTCCGCGATCGCGAGCGTGAGCGAGTAGAAACCGGGAATCCTCGGGGTGCCGACGAGTGCGCCGTTCATCAGGGCCAATCCGGCAGGCAGGCGGCCCCGCAACAGCCGGACGTTGTACGGCGGCGTCCCGCCCGCGATCGGAATCGCCTGTGCGTAGGGCAGGTTGCGCGTGGCGACCGGCAGTGAGGCCCGAACGAGCTGGAGATCACGCCGCGCCGGCGGGCGCGTCGGGACGAGATCGCCGTCGGCGATCCGCCCGGGCGCAGGTTCTGCCGGGAGCGGTGGCGCCGAGGCCGCCGGCGGCCCGCCGGACGGGGCGCCAGGCCTGGGGGGAGCCTCAGGAAGCACTGCCGGCGTCACCTCCACGCTGATCGGGACAGAAACGGGCGAGTCGTCGGCGTCTCCGGCGTCGATGGTCAGGCGGCTGTCGTGCCGGCCGACGCCCAGCCGTGCGGCATCGATCGTAATCGTCAGCAGCGCCGGCCCGGTGCCGCGGCCGGGCAGGACGCTCACCCACGGGTCCGCCGCCGTCGCCGTCCACTGGAGCGCGCCGCTCCCGGTGTTCCGGATGCGCACCTGCTGGGACGGCGGCGCCTCGGCGCGCGAGGCGGCGAAAGCCAGGATCGCCGGCGACACGGACAGCACCGGGATCTGCGCCGCGGCGAGCGCGGGCCACATCACGAGCGAGAACAGAAGCGCACGACCCACGGGTAGTGGCAGAATACTACCATGCGCATTCGGGCGGCGGCCGCGGCCCTCGCGCGCCGCGCATGACACGACACGTCGACCTGCTGGCGCTGTTCTACCTGCTCTGGGGCGCGCTCTCCCTGGTGGCCGGGACGGCGATCCTCGTCCTGGCGCTCGGCGCGGTCGCGATCATCGGCTCGCCCAGCCGCGCCGCGCTCGGGCCCGATGTGGGCGCCAACTTCACCGCCGGCGTGTTCTTCGTGTTCGCGGCTGCCGCACTGGGGTGGGGCGGCATCCAGATCTGGACGGGGCGGTCGCTCGCGAAGCGCCGCCGCAGGGCGCGCCTCGCCGGGCTGGGCCTCGCGGTGCTGAATCTCTTCTTCCTGCCGCTTGGCACGGCCCTCGCCGTCTACACGTTCTGGGTGCTGTTGGCCGACGAGACCAGGCGGATGTTCGAGACGAACTAGGGCGGGTCCTTCGTGCCGCGCTTGGTCCACGGCCCGCAGCGGGCGATCCGCCTGAGGGCCCGCCCGCCTCCCCTGAGCATGCCGTCCCTGGCAATCACGGCCTCGGCATAGTGGCTGCAGGTGGGCGTGAACCGGCACACCGCTCCCGCGGAATCGGCGATCGGTGAGAGCACGGACTGGTAGAGATGAATGCCGGACACAGCCAGATGGGCCGACACCTGGCTGGCGGGCGGGCGTGTCACGTCACAGGCGAACGCGCCCGCTGCGGCCAGCAGGATGGCGCGGATCAGCCAGCGCACGGCCGATCAGAACTTGTTCGCGTACTCCGAGAGGAACGGTATGACCAGCCGCTGGCCGTTCAGGCCCTTGACAATGGCCATGATGTGGACCACGAGGAACAGGAGCGCGAAGAGCGGGCTCACCAGTCCCATGACGCAGCCAAGCGGGATGATGCTGACGAAGATGGTGTAGAGGATCCAGAACGCAATCTCGGCCACCATCAGCACCACGCCGTGTTTCGCGTGCCACTGGACTTCCTTGTCCTCCTTCTCCGTGAGCAGCGGAACGAGCGCAAGGATCCAGAGATACGACAGGACGATCATCACGCCCCGATTGCTCGACGCTGGAGCGGCTGGGGTAGGTTCGGCCATGGCTGACACTCTCCTTCGCGATGGTTGCCGGATGACGGCGTGAGTGTATCCGAATTGCCGCGGCCAGATCCAGCGATCGCCGACAGCCGTGTCGCCGACGGCAGCAGCCCTCCGCCGGCTGAGCGACTCGCGACGGGCCGCGTTCAGATGTCGGCCGTCGTCACCACCGCCTCACCGAGCCCGAGGCGCTCCATGCCCGCCCGGATGCGCCCAAGATCGCCGACGGCTACGACGGTGGCGGCCTCGGGATGGAGGAACGCCAGCGCCGCACGGGTCACGGCGGTTCCATCGAGTTCCCGGATTCGCGGCGCGAACACCGCGAAGCTGTCGTCAGGCAACTCGAAGAGCGCCAGCTGGGCCATCCCCCGCGCCACCTGCCCCGTCGTCTCGAAGTTCCGCGGGTACCCCTTGGTCAGCGTCGACATCGACAACGCGATCTCATCGTCTCGGGCCGGCTTCGAGTGCCGAATCCCGGCCAGCTCTTCCAGGATCTGGCCGGCCGCATCCGCCGTGGCGTCCGTCTGCACGCTGGTCTGCACGGAGAACGGTCCCGGCATGCGGCGGAAGTCGAAGCTCGACCGCACGCCGTACGTGTAGCCCTTGCGCTCCCGGAGATTCAGGTTCAGCCGGCTCATGAAGTGGCCGCCGAGGACCGCGTTGAGCAGGACCAGCGCGTAGAACTCGCCGGAGCTGCGGGCGGCGCCGATGTGCCCGACGCGCAGTTCCGTCTGCGCGGCTCGGGGCCGATCGACGAGCAGCAGCCTCGGCGGCGGGCCGTCCGGAACCGGCGCGCCCGCCTGGGCGTCACCGTGGCCTGCGCGGGCGCCCCGATCCCGCTGCCACTCCCCGAAGGCATCGGCGGCGTTCGCCGCGAAGGCATCGGGCGTGATCGCGCCGACGCCGATGAGCGTCGCGCAAGCCGGATCATAGTGCGACCGGTGGAACCCGACGATGTCCGCGGCCCCGAGCCTCGCGAGCGACGGGCCGGAACCGAAGGACAGATGCCCGTAGCCGTGTCCGCGGTAGAGCGCGTTCAGGAACACCGCGTCCGCGATCACGCCGGGCACCTCGCGCATCTGGCGGAGACGGTTTACGCGCAAGGCGCGCACGTGGTAGATGTCCGCGTCGGCGAGGGCCGGGCGCGCCGCGACATCCGCGAGCAGGCGCAGCCCGTCGGGGACGAAGCGCTCGAGGACCGTGAGCGACAGCACCACGGCGTCGGGGCCGATCTCGGTGTCGAGATCGGCGCCGATCCTCGCCAGCGCCTCCTGCATCTCGATCGCCGACCTCGCGCCCGAACCTTCGTCGAGCATGTCGGCGGTCATCGCCGCCAGGCCCGGCATCCCCGCCGGGTCCCGCACGCTGCCGGCGGGGAGGAGCAGGACGATGCTCACGATCGGCAGGCCGCGCCGCTCCACCGTCCAGAGGCGGAGGCCGTTCGGCAGCCCCTGCGTGCCGGCGACGGGAAAGGCGAACGACGGCTCGCCAGCCGGGCTCGGCAGCTTGCCGCGATCCACCGGGGTCATCGGACCACCACCAGTTCGGAATCAGGAGCCGCAAGGCCCCGCTCTCCAAAGGGCACGACGCTGAGCGTCACGCAATGCGCCGGATCGAGAGCGTCTGCGGCCGTCCGCCGGATACCGTCGCCGTCTGCGCTCCGGTAGCGGCCGAGGTCCCATGCGAAGCGCCCGGGATCGCCCAGGAAGACGTTGTAGTGGTTGAGCTGATCCGAGGTGCCGCCGAACCCTCCCACCGTCTCGAGCCGCGATACGAAGGCTGTCTCGATGAGGGCCTTCGCACGGGCCAACTCGTCGGATGTCACCTCCTTGGCTCTGACGCGCCGGATCTCCTCGTGCAACGCCCGCTCGATCACGTCGAGCGAGACTCCCGGCACGGCCGTGGCCACGACCTGGAACGAGCCGCCCAGCTCGCGCGAGCCCTGGTAAGCGGAGACGTCCGTGGCGAGGCGGCGTTCGTAGACGAGCAATCGGTACAGGCGCGAGGCCTTGCCGCCGGCCAGGATGTCGGAGAGGAGATCGAGTTCGGCATCGCCGCCCGCGTACATGGCCGGGCTGAGCCACGCGACGTAGAGCCGGGGCACTCCGACGCGATCCTCGATCACCCGCCGGGAGGGCGTGGCCTGCAGCGGCGCGCGCGGCACGATTCCAGGAGGCGCTCCGGCGGGGATGCCGCCGAAGTACGACGCTGCCAGGTCGAACGCCGCGGCCTCGTCCACGTCGCCGGCGATGGCGAGCGACGCGTTGGCGGGATGGTAGTAGCGCCGGAAGAAGGCGCGCGCGTCCTCCGCCGTGGCGGTCCGCAGGTCGTCCGGGGACCCGATCGTCGACCAGTGGTACGGATGCGCGCCGGGGAAGAGCGCGTCGACCATCGCGAGCGCGGCCATCCCGTACGGCCGGTTCTCGTAGTTCTGGCGCCGCTCGTTCAGCACCACGTCGCGCTGGTTCGCGAATCGGGCCTCGGTCAACGCCGGCAGCAGGAACCCCATGCGATCGGATTCCATCCACAACGCGAGCTCGAGGGCGTTCGACGGGACGACCTCCCAGTAGTTGGTGCGATCGGCATTTGTCGATCCGTTCAGCGCGCCGCCCGCCTGCTGCAGGGGTTCGAAGTAGCTCGAGTCGTGGTGCGCGGACCCCTCGAACATCAGGTGCTCGAACAGGTGCGCGAAGCCCGTGCGCCCGGGCTCCTCGTCCTTGGACCCGACGTGATACCAGACGCTGACGGCGACGACCGGGCAGGCATGGTCCGCGTGGACGATGACCTGCAGGCCGTTGTCCAGCACCTGCTTCCGGAACGGGATGTCGAGGGCGGGTGTCGGCACCGTGAATGGCTTCAGCGTATACTGACCGCTCGCGTGCATCGTACTATAGCCCGCCTCATCACCCGTGCCCGCCGCGCGACCGGCCCGCCGGGCGCAGGCGGCGGGATCCCCATCGAGACAGCGGCATGGTGAACGGGTCGCAGCCGTGGCGCATGCTGGCGCTGATCGGCCTGGCCGAGTGTCTGGGCATGGCGCCGTGGTTCTCCGCCTCGGCGGTGGCGTCTGGCATCACCGCCGACTATCACCTTTCCGCGGCGCAGAACGCGTGGCTGACCATGGGTGTGCAGGGCGGATTCGTCGCCGGGACCCTCGCGGCCGCGCTGCTCAACCTCCCGGATCTCGTGAGCGCCAGGTGGGTGTTCGGTGCCGGCTGCCTGGGCGCGGCGTTCGCCAACGCGATGGTGACGCGCGCCCCGTCGCCCGTCGAGCTCGTCGCCTGGCGCGTTGCGACGGGCGCAGCGCTCGCCCTCGTGTATCCCCCGGGCATGAAGATCGTCGCCGGGTGGTTCAGCGTCCGGCGCGGCGCGGCCCTCGGAATCCTGATCGGCGCGCTCACGCTGGGCAAAGCCGTCCCGTATCTGCTTGCGGCCGTCTCGGGCGGATCGTGGCGGTCGATGATGCTGCTCGCCTCGGGCCTGGCCGCTGCCGGCGGCGCGATCGCGATGATGACGGTGCGCGACGGTCCCCTCGCGACCTCCGCCGCGCGGTTCGACCCGGGGGCCGCGATGCGGGTGCTGGCGCGCCGCGGCACGAGGCTCGGCGTGCTCGGCTACCTCGGCCATATGTGGGAGCTGTACGCCATGTGGACCTGGGTGGGCGTGTATGCGGGCGCGTCGCTCGCGGCACGAGGTGCCGCGAACGCCGCGCGCCTGGGCGCCCTTGCCGGGTTCGTCGCGATTGCGGCGGGTGCGGCAGGTGCGGCGGTCGCGGGGTTCCTGGCCGACCGCCACGGGCGCGCCCGCGTGGCGGCGTGGGCCATGATGACGAGCGCCACCTGCTGCGCCCTGACCGTGCCGGCGTTCCGTGCGCCGTTTGCCGTCCTGCTGATCCTCGCCGCGGCGTGGGGCTTCTCGGTGGTCGCCGATTCGGCGCAGTTCTCGGCCATCGTCTCGGAGACCACGGACGAGGAGTACCTCGGCACGGCGCTGACGGTCCAGACGTGCCTCGGGTTCCTGCTGACCATCGTGTCGATCCGCGCCACCGTAGCGGCGGCGGAGTGGCTGGGATGGCAGTGGGCATTCCTGCTCGTGATGCCGGGCCCCATCCTCGGCGTGCAGGCGATGGTCGCCCTGATGAGGCCCCGAATCACCAGAGAATAGACGGCGGAGGAACCGCTGTCGGACTGGACTCGTCCTTGCAGGGGCATGAGGGCATGCCCGTGGGCGGCAGGCTGCGGCGGCTGAACATCGCGGCGGGGCTGCTGCACGATCCGAAGGTCGTGCTGTTGGACGAGCCGACGGTCGGCCTCGACCCCCCGACCCGCGCGAACATTCCGGACCTGGTGCGCTCGATTGCCGCGGGCGGAGCCGCCATTGTCTACACGACGCACTGCCTGGACGAAGCCGAGCGGCTGTGCGACCGCATCGGCATCATCGATCACGGCGTGATTCTGGCGGAGGGGACCCTGCAGGAACTGCGCGCGGCCGCCGGCGCGCGGCGTGTGCGCGTGACCTGACACCGGCGCCGGCCGGCGCCAACCACCCGCGCCCCGCCCGCGTCCACACGAGTGCAACCCGGCCACGACGGGCTGCGTATTACTAACAAGGCGCGCGGGACAGGGTGTAAACTAGCGCCGTACCTTCATCTCCATGAGCGTCGTCCGCCTGAGTCTCAGCCTGTTTGGCACTATCGCGGTCATCTCGGCCGTACTGGCCGCGGCGACGATCTGGCTGTTGATCACCGACCCGGTGACCGTGGCCGACGCCGTCGAGAGCGGACAGGTCTCTCCCCTCGTGCAGGCGCTCGCCGGCGTCCTCTACGACGCCTTCAAGGGCATCCTGAAGTACCTCTGATTCACGCCGCGACGTGGCGCTCGCAGGCCGATGCCACGGCGAGCAGGCCCTCGGTGTCTCCGCGATGTCCGACGAACTGCAGCCCGCAGGGCAGGCCGGACGCGGTCTGCCCGGCCGGGACCGAGATAGCCGGGTGGCCGGTGAGGTTGAAGAGCTGCGTCTGGCGGAGCATCATCGCGCGCACGTTCTGGGGCGAGCCGGCGACGTCGACGGTTGCCGCGCCGATTGGCGGCGCGGGAATGGGCAGCGTCGGCAGCACAAGGGCATCGCACCCCGCGAGCGCCGCATCGACCTCCTCCCGCAGTGCCGCCCTCGCGTGCCGCGCCCGGACGTAGTCCTCCGCCAGCACGTACCGGCCGGTCTCGATTCGCAGGCGCACGTTCGGCGTGTAGCGGTCGGGGACGGACTCGATCGTCCCGGCATGGTACGCGGCCGCCTCCGGCAACGACGTGTGCAGGTAGACAGCGGGGACGCCCGACGCGTGCGGAATGGCGACGTCGACGGTCTCGGCGCCCGCCTGCCGCATCCACGCGAGCGCCTCCGCGATGCGCTGCCGGACGTCGTCGTCCAGGACGTCGAAGAAGTACGGCCGTGGGATGCCCAGGCGCAGGCCCTTGACCGCGCGACGCGGGGGTAGGGGCCAGCGCGCGGCCGCCGCATCGCCGCGCAGCACCAGGTAGAGCAGCCACGCGTCGGCCACGGATCGCGCCAGCGGGCCGACGTGATCCAGGGACGAGCTGAGGGGGACGATGCCGCCGCAGGGGATCTCGCCGAAGGAGGGCTTGAGGCCGACCGCGCCGCATGCCGCCGACGGGATGCGGATGGACCCGCCGGTGTCCGTGCCGATCGAGGCCACCGACATGCCGGTGAGAATCGCGACGGCCGATCCGCCGCTCGATCCGCCCGGTGAGCGTGACTGGTCGTGCGGGTTGCGCACGGCCCCGAACGCGGTCTCGTCGCTCGTCGTGCCGAACGCGAACTCGTGCAGGTTGGTCTTGCCGACGAGCACGGCTCCGGCCGCACGCAGCCGGGCGGTCACCGGCGCGTCCTCCGCCGCCATGTGCCCCTCGCGCACCCGGGATGCCGCCGTGGTTGGCACGTCCCGCTGGTCGATGAGGTCCTTGAGTGAGATCGGGATGCCGTGAAGCGGGCCACGCAGGTGGCCCGCGGCGATCTCGCGGTCCCGCGCCCGGGCATCGGCAAGCGCGCTGTCGGCGGTCACCGTGATGAATGCCCGGAGCGCCTCGTTGTGCGCCTCGATTTCGGCGAGGCACGCGCGGGTGAGATCCTCGGACGAGACCCGGCCCGTCGCGACGAGCGGCGCCAGTTCGGCGATCGTGAAGAAGTGGAGCGGCGTGGTCATCGGCAGGCCCCCTCGCCCGGCGTGCCGGGGCTCGCGGCGCCACCCGGCGGCTGCGGATCCCCGGCATCGGCCGGAGGGCGGGCCGACCTCGGCGCCGCCGTCCACCCAGCCTCGCTCCACGCCCCGCGCCGCAGGGTCCTCGTCGAATCCGCCAGCGCAAGCAGGAGCGGCTTCAACTCCGGCAGCCCTCGCCGATCGGCGTCGGCGCATGCGTCAGCGAGCCAGTCGTCGATAGTCATATGGATTGCCCGGGATCCCTGCCCTGATCGCGCATACGCGGGAATTGTACCGCCGCCCGTCGTAAGATGTACCGAACCTTGCGAGACGCCATGGCCAAACCTGAACCGCCTGCCCTCCCGGAGACCGTTGCCGTGGTCGACGTCGGCGCGAGCGCCGTGCGCCTCGTCGTGGCCGAACTCGCTCCGGGCCGGCAGCCGTTCGTCGTCGAAGAGGCCGTCCGTGGCGTCGCGCTCGGGAAGGACACGTTCTCGACGGGGCGGATCGGGCCGGACACGATGGAGGCGGCGCTCCGCGCGCTCGAGGGTTTCAAGCGGCTGATGGACGAGCACCGCGCGACGCGCTACCGCGCCGTGGCGACGAGCGCCGTCCGCGAGGCGTCCAACGCCGACACGTTCCTTGACCGCGTCCAGGTCCGGACCGGCCTGCGGATCGACGTGATCGACGCGTCGGAGGAGAGCCGCCTCGTGTACCTCGCCGTGCGCGGCCGCCTCGCCGGGCATCCCGCCCTTTCGGCGGCCCACGCTCTGCTCGTCGAAGTCGGCGGCGGGTCGGCCGACATCACGCTGCTGACCGGCGACCGTCCGAGTTATTCCGGTGTGTACGCGCTGGGTTCCGTCCGAATGCGGCAGGTGTTGCGGCAGTGGGCCGGCGACCGCGAGCGCCGCCTGCGCCTGCTGACCCGGAACATCGCCCACGTCGTAGCGGACATTTCCCGCGAGATCCCGCTGCCGTCGGCCGAGTACATGATTGCCCTCGGCGGCGACGTCCGGCTCGCAGCCCAGGAACTCGTCGAGGCTCCGGAGACCATCATCCACGAGGTGCCGCGCGCGGCCTTCGTGGACTTCTGCGCGCGCGTCGAGAAGATGGCCGAGGACGAGATCGCCGACAGATTCGGGCTCACTCCCGGCGACGCCGAGACGCTCGTGCCTGCGCTGCTCGTCTACCGCGCGCTGCTCCTGGAGACGGCCGCCGCGAGCATCACCGTGCCCCAGGCCTCGCTGCGGGCGGGACTGCTCGTGGACATGGCCTCCGCCCTCGGGGGGACGGCGCCGGACAGCCTCGAGGATTTCGGCCACCAGGTGCTCGCGAGCGCGGCGTCGCTCGGCGAGAAGTACCGGCACGACGCTGTGCACGCGAGCGCCGTGGCCGTCCTTGCCACGCGGCTCTTCGACGATTTGGCGCAGGAACACGGCCTGGACGACCGGGACCGCCTCTTGCTGGAGGTCGCGGCGATTCTGCACAACATCGGGATGTTCGTCGGGCTTCGCGCCCACCACAAGCACGCGCAGTACCTCATCCAGGCCTCTGAGATCTTCGGGCTGTCGTTGGACGATCGTGCCATCATCGCCAACGTCGTCCGCTACCACCGGCGCGGCCTCCCGCAGAAGTCGCACCTGCCCTACATGGCCCTCGACCGCACCGAGCGCGTCAGGGTGAACAAGCTCGCCGCCATGCTGCGCATCGCCAACGCCCTCGACGCCGAGCACGCGCAGAAGGTCAAGGACCTGCGCGTCGTCCAGTCGGACGGCGGCTGGCTGCTCGAGGTGACCGGCATCGGAGACCTGGCGATGGAGCGGGCCGAGGTCCATGCCCGGGCCGACCTGTTCCACGATGTGTTCGGGCGGTCGCTCTCCTGGCGCGGCGCGGGGGTCGAGTCGTGACCCGCCGCCGGGCGGGCGGGGGCGCGGTGAGGCCCCGGGTGAAACGCGAGCGCACGCCGGAGCTGTTCTTCAACCGCGAGCTCTCCTGGCTGGCCTTCAACGAGCGGGTGGCGGAAGAGGCCGCCGACGCGTCGAACCCGCTGCTCGAGCGGGCGAAGTTCGCGGCCATCGTGGCGTCGAACCTGGACGAGTTCTTCATGGTGCGCGTGGCGCGGTTGAAGCACGCCGTCGAGGAGGGCGACCTCGAACCGGACCCCGCGGGCCTCACTCCCGCCCAGCAGCGCCGCCTGGTCTCGACCCGCGTCCACGCGCTCGTGCTGCGCCTGTATGGCCTGGTCACCGCCGAGATCCTGCCGGCGCTCGCGTCGCACGCGATTCGAATCATCAACCCGCAGGACCTCGACGACATCAGGCGTACCGCGCTCACCGCGTACTTCCGTGACGACGTGCTGCCGGTGCTGACGCCGATGGCCGTCGACACGGCCCGGCCGTTCCCGATGCTGTCCTCCTTGAGCGTCAACCTGGCGGTGCGCCTCGGGCCTGACGCGGAAGGCTCCGCGGAACGGATCGCCGTCGTGCAGGTGCCGGCCGGACTGCCGCGCCTGGTCAGGGTGGCAGGCGGCGAGGGCGTGACGTTCGTGCTGCTCGACGATCTCATCCGCGCGGGGTTCGAATCCCTGTTCCCGGGCCAGGTGGTCCTCGAGTCGGCCGCCTTCCGCCTGACGAGGGACGCCGAACTGGAACTCGACGACGAGGGCGGGCGGTCATACGTGGAGGCCATCGAGGAAGAACTGCGGCGCCGGCGGAAGAGCGATGTCGTGCGGCTCGAGATCGAAGCCGGGGCCAGCGAGGTCCTGGCGGCGCTGCTCGTCGGCGTTGCCGGCGTGAACGAGGAGGACCTGTACCGCGTGCCCGGGTTCCTCGACCTCCGCGCGCTCTGGGGCATCGTCGAGGTGACCGGGTTCGAGGCGCTGCGCGACCTGGGGATGAAACCCGTTCCGGTGCTCGGCGACGGGTCGGACGGCCGCATTTTCGACGCGCTCGATGCGGACGACATCCTCGTGCACCACCCGTACGAGGCCTTCGATCCCGTGCTGGCGCTCGTGGAGCAGGCCGCCGACGATCCGGACGTGCTGGCCATCAAGCAGACGCTGTACCGGCCCGGCACCGATTCGCCCGTGGTGGCGGCGCTCATGCGGGCCGCCGACCGGGGCAAGCAGGTCACCGCGGTCGTCGAGTTGATGGCGCGCTTCGACGAGGAGCACAACCTCCGCTGGGCGCGGGCCCTCGAGGAAGCCGGCGCCCACGTGATCTACGGGATCCGCGGGCTGAAGGTCCACGCGAAGTGCTGCCTGGTGGTCCGCCGCACGCCCCAGGGCCTGCGCCGCTACGTGCACGTCGGAACCGGCAACTACAACCACCGCACGGCTCGTCTCTACACGGACGTCGGGCTGCTGACCTCATCGCCGGACTTCGGCCAGGACGCCTCCGCGTTCTTCAACGCGCTGACCGGGTACTCCGATCCGCCCCGGATGAAGAAGCTCGTGATGGCGCCGGCCCAGTTGCGCGAACGCCTGCTCAGGCTGATCGACCGGGAAGCGCGGCGGGCGCAGGACGGCCAGCCGGCGCTCATCCGCGCGAAGATGAATGCTCTGGTGGACGAGCGGATGATCGACGCGCTCTACCGCGCGTCGAGGGCCGGCGTGCGCGTGCGCCTGAACGTGCGCGGCATCTGCATGTTGAGGCCGGGGGTGAAGGGCCTGAGCGACAACATCGAAGTCGTGTCGATTGTCGGCCGGTTCCTCGAACACGCGCGCATCTTCCACTTCCAGAACGGCGGCGAAGACGAGGTGTACTTGTCGAGCGCCGACTGGATGCCGCGGAACCTCGATTGGCGGGTCGAGTTGATGGCGCCCGTGGAGGCCCCGGGCTGCCGGCGGCGCCTGTTGCACACGCTGGACGTGCTCTTCCAGGACAACATGAAGGCCAGGCGCCTGCTCTCCGACGGGACGTGGCGCGTCCCCCCGCGCGCCGCGGCGGACGCGCCCATCGTGGCCCAGGCTGCGCTGTACGACCACGTGCGGCGCGCGTGGGACCGGCGACAGGCCGCCCCGGCCGTCACCCTGGAACCCATCGAGAGCGGGCCGGGGAACGCGAAATAACGAGATGCCCGCAGCGCCGTGCCGCGCGGCCGGGCCTCAATACCGGAGGCACGCCCTCCGCGCCGGTGCGAATGCCGCCACCGCGTCCTCCCACGCCGCCGCGATCTCCAGGGCGTCGGTTCCCGCCTCAATCTGCCCGCGCAGCGCGGGCGAGCCGGCAAGGATGTCGATGGGCATCTTGTCGTGCTCGTACTGGTACGGCGGCTGGCGCCATGCGAACCGGCCCGGGTTCATGCGGTGGAACTCGGCCATGACCGCGACGGCGGCCAGGACGGGGGAGAACGCGCGGCGATCGGTCACGTGGATCTGGCAGCCGCCGCATGACTCGCGCGCGAACTTGTGAAACGTCGGTTCGAAGCGGACCGGTCTGAAGCGGACGCCGCCCAGCCCGAGCGTGTTCAGATGGCCCGCGGCGCGCTCCGCGTCGATCCACGGCGCGCCGAGCAATTCGAACGGACGGGTCGTCCCGCGGCCCTCCGACAATTGCGTGCCCTCGAACAGGACCGCACCGGGGTACACGAGCGCGGTGTCGAGCGTGGGCATGTTCGGGGACGGGATCACCCAGGGCAATCCGGTCGCGTCGAAGTACATGTCCCGCGACCACCCCTCCATCTCGACGACGCGAAGATCCGCCCCGATGCCGAAGCGGGTGTTGAAAAGCGTCGCCAGTTCGCCGATCGTCATCCCGTGGCGCATCGGAATGGGGAAGAGGCCGACGAAGGACTCGAACCCCGGCTCCAGCATCGGGCCTTCGACGCCCACGCCGCCGATGGGGTTGGGCCGGTCGCAGACCAGGACCGGGACGCCGTGCCGTGCCGCGGCGCGCAGGCAGTTCGCCATGGTGTAGACGAAGGTGTAGATGCGCGCGCCAACATCCTGCAGATCGATCACGAGGGCGTCGAGGCCCTTCAGCATCTCAGCGGTCGGCTCGCGTGTCTCACTGTAGAGCGAGTACACGGGCACGCGCCGGAGCGCGTCCGCGGCGTGGGGCGACTCGATCATGTTGTCCTGGAGATCGGCGCGGAACCCGTGCTGGGGGCCGAAGAGCGCGGCGAGGGTCACGCCGGTCGCGCGGCCCACCAGATCAACCGCGTGATCCAGGTTCGCGTCCACCGACGCCGGGTTGCAGACGAGGCCCACGCGGAGCCCTTCGAGTTCGCGCGAGTGGAGCAGGCGAGTCAGTCCCGGTACGACACGCATCGCCCCTGACTATAGCAGAGGCCCGCGGTGGGGTCAGACTCGACCCCGGCCGTCCCAGTTGTCAGCGGCCGGGGTCGAGTCTGACCCCATCCGCGGCATCCCGGTGTATGCTGCCCGACGTGCCGAAGCCTGCGCCCACGCCGCCCGCCGGGCCGCACCGCCGCTACAATCCGCTGCTCGACGAGTGGGTGCTCGTGTCGCCGCACCGCCTGCAACGGCCCTGGCAGGGCCAGGTCGAGCCGGCTCCGCCGTCGATGCTGCCGCCCTACGATCCGGGCTGTTACCTCTGCCCCGGAAACGAACGGGCAAACGGCGACTGCAATCCCGCGTACGAGGCGACCTTCGCCTTCGACAACGACTTCCCGGCGTTGCTGCCGGCGACGTCCGGCGCGCCCGCCCCCGGGGACGACCTGTTCGTCGCTGAACCCCAGCCGGGCCGTTGCCGCGTCGTCTGCTTCTCTCCGCGCCACGACCTCACGCTCGCGCAGATGGACGAGGGCGCCATCAGGGCCGTGATCGACACGTGGGCCGACGAGGTCGAGCGGCTGAGCCGGGTTGACGGCATCGGCTACGTGCAGGTCTTCGAGAACAAGGGCGCGGCGATGGGATGCAGCAACCCGCATCCGCACGGACAGGTCTGGGCCTCGGCGAGCGTGCCGCAGATCCCTGCCCGCAAGCTCGACCTGCAGCAGCGCTACGCTGGGCGGCACGGGAGCGACCTCATCGGCGACTACCTGGCCCGCGAGCTCGCGTCGGGCGAACGCGTGGTGTGCCGGAACGACGCGTGGGTGGTGGTCGTGCCGTTCTGGGCGATCTGGCCGTTCGAGACGATGGTCGTTCCCGTGCGGATGGTCGATGACCTGCGGGACGTGGATCATGACGAGCGCGACCAGTTGGCCGACATCATCCGTCGGCTGACCACCCGCTACGACAACCTGTTCACGTGCTCGTTCCCGTATTCCATGGGCTGGCATGGCCGCCCGGTCGACGGGCAGGCGCACCCCGGCTGCCGGCTGCATGCCGTCTACTTCCCGCCGCTGCTGCGCTCGGCCGCGGTGCGGAAGTTCCTGGTCGGCTACGAGATGACCGCGGAACCCCAGCGCGACCTCACGCCCGAGTCTGCCGCCGCGCGCCTCCGGGGACTTCCCGACGTCCACTATCTGGACGCCCGTGCCGGTCCTTCCGAGGAGTGATCCTTCATGCGAGCGATCGCGATCTCAGCGCTCTGCCTCTGCCTGTCCATCGGGCTTGTCGCGGTCGCACAGTCGCCTGAGCAGATCGCGGACGCGGCCCGCGCGGTGACGCCGGCGCTCATCCTCACTCACGTGAAGGCGCTCGCCGCCGACGGCATGGAAGGCCGCGCGCCCGGCACCGCCGGCGAGGAGCGCACGGTCGCGTACCTCGTCAGCCAGTTCAAGCGCCTCCGGCTCGCGCCGGGCAACCCGGACGGCACGTACGTTCAGCGCGTGCCGCTCATCGGATTTGTCGGCGAGCCCACGGCCGCCTTCGACGTCAGGGGCACGCGCATGCAGTTGGCGATCCCGGACGAAGCGGTCGTCGTGTCGCGCAAAGGAGTGCCCGACGTCTCCGTGACGGCATCGCCGCTCGTCTTCGTCGGCTATGGCGTCGTCGCACCGGAGTACGTGTGGGACGATTTCAAGGGCGCGGACGTCCGGGGCAAGACCATCGTGATGCTCGCGGGCGACCCGGCGGTCGCCGATCCGGCGGCCCCCGGTGCCCTCGATTCGAAGATGTTCAAGGGCGCGGCCCTCACGTACTACGGCCGGTGGACCTACAAGTACGAGATGGCGGCGAAGAAGGGCGCGGCCGCCGCCATCCTCGTGCACGAGACGGGGCCGGCGGGATACCCGTACGACGTCGTGAAGGGCAGCTGGGGGCGCGAGAACTCCGGCCTGGCGTCGCCGGATGAGGCGCTGCGCCACGCAGCCGTCGAGTCGTGGATCACCCTGGATTGCGCCAAGGCGCTCTTCGCCGCGTGCCGCCTCGACTTCGACGCCCTGAAAGCAAAGGCCGCCACGCGGGAGTTCCGACCCGTGGCACTCGGCGCGACGGCGAGTTTCACGGTGAAGAACACCGTCCGGACGATCGCGTCCCAAAACGTCATCGCGAAGCTCGAGGGCCGCGACCCGGCGCTGGCGGGCGAATACGTGATGTACAGCGCGCACTGGGACGGATTCGGCAGGAACCCCGCCCTGTCCGGCGACCAGATCTTCAACGGCGCGCTCGACAACGCGTCGGGGATGGCGACGATGCTCGCGATGGCCGAGGCGTTCACGCGGCTGCCCGGCGGCACGAAACGATCCGTCCTGTTTCTCGCGCCGACAGCGGAGGAATCCGCGATGCTCGGCGCGAAGTACTACGCCGGCCACCCGCTGTGGCCCCTGGAGAGGACGCTCGCCGACATCAACATGGACGTCATGAATTTCTGGGGCCGGACGAAGGCCATCGTGTCCATCGGCTACGGCATGTCCACGCTCGAAGACCTGCTCGTCTCCGAAGCCGCGAAGCAGGGCCGCATGGTCCTCCCGGATCCCGAGGCCGAGAAGGGCTACTTCTACCGATCGGATCACGTCGAGCTGGCCAAGCTGGGCGTGCCGGCGCTGCACTTCCTGCACCCCGGGGCCAGCTACCGCGACAGGCCTCCGGAGTACGGCCAGCAGATGCGCGACCGCTACACGACGCAGGACTACCACAAGGTGACGGACGACGTGAAGGCGGACTGGGACCTGAGCGGCGCGGTCGAGGATGCGCAGCTGCTGTTCGGCGTCGGTCTGGCCGTCGCGCAGGGCGGGACGTGGCCGGAATGGAACCCCGGCACCGAGTTCCGCGCGGTGCGCGAGCGCCAGACAGGGCGCCGGTGATCAGCGCGGCAGGAAGCGGCCCAGGCTGAAGTAGACCCGATACCGCCCGTCCCGGCCGACGCTGGCGCCGGCGAAGATCGGGCCGATCGGCGAGTCGAGCAGGAGCCCCGCGGACACGTTCGTGCGGAACGTCGCGTCGCCCCGTTCTGGCCGTCGAAGACGGCCTGGAACGATGCAAAGCGTTGCGGGCCCTTCACGCTCGGCAGGGCCGAGTCGCCAATGCGCACGTCCCTCCGGAGATGCTCGACGGTGTAGCCCAGGCGGACAGAAGGGCGGCGAGAAGCGACCAGCGCAGGGCGCGTTCCCGGTGGAGTGCTCTCATTCGACGAAGCTGCGCTCAAGTGTACTGCGAAGCGGGTACAATCGGGCCCGTGGCCCGATCCCTCCTTTCGAGAGCGCGTCGACTGCTCCTGACCGGGATGCACCTGGTGGGCTCGCGGACCGTGGTCGTCGTCGGCCTGTTGCTCGCGTGCTGGACCGGGTATGGCGCGGCACGGAACCTGTGGCTCGCGTTCAGCGGACAACTGGCGGAAGGCGTCGTGGTCCGGCAGATGGAGGAGTTCGCCGCCGACTGGCGGACCACGAATCCGGCTCCGCTCGGAACGCGCGCGTCGGGCGTTGACCTGGTGCCGGCTGAAAGGCTGTATCGGGCGGTCGTGCGCTTCACGGAGAGCGGCCGCGACTTCGACGTGCTGGCGAATGTCCGCGCGAAGGTGCACGTCTACCCCCTGGGGTCGAAAGTGGACGTCGTGTTCCCGCCGGGCCAGCCTGGCGGGGCGAGGCTTCGGCCGGAGTTGCCGGACGCCTGGTTCCAGGCCGGGTTGCTGTTCGCGGCGACGGTGCTGGGTGCGGGCAGCGCTCGGCTCTGGTGGCACCTGATCAGACGTCGCGTCGGGCGGCGCCGCGTTGTCAATCCGAGCGAGTAGATGCTAGGATAATGATCTGCGAGGCGGCCGGATCGTCGTGTCGGGGCGGTTAGCTCAGCGGTAGAGCACCGGCTTTACACGCCGGCTGTCACAGGTTCGAATCCTGTACCGCCCACCACCACCTCGGGCAGTCAGCAGGTTCGGCCGCAAGCCTCTCGGGTCCCGGGCAGCACAGTGACAGTGGCTGCCGCGACACGGTTCCTGGGGGTTCCGCCTGAGCGGGGTTGTAGTTCAGCTGGTTAGAACGCCGGCCTGTCACGTCGGAGGTCGCGGGTTCGAGTCCCGTCAACCCCGCCAGTCTCTCCCTCGGGGTCAGGTCCAAAAACCCGACATTTCGCCTTGTTATGGGGTCAGGTCTCAAAACCCGACAATGTGCCTGCCAGTGGGGTCAGGCCTCAGAACTTGCCACATCGGAGCAACTGCTGATTCTGCGGATCGTGCGCCCCACCGTGTCGACGTGCATTCCAAGGAACTCGGCGATCTCCCGGTGTGTGAATCCCCAGGCGTCACGAGCTTCCACCATCTGACGCTCCCGGATGCGGCGACTCCCTGCCATAGCGAACAACTCCGCGAGAGTAGGACGGATTCCCACCCACTCCCTCCGTCCAATGCCGGCGTCTCTCGCCGTTCGCACCAGGTGCCGGAAGGTCTCCCGGATCGAGTCATTGTCCAGGATTCTCGCGTCCCCCTTGATCGCAGTTCCTACGAGGGACTGGACCTGGCGGTCCGCTCCGCCACCGAGGCCGTCGAAGGTGATCCGAGCGGCTTGCCCGCCTGACAGCATCTGAACCGAGATCGAGCCATCAAGAAACGCCGGCGGCGCCGCAAGGCCGGTCGATGCCCGGGCGCTGCTCCATTCCCAGTCCTGCGGATGCCGGACCATTCCAGCTCGAACCGGATTGTCCAGGACATAGCGGCACACCACCCGAAGGTACAGCTCGCTCTGGACGAGTTGGGCCTTGAACCGCCCTTGCGTGACGTGGCCGCATCGCCCGTGCCGGCGATTCCACCACTGCGCATAGACGGCATTCAGGTACCCGACCGCCAACGACAGGTTCGCCTCGGGGGTCCGGCACACGAGGTGATAGTGGTTGGGCATGAGGCAGTAGCACGCCGAAATGTCGGGTTCTTAGACCTGACCCCAAGACCGGTGTCTAGAACGACTGAGGGCTGTCCAGGGAGGAGACGTGCAACATTCAAGGCGCCGGATTGCTTTCGCCACCGCGGTCGTCGCCGCATGCTTCACGCCCGCCCTGGCTTCGGCGCAGGATTCGCGAAACGCGGCGGCGGCCGGATCCCGCGCATCGTTTCCGATGTCACGGGTTGGGGCAAGCGACCCGACGGCACGACGCGCGCGGTAGGCGCTCGCCGACGCCGGCCATGCCGTGCATTACGTCGAGCTGTCCGAAGGGCACAACCAGCCGACGCGGCGCAACCACCTGCGGGACGTTCTGGTCAGCCTGTTTGGCACGACAGCAGGGTAGCTGGGTGAGGCGACGACCGGGAAAGACCGGTCCCGGCGCGCGTGGCTCTTGCCTGTCACGCCCGGCAGAATCGCGCGGTAAGATGGTGCCTGCCCCGCAAAGGAGACCCACATGGGCATCGAAGCGACCCGCCGTGATTTCCTGAGAGTGTCTGTGGCCGGCGCGCTGGGCGCGGCCGTTGGATTCCGCCCGGTCCTGGCCGGCGGGCAGCGCGGCGTCGCCAGCCGCCTCGCGGTCTGCAGCTGGTCACTGCAACCGACATCCGCCGACGACCTCTTGACGAAGCTCGCCGCGACCGGCGTGACCCGGATCCAGATCGCCCTCGATCCGATCCGAGAAAACGCGAGGGGGGCGTGGAGCGACTTCGGCGCACTCTGCACGCGCAAGGGCGTGACGTGCGTCTCCGGGATGCTCGGGACGGTGGGGGAGGACTACACGACGCTCGAGACCATCAGACAGACGGGTGGCATCGTGCCCGATGCCACGTGGCCGGCGACCTGGAAGAACATCCAGGCCGACGCCGATCTCGCGGCGAAGATCGGCCTCACGCTCGTGACCTTCCACGCGGGCTTCCTGCCCCACGAGGAGAGCGACCCGTCGTTCGCGAAGCTCCTCGCCCGGCTCCGGCAGATCGCGGATGTCTTCGCCGCGAAGAAGATGGCGATCGGGCTCGAGACCGGCCAGGAGGTCGCGAGCACGATGGCGGCGTTCCTCAAGACGCTCGACCGCGCGAACGTCGGCGTCAACTTCGACCCGGCGAACATGATTCTGTACGACAAGGGCGACCCGGTTGCCGCGCTGCGCACGCTCGGGCCGTGGCTCAAGCAGTGCCACCTGAAGGACGCCGTCCGCACGAAGACTCCCGGCACATGGGGAGCGGAGGTGCGCCTCGGCACCGGCCAGGTCGACTGGAAGGCCTTCTTCCGGACCCTTGGCGAGGTGGGCTACAAGGGGAACCTGTGCATCGAGCGCGAGGCCGGCGACGCGCGCGTGGCCGACATCCGCGCCGCGCGTGAGTACGTGGAGACGCTCCTATAGGCTGCTTCGGCGCGAGGCCATCATGCGCCGGATCTTCTCGCGGATCGTGCCGGCTGCGACGTGGACGTAGTCCGGGTGCTCGTTCATGTCGATCTCGGCCGGCAGCGTGATGAGATCCGCGTCCGGGGGAACGATGGCGTGTTCCTGGTAGCGGAGCAGCGTGCGCCTCCAATCGGCGGCGATCGCCTCATAGCTCTCGTGGATTTCGCGCAGGTAATCCGCCTTGATCGTCACGGCGTAGTCGTCGCCCTCGGCGGCGCGCTTCGCCCGCCGCCGCTCCAGCACGTCGGGCTCGGTCCGCAGGTACACCGTCAGGTCGGGCAGGCGGATGTGCTCGTTGCGGAGCGTCTGCTGGAAGAGCGTGCTGTAGAGCCTCGCGTGCGCGGCGGGCATCTCGCCCGAGTCGATCATCCGCTTGACGAACACCTCGGGACCGTCCAGGAACGGCCGGTCCTCGATGATGATCACGCCGCGCGCGCTCTCGCGTGTCATCAGGTGGCGGATCTCGCGCTGCTGGAGCGTGCGCATCTGCAGAAACGCCAGTTCCGTCGGGAAGATGTTGGCGACGCGGTCGTGGTAGAAGAGGGCGAGGCACTCGTCGATGAGCGAGCCCTTGTCCACGCGCTCGGAGAACGCATGGAGCTCGGCGCCGCCGAGCAGCGCTTCGAGGTCCCGCCTGTACGGGTCCCGTGCCAGCGCGAGCATCAGGGTCGTCTTGCCCGAGAACAGGTTCCCCATGATGCCGATGTGGAAGTTCTGCTTCATGCGTGTGGCCCCCGTCCCCCGACGCCTTCCCGGCCCCCAATCCGCCACGACAGACTAGCGCAGTGCGGTCCGGGTCGCAACGCGACGGACCGGCCGCAGCCGGAATGCGGTCCACGCGTCGTCGATGCTGACGATGCCCAGTGGTCCCAAACCCAGTGTCCTGGCGAGTGCCCAAATGCTGTCACGGTTCACATCGAGTCCGGCGGCCTTGGAACCCTTGGGATAGAAGACCCACAGCGCGGCCCCGGGTGCAAGGGCGGCGACCGCCTTCGTCATCCGAGCGTTGAGCTCCGCGCGTTTCTTCACGAACAGGAACACGATTTGCGCTTTGCCGGGTGCGACGAATGCGACGTCCCGTGGCAACCCAAGCGACTCGACGATGCCAGGAACCCCGTTCCGGACGGCAATCGTGGTACCGGGCTTGATGCGCGCCTTCTCGGCGACGGTCTTCTCTGTCATGACGCCTCCAACGAACTCAACGTGGAGGATCGCGGTCCCGGAGCCGCCACGAGACCCCTGGCGCCGCTCCGGCGCGATGACCATCAGCACCCTGGGCATCTGTTCCTTGTCCTTGGGCTCGGGGACTGGAGCCACCCCGCTACTGCTTGGCGATGGTGAACAGGATGATGGCGAGGATCGCCAGCACCACCACGAACAGGATCTTCCACGGGCTCTTGGGGTACCGGCCAGCCAGGACGCCGGTGCAGCCGTTGGCCACGACCTGGAACGTCTTGGCGCCGAAGGTGTACGTGAGCAGCCAGACCGGCACCAGAATGTGCTTGAATGTCTGGCCCGAGTAGTCGGGGTCTATCCGCAGGTTCCGGAATGTGTCCCCCGGCACCTGCTGGCCGCACAGCGTCATGAGCTGCGCTTCCATCGACTCGCGCCCGCGCTTGGCGGCCTCGGCCAGCGCCACCTGGTAGTGCTCGACGACATGGCCCGAGAGGTAGCCGGTGTCGTAGGGCGCGAGCTCGGACGAGGGGAACGGCTCCACGCCTCGCATCAACGACGCGTCGACGCCGGTCGTCCCGGACACCGGCTCATCGTCGAAAAAGTGATCGACCTCGCCGGCGGCGGGCTCCCACCGGACCTTCCGGACCCGCTGCACCTGCGCACGACCCTGGGCGTCGCGGTGCTCCTCGTTGACGTAGTAGTAGTGCCCAGCCTCCGCGGTCCACCGGCAGTGCACCTGCGCGTCGAACGTCCAGTATGGGATGTAGAGGCTTTTCAGCTGGTCGACCAGCGCTTTCTTCTTCAGGGCATTCGGGGCGAACCACTTGCTGCCGTACCAGTTCCGAATCGTGTCGCGAACCTGGCTCTGCGAGATCTTGAACGGGATAACGCCCTGCGGGCGGATGGGCGACTTGATCTCCTGGTAGTCGATGAGCGCGGGCGACCCGCAGAACTCGCAGTTCTGCCCGACACGCTGGGGGTCGTAGACCATCACGGCCTTGCAGCTCTGACACTGGACGGTCCGGCGTTCCGCCTTCCAGCCGCGCTCGTCCTCGGGGAGCTCGCGCAGCGCCTGGAGCAGGTCGAGTTCCTTGACCTTCCCGGTGTCCGTGTCGAGTTCGTAGGGCGACTGGGTGCCGCAGAACGGGCACACGAGCAGCCGCTTCCCGGGATCCCACTCGGCCTGCGCGCCGCAGGCCGGACAGGCATGCTTCTGGACGGCGGCGATATCGCCCACGACCGAGCCCTACTGCGCGAGGTACGCGTCGAGCGCCGCCTTCGTCACGCGGTAGCTCGCGCCGATCTTCTTCGCCTTCAGCTCGCCCGACGTGATGATCGCCATCACGTCGGCCTCGGTCACACCCAGGAGCTTCGCCACGTCGGCCGGCCCCAGCAGCTCGACGGCCGGCGCGGCGGCCGTCGCGCCAGCGGCCGCGGCCCCGCCGACGTTCATGGCCGCCTGGGCCTGCGGGTTCATCAGGCCCTGCTGCATCATCTGCTGCGCCATCCCGAACCCTACCGCCAGCTCCGCCGCGGTGCCGCCCGTTGACGCGCCGCCGGCCTCCATGCCCTTGCCCATCTGGTACTTGACGTAGTCGTTCAGGTTGCCGATGGCGGCCATGCTGGAGCGCTTGTCGACGGCCGCTTCCACCTCCGGCGGCACCGACACGTTCTCGATCACGAAGCTCGTGATCTCGAGGCCGTACTTCGACCCGACAGCCGGATTGATGATCGGCAGCAGCGCCTCGCCGAGCTCGGTATACCGGGTGGCCACGTCGAGCACCGGCACGTGCGCCTGCGCCAGCGCCTCGCTGAACACGCTCACCATGCGCGACCGCATCGTGTCGGCGAACTCGTCCAGGCGGAAGTGCTGGTCCGACCCGGCCACCTCCTTCAGGAAGAGCTTCGGCTCGATGATCTTGAAGTCGAAGATGCCGAAGGCCCGCAGCCGCACGATTCCGAAATCGTCGTCCCGGACCATGACGGGATTGGCGGTGCCCCACTTGTTGCCGGTGAAGAGGCGCGTGGCGATGTAGTAGACATCAGCCTTGAACGGCGAGTTGAAGCCGTACTTCCATGACTTGAGCTTCGTGAGGACCGGGATGTTGTCCGTCGTCAGCGAGTACTTGCCCGGCGCGAACGTGTCGCCGAACTGTCCCAGGTACAGAAACTGCACGACCTGCGACTCGCGCACGATGAGCTGCGCGCCGTTCTTGATCGCCTTGTCTTCGTCCGGGAAGCGGTAGGACAACGTGTCGCGCGAGTCGTCCGTCCATTCGATGACGTCGATGAACTCGCCCCTGATGAAATCCATGATCCCCATGCCAGGCTCCTCTTGGTGATGCGGAAACAAACGGCCGGTCTCTTATTCTACCGCGACTGCGGCTGCGCCCCACCGCCTCGCGGACCGTGCCCTCACACGCCGTGGTGCTCCTCCGCGTCACGCCGGGAGCGTAGAGGGCGGGCCTCCGCGTTCCGCCGGCTCTTCGATCACGGCAGCGGAACGCTGGAGATCCAGCATCCGGCGGAACCAGCCGTCCTGACTCCGCAGCGCGGCGAAGGTGCCCCTCTGACTGACGCGCCCGTCGTGCAGGACCAGGATCTCGGCTGCGAAGTCGAGGCCGACGGCGCGATGCGTGATGAGCAGGACGCCGCGATCCAGCGCCAGGCGCCGCACCGTCGAGCGCGTGTGCCGCTCGGCGATCGGGTCGAGGTTGGCTCCGGGCTCGTCCAGGATCAGGAACGGTGACGGCTTGAGGATGGCCCGGGCCAGGGCGAGGCGCTGGCGCTCGCCGCCCGACAACTGCTGGCCCTGCTCACCGATCCACGTGTCGAGTCCGGCGGGCATGCTGAGTACGCGGTCCGCCAGGCCCGCCAGCTCCAGCGCCTCGACCAGCGCCGCGTCATCTGCGTCGGCGCGCGCAAGCTGCAAGTTCTCCCGCACGGTGCCGGTCAGGATGCTCGCACGCTGATCCGCGTACGACACGCAGCGGCGCACCGCCTCTGCGCCGTACTCCCGCACGTCGTGACCGTCCAGGACGATCGACCCGGCCGTCGCGTCGTAGAAGCGGAGGAGCAGGGCGGCGATCGTGGACTTCCCGGCGCCGCTCGGCCCGAGGATCGCGACACATCGGCCGGGGGTCATGGTGAAGCTCACGTCGCGAAGCGTGTCGCGATCCTGACCCGGGTACCGGAACGACAGACTGCGAACGTCCAGGCGCCGGCCTTCCGGCGAAGCCACTGGCGAGGCCGGCTCCGCGACCGCGGGCACGCCGTCCACCAGTGCATGAATGCGGTTTGCGGCGGCTCGCGTGGCCCCGAGGTGCGGCCACGCGGCCGCGAGGGGGGCCGCCACCTCGAACGCGGCCAGCGTGACGAGCACCGCCACCGTGAACTGCACGCCGTCGAGCGCGCCCGACCGGACCATTGGCACGCCCAGCGCGAGCACGGCGAGGGCCGACACATCGCCGGCGAACGCCGCGGCGGCGGACGCGGCCGCCGACACCCGCACGGTGCGGGCCTGCACCGCCACGAGGTCGCGGCTGCGGCGGGAGAGGTCCTCGCGGAAGTCGCCGGCGCGGCCGAACGCCAGGAGATCGGCAAGTCCCTGGACCGCGTCGGTCGCCCGCGCGGCGACATCGGCCCTCGCGGCCACGGCTCGCGCGCTGAACGGCGCCGCGATGCCGAACGCGGCAAGTGGGATCGCCACGCCGGCGGCGGCCAGGCCGGCCAGCGCCGCCATCGCCAGGGCCGCCCCGCGCGGCACGAGCAGCGCGCACACGAGCATCGCGACGAGGACAGCCGCGGCCGACGGCCCGATCACCCGCACGTAGATCGTGCCGAGGTCCTCGACGTCGTTGACGAGGCGGCTGACCAGGTCGCCGCTGCGCTCGCCGGCGAGGCGCGAGGGCGCGAGCGGGACGAGCGCCTTGTAGATCGTCACGCGCAGCCGCGAGAGCAGCGACAGCGTCGCGCCGTGCGACGCGAGCCGCTCGAGGTACCGCAGGATGCCCCGCGCCAGGCCGAAGAACCGGACGCCGACGACCGCGACGCCAAGGACGGCGATGGACGGATGGAGGCCGGCCGTCGCGATGAGCCATGCGGAGGTGGCCATCAGGCCGATGCCGCTCGCGACCGCCGCGAACTGCAGCGCCGCCGCCGCGGCGAACGCCCGCGCGCCGGGCCGGACGAGCGAGCGCACGAACCCCCATGGGCCGCTCACCGCCCGCCTCCGTACGCCGCGAGCATGGCCGCATAGCGGCCGCCGCGGGCCGCCAGATCGCCGTGGGTGCCGTGCTCGACGAGGCGGCCGCCGGACATCACGGCAATGGCGTCCGCATCGGCCACGGTCGTCAGGCGGTGCGCGATCAACAGCACCGTCCGGCCCCTGCGCAGCGACGCCATGGACTCGCGGACCGCCTCCTCGTGCTCGGGGTCGAGCTGCGCCGTCGGTTCGTCCAGGATGAGCAGCGGCGCGTCCTTCAGAAACGCGCGGGCGAGGGCGATGCGCTGGGTCTGGCCGCCCGAGAGGCGCTGGCCGCGTTCGCCGACCTGCGTGGCCAATCCCATTGGCAGTCCGCGCACGAAGTCGTCGGCATGCGCCTGCGCCAGCGCGCGCGCGATGACGTCGGCCGTCGCGTCCGGCCGCGCCATGCGCAGGTTGTCCAGGATCGTGCCGTGGAAGAGGTGCGGGTGCTGGGGGACCCACGCCACCCGGCGGCGCCAGGCGTCGGGATCCACGCCGCCGAGCGGCAGTCCGTCCGCGAGGATGTCGCCCTCGTCCGGATCGAAGAACCGCAACAGCAGCCTGGCGATCGTGGACTTGCCCGACCCGCTCGGGCCGACAAGGGCGAGTGTCCGGCCGGGCGCCACCTCGATCCGGATATCGGCGACTGCCGGCCGGCCGCCTCCGTCGTACGAGAACGACACGCCCCGGAACACGATGCGGGGCGGCGGCGTGTCGCTCATCGGCGCGCCCTCCCGCGGGACAACGCCTCCAGCCAGCTCGGCGCGCGGCGGCTCCGACCTGTCGAACTCCTGGACGCGCGCGACGGCCTCCTGGCCCGCCATCCCTGCGTGGTAGGCCGCGCCGAGGTTGCGCAGCGGCCGGTAGAACTCGGGGGCGAGCAATAGCACGGTGAACGCGTCCCGGAAGGAGAGGCGGGCGTAGAGCAACCGGAGACCCACCTCGACCGCGACAAGGGCCACGCCGATCGTGGCCAGCAACTCGAGCGTGAGCGCCGACACGAACGCGACGCGCAGCACCGCCAGCGTCACCGCGCGGAACCGCTCGCTCGCGCGCGCGATCGCCGCGGTCTCGTCCTCGGCCCGACCGAAGGCCTTCAGCATCGGCAGCGCCTGGACGGCGTCCAGGAACCGCGCGCTCAGGCGGGCGAGCGTGACGAACTGCTGGCGCGTGCGCGCCCGCGCGGTCCCGCCGACGAGCCACATGAACAGCGGAATGAGCGGCCCGGTCACGGCGAGCACGAGTCCCGAGAGCGGGTCGAGCGCCAGCACGGCCGCCAGCACGATCGGCGGCAGGATCATTGCGAGGGCGGCCTGAGGCAGGTACTGGCCGACGTACGCTTCGATGGCCTCGACGCCGCCGACGAGGGTGTTGGCGATCTCCCCCGTGCGCTCCGCGGCTGATGCGCGGGGGCCCCGGCGCAGCAGGGCCGCCACGAATCGGTCGCGGATCGAGACCTTGACGTCGCCTGCCGCCGACCAGGCGCACACGTCGCCCAGCCAGGACGCCAGACCGCGCCCCGCCGCGACGCCGGCAAGCCCCGCCAGGAGGGGGCGCAGATCGGCCAGCGGCCGGCCGCCGACGAACACCGCATCGACGGCGCGGCCGAGGAGCAGGAAGAACAGGATGGCGAGGGCGCCGGCCAGCGTCCCGCAGGCGATCGATGCCGCCGTCCGGCGCCGGGCCCTCGTTGTCAGCACGACCGGGTCAGTACTCGAGCTTGGTCTCCGGGCCGACGCGGTGCCGGAAGACCCAGTACGTCCAGCCCTGGTAGACGAGGACAACCGGCACGAAGACGAGCGCGACGATGCTCATCACCTTCAGCGTGTATGGCGACGAGGAGGCGTTGTAGATCGTCAGGCTCCACTCCGGGTCGAGACTCGACACCATCACCCTCGGGTAGAGCGCCATGAAGATCGTGATCGTGCCGAAGGCGAGCGCGACGCTGGTCATGGCGAACGCCCAGCCCATGCGCCCGCCGCGCACGAAGGCCCCGGCGCCGAGCATCGCGGCGACGGCGACCAACGGCACGAGGCCCGGGTTGACGCCGAGACGGGAGAAGGCGTCGGTCCAGTAGTAGGTGGCGACGACGAAGAGCCCGATGGTGACCGTGGCCGCCGGGCCGACGAGCTTCGTGGCGTCGAGCGCCCGCGTCCTGACGGGGTCGGTGCTCTTCAGGTTGAGGAAGATCGCGCCGTGCGTCACGAACGCCGCCAGCGTGGTCAGCCCGGTGATCAGGGCGTACGGGTTCAGAAGATTGAAGAACCCGCCGACATAGGTCTTGCTCCCGTCGATCGGCACACCCTTGAGCAGGTTGCCGAGGGCGACGCCCCAGAGCAGCGCGGGAACGACGGACCCGACGAAGATCATCCAGTCCCAGGTGGCACGCCAGGCCGGGTTGCGATCCTTGCTGCGGAACTCGAACGCCACCGCGCGCACGATGAGGGCCGCGAGCATCAGGAAGAGCGCCAGATAGAAGCCGCTGAAGAGCGTGGCGTACCAATGGGGGAACGCCGCGAAGATGGCGCCGCCCGCGGTCAGCACCCACACCTCGTTCCCGTCCCACACCGGGCCGATGGTGTTGATGATGCGCCGGCGCTCGGCGTCGCTGCGGCCGAGGAACGGCAGGAGGATGCCGACGCCGTAGTCGAAGCCCTCGAGGATGAAGAAGCCGATGAACAGGACGCCGACCAGGATGAACCAGAGCGTGTTGAGATCCATGGCAGTTCCTCCCCCTAGACCCGCGCCGGTTCCGTGGCCGCGTGCTCGCCGCCCGCCAGGTCTCTTCCCGTGACGCCCGCCTTCGCGTACCTGGCGAGGAGGTAGACGTCGGCGACGATGAGCACGGCGTACAGCGCCGTGAACCCGACGAGCGAGAACCACAGCTCGCCGGCCGTCACGGCCTTCGACACGCCGTCCGAGATCTTCTGCAGGCCGAACACGATCCACGGCGCCCGGCCGATCTCGGTGAAGATCCAGCCCGTGCTGTTGGAGAGATAGGGCAGGGCGATGGCCGGCACGAGCAGCACGAGCAGGCTTCGGCTGGCATCGATGCGGTTCCGCCACGCGGCCAGCGCGGCCCACGCGGCGAGGATCAGCATCAGCATCCCCGCGCCCACCATCGTCCGGAACGTCCAGTAGGTCCACTTGATCGGCGGCGTGTAGTCGCCGGGGCCGTACTGCCGCTCGTAGGCGGCCTGGATCTCCTTGATGCCCTTCACCTCGCCCTCGAAGCGGTTGTACGAGAGGAAGCTGAGCATGCCCGGCATCTTGATGGCCCAGACGTCCCGCTTCTCGCCTTCGTTGCCCCAGGTGAAGAGAGACATCGGCGCCGGGTTGGCGCTCTCCCAGAGCGCCTCGGCGGACGCCATCTTCATCGGCTGGACCTTAATCATGTGCTGGGCCTGGCCGTGCCCGACGATCGCCACCGCGATCGAGGCGGCCAGCGCGTAGACGGCCGCGATCCGGAAGCACCGCCGGAAGGCGTCGCGGTTCTCCTCGTCGCGAGCATGGCGGATCTGCCACGCGCTGATGCCCAGCACGAAGAAGCCGGCGAGGGCCATCGCCCCGGTGAGCACGTGCGGGAACTGCACGAACACGTGCGGGTTGAACACCAGCGCCGCGAAGTCCTGCATCTCCGCGCGGCCGTTGTTGAGCACGTAGCCCACCGGTTGCTGCATGAACGAATTGGCGATGAGGATCCACAGTGCCGACAGGTTCGAACCGATCGCCACGAGCCAGATGCACGCGAGGTGGACCCTCTTCGGGAGCCGGTCCCAGCCGAAGACCCAGAGGCCGAGGAACGTGGACTCGATGAAGAAGGCCACCAGCGCTTCGATGGCCAGCGGCGCGCCGAAGATGTCGCCGACGAACCGCGAGTACTCGGCCCAGTTCATGCCGAACTGGAACTCCATGACGATGCCGGTCGCCACGCCGATGGCGAAGTTGATGAGGAAGAGCTTGCCCCAGAACCGGGTCAGCCTCTTCCAGACCTCCGTGCCGGTCACGACCCAGGCCGTGTGCAGGCCGGCGACGAGCCACACCAGGCCGAGGGTCAGCGGCACGAAGAAGAAGTGGTAGACGCACGTGATGGCGAACTGCCAACGCGCCAAAAGGACGGTGTCCATGAGCGCGGCCCTCCGGAAGACGGTGCGGCCGGCCGCCCGGCCCGCCCGTTGGCGCGTAGTGTACCTCCGCCGCGTTATCTTGTTGCACCGCAATTGGCGTACGGCGTTATGATGTCCGCGAAACGGTCCAGGCGGCGTCCGCTTCCCAGCGCGGGAGCTTCCAGGTCCAGAACCGGCGCAGGCACGACGGTGAGGCGCTCCCGCCATCAGCGGGAGGGCGATCACGCCGCGGTGTCGTGTTCCGGCTTCAGGAGGCCCGGATGGCGACATCGGACGCAGGATCCCCGCGCAAGACCTACGTCGTCGACACCAGCATTCTCGTTTCCGCCCCAGACGCGCTCCAGAACCTGACAACGAACAACACGGTGCTCATGCCGTTCCCGGTGCTCCAGGAACTGGACCGGAAGCGCACGTCCGCGAACGGCGTCGGCTACACCGCGCGCAGCACGATCAGGTTCCTCGACGATCTCCAGGGCGCCGCGTCGACCGACCAGATCCGTTCCGGCATCCCGCTGAACGGCGGGCTCCTGAAGTTCCACGGCGGCACGCTCGATCTCGCCCACGCCTGGCCCGGCTTCAACCCGGGCTACGCCGACGACGCCATCATCCTGCTGGCGGACGACTACCAGCAGAAGCACCCCGGCGAACAGGTCATTCTTGTGACCCGCGACGCGGCCATGCGCTGCAAGGCGCGGGCGCGATCCGTCAGCGCCGAAGACTACTGGAGCGACCGCCCGGTGGCGTCGCCCGAGAAGTTCTACTCCGGGCGCGTCCGCATCGAGGTGCCCGAGGAGCACGCGGGGCTCCTCTCCACGCTGCACCACGAGCAGCGGCTGCCTGCCGACGCTCTCGGCAAGCTGTTCGACGTCTCGCAGTTGATGGCCAACCAGTGCTGCGAGCTGCACGTCGCGGGCAACGGCAAGAGCGCGTGGGGCATCTACAAGAACCACGACGGCCCCGGCTTCCTCCGGCGCGTCAACACGAAGAACGGGGAGCGTTTCGGCCCCTGCAACCCGGAACAGGCCTGCGCGCACGACATGATCCTCGACGACCAGACGCTCATCGTCAGCCTGGTCGGGATCGCCGGCACGGGCAAGACGCTTATCGCGCTGTTGTCGGCGTACGAGATGCTGCGGGCCGGCAAGGTGTCGCGGATCGAGGTGTACCGGCTGAACGCCGAGGCCGGGCGCGAACTCGGGTTCCTGCCGGGGGACCTCGGCGAGAAGATGGCCCCGTGGGCGAAGCCGATCATCGACAACCTGGACTTCATCATGCGCCGGCTGCACGGCGGCACCCGCTGGACCAATCAGGTGGCGGACCATCACGCGGAGAAGAAGGAACCCACCCACCCGACGGTCGAGAACCTGCTGCAGTCCAAGCTCCTCGAGATCGCGCCCATCAACTACCTGCGCGGCCGCTCGATCCACGACGCCGCCATCGTCGTGGACGACGGGCAGAACCTGACGCAGGAGGACATGAAGCTCGTCCTGACGCGCGCGGGCGAAGGGTCCAGGGTGATCCTCACCGGCGATCCCGATCAGATCGACCGGGCCGAGATCAACTCCCTGTCGAACGGTCTCGTGCAGGTGGTCGAGCGGTTCAAGGGCGAGCCGAGCTTCGCGCACCTGACGATGCACGACGTCGTCAGATCGCGCATCGCGGAGATGGCGGCGAAGCTGCTGTAGGCACGCGGCCCCGCGCCCGCGGCTGCGCCGGCCCTCGCGGCGCTGGCACGCGGCGCTGTGCTCGGGTATCCTGTGAGCCGTGGGACCGCCGGACCTCAGGCGCTACGCGTGGCTGTCGATAGCCGCCGCCGTCACGACCATCACGCTCAAGTCGGTGGCTTACGCGTTGACCGGCTCGGTCGGGCTCCTGTCCGACGCCATCGAGTCGATCGTCAACCTCGTCGGCGCGGTCATGGCGCTGACGATGCTGACCGTGGCCGCGAGGCCGGAGGACGAGGACCACGCGTACGGCCACTCCAAGGCCGAGTACTTCTCGAGCGGGGTCGAGGGGACCCTGATCCTCCTCGCGGCCGTGAGCATCGCCGTCGCGGCGGCGAGCCGCCTCTGGGCCCCGAGGCCCATCGAGCAGGTGGGCGTCGGCCTCGCGGTGTCCGTCGTGGCGTCCATGGTCAATCTCGCGGTCGCGCTCATCCTGCTTCGCGCCGGCAGGGCGTACCACTCCATCACCCTCGACGCGGACGCCCAGCACCTCCTGACGGACGTCTGGACCTCGGTTGGCGTCATCGTCGGCGTGTTGGCGGTCGCCGCGACCGGCTGGCTGCGGCTCGACCCGATCGTGGCGCTCGCCGTGGCCGCGAACATCGTGCGGACCGGCTTCGGCATCGTGCGGCGATCGGTCCTCGGGCTGATGGACACCACCTTGCCGGCTGACGAACTGGCGGACGTGAAGGCAGCGCTCGCGAGCCGCTTGAAGGACGGCGTCCAGTACCACGCGCTGCGGACGCGCCAGTCAGGGTCCAGGCGGTTCGTGTCGTTCCACGTGCTCGTGCCGGGCGGGTGGACGGTCCACCAGGGGCATGAACTGCTCGAGGACGTCGAGGCGAGAATCCGCGCCACCGTCCCGAACGTCAATGTCTTCACGCACCTCGAGTCGCTCGACGACCCCAGATCCTGGTACGACGAACGACTGGACCGGCAGGAGCCGCCGCCGCCCAGCGCCGCGGACCGGGATACGGCGGTGTGACGTGCCTTGGCGCCGTCGGCTGGCCCTCGTCGTCACGCTGCTCGGCGCGATCCTCGGCGGCGCGTGGCTGGCGGCGGGGCCGTCGCCGGCGCCGTTCTTCCCCATGGCCGTGTGGTACGGCGGCGGCACCGCGCGCGCCCCCATGGTCCTGCCGGTCGAACCGGGTTCCGATCGCGCGTGGAGGCAGGATCTCGCCACGATCACGTCGCTTGGCTTCAACACCGTGCGGACGTGGGTGGAGTGGAGCGCGGCGGAGCCGAGGGAGGGCGACTTCAGGTTCGACCAGCTCGACCTCGTGCTGAGGCTCGCCCACGAAGCCGGGCTGAAGGTCATCGTGCAGGTGTACGTGGACTCCGCGCCGGAGTGGGTCGGTGTGAAGTTCCCGGACGGGCAGTTCGTGTCGCAGGGCGGCACGGCCATCAGGTCGCAGGCGGCGCCGGGCTTCTGCGTCGACCACCCGGGCGTGCGCCGGGCGGTCCTCGGGTTCTTCGAGGCGGTCGCCCGCCGCGCAGCGGCCAGCCCGGCGTTCTACGCGTACGACGTGTGGAGCGAGCCGGCGGTCATGAACTGGGCATTGCCCTCGTATGTGCCGAACGCCCAGTTCTGTTACTGCCCGCACAGCATGGCCCGGTTCCGCGAGTGGCTGCGGACCAGACACGGCAGCCTCGAGCGCCTGAACGCGGCGTGGTACCGGACGTTCACCGGATGGGAGCAGGTGGAGCCCCCGCGTTTCGGCACCATTCTCACGTACGCGGACTTCATGGACTGGCGCGTCTACATTGGCGAGAAGATCGCCGCCGATCTGAGATCGCGGGCGGATGCCGTGCGGGCGATCGACCCGTCTCATCTCACGACGAGCCACGCGCCCAATCCGTCGCCGGTCTTCCGGACGCTGGCCGACAGCATGGACGCCTCCGACGACTACCTCATGAAAGCCTCGGTGGACATGTTCGGGACGAGCTTCTACCCGAAGCTGACCTCGCCGGACCGCGACTTCCCGCTCGAGCGCCGCGCGCTGGTCTTCGACATGGCGCGCGCCGTCACCGGGGACCGCGGCTTCTACGTCGGCGAACTCCAGGCGGGCTACGGCGTTCACGGCACCGTCACCGGGAATCCCGTCACCGCGGACGACCTCGCGTTGTACGCGTGGAGCGCCGTCGCGCGCGGGGCGAAGGCGATCAGCTTCTACGCCTACTACCCGATGAGCACGGGCTACGAAGCGGGTGGGTACGGCCTGGTCAACCTCGACGGCTCGCTGACGGAGCGCAGCCGGCGGGCCGGCGAGACCGCGCGTACCATCGCCGCGAATGCCGACCTGATCCTGCGGGCCCGCCCGGCGCCGGCGCAGGCCGCTGTCGTCTTCAACCCGCTCGTGCCGCTCCTTGGAGGCGAGCAGGCGTACGGCGACCGGCACTCCATGCACCGGGCGGTCGCCGGCTATCACCGGATGTTCTTCGAGCGGAACATCCCCGTCGACTTCCCGAGCGCGCGCGAGCTGACGCCTGCGGGCCTCGGGCGCTACAAGCTCGTCGTCCTTCCGTGCCCGATCCTGATGACGGCCGGGATGGCGGCCGCCCTGGAACAATATGTCCGGGATGGCGGCCGCCTCTTCATCGAGGCGCGGCCGGGATGGCAGGACGAACGCGGCCACGCAGCGCCGGTCCTCCCGGCCTTCGGGTGGGACCGCCTGCTCGGCGTGCGCGAGTCCGAGGTGCTGCCGGTGAAGCATGCGACGGTGCGATGGGGCGGCCGGTCGTTCGGCGGGATGAGTTTCGCGGAGCACTTCGACGCGCTGGACCCGTCCGCGCGCGTTGTCGCCTCGTTCGACGACGGGGCGCCTGCCGCGTTCGAACGAGCGGCGGGAAAGGGCCGCGCGATCATCCTCGGCACCCTCGCCGGCGAGCGCAATGCCCTCGATCCGGTGGAGATGAACCCGCTGGGCGACATCCTGGCCGAGTGGGCGGGCCTCGACCGGCCCGCGCTCGCCGCCTCACGCTTCGTCGAGCTGCGGCGTATGACGGCTCCGGGCGGCGAGCTCGTGTTCGTCTTCAACCACGGGCGGGAGCCCGCGCGCGTCACCTGCACGCTGCCGCTCGACCGGCCGCCGCGATCGATCCGGGAACTCGTGGTCGGCGCCGCTGTGCCGGCCGTGCCCGCGTCCGGTGCCGCCGCGCCCGCGTTTCGGCTCGACACGGAAGTTCCAGGGCAGAGCGTCCGCGTCTACCGCATCGAGCCGTGATATGTCGCTGTACAGACGTATGCACATCCGCCTGGGGCGGATGTGCATACGGACAGGGTCGCGCGTGGGGCGCTTAGGCCGGGCGGACGTTCTCGGCGCGCGGGCCCTTGGGGCCCTGGCCGACTTCGAACGTCACGCTGTCTCCCTCACGAAGTGAATCGAAGGGAGTCTGCGTGCAGGCCGACTGATGGAAGAAATACTCCTTGCCATCACCAGCCGCGATGAACCCGAAGCCCTTGTCGCTGACCTTCCGCTTGATCGTTCCGTTTGCCGTCGCCATGACGTCTCCTCGTGTGACGCTTCCGATGCTGCACCACTCTACGTCGACACGATAGAGACGGTGAGGGCACGCGGGCTGTGCGGAAATGCACAGACTCTCGGCGCATCGTCGCGCATGCTCCTGCTAGCCTAGCACGAAATGCCCCGGGTTGTGCACCGGGCTTCACGCGCCGCCCGTCCGGCCGCCACCCCCGTGCCAGACATCGGGTACACTCTGGAGGGCCAGAGCCATGCTGGACCAGGTTGGAGGCCGAACCCGTGCATCCCGACCAGACCCACGCGCACCCCCAGGACGACCGGGCGGCGGATCTCCGCGCACGGGCCGAGGAGGGCCAGGCGGCCGCCCAGTTCTGCCTCGGGTGGTGCTTCGCGCACGGCCAGGCCGGGAGCGAGGGACCGGATACGGAGCGGGCGCTCGCGTGGTACAGGAAGGCCGCTGGCCAGGGGCATGCGCTGGCGCAGTACCGCTTGGGCCTGTGGTACGCCCAGGGACACCTTGTTCCGCAGGATGACGCCACCGCGGTGTCGTGGTTCCAGCAGGCTGCCGAGCAGGGCCAACCTGAAGCCGCTTACATGCTGGGCGTCATGTACGGCACCGGCCGGGGCGTGGCTCAGGACCAGGCACAAGCGGTGGCGTGGTGCCGGAAGGCCGCCCTGCACGGGCACCCGGAAGCGCAATTCACCCTCGGCGTCATGCACGCGAGGGGCGAAGGCGTCCCCCGCGACGGTTGGCAGGCCGTGGCTTGGTGCCGGAAGGCGGCATCGCGCGGCCACGCGGAGGCGCAGTACACGCTCGCCGTGATGTACGCGCACGGGGATGGTGTGGTGAAGGACGCGCCGCAGGCCGTCCACTGGTATCGCCAGGCGGCCGAGCAGGGGCACGCCCAGGCGCAGTTCGAACTTGGCGGCGCGCTGGCCGCGGGAGACGGCATGCCGGCTGACCCGGTTCAGGCGTCGGCGTGGTACCGGCGGGCGGCGGACCAGGGGCACACGGCCGCGGCACAGGCGCTTGGCACGCTGTTCGCCGGGGGCCGCGGCGCGCCCGCCCCCGCGCTCCAGCACGCGGCCTCCTGGCCGCCTGGCGAGGATGAGGCGCCAGCGACGGTGCCGCCAGACGACCCGTTCATCATCTCGTGCCGCGAGGCGGCCGATCAGGGCGATGCGCTCGCGCAGTACCGCCTCGCAGCGATGCTGGCCGCCGGTGAGGGCGTCCAGCAGGACGAGGGGGAGGCGTTCGAGTGGTGCCGCAAGGCAGCGGACCAGGGCCTGCCGGCCGCCGAGTACAACCTCGGCGCGATGTACGCCTCAGGCCGCGGAGTCGCGCGTGATGATCGCCGCGCCGTGGAGTGGTTCCTGCGGGCAGCCGAGCAGGGCGACGCGGCGGCCCAATTCGAGTTGGGCGTCCGCCACGCCGCGGGGCGCGGCGTCCCGCGGGACGAATGCGAGGCGGCGGCGTGGTATCGCAAGGCCGCGGAGCGCGGCCATGCGCCCGCGCAGTACAACCTCGCGGTGAGGTACGCGGAGGGCCGAGGTGTCGAGCGGGACGACGCGCTCGCCGTGTGGTGGTACCGGCAGGCTGCGGAGGATTGGCATTCGGCGGCGCAGTTCAACCTCGGCGTGAGGTATGCCAGCGGCGCCGGCGTTCAGCAGGACCTGGTTGAGGCGTACTGGTGGGTCCATCTCGCCATCACACGCTCGACGGGGATTCAGCACGCGAGATACTCGGAAGCCCTCGAGGAGATTGCCGCGCAGATGACTCCGGCCCAGGTGGCCGCGCGGCAGCAGCGCATCGCCGAATGGAGCGAGACGTTCGACGAGCGGGCCCCGCGGTAGCCCGGCGCCGATCCGGGCGCGGCGCGTGCCGCCCCCGTCCCGCGCCGGCCACAATGCAGGGCATGAAGATCACCCTCGCCAGCATCATCGTCGACGATCAGGGCAAGGCGCTGCGCTTCTACACGGAAGCGCGGGGCTTCATCGCGAAGACGGACAGACTGCCTGCCTGATCACAAGAGAGCCGGCAGCACGCGTGGCATGAAGATCGCCAGGCCCACGGCCGCGGCGGCGACCGACGTCACGAGTACGGCGGCTGCAGCCGCGTCCTTCACCAGGCGTATCCCCTCATCCTGGCCCGGCGCGACTCGCGACGCGACGCGCTCGAGCACGCTGTTGACGAGTTCCAGCGCGACCACCGCGCTGATGGCCAGGACGAGCACCATCCATTCCAACGCCGTCACCCGCAGGAGGATGGCCTCGAGGACGACGAAGATCGCCGCCGCGACGTGAATGGTCGTGTTGCGCTCGAGGCGGACCATGCGCAGGCCGCGAACGGCGCAGCCGAAGGCACGCATCAGGCCGCGCGCCTCGCGGAGAACGATGTCGATCCCCTCGTCCTCGTACCGCGTCGAGAGGGCGACGAAGGACGCGATGAGGACGGAGACCAGGAGCCACCAGACGGCGTCTTCGAGGTGCACCCAGCCGAAGAGCCGCTCGCCGAGCACGCGGTCTCCGGTGTACGCCCATGCGCCCATCCGCATGGCAATCGGCCAGACCGCGCAGCCGTAGAAAGTCAGGATGAGCGCGGCTGCGGCAATCCGGCCGCGGTCCCTCGCCATCCGCTCCGAGAACTCGCGGCGCAGCCAGAGGAGGGCGAGCGGAGGCAGACAGAACAGCAGCGTGTACCCGAGGTAGCTCCATTGTTCAAACATGGGCCCTCCCGCGAAGCAGCAGGAGCGTGACGGCGGCAATCAGGAGCGTGCCGAGCAGGTAGAACCCGGCGAACTCCTCGACGGGCAGTCCGTGGAACCAGAGCCCGAGTGTCGCGCCGCTGTCGTAGCGCCAGACGCCGGTTCTCCAGGACAGCCAGTCCCACGGGCCGCCGACGGCGACGACGAAGGCGAGCGACCAGGCGAGCGTGCGCGGGTAGCGGACCAGCGCGCGCCGCGAGAACCAGAGCAGCGGGACGAGGGGCAGGACGAAGAAGATCAGGAGGAAGGCGAGATACGGGTACATGACACGCTCCGGTCGGCCCGGCAGCGAGGCCGGAATCACAGACTGCCAAGAACTTTATGATACAAAGTATTGGCCCGTGTCAACAAGAACGCCGGCCGCGGGCCCGGGCCCGGGCCCGCGTGTCGGGACGCGACCACTCGAGACTCGTGCCTGGCGGCGCTACCGCATGCCCTGCGGCTGGCTCGAGGGCGGCACCATCTTGTTCAGCCGCATGTAGGTCACGAGGTTGCCGTAGTGCTCGAAGTCGTGGGCGGTGTTGAACGAGAGGGCGCTGAGACGCGGCATCGCGGGGCCGAAGGGCATCTTGACGGCCTTGGCGCCCGACGCGTCCGTCGTCGCCGACCAGACCTTGTCGCAATAGGCGAACGATGCCGCGAGCGCTGTGGCGAGGTCGGCCTTCGCGGTCTTCGTCTTCTCGATGGCGCCGCCGGGCGCCGTCTCGCCCGCCGCCGCCGAGCAGATCATGTAGTTGGAGTCGGCGATGTGGGCCACGAGCTGGCCGAAGCTGCGGACCTCAGCGGTGGCCTTGAAGGCGTAGAGGTCTTCAGGCACCTGTTCCGCCGCTTTGACAATGTAGCCCTTCACCATTTCGTACGCGCCCCTGTCGCCTTGCGTCAGGGGACTGGCTGGTGCGGCCGCCGCGCCGCCCTGCGCAAACGCCGGGGCCGACGCCAACACGCACATGGCTACGAAGAACGAGATTCGTCGCATGGGGGCCTCCTGTGGCGAGGCGCCTCCGCCACGCGGAGCTGCCGTCGCCAATTGTCGGGTGAACGCCTGTCTGACAGTCTATCCAAGATGCCGCCCGGAGTCACCCCGGGGCGGTCTGGGGGACGACGCCGCTCCCAATGGTTGTTCGCCGCTCAATCGGCCGTCACGCCATCGCGGCGATCACGCCTTTCAGGTAGCCGATCGACTCCGCCGAACCCGGCAGCGGGTCCTTCTGGTCCTTCTCGAACTCGAGGGCCAGGGTGCCCTTGTAGCCGAGCCGCTTCAGGGTGCGCAGGAGCTTCGGGATGTCAATCACTCCGCGCCCGATCTCGATCGTCGTGCCCTTGGCCGTGGCCGCCGACACGTCCTTGATGTGCACGTCCAACAGGCGGTCGAAGTACTTCTCCGCCGACTCGGACGGATCGATCCCCGAGCGCTGCGTGTGCCCGGCGTCCATGCAGAGACCCATCCGCTTGTCGAACCCGGCGATCCGCTCGTACGCGCTCTGCGGCGTGGGGAAGAGCGGGTTGTCGGGCCCGTGGTTGTGGATGGCCACGGGGATGTCGTACTCCTGGACCTTCTTGTTCGTGTAGCCGAGCAGTTCGTAGGTCGGGACGCCGACGATCATCTTCATCCCGGCGGCCTTCGCGTACACGAAGGCGCGGTCGATCTCGGCCTCCGTCTTCATGTAGATGACGCCGCCCGCGTAGAGGTCCAGCCCGGCCGCCTTGACCTTGGCGACCGTCTCGGCGATCACCGCGTCCGTGGCGTCCATCCTGAGATGGAAGTCCTTGAAGCAGATCCGGGTCAGGCCCAGACGCTTCGTCATCTCGATCGCCTGGTCGACCGGGAACAGCCGGAGCGTGTAGGACGCCATGCCGAGCTGGAACGGCACGGACGCCACGGCGATGCCAGACGCCGGCACGGCGGACGCCGCCAGCATCCTCCCGGGCGCGGAGGACGCGCAGGCCGCCGCACCCGCCCCCGCCAACTGCAGAAACCGACGCCTGCTCGGAACTCTCGTCATGTGCGCCTCCTTCAACTGCCCGATTCTACACCGGCCCGACCTGATGTACCCTTGCGCCAATCGGCGAGCGGCGGGCGGGGAGCGTGCCGGGCCCCGCGCCTCGCTCTCCCGCGCGTACCCGGACACCCGGCACCATCGAACGGAGAGACATCGTATGGCTACACCCCTGAACGTCGGACTGGTCGGTGGAGGAAGGGGCGCGTTCATCGTGCACGCCCACCAGAAGGCGATTCACTTCGACGGTACCCGCCGCGTCGTCGCTGGCGCGCTGTTTCCCGATCCCACGATCGCCCTCGACGAAGCGGCGGCCTGGCCGTACCCGATCAAGGGCTACGGTTCGTATGACGGGATGATTGCGGCCAACGCGGGCCTGCCCGCGGGCGACAAGCTGGACTACATCCTCATCGTCACGCCGAACCACGTGCACTACGACCCCGCCATGAAGGCGATGAAGGCCGGCATCCCGGTGTTCTGCGAGAAGCCGCTCTGCCTCACGCTGAAGGAAGCGGCCGATCTGGTCAGGACCTCGCGCACGCTGGGGATCCCGTTCGGGGTCGCGCACACGTACCTTGGCCACTGGACCAGCCGCTTCTCGCGCTACATCGTCAGGGCGGGGCTCATCGGCGACGTGCGCTGGGTCGACAGCGCCTACATCCAGGGCTGGCTGGCGACGAAGGCGGAGGCGACCGGCAACCAGCAGGCTTCGTGGCGCGTGGATCCGAAGCGGGCGGGCGGCTCAGGGTGCGGCGGCGACATCGGCACCCACGCGCTGATGCAGCTGCGCTACGTGACCGGCCTCGATGTGACGCGGGTCTCGGCGCAACTGGAGACGTTCGTGGAGGGCCGCCTGCTCGACGATCATTTCACCGCCTACTGCCAGCTTTCGAACGGCGGGAAGGCGCTCGTGCGGGCCTCGCAGATCTGCATCGGGTGCAAGAACGAGCTGGGCATCATGGTTGCGGGGACGAAGGGCACGCTCCGGTGGCGGCAGGAGGAGCCGGAAAGCGTGACCATCCAGCTGCCTGGCCAGCCTGACCGGGTCTACTGGCGTGGCGCCGTGTCGCCCGGAGACGGCTTCCTTCCGAAGGACGTGCCGAAGGCCCTGCTCGCGGAGCCGACGATTCCGTCGGGCCACGGCGAGGGGTTCCACGACGCGTTCGCGCGCCTGCACCGGGAGTTCGAGAAGGACGTGCGCGCGTGGAAGGCCGGGAAACCCTTCACAGGCGCCGGGCCGCAGTATGCGAGCGTCGAGGACGGCTGGACGGGCATCGCGTTCCTCGACACCTGCATCAGGAGCAGCGCGAAGCAGGGCGCCTGGACGGCGATGCCGAAGCCGATCTAGGCGGGCCAGCTCAACTCGACGCCCTGGTCACGGAGGCGCGCCTGGAAGTCGGCGAGCAGCGTCGGCCGCTCGCGCACGGCCCTCGGACTCGCGCCGCGGGCGGACGCAAAGGCGATGAGTGCGCCTGCGGCCTCGCCGATGTTCCACTCCACCGGGTGCAGCCGGTAGCAGCCGTTCGTGACGTGCGTCGTCCCGATGTTCTTGCACGCGGGAACGAGGTTCTCGATCCGCACGGGCAGCAGGGCCCCGAGCGGAATCTGGAACGGCAGCGAGGCGACGTCAATGTAGTTGTCGCCGGCCGAGCTCGGGTGAAGGTCGATGCGGTAGCTGCCGATGCCGACGCTGTCGGGGTACTGTTCGGCGGCGCCTGTCGCCCCGGCGCCCGTGATCGCCGCCCGCGTCTCGGTCCCGCAGTGCTGCTCGATGACGGTGGTGACGGCCTTGATCCGCCGTGACTCACGCACGTACGGGCACTTGGCGAATCCGTCCCGCGTGCCCAGCACGTCGCCTCGAAGCCGCAGTTCGCGCCAGCCCGCCTTTCCGTCAGGACGTGGCACCTCGGTCTGCAGCCAGTGCAGCAGGGACAGGCCCAGCTGCCTCGCGCCGTCGACGTGGCGCCGCCGCTCGCGGGTGTCGACCCCGACAAGGTTGCCCAGCATGTAGTCGTTCTGCGGCCAGTTCACGATTGTCACGTCACCCGCGTACGCCCCGGGCTGGAAGTTGGCCACGTTCACGATGCGGCGGTAGAGCCACAAGTTCGCGTCCGCGCCCGGCTGGTTTCGGGCGGGATCGAAATTGAAGGGCCGCCGCTGCAGCGTCTCGGGGTGCGTGCTGACCAGTGAGAACAGTCGGCCCGTCCACGGCGGCGTCAGCGCCGGCATGTAGTCGCGCCAGATCGCATAATCCCGGGGACGCTCGATCGTGTGGTCGGCGCCGGGCACGAACTCCAGCGCGAAGACGGCGGTGAAGGCCTGCTGATTGGCGGGGTCGGCCCGCTCGGGCATGTGCGCCTCGCCCGTAACCGCCCGGCCTTCGCATCCAGTGACGAACTCCGTTCCGGACAGCGGCAGCACGTCTCCCAGTTCTGTCGCGTCGATGAAGAACGGCGCCTCGAGGACGCGCTCGTTGCCGGTCTGCACGCTCCGGACGCGGATCGCGCGCACGCGGTCGCCCGAGACATCTGCGGCGACGGCCTCGTGTTCCAGCAGGAGCGTGAGGCGGCCCGCGGCCACGTGCGGCGCGAGGAGCCCTTCGAGGACGGCCAGCGCCACCCGGGGCTCGTGGCACAGGCGAGACACCCAGCCGTCTCCGGGATTGAGGTTGGCGCGCGCCCGCGCGGCCTCGGTCAGGGGATAGTGGCGCCGGTAGTAGTTGCGGATCCCGGCCCGCAGATCGCGATACCAGCGCGTCCCGCCGTGCGTCTCGATCCACTGGTGCTCGTCCGGCGGCACCCCCTGCTGGGTGAGCTGTCCGCCGATCCAGTCCGTCTCCTCGGTCATCGCGACGCGCAGCCCGGACCGGGCCGCGGCCAGTGCCGCCGCCACGCCGCCCAGCCCGCCGCCCACGATCACGAGGTCGAACGGTCCATCTGCCGTCGATGCGGCTTCAATCGCCAGGCGGTCCAGCCGCGGCAGCAGGAGGGTGGCGCCCCCTGCTGCGCCGCACGCGGTCATCCTGACGAAGTCGCGTCTCGTCATTGCGATACGACTCATCTCCTGGCCCGCGACGGCCGCGGTCCGCCGGGGTCGGATCAGAGGGTCCTGGCAGTCTCCTCGCCGCGCAGCACGCGCAGGACGCCCTCTGCGAGCGCCTGCATCTCGTCCTCACCGGGGTAGACGACCACCGGCGCAATCCATCCCACCGATTCGCGGACCATCCCGACGAGACGAGTCGAATGGGCCATGCCGCCCGTGAGCAGCACCGCGTCCACCTCGCCGAGCAGCACGGTGGCCATCGCTCCGATGGACTTCGCGATCTGGGAGACCATCGCGTCGAACACGAGCTTTGCGCGCTCGTCGCCTTCCCCAATCCGGCGTTCAACCTCAACGAGGTCCTTCGTCCCCAGGTGGGAAAAGACGCCGCCCTCGGCGAAGAGCAGCCGTTCGATGTCCGCGAACCGGTACTGGCCGGTGAAGCACAGCTGCGCCAGCTTCATCACCGGGACGCCGCCGGCCCTGTCCATCGAGAACGGTCCCTCTTCCCTCGGCGGCACGACGTCGATGCCGAGCCCGTCACGATGCGCCGACACCGACACGCCGCTGCCGAGGTGAGCGACGACGAGCTTCAGCGACTCGTACGGGCGGCCCTGCTCGCTGGCGTACCGCCTGGCCACGGCCTTCGAGTTGAGGGCGTGCCACAGGCACTCGCGATCGAGCAACGCGGACCCGCCGACGCGCGCCAGCGGCGGCCACTCATCGACCGAGACGGGATCGACGACGTACGCGGGGACGCCGACGCGCTGCGCGATCGCCTGCGCCAGACAGGCGCCGAGGTTCGACGCGTGCTCGCCGCGCCGCGCGAGGCGCAGTTCCTCCAGCATCCTGGCGTTGACGAGGTACGTCCCGCTCGCGAGCGGCGGCAGGAGGCCGCCGCGCCCGCCGATGGCATCGAGCGTGTCTTCAGTAATGCCGGCGCGGCCCAGGGCGCCCTCGATCACCCGTGTCCGCCAGTCGATTTGGTCGAGGACCGGACGGCCGCGGAACGGGTCTATCTCCTCGCCCGAGTGGCGAAGGGTCTCGGACATCTCGGCATGATCGTCGAGGAAGACCGCAATCTTCGTCGACGTCGAGCCGGGATTGATGACCAGGATGCGGAAGCGCTTATCGGCCGGCAACGAGCACCCCCAGGGCAATGGCGTTCAGCTTGTCTTCGGCGCTCTCGACGCGCGACGGGATCAGGATCGGCATGCGGGCGCCGACGACGACGTGCGCGCAGGACGATCCGCCCATGTACTTCGCCGCCTTGGCGAGCGCGTTGCCCGCCTCGATGTTCGCGAGAACCATGCAGTCGGCATGACCGGCGACGGGATGCGTGATGCCCTTGGCCTGCGCCGCCGACTCGAGGAGGGCATTGTCGAGGGCGAGGGGCCCGAACACGTCGGCATCGCCGAACTCGCCGGCGCTGCCCATCTCGGTGAGGGCCTGGGCGTCGACGGTGGACGGCACCGATGGCGACACGGCTTCGGTCGCGCTGAGGATCGCGATCTTCGGCCGCACGATGCCGGCGCACCGCAGCACCTCGATCGCGTTCAGGACGATCTGCTTCTTCTGCGCGAGGTCGGGCGCCACGTTCAGGCCGCCGTCGGTGATGCCCACGAGGCGGCGCTCGCCCGAGAGCACGTCCTCATAGAGCAGCACGTCGCTCAGCAGCCGGCCGGTGCGCAGGCCGAGGCTCTTGTCGAGGACGGCCCGCATCATCTCGTCCGTCCGCAGGTGGCCCTTCAACAGGATGTCGGCGCGGCCGTCGGAGGCCAGCTGCGCGGCGACGATGGCGGGCGTGTCGGTGGCCACGTATTCCGCCGCGTGGAGACTGGCCCCGAGCGAGAGCCGGCCAACCCGCTCCCGGATGCGCGTCTCGTTGCCGATGAGCATCACCGACGCGATCCGCTGCTCCGCAGCAAGAGCCACGGCCGACAACGCCACGTCGTCGTCGGCGTCGACCACGGCGACGCGCAAGGGGCCGAGCCGCCGTGCGGCGGCACGCAACTCCGCGTGGGACGTCAGCATGAACAACTCCTTCACTTCACCCGGTCCGGGCTGAACACGAGCCGCGCCGACCCGTACACCGCCTGCCGCCCGCTCCGCTGACCCATCTCGTACGGAGTGGTTTCGATCGTGCCGTCCAGCACCTTCTCGGTCACGATCCGCATGTCGGTGAGGTACTGCGTGGTCAGCTTGACGTTCTCCTGCTCGTGGTGCCCGACGTACAACTCGTCGATGCTGCCTTTCAGGGCCTCGAGCTTCTTCACCGACGCCAGATACGTCGTGAGCGGCAGGTTCGAAATCTGCATCCAGACCATCGTGGAGCCGATGCCGTCTCCGGTCATCATGTAGCGGCCGGCCCTGTCGAAGAAGGCCACCGACCCGGGCGTGTGGCCGGGAATCGCAACGACCTCAAGGGTCTTGCCGCCAAGGTCGAACACCGCGCCCTCGTCGAAGAAACGGCGTTGCGCCGTGACGTCCGGGCGGATCGATCCCGCGTCCGCCTGGTGCAGGAAGACCTCAGGGAAGGACTTCACGCCGCCGCTGTGGTCGCCGTGGCCGTGCGTGAGGGCCAGCTTGACCGGCTTGTTGCCGGCGAGCTGCTGCACGATCTCTCTGAGACCATCCTGCCCGGTGCAGGAGTCAATCACCAACGCCTCCTTCGCGCCCGCGACCAGGTAGGCTGTCGACAGCGTGCCCTTGATCGCCTGAATCCGCCAGAGCCCCTCGCCGAGCGTGTCGATCCGGAAGTTCTCGGCCGACTTGGCGAAGAGCGGCCTCGTCAGGAACCGCTCGAAGAGCGCGATCTTCAGCGCATCGCCTGCGATCGGAACCGGTCCGGTCTTGTCTCCGACCTCCATGACCTCCGGCTCTTCCCCGACGGCGTTCCAACGAGGCAGTCCCTTTCCATTCGGGTCGCCCGTCGCCGCGAAGTTCGCCCAGTAGGACGACATCATGTCCGCGATCGTCCGGTCGGCGTCGGTGAAGGGGCGATCGGCCGTGTACAGCGTGTTCAGGACGTACGGGACCTCCGACGAGTGGAACGCGCCGTAGCGCGCCGCGTCGGGCCCTGGCATCGTGTGGTCCCAGAGGTAGGTGTACGCCGGCGTCTTCGCCGTTCCCGCGCGTTCTCTCGCCCACAGGAACATCGACACCAGCGCCTGGTCGCGGCCGCTCCGGGCCTGCGCCGCGGCCGCCTGCTCGTCGGTCGTGGCGGCGTAGAGCGTCAGGAACTCATCAGCCATCGCCCCGTATTGCTGCTGGGCCCGCTTGGTGAAGGACCCGACCGTCACCGGAGTTCCGGGGCCCATCAGGCCGCCGAGTTCGCCGATGTTGGCGCCGGTCAGCGTCGGCACGTCGTTCTGCCTTCCCGAGACGACGACCTCTCGGACGGGCGCCGGCACGACGTAGCCGTCGACGATCGGCGAGGGCCGCATGCCTGGCATCGTGCCGCTGCCAGGGGCCGGGACCGGCAACGGCTCCACCAGCTTCTGCCACGTCATCGCACGAAGTTCCGCGAGGGTCTTCGCGCCCTTTGCTTCGGCGAACTGCTGCCCGGCGGCCTCCGCGTCCGCCAGGGTGCGCGCACCCATCGTGATGCCGCCCCCGCCCACGCTCGATCCTCCGCTCTGCACGATGGCCCGGTGGAACAGGCCCTTGGCCAGCGGGGACGCGATGAGGGTATGCACGGACATCCCGCCCGCGGACTGCCCGGCGATCGTCACGCGGTTCGGATCGCCGCCGAACGCCGCGATGTTGGCGCGCACCCACTGCAGGGCTGCCATCTGGTCGAGCAGGCCGTAGTTTCCCGACACCCCGGCGCTCGACTCCCTCGACAGTTCCGGGTGGGCCAGGAAGCCCAGCACCCCGACGCGGTAGTTGGGGACGACGACCACCAGCCCTTTCGTCGCCAGGCCCTCGCCGTCGTACACGGGCACCGCGCCGGACCCTCCCGTGAACGCGCCGCCGTAGATGTAGACGAACACCGGACGCCGCTCCTTCGGCGACTGCGCTGCGGTCCAGACGTTCAAGGTCAGGCAGTCCTCGCTGATCTCGTTGTGCGTCATGAACTCGTAGGTCCAGGGCTTCTGCTCGGCGACGATGGTCTGGATGCAGCTCGATCCGAATGCGTCCGCCTTGTGCACGCCCTTCCACGGCACCACGGGTGCCGGCGGTTGCCAGCGCCGCTCGCCGACCGGCGGCGCGGCGAACGGGATGCCCTTGAACGCCACGACCCCCGGGCGTGTGCCGGCGACTCCGGACACCAGTCCGCCCGTGACCGTGATCGGCTGCCTCACGGCTGCCGACAGGGCGACCGTCACCACGGCAACGAGAAGCGCCGCTCGATACAGGGTCTTCATGCGAGTCTCCGGGGAGCACAGCGTGGACGGCGGCGTTGTCATGGTCGGGGGCTGGCGCCCGGCGGCGCGGGCGTCCCGCCCGGTCCGCCGCGCGCGACGAATTTACCACGGCCGCCGGCGGGCGGCGGCCTGATCTACAATCGCCGAACCATGCCGCTCCTGATCGTCGTCCTGGGGATCGCGCTGCTGCTCGTGCTGATCCTCGCGTTCAAGCTGAACTCGTTCGTCGCGTTCGTCATCGTGTCGCTGGCCGTGGCGCTCGGCGAGGGGATGGCGCTCAACGCGGCGGTGCTCTCGATCGAGAAGGGGATCGGCGACACCCTCGGCATCCTGGTTCTGATCCTCGGCCTCGGCGCCATGCTGGGGAAGCTCGTGGCCGACAGCGGTGCGGCGCAGCGCATCACGTCCAGCCTGACCCGTCTGTTCGGCATCGGCAGGGTCCAGTGGGCGCTGATGCTCACGGCCTTCATCATCGGCGTTCCGCTCTTCTACGACGTCGGCTTCGTCATCATGATGCCCATCGTCTTTGCGGTGGTGGCGTCGACGCGGGTGCCGCTGCTGTACGTCGGGCTGCCGACGCTGGCCGCGCTCTCGGTGACCCACGGCTATCTGCCCCCGCACCCGGCGCCCACGGCGATTGCGACGACGTTCGGCGCGGACATCGGGAAGACGCTCATCTACGGGACCATCATCGCGATCCCCGCCATCATCCTCGCCGGGCCCGTCCTCTCGAAGCGGCTCAAGAAGGTCCACGCGCGGCCGATGGAGGAGTTCCTCGGCGCGGCGCCGGCCTCTCCCGGAAACCTGCCGGGTTTCTGGACGAGCGTCGTCTCGTCGCTGCTGCCCGTGCTCCTCATCGGCGCGGCCACGATCGCCGCGTTCGCGTTGCCCGACGGCAGCCTCGTGCGCCGAATCCTCGGCTGGGTCGGGAATCCGCCCATCGCCATGCTTCTCTCGCTGCTGCTCGCGATCTATACGCTGGGCGTGGCGCGGGGCAGGACGATGTCCGACATCATGGCGTCGCTGACGCACTCAATCTCGAGCCTGACGATGGTGATGCTGATCATCGCGGGAGCGGGCGGGCTGAAGCAGGTGATGGTGGACAGCGGTGTGAGCACGTACATCGGCGACCTGCTGAACCAGTCGCGGCTGTCGCCGTTGTTCCTCGGGTGGCTGATCGCGACGATCCTCCGGGTGTCCGTCGGGTCGGCGACGGTGGCGGGCATCACGACCGCCGGCATTCTGCTCCCGCTGGTGACGAACTCGACCGTGAACCGCGAGCTGATGGTGCTCGCCATCGGGTCGGGGAGCCTGATGCTGGCCCACGTAAACGACGGCGGCTTCTGGCTGGTGAAGGAGTACTTCAACCTCAGCATCAAGGACACGTTCAAGACGTGGACGATGATGGAGACGGCGGTTGGCGTCGTCGGCCTCGTCGGCGTCCTGGTGTTGAGTTGCGTCGTGTGACCAGGGACTCGCCCTTCGACTCGCCGCTGTCGCGGCTCGCTCAGGGCGAACCGGCGGGATTCCCGGCCGGTTCGGAAACAAGGGGCAGCAGGAAAGAGCGCGATGACAATACCCGCGGACGCAGCTGACCGCTGGTACGAGATCGCGAACGTCGGTGAGATTCCGTCCCCGGCGCTCGCGTTCTATCCCGAACGGATCGAGGAGAACGTGCGGCGGATGATCCGGATCGCGGGCGATGCGGGCAGGCTCCGGCCGCACGTCAAGACGCACAAGACGGCCGAGATCGTGAAGCTGCAACTGAAGCCTGGCATCGGCAAGTTCAAGTGCTCCACGATTGCCGAGGCGGAAATGGCGGCCGCCTGCGGTGCGCCGGACGTGCTGCTCGCGATGCAGCCAGTCGGTCCGGCGATTGCGCGGTTCTTCGCGCTCAAGGGGACGTACCCGGCCACGTCCTTCGGCGCGATCGTCGATTCCTGGACGGTGATGGACGAGATCGCGCGCGCGGCCGCCGGCGCCGACGCCGAGGCCTGCCTGTGGCTGGACGTGAACTCCGGCATGAACCGGACTGGCATTGCGCCAGGCGCCGAGGCGGTTCGGCTCTACCGCTCGATCCATCAAACGAAGGGGCTCCGAGCCGGTGGCCTCCACGTTTATGACGGCCACATCCACGCATCCGACCTCGCGGCGAGGACGAGGGTCTGCGACGACGAGTTCGCCCCGGTCGAGGCGATGATCGCAGAGATCCGGGCGGCCGGATTGCCGGTCCCCGCGGTCGTTGCCGGCGGCTCGCCGACGTTCCCAATCCACGCCCGGCGCGCGGGCGTGGAATTGAGTCCGGGCACGCCGCTGCTGTGGGACGCCGGATACCAGCGCCTCGTACCCGGATCTCGCGTTCCTGGTCGCCGCCGTGCTCGTGACGCGGGTCGTGAGCAAGCCCGCGGGGAACCTGGTCTGCCTCGACCTCGGCACGAAGGCGCTGGCCTCCGAGATGCCCCAGCCTCGCGCGTCGCTCCTCGGCATCGGCGGATACCGGATTGCGGCGCACAACGAGGAGCACCTCGTCATCGAAACGCCCGAGGCCGAACGATTCTGCGTGGGAGACGTCGCGTACGGCATTCCGGTGCACATCTGTCCGACCGTCGCGCGGTACGAGACGGCCAGCATCGTCGAGAACGGCCGCTGCACCGGCGAGTGGCGGATTGTCGCCAGGAACCGAAAGATCACGGTCTGAGTCCCACATGCCGAAGCCGCTGTTCGCCGACGCACACCTCGACCTCTCGATGAACGCCCTGGAATGGAACCGCGACCTGCGATGGTCCGTGCCCGAGATCCGCGAGTCGGAACAGGGCATGACGGACCGGCCGGATCGCGGACGAGGAACGGTCTCGTTCGAGGCGATGAGGCGCGGCCGTGTCGCGCTGTGCGGAGCGACGTTGATCGCGCGGTACGTCGATCGGGCCAGCGAGATTCCCGGCTGGCATTCCCAGGAACAGGCCTGGGCCCAGACACAGGGGCAGTTGGCCTGGTACCGCGCCATGGAGGAGGCCGGCGAACTGGCGCAGATTGCAGCCGCCGACGCGCTCGAGCGGCACGTCGCGCGCTGGCAGAAGCAGCCGGGAACCGGGCCGATCGGCTACGTTCTGACCCTCGAGGGCGCGGACTCGCTCATCACGCTGCACCATCTCGAACGGCAATACGCCCAGGGCCTGCGAGCGATCGGGCCCGCGCACTACGGGCCTGGCGTCTACGCGCAGGGCACGAACGCACGCGGCGGGCTGGGTGAGAAGGGCAGGGCGCTGCTCCGCGAGATGGAGCGGCTCGGCATCATCCTCGACGCGAGTCACCTCTGCGAGGAGAGCTTCTGGGAGAGCCTGGACGCGTTCCGCGGGCCCGTCTGGGCGAGCCACAACAACTGCCGCGCCTTCGTCCCGCACAACCGGCAGCTCTCTGATGACCAGGTGCGCGCGCTGATCGACAGAGGAGCGGTCATCTGCGCCGCGTTCGACGCCTGGATGCTGGTGCCCGATTGGGAGCGTGGACCGTCGACCCCGGAAGACCGGGGCGTCAGCCTCTCTCATGTCGTCGACAACATCGACCACGTCTGTCAGCTTGCCGGCGACTCCCAGCACGCGGGAATCGGATCGGATTTGGATGGCGCCTTCGGCACCGAGCAGTGCCCCGTCGAGATCGACACGATCGCGGACCTGCAGAAGCTGCCGCCTCTGCTGGCCCGGCGCGGGTACTCGATCGCGGACATCGACAACATCTGCAGCGGGAACCTCATTCGCTTCCTACGGAACGCCTGGACCTGACGGGCCGGATCGCGGTAGGAACTGGCGCCGCGCGTGGTGACCTCGACTGGCTCCCGGTCCAGTCTCTGCCACGGACCGCCATCAGGCAGAGGGCCTGTAGCGGGGGAGCAGGGCGATGGCCGCGGCGCCGAGCAGCGCGACCACGATGAGCAGCGTGAAGCCGATGCGATAGCTGCCCGTCGCATCCCGCAGGTAGCCGACCAGCATCGGCGACACCGCTTCGGCCACGCCGTCGGCGGTCACCACGATCCCCATGACCCGGCCCAGCACGCCGACCCCGAAGAGTTCCGCCGCCATCAACGGGATGATGAGGTACTCTCCGCCGAGGCCGATGCCGAACATCGCCGCGAACAGGTACATCGCTCCTCGAGACGAGGCGAAGAAGAGCATCGGGATGGCCGACGTCACCAGCATGTAGATCAGGAGCATCACGTACTTCTTCGGGAGGTGGTCCGACAGCCACCCCATCAGCAGGCGTCCGGCGATGCTGAACGTGAGCACCAGCGAGATGATCCGCGCGGCGTCGCCCTGCTGGTAGCCCTGGTCCAGGCTCAGGAACAGCTTCAGGTGCTGGTTCGCCCCCCCGACCGCGGCAATCGAGCACATGCTGCCGACGGCGAGCAGGTAGAAGGCCGGCTTCCGGAACACGGTCCGGAGCGGCGCGAGGCGGCCGTCAGGGGCGGCGCCCCTCCGATCGGCTGGTGCCTCCTTCGCGAAGAACGCCATCGGCCCTGCCAGGACGATGACCAGCACGCCAAGAGCCCGCAGCGCGCCGCGCCACCCCCACATCCCGGCCATCCAGAACGACAGCCACGGGACGAGGGCGCCGCCGATGCCGATGCCCAGGTACGCCAACCCCATCGCCTTGCCGCGCCCCTCGCGGAACCACTGCGACAGCAGCACCTGGTTGGGCAGCGGCCCCCCGCACACGTAGCCGAGCGCGTTGACCAAGTAGAACGCGTAGAACATCCACAGTGCCGACATCGCGCTCAGGCCCATCAGCGCGACGCCCGCCATGAGGATGCCGGCCAGCATCATGCGCCGCGGGCCGAACCGGTCGATGATCCAGCCCGCGATGAAGCCGAAGAGCGGCCCGACCACCAGCTTGCTCAGCGCGTTGCCGGAGGTCACCTGCGTGCGCGACCACCCGAACTCGCGCACCATGAAGTCGTAGTAGAGCGGCAGCCCGTAGAGCGCGAGGCCCACGACGGAGAAGAGCGCGAGGAAGGACGTCGCGGCGGCCTGGGCCTGACGGGTGCGTTGAGTGTCGGTCATGATGGGCGGTGACCCCACGTGGCAGTCTGTATCATCCACGCCGGGCCAGGCACCTGCAAGATCTACCGCTCCTTGACGCATCACTCGCGCACGCGCTAGCCTTCGCGGACCATGCCGTTGTCTCGCACTCGTGCGCACGTCCGCTCATGGCTTCCGCCCGTTCTGGCGTTTCTGGCCTGGGTCGCCCCTGCCGCAGCCCTCGCCCAGGACGCGCCCGCGCCCGCCACGCCGTCCACGGCGAACCCGTTCGGGCGCAAGTACCCCCCCGCGTCTATCAGACGGTCCGGCTCGAGGGGAAGGCGCCGGCCATCGACGGGCGCCTCGACGACGCGGCGTGGAAACAGGGAGAGTGGGCCGGCGACTACAAGCAGAACATGCCGACCGAAGGCGCAGCGCCGTCACAGAAGACGGAACTCAAGATTCTGTACGACGATCGGAACCTCTACTTCGCCATCCGCGCGTATGACGACCCTGCGAAGGTCACCCGCTACCCGGGCCGCCGCGACGATTTCAACAACTATGCCGTGGACGTCGTCGGCATCTGCTTCGACAGCTACAACAGCAAGAAGACCGGCTTCGAGTTCGACCTCACGGCAGGGGGAAGCAAGATCGACCTCATCCTCGGCAACGGAGACATGGACTGGGACACGACGTGGGACGCCGTCTGGGATGGCAAGGTCGCCCACGACGAGAAGGGATGGACGGCCGAGTTCCGGATCCCGCTGAACCAGTTGCGCTACGGGCCGCAGGATGAGCAGGTCTGGGGCATGCACGCTTGGCGCTGGATCGCCCGCAACCAGGAAGAGGATCAGTGGCAGCTCATCCCGCGCCAGAACACGGGACGCATGTACCAACTCGGCGAGCTGCACGGACTCCGGGGCCTCCCGCGATCGCGCCACGTCGAGCTCATGCCGTACGCGCTCGGCAAAGCCAGCTCGGGCCCGACGGTTTCGACCGGCGGCACCGATGGCGCGGGCTCGGCCGGCCTCGATGCGAAGGTCGGCCTGACGTCCAACTTCACCCTCGACGCGACGGTGAACCCTGACTTCGGCCAGGTGGAGGCCGATCCCTCGGTCATCAACCTGACGGCCTACGAGACGTTCTACGAGGAGAAGCGACCCTTCTTCCTCGAGGGGCGCAAGATCCTGACTTTTGGGATCGAGGAGGAGGATCAGCTCTTTCACTCGCGGCGCGTCGGCGAGGCGCCGTCCTACGCTCCGCCGCTCGCGACTGGCGAGACGATGAGCGCTCCCGAGAGCACGACGATCCTGGGCGCCTTCAAGGTGACGGGCAGGACGGATGGCGGGCTGTCGGTGGCGCTTCTCCAGGGCCTCACCCAGAAAGAGAAGGCGGACGTCACGTCCCAGGCGGGCCGGCGCGAGGCGGTGGTCGAGCCGTTCGGCAGCTACACGGTCGGGCGCCTCCACAAGGACTGGGACAAGGGCAACACGAGCCTCGGCGGGATGCTGACTTCGAGCCATCGATGGATCTCCGACTCGTCGCTGTCGTTCCTGCCCACGCAAGCGACGACCGGCGGCATCGACTTCACGCGCTACTTCGCCAACCGCGCGTGGGTCCTCGAGTCGAGCGGAGTCTTCAGCCGCGTGAGCGGCGATGCGGCCGCCATTTCGGCCCTCCAGCGGAACGCGGTGCACTACTACCAGCGGCCCGACGCGGACCACCTGGGCGTCGACGCCGCACGCACGTCGCTCTCCGGCCACGGCGGGTCGGTGCGTATCGGCCGGTCGGACACCAGCCGGCTGCAGCTCACCAACCATTTCCACTGGTACTCTCCGGGGCTCGATCTCAACGATGTCGGCTACCTGCGCCAGGCGGACCTGAAGGCGAACCAGGTCTTCCTCGGCTGGTCCGAGCCGAGGCCGCGAGGGATCTTCCGGGAGTACTCGGCACGGCTCGCCAGGGAGGACCACTGGGACTTCGGCGGGCTGCACACCGAGGGGAGCACGTCGGGAGAATTCTCCGCGCAGTTCGCAAACATGTGGCGGGTGTCTGGCGAGGCGGTGTTCGGCCAATCCGTCGATACACGCGTGCTCCGCGGGGGGCCGGCGCTCCGGGTGAGTGACAAGTACGGAGTGGAGGCGAGCGTGAGCTCGGACGCTTCCCGCCGCACGAGCGTCACGTTCTCCGCCAGCGACGAGGCGACGACCGACGGCGGCTCCCGCGATCGAGGACTGCGCGCGCAGCTTCGCCTGCGTCCTTCGAACCGGCTCTCCCTTACCACGAACGTCGGCTACAGGACGGCAGTCAACGACCTGCAATACGTGGCTACCGCATCGACTGCGGCGGGCACCCGCTGGCTGCTCGGACGGATCGACCAGAGGGTGTGGGACCTCACGTTTCGGGCCAACCTCGGCATCACGCCGGAGCTCACCGTCCAGGTACTACGGCAGCCCGTTCATTGCGACGGGAAAGTACGGCGCGTTCAAGCGCGCGACCGACACGCTCGCGTCGGACTACGAGAGCCGCTTCCACCGGTTCGGCGGCGGCGAGATTGCCTACCGCCCCGACATCGGTAAGTACCAGGTCACGGAGACCGGGAGCGGCACCACGTATGCCTTCTCGAGCCCCGACTTCAGCTTCCAGGAGTTCCGCTCGAACCTTGTCGTGCGGTGGGAGTACAAGCCAGGGTCCTTGTTGTACGTCGTCTGGTCCCAGGGCCGCGGCGGCTCGTTGCCGCAATGGGACGACAGCGTCCGCGGCAACTGGGACGGCCTCTGGCGGACGCGGCCTGACAACGTCCTGCTCGTCAAGCTGAGCTACTGGTTTTCGCCCTGACGGATCGAGCGTCCGGAGATTCCCCGGTCGCGCCTGAACAGGCTCAGCGCGACTTCATGGCTTCGGCCAGGCCCTTCTGCAGGTCCTCGAAGTTCATCACCGGCGAGAGGCGGACCTCTGCGTTCATCCCCATGAAGAGCGGTTCGACGAGCGGGGGAATCTGCGACGCATCCTGCATGTCGAACACGTACATCGCCGACCGCTTCCCCTCGTCCGAGAAGAAGTACGCCGCCTCGGGCTTCAGCCGCTCGATGAGCGCTTTGATGGTGCGCGGGAGCGACCCGTCCTTGATCGCCGCATTCCCTGCTTCGACCGGCATCAAGATTCTGAGCATCATCCGCATGGCATCCTCCAGTGAGATTAATATCCCTACCTAGTTGGTAGGTAATTAGCATATCACCGGCGTGACCCATGGGCAAGCGGCGGTGGCGTGCGGACGCGATCCGCCGCGCGCCCCGCCGGACGGTGCGCGACGAGGTGCGGGCGGCCCGTCTATTCCGGCTTCGCGGCCGGCAGCATCGGCAGGCCCTCATGGGCGGCCGTGCCGAGCAGCCCGGTCTCGCGGTAGACGCGCAGCTTGTCGCGCGTGTCGAGGATATCGAGGTTCCGCATCGTCAGCTGACCGATGCGATCCTGCGGCGTGAAGAACACCTGGTCGCCCTTCTCCATCGTCAACCGCTCGGGGTGATAGGTGAGGTTGGGGCTTGTAGTGTCGAGGATGGAATAGTCGTTGCCGCGCCGCAGCTCGAGCGTCACCTCGCCCGTGATCGCGCGGGCGACCCAGCGCTGGGCCGTCTCGCGGAGCATGAGCGACTGCGGGTCGAACCACCGGCCCTGGTAGAGGAGCCGGCCCAGGCGGCGGCCGTTGCTGCGGTACTGATCGATGGTGTCCTCGTTGTGGATGCCGGTGACGAGCCGCTCGTAGACGATGTAGAGCAGGGCCAGGCCGGGGGCCTCGTAGATGCCCCGGCTCTTGGCCTCGATGATGCGGTTCTCGATCTGGTCGGACAGCCCGAGCCCATGGCGCCCGCCGATCGCGTTGGCCTCCTCGAAGAGCGCGAGGGCGCTCGCGAAGGTCCGCCCGTTGAGTGCCACCGGCGACCCCGCCTCGAACCGGACCGTGACGGTCTCGGGCTTGATGACGACCTGCTCACGCCACGACGCCACGCCCATGAGGGGCTGGACGATCGACACGCCCTTGTCGAGGAACTCGAGGTCCTTGGCCTCGTGGGTCGCGCCGAGGATGTTCGAATCGGTGGAGTAGGCCTTGTCGGCGCTCATTTTGTACTCGAGCCCCGCGCCGTCGAGGTACGCAGACATCTCGGCCCGGCCGCCGAGCTCGTCGATGAACTGCTGGTCGAGCCAGGGCTTGTAGATGCGCAGCTGCGGATTGACGAGCAGGCCATACCGGTAGAAGCGCTCGATGTCGTTGCCCTTGAACGTGCTCCCGTCGCCCCAGATGTTGACCTCGTCCTCTTGCATGGCCGAGACGAGCATCGTGCCGGTGACCGCGCGGCCGATTGGGGTGGTGTTGAAGTAGAGCTGTCCGGCGGTCGAGATGTGGAACGCGCCGCACTGCAGGGCCGCGATGCCCTCGGCGACGAGCTGGTCCCGGCACTCGATGAGGCGGGCCTTCTCCGCGCCGTATTCCAGCGCCTTGCGGGGGATGGCCCCGTAGTCGCTCTCGTCGGGCTGGCCGAGGTGGGCCGTGTAGGCGAACGGGATGGCGCCATGGTGTCGCATCCAGTGGAGGGCCGCGCTGGTGTCGAGGCCGCCCGAGAACGCGATGCCGACCCGCTCGCCGACTGGCAGACGCTGAAGGATGTTGCCCATTGATACTTATGCTCCAAACTGCATAAGTATACACTCAACCGGACTGCGCGCGGCGTTGGGCCGGCCGGTCAGCCGCTCGGCTGGAACGGGCGGGCTGATGCGGTAGACTTCAGCCGAACACCGTGACAGGACCGGGAGCCGGCGATGAGACCACACGATACGACGTCCATCGGGCGCGCGCTGTTCACCGCGGCGCTCGGCGCGATGATGCTCGCCTCGCCCGGCGTCGGCCGGGCGCAACAGCCCGCCACAGGCGCCGGGGCCTCACTCGTGCTGCGGCAGACGCCGGCGCCGCCGACGGCGGGATCCGCGAAGCCGGCGCTCACGATTGACGGGCTCTTCCTCGAGACGGCTGGCGGGAGGGTGCCGTTGCCGGCTGCGCTGACGCCGGGGGCGAAGCCCGGGCAGCCAGTGACCGGCGAGGTGAAGCTGGCGGATGGCCGGCGCGTGCGTCTCGCCCTCGCGGCAGAAGGCACGTCCTACACGTTGCGGCTCAGCGCCGATCCCTCCAGGGACATCGTCCGGTGGGGCCTCGCGGTTGCGGCCGGCCCGGACGAGTACTTCACGGGCCTCATGGAACGCGTGGTGGACGGGCCTCAGCAGGCCTCGTGGGCCCCCGGCATCACCGCCGCCATGAACCTGCGCGGCCAGCGTGTGGACATGATCGTGAAACCCACAACATCCGTGTACGCCCCCTTCTACCTGTCGTCGCGGGGCTACGGCGTGTTCGTGAAGGGCACGTGGCCCGGCCACATCGACTTCTGCGTGGCGGCGCCCGACCGCGTGAACATCGACTTCGAAGGGCCGTCCTTCGAGATGAAGGTCTACGTCGACGCCACGCCTGCCGTCATCGTGAAGGCCCACGCGATGGACGCCGGGCCGCCCGTCATGCCGCCGAAGTGGATGCTGACGCCGTGGCGGTGGCGCGACGAGCACTCGCAGCTGGCGACGTACTACGACGGCACGCCCGTGACCGGCCCGTTCAACTCGCAGGCCATGGAAGACGTGCTGATGATGAAGGCCTTCGGCATCCCCAACGGCGTGTACTGGGTCGATCGCCCGTGGGGCCCCGGCCGCCTCGGCTACGACGACTTCGAGATCGACCCCGCGCGCCTGCCGCGCTTCGCCGACATGGTGAAGTGGCTCACGGGTCAGCACATGCAGATGATGCTGTGGATCGCGCCGTTCTTCCAGGGGCAGATGGAGCGCGATGCGCTCGCGAAGGGCTACACCCTGGCCGGCCAGCCGCCGCAGCGGAACAACTACCCGCTCGCCGACCTCACGAACCCGGCGGCGCGCGCGTTCTGGCAGGACGGCTTCTCGAAGCTGCTGAAGCTCGGTGTCACGTCCTTCAAGCTGGATCGCGGCGAGGAAGACATTCCGGAAAGCGGGCCGTATAGCGTGTTCGACGGGCGGTCGATCCGCGAACAGCGCAACGACTATCCCGCAATGTTCATCAAGGCGGCGTACGAGGTCGGGAAGAAGTACCGCGGCGACGACTTCCTGATGATGCCGCGCGGCGCGTATACCGGCAGCTCCAGGTACGGCGCGTTCTGGGGCGGCGACATCGGCGGCACGCAGGAAGGGCTGCGGGCGTCCATCGTGGCCGTGCAGCGCTCGGCCGTGATGGGGTACCCGTTCTGGGGTTCGGACACGTGCGGCTACAACCAGCAGCTCATGGAGCAGGAGGTGTGCGCGCGGTGGCTGGCGTTCAGCGCGTTCACGCCCATCATGGAGGTCGGGCCGACGCGCAACCTGGCGTTCTGGAGCCTGCCGCGCGACCCGAGTTACGACGAAGTGCTGATCGCCGCGTGGCGCCTCTATGCGCGCCTCCACGAACGCCTCATCGACTACGGGTATCGTTTCGTGAAGGAAGCGTCCGCGACCGGCATGCCCGTCGTCCGGCCGCTCTTCCTGGTCGAGCCGGGCGCACCGCAGGCGTGGACCGACTGGACGACGTACCTCTACGGAACGGACATCGTCGTGTCGCCGATCTGGGAGAAGGGGCGCCGCGAGGCCACCGTGTACCTGCCATCCGGCTCACGATGGCGCGACGCGTGGCGCAAGGACACGGTGTACGACGGAGGCAGGAGCGTGACCGTGGCGGCCGGCGTCCACCAGATCCCGCTGTTCGTGCGGGAGGGGAGCGGACTCGACCTCGGAGACCTCAACCGCGAGTGGGAGGACGCGACGGCGGCCGCGAAGCAGCGCCCGGACTTGAAGGCGCTCGACGCCGAAGTTGCCCGGGCGTGGGGTCGCGGACCAGGCAAGTAGGTGGTCTGTCTAGCCTCTACAGCATCCCGAGTTGGAGCTTCGCGGCGTCGGACATCCGGTCGGCTGACCACGGGGGGTCCCACACGACCTCGACGTCAACCTCCGCCACGCCCTCCACCTCGCGCACCCTTCGCTCCACCTCGATCGGCAATGCCTGCGCGGACGGGCAGCCCGGGGCGGTCAGCGTCATGCGGACCTGCACGCGACGCTCGGCATCGATGTCGATGCCATAGATGAGCCCAAGTTCCCAGATGTTCACCGGGATCTCCGGGTCGTACACCGAGCAAACCGCCTCGACGATCCGGGGACGCAGCGCGAGGTCGAGGAGGGGATCGGCCGTCATGCCGCCGCCTCTTCCGCAGGCGTTCCGGGCAGCTTCTCGGCGAGCAGGCGATCGAGCTCGGCGCGCACGGGCTCGAGGCCGATCCGGTTCGTGACTTCCGTGGCGAACGCTCTCACCAGCATGCTCCGCGCATCGTCGAGGCCGATGCCGCGCGCGCGGAGGTAGAACAAGGCGTCCTGGCTCAGCTGCCCGACGGTCGCGCCGTGCGTGCACCTAACGTCGTTCGCGAAAATCTCCAGCTGCGGCTTGGTGTTGACCTGCGCCTCGTCCGAAAGCAGGAGTATCTTGTTCGTCTGCTTCGCGTCGGTCTTCTGCGCGTCGGGGCGGACGCGAATCCTGCCGTTGAACACGCCCCTGGCATGCCCGCTCAGGATGCCCTTGTAGATCTCGTGGCTGGTGCCGTGCGGCATCGCGTGCTCGATCTCGGTGTGGTTGTCGACCAGCCTCTCCCCGTCGGCGAGGAAGAGTCCGTTCAGCGTGCAGTCCGCGCCCTCGCCGCCGAGCACGGCCACGGCGTCGTGCCGGGTGATCCGGCCGCCGAATGCGACGGCGTGCGACAGGGAGGTGCTCGATCGCCCGAGGTGGAACTGGGTGTGGCCAATGTGGAAGGCCGTCTCGGCCTCGCGCTGCAGACGGACGTGCTCGAGCACGGCGCCGTCACCCACCACGGCCTCCGTGACCGCGTTCGTGAAGCCGCCTGCGGCCCCGATGCCGCCGAACGTCTCGACGAGCCGCGCCTGGCTGTTGCGCCCGAGCACCACGAGCACGCGCGGGGAGGTCATCGCCGGCGCCGGCGTGGCCGTGGACAGGAACACGAGCTGGACGGCCGCGTCCACGACGGTGCCGTCGGCAACGGTCACGACCGCGCCGTCGCCGAAGAGCGCCGTGTTGAGCGCCGCGAACGGGCGGCCGGCGACGCTCGCGTGGTGCGCCAGGCACGGTTCGAGCGCCGCCGGAATGTACGCGATGGCGTCGGCCATCGTCGTGATCGTCAGACCGGGGATCCGGACGCCGGGGGACGACAGCTCCGGGGCGTGCCGGCCATTGACGAATACCATGACCGGCCCGGCGAGGCCCGGCACGATGAATCGGGCGGCGTCCGCCGGCCGGATCGTGACGGCCGGCGCCGGCGCGAACGCCGTGTGCACGAGAGGCGCCACGTTGGTGAAGCGCCACTCCTCATCTCTGGTCGTCGGCACGCCCATGCGCTCAAACGCGTCGGCCGCCGAGCGGCGGGCGGCGCGCAGCCACGCCGGCTCGTGCGCGCGCGCGCGCTCGGCCCGATCGATCGCCGCCAGGAACGTATCGCTCTCGACTCGGGGCGCGGTCAGTGTCGGCATCGCCTGTCTCCTTCGCGTCTCCGCCTGATCACGCCGGCTGATCGGCCGTCTCGATCCACCCGTATCCCTTGTCCTCGAGCTCCAGGGCCAGCTCCTTGCCGCCGGACCGGACGATGCGGCCCTCGGAGAGGACGTGGACGAAGTCGGGCACGATGTAGTCGAGGAGGCGCTGGTAGTGCGTGACGACGATCGCGGATCGATCGGGGCTGCGCAGCGCGTTGACCCCGCGCGCGACCACCTTCAGCGCGTCGATGTCGAGTCCGGAGTCCGTCTCGTCCAGAATGGCCAGCTTCGGCTCGAGCACGGCCATCTGGAAGATCTCGTTGCGCTTCTTCTCTCCGCCCGAGAACCCCTCGTTGACCGGGCGGTTCAGGAGCGCCGGGTCCATGTCGAGGAGCGTCATCCTGTCGCGGATGAGGGCCATGAACGCCAGGGCGTCCATCTCGGGTTGGCCGCGGTGCTTCCGGAGGGCATTCAGCGCGGCCTTGAGGAAGTACGCGTTGTTGACGCCGGGGATTTCCACCGGGTACTGGAACGCCAGGAAGACGCCCTCGCGGGCGCGCTCCTCGGGATCCAGGTCGAGCAGGTCGGCGCCGTTGTACGTCACGGAGCCGCCGGTCACCTCGTACTCCCCGCGCCCGGCCAGCACGCCGGCGAGGGTGCTCTTTCCGGACCCGTTCGGACCCATCACGGCGTGCACCTCGCCGGCCTTCACCGCCAGGTCGATTCCCTTGAGGATGTCCTTGGTGCCCACCCGGGCCCGGAGGTTCTTGATCTCGAGCATGTCCTACCCCACTGATCCTTCCAGGCTCACGCCCAGCAGCTTCTGCGCCTCGATGGCGAATTCCATCGGCAGCTCCCGGAAGACCTCCTTGCAGAAGCCGCTGACGATCATGTTGACGGCGTCCTCCGTCGAGAGGCCGCGCTGCCGGCAGTAGAAGATCTGGTCCTCGCCGATCTTCGACGTGGAGGCCTCGTGCTCCATCTGCGACGAGGTGTTCTTGATCTCGATGTACGGGAACGTGTGGGCGCCGCACTTGTCGCCGATGAGCAGCGAGTCGCACTGGGAGTAGTTGCGCGCGTTCGCCGCGTTCTTGCCGATCTTCACCATGCCGCGGTACGTGTTCTGGCCCTGCCCGGCCGAGATGCCCTTCGACACGATCGTGCTGCGGGTGTTCCTGCCGAGGTGGATCATCTTGGTGCCCGTGTCGGCCTGCTGGTGGTGGTTCACCACCGCCACCGAGTAGAACTCGCCCACGGAGTTGTCGCCCTGCAGGATGCAGCTCGGATACTTCCACGTGATGGCCGACCCGGTCTCCACCTGCGTCCAGGTGATCTTGGAATCCGCGCCGCGGCAGTGCCCGCGCTTCGTGACGAAGTTGTAGATGCCGCCCTTGCCGTCCTTGTCGCCGGGATACCAGTTCTGCACCGTCGAGTACTTGATCGTGGCGCGCTCGTGCGCGACGAGCTCGACGACCGCCGCGTGCAGCTGGTTCTCGTCCCGCATCGGCGCCGTGCACCCCTCGAGGTAGCTCACCTGCGCGTCATCGTCCGCGATGATGAGGGTGCGCTCGAACTGCCCCGTGTTCTGCGCGTTGATGCGGAAGTAGGTGGAGAGTTCCATCGGGCAGCGGACGCCCTTCGGCACGTAGCAGAACGACCCATCGGTGAAGACCGCGGAGTTCAGCGCCGCGAAGAAGTTGTCCGAATAGGGGACCACCGAGCCGAGGTACTGCCGCACGAGGTCGGGGTGTTCGCGCACCGCCTCGGAGAACGAGCAGAAGATGATGCCGAGCGCCCTCAGCCTGTCCTTGTAGGTCGTGGCCACCGAGACGCTATCGAACACCGCGTCGACGGCGACGCCCGCCAGCGCCTTCTGCTCGTCGATGGGGATGCCGAGCTTCTCGAACGTCTTCCGGATCTCGGGGTCCATCTCGTCCAGGCTCGCGAGCGCCTTCGGCCGCTTCGGCGCCGAGTAGTAGATGATGTCCTGGTAGTCGATCGGGTCGTGTTTGACGTTCGCCCAATCCGGGTCCTTCAGCGTCAGCCAGGTCCGATACGACTTCAGCCGCCAGTCGAGCATCCAGTCGGGCTCGCCCTTGCGCGCCGAAATCTGGCGGATCGTGTCCTCGCTCAATCCGCGCGGGACCGTGTCGGCTTCGACGTCCGTGACGAAGCCGTACTTGTAGTCCTGCGTGGCGAGTTCCTCGATCGTCTTCGTTTCCGTGCTCATCGCGGCGTCCTCGTCTCGATGGGACCGGCCATCGGCGCCGGCCGGGACTCGGCAGTCAGGCGGCGGCCAGACCGCCAATCCGACCTCAGTGGTCTCCAATATACCTCAAATCGGACTAATTTGGTCTGGTATTTGTGGTAACGTGCTGGATAGAGGCGATCTTCAACCATCGGAGGAGGCGTCATGAAGGCCCCTGTTGAGTCCCGCGGCTATGCGAACAGCGATGTGCTGGTGTCCACCGACTGGGTGGCGGCCCGCCTGAATGACGCGTCCGTGCGCATCATCGAGTCCAACGAGGACGTGCTCTTGTACCCGTCCGGCCACGTCCCGGGCGCGGTGCAGGTCGACTGGACGCTGGACCTGAACGACCCCATCCGCCGCGACTATCTCTCCCGGGCGGCGTTCGGCGCCCTCGCGTCGCGCATCGGCATCACGCCCGAGACGACGGTCGTCTTCTACGGCGACAAGAACAACTGGTGGGCGTGCTACGCGTTCTGGGTCTTCCAGCTCTTCGGCCACACGGCGGCCAGGATTATGGATGGCGGCCGCCTGAAGTGGGAGAGGGAAGGCCGCCCGATGACCCGGGAGGTGCCGACGTATCCGGCGACGACCTACCGGGCGCGCGAACGGCAGGACGGCCCGCACCGCGCGTTCCGCAACGAAGTGCTCGGGCACATCCGCGTCAAGGGCCAGCTCGTGGACGTGCGAAGCCCGCAGGAGTACTCGGGCGAGCGCCTGCACATGCCCGACTACCCGAACGAGGGCGCGCTGCGCGGCGGCCACATCCCCGGCGCCAAGAGCGTTCCCTGGGCGCGCGCCATCGACGCCGAGGACGGCACGTTCAAGACCGCGGAGGAGTTGCGCGAGATCTACGTGAACGAACAGGCGCTGACGCCGTCGGAGCCGACGATCGCGTACTGCCGGATCGGCGAGCGCAGCAGCCACACCTGGTTCGTGCTGAAATACCTGCTGGGCTTCGCCAACGTCCGCAACTACGACGGGTCGTGGACGGAGTGGGGAAACATGGTCGGGGTGCCGATTGAGAAGTAGTCAGGAGTCAGTGCTCAATGCTCCCCGCGAGGCTTCAGGACATCCTCGACACGTTTGCGCTGGTGACCGACCCGGTCGACCGCGCCAACCTGCTGATCGGCTTCTCCGATCAGTTCAGGTCCGTGCCTCCCGACGTGGCCACGCCGCCGTATCCGAAGGAGCACCAGGTCCCGTACTGCGAGTCGGAGGCCTACGTCTGGCTCGTGCCACAGGCCGACGGCACGGCGGCACTCCACTTCGCCGTGGAGAACCCGTCGGGCATCTCCGCGAAAGCGCTGGCAGCCATTCTCCAGTCCACGCTGTCGGGCCTGACGCCCGAGGCCATCGAGCCGATCTCTCCCGACATCGTCGAACAGATCTTCCGGCAGAACATCTCGATGGGCAAAGGCATGGGGCTGATGGCGATGGTGCAGGCCGTCCAGAGCCTCGCCCGCCGGGCCCGCCAGCGCTGACCCCTCACGTGGTGAGCGGTGATCGCTAGCGCACCCGCTCGGCGCGGATCGTCCGTTTCAGGACCAACTCCGGCACGATGGGCACGCCGAGGCCGGTTCCCTTCGGGATCTCGATGAACCCATTGGCCCCGAGGACGACGGGTTCCGCGACGATGTCCTCGTGGAAGTAATTGGACGTTTCGGACGTGTCGCCGGGCAGCGTGAAGCCCTCGGCGGTCTGGAGGTGGATGTTCACCAGCGCGCCCGATTCCGGTCTCGTCCATTCCGCCAGACCAGACCCCGATGCCGTGGCCGGCCGCGTGCTGCGCAATCCGCATCGACTCCAGCAGGCCGCCGACCCGTCCCTGTTTCACGTTGATCACCCGACAGGCACCGATCGAGATGGCCGCGGCCGCGTCCGCCAGGCTGTGAATCGATTCGTCGAGACAGATCGCCGTCTTCATCACCTTCTGAAGCGAGGCGTGCTCGATGATGTCGCTGTATGACAGCGGCTGCTCGACCATCGTGAGGTTGAACTCGTCGAGCCGCCTGAGGTGGTCCGCGTCCGAGAGCGAGTAGTCCCCGTTGGCGTCGACCATGAGCGGCACGTCCGGGAAGCAGCCCCGCACGGCGCGGACCCAGTCGATGTCCTGGCCCTTCTTCACCTTCATCTTGATGCGGTGGTAGCCCCTGGCGACGGCACGCTCGACGGCCTTCAGCAGGGCGTCCTGCGTCTCCTGCAGGCCGATGCTCAGCCCGGACATGATCGGTTTCGCCGGCCGGCCCAGCAGTTCGTGGAGGGCGACGCCCTTCTGCAGGGCGATGAGGATGAGACAGCCGTTCTCGACCGTCGCCTTGGCCATGCCGTGGCCGCGGACCCGTCGGAAGCGCCGTTCCAGTTCGGCGAGCGTGATCTCCGGGTCGACGAGCGGCAACAGGAAATCCTTGATGATGTGCCGTGCGGTCTTGTTGGTCTCGTACGCGTAGAACGGGTCGGGATCGGAGACGCACTCGCTCCAGGCCGTGACGCCGCCCGACTCGAGGCGCATGAGCAGTGCCTCCTTCCCGGTCCAGACGTTGATGCTGGTGCCGAAGGGGGCGACGAACGGCAGCGTCACTGTCACGAGGTCAACGTGATCGAGCCGCGGGAGGACGAGCGCCTCCAGTTCGGCGGTGGGTGAGGGGCTGACTGTCGGCGTCATGCGAACCTCCGGGAAACACCGGCCGGCTTTCGCCCGCGCGGCGGTAGCGCGTCCCCGCTATCCGCCGCCGCGCAGGAAGCCGCGCTGGAAGCGGTCCATGAAGGCGCCGCCCTCCGCCTCCGAGCACGACCTGACCGCAATCTCGACGCGGTGGCGGGGCATCGCGACGCCGCCCAATCGGCGATCCGCCAGGGGAACCAGGCGGATGGTCCAGCCGCGATCCCCGTCAGACCCCCGGACCCATTCCCCGTCCACTTCGAACGCGCCCACGGCTGCTGGCAGGAGGCGGAAGAATTCCTCCCGGCTGAGACTCATCTCCAGGCTCCGGTGGAAGTCCATTCAGCCGCCGGCGACGGGAGGCCAGATGGCCAGCACCTGGCCTTCGGAGAGCACGCGGCTCGGACGGTCTGGCCGGGCGACCCAGACGCCATCGATCAGCACGATGGCGCACGAGGCTTCCGCGATGCCTTGGCCGCGGATCACGTCCAGGACCGTCGTCCCCGGCCGGACGACGAGATTGACACGGTGCCGGGATCGCGCCTCCGCCGGCAGATGAACGGCGAGTGACGCGAACAGCTTGAGCGTGATCGTCATGCCACGTCGCACGCGGCCGAGAGGTAAGCCTGCATGATCCGTGCAGGGTCGTTCATCAGCGTCTGCTTCCAGGTCCCCAGCCGGACCCGTCCTTCGATGAGTCCCCGGAACGCTCCGACGTGCTCGGAGAAACCCACGCAGTTCGCGCCGACCAGGCGATCGCCGTCGAACTGCAGGTTCATGTAGCGGTACCTGGACTCGTCGAGCACCTCGGCGGATTCCCCGCCCGGCACGCCCTGCCACTCCCCGAACGACGACGAGGCCAGGCCGAGGGTCGTGAGCACGTTGAACACGAAACTGCCCCCGAAACGGGCCGGCCGGCCGGCCATGTTCAGCGCCGCGATCCGGCCCTGCTCGGCCGCGTTCGGCTGAATGGCGTTCAGCTGCCGCTTCCCGGTGAGACAGTCGGTGGATTCGGCCACGTCACCGGCCGCGTAGACGCCTGGGACGCTGCTCTGCAGACTGGCATCGACCAGGATGCCCTGGCCGATCCCGATCCCGCTGCCCGCCAGGAACTCCAGGTTCGGGTCTACGCCGACGACGCTGAGGTAGAGGTCGGCCGGAAGCGTGCGCCCTGCTCCCAGATCCACCTGCAGCGCGTCTCCGTTCGAGGTGACGGCCGCGGGCTGGGTCCGGGTGAGAATCTTCACGCCCTTGGACTCGCACCAGCGCTGAATCAGCCCGCTGGCCGTGGGGTTCATCATCCGGCGCACCATGTAGCCGCTGCGGACGAGGATCGTGAGATCCACGCCGCGCGAGAGCAGGCCCTCCATGATGATGCAGCCCACGAACCCCGCGCCCATCTGTACGATTCGCGTGCCGGGCCGGCTCGCGGCGATGATGGCGCGGGCATCCTGGAGCGTCCAGCACGTCCGGACGCCCGGGAGATCCATGCCCGGGATCTTCTCGCGGCTCGGCCGCGAGCCTGTGGCGATGAGCAAGCGATCGTACGGGAGGCGGCGGAGGTTGCCGATGTCCACGGCGCGCGCGGACGTGTCCACCGCCTCGGCGCGGGCCTGCACCAGGTTGATGCGCAACCGTGCGTAGTGGTCCGCGTCCTTCCGGATGCGGACCCCCGCCTCGTCGATGTTGCCCTTCAGGAGGTAGGGGATGGCCATGCGGGCGTACGGGGGTTCACCCTCTCCGCAGAGCACGGTGATCTCCGAGGCGGGGTCGGCCTTCCTCAGTGTCTCCGCGGCGACCACGCCCGCGGGACCGCTGCCGATGATGACGTGCCGCATGCTCACTCCGGAGCGTTCAGGATTCGTTCATGCTCCCTCGCCGAAGCGCTTCGCGCGAAGGCGGGCGCCGTTCACACGCCGAGACGCGCGCGCGTCTCGACGGTGGGGACGCCCTCGGGGGTCCACCCCCGCAGCCGGTAGTACTCCGGCAGCATGACGTCGAGCTTCGACACCGCACCTTTCTGCGGGCCCGTCTGTGCGGGCTCCTTCATCAGGCGCGGGGGCAGGGCGTCATCCCTGGCGGTGAACCCCGCGGCGAGATTGAACTGGCGCTCCATGTTCCAGATGCGCTCGCCGACGAGGAGCAGCCGCTCCTCGGACCAGTCGCCCTCGCAGGCGGCCTGAATCTGCGTCTGGATGTCGGAGAGACCCCAGGCGAACGTGGTGAAGATGCAGATGCCGGCGGAATCCACCACGCCGGTGAGATCCTGGAACGCCTTCAGCATGGCGGGCTTCCCCTCGGTGGCCTGGGGCTCCATCTTCACGGGGATCCCGAGCACTTCCGGCGACACCATGTAGCCCCGGAGGTGGCAGGCGCCCCGGTTGCTGGTGGCGTAGGCCAGGCCCATGCCCTGCAGGCCGCGGCTGTCGTAGGCCGGGAACTCCTGGCTCTTGACGGTCATGGAGAGGTCGGGCCTGCCGTACTTCTCGCACAGCCGCTTCGATCCGAGCCCGATCACCTTGCCGAAGCCTTCGCCTCTGGCCGTCAGCTCGGCGATCGTGACCATGGCCTCGGTGGACCCGAACGGCAGCTCGAAGCCGACCTCCTCCTTCGTGAGGATGCCCAGCTCGTAGAGCTCCATGGCCGCGCCGACCGTCGCGCCGAACGTGATGGGGTCGAACCCGTCTTCGTTGCAGAGGAAGTTGGCGTAGGTGAGGGCTTCCAGATCCGACACGCCGTTGGCGGCGCCCAGCGCCCAGGCGGCCTCGTATTCCACGCCGCCCGAGGCGCCCCGATACTGGGGCTTGTCCTTGATGGTGAAGTGGCCGGGATCCATCCGCGAGATCCGGCCGCAGGCAATGGTGCAGCCGAAGCACGCGCCCTTGGTCACGAGGTTGGCCTTGCCGTCGGTGGGCCGCTTCTCGTGCATCGCCTCGCCCGAAATGGCGTGCGCCCCTTCGAACTGCACCTCGCGGTGGTTGCGGGTCGGCAGCGCCCCCAGTTCGTTGATGACGTTCATCAGCACCTGGGTGCCGTAGGTCGGAAGTCCCTGCCCCGTCACGCCGTTCGCCGCCAGCGCCTTCTTCCCGGCCTCGGTCGCCGCGACGAACGCCTCGGGATTCGCGACGCGGTAGGCGTCGGTGAGGGTGCCGCGCACCGCCACGGCCTTGAGGTTCTTGGAGCCCATCACCGCGCCCACGCCGGACCGCCCGGCCGCCCGGTGAAGGTCGTTCACGATGGCGGCGTAGAGGACGCCGTTCTCGCCCGCCCGGCCGATGGCCGCGACTCGCATCTGCGGATCCTGGTGGAGCTTCTTGATCTCGCCCTCGGTCTCCCAGACGGTCTTGCCCCAGAGATGGCCGGCGTCCACCAGCTCAGCCTTCCCGTCCGTGATGAGCAGGTAGACCGGCTTCGGAGAGGCGCCCTCGACGATCACCATGTCCCAGCCTGCGAACTTCAGCTCCGCGCCGAAGTAGCCGCCGGAGTTGGAGCAGGCGATGGCGCCCGTGAGCGGGCCCTTGGTGATCACGGAGTAGCGCCCGCCGGTGGCGGCCATCGTGCCCGTGAGCGGGCCGGTCACGAAGATCAGCTTGTTGGCGGGCGAGAAGGGATCGATCGTCGGATCGACCTCGGAGACGAAGTACTTGGTGGCGAGACCGCGCTGGCCGAGGTAGTCCTGCGCCCATGCCATGTTCAGTGGTTCCGCGGTGCAGGTGCCGGCCTCGAGGTTCACGCGAAGGACGTTCTTGGTCCATGCCATGGCAATTGCTCCTTACGCCGTCACCGCGTTCGTGTCGGTCTTGCCGGCCCACTGGCGCATCTTCCCGAGGCCGGTCCAGTCCGCGTCCACATAGGTGATGGCGCCCGTCGGGCACGCCGCCGCGCAGGCCGGAGCGCCGTCGCAGAGGTCGCACTTCTGCACCTTGCCCGTCTGGGCCACGTAGTTGATGGTGCCGAAGGGGCAGGCGATCGTGCAGACCTTGCAGCCGACGCAGGTGGGGTCCAGCACGATCTTCGCGCCGGTGGCGGGGTCGACCTGGATAGCGTCAACCGGGCAGGCCGTCATGCACCAGGCTTCGTCGCACTGCGTGCAGGTGTAGGGGACGAAGCGCCCCTCGTGGTGGAACGTGAACACCTTGATGCGCGATTTCGCGACCGTGAAGCTCCGGTAGTGCTCCCAGGCGCACGCCATCTCGCACTGGAGACAGGCCGTGCACTTGTTGGGATCGAGGTGGAGGGATTTCTGCATGGCGCGTCCTCCTGCGGGAACCGACTGTGGCCGACGGTCGCAATAGTAGATCGGAAGGCAACCGGCGGGCGGTCTTTCGTTCAGTCGAAGCCGCGAATCCCGGTTAGAATGCCCCGAAACGGAAGGCACAGTCTGTGGGGAGGAACCGATGAAGCGAATTGCGCTCGTGACGGCCCTCGGTATCGCGCTGGCGATGCTCGCCGCGGCGCCCCGGGCCCAGGATCAGGCCGGGACGGCGATGACGCTGCGGCCGGTGGTTCAGACGCCCGAGTGGCAGAAGCTCCGGTTGCTCGTCGGCCGGTGGGATGGATCCGTCGAAGAAGCCGGGAAGAAGATGCCTGCCACGGTCGAGGTCAGGATGACCGCCGACGGGTCGGCCCTGATGCACGTCCTCGGCAAGGACACGCCGCACGAGATGGTGACGATGTTCCATCCGGACGGCACACGGCTGCTGGCCACGCACTACTGCGCCGCCCACAATCAGCCGCGCATGGCGCTGATTGCGGCGCCGGGCGCAAACCAGCTGGCGTTCGAGTTCGTCGACGGCACGAACATCGGCCCTGGCGACGGCTACATGGGGCGCCTGGTGATCACCTTCACGGACGCCGACCACCACGACGAGGCCTGGACCTTCAGGGCCGGCGGGAAGGACGGGCCAGCGACCGTCTTCCGGTTCGCGCGGCAGAAATAGTGGCCAGCGTCTCCAACCAGGGGGCTTGCTCAGCGAGCCCGACGGGGAACCCGTGAGCAGGATGACGAGCAGGTCCGCTATCGTGACTGTTCTGGCGCCGATCGGCGGCAGGGTGACCGCCGGCCTTACTCTTCTCGCGGTCTCGCTGCTCGTGACCGCCGGCGCCGCCATGACCGGTGCTGCACGTCCGGTCCCGGTGTTGGGTGACGCCGATCGGATCCGCATCGCCGAGGCATTCCGCCTGGCCCGCGCACTTGGCGATCGCCTCTGGCCCGGCTGGACCTCGGCGCCGTTCGCCGTGTTGCTGGTGACCCCGGACCAGGAGTTCCTCGTTCGGCACCCGAAGCCGACGCCGGATTTCGCGAGACTCGGCAACGATGACATGCTGGGAACGGCCGTGTGGTCGCGGCCCCGCCAGTTCGACGTCAACCTCCTGGCTAGTTTCCCCGCGGTTGGCGATGTCCCATCCATCGTCATCGGTCAACCCGCGAACACCGCGGCGACGACGTCGACGAGGTGGGTGCTCACGCTGCTGCATGAGCACTTCCACCAGTGGCAGTACTCGCTGCCCGGCTACTATCCGGGCGTAAACGCGCTCGGGCTGGCACGTGGCGGGCAGCAGGGAAGCTGGATGCTCAGCTACCCGTTTCCCTATGGCAAGCCCGACGTGCAGGCGCAGTTCGCGCTGATGTGTGCGCGTCTTGACGAGGCCCTCACGCAGGAGGCCGACGAGCGCATGGCGTCCGTGCGTACCTACCTCGACGCGAAGCGTGCGCTCCGACGCCTGGTGTCGGCCGACGACTACAAGTACCTCAGCTTCCAGCTCTGGCAGGAGGGCATCGCGCGCTACACCGAGTACCGGATCGGCGACCTCGCGGCATCGGGATACGCGCCCCTTCCGGCGTTTGCCAGGCTACCTGACTTTGCGACGTACGCGGAGGCGTCTCGCGCGATGCTGGAACGGATCCACGCGCAGTTGACCTCCGCGAACCTGGGTGAGGCAGAGCGATCGGCGTTCTATCCCGTCGGTGCTGCTGAGGGCCTGCTGCTGGACCGAGTGAATCCTGGCTGGCGCGCCGAGTACGCGACGGCGGGGTTCACCCTCGATGGGTTGCTGGATCGCAAGTAACGGAACCCGACGCGTGCAGGGGGTCTTCGCCGGCAAGGGGAGCCATCCGATCGGGAACCCGCCTTCGTGGGTGTAGTTCACCCCAAGGTCCTGTGCGTCTCGCGCCACGTTGTTGTTCGCCGGGCACGCCGCCGCGCACAGCGACTGAGGGCGTTCGAGTCTACGCGCGGTCTCCACGCGGTGATGATGGGATGTCCGGCAGGCGGAGGGGGATTGCGGCAGTGTGCACAACTGAACAGACCCGGCGGGCGGAAGGCCGCCATACTGGCGGCTACGTCGGTTGATCACGAACGCTCCAGCGCCGTGACGCCGTAACCCGGCATGGCCGAGAGACGGGTGACCGTCAAATACGCCGCGATTTTCGTGGCTTCGTTGATCCGACGGTTGAAGGAGGAGAACACATCATGCGTGTCATCACCGGATTCCAGGCGATTGCCTTGGGCCTCGCGATCACAGTCTCAGGCTGCGCGTCGCCGCCCAAAGCGGACGTGGATGCTGCCAAGGCCTCGATCGACAAGGCCACCACCGACAGCGCGGGTCAGTATGCCGCCGAGTCGCTCAAGGCTGCACAGGACGCCCAGGCAGCCCTCGACGTGGAGCTGAAAGCCCAGGAAGGCAAGTGGTTCAAGTCATACGACAGGACCAAGGAACTCGCGGCCGCTGCCAAGGCGGCGGGCGACAAGGCGGCTGCCGAGGCTGTCGAGGCCAAGCAGAAGGCCGAGGCTATCGCGGCCAAGGCGCAGGCCGACGCCGCGGCCAGGGCGAAGGCCAAGGCGACTGCGGTCCGGGTCGGGGGCAAGATCGAGGCACCGATCAAGATGAACGACGTCCCACCGGTGTACCCGGCCATTGCGCAGTCGGCGAACGTCACCGGGGCGGTCATCATCGAAGCGACGATTGGGGCCGACGGGAAGGTCGTCGACGCGACGGTCATCCGTTCGATCCCGTTGCTCGACCAGGCCGCGCTCGACGCCGTGCGGCAGTGGGTGTACAAGCCGACGCTCCTGAACGGCGTGCCCGTGCCGGTTCTCATGACCGTCACGGTCAACTTCAAGCGGTAGCGTGTAGCGGCCTCGCTGCACCTCGCCCTTGCACGCGCAGATGCCGGGCCGAGTCGGATGGTGCCCCTCGACGTGTCTACCGTCGATTGATCGCCAGGGACACCATCCGCCTCGGTCTCATGACGTGTGCCCTGCCTGCGCGAGGGAGCCGCCAGCCTCGGCTCCGATCGCCGTCAGCTCCGCTGCGTGGCTGCCCACGCCGCGAGCGTCGTTGGCGGGAAGCCGAATTCCCGCGTCAACGCCGGAATATCGGCGTCGTACCCGACACGGTCGAACCACTCGAGCATGAGCGCCATGTCCATGCTGGTCTTGCGGACGTCCTCAATTGGAACCTGCACGAATTCAATCGGCCGGCCCAGCACCTTCGTGAGCGTAGCGGCGGCCTGCGGGATCGTCACCGCGTCGCCGGCGATGTCGATCTCGCGCCGGTTCAGTGTCGTCGCGTCGGTGAACGCGCGGGCGCCATATCGGCCGATGTCGCTGACCGCAATCATCTGCAGGATTGTTGTGGGCTTCAGGGCGGCACACAGCGTGTCGCCGTTCAGGAACCAGGGCGACAGCAGGTTCTCCATGAAGAAGACCGGCCGGAGGATCACATGGGAGGGGAAGCCCAGGCTCCTTACCGTGTCCTCGACTCTCGCCTTGTTGTCGAAGTGGGGAATGCCGGTCTTTCGATCTGCGGATCCGACGGACTGGTAGACGAAATGCTGCACGCCCGCTTCGCGCGCGATCGTCGCGAATCGCTTGCCCTGTTCCTCTTCTCTCTCGGCGCCCGCCTCCCACGTGTTCTGCACGGCGAGGGTGCCCCAGGCGCCGGCGAGAGCCGCCTTGAGTGACGCCGCGTCATCGAGGTCGCCTCTGACAAGCTCCACACCCGCGGCCGCAAGGGCGAGCGCGGCGGAGCTGTCGGTCTTGCGCGTCATGGCGCGGAGGTGGAAGCCCTTGCCCATGAGCGCCCGGATGACGGCTCCGCCCTGCTTGCCTGTCGCGCCCGTAATGAGAATCGTTCGTTCACGAGTCATGCGTCTCCTCCAGGGCAGTGTGCTCTCGCAGTGTGTCCCCACAAACCACAGTAATTCGATACGAGATGATTCCCTATCTATGTACGCTGGCAGCGCCGTTGTCAAGCGCCCGCAGTCGGCCAGCGTTGGAGGTGCTGCTCCGACCGGCATTCGCAACCGCAGCCGACGTCAGTGGGAACCGCACACGATTCGCGCACACACAACAAAGGCGCCCTCACGGGCGCCTCGCGGCTCGCTCCCAATACCTAGGTTGCGAAGTCGGTGGGTGGCGGTCTGCCTTCGCCATGGTCCGGCTCAAGGGGGACAGGGCCAGCGATGAACTGGTGCCCCTCGACTTGCTTACTCTCGATTGATCGCTCGGGACACCACTCGACTCAGTCGCATGGCCTGCCACGGGCGAAGGAGCGAAGTGGGGTGGTCCGCCTTCGCAACAGTCCGGCGAGATGTCTTCCTCCCGTTGCTTCGGCGAGACAGCCTTCGCCTGTACCCGGCTTGCCGAGCCGTAGCTCACCGGAGGTGAGTGGCAAGCCGACGGTAAGCGAAGGCTGGTGCGGAAGGGGGGATTCGAACCCCCACACTCTTGCGAGTGCCAGCCCCTCAAGCTGGTGCGTCTGCCAGTTCCGCCACTTCCGCAACGAGGGCGAGCGTCGAACGAACCGCGACTACTTGGCGGGTGTCGCGGGGGCCGTCGGCGAGGCCGGCAACTTCACGCCGCTCACGACGGACGAAGGGGCCTTCTGCCAGGCGATGGCCAACCCGATCGACCCGACCATGAAGAGCACGGCCAGAACGGTCGTGGCCCGCGTCAGCATGGTCGCCCCCGACCGGGCGCCGAACACCGTCTGACTGCTGCTGCCGCCGAACGCGCTCGCGATGTCCCCCGCACGCCCCTGCTGGAGGAGAATCGAGGTGAGCAAGAGGAGGCACACCAGCACGTACAGCGTCACCACCAAGTAGTAGAGCATCCCGCTATTATACAGATCGCGCGCCGGCCACGATCGCGAAAAACGACCTCACGGTCAGACTCGCGCCGCCCACCAGGGCCCCATCCACGTCCTCGATCGCCATCAAGTCCTTGATGTTCTCGGGTTTAACGCTTCCCCCGTACAGGATGTGGCAGGCCCCGGCCGCCTCCGCCCCGAACGTGCCGCGCAGCGTCTCCCGGATGTGCGCGTGCGCTTCGCCCGCCTGGGCCGGCGTGGCATTGCGCCCGGTCCCGATCGCCCAGACCGGCTCGTACGCGATGACCAGCGAGGCCACCTGCGCCGGCGTGAGGCCCGCCAGGCCGGCGTCGAGCTGCCGATCCAGCACGGCCAGCGTCCGGCCGCCGTCGCGCTCTTCGAGCGTTTCGCCGATGCACACGATCGGCGTGAGATCGGCGGCCAGCACCGCCGCGAGCTTGCGGTTGACCCACTCGTCCGTATCCCCGAAGAGGCGCCGCCGCTCCGAGTGGCCGATGATCACGTAGCCGGCGCCCGCGTCCTTGAGCATGCCGGTGCTGACTTCGCCGGTGAACGCCCCGTCCTTCTCCCAGTAGCAGTCCTGGGCCGCGATGCCGACGTTCGTGCCTCGCGCCGCCTCGGCGGCGGCGCGGATGGCCGTGAACGGCGGGGCCACGACGATCTCGGCGCCCGTCACGTCCGCGGCGAGGGGGCAGAACTCACGCAGATAGGCAACCGTCTCGTCGACGGTCTTGAACATCTTCCAGTTGGCCGCGAGAAAGGGAGTGCGCATGTCACCTCCCCGGGGGCTGAACCCCGGGCTACGCGTCTGTCAGGGCGGCCACCCCGGGCAGCACCTGGCCGCCGAGGAACTCGAGCGACGCGCCGCCGCCGGTAGAGATATGCGTGATCCTGTCCGTGACGCCAGCCTTGGCCACGGCCGACACCGAGTCTCCGCCGCCGATGATCGTCGTGCCTTTCACCTCGGCGATCGCCTTCGCCACCGCCGTCGTGCCGGCGTCGAAGGGGCTCGTCTCGAACACGCCCATCGGCCCGTTCCACACCACGGTCCTGGCCGTCGCGATGATGCCGGCATACATCGCAGCGGTCTTCGGTCCGATGTCGAGGCCCATCCGATCGCCGATGGCCGGGTCGTCCACGGCCAGCGTCTCCGTGGCCACCCCCGGCTCGATCTTCTCCGCGACGACGTGATCGACCGGCAACTCGAGGCGGATGCCCTTCTCGGCAGCCTGGGCCAAGACCGCGCGCGCCGCGTCGAGCTTGTCGTCCTCGACGAGGGACTTGCCGACGGGCAGCCCCTTCGCCTTGAAGAACGTGTAGGCCATCGCGCCGCCGATGAGCAGGGCGTCGACCCGGCCGAGGAAGTTCTCGATCACGTCGATCTTGTCCGACACCTTCGCGCCGCCGAGCACCGCGACGAACGGCCGTTCGGGCGACTGCAGCGCCAGGCCCAGGTACTTCAGCTCGTCCTGCATCAGGAAGCCGGCCGCCGCCTTGGGCAACAGCTTCGCCATGCCCTCGGTCGAGGCGTGGGCACGATGGCTGGATCCGAACGCGTCGTTGACGTAGAGGTCCGCCAGTTCGGCCAGCTGCTTCGCGAACGCCGGGTCGTTCTTCTCCTCTTCCTTGTGGAACCGCACGTTCTCGAGGAGCACGAGGCGGTTGCCCTGCGCCTGCGCCTGCGCGATGGCGCGCATCGCCGGCTCGCCCACGCAGTCCGTGGCGAACGTCACCGGCCGGCCCAGCAGCGTCGCGAGGTGCGCGGCGACGGGCTCCAGGGAGAACTCGGGGCTCGGCCCGCCCTTCGGACGGCCGAGGTGCGACGCCAGGATCACCGTCGCGCCCTGCTCGAGGGCGTACTGAATGGTCGGCAGCGACGCGCGGACGCGCGTGTCGTCCTTGATGCGTCCCTCCTTGATCGGGACGTTGAAATCGACGCGGATGAAGACCTTCTTCCCGCGCATCTCGAGATCACGAATCGACAGCTTCGCCACGGTATTCCTCCGGCGAATCCCGAACCCCGAGTCCCGAGGCCTAGAGCCCCTTCGTCGCCATGTAGAGCGCCAGGTCGATGCAGCGCACCGAGTAGGCCCACTCGTTGTCATACCAGGAGAGGACCTTCACGAAGTCGTTGTCCATCACCTTGGTGTACGCGGCGTCGATGATCGACGAGTTCGAGTTCCCGCGGAAGTCGATGGACACGAGCGGCGCGTCCTCGACGGCCAGGATGCCCTTGAGCGGGCCGGCCGCGGCCGCGCGGAACGCGGCGTTGACCTCCTCGCCGGTCGTCTGCTTCTCGAGGATGGCGGCGAGATCGACCACCGAGACGTTCGGCGTCGGCACGCGCATCGAGAACCCGTCGAGCTTGCCCTTCAGCGCCGGCAGCACCTCGCCGACGGCCTTCGCGGCGCCGGTCGTCGTCGGGATCATCGACAGGGCCGCGGCGCGCGCCCGGCGCAGGTCCTTGTGCGGGAAATCGAGGACGTTCTGGTCGTTCGTGTAGGAGTGGATGGTCGTCATCCAGCCCTTCTTGATGCCGAACGAGTCGTTCAGCACCTTGGCGAAGGGCGCCAGGCAGTTGGTCGTGCACGACGCGTTGGAGACGATGACGTGCTTCGCCGGGTCGTACAACTCGTGGTTGACGCCCATGACGAGCGTCGCGTCCGGCGCCGTCGCCGGCGCGGTGATGACCACGCGCTTCGCCCCGGCCGTGACGTGCTTCATGGCATCGTCGCGCTTGGTGAACTTGCCGGTGCCTTCGAAGACCAGGTCCACCCCGAGGTCCTTCCACGGGAGGAGCGACGGGTCCTTCTGCGACAGCACCTGGAACTTGTCGCCGCTGACGCTGATCCAGCCCTCGCCGGCCTCGATGGTGGCCGTGAGGTTGCCGAGGATTGAGTCGTACTTCAGCAGGTGCGCGAGCGTCTTCGTGTCGGTGATGTCATTGACCGCCACGAAGTCGATGTCCTTGTGGCTGAGCGCCGCGCGCATGATGTTGCGGCCGATCCGTCCGAACCCGTTGATACCGACTTTGATTGCCATGGTCACTCCTTCAGCTGCAAAACCCTGATTGTAGTGAAGGGGTTGCGGAGTGGTCAAACCGGCGTGGTATCTTGGAGCGGCCCATGTACCTGCTCTACAGCCTCGCGACGCTGCTGGTCTTCGCCGTCGCGCTGCCGTACTTCCTCTACCACTGGATCCGGCACGGGAAATACGCGGTCAACCTGCCGGAACGCCTGGGGCTCCTGCCGGTGTCGCTCAACCCCGACCGCGAACCCTCGATCTGGATCCAGGCCGTCTCCGTGGGGGAGGCGCTGACGGCGCGGGCCGTCGCCGCCGGCCTCAAGGAACGGTATCCCCGCCTGCGCCTGTTCGTTTCGACCACCACGATCACCGGACAGCAGGTGGCGCGCCAGAACTTCCAGATGGCCGACGGCATCTTCTACTTCCCGATCGACCTGGCCGTGATCGGGCGCCGGGTGCTCGACACGGTCAGACCGCAGCTCTTCGTGATGATGGAGACCGAGATCTGGCCGAACCTCCTGCGGGAGTGCCGCGCCAGGGGCGTCAGGACGGTCGTCGTCAACGGCCGGGTCTCGGCGCGCTCGTTCCCGCGCTATCGCCTCGTCCGGCCGCTCTTCAGACGAGTGCTGGCGTTCGTCGATCTCTTCTGCGTCCAGGGAGAGGAGACCGCCGGCCGGCTCGCCGAACTGGGGGCGCCGCGTGATTCGATCACGGTCACCGGCAGCCTGAAGTTCGACGCGCTGCAGGCCGCCGCGCCGGGCCGCGGAGACGGGCGCGTCCTGCGCTTCCTCCGCGTGGCCGAGGAGCGGGCCATCGTCGTCGCGGGCAGCACGATGCCGGGCGAGCACGAAATCGTGCTGGATGCCTTCGAGCGCGTGCGGACCCTCGCCCACAGCCCGCTCCTCGTCCTCGCCCCGCGCCGGCCGGAGCATTTCGGTGACGCCGAGGCCCGCGCCGTCGAGCGCGGGTTCAAGACGGCAAGGCGCTCGGCGCTGGCGATCGACGAGGAGGTCAAAGCCGACGTCGTCGTGCTCGACACGATCGGCGAGCTGGCGCAGGTCTACCAGGCGGCCACCGCCGTGTTCGTCGGCGGCAGCCTGGTGAACATCGGCGGGCACAACATCCTGGAGCCGGCGGCCTTCGGGAAGGCGATCGTCTTCGGGCCGCACATGCACAACTTCGCGGAGATCGCGTCGGCGTTCCTGGAGGGCCGCGCGGCCGTTCAGGTCCGCTCGGGCCGCGAGCTCGGAGACGCGCTCATCAGGCTGATCTCGGACACCGCGGAGCGCGAGCGGATGGGGAACGCGGCGCGCGCCATCGTGGAGGCCAACCGCGGAGCGAAGCAGCGGACGCTCGATGCGATTGCCCGGGTCCTGCCGGTGCCGGATCCGGCGGGCGAACGCGTCCTGCCGTTCCCGGCCGCTCGCTGAGGTTTCAACGCATGCTGGGATCGATCTATGCGGCGTTCGCAGCGGCCCGGCGCCGGAGTTACCGGCGGCCCGGGCGCCGGCGGCGCCTGCAGCGGCCGGTCATCAGCGTCGGGAACCTGCGGGTCGGCGGCACCGGCAAGACGCCGGCCGTGGCGTACATCTCGCGCCTGCTGGAGGCGATGGGCGAGCGGCCTGCGATTCTCAGCCGAGGATACGGCCGCCGCGCGGCGCCGGACGGCGTCGTGGTGGTGTCCGACGGCGAGCGCCTGCGCGCCGATCTCGACAGGAGCGGCGACGAGCCCCTCATGCTGGCCCGCGCGGCGGATCGCGCCCGGGTGCTGGTGTCGGCCGACCGCCACCTCGCCGGCCGCCTCGCGGAACTGCACCTCGGCGCAACCGTCCACGTGCTCGACGATGGGTTTCAGCACCTCGGGCTGGCGCGCGGGACCGACCTGTTGATCGTGGGGCCTGACGACGTGACGGATCCACGGACGCTGCCGATGGGCAGACTCCGCGAGTCGCTCGATGCCGCCGCGTTCGCCGACGCGCTGCTCGTGACGGACGCCACCGCGGAACAGGTCGACACGCTCGCGGGTCGGCTCGGCGTGACGACGGCATTCCGCCTGGTGCGCGAGACAGGCTCGCCCCGGAGGCTCGACGTCTTCGAGGCAAGCGTCGAGGTCGACGTCGCGGCCGCCGGGCCCGTGCACGGCTTCGCCGGCGTTGCGCGGCCGGGTCGGTTCTTCTCGGAATTGCGGACACTCGGCTGGGACGTGACGGGCACCACGCCGTTCCCGGACCATCACCGCTACACCGCGCGGGACGTCGCGGCCCTCGCGGCGGCCGCCAGGGCGCAGGGCGCCCTGGCGCTCGTCACGACCGAAAAGGACGTGATGCGGATCCTGCCGCTCCGGCCGCTGCCGCTGCCGCTGCTGTGGGTGCCGCTCGTCGTGCGCATCGAGCCCGAGCCGGCGTTCCGGCAGTGGCTCGGCGACCGGCTCGCGGCCGAGCGGGCGCTCGCGGAAGGCGGCCGGTCATGAAGCGCCTGCGCTACGCCGTCGAGTACGCGCTCGTCGTGATGATGACGGGCGTCACGCGCATCCTGCCGTGGCGCGCCGTGCGGGCGTTGGGTACCGCGCTCGGCTTCTGCTTCTACGTGTGCGATCGCCGCCACCGGCGCATCGCCCTGGCGAACGTGAACGCCGCGTTCCCGCGCAAGCCCGCGCCAGAGAGGCGGGCCCTCGTGCGGCGGGTGTTCGGGCACTTCGGCCGGCTGCTCTTCGAGCTGCTGAAGTTCAGCGGGCTGTCGCGCGAGCAGATGCTTTCGCGGGTCGAGCTCGAGGGCGAGGATCGGGTGCGCGCCGCCCAGGCGCTCGGGCGAGGTGTGCTCTACTTCACGGGCCACTTCGGCTACTGGGAGATCCAGGCCATCGCCCACGGCGCGGCCGTCGCCCCGATCGGCGTCCTGGCGCGACCGCTCGACAACCGCCGGCTGCACGTCTTCCTCGAGCGGCTGCGCGGCTGCACGGGCAACTACGTCATCTACCGGCGGGGCGCGCTGCGCCGCGTGCTGAAGGCCCTCGGCGCGAACCATGGCGTCGCGATGCTGATCGACCAGCACATCCAGGCCCCGGATGCGGTCACCGTGAACTTCTTCGATCGGCCGGCGGCCACGACGCTGGCGCTGGCCGTCCTGGCGCTGCGGACCGGGGCGCCGGTCGTCCCGGTCTTCGCGCTGCCGCTGTCGGCCGGCCGTTACCGGCTGATTTACGAGCATCCCGTTGCGCCGCCCGCGGACGACTCGCCGGAGGCGATTCGCGAATTCACGCAGCGGTGTACCGACGTGCTCGAGATGCAGGTCCGCCGGCGTCCCGAGGCCTGGCTGTGGATGCACCGCCGCTGGCGCGACGCCGCGATGCCCGATTCGTCCGATCCCGGCATGTTTCCCCTCGCCGCTCGCGAGGAGGACCGAGACGGCGGATGACCACCCTGGTGTTCTCGCCGAACTGGCTCGGCGACGCCGTGATGGCGCTGCCCGCCGTGGCCGACCTCCGCCGGCATCCGGGAACCGGGCGGCTCGTCGTGGCCTCGCGCCCGAGCGTGGCGGAGTTGTGGTCGCTGGTGCCGGGGATTGACGACGTCGTCACGATCCCGGCGTCTCGCGGCGTGCGGGGATGGAGAGGCATCCGCGCGAGCGCCGACGCCGTGCGGGAGGTGCGCGCCGGGTTGGCCGTGGTGCTGCCCAACTCTTTCCGAGCGGCGCTCGTCGCCCGCCGTGCCGGGATTCCCGCCCGACTCGGCTACCGTTTGAACCTGCGCCGGTGGCTGCTGACCCAGGCGGTGCCGCGGTCGCGCAGACCGGTGCACCAGGCGGACTACTATCGGCGCCTCGTCGCTGCGGCCGGCGTCGAGAACGGGCCTCGCGAGCCTCGCCTCGACGTGCCCGAGGCGTCGCTCGCTGCGGCACGGGCGATTCTCGCGGAGCACGGCTGGACGCCGGGCATGCCGCTCCTCGGCTTGGCGCCGGGGGCGGCCTACGGCGGCGCAAAACGGTGGCCGCCCGACCGGTTCGCGGCCGTCGCCGAACTCCTCCGGCAGTCGCGCGGCACTGCCGCGGTGCTCATCGGGTCTGCGGCGGACCGGCCCGCGGCGTACGCAATCGAGGCCGAACTCGATAAGATCGGCGGAGGAGCCGGCCGGCCCGCGGCGCTGAACCTCACCGGCTCGACCGGCCTGCGGCAACTCGCCGGCGTGCTGGCGCACTGTGCGGCGTTCGTCTCGAACGACTCGGGCGCCATGCACCTGGCCGCCGCCATCGGCATCCCCGTCGTGGCCGTGTTCGGGCCGACGGACGAGCGCGCCACCGCCCCTCTGGGCGGTCGCGCGCGCGTGCTGGCCGCGGACGCGTGGTGCCGCCCGTGCATGCTGCGCGAGTGCCCGCTGGATCACCGGTGCATGATGGGCACCGGCGCCGGCGACGTCGTCCGCGCCGTCGAGGACATGGTGTGAAGATGAAACGACCGGCGGTGTTCCTGGACCGCGACGGCACGATCAACCTCGATGCGGGGTACGTCGATCGCCTCGAGCGGTTCGAGCTGTATCCCTTCGCGATCGACGCCATCCGCCTGTTCAGGCAAGCCGGCTACCTCGCGGTCATCCTCACCAATCAGGCGGGCGTTGCCCACGGGATGTACGACGAGGACTTCGTGGCCACGCTCGCGGAGTACCTCTCCAACCGGGCGAAACTCGGCGGCGCGGCGATCGACGGCCACTACTACTGCCCGCACCTGCCCGACGCCGAGGTGGCGAAGTACCGTGTCGACTGCGACTGCCGGAAGCCGAAGCCCGGCTTGGCGCTCCGGGCGGCCGCGGACCTCGACATCGACCTTCCCCGGTCCGTCGTCATCGGCGACCGCTGGCGGGACATCAGCGTCGCCCGAGCCGTCGGATCCCGCGGCATTCTCGTCAAGACCGGCTACGGGGCGACCGAGGCGCTCAGACCTCCGCCCGGGATGTCGGCCGACGCCGTCTGCGAGGACCTGATTGGCGCCGCTGTCTGGCTGTTCGATCACCCGGTGCGCTGACGTTATGGCCGCCATCGTCACGCTGGAGCGATTGCAGGAGGTTGTCGCGGCCGATCGCGCCGCGGGGCGCACGATCGCGCTCGCGAACGGCGTGTTCGATCTCCTGCACATCGGCCACATCCGGTATCTCGAGGGCGCCAAGGCCGAGGCCGACATCCTCATTGTCGCAATCAACGACGATCGGTCGGTGAGGATGCTCAAGGGCGAGGGGCGGCCGGTGATGCAGGAGGCGGACCGGGCTGAGCTCCTTGCCGCCCTGCGGTGCGTCGACTACGTGGTCCTGTTCTCGGGGCGGACGGTCGGCGACCTTCTGCTGCGCCTCAAGCCCGACGTCCACTGCAAGGGCACCGACTACACCGTGGAAACCGTGCCGGAGCGGCCAATCGTGGAGTCCTACGGCGGGCGCACCGCCATCGTGGGCGATCCGAAGGATCATTCGACGCGCGACCTGCTGTCGCGGCTGGCGGGTCGCTGAATGGCGCGATCGATTCTCGTCGTGCGTCTCGGCGCCCTGGGCGACCTCGTGCATGCGCTGCCGGCCGTCGCGGCCATGCGGGCCGCCTGGCCCGACGCGCGGATCGACTGGTTGGTCGACGCGCGCTACCAGGCGCTGCCGGCGCTCGTGCCCGTCGTTGATCACGTGATCGTCGTGGGGAAGCCCGGCGGCGGATCGCTGTCCCGTGTGGTGCGCGCGCTTCGCGCCGCGAAGTACGACATCGCGATCGACCTGCAGGGCCTGCTGAAGTCGGCCGGATTCGCCCGGTCCGCGGGCGCCCGCACGACGGCGGGCTTCGTCGCCGCACAACTGAGAGAGCCGGCAGCGAGCCTGTTCTACACGATGCGCGTGCGCGGGGACGACAGCGGCCACGTGATCCGGAAGAACCTGTCGCTCGTGGCAGCGCTCGGCGCGCGCACGGACCGCGTGGCGTTCCCGCTCGACGTGCCGGCGTCGCCCGCGCTCGACGCGGCGAGGGCGGACCTGGGCCTCGATGATGGGGCGCCGTTCGCCGTGCTCAACCCCGGCGCCGGCTGGCCCAACAAGCAGTGGCCCGGTGAGCGCTTCGGCGCGATCGCGGCCCACCTTCGCCGACGCCACGGCCTGGCGTCGCTCGTCGTGTGGGGTCCCGGCGAGCGGGAACGCGCGGAACAGGTCGTCGCCGCGTCCGAGGGCGCGGCACGCGTCGGGCCCGCGACGAGCGTCGCCGACCTCCTGGCCATCGCCCGCGCGGCGGCCGTGTTCGCGGCCGGGGACACCGGGCCGCTGCAGTTGGCGGCTGCCGCCGGCACGCCAATCGTCGGGGTCTTCGGCCCGACCAACCCGTCCCGGAACGGCCCCTGGGACCCGGCGGACGTCTGCCTGTCCCGGTTCGACGAGTGCGAGTGCCACCACAAGCGACGGTGCCGGCGCGCGACGCCGTGCATCGACAGCATCACCGCCACTGAGGTTGCCGCCGCCATCGATCGCCGGCTGGGAGATGGAGTGCCGCGTGGATGAACTCCTCGCGCGCCTCGCTCGCGCCCGCGTGCCGCTTGGGTTCGGGACTGGCGTGCTCGCCCTGCTGCTCGCCCGGCCGACCTGGCGATCGCTCGCCGCCGGAGCCGCCGTGGCCGTTGTCGGACAAGCGCTCCGCATCTGGGCGGCCGGGCACCTCGAGAAGAGCAGGGAGGTCACCAGGTCCGGGCCGTACCGGTGGTTCCGCCACCCGCTCTACGTGGGGTCGTCGATCATGGGCGTCGGCGTCTGCATCGCCGGCGCGAGCCTGATCGTGACGGGCCTCATCTTGTTGTATCTGGCGGCCACCCTGCACGCAGCCATCCGAACCGAGGAACGCTTCCTCCGCCGGAAGTTCGGCGCGGAGTACGACGACTATTGCCATGGCGTGTCGGGGACCGCGGGCCGGCCGTTCAGCTGGGCCCGCGTGCTGCGCAACAAGGAGTATCGCTCCGTGCTCGGCGTTGGCGCCGCCTTGGCCCTCCTTGCCCTGAAAGCGTTCCTCCTGCCCCGTCCGTGACGGGCGCCGAATCCCGAGTCCCGAGCCCCGAGTCCCGGTTCCTGGCCCCCAGCCCCCAGCCCCCAACCCCCGTTGTGGTAGCATTCCCGTAACTACTTGCCTTCCATGACCTTCCGCGAGATCGTCGGCCATCGTCGTTTGAAGCGGTTGCTGACGCGAGCCGTCCAGTCCGGGGCGCTGCCGCCGAGCCTCATCTTCGCGGGGCCCGATGGCGTGGGCAAACGGCAGATGGCGTTGGCGCTGGCGCAAGCGCTCAACTGCCTCGACCCTGTGATCGACGGCGACGGCGGACAACGGGATGCCTGTGGGGCCTGCCCGTCGTGCGGGAAGATCGCCCGCGGCCTGCATCCGGACGTCAGGCTCGTCCAGCCTGAGGACGGCGGGTCCATCACGGTCGATCAGGTCCGCGACGTGGTTGCTCAGACGGCCTACCGGCCGTTCGAGGGCCGCTCGCGAGTCGTCATCGTCGATCAGGCGGACCTGCTCGGCGAGTTCGCGCAGAACGCCCTGCTCAAGACTCTCGAAGAGCCGCCGCCCCGGAACGTCTTCATCCTGGTGACGTCGCGGCCCAGCCTCCTGCTGACGACGGTTCGCTCGCGCTGCTGCGTTCTGAGGTTCGCGCCGCTCGCGGCCGGGGAGATTGCGGCGGCACTGGCCGCGCGCCATGGGTACGGGGAGCACGACGCGAGGCAGGCAGCCGCGCTCGCCGGCGGCAGCCTGGCGAGGGCGCTCCAGGCAGGGACCGGCGGCCTGGAGGACGTGCGCGCCGTGGCGATGGGGGTCCTCGCGGAGGCGGCGCACGCACCGGACGTCCGCGCGCGCCTCGCGGTGGGCGCGGCGCTCCTGAAGTCGGCGGGCCGGAAGGGCAAGGACAAGGAAGGCAAGGGGCAGGCCGACCGCGGGTCGCTTGCCGGGTGCCTGCGGGCGATGGGATCGCTGCTGCGGGACATGACCGTGTTGACAACCCGCGCATCCGACGCGGCGCTGGTCAACCTCGATCTCAGGGCCGACCTGGAACCCCTGGCGAGGCGCTATGACCGGGACCGGCTCGGGCGCGCGTTTTCCGCTGTCGGGCGTTCGCTGGTGGCGCTGGAGCGCCACAATGCCAGCTCCAAGATCGTCGTGGACTGGCTCGCGCTCCAGCTCTGACGGCGGCGCCGCCGACGGCCATAGATGCAGGGGCCTATGAGCGCTGGCATTCCCGGCGCCGTCGTGGCGGTGAGGGCCATCCCGTCGGGATGGACGAGGGTGGCGCTCGCGTGCGCCGCCGAGCCTCCGCTCGCCGACGGCGACCTCGTGGTGGTGCAAACGGACTCGGGGCCGATGCTGGCGTCGATCCTGGCCCGGCCGTCGGCGCTCGCCTGCAGGTGCGGGAACGCGGAGCAGGCCCCGCGCATCCTCAGGCGCGCCAATCAGCAGGATCACTCCCTGCGCCAGCGCCACGAGCAGCGCGAGCGCGAGGCCTTCAGGCTCTGCGTCATGAAGATCCGCGAGCGGGGCCTGGCGATGAAGCTGACCCGTGTCGAGCAACTGTTCGACGGATCGCGGCTGGTCTTCTTCTTCACGTCGGACGAGCGCGTGGACTTCCGCGAGCTGGTCCGCGAGCTGGCCTCGGAATACAAGACCCGCATCGAGCTGCGCCAGATCGGCGTGCGCGACGAGGCCAGGCTGCTCGCCGGCTACGGCACGTGCGGGCGGCCGCTGTGCTGCAGCACCTGGCTGAAGTCGTTCGAGCCCGTGTCGATCAAGATGGCCAAGCAGCAGGATCTGGCGCTCAACCCGTCGAGGCTGTCGGGCCTGTGCGGGCGGCTCAAGTGTTGCCTGCGATACGAGTTGAACCACACGGCGGTCGCGGCGTCCCGCGACGAATCGTACCCCGGGAGCGCGGGCGACCACGCGGCGCCGCCGGGCGGGTCCATCGGCGGCGCGCCGGCGCCGGGCCGCGGCCGATGAATCTCCCGCGCATCGCGGTCACCGTGGGCGACCCGGCGGGCATCGGTCCGGAGATCGCCGCGAAGGCGGCCGAGGATCCTCGCGTCACCAGCGTCTGCACGCCGGTGCTGTTCGGCCCCGCCGGCCTGGCGCGCTTTCCTCCCGGCCGCCTCTCCGCGGAGGCGGGCCGCGCGGCGTACGACGCGATCGTGGAGGCCGTCGCCGCGGTGACGGCAGGCGGGGTGGACGCCTTGGCCACCGCGCCCATCAGCAAAGAGGCCTTCGCGATGGCGGGACTGCCGTGGCGCGGGCACACCGAGCTCCTGGCGCACCTCACCGGCGCCCCCTTCGTCGCGATGATGTTCCACGCCGACGCGATCCGCGTGGTGCTCGCCACGATTCACGTGCCCCTGGCCGAGGTGCCGCGGCTGCTCACGCGGGCGCTGCTCGAGCAGGTCATCCGGCTGACGGCGCGGGAGCTTCCCCGCTTCGGGTTCGCCGAGCCGCGCCTCGCCGTCTGCGGCCTCAACCCGCACGCGGGGGAGGGCGGCGTGCTCGGGCACGAGGAACAGCGCGTGATGGGGCCGGCCATCGCGGCGTGCCGCGCCGACGGCATCGCCGTTTCGGGGCCGTACCCGGCCGACACGGTGTTCGTGCGCGCCACCCGCGGCGAGTGCGACGCCGTCATCGCGTGCTATCACGACCAGGGACTGATTCCCGTCAAGCTGCTGGCGTTCGGGAAGGCCGTCAACGTCACGCTCGGCCTGCCCATCATCCGGACGTCGGTCGATCACGGCACCGCCTTCGATATCGCCGGCACGGGCGTCGCCGATCACGGGAGCCTGGTCGAGGCGATCAGGCTCGCCGCACGGCTGGCCGCGCACCCGCCGCGTTCCGGCGGGGCGGCAGCCCCCGGAGGCCGGACGTGAGCGCGAAGGACGCGGGCAAGGCGGCCGACCGGAAGAAGGCCGAGCGCATCATCGCCGAGAACCGGAAGGCCCTGTACGACTACCATCTGATCGAGACCTTCGAGGCCGGCATGGCCCTCGTGGGGACCGAGGTGAAGGCGATCCGCGAGGGACGGGTCAACCTGCGCGACAGTTTCGCGCGCGCCGATCACGACGAGGTCTACGTCCACGGGGTGCACATCGGCGCGTACAGCAGCCGCGGCTACGCGGACCACGAGCCGCTCCGCCCGCGCAAGCTCCTGCTGCACCGGCAGGAGATCCGCAAGCTCATCGGCAAGACGACCGAGCGCGGCATGACGATGGTGCCCGTCCGCATGTACTTCAAGAACGGGCGCGTGAAGATCGCCATCAGCCTCGCCAAGGGCAAGAAGGACTACGACCGCCGGGAGACGATCAGGCGCCGCGAGGTGGACCGCGAAACCCGCGCCGCCATCAAGGAGCGGGGACGTTGACGCACCTTGCGGCGCGCTCGGGCCGGATGCTACGCTTCGGCTTTGCCGCATTGGAAGAGGAGTGGCTCCCGTGCTGAACAACAAGAAGGTCGTCGCCGGGTTGGCGGTGCTCGCGATCGTGGTGGCGGTGGTCGCCTACTGGAGGCTCGGGAAGGGCAGCCACGCGGTGGCCGTCGATCTCGTCAGCCAGCTGGCGGACGTCCAGAAGACGACGACCTGGACCGATCCCGGCGAGGCGCCGTTCACCGTGAAGGACGTCACCCTCGAGGGCCAGACCCACAAGGCGATCTTCGCGCCGCCCTACTCGCGGATCCGGTGGAAGGTCGAGGTCCCACGCCGCGGCACCCTCCAGGTGTACTTCGCCGTGCGACAGGACGCGTGGGACGCCGAGGGCAACGGCGTCCAGTTCCGCGCCGGCGTGTCCGACGGGCGCACCTACGAGGAGTACCTGAGAGAAGTCGTCAACCCCAAGGGGCGCGAGCGCGACAGGCGCTGGATGTCGGCGACGATCGACCTCTCGGCGTACGAGGGCCAGTTGGTGGAGATCAACCTGAACACCGACCCCGGCCCGCCGAGGGACGATGCCGACAGGCGGAACGATTTCGCGGTCTGGGGCGAGCCCCGCATCGTCGGGCGCTAGTGCGACCCGCGCTCCTGGAGACCGCCCGATGACGACGACAGGCGCAGGACAGCCGGCGCGCACGGCGGAGGTGCCGATGCTCGACCTGCAGGCGCAGTACCGCCCGATTCGCCGCGAACTTGTCGAGGCGGTGACCCGGGTCTGCGACAGCCAGCGGTTCATCCTGGGCCCCGAGGTCGAGGGGCTCGAACACGAGCTCGCGGCCTACCTTGGCGTCGCGCACGCGGTCGGCGTGTCGTCGGGCACCGACGCGCTGCTGCTCGCCATGATGGCCCTCGGCGTCGGGCCCGGCGACGAAGTGGTCACGAGCACCTATTCGTTCTTCGCCACGGCCGGATGCGTCGCGCGCCTCGGGGCCACGCCCGTGCTCTGCGACATCGATCCGGTCAGCTACAACATCGATCCCGCGGCGGTGGCCTCGGCGATCACGCCGCGCACGAAAGCCATCATCCCGGTCCACCTCTACGGGCAGAGCGCCGATCTCGATCCGATTCTCGACACCGCCGCGCGCGCCGGCGTGCCCGTCGTCGAGGATGCGGCCCAGGCCATCGGTGCCGCATACAAGGGCCGGATGGTGGGGGGATTCGGCCGCGCCGGCTGCTTCTCCTTCTTCCCGAGCAAGAACCTCGGCGCGTTCGGGGACGGCGGCCTCGTCACGACGAACGACGCCGCGCTGGCCGCGTCGCTCCGCCGGATGCGGGTCCACGGCGCGGATCGTCAGTACTACCACGACGTGATCGGAGGAAACTTCCGCCTCGACGCGCTCCAGGCGGCCATCCTGCGCGTGAAGCTGCCCCACCTCGCCGGCTGGACCGAGGCCCGGCAGCGGAACGCCGCGCGCTACGACGACCTGTTCGCCGGCGCCGGCCTGGCGGATCGCGTCGTCCGGCCGACCGTGCTGCCCGACCGCCGTCACATCTTCAACCAGTACGTCGTGCGCGTGCCGGATCGCGACGGCGTCAAGTCCCTTCTCGAGGCGCGCCGCGTCGGCTGTGCGGTCTACTACCCCGTGCCGTTCCACGAGCTGGCCTGTTTCTCGTACCTCGGCTACCGGACCGGCCAGTTCCCGCACGCCGAGGCTGCCGCGCGCGAGACCCTCGCGCTCCCCGTCTACGGCGAGCTCGCGTTGGACCAACAGCGCTACGTGGTGGACGTCATCGCCGAGGCGCTGAACCGGCCGTGACCCGCCGCCGGCTGCTGGTGACGGGCGCGGAAGGCCGGCTGGCCCGCGCGATCCGCGACGACTTCGCCCGCGATTCCGATCTCATCGCGCTGACGCACGCCGACCTCGATGTCACCGACGGGCGCGCGGTGGGCGCGCGCATCGCGGCGGAGCGCCCGGACGTCATCGTCAACTGCGCCAGCGACAACGACGTGGACGGGGCCCAGGACCGGCCGGTGCGCGCGCTGGAGGTCAACGCCTTCGCGGTGCGCGCCCTGGCCAGGGCCGCCGACGGCGCGGGAGCCGTCCTCGTCCACTACAGCAGCGACTTCGTGTTCGACGGCACGGGCGTCCGCCCCTACACCGAGGACGACGCGCCGAACCCCCTGAGCGTCTACGCGTCGTCGAAACTGCTGGGCGAGTGGTTCGCCCTCGAGGCGCACCGGGGATTCGTGCTGCGGGTCGAAAGCCTGTTCGGCGGGTTCGAACGGGGCTCGGGACACCGGGGCAGCCTCGACGGGATCCTCGACGGGATCGAAGCGGGGGCCGAGGTCCCGGTGTTCGTCGATCGCACGGTCTCGCCGTCCTACGTGCCCGACGTGGCCGCGGCAACGCGCCAACTGCTGAGTTCCGGCGCGGACGCGGGCCTCTACCACTGCGTCAATGCCGGCGCCTGCAGCTGGTACGACGTCGCGATGGAGATGGCCCGCCTGCTGGACCGCGAGCCGCGGCTGAAGCCCGTCACCCTGGACGGGATCGCGCTGAGGGCGCACAGGCCGAAGTACTCCGCCCTCGACAGCGCGCGGCTGCGGGCCGCGGGCATCCTCATGCCGACCTGGCAGGACGCGCTGGCCCGGTACCTGCGCGCGTAACAGGGTCAGATCCGCATCTGACCCCACCTTCCGCACCTTCAGAGGGCGTCTTCCACCAGGGATGCAACCATCCGTCCCACGGCTAGGCACGCGGTCAGGCCGGGCGAGCTGATGCCCGCCGCCTGGACGACCCGCGGGTTGACGCGATCACGCCGGATGAGGAAGTCGGCGAAGGGCTGATCCGGCCCGTTCAGGTTCGGCCGGATGCCGCTTCCGCCCAGCGTCAGGTCTCGAGCGGTGAGCTCCGGCAGAAGGCGCCGCGCCGCCTCCAGGAAGAGGTGCAGCGGCGTGCGCCCGGATTCGTAGTCATGGCGGCTGACCTGGTGGCGGACGTTGGGTCCCACGAGCACGCTACCCCTGGTGGTTCTTGTCAGGTGCACGCCGAGACCATGGCCGTCGGGGTTGGGAAGGGGATAGACCAGGGCGTTGACGAGATCGCTCCGCGAGGGCGTGAGTTCCGCATACTCGCCGCGGCAAGGGTGGATGGTGAACGTCTCTCCCCCGAGCATCGCGGACACCTGGTCAGCGAAGACCCCCGCCGCGTTCACCACCACGCGGGCGCGGATCAGCTCCCGCTCCGTGTGCAGGACGATCCCGTCCGGCGCCCTGTCGGCACCGACCAACGGCGTGCCCTTGAGCAGATGGGCGCCGGCGTCGCCGCACTCGGCGGCGAGGGCGTGGGCGAGCGCCTCGGGCTCCACGCGCCCGGTGTCCGGCGAGAACAGGGCCGCCACGCCGGCCGCGTGCGGCTCGCGCCGCCGGATGGCGTCGCCGTCCACGATGGCGAGGCCCTTCACGCCGTTGGCCGCCCCCTGCGCCGCCAGCCCGTCCAGCGCGTCCGCTTCGCGCCCGTTGAGGGCGACGATGAGCTTGCCGCAACGGGCGTGAGGGACCCCGCGCCGGGCGCAGAACGCGTACAGCTCCCGCGCGCCCTCGACGCACAGCCGGGCCTTCAGCGATCCGGGCGGGTAGTAGATGCCCGCGTGGATGACGCCGCTGTTGTGCGAACTCGCGTCCATGCCGGGCCTGGGGTGCCGCTCGACGACGCAGACCTCACGGCCGCCTGCGGCGATCGCCGCCGCCGAAGCCAGGCCCGTCACGCCCCCGCCGATCACGACGACGTCGATCGCTTCCATGTGGACGCCTCATGACCCGGCCGCGGTCGCGCCCCGGGCCCGTCTTGCGCCGCCGCGAGGGAACCTACTACGATAAAACGTTCCCGCCGATAGAAGGACGAAGACATGCCCAAGCGCGCCATTATCACCGGCATCACGGGTCAGGACGGGTCGTATCTGGCCGAACTGCTTCTCGACAAGGGATACGAGGTCACCGGCATCATCCGGCGCCTGAGCCATCCCAACTACGACCGGATCGCGCACCTGCTCGATCGTATCAGACTCCATCCGGCCGACATGCTCGACGAGCTGTCGCTGATCCACGCGATCGAGGAGAACGAGCCCGACGAACTCTACAACCTTGCCGCGATGTCCTTCGTCCCGGCGTCGTGGGACCAGCCGCTCCTGACCGGCGAGTTCAACGCCCAGGGCGTGACCCGCGTCCTCGACGCGGTGCGCCGGGTGAACCCGAAGATCAAGGTCTACCAGGCCTCGTCGAGCGAGATGTTCGGCAAGGTGCGCGAGGTGCCGCAGACGGAGCTGACGCCGTTCTACCCGCGGAGCCCCTACGGCGTGTCGAAGGTGTTCGGGCACTACATCACCGTCAACTACCGCGAGAGCTACGGGCTGTTCGCCTCGTCCGGGATCCTGTTCAACCACGAGTCGCCCAGACGGGGCCTCGAGTTCGTCACGCGCAAGGTCTCCGACGGCGTCGCCCGGGTCAAGCTCGGCCTGCAGGACAAACTGTACCTCGGCAACCTCGAGGCGCATCGCGACTGGGGCTACGCCGCCGACTACGTCCGGGCCATGTGGCTGATGCTGCAGCAGCCGACGGCGGACGACTTCGTCGTGGCGACCGGCGTGAGCCACTCGGTGAAGGACCTCGTGGAAGTGGCTTTCGCGCACGCCGGCCTCGACTGGAAGACGCACGTCGAGGTGGACCCCCGCTTCCTCCGCCCGGCCGAGGTCGATCACCTGATTGGCAATGCCGCGAAGGCGCGGCAGGTGCTCGGCTGGCAGCCGTCCGTCGACTTCGCCGGGCTCGTCGGCATGATGGTCGAGAGCGACATCGAAAAGCTGTCCGGCATCAAGCCGGCCAAACCCCGCTAGAGGATCGCCATGAGTCTGCTCGCACGCGTTCAGAACCGGGACTGCACGGTCGGCATCATCGGGTTGGGGTACGTCGGCCTGCCGTTGGCGGTCGAGCTCGCGCTGGGCGGGTTCCACGTCACCGGGTTCGACGTGGACACCTGGAAGGTCGGCGAACTGAACGCGGGGCGCAGCTACATTCCCGACGTGCCGTCGGCGGACCTCGCCAAGGTCTTGGCGTCCGGCCACTTCAAGGCGACGACGAGCATGGAGTCGCTTGCCGAGATGGACTGCATCGACATCGCCGTCCCGACGCCGCTCCGCAAGACGAAGGACCCCGACATGTCGTACGTGGTCCAGGCGGTCGAGGCGGTGAAGCAGCACCTGCGCAAGGGCCAGCTCGTCAGCCTCGAGTCGACGACGTACCCCGGCACGACGGACGAACTGGTGAAGCCGATGCTCGAAGAGACCGGCCTGAAGGCCGGCCGGGACTTCTACCTTGCCTTCTCCCCCGAGCGCGTCGACCCGGCGAATCCCCAGTACCTGACGAAGGACATCCCGAAGGTGGTCGGCGGGTTCGACCAGGCCAGCACGGACATCGCCTGCGCGCTTTACGGATCGGTCGTGACGAAAACGGTGCCGGTCAGCTCGACCGTCGTCGCCGAGATGGCGAAGCTGCTCGAGAACACCTTCCGGTCGGTGAACATCGGGATGGTGAACGAGCTCGCGCTCATGTGCCACCGGATGAAGATCGACGTGTGGGAGGTGATCGACGCCGCCCGGACGAAGCCCTTCGGCTTCATGCCGTTCTACCCGGGGCCCGGGCTCGGCGGCCACTGCATCCCCATCGATCCGTTCTACCTGTCGTGGAAAGCGAAGCAGAGCGGCTTCGAGGCGCGCTTCATCGAGCTCGCCGGGCAGGTGAACAGCTCGATGCCGGAATGGGTGGTGACACGAATCGCCGACGCGCTCAACTCGGTGAAGAAGGCGGTGAACGGGTCGCGCGTCCACGTGTACGGCGTCGCGTACAAGAAGAACGTGGGTGACATGCGCGAGTCACCGGCACTGGATGTCATCGAGCACCTGATCCGCCGCGGGGCGATCGTCACCTACAGCGACCCCTTCGTGCCGTCCTTCAGGACCGACGGCCACACGTTCTCGGCGATCCAGGCATCCGACGCGCTGGCGTCGAAGCCCGACTGCGTGGTCATCACCACCGATCACGACGTCTTCGACTACAAGGAGCTCGTCGAGAAGGCCCCGCTCATCGTGGACTCGCGCAACGCGCTGAAGGCGTTCCACGCGCCGCACATTCACAGGCTCTAGATCCGTTCGGCGACGATCGCGTAGTCCAGGTACGAGAACATCACCGCGTTGAGCTTGGCCACGTTCTCGTTGAACACCTGGGCGAGGTTCGCCATGCCGAGGGTGTCCGCTTCGGGGGGCAGCCAGAGCGGCTGCAGCTTCGCGTCTTCCGGGTAGGGCGACAGCATGCGCACGTCCACGCGCTGGAAGCCCGACGCCACCGTCAGGAATTTCAGCGTCTCGGGATGCAGCGGCCAGGCGTGCGTGATGTCGCGGATGTAGGCGTCGAAAAACGCGAACCAGCAGGCCGGGTTCAGCGTCTCGAGCACGATGCTGGACCCGGGCCTCAACTTGTGGAACGCCGTGTCGAGCACCCGCACGAGGTACGGGGGCTGGAAGTGCTCGACCACCTGCACCGCGATCAGCCCGCCGAGCGACGCGTCCGGAATCGAGTCGAGGTACGCGAGCGCGTCGCCCTCGACGGCCTCCAGCCCGAGCGCGCGGCAGCTCTCCACCATCTCGTGGTTGATGTCGAGGCCGCGGGCGCGGACGCCCTTCTCGGCGAGCAGCGCCAGGAACTCGCCCCGGCCGCATCCGACGTCCAGCACGTCCTGCGCGCCGTCGAAGAGCGCAACGTACTCGCCGAGCCGCGCGCGGATGGCCGGCTCCGAGCCCCTAAATTTGTTCTCGAAGCCGACGTACTTGTACGCGTTCAGGGAGTCCGCCGACACGGACGGGACGGCCGCGACCGGCACGGACCGGGCAGGCGCATGCACGCCTCCGGCCAGCACCCGCTCGAGCTCCCGCTTCAACACCATCCCGGTCTGCTGCACGCCGCCGATGCTCGTCCGCAGCTCGTCGACGGCCGCGATGTAGCGCTGCTCGCGCGCCACCATCGCCTCCCAGTCCCGGCGGAACTCGTCCGCGACCGCGCTGAGCCCGGCGCGGGTGATGTTGGCCAGCTTGGCGACGTGCTCGCTCCGGTCCTTCGTGTCGACGAAGCGCGTGATGTGCTGCAGATAGAGCATCAGCCTGGCGTGGAACGCCTGCAGTTTCTCCAGCTCACCGCGCAGGGTCTCGAGCGTCGCCGCGATCGACGCCCGGTTCGCCCGATGGGCGGCCACGTTCCGGTTCAGGTGATCGACGAGCGTCGAGTTGAACAGCTGCTGCCGCTCGAAGGCCGGCGCGAGCAGGTCCCAGATCAGCCGTGTGACGCGCTGCCGCCACCCCCGCTGCCTCGCGGCGGGGTCCGCGGCGAGGATGCCCCACCGCTCGTTGAGCGCCGGCAGCTGGCTCTCGTCGTACACCACGGGAGGATGCGGCAGATCCGGCAGCGCCGGCAGCGCCTGGTCCAGCGCCGTCAGAGCGTCGTTGTAGGCGCGGTCGGCGGCCTCGCGGTCGAGGCGCCGGCGCTCGATCTCGTCCTCGGCAAACATAGGTCACATCCCCTCGGTCAGGCGTCCGGGCGATTACGGGCGATCACGGGCGCCTTCGCCCGCACGCACGTCAAATGGATAAGGCACCCAGGTCCCGGCGGTCAGCGCGCGGGCCAGCGCCGAGCCGTCTGCGGCCAGGTGCGCGGGCCACTCCGCGGGCCTGCGCGGGATCGGCGCCGCGGCGGCTTTCGCCAGCAGCCCCTCATAGTCGCGCGCCATCAGCGCGAGCGTGCCCTGCTCGGCCCAGTAACGTCGGGCCGCGCCCCCGAGGCGCTCCCGGAGGGCGGCATCGTCCGTCAGACGTTTCAAGGCGAGGCGCAACATGGGGATTTCGTCGACCAGTTCGACATGGACGCACACCGGTTCGGCGCCCGGCTGGCCGGCCGACGCGACGGTCATCGTCCGCACGTCGAGCGACGGCACGTCGGTCTGGTGCACCAGGTCGGTGACGATGGTCGGCTTTCCGGCCGCCAGGCAGCGCATCCAGGCCGCGGACGTCTCGCGGCCCGTCGGCCAGCGCAGGTTGAGGCACACGTCGACCGCGGACAGGTATGCCGCGAGGTCCTCGTCCCTCACGTACCCGGTCTGGATGACGAACTCCGCGACACCCAGTTCGCGGGCCTGCGCCACGAGATCGAAGTACGCCGGCGCCTCGCCGACGATGAGCAGCCGGAGGCGTGGAACGGCCGCCGCGACCTGCGCCAGCGCCCGCAGCACGGCGGTCAGCCCCTTCTCGGGTGTCACGCGCCCGAACGACCCGAAGACCACCGCGTCCTCCGGAATGCCGTGAAGGCGCCGGACATCGAGAACCGCCGCGGATGGTGACGCGAGCGGGTCCGGAACACCGAGATGGATGCGGACGATCTCAAGGCCGGGGAACTGGCGCGTGAGTTCCCGGGCGAGGTACGCGTTGTGGACGGCCACGACGCGCGCCGACTCGATCGGGATGCGCACCATCGGCCAGAAGTAGCAGAGCGTACCGCCGAGCCCGGCCACGATCAGGTCCGCGACGAGCGGGGAAACCCCGGGGTAGCAATAACCGAATTCCGCCGTGTAATCGTCCTCCCGCCGCTGGCGGATGAGGGCCTGCGCGCGCGCCTGGTGGAGCTGGGCGTCGTGCAGGACCACGAGGCCCGGGTACCGCACCATGTACGGCCACAGGTAGTCGTGGGAGGCGTCGTTGCCCACGTGGTACACGACGACGTCGTATGGCCGCCGCGCCCGACGCCACACGAATTCGTGCGCGCCGCGGATGTCGGCGCCCGGGACGGGCGTGATCCGGCCGGCGGCGTCCTGCCCGGCCGTGTCGTCGACGAACGCCTCGATGTCGTGCCCGGTCAGGCAGGCGAGCACCTCGGCGCTGTACGCGGCAATGCCCGAGCGGCTCGGCGGCAGCGGGCTGAACCAGGCAACGCGCATGTGGCCTTACACCGTACCATAATCGGACCCTGCCCCCCGAGTCCCGCTTGTCCCGCCGAAGCCGGCCGGCGGGCCGCTTGGCGAAGGCGGAAGTCCCGAATCCCGGTACTTTGTCTTGCCCCTTCAACCCCTCGTCCGATAGCATGAACGTCACCTATGCAAGGCTGGCTGTCGATTGTCCTGCTGGCGTTTCTCGGCGTGGGTTTTGCCGCCGTGTCCATGGTGGCGTCGCGCTTCCTCGGGCCCAGGAACCGGACGCCCGAGAAGGCGGCGCCGTACGAGTGCGGCATGCCGCCCGTCGGGGACGCCCGGGAGCGCCACTCGGTGAAGTTCTACCTGGTCGCGATGATCTTCCTGCTGTTCGACATCGAGGTGGCCTTCCTCTACCCGTGGGCGATGGCCGTCCGCGACTTGCGCTGGCTCGGGTTCGTCCAGGTGCTGGTGTTCTTCGTGATCCTGGTGGCGGGCTACGCGTACGTCTGGAAGAAGGGCGTGCTGGACTGGAATCGTTCGTAGGCGGGCCCTGCCGCCCCGGACGACGGGCGCCGGCGCCTTTGTGACGGATGACTGATGGCACCTGACGCGGACATCCCGGTTCTCACGACGACCGTCGACAAGGTCGTGCAGTGGGCCCGCCGGTCTTCCATCTGGCCGGTCACCCTCGGCCTGGCCTGCTGCGCCATCGAGATGATGTCGATGGCCGCCTCCCGCTACGACATCGCCCGGTTTGGCGCGGAGGTGTTCCGCGCCTCGCCGCGCCAGTCCGACCTCATGATCGTGGCCGGGCGGCTGTCGCGGAAGATGGCGCCGGCCGTCCGCCGCATCTACGACCAGATGCCGGAGCCGAAGTGGGTGATCTCCATGGGCGCCTGCGCGTCGTGCGGCGGCGTCTTCGACAACTACGCCGTGGTCCAGGGGTGCGACCAGGTGGTGCCCGTCGATGTGTTCGTGCCCGGTTGTCCGCCGCGCCCAGAGGCGCTCCTGTACGCCATCATCTCGCTGCAGCGCAAGATCGACAAACAGCGGGCGTTCGGCTATCCCGCGGCCAGGTCCTGACACCCATGGACGCATCCGCCATCGTGAGCGCGCTGAACCGGCTCGTGCCGGAATCGGGCGCCGAGGCCGTGCCGGCGATTGACCAGCCCACCGTAGTCGTTCCCGCCGATCGCCTCGTTCCCGTGTGCCGCGCGCTGCGAGACGACCCGGCGCTCCGCTTCACGGCGCTCGTCGACATCGTCGGGGTGGACCAGCAGCCGCGGGAGCCGCGGTTCGAGGTCAACTACACCCTCGTGGCACCGGACGTGCCGGCCCGGCTCCGCGTCAAGGTGAGGACGGGCGGAGACGGGCCTCACGTGCCGTCCGTCACCGGCATCTGGGCGTCGGCCGGTTTCCTGGAGCGCGAGGTCTGGGACTTGTTGGGCGTCGTGTTCGACGGTCACCCGGACCTGCGGCGCATCCTCACGGCCGACGACTGGGTCGGGCACCCGCTGCGCAAGGACTACCCGGTGCAGGTCAATCTGCCGGTGAAGACCTACGAGCCCATGCAGGTGACGGAGGAGCAGTTCAGGGAACGGATTCGAACAGGACCGGCACGCGCGGGGAGGCCGGGACTGATGCCGGACACCTTCGCCGAGGTCGTTGCGCGCAGGCTGGACGAGGCGGCTCGCCTGCACGCGGGCTGCCAGTCGGCGGTCGCGCCGGCGGCGGCAGCCGCGGAGGCCATGGTGGCGGCGATCAGGCGGGGCGGGAAGCTGCTCGCCTGTGGGAACGGCGGCAGCGCGGCGGACGCCCAGCACTTCGCGGCGGAGCTCGTCGGCCGCTTCGAGCGCGAACGCCGGGCCATCGCGTCGATTGCCCTGACGACGGACACCTCGATTCTCACCGCGGTCGCCAACGACGACTCCTACGCGCAGGTATTCGCGCGCCAGGTGGAGGCCCTTGGCGAGGCAGGAGACGTGCTGCTCGGGATCTCGACGAGCGGCGCGTCACCCAGCGTCCTTGCGGCGTTCGCCGCGGCCAGGGCGGGCGGCCTCACCACGGTGGCCCTGACCGGCCGGGACGGCGGCGCGCTCGGCGCGGCCGCGGACATCCACATCAATGTCCCGGCGGCGTCGACGGCGCGTGCGCAGGAGGTGCACCGCACGCTGCTGCACGCGATGTGCGAGCTCGTCGAACGGGAGCTGTATGCCTGAGCTGCGCACCGAGGTCCTGACGGTCAACATGGGGCCGCAGCACCCCAGTACGCACGGGGTGCTCCGCCTGGTGCTCCAGCTCGACGGCGAGACCGTGCTGTCCGTCATGCCGACCATCGGCTACCTGCACACCGGCATCGAGAAGACGGCGGAGCAGAAGAAGTGGCAGCAGGTCATCCCGCTCGTCGAGCGGATGGACTACCTCAGCGCCCACTCGAACAGCCTCTCCTACGCGTTGGCCGTCGAGAAGCTCCTCGGCCTCGAGATGCCGGATCGGGTGACGTGGATCCGCGTGCTGCTGGCCGAGCTGCAGCGGCTGAACAGCCACCTCGTCTGGCTCGGGACCCACGTGATGGACCTCGGCGCCGTCACGGTGATGCTGTACACGTTCAACGAGCGCGAGCTCATCCTGAACGTGAACGAGCTCATCGCGGGGTTTCGGATGTTCCCGAGCTACATCCGCGTGGGCGGCCTGCGCGAGGACCTTCCATCCGGGTTCCACGAGGCCGTCACGAAGATCCTCGATCGCCTGCCGGGCAAGATCGACGAGTGCGAGGACCTGCTGACCAGGAACGAGATCTTCCTCAAGCGCACCCGCGGCGTCGGCGTGCTGTCCAGGGAGGATGCGTTGGCCTGGGGCCTGGTCGGGCCGATCGCCCGGGCCTCCGGCGTGGCCTACGACGTGCGGAAGGCGTTCCCGTACTGCGGCTACGAGACCTTCGAGTTCGACGTGCCCATCGGCGCCGCCGGGGACGTGTTCGACCGGTACATGGTGCGGGTCGACGAGATGCGCCAGAGCGTGCGCCTGTGCCGGCAGGCGCTGGAGCGCATTACGCCGCGGGGCGCGCATGCGGCGAGCGACACCCGCGTCGTCCCCCCGCCGAAGGACAAGGTCTACACGGAGATGGAAGCGCTCATCCAGCACTTCCTGATCTTCTCGCAGGGCTTCACCGTGCCCGCGGGCGAAGCCTACGTGCCGGTCGAAGGGCCGCGGGGCGAGCACGGGTGCCACGTCGTCTCCGACGGAGGCAACCGCCCGTCGCGAGTGAAGATGCGGTCGCCGTCGCTCCTGGCGTGCCAGGCGATCGAGACGATGGCGAAAGGCGGGCTGATCGCCGACGTCGTGGCCGTGATCGGGTCCGCGGACGTCATCATGGGAGACGTGGACCGGTGACCTTCCACCCGAAGATGGCGTACGACGCGGCGTTCCACCAGTCGGTGCGCGAGTTGCCGACGCCGGGCGGGCCCTTCGTGTTCACGCCCGAGCGGCGCGCGCGCCTCGAGGAGATTGCCGGACGGTACCCGCCGGAACGCCGGCGATCGGCGCTGCTGGCGGCGCTGTACCTCGTGCAGCAGCAGCAGGGGTACGTGAGCGCCCGCGCCATGGAGCACGTGGCGGAGGTCATCGGCGTGACGCCGGCGGAGGTGGAGGACGTCGTGTCGTACTACACGATGTTCTCGGCGAAGCCGGTGGGAACCTACGTCCTGCAGGTCTGCCGCACGCTGTCGTGCGCCCTGAACGGGGCCGAGCGCGTGACGGACGTGTTGGCGCGCAAGCTGGGCATCAAACCCGGCGAGACCGATCCGGCGGGCATGTTCACCCTCGTGGAGGTGGAGTGCCTCGGGGCCTGCGATCGCGGGCCCGTCGTGATGGTGAACGATGACTGGCACGAGTGCGTGACGCCCGAGGGCGCCGGGCAGCTGGTGGACGACCTGCGGGAGAAGGGGATGGCGGGACTGAGCGGCTGCCATCTTCGCGTGGAAGGGAAGTGAACGCGCATTTCTGACTCCTTGTGATGAACATGGATCCAGTCCTGACCCCCTTCGTCCGCGAGCCGAACAGCTACACCCTCGAGGTGTCGCGGCGGCACGGCGCCTACGAGGGGCTGCGGAAGGCGCTCTCGATGGAGCCCGGCCAGGTGATCGAGGCCGTCAAGGCGTCGGGCTTGCGCGGCCGCGGCGGCGCCGGCTTCCCGACGGGGATGAAGTGGAGCTTCGTCCCGAAGGACTCCGCCAGGCCCAAGTACGTGTGCTGCAACGCGGACGAAAGCGAGCCCGGCACCTTCAAGGACCACGTGCTGATGGAGCGCAACCCGCACCTCGTCATCGAGGGCGTGGCAATCGCCTGCTACGCCATCGGCGCGAAGACGGGCTACATCTACATCCGCGGGGAGTTCCTGCATGTCGCCAGCGTCCTGGAAGCGGCCCTCGCCGAGGCGCGCGCGGCGGGGTGGCTGGGACGGAACGTCCTGGGGAGCGGGTTCGACTGCGACATCCACGTCCACCGCGGCGCCGGCGCCTACGAGGCGGGCGAGGAGTCCGCCTTGCTCGAGTCGCTGGAAGGCAAGCGCGCGCAGCCGCGGTTGCGGCCCCCGTTCCCGGCGGTCGTCGGGCTCTACGGCTGTCCCACGGTCATCAACAACGTCGAGACCCTCGCGAACGTGCCCCTCATCCTCGTGAAGGGCGCCGAGTGGTTCAGCGCCATCGGGCCCGACAAGAACACCGGGCCGAAGCTGTTCTGCGTGAGCGGGCACGTGGCGACGCCGGGCGTGTACGAAGCGCCGATGGACACGACACTGCGCCAGCTCATCTATGACTATGCGGGAGGGATCCGCGGCGGCCGCGCGCTGAAGGCGGTGATCCCCGGCGGGTCCTCGACGCCCGTGCTCCTCCCGGACGCCATCGACGCGCCGGCCAGCTTCGACGGACTGGTCAAGGCCGGGTCGATGCTCGGCTCCGCCGCGATGATCGTCATGGACGATACGACGTGCATGGTGTGGGCGGCCGAGAACCTCATCCACTTCTACCGTCACGAGTCCTGCGGCAAGTGCACGCCCTGCCGTGAGGGCTCGGACTGGATGCTGAGACTCCTGCAGAAGATCGAGCGGGGCGACGGGGAGTTGCGCGATCTCGACCTGCTCGAGAGCGTGGCGCGCAACATCACCGGCAAGACGCTCTGCCCGTTCGGAGACGCCGAGGTGGCGCCGGTGCTGAGCACCCTGCAGCACTTCCGGCACGAGTACGAGGCGCACATGCGTGAAGGGCGCTGCCCCCTCCACGCGGCGTGGAGACGGGACGCGTGAAGCGCCGGGACTCGGGACTCGAGACTCGGGGTTCGGGACGAAGTCGCCCTGCTGACTACTGGCTTCTGGCTTCTGGCTACTGACGACTGATGCTTCCACTGTACGTCGCCCAGATCGGCATCGTCCTTGTGGTCTTCGTGGGGCTGCTCCTCGCCGCGGCCGTGATGGTCTACTCGGAGCGCAAGGTGGCGGGGTTCATCCAGCAGCGCTACGGGCCGTACCTCGTGGGGCCGAAGGGCCTCCTCCAGCCCTTCGCGGACGTCTTCAAGCTGATCTTCAAGGAGTCGCTGCAGCCCGCCGCCGCGGACCGCGTCCTCTTCTACGTCGCGCCGATCCTGTCGGCCACGGCGGCCTTCGCGGCGTTCGCCGTCGTGCCGTTCGGCGCCGAGACGACGCTGTTCGGGCTGTTGAAGGAGCCGATCTCCCTGCAGGTCGCCGACGTCAACGTGGCCGTGCTCGTGGTCTTCGCCATCACGTCGATCAGCATCTACGGGATCGTGCTGGCGGGCTGGAGCTCCAACAGCAAGTACTCGCTGCTCGGCGCGCTCCGCTCGGCGTCCCAGATGATCAGCTACGAGCTGTCCTACGGCATCTCGCTGGCGTCGGTCCTGCTCCTCGCGGGCTCGCTCTCGCTGACGGATATCGTGAACGCCCAGCAGGGCGCCTGGCTGGGCTTCATCCCGCGCTGGTTCGTGTTCGTGCAGCCGATCGGCTTCGTCGTCTTCATGATCGCCGGCGTGGCCGAGACGAACCGCGCGCCCTTCGACTTCCCCGAGGCGGAACAGGAGCTGGTGGCCGGCTACCACACCGAGTACAGCAGCACGCCGTTCATGATGTTCTTCCTCGCGGAGTACATCAACATGGTGACGACGGCCGCCGTGGCGACGGACCTGTTCCTCGGCGGCTGGCACGGGCCGTTCCTGCCGGAGTCGCTCGGGTGGATCTGGTTCCTCGTCAAGACGGGCGCCATCCTGTTCTTCTACATCTGGATGCGGTGGACGCTGCCGCGGCTGCGGTACGACCAGCTGATGCGGTTCGGGTGGAAGGTGATGCTGCCGCTCGCGGCGCTCAACCTGATCCTCACGGCGGCGGGGGTGATCGCCCTTGGCTGAGATGCTGCTCTTCTACCTGTTTGCGGCCGGGGCCGTCGCGGCCTCGCTGGCCGTCGTGCTGGGCCGCAACCCGATGCACAGCGTCCTGCTGCTCATCGTGTCGTTCGCCGCGCTCGCCGGCCTCTACATCGGCCTCGACGCGCCCTTCGCGGCGGTGGTGCAGATCATCATCTACGCCGGCGCCATCATGGTGCTTTTCCTCTTCGTCGTGATGCTGCTCAACGCGCACCGGGAGGACGACGCGGAAGCCGGCGCGGGACTCGCGCACGCGCCGCTGCGCGCGGGCGCGGTGCTGGCGGCGGTGCTGGTGGCCGAACTGGGCTGGGCGCTTGCCCGGACCCGCAGCGTGAGCCGTGCGTGGCCCGGCGGCCCGGCGGCCGACGCGTCCGCGCTCCAGTCCGTGCGGGCGCTGGGCAACGTGCTCTACCGGGACTATTCGCTCGCGTTCGAAGTGACGTCGATTCTCATCATCGTCGCCATGGTCGGCGCCGTCGTGCTGGCCCGGCGGGAGTCGTAACGCGATGCCTCTGGGTTACTACCTGCTCCTGTCCGCCATCCTGTTCGCCACCGGCACGATGGGCGTCTTCCTGCGCCGCAACGTGATCACGGTGCTCCTCTCGATCGAGGTGATGCTCAACGCCGTCAACCTCGCGTTCATCGCCTTCGGCCGGTTCCAGGGGTCGGTGGACGGCCAGGTCATCATGTTCTTCGTCGTCACCGTCGCCGCGGCCGAGGCGGCCGTCGGGCTGGCGCTGGTCATCGCGCTCTTCCGGCACCGCGAGTCGCTCAACCCGGACGCGTTCACGAGCCTGAAGTGGTGAGGGGATCCGTGCTGCTCCTCATTCCGTTGCTGCCGTTCGCCGGGTTCCTGGTCAACGCCGCGATCGGAAGACGCCTCGCGAAGTCCGTCTCCGGCGGCGTGGCCTGCCTGGCGATGTTCGCGTCGTTCCTCGTGTCGGCCTGGTCCGTCTGGTCGCTCGTCCAGTTGCCGGCCGGCGAGCGCGGCATCGTGCAGCAGGTGGCGCCGTGGATCGAGTCCGGGGCCCTGTCCGTGCCCTTCACGCTCCGCCTCGATCCGCTGGCCGCCGTGATGATCCTCGTCGTCACGGGCGTCGGGTTCCTCATCCACGTCTATTCGACCGCCTACATGCATGAGGAGCGCGACAGCGAGTACGCCCGCTACTTCTCGTACCTCAACCTGTTCGCCGCCTTCATGCTGGTGCTCGTCCTCGGCGCCAGCTTCCCCGTGATGTTCGTCGGCTGGGAGGGCGTCGGGCTGTGCTCCTACCTCCTCATCGGGTTCTGGTTCACGAAGAAGTCGGCCTCCGACGCGGGCAAGAAGGCGTTCATCGTGAACCGCATCGGCGACTTCGGATTCCTGCTGGGCGTCTTCGCGGTCTGGAGCCGATTCGGCAGCCTCGACTTCCAGGAGGTGGCGCGCCTGGCCGGCCAGGCCCCGCCCGAGGCCGCGTTCGGCGCGATCTCGCTCGCCACGCTGCTCCTCGTCGTCGGCGCGACCGGCAAGTCCGCCCAGATCCCCCTCTACGTGTGGTTGCCGGACGCGATGGAAGGCCCGACGCCGGTGTCGGCCCTGATCCATGCCGCGACGATGGTGACGGCGGGCGTGTACATGATCGGGCGCAACGCCGTGCTGTTCGAACACGCGCCGATGACGCTGGCCGTCGTGGCGGCCATCGGCGTGGCCACCGCGCTCATGGCCGGCACGATCGGCCTCGTGCAGAACGACATCAAGCGCGTCCTGGCGTACTCAACCGTCTCCCAGCTCGGGCTGATGTTCGTCGCCATGGGAGTTGGGGCGTTCGCGGCAGGGATCTTCCACCTCTACACGCACGCGTTCTTCAAGGCGCTGCTGTTCCTCGGGTCGGGCGCGGTGATTCACGCACTGGCGGGGGAGCAGGACATCCGCAAGATGGGCGGGTTGAGGCGCGAGCTGCCCGTCACGTACTGGACGTTCCTGATCGGCGCGCTGGCGATCTCGGGCGTGCCGTTCCTGTCGGGCTTCTTCAGCAAGGACGAGATTCTCTGGAGGGTGTACGCCGGAGGGCATACGCTGGTGTGGGGCGTGGCCGTCGCGGCATCGCTCTTGACCGCGATCTACATGTTCCGCCTCGTGTTCCTGACGTTCCACGGCTCGCGGTTTGCCGCGAGCCGTGGCTACGCCGAAGCTCGTGCCGATCACGCGGGCGCAGGCGGGCCCGGCGCGAGTCACGCCGCAACCGTTCATGGCCTCCGTAGCCCCGGGTCTTCAGCCCCCGGGGCCGACCACGGTCATCTGCACGACGCCCCTCCCGCGATGGCGATCGTGCTGGTGCTGCTCGCGATCGGGTCGGTCGTCGCCGGGTACGTTGGCGTGCCGGCCGCGGTCGGAGGCGGCAACCGGATCGAGCACTTTCTGGCGCCCAGTTTCGCCGCTCCCGGCGTTGAGGCGAGCGGCGAACATGGCGCCAGTCTCGCCGAAGCCCTGAGCGAGGCCGCTCCAGCGGCCGAGTCGAAGGGCGAAGGCGGACAACCCGCCCAGTCGAAGGACGATCACGGCGCGGAGCTTGGCCTGATGGCGTTTTCGAGTGGCATCGCGCTGGCGGGAATCGGCATCGCGGCCTACTTCTTCCTGAGGCGCCGCGACGCCGCCGCGGCCCTGGCGGCGAGGTTCGCTGGCCTGCACCGCCTGCTCCTGAACAAGTACTACGTGGACGAGATCTACGACGCGGCGATCGTCCAGCCGATCACGCGGGGATCCGAGCGCGGGCTCTGGAAGGTGGTCGATGCCGGCGTGATCGACGGCGCCGTGAACGGCGCCGGGTCGTTCGTCAACGGTGCCGGCGCCGTGCTGCGGCGGCTCCAGACGGGGTCGATGCGCGCGTATGCGCTCTCGATCTTTGTGGGCGTCGTCGTGATTCTTGGATACTACGTATGGCGGTAGTGCCGATCCTCTCCGTGCTCATCGCGCTGCCGCTTGCCGCGGCCGTGCTGCTGCTCCTCGTGCCGGACCGCGATCACGAACGCGACGGCTTCGCCCGGTGGTTCGCCCTCGGCGCCTCGCTCGTCGAGTTCGCGGCCACGCTGTGGATGTGGAGCCGGTTCAATCCGTCGTCGGCGGACTTCCAGATGGTCGAGCGGGTCGAGTGGATCCCGTCGTTCGGGATCCAGTACGCCGTCGGCGTCGACGGCATCAGCCTGTTCCTCGTCGTGCTGACCGGGTTCCTCACGCCGCTCGCGCTCCTCGGGTCCTGGCCGTCGGTGCACAAGAAGGTGAAGACGTTCTCCGTCTTCATGCTGGCGCTCGAGAGCGCGATGGTCGGCGTGTTCCTGTCCCTGGACATGTTCCTGTTCTACGTGTTCTGGGACGCGATGCTCATCCCGATGTACTTCCTCATCGGGGTCTGGGGCTACGAGCGGCGCGTCTACGCGGCCGTGAAGTTCCTCCTCTACACGATGGCCGGCAGCGTGCTCATGCTGGTCGCGATCCTGACCGTGGCGTACCTGCACAGCGTGTCGATGGGGTCGTACAGCTTCGACTACGAGGCTTGGCTCGCGCTCGCGCTGCCGCGGAACACCCAGACATGGCTGTTCCTGGCGTTCGCGGTGGCCTTCGCCATCAAGGTGCCACTGTTCCCGTTCCACACGTGGCTGCCCGACGCGCACGTCGAGGCGCCCACCGCCGGGTCGGTGATCCTGGCCGGCGTCCTTCTGAAGATGGGCACGTACGGGCTGCTGCGGTTCGCGTTCCCGCTCTTCCCGGACGCCGCCGCACGCTTCGCGCCGGCGCTGGCCGTGCTGGCCGTCATCGGCATCGTCTACGGGGCGCTCGTGGCGATGGTGCAGCCGGACATGAAGAAGCTCGTGGCCTACTCGAGCGTGAGCCACCTGGGCCTCGTCGTCCTCGGCATCACCGCGATGAACGTGCAGGCCGTGCAGGGCGCGGTGTACCAGATGCTGAACCACGGCATCTCGACCGGCGCGCTGTTCCTCATCGTCGGCATGCTGTCCGACCGGCGCCATACGCGCCTCATCGCGGAGTTCGGCGGGCTGAAGCACGTGATGCCGCGCCTCGTGGCCGCGTTCTTCGTCGTCACGCTGTCGTCGATCGGGCTGCCCGGCCTGAACGGGTTCGTCGGCGAGTTCCTGATCCTGTTCGGTGCGTTCCGGTGGAACCCGTGGCTGACCGCCGTGGCCGCGACCGGGCTGATCCTGTCGGCGGTCTACATGCTGTGGATGTTCCAGCGTGTCAACTACGGGGCCGTGACGAACCCGAAGAACGAGGGCCTGAAGGACATGGACGCGCGCGAGGGGTGGGTGCTCGTGCCGGCCATCGCCATGGCCGTGTTCATGGGCGTGGCGCCGTGGGTGTTCCTGAACCCGATGAAGCCCGCCGTCGAGCGTATCGTGTCGCGGATGGCCGAGGCCGGCCCCGCGAGGGTGGTGCGCGTGGCGGCGCCGCCGCCGGCGCTCCATCCTGCGAAAATGGGGTCAGGCACTGTTTCCGAGCAGGGGCCAGGCCCCTCGAGCGGCAGGTGAGCAGCGTGTCGACCATTGGCCCGGCGCTCAGCGGCATCATTCCGGTCATCTGTGTGGCGCTCGCGGGCCTCGCCTGCATGCTGGCCGAGGCGTTCCGAGCGCGCGGCGAGCGCATGCCCATCGGCGGCCTGGGCCTCATCGGGCTCGGCGGCGCAGGCCTCAATATCGCGCTGCTCTGGGGCTGGCATGCGTCGAGCTTCGGCGTGGTGACCGCAGACGACTTCGGGCTCTTCGTCCAGTTCGTCCTCGTGGGCATCGGGATTCTGACGATCGTGTTCTCGTCGAAGGTGATCGATCGCGAGGCGCTCCCGTCGGGCGAGTACTACGCCCTCATGCTGTTCGCCCTCGCCGGCATGATGCTGATGGCGGTCGCCTCGGACCTGCTGATCGTCTTCCTGTCGCTGGAGGTCTTTTCGCTCGCCCTCTACGTCATGACCGGCCTGCGCCGGCACGTGTTCGCGAGCACCGAGGGGGCGTTCAAGTACTTCGTTCTCGGCGGGTTTTCGAGCGCGTTCTTCCTGTACGGCATCGCCTTCACGTTCGGCCTGGCCGGCAGCACGCACCTCGACCGGGTGGCGCAGGCGGTCGTGGTCCGGGCCGCGTCGGGAGATCCACTGCTTCTCGTCGCGATGGGCCTGCTGCTCGTCGGCTTCGCCTTCAAGGTGGCCGCTGTGCCGTTCCACATGTGGACGCCCGACGCCTACGAAGGCGCCCCGACGATCGTCACCGGCTTCATGTCGACCGCCGTCAAGGCCGCCGCCTTCGCCGCATTCGCGCGCGTGTTCCTGTACGCGCTCGAGCCGCTCCGCGGGGAGTGGATGCCGGTCGTGTGGGTGCTGGCGATGTGTACGATGATCCTCGGGTCCGTCGTGGGCGTCGCCCAGACGAACCTGAAACGCATGCTCGCGTACTCGAGCATCGCGCACGCCGGGTACCTGCTCGTGGCGCTCACGGCGGGGAGCGACATCGGCCGGGCGTCGATCCTCTTCTACCTCGTCGTATACGCGGTGACGAACGTGGGCGCGTTCGCCGTCCTCGCGCTGCTCGGCACGCGCGACGCGCCAATGGAGAACCTGGACGATTACAGGGGCCTCTGGCACACGAGCCCGGTGATGGCGGGGATGCTCGCGGTGTTCCTGCTGTCGCTCGGCGGGTTCCCGCCCTTTGCGGGCTTCGTGGCGAAGTGGTACGTCTTCAGCGCCGCCGTGCACGCCGGGCAATACGGCCTCGCGATCGTCGGCGTCCTGACCAGCGTCATCTCGGTCTTCTTCTACGTGCGCGTCATCGTGATGATGTACATGTCGGACAGGACCGACGCCCCGGCGCCTCCCCGCGTGCCCCGCACGGCGCTGGCCGCGCTCTGGGTGTCGGCCGGCATCCTGCTGTATCTCGGCGTCCTGCCCACGCGCGTGCTGGAGCTCGCCTCGCGCTCCGTCGCCGGCTTGTTCTAGGTCTGCTGAGTCCCTCGCCGCCACTCCGCCATCAGGGGCCAGGCCCCTCCAGGCACCCGTTGAGGGGCCTGGCTCCTCGGCCGATCAGAACCCGTCAGAAATGGCCTGAAAAGTGCCTGAATATGGAGCCAGGCTCCTCAGAGCACGCCGCGAGGGGCCTGGCCCCTCAGACACTGGCGCGAGGAGCCTGGCTCCTCAGATGGAGGACCTACGCGACAGAGAGCAGTCCGGCGATCAACAGCTCGTCCTCGTCCTCGAAAACGGTCCTGAGATCGAGGACAACGCGGTCGTGCTCGATGCGTGCGATGACGGGCATCCCGAGGCCGCGGAGCGCAGCTTCGAAGGCGTCGGCGGAGAGGGTGCGATGGGTGAGGGCCAGCAGCGTCGTCGGCAGCGTGAGCCCCGGCGTCGTGCCTCCTCCGATGGTGGAGCGGCCGTCGACGATCTCACAGGCGAAGAGGCCCGAGGACGCGAGCCCGCCGGCCACGGCCCGCGTCCGGCCTTCGATGGACTCCGGCGTCCGCGTCAGCATGCGCAGCACGGGAATCGACTCGACCGCGCGGCCGGTCGCGTACTCGGTGAGCGTTCCGGTCAGCGCGGCGTATGTCATCTTGTCGACGCGAAACGCACGCATCAGCGGGTGCCGCCGGATTCGGTCGAGGCGTCCTCGCGTGCCCAGGATGATGCCGGCCTGGGGCCCGCCGAGGAGCTTGTCGCCGCTCACGCACACCACATCGACTCCGGCCGTGATGCTGGCCTGAATGGTCGGCTCGTCACGGAGGAACGGCTCCAGCCAGGGCGCACCGCCCGCCCGCAGGCCCGCGAGCTCCGCGGACTGCACGAGCCCTCCGATGAGGTTGCCGCTGCCGAGATCCTCGGCGACGCCCACCCGGTGCCGCCGCCCGACGTCCACGAGTTCGGCGAGCGTGGGCCGCTCGGTGAACCCTTCGATGGTGAAATTCGAGCGATGGACGCGAAGGACGAGCGCCGTCCGGTCCGAGACCGCCGCATCGTAATCGCCGGCGCGCGTCCGGTTGGTCGTGCCCACTTCCCGCAGAATGGCCCCGGACTGCGCCATCACGTCGGGCACACGGAACCCGCCGCCGATCTCCACCAGCTCCCCGCGCGAGACGACGACCTCGCGCCCCGCCGCCAGCGCCGCCAGCACCAGCATCGTCGCCGCGGCGTTGTTGTTGACGACAACGGCCGACTCGGCGCCGGTCAGGCGGCAGAGGAGATCCGCCGCGTGCTCGTCGCGCCGGCCCCGGACCCCCGCCGCCAGGTCGTACTCCAGAGTCGAGTAACGGCGTCCGATGCTGCGGACCTGTTCCAGGGCGCTCTCGCAGAGCGGCGCGCGTCCCAGGTTGGTGTGGACGATGACGCCGGTAGCGTTGATGACCGGACGCAGCGTCGGCTGGAAGAGGCGATTCAGCCGCGGTTCGAGATTCACTTCGATGATGGCAGCAGCCTCCTCCGGCGTCGCAGGCAGGATGGACCTGACACCCGTTGCGGAAACAGCCGCGGCCAACTGCCTGCGCAGCGCATCGGCCTCGTCCCGGAGGGCCTGCACGACCGCCCCGTGGCCATACCGCTCCAGGAGCGCCGCCACGCGCGGGCGCTGGCGCAGGTGCTCGATTGACGGAACGATGCGGAGGTCGGCCATGGCTGGTGCGCGTTCTCGGTTCTCTGCCTTCTTGCTTCTGACAACCGTTCGTTGGCGCTTCTGGCTGTTGACTTCTTCTTGTTGCCCGCTGTCGCGGTCTCAGGATACCATCAGCCGTCCGCGCGGTGATGGTCACGGCGCGGCTCCTGCGACCTGATGACGGAACCGCCGCGCCCTTCCGACTCGTCCGCGCAGCCCCAGGACGACGATCCTGCGGCCACGCCGGCGTTCCGGCCCCGCGATCAGTTCTGGCCGTACGCCGACCTGCAGGAAGAGCCGTCAGACGAGGAGTTGGCGCGCCTGGATCCGGATCTGCAGGCCGCTCTCTTCGAGCATCCTCCTGCGCGCCCCTTCTCGTTCACGCTGGTGTTTGCACCGTTCGACGGCCCGGACTACGCCAGGTCGCTGGAGATGGCCCGCGCGAGCGGCGACTGTCTGGACGTCACCGCCGGCGGCGAATTGCGGCACCGGGCCCGATTCACACCGGAGCAGGTGCTGGCGCTGCGCGATCTGTGGCAGTTGGTGGGAGGCTTCGACACGAGCGAGGTGCTCGTCGACGACCGGCCGCTGCCCTACGCGCGCGAGCTCTGGCTGCCGCTCCTCTGGTATCTCCTTCCACGCTAGTGCCCCGCGGATCCGAACTCGAAGCCGGTCTCCAGAGGCTCGAAGCCGACCTTCGCAAGCTCGAGGCCGAGTACAACATGTTCTTCGCCGGGCAGCTGCCGCGGCCGCCGTGGGAGACGCGAACCCACGTCGAGCAGTCGGTGACGCGGCTGGAGCGCGCCGGGCTGATCGCGGGCTCCTATGCGGAGCGCTTCAAGCTGCACTCGCTGCAGTCGCGGCTCGCCACGTTCATCGATTTGTGGGACCGCGGGCTGAGAGCGCGCGAGGAAGGGCGTCCCGGTCCGTTTTCGCGCAAGGGCCGCACGGAGGCGCCCGCACCGGCCCAGAGCGATCGCGTGGTCTACGTCACCGTGTTCGCCGACCCCGTCAACGAACTGGACCGCCTGCGGGAGCTCTACGAGCGCATCACCGACGTGCGCCGCGAGTTGGGGGAGACGCAAGTGCCGTTTCACAAGTTCGCGGGCCTCATCCGTGATAAAGTCGCCGTCCTCAAGAGGCGCGGCGCACCCGAAGTCGCGTTCCGCGTGACCGTCCACGGCGGCAGGGTCACCTTCAGCGCCCGTGGGCTGAAGGGCACGCCGGACAGCTAGGCGGGTACAGGACGCCGGCGGCGCTTCACCCGTCACCAATCGACTGGTTGCCTCTTCGAGATGTTGTCGGGGTGCGCGGGATTCGGGGGGAACGCCCCGGGGCGGGCGGGCCGCCCCGGGGGAAGTCTCGGAAGGAGTCGCTAGATCTTCACGACGTTGCCGGCCTGCGGCCCCTTGGGGCCGTCGACGATTTCGAACTCGACCGCCTGGCCCTCTTCGAGCGAGCGGAAGCCGTTGCCCGTGATGGCGGAGTAGTGGACGAACACGTCGCTCCCGCCTTCACGCTCGATGAATCCAAACCCCTTCGCGTTGTTGAACCACTTCACCTTGCCTGTGATGCGCATGCTTGCCCTGCCTTGCCTCTGTGCGGTGCCGTGCGCACCGCGCGTCTTGCCTGCCCCCGGCTGCCGCCGGGGAACGTCCTGCGAACCGCTTGCACAGCGGCCGGTACTGGCTCGTCAGCACCTGATCGGCATGTTACCGGCCGACTTTGCGGGGTGTCAAGGCAAGCGGACGGCATATACTCTCTGGCGGCCGCCGGCGACGGCCAGGTGCATCCTCATCTCGCGGGGGTCGTCATGCGCGCATTGATCAGTGTGTCGAACAAGGCCGGCCTCGAGGCGTTCGCCCGCGGCCTCGTGCAGCGGGGATGGGACATCGTCTCAACGGGCGGCACGGCGCGCGCCCTGGCCGAGGCCGGCGTGCCGGTCGTCCAGGTGGCGGACGTGACCGGCGCGCCCGAGATGATGGACGGGCGCGTCAAGACGCTGCACCCGATGGTCCACGGCGGCATCCTCGCGCGGCGCGATCACGCGAGCGACCGGGAGGCGATGGCGCGGTTCGGGATCACGCCCATCGACATGGTGGTCGTCAATCTCTACCCGTTCCGCGAGACCGCAGCCAGGCCGGGGACGAGCTTCGAGGCCCTCGTCGAAGACATCGACATCGGCGGGCCGTCGATGATCCGGGGCGCCGCCAAGAACTTCAAGGATGTGCTGGTCGTCACGTCGCCCGACGACTACGCGCGCGTGCTGGCCGCGCTGGACGAACCCGGCGGGCCGTTCATGGACCTCCGCCTCGACCTCGCGAGACAGGCGTTCGCCCACACGGCCGCCTACGACACCGCGATTGCCAACGAACTCGAGGCGGTGGCCGTCGAGGAGGGCGAGTGCCGGCGCGTCGCCGTGCGCGAGCCGCTGCCGCCGCGCCTCGTCATCGCCACGAGCCGCTTCCGCACGCTGCGCTACGGCGAGAACCCGCACCAGGCCGGCGGCTGGTACGTCCCCACCGACGTGGCGCGCGGGGACCTGCCCGCGGTGCTCCAGGGAAAGGAACTGTCGTTCACGAACCTGCTCGACGTCGATGCGGCGTCGCGCATCGTGTCGGAGTTCGTCGAGCCGGCGGCGGCCGTCATCAAGCACACCAACCCGTGCGGCGCCGCGACCGGTCTCGCGCTCGCCGAGGCCTACGTCCGCGCGCGGGACGCGGACCCGCTCTCGGCCTACGGCGGCATCGTCGGCTGCAACCGCGAGATCGACGGCGCCACCGCGCAGGCCATCGCGGCCACCTTCATCGAGGCGGTCATTGCGCCATCGATCACCGAAGAGGCGCTGGCCGTGCTCGCGGCGAAGAAGAACCTGCGGCTCGTGATCGCTCCGGCCGCCTTCGCGGGCGGCGCCGGCGTCAGCCGCACGCTCGGCCGGCTCGACCTCCGCTCGGCCCTCGGCGGGATCCTCGCGCAGGAGGTGGACCGCGTGAGCGAAGCCCGGGACGAGTGGCCGCGCGAAGGCGCTCCCGAGGTCGTGTCGAAGCGGGCACCGACGGCCGCCGAATGGAAGGCCCTGCGCTTCGCGTGGCGGGTGTGCGCCCACGTGAAATCGAATACCGTGATCTTCACGTCGGAGGACCGCACACTGGCGATCGGGGCGGGTCAGATGAGCCGCGTCGACGCCGTCAACGTCGCCAGGATGAAAGCCGACGCAACGAAGGCGCCGCTCGCGGGATCGGTCGCGGCGTCCGACGCGTTCTTCCCCTTCCGCGACGGCCTCGATGCCATCGCCGCCGCCGGGGCGACGGCCGTCGTGCAGCCGGGCGGGTCCGTGCGCGACGCGGACGTCATCGCCGCCGCCGACGAACACGGCATGGCGATGATCGTGACGCGCCGCCGGCACTTCAGGCACTAGAGCGATGGGGTCGGACTCGACCGCCAGCGATCCGGCGGTCGAGTCTGACCCCATCCCCGGCGGTCGAGTCTGACCCCACCGACTCCCGCTACCCGAACTCGGCGAGCAGTTCGGCGGGCGACACGGTGGCCGCCCCGAACTTCCCCACCACGATGCCGGCGGCATGATTGGCGAGCACGGCGGCCTCGGCGAGGGTCGCGCCGGCGGCGAGCCCGAGCGCGAGCGTCGCGATCACGGTGTCACCGGCGCCGGTCACGTCGGCCACTTCGCGCGCCACGGCAGGGTAGTGGGCCTCGCCCGCGGCGTCGAGCATCGACATCCCGTGTTCGCCGCGCGTGATCAGCACGCCCTGGCACCGCGCGCTGTCGAGGAACCGCCGGCCCGCCCGGCCCGCGTCGGCGTCGCTTCGGATGCGCATGTGCGTGGCGGTTTCCGCCTCGTGGTGATTCGGCGTGACGAGCGTCGTGCCGGCGTAGAAGTCGATGTGCGGGATCTTCGGGTCGACCAGGACCGGGATCGCCCTGCCGCGGGCGAGTTCGGTGACCGCGGCCACGAGCGCGCGTGTCACCGCGCCCTTCAGGTAGTCGGAGACCACGATGACCCCGGCCTGCTCGAGCGCGCGCGCGGCCTGGGCGATCAGGTCGCGCTCGACGTCGCCGCCCGCCTCGGTGTCGTCCTCGAAGTCCACGCGGGCCACCTGCTGGTTGCGCGTGGTGACGATGCGCTGCTTGGTCGTCGTCGGGCGTGACGGGTCGACGACGAGTCCCTCGCCGCCCAGTCCCCGTGCGGCGAGTTCCGCCCGGAGCCGATCGGCGGCGGCGTCGCGGCCGACGAGGCCGACGAGGCGGACGCCCCCGCCGAGCGCCCGCACGTTGGCCGCGACGTTCCCCGCGCCGCCGACCCGGTACTCGTCGTGGTCGTGCTCCACCACCGGGACGGGCGCCTCCGGTGAGATCCGGCTCACGCGCCCGACGACGAAGTGATCCAGCATCACGTCGCCGACGACGAGCACCGACACCGACGGGAAACGTTCCACGATCGCGCGCGCGCGCCCGGCTGGCAGGGGAGATGGCACCGTCATGAAGGGCCCTCCGAGGGCGCCGCGGGCTCGGCCGAAGCCGTCCGCTCGGCGCGTTCCGCGGCGAATGGCAGCGTCAGCATGACGAGCAGCAGCATCAGGAACTCGGAGTCGCCGAAGTTGTGCTCGAAAAGCCCCGCCGCCAGCATGGCGGCAAGCGCCCCGAGGCCCGTGGCCGCAAGGAACGGGTGCCGCCCCCGGCGCAGCAGCGACCAGAGGCCGGCGGCCGCGCTCCCGACGAACCAGAACCAGGCCGCGACGGCGGGCAGACCGCGCTCGGCCGCAATCTGCATGGGCACGTCGTGCAGATGCGGGTTCACGCGCTCGACCGCCTCCGGGTCCCGGAACCGGACGTACTCGCGCTCGACCATGTTCGGCCCCATGCCCGTGAGCGGGTCGGCGGCGATCATTCGCAGCCCTTCGCGCATCATCGCCACGCGGTCGCGGCTCGTCGGGTCGTTCAGGCTGAACATCGAGTAGAACCGCTGGGTGACCTGCGGCGGCGCCAGCGCGATCCCGATCGCGAGGACCACGGGCAGGGCGCCGACCAGCCGGAAGTCCTTCAGCAGGAGCAGCGCCGCAATCCCGACGCTCGCTCCCACCCACGCGCTCCGCGTGAACGTCAGCCCCAGCGCCACGAGCAGCGCCGGCAGCACGAGCGCCGGCCAGACGCGATCCCGCTTCTCGAAGAGCACGCGCGCGACGGCGGCCGTCGCCACGAGCATCAGCAGGCCCGAGTAGGTCATGTAGTGCCCCATGGACCCCTGCGGACGCTGGCCGAGGTGGTTGTAGTGCAGGACGCCGTACTGGATGATCCCGAACGCGGCGCTGGCGGCTCCGACGCCGATGATGACGCTCACGACCGTCCGGGCCCGCCCGCCCCTGGCGATCTCGTAGGTGGCGGGGACCGCGAGCAGCAGCAGGAGCTGCTTGTCGTCGATCAAGCTTGTCAGCGGATCCACCGAGAACACCGTCGCGACGAGCGTCAGCACCGCGTACACCATCAGTGGCCGGAAGAATGGCGGCACGGCGACGCGGGCGCGCCCGGTGGCGAGGAGCGCCGCCCAGGAGGCCAGGACGACGGTGAAGAGCACCTGCGCCGCGGCGATCGAGACCTGCAGCGCGCCCACGAAACCGAAGAGCGACCAGAGCGCGATGCGTTCGAGGGGAACACGCTTCATAGGCTACCCGAGCCGCGAGGCCCGGCTCCGCTCGATGGCGCGGCCGGCGGCGGCCACGACGGCCTCGGCGCCGATCCGGCGGAGACAGCGGAAGTCACCCGGTTCGCATACCCGCTGATCGCACGGCCGGCATGGCAGCGCGCCGGCGTCCACCGTCTCGGTCACGAGCGATGGCGCGCGCCACGGCCCCCACACGTCCGGTGTCGTCGGGCCAAAGACGACGACCATCGGCGTCGAGGTCGTTGCCGCGATGTGAGCCGGCCCGCTGTCGCCCCCGATGAAGAGGCGGGACCGCGCCACCAGATTCCGCAGTTCCCCGAGATCCAGATCGCACGCCACCGCGAGGGCCTCCGCCGGCACGCCGCGCTCCTGCGCCAGGCGCCGCACGTCCTCGGCCCGCGAGGCTTGCGCTGGACCGGTCGTGAGGATGATACGACGATTCGCCGGTCCGGACGACAGGGCAGCGGCCACGCGGGCAAACGCGTCCTCGGGCCATCGGCGGAACTCGTTGCCGGCCCCGACGTGGATGATGATCAGTTCGTGCCCCGCCCCGATGCCGAGGGCCTGCAGCCGGCCGTCGACACGGCTGCCCGCCGAGGGGTCCTCGGTCATCTCCACCGGGTCGGTTGCGGGAGCGGGCCGCCCGATCTCCGGCAGCAGCGCCTCGGCCAGGTCCCACTGGTTCTCGACCGAGTGGCGCGGCCGGTGCGCGCGGGGCCTCGGGACCTGCCGCGTGTACATCCACCCGCGCCCCGCGATCGTGTAGCCGATCCGGATCGGCGCGCCCGTCGAGAACGCCAGCAGCGAGCTGCGCGGGCCGCCGTGCAGGTCGATGACCGCGTCGAATCGTTCGCGGCGCAACGTCCGCGCCAGCGAGGCGTCCTCACGCAGCCGCGCAAGCCCGTGCACGAGCGGCGTCACCAGCACGCGATCGAGATGCGGATTGTGCGCGACCACCGCCGCGGCCTGCGTCTCGACGAGATAGCTCACGCGGGCGTCGGGCCTTGCGCGGCGGATCGCCCGGATGATCGGCGTCGTCAAGACCACGTCGCCGATCAGCCGGAGCCGGATGAGGAGGATCTTCAGAGGGCGTGCCTCATGCCTTGCCCGGCGGCTCGATCGCGGCCTCGTCGATGAGCATCACCGGGATGTCGTCCTTGATCGGGTAGACCCGGTGGCACCGGCTGCACTTGAGCGCCGTGTCGTTGTTCACCAGCACGACGGGGACGTCCTTGCAGGCGGGGCAGACGAGGATGTCGAGCAGTTCCGGGTTGACGGCCATCGCGGGACTCCTTCAGCGAGCTACGCCACTATAACAGAGGTGCGGCAGGCCAGCTGACAGCCCCGGGCAGTTGTGAAACAATCGGCGTGTGATCCCGTTGATGCTCGCCGCGGCGCTTGGAGTGGCGGCGCTCCCCCAATCGGCCGCTCCGGATGCTCCTGCCGCGCCGCGCCAGGATCGGCCCGCCGCCGTAGCCTCCGCCAGACCCGCGCCGAAGACGGCCGATCCCGTCGCCGAGGCGTACTACCAGTTCATCCGGGGCTGCCAGCTCGAGGACGACGGCGACGTCGACGGCGCCATCGCCGCGTTCCGCCGGGCCATGACGCTCGACCCGACGTCGGCGGACGTGCCGGCGGCCCTCGCGGGACTCTATGCGCGCCAGAACCGGGTGCAGGACGCGATCGAGCTGGCGAAGTCCGTCATCGCGGTCCGGCCGACGCACAGCGAGGCGCACCGCGTACTCGGGTTCATCTATGCCAGCCTCGCCGAGCGCGAACCGAACGCCGCCGGAACGCAGTCCGGCGCCGCTGCCGGTTACCGCGAGCAGGCCATCGAGCATCTCGAGTCGGCCTTGAAGGAGGCCCGCCAGGATGTCGCCGCGCCGATCCGGCTGGCGCTCGGGCGCTTGTACATGCAGGGCGCGGCCACCGGCAAGGCGATCCCCGTCCTCCGGCAGTTGTTGGCCGACGAACCCTGGCTGCCCCAGGGCGTGGCAATGCTCGCGCAGGCCTACACCGACGCGGGACGCAGCGCCGACGCGATCTCGCTGCTGAAAGAGGCCGTCTCGGTGGAGCCCTCGTTCTACGAGGCGCTGGCGTCGGCGTACGAGAAGGACAAGCAGTGGGAGGAGGCTGCGGCGGCCTACGGAAAGGCATCCGGCCTGAGCCCCAACGACACCGACCTGAAGACGCGCTGGGCCTTCGCGCTGCTGAGCGCGCCGGGAGACGCGGGCGCCGCGCAGGCGCGCGACCTGCTGCTCGGCGTCACCAAGGCCAACCCGACGGCCGCCTGGCCGCTCTACCTGCTCGCCCGCGCCCAGCGGGCCGTGGGCGACCTCGACGGCTCCGAGGCGAGCGCGCGCCGTCTGATGGCCGTCAATCCGTCCGGAACGTCGGGCGCCCACGCGCTCGCGCAGGTGCTCGAAGAACGCCGCGACTGGGCCGGCCTCATCGAGGCGCTCGAGCCGGCCGCCGCGGCGCCCAAGCAGAGCCGCGAGACCGACCGGGCGGTCATCCTCTCGCATCTGGGATTCGCCTACATCGAGATCGGCCGGCCCGCCGATGCCGTGTCCGCGTTCGAGCGCGCCGCGAAGCTCGACCCCTCTGACCGCGCCCTTCGCGTCTACCTGGCGCAGGCGCTCGTGGCCGCGAAACAGTACGACCGCGCCCTCGAAGTGGTCCGGGCGGAGGGCCCGGCCGGCCTGACCGACTCGCGCCTCGCGCGGATCCAGGCCGACGCGCTGCGTGGCCTCGGGCGATTCGACGATGGGGCGGCGGTGCTGAGGACGCTCGCAGACGCCGCGCCGCAGGAGGCGCTCACGACGCAGTACCTGGCCGAGTACTACGCGGCCGCGCACCGGTACGCCGAGGCGGCGGCGCTGCTCAAGCCCGCCGTGTCGCGCTTTCCGGACGATACCGGCGTGCGGTTCCAGTACGGCGCGATGCTCGAGCGCCAGTCGCAGCACCGGGAGGCCGAGCGCGTCTTCCGCGAGGTGCTGGCACGAGACCCCGCTCACGGGCCGGCCCTCAACTATCTCGGCTACACGCTCGTCGAGCGTGCAGGCCGCCCGGACGAGGGCATGGCGCTCATCAAGCGCGCGGTGGCCCTCGACCCCCACAACGGCGCCTACCTCGACAGCCTGGGCTGGGCCTACTTCAAGCTCAACCAGCTCGATCTCGCGGGGCCGAATCTCAAGGCCGCCGCCGCGCAGCTGCCCCGGGACTCGGTCGTGCAGGACCATTTCGGCGACTTCCTCGCACGGACCGGCCGCTACGCCGACGCCGTCGACGCGTGGCGCCGATCGCTCGCTGGCGACGGCGACGACATCGAGCGGCCGAAGATCGAACGCAAGATCCGCGAGGCGCTGAACAAGTCCGCCAGGGACTAGCCGGTGACGGGAGACGGGGTCATGACCAGCGCCCGGCCCGGAAGCGCCGTGAACACGGGTCTTGGTACCGTCCTCCTGGCCGGCGCCCTCGCCTGGGCGCTGGCGCTTGCCGCGTCGGCGTGCGCGGCAGGGGCGGCGTTCCGGGTGCCCGACGGGCCGTGGGTTCCCGACCCGTCCGGTGCCGAGGCGTTCGCGGCAGCCTCGGCTCCCTGCCGGGGCGTGCGGACCATGACGGCCGAGCTGGCCGTCCGGGGGCGGGCCGGCTCCGCGAGGATCCGCGGACGCGTGATCGCGGGGTTCGAGCGCGGCGGGGCGCTGCGCCTCGAGGCTCCGGCGCCATTCGGCGCGCCGATCTTCATCCTGGTGGCCCGCTCGGACCGCGCCACGCTGTGGCTTCCGCGCCAGCGACAGGTCCTGCGCGACGCGCCGGTCGAGGACGTGCTGGAAGCGCTCACGGGCCTGCGACGATCGAGCGACGACGTGCTCGCGCTGCTTTCCGGCTGCCTGGCGAGCACCACGGCGCCACCTGCCGCCGCGCAGCGCAATGCGCGCGGGTGGCTGATGGTGGATCTCGGTGACGCGACGAGCGCCTTCGTGCGGCGTGACGGGGCTGCCTGGCGCGTGGTTGCCGGAAGGCGCGATGCGGCCGGCGCCGGCCTGTCCTGGTCGGTGTCCTACGAGGATTTCGCCTCGGGTTTCCCGGGTACGGTCCGTGTCTGGCAGGCGCCGGTTCCGGCGGGCTCATCGCCGGCGGCCACGTCGTTGACCCTGCTCGTGTCGCAAGTGGAGGCGAACGTGGCGATCGTTCCCGCGGCTTTCGATCTCGCGGTGCCGCCGGACGCTTCGTCGATCACCATGGACGACCTGCGCCAGGCTGGCCCGCTGGCCGACCGGGACGCCGGCCCCGGGAGCGGCCGATGACGGCCCCGCGGACGTTTCGTCTCCGGGCCCACGCGAAGCTGAACCTGGAGCTGAGGGTCGGCCCTCTTGACGCAGACGGATTCCACCCGTTGCGCACGGTGTTCCAGTCGCTCGCCCTGCACGACACGCTGCAAGTAACGGCCCGCCGGGGCCCGTTCGAGCTGACGTGCGACGATCCGGGGGTGCCCCTCGACGGGCGCAACCTCGTCACGCGCGCGGCTGAGCGGTTGTGGGCGGCGCTCGGGCGGTCCGGCGAGCCCGGTGGCGTCGCGATCCATCTCATGAAGCACATCCCGATGCAGGCGGGACTTGGCGGCGGCAGTTCGGACGCCGCGTCGGCGCTCGTCGCGCTGGCCCGGGTCTGGCGGGCCCGGATGGAGTTGGCGGACCTCGTGCCGGTGGCCTCGCGCGTCGGGGCCGACGTCGCGTACTTTCTCGTCGGCGGGACCGCGCTCGGCCTCGGGCGCGGCGATGAGCTCTACCCGCTGGAGGACCTGGGCCCGTCGCACGTCGCGCTCGCGTTCCCCGGCTTCGGGGTGTCGACCGCGGACGCGTACCGCTGGTTCGACGAGGATCTGGCCGGCGGGGCGGTGCCGGCGGCCCCGGCCGCGCGCGCGTGGCCGGGCCGCGATCTGCGCGTCGTCAACGACCTCGAGGCGCCGGTGGCCCGCCGCCACCCCGAGATCGCGTCCCTCCGGGCCGTGCTGGCGGGCGCGGGCGCCCGGGCGGCGGCGATGACGGGCAGCGGCTCGGCGGTGTTCGGGCTCTTCGGGACCCGGGCGGCGGCCCGACGGGCCGCCCGGGCCGCGGCGGAGGCGGGGCACGCCGCCTTGGTCACGCGAACCGTTGACCGGCGCACCTGCCAGCGTGTACACTTTTCGATTGCGTCATCCTCACCGCGCCACGCCTAGCGGTGGACACCTTGCCAGACCACTGGGATGAGGCGCCTTGGTGTTCGGGCGCGGGCAAGGGCGGGAATCACGGTGGTGGGGCGTCGCCAAGCTGGTAAGGCACGGGACTTTGAATCCCGCATTCGAAGGTTCGAATCCTTCCGCCCCAGCCAGTCTACGTGAGGGTATGAGGCAATTCCGGGCGGCGAGTGGGGACATGAAGATCTTCTCGGGGAGCGCGCATCCGGAGCTGGCACGCGGCATTGCCGAGATTCTCGGGATGCCGATCGGGCAGGCGAAACTGCGCCGGTTCCCCGACACCGAAGTGTCCTTCCAGATCGAGGAGAACATCCGCGGCACCGACGTGTTCGTCGTGCAGCCGACCTCGCCGCCCGTCGACCAGCACATCATGGAACTGCTCGTGATGATCGACGCGTTCCGCCGGTCGTCCGCGGCCCGGATTACCGCCGTGATCCCGTACTATGGCTACGCGCGCCAGGACCGGAAGGACAAGCCGCGGGTGCCGATTTCGGCCAAGCTCGTCGCGAATATCCTGAGCGCCGCGGGCACGAACCGGGTGCTGACGATGGACCTGCACAAGGCGCAGATCCAGGGGTTCTTCGACATCCCGGTCGATCACCTGTTCGCGGCGCCGGTCATCATCGACTTCCTCGCCCGCCAGCAGTTCAAGAACCTGACGATCGTCTCGCCGGACGCGGGCGGCGCGGAGCGGGCGCGCGCGTACGCGAAGCGGCTGGACGCGGAGCTGGCCATCATCGACAAGCGCCGCGCGCCCGAGGACGGCCACCCCGAGGTCATGAACGTGATCGGCGAGGTGAATGGGCGCACCTGCATCATCCAGGACGACATCGTCGACACCGGCGGGACGATGCAGAACGCGGCGCAGGCGCTGATGGACAACGGGGCCGAGCGCGTCTGGGCGTGCGCGGTGCACGGCCTGTTCTCGGGGCCGGCCATCCAGCGCATCGAGCAGTCGGCGATCGAGCGGTTCGTCGTGACCAACACAATCCCGCTGTCGGCCGACAAGGCGTCGTGCAAGAAGCTCGCGTCCCTCTCGGTGGCCCGGCTGCTCGGGCAGGCCATCAAGAGCATTCACGAGGAGACGTCGGTGTCGTCGTTGTTCGTCTAGACGTGACCTCGGGCCGGCGGGCGGCCCGGCGCCCTGAAGCGGGAAGCAAGGACAGAAGGTATGGAAGCCAGACTCGACGCGGTGAAGCGGGACACATTCGGCAAGAACGAGGCGCGCCGGTTGCGCGTGAAGGGTAGCATCCCGGCGGTGCTCTACGGCGGCGCGACCGCAGACGGCAAGCCGCAGGCGACGCCAATCGCCGTGGATCCGAAGCGCCTGATGGGCATTCTCCACGGCGAGTCGGGCGTGAACACCCTCATCGGCCTGAAGGTGGGCGACGAGGAGGTCAGGGTCCTGATGCGCGAGTACCAGGTCGACCCCCTGACGCGCCGGCTGCTGCACGTCGACTTCTACCGCATCGCGATGGACAAGCTCCTCACGGTGACGGTGCCGATCACGGTCAAGGGCGAGCCGAAGGGCGTCAAGCAGCAGGGCGGCTTGCTCGACTTCGTGCATCGCGAGATCTCGATCGAGTGCCTGCCGGCGGACATCCCCGAGCACATCGAGATTGACGTCAGCGAGCTGATGCTCGGCCAGGCGATTCGCCTGCGCGACGTGGCGACCAGCCTGACGTGGAAGCCGGTGACGGACCCCGACGTCATGCTGGTGCACGTCGTCGCGCCGCGCGCGGTGGTGGAGCCCGAGCCGGCCGAGGGTGCGGCGGTGGCGGCGGCGGCGCCGGCGGCGGCGGAGCCCGAGGTCATCAAGAAGGGCAAGCCTGAGAAGGCTGACGAAGAGAAGTAGTGAGGATCGTCGTCGGGCTCGGCAATCCGGGGCGCCGCTACGAGGGGACGCGGCACAACATCGGGTTCGCCGTGGCCGACGAGGTGGCGCGCCGCCACGGGATGGCGTTCGAGAGCGGCCGGGCGGATACGCTGACGGCGAGGCGCGGCCGCGGGCCGGCGTCGTTGCTGGTGGTGAAGCCGCTGACGATGATGAACCTGAGCGGCGAGGCGGTCGCCCTCGTCGCGGGGTTCTACAAGATCGATCCGCCGGCCATCCTCGTCGTGGCCGACGACGTGAACCTGCCCCTCGGCCGGCTGCGCCTCAGGGCGCGCGGGACGGCCGGCGGGCACAACGGGTTCCGGTCGATCATCGCGTGCCTCGGCACGGGGGAGTTCCCGCGGCTCCGCGTGGGCGTCGGGCGCGGCGACCCGCGCCGGGACCTCGCCGACCACGTGCTGGCGCGGTTCGATGGCGACGAGCGGGACGAGGTGGAGCGGACGATAGCCCGGGCCGCCGACGCGGTGGACACGGTCCTCGCGGAGGGCATCGAGGCGGCCATGAATCGGTACAACAGAGCGGAGGATTCGTCCTCCTGACTCCTTGCCACCGCGGGTGCGCGGTGGCCGTCATGTCCAGAAGGAGCATGCATGAGCCAAGGCAGACAGTACGAACTCATTTACATCGTGTCGCCCGACGCGACCGAGCAGGAGGTCACCGATCTGCACACGCAGATCGAGTCGATCGTCGGCCGGTACCAGGGTGAAATGATCAAGACGGAGAATTGGGGGCGCCGCAAGCTGGCGTATCGCATCGGCAAGCACCGCGAGGGCACCTACGTCCTCGAGGCGTTCACGGGCAGCGGCGAGCTCACGAAGGAGCTGGATCGCCGCCTCAAGGTGATCGACAGCGTCATCCGGCACCTCTGCGTCCGCGTGGACGAGGACCTGCGTCTCGCCGAGCGTACGCGCGCGCGCCGCGAGGCCGACACGCAGCGACGCGTCGCCCGCGGGCTGCCCGTCGGCGGCCGGCCGCGCCGGTCCGACGACGAGGGCGGGGACGAGGATCAGAATGATCGGGCGGAGGTGTAACGATGGCTGACGAACGACACGGACGGGGATCGTCGGGACCGAAGGGACGCGGCAGCGCGAGAGGCGGCGAGAAGGGCGCCCCGCGCCGCGGCATGTTCCGCCGCCGCAAGGTCTGCAAGTTCTGCGCGGACAAGATCGACTACATCGACTACAAGGACGCCAAGATGCTGCTGCCCTTCGTCCCCGAGCGGGCGAAGATCCTGCCGCGGCGCATCTCCGGCGTGTGCGCCATGCACCAGCGCAAGCTGCAGACGGCCATCATGCGGGCGCGCCAGCTGGCCCTGCTCCCTTACTCGACGGATTAGGTGGACTGCCATGGAAGTCATTCTTCGTGATCACGTCGAGAATCTGGGCCGCCGCGGCGACGTCGTGAAGGTCGCGGACGGCTACGCGCGCAACTACCTGTTGCCGCGCAAGCTCGCGCTCCCCGCCACCCCGGGCAACATGAAGGTCGTCGAGCGGCAGCGCAAGATCGGCGATGCCCGGGAAGCCGCCGAGAAGTCCGGCGCCGAGGCCCTCGCGGCCCGGCTGGCCCAGGCCGAGTGCGTCCTGGCGCGGCGCGTCGGCGAGCACGACACGCTGTACGGCTCGGTCACCTCCGCCGACATCGCCGACGAACTCGCCGCGAGGGGGTTCGAGATCGACAAACGGAAGATCCAGCTGGACGAGCCGATCAAGCAGGTCGGGGAGTTCACCGTGGCGATCAAGCTGCACCACGACGTCGTCGCGCACGTGCCGGTGAAGGTCACGCCGCTCGCAGACGCCCCGGAGGCGTAGGCGGGACCGCGTCAGAAGAAAGTAGCAGGACGCAAGAAGCAAGACGGCCCTTCTGGCTTCTTGCTTCTTCTCGCTCTCTCGGCTATTGTCACGAGTCCCGAGCACGCACATGGCCGATCCCGCTGTCGACCGTCCGCTCCCGCACAACCTGGAAGCCGAACGCGCGGTGCTCGGCGCCGTCCTGCTGAACGCCGAGGCCATCCAGCGGGCCGTCGAGTTCATCACGGAGAAGGACTTCTTCCGCGACGCCCACCGCCGCATCTTCGCCAAGATGATCGAGCTGATGGAGCGCGGCCAGGCCATCGACTTCATCACCATCAAGGACGAACTGGCCCGCGCGGGCGACCTGGACCCGGTCGGCGGGCCGGCGTACATCGCGTCGCTCGTGGACGGCCTGCCGCACGGCGTCAACGTCGCCGACTACGCCCGCATCGTGAAGGAGAAGGCGTCGCTCCGGAGCCTGATCCAGTCGGCCAACCGCGTTCTCACCAGCGCGTACCAGGCCGAGGACGACGCCGCGGTCATCATCGACGAGGCCGAGCGCGAGATCTTCGCCATTGCCGAGGGCGCCGTCCACGGCGGGTTCGTCTCGATGCGCGAACTGGCGAACGCGAGCTTCGCCGTCGTCGAACAGGCCCACACCCGCAAGCAGCTCGTGACCGGCGTGCCCACCGGATTCCTCGAGCTCGACGAGTTGCTCGCCGGGCTGCAGCCCTCGGACCTCATCATCGTCGCGTCCAGGCCGTCGATGGGGAAGACGAGCCTCGTCCTGAACGTGGCCCAGCACGTCGGCACCAAGACGGGCCTGACTGTCGGGTTCTTCAGCCTCGAGATGTCGAAGGAGCAGCTGTTTTTGCGCATGCTGACGTCCGAGGCGGGCATCGACGGCCATCGGCTGCGGACCGGGTTCCTGGGAGAGCGGGACTTCCCGAGGCTGACGCAGGCGATGGAGACCCTCGGGCGGGCGCGGGTCTACATCGACGACTCGGCCTCCATCGGCGTCCTCGAGATGCGGGCCAAGGCCCGGCGCCTGAAAGCGGAGCACGGGCTCGACCTGATCATCATCGACTACATCCAGCTGATGCAGGGCCGCGGCCGGTTCGAGAACCGCGTCACCGAGCTGGCGTCGATCTCGCGGGCGCTCAAGGGGCTCGCGAAGGAACTCGCCGTGCCGGTCGTGGTGTTGTCCCAGCTGAGCCGGGCGCCCGAGAACCGGCCGAACAAGCGGCCCCAGCTCTCGGACCTGCGCGAGTCCGGCGCCCTCGAACAGGACGCGGACGTCGTCGTCATGATCTACCGCGAGGACATGTACGAGCAGACGGAGGAGAACCAGGGCCTGGCCGAGCTCATCATCGCGAAGCAGCGCAACGGCCCGACGGGCACCGTCCGGCTCGCCTTCATCCGGGAGTACACGCGCTTCGAGAACCTCGAGCGCGGCGGGCCGTCGTGAGCCGGCCAACCCAGACGCACATCGACCTCGGCGCACTCGCGCACAACGCGCGGGCGATACGCGCATTCCTGGCCGCGGGCCGGGCCGGCGCGGCTCCGGCGCTCGCCGGTGTCGTGAAGGCCGATGCCTACGGGCACGGCGCCGTGCAGGTCGCCCGCACCCTCGTGGACGAAGGGGCCGGCATGCTGGCGTGCGCGGACGTCGAGGAGGGCGCGGCGCTCAGGGCCGGAGGCCTCACCGGCCCGATCCTGGTCTTCGGCTCGGTCAGCCTCGGCGACCTCGACGGCATCTTCGAGTGCGGCCTCACGCCGACGGTGTTGTCGCCGACCGCCGGGCGCCGCCTCCAGGAGGCCGCGGCGAAGCGCGGCGTGCGGCTCCGCTACCACCTCGGGATCGACACCGGCATGAACCGCGTCGGCTTCAGACACGACAACCTGCCGCGCACGATGCCGGAACTGCTGGCGGCGCCGAACCTCGAACTCGCAGGCGTCTATACGCACTTTGCCACGGCCGATCAGCCGGGTGACGACCTGTTCACGCGCCAGCGGCGGAACTTCGAGGCGGCCGACCTGGCCCTCGCCGCGCTCGGCGCGAGAGGGTACGTCCGGCACGCCGCCAACAGCGGGGCCCTGCTCGCGGAGCCATCCACGTGGTTCGACGTCGTCCGTCCCGGCCTGCTCATGTACGGCGTCGCCCCGCCGGCGTTTGAGGGACGCGTACCGGTCCGGCCGGTGATGAGCGTGCGCAGCCGCGTGGCGGCCGTGAAGGGCGTCCGGACGGGGGAGAGCATCGGCTACGGCGGCCGGTTCGTCGCGCGCCGCCCGACGACGATGGCCGTGGTGCCGGCGGGGTACGCCGACGGCCTCGACACGCGCCTGGAGGGACGGGGCTTCGTCCTGGTGCGCGGCCGCCGCGCGCCGATCGTCGGGTCCGTGTCGATGGACGTGATCGCACTGGACGTCACGGGCATGGGCGTGGAGCCCGGCGACGAAGTCGTGATCACCGGGCGCCAGGGCGGCGAGGAGATTACCATCGCGGAGATAGCGGGCTGGGTCTCGACGATTCCCTACGATGTGCTGTGCCGCGTCGGAGCCCGAGTCGAGCGGGTCTATCAGCCACCGGTGCCCTGACCGTCAAGGAGAGCCTCGCAGTGACGTGGCGTTCAGCATGAAACCACCCAAGACCATCTTCGCCTGCCAGGCGTGCGGGTCCCAGTCGCCGAAATGGCTCGGCCGGTGCCCGGACTGCGGCGCCTGGAACACCTTCGTCGAGGAGCGCGCGGCCGAGCCGCCGGCCGCGTCGGCCAACCGCTACGTCGCGCCCGCCGGGGGCGGCGCGCGCCTGTACGCCGACATCGTGTCGTCCACCGAGGCCCGGATGACGACGGGGATCGACGAGTTCGATCGGGTGCTCGGCGGCGGCATCGTGCCGGGTTCGCTCGTGCTGCTCGGCGGCGAGCCCGGCATCGGCAAGTCCACGCTCCTCCTGCAGACGGCCGCCTACGTCGCCCGCGCCTCGGGCCCGGTGCTGTACAGCTCGGGCGAGGAATCGGAACACCAGGTGAAGTCCCGGGGCGAGCGGCTGGGCGTCGGCGACGCCCCGCTGTATCTCCTGGCCGAAACCTGCCTCGAGCGCGTGCTGGAGGAGATGGCCCGGCTCGAGCCGGCGCTCGTCATCGTCGACTCGATCCAGACGGTGTTCTCGCTGAAGATGCAGTCGGCGCCGGGCAGCATCGGCCAGGTCCGCGAGGCGGCCACGCAGCTGCTGTTCGCCGCGAAGGCCCGGAACGTGCCGACCTTCCTCGTGGGCCACGTGACGAAGGAAGGCAGCCTGGCCGGGCCGAAGGCCCTCGAGCACATCGTCGACACCGTGCTGTACTTCGAGGGCGAACGCCAGCACTCGCACCGCATCGTCCGCGCGGCGAAGAACCGCTTCGGCGCGATTAGCGAGCTCGGCGTGTTCGAGATGACGTCGGCGGGGCTCAAGCCGGTGCCGAACCCGTCGGCGATGTTCCTGGCGGAGCGTTCCGCGGGCAGCCCGGGGTCCGCGGTGCTGTGTTGCATCGAGGGCACACGGCCGATCCTCGTCGAGGTCCAGGCCCTCGTGAGCGCCAGCTCGTACGGCTACGCGCGGCGGACGGCGGTCGGGCTCGACCAGACGCGGCTGGCGCTGCTCCTCGCGGTCATCGAGAAGCGGGCCGGCCTGGCCCTGGGCGGAGACGACGTCTACGTGAACCTGGCGGGCGGCATCAGCGTCGACGAGCCGGCCCTCGACCTCGCGGTCGTGGCGGCCGTCGCGTCGAGCGCCCGGAACCGGGCTATCGCCGCGGGTACCGCGGTGTTCGGCGAGGTGGGGCTGGCGGGCGAGGTCCGCGCGGTGTCGCAGGCGGCGAGGCGTGTCCGCGAGGCGGAGCAGATGGGGTTCTCGCGGTGCGTGCTGCCGGCCGCCAACATCGACGCGAAGGATCCGGGGTTCGCCGGCGCGGCCTGCACGCTCGTCGGCGTCAGGACCGTGGCGGAGGCCCTTGAACATCTCCTTGCGTGATCCGGGCGGGACGCCGGTATAGTGCAGTCATACACGGAGGCCGCATGGCCTGGCTCATCCTCGCCCGGCTCGTCTTCCTCGTCGGCGTCACCTACGCCGCGGCGGTCCTCCAGCCCTTCGGGGCCTCTGGCGCCCCGGCGAACGCGGCCTTCGGAGGGATCCTGGCGCTGGCCGCCATCGCCCTGGAATGGCGGATGCACGACGTCAGCGTGCCCCACCTGCTGGGCGCTCTCATCGGGGCCGCCCTTGGCCTGCTCTTCGCCGACCTGGTCTCCGCAGCCCTGATGGCGACCGGCGACCCACGGTGGACGTTTTTTCGCCGGGTGGTGCTCCTCGTCTTCCCGTACATCGGGCTGGTGATCGGTGCGCGCCGCGGCGAGTGGCTGGAGCCCGCCCGCCTGGTGACGCTCTTCCGCTCGACGGGGCCGGCGCGGCGCCACACGATCCTCGACACGAGCGTCATCATCGACGGCCGCGTCGCGGATATCTGCGAGACGGGCTTCCTCGACGGCACGCTCGTCGTGCCCCAGTTCGTGCTGAAGGAACTGCAGCAGGTGGCGGATTCCGCCGACACGATGCGCCGCAACCGCGGCCGCCGCGGCCTGGACATCCTCCAGAGGATCCAGAAGATGACCGGCGTCGAAGTCATGGTGTCCGACATGGACTTCCCCACGGTGCGGGAGGTCGACCTGAAGCTGATCGAACTGGCCCGGGCGCTGCAGGGCACGATCGTGACGAACGACTTCAACCTGAACAAGGTGGCGCAGCTGCGCGGCGTGAAGGTGCTCAATATCAACGACCTCGCCAACGCGATGAAGCCCGTGGTGCTGCCGGGCGAGGTCATGAAGGTCCTCATCCTGAAGGAAGGCAAGGAATACAACCAGGGCGTCGCGTACCTCGACGACGGCACGATGGTGGTCGTCGACAACGCGCGCAAGCTGATCAGCCAGACCATCGAGGTCACCGTGACGAGCGTCCTGCAGACCACCGCCGGCAAGATGATCTTCGGCCGGCACATCGACGCCGGGCCCGCTCCGCAGGCGGCGGCGCCCGAGCGCGACGACGCGAGGGGCCGGCCGCGGCCCGGAACGCCGCCACCGGCGGCGCCACAGAACCCGTGAACATTCCGTCGCGCCACTGGTGGCGCACCGTCTTCTACCTGATCCCGGCGGTCGCGGGTCTGACCGCCGCGGCCGGCACGATCACGGTCGCCTCCAGCCTGTTCGACCGCACAGGCCGGTTCGCCAACTCCGTCGCGCGCTGGTGGGGCCGGGGCGTCCTGGTGGTGACCGGCGTCAGGGTCCGCGTGCGGGGAATGGAGCAGCTGGTTCCCGCCACGACCTACGTGTTCGTCGCGAACCACCAGAGCTTCTACGACATTCCCGTGCTGTTCTGGTCGCTGCCCTACCAGCTTCGCATCATCGCCAAGGAGTCCCTCGGGTCCGTGCCGTTCATCGGGTGGCACCTGCGCCGCACCGGCCACATCCTGGTGAACCGCCGCAACCCGGACCGCGAGGCGATCCTGCGCCGCTGGTGCGCACTCGTCGCTGACGGGCTCTCGCTCATCATCTTTCCGGAAGGCACGCGAAGCCGTGACGGGCACGTGGCGCCGTTCAAGGCCGGCAGTTTCACGCTGGCGCTCCAGGCGGGCCTTCCGGTGGTGCCGATCACGATCGTCGGCACGAGGGCGGTCATGCCGAGGGGACGCCTCACCGTCAGACCAGGGGCCGTGACGCTCACCGTCCACCCGCCCATCGTGAGCCGGGGTCGCGTGGCGGCGCCGGGCATCGACGACGCCCGGGCGTTCGCCGCGGAGGTGCGGGAGATCGTGAGCGTGGCGGTGGATGAACTGACATGCGCGTAGCGGCGATCATTGCGGCCGGCGGGCGAGGCGCGAGGCTGGGCGCCGGCGTGCCCAAACAACTGCTCGCGATCGGCGGCGTCTCGATCCTCCGGCGGTCGATCGAGCTCTTCGCCGGCCACGACCGCATCGACGAGATCGTGGTGGTCCTGCCGCCGGAGATGGCCGACGACCCGCCTGGCGACGTGCGGGTGCCCGGCAAGCCGCTGATCGTCGTCGCGGGCGGCGCGCGGCGCCAGGACTCGGTGAAGAACGGGTTCGACGCGGTCCGCGGCCGCGCGGACGTCGTGGTCGTTCACGACGCGGCACGGCCGTTCGCGAGCCCCGGCCTCGTCTCGCGCACGATCGAGGCGGCATGGGAGACCGGAGCCGCGCTGGCGGCGCTCCAGCCGAGCGACACCGTCAAGCTGGCGCGGGATCCCGCCGCCGGCCCGCCGCTCGTCGATCGCACGGTCCCGCGGGAGCGCGTGTTTCTCGCGCAGACGCCGCAGGCCTTCCGGACGGACGTGCTCGCCGCGGCGATGGCGGCCGCAGCCGAGGGCGCCGTGGCCACCGACGAAGCCGCGCTGGCGGAGGCCGCCGGCTTCCCCGTCCAACTCGTGGCCGGTGAGGCCACCAACCTGAAGATCACGACCATGACCGATCTGGCTGCGGCGCAGGCGCTGGCGGGCCGCGATCCCGCGCGGCCGGCTTTCCGAGTCGGCACCGGGTACGACGTGCACCGGCTGGTGGCTCATCGGCCGCTCATTCTCGGCGGGGTGGCCGTGCCCTGCGACAAGGGCCTCGCCGGACACTCCGACGCGGACGTCGTGGCGCATGCGATCACCGACGCCGTGCTGGGCGCCGTCGCGGGGGGTGACATCGGCCGGCACTTCCCGGACACGGACCCGCGGTGGGAGGGCGCCTCGAGCCTCGCCATGCTGGCGCATGCCGTGGCCATCGCCGGGCGTGCCGGGTTCGTGGTCGTCAACGTCGATGCCGTGATCGTCGCCGAGCGGCCGACGCTCGCCCCGTTCGTCGACGCCATCCGCGAGGGTCTGGCCGGCGCGCTGGGCATCGCGGCCGCGCGCGTCGGCGTGAAGGGCAAGACCAACGAAGGCGTCGACGCCGTCGGCCGCGGTGAGGCGATCGCCGCGCACGCGGTCGCGCTGCTCGCAGAGCGCGGATAGGAGCGGAGTCGTCATGCGCGTGCGTTTTGCGCCCAGTCCGACCGGCCTCCTCCACGTGGGGAACGCCAGGACGGCCCTGTTCAACTGGCTCCTCGCGCGGGGCCAGCGCGGCACCTTCGTCCTGAGGATCGAGGACACCGACGCCGAGCGCTCGACGGCGGAGTCGGAGCGCAGCATCCTCGAGGACTTGACGTGGCTCGGCCTGGACTGGGACGAAGGACCGGACGTCGGCGGCGCCCACGGGCCCTATCGGCAGTCGGAGCGGCTGGATCTCTACCGCTCGTACGCGACGGAGCTCATCGGGAACGGCAGCGCCTACTACTGCTTCTGCTCGGCCGAGGAACTCGAGGCCGATCGCCGCGCGGCGCTCGAGGCCGGCCGCCCGCCCCAGTACAACGGGCGGTGCCGGAAGCTGCCGCCCGCGGACGCGGCAGCGCGGCTGGCCGCGGGCCAGCCCGCCGTCGTGAGGTTCCGCGTGCCGGAGAAGCGGGACGTGACGTTCCAGGACGTCGTCCGCGGCACCGTGCAGTTCAGCACCGACGTGATAGGCGATCCGGTGCTCGTCCGCTCGGACGGCCGCCCGGCGTACAACTTCGCCGTCGTGATCGACGACGCGCTGATGAAGATCACGCACGTCATCCGAGGCGAGGATCACATCTCCAACACCCCGAGGCAGGTGCTGCTGTACGAGGCGATGCACTTCGAACCGCCAGTGTTCGCGCACCTGGCCCTCGTGCTCGGACCGGATCACACGCCGCTGTCGAAGCGGCACGGCGCCACGTCGGTGTCGGAGTTCCGCAACCGGGGCTACCTGCCCGAGGCCCTGGTGAACTACCTGGCCCTGCTCGGCTGGTCGCCAGGCGGCGGGGAGGAGCTGCTGCCGGCGGACGAGCTGGCGCGCCGCTTTGCGCTGGAGCACGTCGGCCATAGCGCCGCGGTGTTCGATGTCGAGAAGCTCGCGTGGGTCAACCGCCACTACCTCCGCGAGACGGACGCGGGGCGGCTGGCGTCGCTCGCGATGCGGTACTTCGTCGAGGCCGGATACGTCCGGACGGCCACGCCTGAGGCCGGGGCGTTCCTCGCCAGCCTTGTGCCGCTCGCCAGCGGGTCCGTGGATCGGATCGAGCAGATGCCGTCGCGCCTCCGGTTCCTGTTCGAGTTCGACCCCCGCCGCGCCTCGAGTCAACCCGACGTCGAGGAGGTGCTGAAGGAGCCCGGCGCGATTGCCGTCGTCCGCGGCCTCGCATCGGAGCTGGCGTCGGCGCCCCTCCTCGATCGCGAGTCGTTCCGCGCCGCCGCCGGCCGGGTCCGTCAGGCGACGGGCTGCAAGGGCAAGTCGCTCTTCCACCCGATTCGCGTGGCCTTGACGGGTGAAGCGAGCGGACCCGAACTCGATCTCGCCGTGCCCGCCATCGATCGCGGCGCCGGGTTGCCGCCGGGGCAGGGCGTGGCGCCGATCATCGGCTGTCGCGAGCGCGCGGCGAGGTTCGCGAAGGAGTTGGAGAACTAGTCAGAAGTCTCCTGACTACTAACTCCTGACTCCTGTTGAGGGTCAGATGTTGATCTACGGCATCAATCCGGTCCTCGAGGCGCTGAGGGCCGGGCGCGTGCGCGACATCCGCGTGGACGGTGCCCAGCGCGACCGCCTGCGCGAGATCAGAACGATGGCGGATGCGCAGCGCGTGCCTGTCCGGATCGTTCCCCTCTCCGACCTCGTTCGCGCGTCGCGCGGTGGCGTCCACCAGGGCGTCGTCGCCGAGGTGTCGGAGTCGCCGGACTACTCCGTGCGGGACCTCGTCGCCGCGGCGCCGGGCCCGCCGCTCCTCGTCGTCCTCGACGGCGTGGAGGATCCGCAGAACCTCGGGGCGATCCTCAGAAGCGTCGATGCCGCGGGCGGCGACGGCGTGATCCGGCAGACCCGCCACGCGGCGCGCCTGGACGGGGCGGCCGCCAAGGCGTCGGCCGGCGCGGTGGCCCACGTCAGGATCGCCAACGTCGTGAACATCGCCAGGGCGATCGGCGAACTCAAGGACGCGGGCGTATGGACGATCGGCCTCGCCGGCGACGCGTCCGAGCCGTACGAGGCCGTCGACTTCACCCAGCCCTCGGCGCTCGTCGTGGGCGCCGAAGGCGAAGGCCTCCGGCGCCTCGTCCGCGACTCGTGCGATCGCCTCGCGTCAATCCCGATGCGGGGACATGTCTCCAGCCTCAACGTCTCGGTCGCGGCGGCCATCGTCCTGTTCGAGGCCGTCCGGCAGCGGCGGGCGGCTGCGGGCGGATGAACCGATCGCCGGCCAGCCACGGGAGCCGATGGCCGTCAGGGCGCCCCTCTCCCGGGGCCCTGGCCGACCCTGTTGGAACTGGCACCGTTCCAGTCGTGGCCCTTTTCGCGGTAGAGTACATAGTTGCGTACCTTCCGGCAGTCGGCTCAGGGCTGCCCGGGGCCGCCTGAGGGCTGGATGCCGATGACGCTTACGTCAAGCCTGCGGGCGTTGCCAGATGGCATGCAACGTGCTAGGCTTGTAAATTCGTCTGGCTGGCGTAGCTCAGTCCGGTAGAGCGGCTGATTTGTAATCAGCGGGTCGGGGGTTCAAATCCCTCCGCCAGCTCCACTGGTCAGGCCGGGTGCCGGGCGTCGTGGTGCGGTCGGGGAGGTTGCAGAGCGGTCAAATGCAACAGACTGTAAATCTGTCGGCCATGCGCCTTCGGAGGTTCGAATCCTCCCCTCCCCACCAGACTTCGCTCGAAGAGCGAAGTCTGCCGCGCCGTAGCTCGGTGGGTGGAGGAGTTCAACGAGCGAAGGCGGGCCTCGATGACGCGTCGAGCTTCGTCTGGGCAAGCCAGGCGACGCAGCAACGGGAGGATATAAGCGGGCCGGACCGTCGCGAAGTCGGACGGCATCGCGAGCGACGGCCAGGCAAGCCAGTCGTAGCTGTGGCGGTGGGCCTCGATGACGCGTCGAGCTTCGTTTTGGCAGGCCGGTAGTCGCCGAGCAGTTGGCGGATAGGCAGTGGTCAGGGTGGTCGAGGCGGGCAGTAGGCGGGAGTAACTCAGTGGTAGAGTCACAGCCTTCCAAGCTGTTGGTCGCGGGTTCGATCCCCGTCTCCCGCTCCATTCGCCTCCGCGCCCCGAGGCGATGGCATGGGGGCGCTCCGGCGCAATGCCGCGCCGAAGCTCGTCGCTGGCACTTGGGGCGATGAGCGAAGGCGGGCAGCCGAGAGGGACTCGCGCGTGGGCGGACGACTCGCGAGCTACGGCTTGGCAAGCCAGGCCATCTCAGGTGAGGGTGTTTGGCACTGGCCGATGTAGCTCAGTCGGTAGAGCGCGTCCTTGGTAAGGACGAGGTCACCGGTTCGATCCCGGTCATCGGCTCCAGTCTTCGCTCGCGGGTCGAGTGAAGGCGGTTGGTTCGCGATCGGCGGCTGGGCAGGCCAGCCTGGTTGAAGAGCAGGGTTCGAACGTCGCCTCCCGCGGGAGGCTGCGACTTTCCAGCGACGGGACACGAGCCATGGCGAAGGAAAAATTCGATCGGTCGAAACCGCACGTGAACGTGGGGACGATTGGACACATTGACCACGGCAAGACGACGCTGACGGCGGCGTTGACGAAGGTGGCGGCGTCGAAGGGGTGGGCGAAGTACGTCTCGTATGACGAGGTGGCGAAGGCGTCGGAGTCGCAGGGGCGGCGGGACGAGACGAAGATCCTGACGATTGCGACGTCGCACGTGGAATACGGGACGGCGAAGCGGCACTACGCGCACGTGGACTGCCCGGGGCACGCGGACTACATCAAGAACATGATCACGGGCGCGGCGCAGATGGACGGGGCGATCGTGGTGGTGGCGGCGACGGACGGGCCGATGCCGCAGACGCGGGAGCACGTGCTGCTGGCGCGGCAGGTCGAGGTGCCGTATCTGGTGGTGGCGCTGAACAAGGTGGACGCGGTGGACGACCCGGAGCTCCTGGACCTGGTGGAGCTGGAGGTGCGGGACCTGCTGAAGTCGTATGGGTTCCCGGGGGACGAGCTGCCGGTGGTGCGGGTGTCGGCGTTGAAGGCGCTGCAGGGGGACGCGGAGGCGGAGGCGGGGGTCCTGACGCTGCTGGAGGCGCTGGACGCATATATTCCGCTGCCGAAGCGGGAGGTGGACAAGCCGTTCCTGATGCCGATCGAGGATGTGTTCTCGATCTCGGGGCGGGGGACGGTGGTGACGGGGCGGGTGGACCGGGGGAAGGTGAAGGTCGGGGAGGAGGTCGAGATTGTGGGCTTCCGGCCGACGATGAAGAAGGTGGTGACGGGCGTCGAGATGTTCCGGAAGCTGCTGGACGAAGGGGTGGCGGGGGACAACATCGGCGTGCTGCTGCGGGGGACGGAGAAGGACGACGTGGAGCGGGGGCAGGTGCTGGCGAAGCCGGGGTCGATCACGCCGCACACGAAGTTCAAGGCGCGGGTGTATGTGCTGACGAAGGAAGAGGGGGGGCGGCACACGCCGTTCTTCAACGGGTATCGGCCGCAGTTCTACATCCGGACGACGGACGTGACGGGGAACATGACGCTGGGCGAGGGCGTGGAGATGATCATGCCCGGCGACAACACGGACATCACGGCGGAACTGATCACGCCGGTGGCGATCGAGAAGGGGTCGCGGTTCGCGATTCGCGAGGGCGGCCGGACGGTCGGCGCCGGGACCGTGACGGAGATTCTGGCGTAGCCCTTCGGCACGCGCCCGTGGACGGGCGCGGCTCAGGGCGACGTGCTGAGGGTGCCACCGCCGGGCGTGGCGCATCGAAGCACGTAGGACGAGAAAGAGACAGCAATGCGCGACACCATCACCCTGGCGTGCGGCACGTGCAAGCGCCGGAACTACAACACGACGAAGAACAAGAAGAAGACGACCGAGCGCCTGGAGATGAAGAAGTACTGTCCGTTCTGCCGGACGCACACGCCGCACCGGGAGACGAAGTAGGCCATAGGCCAATAGCTCAACTGGTAGAGCACCGGTCTCCAAAACCGGGGGTTGGGGGTTCGAGTCCCTCTTGGCCTGCCAGAATCAGCGGCCGGCCGGCCCGCCCGGGTGGTGGACGCAGTCGGCGCGAGAGACGCGAGAGAAGGGCATGCTCGACAACGTGAAAGCGGCGCCTGCGAAGGCCCTCGGCGGCGTGACGGGCTGGTACGGCAACCTGCGGACGTTCCTGGGCGAAGTCCGCAACGAGCTGAAGCGCGTGACGTGGCCGTCGCGGAAAGAAGTGTACGGGACGACGGTGGTGGTCATCGTGACGTCCATCTTCTTCGGGGTGTACCTGTGGGGGCTGGACCAGATCTTCGAGAAGAGCATCCTGTCCCTCTTCCGGTATCTCGGTGCCAAATGACCGACGTGATGGCGAAGCAGTGGTACATCGTGCAGACCTACTCGGGCTTCGAGCGCAAGGTCGCGGAGTCGCTGAGGCAGCGTGTCCAGGCGTACGGGCTGCAGGATGACATCGGCGAGGTGCTGATCCCGACCGAGGACACGGTCGAGATGCGGGGCGGGCGCAAGGTGGTGACGCCGAAGCGCTTCTTCCCCGGCTACATCCTCGTCGAGATGGCCATGACCGACAACGCGTGGCACGTGGTGAAGAACACCCCGAAGGTCACCGGGTTCGTCGGGGCGGGCACCAAGCCCACGCCGCTCACCAAAGAGGAAGTCGACCAGATCCTGCTGCAGGTGTCCGCGGCCGCCGTGAAGCCGAAGCCCAAGTACTCGTTCGACAAGGGCGACCAGGTCCGCATCAACGAGGGGCCGTTCACGAGCTTCAACGGCGTCGTGGACGACGTGAACCCCGACCGGAACACGCTGAAGGTGATGGTGACGATCTTCGGCCGCTCCACGCCGGTCGAGCTGGACTTCCTGCAGGTGGAGAAGATCTGACTGGAGGTTCGGGACTCGGGACTCGGGACTCGGAACTCGAAGGACGACGGATGGAAGGCGGTATGGGGCGGGAAGGGTCATCGGCTTCTTGCTTCTGGGTTCTTGCTTCTGGCTTCTGACAAGCGAAAGTAAGCGATATGGCGAAGAAAGTACAGGCGGTCGTGAAGTTGCAGATCCCGGCGGGCAAGGCGACGCCCGCCCCGCCGGTGGGCACGGCCCTCGGCCCGCATGGCGTGAACATCATGGGGTTCTGCAAGGAGTTCAACGCCAAGACGGCGAGCCAGGAGGGGCTGATCATCCCGGTGCTCGTGACGATCTACGCGGATCGCACCTTCACGTTCGTGACGAAGACCCCGCCGGCGGCGGTGCTGCTCAAGCGGGCCGCGAACATCGCCAAGGGGTCGGCCGAGCCCAACAAGACGAAGGTCGGGACGGTGACCGCGAAGCAGGTCGAGGAGATCGCGAAGACCAAGATGCCGGACCTGAACGCCGACACGATCGAGTCGGCGGTGAAGACCGTGGCCGGCACGGCCCGGTCGATGGGGCTGGACGTCATTTAGGTGAACCCGAGCGCCGCGCGAGGCGGCGCGCCCGGTGGGAGGGCCCGCACGGCGGGCCCGCTGGGACCACGGAGGAGTCCATGCGAAGAGTAGGCAAGAAGTTCGCCGCCGCCCGGGAGCAGGTGCCCGAGAAGGCCCTGCCCCTCGAGGAGGCGGTCCCGCTCGTCCAGAAAGTCACGTACGCCAAGTTCGACGAAACGGTGGAACTCGCGTTCCGCCTCGGCGTCGATCCGAAGCACGCCGACCAGATGGTGCGCGGCACCGTGGTGCTGCCGCACGGCCTCGGCAAGACGAAGAAGGTCCTCGTCATCGCGGGCGGGGACAAGCAGAAGGAAGCCCAGGAGGCCGGCGCCGACACCGTGGGCGGCGACGAACTGGTCGAGAAGATCCAGGGCGGCTGGATGGATTTCGAGGCCGTCGTGGCCACCCCGGACATGATGCGGGCCGTCGGCCGGCTCGGGAAGGTGCTGGGGCCGCGCGGCCTGATGCCGAACCCGAAGACGGGCACCGTGACGGCGGACGTCGCGAAGGCCGTGCGCGAGATCAAGGCCGGCAAGGTGGAGTTCCGCGTCGACAAGACGGGCATCGTGCACGTGCCGGTGGGGAAGGTGTCCTTCGCGACCGAGCGCCTGCTGGAGAACGCCCGGGCGCTCGTCGAGAGCATCCTCCGGGCGAAGCCCGCGGCGGCAAAGGGCAAGTACATGAAGAGCGTCACCATCTGCTCGACGATGGGGCCGGGGATCAAGGTCGACACGACGAGCATCGAGGCGGCGCGACGCTAGCCGCGGAATCAGGATCACAGGGTCATGGCACTGACGAGAGCTGAGAAGCAGACCGAGCTGGCGGCGCTCGAATCCGAGCTGCGCGCCGCCCAGAGCGCAATCCTGCTCGATTTCAAGGGACTCAACGTCCCGCAGGTGACCGAGTTGCGGCGCCAGGTGCGCGCGGCCAAGGGCCGGTACCGCGTCGTCAAGAACACCCTCATCCGGCGCGCCCTCAAGGGCACCGCCTTCGCGTCGCTCACCGACCAGTGCGCGGGCGCGACGGCGCTGGCCTACACGGGCGCGGACCCGGTGGCGCTGGCGAAGGCGCTCACCACGTTCATCAGGACCGCGCCCGCGCTGAACATCAAGGCGGCGGTCGTCCAGGGCCAGTCGCTCCAGGCCGTCGACGTGGCGGACCTGGCCAGCCTGCCCGGCAAACCCGATCTCTACGCGAAGCTGCTCTTCGTGCTGCAGGCCCCGATGGTGCAGCTCGTGAGCGTCCTGAGCGCCGCGCCCCGCGACCTCGTCAACGTGCTGGCGGCGGCCGAGAAGAAGCGATCCGAGTAACGTCTACTGGCAGAGGAGAGACAGAGCAATGGCCGAACTGACGCAGTCGCAGGTGGTGGAGTACATCAAGAACATCTCGGTGCTGGAGCTGTCGCAGCTCGTGAAGACGCTGGAGCAGGAACTGGGCGTGTCGGCCGCGATGGCGATGCCGATGGCGATGCCCGGCGGCGCGGCGGCAGCGGGCCCGGCGGCGGCCGCCGAGGAGAAGACCGAGTTCGACGTGGTCCTGACCGACTTCGGCGCCAAGAAGATCGAGGTCATCAAGGCGGTCCGCGAGGTCACGAGCCTCGGCCTCAAGGAAGCGAAGGACCTGGTCGAGGGCGTGCCGAAGGTCGTCAAGGAAGGCGTGCCGAAGGCCGAGGCGGAAGCGATCAAGAAGAAGTTCGAGGACGCCGGGGCGAAGGCCGAGATCAAGTAGCCGCCGTCCCGGTGGCGGGGCGCGCGCCCGGGCCCGGGTGCGCGCGCCCCACGAGTCCGTTGCGTGGTTGACACGCGCGGCGTCCGCCCGTGCCCGCGTGTTAGACGGTCCCCAGGCCCTAGTCCCGAGAGCAGCATGTACAGCCTTCCGAAGAACATCTATCGCGAGCGCATCGACTTCTCGAAGATCAAGACGACGGTTCCCATCCCGAACCTGATCGAGATCCAGCGGAAGTCGTACGAACGGTTCCTGCAGATGGACCGGCTCCCGAACGAGCGGGAGGACGTCGGCCTCCAGTCGGTGTTCAAGTCCGTCTTCCCGATCAGCGACTTCCGCGAGAACTCGTCGCTGGAGTTCATCGAGTACTCCATCGGCAACTGGGAGTGCAAGTGCGGGAAGCTCCAGGGCCTGCAGCACATGCGCAAGCCGTGCACGAACTGCGGCCACGTGCTCGTGGCCGACCCGTACGGCGAGCACGACGTGCTGTGCCCGCGGTGCGGGCGGGCGAACGAGGCCCGGGGCGACGTGTGCGACATCTGCGGCACGACCGTCGCCCTGAAGGACAAGTACGACGTGGCGGAGTGCCAGGAGCGCGGCATGACGTACGCCGTGCCCCTGAAGGTCACGATCCGGCTGGTCGTGTGGAACAAGGACCCGGAGACGGGCGCCAAGACCATCCGCGACATCAAGGAGCAGGAGGTCTACTTCGGCGACATCCCGCTCATGACCGAGAACGGGACCTTCATCATCAACGGGACCGAGCGGGTCATCGTCTCGCAGCTGCACCGCTCGCCGGGCGCGTTCTTCCACTCCGAGGACAAGAACCTCTATGTGGCGCAGGTCATCCCGTACCGCGGGTCCTGGGTCGAGTTCGAGTACGACGCCAAGAACCTGCTGTACGTCCGCATCGACCGCAAGCGGAAGTTCCTCGCCACCGTGTTCCTGCGGGCCCTCGGCCTGCGGGGCGGCGACGAGATCCTGCGCACGTTCTTCTCGGTGGACCGTCTCTATCTGCGCCAGGGCGTCATCTACTGGGGCGTCGCGGACTCGCTGGTCGGCCTCCGCGCCGGCGAGGACATCTCGATCCCGGGCACCGACACGGTCATCGCGAAGGGCCGCAAGCTGACCCACGGCGCCATCAAGACGCTGCGCACCGCCGGCGTGGCCATGGTGCGGATCGACGAGGCGGAACGCGAGGGCGCCGTCGCGGCCGCGGACCTGGTCGACCCGGAGTCGGGCGAGATCATCCTCGAGGCGAACGACGAGGTCACCCACCGCGTGATCGCCATCGCCCAGGAGAAGGGCGTCGAGCGCATCGAGGTCTTCTTCCCCGACCGCGACGAAGTCGGGCCGACCATCTCGGCCACCCTCAAGAAGGACCCGGTCCACACCCACGAAGAGGCGCTCATCGAGATCTACCGGCGGCTGCGCCCGGGCGACCCGCCCACGCTCGACAGCTCGCGCTCGCTCTTCGAGAACATGTTCTTCAACCCGCAGAAGTACGACTTCTCGCGGGTCGGCCGGCTCAAGCTGAACACGAAGCTCGGCCTGACGACGCCGCTCGAGGAGAAGATCCTGCACCCGCAGGACTTCTACGAGGTGATCCGCTACCTGCTCCGGCTGCGGAAGAACCCGCTGCTCGTGGACGACATCGACCACCTCGGCAACCGGCGCGTCCGCTCGGTCGGCGAGCTGCTCGAGAACCAGTTCCGGATCGGGCTCGTCCGGATGGAGCGCGCGATCAAGGAGAAGATGTCGGTCTACCAGGAAATGGCGACGGCCATGCCGCACGACCTGATCAACGCGAAGCCGGTCATGGCCGCCATCCGCGAGTTCTTCGGGTCGTCGCAGCTCTCCCAGTTCATGGATCAGACGAACCCGCTCTCGGAGGTCACGCACAAGCGGCGGCTGTCGGCCCTCGGGCCGGGCGGCCTGTCGCGCGAGCGCGCGGGGTTCGAGGTCCGCGACGTCCACACGACGCACTACGGCCGCATCTGCCCGATTGAGACGCCGGAAGGCCCGAACATCGGCCTCATCTCGTCGCTGGCGTCCTACGCCCGCATCAACGAGTTCGGCTTCATCGAGTCGCCCTACCGCAAGGTGAAGGACGGGAAGATCGTCGACTACGCCGTCATCACGAACGCCGGCACCAGCAAGCACAAGATCGGCGACGTGGTGCTCATGTCGGACATCGTCGAGGAGTCCGGCGGCAAGCGGCGGGTCAAGAAGGGCATCGAGTACGAGCCGTACCCGTTCTACCTCTCCGCCTGGGAGGAGGACCAGTACATCGTCGCGCAGGCGAACGTCGCCGTGGGCGAGGACGGCCGCCTGCTCGAGGACCGCGTCAACGCCCGCCAGGCCGGGAACTTCATCCTGGCGCAGCGCGACGCCGTCCAGTACGTCGACGTCTCGCCGAAGCAGCTCGTGTCGGTCGCGGCCTCGCTCATCCCCTTCCTCGAGCACGACGACGCGAACCGCGCGCTCATGGGATCGAACATGCAGCGCCAGGCCGTGCCGCTGCTCCGCGCCAAGGCGCCGTTCGTCGGCACGGGCATGGAGTACATCACCGCGCGCGACTCGGGGGCGTGCGCCGTGGCGCGCCGCGCGGGCACCGTGGACTACGTCGACTCGCAGCGCATCGTGGTCCGCGTCGCGGGCGAGGACGACGCCGTGAGCCGCGAGATGGGGGCGGACATCTACCCCCTCACCAAGTTCAAGCGCTCGAACCAGAACACCTGCATCAGCCAGAAGCCCATCATCCGCGTGGGACAGAAGGTCGAGAAGGGGCAGGTCCTCGCCGACGGCCCCTGCACGGAGCTCGGCGAGCTGGCCCTCGGCCGGAACGTGCTCGTCGCGTTCATGCCGTGGCGCGGCTACAACTTCGAGGACGCCATCCTGGTGTCCGAGCGGATGGTCAAGGACGACTACTACACCTCGATCCACATCGAGGAGTTCGAGATCGAGTCGCGCGACACGAAGCTGGGGCCGGAGGAGATCACGCGGGACATCCCGAACGTCTCCGAGACGTTCCTGCGCGACCTCGACGAGAGCGGCATCATCCGCCTGGGCGCCTCCGTCAAGGCGGGCGACCTCCTCGTGGGCAAGGTGACGCCGAAGGGCGAGACCCAGCTCACCCCGGAGGAGAAGCTGCTGCGGGCGATCTTCGGCGAGAAGGCCGGCGACGTGCGCGACGCGTCGCTCATCTGCCCGCCGGGCGTCGAGGGCATCATCGTCGGGGTGAAGATCTTCTCCCGCAAGGGCATCGAGAAGGACGACCGGGCCAAGGCCATCGAGGCCGAAGAGCTCGAGATGATGGAGAAGAACCTCCAGGACGAGGTCCGCATCCTGCACGACGAGGTGAAGAAGCGGGTGACGCAGATCCTGCTGGGCCAGTCCCTGCAATCGGATCTCTTCGACGACGACGGGCGGGAGAAGCTCGTGCGGAAGGGCGCCGTGCTCACCGCCGAGGTCCTCGCCGGGCTGTCCTACCCGGCAATGGCGCGCATCCGCGTGGCCGGCGACGACCCGCGCCTCGAAAGCGACCTGCGCGACCTCGAGGAGCGCACCAAGCGCCAGGTCGAGGTCGTCGGACAGCTGTTCGAGGAGAAGAAGGAGAAGGTCCGCCGCGGCGACGAGCTGCCCCCGGGCGTCATCAAGCTCGTGAAGGTCTACGTGGCGATGAAGCGCAAGCTGTCGGTCGGCGACAAGATGGCCGGCCGGCACGGCAACAAGGGCGTCATCGCGCGCATCCTCGCCGAGGAGGACATGCCCTACATGCCCGACGGCACGCCGGTGGAGATCGTGCTCAACCCCCTGGGCGTCCCGTCCCGCATGAACGTCGGGCAGATTCTCGAGACGCACCTCGGCTGGGCCGCCCGGGCCCTCGGGCTCTATTTCTCGACGCCGGTCTTCGACGGGGCGACCGAGACGGAGATCAAGTCGTGGCTCGAGCGGGCCGGCCTGTCCCGCTCCGGCAAGACGCAGCTCCACGACGGGATGACGGGCGAGGCGTTCGAGCAGGACGTGACGGTGGGCTACATCTACATGCTCAAGCTGTCGCACCTGGTCGATGACAAGATCCACGCGCGGTCGATCGGCCCGTACTCGCTCATCACGCAGCAGCCGCTCGGGGGCAAGGCCCAGTTCGGCGGCCAGCGCTTCGGCGAGATGGAGGTGTGGGCGCTCGAGGCCTATGGCGCCGCGCACATCCTCCAGGAGCTCCTCACCGCGAAGTCGGACGACGTGACCGGCCGCGCGAAGGTCTACGAGTCCATCGTCAAGGGCGACGCGTCCTTCACGGCGGGCCTGCCCGAGTCGTTCAATGTGCTCATCCGCGAACTCCAGTCCCTCTGCCTGGACGTGGAGCTGAGGAAGACCAAGAAGAAGCCCGAGCCCGCCGAGGAGATCGCCCCCCCGGACGAGCCGGTTTTGCAGGAAGCCTAGACGCCCATGAGACCAAGCTTCGACGCAAAGGGCTCGTTGATCCCTGATTTCGACGCCATCCGCATCAGCCTGGCGTCGCCGGACAAGATCCTGTCGTGGTCACACGGCGAGGTCACCAAGCCGGAGACCATCAACTACCGCACCTTCAAGCCCGAGCGGGACGGCCTGTTCTGCGCGAAGATCTTCGGGCCGATCACCGACTGGGAATGCCTGTGCGGCAAGTACAAGCGGATGAAGCACCGGGGCGTCATCTGCGACAAGTGCGGCGTCGAGGTGACCCAGGCCAAGGTGCGCCGCGAGCGCATGGGCCACATCACGCTGGCCACCCCGGTCAGCCACGTCTGGTTCTTCAAGGGGCTGCCGAGCCGCATCGGCCACCTCCTCGACATCGCCCTGCGCGATCTCGAGCGCGTCCTGTACTTCGAGGCGTACGTCGTCGTCGACGCGGGGGACACGGACCTCAAGCCGAACCAGCTGCTCAGCGAGGAGCAGTACCGGAAGGCGAAGGAGGACTACGGCTTCCGGTTCCGCGCGCAGATGGGCGCCGAGGCCATCAAGGAGCTCCTGAAGCGGATCGACGTCGAGCAGCTGTCGCAGGAGCTCCGCGACCGGATGAAGGGCGAGCAGTCTGCCCAGAAGAAGCTCAAGTACGCGAAGCGGCTGAAGGTCGTTGACGCCTTCCGCAAGTCGAACAACCGGCCGGAGTGGATGATCCTGGACGTCATCCCGGTGATTCCGCCCGAGCTGCGGCCCCTGGTGCCCCTCGACGGCGGGCGCTTCGCCACCTCGGACCTGAACGACCTGTACCGCCGGGTCATCAACCGGAACAACCGGCTGAAGAAGCTCATCGAGCTTAAAGCGCCGGACGTCATCATCCGGAACGAGAAGCGCATCCTGCAGGAGGCGGTTGACGCCCTGTTCGACAACGGGCGGCGGGGCCGCGTGCTGCGCGGCGCGAACAACCGGCCCCTGAAGTCGCTCTCCGACACGCTGAAGGGCAAGCAGGGCCGGTTCCGCCAGAACCTCCTCGGCAAGCGCGTGGACTACTCGGGCCGGTCCGTCATCGTCGTCGGGCCGGAGCTCAAGCTGAACCAGTGCGGCCTGCCGAAGAAGATGGCCCTGGAGCTCTTCAAGCCGTTCATCTACAACAAGCTCGAAGAGCGCCAGATGGTACAGACCATCAAGCAGGCGAAGGAGATGGTCGAGCAGCAGAAGCCCGAGGTGTGGGACATCCTCGAGGAGGTGATCCGCGAGCACCCGGTGCTGCTGAACCGCGCGCCGACGCTCCACCGCCTCGGCATCCAGGCGTTCGAGCCGGTGCTGGTGGAGGGCAAGGCCATCCGGATCCACCCGCTCGTCTGCACGGCGTTCAACGCCGACTTCGACGGCGACCAGATGGCGGTGCACATCCCGCTGTCCCCCGAGGCGCAGATCGAGGCCTCGGTCCTGATGATGTCGTCGAACAACGTGCTGTCGCCCGCCAGCGGCGCGCCGATCGCCATCCCGTCGCAGGACATCGTGCTGGGGATCTACTACCTGACGAAGTCGAAGCGGGACGCCCGCGGCGAGGGCCGGGCCTTCGCGGGCATCGACGACGTCACGCTGGCGCTGCACGCCGGCGAGGTCGAGATGCTCACGCCGATCCGCATGCGCTACAGCGGCGAGCTGCTGGACCTGACCGCGTCGCGCGACAACCAGGACGTGCTGCACACGGAGCTGCAGACCGTCACGGGCAAGGTGATCAACACCACCGTCGGCCGCGTCATCCTGAACGACGCGACGCCCGACTGCATGCCGTTCATCAACGGGCTGCTCAAGCGGAAGGGCCTGCAGCAGGTCGTCCAGGACCGCTACCTGCGCTTCGGCCTCGAGAAGACCGTCGAGATGCTGGACAGCCTGAAGGACCTCGGCTTCCTCGCGGCCACCATGTCCGGCCTGTCCATCGGTATCGACGACCTCATCGTGCCGCCGGAGAAGGAAAAGCTCGTCGAGGAGGCCCGGCAGGAGGTCATCCACGTCGAGCAGCAGTACCTCGAGGGCGCCATCACCAACGGCGAGCGCTACAACAAGGTCATCGCGATCTGGTCGGACGTCACCGAGAAGATCGCCGACCGCATGTTCGGCGGGATGCAGTCCCTCGACCGGGAAGAGGGCGCCTTCAACGCCGTCTACATCATGGCGGACTCGGGCGCCCGGGGCAGCAAGCAGCAGATCCGGCAGCTGGCCGGCATGCGCGGCCTCATGGCCAAGCCGTCCGGCGAGATCATCGAGACGCCGATCACGTCGAACTTCCGCGAAGGCCTCACCGTGCTGCAGTACTTCATCTCGACGCACGGCGCGCGCAAGGGCCTCGCCGACACGGCCCTCAAGACGGCCGACTCGGGCTACCTGACGCGCCGCCTCGTGGACGTGGCGCAGGACGTCATCATCTCGGAGGTGGACTGCGGCACCCTCGACGGGATCGAGGCCCAGGCCATCGTCGAGGGCGGCGAGACCATCGAGCCGCTCCGCGACCGCATCATCGGCCGCGTCGCGCTCGAGCGCGTCGCGGACCCGTTCACCGACGACACCCTCGCCGAGGCCAACCAGGAGATCACCGAGGAGATCGGCGCCGCCATCCAGGACGCCGGCATCGAGCGGGTGAAGATCCGGTCGGTGCTCACCTGCGAGAGCCGCCGCGGCGTGTGCGCCCGCTGCTACGGGCGCGACCTCGCCACCGGCCGGCTCGTCGAGATGGGCCAGGCCGTCGGCGTCATCGCCGCGCAGTCCATCGGCGAGCCCGGCACCCAGCTCACGATGCGCACGTTCCACATCGGCGGCACGGCCTCGCGCATCGCCGACCAGTCGACCCTCGAGTCCAGCCACGCCGGGACCGTCAGGTTCCACGGCCTCCAGATCGTCGAGGGCCGGTCCAGGGCCGGCACCGAGGGCGCGGCGCTCGTCGTCATGAACCGCAGCGGATCCGTGGTCATCCAGGACGAGAAGGGCCGCGACCGCGAGCGGCACCAGCTGGTCTACGGCGCGCGCCTGATGGTGCGGGACGGGCAGCAGGTGGAGTCGGGCGCCACCCTCGCCGAGTGGGACCCGTACACCGTGTCCATCCTCAGCGACGGCGCCGGCGTTGTCCGCTTCAAGGACATCATCCAGGGCCAGACGGTCCACGAGGAAGTCGACGAGGTCACGGGCCTGTCGCGCCTCATCATCATCGACTCGGCCGACGAGAAGAAGCAGCCGGCGATGGAACTCAAGCGCAAGGACGGCACGTCGCGCCGCTTCCACATGCCGTCGCGCGCCCATCTGATGGTGGGCGACAGCGAGGAAGTGATGCCCGGCGACGTCCTCGCCAAGATCCCGCGCGAGACCACCAAGACGAAGGACATCACGGGCGGCCTGCCCCGCGTCGTGGAGCTCTTCGAGGCCCGCAAGCCGCGCGACCCGGCGATCATGAGCGAGATCGACGGCGTCGTGAAGTTCGGCGGCATCGTCAAGGGCCGCCGGAAGGTGCTGATCGTCCCCGAGTCGCAGACCGACACGCGCGAGTACGAGATCCCCCGCGGCGTGCACGTCAGCGTCCAGGAAGGGGAGCCCATCCGCGCGGGCGAGCCGCTCATGGACGGGCCGCGCAACCCCCACGACATCCTGGCCGTCCTCGGCGAGAAGGAGCTGCAGCGCTACCTCGTCAACGAGATCCAGGAGGTCTATCGCCTCCAGGGCGTCACGATCAACGACAAGCACATCGAGACCATCACCCGCCAGATGATGCGCTGGGTGAAGATCGAGGACGTCGGCGACACCGAGTTCCTCGTCGAGGACACCGTCGACAAGTTCCGGTTCCGCGCCGAGAACGAGCGCGTGATCATGGAGGGCAAGCTGCCCGCGAAGGGCCGGCCGGTCCTCCTCGGCATCACCAAGGCGTCGCTCTCGACCGAGTCGTTCATCTCGGCGGCCTCCTTCCAGGAGACGACGCGCGTCCTCACCGAGGCGTCGATCTCCGGCAAGATCGACTACCTGCGCGGGCTGAAGGAGAACGTGACGATGGGCCGGCTGATCCCGGCCGGCACGGGCTTCGAATACTACAAGTCCGTCCACATTCCCGCCGACGAGCCGCCGCCGCCTCCGCCGCCGACCGAGGAGGAACTCGAGCTCGAACGGGAGATGGACTACATGGTCGAGCCGGAGGGCGTGGTCAGCCTGCCGCCGGACTCCGAGGAGTAGACGGCCTTCTGCCGGGCTCCCCGCGGTTGAGGGGCGCGGACGCAGACACACGAGGGCGACGGCCTTTCCGGCTGTCGCCCTCGTGTCTTGTTGGCGGGACCCTCAGCGGGGCGGCGCGAACGGCACCCCGACGTTGAACCAGCACGACACCGGCTTGCCACCCTTCACCGCCGGGCTGAACGTCCACTGGCGAACCGCCGTGACCGCCGCGCCGTCGAGCGAGGACGCCTTGCGCGAGCCGCGCAGGATCCGGACTTCCTCCGCTCTGCCAGTGGGCGAGACCAGCACCTGGAGCACGACCACGTCCTGCACGTTCTGCCGCAGGGCCTCCTCGGGGTAGAGCGGGGCGACCTGCGCGAGCACGGTCGGCCGCGTGTCGACGTCGATGGCCCGATACGCCGGACCCGTGGACCGCGTGTCCCCGGCCGGAGCGGCGGGCGCCGGCGGCGGCTCGGCCGCTGCGACGGCTGCGACGGCTGCGACGGCTGCGGGCGCCGCGGCCTGCGGCGCAGCCTGCGCCGCGGTCCTGGCGCCGGGCCGGGCTGGCGAGGCGCCCGTGCCGCGCGGAGGCGGAGCCGCGGGCCCCGGCACGGAGGCGGCCGGGCGCGCGGAAGCCGGGACCGCCGGAAGCGGCGCGGCGAGCGGGGTCGCGGGCTGGGCCGGTGCGAGGGCGGGTTCGGCCTGCCGGGACGTCAGGTCGGCGGATACGGTGGCGGCAGGAGTCTGCAGCGGAGGCTGGTCGCTGCTGCTGTTGCCGCGCCAGGACCACGCCGCGGCTGCGACGGCTGCCAGGGCCGCGACGCCCACGGCGGCGCCGACGAGCCACACGGCCCGGCGGGGAGGCGGCTGTTTTCCCGCCGCGACGAGAGGCGCCGGCGTGGCTGCCGTGGCCGCCGCCGCTGACGGGAGAGGGATGGCCGGCAGCGGGCGATCCCCTTCCGGGGCAGCGGCTGGCTCAGCAGCGCCCGCGCCTGGAATGGGCGCGAGGGTGCGGCTGTCGCCGTTGAGCACGACCGGCGTCGGGGAGCCGGACATCGGGATGGGCAGCATCACCGGTGTCAGCGGCCCCGGACTCGCGAGTGCGGTGCTGGCATCGCCAGACCGCGGCGCCACGACGGCCGGCACCGGCGGCGGCGCCGAGGCCAGCGCCGCGAGCACGGCAGACTCCCCCCGCCGCGAGTCGAGGGCGGCCACCGCGCGCAACTCGCTGACGAGGTCGGCCCCGGTCTGGAACCGGCCGGCGGGGTCCTTCGCGAACGCGTGCTCGAGGACGGACGCGATCTCCGGTCCGATCGAGGCGTTGAACTGGCCCGGCGGCGTCGGCGGCTCATGGGCAATGCGATACATCGTCGTGGCGATGTCGCTGCCACCGAACGGCCGCTCGCGCGTGATCAGTTCGAAGAAGACCACCGCCGCGGAGAAGAGGTCGGAACGCCCGTCGAGCGACAGCCCGCGGACCTGCTCCGGCGACATGTAGCTTGGCGAGCCCAGCACCGTTCCGGCCTGCGTCATGGTGGACAGCGCCAGCCGGGCCACGCCGAAGTCCGTGACCTTCACCCTGCCCCCCGAGGTGAGGAGGATGTTGGCCGGCTTGATGTCGCGATGGACGATGCCCTGGCTGCCGGCGAAGTCGAGGGCCGAGCAGACCTGGTCGAGGATGTCCACCGCCACGTCGACGGGCAGCGGGGCCCGCTCGGCGATAATCGCCGAGAGCGGGCGGCCCTCGATGAACTCCATCGCCACCGCGGTGACCGCGCCGTCCTCGACGATGTCAAAGATCGTGACGATGTTGGGGTGCGACAGGGCCCCGGCCGCGGTCGCCTCGCGGTACAGCCGATCGCGATACTCCTTGGCCAGGTCATGACCGGGGTCGATGCTCAGCGTCTTCAGCGCCACCGTGCGCCCGATGACGGGATCGAACGCCCGATACACCACCCCCATCGCGCCCCGCCCGAGTTCGCCGAACAGCCGATATCGCCCGATGCTCCGCGCGAGCGTCGTCTCTCCCGAGTCCAATGACATGCCGGTACCCATGCGCGCTGTTCCGGGCCCGCGTTCCGCCGTACGGGCGGAGGCCTCACCGATCCGGTGTGTCGGTGTGCACTGGATCCGATTATTGCACCGACCGGCGATTGTACGCCAACGGGCGGCGCGGCACCCGCGCGCCGGCCGCATGTTACGATCGGCCGTGCGCCGCGAACTCGCGTGGATCGCGCTGGCCCTCATCGCGCTGACGGCGGTGATGACGCACCCGCTCCTGCTGAGGGCCGCCAACGCCTTGCCGAACGACCTCGGCGATCCTCTGCTGAATTCCTTCATCCTCGGGTGGGACGCCGATAGGGCCCTGCACGGGTTTCGCGGCCTCTGGTCGGCGCCGTTCTTCTTCCCGCAGCGGGACGCGCTGGCGCTCTCGGAGCACCTGCTCGGCGTGGCCATCTTCACGTCGCCCGTCGTCTGGGCGACCCGCAATCCCATCCTGGCGCACAACCTCGCGTTCTTTGCGTCCTACGTGCTGGCGGGCCTGGGCATGTACCTGCTCGCACGGTCGCTGTGGGGCCGCCGCGACGCGGCGTGTCTCGCCGCCCTTGCGTTCGCGTTCGCCCCGTACCGCGTGATGCACCTTCCGCATCTGCAGATCCTCATGTCGGGATGGATGCCCGTCAGCCTCTGGGGACTGCACGGTTACTTCGCGACCGGGTCGCGGCGGTCGCTGGCGGTGTTCGCCGCGGCGTTCGCGCTGCTCGGGCTGTCGAACGGCTACTTCCTGTACTTCTTTTCGGTCCCCGTCGCGGCCGTCATTGTCGCCCGCGCCGTGCGCGCATACGCCTCCCCTGGCGTCGCCGGGCGGGCCGCTGCGGCCCGGCGTGAGCTGGTGAATCTCGGGCTCGCCGGGCTGGCGATTCTCGGTGCCATCGTTCCGGTGGCGCTCGGCTATGTCCGCGTGCGCCAGACCTACGGCTTCCGGCGCACAGTCGTGGAGATGGCGGGATACAGCGCCCGGTGGGCCGACGCGTTCCGGATTCCCGAGGGGCTGTGGGCGTGGAAGGGCGTGCTCCGCGTCGGCGAGGGTGAGCGCATGCTCTTCCCCGGCGTGACGATTGTGGCGCTGGCAGCCCTCGCCGCGTTCTCGTTGCGGAAGCCGCCGCCCGGCGGCACGATGGAGCGCCAGGCCGGATGGCGATGGCTCGTCTGGACCTACGCGGCCATCGTGGCTGCCGGCATCTGGCTCGCGGCCGGGCCTGCCGTCCCGGGGCCCTACGGGCTGCTCGTCCGCTTCGTGCCCGGCTTCGACGGGCTGCGGGTGCCGGCGCGGTTCATCGTAATCATCTCGCTCGCGCTGGGCGTGCTCGGCTCCGCCGGCGCGGCGTGGCTGCTCGGCCGGCTGCGGCCGCCCGCCGCGACGGCGGCGGCGATCCTCCTGGGCGCGGCGATCACGATCGAGGGATACGGCGGCCCGATCGGCATGGTCCCGTTCCGGCACGACCAGCGTGCCCGCAGCACGCTGAACGCCTGGCTCCGCGAGCAGCCCGCGGGGGGGGTGCTCGAGTTGCCGATCGCCGGCCCGGGCCTCGCGCCGTTCACGCTCGAGTATCAGTTCAACACGCTGCTGCACCGCCACCCGATCGTCAACGGCTATACGGGCTATGGGTACGGGTTGCAGGACTTCCTGGGCGGGCCCGGTTCGCCGCTGCGGGACGGCGCGAGTCTGGCAGGCGCGCTGGTCGGCCTGCGGTCGATCGGCGTGCAGTACGTGCTGGTCCACCGCGCCGGGTACCTGGAGTGGCCCGACGCCGGATGGCCCGACCCCAGTGCCCTCGTCGACGTGCTCGAGGACAGCCCGGGCACGACCGGGCCGGGCCGCCACTTCAACGAGGTCGTCGCGTATGCGCTGGCCCCCCCGCCGGCACGGACCGCGGTGGACGAAGGTGCGCTCGCGCGGCTGCCGGCCCCGGCACTCGCGCCCGCGGCGTCGGAGATGCCGGAACGGCTTCGATACGCCTTCGACGGACGCCTCGAGACGAAGTGGCTCACAGGGCGGCCGCAAGCCGGCGGCGAGTGGATCCGCCTCTCCTTCGCGCGGGAGACGGACGTGGCCCGTCTGGTCGTCCTCACTCCGCCCGTGGGCGTCGGGGACTACCCTCGGGGACTGGAGATCGAGTCGGAGTCCGGCGACGGCTCGCGCATCACGCTGTACGCGGGGCCGTTCGTCCCGTTCCTGATCCGCGGTCTGGCGGGGCCCCTGGCCGGAGCGCCGGCCGTGATCGACCTGCCGTCGAATGGGAGCCGCGCGGTGTGGATTCGCCAGACCGGCCGATCCCCCACGTGGCAGTGGGCGATCCACGAGCTGCAGGTCTACGAGCGGCGCAGGTGATCGGGGTCAAGCCCCAGTTCCTATCTGAGCTGGGCCAGGCGCAGCCTCGCCAGCGTGCCTACCGTGGCCCCGTCGTCGGCGAGCACCTGACCGTCAATTGTCGAGGCTTCCCGCAGCAGTGCGCGCGCGCGATCGCGGTCACCCACCTCGAGGAAGCACCGGGCCTCGTAGTAGAGAACCGCTCCGGGGCCGACCCCGGCGCCGGAGGGCAGAGGGCCGAGCCCCGAGAGCAGATCGATCGCCGGGCGCCACAGGCGGAACCGCATCAGGACCAGCGCGGTGCTGAACCGGACGAGATCCCGGTCCTGGGCGGTGGCTGCCATGGCGGACGCAGCCTGCAGCTTGGCGAACAGGCCGTTACCGAACCCGGCCGGCTCGAAGACGTCGGCCCGTCCGGGCCGGCGCTGGATGGGCACCGCCAGCGCACGCGCGCCAGCCCCGGTCGTGATGCGCAGGATCTCGCCGGGCTTCCTGCGCCCGATTTCGTCGAGGAACTGAGACGCCGACATCTGCGCGCCGTCGACGGCCGTGATGCCATCTCCCGGCTTCACGCCGGCCGCCGCGGCGGCGCTCCCGGCCTCAACCGACACGACGAGCAGGGGAACTCCTTCGAGCTGCGTCTCTACGACGCGGACGCCGATGTCATTCTGGTACACCAGCTGCGACGGATCGACCGGCCGGTCTAGTCGCGTCAACGCGGCGGCGAGGGCGTCGCCTCTCGTGCCCGTGACCCGGACGCGATCGACGGCCTCATGGTCGTACCAGAACAGGAACAAGTCGATCGGCGGATCGCCCGCGCCCGATCCGCCGCGCGAGATGGCGCCGAGCAGCAGCGGCGCGTCGTAGTTGTCGCTGGCGACGCGGAGCAGTGCCCTCATCCTGTCGGTGTCGCCCGTGTCGGCAGCCGCCATCAGATCGACGGTGGCGGTGTCGTTCCACCGCCCGACCTCCGGACGAAGATCGCCCATCGATGACAACCGGAAGCTCCTCACGACGGAAGCCAGGGTCCGGTCGATCGCCGTCGTCAGGTCCGGCGACGGCCTGAGTGCGCCCTGCGCGTCTTCCACCGCGCCCAGGAACGCCAGGCCGGGCTTCAAGGTGACGTCGATAACCTCCGTCCGGCCGCGCGCAATCCTCGTTGTGGTCGTGTACGAGCCAATGCGATGCCGGACGCGCACGCGGCGTTCGCCGGAGCAGACGTTCCGCTCGAACGGCGATCGCCCTGCCAGCGCACCGTCGATGTAGACGTCCGCGTCACTCGGGACGGAGGTCACTCGGAGCGTGCCGACGTCGGGCCGCATCCGGACGGCGCTGGTCTCGCCGTACCAGAGCAGCGCTGCGGACGCGTCGAGGGCGGCCAGCGCGTCAGCGGTCACCGAGACCGTGCGGGACTCTTCGACCAGGCACCCGCCGCTGAACCGGAGGACGACCGAGCGATCCACCGGCGGCTCCCGAAGCACGAAACCCGCTGAACTGGCGGGGTCGAATCGGGCCTGGGCCGCAGCCTGGTCGATGGCTGCCGCTTCCGGGCCGGACAACTGCCTCTTCAGGTCCTCGAGCCGGATCGCGGCGCCGGCCGGGACGTTGTCCACGAACACGTCCACACCGGCGCGGTCGACGAGGAACGCGAGCGGCGGCACCTGCGGCTTGGGGGTGAGGTCCGTGACGGTGGTGGTCTGGCCTGCGACGATCGTGATCCTGGTCGAGGCTGCCTGATGGCCGGGCTTTTCGAGTCGCACGTCGAACGAACCGGCCACGAGGGAGGCGCGAACCGGCGCATCCCCCGTCACGCCAAGCTCGACGCCGTCGGCGAAGACCCGGCAATCGCGCACGCCGCTCGTCACCTCGACGAGCCCGCTCTCCCGGGTGCGCAACTCGTCGAGCAACGCCTGTTCGCGCGGCGCCAGGGTGGCCGTGAAGAACGGGTCGATGCGAAGCAGTTCGCGATAGCTGTCGTCGACCTTGTCGTTGTCCATCGCCAGCAGGTGCCCCCGCGCCCGGAGGATATAGACCTGTCGGTGGGCCGGCCGATCGGCCGCCGTCAAGGCGCGCGTCTTCCGGAGTTCGGCTGACTCGACAGCCAGATGATCGAGGGCCTCGAGGGCGGCCTGCGGGTCGGCCTCCATCAACTGGGCGGCCCGATTGACGCGATCGCGGAACGCGTCTGCCTGGGACGGCTCGGCTGAGACCGCAGAAACGGACGGCGCAGGGAGGGGAGGCGGCGCCTGCGCGCGCGCCGGGGCCGCAAAGGGACCGGAGAGCACCGCGCTCATGCACCAGGCCGCCGTGACCGCGCCGTGTCTCATCGGAACCTCATGACCCGGGCCTGCGACTTTCCGGCGACCAGCACCCACCCGGTCGGGGACACGCCAATCGCGACGGGGTTCTTTGTACCGCGATCACCCTCCTGCGGCACCGCGAGCGAACCGGACAAGGAAGCGCCGAATCTGCCGTCCGCTGATACCTTCACGTGGAAAATGTAGAGCCGTTTCAGGTCAGTGTCGAGCAGGTAGAGTCCGTGTGCGTGATCCACGGCGATGTCCCCGATGCGTCCGAACTTCGTCCCATCGATCGCCGGGCCGATGACCGCGATCTGTCGTCCTCCCGGATCGACGAGCCGGACGAACTGCCCCCGGTCATCGAGCAAGTACACCCAGTCCGTCGGGCCGACACGCACGGCGCGGTACTTGCCGGCGGGGCCCCACGGTGCGCACGTGCTCGTCGCTGGCTGGCAGCGCAGCACACCCTCGAAATCCCTGTCGACGACGAGCAGGCTGCCGTCGGACACGGCCGCCATCGACCGCACCTTCTTGGCCTGCCTGGTCTTGCCTCCCCAAGCGCCCCCCAGCAGGACTGGTCTGATGGCGAGCCCCGTCGACAAGCCGGTCTTCCCGGCGACGGCGAGCGTGCCGTCCGGCAGTATCGCAATTGCCGTGGGGTCCTGGGGAGCGGCGCTGGCGCCCGCCGACTCGGGGCCCACCCGGTAAACCCGCCCTGCGCCCTCATCGAGCAGCGCGAACCGGCCCTCGCTTTCGACGACGACACCCGACGGTTCGTCGAGCGACGGCATCGCTCTCGCCGCGATCGCCTCGTAGACCTGGAAGTACGGCGACGCTGGCGACTGACCCGCCAGGAACCGGCGGGCGAGCAGCGAGGCCAGCTCGATGGCCTCCCCGCGGGCGGGGTGATCGCCGGGAACCTCGTCTCGAAGCAGCTGACACTGCAGCAGCGCCTGTGGCACGCTGCCCGTGGCGGCGAGCAGACGGGCCATCCGCAGCCGCGCCCCGACGGCGTCATCGGTTCCCGGGTGTTCGTCGAGCAACTCGTAGAGCCGGTCGATGGCGGCGTCCAGTCGAAGCTCAGACTCGGCGGTGATCGCCTGTGCGAGGAGCGACGTACCGGCCATGGGCGGCGGCTGTTGGAAAGCCCCCGATTTCGGGGCGCCGGTCGGAGCCTGCGCGGCCGGGCCAGCTGCCAGCAGCGTCAGCCAGATCGCGGCGCACGCCGCCGCTCCGCGCGCGTCACCGAAGCTGCTGTACGACGAGTTTGTCATTGTCGAGTGCCGCCCTCACGAGGAAGTGGCCACCGGCCGACAGGGTAACGTTGTCGCTGACTTCACGGCCCGCCGCCGGTCCTGAGACCCATCGGTACACGACTCGATGCGTGCCCGCTGCGATCCGCGCGACCTGCGCCGGATATGGGCCCGGGATCGGCCGCCCGTCGATCAGCAGCCGCACTCCCGTGTAGTCCTCACCCTTCATGCCGAACGCGGCGCTCGAGAGGCCGGGCAACGCGATCGCGCGTCGCTCACCGGCGCGCACGGTGATCGACGGAAGCAGCGTGTCGAGGAACACACTGTCATTCACGGCGCGGACCCGAACGGATCCGGGCTCGACCCCCACCGATCCGTTCGCGGTCTCCAAGCGCCCCAGGCGAGCCTCGCCGGCGAACAGCGTCACCGGATAGGCGCTCCCTTCGAACTCAATCAGGATGGTAGCCTCTGAGGCGCTGGCCGGCGCGAGGGTGGTGGGCTTCGTCGATGTTGTCGCGGGCGGCGCGGGAGGCAGGACCGGCACCGCAACCGGCGGCGCGGCCGTCGTCTTCGGCAGGGGCGACGCGGAGCCGGCAGTTACCACGGTCGGCGGGGGCAGTGGCGGAAGAGCCATTGACGTCGGTGCCGCCGCTTCGGACGCGCCGGATGCGGACGCGCGAATTGGCGCCGTGCCCGTCGCCGAAACCGGCGAAGATCCGCCGGACGGAAGGCCACCTGAGAGACGCGCGGCGGCGCCGGTCCTCGCGCGGTCGGTGTCTGCGGACGGAGACTCGAGTCCGACCCGACCGCGCGCAGGCGCGTCCCGATGCGGAGGCGCCGCCTGCGGTCGCCCCTCGGCCGGTTCGGGTACCACCGGCTCGCCGAGTAGCGCCGTCGTCGCCTCGGGCGCGCCACCCGCCGCGCCACCGCCTCCCATTGACAGCGGACCGGCTCTTCCCGGCCTCATTGAGATGAACGCCGTGAGGACACCGACGAAAAGCAAACCGGAGCCGATGGCGCCGGCGAGCAGCAGCCGCGATCGCCTCGCCGCGTGGACATCGACGAGTGCCATGCGCTCCGGCTCATGCGCCTCGCGGCCCGGGTACTCGACGGGCGAGGCGCCCGGCATGTCCACCGGCAGCACGCCTGCCGTCGCGGAGCCGGCACCGGACGCGGCGGCGTACCTCAGCGCGTCGATGAGGTCCCTGCCCGTCCGGGGCCGATTGGCCGGGTCCTTCGACAGCGCCCAGTCGATCACGCGCGACACCGCCGGCTGGATGGCCGGCACGAACTGCTCGATCGCCCGCGGCGGCCCGCTGACGATCCGGAACATCGTCGTGGCCACGTCGTCGCCGACGAAGGGGCGCTGCCCGGAGATCATCTCGAAGAAGACGACCGCCGCCGAGAACAGGTCCGACCGCGAATCGAGGGGCAGCCCTCTGACCTGCTCGGGAGACATGTAGCTGGGCGAGCCCATGACCGTGGAGGTCTGCGTCACGCCGGCGACGGACATGCGGGCGATCCCGAAGTCCAGGATCTTCGGGCACCCGTCCGGCGTGAGCAGGATGTTGGCGGGCTTGATGTCGCGGTGCACGATGCCATTCGATCCGGCGTAGTCGAGCGCCGCGCACACCCGCTCGAAGATCCCAAGCGCCTGATCGAAGGGCAGCCCGCCCGTCCGGCTGATGAGCGCCGCGAGAGTCCGCCCCTCGACAAGCTCCATGGCCACTGCCGTCGTGGCGCCGTCTTCAACGACGTCGTAGATGGTGACGATGTTGGGATGAACCAGCGTACCGGCCGCGACGGCCTCCCGGTACAGTCGCTGCCGGAGCGCTGGTGATTCACCGTCCTCCGCCGCGAAGGAGATCGTCTTCAGGGCGATCGGACGGCGGATCACGGGGTCGAACCCGCGGTAGACAACCCCCATCGCCCCGCGTCCGAGTTCGCCGAGAATCTGGTAGCGGCCGATGGTGCGGCCGACGGTGCGCTCGTCGTTCATGGGAGTGACGCCCTGGTCGCGGGTGTTCGGCCCGGATTCTACCCCAAGACGTCGTCTCCCGCGGATCAGAATGGCCCGCCGTGCGTCGGCCCGACGGACGGCAGCCAGTCGTTGACAAAGCGTCGGACTGTGTGTAGATTCGCTGCGATTTCCCACCCAGGAGGGAACCGATGGACAGGCGCCGACTTCTGTTGTGTCTGGCGGTCGTAGCACTTCCTCTCTTGCTGCCCGTGCCCGCCCAGGCCCAGCAGGCATGGATCGTCGACATCCTCGCCAACCCTTCGCGGTACTGGAACCGGACCGTGACCTTGACGGGGCAAGTGCAGAACGTCAACGCGAATCCGGCAGGCACGACCCGGGGCACCTACACGCTGCTGGATGAGAGCTGTCCGAACCCGATCACCGTGCGGACGAGCGATCTCCCGCCGGTTGGGCGGACGTACGCCGTGACCGGCGTCATCATGCAGGACCCGACTTCGGGCACGGGCTACCTGAAGGAGATGTCGCGCTCGGAACCGGGCATGTCGTCCCTGATGCTCTACTCGCTGATCGCTGCCGCGATCGTGTTCCTCGGCTTGCTGATCCTGTTCATCGTGATGCTGCTGAAGCCGAAGCCGGCAGTGGTCCCGCCCGCGCAGGTGCCCGTTGCGGAGACGATCCGCCCGAAGCTGCAGGACACGATCCGTCCCGCCGCGAGGCCGGTGGCGCCGCCTCCCGCTGCGGTTCCGCCGCCTGACATGTCGAAGACGACGAAGATCCCGCCCGCACCAGTACCGGACAAGACGCAGGTGTTCACGAGCCTTGGGGCCGATCTCGTGGTCGAGAAGGGGCCGGACAAGGGCCGGGAGTTCACGCTGCACCTGCCCGTGACCACCCTCGGCCGGGCCGGAGGGCGCCGCAACGACGTGGAGGTTGCCGACGAGACCGTGTCCAAGGATCAGGCCTCGATCTACTACGACACCGCCACGAAGCTGTTCTCGATCGCGAACGAGAGCGCCACCAATCCGACGAAGGTCAACGGCCAGGCGATCTCCGGTCCGACAAGCCTCGATCACGGCGCGATCATCGAGATGGGCCGGACGGCCGTTCGGTTCAGAAAGGCCTGAGGTCAGGCCGGCTCGGGCCTGTCGCCTCGCCGGCCTTCCGCGATGACCACCCGGACTCCGTTCGGCGGGCCCGGCCCGCCTGGCTTCTGGCGTTTACGCGCGCCAGCGCTCCGGCAGAGGAGTTGCGAAGTCGTGAAACCGAGAGTCGTCGCGGTGGCGCTCGTGATAGCGACGTGCCTGTCCGGCGCTCCGGTCTTGAGCGCCCCGGCGAGGACCGTGGCGCTGCAGCGCGTGGACCTCAGCCGTCTGCCGGCGGTCGAGGTCTTCGCGACCGTCACCGATGAGCGCGGCCAGTCGGTCCTCGGGCTCACCGACCGCGAGGTGAGCGTCGCGATCGACGCCGTCCCGCAGGTGGTGACCTCGTTTGCGTCGGCGATGAGCGGCGGTGAGCATTTGTCCGTGGCGCTGCTTTTCGACCGCAGCGGCAGCATGAAGACCGCCATCGGCCGAACGAAGGCCGCCGCGCTCGAGTTCGTCCGGCGCCTGAGCCGGGACGACCGGCTGGCGGTCGTCAGCTTCGACGACGCCGTTCGCGTCGACAGCGCGTTCTCCTCGGATCGTGCGGCTCTGGAGTCGGCGATTCAGGGCATCGCGACCGGCACGGACACGGCGCTGTACGACGCGATCCGCCAGGCCCTCGACCTGCTGGCGTCCGAGCGCACGAAGCGCCAGGCGATCGTCGTGTTGAGCGACGGCAGAGACACGAAGAGCACGCGGCCGGCAGACGAGGTCTTGGCGGCCGCGAAGAACGCCGGCGTGCCGATCTACACCTTTGGTCTAGGCGACGCCGTCAACGCGGCTGTGCTCGCGCGCGTGGCGACCGAGACCGGCGGCACCTCGGCGACGGCAAGGGAACCTGACGAACTGCGGCTCCTGTACCAGCGAATCGCCGATGAATTGTCGAACCAGTACATCCTGGCGTTCACGTCGAGCTTCGGGGAGGACGGCGCATGGCGGCGCCTGCGGATCGATCTCCATGACGCCACAGGCCGCGTGGCGTTCGCCGAGCGGCCGTTCATCGCGACGCGCGGGCCGGGCGTGAGCCGCGAACTCCTCAGCGGTTTCGAGCGGCGTGCCGAACGCCGCACCCTTGGACTGGAGGCCGCGCCCTGGGGCGCGGCCGGTCTGGGGGGCGGCGTCCTTCTCCTGCTGCTCCTCCGGCTTGTCCGGCGGGACGTCTTCGTCCGATCGTGGCTGGCGATTGGCATCGTGATTCTGTCCGGTGCGCTCGGGGGCATCGCGGGAGTCGTGGTAAAGAGCGTGTGGCGGTGATCGGGGCCGACGCCGGCCTGGGGATGACATGAAGACCGTAACGGCAGGGTTGAGACGGACCGACTGACGCGTGTGGCGATACGCCGGATCCGGGCGGCTGGCCCGTCCCGGGCTCCGTGCGAGAGAGGAGACGACGACCGATGTTCACTCTCCCGACGCTTTTCATGCGCGCGTTCGTGCTGCTGACCGTGGCTGTCGGGAGTGCGGCCGCGCAGCCCGCCGGACCGACTCCGAATCCGCCTGGCACGGGGCCGTTCTCCGTCCAGATGTTCGTCGGCGGGACGAAGTACACCTACCTGGCGATCAACCTGCCAACAACCGACACGAGCGGCGCGGCAATCCCGGATGGCACCACGGTCCAGATCAAAATCTACCGCTGGGACTGGAATCGGAAGGCCTGGGATGCCGTCACGCTCGATGCAGGCAGTGGAGAAGGGCCCTGGAGCAGCGGCGGCAAGGGCCAGGTGGGGGTGAACACCTTCGTGAGCTTCGTCGCGATCACGCCGGTCGACTGTGTTGAACCGCGCGTCGTCGTCCTGGGCGCGACGGCCGTTGTCGCGGGCGTCGAAAGCGCGATGATCACTGACAATCTCAGCTTCCGCTACGCCGCTGCGCCGCCGGCGGACAAGCCCGCCGGGACGACGGATGATTGCGTGCCGATATTGGAGCGGTTCGCCACGCCCGCTGCGGCGCTCCCGCCCGGACTTGCGCCGACGCCCGGCGCCGTGCCCGTCACGCCGGGCGCCCTGACGCCGACCGTCGGAGGCACCAGGCTCGAAGTCAGGCCCGGCGAGGCCGGCCGGCTCGACCTCATCTTTGTCATCGATCAGACCGGCAGCATGCAGCCGGTCTTCAACCAGGTCCAGCGGACCGCCAAGGAGATCTTCGCGTCGATCGCCGCGAGGTTCCCGGATCACCGAGTGGCGGTCGTCGCGTACCGCGACTGGAGCGACGCCGACGGCATCTTCCAGGACTTCCCGTTCACCGCCGACGAGGCCGAGTTCCAGAAGGCCGTCGACAGCCTCAAGGCGTCGGGCGGCGGCGACCTCCGCGAGGCGGTGTTCGAAGCCCTGCTGCGCGCGTTGCGCATGCCCTGGCGTGCCGGCGTCAACAAGCAGATCATCCTGATGGGAGACGCCCCGCCGCACTCCCCGGTTCCCAACGGCCCAGACAAGGACAAGACCGCCAACGATGTCGTCAAACTGGCGGCCGAGGTCGACCCGGCGGTGATCAACGCGATCGCGACGCCGGTGAGCGGATCGGTCAACAAGGAGACCGCGGCGGCATTCGAGGAGCTCGCCAGGCTGACCGGCGGCACGATGACGACCGCGGACAAGGCCGAGGAAGTCCCGAAGAAGATCATGGACGTCGTGAAGGACTTCAAGGCTGCCGCGCCGGCAGCTCCGACCGGCGGTGGCGGCGCACCGGTACTGCCGAGCACGACTGCGAGCCTGCCGTCCATCCTGCTCGCGCTGCTCGCCCTCGGTGCGTGCCTCCTGCTCGGCGCAATCATCGTCCTCTCCAGGCGTCGGGGGGGGGCCACGGCCGCCGTGGCGGTGCCGGCGCCGAAGGTCAGCGCCGGACTGTCCATCGCGTACGCCGACGGTTCGGTGACGGCGTTCCGGATTACGGGACTGCGGACCACCATCGGCCGGGCACCCGACAACGTGCTCGTGCTGGCGGATGGCGAGGCGTCTGCGCACCACGCGGAGATCACGGCGTCCCGCGAGGGGTTCCGGTTGCGCGACGTAGGCAGCTCGAACGGGACGACGGTCAAAGGCCAACCGGCCGTGGACGTGCTGTTGGGGGCAGGGGACGAGATTGGAATCGGTTCGACTCGACTGACCTTCACGGAATAGGAGCGGAGCGCGGCGCATCCGACCCGGGTCCCGTGCCGGTCTCGTAGCGCATGAGGACAACGGTGATGTTGTCCGGGCCGCCAGCCGAGTTGGCGGCCTCGACGAGCGCCGAGGCCGTCTCGTCGAGATTCACCGCCGGGGCGGCCAGCGCGTGCCTGATCCCTGCGTCCCCGATCGGGCCGTACAGGCCGTCGCTGCACAAGAGCAGGATGTCGCCGTCTTCGAGCGGCAGTTCCTCCACGTCCACGTCGAGCTCCCCGTCGGTGCCGAGGGCCTTGATCAGGACGTGGCGCATCTCGTGATTGTCGACGGCCTCCTGCGAGGCCCCGGCCTTGAGCATCGAAGCCGCCCACGAATCGTCGCGGGAGACCTGCTCCAGCAGGCCCCGGCGCCATACGTACAAGCGGCTGTCGCCGATCCCGGCAAAGAACGCCCTCCCACCACGGACGACCACGGCGATGAGCGTGGTACCCATGCCGGTCAGATCCGGGGTGCGGGCCGCCTCGAACAGGATCCGGCGGTGGGCCATGTGGACGGCGTTCTTGAGCTGAACCGCCGGGAACGGCACGCCGGGCTCGAAGCCCCACGGCCAGGTGATTGTCGTGTCGTGTGTCGAGGAGCTCATGAAGCTCCCGAGGGCCTCGACGGCGATCCTCGAGGCGGTGGCTCCGCCGCGGTGCCCACCCATGCCGTCGGCCACTGCGAAGAGGCCCGCCTCGGGATCGACCAGGACTGAGTCCTCGTTGTCCGGGCGAGTGCGTCCGGGATCAGTGCGATGTGCGCAGGGTGTCACAGTCGTGCGGGCCCGGTGCCGAGAGCCGAGTGCAGTCTACCGGGGGACCCGGACAGCGTCAAACAGCGCGCGGCTGCGGGCTCGATCGCCCGACACGCATGAGCGGTCGAGTCTGACCCCACCGTGTTCGCAGGGGTTGCATCGGAAAACGGCCCGTGGTATCTTTGACAGGTTCTTCGGTTGCTAGGACACCCTATCTAGCAGCCGCCGCCTGGTAGGCAATGCGGACAGGTCCGCTCCTCGGCGAGTAGACAACTCTCATAGGGTCAGCACTCTCAGGCGCCAAGCGGCCGCGTCAGCGGCGGTTTTTAGGCCTGAGGGGGCTCCCGGCGGTCGGCGGGCGTGCACGTGCGCCGCGACGACGCGGGAGTCGGGGTCAAGACGCGACGGCAGGCACCAGCGCCGGTGTCGGCGTCTGGCGTTGCCGTCGGTTGTGTGTTGTACGGAGCAGCCGTGCCGACGATCAGCCAACTCGTTCGCAAGGGGCGCCACCGAATCGTCATCAAGACGAAGAGTCCGGCGCTTCAGGACAACCCGCAGAAGCGAGGGGTGTGCGTCCGCGTGTTCACGCAGACGCCGAAGAAGCCGAACTCGGCCCTTCGCAAGGTGGCGCGCGTGCGCCTGACCAACGGGATCGAGGTCACGACCTACATCCCCGGCGTCGGGCACAACCTGCAGGAGCACTCGTTGGTGCTCATCCGCGGAGGCCGCGTGAAGGACCTCCCGGGCGTTCGCTACCACGTCATCCGCGGCACGCTCGACGCGGTGGGCGTGGCGGGCCGGAAGCAGGGGCGTTCGAAGTACGGCGCCAAGAGAGCGAAGCAGTAGGACCGACGCCATGCCACGCAGACGAGAAATCCCGAAGCGCGAACTGCTGCCGGATCCGGTGTACGGCAACACGCTGGTCACGAAGTTCGTCAACACCGTGATGAAGGCGGGCAAGCGCAGCACCGCCGAGGCCATCCTGTACAAGGCCTTCGACATCATCAAGGAGAAGACCGGCGATGACCCGGTCAAGGTCTTCAAGAAGGCGGTCGACAACGTCAAGCCGACGCTCGAGGTGAAGTCGCGCCGGGTCGGCGGGTCGAACTACCAGGTGCCGATCGAGGTCAACCCCAACCGGCGGCTCTCGCTGAGCATCCGCTGGCTGGTGCAGTACTCGCGGGCGCGCGGCGACGGCAAGACCATGCACGAGAAGCTCGCGAACGAGTTCATGGACGCGGCGAACCTTCGCGGCGGGGCGGTCAAGAAGAAGGAAGACACCCACCGCATGGCGGAGGCCAACAAGGCCTTCGCGCATTTCCGCTGGTAGGCGCAGGGCACGGCGACACGTATGCCTCGGGTCACTCCACTCGGTCGGACGCGGAACATCGGCATCATGGCCCACATCGATGCCGGGAAGACTACGACGACCGAGCGCATCCTCTTCTACACCGGCATCACCTACAAGCTGGGTGAGGTCCACGACGGGACCGCCGTCATGGACTGGATGGAGCAGGAGCAGGAACGGGGCATCACGATCACGTCGGCCGCCACCACGTGCTTCTGGCGCGACCACCGCATCAACATCATCGACACGCCCGGCCACGTGGACTTCACCGCCGAGGTCGAGCGGTCGCTGCGGGTGCTCGACGGCGCCGTGGCCGTCTTCGACGCCGTCTCCGGCGTGGAGCCCCAGTCGGAAACGGTCTGGCGGCAGGCCGACAAGTACCGCGTGCCCCGCATCTGCTTCGTCAACAAGATGGACCGCGTCGGCGCGGACTTCAAGGAGACGGTCGCGCAGATCCGCCGCAAGCTCCAGGCGAACCCCGTCGTCGTCCAGCTGCCCATCGGCGCCGAGGCCGACTTCGAGGGCGTCATCGACCTGGCTGGGATGACGGCCATCCGCTACAAGGACGAGACGCTCGGCGCGGACTATGTCGTCGACGAGATCCCCGAGAGCCTGCAGGCGGAGGCCCGCGAGTACCGGGAGCACCTGATCGAGAAGGTCTGCGAGATCGACGACGCGCTCCTCGGGAAGTACCTGCACGGCGACCCGATCACCGGGGACGAGATCAAGGCCGCGCTCCGGAGGCGGACCATCGAATCGATCCGCCACGAGAAGGCCCCCGTCGTCCCGGTCGTCTGCGGATCGGCGTTCAAGAACAAGGGCGTGCAGCCGCTGCTCGACGCCGTGGTGGACTACCTCCCGTCGCCGATCGACATTCCGCCCATCATCGGGCTGGTGCCCGGCAAGGTGGATCAGCAGGCCGAACGGCCCGCCGACGACAAGGCGCCGTTCTCCGCGCTGGCGTTCAAGATCATGACCGACCCGTTCGTCGGCCAGCTCGCGTTCATCCGGGTCTACTCGGGCGTGATGCAGTCCGGCGGGTCGGTCTACAACACGACGAAGGACAAGACCGAGCGCGTGGGGCGCCTCCTGAAGATGCACGCCAACAAGCGTGAGGAAATCAAGGAGGTCTACGCGGGCGACATCGCGGCGGCGGTCGGCCTGCGGAGCGTGACCACCGGCGACACGATCTGCGACGAGCAGCACCCGATCCTGCTGGAGTCGATGGACTTCCCCGAGCCGGTCATCTACCTGGCCATCGAGCCGAAGACGAAGGCCGACCAGGAGAAGCTCGGCCAGGGGCTCGGCAAGCTGCAGGCGGAGGACCCGACGTTCCGCGTGCGCACCGACGACGAGACCGGCCAGGTCGTCATCGCCGGGATGGGCGAGCTGCACCTCGAGATCATCGTCGACCGCCTGAAGCGCGAGTTCAACGTGGAGGCGAGCGTCGGCCGCCCGCAGGTCGCCTACAAGGAGACCCTCACGAAGGCCGCGGCGGGCGAGGGCCGCTACGTGCGCCAGACCGGCGGCCACGGCCAGTACGGCCACGCGAAGATCCGCGTCGAGCCGCGCAAGCCCGGCGAGGGGTTCGCGTTCGTCAACGCGATCGTGGGCGGATCGATCCCGCGCGAGTACATCAAGCCGGTCTCTGAGGGCATCCGCGAAGCGATGACCGCCGGCGTGCTGGCGAGCTACCCGGTCGACGACGTGAGCGTGACGCTCTACGACGGGTCGTTCCACGAGGTGGACTCGTCGGAGATGGCGTTCAAGATCGCCGGGTCGATGGCCTTCAAGGACGCCGCGAAGAAGGCGGGGCCCGTGCTGCTCGAGCCGGTGATGCGCGTCGAGGTGGTGGTGCCCGAGGAGTACATGGGCGACATCATGGGCGACATCAACAGCCGGCGCGGGCGCATCACCGCGATGGAGGCGAGGGGCGGCACCCAGATCGTGCGGTCGCGCGTGCCCCTCTCCGAGATGTTCGGGTACGCCACGGACCTGCGGTCGCGGACCCAGGGCCGGGCCACCTATTCGATGCACTTCGATCGGTACGAGCAGGCCCCGCAGGCGGTGAGCGAGGAAGTCGTCGCCCGCGTCACGGGGCGCTGAGGGGTTCGGCGCAGTCATCAACCTGACGGGACGAAGCGCACCAACGGAGACGAGCCATGGCGAAGGAAAAATTCGATCGGTCGAAACCGCACGTGAACGTGGGGACGATTGGACACATTGACCACGGCAAGACGACGCTGACGGCGGCGTTGACGAAGGTGGCGGCGTCGAAGGGGTGGGCGAAGTACGTCTCGTATGACGAGGTGGCGAAGGCGTCGGAGTCGCAGGGGCGGCGGGACGAGACGAAGATCCTGACGATTGCGACGTCGCACGTGGAATACGGGACGGCGAAGCGGCACTACGCGCACGTGGACTGCCCGGGGCACGCGGACTACATCAAGAACATGATCACGGGCGCGGCGCAGATGGACGGGGCGATCGTGGTGGTGGCGGCGACGGACGGGCCGATGCCGCAGACGCGGGAGCACGTGCTGCTGGCGCGGCAGGTCGAGGTGCCGTATCTGGTGGTGGCGCTGAACAAGGTGGACGCGGTGGACGACCCGGAGCTCCTGGACCTGGTGGAGCTGGAGGTGCGGGACCTGCTGAAGTCGTATGGGTTCCCGGGGGACGAGCTGCCGGTGGTGCGGGTGTCGGCGTTGAAGGCGCTGCAGGGGGACGCGGAGGCGGAGGCGGGGGTCCTGACGCTGCTGGAGGCGCTGGACGCATATATTCCGCTGCCGAAGCGGGAGGTGGACAAGCCGTTCCTGATGCCGATCGAGGATGTGTTCTCGATCTCGGGGCGGGGGACGGTGGTGACGGGGCGGGTGGACCGGGGGAAGGTGAAGGTCGGGGAGGAGGTCGAGATTGTGGGCTTCCGGCCGACGATGAAGAAGGTGGTGACGGGCGTCGAGATGTTCCGGAAGCTGCTGGACGAAGGGGTGGCGGGGGACAACATCGGCGTGCTGCTGCGGGGGACGGAGAAGGACGACGTGGAGCGGGGGCAGGTGCTGGCGAAGCCGGGGTCGATCACGCCGCACACGAAGTTCAAGGCGCGGGTGTATGTGCTGACGAAGGAAGAGGGGGGGCGGCACACGCCGTTCTTCAACGGGTATCGGCCGCAGTTCTACATCCGGACGACGGACGTGACGGGGAACATGACGCTGGGCGAGGGCGTGGAGATGATCATGCCCGGCGACAACACGGACATCACGGCGGAACTGATCACGCCGGTGGCGATCGAGAAGGGGTCGCGGTTCGCGATTCGCGAGGGCGGCCGGACGGTCGGCGCCGGGACCGTGACGGAGATTCTGGCGTAGGAACCGGGACTCGGGACTCGGGACTCGGGGCTCGGGGGATTCACCCCGGTCCCCAGGCTCAGACCCCAGCCCCCGACTTGGGAAACTGCTATGGCGACAGCATTCGGCGACAAGATCCGCATCCGGCTTAAGGCGTACGACTACCGTGTGCTCGACCAGTCGACGGCCGAGATCGTGGAGACCGCAAAGCGGACGGGCGCGCGTCTGGCGGGGCCGATCCCGCTCCCGACGGACAAGAACAAGTGGACCGTGAACCGGTCGCCCCACGTCGACAAGAAGTCGCGCGAGCAGTTCGAGATCCGGACCCACAAGCGCCTCATCGACATCTTCGAGCCCACCTCGCAGACCGTCGACGCGCTGATGAAGCTGGATCTGCCGGCGGGCGTGGACGTCGAGATCAAGGCCTTCGGGAAGGAACGTAAGTGACCATGGTCACAGGCATCATCGGCAAGAAGGTGGGCATGACGCAGCTGTTCGGTCCCGACGGGACCGTGCAGGCGGTCACGGTGATCAAGGCCGGGCCGTGCGTGGTCGTGCAGGCGAAGACGGCCGAGACGGACGGCTATCGGTCGGTCCAGCTCGGCTTCGTCGAAGACCGGCCCGCGAAGGCCACGAAGCCGCTGGCCGGGCATTACAGGAAGGCCAACGTGCCGCCGACGCGCGTGCGCCGCGAAGTGGCCCTCGCGAAGGACGGCGACGCCCTCAAGGCGGGGGACCAGGTGCTCGTCGGGAGCGTGTTCAAGGACGGCGAGCGCGTGGACGTCATCGGCACCAGCCGGGGCAAGGGCTTCCAGGGCGTCATCAAGCGCCACCATTTCGCGGGCGGCGCGGCGACGCACGGCTCGATGTTCCACCGCGCCCCCGGGTCGATCGGGGCCTCGTCCTACCCGTCGCGGGTCATCAAGGGCATGCGGGCGGCGGGCCACATGGGCGCGGAGCGCGTGACGACGCTCAACGTCCGGGTGGAGCGGATCGACGCGGGCGAACACCTGCTGCTGCTGCGCGGCGCGGTCCCGGGCGCGCGGGGATCCTGACGTCGTCGTCCGCAAGGCGGTGGCGGCCAAGCCTGAGCCGAAGCCGCAGGTCGAGAAGGTGAAGAAGGGCAAGAAGTAGCCATGACGCTCGACATAGTCAACGCTCAAAACGAGAAGACCGGGTCGCTCGAGCTCCGCGACGAGGTGTTCGGCCGCCACGTGAAGGCGGACCTCATCTGGCAGTCGGTCGTGCGCGATAACGCCGCGGATCGGCGGGGCACGCACGCGACGAAGACCCGCGGGCTCGTCAGCGGCACCGGCAAGAAGCCCTACAAGCAGAAGGGCACGGGCCGGGCGCAGGCCGGCGAGGCGCGGAGCCCGCTGTGGCGCAAGGGCGGCACGGTGTTCGGCCCGCAGCCGCGCAGCTACGCCTACGCGATGCCTCGCAAGCAGGAGCGCGGGGCCCTGCGCGAGGCCCTGGCTGCCAAGCTCCAGGACGGCGCGGTGGTGGTGGTGGACGCGTTCGCCCCGGTCGAGAAGACGAAGGCCGCGGTCGAGATGCTCGCCCGCTTCGGCGCCCAGTCGTCCGCCCTCGTCGTCGACGTGAAGATGGCGGAGGGCTTGGTGCGCGCGGTGCGCAACATCCCGGGGACGGCGTGCCTCGAGAGCGGGCGCCTGAAGGCCCGCGACGTCATGCGGGCGCGCCGGATCATCGCGACGAAGGCCGCGGTGGAACGGTTGCAGGAGGTGCTGGGATCATGAACCTGACAGACGTGATCCGGCGGCCGCTCATCACGGAGAAGACGTCGATCCTGCGCGAGGACGGCAAGACCATCGTCTTCCACGTGGCGGCTGGCGCCAACAAGATCGACATCAAGCGCGCGGTGGAGCGCCTGCTCGGCGCCAAGGTCGCCTCGGTGCGGACCTCCATCACGCATGGCAAGGTCAAGCGGCAGGGCCGGTTCGTCGGGCAGCGCTCCGACTGGAAGCGGGCCTACGTCCGGCTGCGCGACGGCGAGAAGCTGCCGGAGTTCCTCGAAGGCGCGTAGAGCGGGGTGGATCGATGGCTATCCGCAGTTACAGACCGACATCGCCGGGGCGGCGGTTCCAGACCATTCAGGACTACGCCGAGATCACGGCGGCGAAGCCGTTCAAGCCGCTCACCGAGGACCTGAAGAAGTCCGGCGGGCGCAACAACCATGGCGAGATCACCATGTGGTGGCGCGGCGGCGGACACCGCCGGCAGTACCGCCTCATCGACTTCAAGCGCGACAAGATCGGGATCCCCGGCAGGGTGCTGACCGTCGAGTACGACCCGAACCGCTCGGCGCGGATCGCCCTCATCCAGTACGCGGACGGCGAGAAGCGGTACATCCTGCAGCCCGCGGGCCTGAAGGTCGGCGACAGCATCGTCGCGGGCGAGGCGGTGGACATCCTCCCGGGCAACACGCTGCCGCTGAAGAACATCCCCCTGGGCACGCAGATCCACAACGTGGAGCTCCGGCCCGGGAAGGGCGGACAGATCGCCCGGAGCGCCGGATCGGCCGTGCAGCTCGTGGCGAAGGACGGCGACTACGCGTCGGTGAAGATGCCGTCGGGCGAGGTGCGCCGCATCAATATCGAGTGCCGCGCGACGGTGGGCCAGGTGGGCAACCTGGACCACGAGAACGTGTCCCTCGGCAAGGCCGGCCGCACGCGCTGGCTGGGCAAGCGGCCGCACGTCCGCGGCGTCGCGATGAACCCGGTGGATCACCCGCTGGGCGGCGGCGAGGGCAAGACGTCGGGCGGACGGCACCCGGTCTCCCCGTGGGGCGTTCCCACGAAGGGCTTCAAGACGCGGAACCGGAAGGCGACGGATCAGTTCATCATCACGCGGCGGCCCAAGTAGGGCGCCGGAGCGGTAAAGGCGTTATGAGCAGATCCCTGAAGAAAGGCCCGTTCGTGGACACCCACCTCCTCGAGAAGGTGGAAACGATGAACCGGGCGAACGAGAAGAAGGTGACGCGCACGTGGTCGCGCCGGTCGACGGTGGTGCCCGAGATGCTGGGCCACACCCTCGCCGTGCACAACGGGAGGAAGTTCATCCCGGTGTACGTCACGGAGAACATGGTCGGGCACAAGCTCGGCGAATTCGCGCCGACCCGGACCTTCAAGAGCCACACCACGAAGACCGAGAAGGCCGCGCAGGTGGCGGCGGCCGGCGCGGCGGCGCCGAAGGCAGGTAGCTAGCCATGATCGCAGGTGAGGCGACGGCGAAGTACGTCCGGACCTCCGCCCAGAAGGCGGGCCTGGTCCTCGCGCTGATCCGCGGCGGCGACGTCAACCAGGCGCTCGCGACGCTGCGGTTCTCGCGCAAGCGGGTGGCGCGGGACATCGAGAAGGTGCTGCGGTCGGCCATCGCGAATGCGCAACAGAAGCCCGGGTTCAGTGGCGACGTCGAGCGGCTGTACGTGTCGGCGTGCTACGCCGGCCAGGGCCCCTCGCAGAAGCGGGTGCGGCCGGCGCCGATGGGGCGGGCGTACCGCGTGGTGAAGCGGACGGCGCACCTCACCGTGGCGGTGGCGGAACGGCCCGAGGCGCGGACGGCTCCCGCACCCGGCGCGAAGGCGGCCAAGCCAGCCAAGGCGCCCAAGGCGGCCAAGGCGGCCTCGGGCGGCGGCGCGGCGGCGGCGCCCCGCGCGCGGAAGTCCACCAAGTCGGGCAGCGCGGCGGCCGCGCAGAAGAAGTAGGAGCGGGACGTGGGTCAGAAAGTCCATCCGTACGGATTCCGGCTGGGGTTCAACAAGACCTGGCTCTCGCGCTGGTTCGCGGACCGGGATTACGCGAAGCTGCTGCACGAGGACCTGTCGCTGCGCGATACCCTCAAGACGCGGTTCAAGCACGCGGGGGTCTCGAAGATCGAGATCGAGCGCGCCGCGAACAAGCTGAAGATCGACATCCACACCTCGCGGCCGGGCATCATCATCGGCCGGAAGGGCACGGAGGTCGACAAGCTGAAGCAGGAGATCCAGAAGCGGACGAACCGCGAGGTCTTCATCAACATCCAGGAGATCCAGAAGCCGGAGCTCGACGCCCAGCTCATCTCCGAGTCGGTGGCGATGCAGCTCGAGAAGCGCGTGGCGTTCCGGCGGGCGATGCGGAAGGCGGTCGAGTCGGCGCTGCGGTTCGGCGCCCGCGGGATCAAGGTCCGGGTGTCGGGCCGGCTGAACGGCGCCGAGATCGCGCGGTCCGAGTGGTACCTGCACGGCCAGCTGCCGCTGCAGACTCTCCGCTCGGACGTGGACTACGGCCAGGCGGAAGCGTCGACGACCTACGGGAAGATCGGCGTCAAGGTCTGGCTGTACAAGGGCGAGCGTCTCGTGCCGCGGACCGGCCGGGAAGAGGAATACCGGACGCCGCGGCGCGCGCCGCGCGCCTCGGCGTAGGCGAGGTGGCCAAGCCATGTTGATGCCGAAGAAGGTCAAGTTCCGGAAGCAGCAGCGCGGCCGGCGGCGCGGGAAGGCCTGGCGCGGTTCCGACGTCTCGTTCGGGGAGTTCGGGCTGCAGGCGGCGGAGCCGTGCTGGATGACGGCGCGCCAGATCGAGGCGGCCCGGGTGGCGATGACGCGGTTCGTGAAGCGCGGCGGCAAGATCTGGATCCGGGTGTTCCCGGACAAGCCGGTGACGAAGAAGCCCCAGGAGACGCGCATGGGCAAGGGCAAGGGCGCGCCGGAGTTCTGGGTGGCGGTGGTGCGGCCGGGCAAGGTGCTGTTCGAGATCGAGGGCGTGACCGAGGCCGAGGCGCGGCAGGCCATGGATCGCGCGGCGGCGAAGCTGCCCATCAAGACGAAGTTCGCGATGCGGTTCGCCGAGGAGAAGGTGTGAGATGAAGGTCGAGGAGATCCGCGAGCTGAACGTCGACGAGCTGCGGGGCAAGGTCAAGGACCTGCAGGACCAGGTCTTCCGGCTGCGAATCCAGAAGGCGATGGGCCAGGTGGACGCCCCGCACAAGGTGCGCGCGCTGCGGCGGGAGCTGGCGCGGGTCATGACGGTCCTGACGGAAAAACGGTAGGAAGCGTATGGCTGCCAAGACAGAACTGACGGGCGTGGTCGTCCGCGACAAGATGACGAAGAGCCGGGTCGTGGCCGTCGAGCGCCAGGTGCGGCACGACATGTACGGCAAGGCGCGGCGCCTGACGTCCACGTTCATGGCGCACGACGAGCGGAACGAGACGCGGAACGGCGACACGGTCGCTATCGTCGAGAGCCGCCCGCTCTCCGCGCGGAAGCGTTGGGTGATCACCCGGGTGCTCGCGCGGGCGGTCAGGGCCGGCGAGGCCGCCGAGTAACGGGAGGAGCGGACCATGATCCAGATGCGGTCGATCCTCGACGTCGCCGACAATTCCGGCGCGCGCAAGATCTCGGTGATCAACCCGATCGGCGGCTCGGTGGGGCGCTACGCGCGCCTCGGCGACACGGTGACGGCGGCGGTCAAGGAAGCGGCGCCGGACTCGGCGGTCAAGAAGGGCCAGGTCGTGAAGGCCGTGATCGTCCGGACGCGGAAGGAGCAGCGCCGCAAGGACGGCAGCTACATCCGCTTCGACCGGAACGCCGCCGTGCTGGTCAACGACGATGGCGAGCCCATCGGCACCCGCGTGTTCGGGCCGGTGGCGCGCGAGCTGCGCGTGCGCAAGTTCATGAAGATCATTTCGCTCGCGCCCGAGGTGATTTAGCCCATGTCACGGTTGCAGACACCCATCCGCCGGAACGACACCGTCCTCGTGACGGCCGGGAAGGATCGCGGCAAGCGCGGACGCGTCCTGAAGACGATGCCCGCCACGAATCGCCTCCTCGTCGAAGGCGTGAACTTCGTCAGCCGCCACACCCGCCCGAACCCGAGCAAGAACATCAAGGGCGGCATCATGAAACGCGAGGCCCCGCTGCACGCGTCCAACGTGCAGATGGTCTGTCCCGAGTGCGGGAAGCGGACCCGCATCGGCCACCGGACGCTCGAAGATGGCCGCAAGGTCCGCATCTGCCGCAGGTGCGAGGGAGTCGTCGACAAATGAGCCGGGTGAAGGAACGCTACGTCCGGGAGGTGGTGCCGGCCCTGATGAAGGAGTTCGGCTACACGAACGTGATGGCCGTCCCCAGGATCACCAAGGTGGTGCTCAACATGGGGATCGGCGAGGCCACGCAGAACGCCAAGATCGCCGACACGGCCCAGGACGAGCTCGGGCGGATCGCCGGCCAGCGGGCCGTCGTGACCCGCGCCCGCAAGTCCATCGCGCAGTTCAAGCTGCGGCAGGGCATGCCCGTCGGCGCCACCGTCACCCTGCGCGGCGAGCGGATGTACGACTTCCTGGACCGCCTGATCTCCATCGCGCTCCCGCGCGTGCGCGACTTCAAGGGGGTCTCGCCCAAGGGCTTCGACGGCCGCGGCAACTTCACCGTGGGGTTGCGCGACCAGCTGCTCTTCCAGGAAATCGACTACATGAAGGTCGACAAGGCGCGTGGGATGAACGTGTCGGTCTGCACGACGGCGAAGACCGACCAGGAGGCCCGGCGGCTGCTCCAGCTCGTCGGCATGCCGTTCCGGACGAACTAGGACTATGGCCACCACCGCGAAGATCGCCAAGGAAGCTACGTCGCTGAAGTACAAGATCCGCCACCGCAACCGGTGCAAGCGGTGCGGTCGCCCGCGCGCGTATCTGCGCAAGTTCGCGTTGTGCCGCCTCTGCTTCCGGGAGCTCGCGCTCCGGGGCGAGGTGACCGGGGTCATCAAGAGCAGCTGGTAAGCGCACGACAGAGTTGAGAAGCCATGACCGATCCGATTGCTGACATGCTCACGCGCATCCGCAACGCCGTCCAGGCGAAGCACGCCCGTGTCGACATCCCGGCCAGCACCCTGAAGTCCGAGATCGCGCGGATCCTCCAGGACGAGGGCTACATCAGCGGCTACAAGGTCGTCGACGCGCCGGCGGCGAAGGCCGCCGGTGCGCACGTCGCGAAGCAGCTGCGCCTCTTTCTCAAGTACGGGCCCCGCGGCGAGCACGTGATCAGTGGAATCGAGCGCATCAGCCGGCCCGGCCGGCGGGTGTACTACAACTGCGGCGGCGTGAAGCCGGTGCTGGGCGGGCTCGGCATCAGCATCCTCACGACGTCCCGCGGCGTCATGACCGGGCGGGAAGCCGTCAAGTCCGGCGTCGGCGGCGAAGTGCTGTGCAACGTCTGGTAGCAGACAGCGTAGGTAGGCGTCCATGTCCCGTATTGGCAAGAAAGCGATTCCGCTCCCGAAGGGCGTGACCGTCAAGATCTCCCCCGGGTCCGTCGACGTGAAGGGCCCGAAGGGCAGCCTGACGCAGCCGCTCCCCAAGGGCATCGTGTTCGAGCAGGTGGGCACCGAGCTCCAGGCCAGGCCGGTGAGCGACGACCCGCAGCTCGGCAAGTTCCACGGCCTCGCCCGGAGCCTGGTGGCCAATGCCGTCGAGGGCGTGGTCAATGGCTACAAGCGCGAGCTGGACATCGTCGGCGTCGGCTACCGCGCGGAGCTCAAGGGCCGCCAGGTGACCTTCGCGCTCGGGTTCTCGCACCCGATCGTCCTGGACATCCCGGCCGGCATCGACATCGCGATCGACAAGCAGACGCACGTCACGGTCACCGGCATCGACCGCCAACTGGTCGGGCAGGTCGCCGCCAACATCCGCCGCATGCGCAAGCCCGATCCGTACAAGCAGAAGGGCGTGCGGTACACCGGCGAAGTGCTGAAGAAGAAGGTCGGCAAGACCGGCGCGTAGAGGTCGACGGAGTATGAAGATCAAGACGAAACAGGACCGCCGCCACCGCATCCAGCTGCGGGCCCGCAAGCGCGTCCGCGGGACGGGCGAACGGCCGCGGCTGACGGTGTTCCGCAGTGTCGCGCACATCTACGTCCAGGCCGTCGACGACACGACCGGCCGGACCGTGGCGTCGGCCTCGAGCGCGGAGCCGGCGACGAAGGCCGCCTTCGGCGACGGCGCCCGGGGCGGCAACGTGAAGGGGGCGAAGCAGGTCGGCACGGTGATCGCCGAGCGCCTCGCGGCCAAGGGCATCACCCGGGCCGTCTTCGATCGCAGCGGCTTCCTGTACCACGGGCGGGTGCGCGCGGTGGCCGAGGCCGCCCGGGCAGCCGGGTTGGAGTTCTAGATGTTCAGAACGCGAGAGCGCATCGATCCGTCCCAGCTCGATCTCAAGGACACCGTGGTGTCCATCAACCGCGTGACCAAGGTGGTCAAGGGCGGCAAGAACCTGAGCTTCAGCGCCCTCGTCGTCGTCGGCGACGGGCACGGCGTCGTGGGGTTCGGGGTCGGCAAGGCCCGCGAGGTCCCGTCGGCGATCAAGAAGGGCATCGAGGCCGCCAAGAAGGGCCTCATCAGGGTCCCGCTCGTCGGGACGACCGTGCCGCACGTCATCACCGGGCGGTACGGGGCGGGCAGCGTGCTGCTGAAGCCGGCGCCGGAAGGCACGGGCATCATCGCCGGCGGCGCGGTGCGCGCGGTCGTCGAGTCGGCGGGCATCCAGAACGTGGTGACGAAGTCGCTCGGGAGCGCCAACCCGCACAACGTCGTGCGGGCGACCTTCACCGGGCTGATGATGCTGAAGGACCCGGTGAGCGTCGCGCGGATGCGCGGGCGCGAGCTGGCGGACCTGGAGCAGACCGGCGCGTAGGCCGGATGCGCGGCGCCCGGCGCCGCGGGCGGGGCTGGCGGGGCGAGGGAGACGAGGCAGCGAGATGAAGGCTGATCGCGGCGCGAAGAAGACGCTGAAAGTGACGCAGGTGAAGAGCACCATCGGCTTCAACAGGAACCAGGCCGCGGTCGTGCGCGGCCTCGGGCTGCGGCGGATCCGCCATACCATCGAGGTGCCGGACACGCCCGAGATGCGCGGCATGCTGCACAAGGTGCGGCACCTGGTCACCGTCGAATAGCGAGGCAGGTCGAAGGTCATGGATCTGAGCAATCTGAAACCGCCAAAGGGAGCGACCCGGAACCGCAAGCGGGTCGGCCGGGGCCCGGGATCGGGCCAGGGCAAGACGGCAGGACGCGGCAGCAAGGGCGCGCAGTCGCGCTCGGGCTTCCACAAGAAGCGGGGGTTCGAGGGCGGCCAGATGCCGCTGCACCGCCGGCTGCCGAAACGGGGCTTCTTCAACCCGTTCCGGGTCGAGTACGCCGTCGTCAACCTCGACGACCTGGCGGCGCGGTTCGCGGCGGGCGCGGTGGTCACCCCGGAGACGCTGCGCGCGGCGCGTCTGGTGACGACCGCCCAGCCCGTCAAGGTTCTGGCGCGCGGCGAGATCGCCGTGGCGCTCACGGTCAAGGCGCACAAGTTCAGCGGCAAGGCCGCCGAGAAGATCGCCGCGGCCGGCGGGTCGGCCGAGACGCTGGCGTAACGGCACGGCGAACGAGTCCGTATGTTTGAGAGCATCAAGAACATCTTCGCGGTGCCGGACCTGCGCAAGCGCGTGATCTTCACGCTCGCGCTGCTTGGCATCTACCGGATCGGCAACCACATCCCGACCCCCGGGGTGAACACGAACGCCCTCGCGCTCCTGGCCGAACAGAACCGGAACACGATGTTCGGCATGTACGACATGTTCTCGGGGGGCAGCCTGTCGAAGGTGACGATCTTCGCGCTGGGGGTGATGCCCTACATCAGCTCGTCGATCATCCTCCAGCTGCTGACGGTCGTGTGGCCGTACCTCGAGCGCCTGTCGAAGGAGGGCGACCTCGGGCGCCGCAAGATCACCCAGTACACCCGGTACGGAACGATCCTGATCAGCGTCATCCAGTCGCTGGGCATCGCCATCTACCTCGAGAACCAGACGGGCGTGGCGGGCGGCCTGCCCCTCGTCTACTCGCCGGGGTGGGGCTTCCGGCTGATGACCGTCCTCACGCTCACCGCGGGCACGACGTTCATCATGTGGCTCGGCGAGCAGATCACCGAGCGCGGCATCGGCAACGGGATGTCGCTCATCATCTACGCCGGGATCGTGGCGCAGCTGCCCCGGGCGGTCATCGCCACCCTGGGCCAGATGAGCACGGGGCAGATCGGCCTGTTCCGCATCCTGTTCCTCGTCGTGATGGCGGTCATCGTCATCGCGGCGATCATCTTCATGGAGCGCGGGAACCGGCGCGTCAACGTCCAGTACGCGAAGCGCGTGGTCGGGCGCCGGATGTACGGCGGGTCGAGTACCCACATCCCGCTGAAGGTGAACACGGGCGGCGTCATCCCGGTCATCTTCGCGTCGTCCATCCTGGCGTTCCCGGCGACGATCGCGGGCATGTTCCAGGCGGGGGGCTGGGGCGAGGCGGTGATGCGGCAGATCTCGTACGGCATGCCGCTCTACAACCTGCTCTACATCGCCGGCATCATCTTCTTCGCGTACTTCTACACCGCGATCATCTTCAACCCGGATGACGTGGCGGAGAACATGCGCAAGTACGGCGGCTTCATCCCCGGGATCCGGCCGGGCAAGCGGACCGCGGAGTACATCGACACCATCCTGACCCGCATCACGCTGGCGGGGGCCATCTACCTGGCCCTGGTGGCGATCCTCCCCGAGTTCCTGCTGGTCGGGTTCAAGGTGGCGCCCATCCCGTTCATCGGCGAGCGCCTCGACGCGATCCTGCCGCGGTTCATCACCGAGGGCCTCAACGTCCAGTTCTACTTCGGCGGCACGTCGCTCCTGATCGTCGTCGGCGTGGCGATGGACACGGTCCAGCAGGTCGAGTCGCAGCTCATCATGCGGCACTACGACGGCTTCATGAAGAAGACGCGCATCCGCGGGCGCCGGGGATAGGGGCGGGTCGTGGTGGAGGCAGGCCGGTGATCGTGTGCAAGTCGCCCGCCGAGATCGAGCGCATGCGCGGCGCCAACGTGCTGGTGGCCGACGTGCTCGTGGCGTTGCGGGACCGCGTGCAGCCGGGCGTGACGACGGCGGAGCTCGACGCCTTCGCGGAGGGCCAGATTCGGCAGGCGGGCGGCATGCCGGCCTTCAAGGGGTACCACGGGTTCCCGGCGACGCTGTGCATCTCGGTCAACGACGAGGTGATCCACGGCATCCCCGGGCCCCGGGCGCTCGAGTCGGGCGACGTCGCGTCGATCGACCTGGGCGTGGTGCTCGACGGGTTCTACGGCGACGCGGCGATCACGGTGCCGGTGGGCGCGATCACGGACGACGCGGCGGACCTCCTGCGGGTCACCGAGGAGGCCCTGTACGTCGGGATCGAGCAGGCGCGCGTCGGCAACCGCGTGTCGGACATCGGCCACGCGGTCCAGCGCCACGTGGAGGCGAACGGGTTCTCGGTCGTGCGGGAGTTCGTCGGGCACGGCGTGGGGACGTCGCTCCATGAGGAGCCGCAGGTGCCCAACTACGGCCCGGCGGGGCGAGGCCCCCGGCTGGCGGAAGGCATGACGCTGGCCATCGAGCCGATGGTCGCGATGGGGCGGGCGGCGGTGAAAGTGCTGGAGGACGGCTGGACGGCGGTGACGAAGGACGGGAGCCTCGCGGCCCACTTCGAGCACACCGTCGGGATCACGGGCGCCGGGCCGGTCATCCTGACCACGCCCAGCGGCACGCGCCTGGCCTGAGGCCGGGCGGGGACACGGAAGCGGGGGTACGGGAGCCGGTGCCGAAAGACGACACGATTGAAGTGACGGGGACAGTGCTCGAGTCGCTTCCGAACGCGATGTTCCGGGTCGAGCTCGAGAACAAGCATCCGGTGCTTGCGCACGTGTCCGGGAAGATGCGCAAGAACTTCATCCGGATCCTGACGGGCGACAAGGTGCTCATCGAGCTGTCGCCGTACGACCTGAGCCGCGGGCGCATCACGTACCGGTACAAGTGAGGCGCGGCGGCTGGGGCGGGATCGCGGGCGGCACGGGGCGGACGGGCGCCCCCGGAAGTGAAGGGCCAGGGGTATGAAGGTCAGAGCGTCGGTCAAGCGGATTTGCGACAAGTGCAAAATCGTCCGTCGCCGCGGCGTGGTGCGGGTGATCTGCACGAACCAGAAGCACAAGCAGAGGCAGGGGTAGCGTCATGGCACGTATCGCGGGTGTGGACCTGCCGCGAACCAAGCGGGTCGAAATCGGGCTGACCTACATCTTCGGGATCGGCCACACACGGGCGGCCGGCATCGTGAAGGAAGCCGGCGTCGACCCGGCCGTCCGGGTCAAGGACCTGTCCGAGGACGACGTGCGGAAGATCAGCCGCGTCATCGAGGAGCAGGGCCGGGTCGAGGGCGACCTCCGCAAGGAGACGTCCATGAACATCAAGCGGCTGATGGACATTGGCTGCTACCGGGGGTTGCGGCACCGCCGCGGCCTGCCGGTGCGGGGACAGCGCACGCGGACGAACGCCCGCACCCGCAAGGGGCCGCGCAAGGGCGCGGTGGCCGCGAAGAAGAAGGCGGTGTAGGCCCATGGCGAAGACGGAACCGGAAGCCGGAGAGCAGCAAGAGGCTGGAAAGCCCAAGAAGACGTTCAAGAAGCGCGGCGAGAAGCGCGTGGTGCACCACGGGCTCGTCACGGTGCAGGCGTCGTTCAACAACACGATCATCACGATCGCGGACGCCGAGGGCAACGTGATCGCGTGGTCGAGCGCCGGCGCGGTGGGCTTCAAGGGCTCGCGCAAGGGCACGCCCTACGCGGCGACCCAGGCGGCGCTCGCGGCCGCCAACGTCGCGCGCGGCATGGGCATGCGGGCCTGCGACGTCCGCGTGAAGGGGCCCGGGGCCGGCCGCGAGTCGGCCGTCCGCGCCCTCGGGACGGTGGGCATCGAGGTGAAGTCGATCCGCGACATCACGCCAATCCCGCACAACGGCTGCCGGCCCACGAAGCGCCGGCGGGTGTAGCAACGACGGACCTGTAGGACGGACGGAAGACACGCATGGCTAGATACATCGGACCTGTTTGCCGCTTGTGCCGCCGCGAAGGCATGAAGCTGTTTCTGAAGGGCGAGCGCTGCTACGCGGAGAAGTGCGCCATCGAGAAGCGCAACGTCGTCCCCGGGCAGCACGGCAAGGCGCGGAAGGCGAAGCTGGCGGGCTACGGCCTCCAGCTCCGCGAGAAGCAGCGCGTCAAGCGCATTTACGGCGTGCTCGAGAACCAGTTCCGCCGCTACTTCGAAGCCGCGGACCGCGAGCGCGGGATCACCGGCGAGCTGCTGCTCCGCAAGCTGGAGTGCCGCCTCGACAACGTGGTCTACCGCCTCGGCTTCTCGACATCGCGCGCCCAGGCGCGCCAGCTCGTGCGCCACGGCCACTTCTCCGTCAACGGGAAGAAGGTCGACATCCCGTCGTTCTCCGTGGACGAAGGCGACGTCGTCAGCGTGCGGGAGCGCAGCCGCCAGGCGGCCGCCGTGCTGCACGCGATGGAAGAGGTCAAGGGGCGGGGCATCCCCGAGTGGCTCAGCCTGCAGGCCGAGCCGATGAGCGGGCGCGTCCTGTCGCTGCCGAGCCGCGCGCAGATCAACCTGCCCGTGCAGGAACAGCTGATCGTCGAGCTCTACTCGAAGTAAGCCCCCGGCCGAGGGTGCGGGCGGGCCGGGCCCGCGGGGCCGGGCCGGTCCCGGCGGCATGGACGTCGGACGCATGAAAGGATCGCCAACGATGCTATGGAAGGGTTTCCAGCGGCCAAAGCGGCTGGAGTTCGAGCGTGACACCCTGAACGAGCGGTTCGGCCGCTTCTACGCGCAGCCGTTCGAGCGCGGGTTCGGCACCACCATCGGCAACGCCATGCGGCGGGTGCTGCTGTCCTCGATCGAGGGCGCGGCCTTCTCCGCGGTGAAGATCGACGGCGTGCTGCACGAGTTCTCGCCGATCCCGGGCGTGGTCGAGGACGCGACGGACATCATCCTCAACCTCAAGCAGATCCCCCTCAAGGTCCACGTCGATCACACCAAGACCGTGTACCTGCGGGCGGACAGGCCCGGCGACGTGAAGGCGCGCGACATCGAGACCGACGGCGACATCGAGATCCTCGAGCCCGACGCCCACATCGCGACGGTCTCCGAGGGCGGCCGCCTCCGCATGGAGATGCGCGTCAAGCGGGGGCGCGGCTACATCACCGCCGACCACAACTTCGACGAGGACCTCGGCATCGGCTGGATCCCGATCGACTCGGTCCACTCGCCGGTGAAGAAGGTGAACTACCTCGTCGAGGCGGCGCGCCTCGGGCAGACCACCGACTACGAGAAGCTCACGCTGGACGTCTGGACGAACGGCGCGATCTCGCCCCGCGACGCGGTGTCGCTGTCCTCGAAGCTCCTGCGCGACCACCTCAACATCTTCGTCAGCCTCGACGAGGCCTCCGACCAGTCCGAGGACGGCTCGTCGTCGCAGGCCGGCCCCGCGGCCGGCAACGAGCACCTCGACAAGAGCGTCGAGGAGCTGGAGCTCTCCGTCCGGTCGTACAACTGCCTCAAGAACGCGAACATCCGCACGATCCGCGAGCTGGTGCAGAAGACCGAGGGCGAGATGCTGAAGACGAAGAATTTCGGCCGCAAGTCGCTCAACGAGATCAAGGACATCCTGCAGACCATGGGCCTGGGCCTGGGGATGAAGCTGGAATAGGGAAGCAAGGATCAGAAGATATGCGCCATCGAGTCGCCCATCGCAAGCTGGGCCGCGTCACGGAGCATCGCCTCTCGATGCTGCGGAACCTGGCCACCGCGCTCCTCCAGCACGAACACATCGAGACGACGCTGCCGAGGGCCAAGGAGTTGCGCCCGTACGTCGAGCAGTTGATCACCGTCGCCAAGCGCGGCACGGTGGCCGGCGGGACCGGCGTCCTGCACGCGCGGCGGCTCGTGGCCGCCGACATCGCCGACCGGGACGTCGCGAAGAAGCTCTTCGACACGCTGGCGCCGCGGTTCGCCGGGCGCCCGGGCGGCTACATCCGGATCATCAAGGCCGGGTTCCGCCGCGGCGATTCGGCGGACATGGCCCGCGTCGAGCTGGTCGGCAGCGAGTTCGACCCGAAGAAGGCGGAGGGCGAGAAGGAAGCCAAGGGCGGCGAGAAGACGGGCGAGGGCCTCGGCGGGCGGATCCGCCGGGCGGCCGAACGCGTCCGCGGCCGCAAGACCGACGACACCGAGGGCGGCGGCCCGGCGCACGAGCACACGAAGGGCGTGGCCAAGTCCGCGGCCAGGGCGCGCCACTCCGGCCGCAGCGGCAAGGGCAGTTAGCGCCCCAGGCGGCCGTTCCCCCGAGACCCCACGGCCCTGGCGGGCGTTCCTGCCAGGGCCGTTCGATTGACACGCCCAGCGGCCCTGGGCGGCCCCCGCCCGGCCGAGGATGGACCTGATGCGCCGTCTGATGTTGTTCGGGTTGTTCGGAGCGCTGGCCCAGACCGTGGACGGCAGCCTGGGGATGGGGTTCGGCGTCACGTCGAGCTCGCTGCTGCTCAGCCTCGGCGTCGGGTCGGCGCTGGCGTCGGCGTCGGTTCACATGGCCGAGATGGTCACTACCCTCGCCTCCGGCATCAGCCACGCCAGGCTCGGCAACGTCGAGAGGCGGCTCTTCTGGCCCCTCCTCGGGTCGGGCGTCGCCGGAGCGGTGGCCGGCACGCTGGCGGCCGTGCGTTTCCAGAACGCGCCGCCCATCCGGGTGGTGGTCTCGGGCATCCTGCTCGTGCTGGGGGTGATGATCGTGGTCCGCTTCGCGCGGGCCAGGCCGCACATCCACGCCGTGCCGAGCGTCAGGCGCCTGCTGCTGATCGGGTTCCCGGCGGCGTTCATCGATGCCTTCGGCGGCGGCGGGTGGGGCCCGATTGCCACGCCGACGCTCGTCATGAGCCACGTAGACCCGGCCAAGGCCGTCGGGACCGTGAACACCGTCGAGTTCTTCGTCACGGTGACGGTTTCCGCCGTGTTCCTGTTGACCCTGCCGGCCATCGAGTGGCGGATCGCGATCCCGCTGGCGATTGGGGCCGCCGCCGTGGCGCCCTTCGCGGCGATCATGACGAAGCGGCTGCCCACCCGGGCGCTGGGGACGGCCGTCGGCGTGACGATCATCCTGCTCAGCGCCCGCACGATCGCCCTCGCGCTCGTCAGATAGCGCGAGGGACGCCCGCTACGCCTCGTCGTCCTCGGTCTCCTCGCCCTTGGCGGCCTTGGCGGCCGCGATGATCTTGGTCTGCAGGTGCGAGGGCACTTCTTCGTAGTGGGAGAACTCCATCTTGTATGTGCCGCGCGCCCCGGTGTTCGCGGTGAGCGTCTGCTCGTAGGTCAACATCTCGGCCATCGGCACCTGCGCCTTGACCACCGTCGTGCTCGCACGCTGCTCCATGCCCGCGACCCGGCCGCGCCGGCCGTTGATGTCGCCCATGATGTCGCCGGCGAAGTCGCTCGGCACGTACACCTCGACGTTCATGATGGGCTCGAGGATCGTCGGCCTGCAGCGCGTCATGGCGTCCTTGAACGCGATGCGGCCGGCCATCTTGAAGGACAGCTCGTTCGAGTCCACCGCGTGGAACTTGCCGTCGAGGAGCGTGACGCGGAAGTCCACGACCGGGTAGCCCGCGAGGTAGCCGCGCACCCGGGTCTCCTGGATGCCCTTCTCGACGGCGGGGCGGAACTGCTGCGGGATCGAGCCGCCGAAGATCTCGTCGACGAACTCGAAGTCCGCGCCGCGCGGCAGCGGCTCCATCTTGATGGTGCAGTCGCCGAACTGGCCGTGTCCGCCCGTCTGCTTCTTGTGGCGGCCGTTCGCCTCGGTCGAGGCGGTGATGGTCTCGAGGTACGGGATGCGGGGCAGCTTGAGGTTGACCTCCACCCCGAAGCGCCGCTTCATCTTCGCCACGGTCACTTCGATGTGCATCTGGCCCTGGCCCGCGAGCAGCAGCTCGTGGGTCTGGGGGTCGCGGCTGTAGCGGATGGTCGGGTCCTCCTCGATGATGCGGTGCAGCGCCGTGCTGATCTTCTCCTCGTCGCCGCGGGCCTTGGGCTCCATGGCGTAGGACAGGACCGGCTCGGCGAAGGTCGGCGGGAAGAACCGCACCCCGTCCTTGTCGCCGAGGGTGTGGCCCGTCTGCGTGTCCTTGAGCTTGGCCACGGCGCCCAGGTCGCCGGCCTTGATCTCGGCGACCTCCGTCTGGGTCTTGCCCTGCAGGAGGAGGAGGTGGCCCAGGCGCTCGGTCGCGTCCTTCGTCACGTTCAGGATGGTGGAGTCGGCCCTGACCGCGCCGCGCATCACGCGGAAGAGGCTGATGCGCCCCGCGAAGGGGTCCGCGATGGTCTTCCACACGAACACCGCGGTGGGACCGTTCTCCGTCACCTGGAACGACGTCTCGGCCCCGGCCTTGTCGACGGCCTTCACCGTCCGCTCCGACGCGGCGGGCAGGTAGGCGAGGACGGCGTCGAGCAGCGGCTGGATCCCGACGTTCAGCGTCGCCGACGTGCACACGAGCGGGAAGATCTTCCGGCCCAGCACGCCGGTCCGCAGGCCCCTGACCAGCTCGTCCTGCGTGAGCGTGCCCGCCTCGAAGAACTTCTCCATGAGGCTGTCGTCGGCCTCGGCCACCATCTCGACGAGGGCCTCGCGCGCCGCGGTCATGCGCTCGGACATCTCCGCCGGCACCGCGCCTTCCGTGAAGGCGCCCGAGCCGTCGGTCGAGAACGTGAGCGCCTTCATGCCGACCAGATCGACCACGCCCGTGAAGTGCTTCTCCTCGCCGATGGGCAGGAACACGGGGACGATCGCCCGCCCGAAGGAAGTCTGCAGCGCCTCCAGGGCGCGGTCGAGGCTCGCGCGTTCGCGGTCGGTGCGCGTGAGGACGACGATCCGCGGCAGCTCCTGCGCGTCGGCCTCCTCCCAGATCTTCTCGGTCTGGACTTCCGGGCCCGACACCGCGTCGATCGCCACGAGGGCCGCGTCGGCCACGCGCAGCGCGGCGCGGGCGTCGCTGAAGAAGTTCGCGAACCCGGGCGTGTCGATGAGATTGATCTTGGTCTTGTTCCACTCGGCGTAAGCGATCGCGGACGACAGCGTGTGCCTGCGGGCGATTTCCTCGTCGTCGAAGTCCGTGACCGTGTTGCCCTCGTCGACCATGCCGAGCCGGTTGACCATGCCGGCGTCGAAGAGGATCGCGGACGTCAACTGGGTCTTGCCCGACCCCGTGTGCCCGACGATCGCGATGTTCCGGATGCTCGCCGCGTCGTAGACCTTCATAGACGGTAACCCTCTTTCCCGGGATGAGTCCGGCTACGCCAAAACACCTATTCTACTAGGGGTTGGAGGCTGGGGGCTAGGGATTGAGGACTGGGGTTCGGGACCCGGGCGCTATTCGTACCGCAGCGCCTCAATCGGATCCAGCCGCGCGGCGCGGATGGCGGGCACGAGGCCGAAGAAGACGCCGACCGACCCGGAGAAGCCGAAGCCGATCGCGAAGCTCCACCACGGCATCGAGATCGGGAAGCCGGTGGAGTAGTGCACGCCCAGGCCGATGGCCGCCCCGAGGATGATTCCCAAGATGCCCCCGACCGACGTGAGGAACACGGCCTCGATGAGGAACTGCCAGAGGATCTCGCGGCGGCGGGCGCCGAGGGCCTTGCGGACGCCGATCTCGCGCGTGCGTTCCGTGACGGAGATCATCATGATTGCCATCACCCCGATCCCGCCCACCATCAGGGCGATGGACGAGATGACGACCAGGCCGATGAACACCGCGCTCGTGATCTGGTCGTACATCTTCAGGGCGGCGTCCTGGGTGATCATGTCGAAGTCGTCGGCCTGGTCGAGCCTGAGCTCGTGGCGGATGCGCATGATCTCCTGGACCTCCGCCATCGCGTCGGCGCGGGTCGCGTTCTCCGCCGGCACGATCGCGATCATGGCGCTCTGCATCGCGCCGGCGTCCGTTGTCGTGCCGTTGATGTTGACGCGGCCGCTGCGCCTCCAGCCGAACTGCTTCTCGAAGGTCGTGTACGGGACGACGAGGATGTCGTCCTGTCCGCCGTTGTCGCCGAACGGTGATGTCCGCTTGCCCACGGTGCCCACGACCTCGTACGCCAGGGAGCCCACCCGGATGGTCTTGCCGACGGGGTCGACGTTCGGGAAGAGCGCCTTGGTCGGGCTGTCTCCGAGAACCACGACAGCGCGGCGGTGCGCGACCTCCGACTCGGTGAAGAACCGCCCGGTGGTGAGCGTCAGGAAGTTCACCGCCGCGTAGTTCTCGGATACCCCGATGATGGACAGCTCCTTCGTCTTCTGGCCCTTGAAGTAGGCGCGCTCGCGGCCCGGAATGCCCCAGGCCCCGAGCCACACGTCCACGAGGCCGACCGACGGCGCCTCGCGCTCGATGGCCTTCGCGTCGGCCACGGTCAGCACCGGCCGCTTGACGAGGTCCTTGAACTCGTTGCCGGAGGCAAAACTGAGCCCGCTGAACTTCGCCACGAAGATGGTGTTCGGCCCGAGCTCGCGGATCGAGTCCTTGATGGACTCGTCGAAACCCCTGATGAGGGACGTCATGCCGACAATCGCCGTGATGCCGATGACCACGCCGAGGACGGTCAGCGCGGCGCGCAGCTTGTTCGCGCGCAGGGTGGCGAACGCCATGCCGATGATGTCGGAGAAGAGCGCGAACTTCATCGCCATGGCTACTCTCTCCTCAGCGCCTCGATCGGGTCCAGCTTCGCCGCCCGCATGGCGGGGTAGACCCCGAACACGAGGCCCACGACCGCCGTGATGCCGATGCCGAGCGCCACCGACCACGCCTGCACGGCGGCCGGCAGCGGGCTGGCCTTCGAGATGGCCAGGGCCACCAGGAACCCGAGGGCGGTGCCGACAATGCCCCCCGCCACCGAGAGCGTCACGGACTCGGCGAGCACCTGGAGCATGATGTCCCGCCGCTTGGCGCCGAGCGCCTTCCGCAACCCGATCTCGAAGGTCCGCTCGGTGACGACCATCAGCATGATGTTCATGATCACGATGCCGCCGACGACGAGCGAGAGGGCGACGACGCCCACCAGCACCGCGAAGATGCCGCTCGTCGCCTGGTGGTAGATCGCGAGGATCGAGTCCGACGTGAACAGGCCGAAGTTGTCCTTCTGCTTCGGCTTGAGCCGCCGCTCGATCCGCAGGGCCACCGTCGCGTCCTGCATCGCCTCCGAGACGACATCAGGGCTCACAGGCTTGACGTTCAGCTGGATGCTCGGCCGCGCGCCGAAGATCTTCTGGAACCCGCCGAGCGGGATGACCGCGAACTCGTCCTGCGACTGGCCGAACACCGACCCCTTCTTCTCGTTGACGCCGATCACGCGGTAGTGGACGCCCTCGATCTTGATGACCCGATCGACGGGGTTCGTCTGGCCGAACAGCCGGTCGGCCGTGCCCCATCCCAGCAGCACGACGTTGCGGTTGCGCTGGACTTCGGAGGAGCTGACCAGGCGGCCGCGCTCGGCCGTGTAGGACGAGAAGTTGACGTACTCCGGCGAGACGCCGCGGATCGTGATGCTCTCGAGGAGCTTGTCCTTGTAGGCCACCTGCCCCGATCGGCTGCTCTCGGCCATGACCGCCTTGACCAGGGGGCTGTACCGCCGGATAGCCTCGGCGTCGGCCAGCGTGACCCGGGGGTTGCTCCGCACCAGGTCGAAGTCCTCGTCGCTCCGCGTGATGCCGTACCGATCGACGACAAAGGAGTCCGCCCCGACCTCCGACACGATGGCATCAGTGACCGTGGCGTTCAGCCCCTGGATGAGCGACACCACCGCGATGATCGACGTCACGGCGACGATGTTGCCCAGCACGCTCATGAACGAGCGCAGCTTGCTCGTCCAGATGGACTGGAGCGCAATCAGGATGCCTTCGATGGCGCGGCCCATGTCGCCTACTTCTTCTTGGCGGCGGCCTGGAGCTTCACCGCGTCGCCGTCCTTCAGGTCACGGACCGAGTTGAACGGGCCCACGATCACCTCGTCGCCCGCCTTGACGCCCGACAGCACCTCGAGGAACTTCTCGCCGGCGATGCCGCTCTTGACCGGGACGAAGGCCGCCTTGGCGTCCTTCATCACGAACACGCCTTCGGTCTCCTTCTTCGTCTGACCGGGCTTCAACTCGTCGGACTGGGACGCGGCCGCCGAGGGCCGGCGCTTCTTCTTGTCGGCCTCCGGGGGCTTCACGACATTGCCCTTCTCGTCGTAGACGAGCTCCCGCACGGTCGTCGCCTGGATCGGGATCGACACCACGCCCTTCCGTGTCGCCGTCGTGATGTCGGCCGTGCACGTGAACCCGGGCCGCACCTCCGGGATCTGGCCGTCGATGGTCACCACCACCTTGAAGTTCGTGGCGCGCGTCGTCGAGGACGCGGTGGCCTGGATGGGGCTGTTGCCGATCTCGGTGACCTTCGCCGTGAACGTCTTGTCGGGGATCGCGTCGATGGTCACCTTCGCCGGCTGCCCCAGCGTGACGTTCGGGATGTCGGTCTCGTCCACCTCGAGCTCGGCCTCGATGATCGACATGTCGGCGATGGTCAGCAGCACCGTGCCGGCGTTGTTCATCGTGCCGATCATGACGTTCTCGCCCAGCTCGATGTTGCGCCGCGTGACGATGCCTTCAATCGGCGACTCGATCGAGACCTGGCCGAGGTTGTAGCGCGCCGTGTCCAGGTCCGCCGTGGTCTGTCGCACCCGGGTCGCCTCCATCGTGATCCCCGCCTGGCGGGACTCGACCTCCCGCTCCCGGACCTTGACCTCGTTGTCGGCCTTGTCGAGGGCTTCGCGGGTGGTCAGCTGGTCCTTCCACAGATCCTGCTGGCGCTTCAGCGTGTCCCGGGCGAGCACCAACTGCGTCCGGGCCGACTCGAGCTGGACCCTCGCCTGGTCCACCGCCGTGCGCTGAGCCGACAGACCGGCCTCGCCGCGCAGGACCTGCGTGCGTAGGGACCGGGGGTCGATCTCGAGCAGGAACTGCCCCTGCTTCACCCGGTCGCCCTCTTCGACCGCGAGCTTCGTGACGCGGCCCATCGACTGGGCGCTGATGTTGACCGTCGTACGCGCCTGAATCTTGCCCGATGCCGAAACGATGGCCTCGAGGTCGCGCGTCTTGAGCTTTTCGACCTGGACCTCCACGCCCTTCTCGCGCTTGAAGTACACGTTGGCGGCCACGAGCGACCCGGCCAGCGCCACGATGATCGCCCCGATGATCAGTTTCTTGCGATTCACGCTCACGCCCCCCCGCGACTAGAGACCGCCGCCACAATGACGGCTATGATGCCATAGACGACGAACAGGCCGGCCACAATGGGCCCGGTCTTCCGCTTGAACAGCACGCCGAGGCCGATGGCCAGCAGGATCAGCCACCAGATGAGGAACAGGTCGATGGTCCCGAGCAGCTTCGCCAGGAAGCTGCCCTCGTCGAGCATCGGCAGGAACACCGCCAGGTTCGTGGCGCTCGACATCGTCCCCCTGAAGTAGTTCAGCGGCGTCACGAGCACCTGTTGAATCACCGTGACGGCCGTCGAATGTACGAACACCGCGAAGAGCTGCTTGAAACTCGACACGCCGCCCAGCGCCGCGTTGAACACAACGAACAGGATGCCCGTCACGGCGAGCCACATCAGCGGCGCGACGAGGAGCGTCGATGCCGCATAGATCGGGCCCATGTAGGCGGCCATCTTCTCCATCACCGCCATCTGCGACTCGGGCACGTTCCGGCCGGACTGCTGCGCGCTCTCCACGGCCTTGTCGAGCCATGCCGTCTGCCCGACCTCGGTCGAGAAGAACCCGCCCATGCATACCGCCGTGACGATGAGGACCAGGGCCATCATGCCGAACCACCGGGGGTGGGCGGCGACATCGGCGAACGTCTCGCGGGGCGACGTCAGGACGCCCCAGAACCGCGCCATCAGGCTGAGGCCCGGCGTCTCGGCCGGGGGCTGCGGGGTGGCAGGCGCTTCAGTCATGGTGTCAGCCTCTCGTGTCAGAAAGTGCGACAGCCTGCGCAGGGCAGGGCTCGATCCGAGCCGCAGTCAGGCACGCAACTCTCCAAGTTTAGACGATTTCCGGCCTCGGCGTGTTCCGGCGGGATTGGGCCCCGCACTTGGCGAGACTCTGGCATGGGTTCACCGGATGCCAGCCGGGCCCGCCCGGCGCCGAGCCTGATGCCCGACGCCTCAAGTGCCGAGAAGTAGGGAGTCGGAGTCGGCCGTGGCTCGCGCGCAGGGGCGCCCGTCCAGGCATCAGGGCAGACGACCGAATCCCGGTCCGCCTCGCGGCGGACTGCCGGCTCCGCACCGGCACGGCCCGCTGACGGAAGCGCCGCCGTGACGTTTTTCGTGTACGGCTGACAGCTTTTGTCTCCGCCGCCCAACTCGGCCCGAGGACCATGGCACTGCGGATCGGCGAACTGCTCCTGAAGGAGCGCCGCATCACCCCGGAGCAGCTCCAGGAGGCCTTGACCTATCAGAAGGCCCACGGTGGCAAGCTGGGGTCGGCCCTCGTCAAGCTGGGCTTCGTGCGCGACGACGACATCACGGGGCTGCTCAGCAAGCAGTACGGCGTCCCGTCGATCAACCTGGCGCAGTTCGAGATCGACCCGTCCATCATCAAGCTCATCCCGCTCGAGACCACCCAGAAGTATCAGATCGTCCCGCTCAGCCGCGTCGGCGCCACCCTGACGATCGCCATGACGGACCCGACCAACGTGTTCGCCATGGACGACATCAAGTTCATGACGGGCTACAACATCGAGCCCGTCGTGGCGGCCGAGTCGGCCGTGCAGGAGGCGATCCAGAAGTACTACGCCGTGCCCAGGTCGGAGCCGAGCGCGCTGGAGGTCGCCTCGCAGGCCCTCACCGACATGCCCGGGGGGATCGAATCCGAGGTCGAGGTCCTCGAGGACCTCGACGAGATCAGCGTCGACGCCCTGGCCAGGCAGGGCGAGGAGGCGCCGGTCATCCGGCTGGTCAACGTGCTGCTGATGTCCGCCATCTCCAAGGGGGCCAGCGACATCCACATCGAGCCGTACGAGAAGGAATACCGGGTCCGGTACCGTATCGACGGGGTGCTCTACAACATCATGAACCCGTCGCTGAAGTTCCGGGACGCGATCGCCTCGCGCATCAAGATCATGTCCAAGCTGGACATCGCCGAGAAGCGACTGCCCCAGGACGGCCGCATCAAGATCCGGTACAACGACCAGGGCCGGTCGAAGGAACTCGACTTCCGCGTGTCCGTGCTCCCGACGCTCTTCGGCGAGAAGATCGTCCTCCGCCTCCTCGACCGCGACAAGCTGATGCTGGACATGACCGGGCTGGGCTTCGAACCCGAACCGCTGGCCCGGTTCGAGGCCGCCATCCAGAAGCCGTGGGGCATGGTGCTCGTGACCGGGCCGACCGGCAGCGGGAAGACCAACACCCTGTACTCGTCGATTTCGCGCCTGAACAAGGCCGACACGAACATCATGACAGCCGAGGATCCGGTCGAGTTCAACCTGGTCGGGATCAACCAGGTCCAGATCAAGGAGAACATCGGCCTGACGTTCGCGGCGTCCCTGCGCGCGTTCCTGCGCCAGGATCCCAACATCATCCTGGTCGGCGAGATCCGCGACTTCGAGACGGCGGAAATCGCCGTGAAGGCCGCCCTGACCGGCCACCTCGTGCTGTCGACGCTGCACACGAACGACGCCCCGGGGACGATCAGCCGCCTGATGAACATGGGCATCGAGCCGTTCCTGGTGTCGAGCTCGGTGAACCTGATCTGCGCCCAGCGCCTGGTGCGGCGGATCTGTCCGCACTGCAAGCAGGAGAACCCGACGCCGCCGGCGGCGCTGATGAAGATTGGCTACAGCGCGGAGGACGCCCGGACGGTCGGGCCGTTGCACGGCCTCGGGTGCGAGAAGTGCAACGGCACCGGCTACAAGGGCCGGGTCGGCCTGTACGAGGTCATGGAAATCACCGACGGGGTCCGGGAACTGATCCTGGTGGGGGCCTCGGGGCTGGAGCTCCGGCGGAAGGCCGTCGAGGAAGGGATGATCAGCCTGCGGGGGAGCGGGCTGCAGAAGATCAAGGACGGCGTCACGACCGTCGAGGAAGTCCTGCGCGAGACGGTGATGTAGGCCCGGGAATTGCACGGGCGGTGGAAGGAAGGCTCGACATGACTACGCTTCCGGATCTCCTCCGGCACACGATCGACCTGAACGCGTCGGACCTGCACCTGACGGCGGGCTCGCCGCCTCAGGTCCGCGTCGACGGCGACCTTCAGCGGCTGGACATGCCGGAGCTGACCCCGTCGGAGACCAAGCAGTTCGCCTACAGCGTCCTGACGGACGCGCAGAAGAAGCGGTTCGAGGAGTCGCTCGAGCTCGACTTCTCGTTCGGCATCCGGGGTCTGGCGCGCTTCCGCTGCAACGTCTTCAACCAGCGGGGCGCGGTGGCGGCAGTCTACCGGGTCATCATCGAGAACATCCGCGGCTTCAAGGAACTCGGACTGCCTGAGGTCGTCGCCACGATGGCGGATCGCCCTCGCGGCCTCGTGCTCGTCACGGGTCCGACCGGCAGCGGCAAGAGCACCACGCTCGCGGCGCTCATCGACAAGATCAACCGCGAGCGGCGCCAGCACATCCTCACCATCGAGGATCCGATCGAGTACATCCACCCCCACAAGCAGTGCCTCGTGAACCAGCGCGAGGTCCTCAGCGACACCCATGGGTTCGCGCCGGCCCTCCGGGCGGCCCTGCGCGAGGACCCCGATGTCGTGTACATCGGCGAGATGCGGGACCTGGAGACGATCGAGTCGGCGCTGCGGATCGCGGAGACCGGGCACCTGACGTTCGCGACGCTGCACACCAACTCGGCGGCCCAGACGATCAACCGCATCGTCGACGTGTTCCCGGCGCACCAGCAGACCCAGATCCGGACGCAGCTGTCGATGGTGCTCGAGGGCATCGTCTGCCAGTCGCTGCTCCCCAAGGCCGACGGGCGCGGACGGGTCGTGGCCGTCGAGATCCTGGTCCCGACGCCGGCCATCCGCAACCTCATCCGCGACGACAAGGTGCACCAGATCTACGCGAACATGCAGGCGGGGCAGGAGAAGATCGGGACGCAGACGCTGAACCAGTCGCTGGCGAGCCTGTTCTACGCCGGCGCGATCACCATGGAGACGGCGCGCCAGACCTCGTCGCTCCGAGACGAGCTGGCGGACATGATCAGCCGGGGCGTCGGCGTCGTGGCGGGGGCCGGCCTGAACCGGCCCGCCGGGCCGAGGAACGGGCGTGGCGCGGCGGAGCACGCCGCGCGGAGATGACAGGACGGTGACAGGAACAGCCTTCGACGGGCTTCAGGCCCCGTGCTCCCGGCGCAACCGGGCCGGCGCACGCAGGTCGCGAGGCCGTCTCCAGTAAAGGACGTGTACGATGCCCAGCTTTGCCTACACAGGCCGCACGCGCGCCGGCGAGATCGTCAGCGGCGAGCGCGCCGCCGACACGATGGAGAACGCCGTGGCCGCGCTGCGCCGCGAGCAGGTCCTGATCACGCGGATTACGCCCACGAAGGCGAAGGCCGCGGCCGCCGTGAAGGTGCCCCGCGGCAACAAGCGGGTCCCGGCGAAGAACCTGGCCATCTTCACCCGCCAGTTCTCGGTCATGATCGACGCGGGCCTGCCCCTCGTGCAGTGCCTCGAGATCCTCGGGAACCAGGAAGAGAACAAGAACTTCGCGAGCAAGATCCTGCAGACCCGGGCCGACGTCGAGGGCGGCGCGGCGCTGGCGGAGGCGATGCGCAAGCACCCCGGCGCCTTCGACCCGCTCTACACCAACATGGTGGCGGCGGGAGAGGCGGGCGGCATCCTCGACGCGATCCTCAAGCGGCTGGCCGTCTACATTGAGAAGAACGTCAAGCTGATCGGCCAGGTCAAGTCGGCGATGACCTACCCGATCGCGGTCATCTCCATCGCCGCCATTGTCGTGATGGTCATCCTGTGGAAGGTCATTCCGACCTTCGCCGCCCTCTTCGCCGGCCTCGGGGCCGAACTGCCGATGCCGACGCGGGTCGTCATCGCACTGAGCAACGGCATGGTCCGCGTCGGCCCGTTCATCGTCATCGGCGTCATTGGGGGCGTGTACGGGCTGCGGCAGTACTACAGCACGAACAACGGCCGGCACACAATCGATCGCCTGCTGCTCGGTGCCCCGGTGCTGGGGAACATCCTTCGCAAGATCGCCGTGGCCCGCTTCACCCGCACGCTCTCGACGCTCATCAGCTCGGGCGTGCCGATCCTCGACGGCCTGGAGATCACGGCGAAGACCGCCGGGAACGCCATCGTCGAGGACGGCATCATGTCCACCAGGAAGAGCATCGAGCGGGGCGAGACCATCGCCGAGCCCCTCAAGCAGACGCACGTGTTCCCGTCGATGGTCAGCCAGATGATCGGCGTCGGCGAAGCGACGGGCGCCCTCGACACCATGCTCGCCAAGATCGCGGACTTCTACGAGGAGGAGGTCGACACGGCCGTGGCGGGACTGCTGACCCTGCTCGAGCCCCTGATGATCGCCTTCCTGGGCGTCGTCGTCGGCGGCATCGTCGTCGCGATGTACCTGCCGATCTTCTCGCTCATCAGCAAGCTGAGCTGAGGTCCCGACCGGCATGGCCGACCACACGCTCCGGCAGCGCATCGTGCAGTCGATGATCTGGCGGCTGATCATCCTCACGATCCTGCTCGGGTCGGCGGCGGTCATCCAGCGCAACGTCGCCACGTCGGTGGAGCCGGGCCCCCTTTACGTCCTCACCGCGTGGACCTACAGCCTGTCCGCGCTCTACGCCCTGAGCTTGCGACTGATCCGCCGGGTCAGCTGGCTCGTCGAAGTGCAGCTGGCGCTCGACGCGCTGACGGCCGGGGCGTTCGTGTGGATGACCGGCGGCGTTCTCAGCTACTTCTCCTTCATCTACGTGCTGCCGATCATCGCGGCGTGCCTGCTGCATTCTGGCCACGGCGCGCTGCGGGTGACCGTGCTCAGCATGCTGCTCTACGCCGGCACGGTCGCGATCCAGTACTACGGGGGAGTGGTGCAGCCGTGGTCGGTTTGGGAACCCGGGCTGGCCGTCAATCTGCCGCGCGGCCTCGTGGCCCAGTACACGGTGGCCGTCCACCTGATCGGGTTCCTGGCCGTCGGGCTGCTGAGCGGGTCCCTCGCCCGGCGCGTCCGAAGCGCTGACGCGCGGCTGGCCGATGCGTCCGCCGCCATGGCGGACTTCAAGGCGTACAGCGATTACATCATCGACAGCCTCGCGATGGGCCTCGTCACCACGGATGGGGCCGGCAACATCCTGACCTTCAACCCGGCCGCGGAGGCGATCACCGGCCACTCGCGCGCATCCGTGTCCGGGCGGCCCGTCAGCGACGTCCTGGCCCTGCCGCCTGAGTTCGTGTCGTCGCTCCACGCCGGGATCGAGCCTGGCAGCAGGCAGCGGGCGGACTACCGGTACCGGAGGCCGGATGGCGCCGAGATCGACGTGGGTCTGAGCGCCACCACGCTCGAGACCCCAAGCGGGCCGGCCGGGTTCCTGTGCACCTTCCAGGACGTCACCACGATCCGGCGCCTCGAGCGGGATGCCCGGCTGCAGCAGCGGCTGGCCGCAGTCGGCGAGATGGCGGCAGGGATCGCCCACGAGATCCGGAACCCCCTCGCGTCGATCTCCGGCTCCATGCAGATCCTGCGGAGCGAGCTGGACCTGAACGGCGAGCAGACGCAACTCATGGACATCGTGCTGCGCGAGTCGGAGCGACTCAACCGGACGATCAGCAGCTTCCTGGCGTACGCACGGCCCCGCCGTTTCGGAGTCGCGCGCCTCGACCTGCGCCCCGTCCTCCAGGACACGGCGCTCCTGCTGCGTAACAGCGTCGAAGTGCACGCCGGGCACGTCGTGGACGTCGACGCGCCCGCGGCGCCTGTCTGGTGCGAGGCCGACGAGGGTCAGGTGCGGCAGGTCCTCTGGAACCTGGCGACCAACGGGCTGCGCGCGATGCCCGACGGCGGACGCCTCGTCCTTTCCGCCGGTGCGGAGGGCGGCGACGCCGCGGCGGTGCTCGTCGTGCGGGACGAGGGCGTCGGGATCCCGGAGACGGAGCTGGACGCGATGTTCCAGCCCTTCCACGGCACCTTTGAAACCGGTACTGGCCTCGGCATGGCTATCGTGCACCGCATCGTGAGCGACTACGGCGGCGAAATCCGGGTGACCTCGAAGCCAGGGGCCGGCACGACCGTCGAGGTGCGGCTGCCGGCGCGGGCCCTGGCCGCGGCGTGACGGCGATGATGGCGAACGGCTCCACACGTCCCTGCGAACCGCGCTCCGGGCGCATTCTCGTCGTCGACGACGAGCGGTCGATGCGCGAGCTCCTGCAGATTGTGCTGCGCCGGGAAGGCCACCAGGTGCGGCTGGCCGAGGACGGGCCGTCCGCCGTGGCCGAGCTGGAACGGGAGCCGATCGACGTGCTGATCTCGGACATCAAGATGCCCGGTATGAGCGGCGTGGACGTGCTCCGCGAGGCGAAGCGCATCGACCCCGACATCGTGGGCATCATGGTGACGGCCTACGCGTCCACCGACACGGCGGTGGAGGCCCTGCGCCTCGGCGCATACGACTACCTCACCAAGCCCTTCGACGTGGAGGAGCTGAAGGCCAAGGTCCGCAACGCGCTGGAGCGACACACCCTGCGGCAGGAGAACGTGCTGCTCAAGCGCGCGCTCCGGTCATCGTCGGCCTTCTCGAACATCATCGGCCGCAGCAAGGTGATGCAGGACGTGTTCGACCTGGTGGAGACCGTCGCGCCGACGAACAGCACCATCCTCGTGACAGGGGAGTCGGGCACGGGCAAGGAACTGGTCGCGCGGGCCGTCCACACGAACTCGCTGAGGCGGGACCAGGCGTTCGTGGCGCTCAACTGCGGGGCGCTCCCGGAGACGCTGCTCGAGTCGGAACTCTTCGGGCACATGCGGGGGTCGTTCACAGGTGCCGCCACGACGAAGAAGGGGCTGCTGGAAGCGGCCGAGCGCGGCACCATCTTGCTGGACGAGATCTCCGAGATGAGCCCGATGATGCAGGTGAAGCTGCTGCGGGTGCTGCAGGAGCGGAGGTTCCGGCGGGTGGGCGGCAACGAGGAGATCGAGGCCGACATCCGCATCATTGCCGCGACCAACCGCGACCTGGGCAAGGCCGTCGCTGATGGCACCTTCCGGGAAGATCTCTACTACCGCGTCAACGTGATCCCGATCCACCTGCCGCCCCTCCGCGAGCGCCGCGAGGACATCGCGCCCCTCGCGGAGCATTTCGTCGGGAAGTACCGCGAGCAGATGGGCAAGAAGATCACCGGCCTCGTGCCGGAGGCGATCCGGTGGCTCGAGGCGGCAGAGTGGCCGGGCAACGTGCGCCAGCTCGAGAACGTGATCGAGCGCGCGGTAGCCCTTGAGCGGGGCCCGCTCATCCAGTTGAGCAGCCTGCCGGCCGCGAATGGCCCGAAGGCCCCGTCGAAGGACGGCACCAACGGCGTCGAGGTTCCTGCAGCGCTCCCGGAGAACGGCCTCGACCTGCCGCGCCACCTTGAGACGCAGGAACGCGAGTTCGTCGCGCAGGCGCTCAAGCAGACCGGGGGCCGCCACGACAAGGCTGCCCGGCTGCTCGCGATCTCTCCCCGTCAGCTTCGCTACCTCCTCGACAAGTACGCCCTCCGCTGACAATTTGCGGCACGGACCGTTGACGCCGCTTGTCACCAGGCTGGCGCGCCTCGAGTTGGCTGCTTCCGATCGGCGCGTGCAAGGCCGTGAAAACACAGGCACTTGCGGCGACACACACGCCGGGCTGACTGCTGGCATCCACCTTGCTCATCATCTGATCGCACGGCAGTCATCGGGAGGTTGGGAATCGCCCGGTCGACTGCGGCAGACGCGGTCACCCTTTTACCGGCCGATCTTCTCAACCGAAGGAGCACAGGAATGAAGAGCAACAAGGGGTTCACACTCATCGAGCTGCTGATCGTCGTGGCGATCATCGGCATCATCGCCGCCATCGCGATCCCGGGCCTGATGCGCGCCCGCATGGCCGGCAATGAGTCCTCGGCGATTGGCTCGATGCGCGCCATCAACAGCGCGCAGGCGACCTACGCCGCATCGGCGGCTTCCGGCGGGTACGCGAACCTGCTCGCGACGCTCGCGCTGCCGTGCAATGCGGTTGGCCAGGGGTTCATCTCGATGGACCTGGCGGTTGACCCGTCCGTCAAGAGTGGCTACACGGTCACGCTGGGTGCCTCGACGACGGGGAACGCTGCTGCCGGTCCGGATGACTGCAACGGTACCGCGACGAGCACCGAATACTACGCCTCGGGGGTCGCCACGACGCTCGGCACCACTGGCGCACGCGGATTCGGGACGGACCAGGCCGGCACGATTTGGCAGGATACGTCCGGCGCGGCGCCGGCGCAGCCGTTCGCGGTGGCCGGCACCGTTAACGTGATTCAGTAGTTCTGTTCCAGCCCAGGAGTCCGGGGGACGCCCACACGTGGGGCGTCCCCCGTGTCTTTGGAGCCCCTCGCGGGTCGAGCGACGCCGCGACCCAGGTGACGCGAGCCGCAGTCTGCAACGACGCCACACTCCCCGCTTGACGGCACTCCCCGTATGCCGCTACAACTGGCTAGCTGACCGCCACATCGATGAGCACGACCGTCCGCCGACTGCTTGCGCTCCTGGCCCTCGTGGGACTCGCGTCCGCCGCGGGCTCGATGTACGTACACCTCAAGCTGGTGAGCCAGCCCGGGTACTTCAGCTTCTGCGACGTCAGCTCGTTCATCAGCTGCACCACTGTGTACCAGAGCCGCTACGCCACCCTGGCCGGCGTGCCCGTCGCGCTGCTCGGCGCGCTCTGGTACGTGGCGGTCCTCATCGTGCTGGCCGGCTCGCGCTGGGGATGGGCGAGCCTCCAGGAGAACGCGCTTGGCTATGTCTTCGTGCTGGCGACGTTTGGCCTCGGCTTTATCCTCTACATGGCCTATGCGTCGCTCGTGCTCCTCAAGACGGTCTGCCTGTTGTGCGTCGTGACCTACGCTTGCGTCACGGCGATCTTCATTACTTCCGGACTGAAGACGATGCACCCCATGACGTCGATACCCCGCCGCCTGCTGCAGGACGCGAAGGCCGCCGTGGCGAGCCCTGCGGCGCTCGCGTCGATCCTGGTGTTCCTGGTGGCCGCCACCACGGCCGTGGCCTTCTTCCCGCGTGCCCACGCGGCGGAGGCCGGCCCGGTTGGCGGACAGACGCAGGCCGGCTCGGATCGGCAGGATGAGTTCCTCCGTTTCTGGCAGTCCCAGCCGCGGTTGCAGGTGCCGGTCTCGGCGGAGGGCGCGGCGGTGCTGGTGGTCCGCTTCTCGGACTTCGGCTGCCCGTCCTGCGGGCAGACCTACCTGAACTACAAGCCCATCTTCGCCAGGTACGCCGCCCAGTACCCCGGCGCGATCAAGCTCGTCGCCAAGGACTTCCCGCTCGAGTCGGAGTGCAACTCGACGGTGAGCCGCGACGTGCACCCTGCCTCGTGCGAAGCCGCCGCAGCGGCGCGGATGGCGCACGCGAAGGGGCGCGGCGAGGCGATGGAGGACTGGCTCTACTCCAACCAGGCCATCCAGACGCCGGCGTCCGTCAGGCAAGCCGCACGCGACATCGGCGGGGTGACGGACTTCGACGCGCAGTACCCGGCGGTGCTCAACCAGATCAGAACCGACATCGCGCTTGCGACGATCCTCGGCGTGCGGGTGACGCCGACCTTCTTCATCAACGGCATCAAGCTGGAGGGCGGCCTCCCGCCACAGTACTTCGAGTTGGCCCTCCAGCAGGAACTCAAACGGGCGGGCAAGATGCAGTAGACGATGCTGGCACTGGAGACCGACAAACTCACCAAGGACTACGCCATCGGGTTCTGGCGGCCGCGCCCCTATCGCGCGCTCGACACGCTGTCCCTCCAGGTCGAATCCCACGAAGTCTACGGGTTCCTCGGGCCGAACGGCGCGGGCAAGACCACGACGCTGAAGCTCCTGATGGAGCTCATCTACCCGACATCCGGCCGGATCTCGATTCTCGGTCACCCGACCGGCCATCCGGAGGTGCGGCGGCGCGTCGGGTACCTGCCCGAGGCGCCGTACTTCTACGACTACCTCAGCGCCGAAGAGCTGCTGACCTACTTCGCCGGCCTGTTCGGCCTGCGTGGTGCGGGTCGGCACGCCCGGGTATCCAGCCTTCTGGACCAGGTCGGGATAGGCGGTGAGCGGCGGCTGCCGCTGCGCAAGTACTCGAAGGGCATGCTCCAGCGCGTTGGGCTCGCCCAGGCGCTGCTGAACGAGCCTGACCTGGTGTTCCTTGACGAGCCGATGTCTGGACTCGACCCGCTTGGGCGGCGGGACGTGCGCGCGCTCATCCTCGCGTTGCGCGACCGTGGCTGCACGGTGTTCTTCAGTTCGCACATCCTCTCGGACGCGGAAGCGCTCTGCAGCCGCGTCGGGATCATCGTCGGCGGCCAACTGGTCACGTCCGGGCGGCTCTCGGACATCCTGGCCTTCGAGGTCGCCGGCTGGGAGCTCGTGATGGCGGACCTCAGCGCCGGCGCGCTGCCCGGCCTCGGACATGACGTCCGCCGGCTGACGCTCATCAGCGAGGGCCGCTACATGATCGAGCTGCCGCCGGTCGCGGATCCGGAGCGCATCATCGGGAGGATGCGCGCCCAGGGCGGCCGCTTCGTCTCGCTCAACCCGATGCGGACGACGCTCGAGGACTACTTTGTCCAGCAGGTCACGGCCCGCAAGGGCGCGCCGCCCCCTGGGCGCGTGATGCCGGAGGGATGATGGCGCGCGTCATCGGCCTGGTCGCGTATCACGTGTTCAAGGAATCGGTACGCGACAAGGTGCTCTACAATCTCGTCCTCTTCGCCGTGCTGCTCATCGGGGCCTCGTACCTGGTCGGGCAGCTCACGGCCGGGCAGGACATCAAGATCATCAAGGACCTCGGCCTCGCCGCGTCCTCGCTGTTCGGCCTGTTCATCGCAGTCTTCATCGGCGTCGGCCTCGTGTGGAAAGAGGTCGATCGCCGGAGCGTCTACAACCTGCTCGTCAAGCCCATCCGCCGCTACGAATTCATCATCGGCAAGTTCCTCGGCCTGGCCCTCACGCTGCTCGTCAACATTGCCGTGATGGCCGCCGCGCTGTACGTCGTGCTCGGGCTCATGAACTGGCTCGATCCCGGCCTCGCCAAGGTGAGCGTCGAGGCCCCGGTGCTGGACCCGCAGCTTCTGAAGGCCTTCGGCCTGCTCTACGTGCAACTGCTCGTTGTCACCTCGGTGGCGCTGTTCTTCTCCACGTTCGCGGGGCCGATGATGTCGGCCGCCTTCACCTTCGGCCTCTACGTCGTCGGGCACTTCAACGCGGATTTGGCGCACTTCGAAAACGTCGTGAAGTCGCCGGCGGCCGCATGGCTCGGCAAGGCGCTGTATTACCTCCTGCCCAACCTGGCGCCTTTCGACGTCAAGACGGCGGTCGTACATGGCCAGCCCGTCACGGCCGCGTACCTGGCGCTGACCACCGCGTACGGAGTTCTGTACATCGGCGCCATGCTGGCGCTCGCCATCACGATCTTCGCGCGGCGGGACTTCAAGTGACGGCGGAATCGAAGCCTGCCACCGGCCGCGCGGCCGGGGTCGGTACACTCGCACTCCTCACCGCGGCGGCTGTGATGTGGGGCGCGGCCGTCTCGATCGGCGCCTGGCGCGACCGCCGCCACGCAATGCCTCCCGTGGCAGACGATGTGCTCTACCTGCGCGGGGGAGCGTCCGTGCCGCGGCTGGCGCTCGGCTTCGACGCGATCCTCGCCGATATCTACTGGATCCGGGCCATCCAGCACTTCGGAAGCACGCGGCGCGCAGCCGCCGGCGGGGACAGGTCCTATGGGCTGCTTTACCCGCTGCTCGACATCACGACCACCCTCGACCCGCGGTTCAGTATTGCTTACCGCTTCGGATCGATCTTCCTGTCCGAGCCGTACCCCAGCGGCCCGGGCCGGACCGATCAGGCCATCGCCCTGCTCGAGCGCGGGCTCGCGGCAGACCCGAAGAAGTGGCAGTACGCGGAGGACGCGGGCTTCGTCCACTACTGGTGGCGGCAGGACTACACAGCCGCTGCGGAGTGGTTCGATCGCGCCTCGCGCATCGAGGGCGCCCCCTGGTGGCTCCGCTCCATGGCCGCCACAACGCTCGCCGAGGGCGGCGACCGGCAGTCCTCCCGTCAGCTCTGGCAGCAGCTTCACGAGAGCGCCGACAACGACTGGGTGAAGAACAACGCGAAGCTGAGACTCGCGCAAATCGATGCCCTCGATCAGATCGACGGTCTGGCTGCGCTCGTGCGACGGTACGTCGATGCGAACGGACGACCCCCGCGTGCGTGGGGGGCACTGGCTCCGTACGGGCTGCGAGCCGTCCCGCTGGATCCTTCAGGGACGCCGTTCGAACTCGACGCGGCCGCGGCGGGCGGAGTCGCCTTGTCCCCCCGCTCGGCACTGTCCCCGCTGCCGCCGTCGCTCACGGGCAAGGCGGCGAACATAGGCCGCACGCCATGACCATCACCGGGTTGATCCTCGCAGGAGCGCTGGGTCTGTGCGTCGGCAGCTTTCTCAACGTCTGCATCTACCGCCTTCCGCTCGAGGAATCGCTGGTCTTCCCCGCCTCGCACTGCACGAGGTGCAACCGCAAGCTGAGCTGGTTCGAGAACGTGCCGGTCGTGGCGTGGCTCGCACTGCGGGGCCGATGTCGGTCCTGCCACACGAGGATCTCTATCGTCTATCCGCTGGTCGAGGCCTTCACCGGGGCCATGTTCGTCTGGGCCGCCTGGCAGTACGGCATGAGCTGGCTGCTCCTGTCGCGGCTGCTACTGGGCTGCACGCTCATCGTGCTGTTCTTCATCGATCTCCGCCACCGCATCCTGCCGAACGTCATCACGGTGCCTGGCACCATTGCCGGCTTCCTCCTGAGCGTCGTCGCGCCGCCGGGCTGGATCTCGTCGCTGGTCGGGCTCGCGATCGGAGGACTCATCCCGCTGGCCCTGGCGGAGGCCTATCTCAGGCTCCGCAAGATCGAGGGGCTGGGCATGGGCGACGTGAAGATGCTCGCGCTCATCGGTGCGTTCCTCGGATGGCAACTGGTGCTGCTGACCCTCGCCGTCGCGTCGGTCCTCGGCTCCGTCGTGGGCCTTGGCTTGATCGTCGCCAGGCGGGGCACCATGAAGCTCGCGCTTCCGTTCGGCACGTTCCTGGCCATCGCCGCCATGTTCGCTGCCGCGTACGGAGACCCCATTGTGCAGTGGTACGTGGGATTCTATCGGTAGCAGGAAGGAAGAAAGAAGCAAGAAGCAAGAAGCAAGAAGAAGCAGCCAGTAGGGAAGACAGAATCCGCCCCACAGAAGCCAGCAGTTTCTCACACAACCAACCGCGGGAACGATGCTGTTTCTGCAACGCGCGAAACGCGTGCCTCAGTAGACGCCGCTGATCCTTCGGAAAACCACTGAATCGCGATAAGCCGTCGTCGGCATCGGTGTTGCTCTGGAACGCCGGCATGAAAACGCTCTTCTCCGCCTCCGGCACGACGCTCGTCGAAGCAGTCGTGGCCATCGGCCTCCTGGCCGGCGCCGTGACCTCGCTCGCGGGTCTCTCGCACATGGCCATCCGCTCAGCCATGCTCTCGCGCGAGCGCTCGATGGCCGCGATCTACTCGCTCCAGAAGATGGAGGCGCTGTGCCGCGACGTGCGATCGCTCGCCGCATCCCCAGGCGACAGCCTGGCGAATGACACGCCGGGCTTCATCGAGTACCTCGACCCGCGCGGCACGGTCACGGCTGCAGCAGGTAGAGTGTCCGTCCGGCGCTGGTCTGTGACGGCCATGCCGTCCGATGCGAACCTCCTGGCCATCCAGGTTCAGGTCGAGCCCTGCCGCCATGCGTTCGCCGGGGGCCGCTGCGGTGACGTCGCCGGGCGCGTGCGCCTGGCGAGCATCCGGTCGAGGCTCGCATGGTAAGCCGGCGCGTGCCTGCCGGGTTCACGCTCGTCGAACTCCTCGTGGCGACGGCCGTGACGGTCATTGCCCTCGGCCTCACGGTGACACTGCTGCATCCGTCCTCAGTCGCGTTCACGGCGCTGCCGGAAGCGGTCGATGTGCAGCAGCGCCTTCGTGTCGCCTTGCAGACGCTCGCCGACAGCGTGGGTGGAGCGGGGGCGGGGCCCAGCCTGGGCTGGGGAGCGCGGGCCACGCCGGTCTGGCCGGCGGTGTTGCCCTGCCGCTCCCTCGGGGAGCCGCTGAGCCAACTGGCGGGCGGCTGCGCGCAAGACGGTGCCATCACCGTGATGACGATGGGCATCGCGGCGCCGCAGGCGATCGTGGACCTGGACGTCGCTGCATCGGACGCCCCGATTTGGCTTGCGCCGCTCTCCGCGTGCGCGCTGTGGACGACGGCCTGCCGCATGCACGCGGGCGCTCGCGCGCTCGTCGCCGATGGCACGGGTGCCTGGGACGTGCTGCCCATCTCGGCGGTTGCCAGCGACGGCTCCCTGTTCGAGCACGCCGGCGCACCGGTGTCGCGGCTCTACGCCGCCGGCGCCATCGCCGGCGAAGTCGAATCCGCGGCATACAGCCTGCGCGTCGAGGCCGCAACGCAGATCTCGCAACTCCGCCGCGTGACGAACGGATCCTCCGATCTGCCCGTGCTCGATCACGTGACGGCGCTTCGCTTCGAGTACTTCGGGGCAGCAGAGGTGCCGCAGGTGCTTGACGACGCGGATCCGGACCGCCGGCACGCGACGTATGGTCCAGTGCCGCCATCAACGGGGATCGACGACCCCCTCGACACGTGGGGGCAGGGCGAGAATTGTCTGTTCGACCGCGACAACGGCCAGCCGGTTGCGCGACTGGCGGCGCTGCCGGTCGAGTACCAGGGACTGGCAGGACTCCCCGTGTCCGCATTCGCGGACGGTCCGTGGTGTCCTGACCCCGCCTCGGCGAACCGGTTCGACGGCGATTTGCTCCGCGTTCGGCTCGTCCGCATCACCCTGCGGGTCCAGGCGCAATCGGCGTCGGCACGGGGCTCGGACCCGCAGTTCTTCAGCCACCCCGGCATCGCGCGGGAAGCTGCGAGGCTCGTACCGGACCTGGAGGCGCACGTTGACGTGGCGTTGCGGAACACGGCGAAGTAGGCGCACCGAGAGGGGTGGGCGGGAAGGACAAGGCGGCCGGCCGGCGGGCCGCCGGCGTGAGCGAGGCGTCGCGCTCGTCGCCGCGCTTGTGGTCATGGCCCTCATCGGGGCGATCGGCCTGGGCCTGGTCCTCACGACCAGCCTCGATCCGCTGGTCGCCCGGAACTACGAAACGTCGTGGACGGCCGCGTGTGCGGCGGACGCGGGCGTGGCCATCGCCGCGCACGAACTGGCGTCGATCGCCGATTGGGACCCCGTGCTGAGCGGTCGGGTGGTGTCCTCGATCCTCAGCCAGTCGGCGATCACAGTCGCACTCCCGGGCGGCTCGAGCGCAGGGCTCGCGGAATTGACGAACCTGGCGACCTGCGGCCACACCGCCGCGTGCTCAGCCAGCGAGGCCGATGCCTTCACGTCCGAGCGTCCCTGGGGCCCGAACAACCCCCGGTGGCAGCTGTTCGGGCACGGCCGCCTCGATCAACTCGTGCCCGCCGGCGCCGGAGTGCCGCCAATCGAGGTGGTGGTCTGGGTCGGGGACGACCCGGCCGACCTCGACGGCGATCCCTTCCACGACACCAGGCTGGGCACGGCGGGAGAGTGGCGGCCAGGGGCCTGCGTCATTGCCATCAGGGCCGAGGCGTTCGCGCCGCGCTTCGGCCACCGGACGGTCGTGGCGACCGCCGGGCGGCCGGATCCGGCGTGCGGACCCGGAATCCGGTTGGTTTCCTGGCGCGGGTTGCACTGATCCTCGCCGTGGCCTAAAGTCATGGGCAGGGCCTGCCGATACGACGATGAGCGGGGAGGTGTGTCGGTGCCCCGGGGGTGGCCGGTGACCATGATCAGAACGTTCATCGCGCGTGCCACGGTAATCGCGGCGCTGGCCATTGCGGCCTGTGCGGCCGCGATGCCCGCCTCAGCCCAGTCCCTCGGCGCCGTGGCCCGGAAGGAGGCCGCCCGCCGCAAGGCGGTCAAGGGCCCGGTCACCGTCGTCACGAACGAGAATCTCAAGGTGGTGCCTGCGCCGGCCCCGCCGCCAGCCGCTGGAACCGCTGGGGCCGCCCAGGCTGCGGCAGAGGCCCCGGCAGACGCGGCCGTCGAAAAGGAAGAGCCGCCGGCGCCGGACCCGGCCAGGGATCCCGATTACTGGCGCAAGCGCATCACGGACCTCCGGGAGCGGCGCGACCGGAACGCGTTCCTGATGGAGTCCGTCCAGAGTCGCATCAACGCGCTCACCAACGACTTCTCCGCCAGGGACGATCCATTCCAGCGCGCGAAGATCGGGGACGAGCGGCAGAAGACGCTGGCGGAACTCGAGCGCATGAAGCGGGAACAGGAAACGCTCGACAAGCAGGTGGCCGACCTCGAGGAAGAAGCCCGGCGCGCGAACATCCCCCCGGGCTGGCTCAGGTAACAGCGGTCCCTTCAGGACTCCCTCACATTCGCCGGGCGTCGGTGTCCCGGCGGTCGCGCTCGTGGTGCGGACCACGCGGCCCCTGGAGCGCGTGCGCGGGCGCCGGCCCGCGTCTGGTCAATGGTAGGATACGAAAATGGCCGAGCACGACGACAACAAAGAACCCGTCATCACCGAGATCACCCCGAAGTCCGAGGACTTTTCGCGCTGGTATACCGACCTGGTGCGGCGCGCGGAACTGGCCGACTACTCGCCGGTCAAGGGCTGCATGGTCATCCGGCCGTACGGCTACGCGATCTGGGAGCTCATCCAGCGGCAGCTGGACGATCGCTTCAAGGCCACCGGCCACGTCAATGCGTACTTCCCGATGTTCATCCCGCAGAGCCTGCTGATGAAGGAAGCGGAACACGTCCAGGGCTTTGCGCCGCAGGTGGCCTGGGTGACGCGGGGCGGCACGGAAGAACTGGAGGAACCCCTCGCCATCCGTCCGACCTCCGAAGTCATCATCGGCACGATGTACGCGAAGTGGATCCAGTCGTGGCGGGATCTCCCTGTCCTCATCAACCAGTGGGCCAACATCGTGCGCTGGGAGAAGGTCACGCGGCTCTTCCTCCGGACGACGGAGTTCCTGTGGCAGGAAGGGCACACCGCCCACGAGACCGCGGAGGAGGCGGAGGAAGAGACGCTCAAGATCCTGGGCGTGTACAAGGAGTTTGCGGAGAACGTGCTGGCGATGCCCGTCGTCGCGGGCCGCAAGTCCGAGAGCGAGAAGTTCGCCGGGGCGCTGAGGACGTACTCGATCGAGGGTCTGATGGGAGACGGCCGCGCGCTGCAGGCCGGCACGTCGCACAACCTCGGCCAGAACTTTGCCAAGGCATTCAACATCCAGTTCCAGGCCCGCGACAAGTCGCTGCAGTACGTACACGGCACGTCGTGGGGCGTGTCGACGCGCCTCATCGGCGGCGTGATCATGACGCACGGGGACGAGCGTGGGCTCATGCTGCCGCCCAAGATCGCGCCGTACCAGGTGGTCATCGTCCCGATCCCGCGCGGCAACTGGCGCGAGACGGTGCTGCCGCACGCCCAAGCCATGCGCGACACGCTCGTGGCCCGCGGCATCCGGGTGATGCTCGACGACCGCGATGCCTACACGCCGGGCTGGAAGTTCTCGGAATGGGAATTGCGCGGCGTGCCGCTCCGCCTCGAGGTCGGCCCCAAGGACATCGAGAAGAAGCAGGTCATGTCGGTGCGGCGCGACACGCGCGAAAAGGCCCCCGTCGCCGTGGACGGCGCGGCCGAGGCGGTGACGGGCCTGCTCGACGCGATCCAGCGCAACATGCTCGAGTGCGCGCGGGTGTACCGCGAGGAACACACGAGCTCGACGGCGTCCTGGGACGAGTTCACCCAGACCCTGGAAGGACGGCCCGGGTTCGTCGTGTCGCCCTGGTGCGGTGATGAGGCCTGCGAGGCGGAGATCAAGACGGCCACCCAGGCTACGATTCGCAATCTGCCACTGGATGCGACGCCGAGCGGCGCGCCCTGCGTCAAGTGCGGGCGGCCGTCCATGGCTGACGCGTGGTTTGCGAAGGCGTACTGACGAAAATCAGCAGCCAGTAGCCAGTAGCCAGTAGCCAGTAGAAAGGCAGCAGCCCGCAGCGAGAGGACCACGACACCGACAGCAGACAGGACTGCCGCGAGCACGGAGGCAGAGACGCTACGCGCGGCGGGGAGCGGCGAGAAGCGCGTCGGCGACGGCGGGCGAGATGCGCGTCACCTTCCTGATGACAGCGTGCCGCCGCGTCAGCCGCTCCCGTCCGACGATGGCGCGGCCTGCCGCGAGGAGATCGTCGCGCCACCGTTCCTCGGCGCGATCCAGCGAGGCCGGAAGGCGCGCGAGCGTCTCCGCGATCGGCTCGAGGCACGCGCCGTCGGCCACGAGTGCCGCCGCCTCGACGAAGCCGGCGGGCAGCGCTTCGGTGGCGCCGGCGAGCGCTTCGCGCAAGTCGTAAACCGCGACGCGGCTCGCGCGCCGGGCGAGGGCGAGGTGCACGGCCCCGCGCAGCGCGCGCCACTCGAGGCGGTCGGCCGGCGCCGGGGCGTCGGCCTCGCGGGCGCGCGCGACTTCAATCAGCCGATGCAGCGTAGGCAGCGGCACGTCGGCGGCCCCCTCCGGCACAAGTTCCCGAAGCAGCGACGGGTCGGCCGGCTCGCCTGCCGCCGCCGCCTCGATCGCCAGCCGGGGGTCGATGACCGCCGGCGCGGCCGGGCCTGTTGCGGACGCCCACGCCAGGACGGCCGGGCTGGAGTCGACCGCGAGCAGCTTGCGCAGCGGCTCGAGGACGTGCGGGAGCGCCCGCGCGATCACATCGAGGGCCTGGAGGCGCAGGACGTCGGGCTGCTCGGCGTCGAGGGCGAATGCGCTGAGTTCGTCGAGCGCCCGCGCGCCCTCCTCGTGGTCGAGGTGCGCACCGAGCAGCATGATGGCCGCCGCGCGGACTTTCGCGTCGGCATCCGGGGCGTGCAATTGGTCCAGCGCCAGGTCGACGCTTCGCCGGTCGGGCGCCGACTCGAGAACCTTCAGGATGGCGGCGCGGGCGGCAGGCGAGGCGGCCCGGCCGCAGGCGGCGACGAGGTGCGGAACGGCCCGCGCGCCGATCACGGCGAGCCGCGCGGCGGCCGTTTCGCGCGCCCGCCCGTCGGCGCCGCACAGGTCGTCGATGAGCTGCCCGATCTCGGCCGCCGCCGACTTGCTGATCGTCAACCCCTAATCCTCGGACGCGCGGCGCCGCTTCCCGAACAACCAGGCCAGCCCGATGCTGAGGATGTACAGGCCGACCATCGGCCCCGCCATGAGCGACTGCGTCATCGGATCGCCGGTGGGCGTCACGACCGCGGCGAAGATGAAGATCACGAGGACGGCGTACTTGACGTTCCGCCAGAGGAACCCCGCCGTCACGAGGCCCATCCGGGCGAGCACCAGGATGACCGCCGGCATCTCGAAGATCAGGCCCATCGCGACCATCAGCATCGCGTAGAGCGAGAAGACCGGCGCGATGCGCGGCAGGAACATCATGTAATCGGTTGAGAAGCTGGCGAGGAAGGTCCAGGCCAAGGGAAACAGCACGTAGTGGTTGAACGCGGCGCCGCCGACGAAGAAGATTGAGGCCATCAGGATGAAGGGCAGGGCGAACCGCTTCTCGCGCGCGTAGAGCCCGGGCGCGATGAAGAGCCAGAGCTGCGTCATGATGAGCGGCGCGGCGATGACCAGGCCCGCGAGCAGCGCGATCTTCACCTTCAGCAGGAACGCTTCGGTCGGCTCGGTATAGATGAGCTTCGAGCCGGCCGGGAGCTTGTCGTAGAGCGGCCGCATGATGAACGCGAAGATGCGGTCGATGAAGAAGAAGGCGACGACCGTGCCGAAGGCGAGCGACAACGCCGAGGCGACGAGCCGGCGGCGCAGCTCGTCGAGGTGTTCGAGGAACGACATCCGGCCCGACGCGTCGTCGTCCGGCTCGTCGTCGTCGAGGGACGCGCGCTCGATGGCGCCGGGCGCCGGGAGCTGGCGGGGCGATGGCGCGTGCCGGAACCGCGCCGGGATCAGCCGGGCGAACGGGCCTGGCTTCACGAGTGCGTGGACGCGCTGGAGGCCGGGTCGGCGGACGACTCCGGCGTGCTCTCGGCCGAGGCGGACGACTTCGGCGTGGTGGACTTCTGCTCCTCGACGCGGATCTCCTCCTCCAGGGTGCTCCGCAACTCGTTCGATGCGCGGCGGAATTCCCCGATGCTCCGGCCGAGGGACCGGCCAAGCTCGGGCAGCTTCCGCGGTCCGAAGATGATGAGCGCGATCACCAGGATGATGACGAGCTCGGGCATGCCGATGGAACCGAACATGTAGGTGACTCCAGTGACTCCCGCCGCGCATGCGGCCTCGCCGGGCGAGACCGTGTCCTCCGGGACCCGCGCGGGCGACATCCGGCGCGGCACACCACGGCCGACAGGGAGCTTCCTGAATCATAGGGCTGCCGCCGCGCAGGGTCAAGGATGACGCGCGGCCCGGCGCCGCGAACTCGTTGCCGCACTAGAGTTTATCTGGTACGATTACTCCCATGCGGTCCCTCCGGTTCGTGGTGCTGGTCACGTCGGTCCTCGTCGCCTCGGCGATCGCCGGCAGTGTGTTCGGCCGTAGCGCGGTCACCACGCAGGAGCGTGCGCCCGAACGCTATCGCGCGTTCACCACGGCGGTCCGCCTCGTCGAAACGAACTACGTGGAGAAGGCGGAGAGCGACCGGCTCATCTACAGTGCCATCTCGGGCATGCTGCAGACGCTCGACCCCCACTCGAGCTTCCTCGACCCGCGGACCTACGCGCAGATGCGCGAGCGGCAGCAGGGCCGGTACTACGGCCTCGGCATCACCATCCAGGTGATCGACGGCGACATCACGGCCGTCAGTCTGTTCGAGGGCTCGCCGGCCTACAAGAAGGGCGTCCGCCGCGGCGACGTCATCGCGAAGATCGACCAGGAAGAAGCCAAGGGCTGGACGAGCGAGCAGGCGGCGAGGCGGCTGCGCGGCCCGAAGGGCACCACCGTGCACGTGTCCATCCGGCGCCGCGGCTACGACCAGCTGATCGAACTGGACGTGCCGCGCGACGAGATCAACATCCCGACGATCTCCGCGGCGGTGATGCTCGACGGCACGACGGGGTACGTCCGGCTGCAGGACTTCGCCGAGCAGACCGGAAGCGACCTCGCGGCCGCGTTGAAGGCCCTCAGCGCGAAGGGGATGAAGCGCCTGCTGCTCGATCTGCGGGGCAATCCCGGCGGCCCGCTGGACCAGGCGATCCGCGTCTCGAACGAGTTCCTGCCGCAGGGCCAGATGATCGTCTACACGCGGGGCCGGGTCCCCAACTCGGACCAGGACTACCGCGCGACGGAGCGGGGCCCGTACATCGACCTGCCCCTCGTGGTGCTCGCCAACCGGAACAGCGCGAGCGCGTCCGAGATCGTGACCGGCGCGCTCCAGGATCACGACCGCGCGATCGTGGTCGGCGAGACGACCTTCGGCAAGGCGCTCGTGCAGTCGGTCTACCGCATCAGTGAGGGCGCCGCCCTGGCGCTGACGACCGCGCGCTACTACACGCCGAGCGGCCGGCTCATCCAGCGCCCGTGGGACGGCACCTTCGACGAGTACCTGATGTACACCGCGCGCCCGCAGGCCGGCGCGCGCGAGCGGCAGGCCTCGGACCTGAAGTACACCGACGGCGGCCGCAAGGTCTACGGAGGCGGCGGGATCGAGCCCGACCACCGGCTGGAAGGGCCGGTCGAGGGTTTCAACCCCGGCCGGTTCGCGCGTTTGCTCTACGCGCGGCAGACCTTCGCCTCCTTCGCGCAGAAGTACTCGGCGGTCGGCGACACGCGGATCAGCGGCGCCTCGCACGATCGCACGTTCGTGGCCAGGGACTTTCCGGTCGACGCGGCGATGATCGCCGCCTTCCGGAATCACCTGAAGGCCGAGGGCATGACGGTGGATGAGGCGGGGTTCGAGCGGGACCTCCCGTTCATCACGTCGATGATCCGCTACGAGATCGACCTCAACCTGTGGACGGTGGAAGACGCGCGGCGCCATCTCATCGCGACCGACCCGCAGGCCCAGCTCGCGCTCGGCTGCTTCGCCGAGGCCGAGCGGATGGTCCTGGCCGCCCGGGACCGGTCGTCGCGCGGCCACCACTAGAGTCCACCCCGCGTCCCGCGGGCGGCCGCGGGATTGCCGCTTGCTCACACGGTTCGAAGCGATGCGTTTGCAGCGTCTGGAAATCACCGGGTTCAAGTCGTTCAGCGACCGGTCCGAGTTGTCCTTCGATCGCGGCGTCACGGCGATCGTCGGGCCGAACGGCTGCGGCAAGAGCAATGTCGCCGACGCCATCGTCTGGGTGCTCGGCGAGCAGAGCGCCAAGAGCCTGCGCGGCGATCGCATGGAGGACGTCATCTTCAGCGGGAGCGACGCGCGCAAGCCGAACGCGGCGGCCGAGGTGCGGCTCATGCTGGCGGGCGTGCCGGCGCTGCCGCAGACGGGCCCGGGCACGGATCGCGACCTGGTGGACGACGACGGTCGGCCGATGGTGCGGGAGGTGGAGGTCACGCGGCGCCTCTTCCGCTCCGGCGAGAGCGAATACCTGATCAACGGCGAAGTGAGCCGCCTGCGCGACGTGCACGAGCTCCTGATGGACACGGGGCTCGGCGCCAAGGCCTACGCGATTATCGAGCAGGGCAAGATCGGCATGATCCTGAGCTCGCGGCCGACCGACCGCCGCCAGCTCATCGAAGAGGCGGCGGGCGTGACGAAGTACCGCGCCCGGCGCCGCACGGCCGAGCTGAAGCTCGACGCCGCGCAGCTGAACCTGACGCGCATCGACGACATCATCTTCGAGGTCGAGAAGCAGCGCGGCACGCTCAAGCGGCAGGCCGCCAAGGCCCGGCGCCACCGGCGGCTGGGCGATGAACTGCGCCGCTGGGAGAAGGTCCTCTTCGCGCGCCGCCAGCGCGTGCTGGCCCAGGCGATTTCGGGCGCCGCGGCCCGCATCAGCCAGGTGCGCGCCGAGGAAGCGGCTGCGTCGGCGCGCCTCGCCGAGCGGGAGGCCGTCATCGAGCGCGTGCGCCTCGACGCCGCGCAGCGCGAGAGCGACGCCCGCCAGAAGCGCGAGGCCGCCCACGTCCACGAGGTGGAGATCGGCCGCCTCGAGGAGCGCATCCAGAGCGACGGGAGCCAGCAGGCGGCCATCGCCCGCCGCGCCAGCGACATCAGCGGCGAGATCGACGCCCTCGCCGCGCGGCGCGCCCCGGCCGCCGACGAGCTCGCCGCGAAGGCGCGGGATGCCGCCCTCGCCGGCGACGAACGCGACGCCGCGGCCTCGGCGCTGGCCTCGGCCCAGGACGCGCAGTCCGCCCTGCAGGCCACGCTCGACGGCCTCGAGGCCGACGTCGAGGCGGCGCGCGCGGAGCAGTACGCGGCCGCCAGCGCGGCGACAGCCCTCCAGCACGCCATCGAGAACGCGGCCGGCGCCCGCGACCGGGTGTCCAGGGACCTCGCGCGGTGGACGGCCGAGGCGGGCGACCTCGAGGTCGAAGACTCCAGGGCCCGGAGTGAAGGCCAATCGGCCTCCGACTCGCTCGCGAGCGCGCGGGCGCAACTGGACGCTGTCATGCGGGACCGGCTCGCCCGCGAAGGCGAAGTCGCCGGCCTGCGCAGCGAGCGGGACCGGGTTGCGGCGAACCTGCGCGGCCACGAGCAGGAACTCGCCGACGCGGCGGCGCGCCTGAAGTCGCTCGAGGAATTCGAGGCCGCGCGCACGGCATACGGCGACGCCGCGCGCCTGTTGCTCGCGGAGTCCGCCGGCGTCATCGAGCACGCCGGGTCGGTGGCGGACCACCTGGACGTGACGCCCGGCTACGAGCGCGCCGTCGAGGCCTGCCTCGGCGACGTGCTGCAATACGTCGTCGTCGCCAGCCACGAGGAGGCGGCCCGCGCGCTGCAGATCGTCCGTGAGCGCCAAGCCGGCCGGTGCGGGTTCGTCGTGGTCGGCCGCCAGACGGCGCCGGCGGGCGAGGGCGCGGCCGCCCCCGCGCCGGGCCTCACGCCGCTCGCGTCGGTGGTCGCGCTCTCGGGCCCGCACGCCGAGGCGCTGCGTCCGCTCGTCGGCGGGGCCTGGCTCGCGCCGTCGTACGCCGCCGCGGTTGCGGCCTCGGCCCTGACGGACGCCCCCATCGTCACCCCCGAGGGCGACGTCTGCCACGGGCCGCAGATGATCATCGGCGGATCCGGCCGCGACGAAAGCCGCGGCATCCTGCAGACCAAGCGTGACACGCGGGACCTGCGCGCGCGATTGTCGGCCCAGCAGGCCGCCGTGTCGAGGCTCGTGGAGACCGTGGCGGACATCGAGCGCCGCGTGACGCTCGGCGCGGCCGCCATCGAGTCCATGACCGCTGAAACCCACCGCCAGGAAATGGCGATGGTCGGCTTCGAGCTGCGCATCGCGCAATCGGACGACGACCTGGCCCGCATCCGGCAGAAGCGCGACCTCGTCGATCTCGATGCCCGCCGGGCGGAAGAGGAGATCGCCGGGCTGGACCTGCGGCAGGCGGACGCCCGCGTGTCCATCGCACGCCTCGCCGAGGATCAGCGCGCCGTGGACACTCGGCTGGCGTCGGCCCAGCGGAGGCTGTTCGAGGCCCGGGAAGAGTCGCGCCTCCGCAGCGACCGGGTCCGAGATGCGATGGCCGATCACGCGCGCCTGCTGGAGCGGGCCGCGGCCCTCGCTCTCGAAGCCGCGAGAGCGGAGGAGGCCCGGCGCGAGATCGAGACGCGCCTCGCCGCACGGCGTGACGAGCGGGAGCAGGCCGACGCCGAGCAGGCCCGGCTGGTGCAGGCCGTGGCGGAGGCGACCCGCGCCCTGGACGCGGAGATCGCGTCGCTCGACCGGGCGCGCGAGGACGTCCGGCTGGTCGACGAGGCCATCGCGGAACTCCGGGCCAGGACGGACGAGACCGAAGCCGCCGTCCGCGACGCGCGGCGGGGCCTCGACGCGATTCGCGCGGCCCGCTCGGATGCCGAGGTCGCGCGGGCGAAGGCCGAGAGCGACCTCGAACACCTCGCGGACGCTTGCGCCGACACGCTGTCCTGCGGCCTCGACGCCGTCATCGCCGAGGTCGAGAGGATGGAGCGCGACGGCGGCGTCAGCCCCGACTGGCGGACGATTTACGCCGAGGAGCCCGATGACGAGGCCGCCGGGGAAGCCGACGGCGGGGCGCCGCCGGCCGCCGGCCAGACCGCGCCGGCCCAGGCCGGGCGCGCCACGGAGGTCCAGGCCGCCGAAGCCGCCGCCCGCCCCGTGACACCCGAGGAGGCGATCGAGGAGCTGAAGCGGAAGATCGAGAAGCTGGGGCCGGTCAACATGATGGCCATCGAGCAGTACGACGAGCTCGACGTCCGCCATGGCTTCCTGACGGGCCAGCGGCGCGACCTCGTCGACTCGATCGCATCGACGGGGGCGGCGATCAGGAAGATCGACCAGACCACCCGCGAGCGGTTCAGGGAGGCGTTCGAGGCCATCAACCTGAACTTCCAGCAGATGTTCGGCACGCTGTTCGGCGGCGGCCGGGCCGGCCTCACCCTGATCGACGAGACCGACATCCTCGAGAGCGGCATCGAGATCATCGCGCAGCCGCCAGGGAAGCGCCTCCAGAACGTCCAGCTCCTGTCGGGCGGCGAGAAGGCGCTGACGGCCATCTCGCTGATGTTCGGCATCTTCAAGTACAAGCCGAGCCCGTTCTGCCTCCTCGACGAGATCGACGCCCCGCTCGACGACGCGAACACCGGGCGGTTCCTCGACATGCTGCGGGAGCTGCAGGCCGAGACGCAGTTCATCCTGATCACACACAACCGCAAGACCATGGAGATTGCCGATCGCCTCTACGGCGTCACGATGGAGGAGCCGGGGGTGTCGAAGCTGATCTCGGTCAGGCTGAACTAAGTGCCAGCGGAACCAGGAACTTCCGTGCGGCGGGCTCCGTCCAACCTCGGTGGGGAGGGACGTATGCCTCAGCATCGCAGTGTTCGCGCGTTCTCGGGTGCGGTGATCCTGCTCGCCGCCGCTGCCGGCGCGGCCGGGTGCGACGTGATGGTCAACTCGATGCAGGGCGGCCGGGCCCGGGCGGAGCAGGCCTGGAGCAAGACCTACACGCTCTCCGGGTCCGACGCGAGCGTCGAAATCGTCAACGTCAACGGCCCCATCGGCGTCGAGGCAATCGACGGCGACACGCTCGACGTCAAGGCGCGGCTGGTCGCGCGCGGCGCAACGGAAGAGGCCGCCCAGGCGACCCTGAAGACGGTCGAGATGCGGGAAGAGGCGAGCGCCGGGAAGGTGCGCCTCGAGGCCTGGTACCCGCGCGGACCGCACCGGCAGGCCATCGAGGTGACGTACACCGTCCGGGTGCCGCGCGCCGCGAAGTTGCGCGTGTCGACCGTCAACGGCGGCATCACGGTCCAGGGAGCGCTGGCGGCGCTCAACGCCGAGACGACCAACGGGTCGGTCACCGGCCACGGGTTGGGTGATTCGGTCCTGGCGACGACCACCAACGGCGGGATCAAGATCGAGATGGCCCGGGTGGGCGGAGACGGGTTGTCGCTCGAGACGACCAACGGATCGATCGAGGTGAAACTGCCGGGCGCGGCGAAGGCGACGGTGTCAGCGCGCTGCGTCAACGGCGGGATCAGCGTGTCCGACCTGCCGTTTGAGAAGACCGGCGAAGGGTCCCGGCGGAAGCTCGACGGGAAGGTCAACGGCGGCGGTCCGGCGATGAAGCTCGAGACGGTCAACGGAAGCATCCGCGTCGGCCCCCTCGGAACCTAGCGCGGCCGGGCCCGTTCCGGCGTCTGGCCGCCCCGTCCGTGCCGGCCGGCTGCCGGGTCTCCGGCGTGCGCGTCGCGGGCCCGGAACGTGTGAGGCATGAACGAGGACAAGGCCACTCGGTACCATCGGCTCCGCCGGCGCGCGGTCCTGTCTTCCTCGGCGTGGGCCGTGGTGCTGCTTGCGGGCCTCCTTCCGTCGGGCCTTTCCCGCACCCTGAGCGACGCGGCGTCGGCGATGGCCACCGTCTGGCCGGCGCCGCTGCGCCTGCCGCTGGCCGTGTGCGCATGGGTGGCCGCCGTGGCGGTGATGCACGAGATCGGCGCCCTGCCGATCGCCTTCTACTCCGGGTTCATGCTCGAGCGGCGCTACGGCCTGTCGCGGCAGCCGGCCGCCTCGTGGTTCACAGACCACGTCAAGTCCGCCGGCGTGCAGTTCGTATTCGCGGCGGTCGCGGCCACGTGGGTTGCCGCATCGCTCCGTCTGTGGCCGGCCGGGTGGTGGCTCCTGGCGTGGGCCGGCGCGGTCGCGGCGGCGGTCGTGATGGCATGGGCCGCGCCCGTCCTGCTGCTCCCGCTCTTCTACACCTTCGTGCCGCTCGAGAACGCCGCCCTGCGCGACCGCCTGCTGGCGCTGGCGGCGAAAGCGGGCGTCCCGGCGCTCGGCATCTTCGAGTGGCGCCTGGGCGATCGCACCTCACGCACGAACGCGGCCCTGACCGGGGTCGGGACCACCCGGCGGATCATCGTGTCAGACACCCTCATTTCGGACTGCCAGGAAGATGAAGTCGAGGTCGTCCTGGCCCACGAACTGGCGCACCACGTTCACCACGACGTGTGGGGCGCGCTGGCGGTGGACGCGCTGGTGGCCGGCATCGCCCTCGGGCTGTCGGCTGCCGTGCTGCGCGCAGCCGCCGTGCCGCTCGGGCTGCGGGGGATTGCCGATGTGGCGGGCTTGCCGCTGGTGGCGCTGACGGCGATTGCAGCCGGATGGCTGGCGTCGCCGGCCGTGAACGCGCTCTCGCGGGCGCACGAGCGCCGCGCGGATCGCTTCGCCCTCGATCTCACCCGGAACCCGGACGCCTTTGCCAGGGCGATGCGCCGGCTCGGCGCGAGGAACCTCGCGGAAGACGCCCCCACGCTGCTGGCGCGCGTCTTCTTCCACACGCACCCGCCCATCAAGGACAGGCTGGCGGCCGCCCGCGCATGGGCGGCAGAAGAGGAAGTCCGCCCGGCTACGGAGCGCGAGGCGTGACGACGAGCTCGCCGCGCATCTCGCGGCAGCCGTCATCGATCGTCAGGTTGCAGTAGAAGGGGAACGTCCCGGCGCGGTCGGCCCGGAACTCGAACGTCACCGGCTTGCCCGGCGCGGCGCGCTTGGCGATCCGGTAGGCGTCGATGGTGAAGCTGTGCGGGATGTCCTCCGCGACGAGCGTGACCCGGACGACGTCGTTGACCGCAACCTCGATGCGGGGCTCCGAGAACGCGTACTTCTTCGCCGTCAGGGTGATGTCGCGGCGCCCCTGCTCCTGCGCCAGGCCGTCGGCGACGAAGAAGAGCGCGGCGCCGGCGAGCACGAGCAGCAGCCGGGTCGCATGTCGGGCCCGCACCGTGGTTGCCATCCGCGTCCCTCCTGGTACTAAGACGAGCGGCGCGGGCGGACGGTTCTTTTCAGGGACCGTCCCGCCAGCCCGCGCGCCGATCTCGAACCCGCTTCCGGCCTCAGTGCCTGCGGTCGCGCCCGCCGGAACCGCCGGGCCTCCCGCCGCGTCCGCCCGGTCCGCGGTCGCGGTCGTGTGGCCGAGGCGGCCTCGGCGCCTGTTCGGACGAATCCTGCGGCGCGCCGCCGCCTTCTCCGCCCTCGCCGCCGCCTTCCTCTTCCGCTAAGAGCGCCTTCCGGCTGAGCCGGATCTTGCCCGAGGGGTCGATGCTGATCACCTTGACCAGGAGCTGTTCGCCTTCCTTGAGCTCGTCGCGCACGTCCTGCACGCGGTGCCTGGCGATCTCCGAGACGTGCAGCAGGCCGTCGGTGCCGGGGATGATCTCGACGAACGCGCCGAAATCCGTGATGCGCTGCACCTTGCCCATGTAGGTCTTGTTGAGCTCGGCGGTCGCCGTGAGTTCCATGATGATGGCGATGGCCTTCTTCGAGGACTCCTCGTCGGCCGACGCCACGTTGACCCGCCCGTCGTCTTCCACGTCGATCTTCACGCCCGTCCGCTCGATGATGCTGCGAATCATCTTGCCGCCCGGCCCGATGACGTCGCGGATCTTGTCGACGGGAATCTTGATCGTGACGATGCGCGGGGCGTAGCTGGAGACGTCCGCCCGCGACGCCGCAAGCGTCGCGGCCATCGTGTCGAGGATCTCGAAGCGGCCCTTGCGCGCCTGCGCGAGCGCCTTCTGGAGCACCTCCGCCGTGACGCCCGTGACCTTGATGTCCATCTGGAGCGCGGTCACGCCCTCGCGGGTGCCGGTCACCTTGAAGTCCATGTCGCCGTAGTGGTCCTCGGCGCCGGCGATGTCCGTCAGGACGGCGTACGTGCCCGTCTGCTCGTTCATCACGAGGCCCATCGCGATGCCGGCCACCGAAGCCTTGAGCGGCACGCCCGCGTCCATCATCGAGAGCGACCCGCCGCACACGCTGGCCATCGACGAGGACCCGTTGGACTCGAGGATGTCCGAGACCACGCGCACGGTGTACGGGAACTGCTCCTCGGCGGGCATCATCGGCGCCAGGGCCCGCTCGGCGAGGGCGCCGTGGCCGACTTCGCGCCGGCCGGGGCCGCGCATGAACGCCACCTCCCCGACCGAGAACGGCGGGAAGTTGTAGTGGAGCATGAACCGCTTGTAGATCTCCCCGTCGACCCGCTCGATCTTCTGCTGATCGTCCGACGTGCCGAGCGTCGTCGTCACGAGCGCCTGGGTTTCGCCGCGCGTGAACACCGCCGACCCGTGGGTCCGCGGGATCGTGCCGACCTCGCACCAAATCGGGCGGATCTGGTCGAAGGCGCGCCCGTCGAGGCGCACGCCCCGCTCGAGGATCTCGTCGCGGAGCACCTTCTCCTTGAGTTCCGAGAGGACCACCTTCGCCGACGCCTTCCGCTCCGCCTCCTCCTCCGGGATCGCGGCGAGGAACGTGTCGACGATCTCATCGACCGTCCGGTAGTTCTCGAGCTTCTCCCGGATGCGCATCGCCTCGGCCAGCGGGCCGTAGACCTGCGACTCGACGTCGCGGACAATCGCCGGGTCGATGGCCTTGGCGGCCACCTGGCGCTTGGCCTTGCCCACGTCCTTCGCCATCGCGTCGATCATCGCGACGATCGACTTGATCGCCGCGTGGCCGGCCTCGAGGGCCTGGACGATGATGTCCTCGCCGACTTCCTTCGCCCCGGCCTCGACCATCACCAGGCCGTCAGCGCTGCCGGCGACGACGATGTCGAGGGCGGACTGCTTCCGCTGGGCGTAGGTCGGGTTGATGACGAACGCGCCCTCCACGTAGCCGACGCGGACGCCGGCCAGCGTCTTCTGGAAGGGAATCTCCGAGAAGGCCAGCGCCGCCGACGCGCCCGTGATGGCGACGACGTCGGGATCGTAGTTCTCGTCGGCCGAGAGGACGAGGGCGATCACCTGCGTCTCGTGGTGCCAGCCGCCGGGGAAGAGCGGCCGGATCGGCCGGTCGATGCACCGGCTCGTCAGGACCTCCTTCTCGGTGGCCTTGCCTTCGCGCTTGAAGAAGCCCCCGGGGATGCGCCCCGAGGCGTAGGTGTACTCGCGGTAGTCGACGGTCAGCGGCAGGAAGTCGATCCCGGCGCGCTCGGTCGGCGCGTAACACGCGGTGACGAGCACCATGGTGTCGCCGAACCGTACCACAACCGAGCCGTTGGCCTGCTTGGCCAGGCGGCCGGTCTCAATCGACAGCGTGCTGCCGCCCAGAGTGATGTCTCGCTTATGCATGGTCGTGCCTCTCCTGCCCTGGCGTCGCCCCACCGGGCGCCGACAGCCTGGCGGTTACTTGCGGATGCCCAGGCGCTCGATGATGGCGGCGTACCGCTTGTGATCCTTACTCTTGACGTAGTCGAGCAGGCGCCGGCGCTGGCCAACCAGCATCAACAGGCCGCGTCGGGAGTGGTGATCCTTGGCGTGAACCTTGAAATGCTCGGTCAGGTACGTGATCCGCTCGCTCAGAATCGCGATTTGGACTTCGGGCGACCCGGTGTCGCCTTCGTGACGTTCAAACGATTTGATGAGTTCGGTCTTCCGGACTTTCGTCAGTGCCACGTTTCGTCGCCTCCACGCACGGCCCAGCACCGCGCCTTCGCGGCCCAGCCCCGCCGTATCGAATTGGGTTACTCCAACAAAACCAATATGTTACCCCAGCACGACGGCGGGATGCAAAACCCCGCCCGCCGCCATCTCCCCCAGCGCGGCCAACCGCCCGTCCGGGGTCAGCAGCCGGACCGGCCTCCCGGCGGGACCCTCGTGCCCTGCCACGGGTTGACCCGCATAGTGGGCCGGGCCGAGTTCCCGCCCGTGCCCGACCCGGTCGAGACCCTCCGCCGTCAGAACCACGGCCTGAAAGCCTGGGAGAAGGGCTTCCAGGGGGACCAGGTGGCGCTCCAGGCCCGGTTCGACGACGGTCGCGAGGCCAATAGCCTCCTCGATGCGGAAGTCGCCGCTCCGCGTGCGCCGCAGCGCCGACAGGCAAGCGCCCACGCCCAGCCTCGACCCGATGTCGTGCGCGAAGGCCCGGACGTAGAACCCGGCGGATGTCACCAGGCGCACCGTCGCCAGCGGCCCCTCGATTCCGAGCACTTCAATCTCCGAGAGTGTCACCTGGACGGGCGCCAGGCTCACGGGTCTCCCGCGCCGCGCCTCCTCGTAGGCGCGGATGCCGTCCGACAGCTTGGCCGAGAACGCGGGGGGTGTCTGGGCCCAGGTGCCCAGGAATGCCGACAGGAGGGCGGTCAGCTCGCTCTCGCCGGGCATCCGGGCGCCAGCCGGGGCCTCGAAGACGACCTGGCCCGTCTCGTCGTGCGTGTCGGTGGCACGGCCGAGCCGGATGACGGCCCGGTACTCCTTGTCGCTGCCGCCGAGGTAGCGCGCCAGGCGCGTGGCGCAGCCGATGACAAGCGGCAGGACGCCCGTCGCGAACGGATCGAGGGTGCCGGTGTGACCGACCTTCGCGCCGCGGCAGTGCCGGCGGACGGCGGCCACGATATCGTGGGAGGTGGGACCGGGCGGCTTGTCGACGACCAGGACGCCGCCACGGCCGAAACCCGGCTGGTCGCTCGCAGCCTGCGGGGCCGGCACGTCAGCGACCGGGGGCCGGCGGACCGGCATGGGCGCTTGGAGCGGCGACTTCCGGGCGCACCCGATCGAGGACCCGGGCCCTCACCTCGGTCAGCGCGCCCGTCAGCGTGCAGCCGGACGCGTTCTTGTGGCCGCCGCCGCCGAAGCTCCGGGCCACGCGGCCCACGTCGATGTCGCCCTTGGACCGCAGGCTCACCCGCCACTGGCCGTTCTCGGCTTCCTTGAAGAACGCGGCGGCCTGGATCGCCTTGACGCTGAGGGGCAGGTTGATGAGACCGTCGGTCTCCTCCGGCGTCCCGCCGCACGCGACGAGGGTGGCGTCGTCGAGCCTCAGGATGGCCAGACGCCCCGTCTCGTCCACTTCCATCGTCTGGAGGACGGCGCCCTGGAGGCGGAGCCGGCCGAGCGTGTAGCTGTCGAACAGCAGCCCGGCGGAGCTGACTGGGTCGGCGCCGGCCTCGAGCAGCCTCGCGCCAATCGAGAAGGTGCGGGGCGACACGCCGGGGTAGCGGAAGGACCCGGTGTCGGTGACGATTGCGACGAAGAGATGCGTGGCCATCTTGACCGAGAGGGGCACGCCGAGCTCCTCGATGATCTCGAACACCATCTCGCCGCAGGCCGCCGCCGTGCCGTCGAACCATTGCACGGAGCCGTACCCGGAGTTGCCGGGATGGTGGTCGATGTTGATGACGGCGTGACCGTCGAAGCCCGTCAGTCCCGTGCGGGCGAGGTCCCCGCATTCCAGCACCACCACGGCGTCGATGCCGGGGGGCAGCGTCTCGCCGACCTCGACGTCCTCGACGCCCGGGAACTCCGCCAGCTGGAGCGGCGGCCGATCCCGGTGGATGACGCGGGCCTCGATGCCGAGTTCCCGCAGGGCCCAGGCCAGAGCCAGCGAGGATCCGACGGAGTCGCCGTCCGGCCGCGTGTGCGAGGTCACGATCACGCGCTGGTGGCGCAGGATCTCCTCGCAGATGCGTCGGCAGGCGCCCGGGTCAGTCTCGGTGTGCGGGGTCATCGGCCTGCGGGTCCTCGGGCGGCTGGGCGCCGGCGTCGGGCTCGTGCCCGCGTGCGGCGTCCTCTTCGTGAATCTCGTGGATGAGCTGCTCGATGCGGGCCTGGTGCTCGACCGTCTGGTCGAAGCGGAACTGCAGCTCGGGCATGCGGCGGAGGCCCAAACGCCCGGCGAGCTGCCGCCGCACGAACGGCTTCGCGCGCTCGAGGGCCCGCGCCGTCTCCGTGCGCGCCGCGCCAGTGGCCATCGTCGTGTAGAAGATGCGGGCGATCTGCAGGTCGGCCGTGAGGCTCACGCGCGTGATCGTGACGAAGCCGACGCCGCGGTCGTGGACCTCGCGCGCGAGGATGTCACTCGTTTCCGAGCGGATCTGATCGCCCAGGCGATCGGGGCGGAATCCCTGTGCCATGAACGTCTGCGTCCGGATACGGCGAGGCCGGCGGGAGAGAGGGGCGGCCCGGGGGCCGCCCGATCACGCCGGCGGGGCCGCGACCAGCTTCTCCACCGTGAAGACCTCGATGACGTCCCCGACCTTGATGTCGTTGAACCGCTCGAGGCCGATGCCGCACTCCGTGCCGGCTTTCACTTCGCTCACGTCGTCCTTGAAGCGCCGGAGCGAGGCGATCTTCCCCTCGTGCACGACGACGTGGTCGCGGAGCAGCCGGGTCTGCATCTCGCCCGTCCGGGCCACGCGGCCATCCGTCACGATGCAGCCGGCGATCGTGCCGAACTTCGGCACCTTGAACGTCTCGCGCACTTCGGCGCTGCCCACCCGCACCTCGCGGAACGTCGGTTCGAGCAGGCCCGCCATCGCCTTCTTGATCTCGTCGGTCACGTGGTAGATGACCGAGTGCTGCCGGATTTCCACGCCGTCCCGATCGGCGAGATCGGCCGCGCTGCGGTCCGGCCGCACGTTGAAGCCGATGATGATCGCGTCGGATGCCGACGCGAGGAGGACGTCCGAGAGGTTGATGGCGCCGACGCCGGAGTGGATGATCCGGACCTTGACCTTCTCGTCCGACAGTTTCACGAGCGTGTCGGCCAGGACTTCGGCCGAGCCCTGGACGTCGGCCTTGACGAGGATCGGGAGCTCCTTGACGCTGCCCTCGGCGATCTTGTCCTTGAGGCCCTCGAGGGTCATGCGCGGCCCCTTCGCGCCGAGCGCGAGGTCGCGGGCCTGCGTCTGGCGGTAGCTGGCCACCTGCCGCGCCTTCGCCTGGTCGGCGATGACCTGGAAGGTGTCGCCCGGCGCCGGCAGACCGGTCAACCCGAGCACCTCGACCGGTGTCGACGGGCCGGCCTGCTTCACGCCGTGGCCGCGGTCGTCGATGAGCGCGCGGACCTTGCCGACGACCGACCCCGCGATGACCGTGTCCCCGACATGCAGCGTGCCGTTCTGCACGAGCACCGTGGCGACCGGGCCCCGGCCCTTGTCGAGCTTGGCCTCGAGAACGGCGCCGTGGCCAGGGGCCTTCGGGTTCGCCTTCAGCTCGCCGATGTCGGTGACGAGCAGGATCATCTCCAGCAGGAGTTCGAGGTTCTGCTTCTTCTTGGCGGACACCGGCACGGTGACGGTCTGGCCGCCCCACTGCTCCGGCATCAGGCCGAGATCGGACAGGTCCTTCATCACCCGGTCCAGGTTGGCGTCGGGCTTGTCGATCTTGTTGATCGCCACGATGATCGGGACGCCGGCCGCCCGCGCGTGGTCGATGGCCTCCCTGGTCTGCGGCATGACGCCGTCGTCGGCCGCGACGACCAGAATGACGATGTCGGTCACCCGGGCGCCGCGGGCGCGCATCAGCGTGAACGCCTCGTGGCCCGGCGTGTCCAGGAAGACGACCGGCCTCTTGTTGACCGTTACCTGGTAGGCGCCGATGTGCTGGGTGATGCCGCCGGCCTCGTGCTCGGCCACCTTCGTCGTCCGGATGGCGTCGAGCAGCGTCGTCTTGCCGTGGTCGACGTGGCCCATGACGGTGACGACCGGGGCGCGAAGCACCTGGTCTTCCGGGTGCGCTTCCTCGGTCTCGACTTCGACCAGCTCCTCCTCGAAGCTGCGGAGCTTGACGTCGGCGCCGAACTCCCTCGCGAGCGACGTGGCCGTCTCGGTGTCGAGGGTCGTGTTGATCGTCACCATGATGCGGCGATCGAGCAGCTTCTTGAGGATGTCCTTGGCGCGAATGTCGAGCTTCTCGGACAGCTCCTTGACGGTCATGCCTTCGGCCAGGGTGATGGTCCTCGTGATGGGCGGCGGCGCCTCCACGGCGCTCGGGCCCGGCGACGCATCCCGGGTGAAGTCGCGGCGCGGACCGCGCGCGCCAGGCCGGCCCATCGGGCGCGGCGGCGGCGCCGGACGGCCGACCGCAGGCCGGGGCGGCGCCGTCGGCGCGCCCGGCCGATACCCGGTGGCCGGCTGCGTCCTGACGGGCTGAGACGGCAACGGTCGCGGCCCCCCGGTGACTGGAGGCCGCGTGTAGGACGAAGGCGTCGTGCGCGTGGGCGCCGGGGCACCCGGCCTCGCCGCGCCTGCGGTGCCGGGTTTCGCCGCCGGAGGCGCCGGCGTTGCGGCCTTGCCCCGGACGACGGACGCGGGCTTGGGCAGGACGATGGTCCGGCCCGGCCCGGCGGCTGCGGGTGGCGCGCCCTTGCGCGGCTCCTCGACTCTCAACCGAAGCATCGGCGGCACGAGCCGGCCCGTCGGCGTCGGCATTCCAGTCTTCTGCGGTGCCGCTTCGGCCGCCTCCACCGCCGGAGCGGCGGGTGGCGCCGGTTCGACGACGGGGTGCTCGACCGCCGCCGGTCCGGCCGCGGGCTCGGCCGCGGCTTCCACCACGGCGACCGGGACAGCCGCTTCGGGTGGTGCCTCCGGCGCCGGCGGGGCCTCGACGGCGGCCGGGGCCTCGTGCTCGGCCTTGGCAACGGCAGGCGGGACCTCAACCTGCGGCGGTGCCGCCTCGGGTGCCTCGGCGGAGGGAACCTCCGCCTGCGCCGGCGGCTCGGCCTCGGCCACGGGGACCGGCACCGGCTTCACGGTCTTCACGAGGCGCGGCGGCGGCAAGGACGGCTTCGGCGGCGGCGGCGGCGGCTCGGCCTTTCTCCCTGCGGCGGCCTTCTTGACCTTGGCGGCCGCCCCTTCGGCGAAGATGTCGCCGGCCGGGAGCGTGATGCCGCGCTTCTTGGCCAGGCGCTCCACGAACTGGCGCGCCACCATCTCCTCGACGGTGCTCGACGCGCTCTTGACGTCGATCCCGTGATCGCGCTTGAGCAGGGCGACGATCTCCGGGCTCGAGGTGTCGAGCAACTCCGCGATCCTGTAAATCCGAACAGTGCCCAACGCTGACCTCTACGAATGCGATTGTGATTCGGTGTCGTTCCCGGGTTCTTCGGGTGCCGCCTCGGGGGCCGCGTCCGGCGCCGCCTCGGCTGCCGCGGCTTCTGCCGCGACGCCGGCCTCGACAGCGGCCCCGGCCGACTCGATCACGGCCTGGACGGTCTCTTCGTCCAGCCCGAGTTCCACGAGCGCGAGGGGATCCGCCGCGGCCACCTGGTCCGCCGACGTGTACCCGGCGTTGCGCAGCACGGCGACCACCTCGTCGTGGATGTCGGGCAGGCTCAACTCGCCGGCTCCGCCGCCCTCGCCGCCGCCCTCGCCGGGGACCTCGAGGCCTTCGAACTGCGCCTCGACTTCCTTGCGCTTCTCTTCCTCGCTCTTGATGTCGATGCGCCAGCCCGTCAGCTTCGCCGCGAGCCGGACGTTCTGGCCCTTCTTGCCAATGGCGAGCGAGAGCTGTCGATCCTCCACGACCACTTCCATGACCTTCTCGTGCTCGTCGACGATCGTCACGCGCTGGACCTTCGCCGGGCTCAGTGCGTTCATCACGAACAGCACGGGGTCCTCCGACCACTCGACGATGTCGATCTTTTCCCCGCGCAGCTCGCGGATGATGGCCTGGACCCTGGTGCCCTTCATGCCGACGCACGCGCCGACGGGGTCGACGTCCCGCTCGCGCGAGAAGACCGCGACCTTGGCCCGGTCGCCGGCCTCGCGCACCGCGCCCTTGATCAAGACGGTGTTGTCGTAGATCTCCGGCACTTCCTGCTCGAACAGCCTCGTGAGCAGCGCGGGATCCGTGCGCGACAGGACGATCTGCGGCCCCTTGGTGTTGCGGGTCGCGGCCTTGATGACCGCCCGCACGCGATCGCCCGGCGCGTAGCTCTCGGCGCGGGACTGCTCCTTGCGGGGCAGGACGGTCTCGACCCGGCCCACCTCAACGATGATGTCGCCGTTCTCGAACCGCTTCACCATCCCGGTGAGCACCTCGCCGACGCGATCGTTGTACTCGGCAAAGATGTTCTCGCGCTCGGCCTCGCGGACCTTCTGGAAGATCACCTGCTTGGCGGTCTGCGCCGCAATGCGGCCGAAGCCCTCGGTCGGCTTGGGGAACTCCATCTCGTCGCCGAGTTCGACGCTGGCCGCGACCTCCTCGCCGTACGCCTCGGTGTAGGCCGCCTTGGCCTCGTCGATCGCGATTTCGGTTGCCGCGTTCTCCACCGTCTCGACGACGGTCCGCACCGCCACCAGGTCCACGTGGCCCGTCTCCGGGTTGAAGCGCGCCTTCAGGTTCTCGCCGTCCTTGAACACCTTGCGTGACGCGGTGAGCACCGCGTCCTCGATGGCGGCGATGACGACCTGGGGATCGATGCCCCGCTCCTTGGCGAGGGCCTCGATCGTCTGCTGCACGGGATTGCTGCTGCCTGCCATGCCTAGAACTCCACTTCCAACCGGGCACGAGCGATCTGCGCGCTCGGGATCCGCCTGACCTTCTCTCGCCCCACCATCACCAGCACGTCGTCGCCGTCCATGCCCTGCAAACGGCCCTCGACGTGCGTCTGACCGTCCACCGGCTGCGCCAGCACGATCTTCGCCAGGCACCCGGCGAAGCGCCGGTAGTCGGCCGGCCCCCGCAGCGGCCTGTCGAGGCCGGGCGACGACACCTCCAGCGTGTAGCGATGGCCGATGACGTCCTCCACGTCGAGGAGCGTGCCGACCTCCAAGCTCACGAACCGGCAGTCGTCGATCGTGACGCCTTCCCCTTCGCCTTCGACCGCCCCGGCGCGGCCCGCATGGATCGGCGCACCCGGCTTGTCCAGGTAGATCCGCAGCATCCACCCCTGCGCCTCGCGCCGGAACTGGAGGTCGAACACTTCCAGTCCCCGGGTCACGGCCACGCGCTCCGCGACGGCCCGAATCCGCGTCATGCGGTCGGTTTCTGCCGGACTGTCCACGCCAAGCCTCCCCCTGAAACGAAAAAAGTGGGCCTGAACCCACTCCATAGGTCTCAGATGGGACTTCCGAAGTAACTCAGTATATCACCCGCCATCGACGACGGGCAACGGCTCGACGAGCAGGTCGTAGTCGCGGGAACCGACGATGGTGGCGATCAGGAACTCGCCGGGATGAACGGCTTGAGGGTCCGCGCCGGTGAGGTACACGCAGGAGTCGATCTCCGGGGCCTGGCTCTCGAGCCGGCCTCGCAGGACGAGGCCGTGCTCGGGCGATGGCCCGTCCACCATCACCCTGACGCGCTCGCCCAGGCGGCGCCGCTGTGCGGCGCGCACGAGGCGTTGCTGCAGGCCCATGATGGCGTTCCGGCGCTGGCGCTTGACCCGAGCGGACACGTCGTCCCGGAGGCGGTGCGCGCTCGTCCCTTCCTCGTGCGAGTAGGTGAAGACGCCGACGTGGTCGAAGCGGACGTCCCGCACGAAGCTGGCGAGATCGGCGAACTCGTCCGGCGTCTCGCCCGGGAAGCCGACCATGAGCGTCGTCCGGAGCGCCGCGCCCGGGACGCGGGTCCGGATGCGGTCGAGCAGGCGGCGGTAGGTCGTTCCCGTACCGGGGCGCCTCATCCGCTTCAGCACCCCCGGCGCCGCGTGCTGGAGCGGCAAGTCGACGTACTTGCACACCTTCTCGCTTTCGGCCATGGCGTCGAGGACGTCGTCGCCGATCGTGGTGGGGTAGAGGTAGAGCAGGCGAACCCACTCGAGCCCGCTCACGCGGTTGAGATCGCGCAACAGCCGGGCGAGGGCGCCTCGCTCGCCGCGGTCCACGCCGAAGAGGGTGGTGTCCTGCGAGATGAGCAGCAATTCGCGCACGCCGTGGTCCGCCAGCCGCCTGGCTTCCGTCAGGATCGACTCGGGGGGCCGGCTCCGGTAGTGGCCCCGGAGTGTCGGGATGATGCAGAACGCGCACGAGTAGTCGCAGCCTTCGGCAACCTTCACGTAGGCGTAGTGCGCCGGCGTGACGAGCGTGCGGGGCGTGTCGGCGTCGTAGAGGTACTGTGGCAGGTCCTCGGCCAGGGGCGTCGCTGCTGGCGGCCGCCGGTAAAGGCGGGCCGGCACGCCGGTGCCGGGGCCTGCGCCGGGCAGTCCCGACACCGTCTGGACGATGGCCGGCACCTCGCCGGTGCCGAGGATCGCGTCGATTTCGCCGATCTGGTCCTGGAGTTCGGCACGATAGCGCTCGGCGAGGCAGCCGGTGACGACGAGTCTCCGGCACCGGCCGGTCTGCTTCAGCTCCGCCAGCTCCAGGATCGCGTCGACGGACTCCTGCTTGGCCGAGTCGATGAACGCGCAGGTGTTCACGACGAGCACGTCGGCGGCAGCCGGGTCCGACGTGACCTCGTGGCCGGCCTGCTGGACCAGCCCGATCATCACCTCCGAGTCGACGAGATTCTTGGGGCAGCCGAGGGAGACGAAGCCGATCTTCACGGGGCTCGGGACTCGGGATTCGGGACTCGGGACTCGGGACAATGCCCGGGCCCGACGGCCCGGCTCCCTGTTACGGATACAACCGGTTCAGGGTGCGCGCGTACGGAATCGCTTCGCGCAGGTGGTCGAGGCCGCAGATCCAGGTCACGACGCGCTCGATGCCCATGCCGAAGCCGCCGTGCGGGACGGTGCCGTACCGGCGCAGGTCGAGGTACCACTGGAACGCCTCGGGCGGGAGGTCGTGCTCCTTGATGCGCCGGACGAGGAGGTCGTAGTCGGCGATGCGCTGGCTGCCGCCGATAATCTCGCCGTACCCCTCGGGCGCCAGCACGTCCACGCACAGGGCGACGTCCGGCCGCTGCGGGTCGGGCTCCATGTAGAACGCCTTCACGCTGGACGGGTAGCGGGTGACGGCGACGGGCCGCTCGAAGCTGCTGGCCAGCAGCGTCTCGTCCGGCGCGCCGAAATCGCCGCCCCACTCGAAGGGCTGGCCCCTCTCCTTGAGCATGACGACCGCGTCGTCGTAGGTGATGCGCGGGAACGGCTTCTTCACCTGTTCGAGCTTGGACGTGTCGCGCTCGAGCCGGCGCAGCTCCGTCTGGCGGCGCTCCAGCACGCGTTCGACCACCGAAACCACGAGGTCCTCGGCCAGCTCGATCACGTCGTCCAGCGTGGCATAGGCCACCTCGGGCTCGACCATCCAGAATTCGCTCAGGTGCCGCCGGGTCTTGGATTTCTCGGCGCGGAACGTCGGCCCGAAGCAGTAGACCCGGCCGAGCGCCATGGCGTTCGCCTCGTTGTAGAGCTGGCCGCTCTGCGTGAGGTACGCCGTCGTGTCGTCGAAGTACTGGACGGGGAAGAGCGTCGAGGTGCCCTCGCAGGCCGCCGGCGTGAAGATCGGCGTGTCGGCCAGGATGAACCCGCGATTGTCGAAGAACTGCCGCACCCCCGCGACGACCTCGGCGCGCACGCGGAGGATGGAGCTCTGCCGCTCGCTCCGGATCCAGAGGTGACGGCGGTCCATGAGGTAGTCGACGCCGTGCTCTTTCGGCGTGATGGGGTAGTCCACCGACTCGCCGATGACCTCGAGGGAGGCGAGGTCCAGCTCGAAGCCCCCCGGCGCGCGCGTGTCTGCGCGCACCGTGCCGGAGACGATGATCGACGTCTCCTGCGTGAGGTGATCCGCCAGCCGGAACGTCTCGTCGTCCACGGCGGCCTTCGACATGACCCCCTGGATGAAGCCGCTGCCGTCCCGGACCGTGAGGAAATGGATCTTGCCGCTCGACCGGCGCGCGTGCAGCCAGCCGCGGATGATGACGCACTGGCCCTCGTGCCGGGCGATGTCATCGATGTACGCGATCGTGCCGTCGTGTGTCATGAACCGCTCCGTGCCGTGCCCCGGGCGGCGCGGCGTCCTGGCGCACGCCTGCAAGGCCTGCCGCCGTCACGCCAGGGGAACGCTTCATTCTACCCGAAGGGCCGCGCCACGCCGGCGCTCGCTTGAGTTGACCGTGCGCCGGATGGAGCCCGCAGGCTTCAGCCTGCGTGAGCCCGGAGCGAACGGCCTCAACCGCAGGGAGCTCCGGGATTAGGGCTGGAGCTCGCCGACGTAGCGGCCCAGGACCTCCTGGAGCCTCGCGAACCTCGGGTACTTGGTGAGGTTGGCGCGCGCGTAGTGAAGCGTGCGCGGCATGTACTGGATATAGACCGGGTTCTGGCGCGTGGCCGTCTGGTAGCCGAAGGTGCCGAGGGCCTTCAGGTTCCGCTGGAGGGCCATCAGGTCGAACCGCCGCCGGAACTCCGCCGCGCTCTCGTCCGCCGCGGGACCGCCGCGGAGCGCGAGGAAGTACGCGACGTAGTCCTCCAGCGCGTCGTCGGTGATGTCGACGTAGGAATCGCGGAGCAGCGACGCGAGGTCGTACGTGTCGGGGCCCATGCGGGCGTCCTGGAAGTCGATGATGAAGAGCTGATCGTCGCGCAACATCAGGTTGCGGCTGTGGTAGTCGCGGTGACAGAGGACGCGGCGCTCGAAGGCCAGTTCGCGGGCGATGAGGGCGCCCTCCTCGGAGAGGACGGCGCGATCGCCGGGCGCGACGTCGGCGCCGCGGTACGCGACGACGAAGTGCTTGACGAAGAACTCGAACTCCCACGTCAGCTTCTCGACGTCGAACGCGATGCCGTAGGGCACGTAGCGGTCGGACACCAGGTCGGCGCCCCGGCGCTGGATCGCCGCGACGAACTCGATGGCCTGGCGGTAGAGGGCCGTGTGCTCGGACGGCGGGGCGGCGCCCAGGTGGGCCTGGAGCGTCACGTCGCCGAGATCCTGCAGCTCGAGGATGCCAAGGTCGTCGGCGTGGCCCAGGATGGCCGGGATCGGCACCGGGACTTCCGCCAGCAGCGCGGCGACGTTGACGAACGGCAGTGCGGCGACGACGAACGGCGCCGCGTGCAGCGCCAGGACGTACGTCCCGCCCTCGCGGCGAAGCACGCGATAGTACCGGCGGTCCGAGGCGTCGCCGGTGAGCCCCAGCACCAGCGCGCGCGGCGGCTGGAGGTTCCTGCGCTCCAGGTACGTCGCGATCGCGTCCGGCAGGGCCACATCGGGGGTCGATCGCAGGGTCGCCATGGCGTTGCTCCCGTCAGGGCCGTTTCTTCCGCCGCCGCGCGTCGAGCGGCGAGACGAGCAGTGCTCCGAGGCGCGTGTCGTCCGGGCCGGGCTCGCGGCCGTCTCCCCGCGTGATCACGCGACAGGTAAGGCGGGTGCCCGAGGGCACCACCGCGCCGTCCGTCACGACGCACGACTCGAGGACGGCGCCGCCCTCCACGTGGACATCATCCCACAACACCGAGCGCGACACGCGCGCACCCTCGTCCAGCGACGAGCGGGCGCCGACGAGGGTGCCGCCGAGGCCCTCGTCCCGGGCGACGGCCAGGCAGGTCTCGAGGTAGTCCTCGGCCGTCCCGATGTCGGCGAAACTCGCCCCGGACGTGAACGCACGAATCGAGCCGGGGGTGCGCTCCGCCAGGCGGTCGTAGACGCCGCCGATGGTGCTCGACGGCACGTCCGGGTCGAGGGCCGCGAACACCTCGGCCCCGACCGCCTGGACCCCGATGAAGTGCCATCCGCGGTTCGCCGGGCCCGGGACCGTGAACCCGGTGACGCGTCCCTCGGCGTCGACCGTCACGCCGCCGTAGTGCAGCGGGTCCGGGTTCGGGACGAGCGCCAGCGTCACGGCCGCGCCGCTCGCGCGATGGTGCGCGACGAACCGCGCGAGGTCGAGGTCGGTGAGGGAGTCGCCGTTGACGAGGAGGAAGTGATCGGACGCCAGCAGGGGCAGCGCGTGGGCCGGCCCGCCCGCGCTTCCCAGAAGCGTGCCTTCCAGTGAATAGCGGACCTCCACGCCGAAGTCCCCGCCGTCGCCGATGACCGACGTGATGCTCTCCGGGAGGTGGTGGAGGTTCAGGACCGCACGCCGTACGCCTGCAGCAGAGAGCCACCGGAGGATCCGCCCCGCCAGCGGCACGCCCGCCACCGGAAGCGCGGGCTTGGCGCGCAGGCTGGAGAGCGGCGCGAGGCGGGTTCCGAGCCCGGCGGTCATGACCATGGCCGGCCACGTGTCGTCGAGCGCAGTTGCGGGCGGCGATGCGCGGGTCACGTGATCCGATCGGGCTCGTCAAACACCATGTCGAAACCCCGGAACCCCAGGGCCTCGCGGTACTTCAGGAACAGCGCGTGGTACGAGTCGAGAATGTAGTCCGCCGTCGTCCGGCCGAGGGCGGCCGCCGCGGCCGTGATGCCCTCCTCGGTGCCCTCGATCTCCACGAAGGTGCCGATCGGGGTCTCGTCGATCGCCACGACCACGCCGTCACGCGTGAACTCCTCGCGGAACTTCTGGTAGCGGAACCACACGTGCAGGCCGAGCCGCTCCAGGATCTGCTGGAGCACGGCACCGTCCGCCACCGCCGACTCGAGTTCCTCGCGCAGCTTCATCGGGCCCGGTTGCACGGGCCCCTTGAACGTGACGACGCTGCGCGGGCCGTCGCGCCGAAGACGCAGCGCGCACCGGCGACGGCCCAGGTCCTCGCCGTCGGTGTCGAAGAGGGCGTCGTCCTGGAAGCGGCGCCCGGCGGCCGGCGTGGCGCCCGCCGCCACGACCGCCGCGCGGGCGTCCCGCGCGGTCGCGAACCGCAGCTTGATCTCACGCTCGAGCATGGCCGCCATGATGACGCGCTCTCCAGTTTACCGCTTCGCGAGCAGCAGCACCGAATGCGTGCTGCCAATCCCGCCGGGCATGAGCAGCGTCTTGAGCGCCAGCCGATCGGAGAGCCGCTCCGGCGCCGCGAGCTCGCCGACCAGCGGGTTCCGCTCCAGCAAATCGAGCAGAAAGCGCGTCTGATCCGAGAAGCGGACGACGACCAGGCCGCTTCGTTCGGCCGTGCGCCTGACAGAGGACCAGTCGACGTGGGACGTCAGGTCGCGGCTTCCCGGCGCGACGAGCCATGCCGGGGCCGCGGGCCCGGAGACAGGCGGCACGTCGAGGAGGTGGCGATGGAAGGTGGCGAGCGTGCCCTGTCCGTGCGCCGGGGCGTAGAGCTCTGCGGCCTCGTAGCCGTAGTCCACGAGGAAGATGTAGCCGCGGTCGAGGCGGCGCGCCGCGTCCGCGATCCAGTCGATCGCGGCGAGGTTGATCTCGGCACGGCAGCCCTGCTCGATCGCGACCCCGGCCTCGGCCAGGTAGGCGGCGAGCCGGGGCGTGGACGGCGGTCCGAGGCGCTCCACGAACGTTCCGTTGTCCAGGCCGACGTAGACCTCGCGGAGGCTGGATTCCCGCATCTCCACGACGTGGACCGGGAAGGCGTCGAGCAGTTCGTTGGCGAAGATGATCCCGCTGCACGCGGCGGGCAGTTCCGCGCCCGGTGCCGCGAGGTGTTCACGGTGAGCGGCGAGCGTGGCGGCCTGCGCCTCGCGGGCCGCCTCGCCGCGCTCGACGAGATGCAGCGCGATGGCCCGGTAGAAGTCCGGGTGACGGCGCGCCGCCGCGTCGAGCACGTCGAGCGAGAGGAGCCCGTTTCCGGCCCCGGCCTCCACGAGATCGAGACGGTCCGGCCCGCGGCCTTCCGGCCCGAGGCTCGCCCAGAGGGCGGCGAACTGCGAGGCGAGCAGCGTCCCGAACAGGGGACCGACGTCGACGCTGGTGAAGAAATCGCCCGCGCGGCCCGATCGCCGGGCCGCACGGGCATAGTAGCCGGCCCCTGGCGCGTAGAGCGCCAGGTCGAGGAACTCGGCCGCCGTGATCGGACCCCGCTGCCGGATGCGTTCGGCGATGAGCGCGGGGCAATCGGTGTCCATCAGGGCAGGACGGTGAGCGCGCTATTCCTTCGTGATGACGACGAAGGTCTCCTGTCCGGACTTCCACAGCAGCAGGCGCGCCGCACCGCCGGGCCGGATCGCCTGCAGCAACCGCGACGCCTCGGACACGGACTCGACGGTCTGGCCGTTGATCTTGAGGATCACGTCCCCTTCCCGCAGGCCCTCCCGGTACGCCGTCGACGCCCGGTCGACGTCGGTGATGAGCACGCCGCGCGTGCCCGACGGCACTTGCAGCCGCCGGGCCATGTCCGAGCCAAGGGGCCCGAGGGTGATGCCCATCCCTCCGCTGACTTCTTCCGGCTGCGTGCCGCTCGGGCTCGTGCCGCCCTCGGATTCGAGATCGAGCTCTTCGACCGTGACCGACACGCTCTTCTCCGCCTTGTCGCGGATGATGCGGACGGGGACGGTCGCGCCGGGCCTGGTCGCCATGACCATCTGCACCAGCGCGTTCCGGTTGGGCACCGGCTTGCCGTTGAACTCGATGATGACGTCACCCGGCTCGATCCCCGCCTTCGCGCTGGGGCCTTTGGGCGTGACCACCGAGACGAGCGCGCCCTTGCGCTCCTTCAGCCCGAACTCCGCGAGCGTATCACGCTGCAGATCGCGCACCTGGACGCCGATGCGGCCGCGGACCACCTTGCCCGTTTCGAGCTGCGGCAGGACGTCGCGCACCGCCTTGATCGGCACGGCGAACCCGATGCCGATGTTGGCGGCGCCCTGCCCGTTCGTGTAGATCGCCGTGTTGACGCCGATGACCTCGCCCCGGAGGTTCAAAAGCGGCCCGCCGGAATTGCCGGGATTGATGGCGGCGTCGGTCTGGATGACGTCTTCCCACCGCTGTTCGGCCATCTGCATCGGCCGGCCGATCGCGCTGACCACGCCCACGCTGATGGTGTGGCTCAGGCCAAAGGGATTGCCGATGGCCATGACCCAGTCGCCCGGCGCCATCTGGCTCGAGTCGCCGAGCCGGGCTTCCTGCAGCGGGTGCTTGGGCATCTCGGTCAGCTTGAGCAGGGCGCTGTCCGTGAGCTGATCGCGCCCGACGGTCTTCGCCTCGTAGACCTCGCCGTCCTCGTCCCCGTAGAACGCGATCTCGATCTTCGTCGCGCCCTCGACGACGTGGTTGTTGGTGATGATGTACCCGTCCTTGCTGATGATGAACCCGGTGCCCGCGGCCTGCGTCACTTCCTCGCGCGGCTGCCGGTTGCGCTGCTGGGGCAGGCCGAAGAACCGGCCCAGCGGATCGTCCTGGCCGAAGAAGTCCGACAGATCCTGGGTCTTCCGCTTCGAGATCGTCCGGATGTTGACGACCGTCGGCGTCATGCTTTTCGCGATCGAGCGGAACGTCTGGGCGTCGAGCGGACCGGTCACCGGCGCGCTGGCCCCGATCTGGGGCTCCACGGTCACCGCCTCCGAGCGGGGAGCGAGATCGAGGCGGGAGGCGAGGACCATCCCCACCGCCACCGACGCCACCGCAATGAGCACTGCGTAGAACAACGAGGTCTTTCGACTGGACATTACCGTTCCTCCAACTCGTCCCTGCCTGCGGCCGGCCCGCCCGCCGCCCGGTGCGGCCGCGGCCACGGGGCCATCTTCTTAGTATACGCGCCGGGCGCGAGCCTCTCTTACTTTGACGCCGGTTCCGCCCCGGGAGTTTTGGCGGGCCGCCCGTCCAACGGGCGACCCGCCAGACCAGCGGGGCGCCCCATTGGTCCTATAATCAAGAGGAGCGCCCGAAAGCTGCCTTGGCCTGGCTTGCGGAGATCCCTCACGAGATGACTGTGCACAGACCCTTCGTCAGCGCCCTCGTCCTCCTCCTCGCGACCGCCGCCCTGGCGGGTCAGCAGGCCCCCGCGCCGCCGCAGCGCCCGGACCCCCAGATGCCGCCGATCACGTTCCGCGCCGAGGTGAACTACGTCGAAGTGGACGCCGTCGTCCGCGACGCGCAGGGCAACTTCGTGCGCGATCTGAAGCCGAACGAGGTCGAGGTCTTCGAGGACGGCGTTCCGCAGTCGGTGACGGCGTTCTCGCTCGTCGACATTCCCGTGGTCCAGGCCGACCGCGCGCTGTTCCTGCCGCAGGCCATCGACCCGGACGTGCGGTCGAACTCCGAGGGGCCAGGCGGCCGGCTGTACGTGCTGCTGCTCGACGACCTTCACACGGCCTTCCAGCGATCGGGGCGCGTGAGGCAGGCGGCGAGGCAGTTCATTGAACGGAACCTGGGATCGAACGACCTGGTCGCCGTGATTCACACCAGCGGGCGGACGGATGCGACGCAGGACTTCACGAACAGCCGCCGCCTGCTCGTGAAGGCGGTCGACAAGTTCATGGGACGGAAGCTCCGGTCGGCCTTCCTGAACAAGATGGACGTCTACACCCGGAACCGCGCGACCGGCGCCACGAGGCCGATCGCCGATTCGGAGGAGGCCGAACGCCTGTACCAGGCGCGGAACCTGCTCTCGACCGTCAAGAACCTCTCCGACTGGCTGGCCGGCGTTCACGGCAGGCGGAAAGCGGTCATCCTCATCGGCGAGGGCGTCGATTACAGCCTGTTCGGCTCGGCCTCCTCGGCCGATTCGACGCCGTCCTCGACGTCTTCCGACAGCGGGTCTTCGTCCTCGTCGTCTTCCACGCCGATGCCGGTTTCCCAGAACCGCGGCGACGGCTGGATCCTGCTCAGCGACACCCGGGACGCGATCGACGCCGCCACGCGTGCGAACGTCAACATCTACGCGATCGATCCCCGGGGGCTGGCGATCCCGGACGAAGACATGATTACGGTGTCGGGTGCGCCGCCCGACGATCAGTCGCTCGGCCTCCGGCTGACCGACATGGCCGACGAACTGCGGACCGCGCAGGACAGCCTACGCGTGCTGTCCGGTGAGACGGGCGGCTTCGCGTCGTTGACGAGCAACGACTTCACCCCGGCGTTCGAACGCATCGTGGAGGAGAACAGCTCCTACTACCTGCTCGGCTACTATCCGACCAACGACAAGCGCGACGGCCGGTTCCGGAAGATCGAAGTGCGCCTGGCGAGGCCGGGGCTCGAGGTGAAGGCGCGGAGAGGCTACGCCGGCCCGAGCGCGAAGCCGCCGAAGAACCGGCTGGTCGAGGCGAGCGCCGGCACGTCGAGGGAGCTTCGGGAGGCCCTGGACAACCCCGTCGAGATGTCGGACTTCAGGTTCTCCCTGTTTGCCGCGTCGCTCAAGGGCCCCGGGAAGAAGGCGGCCATCGCCATCGTTTCCCAGTTCCGGGGCCAGGACATCGCCTTCGTCCAGAACGGCCAGCAGCGGGCGAACGCCCTTGAGATTTCGTACGTGGCCGTCGACAGGCAGGGCAAGGTCGCGGGCGGCAACCGCGAGCGGGTGGAGCTGTCCCTGAAGCCCGAGACCTACGACCGGGTGCTGAAGGACGGGTTCCGCGTGCAGTCCCGCCTCGAGCTGGCCCCGGGCACGTACCAGCTCCGCGTCGCGGCACGGGAGGCCGGCGGGAGGCTGGGGTCGGTCCACTACGACCTGGACGTGCCGGACTACCACAAGTACCTCCTTTCCATCAGCAGCCTCGTGCTGACCTCGAGCGCGGCGGGCGCCGTCCCCACGGCGGGGTCCATCGCCGAGATCGCCGACCTGCTGCCCGGGCCGCCGACCTCGGCCCGCATGTTCAGCGTCCGTGAAGAGCTGGCGGTGCTCGCGGAGGTCTACGACAACGACACCCGCCACTCGCACTCAATCTACGTCACGGCCACGCTGAAGGCCGAGGGCGGCAGCGTGTCGGTCTTTTCGAACGAGGAGACGCGGTCGAGCCGGGAGCTCGGCGGAAAGAGGGGCGGCTACGGCTACATGACGCGGATCCCCCTCAAGGGTCTCGCGCCCGGGTTGTACGTGCTGAGGGTGGAAGCGAAGTCGAGCCTGCGCGACGTGGACAGCGTGAGCCGCGAAATCCAGATCCGGATCGCGGACTGACGGTCAGGGATGGCCCGGGCCGGCACCTGCGGTGCCGGCCCCGATGCCAGTCAAAGCGGCGGCCTAGAACGACTTCAACAGCTTGGTCTTGATCTTGCCGTTCGTGTGCGAGAAAAGGTAGCTGTTCCGATCCATCTGCGCGTTCCGCGGCGTCTCGAGCTTGAGGTCGGCAATCTCCAGGGGCTGCAGCGGCTTCTTCAGGCGCACCTTCGAGCCGGTCACCAGGTCCCCGGACTTGCTGTACCAGTTCTCCTCCACCTTCAGGCCGGCGATGGAATTGGTCAGCGACATGTTCTTCACCTTGATGATGGTGATGACCATGCCGGCTTTATTGTCGACGGTAGTCACCGGTTTGAGATACCCGATTTCGGCCTCGCCCCGGATCGGCGTGAACACCTTGGTTTGGGCCGCGAGCGTGACAACGCCGATGCCCACGATTGCGACCGTCAACAGAACCTTGACTAGGCGAGCCATACACCCTCCAGGGGGCCAATAAGACCTGGTCGGACCAAGATCCGGCAGGATTATACCTCACCATTCCATTCTTCGGGCTCCGGCGTGGCGGCCCGGTGCACTTCGAGGTGCCACTTGCCGCCCCCCCACGGCTCGATGACCTCGGTCACGACGACGTCAACCAGGATCTCGCTGAACGAGCGGGCCTCGGGATCGCTTTCGAGGTGATAGGCCTGGTCGTCCCAGGCGAACGAGGGATAGAGCGTCAGCGTCAGGAACAGGTCGTAGCCGTCGTCGATGACGATGAGCTGGCCGCACGGGCGTTTCAGCGTCGAGTGGTAGATGAGGTACTTCTCGGCGCTGTGGGCCCGGATGTAGCGCTTCAGGGCGAATTCCTTCGCGACGATCTCCTCGACCGCGATCTTCTTGTCCCAGCAGTCCCGGCAGTAGCGCTCGTCGCCCTTGGGCTCGGAGACGTCCTTGGATCCACAGAGCGCGCACCGGACCCGGTCGGCAGCCTTGCGTGACATGGGCGTGATTGTACCATCCCGGCCCCCAGCGCCTAGCCCCCAGCCCCGAGTCCCGAATCCCGAGTCCCGAATCCCGAGTTACCATGTCCCCATGCCCCGCCCACCCCACCTCGGCCTGCGCCACCTTGCCCTGAACGTCCGTGACATGCCGGCCATGAAGGCGTTCTACGTCGGCGTGCTGGGATTTGCCGTGGAGTGGGAACCCGACCCCGACAACGTGTACCTGACGTCGGGCCGGGACAACCTCGCGCTGCACCGCGCTGACGCCGCCGCGGGTCCGGCCACGCCGGGGGCGCTCGACCATCTGGGACTGGCCGTCGCGTCGGCTGATCTCGTGGACGAGTGGGCCGCGTTTCTCGACGAGCGCCAGGTCGCGCTCGACGGGCGGCCGAAGACCCACCGCGACGGCGCCAGGTCCTGCTACGTCCGGGACCCCGACGGCAACAGGGTGCAGATCATCTACCACGCGCCCATCAGCTGAAGGTTGTGTCAATCGCCGAAGCCGACCCGCATCGTCGACGTGATGGCGGGCAGGTAGAGCTCCTCGGCGTACTGCTTCATCATCCGCCGCGTGGTGTAGACCGGCATGATGCTCCGGATGGCCTCCTTGACCGTGCGGAGCCAGGCCCTCGGGACGTCCTGCGCGTCCCTCTCGTAGAACGACGGAATCACCTGCTGTTCCAGCAGCGTGTACAAGGCCTCGGCGTCGGCCGCGTCCACGGCGCCATAGTCGCCATCGGCCGCGTGCCCGTCGATCAGCCAGCCGTTCGAGCCGTTGAAGCCCTCCGCCCACCAGCCGTCGCCAATGCTCAGGTGGGGGATGCCGTTGATGGCGGCCTTCATCCCGCTCGTGCCGCTCGCTTCCAGGGGTTTCCGCGGATGGTTGAGCCAGACGTCGCAGCCGTGCACCAGGTACTGGGCGAGGTGGAGATCGTAGTCGTCGACGAACGCGATGCGGCCGCCGAACGCCGGGTCGGCGGCGCGCCGGTACACCTGCTGCAGGTGGTGCTTGCCGACGTCGTCGGCCGGGTGCGCCTTGCCGGCGAAGACGATCTGCACGGGCCGGCGCGCCACCGAGAGGATCGACGCCAGCCTTGCCGGGTCGTGGAAGATCAGGTCCGGCCGCTTGTAGGCCGTGAACCGGCGGGCGAACCCGATCGTCAGCGCGGACTGGTCGAGGAGCGTGCCGGCCGCCACCACTTGCGCGGCGCTCACCTTGTCCTTCGTCCAGCGCTCGCGCGCCCGGTCCTGGATGAAGCGGAAGAGCTCGGCCTTCATCGCCAGCCGGATCCTCCAGAGCGCCTCGTCCGGGATGTCGAGCACGCGGTCCCAGAACTCCGGCTCGTCGAGGCGGTCGCGCCACTCGGTCCCGAAACTCTCGTCGAACAGCTTGCCCATCGGCGCGGCGACCCACGTGCTCGCGTGCACGCCGTTCGTGATGGCCTTGATCGGCAGCGACTCCGCGGGTACGCCGGGCCAGATGGACGTCCACATGCGCCGCGTCACGTCGCCGTGGAGCTGGCTCACGGCGTTGATGCCGGAAGCCGTCCGCATGGCGAGCGCGGTCATGTTGAACTGCGGCCCGATCCCGTTGTCGTGGGAGCCGAGGGCCATGAACCGCTCGCGGTACTCGCCCAGGCTGCCCCACGCGCCGGCCATGTGGGTCTCCACGAGATGGAAAGGGAACGCGTCGTGCCCCGCGGGAACCGGCGTGTGCGTGGTGAACACCGTGGTCGCACGCACCTGCTCGAGCGCCGAGTCGAAGGTCGACCCCTGCTCGACCAGATTCCAGATGCGCTGCGGGGCGACGAAGGCGGCGTGCCCCTCGTTCAGGTGCCAGACCGTCGGCTCGATCCCCATCGCGCGCAACGCGCGCACGCCGCCGAGGCCGAGGACGATCTCCTGCTGGAGGCGCATGTCCTGGTTGCCGCCGTAGAGCCGGGCCGACAGCTCCCGGTCCCACGGGGCGTTCTCCTCGAGGTCCGTGTCGAGCAGGAGGAGCCTGACCTTTCCTGCCCGGACGTTCCACACCAGCGCCTTCACCGTGCGGGTTCCGAGCGGGACCTCGACGGTGCACCGCTCGCCGGCGGGCGTGAGGGCCTGGCGCGTCGGGGCGTCGTCCCAGTTTAGGCGCTCGTAGGTTTCCTCCTGCCAGCCCTCCGCCGAGACCTTCTGGTGGAAGTACCCCTGCGGATACATGAACCCGACGCCGACGAACGGCAGCCCGAGGTCGCTCGCCTCCTTGCAGAAGTCGCCGGCGAGCACGCCGAGGCCGCCGGCGTAGATCGGGAGCGACTGGTGCAGCGCGAACTCGGCCGAGAAATACGCAATGACCTTCGCCGAGGCCTCGGCGTGCGTCTGCGCCCACCAGGTCTCCCGCGAGGCGCGGGCGGCTCGCATGTCGCGGACGGCATCATCGTAGAGGGCCAGGAATGCGCGGTCGCGGGCGACTTCCTGCAGCCGCTCGGGAGACACCTGCCGCAGCATGGCCACCGGGTTGTGGGCGGTGGCCCGCCAGAGCGGGTAGTCCAGACGGCGAAACAGGCTTCGCGCGCGGAAGTGCCAGCTCCACCACAGGTCCGAAGCCAGCTCGCCAAGGTCCTTGATTCGTTCGGGAAGTCCAGGAAACGCAGCAGTCATGAAGATAGCTACCTCTGTACGCAATGAGGCAAACGCAGCATCGTACCGGTGCGTGGCCGCCGGCGTCAACGGTTCCGCGCCTCGGTGCCGGAGGCTCGCCAGCCCGGCGTTGTGGCCGCCCGGGGCCCCCGAGTACAATCGGCACTTCTGCCCTCCCGGGAGAGATCGATGCCCACACGCGTGAACCGTCGCGAATTCGTCTTATCGGGCGCCGCCGCCGTGGCCGCCGCCGCGACAGCCAACGCCGGCGGCCTCACCACATCCCAGGCTCCTGCGCAGGCGCCGGCGCCGACGATGATGGTCCGGAAGACCGTGAAGCCCGTCGTGATCTCGTCGAACAACGGAAACGTGTACAAGAACGGCGGGGAGCTGACCGGCGTGGCGAAGGCCTTCGGCCTGATCACCGGCGGATCGGACGTGCTCGACGCGCTCATCGCCGGCGTCAACCTGTGCGAGCTCGACCCGCTCGACACGAGCGTGGGCTACGGCGGCCTGCCGAACGCGGACGGCATCGTCCAGCTGGATTCGTGCTGCATGCACGGTCCGAAGAAGCGGGCCGGCGGCGTCGCGTGCCTCGAGGGCGTCCGCACCGCGTCGCTCGTCGCCAAGGCCGTGATGGAGGAGACCGATCACCATCTCATCGTCGGCAAGGGGGCGCAGGAGTTCGCGCGCCACATGGGGTTCACCATCGAGGCCGACCTGACCACCGAGCGCTCGCGGAGGATCTGGCTCGAGTGGAAGCGCCGGACCGACGCCGACCACTATCTCGATCCGATCAAGCGCTCCGACGCGTCCTACCGCACGGGGCTCCAGATGGTGCAGGAGGGCCTCATCGACTTCGATCACTTCTGGGGCACCATCAACTGCGACGGCATCAGCCCGAAGGGCGAGATCTGCGGCGTGACCACGACGAGCGGGCTGGCGTTCAAGATCCCCGGCCGCGCCGGCGACTCGCCGATCCTCGGGGCGGGGCTGTACGTCGACGGTGACGTGGGCGCCGCCGGGTCGACCGGCCGCGGCGAGGCCAACCTCTACAACCTCTGCTCGTTCCTCATCGTCGAGCACCTGCGCCGCGGGATGGCGCCGAAGGACGCGGGGATGGAGGCGCTGAAGCGGATCAGGGCGAACACGGTCGAGAAGCGCCTGCTGGATTCGAAGGGCGAGCCGCGGTTCCAGATCCAATTCTACGTGCTGAACGCGAAGGGGGAGTACGCCGCGGTCTCGATGTACTCGTCGAACTACGCGGTGTGCACGGAACAGGGGCCGCAGTCGCTCGAGTGCGAGGCCGTGTTCCCGGGGCGTCCTGAGCCCGCCTGACGTCTACCTCGGCCACCTCCACATGCCGAGGAGGCCGATGATGACACCGGCGAACCCCGCGAGGAGCACGACGACGGGCGTCAGGACCTGGAACCATTGCTTGACGGCCCAGACGCGTTCCTGGGTGAGGCGCCGCTTCAGCTGCCGCCGCCCGTCGGGCGTGAGGTACCACAGGTCGTGCTCTTCGTCGTGGACCCACCACTCGCGCGGCAGGTCGACGCCGCATTCGTCGGCCTTGCGGCGCAGGCCCCGGCTGCGCAGCGTCTGGAGGCGCAGGTCGGGGAGTCGGCACTCCTTCAGGTACGCCGTCATGGACGCGTCGAAGTCGTTGCCGCTCTGAAGCGTCTTGAACTTCGCCTCATACTCCTTCCCGATGCGGGCCAGGTCGCGTTTGACCGACCGACGGTACGACTGTTCGAACTGGCGTTCTCGCCACCACCGGGACACGTTCATGACAGCACCTCGCGGCACCCTCGCCGTACGACGGCATCTTAAGCTACATGCTAAGCTCAGGGGAACGGCCGGCCCATCGGGGGCGGCCAGGTGGAGGAACGGCGCGTGTCCCAGCATCCGGAGCCGAAGACGCCGGCGCACGTCTGGCGCGAGATGAACCCCGCGCAGCGGCTCGTGGCGGCCCAGGCGCTGTGGGCCGACGAGGACTCGGGGGCCCAGCAGGCCGACGCGGTGCAGACCCTCGCGCGGCGCCTCCGCTTCAGGCCGCAGAGCGTGCTTCGGCTGTCACCCGACAAGCTGGCGCACCACCTGGCATCGCTGCACGCGGTGTCCGATTCCCTGGCCGGCCGCGCGCTGGTCGTGTACCACCTCGTCGCGCAGCGGCCCATGCTGGAGGCCTTCCTCGATCACGTCGGCGTGGCGCACGACCACGGCGTGATCGCGGACTCGCCCGGGCAGGCGCCGGAACCGGCGCGCCTGCGCGCGGCCGCCGCGGCGCTCCTCGAGCGCTTCCCGGCTGCGGACGTCCGCGTCTATCTGGACACCCTCGCGGCGCAGGACCCGGACATGTGGGGCGCGCTCGCGCCCATCGCGGCGGAGATCGCCGTCTCCTGAGCGGACTCCCGCACGGACGCCCGCGCGGCGTCCACGCGGCCTTGACAGCCTGCCGCCTCTGTCGCAGAGTCAGCGAAGATGCTCTCGCCGACGCTTCTCGCCGCCGCCTACGAGGCCGGCTACTTCCCGATGGCCATGGACGACGGTGCCATCCGGTGGTTCTCCCCCGATCCGCGCGGCGTGCTGCCGCTCGACCGCTTCCACGCGCCGAGGCGCCTGCTCAGGGTCGTGCGGGCCGGGCGGTTCACGGTCACGGTGGATCGCGCCTTCCGCGAGGTGATGGCCGGGTGTGCCGCCGATCGCGACGAGGGCACGTGGATCAGCGGCGAGATCATCGAGGGCTATGCCGCGCTGCACGAACGCCGCCTGGCGCACTCGGTCGAGGTCTGGTCCGGCGGGGACCTGGCTGGCGGCCTGTACGGGGTGGCGCTCAAGGGCGCGTTCTTCGGCGAGTCGATGTTCCACCGCGTGAGCGACGCGTCGAAGGTCGCCCTCTCGGCGCTCGTGGCGCGATTGCGCGAGCGCGGGTTCCTCCTGCTCGACGTCCAGTGGCTGACGCCGTTTCTGGAGGATTTCGGCGCGATTGAGATCCCGCGCGGCGACTACCTGGCGCGCCTGCAGGCGGCGATCCAGGCGGACGTGCGGTTCGGGGACTGAGGGCGCCGTCCGGGCGCCGGATTCGGGGAGCAGACCATGGCCGTTCGCACCGTCTACCATCTGAACATCGACTCGGACCAGATCGAGGGCGCGGCGATCGCGCTCCTGCCGGGCGATCCCGGCCGGGTGGAGGCGCTGGCGCGCACGGCGCCCTTCGAGCGCGGCAGGGAACTCGCGAGCAAGCGCGAGTACCGGACCTGGATCGCGTACCTCGGAGTGACGCCGGTGCTCGTGACGTCGACCGGGATCGGCGGGCCCTCGGCGTCCATCGCCCTCGACGAACTGGCCCAACTCGGCGTGCGGACGTTCCTGCGGGTCGGCACGACGGGGGCCATCCAGGCCGACATCGACATCGGCACGGTGATCATCACGACCGGGGCGGTGCGGCTCGACGGCGCCTCCACGCATTACGCGCCCATCGAGTACCCGGCCGTGTCGCACCCGGACGTCGTCCAGGCGGCGTTATCGGCTGCCGCCGCCCTCGGCGTGCCGCATCGGGCCGGCATCAGCGCGTCGTGTGACACGTTCTACCCGGGGCAGGAGCGGTACGATTCCTACTCCGGTTACGTGCCGCGCCGGTTCCAGGGCATCACGGAGGAATGGAGGCGCCTCCACGTCCTCAACTACGAAATGGAGTCGTCCACCGTGCTGACCCTGACGGCCGCGATGGGGCTCCGAGGCGGGTGCGTCGCGGGCGTGGTCGTGAACCGCGCGCGCAGCGAGAACGTGACGAAAGCCGACCTCGAAATTGGCGAAGCCAACGCGGTGCGCGTGGCCGTCGGCGCCATCGCCTTGCTGGCGCGCACATGAGCGGCGTCGAACTGCGCTTCCTGGGAACCGGCGACGCCTTCGGGAGCGGAGGCCGGCTGCACACGGCGACCCTGGTCCGGTCAGACGAGGGGAGCCTGCTCGTCGATTGCGGGCCATCGGCCCTCGCTGGTCTGCGCCGGCAGGCGATCGAGCCCGGGGACGTGGACGCCATCGCTCTGACGCACCTGCACGGCGATCATTTCGCCGGCGTCCCGTTCTTCCTGATGGACGCACACTTCGCGACGAATCGCACGCGGCCCCTCGTCATTGCCGGGCCGGTGGGCGTGGAGGACGCGATCGCCCGCGTGTCGGACGTGCTATTCCCGGGGATGGGTACGCTGCCATTCCGGTTTCCCCTGGCATACCTCGAGTGGACCGAGCGAAGTCCGGCCATCGTCGGGCCCGCGGAGGTGACGGCGTTCACCGTGAAGCACTCCACGGCCATCCCGTGCTACGGCCTGCGCGTGGCGCTCTCGGACAGGGTGGTGGCGTTCTCCGGCGACACCGAATGGACCGATGCGCTCGTTGCCCTCTCCGATGGCGCTGATGTGTTTCTCTGCGAGTGCGTTGGCGATCAGAGCGGGCCGCCGCATCACTTGGACTATCGCACGCTGCAGCGCCACCGCCACGCCCTGACCTGCCGCCGCCTTCTGCTGACGCACATGGGCGAGGACATGCTGCGGCGCGCCCCGTCGCTCGACGACGAGACGGCTGACGACGGGATGACGCTGACGATCTGATACTGACGAGTATGAGCACCGCGATGCCGACCCGTCGGCTGCGGGTGGCCGGGGCGCTTTCCATCCGACCGCAGGCGAGTCAGCGTCAGTTCAGCCGAGGACGGATGGAAACGGCCCGGACAGGACCCGCAGCCTGCGGGTCGGAGTCCCACGCCGGACGTATCCGATTCAGAGGGCGGCGGTCAGGATTGCCACCAGGTCTTCGGGCGTGAGCGCGACGGGATTCCCCTTCATGCTGCTCGATCGCTGCGCCTGCTCCGCGATGGCGGGCAGGTCCGCGGAGGTCACGCCGAGTCCCGAGAGCCTCGCGACGTCGAGCCGTCGAACGGTCTCCGCCACCCACGCCACCGCGTCGTCCGTGCCGGCATCCGCGCGGCCCGTCAGGATCCGTCCCACTTCGGCCATGCGCGCGAGCGCGCCGCCTCCGTCCCCGGCCGCGTGCAGGGCCCGGAGGTTGGCCGTCATCACGTGGGGCAGGAGCGCCGCGCAGATTGCGCCGTGCGGGGCGTGGCGCATGCCGCCGATCGGCGCCGCAAGCCCGTGCACGGCGCCCAGGCCTGCGTTCGCGAGCGCCAGCCCGCCGAACAGGCTGGCGAGCGACATGTCGGCGCGCGCGTCGGCGAGCCGGCCGTTCTCGTACACGCGGCGGAGCGACCGGGCCACGCGCGCCATGCCCTCGCGGCACAGGGCGTCGGTCATCGGGTTGGCCTTCACCGATACGAACGGCTCGATGAGCTGCGTCAGGGCGTCGAGCCCGGTCGATGCCGTGATCGGCCGCGGCAGATCGCGGGTCAGCAGCGGGTCGACGACGGCGATGCGAGGCAGCATCAGGGGGCTTCGAAGGCTGGCCTTCACGCCGTGACTGGAGACTGTCAGGACCGCGTTCCGCGTCACCTCCGACCCGGTTCCTGCGGTGGTGGGGACGGCGATGAGCGGGAGGGGAGCGGCAGTCAGCTGCCGGCCGAGGCCAACGACCTCGACGAAGTCCATCGCGTCTCCCTCGTTCGTGGCGAGGGCGGCGACGGCCTTGGCGGCGTCGATCGCGCTGCCTCCGCCGAGGCCCACGACGGCCTCGATGCCGCGGCGGCGCGCCAGCTCGGCGCCGCCGGCCGCGAAGGCCACGTCGGGCTCGCCGTCGACGCACAGCAGCACGACGTCCGCGCCCCGGTCCTGCAGGGCGTCCACGAGCCACTCGGCGCGGGCCGGATCGCTCGCGGCGACCACCAGCACGCGCGCGCCGAAGCCCGCGGCCAGCTCGGGCACGGATGCCGAGCAGCCGTCACCGAAGACGATCCGGCTGGCTGTCGCGAACTCGAACCCGGTCACGCTCGCAGGCCTGGCACTACTGGCTGCCGAACGTGTCGCAGGCCGAGATGTGGCCGGACTCGAGGCCGCGTCTGAACCACTCTACGCGCTGCGCCGACGACCCGTGCGTGAACGTGTCGCGACGGACGCTCCGCCCGGACATCTTCTGGATCCGGTCATCGCCGATGGCTGCGGCGGCGTTCAGCCCTTCCTCCACGTCTCCCGCTTCGAGGAGTTTGCGCTCTCCCGTCGAGTGCCCCCACACGCCGGCGAGGCAGTCCGCCTGCAGTTCCAGGCGGACCGACAGCTCGTTCTGCAGGTCCGGCCGCCGTTGCTGGGCGCGACGCATCTGCTCGTCGATGCCGAGGACGTTCTGGATGTGATGGCCGAACTCGTGGGCGACGACGTACGCCTGGGCGAAGTCGCCCGCGGCGCCGAACCTGGCTTTCAGGTCATCGTAGAAGCTCAGGTCGATGTAGACCTTGTTGTCGCCGGGGCAGTAGAAGGGCCCCGCGCCCGCGTCGGCGACTCCGCAGGCCGACTGCACCGCGTCCCGGAACACGACGAGCTTCGACCGCGCGTACTGGACGTTGGCCTCCTGCGGCAGGATCTTCGTCCAGGTGTCCTGCACGTCGTTGACGACGAACTTCACGAACTCGTACCGCTCGGTCTCCTCCGGCGTCGCGGTCGCCGCGCCCGTCGTCGTCCCCGCCGGCACCGACGATGACGTGCCCGTGTCGACCGGCAGATCGCCGAGCAGCGCGAAGAAGTTCTGCTTGAAGAGCAGGCTGAGGATGCCGATGATGATGAGGCCCCCCAGGCCGAGCTTCAGGCCGCCCCCCCGGAATCCCCCGAACCCACCGCTCGACTCGCCACGGCGGTCCTCGATGTCCGCGTCACTCGTGCCACGTTGCCAGCGCATATCACGCCCCTCGCGTTCAACAGCTGCCTCCGCTGCCGGCCACGACTCTAGCAAAAAAGAAGGCCCTCCGGGTAGCGAACCCGGAGGGCCTGGAGAAACCGCTCTAGCGACGGGCTAGAACGTGATCTTCGCTGACAGACGGATCTGGCGGCGATCCTGGAAGTAGCCAGGCGTCGTGAACAGCGGGTTGTCGCGCAGCGTCGCGCCCTTGCCGCGATACCACGCCGCGATGGCATCCGGATTGTACGGCTGGTACAGCAGGGCTGCCGACGTCAGGTCGCCCTTCACCGGGGGCATCGTGAGGGTGATGCTCTCACGATACTTCTGCGGCCCGTAGAGGTTGGGCGAGTAGTAGTTCGTCCAGGCCTTCTGGTCCAGCAGGTTGTCGACGTTCGCCATGATCGCCACGCGGAAGCGGCTGCCGAACTTGAACTCCTGGGTCGCCTGGAGGTCGACCTGCGAGAACACCGGCGAGCGGCCCAGGTCGCCGCGGCCGTTCACGAACACCGGGTAACCCGAGTACCGGATCACCGAGGAGATCGGCGTGCCGCTCTGGACGATGAAGAAGGCGCCGACCTGCGTGCCCCACGGCATGTCGTACGACCCCGACACCTTCACCTGGTGCGGACGGTCGGTGGGCAGCGGGCCGATCACCGACTTGTTGTTCTTGTCGTAGTTCTGGAGCGTGTAGTCGAAGTACCGGTTCACGTTCGGGCTGAGGCGTCCGCCCGCGGACCGGTTGCCCTCGTCGGCGCTGGCCAGGCCGCTGTAATTGCCATGGAGGCGGCTCCACAGGTAGCTGACGTCGCCGGCCCAGCGGTGCGCCAGGCGCTTGGTCAGGCGCAGCTCGACCGAGTCGTACACGCGCTGCGCTTTCGGCGTCGGGAAGTCGGGATACAACGGCTCCATGACTTTGCCGAAGTTCTCGCCCGGGTTGCCGATGAGGTACACCTCTTCGCCGTTGATGAACGTGCCCAGATCCTCGATCGTGCGGATCAGCCACTTGTGGACGTAGCGCAGCTTGATCGACATCACCGGGGTGAGCTCATGGTCGACGCCGGCCGTCAGCTCTCGGCCCTGCACCGGCAGCATGTTCGGGTCGACGCCGGTCATGTCCCGGCTGAAGTACTTCGACAGCACGGGATCGTACTGGTTCGAGCTCCGGCGGTAGTCCACCTGGCTGATGAACGTGCCCGGGCACCCCGACGTGCCTTCGCCGCAGGTGATGCTGGAGAAGTCGTAGGTGTCCAGCGTCCAGTTATAGGCGATCCAGTGGTCGGCACCGAACGAGCCGCGCGGCAGCTCCAGCTTCGTGATGTCGAAGAAGTGCCCGTAGCTCCCGTAGGCCTTCCACTTGCCGTCGCCCTTGACGTCGTAGGCGAAGCCGAGGCGCGGCGCGATCTTGTCCTTGAACCCGAACTTGATCGTGATCGCGTCTGCGGCCTTCTTGTACGACGGGATGGTCTCGTTCTCCGTGCGCACCCCGACGTTGACGGTCAGCCTGGGGTTGACGGCCCAGCTGTCCTGCAGCCAGAAGGCGTAGTTGTTCGAGTTGACCTTCCCAATCGTGCCGGTCTGGGTCACGACGTAGTAGCCGTACTTACCCTTCACGACCTGGCCGGTGTCCTGGTTCGTGAACGAATTCCCCCACCACAGGTCCACGACGGGCTTGGCGTTGCCGACGAGCGCGTCGTTGCCGAACCGCTCGTACCGCATGCCGGCCTTCCACGTGTGCTGCCCGGCCAGGTTCATGAAGTACGTCAGGTTGCCGTTGAAGAACGCCCGGTCGAAGATGTTCTTGACGGTGCCGGACGACGAGATGGCGTCCGACCAGCCGGATACCTGCTGGAACGACGCCGGGACCGTTGAGAATCCCTGCGCCGTCATAAAGGCGTCGCCATTCGCCACGTCGAAAATGCGGCGGATCGAATCGCCGCGGAACTCCGGAGGCGTCGTGTTGTTGGCCCGGTAGTAGCCACCCGACATGTTCACGAAGAACGTCGGCCTCACCACCCAGTCGATGTTGCCTGAGTAGACGTCGTTGGTGCTGTTGCCGCCCTGCTTGATCCAGCGGCTGTCGAACGCCGACTGGTTGAGCGACCCGTCCGCGTTCTTGTCGAACGTGCCCGTGGTGAACTGGTTCGTCGCCTTCGTGCCATCCGGGAAGATGTAGTTCTCGGCCACGGAGCCCGGGGCTGTCTTCCGGTTGGAGTTGCGCTGGTTGGATCCGCTCAGCTTCACCCGCAGGCTGTTCGTGACCTGCGTGGCGAGGTTGTAGTTGATGTAGTGGGCGTTGGACCACCAGTCGAAGTGCCGCTGCACACGCTGCGGATCACTGTAGAAGGTGACGTCCTTGTTGTACTGGTTCCGCGTGAACGCGTAGCCGGCGTAGTACCACATCCGGTTCTTGAAGATCGGGCCGCCGATGTCGACGATTGGGCTGTAGTACAGCCATTTGTCGTCGGGGTAGACCTGGTTGGGAATCGCGATGTTCGAGTTGTACGCGTCGAAGCCCGGGCTGTTGCGCTTCGCTCCGTAAAACGCGCTGCTCTGGAGGTAGGCCCCGAGCTGCCCGCGCATCGAGTTCGTCCCCGACTTCGTGATCGCGTTCACGACGCCGCCCAGCGCGCCGCCGAACTCGGCGTTGTAGCCCGACGACTTCACCTGGACCTCCTGAATGAAGTCGAGGAGCATCGTCTTGCCCGACGTGCCCGTCTGCAGGGCAGTGGTGTCCATCCCGTCGACGACGAACCGGTTCTCGGCCCCTGACGCCCCGTCGATCTGCGCCTCGCCGCCGGCCTTCGACTCGGCCTGCGCGCCCGGCGCCTGCTTCAGGATCGACGTGAAGTCCCGGCCCTTCGGCATGCGCTCGATCACGTCCTGCCGCATCGTCGCGTACGACGCGTTCTGCTTCGTGTCGATGAGCGGCGACTCGCCGGTGACCTGGACGCTTTCCGTCACCCCGCCGACGGCCAGGGTGAGGTCGATCGACAGGAGCTTGCCCAGCTCGATGGCGGCATTGCCGACCTTCGAGGGGTTGAAGCCCTGCAGCGTCGCCGTGACTTCGTAGACTCCCGGCGGAAGGGCCGGGAATCTGTAGACGCCGTTCTCGTTCGTGACCGCCGTCTGCGACCGCCCTTCCGCGTTGCGGGCTTCGACGGTGACACCCGGCAGCACGGCTCCAGACGAGTCCTTGACGACTCCCTGGATGCCTCCGGTCTGTTCCTGTGCCCAGGCCCCGCCGGCGAAGCCGACGATGAGCAGCAGGGCCAGCGTGCAAACCAGACCCTTAATTCGCATAGAACCTCCTCCTCAGTTCCACCAACTCGGCGTCGCCCGGTTATGAGGATTGGCCCAGGCGAAGCCCCGACGAAGGCACTCCAAACTACAAACGATACAGTACGAGCCTGTACCTTGTCACGTGTAAAGCAAGGAGGGGGCCACCCGCCCACTGCGGAAACCCCGTCAATTGCCGCTGTTTTCGCCCCGTCCCCAAGCAGGGGACTTGGGGAATCCGGAGTTTTGGATGGCGGCTGCAGATTAGCGGATCCAGAACGTCCCGCTACGAAGCCGCCATGCTCCGGATAAGAGTCAGCAGCATGCCGATCGCGACGGTGTTGTGACCGCCCTGGGGCACGATGATGTCCGCGTACCGCTTGCTCGGCTCCACGAACTCGAGATGCATCGGTTTCACGGTGTTCTGATACTGCTCGATCACCGAGTCCATCGTCCGGCCCCGATCCGACACGTCCCGGCGGAGGCGCCGGATGAACCGGATGTCGTCGTCCGCGTCCACGAACACCTTCACGTCGAGCAGCCGCCGCAGCGCGGCATCGGTGAAGATCAGGATGCCCTCGACGATGATCGCGCGCTTGGGCCGGGCGGTCTCGACGGCCGCGAGCCGGGCGTAGCGCGCGAAGTCGTACACCGGCACGTCCACCGGCTCGCCCCGGCGCAGCGCCTCCAGATGGCGCACCATCAGATCAGTCTCGAGCGAGTCGGGATGGTCGTAATTGAGCGCGGCGCGCTCCTCGAGGCGCAGGTCGCTGCGATCGCGGTAGTAGCGATCGTGCTCGAGCACGGTCACCTGGTCGTCTCCCAGGCTCTCGACGATGCGACGCACGACCGTGGTCTTGCCGGACCCCGACCCTCCCGCCACCCCGATGACCACCGGTCCGGAATTCATGGTCGCCTTCCTTTGAACGCTCCCGGCGCGCGGCGCCGGATGCGCCGTCACACGGCCCGCAATCGTTCGGCGGCCCGCTCCAGCGTGTCGTCCCGCTTCGCGAAGCAGAACCGGAGCACGCGCGGCGCCTCGCTATTGTAGAGAAAGGCCGACGTCGGGATCGAGGCGATGCCGTGCTCCCTCAGGAGCCGCATCGCGAAGGCGGCATCCGGCGCGTCGTCGATTCGCGAGTAGTCGAGGATCTGGAAGTAGGTCCCGTGGCAGGGCACCGGCGTGAAGCGGGAGCCCTCCAGGAGATGGACGAACCGGTCGCGCTTGGCCTCGTAGAACGCCGCGAGGTCCTCGTAGCCGGTGCGTCGCGCCGTGTACTCGGCGTACGCCAGCTGGATGGGCGTGTTGGCGGCAAAGGTGACGAACTGGTGCACCCGCTGGATTTCCGCGGTGAGCGCCTGCGGAGCCGCGACGTACCCGATCTTCCAGCCAGTCGTGTGGCAGGTCTTGCCGAAGGAACTCACCACGCAGCTGCGGCTCCGCAACGCCGGATGGCGGGCCACGCTCTCGTGGCGCCGCCCGTCGAAAACGATGTGCTCGTACACCTCGTCGCTGAGGACCACGACGCCGGTGCCGTCGAGCAGGGCCGCCATCTCGTCCAGGTCCTCCGCCGCGAGCACGGCGCCGGTGGGGTTGTGCGGCGAGTTGACGATGAGCAGGCGCGTGCGCGGGGAGAGGACGCGGCGAACCTCGGCCCAGTCGATCCGGTAGTCCGGCGGGCGCAGCGTGACGAACCGCGGTACCCCGCCGTTGAGGCGGACGACCGGGACGTAGGCGTCGTAGCACGGCTCGAAGAGGAGGACGTCGTCGCCCGGGTGGACGAACGCCGAGATGACGTCGAAGAGCGCCTCGGTCGCGCCGGCGGTGACGGTGATCTCTGACGCCGGGTCGTAGTGCGCGCCGTAGTGGCGGCCGATCTTGGCCGCGAGCGCCTCGCGCAGTTCGGCCACGCCCGGCATCGGGGCGTACTGATTGTGGCCCGCCTGCATGTGCCGGTGCACCGCGTCGACGAGATCGGGGTCGCAGTCGAAGTCGGGGAATCCCTGTGACAGGTTGATTGCGTGGTGCTCGTTCGCGAGCCGGGTCATCACGGCGAAGATGCTGACGCCGACGTCCGGCAGGCGCGATTCGACGCGGATCGAGGCGTCCATGCGTCCTCCACGTGTCAAGGTACTCTAAACTAGGTCGCTGGTGTGACCCCATGGCCGCTCGACACACGCCCCGCGCACGTCAGAGGCAGCGCCAGCCGCGCGAGGCGCGGCCGCCTCGCCGCGGGCTCCTCACCCTGCTGCTGGCGCTGGCCCTGGCGGCCGCGGCCGGCTGGGCCTACTCGACGAGCTTCGAAGGCGTGTTCGTCTTCGACGACACCTGGGCCATTGTCGAGAACCCGAACGTCAAGACCCTCTGGCCGCTGACGACGGCGATGTCGGCGCCGGCCGAATCCCCTGTGTCCGCGCGGCCGGTCGCCAGTCTCACGCTGGCGCTGAACTATGCCCTGGCGCCCCCTGAAGCGCGCGACGTGATGCGGCCCGCCGGGCCTCGCGGGGAGCCCGGCCGGACGGCGTTGTTCCTGCGCAACGTCTGGGGCTACCACGCCGTGAACCTGGCGCTGCACGTGCTGGCGGGGCTGGCGCTCTTCGGCGCGGTGCGGCGGACATTCCAGTCCGGCCGCCTGCGGCCCCGGTTCGGAGAACAGGCCTCCGCGCTCGCGTTCGTCGTGGCGCTCCTGTGGCTCGTCCACCCGCTGTTGACCGACGCGGTCACCTACGTGGCGCAACGCACGGAAGTGCTGATGGGCCTCTTCTTCTTCCTGACGCTCTACTGCGCCATCCGCGCCGGCGAAGCGGGGGTGGCCGACGCGCCGCGGCGAGGGTGGACCGCCGGCGCCGTCGCGGCCTGCGCGCTCGGCATGGGCAGCAAGCAGACGATGCTGCTCGCGCCGGCAATGGTGTGGTTGTGGGACTGGATGTTCGCCCCGGAGCCGCCCGCTGGCCCGCCCGGCGGCCCGCGTGGCCCGGCGTTTCCGGTGCGCCGCCGCGCACTCTACGCGGGCCTTGCGGCCACGTGGGTGATCCTCGCCGCGCTCGTCGCCCACGAGCGTTGGCCGACGTCGGTGGGGTCCGGCATCGGCGGCTGGACCCCCTGGACGTACCTGTTGACTCAGACCGGCGTGATCACGCACTACCTGCGGCTGGCGGTCGTGCCGTCTCCGCTCGTCCTCGACTACGACGGCTGGCCCATGGCCAGGTCGATCCTGGACGTGTGGCCGTCCGCGCTCTTCGTGACCGCGCTGTTCGCGGCGACGTGTGCAGCCGTCATCCGGCGGCATCCGTGGGGATTCGCCGGCGCCTGGATCGTCGCGACCCTCGCGCCGTCGTCCAGCATCCTTCCCCTGCCGACCGAGATTGCCGCGGCGCGGCGCATGTACGTGCCGCTCGCGGGTGTGATGGCGATTGCCGTGGTGGGTGTGTATCTGATCGGGCGGCAGGTGCTCGCTCGAGTCGTGCCGGACGTGCGCGCGCGAAAGCGGGCCGGCGTCGTGGCAGCAACCCTCGTCGCCGGCACCGTCGCGGTGGCGTTTGCGGCGTCGGCGTACGGGCGGAACCTGGACTTCCGGAGCGAAGAACGCCTCTGGCGGGACACCGTGGAGAAACGCCCCGACAATCCCAGGGCACGCCTGAACTACGGCGTCATCCTGTACACGGCACAGCGGTTCACCGAGGCGGAACCGCAGTTGCGCGAGGCGGTGCGCCTCAAGGACTCCAGCGCGCCCGCCCATGCCAACCTCGGCTCCGTGCTCTGCGCGCTCGGCAAGGTCGAGGAAGGCGTGTCGCACCTCGAACGCGCGCTGGCGCTGGATCCCAAGTACACGCCCGCCTACGGCAACCTGGGCGAGGCCTACGGGCAGCTGGGCCAGCGGGCCAGGGCCGCGTACTACTTCTCGAAGGCCGCGGACGTCGAGCCCGACACGCCGTTCCTGCTCGACCGGCTCGGCTGGCTGCTCGCCACTTCTCCCGAAGACGAGGTTCGCGACGGCGTGAAGGCGATCGAGGTGAGCGAACGGGCGGTCCGCCTCACCTCGCGCGGGGACGCGATGGCGCTCGACACGCTGGCCGCGGCGTACGCAGAGGTCGGGCGGTTCGAGGAAGCGGCGGCCACGGCGCGCGAAGCCGTCGCGCTGGCCGGGCGCCAGGGCCTGGGCGCGATGGCTGCGGAGCTGTCGGCGCGGCTCTCCCTGTACGAAACGCGGCAACAATACCGCGAGCCGCGTTGAGCAGAGCAGGCATGCCGACGCCCCGAGGTTGACGCCGGCGCGCCGCAGGTCGTAGAGTCGGACACGGGGGGGCCTGCATGAGTCCGACGAATCACTACGCACATATCGACTACCGCAAGCTGATCGCCTGGCCGAAGCGCCTGACGCGCGAGTGGGCGTTCCTCGCGGCGCCATTCGCGTCGCTGCCATCGCGGCGGCTGCTCGACCTCGGCTGCGGCAGCGGCGAGCACGCGCGGCTCTTCGCCGAGAAGGGCTTCGAGGTGGTCGGCGTGGACGCGTCGGACACGATGCTCGCGCGGGCTCGGGAAGGCGGTGCCCCCGACGGCGTGCAGTTCGTGCAGGGCGACCTCGCCCACGTCGAGTCGGCGGTCAAGGGGCCGTTCGGCGGGGCGGTGTGCCTCGGCAATACGCTGGCGCACATCACCGACCGCGCGACGCTGTCGCAACTCTTCAAGGGCGTGCACTCGGTCCTGTTGCCGGGGGCCCCGCTCGTCATCCAGGTGCTGAACTACGAACGGCTGGTGCAGACAGGGCAGCGGTGCCTGCCGCTCACGTTCATCCAGGATGAGGAGGGCGAGGCGATCTTCCTGCGCGTGATGACGCACCACCCGGACGGCCGCGTGACCTTCACGCCTTCGCTGCTGCGCTACCGCCAGGACGGGGACCCGGCGCTCGAGGTGATTACGAGCCACAACGTGGAACTGCACGGCTGGAAGCGGCCTGAGATGGAATCGGCCCTGGAGGCGGGGGGATTCACGGTGCGCCAGCTGTACGGCACGATGGCCGACACGCCGTACGTGCCTCACGAATCGACGGACCTGGTCGTCGTCGCGCGCTAGCTAGCCGACCGGCTCGTCGTCGTCCCAGGGTTTCGGCTGAGGGCCGGGGATGATGGCGGCGAGATCCGAGTCGTCCATGCCGGAGCCGGTGGCTTTGTGCGCCTTCGACTCGGCGCGGCGCACGGCCTTGGCGGCCTGCTTCTCGCGCTTGGCTTTCTCTCGTTCCCGCTTCTGCAGCGATGGTCTGGTTCGGTTCACGCTCGCTCCATGTGGGGTTCTCCACGCGATGGGCGTGGGGACGACTCAGAGAAGGAAACGGGGGACGGGCGCATCGCGCCGGCCCCCCGTCGAGCTCAGGACGTCGCGCGAGGCGACTACCAGCGCGATTCCCGCCGTCCGCCGCGGCCGCCGCGATCGTTCCCGCCGCCGCCGAATCCGCCGCCCGGACGCTCGGTGCGCGGGCGCGCCTCGTTGACCGTCAGGTTGCGCCCGCCGAAGGGCTTGTCGTGCAGTTCGGCGATCGCTTTCTGCGCGTCGGCGTCGGTGGCCATCTCGACGAACGCGAACCCGCGCGCACGACCCGTGGCCATGTCACGCATCACGCTCACCGACTCCACCTGCCCGCAGGCCGCGAACAGATCCTGGAGATCCTGTTCGCCTGTCGTGTAGGGGAGGTTGCCGACATACAGCTTTCTGCCCATTGCGATTGCTCCTCGTCTCTTCTCACGAGACTCTGGACGGCCGGTCGTGCCGGCCGTCATTCACACTCGGCGATTCCACCTGGATCGCCCCTCGATGGCAGCTCGTGACTGAGCGGGAACTTCGCGGCAGGAGCGAGTCGAAGGCGACTCGATTCGGCTCTCAACGCGGGTGCTACAGAAGGCGGGCTTCCACCTGACTGTGGAATTGTAGCACGACTACGGCCGGTTGGCTCCCGCCGGCGCAAACTCCATCACCCGGAAGGCCGCCGGGTCGTGGAAGCTCGGGCCCGACGGCGTGGACCAGGCCGCATAGACCGCGCCCCGCTCCGGCTCCGAGGGGCCGTTCGGCCGTTTGATGCGGAACACGTTGAAGTGCCAGCGAGCGCCCGCGGCCGGCGGCACCGCCTGTGCAGCCTCGGCCGCCATCGAGGCAAGGCCGCTCCACGGCAGCCAGACCAGCGCCACCCAGCTGCCCGGCGCCAGACCGCCGCACGAGCCGGGCACGACGGTGCTCTCGATGCCCTTCCAGTCCCAGGTCTTGTCGCCGTTCAGACGGGGCCAGGGCTCGAGGATATGGAGATCGGTCAGGATGTTCGAGGGACTGATTTCGACCTCGGCGTAGTGGCCGCCGAGCCGCGCCGGGTCCAGGAAGATCTCGACGACCTCCTCCTCCCAGATCGGGTCGTCGCGGCGCGCCATCGTGTGCCAGGGGCGGTCGTCGCAGGCGTCGAACCGCACGGCGAGCCCGGTGTCGTTCCAGAGCGCCCGGAACGTGGTCCGGTACTTGTCCGGCCCCCAGGCGATGGCTTGGGCCGAGTCCCACCCGGGGTCATGGCCGGGCAGCAGCGTGACGGGGCGGGCGGCCGTCTTCTCCACGCGGTAGACCGCGCCGGCAGGGAGAGAAGACGTGCCGCGGTACAACTCCGCCATCGGTATGCCGCCTTTTCGGAGGGAACTGCCCCCAAGTATCCGGCGAGCGGCCGGGGCAGTCAAGCCGCGCAGGGGGCTCCCGCCGCTTGACCCCTGCGCGCATGGGGGATAGATTCGTCGGGCCTCCGCATCCGGGGCAACCAGCCCTCCACGAAAGGCCGATGTGATGAACAAGAGCGCCGCCCTCCTGGTTCTGTTGGCCGTTGCGTTCCCGGCGAGCCTTGCGGGCCAGCAGCCCGCGGCGCCTCCGCCTGACGCCAACCCGCTGCTCGCGGCCTGGACGACGCCCTTCGGTGTCCCGCCGTTCGCGGACATCAAGCCGGCGCATTTCGTGCCGGCCATCAAGGAAGGCATCGCCCGGCAGCGGCGCGACGTCGAGGCCATCGCCAATAACCCCGCGCCGCCGACTTTCGCCAACACGATCGAGGCGCTGGAGGATGCCGGCGACCTGCTGACCCGGGTGACCCCGGTGTTCTCGAACCTCCAGTCGTCGAACACGTCCTCCGAGTTGCAGGCGATCAACCGGGAAGTCGCGCCGCTCCTGACCGCGCTCAGGGACGACATCCGGCTGAACCCGGCGCTCTTCGCCCGGGTGAAGGCGCTGTGGGACAAGCGGGCGGAGCTGGGGCTGCCGCCGGTGCAGGCGCGGCTGCTCGACGAGCAGTACAAGTCCTTCGTCCGGGGAGGCGCCAACCTCGCACCGGCGCAGAAGGATCGGTTCCGCGCGATCAATGCCGCGCTCTCGGAACTCGGGATCAGGTTCGGCGACAACCTCCTGCACGACACGAATGCGTACCGCCTGGTCATCGAGAACGAAGGCGACCTCGCAGGCCTGCCCCCGTCGGTCGTCGCGTCGGGCGCGGAGACGGCGAAGGCCGCGGGCCTCCCGGGCAAGCGGGTCTACACGCTGCAGGCGCCGAGCATCTGGCCGTTCCTGCAGTATGCGGACAACCGCGAGCTCCGGAAGCAGATCCTGACCGCCTACATCACCCGCAACGACCACAACGATCAGTACGACAACAAGGCGATCGTGGCGCAGCAGGCTGCGCTGCGGGCCGAGCGGGCGCAACTGCTCGGCTACAAGACGCACGCCGATTACGTGCTGGAAGAGAACATGGCGAAGACCCCGGACAAGGTCTACGCCCTGCTCAACCAGCTGTGGAGGCCCGCGCGCGCCATGGCGCTGAGGGAAGCGGCCGACCAGCAGGCGCTCATCAAGGCGTCCGGCGGTTCGTTCACGCTCGAGGCGTGGGACTGGCGCTACTACCAGGAGAAGGTGAAGCAGCAGCGCTTCAGCCTCGACGAGCAGGCGCTGCGGCCCTACTTCGCGCTCGAGAACGTGCGGCGGGGCGCGTTCTACGTCGCCAGCCGGCTGTACGGCCTGACGTTCACCCCGCGCCCGGACTTGCCGACGTACCATCCCGAGGTCCAGGCCTTCGAGGTCACGAACGCCGACGGCTCCCACCTGGGCGTCTACTACAGCGACTATCACCCGCGGCCCGGGAAGCGCGTCGGTGCGTGGAGCAGCACGTTCCGCGGCACCCGAATGAAAGATGGCAAGCGGGTCACGCCGATCGTCGTGAACGTCTGCAACTTCACCCGTCCTGCGGGCGACGAGCCCGCACTCTTGACCCTCGACGAGACCTCGACGCTCTTCCACGAATTCGGTCACGCGCTGAGCTCGCTCCTGTCGCAGTCCCCCTACCGTGGGCTCGGGGGGTTCCCGCGGGACTTCGTCGAGGTGCCCTCGCAGATCATGGAGAACTGGGCCCTCGAGCCCGAGGTGCTGAACGTCTACGCGAAGCACTACAAGACGGGCGAGGTCATCCCGCTGGCCCTCGTCGAGAAGATCAAGAAGTCCGCGCAGTTCGACCAGGGCTTCGCCACGGTCGAGTACCTGGCCGCCTCCATCCTCGATATGGATTGGCACACCCTGACGGCGGGCCAGGCCGTGGACGCCACCGCGTTCGAGCAGGCGTCGCTCGCAAGGATGCAGCTGCCGCCCGACATCGTCCCGCGCTACCGCAGCCCGTACTTCAACCACATCTTCGGGCCCGGCGGCGGCTACTCGTCGGGGTACTACGCCTACATCTGGAGCGAGGTGCTCGACCAGGACGCGTTCCAGGCGTTCCGTGAAAAGGGACTGTTCGACCCGGCGACCGCCCGGGGGTTCCGCACGATTCTGGAGCAGGGTGGCACCCGTGATCCCATGGAGTTGTACAAGGCGTTCCGCGGGCGCGAGCCCAGCGTCGAGCCGCTTCTCATGAAGCGCGGGCTGAAGTAGCGCGGCCGTCGCGCGTCTGGCCGAGGGGAGGCACCGAAGGCCTGCCCGTTGGTATGACCATTACGGCGAATGGCCGCATGACCGGTCCTGCGGAACCGGCGCGAGAAGGCTCCGGACACCCCCGCAGCCGCGTCCGGCGGACAGGCATGAATGGCCCCTCGAAGGCCCGTCACCGCTTGACACGCGCCCGGCCTGGTGTTACTTGTGGACGCGCACGCCGCCCCCCATTGGTCTGACCTGACGGGTTTCATGTGCCATGCCTGAGTATCAGGGTTCGGTCGCGACGGAACTCGTCGTCTCGCACGTGCGCGGCCTCCTGGGCCGCGGCGCGCTGAAGGCGGGGGACCGCCTGCCGTCGGAACGCGACCTCGCCCGCCAGCTGGGAATCAGCCGCCCCAGCCTGCGCGCGGGCCTGCGGTCGCTCGCGGTGATGGGGATCGTCCAGATCCGGCCGGGTGCCGGGTCGTTCATCGCCGGCGGGCCTCCCGCGTTCGGGGGGACGGCGCTCCGGTTCCAGGCCACGCTGCACGGGTTCTCGCGCGACCAGATGTTCCAGGCGCGGCAGGTGCTGGAAGTGTCGGTCGCCGGCCTCGCCGCCCAGCATGCCACGCCGGAAGACATGATCGCCGTGAGCGACGAGGCCACCGGGATGTTCGCGTCGCTGGCCGACCCGCAGGCGTTCCTGCTCCACGACATCGCGTTCCACCAGGCGGTCGCGGCGGCGAGCGGCAACCCGATTCTCTCGGCGCTCGTGAACATGGTGGCGGAGCAGTTCCGGGAGCTGCGCCAACGGACGATCGACCAGGCCCACGACTTGAAGGAAGCGGCGGACGAGCACCGCGCGATCTACCTGGCGCTGCGCGCCCGCGACGCAGAGCGCGCCCGGCGGGCGATGCGGGACCATCTCGAGCGGGCCTACCGGGACCAGACGAAGGAAGACACAGGCGCCGGCGCCGCGGCCGGGGGCCGCGAGGCGCCGCCGGACCGGCTCGATGCGCGGGATGGTCCACCGACTGACGACGGACACCACTGAAGGGGCATTCCATGACGGAGAGCGAGCGCGTCATCGGCAAGTATCGCTGGGTCGTCTGCAGCCTGATCTTCCTGGCGACGACGATCAACTACATCGACCGGCAGATCCTCGCGCTCATCAAGGAGTTCCTGGACGTTGAGCTGGGGTGGACGAACGAGCAGTTCGGCCTGGTGAACTCCGCGTTCCAGGGGGCGTACGCCATCGGCCTGTTCACGTTCGGCTGGTTCGTCGACAAATACGGCACCAAGATCGGCTACGCGACGTCGATCACGCTCTGGAGCGTCGCCGCCATGTGCCACGCACTCGTGGGGTCGGTGACCGGGTTCTTCGGCGCGCGGGTGTTCCTGGGCCTGAGCGAGGGCGGCAACTTCCCCTCGGCGATCAAGGGCATCGCGCTGTGGTTCCCCAAGCGGGAGCGCGCCTTCGCGACGTCCATCTTCAACTCCGGCACCAACGTCGGGGCGATCATCGCGCCGGCGCTGGTACCGTTCATCGCCATCACGTTCGGGTGGCGCGCGGCGTTCATCTTCGCGGGCATCCTCGGGTTCCTCTGGCTGTTCCTGTGGTTCCCCTTCTACGACGTGCCCGAGAAGAAGCTGGCGCCCGACTCGCCCGAGCTCGCGTTCATCCGGAGCGACAAGGACGAGGCCGCCGCCGGCGGCACGCCCCTCGGCTACGGCCGCGCGCTCCGCATCCGCCAGACGTGGGGCTTCGTCGTCGCGAAGTTCCTGACCGACCCGGTGTGGTGGTTCTTCCTGATCTGGCTGCCCGACTACTTCAAGGCCACCCGCGGCCTCGACATCAAGCACAGCTGGATCCTCCTGGTGACGATCTACGCCATCGTCACGGTGCTGAGCATCATGGGCGGGTGGCTCCCGGGGTATTTCCAGAAGCTGGGGTGGAGCGTGACGAGGGCGCGCAAGACCGCGATGTTCCTGCCCGCCCTCTGCGTCATCCCGATCGCGATGGTCACCAAGGTGGGCGACTGGCCCGCGGTGCTGCTCATCGGCCTGGCCGGGGCCGCGCACCAGGCGTGGTCTGCGAACCTCTTCACGACGACGTCCGACGTCTTCGCGAAGAAGGACATCGGGACGATTACCGGGTTGGGCGGCATGGCGGGCTCTCTCGGCGGCATCCTGTTCCCGTGGCTGACCGGCCGGCTGCTCGACAGCTTCCACAGGGCGGGGAATGTCACGGGCGGCTACGCGATCCTCTTCGGGATCTGCGCCTCGCTGTATCTCATCGCGTTCGCGATCCACCACCTGCTGGTTCCGAAACTCGACCCGCTGGAGGTGTGAGATGACCGCGTTCCTGGACGAGGACTTCCTGCTCGAGAGCGATGCCGCGGCGGACCTGTACCACCGGTTCGCCGCCGGCATGCCCATCATCGATTTCCACTGCCACCTGTCGCCCGAGCTGATGGCGAAGGACCACCGGTTCGCGACGATCACCGAGATCTGGCTGGACGGCGATCACTACAAGTGGCGTGCCATGCGGGCGAACGGCGTGCCGGAGCGGTTCTGCACGGGCGACGCGTCCCCGTGGGAGAAATTCGAGGCGTGGGCGCGGACCGTGCCCGACACGATCCGCAACCCGCTCTACCACTGGACGCACATGGAGCTGCGGCGGCCGTTCGGCGTGCAGGAGCTGCTCTCGCCGGCGACCGCCCGCCAGATCTTCGATCGCTGCAACGAGCGCCTGCAAGAGGAGGAGTTCACCGCGCTCGGCCTGCTGCGGACCTACCGCGTCGCCGTCGTGTGCTCGACCGACGATCCGGTCGATTCGCTCGACGACCACCGGACGCTCGCGGCGCGGCCGGATCCGCACACCTGCGTGTACCCGACGTGGCGGCCCGACAAGATCTTCGCCGTCGAGGACCCGCAGGCGTTCAACGCATACGTCGCGCGCCTCGAACAAGCATCCGGACGGACGGTCGGCGGACGCCTGTCCTCGCTGCTCGAAGCGCTGAAGGCCCGCCATGACGTCTTCCACGAGATGGGCTGCCGCGCGTCGGACCACGGCCTCGAGACGATGTTCGCCGAACCCTGCACCGACGCGGAGGCGAACGCGGCGTTGGACCGGTTGCGGTCCGGGCAGACGCTCGAGCCCGGGGCGGCCCTGAAGCTGAAGTCCGCCCTGGTCCACGAACTCGCGATCCTCGACCATGCCCGGGGCTGGGTCCAGCAGTTCCACCTGGGCGCCCTCCGCAACAACAACACGCGGCTGCGTCGGGTGCTCGGGCCAGACACGGGCTTCGATTCCATCGGGGACTTCGAGGTCGCCCGGCCGATGTCGCGCTTCCTGGACCGCCTCGACGAGACGAACCAGCTGGCGAAGACCATCCTGTACAACCTGAACCCGCGCGACAACGCCCTCATCGCGACGATGATCGGGAACTTCCAGGACGGGTCCGTCCCGGGCAAGATGCAGTACGGCTCAGGATGGTGGTTCCTCGATCAGCTCGATGGGATGAAGGCGCAGATGGACGCGCTCTCGAACATGGGCCTGCTGTCGCGGTTCGTGGGGATGGTCACCGACTCGCGGAGCTTCCTCTCGTACTCGCGCCACGACTACTTCCGGAGGCTGCTCTGCAATCTGCTCGGTGAAGACGTGCGGCGGGGCTGCCTGCCCGATGACCGGGCGCTGCTCGGCCGCCTCGTCCGCAACGTGTGCTTCATCAACGCGCGGGACTACTTCGGGTTCCCGCCGGGGCGCGCCGCTGACGGCATCGACGAGCGCGGCGCGGTCACTCGGTGATCTGCGGAACGATGGTCCACGAGCCGATGGCCTCGAGGGCGGCGCGTATGTTCGCCAGCATTTCGCCGTCCCGGTAGACGCCGACGATGGCGCCGCCGGAGCCGGCGTACTGAGCGCTCGCGCCGCACGCCCGGGCCGCTTCGATCTGCGCGATCTGCCAGGGCGGCAGGGCGTAGATCCGCCGGCGCGTGTCGAAGTTCTCGTCCATGAGCGCGGAGAACCGCTCCACGTCGCCCGAGAGCAGCGCGTCGCGGCCGGCGGCCGCCAGTTCCGCGGCGTGTGCCAGTCCGTCGACCACCAGCGCCTCCCCCCGGTTGTAGCGCTCGCGGATGTTGTTGTGGAAGACCTCGGTCGGCTCCCCGAGACTGACGTGGTACGCCACGTACAGCGGCGGGAGCAGCGCCGGGTCGAGCGGCTCGTAGTGGTAACACGCGAGGCTGCCCACCACGCGCCGGCAGGACCGGTCGAAATCCATGTAGACCAGCCCCTCGTACGCCTGGATCACGCGGTCCTGCAGTCCGGCGTTGATGCCGAGTTCCTCCTGCTCGACCTTGAGCGTGAAGGTCGGTTGGACCTCGATCGGGATCGTGATGCCGTAGTACTCCATCAGGCAGCGCAGCGTGGCGGTCACGAGCGCGCTCGATCCCGCCAGGCCGACCTGCCGCGGGATCGTCGACTGGTACCGGATCGAGAAGTTGCGGGGGTGCAGCGGCAGCCCCTCGGCCTCGCAGTACTCGACGAACCGCTTGATGGTGGCCTTGATGAGCCGGATGCCGCCGTAGTAGCCGTGCAGGCGCACGTCCCGGGTCAGTTCCTGCACCGAGTCGAACCGCGCCCGGTCGCCTTCCGCCAGCACGATGTCGACCGAGTCCCACTCGTAGAGCACCACTTCCGCCCAGAAATTCCGGACGCTCACCGAGATGGTCTTGCCGTGGTAGCCGTCGGACGGGTTGCCGACGAGGCCCGCGCGAGCGTAGGCGCGCTTACGGGTGAGGAACATGAAGCAGCGTCTCCAGGTGTTGGCGCAGCGCCGCGCCGTGGCGCGGATCGGCGAGGGCGAATTCCACGAACGCCCGGAAGTAGGCGTCGATGTTGCCGATGTCGTAACGCGGCTCGTCGGCGTGCAGCCGGACGCCGTAGACCCGGCCCCCCTGGCGGATGAGCGTCCGGATCGCGTCGGTCAACTGGATCTCGCCGTTCGTGCTGGGCGGCGTCCGCTCCAGCGCGTCGAACACCGCCGGCGACAGGACGTAGCGCGCCGCGATGGCCAGCGTGCTCGGCGCCTCCTCCGGCGTCGGCTTCTCGACGACGTCGCCGAGCTCGAAGATGTCGCCGCCGGTCCGGGGGGACGCGATGCCGTAGTGGACGACCTCGTCCCGGGGCACCTCCTCGAAGGCGATGACCGCCAGGGCGTCCCGCTCGAGGAAGCAGCGCGCCATGCGCCGGACGACGTCGCTCTCGGCGTGCATGCCGATGATCGAGTCGCCCAGCGCCACGATGAACGGGCGCCGGCCGACGAACGACCTCGCGCACAGCACGGCGTGGCCGAGGCCCAGAACCTGGCGCTGCCGCGTGTAGAAGAACTGCACGGCGGCGCGCTCGAAGGACAGCTCCTCCAACAGCTCTTCCTTGCCGGCCTCCCGCAGCGTCTGGATGAGCTCGGCATTGATATCGAAGTGGTTCTCGATCGAGGTCTTGCCGGGCCCGGTCACGAACAGGAGCTGCTTCGTGCCGACGCGGGCGAGCTCCTCGACCACATACTGCACGACGGGCTTGCGGCCGACGGGCAGCATCTCTTTCGGCTGGGACTTCGTCGCGGGCAACAGCCGCGTGCCGAGTCCGGCGACGGGAATGACGGCAATCTCAATATCCATAGGTGTGTGCCGGCCAGGGGGCTCGGACTCCGGACAGGACGCTCCGGGCATTCTATCAAGTCCCGCCGGCCCCGGCCGTGGTGCCCTCGCGGCCGCCGGGCGGCCGGATCGGGGATAATGGGCGCCGCGACCGGGCCGCAGGCAAGAAGCCGCCCCGGCGCGGTGCAGGGAGGGACCGGGCGATGACGCACACGACGACGAGGATCGGGACCTGGGTGGCGACGTGCCTGCTGGTGGCGTCGGCCGCCTGGGCGCAGCAGCCCCCTGCGGCGGCCGGGGCGGGAACGCCGCCCGCCTACCCGACGGACGTCGAGAAGGCCGCGATCCTCAAGGTGATGTCGGCGGCCGCCGGCTGGCAGATCGCCCATCCGTCGACGCACGCGCCCTATGACTGGACGCAGGCTGCCTACTACACCGGCATGATGGCGTTCGCCCGCGTGACGGACGACTCGAAGTACCTCGGCGCGATGAGGGCCATGGGCGTGGCGAACCAGTGGCGTCCAGGCCTGCGCCCGGGCCACGCGGACGACTACGCGGTGGCGGCCACCTACGCGCAGCTCTACATGCGCGATCGCGATGCGAAGATAATCGCGCCGTCGCGGGCCCTCTTCGACTTCCTCGCCACGCGCAAGTTCGACGAGCCGCTCGTCTGGGGCAACGCGATCGAGATGCGCGAGCTGGCCTGGTGCGACGCGCTCTTCATGGGGCCGCCAGCGATGGCGGCGATGAGCGCCGCGACCGGCGACGCGAAGTACCTGGAGCTCGCGAACCGCCTCTGGTGGAAGACGACGGACTACCTCTACGACCGCGACGAGCACCTCTACTACCGCGACAGCCGGTACTTCGACCAGCGGGAGCAGAACGGCAAGAAGGTCTTCTGGAGCCGCGGCAACGGCTGGGTGATTGCGGGTCTCGCCAGGATGCTGGATGACATGCCGGCGGACTTCCGGGATCGCGGCCGCTACGTCACCCTCTTCAAGGAGATGGCGGCGGCCGTCCTTGCGGCCCAAGGCGCCGATGGCTACTGGCGTTCCAGCCTGCTTGATCCGGAGAGCCGGCCGAATCCCGAAACGAGCGGCACGGGCTTCTTCGTCTACTCGCTGGCCTGGGGCGTCAACCGCGGCGTGCTGGACCGCGCGGTCTATGAGCCCGCGGCAAGGCGCGGGTGGGTCGCGCTCGTCCGTGCCGTGCACCCGGACGGCATGCTCGGCTGGGTCCAGCAGATCGGCGCCGAGCCCGGGACTGCGGGCGCCGACAGCACCGAAGTCTACGGCACCGGCGCGTTGCTGCTGGCGGGCAGCGAGATGATCGCTCTGGCGAAGTGACCTGGCCGCTGCCTGTATGAACTGGACGCGGCGGCGATTCCTCTCGAGCGTGGCGGCGGTCGTGCCCGCCCTCGGCCTGAGAGCGCAGCAGCGGCCGGGCGACGCCGCGCAGGCACGGTTCGGCGACTTCCCGCTGTCGGGCATCGTCGAGCAGTTCCGCAGGGACCAGTCCGTCCCTCCCGCCGGCTGGGCCCCGACCGGGCTGGGGCGCGGCGAGTACCTCCGCATCATCAGCGGCATCGTCCGATTCTTCGCAGCGCACCAGGACGCGCGCGGCGCCATCATCGACCCGTACGAGCACGCCGAGACGCGGTACCTCGACGCCCGCCTTCGCGCTGGCGGCCGGCGTCGTCTGCGCGTCCGGCCGGGACGCGTCGTTGCTGCCGGCAGTGGTCGAGGCGATGGAGGCCGCGTCGGCGGACCTCGCGGACGGAAGGGCTGCCGATGGCCACGCGGACTTCTACACCGTGCTCCTGATGCACGCGGATCGCGTCCTCGGCCCGCTCGTGACTGAGTCCACCGCCGCCGCGTGGCGCCGGAGCCTCGCGCGCGTCGATCCCGGGCGCATCTATCGCGGCCAGCCGGCCGCGGCGTCCTTCAACAACTGGAATCTCGTCGCCGCGGCGGGGGAGTCGCGTCGCACGCATGCCGGATACGGCTCCGGAGGCGCGTGGGTTGACGCCTCGCTGGCGCGCCAGTTGGAGCGTTTCACTCCCTGGGGCACGTACCGCGATCCGAACGATCCCATGGCCTACGACCACTTTGCCCGACTGTGGTCGCTGGATCTCCTGGACGGCGGGTACACGGGCATCCATGCAGCCGTGCTGGGCGCCCTCGTCGAACGGGGTGCCTGGACGTCACTGCTCATGCAGTCGCCGTGGGGCGAGCTGCCGTGCGGCGGCCGGAGCGCCCATCATCAGTGGAACGAGGCGCAGCAGGCCGTGACGTTCGAGTCGTGGGCGTCGCGGTTCGCGCGGCGCGGAGACAGGGCGGCCGCCGGCGCCTGTACACGAGCGGCGCGTCTGTCGCTGCAGTCGATCTTGCGATGGGTCCGGCCATCGGGCGAGCTGTGGATTGTCAAGAACCGGATGGACCCGAGCCTGCGCCACGGCTACGAGTCGTACTCGTTTCACTCGCAGTACAACCTCCTGGCGGCGGCGATGCTGGCCATCGCGTGGTCACTCGCGGACGACCGCACTGCCGAGGCGCCCTGTCCGGCGGAGGTGGGAGGATTCGCATTCGCGCTCCAGCCGGCGTTCCACAAGGTGTTCGCCAACGCCGCCGGCACGTACGTCGAGATCGACACCGGCGCCGACCTGCACTACAACCCGACCGGGATCCTGCGCATCCACCATCGGGCCATGGATCCGGCAACGCTCTCCGACGGCGTGGTCTCCGAACCCGCGTACCGCACGCCGGCCCCGCCGGGCCGGAACGCGGCGCTGGGCCCGGGATGGCGCAGCCGGCCCCTGTTGTGGAACGCGCTGTCCAACCACGGAAGCGCCGACCTTCAGCCTCCCGGGTTCAGGCTCGTTGAGGCATCACCCGCGCGTGTGGCACTCGAAATCACTTACCGCGGCCGGCTCCGCGGTGATGCGCGCGCGGTCCGGGAGCGGGTACACCTGGCGGCTGGTTCGGTCGAGATCGAGCACGAGGTCGAGGGCGACATCAATGCCGTCCGCCACGTGTGGCCCATGCTGGCTTCGGACGGCGCCACGCCGTCGGCCATCACGGTTCGCGATCGCACGGCGACGGTGGCGCGCGGCGGCGGGCGCCTCGAGTTCGAGGCGCTGACGAATGGGGCGTCCGTCAGCCGGCTGGGTGTCGTGGAGCCGTGCCGGAACGGCGAAATGGAGATCTGCGTCGCCGAAGCGGTCGGCCGCACGATTCGGACCCGCATCCGTGCGGCGCGCGGGCGGCCCGGGGGCTGAACCCCCGGGCTACGTGCTCAACTGTAGGCCGGGCTTTCAGGCCCGGCGGGCCAATCGCCACCTACCGCTGAATGCGCGCCGAGCCGCCCTTCGCGAATGCCCGCACCTGCTCGACCGTCGCCATCGTCGTGTCGCCCGGGAACGTCGTGAGCAGCGCGCCGTGCGCCCACCCGAGCTTGACCGCCTCGTCTGGTGATTCGCCCGCGAGCAGCCCGTAGATGAAGCCGGCGGCGAACCCGTCGCCGCCGCCCACGCGGTCGAGCACGTCCAGTTCGCACGTCGGCGCCGCGTACGACTTCCCGTTCACCCACGCGACCGCGCTCCAGCTGTGGTGATTCGTCGAGTGGACCTCGCGCAGCGTGGTGGCGACCGCCTTCACGTTCGGCAGCTTCTTCGTCACGCTGTCGATCATCGCGAAGAACGCGCTCGGGTCGAGCTTCGATGTGGCCGCCACCTCGGGGCCGGGGACGCCGAGCCCTTTCTGGAGGTCTTCCTCGTTCCCGACCAGCACGTCGACGTGCTCAGCGATGCGCCCGATGACATCGACCGCCTTGCTCTGGCCGCCCCAGATGCTCCAGAGCTTCTCGCGGAAGTTGAGGTCGAACGAGGTGACGGCGCCCGCGGCATGGGCCGCCTTCATGGCCTCGATGATGAGTTCCCCGGTCGTCGCCGACAGCGAGGCGAAGATCCCGCCGCTGTGGAACCAGCGCACGCCGCCGGCGAAGATCGCGGCCCAGTCGAAATCGCCGGGCTTCAGGAGCGCTCCGGCCTCGTTGGCGCGGTTGTAGAAGACGACGGGGGCGCGCACGCCGTGGCCGCGATCGCTGTAGACGGTCGCCATGTTCGGGCCGTTGACGCCGTTGTGGGCGAAGCGCTTGTAGAACGGCGTGACGCCCATCGCCCGCACGCGCTCGGCGATCAAATCGCCGATGGGGTAGTCGACCATCGCGGCGGCGACCCCGGTCCTGAGCCGGAAGCAATCCGCGAGGTTCGCGGCCACGTTGAACTCACCGCCGCTCACGTGGATCGCGCAGCTCGTCGCCTTGCGGAAGGGAATGATGCCCGGGTCGAGGCGGTGGACCAGCGCCCCGAGCGAGAGGAGGTCGATGGCGCCGGACGGTTTGATCGTGAGGCCCTCACTCATGTCACGCGCTCCCTGCACACGGAGGTGGCGACGCTCACCACTCGGTATGGAAGACCCCGGGCTTGTCGACGCGCCGGTACGTGTGCGCGCCGAAGTAGTCACGCTGGCCCTGGGTGAGGTTGGCCGGCAGCCGCTCGCTGCGGTAGGCGTCGAAGTACGACAGCGACGCGCTCATCGCGGGCACGGGGATTCCCATCTCGACGGCCGCCTGGATGACGAAGCGCCAGGAGCCCTGCCGGCTTTCGACCGCCTGCCCGAACGCGTCGTCCAGCAACAGGTTGGGGAGCGCCGCGTCGCGCCCGAAGGCGGCGGTGATGTCACCGAGGAGCGACGCGCGGATGATGCAGCCCGCCCGCCAGATGCGCGCGATGGTCCCCATGTCGAGGCCGTAGTGGTACTCGGCGGACGCCATGCGCAACAGGCCGAACCCCTGGGCGTAAGACGTGATCTTGCTCGCGTAGAGCGCGCCGCGCGCCGCCTCCACCAGCGTGTCGCGGCTGCCGTCGTAGCGGGGCTCAGGGCCGTGGAGCACGCGGCTCGCCTGCACGCGCTCGGCCTTCAGCGCCGACAGGATCCGGCTCTCGACCGCCGCGTTGATCGTCGGGATCGGTGCGCCGATGTCGAAGGCGTGCTGGCTCGCCCACTTCCCGGTGCCCTTCTGCTGGGCTTCGTCCAGGATGAGATCGACGAGGGGCCTGCCCGTCTCCGGGTCGGTCTTGGCGAGCACGTCGGCAGTTATCTCGACGAGGTAGGAGCGCAACTCGCCGGCGTTCCAGCCCCTGAAGATCGCGGAGAGCTCGCTGGCGGGCAGCCTCAGGCCCCGCGACAACAGGTCGTACGTTTCGGCGATGAGCTGCATGTCGCCGTACTCGATCCCGTTGTGCACCATCTTGACGTAGTGGCCCGCCCCGCCCGGCCCCATGTAGTCCACGCACGGCTCGCCATCGTCGGCCTTGGCCGCAATCGCACGGAGGATTGGCGCCAGGGCGTCCCAGGCCTCGCGCTGGCCGCCCGGCATGATGGCCGGCCCCCAGAGCGCGCCCTGTTCGCCGCCCGACACGCCGGTGCCGATGTAATGGAACCCGTCCGCGGCGAGGGCCTTGCTGCGCCGCTCGGTGTCGAGGAACCAGGAGTTGCCGCCGTCGATCAGGATGTCGCCGGCCTCGAGGTGCGGCTTCAGGTGGGCGATGGCGCTATCGACCGGGGCGCCGGCCGGCACCATCATGAGCACGCGGCGGGGCTTCTTCAGCAGTGCCATCAGCGCGTCGGGCGACGCCGCGATCTCGACCTTGCGCCCGGCCGCGGGCCCGGCCAGGAACGCCTGGCCCTTCGCGGCCTCGAGATCGTAGCCCGCGATCGCGAACCCGTTCCGCTCCATGTTCAGCGCGAGGTTGGCGCCCATCACGCCGAGGCCGACGACGCCGATGTCACACTGCATGTGAGGCTCCCTCTGCCGCCCGCGAGAGGCGGTACAACACCTCGCCCGAACGGGGCACGAGCAGGATGCCTTCGGCGTCCCGCCCGGTCCACGCGGCGAAGTCCACCGTCGCCGGATCCTGGTATCCGAGGTTGACGCGGCGGCACCGCTCCTCGGGAATCCCCGTGGCGAGCGTCACCCGGATGCGCGGCGTCTCCACGCCCGTCGCCGCATCGTAGCTCCCGAGGCCCTTGACGTGTGTCGAGTGCGCGACGACACCGGTGGGGTACCCGGAGAAGGAGTCCCACTGCTTGAGGAAGTAGTCGAGGCAGTGGTAGCCGATCTCGTCGATGATCCGGCCGTGGGTGTAGCTGATCTCGGTGATGTGCGGCGCGTAGATCACCACCTCGCCGCCGTCGGCCACCGCCGGCTCGAGCTTGTAGGTCCCTTTCGCCGCGGTCCAGAGGTCGTCGTACATCGCGGGCATGACCGACAGCACGCGGGTGAACGGCCGGTCGACCCACGTGATGTGCGTCTGCGCCGAGAGGGCCGACGCGGCCTCCCACGACTCCTGCGGCGTCCCGGTGAAGATCCCGTTCACGCCGTCGTGCGTGACGACCAGGCTGATGCAGGTGATCGGGCGGGGCACGAGCGACGCTGCGCGGTCGATGACCGCCCGCACGGGCGTGTAGCCGGCCCCGATGACCGCGCTGGCCGTCATGAGGGCGCCGAGCCAGTGCGTGAAGTTGATGACCTCGGGGCCCGCGATCCCCGGCACGAGGTACTTGTTGCCGCCGGAAAAGCCCACGACCTCGTGAGGGAAGACCGGCCCGCAGATGAGGATGTGATCGTAATCGAGCAGGAGGCGGTTGAGCGCCACCTGCACGTCCCGCTCCAGACGCCCGCCCGAGAGCGCCGCGATCTCCCGCGCGGGAATCGTGCCGAGGTCCGCAAACGTCTCCGGCAGATCCCACCGGTGGTTGAAGATCCGGCTCCGGCCCGCCATGCCGCCCTCGACCGGGCGCCCGACCAGGCGGCCGAGCTGCTCGGCGGTCATGGGCTGGTGCGTGCCGAGGGCCACGAGGAAGTCGAGCGCGGCGACGCGCGGCCCCAGCGTGCCGGTGAGGACGTCGAACATGAGCGGCATCGGCATCGTGCGCGTGCCGTCGGGGATGAGCACCAGGACGCGGCGGCCGTCGACCGGCACGCCGGCCAGGCCGTCGCCGACGAGCCGCCGCACGTCACCGTCGGTCAGATGACGATCGTAGCTGCCTGCTCCGATGACCATGTCCGTCGCTGCCTTTCCCGGATGGCGCGCGGCCGCGTCAGACGCCGCTGAACGCCGAGAAGCCCCCGTCGAGGGGAAGCACGATGCCGGTGACGAAGGCCGAGGCCGGGGAGAGCAGCCAGAGCACGGCGCCCATCAGGTCGTCGGTGACGCCGAACCGGCCCATGGGCGTGTGCGCGAGAATCGACCGGCCTCGCGCGGTGAGCTCGCCGGTGTCCTTGTCCGTCAGCAGGAACCGGTTCTGGTCGGTGAGGAGAAACCCGGGAGCGATGGCGTTCACCCGGATCTTCGGCGAGTACTCCTGCGCGAGGTAGACCGCGAGCCACTGCGTGAAGTTGCTGACGCCGGCCTTGGCGGCCGAGTAGGCGGCGATGCGCGTCAGCGGCCGGAACGCATTCATCGACGAGATGTTGAGAATCGTGCCGGCGCCCTGGTGCGCCATGACGCGGCCGAACGCCTGCGACGGCAGGATCGTGCCGAGGATGTTCAGGTCGAAGACCCACCGGATGGCCTCCGGCGGAAGGTCGAAGAACGGGACGTCCTTGCTGGAGGTCGCTTTGGGATGGTTGCCGCCGGCGCCGTTGACGAGCGCGTCGACCGTCCCGAAGCGCTTCAGCGTGGCGTCGAGCGCCTGGCCGATGCTGTCGGGGCTGAGCACGTCGGTCGCAATCACCTCGACGTGGCTGGCATGGGGGCCAATCGACTCCAGCAGCGCCGGACCGGGTGCGGTGTTCCGATCGAGCACCGCGACGTTGGCGCCGCAGGACGCGAGGCCGCGAACGATCGCCGCGCCGATGATGCCGGTGCCGCCGGTGACGGCGACCGTCCTCCCGGTGAAGTCGTACAGCCGTGTCAGTTCTTCAAGGTTCATCAGAAACTCCGGTGAATCCGCCTGTGGCGTCCATGTGGGTCGCGCCAGCGTGGGAGCGAGGTGGTCTTACCAGTTCATGTCCGGGCTGGAATTTGAGGCAAGCCCTATTCCAGGACAATACGCGGGATTGTTCGCATCTGTCAAGAATCGCACGCTCGCGGCCGAGCCAAGAGGACCGACCAATCTCGCCGTGACCACGAGACTGCCCGTGCCGGGCACAATCGCCCTCTGCGCACGGCGACGGGCCAGGACTCCGTCCCGGGTGCTACGATGGGCCGCGGGCTCGCGGCGCTCTTTCCCTGACCTGAAGCGCTGCTCACCGTGAGCCCAGCGGCCGCCGGGCCGTTGGGCGTCGCAGGCGTGCCCAGCCTCAGCGGTTCGACCTGTGCGGCGTCGCGTGGAGGAACGCATGCAACAAGTCCTGGTGTCGGTGCCCGTGATCTTCGTGCTCATTCTGGCGGCCGCCGCGCAGCCTGCCCGGGCGCAGGCACCGCCCGTGCCCGGCGCGCCGGCGTCGTCGCAGGGCGCGAGCGCAGATCCGCAAGCGCTCGTACGTGAGATCGCCAGCCTGCGCCAGGACATCGAAGACCTCCGAAACTCGTACAGTGCCCGTCTGACCGCGCTCGAAGCGCGGCTGACCGCGATGGCGGCGTTGCAGACAGCCACGGCGCCGGCCCCGCCTCGGCCCGAGCCGCCTGCGCCGGCGGCCCCGGTCGCCTCGTCGAAGGTGTTCAACCCCGATATCGCGGTCATCGGCAGCGCCATGGGCGCGGCCGGGCACAACGCCGTCGCGCCCTCGCCGTCGCTGGAACTGCGGGAGGCGGAGGTATCGTTCCAGGCAGCGGTCGATCCGTACGCCCGGGCGGACGTCTTCGTGTCGATCGGCCCGGACGGCGCCAACCTCGAGGAGGGCTACGTCACGTTCCCGACGATCCCGGGCGGGTTGCTGCTGAAGGTGGGCCAGATGCGGACGGCCTTCGGCAAGACCAACGGCCAGCATCCGCACACGCTGCCGTGGCCGGACCGGCCTCTGGTCATGCGCAATCTTCTGGGCGGCGACGAGGGCATCGCCGATGCCGGTGTGTCCGCGGCGCGCCTGATCCCGAACCCATGGATCTTCCTCGAGATCACCGGGCAGGTCGCCCGCGGCAGCGCCGGCGACGTGCTGCGCGCGAGCCGGGCCGGCGATCTGGGCTACCTCGGGCGCCTCCGCGCCTACCAGGACATCAACGAGTCGACGAACATCGACCTGGGGACGTCATTCCTGGCCGGCCACAACGACGCCGGCGTAAGCAACGGCGACGACCTTGGCCGGTTCACGACCCGGCTGTTCGGCGCCGATGCGACCGTTCGGTACAAGCCGTTGCGCCGCGCGATCTACCGCTCGTTCGTCGGGCGCACCGAGTTCGTGTGGAGCCGCCGGCAGCAGTTCAATGGCGTCCAGCGGGCCTTCGGCTACTACGTCTCGGGCGACTACCAGTTCGCCCGGCGGTGGTTCGTCGGGGCGCGCGTCGATCGCTCCGGCCGCGCCGCCGACGCCTCGGTCCTAGACACCGGTCTCGCGGCGGTCCTGACCTACTGGCCGAGCGAGTTCAGCCAGATCCGCGGGATGTACCGGCGCACCCGATACGCCCGGAGCGAGACCGCCAACGAGCTGTTGTTCCAGGTGCAGTTTGCGATCGGCGCGCACGGTGCGCACCCCTTCTAGAAGGCATGACTCCATGAAGATCCGATTCCTCGCCATCTTCGCGCTCGTCGCGCTGTCGCTCGCCTCCCTGACCGGGCCGGCTCTCGCCGCCGATCAGAAGCTCATCGTCGTCACCACGACGGAGGACCTCGCCTCGCTCGCGCGGGAAGTGGGCGGCGATCGCATCGCCGTCGAATCGATTGCCCGCGGGTACCAGGATCCGCACTTCGTGGAGGCGAAACCCAGCTTCATCCTGAAGCTGCAGAAGGCCGACCTGTTGATCGTCGTCGGGCGCGAGCTGGAGATCGGCTGGCTGCCGCCGCTCATCCAGCAGAGCCGCAACGCGCGGGTGCAGGTTGGCGCCGACGGCTACCTCGACGCGTCGCAGGGCGTGAGGATTCTGGAGATCCCGACGGGACAGATCACGCGCGCCATGGGCGACGTCCATCCGCTCGGGAACCCCCACTATTGGCTCGACCCGGAGAACGGTCGCGCCATCGCGAAGACCATTGCCGACAAGCTCTCACAGTTCCGGCCGAACGATCGCGCGTACTTCGACCAGCGCCTGGCGGCGTTCGGCACGAAACTCACGGACGCCGAGAAACGGTGGCTCGCGGTGATGGCGCCGTACACGGGCACGAAGGTCGTCACGTATCACCGGTCCTTCCCGAACTTCGCGGATCGCTTCGGCCTCGACATCGTGGGCTACGTCGAGCCGCGGCCGGGCATCCCGCCGAGCCCGGGCCACACGCTGGACCTGATACAGGAGATGACGCGGCAGAACGTCAAGCTGATCCTCGTCGAGCCGTATTTCGATCTGAAGACCCCGGAATCGATCGCCCGCGCGACGGGCGCCACCGTGCTGGTCATGCCCCCCTCGGTCGGCGGCGTCAAGGAGGCAACGGACTTCCTCGCCTTGTTCGACTATGACGTGTCGCTGCTCGCGAACGCGATCAAGGCCGCGTCCGCGAAATAGGAGACAGGGGACGATATGGACGCGACGGTTCTCAGCTTCCTGGCCGCGCCGTTCGTGGCGAGCCTCATCCTCGCGGGCATTCACGCCTACCTGGGCGTGCACGTCGTCGAACGCGGCGTCATCTTCGTGGACCTCTCGCTCGCGCAGATTGCCGCGCTCGGGGCCACCGTCGCGTTCCTCTGGCAAGGCGGCGAGCGGGGATCCAGCCCCGCCGTGGTCTACGGGACCAGCGTCGGCTTCACGTTCATCGGCGCGGCGCTGTTCTCGACCGTCCGGACGTACAAGTCGCGGATCCCGCAGGAGGCGATCATCGGCATCTGTTACGCGGTGGCGTCGGCCGCGACGATCCTGGCCATGAGCAAGGCCCCTTCCGAGAGCGAGCATCTCAATCACATGCTCGTCGGCAACATCCTGGCGGTGTCCTGGTGGGAGGTGTTCAAGACGGCGGTACTGTACGCGGCGATTGGCGCCTTCCACTTCGTCTACCGGAAGAACTTCCTCGCGATCTCGAGAGACCACGAACACGCCGATTCGACCGGGCTGAACGTGCGCTGGTGGGACTTCCTCTTCTATGCGTCCTTCGGCTTCGTGGTGACCTCGTCGGTCCTGATCGCGGGGGTGTTGCTGGTCTTCTGCTACCTCATCGTTCCGTCGGTGGCCTCGATGCTGTATTCGGAGCGCATCGGGACGCGCCTCGCCATCGGATGGACGATGGGCACGATCGTCTCGGCGGTGGGCGTGTACTTGTCGCTGAAGCTCGACTTCCCGACGGGCGCCACCATCATCTGCACCTTCGGCGTGGCCCTGCTGCTCATGGCCGCCGTGCGCCCGCTCGTCGTGCGGCGCGCCGCCTGATCAGCCGTCGCGTACGAAAGCACGGGCCTGGAGACACAGGCGAGCTTCGTCCCCAGGCCCGTCAGGCGTGGCATGCCCCGCCGGCTGATCCGCGCGCTCCCTATTGCGGAACCACCGTCACCAGGAACGTCTGCGGTGACCCGATCGCCGTCACCTTGTCTCCCGTCAGCGTGCCGAGTGTCGCCCGATACCGCCCGGCCGGGACGGCGGCCACCTGGCCCCTGCCGAATCCCCCGAACCCGCCGCCGAACTGGCCGGCCCCGCCGCCCGCGCCACCCCCGACTGGTCCCGGCGTCCCTGCCGGCGCAGCCGGCGGATCCACCCGGAGATTCCACGCGACGCGCCGGAGGCCGATCGACTTGTCGAGATCCAGGCGGCGCACCTGCTTGCCGCTCTCATCCGTGATCGTGAGGACGAGCTTGGCGTCGGCCGGCAGGTCCTTGCCGACGGCATACGTGAAGACGGCTCCGAACGGCGGGTTTGGAGCGGTCCAGTTGCCCGCCAACGGACCCAGGCCGGCCGTTCCCGCCGGCGCGAGGCCGGTCTGGTTGAAGAAGACCGCGTCGCGCAGCGGGAACAGCTTCGCGTCTTCGGCGAGCGCTTGCGGGCTGATCTCCCGCAACGCGCTGTAGTCGTCGAGGATGTAGAAGCCGCGCCCGAAGGTCGCGATCACCAGGTCGTTCTCGCGGCGCTGCACGGTCATGTCGCGCACCTGGATCGGCGGCAATCCGCCCTTCAGCTGGGTCCATCGCTTGCCGCCGTCGAACGACGCGAAGACGCCGTACTCCGTTCCGATGAACAGCAGATCCCCGTTCACGTGGTCCTGGATGACCGACCACGCGTCGTGGCGGTCCGGCAGGTTGGCCGTGATGTTCGTCCAGGTCCGGCCTCGGTCGGCGCTCTTCACCACGTAAGGCCTGTAGTCGCCGCGCTGCCAGTTGTTGAGGGTGGCGAACACGGTGTTGACGTCCCGCGGCGAGGCGAAGACATCGGTCACGTACGTCCACTGCGGCACGCCGGGTAACTGTTCCACCTTGCGCCAGGTCTTGCCGCCGTCCTCGGTCACCTGCACGAGGCCGTCGTCGGTCCCGGCGTAAATCAGTCCCTCGAGGAGCGGCGACTCGTCGAGGGCCGTGATGTTGCTGAGAGCCGTCGTCGAGGTGTTGCGCGCGATCGAGTCCGCCGGCCAGAGCCTGCCCATGATCGGGATCTCGTCCCGGTTGAGGGTGCGGGAAAGATCCGGGCTGACGACGGTCCACGTGTCGCCGCGATCGTCGCTGCGATACAGCCGGTTGCTCGCCCAGTAGAGGCGGTGCGGGGCATGCGGGCTGATGAGGTAGGGCGCGTCCCAATTCGCGCGATCGGCGTTCGCCGCGGGCGCTCCGCCGCCGGCGCCTCTGCCGCCTCCCGCCTGGCCGCCCCGGCCGCCTTCCGGCGGGGCCCCGGCGGGCGCGCCGGCTTGAACGCCGCCGGCCATCGCATCGTCGCCGCCGCCGAACCCCCGGCCGCTGCGCGACTGCGGTGGGCGAATCGACTTCGAGATGCCCGTCCGCACGTCGAATCGCGACACGTTGCCGTCTTGCGACGAGGCGTAGACGGTGTTCGGATCCTCGGGGTCGTTCCTCGTCTGGAATCCGTCGCCTCCGGCAACGATGAACCAGTCGCTCGTCCGCACGCCCCAGCGGTTGAGCGAGCGCGAGGGGCCGCAGTGCGACCAGTTGTCCTGGGTGCCTCCGCACACGCTGTAGAACGGCTTCGCGTTGTCCACCGACACGCGGTAGTACTGCGAGATCGGCAGATTGGCGAAGAAGCGCCACGTCGCGCCCTCGTCGTACGACTCGTAGAGCCCGCCGTCGTTGGCGAGCAGCAGGTGGCGCGAGTCCGCGGGATCGAACGTCAGGTGGTGGTGGTCGACGTGAACGCCGCTGTTCTCCCAATTGGTGCGGCCCCAGGTCTTGCCTCCGTCGGTGCTGCGCTCGACGTTGACGTTCATCGAGTAGATGGTGTCGGCCCGGTACGGGTCGACGAAGATCTCGTGGTAATACTGCGCGCCGCCTCCGCGGTACCAATCGTCGGCGGGCGCGGCACCGCCGCGTCCGGCGGCCGCTGCGGGCGGGCCCTGCGGAGAACCCTGCAGTGCGCCGGCGCGCCCACCGGCCGGAGGACCGCCCGGCTGCGCGGGCGTCTGCAGGGCGGCTACCGTCGCGGCCGGTGGGCCGGGTGGTGCGGGAGCAGCGGCCGGCGGCTGGGGCGCTCCCGCCCGGCCCGCTCCCGCGCCGCGGCCCTGCACGGGCATGTGCCCGATCCGCGCCCACGTCGTCCCGCCGTCGTCCGACCTGTAGAAGCCCGCCTCGTCCCGTTTCGCGTCGACGATCGCGAACACCGTGGCCGGCGACTTGCGGCCGTCGATGGCGAGGCCGACGCGGCCCATGTCGCCTTTCGGCAGGCCCGTCGTCAGCCGCGTCCACGTCTTGCCGGCGTTCGTCGTCTTGAAGATGCCGCCCTCGGGTCCGCCGCCGATCATCTGTCCGACGGCGCGGCGCCGCTGGTAGGCCGACGCGAACAGGATGTTGGAGTTCCTGGGATCGAACACGACGTCGCTGACGCCCGTGTCGGGGCTGATCGACAGCACGGCCGTCCACGTGCCGCCGCCGTCCGTCGTCTTGAAGAGGCCCCGCTCGCCCCCGGCGGACCACAGCGGTCCCTGCGCCGCGACGTAGACCACGTTCGGGTTGCGCGAGTCGATCAGGATCTTGCCGATGTGTTCAGACGACGCCAGGCCGACGCGCGTCCACGTCTTCCCGGCGTCGGTCGACTTGTAGACGCCGTCGCCGAAGTGCGCGCTGCGCTGGCTGTTGCCTTCGCCCGTGCCGAGGAACAGCACGTTGGAGTCCTTCGGATCGATGGCCACGCAGCACAGCGTGAACGACCCGCCGCCGTCGAAGATCGGGGTGAAGGTGATGCCGCGGTTGACGGTCTTCCACAGCCCGCCGAACGCGCTCGTGACGTACCAGACGTTCGTGTTCTTCGGGTCGATCTGGACGTCGACGATGCGCCCGGTTGCCACCGCCGGGCCGATGCTCCGGAATTCGATTGTCTTGAGCGACTCGGCCGTCAGGCGGTCGGCGGGCGAGGCCGGGCCCTGTCCGGCGCCGAGGAAAGCGGTGGCTGCCACGGTCAGGGCGGCCGCTGTCGCGAAGAGGAGTCTGTTCATGGATGGGCTCCAGGGAGGGCACAGAACGGCCCGCATGGTAGCACACGGCCAGGCGCACCCGTGTGCGCCTGGCCGCGAATCCCGGACTCGGGGTCGTGTGGCCTCAGAACGCGAACGACAGCGCGACGCCGAAGAGATGGGCCTTGAAGTTGTACACGCCGTTGTTCGCGCCCTCCGTCGACCGGCCGGCGCGTTCGGGCTGCCGCAGGTAGGTGTACGCCGCGTCCAGGCGCATGTGCGGGGTCAACTGCCGCCCCAACCCGACGCTGAACTCCTGGCGTTTCCCCTCCGGGAGGAGAGGCGTGACCGTCTGGTTCGGCGCCGCGGCCCCGTGGATGTTGATCCCGGCGCGCGCCACCGTGTTCGTGTCCAGATTGACATCGGTCCCCACCCGCAGCCCGTGGCTGTTCTTGTAGCTTTCGTCGACGGTGCTCTTCAGGACGTCGCCGTCGATGATGAGCGTGTCGAACTTGCTCCACTGGACGAACTGGTAGTCCACCAGCAGCTTGACTGACGGCGTGGCCTGATAGGCCAGGCCGGCGACGGCCTGCAGCGGCATGGGGAGACTGGTCCTGGCCGACTGATTGCTCAGCCGCCCGCCCGCCGCGAAGGACGACTTCACCATCGCGTCAATCGGCGTGCCGGCCGGCAGTGTCGGGCCGAGCGCAACCGGCAAGAGGAGGCCCGTGTTGATCTGCGTGGTCTCAATGGTCCCGTTGTTCACCTTGATCTTCTGGCCTGTCATGACGCGCGCGCCGAGCGTGAGCTTCTCGCTCGCCTTGAGCAGCGCGCCGACATGCGCGCCGACACTCCATGCGTGCCCCTTCAGGTTGATGTCGGCGAAGTCGGTCCCGGCAGGCACGCCGAAGTTCGCGAAGGTGTAGGGAGTGCCCGTCAGCGTCTGCTTGGACAGGTCCACGCGCTGTCGCAACTGAACATTCAGGTAGGTGATGTCCGCTCCGAGCCCGAGTGAGAGCGTGTCACTCGCCTTCCACGCCAGGGTGGGCTGTACGTAGACGGCCTGGACCACGCTCTTGTAGCCCAGGAAGCGGCCCTCGGAAGTGATGGGCCACTCGGACGTCAGCCCGTACGGCGCGAAGACCCCGATTCCCGCAGCGAGCCTGTCGCCGAGCGGTGTCGACGCGTAGACGTTCGGGACCGGGTACCAGGCCTTCTTCAACGTGCTGGTGAGGCTGGTCTTGTCGTTCGTGAAGTCGCCGATGGGGCCGATGAGCGCGCCGCCGAGTGAGATCTGCTTCTTCTCGAAGGACAGCCCGGCCGGGTTGAAGTAGACCGACGAGCCGTCCTGGCACGGGGCGGCCACGGCGGCCCCCCCTCGTCCCATCGCGCACGTGCCTTGCTCGTACACGCCGAACCCCTGGGCGGACACCGGTCCGGCGGTTCCTACCAGAAGGGCAAATACACCGAGAGTGAGGGCGAGCGACCACCGTTTCATTGGCAGAGCCTCCAGATTGGGCAGATTATCCGCCTCACACTATCACGGCCGGGCTGAGGTTCGGGCAAGTTTCGTCGGGGCGGCCGCTCCGGGGTCGCAGCCCGAAGGGCCTGCGAGGGGACGGCCCCGGGATCCGGCCGCTTGCCGGGCGGCGTGCGCAGGGCTATATTCGAGTCGAAACATGACGCCAATGACGAGCGGGCGGACGATCGCCGGGGCGCTGATGCTGGCCGCCACGGCCCTCCTCGTGCCGGCGTGCGGCGGCGGCAGCCCGCCGTCGCCGTCCTCGTCGACGACCACGACGACCACGACGACGACCACCACCACGCCGGCGCTCAATGCCTGCCGCGTCCTGGCCGGCACCGGGTTTCTCTCGCAGGGCATCGTCAACGGCACCGAGTGCTCGACGGCCACCACCCCGGTGGTGAAGCTGAACCTGTATGACAAGGACGGCATTGCGGCCTTCTGCAGCGCCACGGTGATCGACGCGAGGGCCGTGCTGACAGCCGCGCATTGCCTGAACGACGGCATCGTGTCCGTGAAGATCTTCACCGGCAGCGGGGAGCAGCTGGTGTCGTCGTCGTTCTGGTACAGCCCGCGCTACAAGGAAACCGACTCGTCGTCGCCCGACGTCGGGGTCATCGTCACGGCGCAGGACCTCGGGCGGACCCCGCTGGCGCTGCTGACGAGCCGGGACGCGCAGGCAGGGGAACAGGGCATCATCGCCGGGTGGGGCGCCGACGCCACGGGCGCTGGAGGCAGTGCGTTGAAGGCCGGGACGGTGACGATCTCCGCGGTCAGCAGTACGGCCCTCGCGACGCAGAACACGTCGGCCGGGAACGCCGTCTGTTCAGGGGACTCGGGCGGCCCGATTCTGCTCTCGGAGGGCGGCGTGTGGTCGATCGCCGGCATCACCTCCGCAACGAGCATCGGCGGGTCGTGCGCGACCGGGACGAGCTACTACGCGAGCGTCAGGAACGGCGAGATCAGACAGTTCATCCTCGACCTCGTGCCTGGAGCCATACAACGCTAGGCGTGGGGTCGGATCCGCATCCGACCCCATCCACAGGAGGTGCCCATGCAATGCGAACGATGCGGGGCGGGGCCGTCCGGCGCTGATCTCTTCGACTACTGCGGGCTGTGCGGGCAGACGCTGTGCGCGGAGTGCATGGCGGAGGGCTGCTGCGGCCAGACGCCCGCCGTGTCCGGCAGGACCCAGGATCTCGACCCGGACGACGAGGAACCCGCATAGGGGGATGGGGTCAGACTCGACCGCCGAAACGGCGGTCGAGTCTGACCCCACCCGGTCGAGTCTGACCCCACCCGCGAACGTCGGCGTCTACTTCTTCGCGGTCACACCCGTCAGCTCGTTGGCGAGTGCGTCGGCCTTGTAGACCTTCCGGAGCGCCTCGATGATGCTCCGCGAATCCACGGACACCGCCCGGTTGATCGGCTCCTGGTAGATGACGTACCCGGGCAGCGACTGAATATTACCGTCGAAGATCAAACCGACCAGCTCGCCCTTCTTGTTGACCACCGCCGACCCGCTGTTGCCGCCGACGATGTCGTTGGTGCTGACGAAGTTGAACGGCGTCTTCGGGTTGAGCGCCGCCTTGTTCTCGATCCACTTCGGCGCCACAGTGTAGTCGGCCTGGCCGGCGTGCTGCGCCGCGCGCTCGTAGAGGCCCGCAACGTAGGTGTACGGGGGAATCTTCTTCCCGTCCTCCAGGTAGCCCTTCACCACGCCGTAGGAGATCCTGGCGGTGCCGGTGGCGTCGGGGTAGGCCTTCGCACCGTCTACCGCGAACACCGCCTGCCCGATCTTGGGGTACGTGGCCGCCTGCACCGCGGTCACCTCGTCTTCGTACCGCTTGCTCGTCGGCTGCCCCTCGGTCTCGAGCTTCCGGGCCAGCACGATCATCGGGTCGGTGGAGATGTCGATCGTCGCCTTGCCGCCGGCCCGGAGCAACGCCGCGATCTCGGAGTCCGTGATGCGCGTCTTGTCGATGAGTTCGGTCGCGCGCGCCTCGGGCGTCTTGCCCTCGAGGATCAGCTTGACGATCGCGTGATCCGCGCCCAGGTACTTCTGCATGAACGCCAGCGACTCGGTCAGGTTGAGCTTCTCGCGCGCGATGTTGAGAGCGGGCGGGGCGCCGCCGCGCCCGCCCGGGCCACCAGGCGCCCCGCCCGGCCCGCCCATGCCGCCACGGCCGCCGCGCCCGCCGGCCGCGCCTGCGGGGGCGTACGCCGCGCGGACCATCTGCCGCGCCTGCGCGAAGAGCGTCGAGTTCAGGCCCGCGGCGTTCACGATGAAGTTCCGCCTGGCGTCCAGCTCACGGGCCGCCTGGACCGACTTCTCGATGATGTCCCACGCGTCGCCGAGATCCTTCTGCTTGTCGGGGTTCCTGGCCAGCTCGGTTCGCAGCCGCTTCTCGGCCGCTTCCTTGACCGCCATGACGGCCGGGTCCTGCAGCCCCTTCAGCCGGCCGCGCTGGGACTTCAGGCTGTTCTGGACGCCGAACAGCTCGCCGACCGTCTGCCGCGCGTTCTCGGGGCTGAGCGCCGCCCACTTCTTGATCGCCGACTCGCGCATCTCGCCGCTCGCCACGGCAAACGGCACCGACACGTCGCGCATGTACTTCAGGTGCGCCACGGTGTTCAGCCGCTGCGTCGCGCCCGGGTGGCCTGTCGTGAAGACGAGGTCGCCCTCCTTGGTGCCGGCCGGCGACCACTTCAGGTAGTCCGGCGTCTTCGCGGGCTTGTCGTTCTCGTACAGCCGGAACAACGAGACGTCCATGCAGTAGCGCGGGTAGGTGAAGTTGTCCGCGTCGCCGCCGAAGAACCCCGTCTGGTACTCGACAATGAACACGAACCTGACGTCGGTGTAGACCTTGTAGGTGTAGAGGTTGTAGACCGCACCGGCGTAGAGTGGCACCACCTGCCTGGTGACGCCGGTCTGCGGCTCGCCCTGGATGGCCTGAATCGCCTTCTGCCTGGCGGCGTTGATCTCGGCCGGCGCCGTGCCGGCCTTGACGTCAGCGTTGACCTTGGCGGTCACATCCTCGATGCTCTGGAGCACGCTGAGCGAGTAGCCGGGGATCTTGATCTCGTCCGCCTGCGTCGCGGCGAGGAAGCCGTTCTTCACCAGGTCCTTCTCCGGCGTGCTGAACCGCTGCGCGACGCCCTGGCCGATGTGCCAGTTGGTGAGCACCAGGCCGTCGGGCGACACGATCGAGCCCGTGCCGCCGCCGAAGCGCACGGTCGCGAGCTGGAGGTGGTTCAGCCACGCATCGGTCACGTCGAACTTGTACGCGGCCTTGATGGCGGCCTTCGGGATGTTGTTGTACGGCCAGAATCCCTCGTTGGCGCGCGGGACGACGCTGAAGGCGCCGATCGCGACCGCCAGGGCGAGGATCGGGAGGAGTATCCGTCGTATCTTCATAATGGGCCCTCGACAGGAACGTGAACCCATCGACTGTAGTAAGGCCGCACCGGGCTGTCAAGCCGCGCCGGCCGCCCGGCGTCACCGGATGCGTTCGGGCCGCCAGCGGAGTCCCAGCGAGACGATGCGCTCGAGGAGGGCCGGGTAGAGGATGCCCGCGCGCTCGGCCGACTCGGCGAAGTCCTCGCCCCATGCCAGCTGGGGGTTGGGGTTGGCCTCGATCACGTAGAACCGTCCCGCCGCGTCCATGCGGAAATCGATCCGGGCGTATCCGTTGAGATCGAGCGCGCGGTAGACGCGCTTGGCCGTGTGCTGGATGAGCGCGGCCACGCCCTCCGGCAGCACCGCCTCGTCGGTCATGATCCCGTGCTTCTTCTGGTACTTCGCGCTCCACTTCACGCGCTCCGTCGCCACGTGCCACGTGCGCTCGGGCATTTGGGCGAACGACATCTCCCAGACCGGGAACGCCTGGAGCCGCTCGTTCCCGATGACGCCGACGTAGAGCTCCCTCCCGTCGATGAATTCCTCGACGATGGCGGCGGTGCCGAGGCTCTCGTGGACGAACTGGACCCGCCGCGCGAGCTGCTCCGCGTTCTCGACGACCGACGCCTGCGAGATGCCAATCGATGCCTCGAAGACGAGCGACTTGACGATGAGCGGGAAGCGGAGCCTGGTGGGCCGGATGGCATGGCCGCGCCGCACGACGACGAAGTCGGGGACCGGGACGCGATGGTAAGTGAGCAGCTTCTTCCCGAGCGACTTGTCGCGCGCGAGGATCAGCCCCCGCGGATTGCAGCCGGTGTAGGGGGCGCGGAGCAGCTCGAGGTAGCTGACCACGTTCTGGTCGAACGTGTTGATGTCGGCGAAGCCCTCGAGCAGGTTGAAGACGATGTCCGGCTTGAACTCGTCGATGGCCGCGCGGGCCGGCGCCAGGTCGTCGTGGACGCCGACGATCCGGACCTCGTGGCCGCGCTCCTCGAGCGTGACCGTGACGTCGAACTCCATCTTCCACTCGGCGTTGACCACATCCACGCCCGTCGTGTCCTCGGGCGGTACGAGGTGCTCGTGGACGAGCGCCAGGACGCGGAGCGGCTTCATAGCGCCAGCCGGTGGCGGCCGCTGTGGAGGAAGTTCATGGCCTGCACCGTCACCAGGACCGTGAACTCCCGCCGGGCCGTGTCGTCCGGGACCGCGAGGCGCAGCTTCAGGTCGCGGCACCGCACGATGATGTCCTCGAGCACCTGGTCGATCGTGTACTGGTAGATGCCGGTCCAGCCGGCGACCAGCCGGCGCACCTGCCGGCGGATGCGCGAGACGAAGGCCGCCGCCGTGACGTTGCCCGCGAACTCCGGCGCGTCCGAGAAGAGGCGGCGCAGATCGCGGTCGTAGAAGTCCGGGCGATCCACGCCGTAGTGCCGCCGCTTCCCGCGGTAGTGCTGGCGCAGCGTAGACCGCAGATGGCGGAGCCCGTCGACCTCGTCGCCGCGCACGACGAGCGGCGGCTTGCCCGCGAGCGACCGCATCAGTGCGTCCAGGTACTCGAGCTTCCGGAGCGCCGGCCACTCCGCGTACCGCTGCCGCCAGTCGCTCCCGGGCGTCAGCCACACCGCGAAGGTCTCGGCGAAGTCCTCGTCGGGATGGCTCTGCGCGTACCACGAATCGAGGTGCAGCACGAAGCTCTTGCTGTACGGCTTGGGCGCGTAGAACTCCGGGTACGGCTCGGACGAGGAGCCGAACAGCGCCCGGCGCTGGCGGCGGCGGCGCAGCGCGAACATGTTGTCGACGAGGTGGCCCGCCTCGTGCCGCAGGATGCGCATGCACCACTCGTAGTCGCCGCCCTCCACCTCGAGCATCTGCGCCTCTTCGAGCTTCTCCAGGCGCGCGTGCGCCAGGTAGAAGGGCAGCGCCATGGCCGACGCGCCGTCCGGCGTGAACCACTCGTCGGCCAGGTAGAAGTGAAGAGGGAGGTCGAGGCCGCGCCCGGCCAGTTCCTGGCGCAGCTCGGCCGTGCGCGACTCGAGGACGCTGCCCTCGATGCGCAGCGGCAGATCGCAAAGACGAAGGTCGAGCAACTGCTCGTCGGGCAGTGCTGGCCAGTCAGGGGGCACGGGTGCCGCCGGCATCGGTCGATCTTAGCCCCAACGCCGGCGGCCTGTCTCGTCTGCGCGCCCTACTTCACGGCCTTGAGGATCATGCGGATCTCGCTGGCCCTTGGATTGGCGCCTTCCTGGTAGTACACGTAAACCCTGTCATTCACGCCGACCAGATCCAAGACGGTCGGGGCCTTGCCCTCTGCCTTGAGCTTCTCGTTCAGCGTTCCGAGCCCCTGGCCGACGACCCGGGTCTTCGCGTCGACCGCGAAGACCCAGTCCTTCGCGCCGTCTTTCACGGTGACCGAGGTGCCGCTGATCGCCGTGACCGTACCACGCACGCTGCCGCCCGGCGCCACGGCTCCCGTCGTCCCCTCGGATGGCGCGAGCCCGGAGTGGATATCCGTGGCCGTCAGCACGCCGCCCACGTCCTTGTAGTGGATCTCGACGCCCATGCCGGGCTTGACGAAGTCCCCGAACTTCACCCCCGCAGCGCCAGTCTGCTCAGCTCTGCGCTGCGCGGTGCTCCCGCCGCGGGCGGTGAGTTCGGTGTCCTTGGTGACCTTGAAGGTCATCTCTTTGCCGGCGACCGTGACGGTCACGGTGTCCGGACCGACGCTGGCCACGGTGCCCCGCACGTACTTCGTTTGCGCGGAGACCGCTGGCGCCGCCGCCAACGACGCCAGGAGTGCGACCGCCACCACCACCGCCAAGCTGTACCTCATACCCAACCTCCATGGATGGACCTGCCGGACGAACCGGGGACGTTCACGTCGTCAGGCTGGCAAGACAGCCCATTCTGCCAGATCTGGACGTCGGTGGCGACGGACTTGTTCCGTTCGGCCTCAGGCGGAATGGGCCGCCGCGGCGTCCATGCGCGCGTGGAGCCACGCGCGGCGTTCGGGGGTGACGAAGGCGCACGCGAGGGCGTTCCGGCTGAGCTGCTCCATCGCGGCGGGGCCGAGCCCGAGCGGGCCGGCCACGGCGGCGAGCGTCTCCGCCACGCTGAACGGGCCGAACATGAGCGGGTCGTCGGTGGAGACGGAAGCGAGCAGGCCCCCATCCAGGAACACCGGCAGGGGATGCGACGCCAGGGGCATGAATCCCAGGCGCGCGTTCGAGACAGGACAGCACTCCACCCCGACCCCCCGCTCACGCACAAGCGCACGCGCTTCACGGGAGGCGGCGAGCGAGGTGCCGTGCCCGATCCGCCGGGCGCCGAGGCGCTCGACCGCCTGGACGACGAGCGCGGGCGGCGCGTCCGCGAAGTCGGGCGGATACCCCTGTTCGCCGGCGTGCACGGTGAGCGGGACGCCGGCCTCGCGGGCCGGCCGCAGCGCGTCCTCGAACGCAGCCGGCGGGTACGGCCCCTCGGGGTAGCCCGCGATGTCGAGCCCGACGGGCCGATCGGGGCGGTGCAAGTCAGCCGCCAGCCGGGCGACCGAGGCGGCCTGGCGGCGGTCCGCCGGCGCATCGGCTCCGGCCAGACCCTTCTGCCGGCTGAAGGTCAGAATGAACGTGCCGCTCACGCGCCGCTCCAGCCACGCCCGATCCACGCCCTGCACGAGCGCGGCGGCGATCTCCTCCAGGGGCGCGTTCACGTGTTCCTGGTAGGAGAACGGCGACCCGCGCAACTCGGTGTGGAGGCTCCCGGCGTCCGCGCACGCGATCAGTTCGTCGAAGACGGCCTCCTCGAGATCGTCCAGCGAACGCAGCACCGACAGCGGCAGGCCGAAGGCATCCACGAAGCCGGTGAACCCGCCGGGTCCGGCGAACCCCCGCGCGACGGCGTCGTAGTAGCGGCGGACAGAGGCCGGGTCCCGGGGATCCACGCCGGGGACGGGCGCTCCGAGCCGCGTCCGGGCCTCGGTCATCCCATGTCGTGCGGCCAGGCGCGCGATCGTCTCCGGGGTCAGCCCGGCCTCGAAGTGGCGGTGCAGCTCGACGGTCGGGGCCACGGGCGCCGTTCCTCCGGGGGGCGCCGCCGACGCGCCGCCGTCAGTGTGCCCCATGGGTCTTCAGCGGCGTCTCATTCCACAACCGCGTCATCAGGAGCGCGCCGATCATCGAGAACGGGATGATCATCCACGTCCACGCCGACCACCCGAAGCGGTCCAGGGCGCCCCCCAGCGCGAAACCCGTCAGTCCGGACGCGAGGTACTGCACGCCGTCGCAGATGCCGGCGACGGTCGCTGCGGCCTTCGTGCCGCCGAAATCCATCGCCGAGGTCGCCGACAGCATGCCGTGCACGCCGAAGATCCACATGCAGGTGAACGGAATGAGGAACGCGGCCATGACCGGCGACGTCGTATACCCGAGCCAGAGGAGGGCCACGATCTGCCCGATGTAGAAGAGGAACGCCACCGGCGGCCGGCGGGAGCCGAACACGCGGTCCGACAGGAAGCCGCAGAGCAGTCCGCCGAGGATGCCGCCGACGGTGACCCCCAGGGAGGCCACCGTGAACCACGTCGACCCGTGCTCGATCTGATGGACCTCCTTCAGGAAGGGCACGAACCAGAGCATCACGCCCTGCCGCACGAACCCGGTGCAGAACTCGGCGGCGATGATCGTGAGGATGATCGGGTTGCTGAACACGCGCCCGGCGAGGTAGCCGAAGGTGACCGGCTTGTCCTTGTCCGCGTCCTTCGACGTCGCGTCTCCGGTGTCGAAATCCGGGAAGCCCGCCTCGGATGGCTTGTCCTTCACCAGGATCGCATCGACGACGATCATCAGCGCGAGCAGCATCGAGGGGATCAGGAACACCCAGTACCAGGGCAGGAACGCCAGGATCCAGCCGCCGACGGTGAGCGCGAGGAAGTAGCCCGACGAGATCATGATCCCGAAGACGCCGCCGAAAATGCCGCGCTCCTTGACGTGGAACCACGGCGCGTTCACCTTCACGACCGACAGCGCGCCGAAGGACTGGAAGTACTGGTTGACGGCATAGAGCAGCGACATGCCGACGATGATCTTCGTCTGCCAGCCGTTCAGGAACAGCAGCCCGATGATCAGATTGAGGACGCACGCGCCCGCCGCGCCGATGAGGATCGACTTCTTGCCGCCGATCCGATCCGCCAGCGGCCCGTTGAAGGCCACCGCCAGGGCGTAGGTCCAGAAGCCGGCCGTCGCGATGAGGCCGAAGTCGGCCTTCGACAGATGGAACTGGGCCATCATCGTCGTGGACGACACGTTCAGGTTGTACCGCCCCATGTAGTACGTGGCGTACGTCACGCCGAGCGGGAACCAGTTGGCGAAGCGCCGCCGGCGGTACTCCACCGGGTGGTTCATCGGGTTGCGCATCGATTACCTCGTCAGGTAGAGCTGCAGCAGCCGCCCGAGGGCGCGGGCGTACCGCCAGCGGAGCACGGCCGGGTCCGTGGACTCGGGCTCGTTGTTCATGGTGACGAAGGGGAGGCACGCGCCGGCCAGCTGCAGGTACCCGTCCGGCGCGCCTTCGGTGAGCGCATCCCAGTCGTTCTCGCGAAAGAACCCCAGCATGTCGCGATCGGGCACCTTGTGGAAGAGGGTCGACTCTTCCTGCCCGGGCTTGTAGCGCGCCGAGTTCCGGCGGAACGACTCCTCGAACGACACCTTGATGAAGAGGATGGCGCCCCGCGACAGGATCTCGGGGTCGAACCGCTCCAGGCTTTCGCGGAACCCGTCATCCAGGCCGCGCGCGAACTCGATGAGCAGCGTGCCCTCGTCGTAGAACGCCGGGTTCGAGAGGTAGCGCTCCCGGATCGCGGTGTTGAACCGGCCGACCAGCGAGCCACGGAACTTCGGGGCCGTGATGTTGTAGCCCTCGGGCGTGCGCGCCGACACCAGCCTCGCCTCGCCTCGTGCCTCGCGCGCGTCGTCGTCCACGCAGGCCTGCCAGAGCCAGGGGAAGTCGTCGATTTCTTCGAAGCGCCCGATGCCGAACGACGACGCCCGCTCATCGTCCGGGAGGCGCTTCATGAAGTCGATGAACTCGCTCTTGCCGCCGGCCGGACGGCCGAGGACGAACAGGTGCTCGAAGATCCGGACGTCGGGCGGGCGGCTCACGGGCGGCCTCGCCGGAGATCCCACAGTTCGTCCAGCGCGGCCCCGTAGCGCGCCTCCAGCACGGCCGGGTCCGTCGATTCGGGCTCGTTGTGCATCGAGACGAACGGCACGGACACGCCGTTGACGTCGATGCGGCCCGACGGCCGCCCCTTCGTGAGGTCGTGCCAGTCGTTCACGTCGTAGAAGTAGTCGTACGTCTCGCGCGGCACCATGTGCGCGAGAATCGAGTGCTTGAGCGTGTCCTGGTAGCGCGCGACATTGCGGCGCCAGGATTCCTCGCGCGAGACGTCGATGTAGAACACGGCGGCCGGTTCGAGGATGCGCGGGTCCAGCATGCCGAGCGCCCGGCCAAACCCGTGCGACCCGCCTCGGGAGAACTCGATGAGCAGCGTCGAGTCGCGGTAGAAGTCCTCCCGGCCGAGGTACTGCCTGGCGATGACGTCGTTGAACTTGTGCATGCACCAGTCGAAGAGGGCCGCCCCCTTGGGAGCCATCCCGGGATTCCCGGGCATGTACTCCTGCGTGTAGAGGCGCTCGTACCCGGCCCGCTGCCAGATCTCGTCGTCCTGGAACTTCTCCCAGAGCCACGGGAAGTCGTCCACTTCCTCGAAACGTCCGATGTGCAGGCGGTCGCGCCGCGTGATGGCGGCGGTGTGCTTGAGGAAATCGATGAACTCGGACTTGCCGCAGGCCGGCCGGCCGAGCACCAGCAGGTGCCGGAAGATGTCCGTCATGGCGTGGTTGCCTCTCCCCGGTCGCGAGTGGCGGCGGGCTCGCTCCTCCCGGCGCCTAGTCCCGCGGCGCCGGGACCGTCAGCACGGGGCGATGGGCCAGCCGCACCACCTTTTCCGCCACCGAGCCGAACATCACGTGCCGCCAGCCCGTCGTCCCATGCGTGGCGATCACGATGAGATCCGCGTGCTCGTCCTTGGCCATGCGCACGATCTCGGATCCGGCGTCGCCGTGCCCGACCTCGGTGCGGACGGCCACGCCCTTACCGGCGATGTCGGCGGCCAGCGCCGTCAATTGCCGCTCGGCGTCCACGTGCAGCGCACGCTCGTACTCGGGGACCTCGAAGACGAAGTTCGGATCGGAGGGCGCCGGCGGCAAGACCGGCACGACGTTGACGAGGAGGATCTCCGCCGTGAACTCCCGGGCGAGCTCGAGGGCCTCGGAGATGGCCGCCTGGGAGGCCGGGCTGAAGTCGGTCGGGCAGACGATCTTCTTGAGCGGCAGCATCGGTTCCCTCCAATTCGCGCCGGGGGCTCGATTGCGGGAACGATACCACCTATCGCGGGCCCGGGCCAACGGCGCGTCCTGCTGGCGCGCTTACCGCCGTTCCCGTCTCGCGCCGCCCGGCCATCCCGATCGAGGCGTCGGCACGTACAATAGGCGGGATGCCGGCGCGGCGTCGTGACAGGAGGATGCTATGTGGCTCGCAGTCGCCCTGAGCGCGTGTCTCGCGGCAAGTCCCGGGCAGGCCGGCCAGGACTTCCGGGACCCCGTGTACGCCGGGATTCCAAGCCTGGGTGTGAGCGTGACGCCGATGCGCGCTGACGCGGCGGCGAAGATCGGCCTGACGGATGCCCAACTGGCGTCCGGCGTCGAGCAGCGCATCCGGCAGAGCGGCGTCACGGTGTTCGCGCCCGTGTCGTCGTACCTCGTGCCGAAGCCGGCGGGTGATCAGCCTCGCGAGTCGCCGTACCTCATCGAGGTGCAGGTCGGCTTGCTGCCCGTCGGCGGCGAAGAGTGGATGGTCTACACCGTGCGCGTCACGTTCAGCCAGCCCGTCCTCCTCGCGCGGACGGCGGAGCAGAGGCCGGACGGGTCGCTCGTGTTCACCCCGAACAAGTGGGTGGGCTCCGATGTGCGCGCCACGATGTGGGACCGCGGCATGGTCGCCATGGAAGCCCGCGCGAAGTCGGCCCAGTCCATCCGCACACAGGTCGCGGCGCTGGTGGACGCGTTCCTGAAGGAGTTCGTCGCCGCGAACCCGAAGGCGCCGCAGACGCGGCCGGGGAGCTGACGGGCCGCAGCGGGTCAGGGGGCGGCGGCCGCCGCCCTGGCCCGCAGGGCCGCCTCGAAGTCCATCTCACGGGCCGGCGGGATCGTCTCGGGATCCACGTTCGGGATCGGATGGCGTTCGGCCAGCGCGGCCAGCACCTGCAGCGCCGTGTCGAGGTGCTGCCGGGTATGCGCGGGCGTCACGCTCGTCCGGATCAGCGCATGGCCGAAAGGCACCGCCGGATAAACCGCCGGGGTGACGAAGAGCCCCAGTTCCTCGGCCTCCCGGCAGAGCACGCACGCCAGCGTTTCCGACCCGACGAACAGCGGCACGATGGGCGTGGTGCTGCCCATGGTGTGAAAGCCCAGGCGCTGGACGCCCTCGCGGAAGTAGGCGACATTGGCCCACAGCCGTTCGAGGATGGTGCCGTCGCGCTGCAGCACACGGAGCGACGCGAGCGCGGCGGCCGACGAGGCGGGCGGCAGCCCCGCGGAGAAGATCTGGGTGCGCGTCTTGTGGCGCAGGTAGTCGATCACGTGCCGGTCGCTCGCCACGAACCCGCCCAGGCTGGCGAGCGACTTGCTGAACGTGCCGAACAGCACGTCGACGTCGTCCGTCACGCCCTGGGCCGCCGCCGTGCCGCGGCCCTGCGGGCCGAGCACGCCGAGGCCGTGCGCGTCATCGACGTACAGGCGGAACTTGTACCGCTTCTTCAGCGCCACGATCCCGCGCAGATCCGCGACCCGGCCCGTCATCGAGAAGACGCCGTCGATTACGACGAGGGCGTTCGGCCACTCCTCCTGCAGCTGCAGCTGGCGTTCGAGGTCCGCCAACCCCTTGAACACGCGCGATCGCCGCGACCGGGCCATCCGGGCGCCGTCCATCAGGCTCGCGTGGTTGTCCGCTTCGCTGAACAGCACGGCGTCCTTCGCGCTGCCCAGGAGGCCGACGACCCCGAGGTTGGCGAGGAACCCGGACGAGAACACGAGCGCCGCTTCCTTGCCGATGAACACCGCGAGCTCACGCTCCAGCGCTTCGTGCAGGTCGAGGTTCCCGTTGAGGAACCGCGACCCCGTGCAGCCCGTGCCGTACCGGTCGATCGCGTCGTGCGCGGCCTTCATGACCTCGGGGTGGTGGGTCAGCCCCAGGTAGTCGTTGGAGCCCATCATGATGACCTGCCGTCCCTCTACCGTGGCGATCGGACCGTCTGACGACGAAATGGGGCGGAAATACGGATAGAGTCCTTCCGCCTTCACGAGGTCGGCGTCGTGGAATGAATAACACGCCTCGAACACGTCCATACAAGTCCCTTCGGCTCCGCAGCGGGCCCGATAACCGTAACCGCTTATTATAGGGACCTGCGGTGGCCGCAAGTCACGAAGAAACCGTAGCGCGGCCCCGGGAGCCGGATGGGCCGTGTGCCGGCACCTCAGAAAGGACCATGTCGTGGGCGAGCAGCGGGCGTTGACGATTCTGGTCACGGGTGCCGGCGGAGGCGTGGGCCGCGCGATCGCGGAGCGGTTCGCCCGCGCCGGGCACCGGGTACTTGGGACGGCGCGGAGCGCCGACCGCGTGCGCGCGTTGAACGAGGCGGCGCGGACGTCGGGGTCCGACCTGGCCTACAGCCGGCTCGACTACCCGTCGCCGGCGGACATCGACGCCCTCGTGCGGGAGATCGCATCCCGGGGGCGCCTCGACGTGCTCGTCAACAATGCCGGATCGGGCGTGTTCGGGGCCGTGGAGCACGTCGGTGCCGACGATGCGGCCCGGCAGTTCGCGGTGAACCTGTTCGGCCCCCTGGAACTCACGCGCCGCCTGCTGCCGTCGCTCCGCGCCTCGGGCGGCCGGGTCATCTGGATCGGGTCCCTCGGAGGGCGCCTCGCCCTGCCGTTCCAGGCGCATTACTCGGCCACCAAAGCCTCGATTGCGGCCGTGAGTGACGCACTGCGCATGGAACTGCGGCCGCTGGGCGTGCAGATCACATGCGTCGAGCCCGGGGACTTCGCGACGGGGTTCACCGCCGCCCGGACCGTCATCGACCCGGCCGGCTCCGTCTACCAGCCGGCGCAGAACCGGTGCCTGCGCGCGGCGGAGCAGCAGGAGCGGGACGGGCCGCCGCCGGAGCGGGTGGCCGAGCTCGTGGAGCGGCTCTGTCGCATGCGGCGGATGCCGGCCCGAGCCCCGGTCGGCCAGTTCGCCCGGACGATGTGTCTGGCGCACCGGCTGTTGCCGGACCGCGTGCGCGAGTGGGCGGTTCGCCGGACGTACCGGCTCTAGCGGGACCCTGACCCGCGCTGCGGCGTCCCCCTCGTTTGCCCCGGTGGCGTGGCCCGGCGGCCGCCGATGAGACCCGGGCAGATGGGGTATGATTCCCCTCGTGCTGCGCCCCGGCGATCGCGGCCACGCGTCCGCCGCAGGCAGCCACTCGACGCGTCCCGGACGGTCGGTATGCACATTCAACGTTCCACGCGTGCGGTTCCACCCCTGGCGGTTCTCGTTGGCGCGTGCGTGCTGGCCGCCGCCGCGGCGATCGGCGCCCACGCCGGCCCGCCGCCGCCGCCGGCCCTCGAGAATGCCGACTGTTACGGCTGCCACGGGGACAAGGACCTCACGAAGACGACCCCGGCCGGAGCCACGGTGTCCCTATTCGTGGATCAGGCGCTGCACGAGGCGTCGATTCACGGCAAGAACCGCTGCACCAGCTGCCACACCGACATCGTCGAGGTGCCGCATCCCGACGGCTTCAGGCCGAAGCCGGTGGCGTGCTCGAACTGCCACCGCCTGGAGACCAGCATCTACCTGGCCAGCGATCACGGCCAGGCGGTGCACAAGGGCGTCGAGGAAGCGGCGTCGTGCAAAGACTGCCACGGCAACACCCACGCGCTGCTGAACTCGCGGGACCCGGCCTCGCCCGTGAACCGGGTCAACCTCACGAAGACGTGCGGCCGCTGCCACGCCAACACCGCGGAGATGCGCCGGTTCAATCTGCGCCAGGACAACCCGATCGTCAGTTACGAGACGAGCGTCCACGGCATCGCGCTCCTGCAGAAGGGCGCCCTCAACTCGGCGACCTGCACCGATTGCCACGGCTCGCACGACCTGCACAAGTCGACGAACGAGAGTTCCAAGCTGTTCTGGCGCACCGTGCCGGCGACGTGCGGGAAGTGCCACGAGAACGTCCAGCGGACCTACGCCCTGAGCGTCCACGGCAAGGCCGTGGCGCAGGGCGTGCGCGACGCGCCGGTGTGCACGGACTGCCACGGCGAGCACAGCATCGCGTCGGTCAAGCTCGCTTCGTCGCGGGTGTCGTCCGCGAACGTGCCCGCGACGTGCGCCCAGTGCCACTCGGCGATGCGGATCATCACCCAGTACGGCCTGCCGCCCGACGTCATGAGCACGTACACGCAGAGCTTCCACGGCCTCGCGCTGCAGGGCGGCAATGCCACGGTCGCCGACTGCTCGTCGTGCCACGGCGCGCACGATATCCTGCCGTCGAGCGATCCCCAGTCGAAGGTCAATCCGGCCCAGCTTCCGCAGACGTGCGGCAAGTGCCACCCCGGCATCGGCACCCGCCTCGGCGCCGAGTTCTTCACCGTGCACGCGCCCGCGGGGCGCCACGGCGACAAGCCGTGGCTCGTGAACCTCGTGAGCCTCATCTACATCATCGTCATCGCGGTGACGATCGGCGGCATGTCGCTGTTCGTGGCACTCGACTACGTCCGGAAGTCGAGGGACCACGTCCGGGCGGTCAAGAACGACCCGCTCGCCGAGACGCGCCTCACGCCGTGGCTGCGCTGGCAGCACACCGTCCTGACGGTGCTGTTCGTCGGGCTGGTCTACACGGGATTCGTGCACCGGTTCCCGGACGCGTTCTTCAGCTGGCCGTTCAAGGCGTTCGCCGGCGGGAGCGCCGCGCGCGCGCTCCTGCACCGGATCTTCGGGTGGGCGTTCGCCGGGCTGTTCGCCGTGCACCTGGCCGCGCTCGCCGGCACGCCGGCCGGACGCCGGTACGGCCGGGCGCTCTGGTTCGTGTGGGCGGACATCAAGGACGCCGTCGCGGTGGTGGGCCACAACCTCGGCCTGCGCCGGGAGCGGCCGCCGGCCCGCCGATGGAACTACGCGGAGAAGGCCGAGTACTGGGCGCTCGTGTGGGGCTCCGTCGTGATGATCATCACGGGCATCATGCTGGTGTTCAGCGAGGCCCTGGTGAGAATGTGGCCCAAGGTGGTGCAGGACCTCGCCCGGGTGATCCACTTCTACGAGGCCGTGCTCGCCACGCTCGCCATCGTGGTGTGGCATGCCTACTGGACCGTCTTCGATCCGCACGAGTACCCGATGAACCCGGCGTGGCTCATCGGCAAGAAGGCGGGCCATCCCTCACACGGCACCCCACACCCGCCCGAGGAGCCCGTGCTGCCCGACGCTGAGGCGGCGAAGGCACAGGACGCCACGCCGTACGTCAAGTCGCCGGAATGACGACCGCGGCGACGACGGACGAACTGGCAAGGACGCTGTGGGACTACATGCTCCTGCGCCACGTCCTGGTCCCGGCTGACGTCATCCTCGTCCTGGGCAGCAACGACGTGCGTGTGGGGGAGCACGGGGCCCGGCTCTTCCTGCGCAAGCTGGCGCCGCTCATGGTGTGCTCCGGCAACCTGGGCCGCCTGACCGCCGGCCGGTTCGAGAAGAGCGAGGCCGAGACCTTCGCCGACAGCGCGGTGCGCCTCGGCGTGCCGCGATCGTCGATCCTCATCGAAGCCGCGTCGACCAATACCGGAGAGAACGTCGACTGCTCGCGGGCGCTGCTCGCCGCCCGGGGCATCCGCCCGGCGCGGGTGATCGTCGTGCAGAAGCCTTACATGGAGCGCCGCGCCTGGGCGACCTTCAAGCGGCGCTGGCCCGAGCCGGATCTGCAGGTGACGTCGCCGCCGATTCCCTACGACCAGTACCCCACCCCCGAGATCCCGAAGGACCTCGTCATCGGCATCATGGTCGGCGACGTGCAGCGGGTGCGGGTGTACGCGGAGCGGGGCTTCCAGGTGCCGCAACCGATGCCGGACGAGGTCTGGGCGGCGTGGCGCAAACTCGTGGCCCGCGGGTACACGTCCCACCTCGTCCGCTGAACGGCGGGTCGCCTTCCGCTATCAGGTCGGGCCCGCGCCCCAGTAGTTGACGCCGTCGCGGTCGGCGTGTTTGCCGTAGCTCCGCACCTCCTCCCTGGTCACGAAGTAGGTCTCCTCGTGGCCGAACGTCCGGGAGAAGACGACGCGCCCGGTTTCTCCGCCGGGCGTCGAGTAGGTGATCTCCGCCATCGACTTGTCGCGCCGCGACGTGAGGTCCCGCGAGCACAGGGGGCACGAGAACCGGACCTCGTCGGATTTCTTGAGCTGAAAGGACTCCGGCACGATCACGTGGTAGTTGCCGGGCCGCGGGCTGAAGAGCAGCAGGGCGGCGCGCCCGTGGCACTCGGCCTTGAGGATGATCTTCACGTTCGGATTGAGGATCCCGTAGCACTTCGGGCAGTGGAAGTTGAGCTTCATGGCCGGTTCCTCCTCCGTGTGGGATGATGAACGACATCGTATCACCGGCGGAGGCGGCTTCGCCGCCTTCCGGGCGCAAACGCCGCGCGCGCCGCTGTCCGATCAGCCTCGTCAGCCCGCTTGCCCGCGGCCATCCGACCGGCAACGTGGCGGCGTGTCTCGGCCTCCAGACTGGAGGCGGGGCGTGACAGCCTCGAACACGCCCCGGTTCCCCAGAGGATCGACACGCTCCAGGCTGGCTTGAGTCAGGAGTCAGGACATCACGGCACGGGCGGCGGCTCGCTCGGGCCGGCCGGATCGGACACTGCCGGCTCTGAACGCGGCTCCTCGGACGGCGGTGCCGGAGGTGCCGGAGGCGCGGGAGCCGGCGTGGCCACGGCCTCCCGCTGTACGGCAATGCTGCAGTTGGTGAGCAGCGCGACAATCGCGCCCACCGAGGCCAGAATCGGCGCGCCGACCGTGCCGACGACGCCCACCGTCAGCGGGAACTCCGCGATCGAGCGGTCGCCCTGCCGGATGACGATCCGCCGGACGTTCCCCTCGTGGATCAGCGACTTGACCCGTTCGACCAGTTCGCCGCTCTCGCCCTTGATCGTCTCCCACCAGGTGCGTTCCTCAGTCATGCTGCCCCCTCACTGGAGATGACGAGGACACGGACCCGGAGGTTCGGCCGAGGTCTGGAAGCGACGCCGCCTGATGCGCACGGTGTGCCAAAGTGCACAGACGCCGCGCCTCATCGCTCCTACCATCGAAACAGCAGAACACGCGCTGCCCCGCAGAGTGAGGTCATCATGTCGGAACTGAACGGCGACAAGGCGAGGTTCCAGCGCCAGCGGCAGGCGAAGCTGCGGCGGCGCCAGCGGACGCGAAAGGTCCGGGCTGCTCTACAAGCCGGAGCCACCCGGATTCACCCCCAATCGGACAGTGAACCGTCCGGTGGAGTTCGAGAACGAGTCGGGACGCTCCGCCCCGTGACGGAAGAACCCGTCGCCGAGTGACGGATACACCGTGGCACAGACACGCCTCGTCGCGACTGCCAGGTGACTGAGGCGTTGCGGCCAGGTGGCGGGTGAACATAACAGATGGGTAAAGGAGTGTGCCGAGATGGAAGTAGAGCGGATGAAGGTTGCGCCCGACACCGTCGCGTACGTCGACAGCGAGCACCACAAGCTCATCGTGGAATTCGCAATCCCGGGAGCACCGACGGAGACCGTCGACGTGAAGATCCTCGAGGACAGCGTCTACTTGTTGGCGCCAGCACGGGACATCGACTACGTGTCGGCGCTGGCGCTGGGTTGGCCGGTGAAGCCTGACAAAGCCGAAGCGACCTACGTGAACGGATTGCTGCGAATCGAGGTGCCGTTCAAGGATCCAATGGAAGACGCGGTGAAGGTGGTCGTCAAGGTCAGTGGGGCGGAAGCCCAGCCCAAAGTCCTTGAAGGCTGATAACCCGTCCCAGGGCCGGCAGGGCGGGCGACAACCCGTTCGTGAGCAGACCGCCGGCGAGAACGGCGGATAACAGGAGAGGTGTGCATCATGACGCGCTACCCGTCGGAGAACGACGCACCTCCGGATGAGCCGGATCGCGACTCAGGCCAGGGCGGACCAGATAGCGGTGGACAGTCGGGCGACGGGCAGGGAGTCTCGCAGGCTGTCGAGGCGGCTGAGGAGAGCGTCGAGGAGCTCGCAGCCGCGGGCCAGGACGTCGAGGCGCAAATCCTGAAGGGCGTCGAGGATGCAACCGACCACCCCGGGAAACCCGTGCCGAACCACGGCGGCCGGACGCGGGAGATGCGGTCACGGGTGCTGCGTGACGCCGCGAGCCGTCAGCACCGGTGAACGCCAGCCCGCCTCGATGGCGAACCGCATGCACCGTGCAAACATCTCGTAATCGAACTCGGGACACGCGACGCCGCTCTGCCGGAGCAGGGGGCGCGAGTTCGTGGCCTCGAAGCGCCGCGCGTCCCTCATGTAGGGGACGTAGGGCTCGACGTAGCGATCGAACAGCATCTCGATGGCGTTCCGTGGTTCGGCTGCGAATGCCTCGGGCCCGCACGCCCTGATGCCGGTCACACGGAGAAGGCGGCAGGTGTTGTCGATGAGCTCCTCGAGTCGAGTCGCGCGGTCATTGACGAGGTGGAAGACGCCTCCGTCCGGCGCTCCCTCCATGATGGCCAGGAACGCGTCCGTGAAGTAGTCGACGGGAATGAGATTGAGGCCGCCGTCGCGGGCCGCTTCAATCCTCAACGGAAGCCGCATCCTGCCGTCCGGTTCTACGCGTACGCCCATTTCCTCCGCGTGTCGTCCGCCTCCCTCCCGGATGTCCTTGTCGTAGAGATCCTTGATGAAGAGGGCCGTCCGCACCGGGTAATACAGGGCGTTGAACAGCAAGCTCCGTCCGGTTCGGGAATCGCCATACACGATGGACGGCCGGTAAACCGCCAGGCGGAGACCCGCGTCCCGGCAGGCCGCCGTCACCATCCGCTCCCCGCGGCATTTCGTTTCCTCGTAGGCGTTGTGGAAGCCGCCAGGCGTCGCCGGTTCTTCCGCGCAGCGTCCTGACGCGTTGCCCGCGACGAACGCGGTGCTCACGTGATGGAAGAAGTAGGCGCTGCTCGCCCGGGCACAGTCCAGGACCCGCGACAGCCCCCCGCTGTTGACCGCCTCCACGTCGCCCCGTTTCCGTTCGGAGAATGCCGTGTTGGAGGCGCAGTGCACGATCTCGTCCGTGTGCTGAAGCACCTCGCGGAGCAGAGCCGGCTCCGCGCCGAGGCCGGGCCGGGTGATGTCGCCCTCGATGACCCGCAGTTCCCGGCGGCGCTCAGCGGGGAGGTCAAACCAGTCCAGCAGCGCCCGCACCCGGTCCTCGGCCGAACGCTGTTCCTGAGGACGGGCCAGGAGACAGACCCGGTGCCCCTTCTTCAACAGCGCTACAGCGAGGTGGCTCCCCAGAAACCCGGTGCCTCCCGTCAGGAAGAACCTGATGGAGCTCCCCGCGCGCCTTCCCAGGACGTCTTCGCAGGACATCGGCGACGGGCTCATCGGCCCTCTCGATCCGGGGACGGTCCCTGACGGTACAGGAAGTTCTCCTTCCGCGAGCAACCCTGGGAGAAGACATACATCAGGAACGTCACGCCTTTCGTCGTCGCCGCCAGGGCGTCCAGCCAGGGCCCGATCGTGTCCATCGCGTCCGCGATCTTCTGCTTGTCGACGGGGTCGGTGTGGTCGATGTAGTAGTCGTACTCGAGGATCGCCCGTTTCCCGAAGTCCATCGGCGTCAGGAAGCCGTAGTCGTGATCGAGCTGGTGTGCTCCGGCTATCCGGCCCAACTCGGCGATGATGTGCTCGATGATCTCGAGCCTGTCGAGCGGCACGTAGATGAGGAAGGCGAACATGTGTTTGCGCCTCGACATGCGGGCGCTGACGATCCGGAACATGTTGAGCCAGACGAGGTCCGTCATCTCGGGCCGGGCATACAGCCGCGTGTAGAAGCCCCGGAGATCCTCGTCCACGGACGCGGCGATCGTCTCCGGCGAGGGCCGGAGAACGGCCTCGACGACCGGCCGCATCTCGGGCCGGCAGAGGAACTCGTAGGGAGGGCTGTTCCCTTCGTAGGCACGGACGATCTCGACGAGCTCGCTGTTGGCGAGGCCGGGCAAGCCGAGCATGAGCGTCCGGAACAGCGCCCCGTCGATGACGCTGCCCGCCATCTTCGCAATCGCGCTGCGTCCATGCGCGTCGACGACGGCCAGCACCAGGTACTTGATGCCCAGGACATCCGGCACGACGCGCTTGACCGTGTCGGAGAGCGACTGCGACGGTGACATGAACGTCGAGATGTACTGGCCCCCGAGGACGGCAAGGGCCAGCGCGATGCGCCGCTGGCTGAGCTCGCGGGCGAATGCCACCGCCTCCCCGAAATCCGCGAACGGCACGAGCACCCCCTCTTCGTCGGCCGTGACCGGGTGGAGCTTGACCACCGCCTTCGTGCAGATGCCGGGGGACGGAATCATCGCGTGCTCGAAGGCGTACACGTTGGGCGCGCGCTTGTCGTTGAGATGAAAGACCCTTCCGTTCCGGCCCACGAACTCCATGTCGATGAAGCCGTCGGCAGCGGTCCCGTAGACATTCGACCACGGAGAAAACGTCCCGGTGCAGACGATGTTCCCGCACACGGTCGCCGCTGGTTCGGCCGCGTTCACCCTGACGCCCCGCCGGGAGGCCTCCTGCTGGAGCTCGAACGACGTGACGCCCGGTTCGACCGAGACGCACCAGTTGTCGAGGTCGAAGTCGACGCGTCTCATGCGGCTCATGTCCAGGACGACGCCGTCGGTGAAGACGAACCCGAACACGCTGCCGCCGTTGCCGCGTATCGCGAATGGCATGTCGAGCCGATTGGCCAGCGAGACGATGGCCGCGACTTCATCCGCGGAACCGGGCAAGACCACGTAACGCGGCATCCGGATGCCTGCCAGCGGGAACGGGTCGTCGGCGTACGTGAAGAGAATGGCGGGATCGTTGGTGGCCCAGTCGGGCCCCACGATCGCCCGCAGGCGCTCGAGGACGGCGTCTGCTGTCGGCGCGAGCACCGGCTTGTGCTCGTCGAGGTGCTTCCTCACACGGTCTTTCAGCGCCTGCATGACCGTCATGGGGCGCATGCCCGTCACGAAGTGGCACTGCACGTCGCAGACGCCACACAAGGTGCAGGTGTCGGCGGCGTCGACGAGCGCAGCTGTCATCGGGATGAGGCCGTCGGCCAGCGCGCGGTAGAGATCCATGCGCCCTTGCGGATAATAGGCGACGTACCGCTTCTCCGGGCCCGACGGGCACAGCCCCGTCCCCAGGTAGTCGATCTTGCACATGGCGTAGTGCCGGCACTGGGCGGCCGTCTGTCTCACGCTGTCGTCGTTCGCGAGGCGTTCCATCTTCACTCCCGTTCGTTCGCCGGTCCTCCCGGCTTGGCTCCGAGATACACGACCGCGATGCCGTTGAACAGCCTCTTGAACAGGACATCCGAGAAGCCCGCATTCCGCATCGTCACGGCCACTTCTTCCGCCCCGGGAAAGACCCGGACGGACTCGGCCAGATAGCGGAACGGCGCCCCCGTGCCGCAGATCAGACGGCCCGCGAACGGCATCCAGGAGAAGGAATAGACGTGATAGAGAGCGCCGATCAGCCTGTTCACGGGCAGAGAGAACTCGAGGATCATCAGCCGTCCCCCGGGTCTGAGGACACGCAGGCACTCGTACAGCCCCTTCTCGGGATGGGCCAGGTTCCGGATGCCAAACCCCATCGTGACGGCGTCGAACGTCGCGTCCGCAAAGCTCAGGTCCTCGGCATCGCCCTGCACGAAGGAGATGGGGCTTCGTGCGTCGTCCGCGCCGAGTGTCGCGCTGCCCGCCTCCATCATCGGCAGACTGAAGTCGGCGACCACGACCCGGCCCCCGGGGCGGACCCGTTGGGCCGCGAGCTTCGCCAGGCCCCCCGTCCCGCCACACGCATCGAGGACGCGGTCTCCGCGCTCGAGACCCAGCAGGCCGATCGCCTTCGTCCTCCACGCCCCGTCGAGTCCGACGCTCAAGAGGACGTCGGCCAGGTCGTACGTGCGCGCGATGGGGTCGAAGTGTTCCCGCACCAGCCGCTTCTTCTCGGCCGACGTGACCTGCCGGTAGCCGAACGACACGCTGTCTGCCATCCCATCCTTGCCTGGGGGCGCGAAAGAGGCGCTCAGGACCCGTGAACGGAGCGGCGGGGCCGGTGGCCGCCCATGTCAATCGGGTGAAGATGCCTGGCGCGACGGATCACGTGCGCTTGCGCAGGAAGGCGTGCGTCGCGCGTTCTCCTGCGACGTACTCAGCGCATTCATATCCCAACGCACGCAGATCAATGCCGTTCAGGAGATGCTCCCCGGAACCGAGCAAGACAGGCCGGATGGCCAGATGCAGGTCGTCGATCAGGCCGGCACGCAGATACTGCCGAACCGTGGAGACCCCGCCGCCAAGACGGACATCGCACCCTCCCGCCGCCGCCTTGGCCTGCTCCCACGCAGCGTGAATGCCTTCGGTGACAAACCGGAACTCGGTGCCTCCCGCCATGCTGAGCGGCGGTCGCGAGTGGTGTGTCAGGACGAAGACGGGCGTGTGATACGGCGGCTCGTCGCCCCACCAGCCCTTCCAACTGTCGTCCGGCCACGGGCCGCGGACGGGACCGAACATGTTCCGTCCGAGGATCCACGCTCCGATTCCGGCGAAGCCGAGTTCGGCGAAGTTGTTGTCGATGCCCGTCTCGCCATCCGCGCCTCCGTGCATCCGACGCCACACGCGCAGGTGGAAGAACCACTCCATCAACTCGGGGCCATTGACGCCGAGGGGATTCTGCAGATCCTGGCCCGGCCCGGCACCGTAGCCGTCGAGTGAGACTGCAAAGCTCAGAACGCGGAGTCTCGGCGCCATAACGAAGCCTCCGAACGGGCCCGGCTGCACCCGACATCGAACTATTGGCGTTCATTATCCGTCCCGCCGTCGACCGAGGGCAAGCGCCGGGCGGGTGAGGGCACCGAGGCGAGCGGCCCCTGGGGAGCCAAAGATCGGCGCCGGCGGTCAGACCTCGCACGGAGTTCTCACCGACCAACACTCGGGCTTGGTGCCGCTTGACTGGCTTCTCGACCTCAGACGCCGATTCCGGGGGCTGAGCGCCGCACCGGGCAGCGGCGACTTGACACGGAATCAGAGGCAATGAAACATCCGGGTTATCGGGAAACCGCCCGCATCTGGAACAGAAGGACGCGATGAACACCATGGATTCCGATTTGACGGCGCGGAACTGCAAGCCCTGCGAGGGCGGCGATCAGCCCCTGAAACCGAGTGACATCGACCGCTTGCTGCAGAGATTGAGCGGATGGGCACAGTCAGGCAGCGAGCTGGTCAAGACCTACGAGTTCAAGAACTATTACGAGACGATCGCCTTCGTGAACGCCACGGCTTGGGTTTCGCACCGGGAAGACCATCATCCGGACCTGGAAGTGGGCTACCGGCGGTGCCGCGTTCGCTACTCGACCCATGCGATCGGCGGGCTGTCGGAGAACGACTTCATCTGCGCGGCGAAGATCGACAGCCTGCTGGCGGGTCCGGGCGCCTGACACCCACGAACGTCCTGGATCGCGTGGCTCTATCTGCTCGCTAAATCGATCGCCACGACCTCGTGATCCAGCACCGAGGGCACGGTGACGACAACTGAGCCCTCGTCCATGACCACCCGGCCCGGCCGGCCGGCAGCGAGGAGGCGGACCGATTCCGCCTTCGTGCCCTTCGGCAGCCTCACGCGCACCTGCTGCTCACCGACCGGAATCAGCTCGCGGACCGGCCCTTTCATCATCATCGGGTTCGTGAGGTTCACCAGGTGCACGGTGAGCGACGCCCGCTGCCGCCAGCAGGTGACGTCGAGCACGCCTGGTCCGGTGACCGTGACCGGCCGCTCCTCGTTGGTCGCCCAGTCCACGGCGTTGCGCAGCAGCGCGAGGTGGTCGCCGCTCAGCACTTCCCAGAACGTCCGATCGATGTCCCAGGGGAAGTACACCACGCGGCCTCCCGCCCCGGTCTCGCGGAGGTACACCTGTGCGACGTCGGTCTTCACGACGCGCGGATAGACCATCTCCATCGGCAGGTCGGGATAACTCGGGATGAGCGTCAACGGCATCGGGCCGAAGGCCTGGCGCGGCGTCACCTCGACGCGGGAGACCCCGTGGATGATCCGCGGGGCGGTTTCGAGCCCGCGGAGGAGGGGATGACGCGGCGTGGCGTCGTGCTCGAGACGCAGGTAGGCGTTCTGCATCCGCGCGTCCACCGTCCCGCCGAAGTCCACGCCGAGCAGGTCGGCCAGCCCGAACGTCTTACGCCGCGACCCGCGCTCGTTGCACAGGCTGGTCTGGTGCGTCGCGATGACGCTGCCGCCGCCGCGGACGAACGCCTCAATCTGCCGGCACTGCTCGTCTGAGAGCGCCATGAGATTCGGCAGGATGAGCGTCTTGAACGGGGTGAGATGCGCGGCGTCCAGCAGGCGGTCGTGTACCAACTCGAACGGGACGCGCGACTCGACAAGCGCCTGGTACCAGCCGTTGAGGTGATCCTCGAACCGCCCGTCCACGAACCACGTCGTCTGCTGGGAGTAGACGATCCCCACGCGCGCAAGCGGGCGCTCGTTGCGGAGGTAACGCTCCCAGCCGGCCAGGCGGCGGTAGATGTCTTCGACCGGCTGGAGCCATCGCTCGTCGTGCAGCACGCCGCTGAACTTCGAGAACCACGGGCGCAGGCCGTTGGCGACCAGATCCGCGACCCACAGCCGGATCTCGTCGGCGTTCTGGACCGAGTCCTTCCAGCGGTACGGCTCTTCGACGCCCACGCTGAACAGGCCGATGACGGGCTTGCGGCCGAGCGTCGCGCGATATTCCTTGGCGTTCATCCCGATCGACCACGGCGCCATGAGGCCCCGCCGTGCCTGACGATCCGCCACCATCATGGCCGCCTTCTGCCCGATCTCCTTCATGTCCAGGGTGCTGGCGGCGCCGCCCCCGGTGTTCGGAATGACGCAGGCGTCAGGGTTGATTGCACGGACCGCCCGGTCCCAGGTCTGCCACAGGTCGAAGAGGCGCCGCTGGCGCCAGAGCGTGTAAGCCTGGCGGGCCGGGTCGCGCCGGTCCTCGGTGCGCGGAAGCTCCAGGCCGGATGCCGCCAGGAAGTTCCGGCGGCAGTGCTCGCAGTAGCACATGCCCGACCCCTCCCAGCGGTTGATGAAGATGCCGTCCACGCGGTACCGCGACACGATCTCGCGCGTCACCTCGGTCATGAACTCGAAGTTGTAGGGACCCAGGCCGCAGGTCACCCACATCTCGGGCGATGCCCAGTGGCGGCGCCGCCTGCCGGCCTCGTCCACCGCGATCCAGTCCGGGTGCGCCTCCGCCACGTCGTCGTAGGTCGCGTGCGGGTCGGTGCGCACGATGACGGCCATGCCCAGCTTCCGGCAGCCGGCGACGAGTTCCCCGAGCACGTCGCGGTCGCCGAGCCAGCGGCTGCGGTGGTGCATCGGCACCTGCGTCGGGTAGTAGGCGACGCACCCGCCGCCGCTGAGACAGACGGCATCCGACTGCGTCCGCTTGAAGTAGTCGAGCCAGAAGGCGAGGTCGAACTTCCCCGGGTCGTCCTCGACGAGCGTGAGCTGCGCCCACCGCATGGGCGTGTCGATCCAGGACGGGGTCCGGGCCGGCGGCGCAGCACCGGCCGGGGCCTGGCCCGCGGCCGCGAGCAGCCCGGGGCGGGCGACCTCGCCGAGCGTGACGATGGCGCCGGCGACGGTGCCGGCTTTCAGGAATGTCCGGCGCGTGACGGTCGTGTCGATGGGTTCTGGAGACATGCGGAGAGAGAATCGTGCGTCCCGGCGGCGGTGTCAAGACGCCGTTTCCTCATGCCAGTTTCCACCGAATCCCGGCGTCTCTTGCGATCCGTCTCGACACCGTCCTGCCCGTCATCAATCCCGCGGGCAATCCCCCCCCCGGAGCGATCCACTGGCCGACCATGTAGAAGTCCCCCAGTCCCGGGAGGACACACGGGAGCTGCCGGATGCCCGTGGCCGGCGTGTAGAGCCAGCCCTCCATGCTGCCCCTCCAGTTGCCGGTGTAGCGGACGATGGTTGCGGGCGTCGCGACATCCACGACCCGGATCCTGCCTCGCGCCTTCGGGAAGCGGCTCTCGAACACCGCCGTGACCGCGGCGGCCACGCGCTCCTTCTCGGCTTCGTAGCGGACCGCGTCCGTCTCGCGCAACCCGCACCAGTACTCGTGGTTGTACGTCGTGAGCACGCTCACCACCGCGGTCTGGCCCGCCGGGGCGAAGGCCGGGTCGAAGTTGAAGACGCGGAACGGGACCGCGTCCTCAGCCGTTTCGGGATCGACCTGGATCTCCTTGTCGAGGAGAAGCACCAGGGCCCCAGGCTCGCCGCGAAGGTCTGCGTCGACACCGAGCGAAACCTGGATGTAGGACGGGAAGGGCTTGTAGGTCTCGTAGATCTTCCGGATCCTCTCGTCCGTGAACCTGCCTTCGAGCAGGTCGAAGATCGTGGCGCGGCCGTCGGCCGCCGAGACGACGATGTCCGCCCGCAGCTGCTCTCCACCGTGGAGAGCGACCCCGACGGCCCGCCCGCCCTCGACCAGGATGCGCTCGACCCGGGCCTTGAACCTGATGCGGCCGCCGAGCTTCTTGTAGTTCTCCTCGATGAGGCCGATCAACCGTCGCGACCCGCCGATCGGGTAGCCGGCGTTCCCCTGGGCCATCCAGGCCAGGGAGAAGACGATGGCCAGGAACGAGAGCTCGCTGATTCCGCCCGAGAAGACCCCCCGCAGAATGGGGTTCGTGAACCTCTTCGAGTAGTCCGCCATGCTGAGCTTGCTGTACTTGGACAGGGTTGGGAGGTAGGGGACGAGGCCCACGTACGCGCCCAGATTCTGGAGAAATGTGCCGCCGTCGGGCATGCGGAGCCTGGCGATCTTCCGGATCAGTCCGACGAACTCCTTGACGGCCGCGGCGTCCTGGGGCGCCTTCGCCAGGAGTTCGGCCTCCAGGCGGTCAGGGTCGCGGTAGATCGCGATCCGGTCCGGCCCGCGCTCGTACACCTGGAACACCGGGTCCTCGAAGAACTCGATCCGGCCGATGTCGAACACTTCTTTCCAGCTGGCGTTCAACTGACCGCCGTCCTTCGACCCGACGAGCCAGTGAATGCAGTTCTCGAAGGTGAAGCCGCCCTTCGTCCAGGCCGTGGCGAGGCCACCGGCGATCGCATGCATCTCCAGGATCTCGGTGTCGAACCCGAGCCGCCGCAAGTAGACGCCGGTGCACAACCCGGCGATCCCGCCGCCGACAACGAGGACCTTCTTGTTGGCCATTCCGGGCTCCCTTGATGTGGAGGCATCTCCTGCCACAGGGCGCGTGGTCCTGTCCTTGCGGCACTCGGGGCACGTTGCGCCGTGGGTGTTGCCCGCGGTGGGGATTATGTGCTCGTACGCGCGATCGCACAACGGGGCGACCCGGATAGCCCTCCCACAATCCTCGCACAGACTCACACAAGCGCTGCTTCGGGTATCATCCGGGTACACATCCGGAGCGTTCAGGGTTCTCGGACTCGGCGAGTGCGCCGCCGACGAAACCGTCAAGCCGTTCAGCCCGAAGGCGCTCGTGGCCGGGAGGGCGGGTTCGATGCTCGCGCGGAACCGATTCCGGTCGCCGAGGTGGAACCGGCGCCGCTTCCGAGCTTATGGTACATTCACAGACACCGAGGTGCACGACAAGTAGTCTTCGCAGCGGAGCGGTCATTCTGACGGTTCAATTGACGGGGTGTCTTTGGAGTATGCGAAGACGATTCTGGTTCCTCGGTTCGATGTTCGTTCTCCTGTGTGCGCTGGTTCTTGCCTACGTTCTTCTCCAGGACGCCGACGGTACATCGTCACGGTTGAACGCTATACAAACTGCCGGGGATTCGACACCGTCGGTCCGGGTCGTGGAACCGATGGCCCCGCGCGAGGGTACTTCAGTTCCGCGGGTGATTTCGACCTTGCCCGCGACGGATTCCAGTGCGCCGCAGTCCCAGTTGGCTGCGTACAACGCCGAGAATCCCAAGTCGATCGTGGAGCTCCAGCAGTTCCGCCGGACCGTCTCGATAAGGATCCGAGAGAAGGACGTCAGACAAGGCGTCGCCACGCTCATCAATCTGAATCCGCGCATCAATGCCTGGTTTCTCTTGCGCCTTGATTGGTCCGACCGCCCGAACGGCGACACGTACCACCTTGAGAACGCGAGTCCCGAACGCCAGCAGATCGTCCTCGATGCCGACCATCCAGATGGAATCGTCGTCGTGGCGGACGATGGAAGACACCCCTGTGATCTGTGGTCGGGCCCATCGGCTCCCGACCTGTCAAACACCAGGACCGCACATTCACCGTATTCGGCTCTGTGCGAGGGTCGGGTCTATTTGCGAAGCCCGACCCAGGGACGCATGACCTCCCGAGAGTGGACCGCCGAGTTTCTCCGCAAGGAAATCTGGGGCGGCGAGAGCATCGTCAATTTCGTGAAGATCAACTTCTTCAAGGATGCCTTCCTCAGCACCTCCAATCTCACTGTGGCCGACGCCCACAGGACCGACCTCGGCCCGCATCCGGCCGATGGTCCCGATCACCCTCTTCTCAATCCGGCCGTTGAAACCTCCTTCCTGGCGCCGACTGAACTGGGCATCGAACTGGAAAAGGCCTCCCAGGACAAGTTCCTCGTCGGTCACTGGTACCGCGCCCGGGATCTGCCTGGGGTCTTCGTCGCCACCATCCAACCCGGTCTCGTCTCGGAGGACGTCGTCAAGAGCCAGCAAGGCATGGTGAGCCCGCTGGATCAGGTCGAATCCGCCGCGCTGGCGCATCTGGTGGCATTCAACCTCGCGCAATTCGACGCCGGCTTCGCCATGGGGACGGTCAATCCCGGCGTGGGTTGGTCGGAGCGCGTGCTGCCGGGTGTCCGGAACGATCAGCTTCCCGGCCCGGACGGCATCGGAGACGTTGCGCCGGTGGTCAACACGGGGAGGTTGCCACCGAACAAATCCGAGCGCGTCATCGCGACCTTCGCGGGCGGCTTCAAACGCCATCACGGAGCGTTCAGGTATACGGAGTTCGCCCTGAGAAACCACGGAAGCCACTATGGCTTTGTCGAAAACGGGGTGGTGATGAGCAAACTACTGCCGGGCTTGGCGACCTTCGTGGCCTATGACGACGGAAGGGTCGATCTGAAGACATGGACTCAGAAGGACGACGCCGACCTGATGAGCGTCCGCCACGCCAGACAGAACGGGCTTCCTGTCATAGATGACGACGACGGGAAAGGTGTCTCCGCGCCGGGAGCCTATGTCAAATCGCGCCTGGGCAATTGGTCGGGAGCGCAGGACACGAGTTTCCGAACGGTGCGCGCGGGCCTCTGTCTGGACGAGAGCGAAAAGGGACGCTATCTGATCTACGGCTTCTTTTCCGCAGCCACTCCGTCAGCGATGGCGCGCGTGTTTGGGGCGTATCACTGCACGTACGCCATGCACTTGGATATGAACGCCCTGGAGCACACCTACCTCGCGGTGTATCCGAGGCGTGGTTCTCAGGTCGGCGTCGAGTATCTCATCAAAGGGATGAGCGTCTTGGACAAGTCCGACCAGGACATCATCGTGCCGAGGTTTGTCGGCTACGCGGATAACCGCGACTTCTTTTACGTGCTGAAGAAGGGAAGCCGATGAAGAAGAACGTGATCATCCTGCTCGTCATGGGGGGTCTCGGCATCGCTGCGGCTCACATCGTCGCTTCCGGCGGGCCACAGACGCTTGCCGAACACAATGAAGCGCTCCTGCGCCAGATCAGAGAGGTCCACAACGTTCCGTCCGACCAGCTCGCTGCGTTGAGGGCGATCTTTGCGCGATCGAGGTTCATGGGTCAGGGCAACCCGTCCATCACGCAACACCCCATGGCCCCGGAGGAATGCCGGGCGAAACTCAAGAGCAGCGGGACCGATTACGAGAACCCGACCTTTGCGAAGATCTGTGGCGGGAGGTACATGGCGCCTTGTACAATCCCGACGTCGAGAGACCCGAGGACGCCGCGGCCTGCATCGACCAGTTCGAGTTTCCCGACATCCCGTGCACGTATCCGGTCGTCTGGGTGCGCGCCCGGGAGGCCGCGGAGATCTGCGAGGCGGAGGGCAAGCGTCTCTGCGACGCGCACGAATGGGAAGGCGCGTGCGACGGCAAACTGCTGGAGCCTGATTATCGATTCGACGCCATCCGCAACCTGAGCCCGGAGGCGGCCATCCATCAAATGCGCCAGACGCACAACCGGCAGTTCGCCTCCAGCAAGAGGTGGAGCTACGGCCCCGGCTACAGGGCGGGCGTCTGCGCCGCTTCAAGCCAGAAGAGTCCGGCCTGCAACGGCGGCAGTTGGGCGCAGTGCGGTTCCAACACGTTCCCGACGGGTTCCTTCCCGGATTGCCACAGTCCCCTCGGCGTCTATGACCTCAACGGCAACGCCGCGGAGCACATGAATCTGCCTCTCGATGCGAGCCAGATGTCGAGCCGCGGGAGTAAGACGCTGGGTTACACGGAGATGAAGGGGAGCTGGTTCATCTTCGACTCCTACCGCGCACACGAGGACTGGTGCCGCTGGCGCGCGCCCTTCTGGCATGGAAGCCGCGTCATGGATCCACAAAGCCACAGCAACTACCACCTGGGGTTCCGCTGCTGCAAGACGATCGAGAAGCGGGCGTCGAGTTGAGGAGCCGGCGGTCACCTCTGACAATGCATCAGGTCGCAGGCGCTGGCGATCATCCCTTCGTCGGTCAGGAGCGGGGCAAGATCGGGATCCTCGAGGACGTCGTAGATCGACCTGGGTGTGCCGTTGATCTGCACCGTCGTGCTGACGAGGCGGACGCCGTGGCTGTAGTCCGCATAACTGGCTTCGTGCACGGTACTTAACGGCTGGATGGGCTTGCCGTCCCGGTGATGCCAGCCGTAAATCGCCACGCGGTGGGGCGTCCTGCGCAGCCGGTTCGTCAGCACGAGATCCTTCTTGTGCCCGGAGATCAGCTCATCCTGAGGTTGTCCCCAGAGCTGTCTCTGAATCATCGTCTGGTGGTTCACGTAGTACGAGTTCGAGCACATCATCTGCCCGGCGGGCAGCGGCTGGGGCTCGAGGTGGAACGCGGATTGCGCATAAATGGCATCGACCATTTTCGGGGTCGGCAGCGCGAATCCGTACTCGCCTGCAATGGTCGTCGCGGCGTCGTAGGAGAGCGGGATGCGAAGGAAATCATCATCCGATCCGATGGACAAATAGTCGGGCATCACCCATATCGTGGCGGTCGCTTCAACATGGGGTGACGCGAGATGCAGGGTAACGGGCTTCAGACTCTTGAGAAAACCCGGGATGTTGCCGCTGCGAAGCTCGTCCAACGCCGCCTTCTCCCGATCATCCCTGGACATGTCGGCCGTGCGACGGGCGAACTCCGAGCCGGTTTCGGCGCCGTGCGTTCTGGATGGAATGGCGCTGATTGCAGGCGCCTCCGCGCGGGAGCCCTCGAATCCTCTCGACCCGACAGCCAGCGGCCTCAAGACGATGAGTGCACACGCGAGCAGAACGACTTTTCTCATGAATCCCCAAGTACTCTCGATACGGTGTCGATGATCGGCACAACGTCCGCGGCGCCGCCGGAACGCCCAAAGTAGCCAAAGCCAAGCGGTTGTTCCGACGGACGAGCCATCGAGACGTGATCCCGCTATCGCCAAGAACTTCTCAGGAACCCGTGATGATAGGCCGGATTGGCGGAGTGTCCGATCGCCAGCTCAACGTAGGGTCGCTCCTCAGACACCGTCGGCACACCCACGGACTGTCCCGCAAACGGGCACAATCCTGATTATGGCCGCTGTGGCCCAGATGTCAAGGGTCTCCGCCCGGCGGGTATCCGCCCGGCTAGGAGGCGGACCGTTCGGGCTACGCTGCCACCCAGGTCCCCGGACTGATCTGTTACCTGTCTTCCGGGCCGTTCATCACGGCTCCCGCGACCTTTGGCCTCACCCCACTCGCGGAATGCGCAGCGCGTTCTGAGCAACGACTCCGAGCACGAGAAGCCCTAGCCCAGCCACAAACAGGACGCCAACCCTGCGCCACCTCCGGCTTCCGCTGAGGATCCAGGCTGCGGCAGCTCCGGCACCGGCTGAGCCAATGGCCGTGCTCACGGGCCCCACCAGCAGGAACGACATCGGCATCCGGACCACGGAGTACGTCCCCAACGCACTGGTAGACCCGAACACGATCCCCGCAAGCGCCCCGAACCGAAGCCCCGTCAGCACGGGTGGTTCCTCGCCCCGTAGGGCTGCCAACAACCCCGTGAGGCTCACGCAGTAGGTAGCGAAGGCGCTGTAGGCAAACGGAATGCGCGTGGTCAACTCGAAGGGCGGAAGCCAGAATGCCTCCGTCGCGCGCCACCACGGGGCCAAGACGACGGCGTGCATCAGGAAGTCCAGGACGATGTAGCTCCAGAATGCTCCCGTTGCGGCGGCGACGACGGCCCGGTTTCTGTCGCTCATCTCGCCTCGTGCTTCATGGCGTCACGAACTGACGCCTCACGTCCTATCGAGGGATTGATCCAGAGGCTGGCTGGTGGCGACGAATCACCCGGTCGCCCTTCGGCCGCCTTCCCCTCCGCGCGCATTGTCCCAGCGACCTCGGTCCTTGGCAAGGACCTTCGCCGCTGAATCTGGCCGAGTGCACCAGCCCGCGACACGGAGCCTTGGTCGGGAGCGCGCGGCTATGGGGATGCCAGGGCCAGGGGCAACGCGGCGATCGCGGCGATGGCGAGCCTCAACGACCGCGCATCGTATCCGCAGCCCTACCGCCGCGCGATCTTGACGCTGAACCGGGCCGGCGGGTTCTCCGGCGAGCCCCGCACGAGAATGCCGTAGGTACGGTCGGATGTGTAGCCGTTGGCCGCCACGTCGTACACCACGGTGCCGTTGCCCACGCCGCTGCCGCCTTGGTCGATCCGCACGAATTGTGAGGTGGACACGGACTCAGGCTCTGCCGTCCACCGGCATTCCTGGGGCGTCGCCGTCACCTTGAAGCTGCCCCGGCCCCCACTCGACGGAAACGACGCGTCGAACGGGTCGAGGACGAGGCTGCACGACACGGGTTTCTCCTGGCGGACGGCGTGCAGCGCCGTGCTCCCGTCGCTTGCCTTCACCACGATGTTGGCGCTGCGATCAGACGGATAGTTATTGACCGGCACGGGATAGCTGAACGACCCGTTGCCACTCACGTTCGGGTCGTAGGCGAGGGGCAGCCAGGCGGCGTCGCTGTCAGCGCGCCACCGACAATCGGTCGGCAGAATGGTCACCGTCACGCTCTTCGAGGAGACTCCGAAGGCGGAGAACGTGAGCGCGGGAGGCGCCAGCGTGATGAGGCACCCCGGCGCGACTCGAGCCGCCAGCGCGCCGGTGCGCCCGCCGTAGGTGGCACGGATGTCGGCCGAGCCGAACCCGACGGCCGTGACCAGACCGAACGCCGAAACCGTCGCGACGAGCGTGTCCGACGACTGCCACGCCGAGAGGTTCGTGACGTCCTGCGAAGAACTGTCGGCGGCGAGGAGCGTCGCGACGAACTGCTTCGTCTGGGTCAGTGCGACGAACTGGGGCGCTCCGCCGCCGGCCACGCCGACCGTGGGCGTCGCTGAGGCGGACGCGTTCGGGTTGGTGGGTTCCGTGGGAGACTTATCCCCGCAGCCGAGAGCGAGAGCGCCGCTCAGAAGCACAGCGCCAACGAGCCACGTCCGCATCCTGCCTCCTGGGAGGCCTCGAACCTCCGCGGCCTTGCGGCCACAAGCCCGGCTCACCCAGAGGATTCGGTCCTATCGTCTGGTGATGAAGTGATACCAGCCGACGACGGCCAGAACTGCGCCGAGGACCGCCAGGATTCCCCAGACGAGCTGGGACATTCGATCAGGGCGTTCGGGCATATTCACCGTTTCCTGCCTGCAGCGCAAGGGCCCGTGATGACGCTCGGCGCCTTTGAGGCATCCTGCGCCTCAAGGACGGGCAGTGTCAAACCCGCCCATCCGCAGGCTTCGCACAGAGCTCGCAGAGAGAACTCTCGAGACCCATGGCAGACGAGGGCCCATGCCAGCTGAGGATCGGCGGGATAGCCTTCGCGATGTCCTGGCTTGCCCAGCCTAGCCGAAGCTCAACCGAAGATCTGGCAAGTTGAGGTTGAGCGAAGGCTGGTGCGGAAGAGAGGACTCGAACCTCCACGACCTTGCGGCCACAAGCTCCTGAGCCCTGGAAGTTCAGTGAACCCACGCGATCAGAACCGCGCGGGACGGTACTCGATCTGATCAGAATTGCACGGAACGGAATCCTTCGACCGGCGGATCTCGCACAGACCCGCACAGGCGCTACTTCAGTTATCATCCGGATACACATCCGGAGCGTTCAGGGTTCTCGGACTCGAAGTGGGCGCCGCCGCCGCTCCCGAGCTTATGGTACATTCACGGACACTGAGGAGCACGAGAAGCAGTCTTCGCAGCGGCGCAGTGACTCTGACGGTTCACTTGACGGGGTGTCTGTGGAGTATGCGAGGGCGACTCTGGCTCCTCGGGTCGACGTGTGTTCTCCTGTGTGTTCTGGTTCTTGCCTATGTTCTTCTCCAGGACGCCGACGGCACATCGTCACGGTTGAACGCCATACAAACTGCCGGGGATTCGACACCGTCGGTCCGGGTCGTGGAACCGATGGCCCCGCACGCGGATACCTCTGATCCGCGGGTGATTTCGACCTTGCCCGCGACGGATTCCAGCGCACCGCAGTCCCAGTTGGATGAGTACAACGCCGAGAATCCCAAGTCGATCGTGGAGCTCCAGCAGTTCCGCCGGACCGTCTCGATAAGGATTCGAGAGAAGGACGTCAGGCAAGGCGTCGCCACCCTCATCAATCTGAATCCGCGCATCAATGCCTGGTTTCTCTTGCGCCTTGACTGGTCCGACCGCCCGAACGGCGACACGTATCACCTTGAGAACGCGAGTCCCGAACGCCAGCAGATCGTCCTCGACGCCGACCATCCCGATGGAATCGTGGTCGTGGCGGGTGATGGACGATACCCCTGCGACCTGTGGTCGGGCCCATCGGCTCCCGACCTGTCAAACACCAGGACCGCACATTTACCGTATTCGGCGTTGTGCGGGGGCCGGGTCTATCTGCGAAGTCCGACTCAGGGACGCATGACCTCCAGGGAGTGGGCCGCGGAGTTCCTCCGTAGAAACATCTGGGGCGGCGAGAGCATCGTCAATTTCGTGAAGGTCAGTTTCTTCAAGGATGCCTTTCTCAACACCTCCAGCGTCATCGCGGCCGACGCCCACAAGCCGGACGTCGGTCCGCATCCGGCCGAGGGTCCCGATCACCCTCTTCTCAATCCGACCCTTGAAACCTCCTTCCTGGCGCCGACTGAACTGGGCATCGAATTGGAGAAGCAATCCCAGGACAAGGTCCTCGTCGGTCACTGGTACCGCGCCTGGGATCTGCCTGGAGTCTTTGTCGCCACCATCCAACCCGGTCTCGTCTCGGAGGATGTCACCAAGAGCCAGCAAGGCATGGTGAGCCAGTTGGATCAGGTCGAATCCGCGGCTCTGGCCCATCTGGTGGCTTCAACCTCGCGCACTTCGACACCGGCTTCGCAATGGGGACGGAAAACCCAGGCGTGGGTTGGTCGGAGCGCGTTCGGGCCGCGGACAAACACGCCGCGGCCCTCCTGCGGACCGGCCGCGAGGCGTCGCCCACCTTTCGAGAAATGGTGGAACTCCTCGAGGACAGCAACCTGATCATCTATTTCGAAACGCGACCTCTGAACCTCCCGGGGCAACTCCAACTGGTGGCCGCGGCCCCTGGGTGTCGCCATCTTCGCGCGTCGGTCCGCACCCCCGGACTCGATATCGACCAGACCGAGTGGCTGGCTCACGAACTCTGGCATGCCGTCGAGATCGCGGCGGCGACAGACGTCAGGGACCAGGCCAGCCTCCTGCGGCTCTACCAGCGAATAGGTGGCGCTGACCGGTATGGGTATTCGGCCGAGTCCGGGAAGGCACAGCAGACCGGCACGAAGGTGTTCGACGAACTCCGCAGCACCCAGTAGCCGGCACTCTCGTGCGCCCATTGACGACCACGCGTTCAACGTGTCCGTGCCGCCCGAGATTCGACCACGAGCCTCACAAGCCGGCGCGTCAGGTCCGGTTTCGGCCGCCGGACGGCGTGGACAGCTCGCGGCGGAGCCACAGCTTGGCCATCCGCCAGTCGCGGAACACCGTCTCCTCAGACACGTCGAGCACCTCGGCGGTCTCCGGGACGCTGAGTCCCGCAAAGCACCTCAACTCCACCACACGAGCCTTCCGCTCGTCGAGCGCCTCGAGGCGCTCGAGAGCATCCTCCAGCGCCAGCACGTCGGCTCCCCGCTCCGGCGCAGGCAGCAGCGCCTCGTCCATCGCCACGTGGGACGCGTCGGCGCCGCGCTTGTCCGCATTCCGTTTGCGCGCCTCCTCGACGAGGATGCGCCGCATCATGCGCGCGGACACGGCGTAGAACTGGTTGCGGCTCTGCCAGTCCACTCGGTTCACGTCGATCAGCCGCAGGTACGCCTCGTGGACGAGCGCAGTGGTCTGCAGAGGGTGATTCCGGCGCTCATCGCGCATGTAACGGTGCGCGATCCGCCGGAGTTCGGCATAGGCAAGAGGGATCAGGCGGTCCAGCGCGGCGGCGTCACCTCGTCGCCACTTGATGAGCAGCCCGGTCAAGTCGGCCCGGGACGTTTCGGGCACAGGCACTCCTGGTCATCGGGTTCGACCGCGCGGCCCGATTCTACACCTGACGCCGCCGCGGGCATGGCTGGATGCTACAATCCTGCCGGGCGTCCGCGCGAACGCGTCCTGCCAGATCGTCCAGACCGCGGAGGCAGCGATGAACCGCGACCGCTTCGCCGAGATCGAGCGGGTGTGCCAGGGGGCCCTGGACCGCGACCCCGCGAAGCGCGCCGCGTTTCTGGACGAGGCATGCGGAGGGGACGCGAACTTGCGCGCCGAGGTCGAGACTCTGCTTGCCGGCGCGCCTGGGGACACGTCGCTGCCGGAGATGGCCGTCCTCCCCCGCGCGAGCGCGTTGACGACAGGCCAGCGGCTCGGACCCTACGAAATCACCGGGCGCGCAGGCGCAGGGGGCATGGGCGAGGTCTACGAGGCTCGCGACACGCGCCTCGGCCGCACCGTCGCCATCAAGGTGCTGCCCGCCGGCGTGGCTGCCGACCCCGAACGCCGCGCGCGCTTCGTCCGCGAGTCCAAGGCCGTCGCCGGATTGAACCACCCTCACATCTGCGCGCTCTACGACGTGGGGCGCGAGGTGCCGACCGGCGACGACAGAACCTCTCGGGCCGACGCCGGTGCGGCTCACCCCGGCGAGGAAGGCGCGGGGCCGATGGCGCCTGCACGGGAGCCCATCGACTTCCTCGTGATGGAGTACATCGAGGGGACACCGCTCGCCCCGCCCTATCCTCTCGGCAAGGCGCTCGAATTCGCGATCCAGATCGCGGATGCCCTGAGGGCCTCCCACGAGAAAGGCATCATCCACCGCGACCTGAAGCCGTCGAACGTGATGGTCACTCCGGACGGCCAGGCGAAGGTGCTCGACTTCGGCCTCGCCAAGCAAGTGGACGGCAAGTCGAGCGCAAGCGAGGCGCTGACAGAGACCATGGCGCCCGCCGATCCGAGCCTGACGCGGCAGGGCGTCGCGATGGGCACGCTCTCGTACATGTCGCCGGAGCAGGTGGAGGGAAAGCCGCTCGACGGCCGCTCGGACATCTTCAGTTTCGGCGCCCTGCTCTACGAGCTGCTGACCGGGCGGCGAGCATTCAACGGCGACTCGGCCATCTCCACGCTCTCGGCAATCCTGCGAAACACGCCGGCGCCCGCCAGTTCGGTTCGTCGCGAGGTGCCGCCGCGGCTCGAAGCCATCGTAGGTCGCTGCCTCGAGAAGGACCGCGACGCGCGATTCGCTTCGGCCGCCGACCTGCACAGCGCGCTGCTGCGCTGCCAGGCGGAGCTGCTCAGACGCACGACCGGCTTCCGATCCCAGCTTCGGCCGCGCCTGCTGGTGCCGCTAGCGGTGGTCCTCGTCGCCGCGATCGCCGCGGGGGCATGGTTGGCGTATCGAGCCTCGCGCGCCCGGTGGGCCCGTGACGTGGCGCTGCCGGAGATAGCCCGACTGGCGCAGACCGGCCCGAACGCGCGGGCGTTCAGCCTCGCTCGCGAAGCCTTTCGGTACCTTCCGAACGATCGCGGCCTGCGGGAGTGGTTCCTGGCGCTCTCCGCGCCGGTGAGGATCCGAACGACTCCGCCCGGTGTGGCCATTCAGTGGAAGGACTACTCGGCAGCGGACGACTCCGCCTGGCAGACGGTCGGAACAACGCCGCTGAATGGAGATCCAGTGATTGGGAGGGTGCCGAACGCCTTGTTGCGCTGGCGCGTCTCGAAGGAAGGGTACGACACGCTCGAAGTCGCCTTCTCCGTCTGGACGGTCACGGAAGAGAAGATCATCGAATTGAAGGGGAAAGGCTCGACCCCGCCTGGCATGGTCCGGGTCCTCGGTGGCAAGTATCAGAACAGCAAGGCCGCGTCGGTTGAGTTGGACGACTACCTCCTCGACAAGTTCGAAGTGACCAACAGGCAGTTCAAGGAGTTCGTCGACGCAGGTGGGTACCGCACGCGCGAGTACTGGAAGCACCCGTTTCTGAAGGACGGCCGCGAATTTACCTGGGAACACGCCATGGAGGAGTTCCGCGACACGACCGGCAAACCGGGGCCCGCCACATGGGCGTACGGCACCTACCCGGACGGGAAGGCGGAGTTCCCCGTGGGCGGCGTGAGCTGGTTCGAGGCAACCGCCTACGCCACGTTCAAGGGCAAGGGCCTCCCTAGCGTCCCTCACTGGCAATACGCCGCCAACGTCGGCCTGTTCTCGGACATCTACCTCCTCTCCAACTTCGGCTCGGGCCCCGCGCCCGTGGGCAAGTTCCGCGGGATGGCTTGGGGGGGCGCGTACGACATGGCCGGCAACGTGAAGGAATGGTGCGCGAACTCGACTGAACTCGGCGACCGGCGGTACATCCTGGGCGGAGGGTTCGGCGAGGCCGGCCACATGTTCGAAGTGGCCGATTCCCAGCCGCCCCTGCGGCGGCTGGCGAACTACGGTTTTCGTTGCGCGAAGTACACGCGTCCGATCTCCGAAGCGCTGCTGGCTCCCGTGGGCATGCAACGGCGCGACTACGACACCGAGAAACCGGTGGATGACGAGACGTTCCGCGTGTACCGGAACCTGTACTCCTACGATCGCACGCCGCTGAACGCCGTCGTCGAGTCGGTGGACGACAGCCGGGAGTACTGGCGCAGGGAGAAAATCACCTTCGACGCGGCCTACGGCAACAACGAGCGGGTGATCGCGTACCTCTTCCTGCCCAGGAACTCGCGTCCGCCGTACCAGGTGGTCGTCTATTTCCCCGCCGCGTACGCCATCCGCTTGCGCTCCAGCGAGTATCTCCCGACGCAGTTCTTCCAAGGCTTCCTGCGGACCGGTCGCGCCGTGCTGGAACCGATCTACAAGGGCCAGTTCGAGCGAGGACAAGGCACCGCGCTGGACACAACCACCCAGCAGAACGCACTTCGAGACCGGATCATCGCGGTCTATCGCGACCTCGGTCGCAGCATCGACTACCTGCAGACGCGGCCCGACATCGACACGACCAGACTGGCATTCTGCGGGACCAGCCTGGGCGTGAGCGTCGGGACGGTCCTCATGGCGACGGAGCCTCGCTTGAAGGCGAGCATCCTGGTCTCCGGCGGCCTGCTGTCCAGCAGAGTCCCGCCGGAAGTCGATGCCCTCAATTTCGCTCCCCGGGCGACGATGCCAACCCTCCTGATCACCGGGCGGTACGACTTCGTGTTCCCCGTGGACACTAATCAGAAGCCCCTGATCCGCCTTCTCGGTGCACCGGGGAAGGACAAGAAGCACGCCATTCTAGAGAACTCCGGCCACTTCATCAACCCCGGCGACTCGCCTGAGGCGGCTCGGCTGATGCTGGACTGGCTGGACCGGTATTTCGGGCCAGTCAGGACGAAGTGAGGCGCGACATTGGGCCGTCTACCACTCGGCGCGGAGACCGAAGCGGATGACGCGCGGCGGCAGGATCGAGCTGACCAGGTTCGCGTTGACGGCGTTCTGCACCGGCCGGACGGAGAGGGGCGTGTTGGCGTTCAACAGGTTGAACACGTCCATCGCCGGGACGAGCTTCAACCGCCCAACCGTGAATGATCGGTCGATGCGGAAGTCCAGCGTGCGAAGAGCGGCGAGTCGGTTGTCGCCCAGCTTGTCGAGATACACGTAGGAGATACCACCGCCGTTGGGCCGGCTCGGCGTCTGGATGTTGGCGATGAACGGGTAGCCGCTCCGCGAGTCGAAGAACCCCGCAAGATCGATCCCCCAAATCGGCGTGCGGTAGCTCCCTGACACCCGGAAGACCCACCTGGCGTTCACGTACACGTCGGGAAGGCCAGTCGACGTGGAGTAGGCGGGCGAGTACTGTCCGTTGTTCAGGTTCTCGATGTTGGTCGGATCCTCGTACGCCCTGTCCGAGTCGTAGTGCACGCGCGCGTCGTTGTGCGAGAAGCTCGCGTTCAGCATCCACCCGTTCGCCAGGCGCTTGCGCGCGCTCAAGTCGAACCCCTGGTAATCGCGCCGGAAGTCGAACTGGTTCGTCAGCACGTACGCAACAGGCAACGAACGCGCGGGGTTGTAGTAGGTCACCGACTCGCAGCGGGCGCCCGATGGGCATCCTGTCGGCTGGTAGGCCACCGGAAGGTAGTCGGTGCTCGTCCAGTCCGTCCTGTCGTTCCACCGGGCGTTGTCATATCTCCGCCAGATGTAGCTCGCGGTCACCGAGAATTCCGGCATGAGAAGCTTCTCGACGCCCACGATGATCTCGTTGGCGTGGTCGGCCGACAGGTTCGGGTCCACGGTTCCCGACGTCGTCGTCGTGGAGGGATTGTTGTAGTCGTATCCGCTGGCCCAACTTAGAGGGACTGCGGTGAGCACGACTTCGTTGGCCTGGATGAACCGATCCTGATTCAGATCGACCCACGGGTACGTGACGGAGGTGAGAGCCACCGGATTGTACACCATCGCGATGGGCCCGCTGCCCGCGCCGAGCTGGCCCGCGTAGCGGGCGAAGTAGAACTTGAGCACGGCGTGCCCGGTACCGGTCAGGTCGACGCTCACGCCCGCACGCGGCGAGACGGTGTTGAAGGCTACGTCGGGGTCGGCGCCGCCGAAGCTGATGGCCGGCAGCTGGTTGAACGGCTGCCCAGTGTACGTGCCCTTGCCGTAGGCGCCGGCGTAGGTCGGCTGGCCGTAGAACGGGTGGGCCGGAACGGTAACGGCGTTCACGTAGTCGTGCTGATGGTCGAACCGGAATCCCGCATTGATAGTGATCCTTTCGCGCGTGTAGCTGTCCTGGACATAGAAGGACCGGTTGTGCAAGCCGTACTCACCCTTGGACGGTCGATAGATCTGTGCCTGCGCTGGCGTGCCGTTCATGGACATCGCGATCGCGTCGCCGCCCCACGTCGTCTCGCGGTACGCGAGGTCGTTGCGGTACTTGAAGCCGAACGTCAGCGCGTGGTCGCCGTGGAGGATGCCTGGCAGCAGGTAGTTGCCGGTCAGCTCGGCGATGTTTGCCGGCCGCACGTTGACGTCTTCCGCGTAGGAACGGGCCCAGGCGCCAGTCATGACCTCGTAGGCGGGCTGCTCGTTGCGCAGCGACTCGTCGTGGAACGTCGCGGTGTAGTTGTTGCCGACATGGGCGTACTGGCCCTCGACGATGAAGCGATCGCTGAAGATGTGACGATCGCTCCACCTGTACGTCTTGGGGATTCCGATCGTCCACCAGCGGGACCCAAGATCCGTGCGCGCAATGCCGCTCTGGCGGAGGGTCGTCTCGACCGGGCGGAGGTCGGACGCCTCCCGCGTGGGCCGGAGCTTGTCCGCAGCGTTGAAGAGGAACGCAAACTCGTTGCTCCGCGTCGTCCGCCACGCCAACTTGAGATTGTAGGTCTTCAGGATCGTCCTGTCCGTCATGAGGCAGGTCTGGATCTGCTCCAGCGAGTAGCTGAGTGGGTGCGCCTTCATGGCCTGGCACGCAACGTCGGACTTGTAGAAGTTGTTGATGCCGACGTCGATCCGCTGCGTGCCGTAGCCGCCCCAGATCCACGCGCGGCCTCTTGCCAGGGGCCCGCCGACTTCTAAGCCGTAGTCCTTGATGTTCTGAATCGGATTGCCGGTGCTCACGCCCTGACGACGAAGATCGTCCGTCACGTTGTTGGACCCGAACGCGTCGTCGGTGACGTAATAGCGGCCGGACCCGCGGATCCTGTCGGTGCCGCTCTTCGTCACTAGGTTGATGGCAAGGCCGGACGACTGCATCGTGACGTCGGCGCCCCCGGTCGTAACCTGGATCTCCTCGAAGGCGTCGAAGTCGTAGTAGACCGGCGAGGCTCCGGTCGCGGCCATGTCGGTGATGTCAACGCCGTCGAGGCTCCACTTCGACTCTCGAGCGGTGCCACGCACGACGAAGTTCCCCTGCTGCCCCGACGAGCTGCCGCCGACGTTCTGGCGGTCCATGGCGACGCCAGCCGACTGCTCGATGATCGCCCACGGATCGCGGGCCGACGGGATTGCCTGCAGCGTTTCGAGCGGGAACCGGTTGGTCTTGCCTGCGTTCTTGAGGTCGACGAGCGGGGAACCTCCGGTGACCTGAACAACCTGCTCCACGCTGCCCACGGCCAGCGTGGCGTTCACCTGGGCGTTCAACCCGATTTCGATCCGGATCCCCTCGTGGACGAGGGTGCTGAACCCGGCGAGCTCAAACCGGGCGCCGTAGGTGCCGATCGGAATGAGTGGGAAGCGGTAGGTCCCAGTCTCCGTCGTGACGACGCTGAGCGGCCGCAGCAAAACCGGGCTCGTGATGGTCACGGTCGCCGCCGGCAGGACGGCGCCGGTCGCGTCAGTGACCCGGCCATAGATTTCGCCGGTCGCGACCTGGGCCGCCGCCGACGAGACACCGACGGCCAGGGTGAGGACGCCCAGCAGGCCGACGCTCCGCGTGCCCCCAGCCAGGGCCATGACGGCTCCTTTGCGCAACCGGAGTATAGCACCGCGTCTCCGACGCAACGGACAAAAGCCGTGACAGTTTCTCATCACGTCGCACGCCTTACCCGGTGAGGCCGCCAGGTTCACCGGCATAGTGGAGTCGGGTGCGGCGCAGGAGACATGGACCAAGGTGCTGGTGGAACTGCGCGAGGCAGAGTGAATGGTGCCTTACTAGCTTGCCGGAGGTGCAGTCATGAACGCAAAGACCGTCGCGGTTTCCCTCATCAGCGCGACACTCGTCGGCGTTGCCGCCTGTGGTGACGACTACCAGAACCCGGTTCTACCGACCCCTGTCGACACGTCGCCGAATCCTGTCGTCACGTCGCTCACGATCAGCGGGAAGACGTCCACTGCGGGCGTTACCGAGTCGGGGAAAGCGTGGTTGGGGATGGTGCCAGGCGAGACAGCCCGGCTGACGGCGACCGCCACGTTCTCGGACAACACCGAGCGCGACGTCACCGCGGAAACGGTGTGGACCTCCCCCGGCAGGATTGGCGTGGTGGGCGTGGTCTCGCCAGGCGTCATCCGGGCCGGAGCCCCAGGCTTTGAGACCCTCCTCGTCCGGTACGGCTCGGGGCAGTCGTCGAACGGCCGAGCCGAACCGCTTGTGCGCGTGGCGCCCGAAGGCGCCTTCCTGCTGGGCGTCGGAGTCGACGATGGTCGCTGGGCGATGATGAACGCCCTCGTGCAGGTGACGTCCTCTGCGGGCACGTTCAGCGCCTGGACGTCTGTCTGGGGTCTTGTCTACCTGCCAGTTGCGGGGGATACCGTACTGCAGGTGGAAAAGACCGGCTACGTCACCATCAGGAAATCGATGACGGTTAGCAGCGACCAGGAGGTGACCTCCACTCTGCAGCCATCAATTACCGCGCCGTTCACCGCAACGAGGCGGTAGGTCACCGGACGTCCGGCATACCTCAGCCCAGACAGGACCAGGGTGCTGCGCGAGTCGCGCGACGCGAGCTGAAGCGCGGCGATTCGCGCGATGCATAGCTCTCGATTCACAGGAGTTGCACGACGTTCCACACGAGTTGCGTCTCCCGGGTGCCGGTCCTCCAGATTATGCTTTTCGTCGCGGCTTGCGGCCGTGGCACCGACGTCGCTCAGCCGGGGCCTTCCGCCGTCACTCCCAAGGCCCCCGCGCCGCAAACGGGTACCGTTCACGTGGACCTCCTCGGGATTGCCGGCGAGTGGAACCCGACGCTTCGTCTCAGACATCCGGTGAGTCTGAAGTCTCCCGGCCTGTCGAGAAGTCCTGGATTTCCTAGCCGTTAGTGGTTGGTGCGGAAGAGAGGACTCGAACCTCCACGACCTTGCGGCCACAAGCTCCTGAGGCTTGCGCGTCTGCCAATTCCGCCACTTCCGCACTCGAAGAGACTGGCAGGAACGAAAAGTATATCAGCGCCGACCTCGGGCAGGCAAACATCACCTCACCTCGAGCAGGTCGCGTTCCGGCAGCTTCGGGAATGGCGCATGCGGCTCGGCCTGGTACCAGTACGCCACCGACGCGATGTCGTCCTGCAACGGCAGGTAACGGCCGTCGCCGCGCCAGCCGAGGGCCTGAATCGTCACGCGCAGGTCCGAGTCGAACCGGATCGGATCGCGCAGATGCCAGCGATACAGGCCGAAACGCTGCTGGGATTTGTAGACGCCGTCCGGCGTCAGCACCTGGGACAGGCCGGAGTACGGCGTCGAGAACACCTGGTACTGATGCGTCTCCTGGTTCTCGAAGTTGTACGACCCGCAGAAGTAGTCCTCAGTGCCGGTGCCGCAGATGGTCGGGAAGGTCGTGTCGCCGTCCATGAAGAATTTGATCTCGCCCTCGCCCCACCACCCGGAGTTGTTCACGCCCCACGCCAGGTAGGTGCCGACGTAATGGCCCCAGCCCTTGACGCCGTCGAGAATCGTGTAGACGTCCTTGTACGCCAGCGGGTTGACGCGCCGGAATTGCGCGTGGAAGTAGCCCGCGTCGGCGGGGACCTCCGTCAGCGCATAGTCGATCTGGTAATAGAGCGTCATGTCCTTGTCGTCGAGGTTCGTCATCGTGAGCTTCGCCGACTTGCGGAACGGCATCTCCCAGTAGCTGTTGAACGCGCTGCCGGGGTTGACGCACACGACCAGAGACGAGAGCGGCGCGTATGTGCCCCAGCCCGTTGCGAAGAAGTCCCCGACGGGCACTTCAACCGAGGGCTGCGCCTCGCCGTCCCAGTACATGCGGAGGATCGAGTAGCGCCAGTTGCCCGTGGGCGTCATCCAGATGTGCTGAATCGTGCCGGAGCCCGCGATCTCCCCCAGCACGAAGGTCTCTCCGGCCTTGATGTGCACGGACGGCGAGATCTTCCAGCCCTGGCCGAGTCCGCGGGCGGCCTGTTCGCCGGTGCCCGTGGTGGCCATCCCCGCCTTGCTCTTCTCGCCGGTGAAGTTCTCCGGGCTGATCGATCGCGACTTCGCGTGGGAGAGCCGTGCGAGCTCGCCCAGCCCGCCGCCGAGTGAACCGGGCGCGGCCTGTTGCGCGAGCGCCGGGGCCGCGACGAGGAACGTGATGAGCACGACGCCGATCCACACGCGACACCGCTCCATAATCGCCTCCTGCGGGGCGGAGCATAGCACGTTGCAGCCGCTTGACAGGCGCATCGGCCGAGCCCAATATCAGGCCTGCGTGCGGCCCGCGCGTTCGTCACATCCCGGTGAGCCCGGACCGCCGGCCGCGCAACCGGAAAGGACCCGCCATGGCACGCCAGGTGTGTCTTGTCGCCAGCGGCGACTCGCGGCTGCCGGCCAACCGCGTCTGCTGGCCCGCCCAGGCCGCCCTCGAGGCCGCCCTCAACCGCGCGTTCGCCCGCTTCGACTGCACGATCGTCCGCGGCCACCCGTACGACCCGGTGGCGGAGCACGGCTTCCTCGACAGCCAGATTCACGGCATCCAGGCGTTTCGCGAGATCGACCCGTCGGTGCCGCTCGTGGTGGCCGAGGCGGTGTGGCAGTACACGAGCCACGTCCTGCCGGGCCTGACGAAGCACCGCGGCCCGATCCTCACCGTGGCGAACTGGAGCGGCGAGTGGCCGGGCCTGGTGGGGCTGCTGAACCTCAACGGGTCACTGACGAAGGCCGGCATTCGCTACAGCTCGATCTGGAGCGAGACCTTCGAGGACGACTTCGCGCGGGGCGGGTTGGAGCAGTGGCTGAATGACGGCCGCATCGACCACGACACCAGCCATGCGCGCCCGTTCGACGAGGCTCGCCTGCCGGACGACCTGCGGCACGCGTCCGTCCACGGGGCCGGCCTCGGCCGGCAGCTCCGCGCGCGGCAGGCGATCATGGGCATCTTCGACGAAGGCTGCATGGGGATGTACAACGCCATCATCCCCGACCACCTGCTGCATGCGGCCGGCGTCTTCAAGGAGCGCCTCAGCCAGTCGGCGCTCTACGCCGCCATGCAGGAGGTGAGCGACGACGTCGCGAGGCACCATTTCGCGTGGCTCCGGCAGCGGGGCATGAGCTTCGACTTCGGCCCCGACCCGGCGGTCGATCTTACGGAAGGGCAGGTGCTCGAGGGCCTGAAGATGTACGACGCCGCGGTCCGCCTCGCAGCGGCGTTCGGCTGCGCGGCGATCGGCATCCAGTACCAGCAGGGGTTGAAGGACACCTGCGTCGCGTCAGATCTCGCCGAGGGCCTGTTGAATGCGCCCGACCGGCCGCCGGTCGTCGACGCCGACGGCGACGTCCTGTTCGACGGCCTCGCCGTCCCGCACTTCAACGAAGTGGACGAGTGCGCGGGCCTCGATGCGATCCTGACGAACCGGATCTGGACCGACGCGGGCCTCGACCCCTCCACGACGCTCCACGACGTGCGCTGGGGCGCGGACTACGCCGGCCACGGCGTCAACGAGTTCGTGTGGCTCTTCGAGATTTCGGGCGCCGTTCCCCCGAGCCACCTGCTCGGCGGCTATCGCGGCGCGCGCGGCGAGCGCCAGCCGCCGATGTACTTCCCGAAGGGCGGCGCCACGATCAAGGGCGTCAGCCGGCCCGGCGAGATCGTCTGGAGCCGCATCTACGTCGAGGGCGACGCGCTGCACATGGACCTTGGCCGCGGCGGCGCGCTGCGCCTGCCCGAAGAAGAGTCAGCGCGGCGCTGGGCCAGGACGACGGCGCAGTGGCCGATGATGCACGCGGTGCTCTACGGCGTGACGCGCGACCAGTTCATGGCCAAGCACCAGGCGAACCACATCCAGGTGGCCTACGCGCCCGACGCGCCGGCGGCGCGACGCCTCGCGGCGGCGAAGGCCGGCATGGCCGGGGCGCTCGGCCTGCACGTGAATGTCTGCGGCAACCTGGACGACGAGATTGCCGCGCACCAGGCGGAGGAGTTCCGTTCGTGACGGCTCGTGCCGTGGCGGCGGCACGACCGCCGGCGCGACACGCAGCCGTCTATCGCCGCTCGCGCGGGAGCGCCGGCACCCGCTTCACGAGCGCGCCGGGATCGCCGTCGATGGCCGTGCTGAACGGCCGCAGCCGGAAGCGGTAGGTGTACGCCTGCGCCGGCAGCCGGTACGGCTCGTGCGGCAGCGCTCCCCAGCTGTCGTCGCCGCCTACGCCCATCTGCTTCGCGTCCAGGCTCACGTACACCTCGGGTCGCTTCGTCATCTCATACGTGTGCTTGGCGTTCCACATGTCCTCGTGGGTGTAATGGCGCACCGCGGCGCTCAGATGGGGCATGCCCGCCGCGAGCAGGCCCACCCCTTGACGATTCGTGATGGCCATCCACCGCACGTCGGACTTGTTCCCGTTCTCCTGTGGCTTCGAGTAGTCCGTCCACTGCTCGTCGACCGTGCCGCTGTAGCGACCGACGCGCGCCTCGTTGCGATCGCTGTACGTCTCTTCCGGCCCGGGGCCGAACCACGACACCCGCTCGAACCCGGCGGGCATCGCCATCTGCATGCCGAAGCGCGGCAGCATCGGCAGACTGCCCTTGCCCGGCGTGAACGAGGCCTCGATCAGGATGTCTCCGGTGCGGAACACCGTGTAGGCCGCCTTGTAGGTGGAGGCGATGACGGGAATGGTGGCGTCGACGTCCACGCGCACGGCGTCGGTCCCGATCGGCACGGCCCTCACGCTCGAGACCCGCCACGACGAGCTGGCCTGGCGCCACACGTCGAGCCTGGTTTGCAGCTGCGCACCGCGGTCGTTGTCCGTCCACGCGCGCCAGAAGTCGGGCAGGAGCGCGCGTTGCACCAGTTCGGTCCCGCGGTACGTCAACGACGACAACGTGCCGGCGCGCTTGTCGAACACCGCCGCGAATGTGGCGCCGGTGACCGTCACCGCGTCCGCGCCGTCCTCGAGCGCCAGCCGGGCCGCTGGCGGCGGCGCCGCGGCGATGACCGGACGTTCCACCGGCAACCTGAACTGGTCGAACGCCATCTCGTCGCCGATGCGGCCGCCCCACGCGGTGGCCCGCTTCAGGTGGAACGACACGTCGAGCCAGTATTCGGCGCCCGGCCGCGGCGCGATCGCGGGCAGCGGAAGTGTCACGTCTTTGCTCGCCCGTGGGCCGAGCGCCAACGCGGGAAGCGCCCCGCTCGCGACCGTCCTCCCGTCAGCCTGGACAGCCCAGCGGCCGGCCAGCACAAGGTCCAGGTCCGAGAAGTCGTGCCAGTTCGTGACCATCACCGTGCCCTTGGCGAGGTCGATCGGCTTCACGTGGACGTACTGGTAGTTCCGCTTGACGGTCAGCAGGCCCGGGTGCGGCGCCCGATCGGCGTTGACGAGGCCGTTCATGCAGAAGTTGAAGTCGCTCGGCACGTTGATCGGCCCGAAGTCGCCGCCGAAAGCCAGGTAGGTGCCGGCCGTGTCCACGCGCCGGAACCCGGCCTGGAACTCCGGGCCCGCCAGCAACCGTCGCTCGGGGTGATCCTGCCGCGTCCCGGCGGCCGGGATGCGCGTGCGGAGGCCCTGGTCCACCCAGTCCCAGATCAGCCCGCCCTGGAGTTGGGGATGGGCGTAGAAGAGGTCCCAGTACTCGCGGAGGTTGCCCGTGCTGTTGCCCATGGCGTGGGCGTACTCGCACAGGATCATGGGGCGCGCCTGCGGCTTCGATCCGTACTCGGCCACGCCCTTCGGCCGGGTGTACATGGGCACGACGATGTCCGTGTGGGGCTTCACGCCGGCCTGCTCGTACTGCACCGGCCGCGAGGGATCGCGCTGGTGCACCCACGCGCTCGTCGCCTCGAAGTTCACGCCGTCGCCCGCCTCGTTGCCGAGGGACCAGATGACGACCGACGGGTGGTTCTTGTCGCGCTCCACCATGCGCACGGTCCGATCCATGTGCGCCGTCTTCCACGCCGGGTTGTTGCCCAGCGTGCGCGCCGGGTCGTAGCCCATGCCGTGCGACTCGATGTTCGCTTCGTCGATGACGTAGAGGCCGTACTCGTCGCAGAGGTCGTACCAGGCGGTCGCGTTCGGGTAGTGCGACGTGCGCACCGCGTTGATGTTGTGACGCTTCATCAGGCGCACGTCCCGCACCATCTGCTCGACGGTCACGGAGTGCCCCGTGTCGGCGTCGTGTTCGTGCCGGTTGACGCCCTTGATGAGGATGGGCCGGCCGTTCACCTGCAACTGGCCGTCCTTTATCTCGACCTTCCGGAAGCCGACGCGCTGCGGAACGACCTCGACAACCGTCCCGCCCTCATCGAGGAGCGACACGAGCAGTGTGTAGAGCGCCGGCGTCTCGGCCGTCCACCGCCTCGGCGAGCCGACAGCCTGGGTCATGGTGACCGACGAGATCTGGCCCGCGGGCACGCCCTGCAGCGAGGCGGTGGCGCGCGCGACCTCCGCTCCGGCCGCATCGAGCAGCGTGCCGCGCACGCTGAATGAGGCCGAGGCGGCCGAACCGTTCCGGACCTTCGCCTCGATCCGCAGCGTGGCGTCCTTGTACGCGGCGTCGAAGTCCGTGCGCACCTCGAGATCGCGAAGATGCAGCGGGCCCGCCGACCACAACGTCACGTCGCGGAAGATGCCGCTCAGCCGGAAGAAGTCCTGGTCCTCGAGGTACGACCCGTCGCACCAGCGGTACACCTCGACGGCCAGCAGGTTTTCGCCCGCCTTCACGTGCCTCGTGATGTTGAACTCGGCCGGCGTTCGGCTGTCTTCGCTGTAGCCCACGCGTTCGCCGTTCACCCACAGGTAGAAGGCGGACTCGACGCCGTCGAACGTGATGAACACGTCGCGCCCCGCCCACGCCGGCGGCACGGCGAAACGGCGGCGGTACGACCCGACCGGGTTGTTGTCGGCCGGGATGTTCGGTGGGTCGGGCTTGCCCCACGGGTACTGGATGTTCACGTAGATCGGAACGTCGTAGCCCTCCAGTTGCCAGTTCGAGGGCACGCGGATGGTCTTCCAGGCGCCGTCGTCGAACGACGGCCGGTAGAAGTTGACGGGCCGGTCCGACGGCTTCGGCACCCAGTGGAACTTCCACTCGCCGTTCAGCGACTGATAGGACGGCGACGCGCTCCGCAGTCCCGCCCGAGCGCCCGCCTCGTCCGCGAACGCGGTGAACGTCGCGTGGGCAGGCTCCTTGTTGACGCCGACGATGCCGGGATCCTGCCATTCGAGGGGAGGGGGAGCCTGGGCGGCGGGTCCCGTCCGCCAACCCATGACGGCCGTGCCCGCGATCGCCGTCCCCACCAGAACCGCCGACATCCTGTGCCGCATCGATGCGCCTCCGGCGCGCATCTTACCTCACGGCACCCCGCCCCAGGGGTCGGTTTTAGAGGCGCTTGAGGATGAACAGCGACAGGTCGTCGTACGGGCGGGTGGCGCCGATGAAGGCGTCGACCGACGCCAGCAGGCGGGCGCCCGCCTCGCTCGCCGTGAGCCCGGAAAGGGTCGGGAAGACCGCCTGCAGCCGCTCGTCGCCGTAGAACTCGCCGGCCTCGTTGAGCGCCTCGGTGAGGCCGTCCGAGTACGTGATCAGCATGTCGCCCGGCTGCAGGTCCTCGTGCTGCTCCTCGTAGGTCGAGCCCGGGATCATGCCCAGGGCCATGTCTCCCCGCCGCAGCTCGTGGTAGGTCCCGCCGGAGACGCGGACCGGCGGCATATGCCCGGCGTTCACGAGCCGCAGGGCGCCGCTGGTGTCGCGCGCCTCGACGTACACCAGGGTCGCGAACCGGTTGGGGAGTCCGTCGCGGCAGAGAATCGTGTTGGTCTTGTCGGCGAGATCACTGAGCGACGGCGTGTCGGTGGCGAGCGCCCGCAGGGTCGACTGCACCTTGGCCATCAGCAGCGCCGCGGGAAGCGCCTTGCCCGCGACGTCAGCCAGCGTGAACCCGACGTGGCCCGATCCGAGTTCGAGGCAGTCCACGAGGTCCCCGCCCACGTCGTTGGCCGGACGCGTGTACATCCAGACGTCCCAGCCGACAAGGCTCGGGCAGTGCTGCGGCATGAGGGCGCGCTGGACGGCGCGGCCCGCCTCCAGTTCGTGGCGGGCGAGCAGCTTGTCCTTCAGCTCCAGGAGCAGGATGCCGAGGATCAGAGCCGACCCGAGCAGCGAGCCGTTGATGCTCACGCTGGCCCCGCCCGCCCCGACGTGCGCCGACGACATCAGGAGGATCAGGGCGACGAGCAGCACGAACCGGCGAAGCGGCGCGAGCTTGAGGAACAGGCTCTTCAGGAGCCACCAGCCGAGGGAGAGCCAGCGCTTGAACCGGCCCATGGCCGCCAGCCGCTTCCGGTGCTCGGGAGTCAGGTAGAACTCCTGGACTTCGGCGACGGTCGTCCGGATCGTCGTGCGCCACGCCGGCCGAATGTCGTCGCGCACGTAGCGCCAGTCCTGCTTGAGGGTTTCCCAGATGGGCTTGTCCGAGACCGGGCGGCTGCTGTTGTTCATGGCGATCGCCTGACGCGCGGGATGCGCCGCCGTCCATTCTATTGGACGAGGGCGCCGCCGCAAGGGTTCGGATTCCCGGTGCTATACTCGCGCCTGAACGAAAGGGGCTGCCTGTGGCGACACGACGAGGCTTTGGTCTGGTGCTGACGATCCTCCTGCTCGCCGTCATCGTGTCGCTGGCGGGGATGGTGATCCTGGCGCTGGTCGTCGGGCGCGAGCCGGCGGTCGCGTCGGACTCGGTGCTGGAGATCCGCGTTGAAGGCGACCTGGCGGACGCGACGTCGGAGACCGTGTTCGACAGCCTGATGAGCACGCGGCGCTACGGCGTGCGCGCCATCGTGGACAACCTCCGCAAGGCGGCCCGCGACCGGCGCGTCTCGGCCGTCGTCGTGGAGCCGCGGGGCCTGACGTCGGCCTACTGGGCCCGGCTGCAGGAGGTGCGGGACGCCATCGCCGACTTCCGCAAGTCCGGCAAGAAGGCGGCGGCCTACCTCGAGTACGGCGGCGATCGCGAGTACTTCGTCGCGACCGGCTGCGACCGCGTGTACCTGCTGCCCACGAGCCCTCTCGACCTGAGCGGCCTCGCGTCGTACGAGCTGTTCCTGCGCGGCACCCTCGACAAGATCGGCGCGTTCCCCGACTACCTCCACATCGGCGACTACAAGACGGCGCCGAACCAGCTGACCGAGAAGACGTTCACGCCCGCGCACCGCGAGATGGCCGAATCCCTCAACCGCGACCTGTTCGACCAGCTCGTCCGGGGCGTGGCCGAGGGCCGGAAGAAGACGATCGACGAGGTGCGGCGGATGGTGGACGACGGGCCGTTCCTGGCGGAGGACGCCGTGCGTCTGGGCCTCGTCGACGACCTGGCGTACGAGGATCAGATCGACGGGAAGCTCCGGCCCGGCTCGACGCGCGTCGCGCGCGTCAAGGGCGAGGAGTACGCGCGGGTGAGCCCGCGGTCGGTCGGGCTCGGCGGGCGCTCGCGCATCGCGGTCATCAACGCGGTGGGCATCATCAACACCGGGCACAGCGGGGTCGACCCGCTGAACGGCACGGTCCTGGGGTCCGGCACGCTCGTGGAGTACATCCGCAAGGCCCGCAAGGATCAGTCGATCAAGGCCATCGTCCTGCGTATCGACAGCCCGGGCGGATCGACGATTGCGTCCGACGTGATCTGGCGCGAGCTGACGCTGGCCAGGACGGGGCCCGGCGCGCGGCCCCTCGTCGCGTCGATGTCGGACCTCGCCGCGTCCGGCGGCTACTACATCGCCGTGGCCGCGCCGGACATCGTGGCCGAGCCGGGGACGCTGACGGGGTCCATCGGCATCTACGGCGGGAAGATGGTGACCGGCGGCACCTACGAGAAGCTCGGGATGAACATCGAGGCCATCAGTCTCGGCAAGTACGCGGAGATGAACTCGCCGGCGCGGCCGTTCAACGAGGCCGAGCGCGCCAAGGTCGACGAGCAGCTGCGGGCGTTCTACGATCAGTTCGTCGAGAAGGTGGCGGCGGCCCGCCACATGACGCCGGAGGCCGTCGACGCCATCGCGCAGGGCCGCGTGTGGACCGGCCGGCAAGCGAAGGACCTCGGTCTCGTGGACGCGCTCGGCGGCCTCGATCGCGCCGTCGCGCTCGCGAAGGAACGGGCGAAGATCCCGGCAGGTGACCAGGTCGAACTGGTGTTCTACCCCCCGAAACGCAGCCTCTACGACGTGCTGATGTCGTCCTTGCCTGGCGTGGACGAGCGCGCCGGCGTCGCCGCGCTCCTCGGGGTGCAGGACCGCCGGGCCATCGGGGCCCTGACGGCGCCGCTCCGGCTGTTCCGCCGGGGCGAACCGCTCGCCATCATGCCGATGGCGTATATGCGGTAGCCCCCAGCCCTTAGCCGATGATCTGATCGATCACCTGCCGGTTCAGGTCGATCTTCATGTGCTGCCGGGCCTTCACCATGTAGGCGGTGAAGAACTCGGTGCGGCGATCTTCCACCAGACTCTGCCGGGTCGACTCGCGCGAGGCCGCCACTTCGGCGGGCGTCACGTCTTTGCGCTCGATCACCTTGACGATGGTCGTGCCGTCCGCGGTTGTCACCGGGTCGCTCGTCGTCCCGACGGGCAGCCCGAAGACGACCTTCTCGAGCGCGGCGTTCGCCCCGACGTCCGGCAGCGCCGTCCCGCGGGCCACGAGCTCGCTCGTCTTCGCTTCGAAGCCGGCCTTCTTCGCCGCCGCGGCGAAATCGGCGGCCGACTTCAGCGACGCGGCGACGGCGCGGGCCTTGTCCGCAGCCAGTTTGCCCGCCTTCTCCCGCAGCACGTCGTTGCGGACCTTGTCCTTCACCTCGTCGAGCTTGGGAACGGACGGGTCCTGGCGCCCCGACACCACGGCGATGGCATATCCCCGGCCCACGGCCAGCGGGGCGCTGACCGCACCCTCCGCCAGAGCGAAGATCGCGCCGGACACCTGCTGCGAGGCCCCGAGCGCCAGGATGGGCTCGTCCGCCGTGAAGTAGCCCGTCTCTTCGACCTTCAAGCCGCGGGCCGCCGCCACCTTGTCGAGGTCGGCGGGCTCGCTGACTTCCTTCGCCAGCTCCGCGGCCTTGGCGTCCGCCTGTCGCTGGGCGCGCTCGCCGGCCAGCTGATCCTGGATCTGCGTCTTCACCTCGTCGAAGGCGCGCGTCGTTCCCGCCTTCTTGTCGGCGATCTTGACGATGTGGAACCCGTACGGCGTCTTCACGAGATCGGGAAGCAGCCCGGGCTGCTCGGCGCCGAACACGGCGTCTTCGAACGCGGGGACCATGCGGCCGCGCGAGAAGTAGTCCAGGTCGCCGCCGAGCTTGGCGTTGGAGTCGTCCTCGGAGTACTTCTTCGCGAGTTCGGCGAAGTCCTTGCCCGCCTTGGCTTCCTGGAGCACCTTTTCGGCCGCCGCCCGCACGTCCGCCTCGTTCTTGCCCTCGGTCTTGAAGAGGATGTGGCTGGCGCGCACCTGTTCGGGCGTCGAGAACAGCTCGATGTTGTCGTTGTAGTACCGCTCGACCTCGCGCGAGGGGACGACGATGCCTTTGCGCAGCGCGTCCGTGTCCACGAGGATGTACCGGACCTTCCGGCGCTCGCCGATGCGATAGTCCTGCTTGTGCGCCTCGTAGTACGCCGTCACATCCGCGTCGGTGGCGCTCACCTGGCTGAGGTAGACCGTCGACGGGACATGGACCAGCTGGACCTTCACCTTTTCGTTCCGGCGCGCGTACTCCGCGTCGGCCTCGGCGTCGGTCACCGCCACCCAGTCCGTCACCATGGCCTGGAGCTTCTCGATGAGCAGCTGCCGCCGCAGCCGGGCCTCGAACTCGCTCGTCGTCATGGGCGTCTGCGCCCGGTTGAGCATCGCCTGGTACTGCGCCTCCCCGACGAACTGCCCGTTCACCTGGAAGTCGGGCATCGACAGGATGCGCTGTCGCACCTCGGCATCGGTGACGGTCATGCCCAGGCGCTCGGCCTCGGCCAGGATCGCCTGCTCGTTGATGAGTTGCTGCAGCACCTGCTGTTCGAAGCCCAACTGCTTCAGCAGCTGTTCGCTGATATTCGAGCCGTACGCCTGGCGGTATGCCGCGACCTGGCGCTGATACGCCATGCGGAAATCCAGGACGCTGATCGCCCGGTCGTTGACGCGCGCCACCTGATCGCTCGGCAGGGCGCCCGATGCGGTCGGGTCTCTCCGTCGAAGAAAATCGGGGATGTAGAGGATGATGAATGCGACCACCACGAGGCCGAGGCTCCACTTGAGCCAGCCCTTGTGACGCCGCATGCGGTCGAGCATCGTCATGGTGCCTGTATCTCCATCCAGAGCAAACTCTTAGTGTAGCCTCTCGGGCGCGGCAATCGCAAGAATGCCGCCCTGCGTGCGTCAGCGCCCGGAGGGCGGCTGGCCGTAATAGGCCCCGGGCCCGTGCTTCCGGAGGAAGTGCTTCCGGTGCAGGGCCGCGTCGATGGGCCCGGCCGCGGGGTTCAGCGTGACCGTGTACCATGCCAGCTGCGCGAGTTCTTCGAGCACATAGGCCGCGCGGACGGCATCCGCCGCCGCCACGCCCCACGAGAACGGCCCGTGGCCGCGCACGAGCACCGCCGCGACCTCCGCGGGGTCCAGCCGGGCGAAGCGGCGCGCGATGACCCGGCCCGTGTTCACCTCGTACGCGCGGCGGATCTCGCCCGGCGTCATCCGGCGGGTGATCGGGACCGGTCCGGGGAAGTAGTCCGCGTGGGTGGTGCCGAGGCACGGGATCTCGCGGCCCGCCTGCGCCCACGCCGTCGCAAACCTCGAGTGGGTGTGCGCCACGCCGCCGATCGCCGGGAACGCGCGGTAGAGTTCGAGGTGCGTGGGCAGGTCGGATGAGGGACGCAGGGCGCCCTCGAGGACGCGGCCCGCGAGGTCCGTGAGGACGAGGCGGGCCGGCGTCAAGCGATCGTACCCCACGCCGCTGGGCTTGATGGCCACGACGCCGCGCGCGCGGTCGATGCCGCTCGCGTTGCCGAACGACTCGATGACGAGCCCGCGCCGGACCAGCTCGAGGTTCGCCTCGCAGACCGCGTCCCGCAGGCGCCGCGCGGTCACGTCCGCCGCCTCGCGCGCGCGGCGGCCTCACGCAGCGCCGGCAGCACGCCGCCGATCGCCACGCGTTCCGAGGCCGGGCTGCCGAACGCGAAGTACAGGCTCCGGTAGAGTGCAAAGAGCTCCTCGTAGATGGCGACGCTCGCCGCATCGGGCTCGATCGTCTCGTACGCCGGGCAGAGCGCGTCCTGCGCGTCCTCGATGGTCCGGAACGCACCCGCCGCCAGCAAGGCGAAGATCGCCGAGCCGAGGCTCGTGGACTCCTGCGTGGGGACGAGGATCGGTTTGCCGAGGACGTTGGCGTACACGCGGTTCAGCGTCGGGTTCTTCCGGGGGATGCCGCCGGCGTTGATGATCCGGCGGATCGGCACGCCATGCTCGGCCATCCGATCGAGGATCACGCGCGTGTGGAGCGCGGTGCCCTCGACGGCGGCGAACAGTTCGTCCTCAGCCGTGTGGGTGAGGTTCCATCCCAGCGTGATGCCGCCGAGTTCGGGGTTCACGAGGACCGTGCGGTCGCCGTTGTCCCACGCCAGGCGGAGGAGCCCGGTCTCGCCCGCGCGGTGCCCCGCGATGCGCGCCGACAGGTCGGCGATGTCCCGGCCCGCACGCCGGGCGATGGCCTCGAAGATGTCGCCCGTCGCCGACAGGCCGGCTTCGACGCCGGTGAATGACGGGTGCACCGACCCGGGGACGACGCCGCAGACGCCGGGAACGAGGTTCTGGGTGTCGCTGATCGCGATGATGCACGTGGACGTGCCGATGACGTTCACCACGTCGCCCAGCCGCACGCCCGCGCCGACGGCGTCCCAGTGCGCATCGAACGCCCCGACGGGAACGGGGATGCCCGGTTCCAGGCCCAGGCGTTCGGCCCATGCCGGGACCAGGTGGCCGGCGATGGCGTCGGAGGTCGCGAACCGGCCGCCGATGCGATCGCGCACGCCGGCGAGCAACGGGTCGACGTCTCGGAGGAAGTCCTCCGGCGGCAGCCCGCCCCACGCCGGGTTCCACATCCACTTGTGGCCCATGGCGCACACGCTGCGCGGCACCTGGTCGGGATCGGTGATCCCGCACAGGGTTGCGGCCGCCATGTCGCAGTGCTCGAGCGCAGTGACGAACCGCCGGCGGGCCTCGGGGTTGTGGCGGAGCCAGTGGAGCAGCTTCGAGAAGCCCCACTCGGCCGAGTACACGCCGCCGCACCAGTCGAGGGCGGGGAGGCGCCGCTCGCGGGCCTTCGCCGTGATCTCCCGCGCCTCCCGCCACGCGCGGTGATCGCACCAGAGGTAGTAGTCGTCAATCGGCTCGAGGCCCTCGCCGACGGGCACGACACTCGATCCGGTCGTGTCGATCGCGATGGCCCGGACGTCGGCACCCGCGACGCCGGCATCGGCGAGGGCGCGGCGCGTCGCCAGCGCGAGGGCGCTCATGTGATCGGCGTGCCGTTCGGTGGCGAAATCCGGGTCGTCCTTGCGGCGCGCCAGCGGGTATCCGCGACGCCGGCGCCGAGCCGCCCGCGATCACTGTCGAAGATCGACACCCGGACGCTCAGGGTGCCGAAATCCACGCCCGCGACAACAGTCACAGCCGCCTCCCGTTCCTCGCCCGTCGCCGGTGGGGTCAGACTCGACCGGTGGGGTCAGACTCGACCGGTCGAGTCTGACCCCACCGGGTTCCCGGTCCCTACTCCTTGTGCCAGTACATCTCCCACCCGAGGTACTTCGTCACCGCCTCGTGGACGCTTCCCGCCACGCGGGAGAAGTTCGCGGCGACGTGGTGCTCGAACCCCTGCTCGCAGATGTACCGAAGGAGGGCCTGCATGCGCGGGATGCGCACCACGCCGGCGCCGCCGAAGGTGGACAGCGGGTCGTCGGTGAAGGCGCCCTGGCCAAGATAGCCGCGAATGCGGCCGGCGCGATCGTCGGTGGAGAAGCGCGCGAAGGTCATCGGGCCGCTCTTGACGCGCCCCACGCAGGTCCCGTAGGTGTTCTCGCGCCCGACGCTGCCGGCGATGATCGCCTGGTAGTCCATCTTCACGTCGGCGAAGAAGTGCTTCGGCAGGTTGCTGCAGTGGAAACAGACGGCCTTGTCGGGGTCGTCGCCATAGTTGTTGTTCCAGTCGAGGAGCGCGCTTGCGGTGCCCGACGCCAGGCGCAACGCGTGCATCGCGATCGTGCCGCAGACATCCACCTCGCACCCGCTCGAGGCCAGCTGGTCGCTCATCATGCTCATCAGCGTGCAGGGCACGACGCCAAAGTAGGTCTCGAGAGCGGTCCAGCACTGGAACGCGGTCACCGTCACGTAGGTCTCGGCCATCCAGCCGTCCACGGCCACGCCGAGCTTCGCCATCTTCATCAGCGCGGCCGCGGGCGTGTCGCCGACGGCGACATACGCCGTGATGGCCGCGATCTTCTTCACCACGGCCGGGTCGTCGTCCTTGAGCAGGCCGACGCGCCCGAGGATCTCGCTGAGGTCCACGGGTTCGACCGAGATCCCGCTGGCCTCGAGCAGTTTCTCGCTGTAACGCACGGTGTTGAACGCCGCCGGCCGCGCACCGATGGCGCCGATCCGCAGGTTCCGCAGGCCCCGGACGACGCGGCAGACGCCGAGGAACCACTCGAGGTCGCGCGCGAAGGCCTCGGATCGCGGCGCCTCGGTGTGCAGGGTGGTCAGCGAGTACGGAATGCCGTACTGGGTGAGATTGTTGCAGGCGGACATCTTGCCGCAGAAGCTGTCGCGACGATCGCGGATCGTCATGAGGCCGGTGTCGTCCGGCGTCGCCTGGACGAGAACGGGCACGTTCAGGCCGGCGAACCGCAGCGTATCGACGAGCGCCCGCTCCTCGCCGAAGTTCGGCAGCGTGATGATGACGCCGTCGATGGCCTCGCGGCGGGCCTTGAAGAGGTCGGCGCACCGCCGCGCTTCGGCCGGCGTCTCGACCGCCCCGTACTTCGACTCCTCCGGCCCGAGCACGACGACCTCGACGCCGGCGGCCTGGAGCACGCCCATCATGTCTTCGCGCCCGCTCCGGGCGAGATGATCCGGGAAGAACCCGCGATTGCCGACGATGAGGCCAATCGTGGCCCCGGGATGTGCTTCAACGCTCATGGACGACGTCTCCTGAAAAGAGGGGTGACCGGCCCGGGCCCGCGGCCGCCCGGGGACACGAGGGCAGGCCGATTCTATCGCACCCGCCGGCGCAACGGACATCGGGTCGCCGATCGGCCGGTCCGCGCCCGACCCGCTGTGCTATATTTGCTGAGAACTGAGGAACTTAGCGGGAGCAACCAGAGGTGTCCCCCACGAAGATTCCGCACAGCGCGGGCGGCGATCCGCCCGACTTCGCCGAACGGCTCCGGCTCGGCCAGCCTGAATTGCGCCGCGCGCTGCGGCGCCGGAGTGTACTCGAGGAGATCGTACGCGAGGCGTACGCCGACACCGACCCCGCACGCATCTCCAGCATGCTGGTGGGCCGCGCGTCGGCGTGGATCCACGCCGACACGTGGGCAGTGCTCATCAGTGACGGGACGGGCCAGGTCGCGCTGCTGCACGCGCAGGACCACTCCAGCACCGACGACGCGACGCTGTTCGGGGTGGCCTCGTGGGTGATGACCCACGGGCGCGAGTTCGTGTCGGCCAATCTCCGCGAGGACGCCCGCGTCCTCTCGGACATCGACGGGACGGTGGTCGCGGTCCCGCTCGCCGGCCGCGGCCGGCGGGCCGCGGCGCTCGTCGGGCTCGATCGCCGGTCGAGCACGCGCGTGCCCCGGTTCGCGGCGGGGGTGCAGCCCCTCCTGGAGTCGTTGCTGGGCGTGATGGCGCTGGCCCTGGATCACGCGCTGCTGCTCCAGCAGGCCGAGGCGCTGTCGGTCACCGACGACTTGACCGGCCTGCACAACTCGCGGTTCCTGCGCGACGCGCTGCACCGTGAGGCCAAGCGCGCGATCCGGTACGGGCGCCCGCTGTCCGTGCTCTTCGTCGATCTCGACGGCTTCAAGACGGTGAACGACTCCCACGGGCACTTGTGCGGGAGCCGCGCCCTCGTCGAGGCCGGCACGGTGATTCGCCGGTGCGCGCGCGAGAGCGACATCGTGGCGCGCTACGGCGGGGACGAGTTCGTGCTCGTGCTTCCGGACACGCCCGCCGAGGGGGCCATCGTCGTCGCGCGGCGCGTGCGCGACCGGCTCGCGGCGTTCTCGTTCCTCGAGGCGCTGCACCTCGACGTCCACCTGACGGCGTCGGTCGGGATCGCCACCCTCCCCGACGTGACGCTCGTGCCCGAGGACCTGCTCCGCGCCGCAGACGAGGCCATGTACCGCGTCAAAGAGCGCGGCAAGAACAATTACTGCCTGGCGTCACAGGGGTGACGCCGGGCTGCAAGGAGTCACGCCGTTGGCCTTTCGTTCCCTCTTCTCGTTGTTCTCCAGTGACCTCGCGATCGACCTGGGCACCGCGAACACCTGCGTGTACGCCCGCGGCCGCGGCATCGTGGTGAACGAGCCGTCGATCGTCGCCATCAACAAGCTCAACGGCAAGGTCGAAGCCGTCGGCAGCGCCGCGAAGGACATGCTCGGCCGCACGCCGGGCAACATCGTCGCGATCAAGCCGATGAAGGACGGCGTCATCGCCGACTTCGAGATCACGGAGAAGATGCTCACCCACTTCATCAAGCAGGCGCACAACGGCGCCATGTGGGTCAGGCCGCGCATCGTCATCGGCGTGCCGTCCGAGATCACGCAGGTGGAGAAGCGCGCCGTCAAGGACAGCGCGTACCGCGCGAAGGCCAGCGAGGTCTACCTGGTTGAGGAAGCGATGGCGTCCGCCATCGGCGCGGGCATGCCCATCACCGAGCCCACCGGCAACATGATCGTGGACATCGGCGGCGGCACCACGGACATCGCCGTGATCTCGCTGGCCGGCATCGTCTACTCGAAGGCCGTGCGCGTGGCCGGCAACGAGATGGACGAAGCCATCATCCAGTACATCAAGCGCAACCACAACCTGCTCATCGGCGAGCGGACCGCCGAGCAGATCAAGATCGAAATCGGCTCGGCCTACCCGCTCGACGAGCGGCTGAGCATGGAGATCAAGGGCCGCCACCTCGTCGAGGGCGTGCCCAAGACCATCACGATCACCGACGAGGAGATCCGGGACGCCCTGGCCGAGACGGTCAACGTGATCGTGGACGCGGTGCGTGTCGCCCTCGAGCGGACGCCGCCGGAGCTGTCGGCCGACATCGTCGACCGCGGGATCGTGCTGTCGGGCGGCGGCGCGCTCCTCCGCAATCTCGACAAGCGGCTCCGGGAGGAGACCGGGCTGCCCCTGGCCATGGCCGAAGACCCCCTGTCGTCGGTCGTCCTCGGGGCCGGGAAGATGCTGGGCGACTTCAACCTGCTGCGCAAGATCTCCATCGACTGACGCATGGTGCGCCCGGACCTCGGCAACCGTACCCGCTACCTGCTCGTCGCGGTGGTCGTGGGTCAGGTCCTGCTAATCTCCGCCCAGGTCGGCACGAACGCAGGCCCCTCACTGCTCCGCACCGCCGTCGTCAGCCTCGTCACGCGCCTGCAGGAGGGCAGCTGGTTCGTCGTGGGCGGCATCCGTTCGGTCATCGACTGGTACGCCGGGCTCAGGGGCGCGCACGCGGAGAATGCCCGGCTGGCCCGGGAGATCACCGATTTGCGCGCCGAGCTCCAGGAAGCCCGGGCCAACGCGTCCGGGGCGGACGACATGCGCGTCCTCCTCGAGATGCGGCCGCGCCTTCCGTGGACGACGACGGGGGCGGACGTCGTCGGAGGCAGCGTCTCGCCGGACTTCCGGTCCATGACCATTGACAAGGGGCTGAGCGAGGGGGTCGGGCGCGACATGCCCGTGATCGCGCGCGACGGCGTCGTCGGGCGCGTGGCGCTCGCCGCCGGGCACACCGCCACCGTGCAGTTCATCGTGGATCGCAGTGCGGCCGCCGCGGGCCGAATCGAGCGCTCGACGACCGATGCGATCGCGATGGGGAACGGCGACGGCACCTTGCGGCTCGAGTACCTGTCCGCAACGGCCGACGTGCGGCCGGACGACCTCGTGGTGACGGCGGGGATCGACGGCATCTACCCGCCGGGCCTGGCGCTGGGCCGCGTCGAGCAGGTCGAGCGGACCGGCACCGCGTTCAAGCGCGTGACCCTCAGGGCCGCCGTCGACTTCTCCCGCCTCGGGAGCGTGCTGGTCATCCTGTCACCGAGGCCGGTTGCGGCGCCCGCCGCGCCCGCCGCCGGCGTGACGGGGGCGAAGTGAAGACCACGCTGCGCGTCGCGGCGCTCGTGCTGGCGGCGGCGCTCCTCCAGAGCGCCCTGGCGAACGTCTCCGGGGGCGCTGTCTTCGACCTGGTCCTCGTCGCCGTCGTCGCCGTGGCGCTGCGTCACGGCCCGGTCGCGGGGCTCGTGTCAGGGACGCTGGCAGGACTCGTGCAAGATGCCCTCGGCGGCGGCGTCCTCGGCCTGAGCGGCCTCGGCAAGAGCATCGCCGGGTACCTGACCGGCGTCGTCGCGACGCAGTTCATCGTGAACGAGGCGACGCCGCGCGGCCTGATCTTCGCCGGCGCCACCCTCGTCAACGCGGCGTGCTTCATCGGGCTCTCGATGCTCCTCGGGCTTCGCCACTACGACCACCCGTTCCTCGACGCCGGCATCCAGGCGGTCCTGAACGCCGTGCTCGGCGTCCTGCTGTTCGCCGCACTGGAGTTCGCGCCGTCCGCCAGGGCGTGGGGGGCCACCGTCCTCGAGCGCCGGCGGAAACGGCGGTACCACGCATGACGACGCCTCCCGTGCTCGATCGGCGCCAGATCGCCGCGCGGCTCGACGTCGTGTCCGTCGTGGTCGCCGTGACGTTCGCCGCCCTCGCCGTGGCCTTCTGGTACCTGCAGGTGGTCGAGAACGCCACCTACGTCCAGATGGCGGAGAACAACCACCAGCGCCGCCTCGCGCTGCGGGCCCCGCGCGGCGTGCTCTTCGACCGTGAGTTCCGCTTGCTCGTCGAGAACCGGGACGCCTTCACCATCTCGATCCTCCGCGAGCACAGCGCCAGTCTCGACGAGACGATCCGCCGGCTCGCCGCGGCCACCGGCGAGGACGCGCAGCGTATCCGCGACACGGTGACCCGTCACCGGGGCGATCCGAGCTACCGGCCCGTCGTCGTCATCGACGACGCGAGCATGGCGCAGGTGGCGGCCGTCCTGGCGCGCCGCACGGATCTCGAGCTCCCGGGCGTGGTGGTGGAGCGGGTGCCGACGCGCCGGTATCCGGCGCTCGGGATGGGGGCGCACGTGCTCGGCTACGTCGGCGAAGTCAGCGAGGCGCAGATGGCGTCAGACGGCCTGCATGCGGGCGCGGTCGTCGGCCAGTCGGGCGTGGAGAAGGCCTACAACACGCAGCTGATGGGTATCGACGGCGAGCGGCGGGTGATGGTGAACAGCGTCGGCCGGGAGATCAGCACCCTGGACGAGGTGTCTCCGTCGGAGGGCCGGCGGCTCCAGTTGACGATCGACCTCGACCTGCAGCGGGCGGCGGAGGACGCGTTCCACGCCCTCGGGTTCGAGGGCGCGGCGGCTTTCCTGGACCCCCGTACGGGGGACGTGCTCGCGCTCGTCAGCCTGCCGGCCTATGATCCGAACGACTTCGCGGCCGGCATCGATCGGACGACCTGGAGCCGGCTCAACACCGATCGACTGCGGCCCCTGCAGAACCGGGCGATCCAGGGCCGCTACTCGCCCGGCTCGACCTTCAAGGCCGTGGTGGCCACGGCGGCGCTGGAAGAAGGCGTCATTACGCCCGACTTCACCGTGACGTGCCGGGGCGGCGCCACCTTCTACGGCCGGTTCTTCCAGTGCCACCTGAAAGGCGGCCACGGCACCCTCGACCTGCGCCACGCGATCGAGAAGTCCTGCAATACGTACTTCTACACGGTCGGCAACATGGTGGGCATCGACCGGCTGCACAAGTGGGCGGTGAACCTGGGCCTCGCCGGGAAGACCGGCATCGATCTGCCGAACGAGAGCGAGAGCCTGGTGCCGTCGCCGGAGTGGAAGAAGGCGCGCACCGGCGAGAAGTGGTATGCGGGCGAGACGATCTCGGTGTCAATCGGCCAGGGGCAGGTGTCGGTGACGCCCATCTCGCTGGCGATGCTCTACGCGGCGGTCGCGAACGGCGGGATCCACTATCCGCCCCGGCTCCTCAAGGCCATCAACGACGGGAGCGGGTGGCACCCGCCGGACAGTCCCCCTGCGCCCTCAGGCGTGCGGTTGAAGCCCGAAACGGTGGCGGCGCTCCACGACGGGTTCTGGCTCGTCGTCAACGGCAGCGGCACCGGCGGGCGCGCCCGGATCCCGGGCCACGACGTGGCGGGGAAGACGGGCACGGCGCAGGTGATCTCGCTGCAGGGCGGCAGGCAGGCGGCGGGACACACCGAGATGGACCTGCGCGACCACGGGTGGTTCGCGTTCTTCGCGCCGCGGGACAACCCCGAGATCGCCGGCGTCGTGTTCGCGGAGCACGGCGAGCACGGCACGAGCGCCGCGCCGATTGCCCGCCACGTGCTGGAAACGTACTTTGCGAAGGAGGCGGGCCAAGCGCTTCCGGTGTTCAAGCCGCCCGCGGCCCCGGCCGCGCCTGTCACGCCTGTCGTGCCTGCAGCGCCGGCAGGGCTGGCGGCGCCGGGGACGGCCCGCGGGGCGGCAGGCGCGGCGCGCCAGGAGTGAGATGTTCGAGCGTCGGCTCTATGCGCACGTGGATTGGCTGATGCTGGGGGCGGTGTACCTGCTGTGCGCCGTCGGCGTGGTCATGATCCACAGCGCCACGGCGGACCCGTCGCGCGCCACGGCGTCGCGCCTCTACCTGACGCAGCTGTCTGCCATCGTGATCGGCACCGGGGCGTTGCTCGCGTGCACGGCGATCGACTACCGGTCGCTCGCCGACCGGTCGCACCTGATCTACGGCGCCCTGGTGCTGCTGCTGATCTACGTGCTCCTGTTCGGGGTCGTGCGCGGCGGCGGCCGCCGGTGGATCCCGATGCCGTGGTTCAACCTCCAGCCCTCCGAATTCATGAAGGCCGGGCTCGCGCTGGTGCTGGCGCGCCTCTTCGGCGACAGCCGCAACCGCAACCCGACCGGCCGCGACCTCGCGATCGGCGGCGCCCTCACGGCGCTGCCCCTCGTGCTGGTCGCCCGCCAGCCCGACCTCGGCACCGCCGTGACGTTCGTCCCGGTGCTGCTCGGCGTCGCCATTCTGGCGGGCATGCGCCTGCGCATCGCCGGCATCCTGCTCGCGATCGCCGTCGTCACGGCGCCCATCGCGTGGAACGTCGCCCTCAAGGACTACCAGAAGGGGCGCATCCTGACGTTCCTCGATCCGGCCCGCGATCCCCTCGGCGCCGGCTACCAGCAGATTCAGGCGCGCATCACGGTGGGCTCCGGCGGCCTCTGGGGCAAGGGGTTCCGCAAAGGCACCCAGGGGCAACTGAGCTTCCTGCCCGTCGCGCACAACGACTTCATCTTCTCCGTGCTCGCCGAGGAGCACGGCTTCGTCGGCGTGCTGGTCGTGCTCGGCCTCTACGCCTTCGTCGTCCTCAGGGCCATCGACACGGCCCGGCTCGCGAGAGACCGGCTCGGGACCCTGCTGGTCATCGGGGTCCTGGCGAGCTTCGTCTTCCAGGTCATTTACAACGTCTCGATGTCCGCGGGGATGGCCCCGGTCAAGGGACTGACGCTGCCGCTCATGAGCTACGGCGGCTCGTCCGTGATCGCGACCCTCGCCGGCGTCGGGCTGATCCTCAACGTGAGGATGCGGAGGTTTACGAACTAGTGAACAAAGAAATGATCGTCACCTCGAACGGCCACCAGACCATGGTCGCCGTGCTCGAGGATGACCAGGTGGTGGAAGTTTCGGTCGAGCGCGAGCGCCAGCGCGGCGTGGTCGGCAACATCTACAAGGGCCGGGTGTCGAAGGTGCTGCCCGGCATGCAGTGCGCCTTTGTGGACATCGGCCTCGAGCGCGACGGGTTCCTCTACGTGTCCGACGTCGTCGACACGCTGGAGGCCTTCGAGCGCATGGAGGGCGGCGACGACGACGGCGAGGACGGCGGCGGGGAGGCGGGTGAACCGGCCGGCGGCCGCGCGAAGGGCGACGAGCCGAAGATCGAGACGCTCCTCAAGGCCGGCCAGGAGATCCTGGTCCAGGTGGCCAAGGAGCCGCTCGGCACGAAGGGCGCGCGCCTGACGTCGCACGTCACGATGGCGGGGCGCTTTCTCGTGTTCATGCCGACGGTGGATCACGTCGGCGTCTCGCGCAAGATCGAGGCCCGCGACGAGCGGGCGCGGCTGCGCGGCATCGTCCGGCAGTTCCGTGAGGCGGAAGGGTTCACCGGCGGCGTCATCATCCGCACGGCCGCGTCGGCCCGGCCCGAGGCCGACCTGGTCGCCGACCTTGTCTACTTCAAGCGCGTGTGGGAGGAGATCCGCCATAACGTCGACTCCTCGCGGTGCCCGGCCGCGGTGTACCGGGAGCAGGGGCTCGTCGCGAAGCTCATCCGCGACCTCCTGAACGACGACTACTCGGCGATCCGCGTGGACGACGAGGCGGAGTTCCGCCGCGTGAAGGACCTGGTCCAGCGCTTCATGCCCTCGCTGGCGTCCCGGGTCAGGCACTACTCGAAGGACTTCCCGATCTTCGACGAGTACGGCGTCCAGCCGGAGATCGACAAGGCCCTGCGCAGCAAGGTCTGGCTGAAGTCCGGCGGGTACATCGTCATCAACCAGACCGAGGCGCTGGTCGCGATCGACGTCAACACCGGCCGCTTCGTCGGCAAGCGGAACGACCGGCTCGAGGACACCATCGTCAAGACCAACGTCGAGGCCGTGAAGGAGATCGTGCGCCAGATCCGGCTGCGCGACCTCGGCGGCATCATCGTCCTCGACTTCATCGACATGGAGGAGCGCAAGAACCGGCAGCGGGTCTCCCAGGCCCTCGACCAGGAGCTCGGCCGCGACCGGTCGCCCTCGAAGGCCGTCCAGGTGTCCGACTTCGGGTTGATCATCGTGACGCGCAAGCGGGTGAAGCAGAGCCTCGAGCGCGTGATGACCCAGCCGTGCCCGTACTGCTCCGGCACGGGCGTCATCCGCTCCGCGGCGACCATCTGCTACGAGATCCTCGACGAGGTGCGGAAGGTCGGCGGGGAGGTGGACGGCCCCGGCATCCAGCTGCGCGTGCACCCGGACATCGCGCGGGCGCTCCGCGAAGAGGAATCCGCGGTGCTGCGGGAATTGCAGGAGTCGCTCGGCAAGAAGGTGTCCATCAGATCGGACCCCCATCTGCACCACGAGCAGTTCGACGTGATGGTGCTCTGATCCGCCCTGACCGCGCCTACTTCAGTTCCGGCATCGTCGACAGCAGCAGCGGCCGGGACGGCAGCAGGCCCGACGCGCTCGACCGGGGATTCCAGCCGAGGCGGAGGACGGTCACCTCGACCGCGCGGCGGCCGAACGCCGATGCCTCGCCGCAGCTCCACATGTAGAGATCGACGTGGCGTCCCTGGACCATCGGGCCCGTGTCCATGATGGTGTAGATGCCCGTGTACGGCGGCCGGTCCACCACCTGGATCACCGAGCCGACCGGGAGGAGCGCCGGGTCCGCCGCGGCCACCCCGGTCCGCGGCCACACGCCGGACGCCGTGACGTCGCCCTTGCAGTACGCGGTGGCGCTGAAGCGGAGGCGTGCGCCCGGCGAAGGCACGGCAGACGACTCGCGCAGCACCGCCTGGCGCGCCGCATAGCGGGAGTCGACGGCGGTCACCTGGTAGAGGAGCGTGAAGGCGAGCGCACCGACCGCCGTGGCGACGACGTGGTGCCATCGCGCGGAGATCTGCATCACCGCACCTCCGGCGGGGCGTGGCGATGGCCGTGCAGGTGCAGGTGCTTGCGCTCCGCCTCGATAAAGGGCCGCGCGAGGAGGTACGCCACGACCCCGAGCGCGAGGGCCCCCGCCGTCGAGCCCAGCGTGAACGGCCAGAGGAGCGGCGAGAGCAGCGACGCCAGTCCCGTCCAGAACTCGCGGCTGAACAACGAGAGGTCGAACAGCGTCCGCAGCCGGTGGGGGAAGTGCGGCGGAAGGCGCACCCCGAGCCACTCGGCGGCGGCGGCTGTGGTGAGTGTGTAGTAGGGCGCGACGAACCACGGCAGGTTCGTGTAGACGCCCATGACGATCGCGACGCGGTTGAGGTTGAAGAGAAACGCCACGAGGAGCGCCAGGACGGTGTGCAGCCCGAACAGCGGCGAGAAGCCGAACGCCACGCCCACCGCGTATGCGAGGGCCGTCCGCCGCGGAGAGTCGTGCGTGTGGAGCAGCGCCTCCGTCCATCTCCGCACGAGCGTCCGCGTGACGTGGATCACTGGAAGTGCTCGAAGCCGGACGGCACCGCCACCTCCGCGCCGTCGCGCGCCATGGCGACGCCGGGCCGGCTCGTGACAGTTCCGATCCGCGTCAGCCGCAGGCCGCCGGCCTGCCGCCGGACCGTCGCGAACCGCGGCCGCCGGCGCGGACTCACGGTGAACAGCAGCTCGTAGTCGTCACCGCCGGCGATCGCCGCCGCGAGGGGGTCATGTCCGCGGGAGGAGAACCATGCCGCCGCGGCGGGCGCCACGGGAACGGCCCCGGCGTCGATGTCGATGCCGGCGCCGGACGCGGCGGCGATCTGGCGCAACCCGTCGCCCAGGCCGTCACTCAGATCGACGCAGGAGGAGGCGGCGCGGTTTCGCCCGAGCAGCATGCCGAGACGGGCCCTCGGCTGCGGCGTGAGGAACGCCGCCTGGCAGGCCGCGAGCCCGGGATCGCCGGCCAGGCCGGCCGCGAGGGACTCGAGCCCGGCCGCGGCCGCGCCGATCTCCCCGCTGACCCACACCTCGTCTCCGGGCTTCGCTCCGCCGCGGGTCATCGCCCGCCGCCGGCGGACCGACCCCACGGCCGTGACATCGACGACGAGGGGACCCGGAGAGCGCGTGATGTTGCCCCCGACGAGCGCGGCCTTGTGGGCGGCGGCCAGGGCCATGAAGCCGTCGACGAGCGCGGCGAAGTCCGCGAGCGGGAAGGCGGGCGGCAGCACGAGCGACAGCAGCGCCGCCCGCGGCCGGGCGCCCATGGCCGCGAGGTCGCTCAGGTTCACCGCGAGCGCGCGGTGCCCGATCGCCGCCGGCGGCGTGAAGGCGCGGTCGAAATGCACGCCTTCCACCAGGGCATCGGTCGTGAGGACGTCGAGCGTGTTGCGTTCGGGTTCCACGACGGCCGCGTCGTCGCCGAGCCCCACGGCGACCCACGCGGGCGCGCGCGGGACGCGCTCGCGGATCATCGCGATGAGCGCGTGCTCGCCGACGTCGGCGACGCTACTTGGCGTATTCGACGGCACGGGTTTCGCGGATGACCGTGACCTTGATCTGCCCCGGATACTCGAGCTCGTTCTCGATGCGGCGTGCGATGTCCTTGGAGAGCCACACCGCTTCCTCGTCCGTGATCTTCTCGCTCTCGACCATGATCCGGATCTCGCGCCCGGCCTGGAGCGCGAAGGCCTTCGACACGCCCTTGAAGGAGTCGGCAATGCCTTCGAGCTTCTCGAGGCGCTTGACGTACGACTCGAGGATGTCCCGGCGCGCGCCCGGGCGCGCCGCCGAGATGGCGTCCGCCGCCTGGACGATCATCGCCTCGAGCGACGGCCAGTCGATGTCCATGTGGTGGGCCGCCACGGCATTGATCACCGCCGGCTGCTCGCCGTGCTTGCGGAGCACGTCCAACCCGATCTCCAGGTGCGTGCCCTGCATCTCGCGGTCGACGGCCTTGCCGATGTCGTGGAGGAATGCCGCCCGTACCGCCACGGTCGACTGGAGCCCGAGTTCGCGCGCCATGGTGCCCGCCAGGAACGCCACCTCCTTCGAGTGGTTCAGGACGTTCTGGCCGTAGCTCGTGCGATACTTCAGCCGGCCCATCAGCTTGAGCAGGTCGGGGTGGAGGTCGTGAATCCCGAGCTCGAAGGCGGCCGCTTCGCCTTCCTTGCGCACCTCCTCGTCCAGCTCCGCCTTGACCTTTTCCACCACCTCCTCGATGCGCGCGGGATGGATGCGGCCGTCCGCGATCAGCCGCTCGATGGCCTGCTTGGCGATCTGCCGCCGGTACGGATCGAAGCCGGAGAGGATGATCGCCCCCGGGGTGTCGTCGACGATGAGGTCCACGCCGGTGGCGATCTCGAGCGCCCGGATGTTGCGCCCTTCCCGGCCGATGATGCGGCCCTTCAGGTCGTCACTCGGGAGGTCGACGACCGACACCGTCGTCTCCGTGGTGTGCTCGGCGGCGCTGCGCTGGATGGCCTCGGTGATGAGCTGACGCGCCTTCTGCGCCGCCGTTTCGCGGGCTTCGGCGTCGAGCCGCTTCACCATGTTCGCGGCGTCGCGCCGGGCGTCGGCCTCCATCTGCTTGAGGAGGCTGTCCTTGGCCTCGTCCGACGTCATCCCCGCGACGCGCTGGAGTTCCCGCTGCCGTTCGGCGACGAGGCCCTCGTACTTGGCGGCGGACTCGGCCGTGGCCTTCTCCCGCTTGGCGATGGCCTGTTCCTGGGTTCGCATCTCCTTGTCGCGGTGCTCGATGGCGGAGAGGCGCTCGGTCAGCTTCTCGTCGCGGCGATTCAGCGTCTGCTCGACGGCACCAAGCTGCTGGCGGCGCTCGCGGATCTGCCGCTCGACGTCGACTAGCATCTCGTGCGCGCGTTCCTTGGCCTCGAGCAGCGCCTCCTTCTGCTTCGTCTCGGCGTCCCGCTCGGCGTCCTTCACGAGGCGGGCGGCCTGCTCCTCGGCGCGCCCCACCGTGTCGGCCGCCAGGCGCCTCCGGTTCGCCAGCCAGAAGAGGTAGAGCGCGATTCCGACGGCAGCCGTGATGAGGGCATTCACGACGTAAATCACGTTGGTCTCAGTCATGCCGCGTCCTTTCGACGCTCTGGCATCCGGTCGGAGCCCCGCGGCATTCCTACGACAGGCCGGGCGACGGGGCAACCGAAGGAGGGAAAAAAGGCCCCGCTTTGCCGTGTGGGGAGGTCGATGAACCTGCCAAGGACAGGTGGGACCGCTTCATGAGCCGTGCTTCAGGCTTCCTCGACTCGGAGGCATGCACACCGCCCGGCATCGCAGTCCCGTTGACTCAACGTTGGCTCAAACGAGCCTCCGCGCCATCACGCACAAAGCAGGGAACCCGTGAGTAATCGTGCGCCCATCTTAGAACGAGGGCCGGGGTGGGTCAAGCGAAGGCCGGATGGGCGGGCAACGGCCGGCGCCAGACGGGCTTCCGGCGCAGCGGATCCTTCAGGAGTCCCGCAGCGCCTCGTCGATCAGGCGCTCGATGCCCGCCAGGCGGGTCGACAGCGTCGCCGGGCGGCCGTCCTCGGCGTCGAGGACCCGGAACGCCTCGTCGGCGATGTTGAGGGCGGCCAGGACGGCCAGCCGCAGCGAGTCGCCCGCGGGCGACTGATCGGCAGCCGCCCGCATGCGCTCGTCCACGTAGCTGGCCAGTTCCTGGACGTACTGCGGATCGAGCGCACTCCGGATGGGATAGCGCTGACCGAAGATTTGCACCGGGACCAGGCCTTCGGCCATCGTCTGGCTCTACAGGTTGAGGCCCTCGAGCTGCTCCAGCAGGGAGCTGACGCGGGCGCGGATGACGTCGCGCTCTTCCTTCAGCGAGGAGACCTCGGCGGCCGCGCCGCTGGCCTCCTGCAGCCTGGCCTTGGCGGCGTCGAGCTCCTTGGAGACTCGCTGGAACTCCTCGCCCATCCTGGCCTGCTCGGCCCGCTGGCGACCAATCAGGGCCACCAGCAGCTTCACCTTCTCTTCCAGCCGGTCGAGGGCTTCCGTGTCGACCGGCCGTCCTGTCTTCAGCATACGCGCTCCGAGACTCCGGCCCGGCGCTACGCCTTGGCCGCCGACGCGATGGCCGTCCGCGCCTCATCGACGACCTTGGTGAAGGCCGCCGCGTCGTTGATCGCGAGCTCCGCCAGCTGCTTGCGGTCGAGCGTGATGTTCGCCAGCTTCAGGCCCTGCATGAGCTCACGGTAGGTGAAGTTGTTCTCGCGGGCCGCCGCGTTGATGCGGACGATCCAGAGCTGCCGGAAGTCGCGCTTCTTTCTGCGCCGGCCGACGTAGGCGTAATTCAGCGCCTTGTCGACCGCTTCCTTTGCGGCCCGGTACAGCTTGCTCTTGTTGAGGTAGTAACCCTTGGCACGGGACAGGAGCCGCTTGCGCTTGGCTCTCCGCACGGTGCCACGCTTCACTCTCGGCATGCTTGCTTCTCCACGGCCACTCGACGACGGTCGCAGGCGGGACGCACCCGCCCTGGCGCCGGATCCGATCACCGGGGGGTGGCATCCCCGGGTCCCAGGTCTCCGCGCCCGTGTCTGGGCCAGCGCTCAGGCCTGGCCCCTTGCCCCCGGCCCCTACTTGTAGGGCAGCATCCGCGCCAGCGTCTTGGCGTCGGCCGGGGAGGCGACACTGTCCTTGCTCAGGTGCCGCTTCCGCTTCGTCGTCTTGCTCGAGGCCAGATGTCGCTTGAACGCGGAATTCCTCACGAACTTGCCGGTCGCCGTCTTCTTGAACCGCTTGGCGGCGCCGCGATGTGTCTTCAGCTTCGGCATGACCTGCTGCTACTCCTGTCCCGTCACCAGGCCGACCTGGCGGCCTACTCCGAGTCCTCGGCCGGCTCAGCGCCCTCATCTGCATCGGCGCCCTCGTCCGTGCCCTCGTCCGTTCCTGCGACCTCGTCCGCGTCCACGCCCTCATCCGCGTCCGTCTCGTCGAACGCCTCTCCGGCGTCGATCGGCTCGAGCTCCCCGGCCGGCTCAGCGCCGTCCACCCCGGCGGCGGGCACCTCGGCAGGCCGGGGCGCGGGCTTCGGGGCGGGGCTCGGCTTCCAGCCCGGTTTGCGCGCGAGGATCACGTGCATCGTGTTGCCTTCCCTGCGCGGCACGTTCTCGGCGATCGCGGCGTGCTGCAGTTCCAGCATCAGCCGCTCCAGGATGCGCCGCCCGATCTCGGGATGCGCCATCTCGCGGCCGCGGAAGAAGATCGTCGCCTTCACCTTGTCGCCGTCGCCGAGGAAGCGCTCGATGTGCTTCTTCTTGAACTGGTAGTCGTGCTCGTCGACCTTCGGGCGGAACTTGATCTCCTTGACCTCGGTCACTTTCTGGTGCTTCCGGGCCTCGCGCTGGCGCTTCTGCTCCTGGTACTGGTACTTCCCGAAGTCCATGATGCGGCAGACGGGAGGGGTCGCCGTCGCCGCGACTTCCACCAGATCCAGGCTCTTGCTCCGGGCAAGCGCGAGCGCCTGCTGCGGGGGCATGATGCCCAACTGCTGACCCGTGTCGTCGATCACGCGGATCTCGCGCACCCGGATGCGCTCGTTGACGCGTGTACGCTCTTCGCGGCGTGGGCCGAAGCGATCGAATGCGATAGGAGCCTCCTACTGTTCCCGGGGCTCGCGCCCCTGCCGTCGGATCTCGCCACGGGCCGCGTCGACGAAGGCGTCGACGGCCGCCGGCCCCTGGTCTCCCGCCGCGCGGCTGCGCACCGACACCGTGCCGTCGGCCATCTCGCGATCGCCGACGACGAGCATGTACGGCACCTTCTGCAACTGCGCCTCGCGGATCTTATACCCGATCTTCTCCTGCCGGTCGTCCAGCTCGGCCCGCAGCCCCGCCGCCGCGAGCCTGTCGCGGACGCCCGCGGCGTAGGCCGCGTGACGGTCGGCAATCGGCAGCACGACGGCCTGCACCGGCGCGAACCACAGCGGGAACGCCCCGGCATAGTGCTCGAGCAGGACGGCGATGAACCGCTCGAAGCTGCCGAAGATCGCGCGATGGATGACCACCGGCCGGTGCTCGCTGTTGTCGGCCCCGATGTACTTCAGGTCGAACCGCTCCGGCATCTGATAGTCGAGCTGGATGGTCGCGCACTGCCATCGGCGGCCGAGGGCGTCGGTGATGTCGAAGTCGATCTTCGGCCCGTAGAACGCTCCGCCGCCCTCTTCGACGACGTAGGGGCGCCCGACCGCCTCGAGGGCGCGCCGCAACTCGGACTCCGCGTGATCCCACGTGGCCACCTCGCCCACGAACTCGGCCGGGCGCGTGGAGAGCTTCATCGAGAACGGCAGGCCGAAGTCCCCGTAGACGCGCTCGACCAGGTGCAGCAGGCGTTCCACTTCCTCGCCGATCTGCGACTCCATCACGAAAATGTGCGCATCGTCCTGGGCGAACTGGCGGACGCGGGTCAGGCCGGACAGCACGCCCGAGGCCTCGTTCCGGTGCAGCGGCGACTGCTCGTGGTAGCGCAGGGGCAGGTCGCGGTAGCTCCGGCCTTCGCCGCCGAAGACGAGCATGTGGCCCGGGCAGTTCATGGCCTTCACGCCCATCTGTTCGCCCTCGGCCTCGACGAGGAACATGTTCTGGCGGTAGTGCTGCCAGTGTCCCGACGTCTCCCAGAGCGCCTTGTTGAAGATGAGAGGCGTCTTGACCTCGACGTACCCCGCCGGGAACAGCACGCTCCGCATGTAGTCCGCGAGCAGGTTGTAGACGGTCGTGCCCTTGGCCAGCCAGAACGCGGCGCCTGGCGCCCACGGGTGGAACGTGAACAGGCCCAGTTCGCGGCCGAGCCGGCGATGGTCGCGCTTCTTCGCCTCCTCGATGCGCTGCAGGTGCGCCTTCAGGTCGGCCTCGGAGAAGAACGCGGTGCCGTACACGCGCTGCATCGGCTGGTTGTGCGCGTCGCCCTTCCAGTACGCGTTCGACGTGCTCAGCAGCTTGAACGCCTTCAGGCGGCCGGTCGACGGCACGTGCGGGCCGGTGCAGAAGTCCATGAAGACGCCGTCGATGGCGTAGCACGACACCACGGCGCCGCCCTTCTCCTCGATGAGCTGCACCTTGAGCGGCTCGCCGAGCGCGGCGAACTGCGCGGTCGCCTCGCCTTTCGGGATCATCCGCCGCTCGAAGGCGAAGTCCCGCGACGCGATCTCCCGCATCTTCTGCTCGATGGCGTCCAGATCTTCCGGCACGAACGGCCGCTCGACCACGAAGTCGTAGAAGAAGCCCTCGTCGGTGGCCGGCCCGATGCCGCACTGCGTGCCGGGGAACAGGCTGACGACCGCCGCGGCCATCAGGTGCGCCGTCGAATGCCGATAGAGGCCGATGGCCTCGGGGCTCTCGGGCGTCACGATGCGGACGGCGGCGTCGGCGTCGAGCGTGAACGAGAGGTCCACACTCCGGCCGTTGACGACGCCCGCAAGGGCGGCCTTCGCCAGCCGCGGCGAGATCGAGGCCGCAAGGTCGAGGACGCGAGTGCCTGCGTCGACTCCCTGGACGGATCCATCGGGAAGCGTGACGGCGATCTGGCTCATACTACGTACAGCAGGTCAGGCCCCGGCGGGCGCTGCGCTCCCACCCCAACCGACCTGCCTTCGGGTATCGGGGAAGTGGTAGGCACGGGCAGACTCGAACTGCCGACCTCCTGCGTGTCAAGCAGGCGCTCTAACCATCTGAGCTACGCGCCTAAGTTGCGACAAAACAACACGTGCCGGACCAGCCAGTATAACAACCGGCCCCTCCGGGCGTCAACGCGGACACGTCACCGGAACACCCGGCACGGCCCGGGTGCACGCGGCCAGCGCCGCGCGCGCCAGGGCCGTGCCAGTTGGACGTGCGCAAATCGGGCGAACGCCTACTTGACGAGGTCCTTGAGGGCCTTGCCAGCGGTGAAGCGCGGCACGCGCCGTTTCGCGATCTTGATGGGCTCGCCGGTCCGCGGGTTGCGGGCCACGCGCGCTTTGCGGAGCGAGGTCTTGAAGGTGCCGAAGCCGACGAACGCGATGGTGTCGCCCTTCTTCAGGGTCTTGCCGATTCCGTCAATCGCCGACTCGAGCACGCTGGCGACCAGGACCTTCGTGGCACCGGTGTCCTTGACGATCTTCGCGATGAGTTCCTGCTTGTTCATGCGTCCTCCTCAGAAGTGAGCCTCTGGCTTGCGGGGAAGCGCCCGCACTCGCCCCGTCGCGTTTATACGCAACGGTGTCTGGTGTGTCAAGCCGATTCCATGGTTTCAGGATGGCATCCGGGCCTTCAGGCGCTCGATCGCCTTGTCGAGGGTCGTGTCCCCGGCAGGGACGGGCGCGCCGAAATCGACGTCGGGCTGTGCCACGGGGACGTCGGGCTGGAGGCCCCGTTCGTGGATGGCCGCGCCGCCCGGCGTGAGATACCAGGCGTACGACATCCACAAGCCGGCCCCGTCTGGCAACGAAAACAAGCGCTGCCGCGCGGCCCGCCCACCGGTGCGCTCGCCGACGGTCTCGGCGCGCTTGTTCCCGGTGAGCGCGGCGACGAACAGTTCCGCCGCGCCGGCCGTGCCGAAATCGGTGAGCACCGCGGCGGGCAGCTGGATGGCGCCGTCGCCGGCGCCCGCGCTGACGAGCTGACGGGCCTCCCCGCGGGCATCCTGGATCGCCAGCGTGCCGGATGGCACGAACGCCCGGGCCAGGTCGATCCCGGCTTCATACGGCCCGCGCGCGGTCCCGCGCAGATCCAGGACCAGCGCCCTCGCGCCCTCCCGCTGCACCTGCGCGACGGCCTTTCGGAACGCGGCGGCAGTGCCCGCCGAGAACTCCGGAACGCGGATGTACCCGACGGCGTCCTGGACGGCGCGTGCCGACGGCGGCAGGGGAGCGGGCACCTCGCGCGCCAGCACCACGTCGTGCGGCTCGGCCGCGTTGCCCCGGAGGACGACGAGCGACACGGATGATCCCGGGGCGCCGCGCAACCGCCGCATGCCCTCCCACACGGACATCTCGCGCGTCGGCGTCGCGTCGATCATGCGGATGAAGTCGCCCGGCTGCAGCCCCGCGCGGGCCGCCGGCGAACCATCACGGGCCGCGACGACGCGCAGGTAGTACTGGCGGGTCAAGTCCAGGCCCACGTCGGCAGGACCCGCGTCCGACCCGGACTCCAGCAGCTTCACCTCCGCAGCCGAGAGATACGCGCTGTCCGCGTCCAGCGCCTCGGCGAGCCCGTGCATCGCGCCGTGCATCAGCCGGTCGACGTCCACTTCCTCCACGTAGTTGCCGGTCGTCAGGCTGAAGACGTCATCGAAGACCCGGAAGTGCGGGTACGCTTCCTGTCCGGCGCTCGTCTTGCCGACGAGGCCGCCGACCAGGGCGAACACCAGCACGGGCGCGGTGATGAGGATGATGGCAAAGCGCGCGCGGGTGGTCATGGATTGGGGTTATTTCCGCCTCAGCCATTGTAGTGGATCGACGGGCTTACCGTCGATGCGCAGCTCGAAGTACAGCCCGGGCTCGCCGTTCAGTCCCGCACCGACGCTGCCCAGCACCTGCTCGCGCGAGACGTGTTCGCCGGAGGTCACGTCGATGTCCGCCAGGTAGCCGTAGAGCGAGAACGCCGCCGCGCCGTGGTCCACGATGACCAGCTTGCCGAAGCCGGCGAAGGTGGACGCGAAGACGACGAGGCCCTCGTGGACCGCCGCGACGGGCGTGGCGGACGCGGCCGCGATGCGCACGCCGTTCGACACCGTGGCCGTGTGGAACCGGGGGTCGACCTGACGGCCGAAGTACCCGGCGACCGGCCCGGCAACGGGCCAGTCCAGATCACCCTTGAAGGGACGAATCGGCAGCACGGGCATGATGCTGCCGGCGGCCACGGCGTCCCGGGCCGCGCCGTCCAGCGTCCGCTGCAACGACTGCCTGGCGGTCTCCAGCTCGGCCACGAGCTGGCCGGCAAGGTCGCGCCGGGCGTCGATGCGCCGGATGAGATCCTCGTGGGCCACGACGGCATGCGCGGCCGCCGCCTGGGCGCGGGCCACGCCGTCCTGGGCCTGAACGGCCTGCGCCCGGCGCGCCTCGATCGCCGCCTGGGCCGTACGCAGCTCCGAAAGGGTCCGCCTGTGCTCGGCGACGCGCTGCCGATCGAAGCCCTGGAGACCCGAAACGAACCGGTACGCCCGCCCCATCTCCCGCACGTCGTCGACGTTCAGGAGGAGGCGGAGGTAGCCGCCGTTGCCGATCTTGTAGAGCTCGACCATCCGCGCCGAGAGGTCGGGCAGCTGGGACGCGGCGGCCTGTTCGAGTACGAGGATGCGCGCCGCGGTGCGGTCCAGGTCGGACTCGATGCGTTCGAGATCATGCGTGCGCTGCGCGAGCTCCGCCGCGCGGAGATCGCGCTCCACCTCGAGCTTGCGGAGTTCCTCCACGAGCGTGCGCTCGCGCGAGGCCAGGCCGTCGGCTTCGCGCCGCAGGTCCTGGATGCGCGCGGCGGCCCGCCGGTCCAGGGCGTCCGCCTGCGACCTGTCAGGGGCTTGCGCGCCCTCCGCGAGGACCGCTCCGGCGATCACCGCGCCAAGCAGCGCGGCAAGCCGCAGCCGCCCGGCTCCGCGCGCGGCGGAAAGACGCGTGTCGCCTGGGGCAGGGCCGCTCTGTTGCATGGCCGTCAGAACAGGGGCTTCCCGTCCATCTCCTTCGGGACGGGCACGCCGAAGTACTTCAGGACGGTCGGACCGAGGTCGATGACCCGCGGGGCCGCGTCCGTCAGCTTGCGGTTCGAGATGAGGATGCCCGGGATGGTCCTGTAGTCGAACCCGCAATGGTCGCCGCTCCACTTGCGCTCGTTCGGATACACGATGTCTCCCGGAGGCGACCCTCCCAGCGTCGTCTGCCAGGACACGCGGTAGCCGTCGGCCATGCCCGTCTGGATGTCGGGGGCGTTGTTGAAGAAGGGACCGGAGTAGATGTCGTCCCGCTTGTAGACGCCGCCCATGATGCGCGCGCCGGTCTTCGGGTCCGTGATCGTCAGGAGGCGCGCGGCGAGGTCGTTCACCACGGCCTTGTAGTCCGCCGGCTCGACCGTGCCCTGTCCTTCCCGGCCCTTCAGGTTGATGAAGACCTGTCCGAGGCCCATCGCGTACGCCTTGGTCCGCGACCAGTCGACCTTCTCCCAGAACTGGCCGCTGCCGAGGAACATCTCGTTCATGCTCTTGACCTCGGCCCGCTGGCCCTTGATGGCGAGGAACCCCTCGTTGACCAGCCACGTGTTGAGGTTCACGGCCCGGCGGAACGAGTGGAACCCGTGATCCGACATCACGATCACCTGCGTGCCGGGTTCCACGCGCTTGAGCACCTCGCCGACCAGCTCGTCCGCGCGGATGTAGACACGGAGAATCGAGTCGCCGTACTTGGCCGCCTCCGCTTCGCTGTACATGGGGTGCGTCTTGTCGATGAAGCGCCACATCATGTGCTGCACGCGGTCCGTCGACTCCGACACCCAGACGAGCAGGTCCCACTTCCGGCTGTCGATGCGGTGCAGCGCGACGTTCGCCCGGTCGTCGAAGGCGCGGAACAGGTCGTCCATGAACGCCTTGTCGTCGATGCGGTCCTCGTTGAGCGGCCACGTGGCCTCGGCCCAGCCGAGCGTCCGGTAGAGCCCGAGGCGGTCCACCAGATCCGAGGCGAAGGACGCGGGCGACGACATCGGCACCGGCGGCTTGTCGGGGCGCCAGTTCACCGGCGAGATGTAGAGCTGGAGCTCCTTGTCGGCGCGCACGAGGAACAGCTGCACCATGCCGTGCATGCGCAGGAGCAGGTTCACCCGGAACTCCAGCGTGACCCACTTGCTCCACTCCCCTTCGGCCAGGCCAATGCTATGGCCGTCGATCTCGATCGTGGCGCGGCGCTCCGGCCGGTTCCAGTGGACCGTGATGGGTAGCCGGATGTCCTCCCGGGCCGTGAGGTCGGCCAGTTCCGCCTTGTCCGCGTCCGACAGCGCGGGGCCCTTCGCGAGGATCTTCCGCTGCTGCGCCTTGACGATGGGATTCTGGGGCCCGATGAGTTCGGTCTGCGCGACGCCGTGGTCCATCACCAGGCGCTTCAGGATCCCTCCCATCTCGGTGTTGCCTTCTTCGTAGCGGGAGAGGTCCGTCCCGAAGTAGTAGAACGTGCCAATGGTCGCGCGGATGTCGGGCAGGGGCAGCCCCGACAGCAGTTCGCCGTTCTCGACGTCCTCCGGCGGGAACGTGATCGGCACCGTCAGCAGGCTCGATCGCACGCCGTGCTGCCCGGCGGTCACCCAGAAGGAGGTGCCCCCGCGAATCGACTGGATCACGGGCATCTTGATCGGAAGGAAGTTGAACAGGAACTCCGGCGGCACCTTCCTCACGATGCCCAGGTCCGGCATGTAGGTCTTCGGGTCGCGGACGAGGAAGTCGAAGATGTTGTGCTTGCCCGCGTTGGACCCGGTGGCGAAAGACGCCCACGATACCGGCGACTCCGGCGAGTGGCTCGTCTCGAGGCGGTAGAACCCGCCCTCGGCCGCGAGCTTCGACATGTTCGGCAGGCGGCCCTCCGCCATCCACTTCTCGGTGAGCTCCGGCGCCATGCCGTCGAATCCGAGGATGACGATCTTCTGGGAGTACTGCGCCTTCGGTTCGGTCGTGTGGCACGAGGCGGCGGCCAGGGCCCCGACACAGACGGCGGCAGCAGCGGTTCGGGACAACGTCACGTGCGCTCTCTTCTCGGTGGACCGGGTACGCCCGTCGAAAAAGTATACCGTCTGCCGTGGGGTCAGGTCTAAAGTGTGTTCACATGCGTGTCCTTGGCGTGGATGACGGGCTGCGGCGCATCGGACTTGCCGTGAGCGACCCCACGGGGACCCTGGCGCGCCCTGTCGAGACCCTCGCCGGCGACCGGGACCCGCAGCGTGCGGCCCGCACCGTCCTGGCGGCCATCGCGAGGCTCGAGGGCGATGACGAGCCGATCGCGGCGATCGTCGTCGGCCTGCCGCTCCGTCTCGACGGGACGCCGAACGATCAGACGGCCCACGCGGAGGCGCTCGCGGATGCGTTGCGCCGCGCGAGCGGCCTCCACGTCGTGCTCCAGGACGAGCGCCTGACGAGCCGCGAGGCCGAAAGCCGGCTCGCGCTCCGGGAACGCGACTGGCGGGCCCGCAAGAGCCGGCTCGACGCGGCGGCGGCGGCGGTCATCCTGCAGGAGTACCTGGACGCGAAGAAGTAGTCAGTAATCAGTAGCCAGTAGTCAGTAGAAATACAGAAGCCAGAAGCCAGAAGGGCAAGTCGAAGACAGAAGCAAGAAGCAAGAAGGCAGAAGGCGGCTGGCAAGGTCCCCTCATGAAGCGCATCGCACTCCTCATCGTGATCGCCGCCATCGGAGCCGGCGGGTGGCTCGCGCGGCAGCAGTACGGCCGGCTCGGAGAGCCGTACCGGGGGTTTGGCGCGGAGGAGCAGTTCGTCGACGTGCCCGCCGGTTCGAGCACGCAGGCCATCGGGCGCCTGCTGGTGGAGGCCGGCGTCGTCCGCGACCTCACGACGTGGCGGATCGCCGTCTGGCGGAGCGGCAACGCCACGATGCTCAAGGCGGGAGAGTACCGGTTCGCGGGTGCGCTAAGTCCGGGCTCCGTCGTGGACAAGCTGGTGCGCGGCGAGGTCTACCTCCGGAGCGTGACCTTCAGGGAAGGTCTCACGATCCGCCAGATGGCCAAGGTGTTCGAGGCATCCGGCCTGGGCACGGCGGCATCCTTCCTCGCCGCCGCGCGGGACGTCAGCCGCGTGTCGGTCACCGACCCGCTGGCGACGGATCTCGAGGGGTACCTGTTCCCGGACACGTACGCGCTGCCGAGGCGCGCGGCGGCGGCGGACCTGGTCCAGCGAATGGTGGCGCGGTTCGACGACGTGGCCGTGAGGGCCGACGTGCTCGCTTCCGCGGAGGCCGGCGGGCTGACGGTGCGGCAGCTCGTCACGCTGGCGTCGCTCGTCGAGAAAGAGACCGCGCGCGCCGACGAACGCACGCTGGTTGCGGCCGTGTATCGGAACCGCCTGGAGAAGCGGATGGGCCTCCAGTGCGACCCGACGGTGATCTACGCCCTCGAGTTGCTGGGCCGCTACCACGGCAACCTCACCCGCGCCGACCTGGGGATCGCGTCGCCGTATAACACCTACCGGCACGCGGGCCTGCCGCCCGGCCCGATCGCGGCACCCGGCCAGGCCTCACTCGAGGCGGCCGCCCGTCCCGCCGACGTGGACTACCTCTATTTCGTGAGCCGGAACGACGGGTCCCACGCCTTCGCGTCGACCCTCGCGGAGCACAACCGCAACGTGCAGAAGTACCAGGTGAGCTACTTCGCGAGGAACAGGAAGAAGTAGCCAGTAGCCCTACCGCTCCGCCCACTTCAACTTCTGGCGCAGGATCTGGTAGTAGCTCCGCGCCGGCGCGCGGACGAGGTGCACGGGCTTCGCTGCGGCCTGGACGCGCACGGCGTCGTCCTGCTCGATGCGCTCGCCGGTCTGCCCGTCGAAGGTGACGAAGGCCTCGGCCCCCTCGAACCTCAGCCGCGGCTGCACCACCACGTCCGACGATGCCGGGATGACGACGGGCCGGTGGGTCAGGGTGTGCGGGGCGATGGGATTCAGCACGATCGCGTGCACGGCGGGGTGGACGATGGGGCCGCCGGCGGAGAGGTTGTAGGCGGTTGAGCCGGTGGGCGTCGAAATGATGATGCCGTCCGCGTGGAACGTGGCGACCAGGTCGCCGCCCACCGTCACGACGAACTCGACTACGCGCGACAGCGAGCCGCCCGTGATGACGACATCGTTCAGCGCCCGATGGTCCGTTGCCGCGCGGCCCGCGCGCTCGACCATCGCGCGCAGAATCAGCCGCGAGTCGACCAGCGCGGTCCCGGCGAGCACCGATTCCAGCGAGGGATACAGTTCCTCGTACCTGATCTCCGTCAGGAACCCGAGGCCGCCGAAGTTGACGCCGAGAATCGGGACTTCGAGGTCGGCCTGCGACACGCGGTCGGCCATGCCGAGGAGCGTGCCGTCGCCGCCGAGGAGCAGGATCAAGTCGACGTGGCGGGGCAGATCGTCGCGCGACACCACCGGATGGTCCCCGGCGTCGGTCAGCGAGGCCGTCTGATCGTCGAAGACGATCTGGACGGAGCGCGCCTCGAGCCACGAGGCGATGGCCGGCAGGTCCGCGGACAGGGCGGCCAGCCCGGGCTTGGCGACGATGCCGACTCGTTTGATCATCACGGGTCCTCGCGCGTGCTGCGCCATTCTACCCGGCGGGCGGGCCGCGGTGTAGCGCGGAGTTGCGCGACGTCGAAGCCGCGCTTCGAAGTAGCGCTTGCCGCGCGGGCGTCCAGCCCGTAGACTGACCACCATTCGGCCGCGTGGCGCGGCGAGTCCCGCCCCGCTCAGACAGGGTCCCAACCATGAACTCGCGCCGCTTTCTGCCCGTGCTCCTTGCGTTGTTCATCGGGAGCGGCTGCGCCGCCCTGATCTACGAGGTGGTCTGGTTCCAGCTCTTGCAGCTCGTCATCGGGTCGTCGTCCATTTCACTTGGCGTGCTCCTCGGCACGTTCATGGGCGGCCTGTGTCTCGGCAGCCTCGGGTTCGCGCGCGCGGTCTCCCGCCGGCACCACCCGCTCCGGGTGTACGCGCTGCTCGAGCTGGGCATCGGCGCCATCGGCCTGCTGGTGCTCGCGGGGATGCCCGTGATCGCCAACGCGTACTCCGCGTGGGCCGGTCCCGGCACCCTGGGCATCGTGCTGCGGGCCGTCGCGGCCGCGACTTGCCTGCTGCCGCCCACGTTCCTGATGGGGGCCACGCTTCCGGCGCTCTCGAGGTGGATCGAGATGACGCCGCGCGGCGTGTCCTGGATGGGGTTCTTCTACGCCGGCAACACGGCCGGCGCGGTGGTGGGAAGCATCCTCGCCGGCTTCTACCTCTTGCGCGTCCACGACGTCTCGACGGCGACCTTCGTGGCGGTGGCGATCAATGCCGGCGTCGCGATCGTGTCGTTCCTCGTTTCGAAGGCCGCGGGGGCCGCGCCCGCCGCGTCCGTCGCCGCAGGGCAAGACGAGGGCGAGGCTCCACGGGCCGTTTCCGTGCCCCGGCCCGCCGCGGCGTCGCTCGGGCGGCAGACCGTCTTCGTCGCGATCGCCCTGTCGGGGTTCACCGCCCTCTCCGCGGAAGTGGTGTGGACCCGGCTGCTCTCGCTGATCTTCGGCGGGACCACCTACACGTTCTCGCTCATCCTCGCGGGGTTCCTGCTGGGCCTCGGCATCGGCAGCAGCGCGGGATCCGCGCTCGCGCGGGGCCTCTCGCGCCCCGGCGCGGCCCTGGGCTGGTGTCAGGCCGGGCTCTGCGCCGCGGTGGCGTGGGCCGGGTTCATGTTGAGCGGATCGCTGCCGTACTGGCCGATCGACCCCTCGATCTCGACGAACCCGTCGTTCAACTTCCAGCTCGACCTCGCGCGCTGCCTGTGGACCGTGCTGCCGGGCGCCATCCTCTGGGGGGCCAGTTTCCCCCTCGCGCTGGCCGCCGTCGCGCGCTCCGGCGACGACCAGGCGCGCGTGGTGGGGAGGCTCTTCGCCGCCAACACGCTCGGAGGCATTCTCGGGTCGCTCGGAGCCGGCGTCCTCATCGCGTGGTTCGGCAGCCAGCACGTGCAACAGTTCATGATCGCCGTCTGCGCCACGTCGGCCCTGTTCCTGCTGCTCCCGGGCTTCGGCGCCCCCTCGGCCGCCCCGACCGCCGCGTCCTCGCGCCTCTCGGCGGCGCTGCTCGTCGTCGTGATTGGCGGCGGTGCCGTGCTCGTCGGACGGGCCATCCCGCCCGTTCCGGGGCTGCTCGTCGGGTATGGCCGCTTCTCGGCGACCTGGGTCAACCAGGCCGACTTCGTGTACGTCGGCGAAGGCCTCAATGCCTCAGTGGCGGTCTCGCGACTGGCGAGCGGGGTGTTGAACTACCACAACGCCGGCAAGGTGCAGGCGTCGAGCGAGACCCAGGACATGCGGCTCCAGCGGATGCTCGGGCACCTCACGACCCTCGTGCCGGAGCGCCCGAAGTCCGTGTTCGTCATCGGATTCGGCGCCGGCGTCACGGCCGGGGCGGTGTCGATCGACCCCGCGGTCGAGAAGGTCACGATCGCCGAGATCGAGCCGCTGGTGGTCCAGACCGTGTCGAAGTACTTCAGCGCGTACAACTTCGACGTCGTTCACAACCCGAAGGTCCGGCTGCGCATCGACGACGGCCGGCACTACCTGCTCACCACGCACGAGCGGTTCGATGCCATCACGTCCGACCCGCTCGACCCGTGGGTGAAGGGCGCGGCGATGCTGTACTCGCGGGAGTTCTTCCAGTTGGTTCGGAAGCACCTCAACCCGGGCGGGGTCATGACGCTGTTCGTGCAGCTCTACTCGAGCAACGAGGCGGCGGTGAAGAGCGAGGTGGCGACGTTCTTCGAGGCCTTCCCCAACGGCATCGTGTTCGGCAATACCTACAACGGCGCCGGGTACGATCTGGTCCTGCTGGGACAGGCCGATCCCGCGCCGATCGACATCGACCGCCTGGACGCGCGGCTCGCACGGCCCGAGTACGCGCCGGTGGCCGCCTCGCTCCGCGAGGTCGGCTTCCCCTCGGCCGTCAGCCTGCTCTCGACGTACGCGGGCGAGGCGGGCGACCTCCGCGGCTGGATGTCCGACGCGGCGATCAACCGCGACGCCAACCTGCGCCTGCAGTACCTCGCCGGCATGGGCGTGAACCTGCGAGTCGGCGACACGATCTACCGGAATATACTGGCGTCCCGGAAGGTGCCGAGCGGGAGATTTGCGGGTTCGGACGCACGCAAGGAAGCACTCTGGCAGGCCATCCAGGCGCCGGACGAGCGCTAAAGCGCCGAGCCGCGCAGGTGCATCAGGAACTCCCGGTTGCCCGTCGCGCCGGCGATTGGGGAGGGCGTCATCGCGACCCGCCGCAGTCCGCACGCGGCCGCGCTCTCCGTGACGCGTGCCAGCACGGCGTCGTGGATCGCCGGGTCCTTCACGAGGCCGCCCCGGCCGACCTCCGCGCGCCCCGCCTCGAATTGCGGTTTGACCAGGGCCACGACGTCCGCGCCGCCGGCGAGGATTGGCGGCAGCGCGGGCAGGATCAGCCGGAGTGAGATGAATGAGACGTCGATGGTGACGACGTCCGCCGGCGCGGGCAGCCACGCGCGCTCCAGCTGCCGCGCGTTGCGGTGCTCCAGGACGACGACGCGCGGGTCCTCCCGGATCCGCCAGTCGAGCTGTCCGTGGCCGACGTCGAGGGCGACGACGCGCTTGGCCCCGCGCTGGAGCAGCACGTCGGTGAATCCGCCGGTCGACGCGCCGATGTCGAGCGCCTCGCGGCCGGCGACGTCGATGCGGAACGCGTCGAGGGCGTGCGCCAGCTTCACGCCGCCGCGGCCGACCCACGGGAAGTCGGGCTCGATCACCTCGAGCGGCGCGCCGGGCGGCACGCTCGCCCCTGCTTTGGCCACGACGACGCCGGCGACGCGCACGCGGCCCGCCAGAATGAGCGCGCGCGCGCGCTCGCGCGACACCGCGAGCCCCTGGTCGACGAGGGCCACATCGAGTCGCGTGCGCGGGCGGGACGGCATGGAGGGTGCGCCCTACGACGTGCGCGACACCACCCAGTGGACGATGTCGGCGAGACGGCTGTGGCCCAGCCCCTCGGCGGCGAGCGCGGCGAGCGCCGAGTCGGCGGCCTCGCGCGCGAGGCGCTTGGAGCTCTCGAGCCCGACGAGCGCGGGATACGTCGGCTTGGCGGCGGCAGCGTCCTTGCCCGTCGTCTTGCCGAGCGCGGCGTCCGTGCCCTCCACGTCGAGCACGTCGTCGACGATCTGGAACGCGAGGCCAAGCGAGGCCGCGTAGCGGTCGATGGCGTCCACGCGCGCGGCCGCGGCGCCCGCCATGATGGCGCCCGACACCGTGGCGGCGCGGATGAGCGCGCCGGTCTTGCGTGCGTGCATGTCCCTCAGGCCCTCGAGGTCGAGCGCGCCCGCGCCGCTCCCGTGGCCGGTCGCTTCCAGGTCGATGGCCTGGCCGCCCACCATCCCGATCGCGCCCGCCGCGTCGGCGATTCGCCGGATCGTCGCGAGCTTGCGCGCGGCAATCTCCGGCCGGCCGCTGTCGTCCGGGTCGCGGGCCAGGAGGACGAAGGCCTCCGCCAGCAGGCCGTCCCCCGCGAGAATCGCCAGGCCCTCGCCGTGGACGACGTGCAGCGTGGGCTTCCCGCGCCGCAGCGTGTCGTTGTCCATCGCGGGCAGGTCGTCGTGGATCAGCGAGTACGTGTGGATCATCTCGATCGCGCACGCGGCGGGCATGGCGAGCACCACGCCGGCCGGATCGTCCGGCGCCACGGCCTCCGCAGCCGCGAGCGCGAGGATGGGCCGGATGCGCTTGCCCCCGGCGAACAGGCTGTAGCGCATCGCGTCGTGGATGGTGGCGAGGCGTCCCCTCGCCGCAGGCAGGGCCCGCGCGAGCGCCGCGTCGACCTCGTCGCGGCGCGCGCGGACGTACTCGCGGAAGTCCCCGGCGGTCGCCTCTCTCACGCCTTCCGTCCCTTTTCGTCCCGCTCCGCCTCGTCCCGCCGGCCTTCCTCGTTGCCGACGGCGGCGAGCGACGGCGGCGCCGGCTGCAGATCACCCCGCTCGCCCAGGATCTCGACGCGGCGCTCGGCTTCCTCGAGGCGCCCGTGGCAGTAGCGCGAGAGCCGCACGCCGCGCTCGTAGCGCTCCAGGGATTGCTCGAGTGTCAGGTCGCCGTCCTCGAGCTTCTTCACGATGAGCTCGAGCTCGGCGATGGCGGCTTCGAAGTCCTTGATGTTGACGTCCATCAGCGTTCATCCTGCAATCGGTTGCCCGTCCCGTCCGGCGGTGCCGGCTCCGGGATCTCGCGATCGGTCACGACGCACCGCAGCTCGCCGCGGTGGAGCGTCACGCGCACGGCCTCGCCGTGGCTGACGAGTGAAGCGTCCCGGAGGATCATGCGGCGCTCGCCGTCCCAGCAGACGGCATAGCCGCGGCCCAGCACGGCCAATGGACTGAGCGCGTCGAGACGGGCCGCGAGGGCACCCAGGTGCGCCTCGGCATCGCGGTAGTCGCGCACCATCGCCGCCGTGAGCCGCGCGTCCGCCTGGGTCAGGCGGGTCTGCAGGCGGCCGATGCTGCGCCGAAGATCGAGCGACTCGAGGCGGAGCCGGAGCGACTGGAACGCGCGCTGGCGCGCGGCCAGCCGCTCGCGGCCGGCGCGCTGGAGATCCAGGAGCAGCTCCGCGACATGCCGCCCGCGCAGCGCGAGGCGGTCCGGGAAGCCGGCGAACGCCGGCCGCCCAACGAGGCGCTCCAACATGCGCGAGGCGTGCTGCAACCGCCGCTCGGCCGCGGCCGCCAGCCGGTCGGCCAGCGTGTCGATCCGTCCGACGAACTCGTTCTTCGCCGCGACCACGATCTCGGCGGCGGCCGACGGCGTCGGCGCCCGCACGTCGGCCACGAGATCCGCGAGCGTGACGTCGACCTCGTGCCCGACGGCCGAAATGACGGGAACGGGGCAGCCCGCGATCGCGCGCGCCACGGGTTCCTCGTTGAACGCCCAGAGATCTTCGATCGCCCCGCCGCCGCGGCCGACGATGACCACGTCGACCCCTTCAACGCGCCCGATCTCGCCGAGGGCCCGGGCGATGTCGGCCGCCGCCGTCTCGCCCTGCACGCGCGTGGGCGCGATGATCAGGTGGGCGTCCGGGTAGCGACGGCCCAGCACCTTGAGGATGTCGCGAAGCGCCGCGCCGTCGATCGACGTCACGATGCCGATCTTCCGAGGGAGCGCCGGGAGGGGCCGCTTGCGCGCCGGGTCGAGGAGGCCTTCGGCCTGCAGGCGTTTCTTGAGCTGATCGAGCGCCAGCTGGCGGGCGCCGAGGCCGCGGGGTTCGATCTCGCCGCAGACCATCTGGTACTCGCCCTTCGGCTCGTACACGTTCAGGCGGCCGCGGGCGAGGACGTGCATCCCGTCCTCGAGCTTGAACTTGAGCAGCCGGGCCTCGCGCTTGAACATCACGCCGCGGAGCTGCGCCCCGGCGTCCTTGAGGGAGAAGTAGAGGTGCCCCGTGTTCCAGAGCCGGCAGTTCGAGATCTCGCCCTCGACCCAGACGTCAGACCAGGTCGTCTCGAGCAGCAGGCGGACCTCCGCCGTGAGCTCGGTGACGGTGTAGACGCGCGGCGCGGCCTCGCGGACCACGCCCGCGCCGGCGGAGTCCCCGTCCTCCGGGTCCTCGTCGAACGGCAGGTCGAACAGGTCAGTCACCGCCCGCGGCCTCGCGCGCCCGGATGATGTCGTCGAGCGGCCAGTCGATGCGCTCGATGGACGCGGCGCGGCCCGTGGCGGGATCGCCGTCGATCACGACGGCCTGCAGACGGGGGTTCGCAGAGGCCGGCTCCATGCGCGCCGGCAGGCCGGTGACGAACCGATCGATCACCGGCTGGCGTTCCATCCCGATGATCGAATCGTGCGGCCCCGTCATGCCGGCGTCGGTGATGTAGGCCGTGCCGCCCGGCAGCACCCGCGCGTCCGCCGTCTGCACGTGCGTGTGGGTGCCGATGACGGCCGTCACGCGGCCGTCGAGGAGCCAGCCCATCGCGATCTTCTCCGCGGTCGCCTCCGCGTGCATGTCCACGATGATGAGGCGGCAGTCGCGCCCGAGTTGCGCGACGGCGGCGGTCGCGGCCTCGAAGGGATTGTCGACCGGCGGCATGAAGACGCGGCCCATGACGTTGATGACGCCGAGCGGCCGCCCGTTGTCCGTACGGGCCACGAACACGCCCCGCCCGGGAGCGCCGGCGGCCATGTTCACGGGCCGCAGGAGCCTGGGCTCCGCGCCGATGTAGGTGAGCGCCTCGCGCTTGTCCCAGACGTGGTTGCCCGTGGTCATGACGTCGACGCCGCACGCGAGCAGGGCATCGCCCGTCTCGCGGGTGATGCCGGCGCCCGACGCCGCGTTCTCGACGTTCGCGACGACGGCCTCGATGCCGAAGCGCGCCTCGAGCACGGGCAGGCCCTGCCGCACGAGGTCGCGGCCCGGCCGGCCGAAGACGTCGCCGATGAAGAGGATGCGCATGGTGACCGGGACGCTCGTCGCGCCGGGGCCGTCAGGCCCCGGCCGGACGCCTGACGGGCACGTTGATGTCGTGCCCGCGGCGCTCCTCGAGTTTCGGGACGTGCACGCGAAGCTCGCCGTTCGCCAGCGTGGCGGTGGCTCGCGCCGTGTGGAAGGCCCCGGTCAGCCGCACGGCCCTCGCGAAGCGCCCGAAGTCGCGCTCCACGAGGTGGAAGCTGGCCTCGGCCCGCTCGGCCGGGTTCGGCGGCGTCTTCCCGCCCGCGATGATGACCACGCTGCCGCGGATGAGGATCCGGATGTCGTCGAGGGCCACGCCGGGCAGGTCCACGACGATTTCCACCGCGTCGGCCGTTTCCCGCGCGTCGAGCGTGGGCGAGAACACGCCCGGGAGCAGGCGGCGATCGAGCGGCCTCGCCCGGTCGAGATCGTCGAAGAGGCGGCGCACCTCGTCCGCGAGGTCGCGGACCTCGGCGAGCGGCAGCATCGCATCTATCTGGCGCATGCCTTCCATGATCGCACAGCCCCTCCCACCCCGCCACACCCCGGCGCGCCGGGGGACCCTACCGGGCCCGCGACGCGATCAGCCGAGTCCGAGTGTAGGCGATCAGGCCGCCGGCGTCGATGATGGCCTGGCGCGCGGCGGGCAGCGGGACGGCGGGGAAGGCGGCCCCGCTCGTCACGTTCCGCACGTGGGTCGGCGTGATCTCGAGCTCGTCCCCGACCGCCGCCGATACCGTGGGGCAGATGACGGTCCTCAGCCCCAGATTGATCGAGTTCTGCAGAAAGATCCGGGCGAAGCCTCTGGCGACGACGACGAGCCCGTGGCCCTCGATCGTGGAGGCCGCCTGCTCGCGCGACGAGCCGCAGCCGAAGTTCTGGCCCGCCACGATGACGCCGCCCGGGGGAATCGCCTTCCGCTGCAGCGCGCCGTTGAAGGCCTTGTCGTCGGCGAAGCAGAACTGGGGCGTCTCCGACGGGAGCACGGTCGCCATGAACCGCCCCGGGTAGATCGTGTCCGTGGACACATCGTCGCCGACCGCGTAGACCACTGTCGCCATGGTGCTCATCCTCCCTGCCGCGGATCGGTGATGACGCCCGTCACCGCGCTGGCGGCCGCGACGGCGGGAGAGCAGAGGTACACGTCCGCCGAGGCGTTGCCCATGCGGCCCTTGAAATTTCGGTTCGTCGTGGACAGCGCCACCTCGCCGTCGCCGAGGGCGCCTTCGTGCACGCCGAGACAGCAGCCGCACCCCGGATTCATGATGACGGCGCCGGCGTCCATGAGGTCGGCCAGGTAGCCGCGCCGCATGGCTTCCCGGTAGATCTTCCAGGAGGCCGGGAACACCAGCATCCGCACGCCCCTGGCGACCTTCCGGCCCTTGAGCCGCGTGGCGGCGACCTCCAGGTCGTCGAGGCGGCCGTTGGTGCAGGACCCGATGACGATCTGATTGATCACCGTGCCGGCCACCGCGCCGACGGGCTTGACGTTGTCCACCGTGTGCGGGCAGGCGATCTGCGGCGCCAGTGTCGAGACGTCGATCTCGATGACCCGGTCGTAGGCCGCGTCCGGGTCCGGCTGCACCAGATCGAGCGCATCGGTGACGCCGGCTTCCTCCCGCAGGTACCGGACGGTCTCGGCGTCGCCGGGCACGATGCCGGAGGTCGCGCCGGCCTCCACCGACATGTTGCAGAGGACGAGGCGGCCGGAGGTCGGCATGGCCGCGATCGCCTCGCCGTGGAACTCGATCACCTTGAAGTTCGCGCCTTCCGCCGTGAGGAGGCCGACGAGGTGCAGGATGACGTCCTTCGGCGTCACGGCCGGGCTGAAGCGTCCGCGCAGGACGACCTTGATCGAGGCCGGCACCTGGATGTTCACGGCGCGGCCGAGGGCCCACACGGACGCCAGCTCGGTGGCCCCGACGCCGAAGGCGAGGGCGCCGAGCGCCCCGTGGCTCGTCGTGTGGCTGTCGGCGCCCACGATCACGGAGCCCGGCCGGTCGTAGCCCTCCTCGGCCAGCACCTGGTGGCAGATCCCGCCCTCGTCGCCGCGCACGTCGTGGAACTTCTCGATGCCCTGGGCGCGGGCGAACTCGCGTACCTTCTTCTGGTTCGTGGCCGTCTTGGCCGACTCCGCCGGCACGCGGTGATCGAAGATGACGGCGATCTTCGAGGGGTCCCAGACCTTCGGGTCGAGGCCGGTGCCGCTGAACACCTCGAGGAACTGGTTGATCACGAGCGCCGTGTTCTCGTGCGACATCGTCAGGTCGACGGTGGGCTCCACCACGTCGCCGACGTTGACGGACGGCAGGCCGGCGGCCCGCGCCAGGATCTTCTGTGCGACGGTCATGCCCATGAATCAGACGACTCCCTTCTGCCGGAGCGCGGCGATGGCGTCGGCCGTGTAGCCGAGCCCGCCGAGGATCGTGTCCGTGTGCGCGGAGAGGCGCGGCGGCGGCGCGTCGATGTTGGCGGGGGTCTTCTCGAACTTCGCCGTGAGGTTGAAGAGCTTGAGATCGCCGATGCCGGGCTCGTTCACCGTCTGGATCGTACCACGGTGCGCGATCTGCGGCTGGGAGAGCGCCGCGCCGAGGTCGAGGATCTCGCCCGACGGCACACCCTTCCTGTTGAGGATCTCGGCCCAGTGCGCCGTCGGCCGTTCCGCCAGCTTCGCCTCGAGGAGCGGCGTGAGCAGCGTCCGGTTGGCTTTGCGCGCGTCGCGCTGCTGGAACCGCTCGTCCGTCTTCAGTTCGGGCACGCCGAGCACGTCGCAGACCGACTCCCACTGCGCCTGCTGGTTCGCCGCGATGTTGATGTAGCCGTCCCCGGTCGCGAAGACGCCGGAGGGGGCGGCGGTGAAGTTGTCGTTCCCCATCGGCACGGGCGGTACGCCCCCGATGAGCAGGTTGGCCGCCACCCAGCCCATGAGGGGCATGATCGAGTCGAGCATCGCGATGTCGATGAACTGGCCTTCGCCGGTCCGCTCGCGGTGGTACAGGGCGCCCATGATCGCGAAGGCGGCGTTGAGGCCGCCTACCGTGTCGCACACGGGGAAGCCGCAACGGAGCGGGTGCAGGCGTTCGTCGCCGTTGACGTCCATGACGCCGCTCAGGCCCTGGATGATCTGATCGTAGGCGGGCTTGTCCGCGTCGGGCCCGGTCTGGCCGAAGCCCGAAATCGCGCAGTAGACGACCCGCGGATTCGCCGCGCGCAGCGTGTCGTAGCCCACGCCGAGGCGCGTCATGACGCCGGGCCGGAAGTTCTCGACGACGACGTCGGCCTTGGCGGCGAGAGCGAGAAAGATCGCGCGGCCCTCGTCGTGCTTCAGATTGAGGGTCAACGAACGCTTGTTGGCGTTCTGCGCGAGGAAGCTCGTGCCCATCAGATCCTGGTTGAGCCGGGGAACGTTGCCGAGCTTGCGCGCAAGGTCGCCGCCGTCGGGGTTCTCGATCTTGATGACGTCCGCCCCGGCCAGCGCCAGGTGCATCGTCGCGAAGGGGCCGGCGAGCACGTTGGTCAGGTCGAGCACGCGGATCCCATCGAGCAGTTTCATGGTCGCTCCCGCCTCGCTGCAGCAAACGGGGTCAGGCCCCGGTGGCTCACCCGCGGGCCGCTGGTGAGGAAAGGGGGCCTGACCCCGATTCCGGAATCGGACCGGTCCGATGGATGACCCCCGGCAGGGTGCGGCCGAAGAACGCCGCGGCGTCGCGCGCCACGCCGGCGATCGCGTCGATTCGAACACCTCGGCAGAGCCCCATCCGCTGGAACATGTGTACGAGGTCCTCGGTGCAGACGTTGCCCGCCGCGACGGCCGTGAACGGGCAGCCCCCGAGGCCGGCGAACGCCGACTCGAAGACCGTCACGCCGGCACGGTACGCGGCATACGCGTTGGCGAGGCCCAGGCCGTAGGTATCGTGGAAGTGACAGGTCATGGAAATCCGGTCGTCGATCGCACGGACCGCGCCGAAGAGCGCCTCGACCTGCGCCGGGTCGGCGTGGCCGGCCGTGTCGGCCAGGCTGACAATCAGCAGCTCCGCGTCCACGAAGCGCCGCACGAGGTCCACGACCCGGGCCGCCGGCACCGTGCCTTCGAAGCCGCACCCGAACGCGGACTGCACCGACACCTGCACGCCCTTGCCGGCCGCCGCCGCCTGGCGTCCCATCGCGATGATGCGGTCCGCCGCCTCGGCCGTGCTCATCCCGGTGTTCTTGCGGCTGTGCGTGTCGCTGGCCGACACGCCCATGCAGAAGTACTCCACGCCGCAGGCGAGGCCGCGCTCGAGGCCGCGCTCGTTCAGCACGAGACCCGAATAGACCACGCCGGGCACGCGCGCCGAGGCCGCGAGGCGGCGGAACAACTCGTCCGTGTCCGCCATCTGCGGGACCTTCGTCGGGTTCACGAAGGACCCGACCTGGATCATCCCGGCGCCCGCGGCGGCCAGACGCGCGATCCAGTCGAGCTTGCGTCCGGTCGGGACCGTCTGTTCCTCGATCTGCAGGCCGTCACGCAGCCCGACCTCGTGAATGGTGACCGCGGGCATGGCTACAGATCCCTGGCGATGGCCTCGGCCATCTCGAGCGTCGTGTTCGATCCGCCCATGTCGTAGGTCCGGACCTGGCCCTGCTCGATGATGGCCGCCGTCGCCCGTTCGAGGCGCGCCGCGCAGTCGAGCTCGCCGAGCCACTCGAGCATCATCTTGGCCGCGAGGATCGTGGCGATCGGGTTCACCTTGTACTGGCCGGCGTACTTGGGCGCGGAACCGTGCGTCGGCTCGAACACCGCCAGCTTGTCGCCGATGTTGCCCGAGCAGGCGAAGCCGAGGCCGCCGACCATCTGCGCGCAGAGGTCGGAGACGATGTCGCCGTAGAGGTTCGGCGCCACGAGCACGTCGTAGTTCAGCGGGTTCTTGAGCAGCCACATCGTAATCGCGTCGACATTGGCCTCGTCGCACGCGATGTCCGGATAGCGGGACGCCACGGCCCTCGCCGTCTCGAGGAAGAGGCCGTCGCTCGCCCGCACCACGTTGGCCTTGTGGACGATGGTGATCTTCTTGCGCCCGTGCGCGCGCGCGAAGGCGAAGGCCGCGTCGACGATCCGCTCCGAACCCCTCCGCGTGTTGATCTTGCAGGACACGGCGAACTCGTCCGGCGCGAGGCCGGCAAACGGCGCGAACGCCGGCGAGAGGGCCTTCAGGGTCTCCGAGAGCCGGGGCGGCACCGGGTTGAACTCCACGCCGGCGTAGAGGTCTTCGGTGTTCTCGCGGAACATGACGAGGTCCACCTGGTCGCTGTGGTTCAGCGCGTTGCCCGGATACGCCTTCATCGGGCGCAGGCAGATGTAGAGGTCGAAGGACTGGCGCATGCGGACGATGGGCGAGCGGTAGGTGAGTCCGGTGCCTTTGAGCGACGGCGCCAGTTCGGCCTCGGCCGCCTTCACCGGCTTCGACGTGATGGCGCCGAAGAGCGCCGCGTCGACGTGACGCAACAGCTCGACCGTGCGCGGCGGCAGCGCGTCGCCTTCCGCGCACCAGAACTCCCACCCGATGTCGCCGTGGATGTACTCGGCGTCCAGCTTCAAACGGTCGAGGACGATCCTGGCGGCGTCCATGACATCAACGCCCACGCCGTCGCCCGGCAACCACGCGATCTTGTATCGAGCCATGCTGCACCATCCTCTTCGACAGGAACCGTGACGAACGGGCGGGGCGAGCCAGAGGAGCCCCGACAGAATACCAAGACTCGGCCGGATGGGCTAGAGGGGACCGCTCGCATCGACTGCCGGGACAGCCGAGCGCTACTAATATTAGCTATAGATACTCATATTATTTTATTTGACACAAATCATATTTGAAGTACAATGCCTCCTATGACCAGCGAAGAGGGTGGACGGCCGGGAGGCACAGCTCACTCTCGAGCGGATACAGGACGCGACAGAGGAGGACAGACCATGACACTCGTTCGATTCGACCCGTTCCGTGAGCTCACTGCCGTGCAGGACCGCATGAACCGCCTGCTCGGCGAGATCTATCGCCCGACGGACGACGACCTCATGCGACGCGGCGCCTGGGTGCCGCCCGTCGACATCTACGATTCCGGCAATCACCAGCTCGTCATCACGGCCGAGTTGCCCGACATGAGCAAGGACGCGATTGAGATCACCGTCGAGAACAACAGTCTGACGCTGCGGGGCGAGAAGAAGATGGACGCCTCCATCAAGGACGAGCAGTGCCACCGGATTGAGCGCGTCTATGGCGCATTCAGCCGTTCGTTCTCGCTCCCGCCGACCGTTGACACCTCGAAGGTCAGCGCGGACTACAAGAACGGCGTGCTCACGATCACGCTGCCGCTGCGCGAAGAGGCGAAGCCCAAGCAGATCCAGGTCCAGGTGCAGGGCTAGCATTCGTCCGTCGCGGCCGGCACCTCCGTTGCTGCTACGGGGCGCCTTCGGGCGCCCCTTTCTTTCTTGCGTCGGGCTTTGACCGTGGTGTACGATAAGTGGTTGTGGATCAAGAACTCGACGTCACACCGGTGGTTCCCGAGCGGCCGCAGGCCGATGAGAAGTTCGCGTTGAACCCCACGGCGGGCCGGTTCCTCTTCGTCGAGGTCGCCGCCCAGCGGGCCAAACAGCTGCGGCGCGGGGCGCTGAACCGGCTGCAGCCCGTGGAACCCGCTGAAGAGGCTGTTCCAGCGGAGCCGCCGGCGCCGGCCCACAAGGCCGAGCGCGTGGCCATGGAAGAGGTCAAGCGGGGCTACATCAAGTACCAGCTCGGCGAGGGGCCCCCGTCGCACCCGAAGCTGGAGGGCCTTCTGTGAGCCTGGCCGCGATTGGGGCCCTGCTCGCCGCGACGCTCCAGGGCGCAGGGGGCGTGGCCGTCGTCATTCTCGTGATGATGATTGGACTGTCGGTCGGCATCGACACGTTCAAGCTTCGGGCGAGCGGCCCGAAGTCGCTCACCGTCCGCACTCTCGACGAGGCGCTCGGCCAGCCGGCCACCTACCTGCCGGCGGACACGCCGCGCGGCACGACCGACCAGCTCGGCCACTCCCGGCGCGCGAGCTGATCGGCGCCCGGCGCCGGAACCTGTACCCTCCCGATCCTCGTAGATCCCGATAGCGGTGCTCATGGCCGTCCCGAGACCGGCCGCGCGCCGCCGGATGCCGCACACGACGTGCGGCCGGGAAGCGAGGGCCCCATGGTCGAGCTGCTGGCGCTTGGAACGATGCTGCTGTTCGGGCTGCTCGTCGTCGGCCTGGTGGGCGGTCTCCTGAAGCTGGTCTTCTGGCTCGTGTTCCTCCCGCTCCGCCTGGCTGCCGGCGTCCTGAAGCTGCTCGTCGGCCTCCTGCTCCTGCCCATTCTTCTGATCGTGGGTGTCGTCGCGCTCGTCGGCTTCGGGCTCGTCGCGCTCCTCGGCCTCCTGCTGCCGATTCTCCCGCTGGTCCTGGTCGGGCTGCTGGTGTGGGGACTGGTGAAGCTCGTCTCGCGTCCCGCCGCCGCGTCACGCGCCTGAGGGCTGCGTCCGCCAGAATCCCGTGTCGCGTTCGTAGGCCTCGGCCGCCCGCAACAGCGTCGACTCGTCGAAGGGGCGCCCCATCAGCTGCAGGCCGACCGGCAAGCCGGCGGGCGTGAAGCCGCACGGCACCGACAGCGCGGGCAACCCGGCGAGCGACGCGCCGACGGTGAACACGTCGGCCAGGTACATCGCCAGCGGATCGGGCAGCCGCTCGCCGAGCGGGAAGGCCGGCGTCGGGCTCGTCGGGAGCGCGATCAGATCGACCTCGCCAAACGCCGACGCCAGGTCGCGGGCGATCAACGTGCGGACCTGCTGGGCCTTCAGGTAGTAGGCCTCGTAATAGCCGGCGCTCAGCACGAAGGTCCCGAGGATGATCCGCCGCTTGACCTCGTCGCCGAAGCCCTCGGCTCTCGTGCGCTCGTACATCGCGCGCAGGCCGCTGGCGCCGGCCGCGCGGTGCCCGTAGCGGACGCCGTCGAACCGCGCGAGGTTCGAGCTGGCCTCGGCGGTGGCGACGAGATAGTAGACGGGTATCGCGAGCGCGGCGTGCGCGAGCCCGATGTCGCGCACAATCGCCCCGCGAGACCGCATCACCGCCAGCGCGGCCTCGAACGCGTCGTGCACGTCGGGATCGACCCCGTGCGCCAGCAGCCGGGCCGGCACGCCGATCCGGCACCCGCGCACATCGCCGGTCATCGCAGAGAGCCAGTCCGGCACGGGCTCGGCCGCGGTGGTCGCGTCGTGCTCGTCGCGCCCCGCCATGGCCTGGAGCGCCGCAGCCGCGTCCCGGACGGTCAGCGCGATCGGGCCGATCTGATCCAGGGACGATGCGAACGCGATCAGCCCGTAGCGGGACACGCGGCCGTACGTCGGCCGGATGCCCACGCACCCGCAGAACCCGGCGGGCTGGCGCACCGACCCGCCCGTGTCGGAACCGAGCGCGATCGGTACCATCCGGGCGGCGACCGCCGCGGCGGAACCGCCGCTCGAGCCGCCGGGCGTCCGCGACAGGTCCCACGGATTCCGCACCGGGCCGAAGGCCGAGTGCTCGTTCGACGATCCCATCCCGAACTCGTCGCAGTTGGTCTTGCCGACCAGGATGGCGCCGGCCCGCTCGAGCCTCGCGGCGGCGGTCGCGCTGTAGGGCGGCACGAAACCGGCCAGGATGCGCGACCCGGCCGTCGCGCGGACGCCTTCGACGCAGATGTTGTCCTTGATGGCGACGGGCACGGCGGCGAGCGGCCCGGCGGACGCCCGGTCGGCACGCCTATCGAGTGCGGCTGCCCGGGCGCGAGCCCCCGGCTCGGCCACGGCCAGCATGGCCCGGAGCGCCCCGTTGGAGGCGGCCATCCGCGCCAGGGCCTCGTCGCAGATGGCCGCCGCGGTGAGGTTCCCGCTGATGAACGCCGCGCGCAGCCCGGCTGCCGTCGGAGGGAACCCGCTCATCGGTCCAGCACTTTCGGCACGCGCACGAGGGGCGGCGTCGCGATGGCGTCGGGCGCGTTGGCGAGCGCGGCGTCCGCGGGAAGTGACGGCTGAATCTCGTCGGCGCGGCCCTCGAGCAGGGGAGCGGGTTCGCGGGCGGCGGCCGGCACGCCCGTGGTGTCGACGTCCTGAAGCTGGCCGACGAACGCGAGAATGCCGGTCAGCTGGTCCTGGTAGAGGGCGGCTTCGGCGGGGGTGAGGTGCAAGCGGGCGAGGGCCGCGACACGGGCGATCTCGAAGTCGTCGCGTGCGCCAGCCATGGCCGATGCTAACATTCACGATCATGGCACCGCAACCAATCCGGCGGCGCGCCGCCGTCGCCGGCACCTGGTACTCGGATCAGCCCGCGCGCCTCACGGCGGACATCGAGCGGTACTGCGCGCGCGTCACCGCGATGGTCGCCGGCGACATCGTCGGTCTGGTGTCTCCTCACGCCGGCCTCGTCTACTCCGGCCCGGTGGCGGCGTACGCCTACCGGCAGCTCGAAGGCCGGTCCTACGACGTCGTCGTGCTCGTGGGTCCGTCGCACCACGTCGGGTTCGAGGGCGTGTCGATTGCGCCGCGCGGCGTATTCGAGACGCCGCTTGGAGATGTCGTGATCTCGGAATCGGATGCAGACGCCATCATGGCGGCGGCGCCCGTCGTGCGGGATCTGCCGGCGGCCCAGCTCCGGGAACATTCCCTCGAGATGCAGCTGCCGTTCCTGCAGTACGCGCTGCCGGGTGTGCCCATCGTGCCGCTGGTCATGGGGCACCAGTCGCGCGCGACGGTGGCCGCGCTCGCGGACGGACTCGCCGCCGCCCTCGCCTCCAGGCGGCCGCTGCTCGTGGCGAGCAGCGACCTGTCGCACTACCAGGATTCGCGGCGGGCCGCGCAACTCGATCAGGTGATCGTGGATGCGGTGGGGCAGTTCGACCCGGAGTCCGTCGAGCGGGCGCTCGGGCGGTACCCGGACCATGCGTGCGGCGGCGGGCCCATCCTCGCCGTGATGCGCGCGGCGCGCGCGCTGGGGGCGGCCGACGCGAAGGTGCTCTGCCATGCGGACTCCGGCGCCGTGTCTGGAGACACGAGCGCGGTCGTCGGCTACATGGCGGCGGTGTTCGGCACCTTTGCGGCCGCGTCGTGAGGGCCAGGGAGGACGGCATGGCGGCAGCACTCTCGACCGAGGATCGCCGGCGGCTCCTGAGCGTCGCGCGGCGCGCGATCACCGATGCCCTCGCGGGCCGCCCGCCTGCCCCGGACGACACGGAGGGCGCGTTCGGCCGGCGCGCGGGCGCCTTCGTCTCGCTCCACCGGCACCGGGACCTTCGCGGGTGCATCGGGCATCCCGACGGGGACCAGCCGCTCGGGAGCGTCGTCGCGGACTGCGCGGTCGCGGCGGCCACCGGTGACCCGCGGTTCCCGGCGGTGCGGCCCGACGAACTCGACCAGTGCGTGATTGAGATCTCCGTGCTGGGTCCGCTCGTGCCGGTCACCGACCCTGCGGCGATCACCGTCGGGCGCCACGGGCTGATCGTCGAGCAGGGCCGGCGCCGCGGCCTCCTGCTGCCGCAGGTCGCCGTCGAGTACGGGTGGGACCGCGACGCGTTCCTGGCGCGGACGTGCGGCAAGGCGGGGCTTCCCTCGGACGCCTGGACGCGGGGCGCCCGCATCGTCATGTTCGAGGCGGAGGTGTTCGATGACGCCGCCGCCGGTGCGCGCTAGGGCGCCGCGTCGCGGCGACATGGACATCTACCTCGTGCCCCTCGGCCGGCATCCCGGCGAACTCTACTGCGAGTTCGACGACCGCCAGCCGCCCTCGGCCGCCGACGATCGGCCCGCGTGGCGGCGCCTGGTCAACCGTTTCCAGGACGGCCTGGCCGCGCTCGAGGCGGAGCGGAGGGCCCGGCTCTCGAAAGCGTCCGCCGCGGAGTCGCGCACACGGACGCAGCGCCTCCGCGATCGGGCGATGGGCTGGCTCTCGAAGCGCGTCGCCGAGCAGCGCCTGCTCTGGCTGCTCCGAAGCGAAACGGCCGTCACCGCGCACTACCCGGACGATGTCTCCGCCGCCGACGCGGAGCGCGGCGTCCGGAGCGGTCTGCGCCGCGACCGCCGGCGTCATCTGGTGTGGATGATCGTGGACGCGCTGATCTACGTCGCCTCGCTGCCGCTGACGCCGATTCCCGGGCCGAACGTGCTGTCCCTCTACTTCTCGTTCCGCGCCATCGGTCACCTGCTGTCGTGGCGCGGCGCGCGCCAGGGGCTCTCCCGCGTGCGCTGGCAGTTTGTCGCCAGCGCGCCGCTCGCGGACCTGCGCCGGATCGAGTCGCTGACGGGCGCGGATCGCGAGGCGCTTGCGCGCGACGTCGCGGCGCGGCTGGGACTGCGCCATCTCGACATGTTCGTCGAGCGGATGGCCCTCGGGGGCCCGTGATATACTTTCGCCGTTTGACACTGCACGATCTGGCCGCACGGATCGGGTGCCGTCTCGAGGGCGACGGTGATCTGACAGTCGCGCGCGTCTCCACGCTCGAGGCGGCGGTACCGGGCGACCTCTCGTTCCTCACCAACAGGAAATACGCGAGTCAGCTCGCCACGACGCGGGCCTCGGCGGTGATCGTCGGCGAGGACGTCGTGTCTGCGCCGTGTGCCATGCTGCGCGCCCGTGACCCCTACCTGGCCTTTGCGACTGCCGCCGCGCTGCTCGCGCCCGACGACAGGCCGGCGCCGGGCATCTCGGCTTCCGCGATCGTGGCCCCCGACGCGTCGATCGGGGCCGGCACCCACGTCGGCGCGTTCGCGGTCGTCGGCGCGGGCGCGGCCATCGGCGCGCGCACGATCGTACACCCCCACGTGGTCATCTACCCCGGCGTCACCGTCGGCGAGGACTGCGTCATCCACGCGCACGTCTCCATCCGGGAGCGCTGCCGGATCGGCCACCGCGTGATCATCCAGAACGGGGCGGTCATCGGCAGCGACGGCTTCGGGTTTGCGCAGAAGCCGGACGGCACCTACCAGAAGATCGTGCAGACCGCGCCGGTCGTCATCGAAGACGATATCGAGATCGGCGCCAACACGACGATCGACCGCCCCGCCGTCGGCGAGACCCGGATCCAGGCCGGCACGAAGATCGACAACCTTGTGCAGGTCGCGCACGGCGTGCACGTCGGCCGCAACGTCATGCTCGCGGCGCAGGTCGGGATCGCCGGCAGTACGACGATCGGCGACTCGTCGATGCTGGGCGGGCAGGTCGGTGTCGTGGGCCACCTGCACATCGGCAAGGGCACAAAGGCCACCGCGCAGACGGGCATCCCGAACTCGCTTCCCGACGGGTCATTCGTGTCCGGCTATCCCGCCATCGAGAACCGCGACTGGCTGAAGTCGTCGGCGGTCTTCCGGCGCCTGCCCGAGTTGAAGCGGGCCCTCTCCGACGTGGAGAAGCGGCTGGCTGACGTCGAAGCCCGCCTCGGGCCGGCAGCCCCGATCCGGGACGACGAGCCCGTGCCATAATCGGGTCCATGGTCTCCACGGACATCCGGCCGCCGAGGCGGGGCCTCCGAGGCCCGGCTTGGTGTGCCGTCTCCGCGGCGATCACCGCGGCCCTCGTCACCGCCATTGCCGCGAGCGGGACGGCGGGGTCCGACGCCAGGCCCCCGCGTCTCGGCTACACGGTCACCACGCTGGCGAACGGCCTGCGCGTCATCCTCCTGGAAGACCATTCCCCCTCCATCGTCAACGTGCAGGTCTGGTACCACGTGGGGTCGAAGGACGAGCGGGCCGGACGCACGGGGTTCGCGCACCTCTTCGAGCACATGATGTTCAAGGGGTCGAAGAACGTCGGCCCCGAGCGCCATGCGTCGATCATCTCCGGGCTCGGCGGGCAGGCCAACGCGTACACCACGGAAGACGTCACGGTGTTCTCGGAGACGGTGCCGTCGCAGTACCTGCCGGCGGTGCTGTGGCTCGAGGCCGATCGGATGGCGACGCTCCGGATCGACAAGCGCGCATTCAACAGCGAGCGCGAGGTCGTGAAGGAAGAGCGGCGGATGCGCATCGAGAACCAGCCGTACGGGCGCCTGGCGGAAATCGTGTTCGGCCAGGCGTTCGCCGTGCACCCGTACAAGCACGCGACGATCGGCGCAATGAAGGATCTCGAGGCGGCATCGGTGGACGACGTGCGCGAATTCTTCCGGACGTATTACGTGCCGGCGAACGCCACGGTGATCATCGCAGGTGACATCGACCGCACACAGGCGGCCGACCTCGCGGCGACGTACTTCGGGCGGATCCCGGCGAGCGGGCGGCCGGTCCCGCGGGACATCCCGGCCGAGCCTCCGGCGACAGGAGGCCCGCGGCGCGTCGGCGTCGAAGAGAGCTGGCCGCTGCCGGTGGTCGTCGTCGCGCACCACGTGACGCAGGACGGCCATCCCGACTCGTACCCGCTGCAGGTCGCCGCGAAGATCCTGTCGGACGGTCAGAGCTCGCGCCTCTACCGCAAGCTCGTCTACGATACCGGCATCGCGCTGGCGGCGGCCGGCGTGGCCAATCTCACGGAGGATCCGAACCTCTTCTACGGGTTCGCCATCGTGCAGCCCGGGCACACCCCGTCCGAGGCGGAGCTGGCGCTCACGTGGGAGATCGATCGCCTGCGCAGGGAGCCAATCAGCGCGCGCGAACTGACACGGGCCAAGACGCAGATCACGCGCGACTACGTGCTCGGCCGCGAGACCGTGCAGCAGAAGGCCAGCGCGCTGGCGCACGCGTCGGTGCTGCACAAGGGCGACGTCGCCTCCGCCGACGCCGAGTTCGACCTGCTCCAGGCCGTCACCGTCGACGATGTGCAGCGCGTCGCACAGACGTACTTCGGACCGGAAGGGCGCCTGGTCATCACCGTGCTGCCGAAGGCGGCGAAGGACGAATCCCGATGAGCCGCTCCGCCGCTGCCGCCTGCGCCGCCGCGCTGAGCGCGATCCTGGCGGCCCCGTCCCCGGCGCCGGCCCAGGTCCGGGACTGGCCGTCGGAGTCCCAGCCCCGCGCGCTTGACGCGAAACCGGTGACATTCCCCGCCTACGAAATCCGCACCCTGGCCAACGGTCTTCAGGTCGTGGTCGTCGAGCAGCACGAGCAGCCGGCGGTCAGCGTCCGGATGCTGATCGGCGCGGGTTCGGCGCGGGACGTCCCGCCCAAGTACGGCGTGGCCCGCATGGTGGCGTCGCTGCTCGATCAGGGCACGGCCACGCGCAGCGCGCAGCAGATCGCGGACACCGTGGACACGATCGGCGGCAGCGTCGTGGTCGGGGCGGGCACCGATCTCACCTTTGCCTACGCGACGGTCCTCAAGGACGGCTTCGACGAGTGCCTCCAGGTCCTGTCGGATCTCGTGCGCGCGCCGGCCTTCGCCCCGGAGGAACTGGAACGCCAGCGCGAGCAACTCCGATCGGCGCTCCGGGTCGACTACGAGGACCCCGACTTCCTCGCGACTCTGGTGTTCAAGCGCCTCGTCTACGGGTCCCACCCGTACGGGCAGCCCACCACCGGCACGCCGGCGTCCATCGACCGCATCACCCGCGCGGATCTCGTGGAACTCCACCAGCGATTCTACGTCCCGAACAACTGCATCCTCGCCGTCGTCGGGGATGTCCGGGCCGGCGAGGCCTTCGCGGCGGTCGAGCGCGTTCTCGGCGCGTGGGAACGGCGCGACGTGCCGCCCGCGCCGCTCCCTGAGCCTCCGTCGGCAGCCCGCCGGGTCGTTGTCGTCGATCTGCCGGACGCGGTCCAGACGGAGATACGGGCCGGGCATCTCGGCATTCGGCGGGCGAGCGATGACTACCTGGCGACGGACCTCGCCGTCCGCATCCTCGGCGGCGAAGGCGGGAACCGGCTGCAGCAGGTCTTGCGCGTGCAGCAGGGGCTCACGTATGGTGCGTCCGCCGACCTCGAATCGTACAAGGCGGCGGGGGACATCATCGCGGAGACCGACACGCGATCGGAGGCCACCGGCGAGGCGCTGCGGGCCGTCATCGAAGAGTACGCCCGCCTGCACCGCGCGGCGCCAGGGGAGCGCGAACTCGACAGCGCGAAAGCGTTCCTCAGCGGCAGCTTCCCGCTCGGCATCGAGACCCCGGATGCCATCGCGACGAAGATCCTGACCGCGCTCTTCTACGGGCTGCCGCTGAAGCAACTGGACACCTTCCGCGAGCGGGTCAACGCTATCACCCTGGTGAACATCGAGCGGGTGACGCTGGCGTACCTGAAGCCGGATCGGCTGTCCATCGTCCTCGTCGGGAACGCTTCCGCGTTCGCGAACCAGGTCGGGCGCCTGGGGCTCGGAAAGCCCGAGATCATCCCGCTCGCGGAACTCGACGTCACGACGCCCGACCTCCGCCGCCAGCCGGCACCGCAGGGTCGGGCGTCCGGCGCCGTGACGGCGCCCCCGCTGCCCGTCGCGTCGAGCGAGGAGTGGGCGCGGGCGAAGGAAATCGTGCTCCGCGCGGCTGCAGCGGCCGGCGGGCTTGACGCCCTTCGAGCCGTCCGGACCATTCGCGCGACAGCGACGACCGTGATGCCCACGCCCGACGGACCGATGCGCATCGACACGCGCACCTCCGTCGAGTATCCCAGCCGGATGCGCGTCGACGCCCTGCTGCCACGCGGCGGGGTCGTGCAGGCCTTCAAGGACGGCCAGGCCTGGATCAAGGACCCCACCGGCCCTCACGACGCGCCGGCGGCGATGAAGGACGAGTTCGCCCAAGGGGTGCGCCGGGACTGGATCGCGCTGATGCTGGCCGCGGCCGACGACCGCGTCACGGGCAAGCCGCTCGCCGACGAACAGGGGGTGGGCGGCCGGCCGCTCCAGGTGGTCGAGTTGTGGGGCGACGGCCTGCTGCCGGTCCGTGCGGCGTTCGACTCGGCAACGGCCCGGCTCGCTTGGCTCTCGTACCAGGGGATCGGGCCGGGCGGCCGCGTCACGGTCACCGAGAGCTTCGACGACTTCCGGCCCGTCGCCGGCATCGCAATGCCGTACATCGCCGTGGTGCGCCGCGATTCGGTGCTCGTGCTCGAGCGGACGCTTGTCGAGATCCGGATCAACGAGTCGTTCCCGCCGACGTTCTTCGACAAGATTCAGTAGGGTGCGCGCCATGCCCACGGTCATGATCTCCTGTGGCGAGCCGTCCGGCGACGTCTATGCCGGCGCGCTGGCCCGGGAGCTTCGCGCGCTGCGTCCAGGCACGCGGATCGTGGGCCTCGGCGGCGATCACCTGCGCGGCGCCGGCGCGGAACTCGTGGGCGACTACGCCGGCCTGGCGGTCACGGGACTGGTCGAAGCCGTGTCGGTCCTCCCGCGGGCGTGGGCCATGAAACGCGCGCTGGTCGCGTGCGCCAGGCGCGAGCGGCCGGACGCCCTCGTCGTCATCGACTTTCCCGACTTCAACTTCCGCCTGGCGGCTTCCCTGCATCGCCTGGGCGTTCCCGTCGTCTACTACGTGTGCCCGCAGGTCTGGGCGTGGCGCCCCGGGCGGCTGGCGGTCCTCCGGCGGCTCGTGGATCGCGCGCTGGTGATCTTTCCGTTCGAGGAGGCGATCTACCGCGAGGCGCAGATCCCGGTGGCGTTCGTCGGCCACCCGCTGCTGGATCTTGTCGCGGCGTCCGCGGGCCGAGAGGCGCTCGCGGCGGAATGGGGGCTCGCGGCCGACGCCCCGACGATTGCGCTGCTCCCGGGGAGCCGGCCGAACGAGTTGCACGGGACGCTCCCCGCGCTGGCCGCGGCGGTGCCGATGATTGCGTCGAGGGTGCCGCGCGTCCAGTTCGTGGTGGCGTGTGCGCCGAATCTCGACGGCGCGTTGTTCGATCCGCTCCGCCGCCTGGGCGGCCCGCGCGTCGTGATGGTCACCGGGCGCACCGACGACGTGCTCACGGCCGCGGACGTGGTCGTGACGGCGTCCGGGACGGCGACCGTGCAGGCCGCCATGCACGAGCGGCCGATGGTCATCGTGTACAGGCTGTCGCCGCTGACCTACTGGCTCGGCAAGCGGTTCGTGCACGTGGACACGTACGGCATGGCCAACCTGGTCGCCGGGCACCGAATCGTGCCCGAGCTCATCCAGAACGGCTTTACGCCAGGCACCGTGACGGCGGAGACGGTGCGCTACTTCGACGATCCCGGATACGCAGCCCGCACGCGCGCCGCGCTGCACGACGCGCGCGAGAAGCTCGGCGCGCCAGGCGCCAGCCGGAGGGCGGCCGAGCACGTCCTCGCGATCTGCGACGCCCGTGGCGGCCGGCCGGAGTAGGACCGTGCGCCGCGCGTCCGTTCCAGGCGCCCTGCTTGCCGCCGCGTGGATGGTGGCCGCCCTCCAGCCGGTCTCCGCCACCGTCGTGGTGTCCCTCGACCTCGTGCAACTCGTGCAGGGCGCCGACAGCGTCGTGGCTGGCCGCGTCGTCGGCGTGTCCGCTGCGCCTGTGGCAGGCCGGTTCACGGACTCGCTCGTGACACTCGAGCCCGCGGCGGTGCTGAAGGGAAACGCGCAGGGCACGGTCGTCTTTCGCGTGCCCGGCGGCGACGTCGGGCGATACCGCACGATCGTGGTCGGCGCGCCCGTGTTGCGCGTCGGCGACGAGGTGGTGGTGTTCCTGGCCGGGTCGGCCCCGCAGATCCCGCACGTCGTCGGATTCAACCAGGGCGTGCTCCCGATCATGCGCGACGATCGTGGGCGCGCGCTCCTGCTCGCCCCGGCAATCGCCGGCGGCGCGGGCGACTCACGCGCGGCCGGCGGCCGCGGCAAGGCGCGCGTCATGACCCTGACGGCGTTCGCCGAAGACGTGCGCGCGATCGCGGAGGGGCGGGCAGCCGCCGCGAGCGGGCGGACGGGCGCGGGGCCGGGGAAGCGCGGCTCGGGCGGGGCGGGCTGGCCATGAGGTCCCCCTCGCGGCGCGTGATGTGGCGGCGCGCGGCCGCCCTGGCGCTCGTGATGGTCGCCGCGGTCGCGTCGGCGCCGGAGGCCTATCTCAAGCTCGGCACGCTGACGGGCGGACAGGTGATCGGTCTCCATTGGCGGACAATCCCGATCCGCTACTACGTCAACGAAGGCGGCCTCCCGGGTTTGGGCGCCGCCGAGTACCGCGCGGCGCTCGCGCGCGCGTTCGCGTCGTGGGAAGGCGTCGGGTCGGCCACGGTCGCGTTCCAGGCGGCCGGCACGACGTCGGCACTTCCGGCGGACGACGACGGCATGACGACCGTGGGGTTCGCGGCGCGGCCCGATCTCGATCGCGTGCTCGGGTCGACGTCGTTCATTGTCGATCTCGTGACTGGCGAGATCCTCGAGGCCGGCGTGTTCTTCAACAGCGCGTTCCCATGGTCCGTGGCCGCCGGCGGGGAATCCGGGAAGTACGACCTCGAGTCGATCGCGCTCCACGAGTTCGGTCACCTCGGCGGCCTCGGGCACTCGGCGCTGGGGGAGACGGACCTCGCCGCGGCCGGGCGCCACGTGATCGCGGCCGGTGCGGTGATGTTCCCGGTGGCCTATGCGCCAGGCAACACGGCCGGCCGCGAGCTCGAGCCGGACGACATCGCCGGGATCTCGGACATCTACCCTGCGGCCTCGTTCAGGACCGCGACGGGCAGCATCAGCGGCCGGGTGACGAAGGCGGGTGCAGGCGTCGCCGGTGCGCACGTCGTGGCGTTCAACATCGCCACGCGCGCGCTCGTGGGCGGGTTCACGCTGGACGCGACAGGCGGTTTCGCAATCGCGGGCCTCGAGCCGGGCACCTACATCGTGCGCGCCGAACCCCTCGACGACGCCGATCTCAGCGGGTTCTTCGGGAGCGGCGCCGGCATCGACGTCAACTTCGGCGTCGCGTACCTGGACCGGCTGGCGATCGTGCCGCGCGGAGGCGACGCCGGACCGTTCGAGCTCAGGGTGAGCGCGAAGTGAGGGCGCCGGTTGCAGCGTCGGCGGTCCTTTTGGCGGCCGCCGTGTGCCTCGCAGCTCCGGCTGCGGCCCAGACCGCGAGCGTGACGGGCGGGCGGCTCGAGGTGGCCGCGACGGCTTCCTGGGTCTCGTCGTCGGCGCTGGGGACGGCCGCCGCTGAGCTGACGCCCAACACCGGGTTGACGTCGTTCACACTGTTCGACTCGTCGGCCGAACTGGCGGCGTCAGCCGGGGCAGGCGTCCGGATCGGCTGGAGACTCACGCGCGCGCTCACGCTGTCTGCGGCGGGCGGTGTCGCTCGTCCCTCCGTGCGCGTCCGCATCGCGGACGACGCCGAGGGGGCAGCCGGCGTGTCGTTCACCGGCGCTGCGCTGCGACAGTGGACGATCGGAGGCCGGGTCGACTACGACCTCCTGGGGATGCGGTTTGCGTCTGGACGCGTGACGCCCTTCGTCATGGCGGGTGCCGGCTACCTGCGGCACGCCGACGCCGAGGGCGCCTCGAGCGCGGGCGGCGGAGTCTACGAGGCCGGGGCGGGGCTCGGTTACTCATGGCGCATCCGGCCGGCGGCACGCCTGGCGGAGATCAGGCTGATCGCAGAACTGCGGGCCATGCACGTGCGGGGCGGCTATACCTGGGGCCGGGAGGCCCGCACGGCCATCGCCCTTGGCGGCGGCGTGTCGACGAGGTGGGGCCGGGCCCGGAATCGCGGCATAATGGGGCCCTCATCATCGGGGAGACGATAGTCCTATGGCACACGCGAACTCATTCGGCACCGTGCGCGACCTCGATATCCGCGGAGGCCGGCTCAAGTTCTGCAGCCTGCCGGCGCTTCGCCAGACCGGGTTCCCGGGCGTCGATCGCCTGCCGTACTCGCTGAAGATCCTCCTGGAAAACCTGCTCCGCCACGAGGACGGCGCGAGCGTCAAGGCCGGCGACATCCAGGCGCTCGCCAACTGGGATCCCGGGAGCGAGATCGAGAAGGAAATCGCCTTCACCCCGGCGCGGGTGCTCCTGCAGGACTTCACCGGCGTGCCCGCCGTCGTGGATCTGGCGGCGATGCGGGACGCCATGGCGCTTCTCGGCGGCGACCCGCACCTGGTGAACCCGCTCCAGCCAATGGAACTGGTGATCGACCATTCCGTGCAGGTCGACTATTTCGGCTCCCCGGGCGCCTTCCAGCTGAACGCCGAGCTCGAGTACGCGCGCAACAAGGAGCGCTACACGTTCCTGCGATGGGGCCAGAACGCCTTCGCCAACTTCCGCGTCGTTCCCCCCGAGACCGGCATCGTGCACCAGGTGAACCTGGAGTACCTGGCCCGTGTCGTGTTCCGCGGCCGTCGCGACGGCGCCGAGTGGGCGTACCCCGACACGGTGGTCGGCACCGATTCGCACACCACCATGGTGAACGGCCTCGGCGTGGTGGGGTGGGGCGTCGGCGGCATCGAGGCGGAGGCCGCGATGCTGGGCCAGCCCATCTCGATGCTGATCCCGCCCGTGGTCGGGTTCCGGCTGGTCGGGTCGCTTCCGGCCGGCACGACCGCGACCGATCTCGTGTTGACCGTGACCGAGCGCCTGCGCAAGCACGGCGTCGTCGGGAAGTTCGTCGAGTTCTTCGGCCCGGGCCTCGCGAGCCTGACGCTGGCCGACCGGGCGACGCTGTCGAACATGTGCCCGGAGTACGGCGCCACTGTGGCGCTCTTCCCGATCGACGCGATGACCCTCGAGTACCTCACGCTGACGGGGCGCGACGCGGCAAGCGTGGCGCTCGTCGAGGCGTACGCAAAGGCCCAGGGGTTCTTCGCGCACGCCAGCCAGCCCGAGGCGGACTACAACGAGCGGATCGAACTCGATCTGGCATCGGTCGAACCCTCGCTCGCCGGACCGAAGCGGCCGCAGGACCGTGTGCCCCTGTCGGCGGCGAAGCCGAAATTCGCGGCCGCGCTGCCGCAGATGCTGGCGGAGCGAAAGGCCCCTTCTGCCGCGTCCGCGTCTGCCGCGTCTGCCGCGAGCCAGCCGGCCCTCGAGCATGGGGCCGTCGTCATCGCGGCGATCACGAGCTGCACCAACACGTCGAACCCGAGCGTGCTCGTGGCGGCGGGTCTGCTGGCCAAGAAGGCGGTCGAAAAGGGGCTGGCAAGGAAACCGTGGGTGAAGACCAGCCTCGCGCCGGGATCGAAGGTCGTGACCGCGTACCTCGAGAAGGCCGGGCTGGCGCCATACCTGGACGCGCTCGGGTTCAATCTCGTCGGCTACGGATGCACGACCTGCATCGGGAACAGTGGACCGCTCCCGGACGAGGTCGCCTCGCAGATCGAATCGCAGGGGCTGATTGTCGCCTCGGTGCTGAGCGGCAACCGGAACTTCGAAGGCCGGGTGCAGCCGCTCGGTACGGGCGAACTACCTGGCGTCGCCCCCGCTGGTCGTCGCCTACGCCCTGGCGGGATCGATGCTCGTCGACCTGACGACCGAGCCGCTGGGGATCGGCGCGAACGGCGAAGCGGTCTACTTGAAGGACATCTGGCCGTCGGAACGCGAGGTCCAGGCCTGCATCGCTGTCTCCGTCACGGCCGAGATGTTCCGGAGCGTCTACGCCAGCGTGTTCGACGGCGATGCGCGCTGGCAGGCGGTCGTGCCGCCGCCGGGCGAGCGTTTCGCGTGGGACAGCGCCTCGACGTATGTCCGGAACCCGCCGTTCTTCGACGGGCTGACGCTGGAGCCGCCGCCGCCCCAGCCCATCGCGGGCGCGCGCGTGCTCGCGGTCCTCGGCGATAGCATCACGACCGATCACATCTCTCCGGCGGGCAACATCAAGGCCGACAGCCCGGCCGGCCGCTACCTGCAGGCGCACGGCGTCCAGCCGAAGGACTTCAACCAGTACGGCGCCCGCCGCGGCAACCACGAGGTGATGATGCGCGGCACCTTCGCGAACATCCGCCTCAAGAACCAGCTCGTCCCGGGAACGGAAGGCGGCGTCACTGCGTTCCTGCCCGGCAACGAGGTGATGTCCATCTACGACGCCGCGATGAAGTACCAGGCCGCCGGCGTGCCGCTCGTGGTCCTCGCGGGCAAGGAGTACGGCTCGGGTTCGTCGCGCGACTGGGCGGCCAAGGGCACGGCGCTGCTGGGCGTGAAGGCCGTCATCGCCGAGAGCTTCGAGCGGATCCATCGCAGCAACCTCGTCAACATGGGCCTGCTGCCACTGCAGTTCGACACCGGCGCGTCTGTGGCGTCGCTCGGGTTGACCGGCCGCGAGACCTTCGAGATCGTCGGCGCGGCTGACGCCCTCGCGCCGCGCGGGACCGTGACCGTGCGCGCGACCGCGGATGACGGCGCGGTGACATCGTTCCAGGCGCGCGTCCGCATCGACACGCCCGAGGAGTTGATCGCTTATCGCCACGGCGGCATCCTGCCGTACGTGCTGAGGCAGTTGTTGAAGAAGTAGCGCCAGTTGGCGCTTCTGGCTTCTGGCTTCTATCCACGAGCGCGTGCCCATGCTCAGTTCCCTTCAGGTGAAACGGCGCGCGCTCGAGTTCGGCTTCGACCTCTGCGGCGTTGCGCCCGTTGGCGAGTTCCTGGAACTGGCCCGCCTGCCGGAGTGGCTCTCCCGCGGGTACGGCGGGCGGATGACCTACCTGAATCGCACCGCCCGTACGCGGGCCGACATCCGCCGCTGGCTGCCATCCGCCCGGTCCGTCATCGTCGTGGCGTGTTTGTACAACACCGACGAGCCGTACTCGACCGAGATCGCGGATCCGGGGCACGCGCGCATCGCCCGGTACTCGTGGGGCGACGACTACCACGATGTGATGGGGCAGCGTCTGGAGGCACTTTCGAGTTGGATGCGCGCGGAGGCGGGGGAGGGGTTCGAGTCGCGCGCGTGCGTCGATGCCGGACCCGTGCAGGAACGGGTCTACGCGCGGTATGCCGGCCTCGGGTGGATTGGCAAGAACACCTGCGTGATCAACCCGGAGATCGGTTCCTGGATTCTGCTGGGCGTCATCGCCTGCGACCGGGACTTCGAGCCCGATGCGCCCGCGTTCGATCAGTGCGGTGCGTGCGGGTTGTGCATCGAGGCCTGCCCGACGGGCGCCCTCACCGAGCCGTACGTCCTCGACGCCCGGCGATGCCTCTCGTATCTCACGATCGAGGTTCGCGGCGCCATCCCCGAAGAACAGCGCCGGGATCTCGGGTCCCATGTCTTCGGGTGCGACATCTGCCAGGAGGTCTGCCCCCACAACGGGGCTGCGCCGCGGACCGACGACCCGGGCTGGCAGCCAAGACCCCTGTTGCGGCGGGCACTGCTGCGGGACCTCTGGCTCGCGAGCGAGGGCACGCTCCTGCAGGGCATCGAAGGCACGGCCCTCCGCCGCGCCGGCGTGCGGGGATTGCGCCGGAATCTCGCCGTCGCCATCGATAACGCCGGCCCCTCCCTCCGGCACCTCCTGGACACTGCCCCCTGAACCACCCGGCGTCACACTCTCGGGACCTTCTTGCACACTGATCGCGCCGAAACCGCAATTCGTGTGCAAGATCGCTTGAGACAGACATGGGTAGTTACTACCCTTGGCCAACCAAGGAGGAACTCCCATGTCTCACATCGCTGCCTGGGAAGATGATCCCCTCTCGGCGTCGCCAGTCGAACCCGTCGAGCGTCCCGCCCCGGTGATTGCGGGGCCGCGCTTCGGCCTGGAGTTGGTCGGATCCCGGCCGCCCATCCGGGCGTATCCCTTGGGGACCACCGGCTTCCGCTACTGGAACGCCGCGGATTCCCTCAGCCGGGCCGTGGGCTCGTGGAGCCGGGTCCTGCCGGAGAACGCGCGCTGGCACATTCACCGCCCGCTCGTCGTCGATCTCGATGCCGGGAAGGACCTCAACGCCTACTACGACCGGCAGGAGTTGTGCTTCTTCCACGAGAAAGTCCGGGGAGTCACGGTCTACTCCGGCGAGAGTCCTGACGTCGTCTGCCACGAACTGGGACACGCCGTGCTCGATGCCGTGAAGCCCCAGCTCTGGAATGCCGCGAGCATCGAGGTGGCGTCGTTCCACGAGGCCTTCGGCGACATCAGCGCGATACTCTCGGCGCTCGAGCTCGATTCGGTCCGCGAATCGGTGCTGGCGGCGACCGGCGGACGGCTCGCGCGCGCCTCGCGCCTCTCCCGGCTGGCCGAGCAGCTCGGGTGGGCGATCCGGCAGTCGCACCCGGACGCCGTGGATGCCGACTGCCTGCGCAACGCGGTCAATTCGTTCTTCTACCGGCAGCCCGAGCACCTGCCGCCGATGGGTCCCGCCAGTGCGCTGTCGTCGGAACCGCACTCCTTCAGCCGCGTGTTCACCGCGGCCTGGCTCGAGTCGCTTGCCGGGATGGTCGAATCTGGCGCTGCCGCGACCCCCGATGCGCTCTGCGCGATCGCGGAGGATGCCGGTCGCCTGCTGATCGCCGCCGTCAGCCGCGCCCGCGTCACCTCGAACTACTTCGCGCAGATCGCAGCCGGCCTCCTCGCGGCGGACGGCGAACAGTGCGGCGGTCGGTACCGCGCCGCGATCCGCCGGGCGTTCGTCGGGCGCGGGATCCTCTCGATGTCTTCAGCGGTGGCGCTCGTCGAAGGCGGCAACGCGCGTCGCGCCGCTCGCGAAAGCCGCCTCGGCTCCGACCTTCGTGCCGTTGAAGTGCCGGTCGACGGCCGGGCCTACGGCTTGCGGCTCCGGCGGCTCCTGGTGGAAGCGCCGCTCGGACCGTCGCCGCGCTCGGCGGCGTCGGCCGCGCCGGACCTCGGGTCCCTTGCCGCGGCGACGCCTGACCTGGCGGGCCGGGCCTTCGTGGAAGACCTGCTGCGGCGCGGGCGCGTCGAGATCAGCGGCGTGAAGCGGGGCTCGCCGTTAGCGCTCCGCCATGGCCGGGCGACGCACGCCATCGTGCGCCAGGGACCCCGCGCCAGGCTCGTCCGGCGCCTGTTTCACGAGTGCGTGGACGCGGCGCGCGCGTAGGTGTACAAGATCTGACGGGGCTAAACGCCTCGAAGACTCTCATCAGTCGAGGGCAACATGCGTCAACAAGGCCTCTTGCCGGTCGTGCTCGGCGTGGTGCTGATCCTGGGAGGTGCCGTGGTGGCGGGTACGATGGGCCAGTCGTGGCCGGACGCTGCGACACTGCAGTCGATGACGGCGCGCTACGCGCCCGTGGACATCGGCGCCGACATCTCGCCGCTGCCGCCCGGTGAGCGCCGGGCGCTGGCGAAGCTCGTCCAGGCCGGGCGGATCATGGACGCGATCTTCCTGCGCCAGGTGTGGGGCGGGAACGAGGCGGTGCTCTTCAACCTGCTCGCCGACCCGTCGCCGCTCGGCCGCGCGCGCCTCCACGAATTCCTCGTGAACAAGGGCCCCTGGTCGGGGCTCGACGATGGTGCGCCCATCATGCCCGGCGTGCCCGCGAAGCCCGAGGGCGCGAACTTCTACCCGGCGGTCGCGACGAAGGCGGACGTCGAGACCTGGCTCAAGACGCTCTCCGAAACCGATCGCGCGCTGGCCACGGGTTTCTTCACGACCATCCGCCGCTCGCCGGACGGCCGCTTCACCCTCGTGCCGTACAGCGTCGAGTACCAGGGCGAACTGGAGCGCGCCGCGGGACTGCTGCGCGAGGCGGCGGGCCTGACCGCCGATTCGGGGCTGAAGCGCTTCCTCACGAGCCGGGCGGACGCGTTCCTCTCGAACGACTACTACGCGAGCGACGTGGCCTGGATGGAACTCGACTCCGACATCGACCCGACCATTGGACCCTACGAGGTGTACGAGGACGGGTGGTTCAACGTCAAGGCGGCGTTCGAGGCCTTCATCTCGGTGCGCGACGCCGCCGAGTCGGCGAAGCTCGCGCGGTTCAGCGACGAACTGCAGGACATCGAGAACCACCTGCCGATCCCGCCGGCGCTGCGCAATCCGCGCCTCGGGGCGATGGCGCCGATCCGGGTGGTGAACGTGGTGCTGGCCGCCGGCGACGGCAATCACGGCGTCCAGACCGCCGCCTACAACCTGCCGAACGACGAGCGCGTGGTCGACAAGCTGGGCTCGAAGCGCGTGATGCTCAAGAACATGCAGGACGCGAAGTTCCAGAAGGTCCTCCTGCCGATCGCGGGCCTCGTCCTGGCGCCCGCCGACCGGTCCCGCGTCTCGTTCGACGCGTTCTTCACCCACATCCTGATGCACGAGCTGATGCACGGTCTCGGGCCCCACAACCTCACCGTGGCCGGGCGCGCGACGACGGTGCGACAGGAGCTGAAGGAGACCTACAGCACGATCGAGGAGGCGAAGGCCGACATCTCCGGCCTCTTCGCGTTGCAGTATCTGGTGGACAAAGGCGTGCTCGACGCGTCGATGGGCCGGACGATGTACACGACGTTCCTGGCGTCGGCGTTCCGGTCGATCCGTTTCGGCCTGAATGAATCCCACGGGCGCGGCATCGCGATCCAGCTGAACCGCTTGCTCGATGCGGGCGCGTTCACGGTGGCGACCGACGGCACGTTCGCCGTCAACCCGGCGACGATCAAGGACGCCGTGGCGGCGTTGACGCGTGACATCATGCTGCTGCAGGCCCGCGGCGACTACGCGGCCGCGAAAGAGATGCTGTCGCGTCTCGGCGTCGTCCGGCCCGAGGTGAAACGGGCCCTCGACAAGATGGGCCACGTGCCGGTCGACATCGAGCCGCGGTTCGTCACGGCCGCTGAGTTGGACAAAACGGAGTAGGCCGGGGGCGCGACGCCGCGCACACCGCTTCCGCCTGGATGGCCGCTGAGCGGCCGCTAGTTGCCGGCGAAGGAGCAGCCGCCCGGCTGGCCCGCGTGAGGGCAGCCCCCGCAGGCCGGGCCCGCGGCCTCGGGCGCGGGCCTGGACGTCCCGGCGCCGACCGCGAATGCGGACAACTGCTTCTCGACGCGCGTGCTGCGGCACGACGGGCAGGCGGGAGACACCCCGTCGCGCATCAGGACCTCGAACCTTCTCCCGCAGTCGGCGCACGTGTACTCGAAGAGCGGCATGACGGCAGTATAGCGCAGGGCCCGATCAGGATCGGGCCGCGACCTGATACGATTGCGCATCAGACTCAGGCCGCGAGGATCCGCATGTCCAGGTTCTTCATCACCACCGCCATCGACTACGTCAACAGCCGGCCGCACCTCGGGACGGCGTACGAGAAGATCACCGCCGACATCATCGCCCGTTCGCGCCGCCTTGCCGGTGTACCGACGCACTTTCTGATGGGCAACGACGAGCACTCCCAGAACGTGTTCCGGCGGGCGAAGGACCTGGGCCTCGATCCCAAGGCGTACTGCGACCAGATGGAGCGCGAGTTCCGCGAGGTCTGGGCGAGGCTCGACGTGTCGTTCGACGACTTCATCCGCACGACCGAGGAGCGCCACCGCGCAGGCGTGACGGAGCTCGTCCGCCGGATCCAGGCTGCGGGCGACATCTACGAAGGCCACTACGAGGGCTGGTACTGCAACTCCTGCGAGGCGTTCAAGCAGGAGAAGGACCTCGTCGACGGACTGTGCCCGACGCACAAGAGCAAGCCGGACTGGATCCGCGAGAAGAACCACTTCTTCAGACTGTCGAAGTACCAGCAGCCGCTGCTCGATCACTATGCGCAACACCCGGAGGCCCTGCAGCCTGACGTCCGGCGGAACGAGATCCTGAACGTCATCCAGGGCGGTCTCGAGGACATCTCCATCAGCCGCGCAGGGCAGGCCTGGGGCATCCCGCTGCCCTTCGACCCGCAGAGCGTCGTCTATGTGTGGTTCGATGCCCTCATCAACTACATCTCCGCGCTCGGCTTTGGGACCGACGAGACCCTGTTCGACCGCTGGTGGCCGGCGTCGCTGCACGTCATCGGGAAGGACATCACGCGCTTCCACTGCGTGATCTGGCCGGCGATGCTGATGAGCGCGGGCCTTGCGCTCCCCGAGCGCGTGTTCGGCCACGGGTTCGTCTACTTCAAGGGCGAGAAGATGAGTAAGTCGCTGGGCACGATCGTCGACCCGCTCGACGCGGCGTCGAAGTTCGGCCCCGACCCGCTTCGGCTCTACCTCGTCCGCGAATTCGCCTACGGGCAGGACGGGGACTTCTCGTGGGAGCGGTTCGAGGAGCGCTACAACTCGGATCTGGCGAACAACCTCGGGAATCTCGTCAGCCGGATCGCGACGATGGCCGACAAGTACTGCGGCGGGAAGCTGCCGCAGCCCGCCGCCGCGCCGGGGCGGCTGGCGGACGTGGCGGCAGCGAGCCTGACGGCCTACCGCGCCGCGATGGACTCGTTCGCGCTCCAGGGCTGCGCCGACGCGGCATTCGCGCTCATCGATGCGGCCAACGTCTTCATCAGCGAGACCGAACCCTGGAAGCTCGCGAAGGACCCCGCAAGCGCCCCGCGCGTCTCCCAGATCCTCTACGAGGTGGCGGAAGCCGTCCGCATCGTGGGCATCCTCCTGCTCCCGATCATGCCGCAGTCCGCCGCGGAGATCCTCCGGCGGGTCGGCGCGCCGAAGACGGCCGCCGAGCACCGGCTCGACGACGCCGTGTGGAATGCCGCCGGCGATCGGACGACGATCAAGGCCGAGGCCCTGTGGCCGCGCATCGGGGGGACGAAGGGGAACTGACTCCTTTCTCCAATTCCCGGAACTCAGGCGCTGATCCGCGGCGGCTGAAGCCGCACGTAGCCCGACGATGGGGAGGAAGAGCGATGACGCCACGAATGACGACATGCGGCACGTTCTCCGTCCTGGGCGTGGCAAGCCGTATTAGTCGAGGCTCCGAGAGCCCCGAACTGTTCGGCGGCATCTGGGAAATGTTTGAGTCTCGCCGGCAGGAGATCGAGTGTGTGGCCACCCAGAAGGTCTACCTCGGCGTGAGCTTTCCGACGGATGACGAGCGTGTCACGGAGTACCTGGCCGGCATGAGGGTAGCGCCCGACACGCCAGCGCCCGAGGGGCTTGAGGCACGCAAGGTGTCTGGTGGCGAGTACGCCGTCTTCGAGTGCCCGTTGGACGCCATCGGTGCCACCTACCAACACGTCTTCACCGTCTGGCTGCCGAATGCGGCGGTTCAGGTCGACGCTGGGCGTGCGGCGTTCGAGGAATACCCGGAGAGGACGCCTGAGCAGCCTGTGCGACTCCACATCCCGGTCCAGCAATGATCAGCAGGGGGCGAGCGCGCGGGCTCACAAGGACTTGCACCTGACGAAGCCGCGCTGGCAGGATGATCGCGGCTTCGCAGGCGAAGTCCGGCGTCATGCGGCGTCGTTCTGGAGTCTTACATGACTATCCTCCAGTGTCTTGCGAATGAAGAGTACCTGGAACTTGTAGGATGAGAACATGAAGAACCCGGGCGCGAGCCCGGGCCAGTCGGCATCGGAGCTCATCTCGAAGAGAGTCGCCGGACTCGGGGACTGGCGCGGGGAAACCCTCGGCATCATGCGCAAGCTCATCAAGGAAGCGGACCCGGACGTCGTCGAGGAGTGGAAGTGGATGGGCACTCCGGTCTGGTCGCAGGACGGCATCATCTGCACTGGCGCATCCTGCAAGAGTGTCGTGAAGCTCACCTTCGCCAAGGGCGCGTCCCTGGAGGATCCAGCCCGACTCTTCAACTCGAGTCTCGACGGAAACGTACGCCGCGCGATCGACATCCACGAAGGAGAACGAATTGACGAGTCCGCCTTCAAGGCGCTCGTTCGCCAAGCAGTCGCCCTCAACAGGTCTGGCAGGTCGAATCCTCCGAAGAGTGCGAAGTCTTAAGGGATTCGGCCCCCGAACAGGTCCGCCATCGGGCGGGTTCTGTGACACTCTGGTAATGGCCGTATAACAGCTCATTCAAGCCGAACCCGCTTCGCGTGTCGGCTTAGTTCAGACGTTCGGCAGCGGCGGCCGATCGGGAGCAGGGATGGGAAAACGACTCCGCAAGCAGGAGCTCCTGAGCGAAATCCGCGCCGAGCGCACCGCGCTCGACGACGCACTCGCGCCTCTGACACCCCGTCACATGACGATGGCCGGCGTCACGAGGGGCGGGTGGTCGGTCAAGGACGTGCTCGCCCACTTGGTCGAGTGGCAGCTGATGAACCTCAACTGGTATGCGGCCGGACGACGGGGGGAGAAACCAGCGATGCCGGCACCAGGATTCACCTTACGGGACTTACCTCGTTTGAACGAGTTGATCTATCGAAAGCACCACCGTCGCCCACTTCAGGCTGTTCTGCGGGACTACCGCTTGTACCACGAGCGAGTCGTCGCCCTGATCGAGGCTCTTCCGGACACTGAGTTGGTGACCCTGGGACGGTTCTCCTGGACCGGTCCATCTTGGACCCTCAGCGACTACTTGCGTGCAAGCACCGCCTCCCATTACCTGTGGGCCCGCACCCGCATTCGTCGCTGGTGGCGCACACAAGTGAGAACCAAGACGTCGCGTGCGAGATGACCATGCGATCACCGCCCAACCGCGCGCTGCACCCGACCGGCGCCGGTGGTATCGTGGGCGCCGGCGGGTGAGCGCCGATCGTTGGGTGGACCAAGGAGAGTCTCGATGAAATGGGGTCGCATCCTCGTCGCCGGTATCGGGACTTGTGTGGCGGTGCTTTTGATCATCACGCTCGTGGTGACGGGCTACGCGTTCAAGTTGGCGTTCGAGGCTCGGGGGGCGCCAGACCAGACTCGGATTGCCCAGTTTGCTGAGTACCTGGGTCGTTCGTCCTGGTGGGTCCTCCAGATTCTCGTGACGGTGCCCGCAGCAGCCTGGGCGGTCCGGAAAGTCCAGAGCTCCCGTCAGCTCCATGGGGTACTCACCGGGCTGGTGGTTGCGGCAACGGGCTTGGCGATGGGCTTCACGATGAGCGTTCGGACGATTGCGGAGTTCGCGCTGACCGTGGGCGCCGGCTGGCTCGGCGGCGCCATTGCTGCGCATCATCGAATAGACCACGATCGTGGCCACCCAACAACGCGCTGAAACTGACGAGCACCGCATCACCACATGGAGTGGCGGTCGCAGGTGAGCGCGGCGGTCCGGCAGACTCGGTGAATGCGAGACGAACGACGCGAACCGACGGAAGGAACGACGTGATGGCAGATGAACCGGATGATGCCCGCTTCGCGGGTATGAGGAGCCGTGAGCGAGCGACCGGGACACCCGCTTCCCGGCTCATCGACCAGCGGATCCGCGACCTGGGGGGATGGCGCGGGGAGACCCTGGCCCGCATGCGGGCGCTGATCCTGGAAGCCGACCCCGGGATGACCGAGGAGTGGAAGTGGAGGGGCACTCCGGTCTGGTCGCACCACGGGATTGTCTGCACCGGGGAGGCGTACACGAAGGTCGTGAAGCTCACGTTCGCCCGGGGGGCCAGGATCCCAGATCCATCGCGCCTCTTCAATTCCAGCTTGGAAGGCAACACGCGCAGGGCGATCGACATCCACGAAGGGGAAAAGGTGGACGCGGGCCTGTTCAAGACGCTCGTGGAGGCCGCGGTGGCCCAGAATGGCCCGCCGGTGAAGAAACGGTAGACCCTGAGGTGCGGAGCAAGCGCCTTGCCCTTACGATTCGCTCGGCGAGAACCGTGGACGAGGCGCAACCCGTCGTCGGTCCTGTAGCGTCGGAAGTGCCCGTGATCCCACCGCTCGAAACGCAACGCCTCTGGCTGCGTCCACTGACGCTGCGGGACGCCGACCAGATTCAAGAGCGCTTCCCTGACTGGGACGTCGTACGCCTCATGTCCGCCGCCATTCCGTGGCCCTATCCTCCGGATGGAGCTCTGACATGGTGTCGTGATGTTGCGCTCCCTCAAATGGCATGTGGCGATGCCTGGCACTGGACGATACGCCTGAAGGACGAACCCGATCAGGTAGTCGGCGTCATCAGCCTCATGAGGACAGCAGGCAACAACCGTGGCTTCTGGATCGGCCTCAAGTGGCAAGGGCACGGCCTCGCAACGGAAGCCGCGGAGGCCGCCACTGATTTCTGGTTCGACGTGCTGAAGTTCCCGGTGCTGCGCGTCCCCAAGGCCGTGGCCAACCTGGCGTCGCGACGAGTCTCTGAGAAGCTGAACATGCGGATCGTCGCGACGGAGGAACGCGATCACGTGTCCGGCCGCGCCCTCGATGAGATCTGGGAGATCACGGCCGATGAGTGGCAGGCCAGACCGAGGCTCAGGAAGATCTGACGCAGCCTGACATCGGCTTGCAGCCGACGCCGACCGGCGCAACAATGGGCCGGCGAGGCTGAAGCCGCGGGGTAGGCCACAAGGAGGAGCATCGGGTTATGCCGGACCTGAATGCTGAAGACCGTCCACCCTGGTGGAGAGGGGCTCGTGGCGAGTGGCTTGTGGTCGGCCAGGTCGCCCTGATCGGATTGGTGTTCTTCGGCCCACGCACAGTACTTGGGTGGCCGGCATGGGCGTTTCTATTGATCGTGCCGGAGGACTCTGATGAAAGTCTTGACCGTGTACGCGCATCCGAATCCCAGGTCATTCTGCCATGCGATTCTCCAGCGGTTCACGAAGGGCCTGGAAGACGCCGGTCACACCAGCGAGGTGGTCGACCTCTATGCCATTCGCTTCGACCCGGTCTTTCGCACCCAGGATTTTGCCAGCTACGTGCATGACAGCATGCCGCTGGAGATCCTCGAGAGGATGAACCTGAAGCAGGGCGTGCTGGACCTGGCGGGCGGTCCGCTCAGGCGATTCGTTGCCGCACGCTGGCTCCGCAACAAGGATCCTCGGGCGGTGGCAAGGTACATCCACGACCACAGGCCCAAGGACGTCATTGTCCAGTGGGACAAACTGAAGGCCGCCCAGGGACTCGCTTTCATTGCACCGGTGTTCTGGCTGCACTTTCCCGCGATCCTGAAGGGATGGTTCGAACGGGTCTTCGCCTACGGTGACGCCTACGCCTTGACGCTTGAGGGCTGGAATGGTGACGCGAAAGGTCGAGTGCCGCTTCTTCACCATGAAAAGGCTCTGGTCATCAGCACGACGCTCTTCAACGAAGAGAACTACAAGGCCGATTGGGAGGCACCAATGGCGCGGATCATTGATGACTGGGGATTGCGATATCCGGGAGTCAGGAAGGTCGAACATGTCTACTTCTATGGTGTGCCGGTCGTTGACGATGACACCAGACGGGGTTACCTGGAGCGAGCCTACAACCTGGGTCGGCAGTTTGCCTGACAGGGCGCCGCGGCCGACGAGTGGCAGCGGAAATGGAGACGTGTGAGCATGGAACTCGCCGTTCGCGGCCGAGCGGCATGTCCGGCGGCGGAGGAACGTTCGACCCATTGAGAGCGTGTTCATGGCCATGCGCACATCGGCACCAGCGAGCATCGACGAGTACATCGCGGCCTCGCCCTCTGCGGTGCGACCGATCCTGCGGGAGATACGACGCACCATTAGACAAGCGGCGCCCGGGGCGGAGGAGCTCATCAGTTACCGCATGCCTGCCTTCAGGCTGCACGGCATCCTGGTCTACTTCGCAGCCTTCAAGAACCACATCGGTCTCTACCCACCCGTCTCCGGCGATGCGAGGCTCCTGAAGGCCGTTGCGCCGTACGCAGGGCCCAAGGGCAATCTCAGGTTTCCGCTGGATCGCCCCATCCCCTACGCTCTGATCAAGAGGATCATGCTTCTCAGACTGCGGCAGAACATTTCTCGGGCGCCAGCGAGAGAGACGAAGGGACGAGGAGCAGGGAGGACGGCGCTTGTGCGCAGCCGCCGCTCCGGGCAGAATATGCGCGATCCACTCGAGCCCGGCGCCTGGACGGAGCCGTTGGGCCTGTCCGACCCGTCGGGTGCGGATGCCCGCCTGTCGAACGTTCGGCGGACTCGCGGGCGAGTGAGCGAGGATCGCAAAGGGCGCTGCGGCGTCCGACAGGAGAGCGCGATGAACAAGGTCGTGGCGCACTTCATGGACGGCCATCTCGTGAAGGGAACAACCTCCGACTTCATGCCCGCGAAGGACTCCTTCCACGTGACCGACGCGGCGGCCCCGGCGGGAGCCAGGCCCGTCGAGATCCAGACGAAGGATCTGAAGGCTATCTTCTTCGTCAGGGACTACGCAGGCAACCCGCAGCACGCGGGACGCAACGAATTCGACCCGGCTTACCCGCCGGCTGGACGCCGCATCAAGGTGGTGTTCAAGGACGGCGAGGTGCTGCTGGGCACGACGCAGGGCTACCAGCCCGGGCGGCCGGGCTTCTTCATCGTGCCGGCGGACGTCCGAGCGAACACTGAGCGGTGCTACGTGGTGTCGGCGGCGACGCAGCAAGTGAGCTTTGTATAGGAGAAGAGCGTGCCGGCACCTGACGTCACGAACCTGCTGCTCCACATGGAGTGGGCCGACGCGGCCATGTGGCGGGCGCTCGTGAGCGCGCCGTTACTGGCCCATAACAGGGCGATGATGGAGCGCGTGCACCATTTCCACTCGACGCAATGGGCGTACCTCCAACTCCTGCGTGAGCTGCCGGTCCAGATTCCGGAGCTCGGCGGCTTCCCGGATCTGGTATCGGTCGGCCGCTGGGCGCGCCAGTTCTACCTGGAGCTGCCCGCGTACCGGGACGCATTGGATGACAGGACGCTGGCGCGCCAGGTGGAGTTCCCCTGGGCCGCGCAGGTGACCGAACATCTCGGCGGGAGCGCGGGGCCCGCGACGGTCGCCGAGAGCCTGCTGCAACTCGCGCTGCATACCGCCCACCACCGCGGCCAGGTGCTGACGCGGCTGCGGGAGGCGGGCGGCGAACCGCCGTTGACCGACTTCATAGCGTGGATCTGGATGCGGCGGCCCGCGCCTGCGTGGGGAAGCCTCCAGGCCGACTGAAGCGGACATGCGTCATGGATGATCCGCACAACCTGCGCCGATTCATCCTGGCTCAGGAAGACGACTACAGGCAGGCGCTCGCGGAGATTGCAGCGGGGCGGAAGCGCACGCACTGGATGTGGTACATCTTCCCGCAATTCGCCGGGCTGGGGGTGAGCCCGATCTCGATGGAGTATTCAATCAAGAGCCTGGACGAGGCCAGGGCGTACCTCGCTCACCCGGACCTCGGGCCGAGGCTCTTGGAGTGTTCCGAGGCGCTCCTCCGCATCGAGGGCCGATCCGCCACCGAGATCTTCGGCTTCCCTGACGACCTGAAGCTGAGGTCGTGCGCCACGCTGTTCAGGTGCGTCTCGCCTCCAGGTTCGGTCTTTGACCGGGTTCTGGAAGAGTACTTCGCCGGCGAACCCGACGGTGAGACACTCCGGCTGCTGGGGATTGAAGAAGAGCATGGGCCAGCGGCGGCCACCGAGGACGCGGGACGCACTGGAGTACCTCGACGGGCGGATACGTGAAGACCGGGCGTCAGGTCGCGTTGGCCGTGCTGTCCTGCACGGGGTTGCTTGCCGCCGCGGCCGCGATCCTGTCCATGCGGTACGCGGCCGGGAGTCTGGAGACGCTCGGGAACGCCGAGGGTTACGCGAGCGCGGAGACGGCGATGCGGCAGCTGATGGCCACGAACTACCCGGGTGCTCGAGTGGAGATCGTGGGAAGCGGACGTGAAGGGCCGGGACTCCGCTACGTGGTCGCACACATCTGGCCTGCGAAGACCGGGGAGCGTCCGGCAGGCGATGAGCTCGAAGATGGCCGCTACTTCCTGCGCATGGAGCGGGGATGGGTTCACCTCTCCGCGGACGAATTCAGCGGTCCCGCAGTCGCCATCGGCCAGGTGCTGCTCGATCACCTCCAGCCCGGCCGTCTACGAGAGGGGACACCGTGAGAACGATTGCATTGCTCTGCGCGCTGACCATCGTCGGTCTTCTTGTGTCGATTCCGGCCGCCGCCGGCGCGTCCACACCACAGGGTGACACGAAGTCGGTCGAAACGGCCGTGCTGGCGGTCCACGACGCGATGACGCGAGCGGGGGAAGCGGCCGATGCCGACCAGCTGTTCAGCTACATGGCGGAGACCGACAGGGGCAGCGTGGTCCAGAACGGTGTGGTGCTTGCCACGCGCCAGGAGGCGCTCGACGCGGTTCGGAGCAACCTGCGCGGCATCAGCAAGATCCAATACACGTGGGGGCGGCGGCTCGTCACCGTGCTGTCCCCGGAGATCGCCGTGCTGGTCGCAGAAGGCGTGGCGACGGTCACCACGGCGGCAGGCGACGGCTTCTCGGCTCCGCTGGCGCAGTCCGTCGTGTGCGTGCTCAAGGACGGGGCGTGGAAAGCCGTCCACGCCCACAACTCGTCCCCGCGGACGCGCTGACGAAGCGTGAGTGAAGCCATGCGCCTCGTCCTGCTCGGCGTAATCTGTGCGGCCTTCGCGTCGTTCGGATGCGGCAGCGGGACCCCGGCCGCGCCGGCGTTCACCCAGCAGGATGACCCGGCGGCCGCGGCAACCAGCGTCGTGCTGGCGGGCAAGGCACTCACGCTCTCGACATACTTGTGGCGGGACTTCCAGCCGATCTCGCCCTCTGACGGCAGGGCGCTCGCCGGAGTGCTGCGCATCTCGACATCCGATGGATCAGGCTTGCCAACCAGCGTGACGGCGGACAGGGTCTGGGTGATCCTGGGAGAGCAGCTGTGGCAGACGACGCCGTCCGAGACGGGTGGCCGGGATGGCACGTCGCCGGTCTACGAGTCGTCCATTCGCGACGGTCCGAAATGGGGGCCGGGAGTGACGGTCGACGTCGTGATCCGCCTCGGGGACGGGAGCGGTCGCACGGTCCTTCTGCGCGCCGCCAATCAGCTGATCACGAGAACCGACTGACGGACCGCTCCCGCGGGCCCGTCAGACGAGGCGTGAGAACCGGCGATTCGATCCGGGCACGTCGATGCCAAAGAGGGCATACGTGACGAAGAGGACCACGGCCATCGCCCGCCATGCCCCCGGCACCAGGGTTTCGGGCGGCGGGGCCTGCCGGCCGCCGACGGCCATGAGCACCGAGCCACCCATCACGCCTGCGATCGCCAGCCACTGATAGAGCCGGAGGCCGGCGATGATCGCCGTCTGCGGCTCTCCACGATAGTGCTCTTCGACGAAGCGTCCCAGGCCTACGAAGACCAGGTACCCGCCCGCGATGAAGGACAGCGGCGCGCTCAGCACCCAGAGCCGGACGAGGATCGCGCCCGTCATCAGCATCCACAGGATCGAGTAGAGCGGCGCGGGATGGAGCCGGAGACCTCCCAGATTCGACAGGCGTGTGACCCGGGATCGGGAATGCGTATAGCGGATTCCCCAGGGCGCGTCGATGGGACGACCGTGGCAGCAGCCCTGCACCAGGCATCTGAGCCGGCCGAGGGGTTGCGTGAAGCACGCGCCGACGGCCATAGCCGCGAGCAGCAGCCACGGATCCCGGCCGCTGGCCGCAGCCACGAGCGACACGATGATGGCCCCGAACACCGATCCGAAGTAGCCGTACGGACGCAACAGCTGCGGCGAACCTTCGATGAGTTGGGCCCATAGTCCGGCGCCAGCCTGGGCACCGAACGCCAGCGCCACGAGCCACCACAGCTGGTCTCGACCCGCGGCCCACGTGGCGACGGCGACCCCAACCGTCGCTCCCACGGCGGCGAAGACGCCGTGGCTGAGCAGCCGGATCGGGCCGATGCGCCTTTCCCGCCACGAGTTCGCCACCACTTCGGTGAGCCGGCAGAGCACTGCCCAGATCGCGCCGCCGTTCATGACGAGCGCTGCGGCGACGAAGGCCGCAACGACGTCCATCACCGCGTGCATGCCCGTCGCCACGCAACTGGCTCCGATGGCTGCAGCCCAGGCCGCGAGCCACCACGTCGCGCGCGGCCACCGTGAGGCGAGCAACGAACTGACCAGGCACGCCCACACGACGTGGAACGACGGCAACGACGTGTGTTCATTCCACCAGCGCTCGAAGACCAGCAGCGGGGTCCAGATGCTGCCCTCCGGCACCGGCTTCGGCACGGCCGTGAAGGGAACCAGCAGGTAGAACAGGCCGATCACGGCGGTCGCCCAGAGGCCGCGGATCGCGAACCGGCGCAGGTCGCGGTTGCTCGATGCCAGCAGCGGCGCAAGCACTACGTACGGGTACGTCAGGATGTAGATCGCCTCCGCCCACGGGACGACCGGGAGCGCCGCCTCCCAACCCAGATAGGACGAGCGGGCATCCGGCGCCAGGCCGACCCGGCTGACGGCGTCGTATGCCACGGCCCACGGGACCAAGACGAGCGCGTAGACCGAGACCCGATTTCGGAATCCCGGCGTGGTCTGCTGATCCGGCGGCAATCGAACGAAAGGCCGCGGACGGGCGTCGAACCTGACCCTCGTGGCCTCCCGCTCATAACCCAGCACGAACGACGCGGCAGACAGCGCGAGCAGCGGAGTCGCGATCCACAATCCGGCCGCCGAGCGAGTGAGCAGGGCGTATCCGAGGCACGCCGTGACCGAGCCGACGTAGATCGGATGAGGCAGGAGGGCGTAGGGGCCGCTCGTGACGAGGCGCATCGGAGGAAAGGGGCTCATGGCGAGGCCGTCGCCCTCTTTCCAGAGCCAGTACATCGCCGCACCGACGAGCGCGAGGCCTGCGGCCATCACGAGGGCACCCGCCATGGTGTTTCCATACGCCGGCAGCCCGATGATCCGATCGAGGCGCCGCATCCACAGCGCGAGCAGGAGAGGCAGCCCGACAGCGAACACCGCTCCATACGCGACGACCCCGAGGGCGCGGCGTGTGGTCGTGAATCGGGCATCCTTCATGGGAACCTCACGTGCTCGTGGATGGCCCAGCCCGTCTCGGGCGGCGCGCCGGCGGCCTCGAACGTTCCCGGGCTCATCCGCTTGCCGTCCCGGACATCGAGCCACGCCGCCGGCAGCAGGCGGCTCAGCGGGCCCGGGCCTCCGACGACGTCGCGGACGGATCGCTGGAGCAGCGTCGGTCCCGCCGCAAGGGTGAGCACCGCGCCATCAGCGGCGATCCGGCCGTCGGTGACGACCGCTGACGGCGATCGTGCCCCATCGACGAACACCGCGGTCAGCGGATGGGCCCCGCGCCAGTCGATCCAGACCATCGATCGCCCGCCGCTACTCGCGATCCAGCGTCCCCATCGCAGCTCCTCGATGGGCAGCTTCCACGGCGCGAGGGTCATCACCAGGCGCTCGGCATAGCCCAGGCCCGAGAGGGCGCCGCCGCCAGGCAGCCTCACGTCCGCGCGCATCGGGCAGGCTGCGCACTCCCAGTCGACCGTCCCGTCGGCGCCATCGAGCAACCGCAGGCCGAACGGGGGAGCGATGAGAGCCCGGCCCGTGAGGGACCAGTCGAGGGCGCCGGCGCGCCACGTCAACGTGCTGCCTCGGACCTCCGGTTCAGGGGTCCGGGAGAAGCTGCGCCAGTACCTCGGAGGAGTCCCGGGTTCGACGAGCGCCAGGTTGTTGATCGAGAGGCGGACGCCGCGCCAGGTGAAGGCCGACCAGTACCCGATGGCCGCACGGCCGGCCTGGTCGAGACAGTCGACGTACCACTTGATCAGCACGGGCACCGCCCGTTCTCTGGTGTCGGCCCGCCGGCCTTCATGCCCCCGCGGCGGTCCGGATGGCACCAATCCCCGGGCGATCGGGAATGACCACCCGGCCGTCGATGACCTTCGCGCCGTCGAACACGTCGTTCGCAATGAGCAGCGCGCCGTCGAGATCCGCCCAGTCGACCATCGGCGAGAGGTGCGACGCGGCGGAAATGCCGCAGGATGTCTCGGTCATGCACCCGAGCATGACCTTCATGCCCAGCGCGCGGGCGAGCTGCAGCATCTTCTGGGCCTCGCGCATGCCGGTGGACTTCATCAGCTTGATGTTGATGCCCGAGTAGACGCCGCGCGCCTTCTGCACGTCGGCGAGCCGCTGCACGCCTTCGTCGCCGATGATCGGAAGCGGGCTCCGTTCCGTGATCCACGCCAGGTCGTCGACGCGCTCCTTCGGCAGCGGCTGCTCGACGTAGAGGAACCCGCGCTCCGCGAGCCAGCCGATCAGGTCCAGCGCCTGCTGGCGATCGGTCCAGCCCTGGTTGGCGTCGCCGCTCAGCGGCTTGTCGGTGACGGACCGGATGGCCTCGACCATCGCCTTGTCGGTATCCCGCCCGAGCTTGATCTTCAGCACCTTGAACTCGGCCGCCTCGCGCGTCTTCTGCCGCACCATGTCGGGCGTGTCGATGCCGATGGTGTACGTCGTGACCGGCGCCTTCGCGGCGTCATAGCCCCAGATGTTGTACCAGGGCTGCTTCAGGAGCTTTCCGACGAGATCGTGCAGGGCGATGTCGACCGACGCCTTCGCCGCGGGGTTGCCCGGCGCGAGGGCGTCGATGGCGCCGAGGATCGTCTCGAGTTCGAACGGGTTGGCGAAGGCACCGACATCGACCTTGGACAGGAATGCCGTCGCGGTCTCGTGCGACTCGCCGAGGTACGGCGGCATCGAGGCTTCGCCGTAGCCGACCGCGCCGTCGTACTCGACCTCGGTCAGCATGACCGGAGTCGTGGTCCGGGAATTCACGGCCACCGTGAAGACGTGCTTCAACTGCAGCGTGTACGGCCGGAACCTGAACGTCATGCGCGGACGGCCGCGATCCGTGCGCGAGCCCGTTGTCTGCTGCCAGGCGGCGGGCACCACCATCGCACCCGACGCGAGGAGGCCATTCCTGATCCACTCCCGACGCGACTGCGCCATGGCCGGCTCCTTCCGCTGTTCCCTGATGGGCATTCTAATCCGGCCCGCCATCCGCCTCGACGGAAGCATTGCGCTTGAAGACAGCGCGGGCCATGGTGATGACCATGGCCCACGCCGCCAGACCCGTCCTGGCACCCGATTCGAGTCTGCGCATCGGCAGACGAGGCTAGACGATGGCGCGCGTCATGGCCTTGTTCGCCGCGCTGACGAGCTCCTCCGGCGTGAACGGCTTCGCCACGTAGTCGCTGGCGCCGCGCTGGATCGCCTCGACGGCCGTGTCAATCGACGCGTACCCCGTCACCATCACCACGGGCAGCTTCGGGCGGTGCTTCTTGATGGTCGGCAGAAGTTCGAGCCCGCTGATGTCCGGCATCTTCATGTCGAGGAGGACGAGGTCGTACATCTCGCTGAGGATCCGGTTGAGCGCTTCGTGCCCCGAGAATGCCTCGTCCACGCGGAATCCGCGGCGGTTGAGGGTCCGGCGGACGCTGTTTGCCGCGACGACCTCGTCGTCGATCACGAGTACCTTGCGCCCGGTGGCCTTCTCGGGGTTCCACCGGCCCGCCACCGTCATGTCGCTTCGGCCGAGGGCGTCCGCATACGCCTCCGACGTGGTCGCCGCGACCTCGGCGAAGCTGAACGGCATGTCGACGTCGATGAAATCCTGGGCTTGCGCCACCGTCACGACGTTCGCCGCCTTCCGCCGCTCGGCCGCGTGCAGCGGGCACTCAGGCTGGTCGCACGCGCCCTTCACCTTGAACCGCTTGCACGTCCGGTCGCCGAGCGCGCAGTAGTCGACGAGCGTCACGTCGGATCGGGTCAGGTGCTGGACGTAGGCCGGGGACGTCGCGGCCGCCACTTCGGCGGGGTCGAAGGGCATGTCGACGTCGATGATGTCCGGCGAGATGGGCTGCCTCTTCGGGGCCGGCTTCGGCGCGGGCTTCGCGACGGCCTTCGGCTTCATCACGATCGTCACCCGCTCGACCGCCGATTCGAGTTCGTCCGGCGTGAAGGGCTTGGGCAGATAGCCGACCGCCCCCGCCTGCGTGGCCTCGATCGCGGACGAGATCGACGCATAGCCGGTCATGATGAGGACCGGAACGCCGGGCCAGCGGGACTTCGCGATGCGGATCATGTCGAGGCCCCCCGCCTGCGGCATCATCAGATCGGCGAGGATCATGTCGAACGCCGGGTCCCTCTCCAGTATGGTCACCGCGTCGGCGACGGACGTCGCCTGCTCGACGGCGTGGCCGCGGCGGCTGAGGATCTTCTCCGCCCCGCTGCACACGATCCGCTCGTCGTCCACCACCAGCACGCGCAGGCTCTTCAATTGGGTCGTCATGGCGCTCACCTCAATCTTCACAACTGCCACATTGATAAGCAATTGTCGCGCCAGATTGTGCCTAGACCGGATTGAGTAATGTAAGTCTATATTCTATATATGTTTGTCATGAGAACTGGCCCGCAGAGCCGAGTCCTTTCGACGAGTCATGTGTATATGCCGCATATACGGTCACGAGGCCGGATGGCGCCCACCCAGGCTGTTCGCGCGGCGTTTGTCAGGAATGGACCGAAAATGCTGGGGATTCCGGACGAACCGGGAAGCTCGCGTCGGAGCGCTCGGGTTGGTGAGATGTGTACGAAAAATATGCAGCGACGCGCCGATTATATGCACTACGGATTCGATTGGTTCTACTTCGGTACGTCACTCTCCCCAGGGTCGCCGCCGGGCGGCGTGCCGTCATCGTGTTCGGAGGCGTGGCCTCCCCGAATGCCGTGGCGCCGCATCAGCATCTGGAAGTTCGGACGCTGGATTCCCACCTCCGCCGCCGCGCGGGTCACGTTCCACCCGTTCCGCTGGAGCGCCTCGACCACGAACTCGCGCTCGAGGTCGGTGACGGCCTGCTCGCGCAGCCGCTTCTTCAGCGCGAGGAACTCCTTGTTCGTCGTGGGGATGCTGACGTCGGCGGGCAGCGTCTGGCGGGAGAGCGCCCGCGGCAGGTGCCGGGGCTCGATGATGTCGCCATCGCACGCGATGACGGCCCGTTCGACGAAGGCCTCCAGTTGCCGGACGTTGCCGGGCCAGTCGAACTGCCCGAGCAGCGCCAGCGCGTCTTCCGAGAACCGCGCGACCTGCGGCTTGGCGCAGCGGTCGCGCGACTTCGCCAGCAGGTGGCAGGCGAGGAGCGGGATGTCCTCCCGCCGCTCCCGGAGCGGGGGCAGGGTGATGGGGAAGACGTGGAGCCGGTAGTAGAGGTCCTCGCGGAACGTCCCTTCGCGTACCATCTTCTCGAGGTCGCGGTTCGTCGCGAACACCAGCCGGACGTCGACGTGCCGCGGCTGCGTGGAGCCGACGGGCAGGAACTCCCGTTCCTGGATGAAGCGCAGGAGCTTGGCCTGGACCTCGACGTCCACGTTGCAGATCTCGTCCAGGAACACGGTGCCGCGATTGGCGCTCTCGAAGATGCCACACTTGTCGCCGGTCGCGCCGGTGAACGAGCCCTTCAAATGGCCGAAGAGCTCGCTCTCGAGCAGCGTCACGGTCAGCGCGCCGCAGTCGACCGCGAAGAACCGCTCGTGTTTGCGCGGGCTCAGGGCGTGAATTGCCCGGGCGACGAGTTCCTTGCCGGTCCCGGTTTCGCCGATGATGAGAACCGTGCTCGACGTCGTCGCCACCTTGCGGAGGTTGCGATAGACCTCCTGCATCTTCGGGCTCGACCCGACGATGCCGGCGAACATCGCGGGGTCGTCGCCGGCGTGGACCGGCGTCCCGTGGCTGCGCAGCAGCAGTTGGCGGCGATCCCACGCCTTCCGCGCGACGGCGGCCATCTCGTCCGGCGTGAAGGGCTTCGGAAGGTAGTCAAAGGCGCCGACCTTCATCGTCTCCACGACGGAGGCGATCGTGGCATAGCCGGTGATCACGACGGGCACGATGTCGGAGAAGCGGCTGCGCAGCGTCGCCAGCAGCTCCATACCGCCCATTTCCGCCATCTTGAGGTCGGTGAAGACCAGGTCGAAGGGCTCCCGGCCGAGGAGGTCGAGCGCGTCCGTCCCGCTTGGCGCCGTCCTCACCTCGTAGCCTTCGCGCTGGAGAATGCGCTCGCAGGCCCGGCAGATCGACGGCTCGTCGTCGACGACCAGCACGCGCGGCGCGTCGGCCCTAGTCATCGTCCACCGTCCCCTCGATCGGCAGCCGGATCGTGAAGGCGGTGCCGCGGCCCCGCGCGGTGTCGATGAGCAGTTCGCCGCGATGGCGTTCCATGATGCCGTAGGCGACGGCCAGCCCGAGGCCGGTCCCGGTCTTCTTCGTGGTGAAGAAGGGCTCGAAGATGCGCGCGCGGACGTCGTCGGGGATGCCTGGCCCCGTGTCGGCGATGACAACGTCGATCGTCCTGGCCGCGGCATCGGACGATGACGAGAGGTGCAACTCGCCGCCCTGCACCATCGCCTCGGCCGCGTTCAGGACGATGTTCAGCACGACCTGACGCATCTGGTCGGCGTCGGCGAGCACGGCCGGCAGCTTCGAATCGAGGGCGTACGTGATCCGGATGCTGCGGAACACCGTCTGGTTCCGGACGAGCGACAACACGTCCTCCACCACCTGGTTCATGTCCAGGAGCGTCCGCTGCGGCTTGGTCTGGCGGGAGAAATCCAGGAGGCCCTTCACGATCTTCCGGCACCGGAGCGTTTCGTTGACGATCGTTTGCACGTCCTCCCGCCACGGGTGATCGTCCGGCAGGTCCTCCAGCATGAGGCTGCTGTTGGTGAGCACCCCCGTCAGCGGGTTGTTGATCTCGTGGGCGACGCCGGCGGCCAGCTTGCCAATCGCGACCATCTTCTCCGACTGGATCATCTGCGCCTGCATGCGCCGCAACTCGGCCGTGCGCGCCTCGACCTTGCGCTCGAGCTCGTCCGCGCTCTCGCGCAGGGCCTGGTGCGCCGACTCGACCTCCGTCGACATCGTGTTGAAGCTGTGGGCGAGGTCCCCCAGTTCGTCGTCGGTCGATTCCTGGACAGACGTCGTGTAGTCGCCCTGGGCGATGCGATGGGCCGCCAGCGTCAGGTCGTGGATCGGCCCCGAGATGCGCCGGGCGACGCGGACCGCGATGAAGTCGACGAGCGCGACGCCGCCCGCCGCGATGCCGAGGAACACGAGGAGGCTGCGCCACAGGCTGTCCGTGAAGGGCTGCTCGAGCACGCCGACGTAGAGCATGCCGATCGTGGCGCCGGTCAGATCACGGATTGGCGCGTAGGCCGAGAGATACCAGTCCTGCACGACGAACGCCCGGCCGCGCCACGTGCCCCCGCGGGACAGCACCTCGTCGGCCACTTCGGCCGACGCCCGGGTGCCGATGGCGCGCGTGCCGTCCGCCGCCTGCACGTTCGTGGAGATCCGGACATCATCCTGGAAGATCGTGGCCGTGCCCACCGGGCGGCCCTTGTACTCCTCCTCCTTGAACACGGTCGAGCGGATCTTGTCGACGATGTCCGAGTTACGGTTCAAGAGGACTCCGCCCTTCAGCACGCCGAGCATCCGTCCCGCAGGCGTCGTCACCGGCGCCGCTGCCCGCATCAACATGCCCGAGCGCAGCTCCGTCGCCGTGCTCGGCCTGGCGTGCGGAGTCGGAGCGATCGTGATGGCCGCCTGGCGTGCGAGTGCCGGCGACTCCCGCTCGAGGATGCTCGCGGGCACGACGTCCGTCTCAGCAGCAGGCGACAAATGCTCCAGCACGAGGGTCACGAGGGTGTCGTTCGCCTGCTGTCCGGTCGGGGCCGTCGGATCGATGGACCGATAGAACACCCGCCCGTCGGAGTCGACGAGCGTGAGGAAGTCCAGGTGCTCGGCCTTACGGATGCGGTCCATCTCCTCGGCGAGTCCGGCTGTGTCGCGGCGGGCCAGCGCCCCGTAGATCACCATCCGCGTCGCGTGGATGCGGATCGCGTCCTCGAGCCGGTCGAGGGAGTTCTGGTAGATCTCCTTGGCCGCCTCCAGGCTGGCGTTGACCTGCGTCTGCGCCTGGGCGAAGACGTGCTGGCGGATCATGCCCACACCGACGATGGCGGTCACGAGGACCGGGACCAGGATCGCCAGCGAGAAATCCCGGATCAGCCGCCCCTGGATGGTCGCCACTCGCAGCCACACGGGGAGGCGCGGCGGCCAACTCGGCCCGGCGACCGGAGCAGGAGAGGAGGGGTGATCGGCTTCCATGGCGTCTATCCGCGTCGGTCAGGCCGGCGCGCCTGCGAGAGCGGACCAGACCGCCAGCACCGAGGTGACTGCGTCAACCGCAGCCGGTATCGCCGCCTGGACGGCCGGCGTCAGCCCCTCGCAGAACGACACCATGTCGTCGACCTCCACGGCCACGATATGGATGGACGATGGCAGCGGCACGCCGCTCTGGCGGCCGAGCCTGACGACGGTGGGAAGGCCCACGGCGTGCGGGGACGGCCCGGCGTCGGTGCCGAGCGCCTCGAATGGGAACGACAGGATCGTGCCCGGCGGGTGAGCCCCTGTCTGTACCGCGTCGACGACAACCGCACGGTCCCAACCCGTGAGCTCGTCGAGCAGGTAGAAGCCGGACAGGGCACTGCGCTTCACCGACACAGACGGGGACTCGGGACTCAGAGCTCGGGACTCGGCCAGGCGAGCCTCGAGGGCGGACGCGACCGCCCACGCGACGCCGTCGTCGCGCAGCAGGTCATTGCCCAGGCACAGCACCAGCGTCTTCACCGTTCCAGCTTCGATTCCCGTTCCACCACCCGCACGACCTCACCGCGGGCGTCGCGGATCGTCGCGCGCAGCGGCATCTCGCCGGGCAGCGAATGCGTGGCGCAGCCGAAACACGGGTCGTAGGCGCGGAACGCCATCTCGACCATGTTCAGCAGGCCCTGGTCAACCTTGCCGCCGTGGATGACGCCCTTTGCGGCTTTCTCGACCGACATCTGAATCGGCGCGGAGTTGTGCACGGTCGCGACGATCAGGTTGACCATCGTCAGAATCCCGTTCGGGTCGGTCGCGTAGTGATGAATGAGCGTCCCGCGCGGCGCCTCGACGACGCCGATGCCCTCGGTCGGCGCCGTCTCCGGGAGCTTCCGGACGACGGGGCTGAGGATCTCGGGGTCGTTGGCGAGGGCCTGGATCGTCTCCGTGGCCTGCAACGCCTCGATGAGGCGGGCCCAGTGCGTCGCGAGGGTGCTGTGCACCGGCTTGCCGCCAAGGACCTTGAAGAACTCCTCGTAGTGGGCCTGCGCGAGGGGCGTCGCCATGCCATCCGCGACGTTGAGCCGCGCGAGGGGCGCCACGCGGTAGAGGCCGCTGTCGGGGCCGTCCACGAAGCCCTTCCACCCCGGCGTCTTCAGGAACGGGAACTTGATGTACGACCACGGCTCGACGTGCTCGGCGATGTGTTTCAGGTAGTCCCGCGGCGGGAACTGCGCCAGGCGCTTCCCTGTCGGGTCGATCACACGCAGCTCGCCTCGGTAGAAGTTGATCTTCCCGTTGGCGTCGACGGTGCCCATGTAGTTCGTCTTGTGGGCGTAATAGTCGGCGAGAATCGTGTCCACGTAGGCCTGGTTGCCCAGGACGATGTCGTGGAACGCCTGGAGCGAGAACTGCGCGAAGTCGACGAGCCGCGGAGCGAACGCCTTGAGGCGCGTGACCATCTCGGCCTTGAGCGGCTTGCTGACGCCGCCGGGCAGCCCGAAGACCGGATGAATGGTCTTGCCGGCCATTTCGGCCATGAACTCGCGGGCGAGCTTGCGCGCCTCGATGACCTTGCCGCCGATCTCGAGGCCCACCTTGCCGATGACGCCCACGATGTTCCGCTCGCCGGCCGGGGCCAACGGTCCCACGATGAAGTCCGGCCCGCCGAGGAAGTAGAAGTGGAGCGTGTGGTCCTCGAACATGAACAGGTTGTAGAAGAGCTCCCGGAGTTTGTGGCCGGCGGGCGGCGGGTCGACGTGATACAGGTCGTCGAGCGCGCGGGCCGAGGCCATGTGGTGGGCCGACGGGCACACGCCGCAGATCCGCTGCGTGATGCGCGGCATCTCCTCGGCGGCCCGGCCCAGGCAGAAGCGCTCGAAGCCGCGCAACTCGGGGATCTGAAGGTAGGCGTTCGCCACCTCGCCCTGGTCATCCAGGAAGATCTCGATCTTGCCGTGGCCTTCGAGACGCGTGATCGGGTCGATGGTGATGCGCTGGCTCATACGGTCGCTCCAGGGCGCCGCCGGTGCAGCAGGGACGTCGGCAGCGAGAACCGGTAGAAGGTGCCCACCGGGTCGGGGATCTGGTCGAGGAGCTTGTCGATCGCCTCCTCGGTCTTCGGGGCGAGAATCGACGCGAACGCGGACAGGAACTTCGCGCCCTGATCGTACACGTCATCCATCGGGCCCATGCAGCCCCGGCAGGGCATGTTGCCCTCGATGCACGGGTTGCCGCACCCGGTACGCGTGGCCGGCCCGAGGCACACGAAGCCCTGGGCCAGGAAGCACAGCTCCGGGTCGGCGATGTGCGTGGCGGGGCGCTTGATCTCGGTGAGCTCGATCTTGTCCGGCTTCGAGTCCTTGCGCGGGCAGTCGTCGCAACAGGCCTTGTTGGGGCTCAGCACCGCGCCTTTCGGGGGCAGCGTCCCCGTGAGAATGGCCTCGATGGCGGCCCAGATGAGCTTCGGCGGCGGCGCGCAGCCTGGCAGGTAGTAGTCGACGTCGATGACCTGGTCGAGGGCCTTCACGTCGTCCCAGAACCGGGGCAGCGCCAGGGCGTGACCATCGACCTGCGAGAGCTCGCCCGGGACCGTCCGGTCCTGGTTGTCCTGGGACGGGACGTCCTGGTAGACGGTGTCGAACACCTGCCGCTTGTCGTTGAGATTGGCCAGGCCCGGAATGCCGCCCAGGTGCGCGCACGCGCCGAAGGCCACGACCAGTTGGGCCTTCTTGCGGAGCATGTGCACCCATTCCTCCTGCTCCGACATCCGCACGCCGCCGTTGATGAAGGCAACGGCGATGGACTGGTCGGGCATCGCCTCGATGTCGCGCCGCTTGAAGTCCATGGCGACGGGCCAGAGCACGATGTCGACGGCGTCGACCACCTTGAGGATCTGCTCCTCGAGGTCGACCACCGCCTCTTCGCATCCGCCGCACGAGGCGCACCAGTAGAAGGCGACCTTCGGTTTCTCCGCCATGGTCAGCTCCTCACCTGCCAGGGACCGAGCTTCCGCAGCTGGCCCGTCATCTCGTTGATCACGTGCTGGACGCGGTCGCCCTCGCTCGCGGAGATCCACTCGAGGCGCACGCGCGCGTCATCGACGCCGAACTGGGTCAGCACCCGTTTCAGGAGGCGGAACCGGCGCAGCGCCTTGTAGTTGCCCTCCTGGTAGTGGCAGTCACCGGGGTGGCACCCGCCGATGAGCACGCCGTCGGCCCCTTCCTCGAGCGCCTTCAGGACGAACTGCGGATCGACGCGGCCCGAACACATGACGCGAATCACGGGGGCGTTGGGCTCGTACGCGAGACGGGCCGTGCCGGCCAGATCCGACGCGGTATACGTGCACCAGTTGCAGAAGAACGCCACGATGCGGGGCTCGAATGCTGTCGTTGCCATGGCTGCTCAGTTCCTCGCGCCTAGCGCACCAGGACGCCCTCGATCTCGGCCATGATCTGGGCGTCCGTGAAGTGATGCTGCTGGGCGACGTGCGACGGGCACGCCGCCACGCACGTGCCGCAGCCCTTGCAGAGCGCCTCGTTCAGGGTGGACACCTTCTTCTCCTTGTTGAACTCGATGGCGCTGAACGGGCAGAGCGGCACGCAGATCTGGCAGCCGGAGCACCGCTCCTCGTCGATCCACGCCGTGTAGGCCTCCAGCTCCACATGGCCTGTATCGATGAGCGCCAGCGTCTCCGCCGCCGCGGCACCGGCCTGCGCCACCGTGTCCGGAATGTCCTTCGGGCCCTGCGCGCACCCCGCGATGAAGACGCCGTCCGTGAACGTCGATACGGGTGCGAGTTTGGGATGCCGTTCCAGGAACCACCCCTCGCTCGAGCACGACATGTTGAACATGCGGCGGACGTCGTCGGCGTCCTCGCGCGCCTCGAGGCCCGTCGAGAGCACGACCATGTCGACCGGGATGCGGCGCACGAGGCCGGCCAGGGTGTCCTCCACCCGGATGACCAGCTTGTCCTTTTCCATCGGGGTCACGGCCCAGTCGGACACTTCCGCCACGCGGCCGCGGATGAACTCGCACCCCTCCTCGAGCAGGTGGTTGTAGAACTCCTCGTAGCCCTTCCCCGCGGCGCGGATGTCGATGTAGAAGTTGTAGATCTTCGCGCCGCTCCGCTCGTGCACGAGGTGCGCCAGCTTGAGCGAGTACATGCAGCAGACGCGCGAGCAGTACTCGTGCGTGTTCTTGTCGCGGGACCCGACGCAGTGGATGATGCCGACCGTCTTGGGCTTGCTCCCGTCCTTCAGCAACACCTGGCCGCTGTTCGGCCCGGACGCGTTCACCATGTGCTCCACCTGGAGCGCGGTGAACACGTTCGGGTAGTGGCCGTAGCCGTACTGCGGCACCTTCTGCGGGGCCACCGGCTGGAACCCCGTGGCCACGATGATCGAGCCGACTGTGATCTCCTCATGGCGATCCTGCTGGCCGTGGTCGATGGCCTTGGCCTCGCACACCGACGCGCACACGCGGCAGGCGTCGGTCTTGAAGTGGATGCACGAGTCGTAGTCGATCACCGGCTGGTGCGGAACGGCCTGCATCGTCGGGATGTAGATGGCCGTCATCGGGCCGAGGGGCAGTTCGCCGCGAATCAGCTCCGCCTCGTCGTCCATGGTGATGCAGCCGGTGGGGCAGACCTCCACGCACGCCCCGCAGGCGATGCACTTGTCGGACGGCTCGTCGTACGGCGTCCCGACGTACCGGCTGGTGCCGCGGTTGAAGAACCCCAGCGCGTTCGCCCCGACGACGTCCGAGCAGACCCGCACGCAGAGGCCGCACAGGATGCACGTGTCGTCGCCCCGGCCGAACCGTGGCTCCGTGATGCCGTACTCCTCGGCCAGCGTGTTCAGGACCGGGACGTGGCCGCACTGCGCCAGGAGCCACTCGAGAATCAGCTTCCGCGTGCGCCGGACGCGGTCCGTCTGGGTGAACACCTCGATCCCGTCGGTCACGGGATAGTTGCAGGCGGTCACCAGCCGGACGCGGCTGCGCATGTGCACCTCGACGGTGCAGATCCGGCAGACGCCGTACGGCTCGACGAGGGGATGGTGGCAGAGCGTCGGGATCTTGATCCCGATCTTCTGGGCCACCTGGACCAGCGGCGTCCGATCCTCGGCCTCGGTCTTGATGCCGTCAATCGTGACCTTCACGAGCTTCATCGTGGCCTCCAGCAGCCAGGGACCGGGCGCTACGCCCGCAATACCGCGTCGCGCTTGCATGCGTCGAGGCAGGCGCCGCACTTGATGCACAAATCCTGGTTCAGCAGGTGCGGGTACTTGACCTGCCCGGTGATCGCCCCGGTCGAGCAGGCCGTCACGCAGGCGTGGCACCCGTCACACTTCGCCTGGTCGATCTCGTACGTGATGAGGGCCTTGCACACGCCGGCCGGGCACCGGTGCTCCCGCACGTGCGCGTCGTACTCCGGACGGAAGTACCGCAACGTGGAAATCACCGGGTTCGGCGCGGACGACCCGAGGGCGCAGAGACACGCGTCCTGCATGACGGCGCCCATCTCCTCGAGCAGCTCGACGTCGCCCTCCTGGCCCTTGCCCTCGGTGATGCGGGTGAGGACGTCGAGCGAGCAGCGCAGGCCCTCGCGGCAGGGGATGCACTTGCCGCACGACTCCTCCGTCAGGAAGGCAATGAAGTACCGGGCGACGTCCACCATGCAGGTCTGATCGTCCATCACGATCATGCCGCCCGACCCCATCATCGAGCCCGCCGCCGTCAGGCTGTCGAAGTCCACGGGCATGTCGAGGTGCTGCGCGGGCAGGCACCCGCCTGACGGCCCGCCGGTCTGCACGGCCTTGAACGCCCGCCCCTTCGGGATGCCGCCGCCGATGTCGAAGATGATCTCCCGCAGCGAGATCCCCATCGGCACCTCGATGAGGCCCGTGTTGTTGACCTTGCCGACGAGCGAGAAGACCTTCGTGCCCGAGCTGCCGTTCCACGGGTTCTCGCTGACGTCGCCCGACCCCATCGAGGTGAACCACGCCGCGCCGCGGTTGATGATGAGCGGCACGTTGGCCCAGGTTTCGACGTTGTTGAGGTTCGTCGGGAGGTTCTTGTAGCCGTACTCGACGGTGTGGATGTACTTCGCCCGGGGTTCGCCCGCCTTGCCCTCGAGCGACGCCATGAGCGCCGTCGACTCGCCGCAGACGAACGCGCCGGCGCCCTGGACGATGGTGAGGTCGAAGTCGAACTTCGTGCCGAGGATCCCCCGGCCGAGCAGGCCGTACTCGCGCGCCTGGTCCAGCGCCTTGGCGAGGCGTTCGCGGGCGATGGGGTACTCGTGCCGGATGTACACGAAGCCCTGCTTCGCCCCGATCGCCCGGGCGCCGATGACCATGCCCTCGATGACCGCGTGGGGATCGCTCTCGATGATGCTGCGATCCATGAACGCGCCCGGGTCTCCCTCGTCGGCGTTGCAGACGATGATCGGTTCGACGCCGCGGTGCAGGGCGGCCTGGCGGCAGGTGGACCACTTCACCCCGGAGGGGAAGCCGCCGCCGCCGCGCCCGCGGAGCCCGGAGAGCTTGATCTCCCGGATGATCTCCTCGGGCGTCATCTCGCCGAGCGCCTTCGCCAGCGCCGCGTACCCGTCGCGTGCGATGTAGTCGTCGATCTTCTCCGGATCGATCAACCCGCGGTTGCGCAGCACGACCAGCTTCTGCTTGGCAAAGAAGGGAATCTGGCTGAGTATCGGGACGGGCGCCGTGGCCGCCGGCGGCGTGTACATCAGCTTCCTGACCGGCCGCCCCTTCAGGAGGTGCTCCTCGACGAGGGCGGGCACGTCCGACATCTTCAGCCCGCAGTAGAACACCTCGTCGGGCTGGACGACGAGCACCGGCCCCTCCGCGCAGAACCCCTGGCACCCCGTGCGGACGACCTGGACCTCGCCGGCGAGCCCGCGCTTGTCGAGTTCGCGCTCGAGAGCCGTGCCAAGGTCAAACGACCCGCACGAGACGCATCCGGTTCCCGCGCAGACCAGGACGTGTGAGCGAAACGCCATACCAGTCGCCTCCTCGCGCCTCAGCCGGTCGTCTCGCATCCGGCGGCCAACGCGTATGCCGTCACCACCTCGCCGCCCAGGACGTGCGTCCGGAACACCTGCACCATCCCGTCCGGCGTCAGGTTCACGTACTTCACCGGGGCCTGCAACCGGACCTCGACGGTGGCCATCGGCTCCCGGCTGCACAGCCCGGCGCACCCGGACGTCGTCACGAGGACGTCGGTGATCCCCTGCTGCTCGATCTCCTTGAGCAGCGCGGCCATGACCTCCCGGCCGCCCGCGGCAATCCCGCAGGTGCCCATGTGGACGGTCACCTTCGCCCGCGCCGTGCCCGAGCGGAGGGCGATCGCGCCCGCGGTCTGCTCGCGCAGTTTCTTCAGATCGTCAATGGTCAGTCTCGGCATCGCCCTGCTCCCCGATCCGCCCCTAGTGCGTCTTGGCCTTGTAGTCCTTCACGTACTTCCGCAGCATCCGAGGGATCGCCGTCTGCTTCAGCTTCCCGTGGACGTCCGTGCCGACGGTCACGACCGGCGCCAGGCCGCAGCACCCGAGGCAGTTCACGGTGTCGAGGCTGAACTCCATGTCGGGCGTGGTGTCACCCTTCTGGATCCCCAGCTCCCGGCTCACGGCGTCAAGCAACCGCGGCGCCCCCTGCACGTGGCACGCCGTGCCCATGCAGACGTGGATCCGGTGCCGCCCGACAGGCTTGAGGCTGAACGCGCGGAAGAATGTGGCGATGCCCAGCACCTGGCTGACAGGCGCCTTGACGCGCACGGCCACCGTGTCGATCACCTCGCGCGGCAGGTGGAGGAACTCCTCCTGGCAGTCGAGGAGGATCGCGATCAGGTTGTCGCGGTTGCGCCCGTGGCGGTCCACGATGTGCTCGATCTTCGTGACGTCGGTCATCTCGGATCCTCCCTGCGAGAGCCAGCCGGGCCGGGTGAGTGCAGCCGGGCTTCGCCGAGCCGCAGCGCCTTGCGCACGAGCGCGAGGCCTGCGGGCGACGACAGCGAGGCTCCGTCCAGCGCGGCGCGCACGTCGCTCGCGGACAGGCTGTACTCCTGCCCGCCGCGCCGGTGCGTCCAGTCGAATTCGATATCCGGGTGCGCGGCCAGCAGCACCAGGACCGTCGTTTCCACGTCGCCCAGCGGCGCGCGATCGAGGTGCCCGAGCTCGAACGTGGCCGCCACGCGCGTCCCCACGCCGGGCGCCGACTCCACGTCGAGCGAGCCCCCCGCCGCCTCGGCAGCCTGCCGGAGCAACGGAAGGCCGAGGCCGACAACGCGGGTCTGGCGCGTCGTGAAGAACGGGTCGACGGCGCGGACGACGGTCGCCGCGTCCATGCCGCGCCCGTTGTCGGACACGACGATGCGCAGCGCGTTGGCGGCTGCGTCCTCGTCCACCCGGATGTCGACACGCGCGGCGCCGCCTTCCACGGCGTTCCGCGCGATGTCGAGGATGTGCAGCGCGAGGTCTTCCATCGGCCGCCCTCCACCGAGCACGCTCCGTCCGCCCTCCCCCCGGAGCGCGCGATGCACCTCGGTGACGTCGAGGCGGCCGAGGTGCAGGAAGGTCACTGCGCGCCCGATCTCGCCCGGGTTGTGCGCGTCGGACCCGGTGACCGCGGGCACGCCCAGCGGGTCCGCATAGCGCGCACGGCCCGCGCTGAAGCCGATCGCGGCCGACACCTCGACGGCATCGAGGGCCAGGCCGGGCGGAACGAAGCCCAACTGCCCGATGATCCCGAAGCGCTCGCGGTCGACGTGCGCGGCGATGGCCAGGCCGCCCGCCCGGTGGACCTCGTCGACCGTCCGTTCCACGGACCACGACGTGGCTCCCGCGAGGAGGGACGCATTGAAGCCGAGCACCTCGGCGTCCTCGTTGGCGATGACCTGCTCGCCGAACGGCCCGGGCGCGTTCCGGCCGGGCAACACGGCCGCCACGCGGGCGTGCAGGGCGCCTGCAGCGGCCTCGTCCGGGAGAAGCGCGACCACGTGTACTTCTTCCTCCGTCGTGATCTCCATCCCCGGCACGGCGAGGCAGCCCGCCGCGCGCGCGGCGCGGGCCACGGCGGCGACGTTGTCGGCGGCATTGTGATCGCAGATCACGACGCCGTCGAGGCCGCCGGCCACCGCCTCGCGGACGATCGCCGCGGGGTGCATGTCGAGCGCACCGCACGGCGAAAGGCACGTGTGCACATGCATGTCGAACGCGTACACCTTCAGGACGCCCTGCTTCCTCGGAGTCCGGCCCCGTAGAGCCGGCCCGCCACGTCGAACGCCGGGAGCGGCGTCACGACGACCGCCACGCCGTACTCGGCCGCCCGGGCGAGCATGTCCGGCTCGGGCTGCCTCCCGTTCACGATCACGATTCCCGCCAGCCCCTTCAGCTGCGCGACGGCCACGGTGTTCAGGTGGCGCTGCACCGTGACCCACACGTCGCCCTCCTGCGAGTTGGCCATGACGTCCGACAGGAGATCGGAGACGTAGCCGCCGCGCGCCTCCCGCGCGACGGCCGCCGCGGTGCCGACCGCCGTGCCCTCGACGAGCCTCGCGAGTTCGGTGACCGTCATCCCTGTCCCTCCGCCGCGCCGCCCGAGAGCCACGCGATCCGGTCCCGGAGCTGGCCCTGCTCCACGAAGACGCAATCCGTCTCTGCCGCTGCGCCAAGGACGACGTCTTCGGCGAACGCCGTGCACGTCGGCGCCCCGCAGGCCCCGCAGTCGATCCCCGGCAGATGGCCGGTGATTCGGTCGCGCTCCTGCATCTTGGCGATCGCGGTCACGATGTCCCGGCCGAGAGGCTGCGGAGGCCGCACCGCGAAAGGCACCGTCGTCCTGAACTCGCCACGCTCGTGGCGGGCGCGGATCTCGGCGGTGTCTCCGTGGTCGGGCGGCGGCAACAACCGCTGCAGGCGCAACGCGCGGGCCCTGGCCACGTAAGGGTTCTCGACCGTGAGCGCGCCGCTCACGCACCCCTCGAAGCACGCGTGGCACTCGACGAACGTGTACCGGTGCAGCTTGCCCTTGTCGATGTCGTCGAGAATGCGGAGCACGTTCGGCAGGCCCCACACCGACAGCGTGCGCTCCTCGGACAGCGTGCTGGGCAGGATGACGGAAAAGGCCCAGCCGAGGCCCGCGGACGTCTCGGTCTCCGGGACGGGTGCGCCGCTCGTCTGGACCTCGCGGATGGCGGGCGCCAGCAGCGGGAACAAGTCGCTGATGCCGACCGCCGAATCGATGTAGGACGCGTCCATGCCCGGGTGATCGACGATGGAGACCATCTTCGCGGGGCACGGCGTCACGTAGACTGCGTGGATGCGATCGACGGGCAGCCCGGTTTCGGCCGCAGCCGTCCGCTTGGCCTCGCGGGCCGCCACCTCGCGGGGCGAGAGGATCGGCAGGAGCTGATCGACCAGCTCGGGGTACTTGACCTGGACCAGCCGGACGACACTCGGGCAGAAGGACGAGATGAGCGGCGCCGGGCCGTCGTAGCCCGCGAGGAACAGCTCGATCGCCCGGGTCACGGCCTCGCCGGCCCACGACAGGGTCGCGGCCTCGTTGAACCCGCGGTTGCGCAGGGCCTGGAGGATCGTGCCGGGCGTAACGTCCCCGTCGAACTGCGTGTAGAGGGCCGGCGACGGGATCGCGACCGTATAGTCGAACTGGCCGAAGCCTGCCGGCGACGCCGTCAGCGGCACGACGGCGCTCTTCGGGCAGACCTTGATGCACTCGCCGCAGTCGATGCAGCGATCCTCGATCATGGCCGCGGATCCGCGCCTGACGCGGATGGCCTGCGTCGGGCAGACCCGCATGCACGCCATGCACCCGTGGCAGGCGCTGGCGTCGAAGCGAATCGAGTGGTAGCCCGCGTCGATCATGATCTCAACTCACGCCCACCGTCATCACGACCGTCGTCCCCCGGCCCACGTCGGACGTGATGACGAGCCCGTCCGTGTTCCGCTTGATGTTCGGCAGGCCCATCCCGGCGCCGAACCCCATCTCGCGCATCTCGGGCGTCGCCGTCGAGTACCCCTCCTGCATCGCGAGCGGGATGTCGGGGATGCCTGGCCCCTCGTCGCGGACGTCGATCGTCACGCTCGCGGGCGAGACGTGCAGCGTCATCGTGGCGCGCCTCGCGTACATCACGGTGTTCATCTCGGCCTCGTAGGCCGCGATGGCGACGCGCCGGATGAGTGCCGAGGCGAGCCCCATGTTCTTCAGCGTCTCCTTGATGCTCGTCGACGCGCGGCCGGCGTTCGTGAAATCCGACCCCGCGATCTCGTACGCGTGCACGAACTCGGCATCCGTCATGCCTGCCGTCTCTCGCCGGCTTCCGCGGCCTGATCGCGCAGCGTCGCGTAGAGCCCTCCCGCCGCGTCGAAGAGCGACAAGGGGCTGGTGAAAATCGGCACCTTCATCTCCCGCGCCAACTCAATCACCTCGGGCGGTACCGCCTTGCCCCTGGCGAACACGACGGCGGCCAGATCCGCGATGGCGGCCGTCCGGATCGTCTGGACGTTGGCGAGCCCCGTGACCAGCACGAACCCGGGCCGCCCGTCGACGAGCACGTCGCTCATCAGGTCGGCGGCCACCACGCCGGTCACGGCCACGGCCAGGTCCGGGCACCAGATCGCGTCGGCCCCGACCGCCGTGCGGATGTCGGCGAGCGTGACCCTGCGCGGCCCGTCGAGCGCGGTGCCGGGAGCCGGACGCGCGTCCGCGGCGCCGCTCATGAATGGCTCGCCGCGAGCGGAACTGCCGCGGCCGCCGCCGCGGGCTTCGTCCGCCCGATGACCTGCTTGTCCTTCCGGATGACGCGGGCCGCGGGGACCCGCCGGCCGGGGCAGTGCTCCCAGCACGTGCCGCACCCGGTGCACTTGTCGGCGTCCACGTAGCTCGCCTTGCGCTTCACCTTCACGGTGAAGTTCCCGATGAAACCGCTCACCTCCTCCACCTCGCTGTACGCCATGAGGTGGATGTTCTTGTGCTTGCCCACCTGGGTCATCTTCGGCGTCAGGATGCAGGCCGCGCAGTCGAGGGTGGGGAAGGTCTTGTCGAAGTGGGCCATGTGCCCGCCGATGCTGGGGTCGCGCTCGACGAGGTAGACCTGCTTCCCGGCGCTGGCGAGGGTCAGGGCGGCCGAGATGCCCGCGATCCCCGCGCCGACCACGAGCACGTTGGGATTGACCGGCACCGTCGAGCGCTGCAGCGCGTCGTGAAGCGCGACGCGCCGCACGGCCGCGGTGATGAGCAGGCGGGCCTTCTGCGTCGCCCGCTCCAGATCCGTCGTGACCCACGACACCTGCTCCCGGATGTTGACCATCTGGTAGAGGTAGGGGTTCACCCCCGCCTCCTGCAGCACGGCCCGGAACGTCGGCTCGTGCATCAGCGGGGAACACGAGGCCACCACGAGGTGCGTGAGCGTGTGCTTCGCCAGGTCGTCCTTGATAAGCTGCTGGCCCGGGTCCGAGCACATGAACTTGTACGTCTTCGCCACCGCGACCTTCGGCAATCCGGACGCGTACTTCTCGAGCGCGTCCACGTCCACCTTGCTGGCGATGTTCAGGCCGCAGTGGCAGATGTAGACGCCGATGCGGCAGGTCTCGTTCGCAGGCATGGAATCCCCCTCAGGCCATCGCCGGCAGCGGCTCGGCGGTCACGAAGTTGCGCTGGAGCCCCAGGGCCTTCGGCGCCAGGCCGAACGCCAGGCCGACGAGCTGCGTGAAGTAGACGATCGGCAGCGCGGCGTCCTCGTGGTACGTGCGGCGCATCTTGTCCTGGTACGCCTCGAGGTTGTACTGGCAGAGCGGGCACGCCGTGGCGAGCATGTTGGCCGTTCGCCCCTTGGCTTCCTTCAGCAGCAGAAAGCTCAGGCGGACGCCGATGTCCTCCATCGTGCCCATCAACGATCCGCCGCAACAGTGCGCTTTCAGGGGATAGTCCACGACCTGCGCCCCGAGCGCCGCCAGCAGCCGATCCATCGTCTGCGGCTGCAGCGGGTCGTCGAAACCGCCGTAGGGGCGCACGATCTGGCACCCGTAGTACGGCGCGACGCGATAGCCCGTCAACGGGTGCGTGACCTTCGCCTTGATCTGGTCGAGGCCCACGGCGTTGACCAGGATGTCGAGCGGATGCCGCACCACGGCGCTCCCGGTGTACGCCAGCCCCGCCGTCTGCAGCCCCTTGTTCACCTTCGCCGCGACCGCCGGGTAGTCGGCCATCATGTGCTGCGCCTTCGAGAGCACGAGGAAGCACCCCGCGCACGGCGCCACGATCTCCGCCTTCATCGGCTCGGCCAGGGCCAGGTTGCGGGCCGCGAGCGCCACGGCCTTGTCGCCGTCGACCGACATGTAGGCGGTCGCGCCGCAGCAGTTCCAGTCGGGGATCTCTTCGAGCCCGAGGCCGAGGTGGCCGAACACCGCCCTCATCGACTCGTCGTACGGCTTGCCGAGCCCGTTGAGCGAGCACCCCGGGTAGTAGGCGTAGGCCGTCATCTCAGGATTCCTCCATCGCGTCGAGGATGGCCTTCAGCGTCGCCGGGTCCTTGATCGTGTCCTGGCCGAGGACCATGCGCCCGGTCTTCAACAGCTTCAGGCCGATAGGCGCCATCTTCAGCAGGCTGAAGGGATTGGTGCGCAGCGCCAGCTCGATGACCAGCCGCGACTCGGCATTGCGGCCGTGCGTCGCCACCATGTGGTAAAAGGCTTTGGCGAGGATCGGGACCGGAAAGCGCTTGGGGTACACGCCCTTCTCGATGGCCCGGCGCTTCAGCAGGTACATCACGTCGGTGACCTTGATCTTGCGCGGGCAGCGGACCTGGCACTCGTAGCACGACGCACACAGCCACGGCGTCGCCGACTCCATGACGTCGCGCTCGAGGCCGGCGCGCGTGAGCGCGATGACCCGCCGCGGCGTCAGGTCCATGTGGACCGCCATCGGACAGGCGCCGCTGCACGTCCCGCACTGGATGCAGTCGCGTAAGGCCTCGCCGCCGGGCTTGGCCATGATCTCCGCCGGAAACGCCGGGTTCACGTCCTCGGCATAGCGGCAGTGCGTCATCCCTTGTTGCACGCCTGCACCTCCTGAAGTACCTGTGGGTACGCACGAACGGAAGGGGCGGTTCGATGGTCCATCCGCATGATCCCTGGACGCGCGTATGGGGGGTATGCGCCGCTCCCAGGGCCGAGCGGGGGCTCGGCGGGGGCTTGCTGACGCTGAGACTACGAGGCTGAGCCGGCGATGTCAATGCGCGAATCATACGCGACTCCGACGGGAGCTGTCAGAGTTCGACGGGCAGCGGACTTCCTCGGGACGGGGCGCTTGAAGGGACCGTCTTCAGAAGAACTTGACGGACTCCGAGCTTCAGAGTAGGAATTACTATTGGAGGTTGATGTGCGCCTGAATACCCGCGGCCGGTACGGCCTGCAAATGCTGTCGCAACTCGCCTGTCACCTGGACGAGGCAGCTCCCGTCGGCTTGAAGGACATCGCCAGGACGACCGGGCTGCCGTGGCGCTATCTGGAGCAGATCGCCGGGCCGCTTCGACGGGCTGCGCTCATCAAAGGCCGGCCCGGCCGGGCGGGCGGGTACAAGCTGGGACGCCCGCCGGCGCGCATCACGCTGCGCGAGGTCATGGAAGTCACAACGGGCCCGTTGCGCCTGATGGAATGCGTCGACAAGCCCGAGACTTGCGGGCACAGCAACGCGTGCCCGTCCCGGGCGATGTGGGTCAACCTCACCGGAGAACTGCGCGGCGTCCTCGACAAGTACACGCTCGACGACCTCGCCCAGCGGCCGTGCTCCGGCTGCCGGGACACCGCCGCCCGTGCCCGCAGGCTCCGCACGACGCTCAACGCCCCGGCCCGCGGCCGGGGTGAATCCAAGCGCTGGAAGTACATGCGGTCGCTCGAGTAGGCCACCGCCGGGCGCGAGGGCCCTCGGCCGTCAGTCGGATGCGCCGGCGTCGATCCCGAGGGCCATGAGCACGCGCCGCCTGACATCGGCCACGCTGCCGAACCCGTCAACCCGGCGGAGGAGCCCGAGGCCCTCGTAGTAGGGCACGACCTGATTGGTCTTCTCGTGGTATTCGCCCAGCCGCCTGGCCAGCACGGCTTCGGTATCGTCCGGCCGCTGCACGATCCTCGGGGCGACGTCCGGCGGCGGCGGGTCGAACGTCACGTGGTAGACCCGCCCGGTGTCGGGGTCGCTGCGGCGCCCGGTGATCCGCTCGAGGATGATCGAGTCGTCCACCTCGAACAGCAGGACACGATCGATGCGGCGGCCGCCTTTCGCAAGCGCGAGGGTGAGCCATTCGGCCTGGGCGAGGGTGCGCGGGAACCCGTCCAGCAGGAAGCCGCCCGCACAGTCGGGCTGCGCCAGGCGGTCTTCGACCAGCCGGTTCACGAGGTCATCGGGCACCAGTGCTCCGGCGTTCGCGTAGGACTTGAACTCCAGGCCGAGGGCGGTCTCCTCCCGGATCGCGGCGCGGATGATGTCGCCGGTCGAGACTTGCGGAATGCCAAGCGCTCGCGTAATGGTGTCGGCCTGGGTCCCCTTGCCGGCCCCGGGCGCGCCGATCAGGATCAGGTTCATGAATGGCTCTCCTTCAGGCCTCGCCGCGGATGATGGCAAGGACCTCGTCGAACGAGTCGCAGTAGTGCTGGCAGAGCGGCCGCGTCCCGCTCCCGGCAATGTTGCCCCCCGCCATGCCAATCGTTGTGAACCCGGCCAGGCGAATCGCGTAGACGCCGGCCCCGCTGTCCTCGATGCCGACGACGTGATGGCGCTCGCTGAAGGGAATGCCGAGGCCGACGCGGCAGGCCTCTGCGTAGAGCCAGGGATGCGGTTTCGGCGACAGTTCACCCAGCGTGCCCGCCTCGCCGGCCCTCAACGGGAAGCCCGCCGTGACGATCGCGTCGTAGAACGCTCTCGGATCCCCGAGGCCCATCGTCCGGAATGCGGCCACCAGCTCGGGCCAGGCCTTCTCGTGCAGGCCCGACGTGACTACGCCGATGCGGATGCCGTCGCGCTTCAGCGCGAGGAGGAACTCCTTGACGCCCCGGGCCGGCACGAAGGCATCCGCGCGGCTGCGTCCTTCGAGGATCTCGCGCATTTCCCGGTGCGTGTGCTCGAAGTAGAACCGTCTCGCGTCCTCGAGGGCCTTGTCCGGGCAGTACTTGCGGATGCAGTACTGCAGGTGCTCCGACGCGCTGAACCCCGACACGAACGGCAGGTCCGCCTCGTCCAGGCGAAACGACGGATCGCCGAGGAGGCTGCCCGTCGCCTTTTCGATCATCCACACCCAGAAGGGTTCGCTCCGGACCGTGGTGCCGTCGAGATCCATGAGGACCGCGCGCACCGGACGTTCGAGCGCGACGGGGTGCACGGGATAGTACGCGGGATACCCGAGGCCGGAGTTGACGTAGGCCAGCGTGCGGTCGTCGAACACGATGAATTCGACGCGGCGGTCGGATGGCGTCAGCACCTCGCGAACGCCGTCGCGGCCGGCTCTGAAGTGGCCGTCACTGCAGGCGTCGAGGGAGACGAACGTGTCGCTGTCGCGGATCACGCCAAGGCCGGGGAGACTGCGGATCGTCATGAGGTCAGGATGACGTGGATGTGCTTCGGTCCGTGCACGCCGTGCGACAGGGTCATCTCGATGTCCGCCGTCCGGCTCGGGCCCGACACGAGCACCACGTTGCTGCCCCCGTCGAGGAGGCGTGGCTCCTCCCTGACGAGCACCGCGAGCGACGGACGCATCCGCCGCTCGGGGACGATGGCGATGTGCACCGGCGGCAGCAACGACGCCAGGCGCCCGCGCCCGGGGCCGCCCACAAGGACGAGTGTCCCGCTCTCCGCGAGGGCGGCATGGGCGCCCGTGAGCCCGAGGCCGATGGCGGCGAGATCCTGCGCGACCTGGAGGCGCCGCTCGGGATCCGCGGGCAGATCATATGGAACGCGCACCAGGCCACGTGAGGCGAGCGTGGCGAGCAGGCCCGGGCATCCCAGGTGCTCGTCGTCCCAGCTCAGGCACGACGCCGCGCCGTTAGCCCGCCGCGATTCCGAGCACCACCTCCGCGACGTCCGCCGCCGCGGCTCGATGCACGTGCCCCGACAGTGCGGTGAGCGCCGCCGAGAACTGCGCGACGAGCGAGTCCGGCGAGGCGTCCGATGCGGCGGGCGGCCAGCGGCGATCGCGCGCGGCGCCAGCGTCCGGCAGGACGGCGCGCACGAGACCGTCGCGGATGGAGGCGAGGATCCGATCGCGGGCCGGCGTCATGGTGCCGCCTCCCTCTGTCGGTCCCGATGCTGCCGGAGGAACGACCTGGCCTCGGGCACGGGGAAGTCCCGGCTCGCCGTCCAGGCTGCGAGGGGCCCCGGGAGCCGGCGGATCCATCCGTCGCGCCAGATGAGCTTCGCCATGACACCGGCGATCGTGCCGGCCGATGCGTAGAGGCGCGGCCGCGTCACGACGGCCGCGTAGAGCGGCATGACCGCCCGAAGCCAGAGCGGAGCGAGGCGCCGCGCCGCCGCCTGCCGGCGCAACTCGAGCAGCAGGTGCGGCAAGTCGATCTTCACCGGGCATACGTCGCGGCAGGCCCCGCAGAGGCTGCTCGCCTGAGCCAGCTCGGACCAGTCATCCAGGCCCATGAGCCCCGGCATCACGACGGATCCCACCGGGCCGGGGTAGACGCCGCCGTAGGCATGGCCGCCGATGCGGCGGTAGACGGGACACACGTTGAGGCACGCGCCGCACCGCACGCAATACAGGATCTCGGCGAGCGTCCCGCCGAGCAGGCGGCTGCGCCCGTTGTCCACGACGACCACGTGCAGGGCCTCGGGGCCGTCGGGTTCACCCTCCGCGCCGGGCCCGGCGCCCTCGCCGCGCCGCCGCGGCCCCGTGATCAGGTTCGTATAGACGGACAACGCCTGGCCGGTGGCGCTGCGCGCCAGGAGCGCGAGCACGACCGACAGATCCGCCGCCGTCGGCACGATGCGCTCGAGGCCGAGCAGCGCCACGTGCACGCGGGGCAGGGAGGTCGTCAGCCGCCCGTTGCCTTCGTTCGTGACGATGCACAGGGTGCCGGTTTCGGCCACGGCGAGATTGACGCCGCTGATGCCCATCCCCGCGCGGAGGAACTCGGCGCGAAGCGTGCGCCTGGCGAACGCGGTCATCGCGGGGATGTCGGCGACGTCCTCGGGCGCTGCGCCGAGCTTCTCGCGGAACAGCCGCGCGACGTCGTGCCGGGTGCGGTGGATGATCGGCGTGATGATGTGCGACGGCCGGTCTCCGGCCAGCTGGACGACGAACTCCCCGAGGTCCGTTTCGACCACGCGCACCCCGGCGCGCTCGAGGCCCGCGTTCAGCTCGATCTCCTCCGTCACCATCGACTTCGATTTCACCGCCAGCGTGACGCCGTGGTCGCGCGCGATGGCGGCCACGATCCGGGTCGCGTCGGCGGCGGTCTCGGCCCAGTGGACCTGGCAGCCCCTCGCAGTGGCGGTTCGCTCGAAGGTCTCGAGGTGGCGATCGAGCCCGGCGATCGCGTCGGCCCTGATGCGGCGCGCCTCGTCCCGGTAGGCCTCGCCCTCCGCGAGCGTGGCCATCGCCGCCTTGCGCCCGTCGGCCAGCCGTCCGGCCGCCAGGGCAAGCGCGTCCCGCAGGGCGCCGTCAGCGAGCGCCGTGTCGATCCGCCGGTGGAACGCCAGCGCGGCCTCAGTCATGGAATCGTTCCGCGACAACTTCCGCGATGTGCTGCAATCGGGCGCAGCTTCCGCGGCGGTGCAGGCCGCCGCCGATGTGCATCAGGCAACTGACGTCGGTCGCGGTGACGACGTCGGCGCCGCTCTGCTCGATCGCTTCGAGCTTCGATTCGAGCATGGCGCCCGAGACGGGGCCCATCTTCACGGCGAACAGGCCCCCGAAACCGCAGCAGGTCTCGGCGTCCGGGAGGTCCGCGCCGTGCCCACCGGTGACCGCGCCCAGCAGCCGCCGAGGTTGGTCGCGCAACCCCAGGCCGCGAAGACCGTGGCACGAGGCGTGGTAGGCGATGGTCGGGCCGTCCGGCGCCGCCGGGAGTTCCACGCCGAGGACGTCGACGAGGAACTCGCTGAACTCGTAGGTCCGGGCGGCCAGGGCTCGGGCGCGTTCGCCGTACACGGCGTCGCCGGCGAAGAGTCCCGGATAGTGGTTCACGATCATGTCGGCGCACGAACCCGACGGGATGACCACCGGACCGTCCGACCGCGACAGCACATCGATCGTGTGCTTCGCCATGGCGGCGGCCTCGACCACGAACCCGCCGTTGAACGCCGGCTGCCCGCAGCAGGTCTGGCCGTCGACGACGTCGACCTCGAGTCCGAGCCGTTCGAGCACCGCCACGGTCGCGTGTCCAACGGACGGGGCGAAGCGATCGACAAGACAGGTCGCGAACAGCTGCACGCGGGCCGGGCGGTGGGTCACGGTTCGTGGGGTCGTCACGCGGACGCTACCATACCATGGGCTACTTCGCGCGGAGGTACTGCTTGGGCCAGGCGAGGTCGGCGCCGAGGTGGCGCGCTGCGTGCAGGGGCCAGTACGGATCGCGCAGCATCTCGCGGGCGAGCAGGATCATGTCGGCTTGCTCGTTCCGGACGATCTGATCCGCCTGCGACGCCGAGGTGATGAGCCCCACGGCCGCGGTCAGCATCGGCACGGTGTCCTTGACGCGCTGCGAGAGCGGCACCTGGTAGCCGGGACCGGCCGGGATCGCGACGCCAGGCGCGTTGCCGCCGGACGAGCAGTCCAGGAGATCGACGCCGTAGTCCGAGAGGTGATGGGCCAGCGCGACCGTGTCCTCAGGGCGCCATCCGCCATCGATCCAGTCGGTGGCCGACACCCGCACGAACAACGGCAGGCTGGAGGGCCACTCCTCGCGAACCGCGCGGCAGACCTGCTTCAGCAGCCGCACGCGATTGTCGTACGAACCGCCGTATTCGTCATCGCGGCGGTTCGAGAGGGGAGAGAGGAACTCGTGGATGAGGTAGCCGTGCGCGGCGTGGACCTCGACCACCTGAAAGCCGGCCTCACGGGCGCGGGCGGCCGCGCGGCGGAAGCCGTTCACGACGTCGACGATGCCGTCCCGGTCCAGCGCCTGGGGGATCGGCGCGTTCGCGTCGAAGGCGACGGCGCTCGGCGCGACCGGTTCCCAGCCGCCATCGGCGGGGGACACGGGCCGGCCGCCCTGCCACGGCGGCGCCGTGCTGGCCTTGCGCCCCGCATGCGCGAGCTGGATGCCCGCGACCGCGCCCTGGGCCCGGATGAACCCGGCGAGGCGCTGGAGACCCGCCACGTGCTGGTCGTCCCAGATGCCGAGGTCCGCCGGACTGATGCGTCCGCGCGGGCTGACGGCCGTCGCCTCGGTGATCACGAGGCCGGCGCCGCCGACGGCCCGGCTGCCGAGATGCACGAGGTGCCAGTCGTTGACGAAGCCCTCGGCGGATGAGTACTGGCACATCGGCGAGACACCGATACGATTGCGGAAGGTCACCTCGCGGATGGTCAGCGGCGCGAACAGATGCGGATGGGACACGGGATGGGCTCCTCGTCTGGTGGTAGCATAGCTGAACCTGGGGAACTGATGGCTCCTACGCTGGTGGCAGAGGGCCTGGTCAAGCGGTTTGGCCCGGTCGCGGCCGTTGACGGCGTCAGCCTGGCCGTATCGGCCGGCGAGGTGGTCGGCCTGCTCGGGCCCAACGGCGCGGGCAAGACGACCACGCTCCGCATGCTCGCGGGCATCCTGACGCCCGATCGGGGCCGCGTCGCGGTGGGTGGCGTCGACATCCACGAACGGCCCCTCGAGGCCAAGCGCCGGCTCGGGTTCCTCTCCGGCGACACGCAGCTCTACCAGCGCCTGTCCACTCGGGAAGTGCTCAAGTACTTCGGGCGGCTCTACGGCATGCCGGACGCGCGCATCGAGGCGCGCACGGCCCGGCTCGTGGAGGAGCTCGAGATGGAAGAGTTCGCCGCGCGGCCGTGCGGCACGCTGTCGAGCGGGCAGAAGCAGCGCGCGAACATCGCCCGGGCGTTCCTCCACGAGCCGGAGCTGCTCATCCTCGACGAGCCGACGGTCGCGCTCGACGTGATCTCGGGCCAGTTCATCGTCGAGTCCATCCGCCGCCAGCGCGACGCCGGCAGGGCCGTGCTCTTTTCGACGCACATCATGAGCGAGGCTGAGTACCTGTGCGATCGGATCCTGCTGCTGCATCGCGGGCGCGTCATTGACGAGGGCGCCCTCGGCGACCTGCTGGCGCGCGCGAACCGCTCGAACCTGACCGACGCGTTTCTCGCACGTGTCGGACGCGAGGGGGGACGGCCATGAAGGGCCCGTCGTTGGTCGGCACGAGCATCGGGACCTACCGCCTCACCGAGGCGCTCGGCGACGGCGGCCTGGGCGGGGTGTACCGGGCGGTCGAGGGGGCGACCGGGAAGGAGGCCGCGTTCCGCATCTTCGCTCGCGAGGTGTCGGGGGACGCGCTCCTCGCCGACCGGCTGCGATCGATGGCCCCGGCGCTGAAGAAGCTGCAACATCCGAACATCGGGGCGATCTACGAACTGGTGAGCGTCGGCCCGGACCTCGCCCTCTTTATCGAGTACGTGCCCGGGGCCACGCTCGAGCAGGTGCGGCACCAGTCGGGCCGGCTCGAGACGAATGTGTCGGTGAGCTGCGCCGTGCAGATCCTGCGCGCGCTCGAGTTCGCGCACGGCCGCGGCGTCCTGCACCACGCGCTGCGCCCGACGAACGTCATGGTGACTCGGCACGGGACCGCCAAGGTGCTGGATTTCGGCATCGGCCACGCGTTTGGCGCGAATCGCAAGACCCGCGAGGACCGCCTGCTCGCGGTCCTGGCGTACCTCGCGCCGGAGCAGATTCAGAACCAGCCGGGAGACGCCCGGTCGGACCTCTACTCGGTCGGCGTCATGCTGTACGAACTGCTCACCGGGCGGCTGCCGTTCGATCATCGCTCCGAGTTCGCGCTGCGCCAGGCGCACCTGAACGAACCGCCCGCCTCGCCGCGGTTTCTCGTTCCCGAGCTGCCGGACTGGCTCGACCAGGCGATCCTGCGCGCGCTCGCGAAGCACCCGACGTCGCGGTACCAGAACGCCACGGAGTTCCGGGCGGTGCTCGAAGCGGCGCTCGGCCTGTCGACATCGCGGGAGGCGGCCATCGTGCGGCTGCGCAGCGGGGCGCCGGCCGATTCCTTCGGAGCCGCGCCGCCGATTCCCGGGCCGCCGGCGTCGACGGGACGGACGTCCGGATCCCATGAGGTCGCTCCCATCGCGGCCCCAATCGGCTCGGGGTCCGCTCGGGCGCTCGCTTCGCCGCTCGCGACGACGGCGTCCCCGGCGGCGGCCTCCGCGCAGGGTCCGGCGGCAATCGCGGCGGCGCCTGCGCTCGCTCCCGGGCCTGCGTCGGCTGCCGCTCCGGCGCGAATGGGCGCCGGCGTGGTGGTGTTGCTGATCGTCCTGCTGGGCCTCGCCGCAGCCGGCGCCTACTTCTGGACGCGAGGGGCCGCGCCGTCAGCGCCGCCCGAGCCGGCGGCCGCGACCGAGCCCGGCGCCGCTGCTCCTTCGGAGAGCGCCACACCCGCACCGGTGGCAGCCGAGGAGGCTCCGCCCCCCAGGCCGTCGCCGAAGCCGGCGCCCGGTCAGAAAGTGGCGTCCAGGCCCCCGCTCGCTTCGAAACCGCTTCCCTCGATCCCTCACGACGCGCCGCTGGCGGGCGCGGGCCAGACGACCGCCGCGCCGGCTCCTGCGGGCGAGATGGCCGCCGACGGGACAGGCGACCGCTCGTTCCACGGCGTGAAGCTGGTGATCCGGGACGGGGCTGCCGAGCGGACCTCGGATGCCGTGCTGATCTTCGGCCACGACCGTCTCAGCGTGACGCCCGCCAAAGGCGGCGCCGCTCTTCGCAGCGTGCGATACGGCGAGGTCACCCGCGCGTCCTACACGAAGACGGAGAAGAAGCGGCTGGGCCTCATCCCGAGCGCGCAGCACACGCTCGCGATCGAGACCGGGGGAGAGCCGCTGATGCTGCGGCTCGACAAAGGCGCCGTCGACGCGATCCTCTCCGCGTTCGAGGCGAGATCCGGCAAGGCGGTCGGCCGATGAGGCCCGCGATCGTCATCGAGATCCTCCGCAAGGAGCTGACAGAAACCCTGCGGGATCGGCGCACGCTGTTGATGATGATCGTGCTGCCGGTGCTCCTCTACCCGCTGCTCATGATCGGGTTCAGCAAGCTGCAGACGTCGCAGACCGCGGCGACGGTCGAGCGGACGTCCATGGCTGCGGTCTGGGGCGCGCTGCCGCCCGGGGCGCGGGACGCCCTCGGTCACGGAGGCAAGATTGCGATTGATGTGTCCGCGTTGCCACCGCGCGCGGTCGCCGACGGGCTCGAGCGCGGCACGCTGTCGCGTCCGAGGGTGCCGGCCGCTCCGCCGCCGGGCGAGGCCCGCTCGTCCGGGGGGCGCCGCGACGGGGCGAGCGCCGCCCGCTCCCGCGAGCAGGAGCCCGAGACGCCGGTGCTCGTCGCCGCCCGCGAGTGTGTCACGAGCCGGCGGGTGGACGCGGTCCTCGTCCTCTGGCCCGACGTCGGGCCGGCACTCGCCGAGGCCCGGGCCGGCAGCGTGTCCATCTACTACGATTCGGTGCGCGAAGACTCGCGCGAGGCGCGCGACCGGATCGAGGCGAGCCTCAACCGCTACCGCGAGGCGCTCGTCAGCGAACGCGAGCGCGATCGCGGCCTCGACGCCGGTTTCTCGACAGGCCTCGACATCCGGGCCACGAACGTGGCCGCGGAGCGACGCCAGGCGGGGCAGATCCTCGGCCTCTTCCTGCCGTTCCTCCTCGTGACGATGTCGCTGCTCGGCGGGTTCTACCCCGCCATCGACCTGACGGCGGGCGAGAAGGAGCGGGGCACCATGCAGACCCTGCTCTGCGCGCCCGTCAGCTCGCTCGAGATCGTCGCGGGGAAGTACCTGGCTGTGTGGGTGACGAGCCTGATCGCCGCGTTCGCCAACGTGCTCTCGCTCGGCGCCACGATGATGCGCATCCTGCCCGGCGAGTCGATCAGCGTAGCGCCCTCCACCTTGGCGCTGGCGTTCGTGATGCTCGTGCCCGTGACGTGCTTCATCACGGCGGTGTTCCTCGCGCTCGCCACGTTCGCCAAGGACTTCAAGGACGGCCAGAATTTCCTGACGCCGGTCTACATGCTTCTGGCGCTGCCGGCCGGCGTCACGATGCTGCGAGGAATCGAGCTGAACGCATGGACCGCGTTCGTGCCCGTCGTCAACATCGCGCTGCTCATCAAAGCGCTGCTCATCGGCGAGGCGGCGCCCGATCTCGTCTTCCTCTCCCTGCTCTCGTCGACCGCGTACGCGATGCTGGCGGTCCTGCTGGCCGCGCGCGTGTACGCCCGCGAGCAGGTGCTGCTCGGCGGGCGCGAGTCGGTGCGCGCCCTGCTGGGGTTCGACCGCCAGAAGGACGGGGTGCCGGGCCCTGCGTTCGTGCTGACGGCCTTCGCCGGCGTCCTCGTCCTGACGTTTTATGGAAGCCTGCTGCTCCGCGCGTCAGGTACGGTCCTCACGCTGCTCGTCACGGAGTACGGCTTCTTCCTGGCGCCGACGCTGGTGGCCGTCGCGGTCTTCGGGTTCGGGTTCAGGCGCACCCTCGCGCTCCGGCGCCCACCGGTGCTCGGCCTGGTCGCGGCCGTCCTCATCGGCGGCTCCGCCTGGGCCGTGGCGTCGGGCGTCCTCATCCGCGTGCTGCCGCCGCCCGAGTCGCTCGTGCGTGCGCTCGAGCAGTTGCTCCTGCTCGACGGGAAGCCGGCCTCCCTCTGGGTGGTCTGGCTGGTCATCGCCCTCACGCCGGCCGTGTGCGAGGAGCTGTTCTTCCGCGGGCTGCTGCTCTCCGGCCTGCGCCGCCTGGGCGTGTGGCCGGCGATCGCCGGGTGCGCGCTCCTGTTCGGCCTCGCACACAGTTCGATCTACCGCCTGCTGCCGACGTTCTTCATCGGGCTGCTGCTGTCGTGGCTCGTCTGGCGCACAGGATCGATCTGGACCAGCATCGTCGCGCACGCGCTGAACAACGGCATCGCGGCCACGCTCGTCTACAACAAGGCATTGGCCGCCGCCGTCGGCGCAGGGTCGCAGGCGTTTCTCGGCTGGAGGCCCACGCTGGCGGCGGTGATCGTGCTGGCCGCGGGGCTGCTCCTGCTCCAGTTCCTCCCGGCGTCGAAATCGGGGCCAGGCACTATTTCTCATCAGCGGGCGCTTCATGAGAAATAGTGCCTGACCCCAGTTTCAGATGGTGAGCACGATCTTGCCGAATTGACCGGCCTGGTCCATCCGACGATGCGCGTCGGCTGCGGCGGAGAGCGGGAAGACGCGGTCTACGACCGGCTCCAGCGCGCCGTCGAACAACTCGAGCATCCTGGCGAACTCGTCCGGCGTGCCCATGGTGCTGCCCAGGACGCTGAGTTGCTTCCAGAAGATCCGGCGGACCTCGATCGTCGAGGGCGATCCCGTCGTGGCTCCGAAAGTGACGATGCGCCCGCCGGGGCGGACAATCTCCAGGAGCGTCGGAAACGCCTCCCGGCCGGCGCCGTCGATGCAGACGTCCGGTCCGCCGCCCGTGAGTGACAGCACCGCCTTGCCCCAGCCTTCGGACCTGTAGTTCACGCCTCCCGAGGCTCCGAGCTCGGCGGCTCGCGCGATCTTCGCATCGCTGCCAGACGTGACGAAGACCCGTGCACCCGCCTGCCTCGCGAGCAGCAGCGCGAACGTCGCGACGCCGCCGCCGATGCCGGTCACGAGCACCGTCTCGCCCGGTTGCACGCGGGCCCTCGACACGACGGTCCGATACGCCGTCAGGCCTGCCAGCGGGAGCGCGGCCGCCGCCTCCCACGACAGGGCGGCGGGCTTGCGGAACAGATTGGCGGCCGGGACCCGCACATACTCGGCGTACGTGCCGTCGTCGGGCAGGCCCAGGATGCGATGCAATGACCCCTGCACCCGGCTGTCGGAACCCCAGTCCAGGCTCGGGTAGATGACCACGTGGGCCCCCTGCCACGCGGCGTCGACGCCGTCGCCGAGAGCCACCACCACGCCCGCGCCATCCGACCCGAGGATGATCGGCAGCTTGATACCGGCGTACTGGCCCTGCCGGATCCAGGCATCGCGGTGGTTCATCGCGGCGGCGCGAAGACGGACGATGGCTTGTCCGGGACCCGGCTCCGGGTCCGGCACCTGTTCGAGCACCAGCCGCTCGGGGCCGCCGATTTCACGAAGGACGATCGCGTTCATGCCTGTTCCCTCTGGTGCGCGACTCGTGTCGTTCCGGCGTCAGTCCGTGTTCTGATCGTTCTCCACGGGCCCGCCCGGAGCCGGCGGCTTCCTGAACCATGCCGCCTCGGCCACGTAACTCGCGGTGAGGCCCTCGAGGCGGGCCATCTCGGCAGGCGGGAGCGGCGCGAAGCCCTTCGCGATCGCGACGTTCTCTTCGAGTTGCTCGACCGTCTTGCAGCCGATGATGACGGTGCTCACCGGCAGCGTCAGCGTATAGTTCATCGCCTCCTTCATCGTCGAGACGCCATCCGGGCGGAGCAGGCGATCGCGCGCGGGGATCTTCATGCCGATGACGCCCATCTTCTTCTTGCTGGCGAGCGGCAGCAGCTCCGCCTTGAAGGGGAAGCGGTGCGGGTCGGCCGGGTTGAGCGCCATCAGGATCGTGTCGAAGTCGAACCGCTCGAGCCCTGTGATGAGCGGGCCGGGATCGTAATGCCCGGTTATCCCGAGGAAACGGACCATCTTCTGGTCGCGCGCCTTGAGGAGCGCCTCGAGGGCGCCGTCCTTGGCGAAGATCTGCTCGATCTGGTCGCCGCGCATGACGTTGTGCAGCTGCCAGAGGTCGAGGTGGTCGGTCTTGAGCAGCTTCAAGCTCTGGTCGAGGAGCCGGAGCGAGCCGTCGCGCGTGCGGTCGTCGGTCTTGCTGGCGAGGAAGACCTCCTTCCGGCGCGTCGCCATGACCTCGCCGAGAAACGTCTGGCTGATGCCGTTCAACTCCCAGCGCGGCGTATCGGGCGTGCGCGGCCGGCCGTACGCCGCGGCCGTGTCGAGGTAGTTCACGCCCAGATCGATCGCGCGGTTGATGATCGCGATCGACACGTCGTGCTTGTCCGCCTGCTCGAGGGACGCCTGGCCACCCAGGCTGAACAGGCGCACCATGTGGCCCGTGCGGCCGAGCGCCCGTTCCGGCATGGGCGGGGCCACCGCGCCAAGGGCCGGGTTGACCGCGAGCGCGGCTGCGCCGGCTACGCCCAGGATCACGAACTCGCGTCGGGTCAGGTCGTCTGCCATGGGGAAACCCTCCAGTTCCGCCACGATACCGCGAGGGCCGCGCGCAGGCAACGCGAAATGCTCAACCGGTGCAGCCGCGCTGAGCCCTCGGGTTGCGTCGCCCCTGCCGCCGGAAGTACGTTAGTCCTCACCCTGCGCCCCGGGCCCTCGTACGGAAGGACCGTCCCGATGCTGCAACGCCTCCCCGACGATGACGCGCGCGCGATTCTGTGGCGGTTCGCCGACCGGGCGGACCTGCGACAGCTTGTGCAATCGGCACGCCGGGTCGCACGAGGCCCCGTGGCACGGCTCGTGGCCGGCGGCGGGCGCAACACCCACGCGTGGACGCCCGAGAAGAACGACCTCCTCCGCGCCTTCGACGATGCCGGGCTGAGTGGGCCGGGGACTGGCGCCGGCCAGGACGGGCCGCTCGATCGGCCCGGGAACCTGGCCTCCGCCCTTGCCGCGTTCGAGCTCGCGTGGGTCGATGGCGGCGCGGCCACGACCCACCTGGCGAGCGCCCTCGCGCTCGCGCCGATCCGGGCATTCGGCACCGGCGAGCAGCGGGAGGTCTACCTGCGCGCGCCAGCCGGGGATGCCGCACGAGGCAGCCGGCCCCGGCGTGGAGCGTTCGCGCTGACCGAGCCGATCCCGAACGCGGGCGTGGAGACGGGGATGCTCGGGGGCTCGGTCCGCGTCGCCGAGTGGGTCGAGGGCCAGGAGCCCGTCCTTCAAGTCGAGAAGCGAGGCCGGTTCATCACGGGGATGGGTTTCGCCGACTTCGTCGTGGCGGCGGTCGACTCGGCCGACGCGCGGATCAAGGGCAGCTGCGTCTTGATCCTGGAGGCGTCGGACCCGGGCGTGTTCGATCGGGGGGCGCCTGCCAGGACGCTGGTCCACCAGCTGTCGTCCACGCGCGACCCGGTGTTCAGCCTTCGCGTGCCCGCCAGCCGCATCGTCGGCGGGTATACCGTGCGGGACGGCACGATCGTCCCGTGCGTGTCGCACGCCGAGACTGTCGAGACGGTTTTCCGCCGCACGCGGGTCACCGTGGGGCTCATGACCGCGGCCAAGCTGCTCTCGGCCGTGGAACCCATCATCCGGTACCAGCGCACCCGGTTCCGCGGGAGCGAGAACGTCCAGCCCGGGTCGCCGAGGTTCGAGTTGGGCCTGCAGCAGAAGGAGGACGTGCTGCACCGCCTGATCGACGTTTGGGCGACCGGTGAGGCGGCCGCGTCGCTGGGCTTCGAAGCGGCCCGGGTGTTCGACGAGCTCGATCGACTATGCGAAGGAACGTCCGCACCCGGTCCCGCGGCGTCGCATGACGCGCTGGAGTACCTCGCGGAAGCTGCGAAACCCGCAGGCAGGCGCAAGGCGGAACGGTTCACGACGCTCGAACGGAACCCGCAGGTCCGGATCGTCATTCTGGAAGCGGTGGCGAACGTGCTGTCCCCTGCGGTCAAGCTGTGGAACACCGGGCACGGCGCGAACCTCATGCGCGAAGCGGTCAGCCTGCTGGGCGGCATCGGCCTCACCGAGGACGGCCCGGGCTTTCTCGGCCACAAGTGGATGGACGCGCAGCTCGAGGCCACCTACGAGGGGCCGGAGGCCGTGCAGCGCCGGCAGCTCTCAGTGGCGATGACCGACGAGGTCTTCCTCCTCCAGTTCGGGCTCTGGGCAGAAGAGATGCGCCAGCTGTCCTCCCAGCGGCCCGGGACGGGCGCCTGCACGCTGGCGACGGCGATGCAGCTCTGGCGCTGGACCCTGCGTCACCTGCAGCGCGCCACCGATCCGGACGGCGCGAAGCTCTACCAGGGGTCACGCCAGGGCGTGAGCTTCCCGATGGCGGATGCCCTCGCGTGGATCCTGGCGGCGCGCCAGCAGGCGCTGGACGTCATCGAACTCGAACGGCAGGGCCCCGGCGACCCGGCCGTTGCGGCCCGGGTGCCGGAGCTGGTGCCGTTCCTGATGGACGTGTGCCACGTCCAGGCGGCCCGCGCGGCCGGCGAGGTGGCCCGCGTCTGCACGGAACTCGTCTACGGCTACCGCCCTCACCCCGCGTGGGGCGAGGCGGGCCAATCCTCGTGCTACGGGGCGGCGGAACTCGAGTTGCTCGACGACGTCATCCCCGGCATCGCTGCGACGGCGCGCTTCTACACGGATGTCGTCGAGGTCGACGGCTCGCATCCGTGGAAGGCCGGGCCCTGCGTCAATCGGGAGGGCCTCGAACCCTTCGAGCGGCTTCGCGCGAAGCTGGATGGCTGTCTGACGGGCTCGCGCCTCGCGAAGGACCGGGCGGCCGATGCGCTCACCCGCGTGTCGGTTCCGGACGCCCCGGACTACCCGGCGTAGGGTTGCAGGCCGTGCGATAATCCTGGTCATGCCGGCAGCAGTCCCGCGCACGACGTGGTCTCCGCGGCGCCTGTGCGCCCTCGCCGCGGGCCTCTGACCCGTCCTTCTCCCTCCGCACACTCATCCGCACCACTCGTAGCCATTGCGTCCCTGCCGCGCGCAGGGGAGGGGGTTTCATGTCGTGCACATATGCCGTCATCGGCGCCGGCCGCCAGGGGCTGGCCGCCGCCTACGATCTCGCCGTCCACGGTGACGCGTCGGACATCCTGTTCCTCGACGCGAACGAAGACGCCGCGCAGGCTGCCGCCGCGAGGGTCAACGCGCTCGTCGGCCGCACCGTTGCCGACGGGCAGCGCGGCGACGCGTCCAATCCTCCCGCGATCGCGTCTCGGCTCGCTGGCGCGGGCGCGATCCTGAGCGCCGCGCACTACAACGTCAATCTCGGCTTGACGCGCGTGGCGATCGCCCTGGGCGCGCACATGGTCGATCTCGGGGGGCACACCGGCGTCGTGCGCGAACAGCACGAACTGGACGCGGACGCCAGGCGCGCGGGTATCACGATCGTGCCCGACACCGGCATGGGACCCGGCCTGAACGTGTCGCTGGCCGCCTACGCGATGGGCATGCTCGACCGCGCGCGCGAGGTGCTCATCTGGGACGGCGGGCTGCCCCAGCACCCGGAACCGCCGTGGAACTTCGTCTCGACGTTCGCGATGAGCGGCCTCACCAACGAGTACGACGGGCACGCGAACTTCCTCCGCGGAGGCGAGGTCGTGAACGTTCCGTGCTTCGCCGACCTCGAGCAGCTGCAGTTCGACGCGCCCATCGGCACGCTCGAGGCGTTCGTCACGTCGGGGGGCCTCTCGACAGCCCCGTGGAGCTGGAAGGGCACCCTCGATCGGCTCGAGAACAAGACGCTCCGGTACCCGGGCCACTGCGACCGGTTCATCGCGTACCGCGATCTCGGGCTGATGGGACTGGAACCCATCGATGCCGGCGGTGCGAAGATCATCCCGCGCGAGGTGTTTCACGCGCTGCTCGGTCCGCGCCTGGGCGCGGGTGCCGCGACTGTCCCGGACGTCTGCGTGATGCGAGTGAAGGCGAGCGGCGAGCGGGGCGGGAGACCCGCCGAGGCTGTCGTCGAACTCATCGATCGCTATGACGAGTCCACGGGATTAACGGCGATGCAGCGCCTGACAGGCTGGCATGCGGCGATCTGCCTGGAGTTGGCGGTCAAGGGCCGGCTGGCGCCCGGCGTCGTGCCTGTCGAGCGCGTGCCCGCCGACCTCGTCGTCCTGGAAGGGCGTGCGCGAGGATGGGCGATACGGGAGCGAGTCGAGTAGCGCCCGTCGCCGGTCGGGCGGCGGAGCACTGCACAGGAGTGCGCGGTCCTGCACCGAAAGATCGCGCCGCAGGGTGGAAGTGCTTGACAAGCTTCGACTTGGACCCGAAATTACCGCTGGGCGCCTTGGCGCCTGTACGACGTTTCCAGCCCGACAGGAGGGGCGATGGCGTCCTCGCTCTGGCAGCGGCTCGGCTGCTGTCTGACCGGTCACGACTATTCGGTGAAGTCCGACGGGACGCGGATGTTCCTCCGGTGCAAGGTCTGCGGGCGCACGTCCCGCGGGCTGGAGATGGCGCAGGACCCGATGCGGACTCACTCGCACACCGGCCGCGCGACGGGCAGCAACAGCCGGACCTCGGTCGGCCGTACTCGCCTCACGGCCCAATGAGCGATCCCGTCCGCTGTCCCTGGCCCCGTTCGGATTCCCTCTATCTCGACTACCACGATCGCGCATGGGGCGTTCCGCTCCATGATGACCGGCGGCTGTTCGAAATGCTCGTCCTCGAAGGCGCGCAGGCCGGATCGTGCTTCAGGCACAGGGCCTGCCAGCGTCCGCGTGAGCCGTTACAACACCCCCCAGCGGACGGCGAGGTCGTGCACGTTCAGCAGGTGCAGGACGGGGACGCCGCGTTCGGCCATCCGCGCGACGAGACCGCGTCCGGGCGACGTGTCGAACCCGGTCCGGTCGAGCCACCCGCTGCGCACCCTGAGAATCGCGGGCGACAGCCCGAGGCTCGCCTCCGTGCCGCCGACGTTGACGAACGCGGCGAGACGGCGGCGCCCGCTCGCGGCCTCGAACGCCTCGAACCGCTGGCGGATCGCGTCGTCGAAGGCCGCCGGGCCGATGAGGCGCGCGCCAAGTTGCCGCGCAGTACGGGCCGCGATCTCGCGGGCGAGCACCTGTCCGTCTTCATCGAGGCCCAGCGCCTGATCTCCGTCGCCGCCCGCCGAGATGGCGACAGACGCCGGGCGCAGCTTCCCGTCACGGACGAGGCGGGCTTCCATCTCCGGCCATGTGAACCCGGCGTCGGTGGCGCCGAATGACGATGCGGTGACCGACGACACAGCGGCGAGCCGAATCCCGAGCGCCTGGCACGCCGCCATCACCGACAGGTTCAGGCCGGGAAACGACCCCGAGAACGACGCCGCCACGACATCGCCCTCCCTGATTCCCGCCCGGCGGAACTCGGCAACCAGCACGCGGCTCCACGCCGGCGACGCACTCACGCGTTTCGCTTCGATCTCGCCGAGCGTCGTGACGAGCGGCGTCAGTTCACTGCCGATCAGGGCCTCGTCTGGCGCGACGCCCCGTGCGCGCGCGATGTCCTCGACGGCGCCGCGCCAGAGGCGCTCGGCCTCCGCGGCGGCCGGTCCCGCGCCCGCCATCCCCGGCAGGTCCCGTGGCGCGAGCCAGCGGGGAAGCGGCGCCCCGCCCGACGCCAGCGCCGCGAGGCACGCCGTCAGGACCACGCCGACTGCGGCCGGGAGCCACCTGGGTAACCGGGCGCGCGCCGCTGGTGTCAGCATGTCCGCACCGCTACGCCAGGAATGGCCCCGCCGCGGCGAGCAGCAGCCGCACGAGGACCGCGAGGACCATCGTCGTGCCGACCGTGGCCCAGAACCCTTGCGACAGAGCCGTGTTGGCGATCAGGCCGGGAACGATGAACCCGACGACCCGCAGGTCGGCGGGCGCCGGGCTCGACGCGAGCGCGAGCGTGTAGAGGCCGTGCAGGACGAAGCCGGTGAGGATCGTCACGCCGAACCGGCGGCGGCCGTACAGAATCACCATCCGCGAGAATCCGTACCGGACGAGTGCGAAGGTCAGGCCGCCGAGGGCGATCGTCGCGAGCAGACGCGCGGGTTGTGACAGGTGCAGCGCGAGATAGCCGGGCACGACGAGGCCGCCCGAGGTCAGGCCCAGCACCTCCGTGAAGAGCAGGTTGAGCGCGATGCCGAGGCCCAGCGCGAGTTCGACCATGTCAGCCCCGTTGGAGCCCGGCGAGCACCGACTGCCGGTGGAAGCCCTTTGTGTTGCCGCAGAACACCACGAGGTCCGGGTCCGCCGGCGAACCCAGGCTCCGGCGGAGCGAGGCCGCGAGGCGCGCGGGACGTTCGAACACGAGGCGCGGGCCCGGCAGATCCCGGCGCAGCCGGCGCCACGTCGCCCAGTCCGGCCGGTCGCCCGTGACGACGACACGATCCGCCGGGCGGGTCCACGGCGGGGCGTCGCTGAACTGCCTGAGCCGAAGCGGCCGATCGAGGCGGTGATGGAAGACGAACACGGCATCGCGGGCGCGAGGCTCGAGCAGCCGCACGAGCGACTCCGGATCGTTCGCGGCCGCGGCATCGACGACGTCAACGCGGCGGGTCCTCAGGTCTACTGAGTCCGTGCTGAGGGCGCCCGGATCGGGCGCCGCGGCGAGCATGCCCCGACGGGCGGCGTCGTCCGGGATGCCGAGCGCGCGGGTGACGGCGAGCGCGACGTCCAGGTTGTCCACCGACCACGGCCGGGCCGGAGCGCCGGTGCCGGACCGGTCACTCGCGCCGGCACGCACGACCCGGGTTCCGCGCCCTTGCGCCGCGCGGACGAGCACCTGGGCTCCGGCGGTCGGCCCGATGACGACCGTTCCCTTCGCAGGGATAGTCGCCGAGAGCGCCTCCGCGACATCGTCAACCGTCGTGCCCATCACCTCGGCATGGTCGAGCCTGGCATTGGTGATCACGCCGACGGTCGACCGGATCATGTGGCGCTCGGAGACCCCCTGGAGCGCGGGATCGACGGCCATGCACTCGACCACGAGGGCCGCGGCGTTCAGTGCCCGCGCTTCGCGCAGGACCCAGAGTTGCTCGCGAATGCTGGCGGGCGCTCGCCGGCGGATGGCGCGTTCGCTGCCGTCAGGCAGGATCAGGCGCGGCTCCGTGCCGGTGGTCTTGGCGACGCACCGGATCCCGGCCTCGCGCAGCGCGCCGGCGATCATGCGCGTTACGGTGCTCTTGCCGCGGGTCCCGTTGACATGGATCCGGATGGGGATGGCCGCATGGGCCCTGTCGCGCGCGCGGCGCTCCGCGACACCCAGCGCCAGCAGGGCGGCGAGCAGGGCGGCGGAGAAGATGACGGTCACGGTATCAGGGCATCACGCCTTGCGGTACGTGCGGGACACCCGCTTCACGACCGCCATGACAAGCCACTGCGGCATGTAGCGGGCGAGGAAGACCACGGTCTTGTTCCACCAGCCGGGGACGTGGATGATCCGCCCGGTCATCACGGCGTCGAACGACTGGCGGGCTACCGTCGCCGCGTCCATCCACATGAACGTCGGCAACCGGCTCACCTGCGGCCGCATCCCGTTGACGTCGTGGAACTCGCTGTACGTGAACCCGGGGCAGACGGCCGTCGTGTAGACGTTGTGCGGCAGGCCCTCGAGGGCGATCGACTGCGAGAAGCCGATCACGAGCGCCTTGCTCGACCCGTAGAGCGGGTGCCCGGCCGACTGCGGCACGAGGCCGGCCACGGAGCCGATGTTGAGGATGCGCCCGTAGCGCCGGGCGATCATGCCGGGCAACAGGTGATGGGTCAGCTCGGCGAGCGCCACGACCATCACCTGCACCATGTCACGCTGGGCCTCCCAGGTCGTGTCCGTGAACTTGCCCGGCACGCCGTAGCCCGCGTTGTTGACCAGGGCGTCAATCGTGATGCCGGCCTTCGCGATGTCGTCCACGATGCGGGCCGGGGCCGCCGGGTCCGCCAGGTCGGCGGCGATCGTCGTGACGCGCCGGCCGAACCGCTGGCGGAGATCCGCGGCGATGGCCTCGAGGCGATCCGCCCGCCGCGCGGTCAGGACGAGATCGAATCCCTCGGCCGCGAACACCTCGGCGAGGGCTTTGCCGATGCCAGCCGAGGCGCCGGTGACGAGTGCGGTCCGGGCGAGAACGGGCTCGGGCATCGGCCACAGTCTACACGAAGGCCGGGCGCCCTCCGCGCCCGGAAAGGGCGGCCGGGCGGGCGCCGGGCCGGTATACTGAAGGGATGTCCGAGCACCAATCCGCCCCGCCGTCGGTGGCCAACCCCGCGCGGCGCAACATCGCCATCATCGCCCACGTCGATCACGGCAAGACGACGCTCGTCGATGCGCTGCTCGCCCAGAGCGGCACGTTCCGCGCGAACGAGCGCGTGGCCGAGCGCGCGCTCGACAACATCGACCTCGAGCGGGAGCGCGGGATCACCATCATGGCCAAGAACACCGCCGTCCACTACGGCGGTGTGCTCGTCAACATCGTGGACACCCCCGGGCACGCCGACTTCGGCGGCGAGGTGGAGCGCACCCTGTCGATGGTCGACGGCGTCCTCCTCCTCGTGGACGCCTCCGAGGGCCCGCTGCCCCAGACCCGCTACGTGCTGCGGAAGGCCCTCGAACGGCGCCTCCCGCCGATTGTCGTCATCAACAAGATCGACCGGCAGGACGCGCGGCCGAAGGACGTGCTGAACGAGGTCTACGATCTCTTCATCGATCTCGACGCGACCGACGCGCAGCTGGACTTCCCCGTGCTCTACACGAACGCGCGCGCGGGCACGTCGACAAGGGACCTTGCCTCGCCCGGCGCGGACCTGCGCCCGCTCTTCGACGCGATCCTGTCGCACGTGCCTCCGCCGGCGGGGGACCCGGACGCTCCCCTGCAGATGTTCGTGGCCAACCTCGATTCGAGCGACTACGTCGGCCGCATCGCCGTCTGCCGCGTCTTCAACGGCCGGGTCAGCCTCGGCGACATGGTGGCCATCAGCAAGGTGGACGGAGCGCTGCACCCGACGCGCGTCACCAAGCTCTATGCCTTCGACGGGCTGAAGCGCGTCGATGTGGACCAGGCCGCCGCCGGCGACATCGTCTGCGTCGCCGGGATCGCGGACATCACCATCGGCGAGACCATCACCGACGCGGAGCATCCCGACCCGCTGCCGCCGCTCGCGATCGACGAGCCGACGGTGTCGATCATCTTCGGCGTCAACACGTCACCCATGGCGGGGCGCGAGGGACAGTTCGTCACGTCGCGCCAGCTGCGCGACCGCCTCGAGCGGGAGCTGCTGGGCAACGTCTCGATCCGCCTGGAGGATACGGACTCGCCGGAACAGGTGCGCGTCATCGGGCGCGGCGAGCTGCAGCTCTCCATTCTCATCGAGATGATGCGGCGCGAGGGCTTCGAGCTGCAGGTCTCGCGGCCCGAGATCGTCACCCGGGAAACGGACGGCCACAAGTTCGAGCCCGTCGAGACGCTCGTGATCGACGTGCCGGAGGAGCACCAGGGCATCGTCATCGCCCAGGTCGGGGGCCGCCGGGGCACGATGACCAAGATGGTGAACCACGGCAGCGGGCGCGTGCGCCTCGAGTTCTCGATCCCGACGCGCGGGCTGATCGGCTTCCGCTCGCAGTTCCTGACCGACACCCGCGGGACCGGCATCATGAACCACCTGTTCGAGGGGTGGCAGCCGTGGTTCGGGCCCATCCCGGCGCGCGCGACCGGGGCGCTCGTGGCGGACCGCGCCGGCGCGAGCACCGCGTACGCGATCTACAACCTCCAGGAGCGCGGCGAGATCTTCATCGAGCCCGGCACGCCGGTCTACGAGGGCTTCATCGTGGGCGAGAACGCCCGGGCGAAGGACATGGACGTCAACGTCACGAAAGAGAAGAAGCAGACGAATATGCGGGCGTCCACGGCCGACGAGGCCATCCGGCTGGTGCCGCCGCGCGTGCTCGGCCTCGAGCAGGCCGTCGAGTTCATCAACGACGACGAACTGGTCGAGGTGACGCCCAGGTCCATCCGCCTGCGCAAGCGCATCCTCGCGGCGAATATGCGGCCGAAGAACCGGGAATAGACACGAGGCGAGCGACAGGCGACGTTGCCTGCTCGCTCGATCGCGCCGTCCGCGACCGGCGGCCATCCAGGACGGCCGCCCAACGGCTCCGGCCGGAATCCAATCGCCGAAGCGCCGTCATGCCCGGAGTGATCACAGTACCGTCATCGGGAAGCGAGATCCGCCACTGCGGGCGATGTCGCGCCAGCGCCGTGACGGTCGCAAGTGCCCGTCGCTGAATAGTTAACAGGTACGCTCCGCCCGGCCTATTCCTTGCTGTAAGAACGGCCGAGATCAGACTACGAGGTCATGCGAACGCGGATATCAGGAGTCTCCATGCGGGCGGCGGGCTTCACCCTGGTCGAACTGCTGGTGGTGGTGGGGCTCATCGCTGTCCTGTCGGCGATCACCGTCCTGGTGATGCCCACCGCGCTGCTGTCGGCCAGGGCCGACAGCGGGGCAGCGCAAGTGGTGTCTACCCTGCGCATCGCGCGGGAGGCCGCCATCTCCCAACGCCGCAACGTGCGGGTGTCGTTCACCGCCCCAGCCGGGATCGTCATCTCGCGCGTGGAGGTGCCAGGGCCGGCCATCTCGGTCATCAACCAGGTCAGGCTTGAGGCCGGAAACACGTTTCGCCTGTTCGGGGGAGTCCCCGACACCCCCGATGCCTTCGGGAACGCCGCCGCGTGGTCGTTCGGCGGGGCGACGTCGGTCGCGTTCACGAGCTCGGGCGAGTTCGTCGACCAGAACGGCGACCCGGTGAACGGCACCGTATTCCTCGGCCGGGACAATCAGCCGCTGAGCGCTCGCGCCGTCAGCGTCTTTGGCCCCACCGCGCTCATCCGCGAGTGGCGCTGGAATGGTGCCCGATGGACCAACTGAACGCCTTCAGATCCGGGGTTCCGGGGGACACCGCCGATCGAGCGGCGCGCCGGCGCGGCGACCCGGGTTTCACCCTGATCGAAGCCCTCGTCGCGATGGCGATTCTCTGCTTCGCGTTGCTCGGCCTCGCGCAGGCGTTCTATGTGGGCACGCAGCACATGGCCACCTCGTCGGCGAATCTCATCGCCCGCGAGAAGGCGCGCGAGGCTGTGGAGAGCGTGCACACCGCACGCGACACGCGCACGATCACCTGGGCGCAGATCCGCAACGTGTCCAACGGAGGCGTCTTCCTCGACGGCGCGCAGGCGCTCAACGCCGCCGGCGACGACGGTCTGGTGGACACCGCCGACGACGCGGCGGCCGGGGTGGAAACGCTGAGGGCCCCGGGACCCAACGGCATCCTGGGCGACGCCGACGACGTGCTGACGGCGCTCAGCGGGTTCCAGCGCCGCATCCAGATCCTCGAACTCACCCCGGTCAACCCGGCACTGCGTGAGCTGGTCATCACGATTACGTACTCCGTCGGGCCGCAGCAGCGCAGCTACACGCTGCGCACGTTCATCTCCTCGTTTTCGTAAGAGCCGGCCATGCGCATCACCAAGGCACCCCGGGCCGGCGACGCCGGCTTCTCGTTGGTCGAACTGCTGGTCGCCATGGTCATCGTGGCCATCATCATGGGCGCGACGTTGACCGCACTGACCAACGCGTATCGGGCGACCGAGAGCGCACGGGAGATCATCGGCCTCAACAACAACCTGCGCATCGCCATGGATCTCATCGTCCGTGACTTCATCCAGGTCGGGCAGGGGATGCCCACCGGTCGGACGGTGCAGGTGCCCAACGGCACTGGTGCGCTGCGGATTCAGCGGCCCCATCCGCAGGGGAGCGCGTGTACCCAGTGGGCTTCGGGCACGACCACGATCCCCGCCGTCAACGTGGGCCCGGGCTGCGGACCCATGATCAACGGTGCGGCCACCGACATGGTCACGACACTCGCCGTCGACTCGGTGCTGGACGGCGTCCCGGTCTTCAGCTTCAACGTGAACGGGCATTCGGCAACAGTTGCGCTGCCGGCCCAGGCCACGGGCGGGATCGACATCAGCAACGGCGGGCCCGACGACGTGGAAGTGGGCGACCTGATGATGTTCACCAAGGGCAGCGCGAGCGCGCTGGCGTACGTGACGTCCGTCAACGGCGCCCAGACGTTTGTCTTCGGCACCGGCGACCCGATGAACCTCAATCAGTTCGCTGCGGTGTTGAACGGCACGGTGGACGACCTCGCGACGATGGCACCCACCGCCGCCAACTCGGCGAGCGTGTCGCGGATTCGGATGATCACGTATTACCTCGACAACACGATCGACCCGGCAACACCGCGGTTCATCCGTCACATGAACTGGGGCGATCCGAACGCGGCGGTCAACAGGCGCGGGCGGACGGTGGCGTTCGCCATGGAGAACCTGCAGATCACTTATGACATGGTGGACGGCGCGAACAACCCCTCCAACGTCCGAATGGTGGCGGCCGACCTGACCACCGGGGGGGCCTGCGCTCCGAGCGCCTGCTCGCCGAACCAGATTCGCAAGGTCAACGTGTTCCTCGCCGGCCGTTCGACGGAGCGGTACTCGGTGACGAAGCTCTTCTTCCGCAACACGCTGAGCACGCAGGTCAGCCTGCGCAGCCTGGCGCTGGTGGATCGGTACAAGTAGGTGGCCCATGGTGATCCCGAGCAGGAGCGTTCCTCTCGCTGAGGGCGGCGGAAGGGCAGGCACGACGATGGGGCGCAATCGTGAATCGGGCATGGCGTTGCTGTCGACCCTGCTGGTCTTGATGCTCATGTCCGCGCTGCTCATCGGCTTCTATGCGGTGATCGTGGCCGACCAGCAGTCCGGCGGGATCAACCGTGACCAGACACAGGCGTACGCCGCCGCTCATGCCGGGCTGGAAAAACTGACCGCGGACCTCGGCGCCTTGTTCGTCGGCGGCAACTTCAGCCCGTCGGCCGCTCAGGTCAACGCCCTGACGACGGACCCGCCGGCCCTGCCGGGCTTCACCTACGAGGCGCCAGGCAACGCTCCCGGGTACACGATTACTGCCGGGGCGGTTCGGATCGCCACGATTCCCAACGGCCCGTTCCAGGGCCTGCAGGGGCTGATCACGCCCTACGTCGTCAACGTCACGGCGCGTTCGACCGCGGGGACATTCGGCGCTGCCGAGTCGCGGATGCGACGCGAAGTGCAGACGGTGGCCGTTCCCGTCTTCCAGTTTGGCATCTACTCGGAAAACGACCTCAGCTTCTTCGCCGGGCCCGATTTCGACTTCGGCGGCCGGGTCCACTCGAACCAGAACGTCTACGTCGCCCAGGACGGAAGCGCCACGCTGACCCTGCGCGACGTCTTCACGGCGGCGGGCGAAGTCGTCAGGACCCATCTCTCCAACGGCGTTTCGATTGCCACAAGCGGGCACCGGGGGTACGTCAGACTCGCGACCACCGGCGGCTCCAACCCGACGTTTCGCAACCTGAGCTGCGGGTCGCAGGGTGGCAATTGCGGCGGGGGCACTCAGGAGGGCAGCGTGACGGTTGCGAGCGTGCCTCCGAGCACGCTGCAGACCGTGAATGGGACACCCACCATGGTCCTCGTGGCGGGCAACACGCGGAACGAGCCCACCTGGACCAACATCTCGACCGGCGCCTACGCGAACCGGATCCGAAACGGCGCGACCGGCGCCCGGCGGCTCGATCTGCCCCTGGTCAGCGACGGCGCGACGCCCGTGGATCTGATCCGCCGGCCGTCCCTCGCGACGCCAGACAGCCAGGTCGTGCTCGATCAGCGGTTCTACTCGATGGCGAGCCTGAGGGTCCTGCTCTCGGACCGGTCGTCCGACATCACGAGCCTGCAGACCGTCACGGCCGCTCCGCCTATCGACCTCGCCAGGCTGGCGCGCGAGGCGGCCTACAGGGCCAACCCGAATGGCCTTGGCGTGGCCGTCACCTGGGTGAACGGCGTTCCGCTGGCACTCGCCGGGACGTACGCCGCCAGCAACGGCTACGGGTATCGCGTGCCCCTCGGCACGCCGCTGGCGGACGGGTTCCTGAAGATCGAACGGCAGACTCGTAGCGGCGTCTGGTCGGACGTGACGGTCGAGATCCTCAACTTGGGATTCACCGGGCGCAACCTCGCCAGCTCCGCCACATGGAACAGCGCCGGCACAACGTGCGCGACCACGGGCACAACGGACGATCCGAGTCCCAATGCGGTGATCCGAATCCAGCGGGTTCGCGACAACCCCTCGACCGGATCCAACTGCGGACACACCTCTGGCGGGGTCTGGTCCACGCTGGCCACTAACTATCTGCCGCTCGTGCTCTACGACGCGCGCGAAGGCGCCCGGCGCGACGACGCCGCAGGCGCCGGTGCGAACCCGATGATCGGGGGCGTCATGCACTACGTGGAGCTCGACACGAACAACCTGCGGTTGTGGCTGGCGACCCACGCCGACACGATGGACGTCACGGGCTACGTGGTCTACTTCTCCGACCGGCGCGGCAACAAGAATCTCGGCGCCGACGCCATGGCCAGCGCCCGCGCCGGCGCGGACGGGGTCCTCTTCACTGCGGACGATTTCGGCGACGACGATGAGACCGGCGAGCTGGGATTCGAGGACGTGATCAATCCCGCGTCGGCACAGAGCGTGGCCAACGGCGTCCTCAACACCGGCGAGGATGTCAACGGCAATGGCGTCCTGGACGTCTACGGCGGCGTGCCGCGACTGTACCCGACGGTCGGCACCGCGTTCCGTCTGGCTGGTGACCCGACATGGACGCCGGCGACCGGCGCGACGGGCTCGTGGGCCGCCGGCGCCGCGACGTCGCTCACGACGGCGGTGCCGGTGAATGAGGCGCGGGTCAACCCGCAGGTGTTCTTCCGCCGCGCGATCAAGATTGTGAATGGGGGGTATACGAACGGCACCCTCAGGCTGCCCCGAAACGCGGCGCAGGGGCTCTCGATCGTGGCCGAGAACCCACTCTACGTGCAGGGCAACTACAACGCCCCCAACGCGGCGGGCACCGGCTTCGGGACCACGCCGGGCACCGATCACGTCTCGGCGGCGCTCATCGCTGACGCCGTGACGATGCTGTCGAACAGTTTCAATGACATTCGCTCGTTCATGTCGCCGCACAATGTCACCGTCAGCCGTGACGCGTCGACCACGTACTACCGCGTGGCCGTGATCTCAGGCAAGGGACTGAACTTCCCGAGACCGACGAGCAACTCCCAGGACCACACGGACTTCGGGACCGACGGCGGGGCCCACAACTTCCTGCGCTACATCGAGGACTGGAACAACAACTCGACCCTCTTCTACCGCGGCTCGATCGTCAGCTTCTACACGAACCGGCAGGCAGTGGGCACGTACAAGTGCTGCGACGTGGTCTACTCTCCGCCGACGCGCGGCTACAACTTCGACACGGACTTCCTGACGCCGGCGCTCCTGCCGCCCCGGACGCCGATGTTCCGCGACATCAACACGCTGACGTTCCGCCAGCTGCTGCGTCCCACGCAATAGACCGCGCCCGGCGAGACGCTGACGCGCGGATTCGCGGCCAGGTCCCGACCCAGGCCGGGGCGACCCGACGCGCCAGAGGATCGGCGCACGCGCTCAGGCCGGTGAATCGGTCACGGGGTCGGCACCATCCATGGCACCAGGTAGGCCTGGGCCATGACGATGAGGCCCATGATCGCCGCGAGCGCGACGCTGTGCCAGAAGACCGATCGCAGCAGCGCGCCCTCTTCGCCCTGCTGGTGCGTGGCCGCCGTGGCGACCACGATGGTCTGGGCGGCGATCATCTTGCCCATGACGCCCCCGGTGCTGTTCGCGGCGGCGATGAGTACCGGGTCCAGGTTGAGCTGTTGCGCCGTGATCTTCTGCAGGCTGCCGAACAGCACGTTGGAACTCGTGTCCGAGCCCGTCAGGGCGACGCCCAGCCATCCGAGCATGGCCGCGAAGAAGGGATAGAGCCATCCCGTCTTCGTGAAGGCCAGCCCGAGCGTCGCGTCGGTCCCGCCGTAGCGCGTGACGAACCCCAGCGCCATCATCGTCGCGATGGTCAGGAGCGGTATCTGCATCTGCCGCCACGTGGCGCGGGCAACGTCGGCGACGTCCCGCCGGCGCAGGCGCAGGAGCAGGATGGTGGCCATCGCGGCCGCGAGGACGCTCGTGCCCGTCGCGGAGAGCCAGTTGACCGTGAAGACCGCCGGCTCCGCGCGGCTGTTCCGGTAGGCGGGCTCGCCCACGCGCGCCCGGTCGACCGGAGCGGGCACGACCGGGAACTCGCGGAAGGCGCGGCGGTGCAGCGCGGGAACCTCGATTGTCGGCGCGCTCCACGATGGCGCGCCGAGCGCGGCCTTGACCGGCGGCGCCCCCCACAGCGTCACGCACACGGTCAGCAGGATCCAGGGGAGCCAGCCGCGGAGGACGTCCCGGGCGCGAAGGCGGGGACCATCACCCGTGGACTCCGGTGAAGACGCCTGGCCGACGCCGTCGCGCGGCTGCCACCACAGGCAGAGCAGCCCGACCGCCCCGAGCGAGACGAGCGCCCCGGCGATGTCAACGAGTTCAGGGCCGACGAAGTTGCTCCAGGCGAACTGGACGAGCGCGAAGGACCCGCCGCACGCCACCACCGCGGGCCAGACGCCGCGCAGGCCGCGCCACCCGCTCATGGTGACGACGAGCCACGCGGGGATGAGGACCGACACGAAGGGCAGCTGGCGCCCGGCCATCGCGCCGAGGGTGAAGGCCGGGAGTCCCGTCACGGCGGCCAGCGTGAAGATTGGCGTGGCGATGGAGCCGAAGGCCACCGGCGCGGTGTTCGCGATGAGGGCCAGCGACGCGGCGTAGCGCGGCGCGAACCCCAGTCCGGCGAGCAGCGCGGCGGAGATCGCCACGGGCGCCCCGAACCCTGCGCAGCCCTCGATGAAGGCGCCGAACGAGAACGCGATCAGCAGCGCCTGGATGCGGCGATCGCTCGAGAGCCTCGCGACCGAGCGCTTGACGACGTCGAAGGTGCCCGATCGGACGCTGAGGTTGTAGAGGAAGATCGCGCAGAGCACGATCCAGCCGATGGGGAAGAGGCCGTACGCCGCGCCATAGAGCGCGGTCGCCAGCGCCGCGGAAGCCGGCATCCCGAAGACCCCGATCGAGACCGCGACCGCCGCGAGCAACCCGACGAGCGCGGCGCGGTGCGCTGGCCACTTCAGCACGGCGAGGGTCACGAGCAGCAGTCCGGTCGGCAGGGCGGCCGCCAGCGTGCTCAGCCACGCCCGGCCAAGCGGATCGTAGATCTGCACCCACGGCATCGTCGTCGCTCCAGGCGATCCGCGCCGCCGGTCCGTCCGGCGCGGGCCGTCAGACGATACCCCGAAACCGGATCGCATGTATGCTCTCCCCCGATCCGCGGTGTCTGGCTGCGGAACCATGGAGGGGATGCGCGATGGTGGCAAGCCTCTGGACCGACCTGATGGTGCCGGGTGTCTCGATCGCCGAGAAGATCCTCCGGCCGATCCTCGTCTACGTCTTTCTGATCGTCGGGCTGAGGCTCGCCGGGAAGCGTGAGCTCGCGCAGCTCAACCCCTTCGACCTCGTCGTGCTGCTGACGATCTCCAACACCGTCCAGAACGCGATCATCGGCAACGACAACAGCCTGCTCGGGGGCCTCGTCGGCGCGGCCACGCTCCTGCTCGTGAACTGGCTGGTCGTGCGCTGGAGCTTCAAGCACCCCGCCGTCGAGCGCCTCGTCGAAGGCACGCCGAGCGTCCTCATCGAGGACGGCGCGCCCAACCAGGCGCGCCTGGCGAGAGAGATGGTCACCCTCGACGAATTGTCAATCGCCGCGCGCCGCCAGGGCCTGCTGACACTCGAGGACGTCGATCAGGCGGTGCTCGAGTCGGACGGGGCGCTGACGTTCGTGCCGAAGGCCGCCACGACGCAGGTCCGCCGCCACGAGGAGATCCTGTCGCGGCTGGAGGCGCTCCAGGGCGACGTCGCTACGCTCCGCCGCGACCTCCGCGGGACGGCTTCGTGACGGTTCGCCGGCAGCCAGAACGGCGGCCGGCTACCGGCTGGCCCCTCCGGTGTGCAGGTCGATCACGCGCGCGATCGCGCGCCGGCACACGCGGCAGAATCCCACCGGATCGCGCGAGAACATGATGCAGTCGGCTTCGGGGCGGTAGAGGCCCTGGGGCTCGTACGACGCGCCTTCGAACGCGCCGACCTTGCCCGAGTACGCCATCGTCGACAGGAACCTCTTCTCGAACTCGAGCTGCTTCGCGAAGAGCGCATCCATCGCGGACTCGGGTGCGCCGATCGCGCGCAGCCGCCGCCGCTCGGCCTGGATCTCCGCCGACCGTTTCTCGTACGCGTCCTTGTCCCACGGGGTCGGAAGCGGCGTGCCGGGCTCGACGAGGTCCCTCCACTTCAGCGTGGCCGGGTCGTGCAACGCCGTGACGTTCGGCTCCCACGGCTCGACCTTCTCGGCGGCGCCAGTCTCGTACGCGACGTCGGACGTGTAGTACTCGTCGCCCAGGCCCGCGAAGTGGTGGCCGAACTCGTGCACGAAGATGTACCCGGCCGAGCCGGTATCGACGGCGACCGTGGCGTGGTCGTTGAAAATGCCGCCCCCGCCGTAGTAGCGGCTGTTGAGCAGGATCTCCACGGCGTCGTACGGCGCGGCGGACGCGATGTCGCGCCAGGCCCGGTTGTCCGGGTCCAGCGCGTAACGCTCGCTGTCGAAGATGTTGTACTCGGTGCCCACCCGCGACCGGCGCATGTCGCCCGTGCGGGGGTTGTGGATGCCGCTCTCCACGGCCGCGACGTCGATCGCGCGCACGTTGAAGTCCGCCCGGCGGCTCTTGTAGGGCTCCACGCTGAACATCGTCTCCACGAGCCGCGTCGCGTCGGCGTGGAACTTGGGCAGCTCGGCCTCGGTGTACCCGTCGCCGATGAGCAGGAGGTCCACCTTCGTCTCGGGCGGCCCGCTCTCCCAGAGCGTCCACACCCTGCCGATCGGCGTCAGCCGCGCCGGGTTCACCTGGCGCGAGGCCGGGTCCACGAGCGTGGACCAGAACTCGTGAAACGCGTTGAGCCTGTCCCGCTGCTTCAGGACGACCTGCACCGGCTGCTTCGGCCATGGAAACCGCAGCGACCCGCCGAAGGTCCGGTAGGTGTCCTTCGCCTCGGCGGTCGTCCGCCACTCCCCGAACATGTTCGCGAAACCCCGCGAGTAGATCACCCGGTTCGTCGCGCGATCGATGACCTCGAACAGGTACGTGCCGAGGTTCGTGTCGTCGACGAGGTTCGCCCGGCTCCCGGGCCACGGTCCGTCGTTCACGATGCGATCGACCGCGACGGCCTCGATCCCGCGGCCGCCCGTTTGCGAGTAGTCGATCCGCATCGTGTCGCGGGTGAACGCCACGTCGTAGGGCGTGGCCGAGCCGAGCGGCTGTCCCGCCGCCAGGAGGACCGCCAGCAACAGCAGGGCGGGCAGGAAGGACCGGCGCATAGGCACCTCCGGAGACGCACACGGCAGCGTCCCGACGACCGCGCCAGTATAGTGCAGCGGGCGCACCGCCTTGCCGCAGCCGCGTCGGGGTATGATCGGCGGGCGAGGGTCCATGTTCGGACGACAGACGCACGGCTCAGTGGTATGCACGTCCTGCGGCCAGCTCGTGGGCGTGAACGACGCGGTCTGCCTGAACTGCGGGCGCCGGAACCCGGGATTGTGGGGCTTCGCGCCGCTGCTGAGGCGCCTCGGGAACGACCTCGGCTTCGTGCCCCTGGTCATCTGGGGATCGGCCGGGATCTACGTTGCCATGCTGCTCATGTCGCGCGGCAGCATCCGCATGGACGGGGTGTTCTCGTTCCTCGCGCCGGGCACCACGACGCTGTTCCTCTTCGGCGCGAGCGGCGGGCTGCCCGTGTTCCGCTTCGACCGCTGGTGGACCGTGCTGAGCGCGGGCTGGCTGCACAGCGGCCTCCTGCACATCCTCTTCAACATGATGTGGGTGCGCCAGCTCGGGCCGGCGTGCGCGGACCTCTTCGGCGCCGGGCGCATGGTGATCATCTACACCGTGGCGGGCGTCGTGGGCTTCTCGGTGAGTTCCGTGGCCTGGCTCGTCTTCGGGAACATCCCGATCCTCGGCGGCGCCGGCTTCACCGTCGGCGCGTCGGCCCCGGTCTTCGGGCTCCTCGGCGCGATCGTGCTCTACGGCCAGCGCACGGGCAGCAGCATGACCCGCCGCGAGGGGCTGCAGTACGCGCTGACCCTCGGCCTGTTCGGCCTGATCATGCCCGGGATCGACAACTGGGCCCACGCGGGCGGCTTCGCGGGCGGATGGCTGATGGCGAAGATCCTCGATCCGCTCAAGCCCGAGCGCATCGACCACCTCGCCATCGCCGCCGGCTGCGTGCTGCTCACCCTCGGCGCGATTCTCGCGTCGATCGTACACGGCTACGCGCTCTTCGCTGGGGCGAGATAGAGAAGCGTCCCGCTACTTCACGTTCTTCAGAATGGCCAGCAGGAAATCCCAGTACTGCTGCACCGTGTCGATGTGGATCTTCTCGTCGGGCGAATGCACGCCCTCGAGCGTCGGCCCGAACGACACCATGTCCATGCCGGGGTACTTCTCGCCGATGATGCCGCACTCCAGCCCCGCGTGGACGGCCTTCACGGCGGGCTCCTTGCCGTAGAGCTCCTTGTAGGTGGCGATGGCGAGCTTCAGGATCGGCGAATCCAGGTTCGGCTTCCAGCCCGGGTAGCCGTCGGAGCCGGTGACCGTCGCGCCGCCCAGCTCGAACACCGCGCGGACGGCGTCGGCGATCTCGACAATCTCGGACGCCACCGAGCTGCGCTGACTCGTCGCGACGGCGATGCCTGCCTTGCTCGTGGTGATGACCGCCAGGTTCGTGGAGGTCTCCACGAGGCCCGGGATGTCGGCGCTCATCTTGGCGACGCCGTGCGGCAGGCCCGCGAGTGTCATGGTGAGCTTCTGCTGCACGCCCTTCTTGACGACCTTGCCCCGGCCTTTGACGGGCGTGGCGGTCACGGCGAGCCCCGGCTCGACCGACGCAAGTTCGGCGCGGCACGTGTCGTTGATGGCCGCGACGATCTCCTTGGCGTCTTCCACCCTGGCCTTCGGCATGAACACGAGCGCGGCCGCGTCGCGGGGAATCGCGTTGCGCTTGTTGCCGCCGTCGATCCGCGCCAGCCGGGCGCCGATGGCGCCGAGCTTCACGAGGGCCCGGTTCAGGATCTTGATCGCGTTGCCGCGCCCCTTGTCGATCTCCAGGCCCGAGTGCCCGCCGCGCAGGCCGCTCACCTGGATCTCGAGGCCGGCGGTTCCCGCCGGGGCCGCCTCGGTGTCGAGCGCCCACGTGCCCGTCGTGTCGCGGCCGCCCGAGCAGCCGACGTAGAGTTCGCCCTCTTCTTCCGAGTCGAGATTGAGCAGAATCGTGCTCTTCAGGAAGCCGGGCTGGAGGTTGTTCGCGCCGGTCAGCCCGGTCTCCTCGTCGATGGTGAACAGGAACTCGAGTGGCCCGTGGACGAGCGACGAGTCGGCCATGATGGCGAGGCTGGTCGCGACGGCGACGCCGTTGTCGGCGCCGAGGGTCGTCCCGTCGGCCATCATCATGTTGTCCTTCCGGACCAGGACGATCGGGTCCTTCAGGAAGTCGTGCTTCTTGTCGGGCCGCTTCTCGGGGACCATGTCCAGGTGACCCTGCAGGCACACCATCGGCTTGCGCTCCAGGCCCTTCGACGCGGCCTTGCGGACGACGACCGTCCCGGCGGCGTCCTGCGCGCACTCGAGGCCCAGCTTCTTGGCCGTCGCGACCACGAACGCGGCGGCGGCCGCCTCGTGCTTGGACGGGCGGGGGATCTTCGAGAGCTCGGCGAACGCCTTCCACAGTCCGGCGGGTTTCAGCCCGTCAATCGCATTCGACATTAGACCTGCTCCTTTGCTGCCCGAGGCTGATCGACTGTAGCACACAGCCCGGGACTCCCGCCTTCGCCAGACAGCCAGCCGGCCGTCCGGTTATGGCGCGGCAAGCGGGACTCGGGACTCGGGGGTCGGGAGGTAGAATGCGGCCATGCACATCACTCCTGAGCTCCAGTCCGCCGCGCTCATCGCCGTCCGCGACTGCATGGGCGTCCAGCCGGGCGAGCGGGTGCTCGTCGTCACCGACGCGCCGCTCCGGACCATCGGGTACGCGGCATTCGAGGCCGCTCGTGGCCTCGGCAACGAGGCGCTCCTCGTGGAGATGCCGCCCCGCACGACGAACGGGGAAGAGCCGCCACCCGAGGTGGCCGAACTGATGACGCAATTCGACGTGGTCTTGTGCCCGACGTCGAAGTCGCTGACGCACACCGACTCCCGGCGCCATGCCAGCGCGAAGGGCGTCCGTGTGGCCACGCTGCCGGGCGTGACCGAAGAGGTCATGGTCCGGTGCATGAACGCGGACTACCAGGCCATCGCCGCGCGCACGTTCCGCATCTGCGACCTCATGCGCGAGACCAAGGTCATCCGGGTGAAGGCGCCCTCCGGCACCGACATCATCCTGCCGGTCGAGGGCCGCGAGGCCCACGCGAGTTCAGGAGTGTTCCGCGAGAAGGGATTGTGGGGCAACCTCCCGACGGGCGAGTCGTACCTGGCTCCGCTCGAGGGCCTTTCGAACGGCCTCGTCGTGGTGGACGGGTCGATGGCGTCGGTCGGCATGGTCGACGAGCCCATCCGCATTGTCGTCCGGGACGGCTACGCGACCGAGATCACGGGCGGCGCATCGGCGACGCGGCTCATTGCGCTCCTGGAGCCGCACGGGCGCGACGGCCGAACTGTCGCCGAGTTCGGCATCGGCACGAACGACAAGGCCATCCTCACGGGCGTGATCCTCGAGGACGAGAAGGTGATGGGCACGATCCACATCGCCTTCGGCGACAACAAGTCCATGGGCGGCACGGTGCGCGTGGCCAGCCACCTCGACGGCCTCGTCCGGCGGCCGACCGTGTGGTTCGACGACCGGCTGATCATGGAGGACGGCCGCCTGCTCGTGTAGCCGGCCGCATGGAACCTTTTCGGCCCCGGGCGCGTTATCCCCACTGACGTGGTGCGCGACGCCTCGCCACCCGTCCTGGCACGTGGACTCCACCGAACTCTCGACGCTCATCGGCGGCTGCCGCGCAGGCGACGCTTTCGCCTGGGAGGGGTTCGTCCGGCACTTCCAGGGGCGCGTGTTCGCCCTCGCCTACAGCTACGTCGGTGAGCGCGAAGACGCCCGGGATCTGGCGCAGGAGATCTTCGTGCGGCTGTACGAGACGCGGGCGCAGTGGGCCATGGGCGACGAGTTCTTGCCGTGGATGTTCCGCGTCGCGCGGAACCGGTCGATCGACTACCTCCGCAGAAGGAGAGTCCGGACCCCAAACGCCACCGTGGACGAGTCGGTCATCGCCGAGCTGCCGGATCCGGCGCCGACCGCCGAGGCGATGGCGTTGGCGTCTCACCGTCGCGGGCTGCTGCACGCCGCGCTCAGCGGGCTCTCCGCCATCAATCGGGAAATCGTCGTCCTGCGCGACGTGCACGGCCTGAGCGTCCAGCAGGTGTCCTCCATCCTCGGCATTCCCCTGGGCACGGTGAAGTCCAGAGCGAGCCGCGCGCGGGTGGAGCTGGCCGAACGTGTGATGGCGTTGTCCCGTGGGCGGGGTGCAGCATGAGCGGCATCACCTGCGGGTCGATCCGCGCGGCGGCGCTCGATCCCTGCGAACGGCCTCGCGACTGGACGACGCGCCCGGGCGTGGCGGACCACCTGCGAAGCTGCTCCGACTGCCGCGAGTGGCTCGACGCGTTCGGCGCGGGCGAGCGCGCCTGGGCGAGCGAGGCTGCCGGTGCGCTGGCGGACGCCGTGATCGCGCGCACGGCAGGCGTCGAGGAACTCCTCCTCGACCTGCCGTTGCTCGCCTCGATGGATCCGGGCCCCGGATTCGCGGAGCGGGTGCTGCTCGCCACCTCCAAGAGACAGGCACCGCAGAGCTGGCGCGTCCGTCTGGCGGCCTCCTGGTGGTCTCTCGTGCGACGGCCGCGATTCGCGTGGGAGGCCGCCTACGTCGCCACGGTGTGCTGGGTGCTGCTGTTCGGGAATCCCGTCGGTGCCCTGGAACGGAGCGCATCGAGCATCAGGACCGTCGCCCAGGAACATTTCGGCGGCCAGGTGAAAGACCTTCGTTCGGACCTGGAGTCGTGGCGCGCCAGGTGGGCCCCCGAAGCGGTTCCACGTTCTGGCGCCGCGCCGCGCGAGGCGGAGGGCGAGCATCCGATCGTGCGCGCCTGGCAGGCGGGATCGACGCAAGTCCAGCGAATGCTGCTGTCGGTGACGGACGCGGTCGAGAGAGCCTGGGGGCGCCTTGGCGACTGGATCGGCCGGATCATGGACGGACTCTTCCCCCGTCGCACGGAACCCGAGGCGCGCCCCGTGCGTTCTGCTCAATGACGATTCACAAGGAGCTTTCATGACCCAGGAACCAGAGGCCGCCGACAGCCCGAGCCCACGCAAGGGAGACGTCCCGTTCGCAGGATCCGACCGGCGGGACCGGTTCGTGGACGACCCTCGCAAGAAGTCCGTCATGCTGGCCATGCTGCTGTCGCTCATGCCGGGCCTCGGACAGGTCTACGTCGGCTACTACAACGTCGCCTTCAGGAACATCCTCGTGATTTGCGGCCTGATCGCGATCGTCTCGACTGGCGGCCTGCACGAACTCGAGCCGGTCATCGGGCTGTTCATAGGGTTCTTCTGGCTCCATAACATCGTCGATGCCGGACGCCGCGCGAGCTTCTACAACCAGGCCCTCGCGGGGCTCCGGCCGATGGATCTCCCCGAGGACATGAAGGCGCCGCAGGCGCTCGGCTCGTTCGCCGGGGGCGTCCTGCTCGTTGCCGCCGGCCTCCTCTTGTTCGCGCACACGATGTTCGGCGTGCCCCTCCACTGGCTCGTCCAGTGGTGGCCGATTGGCCTGGTCGCCGCAGGCGCGTGGCTGATTTATGCGGATCGCCGCGCGAAGACCGCCTCTTCGGCTGCGCAGGAGTCCGCGGGCTTTCAGCCGTAGGCCCCGCAGCCAGCCGGCCTGCGCGGGAGCCCCGCCGGCCGGTGCCGCTATAATCCCCATCCGGAGGCGTTCCTATGGCCCACCGGATGGGGATTGCCGTCTCGGTCGCTCTCTGCACCGCGCTCGCCGCGACCCCGCTCTTCGCCCAGGCCCGCAAGGCCGCCCCGCCGCCCAGGTTTTTCACGACGCCGCTCACGATGGCCGAGATGACCGGCAAGCAGGCGGTCATCGAGACCACCCTCGGCCGCACCGTCATCGACCTGCTTCCGGCGCATGCGCCGAACCATGTCGGCTATTTCATCAAGCTCGCGCGCGAAGGCGCGTACAACGGCACCACGTTTCACCGGTTGATCAAGCACGGCATCGTGCAGGGCGGTGACCCGCTCTCGACGGACCCGGCGAAGGCGGCCCAGTACGGCACGGGCGGGCTTCGCGTGCTGGCCTTCGAGCCCGGAGAAGGGAGCCACGTGCAGGGAGCCGTGTCGGCCGTCCTGGTGCCGGGAAACAACGACAGCGCGGGATCGCAGTTCTTCATCTGCGTGACGCCGCAGCCGGCGCTGGACGGGCAGTACACCGTGTTCGGCCGGGTCGTCGAGGGCATCGGGGTCGTGACGCTCATTTCCGAGGCACCCGTCGACCCGGCGGGCAAGGCGGCCGGCCGCATCGAGATGACCTCGGTCACCATCCGCGACGCGCCGGCGGCCGGCGTGGAGCCGTTCTCGACGGAGTCGCCGGCGGAGCTCGCCCAGTACCGCGCGATCCTTGAAACCAGCCTGGGCAACATCACCCTCGAGCTGCTCCCGGACAAGGCGCCAAACCACGTCCGCAACTTCCTCCGGCTGGCTCTGACCGGCGTCTACGATCGGACGACGTTCCACCGGGTCGTGCCGGCCTTCGTGATCCAGGCGGGCTATCTCGGTTCGAAGCAGATCCCCATGGACGAATCGCAGAAGGCCCTCGTGCACACGCTGCAGCCCGAGTTCAACGACACGTCGCACGACAAGGGCACCGTGTCGATGGCGCGCGGCCAGGACCCGGCCAGCGCGTCGACGTCCTTCTTCATCATGACGACGAGAGTGTCGTCGTTCGACGGGACGTACACGGCGTTCGGCAAGGTCGTCGACGGGCTGAGCGTCGTGGAGGCGATCGAGAAGGCGCCGCGCGAAGGCGAGGCGCCGAACCCGCGCATCGATCTGCTCAGGGTGCGGGTGGTGAATCAGACCAGGTAGACGGGCGACGCGGAAGGCAGGAGGGAGGGTATAATCCCCCCGGTTCCTGGAGGATGGAATGAGCCACGAAGACCACGACAAACCCGCACCCGCGACGGGAGGCGTCAGCCGCCGCGGGTTCATCACCTCGGTCGGCAGCGGGGCGATCGGCGTCGCGGCCGCCGGAGCGCTCGTGCAGGCCGCCCCGCCAGCCGCGCCGCCCGAGACGGTCAAGCCCGGCGAGGTGAGCACCATCAGCCTCACCGTGAACGGCCGCCGCCACAAGGTGCTGGTCGAGGCCCGGTGGTCGCTGCTCTACGTCTTGCGCGACCACCTGGGACTGACGGGGACGAAGGTGGGCTGCGAGCGCGGCGAGTGCGGGGCGTGCACGGTGCTCATCGACGGACAGGCGCGGTACGCCTGCATGACGCTTGCCGTCGAGGCCGACGGCCACGAGATCACCACCGTCGAGGGCCTCATGACGGGGGAGGAACTGGGGCCCACGCAGCGCGCCTTCGCCGAGGAAGACGCGTTCCAGTGCGGCTTCTGCACCCCGGGCCAGGTGATGGCGGCCGAGGGCCTGCTGCGCGCGAACCCGTCGCCCGACCTCGACGAGATCCGGCAGGGGATGGCCGGCAACATCTGCCGGTGCGGGGCATACGCGCACATCTTCAAGGCGGTCGCCAAGGCGGCGGAACTGAAGGGCCAGGCGAGGTGAGCCATGGAAGACAAGGAACTCTACTTTTGGAACGGCCCGCTCCCTGAAACCCAGGCCCCCTCTTCCGCGCCTCCGGCGGAGCCGTGGGGCGAGACGACGGTCGTCGGCAAGCCCGTCGTGCGTATCGACGCCTACGACCGCGTCAGCGGCTCGGCCATCTATCCGTCCGACGTGATCCTGCCGGACATGCTGCATGCCGCCGTGCTGGTCTGCCCGCATGCGCATGCCATGGTGAAGAAGGTCGACACGACCGAGGCGGAGACACTGCCCGGCGTGCGCGCCATCCTGAAGGACGGCGTCGTTGGCACGAACATTCCGTGGTTCCAGGGCCGCAGCGGGTTTGCCAGCCGGCTGTTCGATCCGCACTGCCGCTACGAGGGCGACGAAGTGGCCGTCGTCGCGGCCGACACGATCTACCAGGCCTGGGACGCGGTGAGAGCGATCAGGGTCGAGTACGAGGTGCTCCCCCACGTCACGACGGTCGAGGACGCCGCGAAGCCGGGCGCGCCGCCGATCCGGGACGGGGGGAACGTGCCGCCGGCGCCCAAGCCGTACGAGCGGGGCAACGTCGCCGAGGGCTTCAAGGCCGCGGACGTGGTGGTGGAGCACACGTTCACCACGCCGTGCGAGCTGCACAACCCGATGGAGGCCCACGGGTGCGTCGCCAAGTGGGACGGCCCGCGCCTGACGGTCTGGGAGTCCACGCAGGGGGTCTATGGCGTGCAGAACGGCGTGGCAGCCGCGCTGAAACTGCCGCTGGCGAATGTCCGCGTTGTCGGCCACTACATGGGCGGCGGGTTCGGCAGCAAGCTCGACGCGGGCAAGTACTCCATCATGGCCGCCTTGATGGCACGCAAGACCGGACGCCCGGTCCGGCTGTTCCACACGCGCGAGCAGGTCTGCACGAGCATGGGCAACCGGCCGGCGAACACCATCACGCTCAAGGCCGGCGCGAAGAAGGATGGGACCCTGGTGGCGCTCCAGGCGTCGATCACCGGGACCGGCGGCGCGTACGCCGAGAGTGGGACGGGCGGCGTGGACTACGTGATCCGCGAGCTCTACGCGTGCCCGAACGTGCGGTGCGAAAACAGCAGTGCGTTCATCAACGCCGGACCGCAGCGGGCGTTCCGGGCACCCGGGCACCCGCAGGGCGCGTGGGCGCTCGAAGGCCTGCTCGATGTCCTCGCCGCGAAGCTGCGTCTGGACCCGGTGGACCTGCGGCTGAAGAACATCTCCACCGTCAGCCAGACGAGGAACGGCATTCCGTATTCCACGACGGCGTTTGCCGACTGCCTGCGCGAGGGCGCGAAGGCGTTCGGGTGGGCGGCCGCCCGCTCGAAGCCGGCGCAGCCGTCGCACGTGAAACGCGGCGTCGGCATGGCCGGCGGGATGTGGCAGGGAGGCAGCGGCGGCCCGCCCTCCACCGCCATCGTCAAGCTCTTCCAGGACGGCAGCGCGAACCTCAACATGGGCGCGAGCGACATCGGCTGCGGGACGAAGACCTGGGGGGCCCAGATCGTCGCCGAGGAGCTCGGCGTCCCGATGGACCGCATCTCGGTCGAGCACGCCGACACCGGGACGACCCAGTTCGCGACACCGAGCGGCGGCAGCAAGACGGTGCCGACCGAGTCGCCCGCGATCCGTTCGGCCGCGCTCGACGTCAAGCAGCAGCTGATCGCGATGGCGGCGGAGCAGCTCACGGTGCCGGCGGCGGACCTCGAATTGCGCGGGGGCGAGGTCGTGTCGAAGGCCGACCCGGCGAAAAAGCTGGCCCTCGGCCAGATTCAGGCGTTCGGCCGCCGGGGGCTGCTGGTCGGCATCGGGTATCGTGGGCCCAACCCGCAGGGGAAGGCCACGAACCCCTTCGGCGTCCAGTTCGCCGAGGTCGAGGTCAACACGAAGACCGGCGAGATCAAGGTGCTGCGCGTCCTGGCGGCGCACGACAGCGGCCGCATCATGAACGCGAAGATGTTCCAGAACCAGGTGAACGGCGGGGTCACCATGGGGATCGGGTTCGCGCTGACCGAAGACCGCGTGATGGACAAGCAGCTCGGCAAGCTGCTCACCGCCAACCTGCACGACTACAAGATGCCGACGGCGCTCGACGCGCCGGCGGACAAGACGGTGATGGCCGTCGACCCGCACGACACCTTCAGCAACACCGGCGCGAAGGGCGTCGGCGAGCCTGCCACGATTCCCACGGCCCCGGCCATCGCCAACGCCGTGTTCCATGCCACGGGGCTGCGTCTGACCGACGCCCCCATGAGCCCCGCGCGCGTGCTCCGCGCCCTGGAGGCCCAGAAGCAGGCCCTGGCGGGTCAGAAGAGGGGGAAGTGATGCTGCGGACGTTTGCCTACGTGCGTCCGGGCTCCGTCAGCGAGGCGCTGAAAGAGCTCCAGGAGCGCGGCACGCGGATTCACGCCGGCGGCACCGACCTGCTTGGCTGCCTGCGCGACGGCGTGTTCGAGGCCCAGAAGGTCGTGAGCCTGGCCCGCGTCGACGAGCTCCGGGGGATCGTCGTCTCCCCGGACGGCGAACTGCGCGTCGGCGCGCTGACGACCATCGCCGAGATCGCCGCCCACCCGGTGATCAAGGAGAAGTTCACGGCGCTCGCGCAGGCGGCGTCGCTGGTGGCCAGTCCCCAGTTGCGCAACCAGGGGACCATTGGCGGCAACCTGTGCCAGCGACCGCGCTGCTGGTACTTCCGCGGCGACTATCACTGCACGCGCAAGGGCGGGGAAATGTGCTACGCGATCGGCGGCGAGAACCAGTACCACGCGATCTTCGGCGGCGGCGCGTGCTGGATCGTCCACCCGTCAGACATGGCCCCGGCGCTCGTCGCCCTCGACGCGAAGGTGCGGATCGTCGGCCCGAAAGGGGCCCGCGTCATTCCGCTCGAGAAGTTCTTTGTCCTGCCCGACGAGGATGTGACGAGGGAGACCGCGCTCGAGGCGGGCGAAATGGTCCTCGGCGTGCTGGTGCCGCCAGGTGCGCCGGGACAGCAGAGCTCCTACCGCAAGGTCCGCGCACGGGGGTCGTGGGACTTCGCGATGGGCGGGCTGGCCATGGCGCGCTCGATGAAGGCCGGACGGGTCGCCGACGCCCGCATCGTGCTGTCGGGTGTGGCGCCCGTGCCCTGGCGGCTCCACGCGGTCGAGAGACTCCTGATTGGCCAGAAGATCGAGGCGACGCTCATTGCGAAGGCGGCCGACGCGGCCGTCGCGGGCGCGAAACCGCTGGAGCACAACGACTACAAGGTGTCGCTCGTGCGCGGCCTGATCGAGGAGGCGCTCTCGGCCTGACCCGGCGGCGTGTTCGTGAGAACCGCGCGAATCCATCCCGCGATCCGGTCCTGCGTCGAGGCGAACACTCGGGCCTGGGGGATGCCCGACCGCTTCGGCACCTCCAGCGAGTGGTTGCCCTGTTCGACCGTGTGGATCTCGCAACGCGACGGGAGCACGTCGAAGAACAGGCGCAGCTCGTCGGGTGTGCCGAACGCGTCCTTCGCGCCCTGCACCACCAGCATCGGCTGCACGATGTGCGGCAGGTGCGAGACGCGGACCTGCTGCGGCTTTCCGGGCGGATGCAGGGGATAGCCCAGGAACACGAGTCCCCGCAACCGGTCCCACCACGAGCCGGCGGGAGCCTCGTCTGCGTCGCGCGCGGCGGCCACGTGGGACGCCATCCGGCCGCCCAGGGACTTGCCGCCGATGAACAGCGGCAGCGCGCCGAGGACGGGATCCGCCGCGACGTGCGCGAGGATCGCGCGGAAGCACGACTCCAGCACGGGCTGCGGGTCGGGCAGCCTCTTGCCGCGTTCGGTGAACGGGAAGTTAAACGTGACGACGTGGAGGCCTCGCGCTGACAGGCCCGTCGCGAATTCCACCATGAAGGCGCTCGCCTGGCCCCCTCCGGCCCCGTGAGCGAGCACGAGCGTGGCGATCGCCGCCGGGCCGGCGTCATATCGTCTGGCCGTGATCGTCCGGCCCCTCTCGAATGCGACCTGCTGCTCCTCCGCCATCCCCGTCCCCTTGAGTCGGCCCCTCACAAAGCTTAGGCTAGTTGCACCATGGCGGCGCAATACATCTTCACGATGAAGGGGCTGGGCAAGGTCTACCCGCCCGACCAGATCGTGCTCAAGGACATCTGGCTGTCGTTTCTCCCGGGCGCCAAGATCGGCGTCCTGGGCCTGAATGGCGCCGGTAAGAGCACGATTCTCAAGATCATGGCGGGGGTCGAGAAGGAGTTCCTCGGCGAGGCGTACCCGGCCGAGGGAATCTCCATCGGTTACCTGTCCCAGGAGCCCGTCCTCGATCCTTCAAAAACGGTCTTCGGCAACGTCGAGGAAGGCGTGGCGGCCACGAAGGCGCTCCTGGCCCGGTACGACGAGTTGAACGGCAAGCTCGGCGAGGGGCTGGATCAGGACGAGATGGAGAAGGTCCTCGAGGAGCTGGGCCGCCTTCAGGATCGCATCGACGCGGCCGGGGCCTGGGAGCTCGACTCGAAGCTCGAGCTCGCCATGGACGCGCTGCGCTGCCCGCCGGCCGACGCCGACGTCCGCACGCTCTCGGGCGGCGAGCGCCGCCGCGTGGCCCTCTGCCGGCTCCTCCTTCAGTCCCCGGATCTCCTGCTGCTCGACGAGCCCACGAACCACCTCGACGCGGAGTCCGTGGAGTGGCTCGAGCACTTCCTGCACGACTACCCGGGCACGGTTGTGGCCGTCACCCATGATCGCTACTTTCTCGACAACGTGGCGGGGTGGATCCTGGAACTCGACCGCGGCTCCGGCATCCCGTGGCAGGGCAACTACTCGTCCTGGCTCGAGCAGAAGCAGAAGCGCCTCGAGATCGAAGAGAAGCAGGAGGCGCGCCGCTCCCGAACACTCCAGCGTGAATTGGACTGGATCCACATGTCACCGCGGGCGCGGCAGGCCAAGGGCAAGGCGCGCCTGAACGCGTACGAAGCGATGCTCGCCGAGGAAGCCGCCCAGCGCATCGAAACGGCCGAGATCTACATCCCGCCAGGCCCGAGGCTCGGCGACATCGTCGTCGAGGCCAGCGGCCTGCGGAAGGGGTACGGCGACATGCTCCTGATGGACGGCGTCGACTTCACGCTGCCTCGCGGCGGCATCGTCGGCGTCATCGGGCCGAACGGCGCGGGCAAGACGACGCTTTTCCGCATGATTACCGGGCAGGAGCAGCCCGATGCCGGCACGCTCCGCCTCGGGGAGACCGTCCAGGTCGGGTACGTGGACCAGTCGAGGGACGCGCTCGATCCGGACAAGACCGTCTGGCAGGAGATCTCGGAGGGCCGCGACGAACTGCTGCTGGGCAAGCGCGAGGTGGCGTCGCGGGCCTACGTCTCGTGGTTCAACTTCAAGGGCCGGGACCAGCAGCGCAAGGTCGGGTCGCTCTCCGGCGGCGAGCGCAACCGGGTGCATCTCGCGAAGCTGCTCAAGAAAGGCTGCAATCTGCTCCTGCTCGACGAGCCGACGAACGACCTCGACGTCGACACCCTCCGAGCTCTCGAGGACGCCATCCTGGCGTTCGCCGGCTGCGTCGTCGTCATCAGCCACGATCGCTGGTTCCTCGATCGGATCAGCACGCACATACTGGCGTTCGAGGGCGACAGCACGGTGGAGTGGTTCGCGGGCAACTACCAGGACTACGAAGCCGATCGCCACCGGCGGCTCGGGACGGAGGCCGACAGGCCGCACCGCATCAAGTACCGGAAGCTCACCAGGTAGAAGTCGGAGGGGGCCTTATGTTGCGACGACCGGGAATCCTCATCACAGGGGCCAGCGGCGAGATCGGCCACGGCCTGATCTCCCGCCTCGCCCAGGACAGCTCCACGCCGATCGTCACGCTCGATGTCAGGGCCCTGGAGCCCGGCCTCGGCAAGATGGTCCATCGGGAGGTCATCGGATCCATCACCGACAACGCCGCCCTCGACCGCATCCTGGCTGAGTTCGACATCGACCGGGTGTTTCACCTGGCGGCCTACCTCTCGACGCGCAGCGAATTCACCCCGGTCACGGCGCACCAGGTGAACGTCGAAGGGACGATGAACCTGCTCGAATTCGCGCAGAAGCAGGGCGAGTCGCACGGGCGCCCGGTCGTCTTCCTGTATCCCTCGTCCATCGCCGCCTACGGTCTGCCCGATCTCGAGACGAAAGCCAAGGCGGGGAAGGTCCGCGAAGAGGAGTTCAACACCCCGACGACGATGTACGGCTGCAACAAGCTGTACTGCGAGCTGCTCGGCCGCTACTACGGGCGGCACTACAAGCAGTTGTCGGCGGAGCCGCTGGCCGGGAAGGTCGACTTCAGGGCGGTCCGGTTCCCGGGGCTGATCTCCGCGGTGACGGTGCCCTCCGGCGGCACGTCCGACTACGCGCCCGAGATGATCCACGCGGCCGCGAAGGGCGAAGCGTACGCGTGCTTCGTCCGGCCGGACACGCGCATCCCGTTCATGGCCATGCCGGACGGCGTCGACGTCCTGCTCAAGCTGGCGGCCGCGCCCCGGGCGCGGCTGTCGAAGACCGCCTACAACGTCGGCGCGTTCAGCCCGTCGGCCGAGGAGGTCCGCCGGGTGGTCCTCGAGAACTTCCCCGGCGCCGATCTCACGTACGCGAACGACGTGAAGCGGCAGGGCATCGTCGACTCGTGGCCGGCCGACGTGAACGATTCGGCGGCCCGGGCCGACTGGGGGCACGCCGCCCAGTACGACTTCGCGCGCGCGTTCTCGGAGTACCTGATCCCGACCATTCGGGAACGCTACGCGGGGTAGAAGCCAGAAGCCAGGTGCCTCCCATGGACCTGAAGTCCCTGATCCGCCACGCCAAGGGCGATGAGCCTGCCGACCTCCTGCTGACGCACGCGCGGGTCGTCAACGTCCTCAGCGGCCAGATTGACGAGACGGGCGTCGCGCTGGCCGGCGAGCACATCGTCGGCCTCGGGGACTACCCGGCGCGGGAGGAGCTCGATCTCGCTGGCTCGTTCGTCGCCCCCGGCTTCATCGACGCCCACGTCCATATCGAGAGCGCGCTCGTGCCGCCGGCCGAGTTCGCGCGGGCCGTCGTGCCCCGCGGCACGACAACGGTCATCACGGACCCGCACGAGATCGCCAACGTGCTGGGCCTCGAAGGCATCCGCTTCATGTTCGAGAGCGCGAAGTTCGGTCCGCTCAGCATGTACGTGATGGCCTCGTCCTGCGTCCCCGCCACCGGATTGTCGACGAACGGCGCGGTCCTGCACGGGTACGACTTGTTCCCGCTGAAGTCCGACCCCTGGGTGCTGGGCCTCGCGGAAGTCATGAACTACCCGGCCGTCATCGACGGCGACGACGCCGTGCTCGAGAAGATCGGCGCGTTCCAGGACCGGGTGATCGACGGCCACGGCCCCGGTCTCACCGGTGCCGCGCTTCAGGCGTACATCGCCGCGGGCATCCAGTCGGATCACGAGTCAACGACGCCCGGCGAGGCCCTCGAGAAATTGCGGCTGGGGATGATGGTGATGATCCGGGAGGGGACCGTTGCGCGCGACCTGGCGGCGCTGGTTCCGATCGTGACTCCGGCCAATCAGCACCGCTTTTGTTTCTGCACGGACGACTGCCAGCCCGCCGATCTCGTGGAGCGCGGCGGCATCGACCACGCGATTCGGAGCGCCGTCGCCCTCGGGATGGACCCGATCACCGCGATTCGGCTGGCGACGTGGAACCCGGCGCAGTATTTCCGCCTCCAGCAGCGCGGGGCGGTCACGCCCGGGCGGCGCGCGGACCTCGTCGTGTTCGACGACCTGCAGGCGCCCCGTCCCAGGCTCGTGTTCCGGAACGGGGGGCTGGTGGCGAAGGACGGCGCGATGGCCGTGCCGCCCCGCCCGCCGTCACGGACGTTGCGCAGCACGATGAACGTGGCCTGGGAGAGCGTGGGATTCCGGATCTCCGCCGACGGCAGGCGCGCGCGGGTCATCGGCGTGCTGCCCAACCGGCTGGACACGGACGCGCTGATTGACGAACCGATCCTCCGTGACGGCGAGGCTCTCGCGGATCCGGCCCGCGACCTTCTCAAGATCGCGGTCATCGAGCGGCACATGGCGTCAGGCGCCGTCGGCAGGGGTTTCGTTCGCGGCGTCGGGCTCCGCGAGGGCGCCATCGCGTCGTCCGTCGCGCACGATCATCACAACCTGATCGTCATCGGCGCGGATGACGCGTCGATGATGGCCGCCGCGCGACGCGTCGGCGCGCTCCACGGAGGCATGGTCGTCGCGCTCGGCGACCGGGTGATCGCGGAGGTTGCCCTTCCCATCGGCGGTCTGATGAGTGCCGCGCCGGTGGAAACCGCCTGCGCCCAGGTCGGGTCGGCTGTCAGCGCGGCGCGGGGCCTTGGGTCGCCCCTGCACGACCCGTTCATGGCGATGAGCTTCCTCGCGCTCGAGGTCATCCCCAGCCTGAAGCTGACGGACAAGGGTCTGGTCGACGTCGCTCAGCGCGCCGTCGTGCCACTGTGGGTCGAGTAGTCAGTTCAGACGACGAGAATCCGTGTCGCGGTGGCGCCGGGCTCACCTGACCGCAGTCCTGACCTCGAACCGCGGGGGCGTTTCCAGATGTTTCTTCACGGTGCACTGGTTGGCCGCGCGGATCAACGCGTCGTGGTATTTCTCGGGGAACTCCGGCGGCACCTGGATCTCCAGTTCCACCTTGCCGATCATCCCCGTGCTTCGATCCCCCTCCACGCGCTCCACAATCCGGATGCCCTCGGTGGGCAGCCCGCGCTGCTTGCAGAATCCGAGGACGTAGATCCCGGCGCACGTGCCGATGGACGCGAGGAACAGCGAGAAGGGCGCCGGTGCCGAGTCGTCGCCGCCAGCCTGCCGCGGCTGATCCGTCCGAATGGTATGAGGGCCGACCTGCGCATCGACACGGGCCCCGCCCGGAAACGTCACGGTCATTTCCATTGAGTTCCTCCACGGCCGCGCTGACGCCTCTGTGCCACGACTCTTCGGCAGCGATCGGACCTGCTTAAGTAGATACAGACGGAGCGGAAAGGTCACAACCCCGCCGGAACGAGCGCACGCCCCGGCCAGGGCGGCCTCACCGGCCCGCAGCCGAATCACCGCGTCACGGATCCGCGGTTCGTGAATCACTAAAGGAATGGTGGAAGGGAGAGAGACGCGCACGACGATCGCGGCACGGCGCCCGCAGGCGTACATGAACCCCTACCTGGCCGGGGTGGGACTCGGCTTGGTGCTTCTCTCCGCGTTCGTGCTGGTCGGCCGCGGGCTTGGTGCGTCGGGCGCGTTCAGCTCGGTCCTCGCGTGGGCCCTGCAGGCCGTGGCCCCGCAGCACGTGAGCCAGAACGAATTCCTGGCGGGCTACCTGGGCGACGGGACCTCGTCCCCGCTGAGGTCCTGGCTGGTCTTCGAGGTGATCGGCCTGTTCGCAGGGGCGATGATCTCCGGCCTGCTGGCCGGCCGCACGAAAGTCATGACGGAGAAGGGCCCGCGCGTGTCGGTGCGCGCGCGGCTCTCGATGGCTTTTGTTGGCGGCGCGCTGATGGCATTTGGCGCCGACCTGGCCCGCGGCTGCACCAGCGGCCAGGCGCTGACGGGAGGCGCGCTGCTCAACCTGGGTAGCTGGGCCTTCATGATGATGGTCTTCGCCGGAGCGTATGCCGTGGCGTACTTCCTTAGGTGGGAATGGCGATGACGGCACCCTTCTACCAGAATGGCCTCTTCGGCGACGGGACGAGCCTGGTCATCGCCGTCCTCATCGGCATCGGCTTCGGGTTCTTCCTGGAGCGTGCCGGCTTCGGCAGCGCCCGGAAGCTGGTCTCGCAGTTCTACCTGAATGACTTGACCGTCTTCAAAGTGATGTTCACCGCCATCGTCACGGCGATGGTCGGTGTGGCCCTCCTTTCGTGGGCCGGCTGGTTGGACCTGGCGCTGGTTTACATGGTGCCGACCTACCTGATGCCGCAGATCGTCGGCGGCTTGATCCTGGGCGTCGGCTTCGTCGTCGGGGGGTACTGCCCGGGCACCTCGGTGGCATCGGCGGCCACGGGGCGCGTCGACGGCCTGGTCTTCATTCTCGGGATCCTCGCGGGCACTCTCACGTTCGCCGAACTCTTCCCCTGGATGAAGGGACTCTACGAGCGCGGGGCGGGCGAAGCGATCACGATTCCGCAGGCGCTCGGGCTACCCTACGGAGTCGTGGTGGTCGCGGTCGTGTTGATCGCGGTGGGCGGGTTCTACGGCGCCGAGATGCTCGAGAAGAAGTTCGCCGCGCCCGGGAAGTAGGACACGCGACGTTAGAACCCCGGCTTGCCGCGCAGGACGCCGCACTGGATGAGGAGCCCGGTGAAGTCGTAGATCCGGCGCTCGTCGGCGATCAGGCCATCCTGAAGCTCCATCAGCAGCACGCCCTGGATCTCAAAGCGCCGCCCGGTCCCATCGAGGCCCATGAACCGGCCCGCGTGCGTCGCCCGCGCCGTGAAGGGCACGGCCACGCGATCCCCGTCGATGAACGGGTCCTGGTCCGAGAACGTCCAGTCCGGGAACGACTGGAACAGCGATTCGTACGACGCCCGGATCGTATCCCGCCCCTGAATCTTCGAGAAGATCGGACTCACCACCGTGCCATGCTCCGCGTGATCCCGTGCCAGCGCGACGGGGTCGCGCCGCTGCCAGGATTCGCGTTGCTTCGAGAGGAACGCCAGAATCTCGTCGCGGGTCATGGCTGCCTCACGGCAGACGGGCGGATACCCGGCCTGCGGAATGGTCTCCAGTCGATCGGCGTTGTGCGTGTTGGACCCATTCTACCGCCGATCCACCCTCGAGCTGGCGGGCGGCGGGTGCCGGTAAGCCGGCGCGATCACCTCCAGTCGGGCAGAACGCAGCGCGAACTGCGCCGGCTCAGTGCCGCCCTGAAATCCCGCACCGAGTCCCGCATCGCACGCGAATCGGAGGGATGGCAAGTCAGGCACGCGCCGACGAGCAGGATCCCGCGCTGCTCCTCGACCGTGAACGGCCGCACGTCCTCCCGCGTCGAGACTATGCCGGTCCGGGCCCCGAGGAACGGGACCCACGCGTCGGCCGGCAGACCGTCCTCCGCCACGGTTGGCGACGCGGGCCTGAAGGTCCAGCGGCCCCCGGTCGATGTCCGGTTGTACCGGAGTTCGCCGCGTCCGTAGCCAATCGCGACAGGGTCGTTGTGGCACGACTCGCACGACCGCGCCTCCCGCCGGGTGGCGTGGGGCTCGATTCGCGCATAGAGCCTGCGGAACACCGGGTCCGCCGACTTTCCGGGTGCACGGTTGCGATCGATCGTGACGATCATGCCGGGCACGAACGTCTCGACCACCTCGCGGCGCCCGGCGGACTGCGCGCCGAGGCGGCGCACCCCGAGCGTGGGTGCATCGGCGGCGAATGGGCCGCTCTTCTCCCGCCAGGCGCCACGGACGTTCGCGTCATCCACCCAGTCATACCCGTCGGCCGCGGCATCGAACGACGTGTGGCACGTTGGACAGCGCGGGGCCCACGCGGTGTGGCAGCTCCCGCACGACAGGCGGAGGTGGCCGCGGCCCTCGACGCACACGGGTGCTGACGGCTTGAGGGCGCGGAGCGCGCCGGTGCGTTTGCCGACGAGGCGCGGCTCACCTGCCGGATCGACCCGGACGTTGAGGAGCGCGTCGCCCCTGGCCGTTCGACCGAAGTGGCTGGGCGAGGGTCCCGGCCAGCCGCGGACACCGAGAATCCGGCGCGACTCGGGATCGAGCGTCGCGGAGGGAACGGCGGGCAAGCGTGCGCCTGGCGCCGCGTGGCAGTCCTCGCATGCGACGCGGAGCTGCTCGCTCTTGCGCCCGTGGGCGACGCCGTCTCCCATCACCTCCACCGACGTGTGGCAGTCGATGCAGTCCATGCCCCGCTGCTGGTGGATGTCCGGCATGACGCGCTCGAAGACCCGCCTGTCCTCGAGCGTGCGGAACCGAGACGGTGCGGGCCTGGCCGAGTCCAATGCCTCGGCTGGAGGCTCGTGCATCTCGTGCCAGCCTTCGTAACTCGTCGAGATGCGCCCGGACCGGCTGTGGCAGCCGAAGCACTGGCCGTTGTCGATGTCGAGCGACACCGCCGGATGGACCGTCGGCGCCTCCGCCGCGCCTCGCAGCTTCTCCCGTTCGTATCGTGCGAGCGCGCCGAGCGCCGCCGGACCGTACGCCAGGTGGCAGGCGTTGCATCCGCCGCCGCGCGTATCCTCGGTGTTCGGTCCGAGGGCGACCTTCATCGCGCCCACGTGGCACGACGCGCACAGCTGCCGGAGATGCGTGTCCGCGGCCGAGCGTCCGAGACGCATCACGTGCGGCGGAATGTTCCCGGCGGCGCCAGCGGCTTCGCCAAAGACGGTACGGTCGACCGCGACGATGCCGCTCATCGTCGCCATGACGGAGCGTTCCACGCGCGGGATAATCGTCGGGTGGCATGCGGCCTGCCCGCAGCCCCGGACGGCCGAGCCGAGGTTGCCCGCGACGACATCCATGCCGGCATGGGCGCGCGCCTTCTCCAGCGTGAAGACGTCGCCGCCGTGGCACGACGCGCAACCGACGGCCTCAGGGCGGTGCGAGTTGCCCAGGCCCGTGACGCCGCGGTGGCAGACGAGGCATCCCTCGGGACGGCCCATCACGACCGGGAGCGGAGAGGGAAGTGCGGTTGGCGCGCCCGGCGTCGGAGCGAACACCCAGCCGAAGTGCAGCTGCCCGGACCCTGCCGGCCACGCGGGCTGCCATCCCCAGTTCGCACCCCGCATGAACGCGCCGATCCCGCAGAGCACCAGGTAGACAGCCGCGAGCGACAGCAGACTCGCCTTGGTGACGCCGGCCCAGCGCGCCGGCATGACCCGCAGCGCGTACAACGCTCCGACGGTGACGCAGCCTGCGGCGACGACGACCAGCGGCCAGGGTGTCCAGTGCAGGATCTCCTGGAGGCCGAGGAAGTACCAGGGTCCCTTGACGATGGGGTCCAGACCGTCGTGCAGGCCCGGCGATACGAGGAGCGAGGTCCCGGCCGTGACCAGCACGACCGCCACGAACGCCGGCACGCGCGGCCAGACGCGGCGGGAATGCTCGATGACGACGAGCAGCACGACGATCGTGGCGGTTGCCGCATGCTGGATGTAAACGACGTCCAAACGCTCGCCGACGCCGAACGCCATCGTCGCCAGCCACGGCCCGAGCACGGGTATCTGCGAGGTGGCTTCCGTGAGGATCCGCAGCGCCTGGCGCGCATCGGCGTCGCCGCGCAGCAGGAACCCGGACAGCATGATGAAGACGAGGAGGGGCAGCGCCAGCGCCAGCCGCATCCATCGGCCCCTCGTGACGCGGTGCTCCGTCTGCGCGCGCAGGTGATCCCAGACGTGCAGCAGCGTCAGCACCAGACAGATCTGGCCGGCCCAGTAGTGCAGGTTCCGGAGGAAGACCCCCGCAGAGTTGGCGATGAGCAGCGTCCCGATCGATCCGTAGGCGTCCCGCGTGTCGTACGGCACCGCCACCGCGACGCCCGAGAGCGTCGCGATCACGAACGAGGCCGTCGCCAGATCACCCAGCGTGCCCGGGGCGAACGCGAGAATCCCCGACGGGCCGCGCCGATCAGGAGACACGGGCGATCCAACCGCCGGTCGCGGGATCCGGTTCGAGCCGGCACGGCGTGAGCGGCCGTGCCGCCGGACCGGCCGCGACGGTTCCGTCGGCGCGGTACCTGGAGCCGTGACACGGGCAGACTGCCTCGTCGCCGACGACCCGATCGATCTGGCATCCCAGGTGTGTGCAACGGCCCGAGAAGGCCCGGATGCCGCCACTCGGATCCCGGCTGACAATCACGCCTGCGACGGCGGTGAGCCCGACAGGAACATCGGCCGGGATGGTCACGGCGGTGGGCCGGTCGGTCGCTCGCACGCGGTGCACCATCGCGACCACGGCCCCTGCGAACGGAAGGGCCAGGCCGGCGCCGAGAAGCCTCTGGAGCAGGTGGCGTCGCGTCAGCCGCTGCGGGCGGTGGTGTGCATGCCGGGAGGAGTACGCGGCGTGGCCAGTGGGCAGCATCGTCGCGATTCTACCCCGAGCCGGGGACGGTCACGTTCAGGCGTGCGCCGCCGGGGCGAGTGGCTCTGGCACGGGCAGGCTGAAGTGATCGAACAGCGAGGCCACGAACTGGCGCACGGGTCCGCTGGCCTGGTCGGCCTGGGTGGTGACCAGCGCACGGTCGCGGGCATGGGTGAAGCCCGGAACGTAGTGCGGGCTCAGCCGCCCGGCCGCGATGTGCTCGTCCACCACGTCACGGGAGACGAAGGCGATGCCCTCGCCGTTCAAGACGGCCTTCACGATGACGTGGAGGTCGTCGAACACGATGACCTTGCGGAACTCCTGGAGATCGTGCCCGATGCACTTCAAATTCGTCTCCAGGAGCTTGCGGGAACAGCATTCTTCCCGCCTGGCGAACAACGGAGTCGCGAAGAGCGCGTCGAGACCCTCCCCGTTCGACGCGAGGCGCAACTGCGGACTGCTCACGAAGACCATTTCATCGCCGGGCAACGCGAACGTCGAGTAGGGCGACAGGTCGAACCGCTCGCACAGTTCCATCACCGCCAGGTCGAAGGTGCCGTCGTCGAGACCCTTGAAGATGCCCTCGGGCGTGTTGAAGATGAACTTCAGGTCCGCCGTCTCGGCGCACGCCAGCATGAACTCGCGCAGGATCGCGGGCAGGTGGGCGATCCCGAACGACGGCGTGCAGCTGAACGACACACGGGAGCGGCCGTCCAGCCGATGCAGCCCGGACACGAGGTCGGACTCGATTTCCAGCAGTGCCCTCGCCTTGTCGTAGACGAGGCGGCCGGCCTCAGTGGGGCGGAGCGGGCTCCCGGAGCGATCCAGCAGGGCGCACCCGGTACTGGTCCTCCATGAACTTGATCCGGCGTGACACCGCCGGCTGGGTCACGTGGAGCGTCTCGGCCGCGCGCGACAGGCTGCCCGTCCGGACCACTTCGACCAGGGTCTTCAAATACAGCGATTCCACGGGGGATTCCTTCGGCGGACAGGCTCATAACGATTCGTTATGCCGCCCATGCAACAGTCTCAGTTTACTTCACGGGAGGCCGGCCCGACCATGAGGGGTACCAGTCTGCGGCCCGGCGCCGGGAGAGACCCGGTCCTGTGCGCGAGTGCCTCGGAACCGCACGGGAGCCAGGCCAACCGGCGTGGCGAAGACAGGGCAAGACCGACGTCATCTGGAGGAGGGTTCATGAATTCGATACGAACGGCACGGCAGCTGGCCTGCGGGACGGCCGTCGCGGTCCTCGCGCTCGCGTGGGCGGCCCCGGCCCGGGCGCAGGAATCGTCGATCAACTTCGAGATCAAGGGGCAGGTGTTCTCGGAAACCACCGACTTCGGGACCGGCGTCGATCGGCAGGGGAGCCGGACCGACATTCACTTCCAGCGGCTGCGCCTCGTCGCGACCGCGAAACTGAACGACGTGTGGGGCTTCAAGTTCCAGACGTGCGGCAACTGCGGAACCTCCAGGCAGGGAGCGCTGGGTTACGCCGTGACCGCGCAGGACACGGACTGGAACGACCGCGACATCCGCATCATCGACGGCTATGCGATCGCGGACTTTTCGGAGCAGTTCCGCCTGAAGGTCGGACTGACCAAGATTCCGCTGACGCGCGGCAACCTCGACGACTGTTTCGGCCCGCTCTCGCAGGATCGCTCGTTCTTCGTGTACAGCGCGTACGGCAGTTCTCCTGCGAAGTTCAGCCGCGATTTCGGCGCGGTCGCCTGGGGCGGGTTCAACAACGACAAGCTCCGCTACTTCGTCGGCGGGTTCCAGGGCAGGGAAGGCCTCGTGAAGTCCACGCACCCGTTCTCGGGCGCCACGGTCACCTCGACGATCGAGCCGAGCAGTGCGTTCGAGTACGTGGGCCGCGTGCACTACGCGTTCCTCGACGCCGAGCCGGGCGGCGGCTATGCGGGATCATACCTTGGCGCGCTCAAGGTCTTCACGCTGGGCGTCGGTGCGGCGCGCGAGGCCAACGCGGTCTACAAGAACGTCACGTCCGCCGGCGCGCTCGTCGACACCCAGACGGCCAACTACACGGCGTACGCCGCCGACATGATGTTCGAGTACCCGACCGAGAAGGCGGGCATGGTCACCGCAACCGCGCAGTACCTGAAGACCGACTTTGAGGACGCCCACCTGACGAACTTCAACGGCGGCGACCGGCTGAACGTCGTCGGCGGCATCAACGGCCAGAAGAAAGGCTACTACGTCAAGGGCGCATACATGCTCCCGACGGTCATCGGCAAGGAAGGCCGCCTGCAGCCCTATTTCCTCCATGAGGACTGGGACTTCGCGTTCCTCCTCGGCATCGTCGACCAGTCGATCAAGCAGACCGGCGGCGGGATCAACTACTACATCCACGGCCAGAACGTCCGGCTGACGGCCGAGTACCTCGACACCACGTTCGGCAAGGAGACCGGGTTCGTCGGTGCGCGCGTGGACCCGACGACGTTCGCCCCGCTCGACAAGCTCAAGAGCTACAAGACGTTCAGATTGATGCTGCAGGTCGGCGTGTTCTAGAATTCGATCTGCACGGTGAGGAGAACAGGAATCATGTTGAAGCGCTCAGTTACGACAGGCATCCTTGTGGCCGCGTTGGCGGTGTCCGTCCTGGCCGCGACCAAGACGGCGACCGGCAAGATCACGGCAATCGACGGTACCAAAGTCACCATCGCGCTGCAGGGCGAGCGCCCTGACTTCATCAAGAAGAACGGCGCGGTGAAGTTCAAGGTCGGCCCCGGCAAGATCATCGAAATCTCCGCCGCCGACGCGACGCCCTTCACCATCGTCGTCAACACGAAGAAGGCCGCCGAGATGAAGGTCGGCGACGTCGTGACCTTCGAGAAGGGCCTCTCGATGGCAGGCTGCTAGTCCGCCCGCGCCGCCCTCCTCGGGCGGCTCCGGGTCAGCCGGATCCTTCGGCCCGCACCGTCGCCCACTGGGGGCAACGGTGCGGGCCCACGCACGAGCACCAGGGTGGCCGCATGCCCCTCCCGGCCACGGTCAGGCAGCCATGAGCACGGACACCGTTTCGAGGCGACAGTTCCTGGGCACTCTGGCCGCCGCCGGCGCCGGCACGGCGATCGCGCCATCGCCGGCGGACGCGTCACCGCATCCGCCGGGGCTCCACGGCGACGAGCGCGTTGAGAAGATCGCGACCATCTGCGAGATGTGTTTCTGGCGGTGCGGGGTCCTGGCAAGTGTCGCCGACGGCAAGGTCCTCCGTCTCGAAGGTAATCCGGATCACCCGCTCACCCGCGGGCGGCTGTGCGCGCGCGGGAACGCCGGCACGGGCCTGCTCTACGATCCCGACCGGCTGAAGTACCCCCTCCTCCGGACCGGGAAGCGCGGCGAGGGCCAGTTCAAGCGGATCACCTGGGACGAGGCGTTCGACTTTCTGGCCACGAAGCTGAAGACCCTCAAGGACACCCACGGCGCCGAAGCCACCGCGTTCTTCCCGCATGGGATCGGGTCGCGCTTCTTCGGCACCTTGATGAGCGCCTACGGCACGCCGAACAGCGCCGAGCCCTCGTTCGCGCAATGCCGCGGGCCGCGCGAGGTAGGCTACTCGCTGACCTTCGGCCAGCCGCTGGGATCGCCGGAGCCCGTCGATCTCGAATCCTCGAAGCTCATCGTCCTCGTCGGGAGTCACCTCGGCGAGAACGTCTTCACGTCGCAGATCACCGCGTTTGCCGAGGGGCTGTCCAAGGGCGCCAAGCTCATTGCGGTCGACCCGCGATTCTCGACGGCCGCGGCCAAGGCCGACTGGTGGCTGCCGATCCGTCCGGGGACCGACATCGCGCTGCTGCTCGCGTGGATGCACGTCCTCATCGCCGAGGGGCTCTACGACAAGGACTACGTCGCGAAGTATGCCTCGGGGTTCGACCAGCTCGCGGCGCACGTCAAGGCGTTCACGCCCGAGTGGGCCGAGGGGATCACCGAACTGCCGGCCGGCCAGATCCGCGAGACCGCCCGGGCGATGGGCGCCGCGAAGCCCGCCGTCGCGGTTCATCCCGGCCGGCACGTGACCTGGTACGGCGACGACACCCAGCGCGCGCGGGCGATGGCGATTCTGACGGCGCTGCTGGGGAGCTGGGGCCGCAAGGGCGGGATCTTCCTGCCGACGTCGGTGCCCCGCGGCAGCTTCGATCTTCCCCCGTTCCCGGACTCTACGCGCGGGCGCGCAGACGGGGCCGGCACGCGCTTCCCCCTGGCGTCCGAAGAGCTGGGGGTCACCAACGGCCTCATCGATGCCACGCTCTCCGGCGATCCGTACCCGATCAAGGCGTGGATCGTCTACGGCCAGAACGTCCTCGAGAGCATTCCGCAACGCGAGCGCACGCTCAAGGCCATCGAGTCGCTCGACCTCATGGTGGTCGTCGACGTTCTTCCGGTCGAGCAGGTCAACTACGCGGACCTCGTCCTGCCAGAGGCCACCTACCTGGAGCGCTACGATCCTCCCGTGGTCGTGACGACGGCCAGGCAGCCGTTCGTGTCCATCCGGCAGCCGGTGTGCGAACCCCTGTACGAATCGAAGCCGGGCTGGTGGATTGCGAAGACGCTGGCCGCGCGCATGGGGCTCGAGGCCTGGTTCCCCTGGAAGACACCCGACGAACATCTCGACACGATCATCGAGCCGATGGAGATCAACGTCCGCGAACTCCGCAGCCGGGGTGCCGTTGCCTTCGCGGGCAGGCCGTACATCGAAGATCGGACGGACGAGGACGGGTTCGTGCAGACGTCGAGCGGCAAGATCCAGCTCTACTCCGAGGACTTGAAGTCCGCCGGCGCGGATCCGCTGCCGCGTTATTCCGACGTCGATCCGCCGCCTGCTGGCTACGTCAGGCTGATCTACGGCCGCGCGCCCATGCATTCCTTCGCGCGGACCCAGAACAACGAGATCCTGTCCGCGCTGATGAGCGAGAACGAGGTCTGGCTGCATACGGCAACCGCGGGCGAACACCACGTCGCGGACGGGGATCGCATCGTCCTGGAGAACGCCGACGGGATACGGAGCCGGCCCGTCCGGGTCAAGGTGACCGAGGGGATCCGCCGCGACTGCGCGTACCTCGTCCACGGCTTCGGCCAGGGCGGGCGCGGCCTGCGGAGGGCGTTCGGCAAGGGCGCCTCGGACACGGCGCTGATGAGCCGCGTCAAGGTCGACCCGCTGACCGGGGGCACGGGCATGCGCGTGAACTTCGTACGGCCGGTCCCGGCCGGACCGGCAGCGTAGGGAGGAGGCACGGTGGCCCGATACGGGATGGTGACCGACCTCAAGAAGTGCGTGGGGTGCCACGCGTGCACGGTGGCCTGCAACGCGGAATGGGACGTGCCCGCGGGCCAGGCCCGGACGCAGGTGCGGGCCACGCCGGTTACCGGGACGTTCCCGTTGTTGACCTCGAGCGTCTACGTGGCCCAGTGCAACCACTGTGACCGGCCGCCTTGCGTGGCCGCGTGTCCGTCCGGAGCGACCTCCCAGATCCCCTCGGGCGTTGTCGTCGTCGACAAGCGCGTCTGTATCGGCTGCGGATTCTGCGTGGACGCGTGCCCGTACGACGCACGCCATCTGGACCGTCAGACGAAGCAGGTCGACAAATGCGACTTTTGCCTGTCGCGGATCGAGCGCGGACAGGATCCGGCATGCGTGGCCACGTGCACGGCGCACGCCAAGTACTTCGGCGACCTGGAAGACCGCGGCAGCGACGTCTCACGCTTGGTCTACGAGGAGGGGGCGCGTCGGATCGAGACGGGCAGCGTGGCGGTCGGCCCGAATGTCTACTACACGGGGAGGCCGGCGCAGCTGGACCTGGTGGCCGCGACGTTCCCGCCGCGCCAGCCGAGACTGCCGGCGTCTGCGACCGTGTGGAGGCGCGCCTTCAAGCCCCTGATGCTCGCCGCCATCGGCGCGACGTTCCTCGGCCAGGCCGTGGCGTTCTTCACGCAGCTCAAGACCGGAGAGAAGGACTTTGAGGACTAGCGCCATCCCGCTGGAGCCAGTGCCGCTCACGGCCGATCAGGCCGAGGTGATGCTTCAACATCAGCTCAAGAAGCACTACCTCACCAGCATCCTGCTGCACTGGTCCAACGCCATCGTGTGGCTGCTCGAACTGCTGACAGGGGCCGCCCTCATCTCGTCGCCGTACTTCCGTGTCGCGCCGCAGTGGCATCTCGCCATTGTCCAGGACGTCTTCGGCACCCGCGCCAGCCTGCTGCAGTTCCACGTGGTCGTCGGAATCACCTGGCTGGTGGTGTTCATCGTCTACGGCATTTTCGGCTTTCGGGCGTACCTGGGACGGGAGGTGCTGCGATCCAAGATCTTCCTCGATGCCGACGATCGCCGCTGGCTCGTGGTCCGTACGCTTCTCATCCTCGGCAGAACCAAGGAGCCGCTCCCGCCGCAGGGCATCTACAACGCTGGCCAGAAGCTGTTCGCGCAACTGGTGTTCGCGGCGACGCCGGTCATCATCGTGACCGGGCTCGTCATGGCCTTCCGGTTGTTCGGGGCCTGGGCGATCGGCTGGGCCGTCGTGCTCCACTTCGTCGCCGTGTCCGCCGTCGTGGCGGGTCTGATGATCCACGTCTACATGGGCGCGGTGTTTCCCGAAGAGAAGCCGGCGTTCTTCTCGATGATTACCGGCACCGTGAACGAACTGTTCGCCTACAGCCACCACTTCAAGTGGTGGAGGACGATGAAGCAGGAAGAGGCGGCGTGGGAGGCGGCGCACAACGGCCTGGCGCTCCCAGGTGACGAACCGCCCGGACCGCCGTCTCCGGCCGAAGACACCGCCCCCTGACGCGGGAGCGCCTGCCCCCGGTCAGCTCTTTCGTCATATCGAAATATCTCGAAATGTAGTAACATCTCCCGCATGGGAACCCGCCGCCGGTGGCCGTACGTGCTGGGGGCGCTGGGCGGGGCCGCGGCCTGGATCGTCCTCTACCGCCATCTCTCCGCCGTCGCCCGCTGGCTCACGTACGGCCTGCTCGGCCTGACTCCTGACGCGCATCTCGCCTCGGCTGTCGAGTTCTTCCTCTACGAAGCACCCAAAGTGCTGATGCTGCTCCTGCTGGTCGTCTTCGGCGTCGGCATCGTCCGCTCGTTCTTCACCCCGGAGCGCACGAGGCGCGTGCTCGCGGGACGGCGCGAATCGGCCGGCAACGTGCTCGCCGCGCTCCTCGGCACCGTCACACCGTTCTGTTCCTGTTCGGCCGTGCCCCTCTTCATCGGGTTCGTGACGACGGGCGTGCCGCTTGGCGTGACGTTCTCGTTCCTCGTCTCCGCGCCGATGGTGAACGAGGTCGCGCTCGTGATGCTCTTCGGCCTGCTGGGCTGGAAGGTGGCCGCCCTCTATCTGGTCACGGGCCTCGTCATCGCCATCGTCTCGGGCTGGACCATCGGCCGGCTGGGGTTGGAGCGCTTCGTCGAGCCCTGGGTCTTCCAGGCGGGCGGCGCGACGGGACAGGTCGGCGACGAGGCGCGGTCGTGGGCGGATCGTCTCCGCGCCGGCCGGGAGGCTGTCGTCGACATCGTGGGAAAGGTCTGGCCCTGGGTCCTGGCCGGTATTGCCGTCGGCGCGGGCATCCATGGGTACGTGCCCGAGCAGTTCCTGGCAGGCGTCATGGGGAAGGACGCGTGGTGGGCCGTCCCGCTGGCGGTCGTGATGGGGATCCCCATGTACTCCAATGCCGCCGGCATCATCCCCATCGTCCAGGCGTTGCTCGGCAAGGGCGCGGCCCTGGGCACCGTGCTGGCGTTCATGATGGCCGTCATCGGATTGTCACTTCCCGAGACGATCATCCTGCGGAAGGTGCTGCGCCCGCAGCTCATCGCCGTCTTCGTGGGCGTCGTCGGCACGGGAATCCTGATCGTCGGCTACTTGTTCAACGCCATTCTCTGAAGGGACATCATCCATGGTCATCACGGTCTACGGTCCGGGTTGCGCGCGCTGCCACGAGGCGGAGCGCGTCGTGCGGAACGTGCTCGCCGAACTGCAGAGCGATGCGGACCTGCAGAAGGTCACAAACTACCAGGCGATGGCGGCAGCGGGCGTGATGGCGACGCCCGCCGTGGCCGTTGACGGCGTCCTCAAGCTGTCGGGACGGATCCCGAAGCGGGAGGAGGTCAAGGCGTGGCTGGCGTGACGAGTTGACGAGGAAGACCATGACGCACGCTGCGCGATCCACGCTGCCCACCATTATCGACGCCGTCAAGGCGCTGGCGCACCCCGGACGCCTGCGCATCCTCGCGATGCTGCGGGACGGCGACCTGTGCGTCTGCCAGATGACGGCGGTGCTGGAACTCGCGGCCTCGACGGTGTCGTCGCACCTGAGCGACCTCCGCCGTGCCGGGCTCGTGGGCGAGCGGAAGAGCGGCAAGTGGGTGCACTACCGCCTCGTCGACACGGGGCCGCTGGCTGGCCTGGTCCGCGAGGCGCTCCGGCTCACGGAAGGCGACGACCAGTTGGCACGGGACGCCCGGGCCACCGGCACGCTCCGGAGGATCCCCGTCGAGACGTATTGCGCCACGGGGGCCACTCGCAAGGCCGGCGGTGCGCCGCGCGTCACCCCGTCCGCGAGGCGGCACCCCAACGCCATGCGCCGAGAGACACGCCTATGAGCCAGGAACAGGCGAGCGTTGCCGGGAGACTGTCGTTCCTCGATCGGTATCTCACCCTCTGGATCTTCCTTGCCATGGCCGTCGGCGTCGGCGCCGGGTATCTCATTCCCGGTGTCGTGCCGCTCCTGAACCGGTTCAGCGTCGGCACGACGTCGATCCCGCTGGCCATCGGCCTCATTCTGATGATGTACCCGCCGCTCGCCAAGGTGCGCTACGAAGAGATGGGCGAGGTCTTCCGGAACGGGCGGGTCCTGGCGCTCTCGCTCGTCCAGAACTGGATCGTCGGGCCGATCCTGATGTTCGCGCTCGCCGTCATCTTCCTGCGCGACAAGCCCGAGTACATGGTCGGGCTGATCCTGATCGGCCTGGCGCGCTGCATCGCCATGGTGATCGTGTGGAACGAGCTGGCGCGCGGCGACACGGAGTACTGCGCCGGTCTCGTGGCGTTCAACTCGGTGTTCCAGGTGCTCTTCTTCTCGGTCTACGCCTGGCTGTTCATCACCGTGGCGCCGGCCTGGTTCGGCCTTCAGGGCGTCGCCGTCAACATCACGATCGGCGAGATCGCCAGGAGCGTCTTCATCTACCTCGGCATCCCGTTCATCGCCGGCGTGTTGACCCGCTTCACCCTGGTCCGGCTCAAGGGCAAGGCGTGGTATCACCAGCGGTTCATCCCGAAGATCAGTCCGATCACCCTCGTCGCGCTCCTCTTCACCATCGTCGTGATGTTCTCGCTGAAGGGGGAGGCCATCGTCCAGCTGCCGCTGGACGTCGTGCGGATCGCGATCCCGCTCCTGATCTACTTCGTCGTGATGTTCCTGCTGTCGTTCTTCATGAGCAAGGCCGTCGGCGCGAGCTACCCTCAGTCGGCCACGCTGTCGTTCACGGCGGCGTCGAACAACTTCGAGTTGGCCATCGCGGTCGCCGTCGGCACCTTCGGCATCAACCATGGCGCGGCCTTCGCGGCCGTCATCGGTCCGCTGGTCGAGGTGCCGGCCCTCATCGGCCTGGTGAACGTCGCCCTCTGGCTCCGGCGGCGGTACTTCGGCGCAGCCGCAGCGATCCGGTCCACGGGAGCGTAGCTGCTCACCGAGGATGCTCTGACGTTGGTGTGGGCATGACCTGGGAAATCCCGGATTCGCTCGCGAAGGCGGCGGGCATCCGCCACGACGATGACCTGTGGGCCGAGTCGACCCGGGACGGTGTCGTCGTGCGGTCCGATTCGCTGCGCAAAATCTACGTCGAGGCGACCGGCCGCTGCAATCTGCACTGCGAGATGTGCCCGCGCGGGGCCTGGGCCGAGGGCTCCGGCGACATGTCGGCCGGCTGCTTCGAGAAGCTGTTGACTGGCCTGCCGGCCACCCAGCCCGACGGAATCACGCTGGCCTTCGGCGGGTTCGGCGAACCGACCCTCCACCCGCGATTCCTCCAGATGGTGGAGGAGGCGCGCCGCGCGCAGCACCGGGTCGAAATCACCACCAACGGCACGACCGTCACCGCCGCGCTGGCGCGCGACCTGGAGGCGCTCGGCGTCGCGCAGGTGACCGTCTCGGTCGACGGCGGCGACGACCGGGCCTTTGTAGCCATGCGGGGCACTGACCGGGCCCCCGTCCTGGAAGCGATCGCCACGTTGCGCGAGCACGCCCGGCGTGGCCCGAGCCGCATGTCCGTCGGCGTGGCGTGCGTGGCCACGCGGCAGACGGTGGCGTCGATTCCGGCGCTCGTCGCGACCGCCCAGCGGCTCAATCTCGACTTCGTCACCATCAGCAACGTCGTGCCGCACACGCGCAAGATGGCCGACGACACCGTGTTCGAGTACGCGGCCCAGGTGTCCGACATGAGTCCGGAGCGCTGGAGGCCGCGCCTGACCGTCGGCCGGTTCGACGTGAGCCCGGAGACGCGCCCGTTGCTCGAGGCGCTGCTCCAGCAACTGCCGATCGTGCCGCCGCCCGCGCTGGACCGCGGTGAATGGCACAACCGGTGCCGGTTCGCTCGCGACGGGGTCGTGGCCGTCTCATGGGACGGACGGGTGACGCCCTGTTTGTCGCTGCTCTACACGCACAACGAACACCTCGGTGGGCGCGACAAGACGGTACGGTCGTTCGACGTGGGACACGTTGAGTGCGCGCCGCTCCGGGAGATCTGGCGGGACCCGCCGTTTCGTGCGCTCCGGGCGCGCCTGCGCGAGTTCGATCTGTCGCCCTGCCTCGAGTGCGGCGGCTGCGACATCTCGGAGACGAACGAAGCCGACTGCTTCGGCACGCCGTTCCCGGCGTGCAGCGAGTGCCTCTGGGCGCAAGGCATCGTGCTGTGCCCGTGAACGCCGGCCAAAGAAAGCGGTAGCCATGTCGAAATCCAAGCGGTCGGGGAAGCGCGTCGACGCGCCGGGCCCTCGCACAGCAGCCGCGCCGTCGCCGCCAGAGCCGGGGCGGCGCGTGTGGCGGGTCGCCGTGCCGGTCCTGCTGGCCGTGACCGTCATCGCCGTTCTGGCCACGAAAGCGCCCCGCGGCTCAGCCCCATCCGGTCTGGCGCCTGCAGTGGTGAGCAGCCATTCCGCAGTTGCCCAGGCGGCCGGTCTCCCGAGGCTCGTGGACCTCGGAGCGGACACGTGCATTCCGTGCAAGGCGATGGCACCGATCCTCGTCGAGTTGCGTGCCGAGTACGCAGGCAAACTGCGGGTGGACTTCATCGACGTGTGGAAAGATCCGCACGCCGGCGACCCGTATAACATCTACGCGATTCCGACACAGATCTTCTTTGACGGAGACGGCCGCGAACTGACGCGCCATGAGGGCTTCATCTCGAAACAGGACATCCTGGCCACCTGGAAGCGGCTCGGCTTCGACTTCAGCCAGCCAGGCGCCTCGATGCCGCGGAGCTGACGCGTCCAATGGACAGTCTCTTCACGTCGCTGTCGCACGCCGTCGAGGGGGCGCCGGCTCTCGCCCTTGCAGCGGCGTTCGCGTGGGGGATGGCCAGCCTGCTGCTCAGCCCGTGCCACCTGGCGTCGATTCCGCTCGTGGTCGGCTTCGTCAACGGCCAGCGACAGACCACTCCGGCGCGCGGGGCGGCGATCGCGGGACTCTTCTCCCTGGGTCTCATCACGACGATTGGCGTGATCGGCGGCGTGACGGCCGCTGCCGGCCGCCTGATGGGACAGGTTGGGCCGTGGGCCAACTACGTCGTGGCCGCGGTGTTCTTCGTGGTCGGCCTGTCGCTGCTTGACGTGGTCCCCTTGGGGTGGAGCGTCCCGGACTCGACACGCTTTCGGGGACGCGGCCCGCTCGCGGCGTTCGCGCTCGGGCTGATCTTCGGCGTTGCGCTGGGGCCGTGCACGTTTGCGTACATGGCGCCCATGCTGGGCGTCACCTTCGCCGTGGCCGGCACGCACGCCCTGTACGGCGTGCTGCTCATTGCCGCCTATGGCATCGGCCATTGCTCGATCATCGTCCTGGCCGGTGCGTCGACGAGTTGGGTTGGCCGCTACCTGCGCTGGACGGACGCTTCGCGCGGCGCGGCCTATCTCAGGTACGCATCCGGGTTGCTGGTTTTGGCTGGAGGGGTGTACCTGGTCTACACCGCGTAAGCTGCGGAGCCGCAAGAGCGGCAGGGGAGGCGCGCGTGGCGTCAGACGGGCGGGACGGCCGAGTCGGTGGCGTTCAGCAGGGGCAGCCCAGCTGGGTTGCAGAAGCGGACGCGCTTCGCGCGGCGCGTCCGCGGGGCATCCTGTTTCTCTGTGTCGCGAATTCGGCACGGAGTCAGATGGCCGAGGGGATCGCGCGCGCGCTGGCTCCGGCCGATGTGACCGTCTGGTCCGCCGGCTCGCAGCCCGCGCCCGTCAGGCCCGAGGGGATCGCTGTCCTCGCCGAGATCGGCATCGACATCTCCCATCACCAGTCGAAACCCGTGTCGGAGATCCCGGCGGCTCAGGTCGACACGGTCATCACCCTGTGCGGCGAGGAGGAGTGCCCGGTCTTCCTGGGCCAGGCGCGACGCCTGCACTGGGGACTGCCGGACCCCGCGTCCGCCACGGGTTCACTGGATGACCGGCTGGACGCCTTCCGAGGGACCCGCGACGAACTGCGTCGCCGGCTCGCCGTCGTCCTCGCGCAGATCCAGCCACAGGGCAGCTGATCAGCCGGTGAGATCGCCGGTGCCTTAGACCGGCAGACGAGGGCCGCACGCCTCAGGGCCGCGTTCCCACTGGAGCGTGGTGTGCTGGATCTGGAACCGATCGTGCAGCACCCGGGTCGCGTTGGCGATGATCGTGTCGTCGTCTTGCGCGTCCTGCTTGACGAGGTGGGCTGTCAGCGCCGTCTCCGTGGTGCTCATGGCCCAGATGTGCACGTCGTGGACGGCTGTCACGCCCGGCAGGCCCATGAGAGAGGCTTCTACGGCCTCCGGGTCAATCCCTTCGGGCACCGCATGCAGGGCGAGGTTGAACGACTCCCGCAAGAGTCCCCAGGGGCCGCCCAGGATGACGGCGCCGATGATCAGCGTCATCACGGGATCGATCCAGACCCACCCGGTGGCGAGGATGGCCAGGCCCGCCACGACCACGCCGGCAGACACGCCCGCGTCCGCCGCCATGTGCAGAAACGCCCCGCGGATGTTGAGGTCGTGCTTGCGTCCTCTGCTGAAGAGCAGGGCCGTCACCGTGTTGATGCCCACGCCCGCGAGCGCGACCCACGCCACGATCCCGCCGCCCACCTGCGCCGGCGTCCCGAAACGTTGAAGGGCCTCCCACGCAATGCCGCCCGCGTCCTGAGCCACAGCAGCCGGTGCTGGGCAGGAAGTAGTTCAGCGCTGGGGACCGGCTGACCCTGCCGGCGCGCCGGAGATGTAGAATGCACCACGTTCGCCGGCCACCGACGAGCGCCTTGGCCCCACCGTGGAGGATCGTCACCATGCACACGGCCACACAGCCCCCCGGAATGGCGTCCGCTCAGGCGACGGCCGCGCTTGGCAAGGCTCCTGACATCGCCTCCGCGTCGGTCCCCGACACGCTCGCGGCTCTTCGCGTGAACGCCGAGACAGGGCTCACGCACGCGGAGGTGGACCTCCGCCGGACGGAGCACGGCTACAACGAAGTGGCCGAACAACCGCGGCACCCCGTCCGCATGTTCCTCCGGAAATTCTGGGGCCTGTCGGCGTGGATGCTCGAGCTGATCATCGTCCTCTCGGCGGCGCTCGGGAAGTTCTCTGATCTGGTGGTGGTGAGCGCGCTGCTGGTCGTCAATGCCGTCTTGAGTTTCATGCAGGAGCACCGGGCCGCCGGCGTGGTCGAGACGCTGCGGCGACGGTTGCAGGTCAGTGCGCGCGTCCGGCGCGAGGCGATCTGGCAGGTCGTTCCCGCCCGGGATCTGGTGCCGGGCGACATCGTCCGCGTGCGCCCCGGTGACATCGTTCCCGCCGATCTCAAGCTCCTGGCCGGAGCACTAAGCGTTGACCAGTCGGCGCTCACCGGCGAGTCGAAGGACGCCGACAAGGCGCCCGGGGACGTGGTCTCGTCGGGATCCGTCGTCCGCCGGGGAGAAGGCAACGCCGTCGTGATGCTGACCGGAGCGAAGACCTTCTTTGGCCGGACCACCGAGCTCGTGCAGCAAGCGCGACCGAAGCTCCACATCGAAGCGGTGGTGGCCACGGTCGTCCGCTGGCTCTTCGTCGTCGTCGGCGCGTTGCTGGGCGTGGTGATCGTGCTGTCCCTGATTCGCGGCGCGCCGCTCCTGGAGATGGTTCCGCTCATGCTCGTCCTGTTGATGAGCGCGGTGCCGGTCGCCCTCCCGGTCATGTTCACGGTCAGCATGGCCGTCGGGTCGAAGGAGCTGGCGAAGCGCGGCGTGCTCGTCACACGCCTCAGCGCCGCGGAGGATGCCGCGACGATGGACGTGCTCTGCGTGGACAAGACGGGCACGATCACGATGAACCAACTGGCCGTCAGCGGTGTGATCCCGCTCGAGCATGCGACGGAAACCGACGTCCTGTTCGCCGGCGCACTGGCGTCTCAGGACGCCAACCAGGATCCGATTGACCTGGCATTCCTCGCCGCGGCGAAAGCCCATCACGTCTTCGACGGTGCGCCGGCGGTCACACCCGTGTCCTTCGCGCCGTTCGATGCGACAACCCGGCGTACAGAAGCGGTGGTCGAACAGAACGGGCAGCGGCTGCGCGTGATGAAGGGCGCCGTGCGGACACTCGCCGAGGCCTGCGGACTCCAGCCCCCGGCGATCGAGACGCTGGAGGCGCAGGCGAACGAATCGGCCCTGAAGGGGTATCGGACACTGGCGGTCGCGCGCGGCCCCGAGGCGGGCGCGCCGGCATTGCTCGGCTTGGTGACCTTGTACGATCCGCCTCGCTCGGACGCCAGGCAACTTGTCGCCACACTGGTTGAACGCGGTGTGGCCGTGAAGATGCTCACCGGCGACGCGCTGGCCATCGCGAGTGAAATCGCGCGCGGCGTCGGGTTGCCTCATATCCGGAGAATGGCGGACCTGAAAGCCGCGAGCGCGCTGGCCGGGAACGAGGTGGTGGACGTGCTGGCGGGCGCCGATGGGTTCGCCGAGGTGTATCCGGAGGACAAGTACATCGTCGTGCAGCGACTGCAGGCCGCGGGCCACGTGACCGGCATGACGGGCGACGGCGTCAACGATGCGCCCGCGCTGCGTCAGGCCGAAGTCGGCATCGCCGTCAGCACCGCGACCGACGTGGCCAAGGGGGCCGCGAGCGTGGTGCTGACCGACCCGGGGCTCACGAACATCGTGGCGCTGGTCGAGCAGGGACGGACGATCTATCAGCGCATTCTGACGTGGATCATCAACAAGATCAGCCGGACGATCCTGAAGGCCGCCTTCGTGGCCGTCGCGTTCGTGCTGACCGGCAAGTTCGTCGTCTCCGCCTTTGCGATGCTGCTGCTGGTCTTCATGACGGACTTCGCGAAGATCTCCCTCTCCACCGACCACGTTCGACCCTCCCGGCAACCGGAGACGTGGAACATCGGGGGCTTCATCGTGGTGTCCGTCGTGCTGGGCGTCGCGATGCTCGCGGAATCGCTCCTCCTCCTCTGGGCCGGTTGGTCGCGCTTCGGTCTGGCGGCCAACAACAGCGCCCTGCACACCTTCAGTTTTTTGACGCTGCTTTACTTCGCCGTGTTCTCGATCGTGTCGGCGCGGGAGCGCCGGTGGTTCTGGGCGACCATGCCGAGCAAGGCGTTCGTGGCGGCTCTCGTGGCGGAGGTGCTGGTGGGCACCGTCCTGACGTTCGTGGGACTCCCGGGTCTGATGCCCCTGCCGTGGTGGCAGGCGCTCACGATACTCGCCTATGCGATGGTCTCGTGCCTGGTTGTGAACGACGCGGTCAAGGTCGCGATGATCCGCTGGCGCGTGCCGAACGCGGCCGCGTAAGGGCTGCTCGGACCACCATAAGGCCCCGGGCCAGCGACGCGTTTCGCGGTACAATCGCCCTCGTGGTTGCGACGTCCGCACGCGGGAATCCGATCAGTGAAACCACGGGAGGCCCGCCCACGTCTCGTCGGCCCGTGCGACCGGCAGCACGTCGGGCTACCAATGCGCGCCTTGATCGTTGAGGACGATGCCACGATTGCCGGGTTCGTGGCTCGGGGCCTGCGGGAGGCCGGCTTTGCGGTCGACGTGGTCGCGGACGGCGAGGCCGCGCTCGAGCGCACGCGGCCGCAGGCCTATGACGTCGCGGTCGTCGACCTGATGCTCCCCAAACGGGATGGCCTGTCGGTCATCGACCAGATGCGCCGGCGGGCCATCGATACGCCGGTCCTCATCCTGAGCGCCCGCCGCTCGATCGACGATCGCGTGAAGGGGCTGCAGGCCGGGGGCGACGACTATCTGACCAAACCGTTTGCGTTCGCGGAACTGCTCGCCCGGGTGCAGGCCCTGGTCCGACGCGCGACGCGCGCGCCGGAGCCGACGTCGTTGACGGTCGATGCCCTGGTGCTCGATCTCCTGTCGCGGCGCGCCACGCGCGGCGGAACGCCGATCGACCTCCACCCGCGTGAGTTTGCCTTGCTCGAGTACCTGATGCGAAACGCCGGTCGCGTCGTGTCGAAAACGATGATCCTGTCGCATGTCTGGGAATACACCTTCGACCCCCAGACCAACATCGTCGACGTCCTGGTGAGCCGGTTGCGGGAGAAGATCGACCGTCCGTTCGAGAAGCGGTTGCTGCACACCGTGCGCGGTGTGGGATACGTGTTGAGAGCCGAGCCGTGACTCCCGAGGAGCGCGTGGCGGGTCGCTCCCGTCTCCCGGCATTCGGTCTGCGTCTGGCCCTCTGGTACGCGACGCTGTTCGTCGGCGGATCGGTGGTCATCGTCTTCATGACGTACTGGCTGACTGCCGCGTCGCTGGCGCAGCGCGATCGCGAGATCCTCGATTCCAAGCTGGGGCAGTATGCGGCGGTGTACCAGCGCGGAGGGCTTCGCGCGCTCACCGATACCGTGCAGGCGGAACAGCGCACGGCACCCGAGCGATTGTTCGTCCGCGTCGTCGATCGGGGAACGGAGGCAATCGTCTTGAGTCAACCCGAAGGCTGGGATCTCCAGCGGCTGGAGACTGCCTCGCTTCGCCACGCGGACGGCACGCTGGTGCAGGTGGGCAAGAGCACCGACGCGCGCGAGGATCTGCTCGCCCGGTTTCGCGCGGTGCTCGGCCTCGTCACGCTGACGATCGTGTTCGCGGCGCTCACGGGCGGCGTCATCGTGACGCGCGTCGCGGTCCGGCCGATCCGGCGGCTCACACTCGCGGTCGGACGGATCATCCGCACGGGCCGGACCGACGAGCGTGTCCCGCTGTCGGACGACGGGAGCGACGACGCGATCGACGAACTCACACGTATGTTCAATGCCATGCTCGAGAAGATCGAAGGCCTCGTCAGCGCGATGCGCGGTGCGCTCGACAACGTGTCGCACGACCTGCGGACCCCGCTGACGCGACTCCGTGCCGCGGCCGAGATGGCGCTCGTCTCGACGCCCGATCTCGATCGGTATCGCGACGCCCTGGCCGATTGCGTGGAGGAGTCGGATCGCGTGCTGGCCATGCTCAACACGCTCATGGACATCTCCGAGGCCGAGAGCGGCGTCATGCACCTGCAACGCGAGCCCCTGAGCCTCGGCGCCGTCGTCGCCCGGGCCGTGGACTTGTACCGGGAGGTGGCGGACGCCAAGGGGATCGTCCTGACGGCGCGCACGCCCGACGACGTCCGGGTCGAGGCGGACGCCACCAGGTTCGAGCAGGTCGCCGCCAACCTGATCGACAATGCGTTGAAATACACGCCGGCGGGCGGGCGCGTGGACGTCGAGGTACGGACCGCCGGTGATCGCGCGCGGTTCACGGTGCGCGATACCGGCTTCGGCATCCCTCCTGAGGAACTTCCCCGCATCTGGGACCGGCTGTTCCGCGGCGACGCCAGCCGCACCGAGCGGGGGCTCGGGCTCGGGCTCAGCCTCGTGAAAGCCGTCGTTGAGGAGCACGGCGGAACCGTCGACGTCGAGAGCGAGCCGGGAACGGGGTCCCAGTTTACGGTTTCCCTCCCTCTTCTGAGGCCTGCCTGAGCCATCCCGCACAGCCGGGCGCCACGTCCGTGAGCGCCCAGCCCGCCCGCGGCCGGTTCCTTACACAGATGTAATGCTCGCGTCACGCTCTCGCTGGCTGACATCCCGTCTAACTGGATAGAGCGGAACTGCAGATCCGCGATGACAACGATTCGAGATCTCAGAAAGGGCACACAGTCATGAACTCAGGCTCCACCTTCACTCGGCGAGCGCAGCGAGTCGGTCTCACCCTCGTCGCGGCCACTGCGCTCGTGGCCGGCGCGACGTGGTACGGCGCTTCGGTTCACGCGCAAGCCAGGCCATCCAAGGCCGTCGTGGCGCCGACCCTTACCCGCGCGATTGCCGGAGACCGCGATTCCTATGCCGACATCGTCAATATCGTCGCACCTGCGGTCGTGACGATCCGTGTCGAGAGCAAGGCGAAGATCTCGCCGACCCAGTTCGGGGAAGGTGACGAGCTGTTTCGCCGTTTCTTCGGCGATCCGTCTGGGCGAGGACAGCGGGCCCCGGCGCCGCAAATGCCGCGGGCGCCAAGGCAGCGCGGTCTCGGTTCCGGCGTGGTCATCAGCCGTGACGGCTACATCCTGACGAACAACCACGTGATCGACGGCGCCGACAGCATCAGCGTCGAATTCACGGACGGCCGCACGCTGACGGCGAGGCTGGTGGGATCCGACAAGGCGAGCGACGTGGCGCTGCTCAAGGTGAATGCCGATGCGCTTCCGGCGCTCACGCTCGGCAACTCGGATGCCGTCCAGGTGGGCGACGTCGTCCTGGCGGTCGGCAACCCCCTGGGCGTCGGCCAGACGGTGACGATGGGCATCATCAGTGCAAAGGGACGGGCGACGGGCACCGGGGATGGCAGCTACGAGGACTTCCTGCAGACCGACGCCCCAATCAACCGCGGGAATTCTGGCGGGGCGCTCGTCAACACGAAGGGCGAGCTCATCGGGATCAACTCGCAGATTCTGTCGAATACGGGAGAGAACATCGGGATCGGCTTCGCCATCCCGGCGAACATGGCGCGCCACGTCACGGACCAGCTCCGCAAAGACGGGAAGGTGCATCGTTCGCAGCTGGGCGTGACGATTCAACCCGTGACGTCGGACATGGCGGCGAGCCTCGGCCTGAAGGAGGTCGGCGGCGTGATCATCGGTACGGTCGAGCCTGGCAGCGCGGCGGATCGCGCCGGCCTCAAGCAGGGCGACGTCATCGAGGCGTTCGGCGGCCAGACCGTGAAGGATCTGAACTCGCTGCGGAACCGCGTGGCCGATACCCCACCAGGATCGAGCACGACGGTGACCATCGTGCGCGATGGCGCCAAACGCGACGTGCCGGTGACGCTCACAGAAGCCGCGGCGGGCAGTTCCTCCGAGAACGGCGAGAGCGACTCCACGACGGCCGCGGATTCCTCGGCGCTCGGCATCTCGGTGGCTCCGCTCACCCCAGAGCTCGCCGACCGACTCAACCTGCCGAAGAGCGCGAAGGGCGTGGTCGTGCAGGACGTGAATCCCGACGGTCGAGCGGCCGGTGCGGGCCTTCAGCCGGGCGACGTTATTCAGCAGGTCAATCGGCAGTCGGTCCAGACGGTCGAGGAGCTTCGAGCAGCGGTTCGCCGCAACGCCGACAAACCGGCGCTGCTGCTGATCAGCCGTGACGGCCGGAACCTGTTCGTGACCGTCCGGCCGAACGCATAACACCAGTCGGAAGTTGTGATGGTGCTCGTCGCGCAGGATTCGCGTCCTGCGCGACGCCAAGCCCGTGCGCCTGGGATGCTCGGGGTCTGTGCGGTCATAGTATGGGCCCGCGATCGCCAAGAACGCGCAGCACGGTCGCGAGCCGTCGATTACGTCAGCAGGCCGGCTTCGTCGCCCTGATGAACCCGCTGTAGAACTTGTTGTCGACGAGGGGCGCGATGGTGTCGACGTTCCTGACGAGGGTGTATGTGCCGGTGCTGTATTCGTTGCTCGAGGACCTGCAGCAGGCGGTGCGACGCGCGTGGTCGGGCGGATCGGCAGCGGTAACCTCGTCAACCGACAGATAAGACGACACGGTCCGAGCGCCGGGCCCCCTCGCCGCGCGGCGCGTGACCTGACATTACGCGGCACGGACGCCTCGTCGCGTAATGCCGCTTGCCGTGCTCACCAACTGCGGGCATGCTGCGTGCCCATGGGGGGCCCAACGCCGACTCTGACAAGCGCAACGACGAGAGTCGGTCGAGTCACCCGCTCCGGCCTGGCCGTGGCGGCGCTTGGCGCGCTGGTCTCGGCCATGCGGGCGGGACAATCCGTGTCGCGGGCGAACGGCGATCCGAACTGGATGGGAATTCCGGCCCGCGGTATCGCGTCGGCGCCGGCGTTCTTCCTGCACGACTCGGGCTTCCGCTTCTCCGACCAGAACATTGATGCGCTGTCGAAGGGCCGGTGGCGGATCCGCCAGACGACGATCTCGCCGACCATCGTGCTGGAGGAGACGGCCGCGGCCCTCGTGATTGGCGCCCCCGGAGGCGGTTGCATCCCGACCGAAGGGCTGCAGGTGATCGTCCACATTCTCGACTACGGCCTCGAGCCCCTCGACGCCGTGCGGATGCCGCGGATCTTTCCAACGGCCGGCTGCGCGCCGGCGGGGCGCAGGGCGTCGCGGAGGTCATCCTGGTCGATCCGCGCGACGGCACGCTGCAGGGCGGATCCGACCGGCCCGCCGCGGATGGCTCGGCGGTGCCATCGAAGTGAGGGCCCGGGCGAGCGATCCGGCGTCGTCGGCCACGACCGGCACTTCTCGACTACTCGAGCCACGACCCATGAGAACTGGGGGCGCGGTCAACGGCTGCCGAACCGGGCGAGCAGGGACGCGACCGGTCCGGGAATAACCCCTGCGTCGTTACTCTAGTCCCTTCAAGGAGCGCTCATGAATCGTGCACTCGTCATCGTCGCCCTGCTTGTGTTCGTCGCGGTTCCACTGTTCGCACAGAGTCCTGCACCGCTCACACCGGCGTCTCCGGCCCAGGCTGTGGCTCCCGCCGGTCCGACCGACCCGCTCAGCCGCCTGTTGTTCAACTCGTACAACACGGCCAAGCTGAACATCACGCAGTCTGCCGAGAAGGTGTCGGAGGCCGACTATGCCTTCCAGCCGACCAAGGAGGTCATGACGTTCGCGCAGATGCTCGGCCACGTCGCCAACAGCCAGTTCAGCTACTGTGCGGCCGCGAAGGGCGAGCCGAACCCGAACAAGGACGACTTCCAGAAGAACGCCACGACCAAGGCCGCGATTCAAAAGGCGCTGGCCGAGGTGTTCGCCTATTGCGACACCGTCTACGTGACGATGACCGACGCCCGGGCGATGGAGTTGATCGCGTCGGGAACGAGCCAGGCGCCACGCGCGGGCCGGCTGATCGGCAACCTCACGCACGTGAACGAGCACTACGGAAACCTGGTCACCTATATGCGGATCAAGGGCTACGTGCCGCCGTCCACCGAACGCGCGCAGCGGCAACAGCAGAAGAAGTAGCGCGTCGTCGCCCTCGTCATCATCGCTTGCGTGTGGAGCATCTCATGAGCACCGCTGCCGTTTCCGCGCTCGATGCCGGTATCGCCGCCCGCTTCAAGGGCCTGTCGCACATGATCGGCAACACGCCGCTCGTCGCGATCCAATTCCGCTATCGCGGTCAGGCGCGCGTCGTGTACGCCAAGTACGAACAGGCCAACATGACGGGCAGCATCAAGGACCGGATGGCACTGCACGTGCTCCGGCAGGCGTACGCCTCCGGCGCCATCAAAGCGGGCGACACCATCGCGGAGGCCACCAGCGGCAACACCGGTATCGCATTCTCGGCCGTCGGCCGCGCACTTGGTCATCCCGTGACGATCTTCATGCCCGACTGGATGAGCCGCGAGCGCACCGCATTGATCTCGAGCTTTGGCGCGTCGATTGTCCCCGTCAGCCGCGCACAAGGCGGGTTCCTCGGCAGCATCCGCCTGTCGGAGGAGCTGGCGGCGCGCGAGCAGAACGTGTTCCTCCCGCGCCAGTTCTCGAACGAGGCCAACAGCGAGGCGCATTTCACGAGCACGGGTCCGGAGATCTGGTATCAACTGCGCGGCGCCGGCCTGACGCCAGACGCGTTCGTTGCCGGCGTCGGCACCGGCGGAACGGTGATGGGCGTGGGGCGGTTTCTCCGCTCGAAGCACCCCACGGTGCGCGTACACCCGCTCGAGCCGGCGGAGTCGCCGACGATGAGCACCGGGAAGAAGGTGGGCTCACATCGGATCCAGGGCGTCTCCGACGAATTCATTCCGGCGATCGTCAAGCTCAACGAACTGGACAGGATCATCGAGGCGTCCGACGGCGATTCGATTCTGATGGCGCAGAAGCTGGCGCAGGTCGGGCTGGCGGTGGGCATTTCGTCGGGCGCCAACCTCATTGGTGCGCTCAAGGTGCAGGACGAAATCGGCGGCGACACGATCGTCGTGACCACCCTGAGCGACAGCAACAAGAAGTACCTGAGCACGGACCTGATGCGGGCAGAGCCGGTGAAGCCGGGCTACCTGTCGCCGGAGGTCCAGGTCCTCGGATTCGATTCGCTCAAGCGCGCGTGCGCGCTCTGCTGCGAAGATCCGAACTGCTCGAAGCACGCGTTGGCCGACATGCGACGAGCGGAGGCATGAACTGCTCAGCGAATGCCGTATCGGGCGAGCAGGGACGTGACCGGTTCGGAGTCACGGATGGGTTTGAAGGCCACGGACGTGGCGACCATCGCGGCGCAGGAAGCATCGAGATCGAACGCCCGTTTGAGGTGGGTGCTGGCACGCTCGACATCACCGGCCACGCCGTAGGTCTCGGCGACAATCAGCTCCGCTCGGGGACTCTGGTCGAGCTGGATCACGGCTTCGAGATCTCGAATCCCGTCCTCGGTGCGCCCGCTCTTCAGTTCGAGCAGCCCGAGGTAGACCAATGAACCCGCAGGCGCGATCTTCGGGTTGCCGCGCAGCGGCGCAATATCCGCCGTCGCGCCAGCCAGGTCGCCCGCCAGCAGGTGGCAGGCCCCGCGCTCGGCCAGCATCGGCGTCCCGTCCGGGAACGCCTTGATCATCCTGTTCATCAGATTGACGCACTCGGCGTAGCGTCCCATCCGCCGCAGGTTGTGGGCGCGGTTGCTTGCCGCCGTGACCAGATTCGGCGAGAGTTCCATGGCCCGGCGGTAGTAGGACTCAGCCAGCTCCGGGTTCTGATCTCGATTACAGGCATAGACATAGGCGCTGTAGGAATCTCCCAGGAGCGCAAGCGCCTCGGCCGAGCGGGCATCCAGTTCGAGGGCGCGCCGCGCTTCTGCCCGCCACCGATTTGCGTCGCCCCTGGCGCGAGCGGCCAACGCCAGCGCAACATGTGTTTCAGCTGCCGCCGGGGCGAGCTGCAGGGCGCGCTGGGCGGCTTCAATGGCGCGATCGCTCGCCGCTCGTCCTCCAGCCCACATTGGTTGAGACAGTCGGCCGTAAGTCTTGCCGAGCAGGGCCCAAGCCGAGCCGTACGCCGGATCGCGGGACACCGCACGCTCGAGCGAGATGGCGGCGTCGCGGTATTGCCTGGACGCGTACAGGGCTCTGCCTTCGGCAAAGGCGGCGTAGGCCTCGGGGATCTGGGTGTCGCCGACCGGATTCCCCGGTCTGGAACCGACCGTCCGGACGACCAGCATGGCGGCCGCGACGATTCCCACCAGCGCCAGGGCCAGCGCGGCCGTCTGCCACCGGCGGTACCACGCGGGCAAGGCTGCGGAAGGGGCGTCGACAGGAGCGTCGACATGCACCTCCTGGGGTGTCCGCTCGGCGAGCCACCCATCGAGCTCGCCTGAGAAGGCGTAGGCCGTCGCGCGCTGCTTGTGTTCGAGGCGGTGAACGGGCAGCCCTTCGGTGACTTCCCAACGCTGGACGGTCCTGATGTCGCGGCCCAGATGCCCGGCGATCGCCTTCCAACCATCCAGACGCTCGCCAAGGGCGCTTTCGGGTTGCCCGCGGGTCTCATCAGCGCGCGCGGGTCTTTGCAGTTCGGAGGCCATTGCCGTGGGGACATTCTACTCCCGGCCCAGCCGCCGGACCGAGTGCGCTGGCGATGACGACATCCCACGGCACGACTCCCGTGCCGCATGATGTCGCTTGCCACTCCCCGGCTTTGGGCGCACGTTACCGGCAGCCGGGGCTCGCGTCGTCGGCCGGACTGCTCCGGCGCGCCCGGGGCCAGGGGTCGGGATCCGCGCCCGAGCGGGACTCCCGGCCCAAGGAAGCGGGGGAGTAGGCACGTTGCGGGACTCGACTGAAGGAGGGACAGCGATGCGAATGCGCGCGTGGATCAGCTCGATGGCCGTTCTCGGAGTGGTGCTTTCGGCCCCCTGGCTTGTCCAGGCGCAGACCACGGACCGGGCGGGAATCGAAGGCAAGGTGGCCGACCAGGGTGGCGGGGTGCTGCCCGGGGTCAGCGTCAGCGTCGCGAGCCCGGCGCTGCAGGGCGGGGCCCGCAGCACGGTAACCGACATCGAGGGACAGTACCGGTTCGCCGCCCTGCCGGCCGGCACGTACCGCGTCACGTACGAACTGGCGGGTTTCGCCACCATCACGCGTGATGTGCGCCTTGACACCGGGTTCGTCGCCACGCTCAACGAGACGATGGGTGTCGGCGGGGTCCAGGAGTCGCTGACGGTCACCGCGGAGTCTCCCGTGGTCGACATCCGGACCACCGCCGTCAGCACGAACCTCGGCAAGGAGGCGCTCGAGAGCCTTCCAACCTCCCGGAGCATGTGGCAGGTGATGAACCTCGCCCCCGGGCTACGGGTGACGGGGGCCGACGTTGGCGGCACGGGGGCAGGCACCCAGCAGAACTACTCGAACTACGGCACGTCGACTGGGGGCAACAAGCCCTCGATCGACGGCGTCGACACCCGGGAGGACGCGGGCGGAGCCGGATTCTACTATGACTACGGCGCGTTCCAGGAGGTGCAGATCAAAGCGATGGGCAATGACGCCGAGATGCCGGTGCCCGGCACCCAGTTCCTGGGCATCTTGAAGTCCGGCGGTGACCAGTTCCATGGCTCCGGCATGTACTCGCTGGAATCGCCGCGCCTCCAGGCCAACAACGTAACCGACGCCCTGAAAGCCCGTGGCGTCACCTTCGGCAATCCCCTGAAGGCCTACCATGACGGCAACGTCGACCTGGGTGGGCCGGTGCTGAGGCGGCGGCTCTGGTTCTACGGCTCCTATCGCCACCAGGAAATCCGGACCGGCGTGTTGGGCTACCTGGCTTCCCCAGGCCAGGACAACACCATCGGCACGTCGGATGACGTGCCCGGCGAGTACCACGTCACGCTCACGAACCTCACCAGCAAGCTGACCGGTCAGATCAGTTCGAAACACCGGTTCACGGGTTTCGTGCAGGCGCAGAAGAAGGACTATCCGGAGCGCAACGCCGACGCGTACCGCTTCAGGGAGTCAACCTGGCATCAGATCTTCAAGCCACTCGCCGGCAAGGGCGAGTGGTCCTGGATGATCTCCGATCGCACCTTCGTGAATGCTTTCGTGGGGCGTTGGCAGTACCTGACCGACTCGCTGAACTACACCGAGGATCCTGCGGCCTACGACACGGTGACGCTCCGATACCGGGGCCGATTCAATACGGCGCCCTACGTCGGCGGGCGCGGCCGCTGGCAGTACAACGGCAGCCTGTCGCAGTACATTCCGCACGCGTGGGGCGGAAGCCACGACCTCAAGGCTGGCGTGGAAGTCACCGACGAGACCCGCACCTACGACGCGGACGCGCGGTCAAACGGTCGCGACTACCAGCTCCGCTTCCAGAGCGGCGTGCCCTACCAGGTCGTCGTCTACAACTACCCGTACTACACGCTGGACAAGATGACCACGCAGTCGGCGTTCGTGAGGGACGCATGGCGCTTTGGTGATCGTGCGACGCTCAACCTGGGCGTCCGCTACGAGCGTTATCATCTCTTCCTGCCGGCGCAGTCCAAGCCGGTCGGGCGCTTCTACCCGGCCGGTGACTTCCCGTTCACGGAGGTGCTGACCTGGAACAACTGGGCACCCCGCGCGGGGTTGTCGTGGCCTCTGGACAAGAGCAACCGCACCGTGCTCAAGGCCACGTACGGGTGGTACAACTTCGCCAACCAGGCCACCTACGGAGACACCTATAATCGCAACGCGGCCAATACGACGACTTACCGCTGGAACGACCTCAACGGTAACCGGGACTACGACGACGGGGAGTTCGGCACGTTCGTGAGTTCGACCGGGGCATCGTCCTCCATCACGAACCCGCATCTGAAGCAGCCGAAGACACACGAAGTCACCGCATCGGTCGAACGCCAGATCGCCTCCAACTTCTCGAGCCGGGTCAGCTACATCTACCGGCGCGAGGTCAACCGCTACCAGAACGTCAACGTGCTCCGGCCTGCGAGCGCGTATTCGATTCCAATCACGACTACCGATCCGGGACCTGACGGCGTCGTCGGCAGCAGCGATGACGGCGGGGCCGTCACCTACTACGATTACACCGCAGCCTACGCCGGGTCGGCGTTCGTCCAGAACCAGGACCTCAATACGCCTGGGTACACGAACCGCTATCACAACTTCGAAGTGGCCGCGCAGAAGCGGCTGTCGAATCGCTGGCAGCTCGTTACGTCGTTCCTGGCCACCCGTACGGACATGTGGCGCAACGGCATCCCGCAGGATCCGAATGCCGCCGGCTTCTTCCCCAGGTCCAAGTTCTGGGAATGGGGCTTCAAGCTGTCTGGAAGCTACGAACTGCCGTTCCAGATCCAGGCAGCCGCGATGTTCACGAGCCAGAGCGGGGCCGTCTGGGCCCGGGAGGCCCGCTTCACCACTGGACTCAGTCGGCTGTCGGAGGTCATCCTCCTCATGGAGGATCCGGCTGCGCGCCGCCTCCCCACGCAGAACATCCTCAACCTGCGATTCGAGAAGCGCCAGAAGATCGGTCCAGGCACGGCAGCGTTCCAGCTGGACGTGTTCAACGTGACCAATACGAACGTCGAACTGGGCGCCACGGCGCGGTCAGGCGCCACCTTCAACAAGATCACGAGCATCGTGCCGCCTCTGGTGGCAAAGCTGGGAGTCACCTACACGTTCTAGCAGGCTATTGGCGCCGTCGATCGTCGGCACGCATCGCCCGTTTGAGTGCCCGGATCCTGATGCTCCATCTCAGGTTCCGGGCCTCGAGACGCATGGCGACACTCGGTCCCACTCGCTTGAGGGAACCTTCATGAAACAGCGTCTGCGAACGGCCGCCACGGTGGTCACGGCGTGCGCGAGCCTCGGCTTCGTGCTCCGGACCGCGCCTGCCGACGACGGGCTTCTCACGGATTACGTGTGGCGCAGCATCGGACCGGGCAGTGCGGCGGGGCGCATCGTAGATGTTGAAAGCCTAGATGGGGATCCGCGGTTCGTCCTCGTGGCATCGGCGTCCGGCGGCGTGTGGAAGAGCGTGAACGGGGGCACCACGTTCACCCCGATCTTCGACACGTACGCCACGGGTTCGATCGGCGACGTGGCGCTTGACCAAAAGGACCCGCGGATCATCTGGGTCGGCACGGGCGAGGCCAACAACCGGAACGACGTCGGGTGGGGCGACGGTGTCTACAAGTCGGCTGACGGCGGGACCACATTCACGAACGTCGGTTTGAAGGACACATTCCAGATCGCCCGCATCGTCCTCCATCCGGCTGACCCGCTCACGGCATACGTGGCGGCCGTGGGCGACTTGTGGGGTGACACGGGCGACCGCGGGCTCTTCAAGACCGTGGACGGGGGCGCGACGTGGCAGAAGCTCAGGCAGGGCTTGCCGGCGGGCCGGCTTGCCGGTGCCAACGACGTCGTCATGGATCCGGCCAACCCGAACACCTTGTACGTCTCCTTCTACCAGCGACTTCGGCGGGCGTACCGGTTCGACTCGGGTGGACCAGACAGCGGGATCTTCAAGTCGACGGACGGCGGCAAATCGTGGCGTCGCCTGACGCGAGGCCTTCCGGCTGGGGACCTCGGCCGGATTGGACTGGCCATCTACCGGAAGAACCCTCGGATCCTGATGGCCGTCGTCGAGCACGGTTTCAACCCTGCAGAGAAGGACCCGGCGTACGGGGACATGAGCCGCCTCGGGAGCGGCGTGTACCGCTCGGCGGACGGCGGGGAGACCTGGACGTATCTCAACCGCCACAGCGTCAGGCCGTTCTTCTTCAGCCAGATCCGGATCAACCCATCGAACGACCAGCACGTCTACGTGCTCGACGTGAACTTCTGGGAATCGGCGGACGGCGGCAAGACGTTCCAGGCGGGTGCGCGGAAGTTCGGGTACGACTTCCACGCCATGTGGATCGACCCGAACCAGCACGACTGCTACTACCTGGGTCAGGACAAGGGATTCTTCGTCACTCACGATCACGGCCGGACCTTCCACTTCTTCGACAACCTCCCGGTGACGCAGTACTACGCCATCGGCGTCGACTTGCGCGATCCCTATGTGATCTACGGAGGCACCCAGGACAACGGGTCGTGGGGCGTGCCCAGCTTCACGCGGGACGCGTTCGGCATCAGGAACGACGACACGTGGAAGATGCACTGGGGAGATGGTATGCACGCCGCCGCCAATCCTGACAACTGGAGGCAGGTCTACACGGAGGCCGAGAACGGCAGTTTCCGCCGCTACGATGCGCTGACGTACGCCGAGGCGTACGGACGGCCTGGTGCGCTCAACGTCCTGAACTATGAGGAGGCTACCGGCAAGAGGCCTCCGACCAACGAGGCGTCCGCCACCGACCTGGCGGCGTTCTACGCGCAGATGCGTGGCGATCGCAGCTTCCGCTTCAACTGGCAGACCCCGTTCATCGTCTCACCGCACAACGGTCGCACGATCTATCTCGGCGCCAACCACGTGTTCAAGTCCGTCGACGGGGGCGTGAATTGGCGGAGCATCAGCACGGATCTGTCGAACAGCGACCCAGAGACGATCAGACCGGACACAGGCGGCCTCACGCCGGACTCGACGGGCGCGGAAACGCACGCCACGGTAGTCTCACTGTCCGAGTCGCCAATCGTCCCGGGCCTGCTGTGGGCAGGCACCGATGATGGCAACGTCTGGGTCACGAAGAACGACGGGGCGACGTGGACGAAGGTCAACGCGGCGATTCCTGACGTCCCGGCGAAGCTGTGGGTGAGTGACGTCGAAGCCTCCGGCCATGCGCCTGGCACCGCGTACGTCTGCTTCGACGGCCATCGGAGCGATGACTTCCGGACATGGGTATTCAAGACGACGGACTACGGCGCGACGTGGGTCAACATCGGCAGGACGCTGCCCGCGAACCAGTCCGTCCACGTCCTGACCGCGGACCGCAAGAACCCGCAACTGATCTTCGTGGGGACCGAGTTCGGGGTGTTCGTCACGATTGACGGGGGCGCGTCGTGGCGGGCGCTGATGAACGGGATGCCGACCGTCGCGGTGCACGATCTAGTCATTCACCCGCGCGACAACGATCTCATCGCCGGCACGCACGGGCGCGGGCTCTACATCCTCGATGACATCACGGCTCTGCAGCAGTTGACGCCCGGCGTGACGTCTGCCAATCTGCACGTGTTCGCGCAGCGCCCGGCAACCCGGTGGGTCGACAACAGTCGCGGCGGACAGTATGGCGACGACACCTACGCGGGCAGTAACCCGCCGTCGGTCAGGCCACCGGGGGCCGCGATGGACCGGGCGAAGATCGTGAACACCCCCGTGATCACGTGGTATCTCGGCCAGACTTCCGCGTCGCCCGTCTCGCTGACCATCCAGAGCCTCGATGGCACGTTGACACGGACCGTGACCGTGCCCGCGCGGGCCGGCATCACCCGTTTCGTGTGGGACGGACGGTTCGCCCCTCCCGCAGGGCAGGCCGTACCCGCGAGGCCCGCGGGCGAATCCGCGTTTCTGGCCGCCTTCAGACCGCCCCCAGGCACTGCGGCGGGGCCTGGCTGCTATCGGCTGTCGCTGGCCGCAAGCGGCAAGCGTGCCGATGGCACGCTTCAGATTCGTGAGGACCCTCTCGTAACGAGCGCGTCGCGCTGAGCGGCGTTGCGCTTGCGGGTGCGATCGCCCATGTATCAGGAGGCATTGTGAGAACCAGACTGGGAACTCGACTCGCGCTGATAGCCGTGCTCGGGGCGGGTGTGACATGGCAGGTCTCGGCGGGCTCGGGATCAGAGGAGTGCACGACGCTGATAGCTGCCGGGGTCGCGACTGCCAGCGGCGGGCCCCTGCTATGGAAGAACCGCGATACCGGTACGCTTTCGAACAAGGTCATCTTCGTGACCGAGCATCCCTACAGTTTCCTGGCGCTCATCGACGCAGACGACACCGCCGGGCGTGCGGCCTGGGCCGGGATCAACACGGCGGGGTTCGCCATCGCGAACTCCGCGTCGTACAACCTGCCGCAGCCCGCGGGCGAGGCACAGGAGCAGGACGGCGTCGTGATGGCGGAGGCGCTGCGCACGTGCCGCACCGTCGGCGATCTCGAACAGCTGGTGGTCCGCAGACAGGGGCGCCGCCTGGGCGTCCGCAGCAACTTCTTCGCCATTGACGCGGATGGCGGCGCCGCCATCATCGAGACCCATAACCATGGGTACACGCGCTACGACGCGTCGGGGTTCCCCGGACAGCGTGTGGCCAACACCAACTTCTCGCGCAGCGGCGGCGAGAACGAAGGCTCCGGGTACTTGAGGTTCGACCGCGAGAGCCAGTTGCTGCAGACGGTGGCGGCCGAACGTCTCGACGCCGGCACCGTGTTCCGGCTCCTGGCGCGCGACTTGAGTCACCCGTTGGCGAAGCATCCCTCCCGCGAGGAATGGAAGTCGCTGCCCGCTGACACGCCGTACTGGATCCACTCCAACTACACGATCGACCGGCCCAGCACCGCGTCCGCGGTCGTCATCCAGGGTGTGCGCCCAGGGCAGGACCCGGCGCGCAGCACCATGTGGGTGGCGCTGGGTGAACCGGTCACCACAATCGCGGTGCCCCTGTGGGCCGCGGCTGGCGTGCCGCCGGATGAGGTGTGGCAAGGCAAGGAAGCGCCCATCACCACGGAAGCGTTCCGCCTGAAGGGCCTGCTGCGACCGCTGAAGTCGCGCGAGAAGGCCGAGTACCTCGACCTGACACGTCTTGACAACGCTTCCGGCACTGGCTGGCTGCCAGGCCTGCTCGCGCACGAGCGGGACATCATCTCGGAAACGGAGATCTTCCTCAGGAAGGGCCCCGCGCCCGCGGAACTCGCGGTCTTCCAGAAGGCGATGGCCTCGCGGGCGCACGCGGCGCTCAAGGCCGTTGTCCCACCGGTACGATCGGAGTCCGGCCAGTTTCCGGTTCCCGCGTCACTCGCCGCGCCGGCCCTCGCGGAGGGGGCGGTCTTCCAGTCAAAGAAGGAGCATGAGAAGGCTCTCGCTGCGTTCGACCGGGCAATCGCCGTGGACCCCGCCAACTCGGACGCCTACCTGCTGAAGTGCCGATCGCTGTCGGCGCTGCGTCGGCACGCAGAAGCCGTGGACGCCTGCACGGAGTCACTCCGGCTGCGTCCCGATCAACCGGAGACGCTTCGCGACCGCGGCCACTACTACCTGAACCTGGGCCAGATCGAGCCGGGATTGGCCGACCTGCAGAAGGCGGCGTCGCTCACGACCCGGGACCGCGGGGTGTACTACCATCTGGGCCTGGCCTACTACCTCAAGGGGGATTTCCCGCGCGCCGCAGGCGCCTACGAGACCTGTGTCGCCAACTCCGGCGACGACGCCGCAAAGGTGGAATGCCAGGCCTGGCTGCTGCCGAGCCTGCTGCGGTCCGGGCGCAAAGACGAGGCGAAGAAACTGCTGGCGGCCGTGCCCGCCGCCCCGATCGAGGGACATCCGGGCAACTACCTCGACCGTCTCCTTCTTTTCAGGGGCGCGAAGACAGAGGCGCAGGTAGCGGCGACGATGTCCGCCGAAGGCCCGATTTCGGAAGCCACCGTCGGGTACAGTATCGGAATCTGGCACCTGCTCAACCGCCGCGAGGCCAAGGCCCGCGAGTACTTCGAGCGTTCGGTGGCTTCGAACTACACGCCGGCATGGGGGTATCGCGCGTCCGAGGCCGAACTGAAGCGCCTTGGTGGGCCCGCCACGGCGAAGTGACGGGTTGGCTCGTGCTCGCGGCCGGCTGGCGCTTCGTCCCTCGCCTCGGTACCGGCTTCAGCCGCGCGAGGCCGGACTCCGCAGCGGGTCAGGAGCCTACGCCCCCGGCTTCGTCGCCCTGATGAACCCGCTGTAGAACTTGTTGTCGACGAGGGGCGCGATGGTGTCGATGTCGATGCCCTCGGCGTTCAGGAATTCGCGGGCGTCCTGGGCCCGGTAGACGCGGGTCGGTTCGATCGAGACGTCCACGAATCCCGCCCGCCTCAGTGTCTCGAGGTACACGGACTCGTCCAGGGCGCCCGAGATACACCCGACCCAGAGCTCGACGCTGCGCCTGATTTCCGGCGGGATCTCGCCGCGCACGACGACGTCGGATACCGCCAGCCGCCCGCCGGGCTTCAGCACGCGAAACGCCTCGGCGAGGGCGCGGTCCTTGTCGGCGGACAGGTTGATGACGCAGTTCGAGATGATCACGTCGACCGAACCCTCGGGCAGGGGGATGTCCTCGATCTGGCCCTTGAGAAACTCGATGTTCTGCAGGCCGGACTTGCGCTGGTTCTCGCGGGCCAGGGCGAGCATCTCGTCCGTCATGTCGAGGCCGTAGGCCTTTCCGGTCGGGCCGACCCGCCGCGCGGACAGCAGGACGTCGATGCCTCCGCCCGATCCCAGGTCGAGCACGACCTCGCCGGGATGCAGGGCGGCGAGCGCCGTGGGATTCCCGCACCCGAGCGAGGCCAGCACCGCTTCGGCCGGCAGACCGCTGGTCTGCGCATCGTCGTAGAGATTGGCGGTGACAGGGTCGACGGCGCCGGGCACGAGGGGGTCGCCACTACAACACCCGCCCGCCTGGCTCGCAGGGCCGCAGCAGCCGCCTCCGCCCCCGCTGATGACCCGCAGCGCGGCCTTTCCGTACCGTTCCTGAACGACCTTGGTGACATCCGACATGGTGTGCTCCGTTCCGTGCGCCAGCGACGCGCGCGCGCTCAACAATTGCAGCGTTGAAACAACTCGTCCGGTGTGATGGCCTTGTTCCGTCCGCAGCACTCCGCGTAGAGAAAGAAGAGCAGCGTGCGAAGCGAGTCCGCGTTGACCGAAGTACCGCAGGTACGTGCCCTCCCGGCGGCTCACGATCAGATCCTCGTGCCTGAGCCGTTCGAGGTGGTGAGACAACGTCGAGCCGTTGATCCCAGATTCTCCTGAATCTCCGAGACCACGAGCCCTTCTGGAAGGGCGGAGAGCAGCAGGCGCATGATGCGGAGGCGGGGCTCGGTGCCCATCGCGGCCAGCATGTCGGCAAGCTTGGCGACGTCCGCGGTCTCCGGTCGTTCATCCATAATTCTACAAATATCAAAATATAGTCACCGTGTCAATGTCCCCTGCGTGGTGACGCTCGCCGCCGACGGGCGCCGTCTTCCGGCGGGATGCCCAGTGCCTCGCGAGCGAGAGCCCGTCCGGTAGAATGGTGCGGTGCCCGCGGGGCGGGAGATGCCTCCGTGGGACCGGCTTCTTCATCGAGGGTCCGCATGGCCAGCTTCATCGAGGCGATCGACGTCAAGCGCAAGATGTTCTTCGAGTTCGAGGACACCCCGTACCTCTGCCTCGATGTCGAGCGGTCGACGCCGACCGCCCGGGGAGGGCAGACCCTCGTGCGCGTCAAGATGCGGAACCTCAAGACCCGCGCGGTCTTCGACAAGACGTTCAAGGCCGGCGAGAAGTTCAAGGAGCCGGATCTCGTCCAGTCGCCCGCCAGCTACCTCTACAGCGACGCCGAGGGCTCGCATTTCATGGACCAGGGGACGTACGAGACGATCACCCTCGGCGGCGAGATGCTCGGCGACGCCAAGGACTTCCTGACCGACGGGCAGATCCTGCAGATCCTGCTGTTCAACGGCCACGCCATCGGCCTGCAGCTCCCGCAGCACGTCGAACTCACCGTCACGGACACGGAACCGGGCGCCCGCGGCGACACGGCGGCGGGCAACGTCACCAAACTCGCCACGCTCGAGACCGGCATCGAGGTCAGGGTCTCGCTCTTCATCAAGGCGGGCGAAAAGGTGAAGATCAACACCGAAACCCGGGAGTGCCTCGGACGGGTCTGACCCGGTCCGGAGGGACCCCGCACCCGCTCACGCGCGCGCGCCGCTTTCCACGGAAGGCGGCAGTCCCTGCCGAGTCCGGCGGAACCACGTCGTGAGCAGCACGATGCCGACGATGACGAGGCCGGTCGCGAGGCCCAGCCAGAGGCCCCGCACGCCCCAGCCCAGCACGAAGCATGCGGTGTAACCCAGAGGCAGGCCGACGAGCCAGTGCCCCGCGAGGTTCGTCAGCATCGGGATCCGCGTTTCGCCGAGGCCGCGGAGGATTCCGGTGGAGATGCCCTGCGTCCCGTCGAAGATGAGGCAGAGGCCCGCGATGGCCAGCAGCGACGTTCCCGTCGCGAGGACGGCCGGGTCACTCGAGAACGCCGCCACGAGCGGGCGGGCGGCGGCGAGGAACACCGCAGCCGAGACGGTGGTGAACACGGCGCCCAGCGTGAGCGCGGCCCACCCTGCCCGCCGGATGCCCTCGGGATCCCGGCGGCCGACGGCCTGCCCGACCCGGACGGCGCCCGCTGCGTTCAGCCCGAGCGGCACCATGAAGACGAACGACCACAGATTGAGCGCGATCTGGTGCGCCGCGAGCGCGGCCGGCGCGAGGCGGCCGGCGAGCGCGGTGGCCGCGGCGAACACCCCGACCTCGAGGAGGATCTGGAAGCCTGCCGGTCCGCCCAGCGCCAGCAGCCTCCTGATCGCCGCCCATTCCACGCGCCGCGGCGCCTCCGCCTCCGGGTCCTGTCTCCGCCGGCGATCGCTTGCGGCGATAGCCAGGTAGAGGACCGCCGCCATATAGACGCGCGACAGCACCGTTGCCCACGCCGCGCCGGTGGCGCCAAGTGCGGGGAACCCGAGATGGCCGTAGATCAGCACCCAGTTGACGGCCACATTCACGAGGTTGGCGGAGATGAGGGCCAGCGTGATCGGCCGGACGATGTTCATGGCCTGCAGGTAGCGCCGGAAGGCCGCGTAGAGCAGCAGCGGCAGCACGCTCGCGGTGACGACCCGGAGGTACGGCGAGGCCATCGCGAGCACGTCCGGGTTCAAACCCCAGCGGGGAAGCGTGGCGGCGACGCCGAGCGACAGGAGCGTGAGGGGGACGGCGGAGACGCAGGCGAGGGCCACGCCCTGGAGCAGCCAGTAACGGCAGCGATCCAGGCGGCCGGCGCCGAAGGCCTGTGACACGAGGGTGTCGAGGCCGAGCAGCAGGCCCATGCCGAAGATGCCGACCGACAGGAACACGACGCTGCCGAGGCCGACGGCCCCGATCGCCGCCGGGCCGAGCGGGCCCACCATGAGCGTGTCGACGAGGCCCATCGAGGTCCAGCCGATCTCGGCCAGCACGACGGGCACCGCCAGGCCGATCATCGGCTTCAGTTCCTGCCGGATCCCGGTCAGCATGGGCGGATCATCTCACAGGCGGGTTACGAGGACGGACGTCGAGGGCCAGGAGCGGCCCCGTGTCTCGGATAGTGACGACTACTTCAGGGCCTCGGTGCCGGCGAACGCGCGGTACGGCGTCAGTTCCTTCAACGCGGCTACGTCGGCGTCGGTCTCCCGATCCGTCAGCATCCGGGTGAGCAGCCTGCCGACGCCGGGGCCGAGCATGAAGCCCTGGCCGCACATGCCGACGGCGTGGATGTAGCCTTCGAGCTCCTTCGAGCGGCCGATGACCGGCGATCCGTCCGGCGTCATCGGGTAGAGCCCGCGCCACGTCCGGCGCACCTTGATGTTGGCCAGCCGCGGCATCAGCCCGACCATGCGGCGCGCGATCATCGGAAGATACGCCGACGTCTCGCGCCGGTCGGTGCCGACAATCGGCGGGTCCGGCGTGATGCAGAACACCACGCCGCCCGGCTTGTGCTGGTAGAAGTAGTAGTTCGTCGAGCCTTCGTCCGGACGGATGTCGACGACCATCGGCGACAGGAACGGCGCCACCGGCTCGGTGATCCCCGCCTCGTGGCTGTCCGGGACGACGGGCACGTCGAGCCCCGCCATGTTCGCCACGGCCCTGGCCCAGGCGCCGCCGGCGTTGATCACGGTCTCGGTGGCGTAGCCGCCCTTGTCGGTCCGGACGCCCACCACCATGCCACGCCGCCGGATCAGGCCGGTGACGCGTTCCTGGAACCGGAACCGGACGCCGAGCTTGAGCGCCCGCCGGTAGAAGGCGTGCCCCGACAGCATGGGTGACGCCGACCCGTCCTCGGGCGAGTAGGTGCCGCCGAGGAGACCGTCCGGGTTCAGCGCCGGCACGAGATCCAGCATCTCGGCGCGCTCCAGCCAGCGGATGTTGAGGCCAGCGCTTTGCTGGATCTTCAGCAGGTTCTTCAGCGCGCGCGCCTCCTGCTCGCGGTAGGCGACGAACGCGTAGCCGCCCTGGGCCCACTCGATGTTGTCGCCGTGGGACGCCTCCCATGTCGAGAACACGCGAAGCGAGTCCAGGCAGAGCTGAATCTTCGCGAACGACGAGTGCGTGGCCCGGATGCCGCCGATGGCGGCCTTGTTGCTGCCCTGGCCTGGACTGGCAAACTGGTCGATGACGAGGGGCTTGATGCCGTGCTCGGCGAGGAAGCACGCCGTCGGCATGCCCACGCTGCCTGCGCCGACGATGACCACGTCGAAGGTGTCCGTGCCCATCACAGGCCTCCTTCGTGCGCGCCGGTCGCGTGGCGCACCGGCACATCGTCAGGTGGGGCGCCGTCTACCGCCATGCCCGCAAAGGCGCCGAGCGGCACTTCCATGAAGACCGGCCGCTTCGTCAAGTCGACGATCTGGCTCTCGGGCACGCCTTCCTCGCGGAACAGGCGCTTGATCAGGCTGGGGCAGGTCTTCCCGCCGCAGGCGCCCATGCCCGCGCGGGTCACGGCTTTCAACTCGTTGAGGTCGCGCACGCCGGCCCTGATGAGCGCGCGGATCTCCCCGGCCGTCACCCGCTCGCACCGGCAGACGATCATGTCGTCATCCAGCCGCGGCACGAGGAGTTCCGAGGGTTCGGTGACCCACGGCTCCTGCACCCGGATGCCGGCAATGCGTGTCGCGATGTCCCGCGGGGCCCTGACCCTGACCATCAGGCAGCGGTCGTTGGCCTTGGCTTCCCGGACGCGGGTCACCTCGACGTTGCCGAGGATGGCGCCCTCGGTGTCGAGCACGGTCACGATGTCGCCCTTCGAGATGGACTTCGTGGTGAACTCGTACGGCACCGTGACGGCGGGGTATCCGCGTCCCGGCGGAAATCCACGAGCGTGACGGCCAGGCCCGGGCAGATCGCCACGCACTTCTCGCACGCGTCGCACTGATCGCCGACGAATTCCGGCAGGCCCATGATGTCGCCGCCCTCGATGCGAATCGCCTGGTGCGGGCAGACGGTCGTGCAGGGGTTGCAGGGGATCTCCTGGGCGCAGTGAAACAGGGGGAAGGCGGCGCTCTTCGGCGTCGAGAGGTCCTCGGTAATCGTCGCTCCCGGCCTGGACTTCAGGACCTCGGCCGTGCGGTGCCATTCCGGAGGCACCTCGCCGACGTCGCGGCCGAGGGCGCGCGCGACCTCGAGGCCGCGGATGCGCCCGGTGAACATGGCCGCCGATGCCTCGGCGATCTCTTCCGAGTCGCCGGCCGCGTAGACCGGCAGGCCGAACTCCTTCGCCTTGGCGACGAACTCATCCACCGGATCGAGGCCGACGGCGACGAGGACCGTGTCGCACGTGAACGTCTGCTCGGTGCCGGCGACGCTCTTCCACGACGCGTCGATCTTCGCGATCGTGACCGACGACACGTCCTCGGTGCCGTTGGCGCTCAGCACGGTGTGCGACGTGTAGATGGGCACGCCCATCCGCACGAGCTTGTCCTTGTGCACCTTGTAGCCGCCGCACTCGGGCAGCGCCTCGCACAGCCCGACGACCTGGATGCCGGCCTGCAGCGCGTGATAGCCCGCGATGAGGCCGACGTTGCCGCCGCCGACGATGAACAGCCGCGACGTGGGCCGCACGAGGTCGCGGTTCACCAGCGTCTGAAAGGCGCCGGCACCGTAGACGCCGGGCAGGGTGTTGCCCTTGAACACGAGCGACTTCTCGCGGGCGCCGGCGGCGACGAGCAGGATCTCCGGCCGCACGATGCAGTACCGCCCGTCGCGGAGGATGCCGACCCGGCGATCCGAGAACACCGAGAGCGCGGCGCTGTTCAGCCAGACGCGCACGTTCTCGTACATGCGGACGTCGCGCTCGAGGCGCGTGGCGATGTCGATGCCCCTCGTGCCGGCGTAGCAAGCGTCGATTGAGCCGAAGAACTTGTGCGTCTGAAGGACCAGCTTGCCGCCCAGGCGGTGCTTGTCGTCGATGATCAGGGTCCGCACGCCCGCCCGCCCGAGTTCGATCGCCGCGGTCAGCCCGGCCGGGCCGCCGCCGATGATGAGGCACCCGGTGTCGATGGTCGGGATCGCGCGCAGCTCCGGGGCGCCCGGGACCTCGGGCAGCGACGGCTTGCCGTCGAGCGGCTCGACGCGCATCCCCGGCCGGATGCGGACCATGCACGACTTCACCGCCAGGCCGTCGGCGATGACCGCGCACTGGGCGCACTGGCCGTTCGCGCAGAAGATGCCCTGCGGCGCGCCGTCCTTCGGATGGTGGCCGAAGACGCGCACGCCGTTGGCGAAGAGCGCCGACGCGATCGTCTCGCCCTCGACGCCGGTGCACGGCGTGCCGTTCCAGGAGAAGGATACGGCCTGCTGAGCAGGCACCGGGAGGATGGGGTGTTCGCGGATGCGGTACTCGGCCACGGGTGTCACGTCTCCTTCACTTCGACGCGCCGGACAGGTAGTCGACGGCGACACTGGCCAGCGCCCGCACGCCGGTGATGAGCGCCGCTTCGTCCGGGTTGAACCGCGGCGAGTGGTTGGCGGCCCACGCGGCCGGGTCGGATCCCTTCGGCGCCACGCCCAGGAAGAAGTACAAGGCCGGCACCTTCTCCCCGTAGTACGAGAAGTCCTCGGACGTCGTGGTCGGCTGCGCGTTGGGGTTGAACGTGGCGGCGGCTACGCGTTTGAGGGACGGCGTCATCCGTTCGGTCAGGGCCGGATCGTTCCAGGTGACAGGGTAGCCCTCGCCGAGCGTCAGTTCGGCGGTTGCACCGGCTGCCGCCGCGATGTTCTCGGCGGTGCGCTTGACGCGGGCGAGGATCTGGGTGCGCATGTCCGGGTCGAAGGTCCGGATCGTCCCGGTCATCCGCACCTGGTCCGGCACGATATTGTGGCGGCTGCCTCCCTCGATGGTGCCGACGGTCACGACGGCCGGGGCCGCCGTCAGGTCGATCTGCCGGCTCACGACCGTCTGCAGGCCGAGCACGATCTGCGAGGCGACGACGATGGGATCGACGCCCGCCCAGGGCAGGGCGCCGTGGGTTTGCCGGCCCTTGACCACCAGGCTGAACGTGTCGCCGGCGGCCATGAGGCCCTTCGGCCTGAACGAGATGGAACCCGCCTCGAGCGGCGTGACGCCCACGTGCAGGCCGACCATCGCGTCGACCTTCGGATTGTCGAGGACGCCTTCCTTGACCATCACCTCCGCGCCGCCCGGTTCGCCCGGCACGCCCTCCTCGGCGGGCTGGAAGACGATCTTCACGGTGCCCGCGAGATCGGCCTTCATCCCGGCGAGCACTTCGGCGGCGCCGAGGAGCATCGCCATGTGGAAATCGTGGCCGCAGGCGTGCATGACGCCGACCTCGCGGCCGTTGTACTCGCCGCGCTCCTTCGACGCGAAGGGCAGCCCGGTTTCCTCCGTCACGGGGAGCGCGTCGATGTCCGACCGCAGTGCAACCACGGGCCCGGGCCTGCCGCCAACGAGGAGTCCGACCACGCCGGTCTTCGCGATGCCCGTCCGGACCTCGTAACCCATCGCGCGGAGGTGCTCCGCGAGAAACGCCGACGTGCGCACTTCGCGATTTCCCAGCTCGGGATGCGCGTGCAGATCCCGGCGCCACGCCACGACCTTGGGCAGCACGACGGCGGCGGCCTTGTCGAGGCGGGCGTGCAGGGCGTCGAGCGACGCTGCGGGAGCCGGACGGGCCGTCGCAGCCCGGGCGGCAGCAGGCGGCTGCGCCCCGGCGCTCGCCGCGAGGGCCGAGACGAACACGAGCGCGGCCGCGACCGTACGAATCGATGTCATGGTTGGCGTCTACCCCCGAATCCCGAGTCCCCGCCTTCGCCAAGCGGCCTCGCGGCCGGCTTCGGCGCGGCAGGCCTTGCCCCTACATCGTGAGCGCCATCACCGCCTTGCAGGTGTGCAGCCGGTTCTCGGCCTCTGGGAACACCCGCGACTGCGGGCCGTCGAGCACGGCGTCGCTGACCTCATTGTTGCGGTCGGCGGGCAGGCAGTGCATGTAGATGGCCGACTTCTTCGCCAGCTTCATGCGCCGCTCGTCGCAGATCCAGTTCGTGTACTTCTTCGACAGATCGAGCGCCTCCTGCGGCTTGTGGAACAGCTCCTCGATGCCCCACGACTTCGCGTACACGATGTCGGCGCCGCGGCAGGCCTCGTCCATGTCGCTCGTAACCTCGAACGACGTCCCGTGCAGGCGCGCCTGCTCGCGGGCGAAGGCCATGGGCTCCTTCATGAGCTGCCACTCGGGCGGATGCGCGAGGACGAGGTCGAGACCGAAGCGCGGCATCAGCGTGATGAGGCCCTGCGGGACCGACATCGGCTTCGCGTAGCTCGGCGCGTACGCCCACGTGACGGCAATCCGGCGGCCCTTCAGGTTCTTGCCGAACTCCTCGCGGATCGTCATGAGATCGGCCAGGGTCTGGAACGGGTGGTCGATGTCGCACTGCATGTTGAAGACCGGCACCGTGGCGTGCTCGGCGACCTCACGCATGTAGCGGTTGCCCTCGCCAGGCACGAGATCGTGCCGGATTGCGATCGCATGGCCGTAGCTCGAGAGGATGATGCCCATGTCCTTGGGCGATTCCCCGTGGGCCGCCTGCGAGGTCTCGGCCGCGATGAAATGCGCATGGGCGCCCAGTTGCGTCGCGCCGGCCTCGAAGGAGTTTCGTGTGCGCGTGGACTTGTCGAAGAAGAACAGGAAGACGGTCTTGTCCGGCAGGTACCGCGTGGACCGGCCGGAGCGGAACGCCTTCTTCAGGTCACCCGCGGACTTCAGGAGCAGCTCGATCTCCTTGTCGGCCCATTCTCGCGTCTCGATGTAGTCCTTCCCGCGCACGGCGCCGGTGAGCTTCGGTAGTCGTGGTGCCATACCCGAGAAGTGTACGCCAAGGCCACCCCCGGTGGCCATCCATGGACCGGCCCTTCCGCCCGCGCGGCAGGTTGCCCGCCGGGCAGGCGGCGAGCTACGCTGGTAGGGCACGGAGGACGTGCGGAGGCTGACATGTCGACGAAAACCATCGGATTCGTGGCGGGGTTGACCGTGCTGATCGCGGGAGCGCTGTGTCCGCCGCCGGCGACCGCCCAGGTCGTTTCGCGGCTCGAGAATGCCGTGGCGGTCTTCGACGAGCTGACCCAGATGAACGACGCATCCATCCCGGCCGATCTGCTGAAGAAGGCCGAATGCGTGGTCATCGTGCCGGGCCTGAAGAAGGGCGCGTTCGTCGTCGGCGCCAAGTACGGCCGCGGATTCGTGTCCTGCCGCTCCGGCGCCGGCTGGTCGGCGCCTGCCGGGATCCGCATCGAAGGCGGAAGCGTCGGGTTCCAGTGGGGTGGGGCCGAGGTCGACGTCGTCCTGGCGATCATGAACAAGCGCGGCGCGGATCGGTTGATGTCGAGCAAGTTCACGCTGGGAGCGGACGCCGCCATCGCAGCCGGCCCGGTCGGGCGGGCTGCTTCGGCGCAGACCGACGCGAGGATGACGGCCGAGATCCTGTCGTGGTCCAGGTCGCGCGGCGTGTTCGCGGGCGTGGCGGTCGAAGGCGCGACGCTCCGGGGCGACGACAACGCGAATCGTGATCTGTACGGCAGGAAGATGAGCGTCCGCGAGATCGTCAAGGGCGGGACGGCTGTGCCGCCGGCCGCTCAGGCGTTGATCGACCGGCTGGCGAAGTTCTAGGCGGCCGGATCCCGGTGGCGGTGGGGCGCTCGAGGGCTGGCCTGCCGGCCCCGGAACGGGTAGTATGGGGTCGTTTGCCGGTTCGGCCGATCCGGACCGGCTGCGTCGTCTTCAGTAACTTCGTTCGGTGGTACCCTGCCCCTGCCGCAACCCTGACGTCAACTTCAGGTAACGCCCATGGACGTGCTCGTGCTCAACTGCGGATCCTCGTCCGCGAAGTTCGCCGTGATCGATCCCGTCTCCTCGCGGGAAGAAGTGTCCGGCATCGCGCAGCGCCTCGGTTCGCCCGAGGCCAGCCTCGACTGGAAGCGCGACGGAAAGAAGGAGTCCAGGCCCATCCCCAAGGCCGGGCATGAGGAGGCGCTGCGGGCGGTGGGGGAACTGCTGAACGCCCTCGGACTGACCAGTGAACTCGTCGGTGTCGGCCACCGCGTCGTGCACGGCGGATCGAAGTTCTCGGGCTCGATGGCCATCACGCCCGAAGTCATCGCCAAGGTCGAGGAGTGCATCCCGCTCGGGCCGCTGCACAACCCGCCGAACCTCGTGGGCATCCGCGTGGCCCAGGAGCTGTTCCCCGACCTGCCGCAGGTGGGCGTGTTCGACACCGCGTTCCACCAGACCATGCCGCCGGTCGCGTATACCTATCCGGTCCCGTACGAGTGGCTGGACGGGCTCAGCGTGCGGCGATACGGGTTCCATGGCACCAGCCACCGGTTCGTGGCCAGGCAGGCGCTGTACCAGACCGGCCTGTCGCCGGAGAAGCACCGGCTGGTGACGGCCCACCTGGGCAACGGCTGCTCGTGCACCGCGGTGCGGGATGGCAAGAGCGTTGACACGACGATGGGACTGACGCCGCTCGAGGGCGTGATGATGGGCACCCGCAGCGGGTCCGTGGACCCCGCGATCATCGCGCACGTCGCCGGCGCCCTCGGCAAGCCCGAGCAGCAGATCCTGGACGCCCTCAACAAGAAGTCGGGCCTGCTCGGGGTGTCCGGCCTGTCGAACGACATGCGGACGGTCGAGGAAGCGGCGGGCCAGGGGCACGAGCGCGCGCGCCTGGCCTTCGACATCTTCTGCTACGTGCTGGCCAAGTCGATCGCGGCCCTGGTCGTGCCCCTCGGCCATCTGGACGCGCTCGTCTTCACGGGCGGCATCGGCGAGAACTCCGTGGCGGTACGCGCCAGGACGGTCGAGCACCTCGGGTTCCTCGGACTCACGATCGACCCGGAAGCCAACGCCACGCACGGGCGCCACCTGAACGGGCGCATCACCGAGGAGATCCGGCCTCAGGCGCTGGTCGTGCCGACGAACGAAGAGCTCATGATCGCGATGGACACGGCGGAGATCGCGCGCAAGGGCTGAGTCGCCCCTATTCAATCTGTCTTTCTCCGGGAGGTACCGTTGCCCACGACCATCCTCGTTGCCCCGGCCGGCCGGCGGGTCGGACTGACGACCGCCTGTCTCGGCCTCGTGAGGGCGCTCGACAGGCAGGGCGCCCGCGTGTCCTTCGTCAAGCCGATCGCGAACCGGGAAGTCAGCCGCTCGGCGGAACTGGTCGCCCTCGGCGCGCACATCCTGCCGGCGACGTCGGTGTCCATCCATGCGGCCGAGGAGCTGCTCGCGGCCGGCGACGACCAGACGCTGATGGAGCACGTGGTCGAGATCGCGGGCCGGGCGGGTGTCGGCGCGGACGTCCTGATCGTAGAGGGCATGAATCCGGAGGCCGGCATGCTGCATGCCAGCCGGGTCAACGAGCTCATGCTCAAGGCCCTGGACGCGGAGCTGGTGCTGGTCGCGGCGCCGCGCAGCCAGAACCCGATGGAAGTGGCGGACGCGATCGCGATCGCCGCCCGGGGCTACGGCTCTCAGCCGGAGGGCCGCCAGGTCCGCTGCATCCTGAACCGCGTGTGCATCGGCGCCGCGGGACGGCAGGCCGAGAGCGAGACCATCGGGCAGGCGCAGGGAGGTTGCTCCGATTGCGAAGGCGTCGCGTCGTTCACCGAGACGGAAGCGGCCCACCGCGCCGCGCTCGAGGCCGTCAAGCTCCGCCCGCTGGCCGTCATGCCGTGCAGCAACGACCTGGCGGCGCCGCGGGTGCTGGACGTCGCCCAGGCGCTCAAGGCGCGGGTGGTGTTCGCCGGCGAACTCCGCACCCGGCGAGTGAGCGACGTCGGCGTCTGCGCCGCGACGGTGCCGAACGCCCTCAGGGCCCTGCGGCCGGGCGCCCTCATCATCACGCCGGGCGATCGCAGCGACATCATGATGGCGGTCGCACTCAGCGTGCAGGCCGGGATCCCGATCGCGGGCCTCCTGTTGACCGGCGGCCACGACCCGGATCCGCGCGTGATCCGGCTCTGCCGGAAGGCCCTCGACGGCGGGCTGCCGGTGCTCGCGGTCGACGACTCGAGCTATCGCGCCGCGACGCGGGTCGCCGGCATGAACACGGAGATCCCCGCCGACGACGCGGACCGCATCGAGCGGACCATGAACTTCGTGGCGGACCGGATCGACGTCGAGTGGGTGAAAGGGTTCGGGCGCGTGACGCGCGTGCCCCGCATGTCGCCGCCCGCCTTCCGCCACCGTCTCGTCGAACAGGCCCGGTCGGACGTGCAGCGGATCGTCCTGCCGGAGGGGACCGAGCCCCGCACCATCGCGGCCGCGGCCATCGTCGAGAACCGCGGCATTGCCCGGTGCGTGCTGCTCGGCAACCCCGACGAGATCCACGACGTCGCCATCAAGCAGGGCGTGACCCTGCCCGCCTCGATCGAGATCATCGACCCGGTCCAGGTGGCGCCCAAGTACGTCGAGGAGCTGGTCGAGCGCCGCAAGGCGAAGGGCATGACCACCGAGCGCGCGATCGACGAGCTGAGGGACCCGATCATGGTCGGGACGATGATGCTGGCCCTGGACGAGGCCGCCGGCCTGGTGTCCGGCGCGGTCCACAGCACCGCGCACACGATTCGCCCGGCCCTGCAGATCATCAAGACCGTGCCCGGGTGCAACCTCGTGTCCAGCATCTTCTTCATGTGCCTGCCCGAGCAGGTGCTGGTGTTCGGGGATTGCGCCGTCGTGCCGAACCCGACCGCGTCGGAACTGGCGGACATCGCGATTCAGAGCGCGAACTCCGCCGTCGCCTTCGGGATCCCGGCCCGTGTGGCGATGCTGTCGTACTCGACCGGGTCGAGCGGGACCGGCGAGGACGTCGAGAAGGTCAAGGAAGCGACGAGAATCGCGAAGGAGCTGCGCCCGGATCTCGCGATCGAGGGACCGCTGCAGTACGACGCCGCGATCATGCCTGACGTGGCGCGCCTCAAGGCCCCGGGCTCCGCGGTGGCCGGAAAAGCGACCGTGCTGATCTTCCCGGACCTGAACACCGGGAACGTCACCTACAAGGCCGTGCAGCGATCGGCCAACGTGGTGAGCATCGGGCCCATGCTGCAAGGCATGGCCAAGCCCGTGAACGACCTCTCCCGCGGCAGCCTGGTCGAAGACATCGTCTTCACGATCAACCTGACCGCCATCCAGGCGCAGCAGGTCGCCCGCAGGAAGGCCGAGGGGAAGGCCTAGCGCCGTTCGTTCGCCGCCGTGGCCGGCCCGGCGTCACCCCCGGCCGGCCACGGCTGTGTACGCGAGGGGGAACGCCGCGTACCAGGCCGAGGCCTTCACCAGGTGCTCCACCGGAATCTGCTCGGTCGCCATGTGGGCGAAGACCTCGTTCCCAGGCCCGAAGCCGATGCACGGAATGCCGTGCATACCCATGACGGCCACCCCGTTGGTGCTGAAGACCCACCGGCCGACCTCGGGCGCTTCGCCGAAGAGCTCCTCGTACGTGCCGATCCCGACCTGCAGCAGCGGATGGTCTTCCGCCAGGAGCCAGGTGGGGTAGTACTTCCTGGTCGGATAGGTGAGGCCGCGCCAACTTGGCACGGCGTAGTCCAGCACCACGACCTCCGCCCCGGCGGCCCTGACGCTCGGCAGTTCCGCGATCTCCCGCACCGCCGACTCCAGGGTATCGGTGGCCGCGAGGCGGCGATCGAGGTGTATCGTCGCCGAGTCGGCGACGGCGCACAGCGACGGCGACGTCGACCGGATCTCCGCGATCGTGACGGTGCCCTTGCCGAGGAACGGCTCACCGCCGAGGCGGTCGTTCAGCCGCTCGATGTCGGCCACGATCGGGGCCATCTTGTAGACCGCGTTGACGCCGCGCTCCGGGGCCGAGCCGTGGCAGGAGACGCCCGCAGTCCGCACCTCGATCTCCATGCGGCCCCGGTGGCCGCGGTAGACGGCCAGGTTCGTCGGCTCGGTGATGACGACGGCCTCGGGCCTCAGCTTGTCCTCGTTGACGATGAACTGCCAGCAGAGGCCGTCGCAGTCCTCCTCCTGCACGCTGCCGACGACCCACAGCGTGTAGTCGCCCTCGAGACCGAGATCCTTGATGATCCGCCCGCCGTACACGATGGACGCCAGGGCGCCCTTCATGTCGCAGGCGCCACGCCCGTAGATGACGCCGTCACGCTCGTCGCCTGTGAAGGGATCGACGGCCCAGTTCGCCGGGTTGCCCACGTCCACCGTGTCCACGTGGGCGTCCAGGGCGAGCACGCGAGGGCCGCTGCCGATGCGGCCCAGGATGTTGCCCATCGGGTCGATCCGGATCTCATCGAAGCCGCTGGCGGCCATCTCGGCCTCGATGCGCCGGATGACTTCGCCCTCCTGGGAGCTGACCGACTTGATGGCGATGAGGTCGCGGAGAAAGCCCGCGACGTTCCGCTCGTGATGGCGAGCCTGCTCGAGAATGCGCTGGAACATGGCAGCCCCTACCCTATGATCTCCCACCCCTTCTGGTACTTGTTCAGCTGCGCCGTCGTGTACGGGTCCATTGGATGCTCGCGTTCGGGGATCTCCACGTGCTTCGGGTTCCCGCAGAGCTCGGTGGAGAAGTAGCGCTGGCCGGTGTCGCAGATGAGGGTGACGATCATCTTGTACTCGGGATGGGCCTTCGCCAGCTTGATCGCGCCGGCCACGTTGGCGCCGGACGAGATGCCGCAGAACAGGCCCTCTTCCCTGGCGAGCCGCCGCGCCATCTCCATCGATTCGGCGGTCGTGGTGGTGACGATGCCGTCGAGCATGCCGACGTCGAGATTCTTCGGCACGAAGCCGTCGCCGATGCCCTCGATGCCGTGTGGGCCCCACGTCCGGCGCGAGAGCAGCGGGCACTCGGCCGGCTCGATGGCGAACAGGCGCAGCGCCCTCTTGCGCCGTCGGATGAAGCGGCCCACGCCGGTGAGCGTGCCGCCGGTGCCCTGCGTCATGATGAACGCGTCGATCTTGCCGCCGGTCTGCTCCCAGATCTCCGGCGCCGTCGTCTTGATGTGGGCGTCCACGTTGTCGGGGTTCTCGAACTGCGCGGGGACGAAGTACTTCTTCGGGGCCTTGCGCCGGATCTCCTCGAGTTTCTCGAGCGCGAGGTCCACGTCGCTCTCACCGCCGGGCGTGTAGACCATCTGCGTCCCGTACGCGACGTCGAGCTTCTTGCGTTCCTCGGACATGCCCTCGGGCATCACCACGATGCAGGGATACCCCTTCACGGCGGCGACGAAGGAACAGCCGATCCCGGCGTTGCCGGTCGAGCACTCGAGCACCGTCATACCCTTCTTGAGGGCGCCGCGCCGTTCCGCGCGCTCGAACATGTTCCAGTAGATCCGGTCCTTCAGGCTGCCGGACGGGCTGAAGTACTCGACCTTGACGAGAATCCTGGCGCTCACGCCGGCCGCCGCCGGGATGCGGTTGAGCTGGACGAGCGGCGTCCGGCCGATGGCGTCGAAGATCGAGCGACAATAGCGGCGCGAGGCGTTCCACTTCACGGGCATGGGGTTCTCTCCGTAGGCGCCAGGGACCAGGCACTTGGCGCTAGTCAGTACTCTCCGACGAGCGAACGAGACCGTGCAGCATCGCCCGCGCAGCAGCCGAGTCACGCATCGGCAGCGCGTAGCGGCGGACGCCATCGAAGCGGTAGAGCGCGTTGGCAACGGCTCCGGCCGTCGGAACGAGGCCGATCTCGCCCACCCCCTTGGCCCCGAACGGGCCTTCGGGATCGCACGATTCGATCAGAATCACCGTGACCTCCGGCATGTCGCGCGCGCGGATGAGCCCCAGCGACCGCAGCTTGAACGAGTCCGGCACGCCGTGTGTCAGCGTCAGCTCCTCCGTGAGGGCGTAGCCCAGGCCCATGTGCACGGCGCCCTCGATCTGTCCTTCCACCAGGTGGCGGTTGATGATCCGCCCGACGTCGTGGGCCGCGACGAAGGTCTCCACGCGGCCTTCCGGGTCGAGGACGCACACCTGGGTGGCGAAGCCGTAGGTCAGGTGCGTGCGCGGGTGCGGCACGCGCGCCCCCAGCGGATCCGTGCTGCCGGCGCGATGCTCGCCGTAATACCGCCGCCCGGCCAGGTCCAGCAGCAGGGTGCCGGGAGCGAGGTCGGCCTTCAGCCGCCACGCCGCCTCCTGCACGGCGCGGCCGCCCAGTACGGTCGCCCTGGATGCGGTCGTCATGCCGCACGGCGTCGGGTGGGAGGTGTCGACCTCCGTCCGCACGAGCAACGGGTCGATGCCGGTGATGTCGCAAAGGCACTGCACCATCGCGGTGTAGAAGCCCTGGCCCATCTCGGTGAACCCGGTGTGGATGATGACGCGGCCCTGTTCGGTCACGTCGACGACCGCCTGGCCGGACTCCGGCGTGCCGTTGCCGATGCCCACGTTCTTGATGCCGCACGCGATGCCGGCGCGCTTCGACCCGTAGTAGACGCCCTTCACGGCGAGCAGCGTGTCCTTCAGCCCGACGGCGGCATCGAGCACCTGGCCCGTGCAGAAGGTGTCGCCGAGTTCGAGGGCGTTCCGCCACCGCATCTCCCAGGCGTCGATGCCGGCGCGCTCGGCCAGGATGTCGAGCATGCTCTCGATGGCGAACGCGGCCTGGTTCGCCCCGAACCCGCGCATGGCGCCGCACGGGAGGTTGTTCGTGTACACCGCGAGCGACTCGATGTCCACGGCCGGCACCCGGTACGGGCCGGCGGCGTGTGCCGCGGCCCGCTCGAGCACCTTCGCGCCGACCGACGCGAAGGCGCCCTTATCGCCGACGATCCGCGCGCGCAGGACGGTGAGCCGGCCGCCGCGGTCGCATCCGACGGTGAAGGTGAGCGTCATCGGGTGGCGCTTCGGATGCAACCGGATGCTCTCCTCGCGCGACAGCGTCGCCTTGACGGGCCGCCCTGTGGTCAGAGCCATCAGGGCCACCTGCCCCTGGATGCTGAGATCTTCCTTGCCGCCGAAGGCGCCCCCGTTCGAGACCAGCGTCACGTGCACCTGCGACTCGGCGACGCCCAGGAACGATGCGATCTGGCGCCGGTCGTCGAACACGCCCTGGCCCTGGGAGAAGACCTCGAGAACGGGGGTGAGGCGCTGGGCGCCAGGCGCGAGTTCGTCGCCCGAGTCCCGAATCGGCACCGCCAGGCATGATTCCGGCTCCAGGAACGCGTGCTCGATCAGTTGCGTGGAGAAGGTCCGAGTCTCCACGAAGGCCGAGGCGGCCAGCGCCGCGTCGACGTTGCCCCGGGCGATGGACGACCGCGAAAGGAGGTTGTCGCGGTCCGGGTGGACGCGCGGTGCGCCGGGCGCGAGGGCGGCCTCGGGCGAGAACACGCCGGGCAGCACCTCGTAGTCCACCCGGATGTGCGCCAGCGCCTGCCGCGCGTGGCGGTCCGTGTCCGCGACGACGGCCGCCAGGATGTCGCCGATGCAATGAGTCGTCTCGCCCTCGGCGACGAAGAGCGGCCAGTCCCGCTCAATCAGTCCCTGGTAGCGGTCGCCGGGCACGTCGGCGGCGGTGACGACTCGCAACACGCCCGGCTGGGAGAGCGCTCCGCAGGCGTCAATCCGGAGCACCCGCGCGCGAGGGTGCGGGGAGAAGAGGAAGGCGCCGTAGAGCATCCCGTCCACGCGCATGTCGTCGACGTACGGGCGCTCGCCGAGCACGAACTGCGCCGCGTCCTGCCGGGGAAGGCTGGTACCGATCCGGCCCGACTCGTCGGCGGCCGGCAGCGGCTCGCCTCGCAGCGCCCGGGCGGCCAGATCGATCGCGTCGATGATCTTCACGTAGCCGGTGCAGCGGCAGACGTGGTTGTTGAGCGCCTCCGCGATCTGAGGGCGGGTCGGGCGCGGGTTCCCGTCGATGAGGTGCTTCGCGGCGACGACGATGCCGGGGATGCAGAAGCCGCACTGCAGCCCGCCGGTCACCGCGAAGGCGTGCGCGAAGACGTGCCGCTCCCGGGCGTCGAATCCCTCGAGCGTCAGGACGTGCTTGTTCGCGGCCTGGGCGGCAGGCACCACACACGAGGAGAGCGCCCGCCCGTCGACGAGCACCGTGCAGCAGCCGCACGAGCCCTGCGGCGCGCAGCCGTTCTTCGGCGAGATCAGGCCGGCCTGGTCCCGCAGCACCTCCATCAACGACGTGCCGTCGTCGACGTGGGCCGTGAACGGCGCGCCGTTCAGGGTGAACGAGACCTCGCGAGCGGGCGGCGCGGACGTCACGGGGTCACTCCACGAACTCGGCATTCACGAAGTTTACCCGCGGAGCCTGCAGGAGCGCATCCAGGAGAAGCCGGAGGGTCATGTAGGGGGAGAAATCGACGACCACAGGAACCCGGGACTCGGGACTCGGGGCTCGGGACTCGATCAGGCTTGCCGACAGTACCTCATGGGACTCCCAACCGACCGAGACCCGCACGGGACCGGTTCCGAATACCGCGCGATCCGACTCGTCTTCGTGTGACAGCGTGAACTCGCCGTCGGTCAGACGGGCCCGCAGCACGAAGGTACCGGCGTCCTTCGTGAGCACGAACCCGGTGAGCGGGGCCGCACGCCGCCACGACTCGACACTGCCGAAGAACCGGGGCTTCTCGAGGTACGGGCCGCCGTCCTCGGGGCAGAAGACGTCGCAATTGCCGCAGGCGTTGCACGCGTCGGCGAAGATCGCGATTTGCGTGGGCTTCACGGCACGGTAGAGCCGGCGGCCGACCTCGCGCGCGCCCTCGCCGTCCACTTGGAGGATGGGCACCTCGCCGACGAACGGCTCTACCTCGACCTCGAAAACCGCGTCGTTCGGGCAGACCGGGATGCACTTGGAACAGGACACGCAATCCCAGAACCAGAGATGCGTCCCGAGCTTGCGGGGAGGCTTCCTGTTCCGGGACGCGCGGTAGCGCTCGTCGGCGACGGCCCGATCGAGGAGCGTCCGGGTGTTCCGGAGCATCGCATCGGCCGCGCCGCCCGCCGTGCGCTCGATGAACTCGGGGATCGTCCGCGCGCCGGCACCGCGCATGCGCTCCTCGAGGGCGGCGACGTAGCGCGAGAGGCGGCCGTAGCCCCCGGCGCGCAGGAGGTCCGTGCAGGCGGTCACCGGCACGAGGCCCGCCGCCACGCAGTCGGCGACATTGTGGGCATCCACGCCGGCCGAGAAGGAGATCTGCAACTCCGGCCCGAAGGCCTCGCGCCACTGGGCCGCCAGCGCGGCGTGAAGCGCGTGCAGCGGCTGCCCGGAGAGATACTGGACGCGCTCCTTCAGGAACGTGCCGGCGTTGAGGACCTCCAGCGTGTTCCCGCACTTCACGCCGACGGTCACGCGGTGTCGGGCGGCGAGCGCCTGCAGGCGACGGACGACGTCCACCGCCTCCTCGAACGGCAGGTTGCGGTCGTACACCTCCGGGTTCACGATCACCTCGTCGTACCCGAGCGCGCCGTGGAGGATTTCCTCGATCCGCTCCCGCCCGAGCATCGGCGGATTCAGCTTGATGACCGTGTGAAAGCCGAGTTCCCCGATCAGGAACCCGGCGATCCGTTCGATGTCCTCCGCCCTCGTCCCGTGAAACGTCGAGAGCGTGATGCCGGCCGCGAGAGACGTCCGGAACGGATGGTCACGCGCGCCCGCAAACTCGCCGGGAATGTCGCCGCGAAGTTCGTCGACGATGGAGCGGGCGTCTCGCATCGACGCGAGCCATGCGACGATCGCCGGATTCCGGATGCCCTCGAGATCGTACCCGACGCTGATGTCGAACACGACAGAGTTCCGCTCGAGCACTCCCGCCCGCTCGAACACCTCGATGAGCATCGACGCCTTGACGTACTCCCGCAGCGACTCGTCGAGGCGCAGTTCCTGGGACCACTCGGTGTTGTAGCCGACGGTCGCCATGTCGATGCATGGCCGGGTGAGGACGAGGCGATCGTTGACCTGGACGGTCTTGAGTTCGAAGATCCGCGCGCCCGCGAGCCAGCCCAGCGCGATGTTCTGGGCGAGCTGCGTCTGCGGGCCCGCGGCGGGCCCGATGGGGTTGGCCGCACGGGTCCCCGCGTACGGCACCGAGAGATCCAGCGCGGGGGCGCCCCCCGCTTCCGGCATCCCCGAATCGCGAGGCCGGTAGAACTTGCGCTCGGGCAGGTCGAAGATCGTCCGTCGCCGCTCGTACTCGTAGTAGGCCCGCCGCAACAGGCGGCCGAGCGGCACCGGCACCAGCTCAGCCACGCATCCGCCTCCAGAGCGAGGCCGCGAGCTGCCGCGCCCGGGCGTACACCGCGTCCACGTCGATGTTCACCGGGACGCCGTCCCGCCAGATCCATCGGCCGGCGGCCATGACGCGGCTGATCATCGCCGGCTGGAGACCGGCGATCAGGTGCCCGGCCAGATTGCCTGCCGCGAGAGGCGTGGGAGCGGCGTAGTCGCAGACTACGAGGTCCGCGGCGCTTCCGGGCTCGAGCGTTCCGAACGGTGCGCCGAACAACTCCGACGCCAGCCGCTGCCCGCCTTCCAGCAGGGCCTCCGTCGGGAACGACCGGCCCGGACCGAGGTCCTCCCGCTGACGGAAGTGCGCGAACCGGAGTTCCGCGAGCATGTCGGCTGGCCACCCGTCCGTGCCCAGCGCCGAGCGCTCGCCGAAGCGCTCGATGGGCGCGTGCCCGACCGCGTTGTTCATGTTCGACCGCGGGTTGTGCACGAGCCACGCGCCGCTCGAGGCGACGCGCGCCAGTTCGTTCCCGGCCAGGTGCACGCCGTGCGCGAGCACCGCGCGTTCGTTCAGCACGCCGTGCCGCTCGAGGCGGTCCAGGATGCCGCAGTGGTGCGCGCGGCGGGTCTTCTCCCCATCGTCCTTCGATTCCGCCACGTGGATGTGGATGCCGGACCGGTGGTATCGCACGAGGTCGCCCAGGGCGGCAAGACTCGCATCGCGCAACGTGAACGACGCGTGCGCGCCGACGAGCCCGCGGAACTGCGAGTCGGTCCGCGTCGCCGACAGGAAGCGATCGTTCTCGGCGAGCCCGGCGTCGCGGCGGCTCATGCCTCCCCGGTCCGAGACCTCGTAGCCGAGCACACCGCGCACGCCGACGATGCCGAGGGCCTCGCGGATGATGTCGAGGGAACCGGGAATGGCGTTCGGCGAGGCGTGGTGGTCGACAATCGTGGTCGTGCCTGCGCGGACGGCCTCGACGGCCCCCACCATGGCCGAGTAGTAGATGGACTCCTCGTCGAGCGCCTGATCGAGGGTCCACCAGACGCGTGCCAGCATCTCCGGGAAGGTCTGCGCAGCGGTCCTCGGACCCGGCATTCCCCGCGACAAGGCCGAATACAGGTGCGTGTGCGCGCACACGAACCCGGGCAGGATCAGCCTGCCGCGGCAGTCCTCGACCGCCTCGCCACGTTTCGGCCGCAGCCGCGGGCCGCGCGCGACGATGGTGTCGCCCTCAATCCGCAGGTCGGCCGTCGCCAGGGCCGGCGGGTGAATGCGCGCGAGGGTGGCGCCCTTCAGCAGCATGGGTTCACCGTTCGACAATCAAGGCCACGGCCTCGATATCGGGCCGGACGTCGTGCGGCCGGCCGCCGGCTTCCGTCGCGGCGCGGACGTCCTTGAGGCCGTTGCCGGTGATGACCGCCAGTACGGACGCGTCCGCCCTCACCGTTCCTCTCGCAACCGCGGCGCGCACGCCCGCGATGCACGCGACGCCGGCGGGTTCGCCAAACACGCCTCCGAGCCGGGCCGTCGTGCGCATCGCGTCGAGGATGTCCGCGTCGGGGACCGCCACCATCGCGCCCTGCGACGCCCGCACCCACGCGAGGGCCCGCCGCCAGTTCCGGGGCGTGCCGACGGCGATGCTGTCGGCGATCGTCTCGGAGCCCGACGGCACGACGTCGGTCCTGGCCTCGAACGCCTTCACGATCGGGCTGGCGCCTTCGGCCTGCACCCCGAGCATGCGGGGCATCACACGCGCGAGCCCCAGACGCTTGAATTCGTGGAGGCCCTTGGTGATGCCGCCGATGGTGCACCCGTCGCCGACCGACACGGCCACCCAGTCGGGCAGCGCCCCGTCGAGCAGCGTCCCGGTCAGGAACTGTTCGGCGATCTCCAGGCCGGCGGTCTTCTTGCCCTCGACGAGAAACGGGTTCGTGCCGCTGTTGCGGTTGTACCAGCGGAAGCGCGCGCACGCCGCCCGGCAGAGATCGAACGCCTGCTCGTAGGTGCCGCACACGCGGAACACGGTGGCGCCGAATACCAGGAGTTGCGCGATCTTGGGCTCCGGCGCCCGTTCGGGGACGAAGATGTAGGCGGGGAGGCCGACCGACGCCGCCATCCCGGCCAGCGACGAGGCGGCATTGCCCGTGGACGCGCACGCAATCGCCGTGTAGCCGAACTCGAGGGCTTTCGCCACGCCGACGGCACTCGCCCGATCCTTGAGCGAACTGGTGGGGTTGCGCCCGTCGTCCTTGAGGAACAGCCGGCGCACGCCGGCCGCCGCAGCCAGGCGCGGCGCCTCGACGACCGGGGTCCATCCGACCTGCAGGGGCGGCCGCCGCACGCCTGCGGGAACGGGCAGCAGTTCCAGATAGCGCCAGTGATCGCGCGCGCGTCGGCCCAGCTCCTCCAGCGTCAAAACCGGCCTCACGGCGTCGTAGTCGTAGCGCGCGTCGAGGATGCCTTCCGGCCCGCAGACGCGGCAGGTCTGGTGATCGCCTGGAGGGTAGGAACGGCCGCACACGATGCAGACGAGTTCGGTCAGCATGGATGTGGCCAACAGTACCGCCGGGGGCGGCGCCCGGTCAATTGACGCGATTCCAGGTCACGCGCGCCGTTGGGATGGGATCGCCAGCGAGGTAGCGCGCCCGGTCGGCGAGGTCGTACACGGAGATGACGCGGCCCAGCTCCGCACGCGGCGGCCAGTCGAGGTCGGCCAGGCCGCTCTGTCCCCTGAACCGCGACCTGAATGCTTCCCGTTCCCATGACTCGATGGCCAGATACGGCGTCAGTCCGCGGGACCGGCACTCGCCGAGCACCCGATCGAGCCACTCGGGCTCGATCGCGTCCCAGGACAACGTGGGCCGGCGGGAGTAGTAGCGGATGCTCCCCGCGGGCTGCGCCGCCAGCACGACGGCCTGGCGCGGAAGTTGTCCCGATGCCCAGCGGCCGAGCTCGACGTACTTGTGCTCCAGCGCCTTGACGCGGAAGACGGACAGGTCTTGCGCGCGGTGGAGCCAGAACCCGGCCAGGGCAACGGCCGGCAGCGCGAGCGCGAGCACGGCCATCCGGCCCGGCAACACACCGGCGGCGCGCGCGATGACGGCGGCCATGAGCACCACGAGGACTGGAAGCGCCGGGAGCACGAACCGCGAGTAGGACCAGTCGGCGAACACCACGTAGGGCAGGTAGGCCGCGACGACGACGACGGCGAACGCCAGCAGTACCCACGCCTCGCGGCGCCGGCGGGCGACGAACGGCGCGATGAGGCCGAGAGCGAGGACCGGCGAGTGTGCGCGCGCGAGCCACGCCGGGTAGTTGGCGAGGTTGGGCAGGATATGGCTCACGCTGAAGAGCGATGCCAGGTCGCCGTAGCCGGACCGCAGCGGCGAGCCGTAGATGGCTGCCTGGAACAGCGCCACTACCACGACTCCCGGCACGAGGCCCGCGACCGTGGCGACCACGGCGCGCCGCGATGGCAGCGCGAGAACCACGGGAACGATGGCGAGCGGAGCCAGGTTCGGCCGCATCATGATCGCCGCCCCGGCGAGGAGTCCCGAGGCGACGGCACCGCCAGCGCCGCCGCGGCGCGGCGCGAACCCGGTGCCGACGGCGAGGGCCAGCGACGCGGTCCAGAGGGCCGCGGCCGGCACGTCGCTCATCGGCTGTACCAGCTGGTAGAGAAACGTCGGACTGCACGCCACGAGCACGGCAGACGCCGCACCGACGAGGGGCTCCGCCAGGCGCCGTCCGAGGACGAAGGTGCTCCAGACCGCGAGCGCACCCATCAGCGGGACGACGAGGAAGATCGCGCCGCCGCCAGCCAGCGACTGCGCCGCCGCCATCAGCAGCGAGAGGCCGGCGGGGCACAGCGGCACCGATGCGCCCGACGGGTCGGGCCCTGGCGCGAAGCCCGATGGGGCGAACGTGGCCGCAGCGTGTGGCCACGGCACCGGGACGGCCATCGGCGGCGGGAGCGCGAGCCGGCCCTCGGCGAACATCCGCGCCTGTCCGGCGTAACAGTGCGAATCCGACCCGCCGACGGAGAAGGCGCCCCAGCGAATGCCGGCGGCGAGGGCGCATGCGGCCGCGGCGATCGCGACGGCAGCCCAGGCGCGCTCCGCGCGCCGATCCGACGCCGGGGTTTCTTCGGGACGCACGTCGCTACGCCTTCGGCGCGGGGGCCGCGGGCCGCCAACCGCTGAAGCGGTAGCCGGCGAGGACGCGAAGCGCGCGGACGCCGTCGCGCCAGCCGATCTTCTTGCCCTGGGCGCGCTGGCGCGGAGTGAAGCGCACCGGCCGCTCGAGGATGCCGTGGCCGGCCAGCAGCAACTTGGCCGTGATCTCGGGCTCGATGTCGAAACGGTTCGACTCGAGGGCGAGCGATCGCGCCACGTCGGTGCGCATGATCTTGTAGCAGGTCTCCATGTCGGTGATGCGCGCGCCGAACAGGACGTTCGTCAACAGCGTCAACGCGCGGTTGGCGAGCACGGTCATCCATGGCGCGTCGGGCCGTCCCGCGAGGAAGCGCGAGCCGTACACCACCTGCGTGTCGCCGGCGAGAATCGGCGCCACGAGATCGGCGAGTTGAACGGGATCCAGCTCCAGGTCGGCGTCCTGGATGGCGATGATCGATCCCTGCGCGTGGCAGAGGCCCAGCCGGATTGCCGCGCCCTTGCCGGCGTTGCGCTCGACGTGGACGATGCGCACCGCGCCATCGGGCCGCGGCAGCGCGTCTAACGCCTGCCGGGTGCCGTCGCTGGAGCCGTCATTGATGACGACGATCTCCCTCGACACCGGCAGGGCGACGGTCTTCAGCCGCTCGATTACGGACGCCACCGTACGCTCTTCGTTGAAGACCGGAACGAGGATGGTGAGCGTGTCCGGGACAGCCATCAGGACGTGTGCGTTCGAGACGCCCAAGTGTACTGTCCCGGATCCCGTTCTGCCAAGCGCGGCGCACGGGCCGCGCGCCTTGCGCGTGCGCCGCTACTTCCTGCCCGCGTCCGTGCCCGAAACGATCTCGACGGTCCCCGGCACGATCGCGTCCGCGCGGCCGGGCGCGGGCGGGGGAATGGCGTGCCGGACCGGTTTGATGTGCCGCAGATAGACCACCACGGCATGCAGGTCCTCGTCGCTCCAGTTGGAGAACTGCGCCCACGGCATCGAGATGTGCGAGATCGGGCGGCCGTCCGGATAGACCCCGCTTCGGAGAACGCGCTTCACGTCGTCGTCCGTGCGGCCCGCCAGCCCGGTCTCCTTGTCCGGCGTGAGGTTCCGCGACACGACCGTTCCATGGGCGTTCGTTAGGAACGGCCGTCCCCCGGCCAGGTACATGTCCGGCAACGGTCCCTGCGGGCCCGGCGTGACGTGACAGCCGCCGCAGTCACTCGTCATCAGCACGTAACGTCCGCGCTCAGCGAGCGCCCGCACGGCCGGGTCGCCGATCCCGTCGAGCGGCGGCGTCATTGCCGCCTCCGCGTTGATGAACTCCTGTGGATCCGTGCTCGTAAGGGGCGGGATGAAGTACAAGAACGCGACGAACCCGCACGCCGCGAGGGCCACGACCACCAGGGCAACCCACTTCAGGATGCGCTTCATGATGATCTCCTTCAGCGTCGGGCCGCAGCCGGGCTGCCGACGGAGTTGCCTGCCGAGCCGGCGTTGCCGGCGAAAATGACGATGGGGAAGTCCTTGCCTCGGATCAGCATCTGGAACTTCGAGTCGAGGTACGTGAACACGCCGGGGCGCACCGGCGGCGGGATCTGGTTCCTCACCGGTGGGATCGTCCGGAGATACGCGACGATGGCATCCTGATCCTGTGGAGTCAGATGCGCGAAGGCCGCCCATCCCATCGGGAACGGAAGCATCCGCGATCCGTCATGCTTGATGCCCCGGGTGAACGCCCGCTTCATGTCCTCGTCCGAATAGCGGCCGAGCCCCGTCTCGTTGTCCGACGTCAAGTTCGCCGACACCACCTCGCCCCAGACCGCCAACCGCATCTTCACGCCGCCGGCGAGGACCAGGCCCGGGAGCGCCCGGCCCTCGCTGTCACCCGGCGTGTGGCAGTGGCCGCAGGACATGGTGGTTACCAGGGACCGGCCGCGCTGCACGGGAGCGGCCGCGTTCTGCTCGGCCTGCCTGGCGTAATGGGCCTTCAGTTCGTCGGCCGTCATCTCCCACACCGGCTTCCGTGCCAGCGACACGACGAAGTTCGCCAGGTCCCAGAGATCCTCGTCCTTCGCGCTGTCGGCGAACGACGGCATCGGCGTGCCGTCGACGCCCGCCTTGACGCGCATGTAGACATCGGCGGCCGTGCGGCCGCCCCGGAACGTCCACGGCTCGGTCAGGTTCGTCACATCGAGGTTGTGGCCCGAGTCATCCTTAAGGCCCGCCGTCACTCCTCCCGCTCCCGTGCCACCATCGCCATGGCATGCGCTGCAGCCGAGCCGGTCGAAGGCGGCGCGGCCCTTGTCAATGCTGGCCGGGGAGGACGCGACGGGCGGCGTCGTGTGGACCGGAACCGGCGTGCTGGTCTCGAAACGGCCCGAGAACCGCTTCGTGTAGGACACCAGCGCCCGCATCTGCGCCTCGCTCAGGATGAACTTCCAGCCGGGCATCGACGTCCCGGGCAGTCCGTTCGCGATGGTGCGGTAGAGGTCCTCGTCGGACGGAACAGAGCCGGAGGCCGTCGTCCGGAACTTGTACGTCCCGCGCGTGAAGTCACGCGGCGGCGGGTTCAGAGCGTCGGCGCCCGGGCCGTGGCCGCGGCCATCCGAGCCGTGGCAGTTGGCGCACGAGGTGTCGTAGAGCAGTGTGACGGTGGTTGGCGGGGCTGCGGAAGGCGTGGATGCGAGGCCAGCAGCCACCCCGACGATCAGGGTGCCGGTGGCGAAGCACGCAAGCCAGCGCAGGCCCGAAGGCACTGGGGCCATGTGTCCTCCGGTCGGATCGCGCGCGATGCGCAGTATTCAGAGTGAATGCCAGTATAACCCGGATTCTTTCGGTCGGTGTCTAACGCCCGAGCCACGAACGGCGGCGGCGCACCTCGGCTCCGACTCGCCGCATCCAGTCGAGCTCCTCCGGCGCCATCGGACCGAGCTCCCGGGCCGCCAGCGCCGCTTCGACGTGAGCCGCCGTGGCCGGCCCCGTCAAGCACACGTCCACGTCCGGATGCGACAAGACGAACCGGTAGCAGTCACTCGCGGTCGGGGTGCGCTCGCCATCCAGGGCGTAACGGGGATTGAGAATCTGGCCCCAGCTCGTTGCGGTGAACGAGACAACGCCCGGGCGGTCGCCGGAGGCCAGCTGGGGGAAGAAGTCGCGCTCGGCGCCCGGGTGCGCGGCGTTGTAGCGGATGTGGAAGACGTCAAGTTCGCCGCCGGCGGCCAGCGAGGCGGCGGCGGCCCGCTGGTGGCTCGAGACGGCGATGAAGTTCACGAGCCCCCGCCGCTGAAGCAGGCGCGCGGCATCCAGGACGCGCGGGCGCGCGGGCGAGTTCCAGTAACCGAGGAGCAGCACGTCCGCGTGGCTGTAGCCGATGGCCGCGAGGGCGCGCTCGACGCTGCGCGTGAGCGCGAAGCCGACGCGCGCGTACGACTGGACGACCAGCAAGAACCGATCGCGTCCCGGCGCGAGATGGCGCAGGGCTTCCGCGAACGCCTGCGTCCGCCTCGAGCCCCAATAGACATATGTCATCCCGGCATCGACGGCGCGCTCGACCGCTGCCGCCGGCACGCCGTAGGACGCCGCGATGCCGAGCGGCCCGACCGTGACGCCGGTCCGTCCGAGTGTCCGATCCTCGAATCGCATCTATCCTCCAGTCCCCAGTCCCCAGCCCCTGTCAGGTGACCAGCACGATCTTCCCGTGCGCGCCAGGCTCCATGACCGCGGCGTGGGCGGCTGCCGCCTCCGCGAGCGGGAACTCCCGGCCGACGACGGGCCGCAGGCTGAGATTGGCCAGACCGGCGCCCAGCGCGGCGTGGATGCGCACGAGGTCCTGCGGCGTGGCGTTCATCAGCGTCATGCCCAGGATCGCCGCGTCGCGCCCCATCGCCTGGCGGGCGTCGATCTCCACGCGGCCGCGGTTGCCGACCACGACCACGCGGCCGTGACGGGCCAGGAGGCCCAGGTCCTTGTCGAGATTGACGTTTGCGATCATCTCGACGATGACGTCGATGCCGCGGCCGAGGGTCGCGTCGGCAATCGCGGACAAGTAGTCCCCGGCGTGGTGATCGAACGCCTGGTGCGCTCCCTGTTCGAGGACGAGCTGGAGCCCGCGGGCGGTGCCCGCCGTCGCATAGACCTTCATGCCCATCGCGCAGGCAATCTGGATGGCGGCCACGCCCACGCCGCCGCTCCCGCCGTGGATCAGGATGGTCTCCCCGGGCTGGGACCGCGCGCGGTCCACGATCGCGCGGTAGGCCGTCGCATACGGCACATTGACGGCCGCGCCCTGCGCGAAGGTCAGCGCGGACGGGAGCGGGTGCACCTGGGCCTCCGCGCAGAGCGCACGCTCGGCGTACGTGCCGTTGAGCGGCGCAGCCGCCGTGCCGCTCACGTAGACCCGATCACCGATTGCGAGATCTGCGATGCCTGGCCCGATCGCCTCGATCACGCCTGCGCCGTCCGAGCCGGGCACGTAGGGCACAGCTGGCTGCCGGCCTTGCGCGGCGGACCTGATGTAGACGTCGACCGGGTTCACGCCGGCCGCGTGCATCCGCACGACCACCTGGCCCTCGCCGGGGACGGGACCGGGCACGTCCTCGAGCACCAATACGTCCGGGCCGCCCGTCCTGCGCACGCAAATCGCCCTCATCCGTGTCTCTCCAGTTCGAGCCCCGAGTCCCGAATCCCAGCACCCGCCCGCCGCGCCGGGGCGGGGGGCGCACGTCAGGATTGTGCGAGAGCGGGGGCCCCTGCAGCCCGAATGATATGATCAATCGTGCGTGGACATTCCTGGAAGGGCTGAGTCGTCGATCATGGACGAGGCCACACGTCACAAGACCACCGGCGTCAGCGTCGGCGGCATGCGGGTCGGCGGCGGCGCACCCATCGTCGTGCAGTCGATGTGCAACACCGACACCGTGGACGTCGACTCCACCCTGCGGCAGTGCCTCGAGTTGTGGCAGGCCGGCTCCGAGATGCTGCGCGTCACCGTCAACGTGCCGGAGGCCGCGGAGGCGGTGCCGTCGCTGAAGCGGCGGCTGCTGCTCGCGGGGTGCCCGGCGCCGCTCATCGGCGACTTCCACTACAACGGCCACCTCCTGCTGACGCGCTACCCGGCGTGCGCCGAGGCCCTGGACAAGTACCGCATCAACCCCGGCAACGTGGGTACGGGCCAGCGCCGAGACGAGCAGTTCTCGACGATCTGCCGGGTGGCGGCGAATCACGGGAAGCCCGTCCGCATCGGCGTGAATGGCGGGTCGCTGGACCAGGATCTCGTGCTGCGCAGGATGCAGGAGAACACCGAGCGGGACCTGGGCCGGTCGTCGGAAGAGATCATCAACGAGTGCATGGTGATCTCGGCGCTCGATTCGACCGGGCTCGCGCTGGAGAGCGGTCTTCGTGCGGACCAGATCGTCATCTCCTGCAAGGTGTCGAAGCCGCGGAATCTCATCAGTGTCTATCGCGACCTTGCCCGCAAGACGACCCAGCCGCTGCACCTCGGGCTCACGGAGGCCGGCATGGGCATCAAGGGCCTCGTGTGGTCGGCTTCGGCCATGGGCGTGCTGCTCAGCGAAGGCATCGGCGACACGATCCGGATCTCGCTGACGCCGAAGCCGGGCGGCGACCGCCGGGAAGAGGTGTATGCCGCGTGCGAGCTGCTGCAGGCGCTCGGCCTGCGCGCCTTCGCGCCGAGCGTTACCGCCTGCCCGGGCTGCGGCCGGACCACGAGCACGACGTTCCAGGAACTCGCCGAGGGCATCCAGGGTTACGTCCGCGACAAGCTGCCCGAGTGGAAGGCCCGCTACGAAGGCGTCGAGACCATGACGCTCGCGGTGATGGGTTGTGTCGTGAACGGACCCGGCGAGTCGAAGGCCGCCAACATCGGCATCAGCCTCCCGGGAACGGGTGAAGCGCCGGCATGCCCGGTGTTCATCGACGGCCGGCACGCGACGACGCTGCGCGGCACGCACGACGAACTATCCGAGGCCTTCCGCGCGCTGGTCGACGAGTACGTCGCCACGAAGTACCCGAGGAAAGACGGGATTCGGGACTCGGGGCTCGGGGCTAGGCGCTGGGGACTACTGCCTACTGACTATTGACTACTGGCTACTTCGTGAGCGTCACCGCCTTCGCCTTCCCATAGTAGATCCCGTTGAACAGGAACTTGAACGTGGCGTGCGGCTGGGCGCGGAACGTAATCTCCGGCGACAGGATGAACACCTTGCCCTGGCCGTAGCTCACGTCGAGCGCGGCGGCGAGGCCCTTGAGATACTCCTGGCCCCACGCCCAGCCGCTCCGCAGCGGCTTGTCGGTGCCGAACCAGCCGACAATCCCGACACTCTTCAGCGCCGCGTCGGGCGCGAGTTTGAGCGCCGGATCGTTCTCCCACATCACGTCGACCTTGGGGCCGAAGCCGTAGGCCAGCGGGTTCGCCGGATCGACGTCCATCGACAGCACCGAGCCCGGCACGTATAGCTTGTCGCTCGGCAGCCGGCGCTCGACGCCGTTCACCAGCTCGACGAGGCCGTTGGCCACCGGCAGGCCGAAGTGCCCGGCGATGCTCGCCGACGACCCGATGGTGATGATCGTGCCTCCGCCTTCGACGAACTTCTCGAGCATCGGAATCGTGGCGGCCGCCGTGACGCGGCCCTGGCGGCCCTGGTACTGCTCGGGGATGTTGGACGGGCCGGCCTGGCCGCTGCGCCCGCCGCCACCGGCCGCCGGCGGCATGTCGCCGCCGAAGTCCCCGCCCCGCCCGCCCCCGGGCGCTTCACCCGGCGCCGCGGGGATGGCACCGCCTGGGAAGATGAGCACGTCGTACTTCTGCGCAAGGTCACCGGCATCGAGCGCCGGCGGGAACACCACGTCGAACGCGATCGGGTGGGTCTGCTCGAAGATGTAGCGAATCCAGCCCGACGCCATCGACCCGCCGTACTGGTCCCAGAGGCCGATCCGCACCGGAGTCAGTCTCAGCGCCTCGCCGGTGGGCTTGACGGCGGTCGCGTCGAACCCGATGCCGAGATTGAGGGCTAGCTTTTCGAGCAGCGCCTTTGTCGTCCGCCTCGCCGGGATGTAGATCGTGCCCGCCTCGTAGCTTCGGCCTCCGGCAGTGAACGGCGCCTTGAGCCAGTAGACGTCCTCCTTCGCGGCCAGCAGCCTGGTCGTGGCCGTGAACGCGTCGGTGAGGCGGTGGCTCAGCAGATACCCGACGGCGGCCCCCTTGGCCGGCGCTGCCACCTTGCCGCCGCCGAGCGCGATGGGCGTCAGCGGCACCGGCTCAAACGGCCCGTCGAACCCGTCCAGGATCCGCTCCACCTGCACGCCCATCTGATACGCGAGCGTGTAGCCGGTGACGTCGTACGGCGCCCGCGGCGGTCCGCCGGGGTACTGGAAATCGTTCGGGTGATCCTGCGGCTCGAGCATGTCGCGCAGGTGCGGCCGGAACGCCTGCGCGGCCTTGATGACGAACGACCCCGCCGGGTAGTTCCTGCCCGCCACCGTGAACGCGGCCGTCGCGCGATGAATGGCGATCCCGCCCTTGATGAGGACGTTGACGAAGCGCGTGGCCGTGTTGAAGTCCGCCTGGTCGGACGGGAGGATGTACCCGCGCGGGTCGCGGCGCTCGGGCGTCAACATGTTCGCGTAGTACTTCGGGTCCGCGCCGCCGCGCCCGCCGCCCCGCCCGCCAGGCGCTGCGGCGGAGGCACCGGTGTCGCGTGCGAGCCGGGCCTTGGCGTCGTCGATCCAGTCGGGCTGAATCGTCCAGGTGTCGCGGCCGCCGCGCTCGATCGAATTCCTGCCCATCCGGTAGATGCGATAGAGGAAGTCCTCGCGGTGCTTCGAGGCCACGTCGAGAATCGCGCGGTTCGCCGACATCACATAGTCGATCGACTGGCGCTGGTGCCACGCCGCCTGCGGCGGGATGGGGAGCGGCAGATCCTGGCGGGGCAGCTGGTTGTCGAGCACCAGGCCGAGCGGGGCCGGCGTCGGGTTGCCGATGATCTCGGTGAGGATCCCGATCATGTTGTGGAAGCCCGTCGTGGTGCGCGAGCCGCCGTTGAACCACGTCGAGTAGGACGCGCCGGTCCGCATCGTCGCGCCGGCCTTGCCTTCCGTTACGAACCGGTTGTGGATCGACGTCGAGACGAGGTCGATGCCCATCGGCACCAGCGGGTCGACGTTGTAGTTGAACGGGTCCCGGAACGGGGGCACGAAGAGCACCGTGCCGGCCGGGCCGGTCTGGTGCTGGTTGTACATGATCTGCGGGTACCACTCGCGGTAGAGCTGACGGTTGACTGCCTCAGTCTCCGGCAGGTTGTTCATGTAGGAATCGCGGTTGTTGTCGTGACCGGCGTACTTCTCGTAGAGCACCGGGATGCCGCCCGTCGAGCGGCGCGTCTCGTCCGGCTCGCGCATGTACCAGTTCGACACGAGCTCCATGCCGTCGGGGTTGACGGGCGCGAGCAGGAGGATGACGTCGTTCAGGGTGCGCAGCGTCTCGGCGTCGTTCCGGCTCGCCATCTGGTACGCGAAGGTGAACAGTCCCTGCGCGTTGATGCACTCGGTGGCGTGCAGGCCGCCGTCAATCCAGACCACCGCCTTGCCTTCGGCCGCCAGTTGGCGCGCCTCAGCCTCGGACAGCCCCTCGGCGCGCGCCAGTTTCCCGGCGATCTCCTTGTAGCGATCAAGGCGCGCGTGGTTCTCGGGCGACGTGATGATCGCCATGATCATCGGCCGGCCCTCTGCGGTCGTGCCGATCTCGACCACCTTGACGCGGTCGGACTCCTGGTCCAGCTTCGCGAAGTACTCGCGCAGTTGCGCGTAGTTGGCCAGGAAATAGTCGTCGCCGGCCGTGTAGGTCTTGCCGCCGGCGGTGAACTGCGGCGGCGTGATCGTCGCCTGGGTCTGGACCGCCGGAGCCAGGCAGACCAGGGCCGACGTTACGGCGAGAAGGAAGACGATTCGCCGGTTGTGCATCAAGGGGTCCTCTCTCGGGGGCCGTCAGCCTCCGGGTCAGCGCAATACGTACCGCTCGATCGCGTCCGCGACGCCCGCGTCGTCGTTCGACGCGGTGACGGGCCATCCGCGGGCGAGCAGCCCCGGGACCGCGTTGCCCATCACGACAGGAAGACCGGCGGCCTCGAGCATCTCGACATCGTTCAGATTGTCGCCGAGGGCCATCACTTCGCCGCGGGCGTAGCCGCGGCGCCTGGCCCACTCGGCAAGCGTTGTGCCCTTCGTGCAGCCCGCCGCCAGCACGTCGACGAAGGAGATGTCCCGGGGCTCGTACTCCGTCAGGTTCACGGAAAACGCGCGGGCCGCAGGCAGCCGGCGAAGCACGCCGGCCAGTTCTCGCATGGCCGCGACGCGCCCGTTGAACATGACTACGAGCGGGTCTTCGGTCAGCGCCGACTCGAGCGGCGCGACCTCGCTCAGGAAGGCGCTGTTACGCTCGGCATAGGCGAGGCGGACCGGATCCGAGCGATCGATTCGCTCGAAGATCATCTGGCCGTCCCGGGGCCTGTCGAAGGTCAACGCCACGTTGTCGCGGTATCCTGCCGCCGCCGAGAGCACCCACCGCGCCGCCTCGCGCGGCAGCAGGTGCCGCATCTCCGTCGCCCCGGTGGACAGGCGCACGAGGGCGCCGTTGCTGGCGACGGCGGTGATCGGGCAGGACAACAGGTCGACAATCGGCCGCGCGAACCCGTACGCACGACCCGTCACGAGCGCGATCTCGACGCCCTGGGCGACGGCCGCGACGATCGCGTCCCGGTTGCGATCGGGGAGTTTCCAACGGGAGTCGAGCAACGTGCCGTCGATGTCGATGGCCGCCAGGCGGATCATCGGGACAGTCTACTACTCAGGACTCGGGGTTCGGGACTCGCTTCTGGCTTCTGGGTTTTGGCTTCTGTCACTATCATTGAACCGATGACCTCGCCCAGTCAGCGACGCCTCCTGCTCGTGTTTGCCCATCCGGACGACGAGTCCGTGTTCGCGGCTGGCGTCGCGTGCCGGACCGTTGCCGAGGGCGGGCTGGTCGCGGTCTGCACCGCCACGCCGGGCGATCGCGGCAAGCTCGGCGACCCTCCGATTTGTGCCCGCGAGCGCCTCGGCGCCGTGCGGCAGGCGGAGCTGATGGACGCGTGCCGCGTCCTCGGCGTATCGACTGTCCGGGTACTGGGCTACCAGGACCGGGCGCTCGCCGTTGCGCCGTCCGACACGATCCGGCGGCAACTCGTCGAGGTCATCCGGGCGGCGCGGCCCCAGGTGGTCATCACCTTTGAGCCGAACGGGTCGAACCTCCATCCGGACCACATCGCCATCAGCCGATTCACGTCGGACGCGGTTGTGGCGGCAGCCGACCCGCGCTGGTACCCGGACCTCGGCGTGCCCCACGCCGTGGCGCGTCTCGCCTGGACGTTGCCGGTGCGCCCCTGGGTGGTGCTGCGCCGCGGCGACCCCGCGATCGAGCCGGGCGCGGACTTCGTGCTAGACGTCGCGGCGTTCGCCGATCGCAAGGCTGCCGCGCTGCGCGCGCATCGCACGCAGCACCTCACCATCGACCGCATCTTCTTTTCGAAGCCGGACGCGATGCGCCTGCTGAGCATCGAACTGTTCCGGCAGGCGTGGGGCCCGCCCCTCGGGTCAAGGCCGGCTTCCGAGCTGTGGGATCAGATCTGAGCTGCAGCCACACCCCCGAACGTCGCGAAAAAGGGCTACAGTTAAGCGTTGACCGCATGGCTGTGTCGCCGTTCGACCAGCTCGTGGCGTCGGTGACCGACGGCCTCGCGCGCCTGCCGGGCGTCGAGGCCCAGGCGCGCATGGCGCCCGTCCCGCGGCCCGGCTGGAGGCGCCTGCACGTGCCAGCGGAGGCCAGGCCGGCGGCCGCGCTGCTGCTGCTCTTCCCGATCGGCGGCGCCCCGTCGCTCCTCCTGACCAAGCGGTCGCCGGATCTGCCCCAGCACCCGGGACAGGTCTCGCTGCCGGGCGGAGCGGTGGACCCGGGCGAGTCGATCGAAGCGGCCGCGCTGCGCGAGGCGTACGAGGAGGTCGGCCTCGCGCCGGGTCTCGTGCGCATCGTCGGGCGGCTCACCCCCGTGCACATCCCGGTCAGCGGGTTCGTCATGCACCCGGTGGTTGGCACCGCGGCGGCGCGCCCGGCGACCCGGCCCGCGCTGGAGGAGGTCGAGCGCATCATCGAGGCGCCCGTCGAGCACGTGCTCGACTCGGCGCGGCACCTGCGCATGACCCGCGTGCGGGACGGCGTGGAGTTCGACATGCCGTTCTTCGACCTCGACGGGGAGCAGGTCTGGGGCGCCACCGCGATGGTACTTGCCGAGTTCGCGGCCGTGCTCGGCGTGCAGATCAGGCCCGGGCGGGCATGAATGGAGGCCGAGGCTTCAGCCTCGGCGCACAGGAGCGACGTCGTGTCACCTCGCCGGAAGGACCCTGAAACCACGCTTCTCGACATCATCGAGCACACGCCTGCCGCCGCCGGAGACGCGACGTGGCCGCCCATCGGCGGCGCGTGGCCGCCCTCCGGCAACTGGCCCCCGGCGGGCGGCAGCCGCCCGGGCGGGGGAGGGCGCGAGGACGTCGTCGCGCTCCACGAGGCGGCGCAGGAGAAGTACCTCAACTACGCGCTCTCCGTCATCACCTCGCGCGCGCTGCCCGACGTGCGCGACGGCATGAAGCCCGTGCAGCGCCGCATCCTGTTCACGATGTGGCAGCAGAACCTCACCGCCGACACCAAGTTCCGCAAGTGCGCGAAGGTCGTGGGCGACGTGATGGGGAGCTACCATCCCCACGGCGACACGGCGATCTACGACACCCTCGTACGCATGGCGCAGCCCTTCTCGCTGCGCTACCCGCTCGTCGACGGCTCGGGCAACTTCGGTTCCCTCGACGGCGACGCGGCCGCCGCGATGCGGTACACGGAGTGCCGCCTCGCGCGCATCTCGGACGAGATGCTGCAGGAGATCGATCAGGACACCGTGCCCTTCCGGCCCAACTACGACGGCACAAAGACCGAGCCCGTCGTGCTGCCCGCGCGCCTGCCGAACCTGCTCGTCAACGGCGCGACGGGCATCGCCGTCGGCATGGCCACCAGCATCCCGCCGCACCACCTCGGCGAGGTCAGTACGGCGTTGCTCAAGCTGCTCGACAACGCGGACCTCACGAGCGTCCAGCTCTGCCGCTACGTCAAGGGCCCCGACTTCCCGACGGGCGGCCACATCCTGAATTCCGCCGATGAACTGAAGGAGATCTACAAGACCGGCTCGGGCACGATCCGCGTCCGCGGCACGTGGGAACCCGGCCCGGCGACCCGCGGCGGCAGGACCGTCCTCATCACCAGCATCCCCTACATGGTGAACAAGGCGCAGCTCGTGGAGCGCATCGCCGACGTGGTGATTGGCCGCAGGCTCCCGCCCCTGGTGGACGTCAAGGACATCTCGACCGACGATGTGCGGATCCAGCTGGAACTGAAGCGGGACGCGGACGAGAAGATGGTGATGGCGTACCTGTGCAAGCACACGCCGCTCCAGACGACGTTCCCGGTGAACCTGACCTGCCTGGTGCCGACGGAGAACCCGGAGGTCGGCAAGCCCGAGCGGCTGGACCTGAAGTCGATCCTCTGGCACTTCCTGCACTTCCGCCTCGACGTGGTCACGCGCCGGCTGGAGCACGAACTCGGGGCGCTCCAGCGGCGCATCCACGTGCTGGAGGGGTTCGAGAAGGTCTTCGACGTCCTCGACGAGATTATCCGCATCATCCGGAAGTCCGACGGCAAGCAGGACGCGGCGAAAAAGATCATGGCGCGGTTCGATCTCGACGCCGGGCAGACCGACGCGATCCTCGAGTTGAAGCTCTACCGGCTGGCGCGCCTCGAAATCCTGGCGATCAGGACGGAACTCGAGGAGCGGCGCACCCGAGCCAAGCAGATCGGCCTGCTGCTGAACAACGAGCACAAGCGCTGGGGCCTCGTGCGCGACGAAATCGAGGATCTGCAGAAGCGCTACTCCGGGCCGAAGGCCGACCTGCGCCGCACGCGCATCGAGGCCGTCGAGGAGGTCGAGTACTCCGCCAATGACTTCATCGTTGAGGAGGACAACGTCGTCATCGTGTCGCGGGACGGGTGGGTGAAGCGCCAGAAGGAAGTGAAGGACCTGGCGGCGACGCGCCTGCGCGAGGGCGATGCGGTCCTGGCGGTCGTGCCCGGGAGCACGCGGGCGACAGCCGTGTTCTTCACGAACTTCGGCGTCGCCTACAGCTCGACGATCGCGGACGTGCCGGCGTCGACCGGGTACGGCGAGCCGATCCAGCGGCTGTTCAAGTTCCGGGACGGGGAGAAGGTGATCGCGGCCTTCAGCCTCGACCTGCGCGTCACGCCCGACATCGAGCCGAAGAAGGACGGCGGCGTGCCGCCCGTGCACGCCGTCGCCGTCACGAGCGACGGCTACAGTTTGCGGTTCGGCTTCCAGAGCCTCGTCGAGCCGAGTACCAGAACGGGGAGACGCTATGCGCGGCCGGCCGACGGGGTCGAGGTGGTCGGAGTCGCGAAGATCGACGGCAGCGAGACCATCATCGCGGCGACGGCCCAGGCGCGGGCGATGCTCTGCAGGGTGGAGGAGATCAACTACCTGTCCGGCCCCGGCAAGGGCGTGATGCTCATCAAGCTGAACCCGGCCGAAGACCGCGTGCTCGGGTTCATCGCGTCGGTGGGCGACCGCGACCTCCTCACGGTGGAGACCAGCCGCGGCGCGGAGCAGACCATCAGCACCGCGAAGTACGAGGTGACGGGCCGCGGCGGCAAGGGGCGCGAACTGCTTCAGCGCGGGCAGTTCACGCGCATCGTGCCGACGGCTCTCGCCGCGCCGGCCGCGCTCGAGGAACTATCCTCGTAGAAACATGCAGAACCTCGAGATCAAGGCGAGCGTCGAGTCGTTGGTGCCTTTCCGGTCCCGCCTCAGGAGACTCGAAGGTGCGATACGCCAGCCACCCGTGCGCCAGAGGGACCGGTACTTCCGTGTGCGGAAGGGGCGGCTCAAGCTCAGGGTCTTCGGTTCGAACCGCGATGGTGAACTCATCCTCTACCTCCGCCCGAACAGACGTGCGCCTCGGACCAGCAACTTCCAGGTGATGCCGGTGGCGGACGCCGCAGCCACGTTGAGGCTGCTGACGGAGATGTTCGGCGTGCGCGCCTGCGTCCGCAAGCGGCGCGAGGTCTGGCTCTGCAAGAACGCCAGGATTCACCTCGACGAGGTGAACGGACTCGGGCGGTTCCTTGAGATCGAAGTGATCGTCAGCGAGGGCCCGACGCAGGCGCGCAGCCTGATGAAGGAACTGATCGCGGCGCTGGGCATCAGAGGGGAGGATCTGCTGGCGGGATCCTACGGGAACATGTCACGAGGAAAGGCATAGAGGCGAGCGGGCGAACGCTCCCTCTGGCGTCCGTCGACGCTAAGGCGTCGACCTCCATTCCGAGTCCCGAGCCCCTACTGTCCCACCGGCTCGTCCTCGTCGTCGTAGCCGAAGTCACGGTCGGGCGGAAGCGTCGCCATCACCGCCTTCACCAGCTCCTGGTGTTCGACTTCCTCGGCTCGCAGCTCCTCGAACAGGATGCGCACGTCGGTGTTGGTGAGGTTGGCGAGCGCGGCGTCGAAGAAGTCGTGGGCCTTTACCTCGGCCGCGAGCGCGACCTCCATGGCCTGGCGCGCGGTCATATAGATGCGGGACTGGTCGAAGTCGGGCGCTTCGACGTCCCACAGCATGCCGCGCGAGACGCGGGTCGGCGCGTCTCCGAAGATCGCCCGTCTGCGCGTCAGGAGGTCCGCGCCGTGCTTCGCCTCGTTGCCGGCCATCGTGGTGTAGAAGTGCGCGGCTTCGGCGGTGTGATGAATCGCGAGATTGTCGGCGAACTCCTCGTAGCGCTCCTGCGCTTCCTCTTCGATGAGGATGGCGAGGTCGAGCGCGTCCTGCAGCGACAGGGAGGCAAAGTCGATGTCGGGCATGACGGTACTGTGAGGGGGAGGGAGGGGAGGTGTCAATAGCTGGGCTGGGGACTGGGGACTGGGGGCTCGGGCTTCGTCAGCAACAAGTAGCCAGTGTCCCCCGTTTCGAAGTACAATGGCGTCAACAAATTGGCGAGCGGCCGATGCTCCTGGCTCGTCCCGGTTGTCCGGGGGGCTTGTTTCGGAGCGCCGGACGCCCGCACCTGCTCCGCGCAGTCGCTAGCATCCGGTGTTCGCGCTTGCGCTCGAACCCTGGCGCCTGGCGCCTGGTCCCAAGTACCTAGCCGATTGATGCCGTCTTACACTGCCAAGGACATCACCGTACTGGAAGGCCTCGAGCCCGTCCGGAAGCGTCCCGGCATGTACATCGGCGGCGTGGGTTCGACGGGGCTCCATCACCTGGCCTGGGAAATCCTCGACAACGCCATTGACGAGGCGATGAACGGCTTCGCCTCGAGCATCTCCGCGACGCTCCACGCCGACGGCGCGTCGATGACGATCACGGACGACGGCCGGGGCATCCCGGTCGACAAGCACCCGCAGAGCAAGAAGAGCGCCCTGGAGGTGGTGTTCACCGTCCTGCACGCGGGAGGCAAGTTCGAGCACGGCAGCTACAAGACCGCCGGCGGTCTCCACGGTGTCGGCGCCAGCGTCGTCTGCGCGCTCTCGAAGGACCTGGTCGTGACGGTCAAGCGCGACGGCGCGCAGTGGGAGCAGCACTTCAAGCAGGGCATCCCGCAGGGCCCGGTGAAAAGGCTCGGGCCGGCCCGCGGCACCGGGACGACGGTGTTTTTCAGGCCGGACGCCACGATCTTCCCGAAGATCGACTTCGACCCGGCCGTCATCCGCGAGCGGCTGGAGGTCGCGAGCTACCTGCACAAGGGCGTGAAGGTCGTCTTCGAGGACGAGGGTGCGAAGACGCGCGAGACGTTCGAGCACCAGGACGGCATCGAGGCCTACCTGAAGACGCTCCTGGTCGCATCCGGTGCGCGGACCTCGCACGAGTCGGCCTTCGTGCTCGCCCGGGACAACGGCCTGCGCATCGATCTGGCGATGCAGTGGACGGAGGCTACCGACGAGCAGATCCGCAGCTTCGTCAACGGCATCCCGACCGGATCGGGCGGCACGCACGAGAACGGCCTGCGTGCGGGCATCGGCAAGGCGGTGCGGAACTTCATCGACACGCACAACCTGACGCCGAAGGGCGTCACCATCAGCGCCGACGACATCCGCGAGGGCCTCGTCGGCGTGCTCAGCATCTTCATCGCCGAGCCGCAGTTCCAGGGGCAGACCAAGGACCGCCTGAACAATCCGGAGATCCTGTCCACGGTGGACTCGGCGGTCCGGCCCGCCCTGGAGCACTGGCTGAACAACAATCTCAGCATGGCGGAGGCCATCGTCGCGCGCATCATCCTGGCGGCGCGCGCCCGCGAGGCGAGCCGGGCCGCGCAGCAGGAAGTGACGCGCAAGAGCGCGACGTCGACCCGCCTGAACCTCCCCGGCAAGCTGAGCGACTGCTCGGCGTCGGGCCGCGACGACTCGGAGCTGTTCATCGTCGAGGGCGACTCGGCGGGCGGCTCGGCGAAGCAGGGCCGGGACCGGGGCCGGCAGGCCATCCTGCCGCTCCGCGGCAAGGTGCTGAACGTCGAGAGCGCCTCGGTGGCCAAGGTGCTCGAGAACAAGGAACTGTCCGATCTCGTCACCGCGCTCGGGTGCGGGATCGGCAAGAACTTCGACATCACCCGGCTGCGCTACGGCCGGGTCATCATCCTGGCCGATGCGGACTCGGACGGGAACCACATCGCCACGCTCCTCCTCACCTTCATCTACCGGCACATGACGCCGCTGATGACCGCGGGCCGGGTCTACCTGGCCCAGCCGCCGCTCTACCGCATCGACATCGGCAAGGAGACCCACTGGGCCCTGGACGATGCGCAGAAGGCGCAGATCCTCGAGCGCCACGCCAAGGGGCGCGGCACGCCGGAGATCACGCGCTTCAAGGGCCTCGGCGAGATGATGCCGAAGGTGCTGTGGGAGACTACCCTCAACCCCAAGACCCGGCGGCTCCTCCGCGTGGAGGTCGCCGATCACATCGTGACCGATCGGGTCATCAACGAGCTCATGGGCAAGGACGCCTCCGCGCGGTTCCGCTTCATCATGGAACGCGCCGAGGAAGCCCGCGAGCTGGACGTCTAGCCAAGAAGGACCAATGTCAGTATCAGAAGACTCCCTCAAGATCGCCGTCTTGATCGATTTCGACAACATCGAGATTGGCGTCAAGACCACCCTGAACCGCGAGTTCGACGTGGGCGCGGTGCTCGACGCCGTGAAGGAACGCGGCGAGGTGATCACCAAGATCGCGTACGGCGACTGGAAGCGCGCGGGCGACTACAGCCGCATGCTTACGCAGCACGCCGTGCGCATGGTGCAGCGCAACATGACGCCCGGCGGCGACAAGAACGGCGCCGACATCAACCTCGCCCTCGACGCCCTCGAGATGGCGTTCACCCACGATCACATCAACGCCTTCGTCATCGTCGGCGGCGACAGCGACTTCATCAGTCTGGTGGAGAAGCTCAAGCAGTACGACAAGAAGGTGTTCGTCGTGGGCGGGCGGCAGTTCACCGGCGCGGTGATGCAGAAGAACTGCCACGAGTTCATCGCGTACGAGAACCTCATCCGGCAGCCGAGCCGGCGCCAGCCCAGCCAGGGCCGCGAGCGCGGCGGCGAAAAGGCTGCGGCGCCGCAAGGCCAGCTGGCCACCACGCCGGTGCGGAAGGCGATCCCGCTCGTGACGCGCGCGCTCCAGGTGCTGACGGACCGCGAGGTGACGCCGCAGCTGGGGCTGCTGAAGAGCACGCTGCTGCAGCTCGACTCGACGTTCTCCGAGCGCGACTACGGCGCGTCGAGCTTCCGCGACTTCGCGGAGAAGCTCGCCGAGACGGGCGTGGTGGTGCTGCGAAGCGCCGGCCGGAGCGTGCTCGTCGAGTTGAAGGAGACCGACGGCGGGCACGAGGGCGGGCACGAGGCGGGCGAGGCCCAGACGGGCGAGGCCGAGAGCGTCGCATCTCCCGCGCAGCACCCCGCCCAGGCTGGCGGCGACGAGAACGCCCAGCCCGCCGCCCACGAGGAGGCGCCGCCCACGTCCATCATCGACGGCATCCGGCTGCTCCAGCGCGTGCTGGCCACCCCGGGCGCCATCACCCGCTGGCCGATGTACGTCCGCAACGTGAAGCAGGCCATGCGCGCGGCCGACCCCGGGTTCGACGAGCGCCGACACGGTAATCTCGTGGAGATCCTCCGGTCGGTCCAGCGCGACGGCCTGGTCCGTCTCGACCGTGATCGGCAGGGCGTCCTGCGCGTCTTCCAGGGGCCGCAGCTGCGCGTGGCCGCGGCGCCGGTCCCGGAGCCCGTCTTCGACATCGCGGACGCCGAAACGCGGGCAACGGCACTCGCGCCATCCGAGGCGCCGGGGTCCGACGGCCAGGCGCCGGCCGTGGACGCGGCCGCCCCTGCCGAACGCGAAACCGGAGACGAGCGCCTCGTGCCGATCGTCGAGGCCCCCGAATCAGGCGACGCCCAGCCGGAGTCCCCGGCCGCCGGCGCCACGCCACGCCGCCGGCGGAAGGCCGGGACGGCCGCTCCCAAGTCAAAACCCGCAACGGCCCGCACGTCGCGGGCGCGCGCGACGACACCCCGCAAGAAGAAGGACAAGGACACGAACATCGCATGACTCTCTCGCACTTTCGCCCCGCAGCATCCCTGGCGTGCGCCCTCGTACTCGCAGCCGCCGCAACCATCACCCTCGGTGCCAGTCAGCAGGCGCCGGCCCAGACCGCCGCGCCGGCCGCGCCGGCCGTGAGTCCCTACGCCGCCCCGCCGGACGTGGCCGCGCCGCCCGCCGACGCGATCAAGCTCGGTTCGGGCCTCGCGACGAAGGTCATCACGCCGGGGACGGGGCAGAAACACCCGGGGCCGGACGACTACGTCACCGTGAAGTACACGGGCTGGACGACGAACGGCAAGATGTTCGACAGCTCGTACCCCCGCCCCAAGGACGCGTCGTTTCAGCTCTCGCGCGTGATCCCGGGCTGGAGCGAGACCGTCCAGCTCATGGTGGTCGGCGAGAAGCGCCGCGCGTGGATCCCCGAACAGCTGGCCTACAAGGGCCGCGAGGACAAGCCGAAGGGCACCCTGGTGTTCGACATCGTCCTCGTCGACATCCTGCCGATGCCTGCCACGCCTGCCGAGGTCGCCGCGCCTCCCGCCGACGCGCAGAAGACGAAGTCCGGGCTCGCCTACAAGGTGCTGACGCCCGGGAGCGGCACGGTGCACCCGAAGAAGAGCAACACCGTCACCGTCCACTACACCGGCTGGACGACCGACGGAAAGATGTTCGACAGTTCCGTGATGCGCGGCACGCCGACGTCCTTCCCGCTGGACCAGGTGATCCCCGGGTGGACCGAGGGCGTTCAGCTCATGGTGGAAGGCGAGAAGACCCGGTTCTGGATTCCCGAGCGCCTGGCCTACGACGGCCAGGCCGGGAAGCCCGGAGGCATGCTGGTGTTCGACATCGAACTCATCAGCATCAAGCAGTAGGCGGATCGGCACGCTGGACCGGGCCCGGGGATCCCGGGCCAGGTCCGGGCCGCCTGGACACGGCGGGCGCCGACAGGGCTTGTGCTAGTATGAAAGCTCCTCTCCAGCGAGGGTGTGCATGATGAAGCAGGTGTTCCGATCGACGGTGTGTGTGCTCGCTTTGATGGCCCTGGCGTCGCCGGCGTTCGCGCAGGCGCTCCCGTGGGAGGGCCGCGCCTTCGCCAACGTCAATTTCGGGGTGCAGCTCGGATCGACCACGTCCGCGGATGCGTCGCAGACGTTCTCGATTTACGACGAAACGGGCACCATCAAGAGCACGCAGGCGATTGACGGGAAGGCGCCGTTCTTCGAGGTGGGCGCCGGTGTGCGCCTCTTCGGGAACTTCGGGGTGGGCATCGCGTACACGCGGGTGAAAACGTCAGGGGACGCCAACATCACGGCCTCGGTGCCCAGCCCCCTCGTGTACGATACGTTCAGGTCGGCCACTGCCACGGTCTCGACGCTCGATCACGTCGAGCAGGCCTATCACTTCCAGCTGATCTGGCTGCTCCCGATCACCGACAGGCTCGACGTCACCTTCTCGGGCGGGCCGACGGCGTTCAGGCTGAAGCAGGGCACCGTGCTCACCCCGACCGTCGCCGAAGTGGGGGCGCCGTACACGTCCGTGAACCTCACGACGACGGCGGCCGACACGACCGGCAGCCGGATGGGCTTCAACGTCGGCGCGGACCTGTCGTACCGCTTTGCCGACCACCTCGGCGTCGGCGCCATGGTCCGCTATTCGGGCCGGACGTTCGGCCTCACGCCGACGGGCGGCTCCGCGATTGACGTGAAGGTCGGCGGCCTCCAGATCGGCGCGGGGCTGCGTCTCCGCTTCTAGTCAGGCGTTCGCCCCGCCGGCGTCCGCCGGCGGGGCGGCCTCAACCATCTCGCGGGGCGCCGGCCGGGCCAGCGCCTCGTTGATCCCGCGCAACTCCATCCACCACTGCTGCCGTGGCCGGCGGTTCTCCGCGTCGACCATCCGCGTGTAGTCCTCGAAGGACCCGAACTCGATCTTCCCGGACACCATGCCGATGAACTCGGCCGGCGCCCGCCCGGCCAAGGCCTCCGCGATTACGCGGCGGACGCTGAGTCGCGCCAGTTTCGTGGCCTGGATGCGGTCGAACGGCGACGGGTCGCCGCCCTGCTGGAGGTGCCCGAGGATGCTCTGACGCACGTCGAACAGCCCACCGCCTTCCTGCTCGAACAGCGCGCACATGAACCCGGTGTCGTAGACGTCGTTGGCGTGCTCGTTCCGGATCATCAGGCCCAGGCGCTTGCTCTGGGAGAACCCCTTCACCAGCATCGCCAGGTCGTCGACGAGGCCTTGGAGCGTCACGCCCTCCTCGTGGAGGTACACGCGCTCGGCGCCGGTCGCCAGCCCGCTCATCAGGGCGAGATACCCGCAGCGCCGCCCCATCACCTCGACCACGTAGCAGCGCTGCTCGGCCACCGCCGACTGCTTGATCTTGTCCACGACGCCGGCGATGTTGTTGAGCGCCGTGTCGGCGCCGATGCTGAGCTCCGTGCCGGGCAGGTTGTTGTCGATCGTCGCCGGCAGGCAGACCAGCGGGACACAGAACGCGGGATAGTTCCTCCGCTCCTCGAACAGCCGGTGGGCGGTCTCGTAGGCCTCCCAGCCGCCGATGACGAGCAGGCCGTCGATGGCGTGCCGCTCGATCGTGCGCGCGATCGCATAGAGATCCGGGCCCGCCGGCACCTCGCGGGACGTGCCCAGTTCGGCGCCGCCCATCGGGGCCCAGCCGTTCACGCTCATCCAGTCCATCTCGAAGAGGTCGGCGCTGATCAGGCCGTGGACGCCTCGCCGCACGCCCAGCACGATGTGCCCGTCATCGGTCGCGAGGCGCGCGGCAGAGCGCACGGCGGCGTTCATGCCGGGCGCCGGTGCGCCGGCGTGGAGGACGGCAATGCGCAAGCGCCGCTGGCCCTCCCGCGGCGGGTGAGGCAGGGCCTTCAGCAGCGTGCGATAGGCGCCGAGGGACTCGTTGAAGCTCCGGCCGCGCAGGTCGAGCGCGCGATCGAACTGCCGGGCCGACAGACACTCGTTGATGGCGCGGGAATCCGCGACGCATTCCTCGAGGGGGATCCGCACGACCCGGTTCCCCCGGATGCCCATCACGAGGGAGCGCTCGTCCGCCTCGCCAGAGAGGATCGTCTCGATCGCGGCGTGGCCCATGATCGTGCCCAGCGTCCGGTCGAAGGCGCTCGGCGAGCCGCCGCGCTGCACGTGGCCGAGCACCGTGATGCGCACCGCCTCCCCGAGGCCGCGGCTCAGCACGCCGCGCAGCCGGTCGCTCGTGATCGCGGCGCCCTGCCGGTCGGTCGCGCCCTCCGCCACGACGACGATCGAGTGCCGCCGGCCGGCCTCGCGTCCGGCGATGAGCTGCGTCACCAGGCCGGATTCCCAGTCGTCTTCCGCCGGCGGGTCTTCCGGGATGAACACGGCGTCGGCGCCCGTGGCGATGGCGCTCATGAGCGCCAGGTAGCCGCAGTGCCGGCCCATGACCTCGACGACGAACGCGCGGCGGTGGCTCGAGGCCGTGCTGCCGATGGCGTCAATCGCCTCCGTGATCCGATGAAGCGCCGTGTCGGTCCCGATCGTCATGTCGGTGCCGGCGGCGTCGTTGTCGATCGACCCGACGAGGCCGACCACGACGAGGCGCGGATGCCGCGCCGCGACGTCAGGCGGGGCCGCGCCCGCGGCCACCAGTTCGGCCACCAGGTCGGGCCACTCGCGGCGAAAGATGTCGGCGCCCGTGAGCGACCCGTCGCCGCCGATGATGACGAGGCTGTCGATGCCGCGCAGCAGCATGTTCAGCGCGGCCCTGGAGCGGCCCTCGCGCGCGCGGAACTCCTCGGATCGCGCCGACCCGATGAACGTGCCTCCGCGGTGGATGATGCCCCCCACGTCCGGCCAGGTGACCGGCCGGATCTTGTCGCCGCCCTCGATGAGGCCCACGTAGCCTTCGTAGACGGCGTAGACCTCGAAGCCGTTGTCCAGCCCGGTCCGGACGATCGCCCGGAGGGCCGCGTTCATGCCCGAAGCGTCTCCGCCACTTGTCAAGACGCCGATTCGTTTCACGTGCACGGTGGTGTGCCTCCCGGTCCGGGTACGTGCCGGCTGCGCCCCGACGCGCCGCGGCCGGCGAGGATGCGGGCGCCGATCAGCGCCTGGCCGTAGTCTTGACCTCGAACTTGGCCTTGATCGCTGCGTAGAAGGTCTCGGCGATTAGGGCGAATCCCGCCTCGGTGGGATGCAGTCCGTCGGCGCCGATGTACCGCTTGATGTCCGCCGACAGCGGCGTGTAGAGGTCGACCAGCGTGGCCCCTTCACTGCTCGCGACGGACGCGATGCGCTGGTTGAGCTCGGGCACGAATTCCGCGCCGGCACCGTGATCGTACGGCACCGTCCCGTGCCACTGGGGCGGGAACGTGGCCAGGAGCACGGTCACGGTCGGTACCTTCGCCTTGGCCGCCCGCACCATGTCGCGCAGCTTCGTGGCGATGTACTGGGTCGTGGCGCTGGCCGGGCTGCCGAGCAGATCGTTGGCGCCGTCGAGCAGCAGCAGAACCTGGGGGTTCCTCGACGCCATCACGTCCGGCAGGCGCCCCAGTCCGGTGGCAATTGCCTCGCCTCCGACGCCCTCGTTGTTCACCACGATTGACTGATCCAGGTAGCGAGCGGTCAAGAGGAGGTTTAGCTTGTACGGATAGTCCTCCAGCGGCACCACGACGGGGAACACCGTCGCGGGTAGCGATTGCTGTCCTTCCGTGATGCTGTCGCCGAACGCCATGAAGCGGGTGACGGAGATCTGGGGCGGGCGAATGACGGTGACCGTGAACGAGCAGCTTGCGGCCTCGCTCGCCGCCGAACCTGTCGCGGTGCACGCGACGGTCGTCGAGCCGACGCTGAAGGACGCCCCGGACGCGGGCGTGCATGCCACGTAGACCGGCGCGGTGCCGCCGGACGTGGTGGGCGCGGTCCACGTGACTGTCGCAGGCTGGCTCTGGAGCGATGTGGCCGTCCGGGCGGCGGGACACGCGATCGTCAACTGCGACGTCGACGGCGTCGGCGATGTTGGCGTCGTCGAGTCGCCTCCGCAGGCCACGGCGGCGATCGACACGGCCAGCGCGATCGTCTGCAGAGGGAGCGTTCGTCGGCCGGCCATCCCCGCCATGATAACGCAGCCAGCAGCACCTACGTCTTCGGCCGCGGCCGCAGCTTCGGGAACTCGGTGACCCGGATGTTCGTGCATCCGTACGGGATGAGCGTCACCTCCTCGTCTGGCTCGTCGGAGACGCTTCTCGCCGGGTCGGACCACGCCACGTCGGCGGGCGAGATCTCGCCGGCCCATCCGTGCTGGAGCTTCCAGGACGGGATCTTCCGGCCCGACGCGCGTGCAATCATGCCGGCTCCATCCGGCGAGAACGGCTGCGCGCCGACCGGCCGCTCCTCGAACCGCACGCCCTCGCCCGCCCGTTCCTCGCCGATCACGAGACCGTAGTTCCACGCGCCCGCCGGCCGCACCTCGAAATCGCCGTGCGGCAGTTCCCGGTGAGGCTTGTCGGCGTTCACGCGCGCCCACGTTTCCGCGATCTTCAACGCGTAGACGAGCGGGCCGCGCTCGATCGCGACGGCCTCGTTGTAGCGCGTGGTGATCGTCGCCTTCATCGGGAATTGCACGACGATGTCGACCTTGCCCTTCCATTCGCGGTCGATACGGTGGAGCGTGCCTGGGGCCATGCGCCGCTCCGGCAGGCCCCCGATCCGGACGGTTGCCCCTTCGGCCCACTCGGGCACGCGGAGCAGCAGCGGGAACGACACGGCGCGATCGGCTTCTACGGTGAGACCCAGCCGTTCGCGGAATGGGTAGTCCGTGTCGAGCGTGACGGCGACGGGCACGCCCTTCGACTTGAAGGTCGCGCGGCTCGGGGCGTACGCGGCCGCCACCAGCCCCGCGTCCGGCGTCCGCATCCACAGGTGCGCAGCGAACTTGGGCCATCCCTGGTGCATGTTGGAGGTGCAGCACCCGTAGTTGGGTTCCAGCCCGTAGAGGTTCGACTCTGGACCGTTCGTCGTGAACAGGTGTTCGGGGTTGACGGTGCACTGCACCTGGTTCACCTGCTGGTCGTACTGGTGCGACCACATGTCCGGCGCGAAGGTCGCCGGCAAGGCGTTGAACGCGACGCGCTCGAGCCGGTCCGCGAAGAACGGGTCGCCGAACGCCGAGAACAGGTGCTCGAGCGAGTACATGAACTCGACGACCGAGCAGAGCTCGGTCCCCTGCAGCGGGTTCCCGCCGGCGAGGCACTCGTCGCCGGTGAACATGCCGGTCACCTGGCCGTGATGCCGGTCCAGCAGCTCGATCATCGACGTCGCGAACGCCTTGTCGGACGGCCGCCGGTCCAGCCTCCAGTTGAGCGCGGCGGCCTTGGCCGCCATGCCGGTGTTCACCACGTGCTTCGTCCACTTCCACAGGCCGCGCCGCGGCGTGGCTCGCGTGATGTCGTCGGTCGTGTAGAGCGCCTCGAAGTCGACGCCCTGCTCGCGCAGCTTCATGGCGAACTCGAGCAGCCACGGCTCGCGCGTGCGTTCGTAAACGTGGTAGACCGAGACCAGCCCTTCGTACCACCGGAACTTGCCCCAGCCGTAGAGGGGTGTGCGGTCGAGGCCGGCGAGCATCGCGCGCAGGCTCTTCACGACCGCGTCGAGCACGCGGGCGTCTCCCGTGGCCTCGTGGTACTGCACGAGCGCCTTGTTGACGAGCAGGATCGCCCACATGTCGTAGCGCTTCGCGATGGCGTCCTCGGGATAGGGGCCGTACCACCCATCCGCACGCTGGTGGGTGACGATGAAGTCCACGTAGCGGGTGATGCGGGCCTTCAACGGCTCATCGTCGAGGATCCAGGCGAGGGGGATGACGCCATCGAGCCAGTAGGGCGCGCGCTCCCAGCCCTCAGCCTTCCCGCCGAACCACTGGCTCTCGCTTACATCCGGCCAGAATTCGTCGAGATGGCCCGACAGCCCGTCCGCCTGAATGCGGAGCTGGCGCAGGAGCCAGCCGGAAGGTCGGATCGATCCGATGGGCATCGGGATGAAGGCCGGCGGCGAGAACGTCCCCGGCGCCGTCGCTACGGCCGCTGCCGCGCTGGAGGCCACCTGGCCCGACGGCAGTGGCGCGGCCCCGCCAGTCACGGCCGACGCCGCCACGCCCGCCGCCACGCACGAGAGGAACTCCCGCCGATCGCATGACGCCATCACGCCCTTCTTTCCACGCAGACCCACGTGCCGGCGGCCTTCGACGCCAGGCACGCCTCGATGAACGCCATCGAATGCGCCCCGTCCTCGATGCGTGGATAGGGGAACGAGGGCACCTCGTCTCCCAGGTGCCGGGCCATGCGCTCCTGCGCCACCTCGCCGTAGATGTTCGCGAAGGCCTGAAGCAGGCCCTCGGGATGCCCTCGGGGCGCGCGGCCCGCGGCGATGATCTCTGGCGGAAGGCCGGGGTCGCCGCGGCCGACGACCCGGGCCGGCTCGCCCTGCATGGCGATGCGCAGGTAGCTGCACTGCCGGTGAGACCAGTCCAGCAAGCCGCGCTCGCCGTACACGCGCAGCCGAAGGTCGTTCTCGCCGCCCGCGGCCGCCTGGAACGCGGTGAAGGTACCGCGGCAGCCGCCGTCGAATTCGACCAGCGCCGATACGTGGTCGATGAGGCGCCGGCCTGGCACTGTCGCGCCAGCCTCGGCCGACACGCGCGCGACGTCGCGGGCCGTGACGAAGCAGGCCAGATGCTGGGCGTGGCAACCGATCGCGCTCATGACCTGGGCGAGGCCGCTGCGCCGCGGATCGAGCAGCCACGTCAGCCGGTTGTTCTTCGGGCCGTCCTCCAGCCGCATCGCCATCCCGGACTGGATGTACTCGACCTGCACGAGGCGCAGCGCGCCCAGCTCGCCGCTGCGGACGAGGCGGGCGGCGTAGCGCGTCATGGGATAGGCGGCGTAGCCGTGGGTGATCGCGAACAGCCGTCCCGTGGCGCCGACCCGTGCCACCAGGTCGCAGGCCTGGGCGAAATCATGGGTCACCGGCTTGTCGCAGATGACGTCCAAACCCGCGTCCAGCGCGGCCATGGCGTACGGGTAGTGGGTGTCGTTCGGGGTCATGATGGCGACAGCGTCGATTCCGTCCGGCCGTGCCCCTTCGCGGGTCAGCATCTCGGCGGCGTCGCCGTAACTGCGGGCCGGGTCGACCCCGATCGCGGCTCCAGAGGCCCGAGACCGGGCCGGATCGCTCGAGAAGACCCCCGCCGCGACGTCCCACCAACCGTCCAGGAGGGCGCCGCCCTGGTGCATGCGGCCAATCCAGGAGTCGGGCCCGCCCCCGATCATGCCGAGACGCAACCGGCGTCCGAACCGAGCGCGCAATCCGTCCATGTCGTGCCTCCGGCTGCACTCTGGGGCCGCTTGCCGCGGCTCCGGCGCAGCCGCATTGTACTTGAGACGCCGGAGGTGTATCCTGATACGAAACGCCGCCCGTTTCAGACTGGAGTGCGCAGATGCTGATCACCCTCGCCGTTCTCGCCGTCGTCGTGCTCGCAATCATCGGACTGTACAACTCGCTGGTCCGCCTGAAGGTGCTCGTGGACAACGCGTGGGCGGATATCGATGTCCAGCTCAAGCGGCGGCACGACCTCATCCCGAACCTCATCGAGACCGTGAAGGGGTACGCGGCGCACGAAAAGGGCACGTTCGAGGCCGTCGTCGCGGCGCGGGCGAAGGCCATGTCGGCCCAGAGCCCCGAGGCGAGCGGCCAGGCGGAGCTCGGGTTGAGCGCCGCCCTGGGCAAGCTCTTCGCGTTGGCCGAGGCCTACCCGCAGCTGCGTGCCGTGGAGAGCTTCACGCAGCTCCAGACGTCGCTCTCGCAGATCGAGGAAGCGGTGCAGTCGGCGCGGCGCTACTACAACGCTGTCGTGCGCGACTTCAACACGAAGATCGCCCAGGTCCCGTGGAACATCCTGGCCTCGCTCTTCGCCTTCAAGGCCCGCGAGTTCTTCCAGATCAGCGACGAGACCGAAAAGACGGTCCCGTCGGTGAAGTTCAACTAAGTGACGGACTTGCAGCCGGCTGGCTCGGGGACGCTGCCATGAAGCACGTGCGCATCGGATCGGTTCTCGTGTGTCTGCTGGCGCTGGCAGTGCCGACCGCGGCGCAGCGCACGCTCGTCATCCAGGACTTCGCCGCCGGCATCGAGGTCGGCGCCGACGGCGCGATCCAGGTGACCGAGACCATTCAGCCCCGGTTCACCGGCTCGTGGAACGGGCTGTTCAGGACCATTCCCGTCGAGTACCGGACGCCGCAGGGCTTCGCGTACAAGCTGGACCTCGACGTCGAGTCGGTCACGGATGGTGCGGGGGCGGCGCTCCGGTACGAATCCAGCCGCGAGCGGCACTACCGGAAGCTGAAAATCTGGGTGCCCGGTGCGCAGGATGCCGTGAAGACGGTCGTCCTGAAATACCGCGTGCGAAACGGCCTGAAGTTCTTCGACGAGCACGACGAGCTCTACTGGAACGTGACGGGCGACGAGTGGGACGTGCCCATCGAGCGCGCGCGGGCCGTCGTGTATCTGCCGCCGGCCGTGACAGGGCTGCGGGCCTATGCGTTCACCGGCGGGTACGGATCGCAAGAGACGGCCGCGACGACGACCGTCGTCGGTACCAACATTACTGTCGAAACGACGCGCGTCCTCAACTTCCGCGAGGGCATCACCGTCGCCATCGCCTGGAATCCCGGCGTCGTGGCCCGGCCCTCGGCCGCGAGCAAGGCGTCGAGCTTCCTGCTCGCCAACCTCCCGCTCGTTATTCCCGTCGGCGTGTTCGGCCTGATGTTCAACTTGTGGCGGCGGCAGGGCAAGGACCCAAAGAAGCTGCCGGTGGCCGTGCAGTACGAGCCGCCGGGCGGAATGACGCCTGCGGAGGTGGGGACGCTGGTCGACAACCGGCCCGACATGAAGGACATCACGGCCTCCATCGTCGACCTCGCCGTGAGGAAGTTCATCAGGATCAAGGAGTCGCAGCACGCCCGCCTGTTGGGGCTCGGGACCAAGACCGAGTATGCCCTGCAGCTCCTCAAGCCGTCGACGGACTGGCAGGGCCTCCGCCCGCACGAAGAGAAGCTGCTGGGGGCGCTGTTCGGCCGGACGGCGCGATCGGAGACGAGCCCGCCGGACGCGGCCGGGGTGATCGACGAGGTTGCGATCGCCGACCTCCAGAACAAGTTCTACAAGGACCTGCCGGAGATCCGCGAGCGCATCTTCAGCTTGCTCATCGACCGCGGCTACTACCGGCGGCGGCCGGATCGCGTGGTGCTGCAGTACGTCATGTTGGCCGCGCTGACGCTCGCCGTCGGCGTCGGCGCCTGCCTGGTGCTCCACCTCGGCGCTGCGGGGTGGGTGGCGGCGATCCTGTCCGCCGCGGTCGTGATGGGGTTCGGCTTCTTCATGCCGGCGAGGACCGTGACCGGCGCCCGCGCGCGGGAGGGGGTGCAGGGCTTCGAGGAGTTCCTCGACCGCGTGGAAGCCGACAAACTGGAGCGCATCGCGCGGACGCCTGACATGTTCGAGCGGTTCCTGCCCTTCGCGATGGCGCTCGGCGTGGAGCGGAACTGGTCGAAAGCCTTCGAGGGCATCTACACGAGCCAGCCGGACTGGTACGTCGGCTCCACGCCCGGCATGTTCCGCACGCAGATGCTCACGGCGTCGCTGGCGGACCTGACCAGCAGCGCCGGGTCGGCGATGGCGTCCGCGCCAAGGAGTTCCGGCGGGTCCGGCGTCGGCGGCGGCGGATTCTCGGGTGGCGGGTTCGGCGGCGGCGGGGGCGGCGGGTTCTGATCGGGCCATGAGCTGGCAGATGCTTCCGCTCTCGGTGCACGTCGGGGTCCAGACCCTGCGCGCGAACCCCATGCGGACGGGTCTCTCGACGCTGGGTGTCGTGATGGGCGCGGCGTCGCTGGTCGCGGTGCTGTCCGTCGGCGACGGCGCCGAGCGCTTCGCGCGGCAGCAGATCGAGCGGCGCGGGCTGCAGAGCGTTCTCATCCAGCCGAAAACCTCCGACAGCGTGGACGGGCTCCAGGTCCCGAGGACGGAGTTTCCCCGCTTCACGTCCGACGACCTCCGTGACGTGGCGGCCTTCGTCGCTCCCGCCACCGAAGTCCTGCTCCGCGTGGAGGGAACCGGCACGTTCACGGCGAGCGGGAAATCGCGCGCGGCGCTTGTTCAGGGAGTCGCCGCCGGCAATGTGCGGCAGATGGGCCTGCACGTCTGGCGCGGGCGCGCGTTCAGCGCCGATGAGCTGGAGCGTGGCGCGCCAGTCGCTGTCGTCGGCCACAAACTCGCGGCGGAACTCACACCTGGCCAGGCCACCGAGTCGGCCATTGGGATGACGTTGCCCCTTCAGGGCAGGGAGCTCACGATCATCGGCATCGAAGAGGCCGTCGTCGGCGAACGCGTGCTCCTGTTGACCGTGCCGTTCGCACAGGCGGAGCCCCTGATGGTGCCGGCGTCGACGCCCCGCGCGCGGTCGCTTTCGCTGACTGCGGCGCGAGTGGAGGACGTGCTGGCCGTGAAGGCGAAGGCGGAGGCGTGGGCCGATTGGCGAAACCCGGACTGGCGTGCGAAGCGGCAGATCACCGTCGCCTCGACGGGCCTCGATCGGCTTCTTGCGATGAACCAGGGCATCCTGATCTTCAAGATCCTGATGGGCGCCTTCACCGCCATCTCGCTCATCGTCGGCGGCATCGGCATCATGAACGTGCTGCTCGCGTCGGTAGCCGAACGCACGAAGGAGATCGGCGTTCGCAAGGCCGCCGGTGCCCGGGGGCGCGACCTCGTCGTCCAGTTCCTGGCTGAGTCGGTCGTGATCACCCTCGTCGGCGCGATCGTCGGCGCGATTCTCGGTGTGGCCGGCGCGTATCTCGTCACGGCGATCATGCGCGCCTACACGCTGGCGCAGGTCTATGCCGCGGTGACGTGGCAGACCCTCGCTGTGGCGATGGGCGCCGCCATCCTGATCGGCCTGATCTTCGGGACGTATCCCGCGTTGAAAGCCGCGCGCCTCTCGCCGGTGGACGCGATGAGATACGAGTAGAGGCCCAGCGCCGGGCCCCTGGTCCCCAGCCTCGACGGCGCGGTGCCCCGCATTGCGCCCGTGCCGCCGGCAGCGTATTCTTGACGCGTCCCTCGTCAACCAATGGCACCCGAAGCTTTCGTGGGTCGCACGCTCGGCCACTACCTCATCCTGGGCCGCCTCGGCGAAGGTGGGATGGGCATGGTCTACCGGGCCCATGACACGCGTCTGGGCCGCGACGTCGCGCTGAAAGTGATGCGCCCCGACTGGGGCGGCGATCCGAGTCGAAGGCAGCGCTTCATCCGCGAGGCCCAAGCGGCATCCGCGCTCAACCATCCGAACATCCTGACCATCTACGAGATCGACGCGGACGCCGGCGTAGACTTCATGACGATCGAACTCGTGCCTGGCGGCACGCTCGCCGATCTCCTGAGGGCCGGGCCGGTTCCCGTTGAGCGGGCGCTCTCGATCGTGGCGCAGGTGGCTGACGCGCTTTCGGCCTCCCACGCCGCGTCTATCGTGCACCGTGATCTCAAGCCGTCGAACATCATGATGGCGGCCGACGGCCGCGTGAAGGTCGTCGACTTCGGACTTGCCAAGGTTGTCGACACCGGGGGGCCGGCTGACGAGACGGTCGCCGCCCTCACGGGGCACGGCACGGTCGTCGGCACGACGCCCTACATGTCGCCCGAACAGGCCGCCGGACGCGAGGTCGACGGGCGAAGCGACCTGTTCAGCCTCGGCATCATCCTGTACGAAATGCTGGCCGGCCGGCTGCCCTTCGTGGCCGACTCCGCCGTGGGCACGCTCGCCGCCATCCTCCGGGACACGCCGGCCAAGATTCCCGGACTCGCGCCGGATGTCGCGCGGCTCCTGGGCCGTTGCCTCGAGAAGGACCTCACCGAGCGATTCCAGTCAGCCGCTGCCGTGAAGACCGCCATCCTGGCATGCCTTGCTGCGCAGCCCGAGCTCCGGACTCCGTCGGTCGCGGTCCTGCCCTTCACCAGGATGACTGGCGCCGCGGAGGACGATTACCTCTGCGAGGGCCTGGCCGAGGAGATCATCAACGCGCTCACCCGGATTCCCGGGTTGAGGGTGATCGCGCGCACCTCCGCCTTTGCTGTCGGCCGGATGGGACTCGACGTCCGCGAGGTCGGGGCGCGGCTGGGCGTGGGGAATGTTCTCGAGGGCAGCGTGCGCCGGGAGAGCGGGCGTGTACGAGTGACGGCGCAACTCGTCAGTGCCGCGGACGGCAGCCATCTGTGGAGCGAGCGATACGATCGCCAGATGACGGACGTGCTGGCCCTGGAGGACGACATCGCCGGCGCGATTGCCGCACGCCTGCGCGCGGAGCTGGCCGGATCGGCCCGCGGGCGCCAACAGCCCATCGTCGACCCCGAGGCCCACGCTGCATACCTCGAGGGGCGGTACTACTTCGCGCGTGGGACGCCGGACGCCTTGATGCGGGCACGGGCATGCTACGAGAGGGCGATTGCGCGGGATCCCGACGCCGCCCTCGCTTACGACTCGCTGGCCGAGCTGTACTGGTACTTCGGGTTCTTCGGAAACGCGGTGCCGCGGGAGGCGTTCTCCCAAGGCACGTGGTACGCCCTCCGCGCGCTCGAGCTGGACGACGGGCTCGCCCAGACGCACGCCCTGCTCGGGATGCTCAGGAAGGAGCTCGACTACAACTGGCCCGAGGTCGACAGAGAGCTGCAGCGGGCCATGCAGCTGAACCGCGAATCACCGCTCGTGCGCCTCCGCTACGCCATCAGCGGCCTGCTGCCTCACACCCGCAATGACGAAGCGATGGCCGAACTCGAGACCATCCTCCAGTCGGACCCGCTGTCAATCCTCGCGCGCTGGTGGATGGCCGTGCTGGCCTACCTGGCGAGGCGGCCCGATCGGGCGATCGCGGAAGGGCGGCGCATGATCGAGCTCGACCCGATGCACTTTCTCGGCCACTGGGCGCTCGGCATCGGGCTGGACGAGCTGGAGCCGGGCCCGGCCGCCGTCGATGCCCTCGCCCGGGCGCACGAGTTGTCCGGTGGCATCCCTTTCACGCTCGGCTTCCTCGCGTTGCTCTCCGGACACGCCGGCCGCTTCGACGACGTCCGCCGGCTGCTCGGCCAGGCGGAGCAGATGGCACGCGCCGGCTACGTGCCTCCGTCGACCTTCATGTGCTGCTACGCGGGTCTTGGCGACTGGGACGCGGCGTTCGAGTGGATGGACAGGGCGATCGAAGGCCGTGATCCGATCATCATGCCGATCAAGAGCTTCCCGTTCTTGGACCCCGTGCTCGGCGATGCGCGCTATCACGCCGCACTGCGGAAGATGAGGCTGGAGTAATCGGGATTCGGAACTCGGGGCGCAGCATTCGGAGTTCGAGGCGCGGCAGGCTTCGAACCGCGCTAGAGTGCGCGGCGGGTATCCACTAACCTGTCTCTGGCTGTGGGCGCGGCTGGGCCCATCGGAGTACGCGTCGGACCCGGACCGGCTGGCGAGGTTTCAGCGCGAAGCTCGCGCCACCGCCGCCTTGAGCCACCCGGACATCGTCGCCATCTACGACAGCGCCACGCATGGAGGGCAGCCGTATCTGGTCGAGCGCGAACAGATCAGGCTCGCGCTCGGAACGTTTGCGGGTCATTACGACGCCGCGGTAATGCCCTACTTCGTCGATCATCCCGCAGAAGTAGAGAGACTGCTCCAGCCGTGGGCAGGGAATAGCATCGGCGCCTGGGCGGCTTCCGAGATCAGGTCACACGCTGCTCACACGGCAGGCCGCTTCGACCTCCTACGTCTTCGGGTCCGACACCTACTGGCGCGCGTGCATCGCCGCGCAACTCGGGGAACGGCAGCAGGCGGTGGACCTGCTGACGCAGGCGTTCTCCGAAGACTACTGGTTCCAGACGCAACTGCACCGGACAATCGATCTCGAGCCGCTGTGGGACTACCCGCTGTTCGAGGAGCCAGTCCGGCCGAAGGGTGGCCCCGCCCGTCATGCGCATCAGCCTCATCGAGAACCGGTGGATCCACAGGCCTACCTGGCCTGGAGCTTCTCCACATATCGGGCCAGGTTGCCGCACCGGATCGCAACCGGCTGGTCGGGCCACATCTCCCGGAAGAGCAGGCCCCACACCGGCATGTCGTCCTGGCCATGCGCCGTCATGAGGACCGGATTGTCTCGGGAATCGGTCGTAAGCGTCGCGCCGGGCCTGTCGCCCCTGATGAAGCCCTCGACGGCTTTCCTGTTGAACTTGCCCCCGTTCTTCTCCGCAAGGTGCGTCAGGTCGGCCGGCGGTGATTTCAGCCCCGGCGCCGCGGCACCGTCTCCTTTGCCCTCTGTGCCGTGGCACTGGGCGCAGTAGGCGTTGTAGAGGTCCTTTCCGTCGATGGAGTTGATCGGCCTCAGCGGCGCGCGCTTCGGACCGGGCGGACGAACCTGCTCGTGCGTCGGGACGGACAGGGCCACGACGAACGTCATGGCGAGACCCAGGGCCAGACCAAGGGAGTCACGCCTGCCGGGGCGATCGGGCATAAGGCCTCCTCCTGCGCCTGCCGGCCGCAGCTATCCTGAATGTGTGTGGGTAGAATACGCCGGGCCATAAGTCTCGTCAACGCACCGGGCGCACGCACCGGGCGCACGCACCAGGCGCGCGCCCCTCCGGCAACGCTCACCTATGGCTTGCCGTGGTGCCCGTGCCAGGGAGCGCTCCGCGTGAACTGGCGGAGAATGTGCGTGCGGCCGACTGGGCGCCCGACGGAAAGGCGATGGCAGTCATGCGTGTTCCGGGTCGAAGTCGCCACCGGACGCCGCGCGCTGTGGAAGGAGATTCGTCCTCTCGACGTCAGCGCGACGGGCGTCGGTAACCTCTACCTCACGCGCGATGGACGGAGCGGCGTCTACGGCTATGCACACGCGCTCGTCGATCTCTGCATCGTGAATGGTCTGCGATGAGCGGCTGTGAAGCGGGTCTTCGCCGCTGGCCCTCCGCCCCTACTCCAGGTAGGTATACCCGCCCAGCCCTTCCTCGTAGAACTTCAGCAGGCGGCCGGACTCCTCGAAGGTCATCCTATTCTCGCGCACGGCGGTCTCGGCGTCGGTGCGCAGCTTGGCGACCAGCGCATTGGGATCGAAATCGACGTACTGCAGTACCTCGCGCACGGTGTCGCCCTTGATGACCGCGTCGAGGACGACGCCGCCGTCAGCGTCGAGGGTGACGTGCACGGCGTGGGTGTCACCGAACAGGTTGTGCATGTCCCCGAGAATCTCCTGGTAGGCGCCGATGAGGAATACGGCGAGGTAGTAGGGTTCGCCGTTGGCCGGATGAAGCGGCAGGGTGTGCTTCACGTCGCGGCGGTCGATGAACTGATCGATCTTGCCGTCCGAGTCGCAGGTGACGTCGCCGAGGATCGCGTGGTTTGTGGGCGGCTTGTCGAGGCGGTGAATCGGCATGACGGGGAACAGCTGCTTGATGGCCCAGCTGTCCGGCGCCGACTGGAAGAGCGAGAAGTTGCAGAAGTACGTGTCGGCGAGCATCTCGTCCAGGCCCTGGAGATCCTCCGGGATCTCGTCGAGCTGCTGGATCAGGCGCTGCAGCCGCGCGCAGATGGCCCAGTAGAGCGTTTCGGCCTCGCAGCGCTGGTCGAGCGGCAGGTACCCGCCGTTGAACAGGTTGAGCGCCATGTCGAGGGCCTGCTGCGCGTCGTGGTAGCTCTCGAGGGCGTTCCGGATCGACACGTTCTGATAGGTCTCGCGCAGGTCGATGAGCGGTTGCTCCTGCTCGTCGTGCGGGCTGACCTCCTTGATCTCCTGCTCGCGGAATCCCGTGACGCCGAGGACGTTGAACACCAGCACGCTGTGGTACGCGGCGATCGCGCGCCCGCTTTCGGACACGATCGTCGGGTGCTTCACGCCGGCGTCGTCGCACACCGTCTGCACGTGGTACACGACGTCGGCCGCGTACTCCTCCAGCGTGTAGTTGACGCTGGACTCGAAGTTGGTCTGCGAGCCGTCGTAGTCGACGCCGAGTCCGCCGCCGATGTCGAGGTACTCGAGCCCCGCGCCCGCCTTCACGAGCTCCACGTAGATGCGCGCGGCCTCGTTGATCGCGGCCTTCACGATCCGGATGTTCGGGATCTGGCTGCCGAGGTGGAAGTGCAGCAGCTTGAAGCAGTCCTGCATGCCCAGCGCGCGCAGCTCCTCGAGCCCCTTGAGCACCTCCGACACCGTGAGCCCGAACTTCGACCGGTAGCCGCCCGACGACTGCCACTTGCCGCCGCCGCGCGACGCGAGCTTGACGCGCATGCCGATGGTCGGCCGCACGCCGACCTTCTGCGAGTACTCCAGGATCAGCCCCAGCTCGCTGTACTTCTCGACGACCGGCAGCACCGTGCGGCCCACCTTCTGCGCGAGCATCGCCGTCTCGATGAACTCGGCGTCCTTGAAGCCGTTGCACACGATCGGCGTGTCGTTCGACGCGAGGGCGGCCACCGCGAGCATCTCGGGCTTTGAGCCGGCCTCGAGCCCGAAGCCGTACGGCCGGCCGTAGTTCAGGATCTCCTCGACGACGAGCCGCTGCTGGTTGACTTTGACGGGGAACACGCAGACGTACCGGCCCTGGTAGCCGTTCTGGGCGATCGCCGTCTGGAACGCATCGTGGATGTCCTTGACCCGGTGCCGCAGGATGTCGCTGAACCGGACGAGCACGGGGACGTCGATGCCGCGCAGGACGAGGTTCTCGGTCAGCGCCTTCAGGTCGATGAACCGGTCGGGCTCCTTCGTCGGGTGGACGTGGACGTTGCCGCTCTCGCCGATCGAGAAGTAGCCTTGTCCCCACCGGGCGATTTCGTACAGTTCGGACGCCTCGGCGATGCTCCATGGATCGCCGACGCGCCACGTCCGGCTCATGCGGCTGGCAGGTGTGCTCACGCCGTTCATCATACAGAAGATCGTCTGGCGCAAGCGGATCGAATTGCGCGAGTCGCGCGCCGACGGCGACGGCCGATGGCTACGGCTGCGCGTGAGGACGGTGACCCGGGCCGCGCAGCGGGAGACCGGGACGTTCGCGTGTGATCGCGCCGTTCGAGACGACCGCGCGGCCGTTGACGAAGACGTGCCTGACGCCGACGGAGTAGTGGTTCGGGTCCTCGAAGGTGGCGACGTCGCGGATGGCCGCGGGGTCGAAGACCGTGATGTCCGCCGCCATCCCCGGACGCAGGATGCCGCGGTCCTGCAGGCCGACGCGCACCGCCGGCCTCGACGTCATCTTGCGGACGGCCTCCTCGAGGGTCAGAAGCTTCTCGTCCCGGACGTACTTGCCGAGTATCCGCGCAAACGTGCCCCACGCGCGCGGGTGCGACCGCGACTCCGACAACGGGCCGTCCTCGGCCTTCGCGCCCGAGTCGGTGTCGATGGAGACCAGCGGGTGCGCCAGCGCCGCCCGCACGTCCGCCTCCGTCATGATGCTGATGATGCAGGAGGTCTGCCCGCGGTCGGCGATGACGAGGTCCATGAGGGCGTCGCGCGGGTCCTTGCCCACGGCCTTCCCGACCTGCGCCAGCGTCATGCCCTCGTACGTGCGCAAGTCGGCGTTCAGCACCGACGCCACCATCACGCCGTCGGCCCCGCCGGACCCGTACCACTGGTTCTCCCAACCCGTCGCCGTCGCGTCATCCATCTCGGCCTTGATGCGCTCGCGCAGTGTCGGATCCTTCAGACGCGCGATCATCTGGTCGTCGGTGCCCTCGCGCACCCAGGTCGGCAGGCACGAGTCGAGGTCGTTCGAGGCGCGTGTGTACGGATACTGGTTCGCGGTGATGTCCAAACCGCGCGCCCGCGCCTCCTCGAGGCGCCGGAGCACGGCCGGCATCGTGCCCCAGTTGGCCTTGTAGGCGGCCTTGATGTGCCAGATCTCGGCGGGGATGTTCGCGCGCCCGGCGATGGTGAAGACCTCGTCGAGCGCGTCGTTCATCTTCCCGCTCTCGGACCGGATGTGCGTGAGGTACAGGCCCCCGTACTGGCGCGCGACCTTGGCCAGCTCGACGAGATCGTCGGTCGAGTTGAACCGGTCCGGCACGTACTGAAGCGACGAGCTGAGCCCGAGCGCCCCGTCCCGCATGGCTGCCGCGACGAGCGCCTTCATCGCGTCGAGCGTCTTCGGCGTCGATGGGATGTTCTCCTTGCCGATGACGTAGTTGCGCACGCCCCCGGCGCCGACGAACGTCCCGACGTTGATGGCCGGCCTCGACCTCGTTTCCAGCCTCGCGAAGTAGTCTCCAATCGTCCTGAAATCCTGGACGACGCCGAAGTGATCCCAGCCGGCCTTGCCCTCGAGGATCATGCGGTCGCTCACCGGCGCGATCGATTCGCCCTCGCCGGTGATCTCCGTGGTCACGCCCTGCATGATCTTGGACGCCGCCCGGCCGTCCACCAGCACGTTGAACTCGGACTGACCGAGCATGTCGATGAAGCCTGGCGCGACAACGAGGCCCGACGCATCGACCGTCTCGCGCGCCGGCCTGCCCGCGAGGTCCCCGATGGCGGCGATGCGGTCGCCCGAAATCGCGAGGTCGGCCCTGAACCACGGCGCGCCGGTCCCGTCGACGATGCGGCCGCCGGTGATGACAACGTCGAAGGGAGCTGCGGCCGGCTGGGCCCGCACCACCAGGCCAGCGGCTGCGACGGCCGCCACGACGGCTACGGCAACGAGGAGGTTCAGGCGCTTCGTGGTGGTCAGCATGCCGAAGATGCTACCAGAACTACAATAGGGGATGCGGACGACCTCACATGGGACTCATTGATCTGAGAAGTGACACGCTCTCGCTGCCGACGCCCGAGATGCTCGAGAGCATCACCACGGCGCGGCTCGGCGACGACTCGCGCGACGGCGATCCGACGGTGCTCGACCTCGAGGCCGAGGCCGCGAGGCTGCTCGGCAAGGAGGCCGCGCTGCTCACGGTGAGCGGATCGATGTCGAACACCGTCGCCCTGCGCACCCATGCCGAGCCCGGCGCCACGGCCATCGTCGAGGAGTCGGCCCACGTGTACGGGATGGAGTACAGCGCGATCGCGTCGGCGTGCGGCCTGCTGGTGATGCCGGTCCGCGGACACCACGGCGCCCCGGATCTCGACGGCGTGAAATGGGCGCTTTGCAGGGCCAAGACGATGTTCCCGGCGGCTGGCCTGCTGTGCCTGGAGAACACGCACAACGCGGCCGGCGGGACCGTGCTGACGCCGGAGCAAATGGACGCGCTGGCCGGGGCCGCGCACGACGCCGGGTTCGCCGTCCACCTGGACGGTGCCCGTGTGTTCAACGCCGCCGTCGCCCTCGACGTGGAGGCGCGCGAGTTGACTCGCTCGGTGGATTCCGTCTGTGTCTGCTTGTCGAAGGGGCTGTCCGCGCCGGTCGGGTCGCTGCTCGCCGGGACGAAGACGTTCGTCGAGCGGGCCAGTCGCGTACGTCGGTCGTTCGGCGGCGCCATGCGCCAGGCGGGCATCATCGCGGCGCCGGGCCTCGTCGCGTTGCGCACCATGATTCCGCGGCTCCGTGAAGACCACACCAACGCCAGGTATCTGGCCGAGGCCCTGGCCCGGGTTCCCGGGTTGAGCGTGGACCTGACCACCGTGCAGAGCAACATCGTCAACCTCGATGTGAAAGGACTCGGGATCGACGCCGCGGCCTTCGCGGCCGACCTGCGGGACCGCGGCGTGCGAGGCCTGCCCGGCATGGGAACGAACGTGAGGTTCGTGACGTACCGGGGCATCACCAGGCAGGATGTGAACACAGCGGCCGAGGCCATCCGGGTGATGGTGGCTGCCCGGCCGTGGACTGCTGGGACGCCGACCACGGGATGACCGCGACAACGACCGCTGTTCTGTTCGATCTCGACGACACGCTCTTCGACCATCGCGGATGTACGCGCGATGCCCTGGCAGAGGTGCGGAGCCGCTATCCCGTGCTGCGAAGCCTCTCGGCCGAAGCGATAGAGCGGGAGTACAGCCGCCTGCTCGAGGAACTGCACCTCGAGGTGCTGGCCGGGCACCCGACCCTGGACGAGGCGCGCATCGAGCGGTTCAGGAGGCTGCTTGCCTTCGCCGGCGACGCCGTGGGAAGTGACGCGGCCCTGGCTGCGACCGTTTGTCGGGCGGCCTACCGTGCCGCGTGGCGTCCAGTGGATGGCGCGCTCGAACTGCTTGCGGCACTGCACGGGCACTCGGCGATCGGCATCGTGACGAACAACGTCGCCGAGGAGCAGCGGCAGAAGATCGCCGCGTGCGGCTTCGAACCGCATGTCGGCGCCGCGTCCTCCGATGACAGCGTCACGGAGATCTGGTCCCTGGTCCCGACGGAGCTGGTGCTTTCGGTGATCTTCGACGAGTCGAAAACCCCGCCTGCCACGCCGTAGCCGGCCGACAGGCCGTTCGGCGAACGCGGGAGCCCCAGGTCCCGGGTGTAGCGATGCGTATCTACCTTGCCTGCACCGTTCGCGGCGACCGCGGCACGATCAGCGCGGCGCGCCACATTCATGACTGCCTTGTGCACCTCGGCCACGAGGTGCTCACCGGGCACCTCCTGCAGGACGACGTCGACACCGCTGAGAGCCGATTGCGCGATAGCGAGGTGTACGCCCGCGACCTGGGTTGGCTCGAGGCAGCCGATGCGGTCGTGGCGGAGGCGTCAGGATCCAGCTACGGCGTGGGCTTCGAAGTCGGCTACGCATTGGGCCGCGCCATGCTGTCCGGCCAGCGCGTCCTTGTCCTGTACGACGCCTCGCGCCGCGGCTACGTCTCGCGCCTCATCAGCGGACTGTCTGATTCGAGGGCGAGCGTGCTCGCCTACGAGTCGCTGCCGGACATTGACGCGTTCCTCGAGTCGAATCTCGGCGCAGCTCAGTAGACCACCTCGCCTGCCAGAAACGCGCGCGTGCGGGCCTCGGTTGGGGACTCGAAGAACGCGGCAGTCGGTCCGGTCTCGACGACTGCACCGTCCATCAACAGCAGCGTCTGGTGCGCGAGCCGCCGGGCTTCGTGTGTGTTGTGCGTGACGAGGACGATCGTCGCGCCGCGGGACTGCGCATCGCGGATGAGGGCTTCGACGCGCGCGACATGGGCCGGGTCGAGGTTGGCGGCAGGCTCGTCGAGTAGCAGCACGTCGGGTTCGACGGCCATTGCCCGCGCCAGGGCGACGCGCTGGATCTCGCCGCCCGAGAGCTTCCTGGCACGCGCGCCGGCAAGGTGCCCGAGCGCGAGGCGCTCGAGCAGCGGCCCGATCGCCGAGCCGTTCTTCCTTCCGCGCAGCCGGAGGCCGAAGAGCACGTTCTCGCGGACGCTCCTGTCGAGCATCAGCGGCCGCTGGAAGACCGTGGTGATGCGGCGCGACGTCGAGAGCGGAACTGGATAAGGCCGGGGAGCGCCGTCTACCTGCACCGTCCCCTCACTCGGCCGCTCGAGGCCTTGCAGCAGGCGAAGCAGCGTGCTCTTCCCCGCGCCGCTCGGGCCGATGATCCCGAGCGTCGCGCCGCGCCCGATCTCCAGGCGGCCGATGTCCAGCACCGTCCGTTCACCGTAGCGGTGCCTGACACCGAGGAGCGCCAACGCCGGTGTCTGATTGGCGCTCACCGCGTTCGCCCCTGGAGTTGCAGCAGCGCCGCGTTGGCCCCGAGGGCGAGGAGCAGGAGCACGACGCCGAGCGCCATGGCCATGGCGAAGTCACCCTGTCGCGTCGAGAGCAGGATGGCGGTCGTCAGGACGCGCGTGTGGCCCCCGATGTTCCCGCCGACGAGCATCACCGCGCCGACCTCCGAGATGATCCCGCCGAAGGCCGCGACGACCGCAGCCGTCAGGCCGATGCGGGCCTCGCGCAAGACGGTCCAGCCGGTCTGCCAGCGCGTGGCTCCAAGCGCCCGCACCTGCAGCCTCAACTCCGGGTCCACGCCCTCGACCGCACTCATCGTGAGGGCGGCCACCAGCGGAAACGCGATGATGGTCTGCGCGACGATCATCGCCGCGGGCGTGAAGAGCCACGCCAGCGAGCCGAGCGCGCCGCTCCGGGACAAGAGCATGTACACGACGAGCCCGACAACGACGGGCGGCAGACCCATGCCGGTGTAGAGCAGGAGCGTGACCAGGCGCCTGCCGGGGAACCGCGTCAATCCGACGATGGCGCCGACGGGCACGCCCAGGACCGTCGCAATCAGCAGGGCGATGCCGGTGACGCGGAACGTCAGCCACACGATCGCCAGGAGGGCGGGGTCGGCGAGCGCGCGCAGGATGCTGTCGATGACAAGCCTCTTGGGATCGTGTCGTTACCGGACCCGGACTTCCGAGACCCAGTGCGAATAGCGGGAGGCGAACTGGTCGAACCCCACCACGAGCTGAATGAGCCCGTCGCGCCCGGCCATCGGCTTGCCGTCCCGCTCGTAAGCGAGCACGACGGCCTGCTGCTGAGGCGGCACCGCGAAGACGGCCGTACCTCCCGTCCGATCCGGGTGCGCTAGCCACGCGAGAATCATGGCGAGGTCGGCGTCGGACAGCCGGTCAGCGGTGTACGCCGTGATGCCGGCATGCTGGAGAGTGCCGGTCCGGATCATCGTCGTGGTCTCAGCTACGGGGAACGACTCACCGAGCAGCTTCGGCGCGGGCCGTTTGCCTTCCGGCGCGGTGCCCTGGGCGCGCACGCCGTGGCACTCGTTGCAGCCCTTGGCTCGGTAGAGACCCTCACCGGGGCTGACCGTCCCGAACAGCTCGTCCCAGGTCAGGCTGGCCGTCCATCCGTCGCTGCTGACGACGTCGATGGTCGAGCTGGCGCGCGAGGGCGATGCGAGGCCGGGATCGACGACGAGCAACAGCTCCTTCAGGGATGCGCCCGTCCAGCGGTAGTTGCCCAGGGCGCCCTTCCTCACGCCGATGTAGTTGACGCCCGAGAGCGTCGCACCCTTGGCCTTCCGCAACTCGGCCAGGGTAAACGTCCGTGACCTGGCGCCGACGACCACGCGCACCTGGTCCGTCGCTTTGAACTCGTCCGAGTCGGGATAGAAGAGCGAGCGTCCAGCGGCGTCACGGCCGAAGGCGGCGATGCGCCGCTGAGTCGGCTTTGAGAGCAGCCAATCGGCGAACCGGAGCGCGAGCGTCGTGTTCACTCCGGCGTGGCGCGACTGGCCGATGACGATGACGCCGTACTGGTTGCGTAGATCGCGGTCGGGGTTCTCCGCGCTCGACGGGCCGCCGAACAGCTGCCGCAGGTTCAGCAGACGCGCCTGCATCGACGTCCAGGTCGCCCGGTCGGAGAGCGCGTACGCCGGCTTCTCGCTCGCGAAGGTGAGCGTCTCGCCCATGCCCTGGCCCACGGACAGGTACCACCTGAGGCCGGGCGGCGTGGCCCCGCCAGGGTTCTGGCCCGCCGATTTCCAGATCGCCAGTTCCTTCGTATGGGTGCCGGACTTGTCGCCGCGGCTCGCGAACGCCGCGCCTGCAGCCGCGATCAGCCGGAACGCGTCCTTGGCACTCGACGCCTTCGAGATTCCGGCTGGATCCGCGGTGGGCCCGACGATGACGAAGTCGTTGTACATCACGTCGTCGCGCCGCACCGCGTGGCCCTCTTTCATGAAGGCCGCTTCCTGCTCGGGGGCGTGGACGAGGAGGACGTCGGCGTCGCCGCGCCGGCCGAGTTCGAGGGCCTGGCCCGTGCCGACCGCCACGACGTCGACGCGGCAGCCGCACTGTGCCTGGAACTCCGGGAGGATGGCCGCGAACAGGCCCGTGTCGACCGTGCTGGTTGTCGTGGCAAGCCTCAGCACCTTCTCTTGTGCAGCCGCCGCAGGGGCGGCCCGATCGCCCGCCGCGACGGCCGGCAACGTGGCCACGATGGCCAGAATGAGGGACCACGCAAGACGTCGAGTGGCCAACACGCTTGTCTCCTCCTGGCCGGATCGTACTCGGAATGCGCGGCAGGCCCAACTCCCGGTGGGGTCAGACTCGACCGGTCGAGTCTGACCCCACCGGAGTCAGGCCCGTCGACCGGTCGAGTCTGACCCCACCCGGATCAGGGACTCGACAACGGCGACCTCGTGTTCCGTGGTGTGCTGGACGGCGAGGGCGTAGAAGGTCACGCGATCCAGAACCAGGCCGACGGCGGCGACGACCGCCGCCAGGTGCGTGGGCCACATCGCGAGGAGGACGCACGGCCCGACGTCGAGCAGGAAGAACCGCGCGCCGAGCCACTGGATGCGATGAGGCCACCACCACCCGGTGGAGGTCGAGTCCGGGACGTTGACGGCCACCACTTCACGCCACCGCTGGGAGAATACGAGCGCGTCGATCGCCATGAAAAGCAGGGTCCCGCTGAGCGTCTCGCCAGACACTGCGAGCGACTGCACGGCGATGGCGCCGAACGCGCAGCCCCCGGTGAGCGGTGTGAACACCGTGGGCCCTTGCCAGGTGTGCTGCCCGCGCAGGCGGTAGGCGAGTCCAATCGACAACAGGAACGCGGCACTCGTCAACCCCGCGATCGCGCGTGGACCCGTGCTCGGGCGGCCCACGCTCCCGAGCACCGCCGCCAGCGCCGCGCACCCGAGCGCCAGCATCGCAGCAATCGCTTCGTTGCTGAGCGGGCTCCTTCCCGCCCCCCGCGCCGCGCGCGCCGCGCGCTGCTTCTGCCCAAGGTGCGCGAGCGAGACGGCGAGTCCGGTCGCCATCAGCAGCGCGCCTGCTGCGAACGCAGCCGGCGTGGGAAGGTGACGGGCCACACCGAGCGAGGCTGCAGCGACCACGATGCCTGCGCCCGCGATCGCCAGGCTCGTGAACGCGACGAGCGACGCGTGCCCGGCGGCGGGCCGCGACCCTGTGCGTGTGGGTCTGTCGCCAATGCTCATCGCTGCATCGCCTCTTCGAGCGAGCGGAAGAGCGCTTCGCGCCTCGCTCCCGCGGGCGTCTTGAAGCGCAGCGCCGGCAGGCACCCGGCCGGATCGGCGAATCCGGGGACGAAGCGCTCCGCATCCTCGGGAGGCGGTTCAGCAGGCGGCGCGAACCGGAGCGCCTCGGTCGGGCACGCGGCCACGCAGGCCGGGAGCCGCCCCTCGTCGACGCGGTGCGCGCACAGGTGGCACTTCGACATCACGCCCGAATCCGCGTCGAACTGCGGCGCGCCGAACGGACAGGCCATCTCGCAATAGCGGCAGCCCAGGCAGCGTTCCTCGTGGTGGATGACGATGCCATCCGGCCGCTTCTCGTACGCACGTGACGGGCAGCCCGCGACGCACGCCGGCTGGTCGCAGTGATGGCACGCCACCGAGAGGAAGTACGTCGGACCGGCCGGCTGCCGCCGGAGGTTCAACGGGACCACGCGGCGCCACGCCGCCGACTCGACGCGACCGTTTTCGATGCGGCACGCCAGGACGCAGGCGCCGCAACCGACGCAGCGATGCAGGTCGAGGACGAAGCCGGCGCCGCTCACGCGGGCGCCACCTCCACGAGGCACTCGTAGAACGTCGCACCGTGGTTCATGTCCGTCACACCCTCGGCGGTGAGCGCGTTCACATCAGGATCGCCGTCGTGGCACCAGCCCTCGAGCACGTGGACGACACCCGGCCTGATGCCCGGCGTCACCCGCACGGGCAATTCGATCCGCCCGCGATCGTTCCAGACGACGGCCCGCGCGCCGTCCGTCAGCCCCCTCGCCCGGGCATCCTCCGGATGGATGTCGAGCAGGTGCGGGCGCTCGACGCCGCGCACCCAGTCGAGATTGCCGAATTGCGAGTGGATGCGGTCGCGCGTCTTGCAGGAGAGGAACTGGAGCGGGAACCTGGCCCGCGCCGGCGACTCGCATCCCTCGTCCAACGGCACGTACGCAGGCACGGGATCCACGCCCCATGCCTCCGCCGCCTCGTCAGATGAAAACTCGACCTTCCCGGACCGCGTCGGGAACCGCCGATCCGCGAAGGCGACCTCCCCGTGGCCGGAGAGATCGAGCAGACGATGGCGGAGATCATCCAGCGCCGATTCGTGACCGTCAGGCAACAGGTTCCGCAGGAACGTAGCCCGATCTTCCGGGAAGTAGCTGGTGTCGAAGCCGAACCGCTCGCACATCAGCTTCCAGATTTCGGTCTCCGGCCTGACCTCGCCCGGCGGGTCCATCACCTTCGCGCGCCATTGAAGGTACGGGTGCCAGTACGCCGTGACGAGGTCCTCCTCTTCGAACAGCGTCTTCGCGGGGAGCACGAAGTGGGCGAGTTCGGCCGTCGGCGTCATGAACTGGTCGACCGAGACGACGAGATCGAGCCCCGCCAGCGCGCGCCGCAGGCGGGGCGCCGCGGGATTCTGGACCGCCGGATTGGCGCGTTCGATCCAGGCGGCGCGGACCGGCGGCGCATCGAGCGTCTCCATGTGCGTCGCGAGTTGCGAGATGGGGACCGTGCGCCACGCCGCCGGCGCGGGCGGCAGCCGAAGCGGCCGCAGGCAGTGGCTCGCGAGATTCGCGTACTGCCATCCGCCGCCCTCGATGCCCACGTTGCCGGTCAGCGCGGGGAGCAGCGCCACCGCTCGCATGGTCTGGCCCGCATGGTGGTGCCGCTGGAGGCCAAACCCCGCCACGAGGAGCGCGGGCCTGACGCCGCCGTATTCGAGGGCGAGCCCGCGAATGGCGTCTGCGTCGAGACCCGTCTTGGCCGCCACGCGCTCGATCGGATAGTTGGCCAGGCGCTGCCGGTACTGATCGAATCCGTGGGCGTGCGCTTCGAGAAACGCCGAGTCCTGAAGTCCCTCATCCACGATGACGCGCGCGAGGCCGAGCGCGAGCGCGGCGTCGGTGCCGGGCCGTGGTTGCAGGTGCACATCGGCGGCGTCGGTCGAGTCGGTCTGCCGGGGATCGATCACGACAACCCTGGCCCCGAGGGCCTGGGCATCGAGAATCAGCCGCCACTGGTGGATGTTCGTCTCGGCCGGGTTGTGGCCCCAGATCAGAATGAGGCGGCTCTTGACGGTCAGCCTCGGATGATTGTGCAGGTTGGCGCCGTAGGTCAGCCGCGTCGCCTCGAGGCCGGCGGGCCAGCAGAGATCGCCGTGGGTCGTCGTGCACCCGCCGAACTGGCGCCAGAACGCCATCGCCAGCCCGCCGAGGGCCCCGTGGGAACCGGACCCCTCGTAATAGAGCGCCGAGGCCGGCCCGTACTCGTCACGCACCCTGGCGAGGCGCTGCGCGATCTCGTCGAGGGCCTCGTCCCACGTCACCGGGTCGAACGCGCTGCCGTTCGCCCGGCGGCGGAGCGGCGTGAGCAGGCGATCGGGTGCGGTCTGCCGCCGCGCATAGGCCAGGCCCTTCACGCAGATGCGGCCGAGGGTCGCGGGATTGTCGGGGTCGCCCTCGATGCACGCGATGCGGCCCTGCTCATCGAGCGTGACGAGCATGCCGCAGGTGCAGTAGCAGTTGCGCGGGCAGACGGTGCGAATCGTCCGCTGGGCGGGCATCGGCCCGGAGTGTAGCCGAAGAGTCGGAAGGAACGCGAATGCGGCTACGCGGCGTGGCGGCGCGTGAGCAGGCCGACGGGCGGCATGCCGGCCGCGGCGCACCAGCCGCGGAACCATTCATCGCCGGCCAGGAAGTGCTGAGCGTCACGCCGGACGCCGTCGGGCACCATTGGGTCGAGGGCGTCGGACAGGGCCTGTTTGATGACGGCGCACGCGAGGGTCTTCACGGTCAGCTCGGGCACATGGGCGAACACGGCGGCACTGGACATACTCACCTCGCGGCCATCGCAGCCCCGCCTCCGAACCAGGCGGCGGCGTTGCGCACTGCGCAGCCAGGTTCCAGAGCAAGTCCGATGCCCGCCGCCGGATCGCGCACCGGCGTGCAGACCCGGGCAGGCCGCGTCAACCGCGCGACATCGAAATGCCCGGCTGTCAACAACTTGGCGCAGGGATTCCTGCCGGTGCACGCCTCGGGCAGGCCTGGGACCGCGAAGGGGCCGTCGAAGGGGATGGCAGAAAGTGCCTCGGGAAACCTGACACGGATGGCAGGTTTCCCGATCGGGCACACTCAGAAGATCTTCTCGAGGCCCTCGTACTCGGCATGCATGACTTCGATCGCGGCCTTGATCTTCGTTTCGTCCTTGCCGGGGAGGATCGCCACCACGTCGTCGATCGACTTAGCCAGCCGCGCGCGCTGCGCGTTGAAGAGGTCGGTTTTCGGCTGCAGCCGCGCGGGGAGGGCGGCCTTGTTCAGCGCATCCATCTTCACCTTCAAGGCCTGGATCGACTCGGAGGCCTTGGCGATCTGGAACGGGCTCATCTGGTAGTGGTAGAGGACGTAGAGCGACGAGTGGAAGTCCTCCATTTCCTTCAGGACCGGGCGGACGAGCTTCACGAGGCCCTCGTACTGCATGTGCAGCTTCTCGGCGGCCTTGAGCAGCGCCTCGTTGTTGCCGGCGTCCGCGGCGGCCTTGTACGCGGCCACCGTGGCCTTGAGATCGGCCACGCCGGCCGCCCACGAGGCCTGCTTGTCCCGGAGGATGCCGGGGAGTTCGGCCTTTTCGATCGCCGTCATGTGCTTCTCGATGTCGGGCACCATGGCGGCCATCGCCTTCACGTCCTTGTTTGGCCAGGCCTCGTGCCAGAGAGGCATGATGACCTCGTGCATGGCCTCGAGCGCCGGGACCGACGCCTGCATCTCTTCTGCCTTGGGCACCTGCGCGGCCGATGGGGCCGCCACGAGTCCAAGAAGCGCGACACCGACGAGTGTGCTTGTGAGCGAACGGACCATCGAACAACCTCCGGGACAGGGGACCTGGCAATGGTAACATGCGGCCTGCCCCGCGCGCGCGGCCGCGCCCGGCCGCCGCAAACACGCCGGCGCGAGCGCCATCCGAGGAGACGTCCCGTGTCCATCACCGTCCGCCGTTCCGTCCTGCTGCTCGGGCTCGCCGCTATCGCTGCCGTGATCGCCGCGTCAGCCCGGCCATCGGCACAGGCGCCCCCCCGGGTCGAGCCCGCGACGCTGGTGCTCCGGAACGGCCGCATCGTCACCGTGGACGACGCGCGGCCCGAGGCCAGGGCGATGGCGGTGCGCGGCGACACGATCGCCGCCCTGGGGAGCGACGCGGAGATCACGCCGTACATCGGGGCCTCGACGAGGGTGATCGACCTGCAGGGCGCGCTGGCCGTGCCCGGCCTCATCGACAGCCACGCCCACTTCAACGGCATCGGCGAAGCGAAGCTGGCGCTCGCGCTGATGCCCACCAGGAGCTGGGACGAGATTGTCGCCATGGTGGCCGAGGCGGTGAAGAAGGCGAAGCCCGGCGACTGGATCATCGGGCGCGGCTGGCACCAGGAGAAGTGGACGACCCGGCCCGAGCCGAACGTCGAAGGCTTCCCGACGCATGCGTCACTTGACCGGGTTTCTCCCGCCAACCCCGTTCTCCTCGAGCATGCCAGCGGCCATGCCACCATCGCCAACGCCCGGGCCATGGGTCTGGCCGGCGTCACGAAGGACACGCCCAATCCCGCCGGCGGCGAGATTCTGAAGGACGCGCAGGGCGATCCGATCGGCGTGTTCCGCGAAACCGCGTCGGGGCTGATCGACCGGGCACGCGCGGCCGCCCGGGCGAAGCTGACGCCGGCCGAACGCGAGGCCGAGGCGCTCGAGATCATCCGGCTGGCCGACCAGGAGTGCCTCTCGAAGGGCCTCACGACGATCCACACCGCGGGCGAGACGTTCTCGATGATCGACCGCTTCAAGCGGGTGATCGACAGCGGCACGCTCGGAGTCCGGCTGTATGTCATGGTGGGCGAGTCGAACGCCCGGATGAGGAACGGGCTGGCGAAATACCGGGTCACCGGCTACGGCCAGCAGCACCTCACGGTCCGCGCGATCAAGGCCTACATGGACGGAGCCCTGGGATCTCGGGGCGCGTGGCTGCTGGAGCCGTACACCGACCTGCCCGGGCACACGGGCCTCAACACCACGCCTCTGGCCGAGCTGCGCGAGACGGCGGACCTCGCCATCGCGAACAACTACCAGCTGTGCATCCATGCCATCGGCGATCGCGCGAACCGCGAGCTGCTGAACCTCTACGCCGCCGCCTTCAAGGCCCATCCGGACCTCAAGGACCTGCGCTGGCGGGACGAGCACACGCAGCACCTCAACGGGGCCGACATTCCGCGGTACGGACAGCTCGGCGTCATCGCCGCGATGCAGGGCATCCACTGCACGTCCGACGCGCCGTACGTCCTCGCTCGCCTTGGCCCGCAGCGCGCCGAGGAAGGCGCGTACGTCTGGCAGAAGCTGATGAAGACCGGCGCCCTCGTGGCCAACGGCACCGACGCTCCGGTGGAAGATGTCGATCCCATCCCGAACTTCTTCGCCACGGTCACCCGGCGAGTGAAGGACGGTTCGGTGTTCTACGGCGACCAGAAGATGACGCGGATGGAGGCCCTGACGTCGTGCACGATCAACGGCGCCTACGCGGCGTTCGAGGAGCGCGTCAAGGGTTCGTTGAAGCCGGGCAAGCTCGCGGACGTGACCGTGCTGTCGAAGGACATTCTGACCGTGCCCGACAACGAGATCCTATCGGCCAAGGTGCTCTACACCATCGTCGGCGGCAAGGTGCTGTACGCCGGGAAGTGAGACGAAAGCCGTCATCCGAGGATGGAGCCCGGGAGCTTCAGCCCCCGGGTCCCGTCAGCGACCGGCCTCGGGGGCGTAGCCCAGGTTGGGCGCGAGCCAGCGCTCCGCCTCCTGAACGCTCATCCCCTTGCGCGAGGCGTACGACTCGACCTGGTCGCGCCCGATCCGGCCAACGCTGAAGTACTTCGCGTGCGGGCTCGAGAAGTAGAGGCCGCTGACGCTCGCCGCCGGCCACATCGCGAACGACTCGGTCAGCGTCATGCCGATCGCGGGCGCCTCGAGCAGGTCGAACAGCCGCCCCTTCTCGGTGTGATCCGGGCACGCGGGGTAGCCGAAGGCCGGCCGGATGCCGCGGTAGCGCTCCTCCAGCAGGTCGTCGTAGCTCAGCTGTTCGCCGGCGCCGTATCCCCACTCGCGCCGGACGCGGGCGTGCAGGAACTCCGCGAACGCCTCGGCCAGGCGGTCCGCCAGCGCCTTCACCATGATCGCGTTGTAGTCGTCGTGCGCGGCGGCGTAGCGGGCGGCCAGTTCGTTGGCGCCCAGGCCGGCCGTGACGGCGAAGGCCCCGAGGTAGTCGGCCGCGCCGTCGCCGGATGGCGCCACGAAATCGGCCAGTGACAGCAGCGGCCGGCCTTCCTCGATGACCTCCTGCTGGCGCAGCATCGGGAACCGCGCGACCTCGGCCCGCCGCTCCCGATCCGCCCAGAGGACGACGTCGTCGCCGTCGCGGCCGGCCGGCCAGAAGCCGTACACGCCCCTCGCGCGCAGCGACCCTTCCTCGACGAGCGTCCGCAGCATGCGCCGGGCGTTGTCGTACAACTCGCGCGCGGCCGTTCCGTACTCGGCATGATCCAGGACGGCAGGGAAGCGGCCCTTCAGGCCCCACGCCGAGAAGAAGTAGGTCCAGTCGATGAACTCGGCCAGTTTGCCGAGCGAGATGTCCGCGACCGCCCGGCGGCCCGTGAAGACCGGCGTGGGGATCTGTTCGCGCGCCCAGTCGATCTGCAGCCGGCTGGCCCGCGCGTCGGCGTAGGGGCGCAGCGGCCGCGCGGTGCGCGCGTGATGCCGCTCGCGCAGGTCGGCCTGCACGGCCCGGTTGTCCGCCTCGTACCCCGCCCGGCGCGTGGCGCTCAGGAGGTTCGCCACGACGTCGATGACCCGCGACGCGTCGGGCACGTAGACCACCGGACCGTCGTACTCCGGGGCGATCTTGACCGCCGTGTGCTGGCGGCTCGTGGTCGCGCCGCCGATGAGGAGCGGCACCGAGAGCCGGCGCCGCTGCATCTCGGCCGCCACGCCGGCCATCTCCTCGAGGGACGGCGTAATCAGGCCCGACAGGCCGATGATCGCCGCCTGCTGCTTTTCGGCGGCCGCCAGGATGCGGGTGACGGGCACCATGACGCCGAGATCGACGACCTTGTAGTTGTTGCAGGCCAGCACGACGCCGACGATGTTCTTGCCGATGTCGTGGACGTCGCCCTTCACCGTGGCGAGCACGACCGTGCCGCGCGCCTGTCCTTCGGTCCCGCTGCGCCGCTTCTCCTCCTCCATGAACGGCTCGAGGTACGCGACGGCGCGCTTCATCGCCCGCGCGCTCTTCACGACCTGCGGCAGGAACATCTTGCCCGCGCCGAAGAGATCGCCCACGGTCTTCATCCCGTCCATGAGCGGGCCTTCGATGACGTGCAGCGGCTGAGCGAGTTTCTGCCGGGCCTCCTCGGTGTCCTGGTCGATGAAGTCGACGATGCCGTGCACGAGGGCGTGGGCGAGGCGCGCCTCGACGGAGCTCTCGCGCCAGGCGAGGTCGGCGCCCCGGCGCTCGACGGGGCCCGTGACGGTCGCCGCGAACTCCACGAGGCGCTCGGTCGCGTCGGACCGGCGGTTGAAGATCAGGTCTTCGACGCGCTCACGCAGGGCGGGCTCGATGTCCTCGTACACCACGAGCTGGCCCGGGTTGACGATGCCCATGTCGAGGCCGGCCTGGATGGCGTGGTAGAGGAACGCCGCATGGATGGCCTCGCGCACGGCGTCGTTGCCCCGGAAGGCGAACGACAGGTTCGAGATGCCGCCGCTGACCTTTGCCCCGGGGCACGTGGCCTTCAGGATACGCGTCGCCTCGATGAAGTTCACGGCGTAGTTCGCGTGTTCCTCGAGGCCGGTTCCGATCGCCAGCACGTTCGGATCCAGGACGACGTCGAGCGGATCGAACCCGGCCTCCCGCGTCAGCAGCCCGTACGCCCGTTGCAGGATCTGCACCTTGCGCGCGACGGTCTCGGCCTGGCCGGCCTCGTCGAACGCCATGACGACGGCGGCGGCGCCGTAGCGGCGGACCAGCCGGGCCTTGTGCAGGAAGTCGGCCTCGCCCTCCTTCAAGCTGATCGAATTGACGATGGCCTTGCCCTGGACCGATTGAAGCCCGGCCTCGATGACCGCCCACTTCGAGCTGTCGATCATCACCGGCACGCGGGCGATGCCGGGTTCGGTGGCGATGAGGTTCAGGAACTCGCGCATCGCCCGCTCCGAGTCGAGCAGGCCCTCGTCCATGTTGACGTCGATGATGTTGGCCCCGCCCCGCACCTGGTCGAGCGCGACGCCGGCCGCGTCGGCGAACTTCCCGTCGCGGATCAGGCGCCGGAAGCGCGCCGATCCTGACACGTTGGTCCGCTCGCCGATCATCGTGAAGTTGCTGTCCGGGCGGATCGTGAAGACCTCGAGGCCCGCGTACCGGGTGTACTCCGGCTCGGGCGGCGGCGCCGGCGCGGCGCGGCGGGCCGCGCGCGACCGGACGCCCGCGACCGCCGCCGCGATGGCGCGGATGTGATCGGGCGTCGTGCCGCAGCACCCGCCGACGATGTCCACGAGGCCGGCGCCGGCAAACTCGCGGATGAGGCGGGCCGTCTCGGCGGGCGCCTCGTCGTACTCCCCGAAGGGATTCGGCAGACCCGCGTTGGGGTAGCAGCTGACGCGCGTGGCGCCCGCGACGCGCGCGAGATCCGCGAGGAACGGCCGCATCTCCCTCGCGCCCAGCGCGCAGTTGATCCCGACGGAGTACGGCCTGGCGTGGGCCACGGACACCCAGAACGCTTCCACGGTCTGGCCCGAGAGCGTGCGCCCGCTGCGATCGGCCACCGTCACCGAGATCATGATCGGCGCCCGGCTGCCGCGCGATTCGAAGACCTCGTCGATCGCCACGAGGGCGGCCTTCGCGTTGAGGGTGTCGAAGATCGTTTCCACGAGCAGCAGATCGCAGCCGCCGTCGAGCAGCCCGCGCGCCTGCTCGGCGTAGGCGTCCTTCACCTGCGCGAAGGTGACGGCGCGGAGCGCCGGGTTCTCGACGTCGGGCGAGAGCGACAGCGTGCGGTTGGTCGGGCCGAGCGCGCCCGCGACGAACCGTGGCCGATCCGGCGTCCGCGCGGACCAGTCTTCGGCCGCGTCCCGGGCGAGGCGTGCGGCCGCCACGTTCAGCTCGTACACGATGGGTTCGAGGCCGTAGTCGGCCTGGGCGATCGCCGTGCCGTTGAAGGTGCTGGTCTCGATGATGTCCGCCCCGGCCTCGAGGTACGCGTGGTGGATGCCGCTGATGACGTCCGGCCGCGTGAGAACCAGGAGATCGTTGTCGCCCTTGAGGTCGCGGGAGTGGGCCGCGAACCGCTCACCGCGAAAGTCCGCCTCGGCCAGCCCGTGGCGCTGCACCATCGTCCCCATGGCGCCGTCGAGGACGAGGATCCGTTCGCGGAGCGCCGCGTCGAGGATGTCGGTGAGGGTGCGGTTCGTCATCGGCGTGTCCTATTCTCCACGGCGCCGTTTCGGGGCGTCCTTTCGCAGCCGCGGCTTGAGGCCGCTCGCGATCGTGACGGTGAAGGGTCCGCCGGCCTTGCGCGCCCCCACCTGCGTCTTGATGTCGCGCAATCCCGCGCGGCGCATCAGCGACGCCAGCGCGTCATCGGAGAAGCCCAGCCACTGGTCGCCGAGCCGGTCTTTCACCCAGCCCTGGTCGTGCGGGCGCAGGTCGAGCAGGAGGGCCCGGCCGCCCGGGCGCAGGACGCGGACCGCCTCGGCCAGGGCGCGCTCGGGGGCCGCCGCGTGGTGAAGCGCCTGCGAGAGGAGCGCGACGTCGACGCTGGCGTCCGGCAGGGGCACGCGCTCGATCTCCCCGCGTTTCCACGTGATGTTGGTGACGCCGTGCTTGCGCGCCAGGGCACGGGCGCGCTGGAGCACCGCGGCGGACCGGTCAACGGCGTAGACGCGGCCGGCCCAGCGCGCGGCCTCGATCGCGAGATAGCCGTCGCCGCAGCCGAGGTCGGCCAGGTCGAGGCGGGGGAGCAGGTGCCCGAGGGCGCGGGCCCAGGCCGCCCAGCTGCGGCCGGGCACGAGCTGGCCGCTGTCCGTGCCGTGAGACTCGAAGTTCTCCCGGCGCAGCCGCAGCACCTCCTGCAGCCGCGCGTCGTCCTGCCGCGCAGCCGGGGACTCGGCGGCCGCGGCGAACTGGTCCTGGAGGTGTTCCCAGAGACCCGCGAGCGGCCCCTGCGCCGCCCGCGGGTCGAGCCGGTAGTACGTGAAGCCGCCGGAGGGGTCCTCGGCCACGAGGCCGGCGTCCCGGAGCAGGCCGAGGTGGCGCGAGACCCCGGACTGGGCGAGGCCGAGCACGGCGGTGAGCTCGGTGACGTTCAGCCGTTCGCGGCCCAGCACGCGGAGGAGGCGGAGCCGGACCTCCTCCCCCAGCACCCGGTAGAGGGCGGCGGCATCATTCATATCGCTGAATCTACATAAGATGATGAGAAATAGCAAGCGCCGCGGAGGGCCCGGCGCCGGCGCGAACCGGGCTACAATGCCCGCCTATGATCCGGATCCTCATCACCGGCGGCACCTTCGACCAGCGCGACGACGAGATCGGCGGCCGGCTCCACTTCACTGTCCTTCGCGCAGGTGCTGCCCCCACGGTATCTCGTGAGTCACTGGAGACCGCAATGACGCGACGGGTTCGGACGCTTGGATTCGGATGCCTCATCGTGGCGCTGGCGTGGACCGGCGCTCACCTCCTTGCCCAGGCCGGTGATCGCGCGGTCGCGCGGCCCGCGTTCTCGGCCGACGCGGTCATGGCGCACGTGAAGGTGCTGGCGTCCGATGAGTTCGAAGGCCGGGCGCCCGGCACGAAGGGCGAGGACCTTTCCGTCGCGTACATCACCGAGCAGTTCCGGAAAGCCGGGCTCGCCCCGGGCAATACCGACGGCACGTACGTCCAGAACGTGCCGATGGTGGGCATCACCCCCGATCCGGCCACCGCGCTGGTGTTCAAGAAGGGCGGCGTCACGCAGACGCTTGCCTTCAAGGACGACGTCGTCGCGTGGACGAAGCGGGTGCAGGAGACGGTCCGCCTCGATGCGTCCGACGTCGTGTTCGTCGGGTACGGCATCGAGGCGCCCGAGTACCGGTGGGACGACTACAAGGGCGTCGACCTCGCCGGCAAGACGGTGGTGGTGCTCATCAACGACCCGCCGATCCGGAGCGCGGCCGACCCGGCGGGCCTCGACCCGACAGTGTTCGGCGGCCGGGCGATGACCTACTACGGGCGCTGGACCTACAAGTACGAGATGGGCGCGGCGAAGAAGGCCGCCGCGGTGCTCATCGTCCACGAGACCGGGCCCGCGGCCTACCCGTTCGCCGTCGTCCAGAGCAAGGTCACGGAGCAGTTCGACCTGGCGACGCCGAACGACAACATGGACCGTGCCGCGATCGAAGGCTGGATCACGCTGGAGCAGGCGCGGAAGCTCTTTGCCCTCGCCGGCCAGGACTTCGACGCACTGAAGCAGCGCGCCGCAACCCGGGAGTTCACCCCCGTCCAGTTCGGGGTCACCGCGTCGATGACGCTGCACAACCGGATCAGGCGCATCAACTCGCGAAACGTCGCCGGCCTCCTTCCGGGCAGCGACCCGGCGCTCAAGAGCGAGTACGTGATCGTCACGGCGCATTGGGATCACTATGGCATCGGGCCCGAAATCAACGGCGACAAGATCTACAACGGCGCCCTCGACAACGCGACCGGCGTCGCCGGGATGATCGAGGTCGCCCGCGCGTTCGCGAAGCAGCCCGTGGCCCCGAAGCGCTCGCTGCTCTTCCTGTCGGTGACGGCCGAAGAGCAGGGCCTTCTCGGATCGGAGTACTACGTCACGCATCCGATCTATCCCCTCAACAAGACGCTCGCGGCCGTCAACATGGACGGGCTCAACATCCATGGCCGGACGAAGGACCTGACCGTCGTCGGGCTTGGCGCGTCGGACCTCGACGATTACGCGCGGGACGCGGCGGCGGCTCAGGGCCGGGTGCTCAGGGGGGATCCCAAGCCGGAGAACGGCGGATTCTTCCGCTCGGATCACTTCCCCTTTGCCAAGCAGGGCGTGCCGGCCATCAACGCCGGCGGCGGCGACGACTACATCGGCAGACCTCGAGGATGGGGCGAGCAGGTGTCGGACGAGTACACGGCGCAGCACTACCACAAGCCGTCGGACGAGGTGCGGCCGGACTGGAACCTGAGCGGCGCGCTCGAAGACCTGCAGATCTACTACGCAATCGCCGCGCGCGCCGCTGAGACGCGCGTCTGGCCCGAGTGGAAAGCCGGCAGCGAATTCAAGGCGAGACGTGACGCGATGCTGGGCCGCTGACCGCGGCTGGAACTTCTGCACCAGGTCGCGGCCAGTTCTACTTCGCCGCCGGGGGCGCCGATATCAGCTCGACGTCGATCGTCACCGACACCTCGTCCGACACCACCACGCCGCCGCCGTCGAGGGCGCGGCTCCAGTTGACGCCGAAGTCCTGGCGGTTGATCTTCGTCGTGGCCGTCGTGCCGGTCCGGCTGGCGCCGCGCTGATCCTTGATCACCGGGCGGAGCGGCTCCACGTCGAGCACGACTTCCTTCGTCACGCCCTTCATCGTCAGGTCGCCCGTCACCTTGTAGCCGCCGCCCGCGGCCGGCTCGACCTTCTTCGATGTGAAGGTCATCGTCGGGAACTTCGCCACGTCGAAGAAGTCCGCGCTCTTGAGGTGCGTATCGCGCCCCGGCTCGCGGGTGTTGATCCCGGTGACGTCGATGGTGGCCTCGACCGAGCCCGTGGCCGGCTGCTTGGGGTCGAAGACCGCCGTGCCGGTGATCTTGCCCAGGTCGCCGCGAACCGTGGACACCATCATGTGGCGCACGGCAAAGCTGGCGGCCGAGTGTGCCGGGTCGAGAGTCCAGGACTGAGCTGCGGCGGGGCCGGCCACGCCGAGCACGATGACGACGACGAACGCTGCGAGACGCTTCATGCGATCCTCCGGTCGAACACAGTATCGCTGGAGACGCACGCGGGGCTTCCAGCCCACGCTCATGATACGACGCCGGGCAGCGCCGCCAGGATCCGTCCCGTCGCGACGGGGCTGTGCTAGGCTCGTGTCGTGGATCTCCGGGCGTTCGGCTGGGACGGGCACTTCGACGGGGCCTTCGCGGAGCACGCCGCGAAGGGGCGGCTACCCGCGCGGGTCACGCTCGAGCACCAGCACATCTACACGGTGCAGACCGAATCCGGCGAGATCCTCGCGAACGTGTCGGGCGGCGTGCGCCACCGGGCCTCCGGTCCCCAGGACTTCCCGGCCGTCGGTGATTGGGTGGCCCTCCGGCCGCGCGCGCCCGGTCATCGCGCCGTCATCGCGGCGATCCTGCCGCGGAAGAGCCGCTTCTCGCGCAAGGTCGCCGGCGACACCACCGTCGAGCAGGTCGTCGCGGCCAACGTCGACACGGTCTTCGTCGTGATGGGACTGGACGGCGACTTCAGCGTGCGCCGGGTCGAGCGGTACCTGATCACCGCGTGGGATGGCGGCGCGTCGCCCGTCGTCCTGCTGAACAAAGCCGACGTGTGCGAGGACGTGGCGGGCGCGCTGGCGGCCGTCCGGGGCGTGGCGCCGGGCGTGCCGGTGCACGCGCTCAGCACGAAGTACGGCCCCGACCTCTCGTGCCTGGACCCCTACCTCCAGCCCGCGCGCACGATCGCCCTGCTCGGGTCGTCCGGCGTGGGCAAGTCAACCATCGTGAACCGTCTCATGGGGCACGACGTGCAACGCACGGCGGAGGTCCGCGCGAGCGACCAGAAAGGGCGTCACACGACCTCGCAGCGTCAGTTGATTCCGCTGCCCGGGGGCGCGTTGCTCATCGACACGCCCGGGATGCGCGAACTGCAGCTCTGGGAAGGTGAGACGGGCGTGTCCGCCGCCTTTGAAGATGTCGAGACGGTCGCCGCCGGATGCCGATTCGGCAACTGCCGCCACGACACCGAGCCCGGTTGCGCCGTGAAGGCCGCCGCGGACGAGGGCCGCCTCGCCCCGGACCGGCTCGCCAGCTACCGCATGCTCCGGAGCGAGCGCGAGTTCCTCGCCGGCCGCCAGGACGAGCGCGCCCTGATCGAGAAGAAGCGCCAGGGCAAGGTCTTGGGGCGGGCCATCAAGGCGTTCTACGCACGCCGCCCGCCCAGCGATCCAATCCCTTGAAGCGCGCGGCCTTCGGTCGCTCTGGAGTGGATGCCCCAGTTGCAGTAGACTCAGGGTTTGCCCGGGCGGGGTTCCGGCCGACGCCCCTGGTTTCCATAGGGACAATCGCATGGGCTCGATCACGCAGGTGGCGGTGGCACTGTGGCTGGCCGTCTCGGCCGTTGCGCCGCAGTCGCTGGAGCGCGAGGCGAAACAGATCGAGGCGCTGCTCATCGCGCCGTGCTGCTGGGCGCAGCAGGTGTCGGTGCACCAGTCGCCGGCCGCGGACGAAATCCGCCAGAACATCCGGCGGATGCTCGCCGACGGCAAGTCGCGGCAGCAGATCCTCGACGCCTACGTCGCGGAGTACGGCGATCGGATCCTGGCCGAGCCTCCCGCCCGCGGGTTCAGCCGGTTGTTCCACGTGGGGCCGTGGGTCCTGGTCATCGCGAGCGTCGGCCTGGTGTTCGTCGTGATCCGGCGGCTCCGCGCGCCCGCCGCCGCGCCGGCCAGGACGAATCAGGCCGCCCCGCCGCCGGACGACGCGGAGTCGGAGCGCATCGACGAGGAGTTGCGGAACCTGGATTGACGGAGAGGGACAGGGGCGGGGCGGGTCTCTTCCACAGAGGCTGAGCAAAATGCGCATGATCCTTGCGGCGATGACGGTAGCGGGCCTGGCGATGGCCGGGGTGGCAATGGCACAACTCCCCACCGCCGGCGTGGTGCAGGCCGGCGACGTGGCACCGGCGTTCTCCCTGCAAGGTTCGGACGGCGCGGTGCACAGCCTCGCCGACTACACGGGCAAGAAGGCCGTCGTGCTCGCGTGGTTCCCGAAGGCCTTCACCGGTGGTTGAACGGCCGAATGCAAGTCGCTCCGTGAGAGCGGCGATCTCATCCGGGGATACGACCTGGCGTTCTTCGCGGCGAGCGTGGACACGCCGGAGGACAACAAGAAGTTCGCCGAGTCGCTGGGACTCGACTATCCCATTCTCAGCGATCCCGGCAAGCAGGTGGCTTCGGCATACGGCGTCGTCACGCCCGAACGGCAGGTCGCGTACCGCTGGACGTTCTACATCGGGATCGACGGCAAGATCCTCGCCGTCGACAAGAAGGTCAGCACGGCGACGGCGGGGCAGGACGTCGTGACGAAGCTTGGAGAACTCGGCATCGCCAAGAAGAAGTGAGGTCGATCGGCAGCCAGGGTCCGGCCGGAGGCGGCCGGGCCGAACACCAATCCGAGGCCGTCGGACTTGCGCCCTGTGGCGCCGGCCGATGTGCCTGAACCGCCAGTCGCCGGGTCGAGACGCGTACCCGTCCGGCACGTGCGATGAGGCGCGTGAGACACGCGTGGCACCAGAAGACGCCGTCCAGCCGCCAGCCCCTGAAGAACCCGTCCACCCCAATCTGCCTGAGGAGGCCGTGACGGCCGCGGTCGCGCCGCCGGGCGCGGAGGGTGCGCCGCCAGCGGGCGAGCCGGCGGGGCCGCGAGACGAGGCCGCTCCCGCTGCGGAGCCGGAGCCGGCCCTGGAGCCGCCGCCACACGAAGCCGATCCAGCGGTGGAGCCGGCGCCCGTCGTGGAGCCGCCGCCGCCTCTGGTGCTGACGCCGGAGGAGCGCGACGCGCGTCTGGCCAGACTCGGGCAGCTGCTCGACGGGGCGGAGAAGGTCCTCTCGGCGACGGACCTCCCGGATGCCCGCACCCGCTGGAACGCGCTGCGGCGCGATTGGACCGCGCTCATCGCGGGGATGCCGCTCGACGACGTGGCGGCCGCGCGCGTGGCGGACGTCGAGCACCGGATCGACGCCCGGGATGCCTCGCTGCGCGAGGCCCGCTCGCACCAGCAGCAACGGAACCTGGCGCGTCTCCAGGCGCTGTGCAGCGAGATGGAGAAGGTGGCCCAGGGCGAGCACCTGAACCTGCGAGATGCGGAACGCGCCCTCCGCGAGACGCGGGCGGCGCTCGACGCCCCGGGGCCGCTGCCGTCGCGGCAGGACCAGCAGGTCATCGTCGGCCGGCTGAAGGGCATTCAGTCCCTCATCTTCCCGCGCGTGCAGGATCTCCGGGAGGCCGACGGCTGGGAACGCTGGGCGAACGCCGGCGTGCAGGAGGCGTTGATCACCCGCCTCGAAGCGCTGCGCGAGCAGCCCGACGCCGCGATCGTCGCGAGGCAGCTGCGGCTGGTGCAGGACGAGTGGCACAAGGTGCGCGCGGTCCCCAGAGAGAAGGGCCGGGAACTCTGGCAGCGCTACAAGATCATCGAGGGCGAGCTGCGGCTGCGCTGCGAATCGTTCTTCGAGCACCTGGCCGCCGAGCGGATCGACAACCTCCGCCAGAAGGAAGCGCTGTGCGCCCAGGTCGAGGCCCTGGCGGATTCGACCGACTGGATTCGGACCGCCGAGACGATCAAGGCCATCCAGGCGCAATGGAAGACCGTCGGCGCCGTCACCCCGGGCCACGAGAAGGCCGTGTGGGAACGGTTCCGGGCGGCGTGCGACCACTTCTTCACGCGCCGGAAGGCGGACCTCACCGAGCGGAAGACGGTGTGGCAGACGAACCTCAAGAAGAAGGAAACCATCTGCGAGCAGGTCGAGGCGCTCGCCGAGACTACCGATTGGGATCACGCCCTCGCGGAGGTCAAGCGGATTCAGGCCGAGTGGCGGCTGGTGGGCCCGGTCAAGCGCAACCGGGCGGAGGCGCTGCTGTCGCGGTTCCACGCCGGGTGCGAGAAGTTCTTCGAGCGCTACGCGCACCGCAACGACCTGGAATTGGCGCAGCAGGTGGCGGCGCGCGAGCTGGTGTGCGCGGAGCTTGAGGGCCTGGTGGCCCCCGCAGGGGGCGAGCCGGCCGTGCAGGAAGAGGGGTTCGCCAAGAAGGTCCTGGCGCTCAAGCGCCAGTGGGACCAGGGGCCGGTCCTCGCCCGGGAGCAGGCCGAGCCGCTGACCAATCGCTTCAGCAAGGCCCTGGTCGCGACGATCGGGGCGTACCCGGGGGCCTTCAAGGGCACCGAACTCGATCCCGAGGCCACGCGGAAGCGAATGGAGCAGCTCTGTCAGACGGTGGAAGGATTCGCGGGCGAGGAGAAGGGCGCGGAGCAGCTGTCGCCTGCGGCGATTCTCGCCACACAACTGCGTGAGGCACTGGCGGCCAACACCATCGGGGGACGGGCCGACGACGAGGCGCGCTGGAGAAACGCCGCCGACGAAGTGCGCAGGGCCCAGGCGTCCTGGCGACGGCTCGGCCCGATTCCGGACGCCATCGGCGGGGAACTCGAGGCGCGCTTCCAGGGGGCGTGCACCCGGTTCTTCCGGCAACTCGACCAGCGGCGCCGGCCCTCGTCCGCGCCGCCTCGCCGGTAGGCCCGACGGAACGCCGCGTGAAGCCGCACACCCGCAACCGGTCCGAGATCCCCGATCGCTACACGTGGGATCTGTCGCCGATCTTCTCCTCCTGGAGTGACTGGGAGATGTCCTACGCGCGCCTGGAGGGGCTCATCGGCGCGTTTGCGGCGCGCCGGGGCTCGCTCGCTGCCGGACCGGAGGGGCTCCTGTCGGCCCTTCAGGCCGCCGATGAACTGGGCCAGCTTGCGTACACCGTCTACTACTACCCGGCCCTGTTCTACGACCAGGATCAGCGGGACAACGAGGTCGGCGCCCGCCGCCAGATGGTGCAGATCCAGATGGCGCGCTGGCAGGAAGCCACGTCGTGGTTCAATCCCGAACTGCTCATGCTTCCGCTCGCGCGCGTGCGCGAGTGGATGGACGCCAGTCCCGCGCTGGCGCTCTACCGCTTCGCCGTCGAGAACCTGTACCGGCTGCAGTCGCACGTGCTCGACGAGAAAGGCGAGCGGCTGATGTCGCTGGTCAGCCGGTTCGACTCCGCTCCGGCGGATTCGTACGAAGCGCTCTCCACCGCCGACGCGAAGTTCCCGACGATCACGCTGAGCGACGGTCGCCAGGTCACGGTGTCGTACGGCGAGTACCCGCTCGATCCTCACGACCGCCCGCCTGCAGCAGGACCGGGAGGCGGCGTTCCGCGCCTACCTGGGGACCTTCGACGCCGCGCGCAACACCTATGCGGCCCTCTTCAACGGCGTGTGCCAGCGCGACTGGTTCGCCGCGCAGGCTCGCGGCTACGCGTCGACGCTCGAGGCTGCGCTCTTCGGCCACGACATCCCTCCCGCCGTCGTCGAGACGCTGATCGCCGTGACGCGGGCGAATGCGTCGTCGCTGCAGCGCTACCACCGCCTGCGGAAGCGATCCCTCGGCCTCGATCGGTACTGCCTGTTCGACGGGCAGGTGCCCATTGTCGACGCCGAACGGACGTATGACTTCGACGAGGCGAGGGCCTGGGTGGAAGCGTCCGTGGCACCCCTCGGGGAGGATTACCGGGCGCGCGTGCGGCGGAGCTTCGAGTGCGCCAGCATCGACGTGTACGAGAACGACGGGAAGCGGAGCGGCGCATACTCGGCGCCGGTGTACGGCGTGCATCCGTTCATGCTGCTCAACCACAACGACACCCTCGACGCGGTGTTCACGCTGGCCCATGAGATGGGCCACAACATCCACACCGTGCTCGCGCACGCCCATCAGCCGTTCGTGTACTCCGATTACACGATCTTCGTGGCCGAAGTGCCCTCGACGCTCGGCGAGGCGCTGCTCCTCGACTACCTGCTGGAGCGCAGCGCCGATCCCCGCGAACGCATCGTCCTGCTCGAGCACGCCATCGACAGCATCGCCGGGACGTTCTTCTCCCAGGTGCTCTACGCGGACTACGAACTGCAGGCGCACCGGCTCGTCGAGGCCGACAAGCCGATCACGGCGGAGATCCTGGGCGACCTCTGGGCGCGCCTGCTGGTGGAGTATTACGGCGGGGCGCTGGACGAGGAGCCGCTGGCGCGCCTCAGCTGGGCGCGCGTGCCTCACTTCTACTCGACGCCGTACTACGTGTACCAGTACGCCACCTGCTTCGCGTCCGCCGCGAAGCTGGCCGACCGGATCCTGAAGGGAGACCCTGCCTCGCGGGCCGAGGCGGTCGAGCGCTACCTCGACCTGCTGAAAGCGGGCGGCAGCGATCACCCGATGCAGTTGCTCGAGCGCGCAGGTGTCGATCTGCGCCAACCCGATACGGTGGCAGCGGTCATCTCCCGGTTCGACGCGCTCGTCGCGCGCCTCGAACAGGAACTTGCGACTGCCGGCCTCCTCGGCGGGCCCGGGCCGGACGCCCGTCCAGTTGACCGACGATAGCCGTCCGAGTAACGTCCCCTGTCTCTGGAATCGCCCGGTGACGATGCAAGAGCGACAACCGTCCAGACACCCGACCCGGGGCCGAGCGGCCGGATGCGTCCTGCTGTGGCTCGCGGCCTCGAGCACCGGCTGGACGCAGCCGGTGACGCGTCTCGCCCCGACGGGCGCGTTCTCGAGCCTGCGGGTGCCCGGCGGAACGGCGGCGCTCGCACGAGCTGGCGAGATGGACGACCGTGCCCCTCGCGGCGGCATCCTGCTGGATCTCATCCGGGTGCTCTACGAGTCCCCCGCCGGGGCGGACCGGGAGCGCGAGGCGAGAGTGGGCCGCGTACACGCCTATCTCGCCACGCTCTCCGACAATGGGCCGGTGCGGACGGGCCTCCCCGGAGGCGCGGCCGCGATCACGCAGCCGGAAGACGATGTCCCGCTGCCGTTCGACGCCGCTACCTGGACGCGGCTGACCGCCCGAGGATCCCGGACTCCTTCCTGCCTCCTGGCCGCGCTCCTGAGCGACCGCCGCGCCGCGCTCCTGTACCACGGCCTGGTAAGCGTCGACGAGCCGACGCGCGCGTACCTCTCGTCGATCCCCTCGCTGCCGGGGAAGCTGATCGACGGAATCAGGCCGAGCGTGATCGCGACGCTCGGGCGGAGCATCCGCGTGCGCGACGGGCGCATGGACGTGCCGGGGGGCGCGCCGGCCGTGCCGATGTGGGAAGGGCTTCTCGACCGCCGCGTCTCGGAGCCAGAGGGGTTCATCCTGGAACTCCTGCAGCGGGACCGAGGCAGGCTGGCCGTCCTCTACGACGCCATCGATCACCTCGACCCGCCGCGACAGGCCTTCGCCCTCGGCCTGCACACGCCTGGCGACGCGGGGCCGCGCATCGAACGCTTCAAGGCGCTCTATGCGGCGTTCTGCGTGGCGTCCGAGGGCCTCGACATCGAGGCAAGACCGTTCAGGCGGGCGACGTCGGACGGGGTCCGCCTCCTGTCGACGGTCCGCGTCCTGCCGTCCGGGACGCTGCCCCCGCCAGCCGGCCGCCGCTTCTGGCAGGCGACGTTGCGGAGCTGGGAACTCCCGTCAGACGCGGTCAACGAGCTGAGCGGCGGCGACGGTGACGGCGACGCCGATGCGGCGTGGCTCGTCGAGCACGTGTGCGTGAGAGCGGCGGGCGCCAGGCAGCCTCTGCTGGAGACGTGGACGTTTGGCCAGCGCGTGTTCGCGCTCATCCCGGCGTCGGCGTATCCGAGTGCACTCGTGGCGCTCAGAGGCTACACGCGGTTCCGCACGCTGCTCTTGACGCTCGAGCGCGCGGGGATCACCGACCCGGAAGTGTTCGCGGTGGCGGTGCGCCATGCCCAGCACCTCGGCGCGATTCGGGGCCGAGGCGAGGCCGTCATCGCGCTCCGTCAATTCCAGGGCGCGCTGAGTCTCGTCGAGCGACTTCGGTTCAGCCGGGCGGTATCGGCGGAGGCCGCGAGCCGCCTGATCCGGTCGCTCGTGAACGTGCCCCTCTCGGACCGGGGCGAGTATGAAGGCCGCATCGGCGCGTGGCTCGACGAGCAGCTCCTGGCGGCACTGCCGCCGGCACCGCTGCCTCCGTCCATCGCGCCGGACCAGATGGGTCCCGCTGAAGGCCAGGTGCTCGCGGCCATCGCGGGCCTCGCCACGCCGCCCCCGACCGCCCGCGTGGAATGGGAGGGTCTGCCGTATCGCGTCGATATCGGTGGCGCAGAGTTCGCGCGCCTTTCCCGCGTCCGGTGGAGGCAGGGCGGTGCGGGCCTCGACGCGGTCCTGGCGTATGGCCGGGAAGTCCGCCGCCTCACCCAGGACCCGCCATCACCGGGGACCGTTCCGGCGCGAATAGCAGCGCTGTCGGCGGCGACCGACGGATTGGAGCGGGTTCGCGAGACCGCCGGCGTGCAAGACCCGCCCGCGCCTCGTCTACGGGGCCTGATGGAGAATGCGACGCGCGATCTGCGATCGATCAAGCGGCCGGGCGAGGTGGCAAAGGCACGCGACATCGCGGTGCCGCTCCGGCGCGCCGGCGACTGGTGGCTGGGATCGGTGCTGATCGCCCTCGCCTACGCTCCGCATCTCGGGGACCCCGATGCGCCCGCGCTGCTCGCCGGCGATCCGGCCCAGCGGCACGACTTCGGCACCGAGGCGAGCGTCACGGAGCGGCAGATCCTGAACCCGTGGCGCCTGCCGCAGCAGCAACTGGGCGCCGCGGGAGGCTGGCGCGTCGCTGGATCGCTGCTGGGGTTGGACGTGGGCCTGGCGGCGCTGGGCTTAAGGCGGGCGGCGACCGACAGCCTGCCTCCGCGGCCCCTCGTAAACGACATCGACCGTTCCGCGCTGTCATCCTCGGCCGCGTTCAGCAACCCGTTCGACGTGACCGACGCCGATCGCGACGCGCTCGCCGACGCCATCCGGCGGGGGCGCGCTCGAGTGGCGGGCCTGCCGGACCATCCCTCGGCCTTGCCTCAGGTGGTGCGAGCCTCCTCCGTCGGCGAGTGGCGCCGGCAGCTGCTGCCGTGGGCCCTGGAACGGGAACCGGAGCGGTTGCAGGAGTACTTCTCACTCGGAGACCTCGCGCGAATCGGGGCAGCTGAGGCCACGCCGCTTCCACCGCTCGACGCCTGGGGCACCTCGGCGCTTTCCAGAGAGGGGTGCCTCTGCCTGCGGCTGCCGCCGTCCGGCAACTGGGAAACCAGTGCCGGACGATCCGGCACTGCGCTCGTCACCGAGCAGGTGCCCGACCTGGCGCTTCGAATTGCGGAGGCCCTGGCCACTCTCGGTCTGCCCGCGCGGCTCCTCCGGCCGGTCCTGGCGGTGGCCACGCAGGACGTGCTCGATACGTACCGTCCGGCCTACATCGACGACTGGGCCGGCCTCGTCGCCGCCGTGCGCCGGCTCAGCGACGTCCGGCTCACGGATGCCATCGCCGTGCTGACGTCGGGTGGACCTCTCGTCCCCGCGGATGAGGAGCATTCGGATGACGCTCGGCGGTAGCGGAGGTTCGCAAGGACGGGTCAGGCGCGTCCTGCTGCTCGCGGCGCTCGGGGCCGCGACGGCTGCGCTGGCCGCGCAGGCGCCCGACGCGGCCGTCGTGTTCCTCTCGCCGGACGAAGGCGGCTACACGAGCGGGCCGACGGCCATCAGGGTGAGAGTCGACCCGCCCGGCACGCCGGTCACCAGCGTCAGCCTGTTCGCGGACGGCCGGCTCGCCTGCACCCTCGACCACCCGCCGTTCGAGTGCAGCTTCGACGCCGGCCCGAACGTCATCGAGCACGTGCTGCGTGCGGTGGCGACGCTCCCGGGAGGCCGCCGCATCGCCCGGTCGGTCCGGACGAAGGGCGTGGCCTACACCGAGAGCGTCGATGTCGACGTCGTCCAGGTCACCGCCACCGTGACCGACGATGACGGGCACTTCGTGCGCGGCCTCAAGCGGCAGGACTTCCGCCTGTCCGAGGACAACGTGCCCCAGGGACTGACGACCTTTCTAGCCGAAAACGTGCCGCTCGAACTCATCGTGGCCGTCGACGTCAGCGGCAGCATGACCGACGCCATGCCGAAGGTAAAGGAGTCGGTGAAGCGGTTCCTCTCGGCCATCCGGCCCACCGACCGCGTGACGGTGCTCGGCTTCAACGACAACGTGTTCACCTTGGCGAGGCCAACGGCCGATCTCGCCGGCCGGCTCAAGGCGATCGATCGCCTCGCGCCATGGGGCGGCACGGCCCTCTACGACGTCATCGTCCAGGCGTTCGACTTGCTCGGCAAACAGACCGGCCGGCGAGCCCTGGTCGTGTTCACCGATGGCGAGGATCTCAACAGCCGCGTGCCGATCGAGGTCGCCGAGCGCCGGCTGGAGGCGAGCGACGCCGTCCTTTATCCCATCGGCCAGGGACGGGCGCCGAAGCTGGAGAGCCTCCGGACGGTCCTCGAGCGGCTGGCGCGCAAGAGCGGCGGGCGCGCGTTCTTCGGCGACAGCGTCGACAAACTCGACGCGGCCTTCAGCGAGATCCTCGAGGAGCTGTCGAACCAGTACCTCCTCGGCTACGTGCCGCAGGACCTGCGGCGGAACGGGCGGTGGCGCACGCTGAAGGTCGAGCTTCCGGGAAAGAAGTTCCACGTCCGGGCGAGGCAGGGTTACCGGGCGATGCCGAAGTAGGCGCGAGGGCGGGCGGAGTCATATGACGGCACGGACGGGACTGCTGGGCGTGATGGGCGCGATCGCGGCTGCGCTGGCGTGGCCGGGCGTTCACCCGTCGGCGCAGCAGGCAGCCCGCTCTCCGGCGTTCAAGTCGGGCATCGACCTCATCGCCATCGACGCCAACGTCGTCGATCGGAACGGCCAGCCGGTGAGGGGCCTGGACGCCGGGGCCTTCCAGGTGACCATCGACGGGAAGCCCCGCCGGGTGGCGTCGGCCACGTTCCTGGACTACCGGTCGTCCGGCCCGGCGCCGCTGGCCGCGCGGCCGCTCCGGCTCGAGGACAGCTACAGTTCGAACGAGGTGGACGCGGCTCCAGCAGCGACGCCCGGTCGTGTGGTCGTGCTGGCCGTCGATCAGATGAGCTTCGCGCCCGGCGCCAGCCGCGCGGCCCTGGAGAGCGCGAGGCGGTTCCTCGACCGGCTCCAACCCTCGGACCGCGTCGGGCTCCTGGCCTATCCCGGTCCCGGGCCCGGTATCGCCCCGACAACGGATCGGCAGGCTGTCCGTAACGCGCTCGAGAAGGTCACGGGGATGGCCGACATCGTCCCGTCGACGTCGCCGCACGTCAGCCTGTCCGAGGCCGTGGAAGTCGATCGCGGCAGTACCTACGTCCGCCAGAGCGTCATCGATCGCGAGTGCGCTGGACTGTCGGGCCAGTCGCTGGAGGGGTGTGCCCGTCAGGTCGATGCCGCGGTCCCCGGCCTCGTGAATCAGATTCAGGTCCAGGCATCGCGGAGCATGGGCGGCTTGCAGTCGGTCATCAGACGCCTCGATGCGATAGGTGGGCCCAAGACCCTGGTGGTCATCAGTGCCGGCCTTGCCGCTCCGTTGACCGGCCGCTTCGACCTGCGCGGCGAGATCCAGGCCCTCGCCGAGGCGGCATCCACGGCGAACCTCCGCATATACGTGTTGCACGTGTCGGCGGGTTTCCTCCAGGCGTTCTCCGCGGAACATTCGAGAGTGTCGGCGACGGTCCTGGAGGACGAGTCGCTCATGTCGTCCGGGCTGCAGATGCTGGCGGCCATGAGCGCGGGCACGCTGTTCACGGCGGTCTCGGGCGCGGACTACGCGTTCGAACGCATGGCGACTGAGACCTCGGCCGCGTACGTCCTGGCGGTGGAGCCGGAGCCCGCAGATCGGGACGGCAAGGCCCACAAGATCCAGGTGAAGGTGAACGTGCCGGGCTCGACGGTGCGCAGCCGCGCGTCGTTCGTCGTTCCGGCCGCGGCGCCGGCGCCCTCCACGCCCGCCGAGGCGGTCGGCGCGGCGCTGAAGTCCGTCCGGCTCGCGAAGGACCTGCCCATCCATCTCACGACGCACACGCTGCGTGACTCCGCGAGCGGCCAGATGCAGGTGATCCTGACGGCGAACATCGGGCGGGGCGTCATCGGGCCCGCCGACGTCCGCGTGGGGTACGCGGTCGCCGATCAGAGCGGGCAGGTCCTCGGCGCCGCGAGCGACACCGCCCGGCTCGAGCCGGTGGGCACGGGCCCCGAGGCGGCGTGGTCCTACGTGAATTCGCTGGCGCTCCGGCCGGGGAGCTATGTCATTCGGGTCGCCGCCGCCGCCGCTGACGGCCGGACGGGCAGCGTCGAGCGCCAGGTGGAGGCCAGGCTCGCGGCCGGCGATGGCGTGTCTCTGAGCGACCTCGTGATCTTCGATCCCCGCCGCCCCGTCAAGCTGGGCTGGGCGGCGTTCGTCGAGGGCCGGACGGACGGAGCCTCGATCGGCGCGTTCGTGGAGACCTACCCCGTCCGCGGGAAGAGCCTGTCGAGCGTGGCGTTCGACATCGCGGACCTGCCGGACGGCGCGCCGATTGTCGGCGTGCGCGCCAAGCCAGTCTCGGCCGACGGCGGCCGGCGCTGGACGGCCTCGGCGGTGATCGACGTGAGACTGCTGCCGCCGGGAGACTACGTGGCGGTGGCGACCGTCTTCGACGGCGACAAGCGGCTCGGGCGGGTGAGCCGGCCCTTCCGGCGTGCCCCGATGCCAGGCGGCGGGGCGGGCGGACCGCGCGCCGCGTTCGAGGTCGCGGAGTCGGGAGGCATCGTCCGCGCCTTCAGCCGCCAGGACGCCCTGGCGCCAGGGGCCCTCCAGTTCTTCCTGGCCCGCCAGAAGGACGCGGACGGCGGTCCCGCGAGCGACGCGCTCACGGCGGCGGCCGCGGCCGTGCAGGGCGGACGGTTCGACGTCGCGATCGCGGCCCTCTCGAACAGCCCCGCGGACCGGCTGTCGGTGCCGTTTCTGCGTGGGCTCGCGCTGTTCGGGAGGGGCGACCTGGAGCCCGCCGCCGCGCAGTTCCGCGAGGCGCTGCGCGTCTCCTCGGAGTTTCTGCCCGCGGCGTTCTACCTCGGCGCCTGCTATGCTGCCGGCGGCCGCGACCGCGAGGCGGCCGGCGCCTGGCAGACGTCGCTCGTCTCCGAGAGCGAGGCCCGCATCGTCTACGACGTGCTGGCCGACGCCTGGTTGCGAATCGGGGACGGCGAACAGGCCGAGTCGATTGCGTCGGAGGCGGCCGGCCGCTGGCCTGCGGACGACGGGTTTCTGCCGAGAGTCGCGGCGGCGCGGGCGATGCAGGGGCGCGGCCGCGAGGCGCTGGTCGGCCTCGCGCCGTACCTCGAACAACATCCCGCCGATGCGTCGGCCCTGTTTCTCGCCCTGAGGATTCTCTACGACGCACACGCCGCCGGCGGGACCGTCACGAGCCCGGTGGAAGACGCCGCGCTCGCCACGAAGTACGCGGCGGCTTACAGGAGCGCCGGTGGACCGCGCCTCGCGCTCGTCGACCGGTGGGCGGCGTTCATTGAACGGCCGCGCGCCGGGCGATGAGCGGACGCGGCGGCGCACCCCATCCGAGACGGAGCGGCCCGCCGTTTACAGCCTCTTCTGCTCAAAGGTACAATCGAAAGACTGAAGAGCCCCGAACGACCTCGATGTGCCGGCCGGGACGAGACCCGGCGCGGCTTGGAGAAGCAGTCATGAGTCTGGCAGTGGAACGCGTTCACGCATTCGACGCGGCGGCGAAGGCCGGCCGCGCCCGCTTCAAGGTGGCGAGCCTCGATCTCGCCGAGTGGGGCCGCAAGGAGATCCGGCTCGCCGAGCAGGAGATGCCCGGCCTGATGGCCGTGCGCGCACGGTACGCCGGCAAGCAACCCCTGGCGGGCGCCCGGATCATGGGCAGCCTGCACATGACGATTCAGACCGCCGTGTTGATCGAGACGCTCGCCGACCTCGGCGCCGACGTCCGCTGGGCCTCCTGCAACATCTTCTCGACCCAGGACCACGCGGCGGCGGCCGTCGTCGTCGGCCGGCCGGAGACGAGCGGGACCGTCAAGAGCCCGAAGGGGATCCCGGTATTCGCCTGGAAGGGCGAGTCGCTGAGTGAGTACTGGTGGTGCACGAGCGAGGCGCTCCTGTGGCCGGATGGCGGCGGCCCGTCCCAGATCGTCGACGACGGCGGCGATGCGACGCTGCTCGTGCACAAGGCCGCCGAGTTCGAGAAAGCCGGAGCAGTGCCCGCGTTCGACCCGCACGCCGATCCCGAGGAGTGGGGCGTGATTCTCGACCTCATTCGCCGGGAACTGGCGGAACGCAAGGGCCGCTGGACGAAGGTCGCCGGGGGCATTCGCGGCGTGAGCGAGGAGACGACGACTGGCGTCCATCGCCTCTACCAGATGGTCGAAGCCGGCACGCTGCTCTTCCCGGCCATCAATGTCAACGACTCGGTCACGAAGAGCAAGTTCGACAACATCTACGGCTGCCGCCACTCCGTCGTCGACGGCCTCAACCGCGCGAGCGACGTCATGCTCGGCGGCAAGGTGGCCGTGGTCGCCGGATACGGCGAGGTGGGGAAAGGATGCGCCCAGGCGCTCCGTGGCCAGGGTGCCCGCGTCATCGTCACCGAGATCGATCCCATCTGCGCGCTCCAGGCCGCGATGGAAGGCTACGAGGTCTCGACCGTCGAAGACGTCGTCGGCACGGCGGACGTGTTCATCACCGCCACGGGCAACTACAACGTGCTCACGGCCGAGCATATGTCGCGGATGAAGGACAAGGCGATTGTCGGCAACATCGGCCACTTCGACAACGAGATCGACATGGCCGGCCTGAAGAAGATCCCGGGCATCCAGCGCATCAACATCAAGCCGCAGTACGACGAGTGGCGGTTCCCCGACGGCCACAGCGTGATGGTGCTGGCCGAGGGGCGGCTGCTGAACCTCGGCTGCGCCACCGGGCATCCGAGCTTCGTGATGTCGGCCTCCTTCTCGAACCAGGTGCTCGCGCAGCTCGAGCTGCACCTGCACAACGCGAAGTACGAGAAGAGGGTCTACATGCTGCCGAAGCACCTCGACGAAGAGGTCGCGCGACTGCACTTGCCCCACCTCGGCGTGAAGCTGACGACGCTGACGCAGGAGCAGGCGGCGTACCTGGGCGTGCCGATCGAGGGGCCGTACAAGGCGGGGCACTACCGGTACTGACTCGGGGCTTCCGCCTCCGCCAGACGGCCTGCAGGCCGGCTTCGGCGGGACAAGCGGGACTGGGGTTTCGGCTCTTTGCGCCCTCGAGAGGGAGGCCGGCCCTTCAGGGCCGGCGCGGGAGCGTTTGCGTCGTAGCCCGGGGGCTTCAGACCCCGGGTCGCTGAAGGCGATGACCGTGGCGGCTGCCAGGCGGATTGCATGTTGATTAACCCGAGGCTCGTGCGCGCGATCGTGTTGGCCGCCGCCGTCCTCGCGCCCTGTTCCGCGCCGGCGTTCGCCGAGGAAGTCCGCTCCCGCGCGGCCGTCGAGCAGATCATCCGGGAAAGCGGCGCCGAAGTGGCGGTCGCATTCCGGACGATCGACGCCCCCGGCGGATCGCCGCCCCGCCTCGAACTGCTCATTCAGCCCGACGTCGAGTTCCACGCCGCGAGCACGATGAAGGTGCCGGTGATGATCGAGCTCTTCCGGCAGGCGCGCGCCGGCCTCGTGCGCCTCGACGAGCCGCTGACCGTCACGAACGAGTTCGCGAGCATCGTGGACGGGAGCCCCTACACGCTCAGCGCGGGCGACGATTCGGACGCGGAGATCTACAAGCGGATCGGGCAGCCGATGACGCTGCTGCAGTTGTGCGAGCCGATGATCACCGTGAGCTCGAACTTCGCCACGAACCTGCTCATCGAGCGGCTGAATGCGGAGCGGGCCCAGCGGACCGTCAAGGACCTCGGGGCGGACGGCATGATCGTGCGCCGGGGCGTGGAGGACGACAAGGCGTTCGCCCGGGGGCTGAACAACTCGACCACCGCCCGCGCGCTGATGATCCTGATGGAGCGCATTGCCAGGCTCGAGGCGGTGGATGCCGATGCGAGCCGGCAGATGCTGGACATCCTCAAGCGGCAGCAGTTCAACGACGGCATTCCGGCGCAACTGCCTCCGGGGACGGTGGTCGCGCACAAGACCGGCAGCATCACGAAGATCCACCACGACGCCGCCATCGTCCTTGCACCGCGGCCGTTCGTCCTGGTGGTGCTGACGCGCGGGATCGAGGACGGGAAGGCGAGCGCGGCGCTCATGGCCCGGATTGCCCGCGTGCTCTACGACGAGGCGCAGGCGCGGCTAGGCGCGCCCTTCAACCCGAACAGGGGTCAGACTCGACCGGAATAGAGGTCAGACTCGTCCGCGGGTCGAGTCTGACCCCACCCGCTGGACAGGAGGCAGGGATGCGGAGGAGCGGATTGACGGGCTGGCGGATGCTGGCGCTGGTGGCGCTGGGCGTGATCGCGGCGGCGGGTCCGTCGAGCGCCCAGGCGCCGGACGACGTCCAGGCGAACTACACGAAGTACCAGTACCGCGTCCCGATGCGTGACGGCGTGAAGCTCTTCACGGCCGTCTACGTGCCCAAGGACCACAGCCGGACCTATCCCATTCTGCTGAACCGCACGCCGTACAGCGTGGCGCCCTACGGGGCGGACGCCTACAAGCTCAGCCTCGGGCCGTCCGACCTCCTCATGCGCGACCTCTACATCTTCGTCTACCAGGACGTGCGCGGGCGCATGATGTCTGAGGGCGAGTTCGCCAACATGCGGCCCCACCTTGACGTCAAGACCGGGCCGAAGGACATCGACGAGAGCAGCGACACGTACGACACCATCGAGTGGCTGATCACGCACATCCCGGGCCACAACGGGAGGGTGGGGATGTACGGCATCTCCTATCCCGGCTTCTACGCCTCGGCGGGCATGATCGACGCACACCCTGCGCTGAAGGCGGTGTCGCCCCAGGCGCCCATCTCCGACTGGTTCATCGGCGACGACTTCCACCACAACGGCGCCGTGTACCTGCCGCACGCCTTCGGGTTCCTTTCCTCATTCGGGCGGCCCCGCCCGGCTCCGACGACCAGGTCCGGCTCCCGGTTCGACTTCGGCACGGAGGACGGCTACCAGTTCTATCTGAAGATGGGCCCCCTGTCGAACGCGAACGCCCTCTACCTCAAGAACGAGATCGGATTCTGGAACGAGATGATGGCGCACGAGACGTACGATGCCTTCTGGCAGGCGCGCAACCTCCGGCCACACCTGAAGAACATCGCGCCGGCGGTGCTCACCGTCGGCGGCTGGTTCGACGCGGAAGACCTGTTCGGTGCCCTCGAGACCTACAAGACCGTCGAGCGCCAGAGCCCAGGCGCCACCAACACCCTGGTGATGGGACCGTGGTCCCACGGCGGCTGGGCGCGCGGCGACGGGGACTTCCTGGGAGACGTCCGCTTCGGCGCGAAGACAGCCCAGTTCTTCCGCGAGCAGATCGAGTTCCCGTTCTTCTCGTACTACCTGAAAGGCGCGGGCGATCCGAAGCTGCCCGAGGCCTACGTGTTCGAGACCGGGCGGAACCAGTGGCGGCGGATGGACACGTGGCCGCCGGCCCAGGCCGCCGCGAAGTCGCTCTATCTCGCCGCCGGCGGCAAGCTCGTGTGGACGCCCCCCGCCGAGCCTGCGGGGTTCGACGAGTACGTCAGCGACCCCGCCAAACCCGTCCCGTACATCAACCACATTGCGATCGGGATGACGCGCGAGCACATGGTGGACGACCAGCGCTTCGCGTCACGGCGGCCGGACGTGCTCACGTACATGACCGACGTGCTTGACGCCGACGTCACCGTGGCCGGCCCGATCCGGCCGAGCCTGCAGGTCTCGACGAGCGGCACGGACTCCGACTGGGTCGTCAAACTCGTCGACGTCTACCCGGATGCCTCTCCCGAGCCGGACGCCCCGCAGGACAACCCGTCTGCGGCCCGCGCTGCGTCGCGCATGGGCGGCTACCAGCAACTCGTCCGCGGCGAGGCCATGCGAGGGAAGTTCCGCAACAGCTACGAGAAGCCCGAGGCGTTCGTGCCCGGGCAGGTCACGCGCGTCGAATACGTGATGCCCGACGTCTTCCACACGTTCCGGGCGGGCCACCGCATCATGGTGCAGATCCAGAGCACCTGGTTTCCGCTCGTGAACCTGAACCCGCAGACGTTCGTGAACATCAACGCCGCGACGGCGGCGGACTTTCAGAAGGCGACCGAGCGCGTCTACCGCGGCAAGGACGCCGCGTCGTTCATCGGCTTGAGCATCCTCGAGGGGTCTTCAGATCGCCCCTACCGCCTGCCGCCGACGGTGATGCGCAGGGTGCGCAACCGCAGATCGAGCTCCTCCGGCGTCATCGAGGCGTACTTGGCCGGCAACAGCCTGCGGCTGGAGGTCTCGAACACGGCCAACAGCTCCATGTACTCGAGCAGTTCGGCGTCGCGGCTCGGGAAATAGTCGCCGGCGGCGTGTTCGAAGTGCCGCGCCTCGACGCTCGTTTCCGTTCCGGCCTCCCGCGCCGCGTCGTCGTTGGCCATCAGGACGACGGCCTCGACGTCGGCGTTGCTGTAGCCGACCAGCTTCTGCGAGAACGTGCCCCGGATCGAGGACAGGTTGACGCTCGTGCGCACCTTGTTCTTGCGGATGACGGCCTGCGCCACCTGTTCCACTTCCTCGGCCGACTGGGAGTACAGAAACGGAATCTTCCGGTCGAGGCGCCCGGCGCGCTTCAGGTCCACGTCCAGCTTGTCGGGCCGGTTCGTCATCACGAGGAACAGGATGCGGCCCCGGTTCGACGTGTCCGACATGAACTCCTTGATGCGGGCGATGACGCGGGACGACGTGCCGCCGTCGCCCTCGCTGTCGGTGTTGCCGAACGCCCGGTCGCCCTCGTCCACGATGACGACCACCTGGCCGATCGCCTTGATCACCGCGAGGATCTTCTCGAGGTTGCCCTCGGTGGCGCCCACCCACTTCGATCGGAAGTTCTTCAGCTTGATCGTCGTCAGGCCGCATTCCTTCGCGAACGCCTCGGCCACGAAGGTCTTGCCAGTCCCCATCGGGCCCGTGAACAGGATGCCCATGGGCACGCGGCTGATGCGGCCATCGCGGATGTTGCCGGCGATCACGAGGAGGTCCTTCTTCACCTCCTCCATGCCGCCGACGACGTCGAAGCCGTGCGCGGGCTCGACGAACTCGACGAGGCCGAAGCATTCGCGTTCCAGGATCTCGCGTTTGCGCCGCGCGATGAGGCGATCGACATCCTGGCGCGCGCGGTCCACCACCGCCGCCGTGTCCGCGTTGGCCATCGACGCTCCCGGCGCGATCAGCCGCCGGATGTCGTCGGGCGCCATGCCGGCGGTCATCGCGGCCAGCGTCTTCGCCCGCGCCGGCAGGTCCGGGCCCGGCCCGAGGATCCCCGCAATAAACGCCTCGCGCTGCGAGGCTTCCGCCTCGGAGGCCGGCGGCGGGGTCAGGATGGACGCGATCTGGACCGACTTCAGGCCCGCCGTCACCTCGGCGTAGCGATCGGCGTCCTGCTCGCTGAGGCGAGGGTCGGCGATGCGCGCCACGGCCTTGCGGGTGGCGCGGTCCGGCATGGGGACCTCGACCACCGCCACCTTCGGGTTCGACACGATCTTCGGCGCGAGGTCGCTCAGGTTCTCAGCGACGAGCAGGATGATGTTGTCGCCCTTCTCGATCGCGGGCAGCGACGACCAGCGGTGCAGCATGATGACGGCCGCGCGGTCGGCGTCGGCCTGAAACGTCGGATCGCCGGACGGGGCGAGCGACTCGGCGTACTCCAGGATCACGGCCGCCCGCATCGACCCCACGAGCAGCCGTTCGAGGGCCGGCAGAACCCGGTCCTTGTGGGTCTCGCCGAGCACGTCGGTCAGGTCCCGGACGTCCTTCGCCCGCTTGGCGAAGCGCGGGCCCGTGGCCATGTTGTAGACCGCGATGGTCTCCCGGCTGTCTTTGAGGAGCACGTCCGTCAGGAAGTCGACGAGGCCGGACGTCTGTTGCCCGTGCGTGACGACGTCGTAGACGTTGCCGTGGAGGACGAACATCGAGGCCTCGCCCCGCAGGTAACGGCGGCGCAGGTCCTCGGCCCAGTCGGGGAGCAGGCGGAGTTCGGTGGTGGATGCGTCAGGCATTGTTGGCCAGGCCAAGGCTGTTCAGCATGCGCTCGGTCGCCGCCGCGCTGTCTTTGATCGCCTGCACGCCGTCCAGGAGCTCGTCGAGCTGGCCCGACAGCTGCTGCGGCGATTGCATCGTGACGATCTGGTCGGCGAGCAGCCGGAACGAGTTCTCGATGAGATCCAGCTGGCCGCGCGCGACCCCCAGGTAGCGGCGGATCTCCTGGACCTTCTCGAACCGCTTCATGATGACCGCGAGGTTCTTCTTGGCGATCTCCGTCTGGGGATCGCCCTCCTTGCCGGCGCGGATCGTCCGGTCCCAACGGTCCCGGTCCTTGTCGAGCCCCGCGATGTCGATCGAGTCCAGGTACTGCTCGTACCGCGCGCAGGTCACCGCCATGTCGAGGAACGCCTCGACGAGGCGATCGGTCTTGACGAGTTCGCCGCGCAGCAGGTCGGCCGTGAACGACGGGTTCTGCGCGGCGAGCCGCTGGATGTCGCGTTTCTGCGCGACCAGGCGCTCCACGCGGACGCGGTCCGTCTGGGCGAGCACCTGCAGGCGCTCCGCCCGCGCCTCGGACTCCATCGCTTCCCTCACCTTCTCGAACCGCGGATCCCAGAGCAGGTGCTTGAGGCGCGCGGACTCCGGCGCGTAGAGCAGCCACAGGGCTTCCGCCCCGACGGCCAGCACCGCGAGCAACGGGTTCATCGTCAGGCCGGCGGCGGCGAGCGCGCCGCCGAGGAGCGACAGGTTGTAGGGATTGGAGAAGGCGTACTTCAAGTACGGACGCTTCTCGAATATGGCATCACGAGCGGACGCCATCACGGCGTCCACGATTGGCGGCAGCTCGCGGCGGACCTCGGGAGCGGGGCGGGCGGGTGTGGCCGGTTCAGTGGCCCGCCGGCCGGGCTTCTCGGGTGCAGCCATGCGCGTATTCTACGCGGTTGCGCCGGTTGGCGCGTACAGCAGGTCCAGCAGCCGCTTCTCGACGGCGCGGAATTCCGTGGACGACTTGAGCGCGATGTCCCGGTTCGTGAAGAACGGGACGTCGACCCGGTGCAGGATCCGCGCCGGCCTGGCCGACAGCACGTAGATCGTATCGGCCAGGTAGACCGCCTCCGACACGTCGTGGGTGACGAACAGGATCGTGTTGTCCGCCGTCCGCGACACGTCCAGCAGCAGGCCCTGCATGCCCCAGCGCGTCTGCGGGTCGAGGGCCCCGAAGGGCTCGTCCATCAGCACAACGCGGGGCTCGTTGATGAGCGTTCGCGCGATGGCCACGCGCTGCTTCATGCCGCCCGACAGGTCCTTCGGGAACCGATCCGCGAAGTCCGCGAGCCCGACCGACGCGAGGTACTTGTCGGCGAGCGCGCGGCGCTCCGGGCGGGAGACTCCGCGCAGCCGCAAGCCGTACTCGACGTTGTCGCGCACGGTCATCCAGCCGAAGGACGTGTAGGCCTGGAACACCATCCCCCGGTCGCGGCCCGAGCCCTCGATCGGCGTCCCGTCGACGAGGATCTCCCCGCTCGTGGGCTGGAGCAGGCCCGCGACGGCCTTGAGGATCGTGGATTTTCCGCACCCCGAGGGCCCCAGGAAGACGACGACCTCGCCGGATCCGGGCTTGTCCTCGATGTCGAAGGACACGTCCCGCACGGCCTCCGTCGCCTGGCCCGTCCGGTCGACGTAGGTGATGCCGAGGCTCTTGACCCGCAGCTTGGGCGGAGCGCCGGCCATGTCGGCCCGGTACGTCGCCGGTCCCGAGGCCTTCCGGCCCTCGACCGTGACGGCCACCGTTCCGGGTTCGCCCGCGTGCCCCGGCGATGGGGCCTTCTGTTCACTCATGCGGCCTTCTCCCGCCACCGGAACAGCACGCTCGACAGCATCCGGATCAGGCCGTCCGTCAGCAGGCCGATGCCGCCGATGACGAGCAGGCCCGCGAAGGACCACGACGCCTTCTGGTGCGTGCGCGCCAGTTCGACCATGTACCCGAGCCCGTGCTCGGGATTCACCGCCTCGGCCAGGATCACGTACGTCCAGGAGATGGCGTTCATCACCCGGAACGAATCGAAGATCTCCGGCAGCGCCGACGGCAGCAGGATCGACCGGACCACCTGCCAGCGGCTCGCGCCGAGGGTGAGGCCCGTCTGCACCAGTTCCTCAGGCACGGCCCGGATGGCCGTGACCACCACGGGCAGGAGGTAGACGAAGACGCCCAGGAACAGGAAGGCGATCTTCTCGGACTCGTAGATCCCGAACCACAGGATGAGGAGTGGGATGAACGCCGAGATGGGCATGTAGCGCAGGGGCGCCATGATGGACTCGAACAGCTTGTTGATCGGTTCGAACGCCCCCATGAAGACGCCGAGCGGCAGGGCGAGCGCCGAGGCCAGGAGGAACGCGGTGGCGATCCGCCGCGTGGACACGAGGATGGCCTGGAGTAGGTCGTACTCCAGGAACAGCTGCAGCGTGCCCCGCACGACCTCGCTCGGCGAGGGCAGGAAGTCCGGCGGGGCCAGCCCGCCATAGGACGCGACGCACCAGGCCCCCAGGACGACGGCCGGCATGACGAGCCCCAGAAAGAGGCTCGCCATGCGCGGGAGCGGATTCCTCAGCGCGAACAGTTGGGATCGTCGCTTGGCCATCTCCTTACTGCGTGGCCAGGATGACCTTGATGTCGGTGCGGCGGTTCAGCTGCCGCCCGGCCTCGGTCGTGTTGTCTGCCACCGGGTTCTGCGACCCGCGCCCGATCGTCTGGAACCTGGCGGGCTGGATGTTCGGGAAGTTCTTCAGCACGTAGCTTCTCACGGCGAGCGCCCGGCGCTCCGAGAGCGTCAGGTTCCCGCCGACCGAGCCGGTCGAGTCGGTGTTGCCCTCGACGCGCAGATACGTGTTGCCGAAGGACGTCATGGTCTCGCCCAGGGCGTCGAGCACGAAGTACGACCCGGCCATGATGTCGTCCGACCCCGGCGTGAAGTGGATCTGGATCTGCTTGTTGATGATGGCGCGGTCCTTCTCGGACGCCGGCCGGCTGGCGATCTTCGGCTCCTGGATGGACTGGCCCGGGTACGCCTGCGCCAGCGCGGTGATGAACCGCGTGTCGACCCAGTCCCTCGCATCGACGGGCCGCGTGACGAGGCCCTTCTTGCGCCAGATCACGAAGGCGGTGTCGAAAAGCGTCTCGTAGTGGGCCTTGCCGCCGGTCAGCCCGTAGAATTGCGCGTTGTCGGCGAAGGGCGTGAGCTTCAAACCGGAGAGCATGCCCGACACGGTCTCGGAGTCGAGCTTCAGCGCCTTGCCGACCACGGCGTACGACGCGGCCGGGTCGGACTTCATCATCTCGATGCCCTCGAACCACCCGTGGACGAAGTCGCGCAGCGTTTCGGGGGCCCGGTCGATGATGTCCTGCCTCGCGCACAACGTGTCCGCGATGATGTTCGTGGCGGCCGTCGTCGACACCAGCACGTGGGCCTCGTCGCCGCGGGCGGTCACCGCCGACGACAGGTCCGGCTCCCACGTGACGGCGGCGTCCACCTGCTTCGCCTTGAACATGGCCGCCGCGGCCGGTGCGTCCTGCGTGAAGATGATGCTCTTCTCGACGGCCGCGCGATCCTCCGAAGAGAGCCCCGACTGCGCCAGGAGGTAGAGCAGCAGGAAGTGCGACGGGGTGAACTGCGTGCAGGCGATCTTCCGTCCCTTCAGGTCCTCGACCGACGTGATGCCCGCGAGCGACACGATGCCGTCGCCGCCGCGCGACCAGTCCTGCATGATGATCGACTTCGCCTTCTGGTTCTGCTCGGCGAGGATCGAGGCCTCGCGCGCCCAGTTGTCGACCGTGTTCCACATCACGTCCACGTCGCCGTTGCGGAACGCTGCCAGCTTGGCCGCCGGATCCTCCAGCAGCACGAACTTCACGTCGAAGCCGAACCGTTTCCGGTAGTTCGACGCCGCGTTCGGGTCGAGGCCGGCGTTGAAGACGATGCCTGGCGCATGGCCGGCCCAGGTGTTGATGCCCACGACCAGCGGGCGCGTCAGCTTGCCGGCGCCCGAGAGGGCCAGGCTGGCGACGCCGGTCGCCCCGGCGTTGCGGGCCGGGTCCGCCGGCGCGTTCCCCAGCGCGTCGAAGTCGCCCCTGCCGACCTCCTGTGACGCCTTCGTGGCCGCCGGCTTGTTCCCGACAGCCCACGTCCGGATCTCGGCGCCCTTGTAGTAATACGCCGCGTAGCCGACGACGGCGAGGACGATGACCGTGATGAACAGCTTCGCGAATGGTGTGAGTTTCATGCCGCGCTCCTACAGCGTTTTCTGGCCCTGGGCGGCCTGCTGGGCCGCGCGCTTCGCCTTCAACTCGGCCAGCTGCGCCCGCGCCTGCACCTCGCCGGCCTGATTGCGCAGCGCGTCCAGCCGCGAGTCGAGCGACGATTCCGACAGCTCGCGGCCGAGATTGGCCTCCGCAATGGTCGTCTTGATGTAGTCGCGCACGTTGTCGAGGGCCTTGACTTCGGCGTCCACCGACAACCCGTCCAGCTGCTCCTGGATCTTGATGCGCGCCTGGGCCGACTGCATCTTCGCGAGCATCGAGTCGCGTTCGGCCTTGAGCTTCTTGATCTCAGCCTGCACCGTGATCAGGGAGTTCTTGGCCGAGTCCGCGTCCTTCTGCGCAAGGTCCAACTCGCTCCGGAGCTCGGCCAGCTCCTTCTCGAGCGCGTTCTTCTTCTGGATGAGCACCACGGCCAGGTCGTCCTGGCTCGTGTCGAGGGCGGCCGCCAGCTGGCCCTGCACCTCGGCCAGATCGCTCTTGGCTTTCTCGTTGCGCGCTTCGATGTCTTCGCGCCGCCGGATGATGGCCGCCGTGGCCGTCTTCAGCCTCGTGTACTTCGTAATCATCGAGTTGATCGCATTCTCGTACGCGATCTCCGGGTGCTGCTTCTCGACGTCCGAGATCCAGAGCGACAGAAATCCCCGCCACAGGTTGCCGAGCCGCGTGAAGAATCCGCCTCCAGCCATGCCGTCACCTCTCCTTGCGAGAATCAGGTCCGGCCGGGGCGTCGGCCTGGGACCGGCGTTCGGAGGCCGCCTGCACGACGCGCGCGACCGCCTCCTGCCCGAAGAACTCCAGGATCTGCTGGATGCCCAGCTTCTTCTCGTTGCAGGCCTTTGTCACGGCCTGCTGCTCCTGCACGCGCAGGTCCATCACGGTCCTGATCCGCTGGACCTCGTCCTCGAACTTCTTGATGCGCTCGGCCGACTCGGCCAGCAGCGTGTGCGTGTCGGCCGCGCCCGTCCGGATGTAACCCTCGAGCGCCCGGATCTCCGCGACGCCCCCCTCGATGATCCGGTCGATGGACACGCCGAACGCGGTGAGCGACGCCTCGACGATCTGCTTCTTGACGGGGGCGGGCGTCTCGCCGGGAAGGCTCGCGAGCAGCTCCTGCGCCTTGGCGACCCGCCCGGTCTCGTCCGCCTCGAGGCCGGCGGCCTCGAACACCTTCTCGAAGTCCACCTTCCCGCCCACCGCGGCAGGCGGATCCGTCACGAAGACCTGCGGCGCCGCCGGCGCATCGCCGCCCTGTTCCCCAGCCGCCGCATCTGCCGTCGTGCCCGGGCCGTCCTCGTCGTCCGACATCACGAACCACCCGAGCACAGTCGCGCCCCAGCTCTTCTTGTCGCTCATGTCGGTTCGCTCCGGTGCCTCACGCGCCGCTCCGCGGATGAATCGAGGAAACCCGCACGATACTGGGTAGGGATTGTACGACTGCGGCCCCCTGGCCGCAAATGGCGGGCACGTACGTACGGACGAGTCCACCAGCCTGCCGGTTCCGGCCGCCTACGCGGGCGGCTTGGCCAGGTGCAGGCGCACCTCGAGCCGCTTCCCGGCCACCGAGGCGACGCCGAACTTCTTCTCGTAGTCCTGGAACACGAGCCGCGTGTCGGTGGCGCTCGCCGGCTTCAGGTAGCTGTCGAGGTTCGACTTCAGGTGCTTGAACGTCGCCGAGGCGGCAGCGGGGGTCGGATACTCCGCCACGATCAGGGTGTAGGCGCCGGACGCCGCGTCCTTGTAGTCGCCCGCCGCCGCCGTGAGCTTGCCGCCCAGTTGCAGGATGTCGCCGTCGCCGAGGGTGTAGACCGCCTGCAACCCAACCGGCCCGCGGAAGAGGCGGGCCGACCCGGGCACGAGCCCCGCCGGAGGGAGGAGCGAGAGGGCAGGGACCTGGCCGTCGGCTGGCATCTTCGCGAGCATGGCCAAGGCGGCTGTTGCCAGGATCGGCGCGTTCGCGGCGCCGCCGGCCGTATTGCTGAGCACGAGGTAGTAGCGATCGCGCTGGAGCAGGAGTTGGTGTCGGCTGGCCGTATGGCGGGCCTTGACGGACTGGTCCGGCGTCTCCTTGCCGCATCGCGCCACGTAGATGCCGCGAGCCGCGGTGACGTCGGTCATCCGGTAGAGTTCGGCGGCGAACTCGTTGGCGCCGTCGCGGTACTTCTGGACCGTGAGCTGCTCGAACCCGATCTCGAGGAACGCTTCCGCGCCGCCGTCGATGTAGCCGTAGAGGTCCGCGCTCGTGAAGACCTTCAGCGGCCCGCTCTTCTTCCAGGTGCCCGAGAAGCCGTCAGAGGGCAGCATCCCCGCATCCCCCACTGGCCGCTGGGCAAACGCCACTCCGGTCGCAGCGAGGAGGATGGCAGTCACCACGCAGAGTGCGTGGCCGGTATTCCGGCGTTTCGTAGTCATCGTCTTGTCCCTGCCCCCGAACCGGGCAGCCATCCGCCCGGTTCGCCCTGAGCGAGCCGCGTGAGCGGCGAGTCGAAGGGTAGTCCCTACACCCGCACGTAGTCGATCTTCTCCGGATTTGCCACTCCCAGCCCCAGGCGCTCCGCGTAGTGCAGGTAGTCGGTGAACCGCGGATTCTCGTTCGCCGCGACTCCCATCTCCTTGCGTTTCGCCACGAGATGACGGTGGCACGTCATGTCGAGGGCGAACGGGTCCGTCGCGACGTAGAGCGAGTGGTTCGCGTACACGAACTGCGCGTTCTTGTCGGGGCCGCCGTCGTACTGGCCGCGTAGCGCGTCGGTGACGTTCAACACCAGCTTCTCGCGGATGACCGGCGCCGCCAGCACCTCCGTGCACACGTTGAAAAAGAGCGGCGCGTGCAGCCGCCCCGTGTTGCACACCGACCCGTAGCCCATGTTCTTCGTCGCCATCGAGATTCCGGCGCCGGTGTTCTTGAAGGCCGCGAGGTTGACGAGCCTCGTCACGTCCTTCGTCAGCAGCTTCCCGAAGTACGAGGTACTCGCCGTTGAACACGTGCTGGTTCAGGTAGAACTCGTCGTCCTTGTAACCGCGCACGTTCTTGCCGACGATGCCCTTCGCGAAGTAGAAGACGTCCTTGTCGAACCTGTCGATGCTCACGTGGTTGCCGCCCGCGTCCTTCCACGTGTTCCCCGTCTCGTCCATCGTCTGCAGGCCTTCGACCCGGACGCCCTTCGGGAACCGGTCGGCCGTGTAGCCGGCGTCCTTCAGCATGTAGTCGAACCGGTCCCAGATGACGATCCGGCTGGCCGGGACCTTGTTGTCGATGAGCCACTTCACGACGGCCTGCGTGAGTTCGATGTGCGTGTTGATGAGCGGCGGCCCCACCGGGTTGACCTTGATGCCGACGACATCGCCGGGCTCGAAGAGGAGGGCGTAGCTCGCCTTCATGTCCTTGCCGGTGAGCGTGCGCACGCCGCGCTCGAACATCTCGCCGACGACCTTCGCGTCGATCGCGTCGTCCACGAGGGAGCGCGGATCCTTCACCTCGACCACGCGGCCAGGGAACGCTCCCGGCAGCGCATGCTTGCCCTTCGGGACCTTCATGAAGTCGCCGATGTTGGTCTCGGGCGGCGCCGGAATCGCCGGTTGCTGCGCGTCCGGGAACGAGGGCACGCCGAGGACCATCCCTCCGGCGACGGCGGAGGCGGCGCCGATCTTGACGAACTCGCGGCGGGAGACGTCCGTGGACGTCGGCATCGGCTGGTAGCGCTGGCGCTTGTTCATGTCGGCCTCGGGCGGGGTTGGTTCTCCTGCAGCAGGAACTGATTCGTGCGCGAGCGCGACTCGCCCGCGCTGGTGACGTAGACGGCCGGGCTGCCCTTGATCGGGCAGGCGTACTCGCACGCGCCGCAGCCCGTGCAGAGCTTCGGGTCGACGTACGGCTGCTTGACGGTTTTCGACTGGCCGTTTCGATCGGTCACCTCGGCCGGCACGAGGTAGATCGCCTTGGGCGACACCGGGCACCACTCTTCGCAGACGATGCAATCGGTGGCCATGGCCCAGGGGAGGCACCGCCCGCGATCGTAGAAGGCGGTGCCGATCCTGATCGGGGTGTCCTTCTTGTTCTTCTCGGCGACCGTGAGTTCCCAGATGGCGCCGGTGGGGCAGACCTGCGAGCAGAGGACGCAATTCGGCTCGCAGTAGCCGATGCGAGGCACGAGCACCGGCGTCCAGAGGCTCTCGACGCCGCCCTCGAGGGCCGCCGGATGCAGCGCGTTGTTGGGGCACACCTTCATGCAGTCGCCGCAGCGGATGCAGCGGTCGAGGAAATGCGCCTCGTCGAGCGACCCCGGCGGGCGGATCAGGAACGTACCGGCGGGCGTCTTGACCCCGGGTCCCGAGCGCAGGAGCGGCACCATCGCCACGCCGGCGGCCATGCTGGTGAGGAGGGCCCGCCGTTTGAGTTCGGGCGTTTCGCGCGTCTGTTTCGCCGGCGACGCCGCGGTCGACCACGCGAAGCTGATCCCGCCGGTCGGGCAGTCGGTGACGCAGTTCATGCAGAGGTGGCACTCGGCCTTGCGCCAGGCCGCGCCCGGGATCGGGTCGTCGCCGCCCTGGCAGTGCAGGAGGCAGCGCCGGCAGTTGTCGCACATCTCCTCGTGCTTGCGCAGCTGGGTGAGCGACCACCGCGAGCACACGCCGAGCAGCGCGCCGAGCGGGCAGATCGCGCGGCACCAGAAGCGCGTCACGCGGCCGTTGAGCACCAGCACGAACACGAACAGGCTGCCGACGAGAAACGCCTGGTTGAAGTGCGGTTGCTTGAAGCTGAGGATGGTGGCATTCAGGACGACGCCCGCGCCGTTGACGACGACCTTCGCCGGGCCGAGCGGCCAGCCGTACGCGCTGTCGAGCCCCGCCCGGATGGCGGTGTTGATGGCCGGAAGGACGGAGACCGAAATCGAGCGGACCAGGAAGGAGAGGGGATCCAGCAACAGGCCCGCGGCCGAGCCGAAGACGGCCATCACCAGCACCACGGCCAGCAGATGGTACTTCGTGGCCTGCCACTTCTTGTAGCGGTTCGATTCGATGAGCTTTGGGCCGCGCTTCGCCTCGGACTTCAGGCTGCTGACGAAGTGGTGCAGCGACCCCAGCGGGCAGATCCAGCCGCAGAACGCGCGGCCGACCAGGATGGCGAGCAGCAGAAAGGGGAGCGCCCAGAGCAGACCGCGGTAGAGGGAGCCGGTCGACAGGGCGGTCGCCAGGGCCACCAGCGGGTCCGTCTGGAGGAACCAGCCCACGGGCCACGGGATGCGGACGTCGAGCGCGGCCGAGCCGATGGTGCCGGGGAACTCGGTGCGCACCAGCAAGAACACGAAGAGCAGGAAGAAGGCGATCTGCGACGAGAGCCGGAGCCGGCGCAGGGTCACGCCCCGCATCGGGCTACCGTCCGGGAGTCACGGGCAGAGACTGGTCGCACCATTCACCTCAACGCGTCCATGATACCGCAGGACCCTTGCCCGGCCCGAGGCACCGGCAGGCCGGCCGCGACCTCCTCGCGCCCCTGGCACGCCCGGATCATCTGGGAGCGCCGCCCTCCTTGTGTGGTGTATCAATCCGGCGACAGCCGGCGGGCCTGTCGAGTATCCGCCGCGCGCGGTTGTGAGGTACGCTAACAATGTGAGGATGCCGGCCCCAAGGATCGCGGTGGGGCCGCCGATGCGATCTCATGGAGCTAACTGCCGTCAGAGCGTTGATCCCGTTGGCGGACGCGGACCTGGTGCCGCCGCCGGGTCTCTTCTCATTCCAGAGCAAGATCCACGGGCAGGCGCATGTCGCGCGGGTGCTGGTGCACGCGTTCCGGCTGATTGCTGCCACGGGGCTGGTAAAGGACACGGCACGGCTGTGGGCGGCGGTCTACCTGCACGACATCGCCCGCCTTCACGACGGCAAGATCCCGGACCACGGCGCCGACGCCTGGGCTCGCCTGGCGACATTGCCGGACGTGCAGGCGCTGTTCGCGCGCGGTGGCGTCCAGCCCGCCGACTACCCGGCCATCCAGGCGGCCGTTACGCTCCATAGCCGCGGCGAGGCGAAGATCGGCGCGCCCGAAGCCCGGTTGACGGGCCTGCTCAAGGACGCGGACGGACTCGACCGTGTCCGGCTCGGCGACCTCGACCCGGACTACCTCCGCCACGCCGAGGCTCGGGGGATGGTCCGCTTCGCGCAGCGGCTCTATGGCGACACGGACCACAAGCTGCCGGTCGGTCCTGACTACTTCGTGCGCCTGTGGCCGGAGGCGCTCCGGCTGACCGCGCTCGTGCCGGATGGCAAAGCCGCTGCCGCCGCCGAAGGCGGCCGCGAGTAAGAACGGCTTACGCGCCGTTCAGCGGTTCCCCGCCGTTCGCCCCGGCCATCACCCGCACGGTGTTCAGGTGCAGCCGCTCGGACACACCCCTGCCGTAGCCGCCGGCGAGGTTGATGACGAGCGGGATGCCCCGGCGCCGGGCGTGGCCGACGACGAACGCGTCCCGCCATTTCAGGAACGCCTCGCTCACGCCGTCGATGCCTCCGATTGGGTCGCCCTCGAAGGGATCCATCCCGGCTTGATACTGCACGAGGTCCGGCGTCACCCGATCCAGAAAAGCCGGCAGCCTTTGGAGCGCCTCCCGGTAGGCCGCCGCGTCCCGAATGATGTGGTACTCGATCCGGTCGCTGTTGACGGCGTCCACCCATCGGCTTCCCGCGATGTCGAAGAGCGCAACACCCGGGTTGCCAGCCTCCAGTTCGTATGTGCCGTTGCCCTGGTGGACGTCGAGGTCGACGACCGCCACGAGGCGGCGCCCCTCGCGGAGCATCGCCCGCGCCGCTCCGGCCAGGAAGTTGAAGGTGCAGAAGCCCTCTCCGCGGGAGGCGCTCGCGTGATGCGCGCCCGACACCGGGTGGAACACCATGCCTTCCGACAGGGCCAGGCGGCAGGCCGCGATGTGGCCGTTCCAGATCCGCGCGACCGCGTCGGCCTGCTCGGGAGACCACCGGAAGCTCTGCGACTCCGCGAGGGGCCGCGGTGTGCCTGTCCGGACCGCGTCCACGTAGGCCCGGTCGTGCACCGTCGCGATGTCGGCCCACGTCGCGCCGGCGTCGAAGGGAACCTCCCTCAGGTCGAGCAGGCCCTCGTCCTGAGCCATCCGCACCACGACCGCCTGCTTGCTCGTCGAGTTGGTGTGCGCGGCGTCCGTGCAGTACCGCTCATCCCAGACGGTGACGATTCGTGTGTGGTTCGCGGTGCACCTCCCGTGCTTCAGGCGCGGGCCCCATGCCCAGGCCTTCCTGATCATCGGGCATCGGTGCGACAGGGCAGGTCACACGTCATTGCCCATGCCGCCGCCGTGGCGAGGGACCTCCCGCGTCATCTCGACCATCGTCTCGCGGAAGCCGAGGCGGGCGAACAGCCGCCGGGCGGTCTCGTTCCGAGCGGCCGTCCACAGCATGACCCGCGGCACTCCGCGTTCGGCAAGCCACCGCGCGGCTTCCTCCATGAGGGCTGAGGCGATCCCCGCGCCCCGTGCTGGCTCATCCACGCAGACGTCCTGGATGAAGCCCGCCTCCTCTCTCAGCTCCTTCCAGGACAGCGGCTCGACGGTTGCCCACGCGTAGCCGACGATGGCCCCGTCGCGATCGGCCACAAGCACGAGCGCATCGTCGCGTTCGAGTTGGGTGCCGAGGAACCAGGCGTAGCCCTCCTCTGAGTTGGGACGAGGGGGCATGAAGCGCGCGCGATCGAGATCGTAGTGGCTGCGCAGGAGGAGCGCGCCGAGGCGGCCGGCCTGGGGCAGGTCTTCGAGCCGGGCGCGGCGGATGACGAAAGCCGGGGCGGTCATCGTCCACCCGTCATTTCGCGGAGCAGCGTGAAGAACCCGCGCTTGCGGGCCGACGAGATCCCCCAGTTCACCGGAACGCTTTGATAGCCCTCGTCCACTCCCTCGCCCTTCATGCGGTAGTCGAAGAAGCCCCAGGACGCGTGCTCGCTCGTGGCCGCCACGAAGTCGTTCCATGGCTCGTCGAAGTCGTAGTGGTCGTCCTCGTTGAAGACGATGGGCTTCGGCGTGTAGCCGGGGAGCTGGCCGCGTCAGGCGGACCAGGGCGGCGATGCGATCCGGCTTCGTGACGCCGTTTCCGTGGAGCAGGACGAAGTCCGAGGCCTTGAGTACGGCGGTGCCCGGCAGTGTGTTTCCGCCGTAGCTCGTGCTCACGAGCAGCCGGCGCCCGCCGCCGCGCGCCGCCTGCTGCACGCGCGCGATGAGTTCGTGGACCCGGGCAGGCTGCAGGATCGCGTGGTCGTAGCTGATGTTGCACTCGTTGTTGATCTCGATGAGGACGTTCCGGTAGCCCTTGTCGAGCACCCACGCCACAGCCTCGTCGACCGCGCGCGTCACGGCCTTCTCGTCGCGCAGGCGCTGGTCCTGGCCGAAGTAGAAGAGGCCCAGGATGACGGCCATCCCCAGCCGGTCGGCCTCATCGAGGATCAGCTCCGCGCGTGCCATGTAGTCCGGCCGCAGCGCACCCTCTTCAGTGAACGCCGAGTTGTGCCAGGGCTGGCCCTGCGAATAGCCTTCAGGGCTGCCGCCCTGCAGGTTGAGCGTCACCGCCAGCAGTCCGTGCCGCCGCCACTCGGACATTGCCGCCACGAACTCGCGAGTGTTGCGTGCCGCGTCCCACGCCTTCGTGTCCGGGTAGGCCCACCGCGCGCGCGTGTCCGGGTTGAGGTCGTCGAAGACGCCCTGCACCATGCGCGAGTTGGGGAGCAGGCCTTCGAGCTTGTAGCCGCGCCAGACGACGCCCTTCAGGGTCGGCTTGCCATCGATGAGGAAGTTGTCGCCCCGGATGGAGACCGTCGTGTGCCTCGGCGGCGTCGCCAGTAGCGGAGGCCCAGCCTGGGCGGCCGCGGGCGGATGCGCGGGCCGCCCGTCCGTCTGGAGGCCAGCCGCCGCGCACGACGAGACGATCGCGGCCGTCGCGATGACGGCCGCAAGAGCGATCGGCAGGGGGCACGTGGGGAATAGGTTGGGCAGGGCAGTGCGGCTCATGGTGCCGCGATCCTACTACCGCCGGGCCGCGCGCCGCACCCGCACCGTGAAGGCCTCGGCCGGATTGGCGACCATGAGCTGCCGGATCTCGGCGTCAGTCCAGTTTGCCTGCCGGAGCGCCGGGATGAAGGCCGTGTAGACCGCCTCGAAGCCCCGGAAGCTGCCGCCCCGCGGCTCGCCCGGCCGGTACCAGCCCGCGTCGTGGGACACCAGGAGCCGGTGGAGAAGCCCCGCCTGCTTGAGGGTGGTGACCCGGCTGGCGCACTCCGCGGCGGTCTTCTCGGAGACGTTGTCGATCTCGACCCACGCGCCCGTTCGCGCGGCATCGACGCGCGACTGCGGCTCCCAGCCGTTCTGGGCGTGCACCCAGATGAACGCGTCCGGGCGGATACCCTCGCGTGCGACGACCTCCAGCTGCTCGAGCGCGGCGTGCGTGTCGCCCGTGTGCGAGGCAATTGTCAAGCCCGTGCGGGCGTGCGTTCTGGCCGCCGCCTGGACGAGTTTGCGGTCGATCGCAGAGAGCGGTCCTGCGTCCACGCCCGTCTTGATGAAGCCCGGCCGGACGCCCGTTCCCTCGATGCCGCCTTCCCATTCCTTGACCCACCGGTCGGCAAGCTGGTCCGCGCTCTCGTCGAAGGCGTGCCGCGGCACGTACTGGTCCTTCGCCGCGCCGTAGTAGCCGGTGTTGGTGAGGATGTGCAAATCCGCGGCCCGGGCCAGGCGCGCGAGGAGGCGAGGGTCCCGTCCAAGGTAGGCCGGCGTGCACTCGACGAAGCCGCGGCAGCCGAGTTCCCGGGCTCGCCGCAGGTGGGGGAGGGCCACGTCGAACGCCTCGTTGGCGTCGTAGCGGTCGCGACTGACGCGATCCGCGCCGATGAAGTCCACGAGCACGTGCTCGTGGCACAGGGCGCTGCCGAACTCCTCCGGTGCGATGGGGCCGAGGACCGTCCACACCCTGCCGTCGCCGGGCGCCGCGCGCGCCCGGGCGGACCCCACCCACAGGCCCGGCAGCCACGCCGCGCCAGCGACCTTCAGGAACTCCCGGCGATCCATAGGACACCCATCTGCTCGCTCTCCGTCACTTCTTCGCGTCCACGACGTCCCGGAACGGCTCGACGTCCGGAACCACCTTCACGCCCGTCGTGAACTTGAAGGGCGCGGCGGGAATGCCGCTCGGAAACGTCAGCTCGACGACGTACGCCGTGAAGCCGCGGAAGGGCCGGGGCACCTTTGCGACGTATTCACCCGGCGATTGCGGCTCGAGCGGCGAGCCCATCCACTTCCGGCCGATGCTGCTCAGGCGGAAGTCGCGCGCGCCCGGGTTCGTCGCCTGCCAGAGCGTGACCGCGCTCAACGCGTCCGTCGTGCGCACGCGGATCGTGCCGTCTTTCTCCACCTGCCACGTGAACCGCGGCAGCGGCGTGCCCGAGATGATGGCGTTGTAGAAGGCCGTGAGGCTGAGCCATGCGTCGGACTGGCGCAGCGAGTGGTCCGTGTTCGGAACGTAACGCACATACTTCGCGCCCGGCAGCTCATTCAGATAGAACTGCCACGAGTCCGGCAGGAAGAACTGGTCGCCCGTCGCATTCATCATGAACTTGGGCATCGTCAGGCGCGCGCGGTACTCGAAGGGTTCCTCGAGGTCCATCAGCTCGGCGAATCGGGGCGTGCCGAGCCGGTCCATGATCCCCGCGTCTTCGTAGTCGATGACCGACGGCGCGTAGTAGCCGTAGACCGCGTAGTGGTGCTGGAACGACGGGACCAGGTTGAGCAGGTCGATGACCATCGGGATGACCGCGACGACGCGCCGATCCACCGCGGCCGTGGACCAGGCCGTCCAGCCGCGCTTCGACGCGCCCGACACCACGAAGCCGTCGATCTTCGTGTTGTCGCCGGCGCAGAATGACGTCACCGCGTCCATCGCGCGCACCGCCGCCTTCGTCATCGGCAACCGCAGCGGCCACTGGTCGTCGCCGCCGCGCAGGAACTTGTCCCAGGTGTAGGCGATGATGCCGTCTTCCGTCAGCGGCTCCTTCGCGTCGGCGAACTTGAGCGGCTCGCTCGGGACCAGGCGCAGTTCCGCGACGAGGGACCCTGTGGCCACCGCGACGCGCGCGAGGTTCTCGTCGGCCGCCTTCGGCGGGTCGCTCGTGTTGCTGCCGCCCGTGATGAAGAGCAGCGCCTTCTGGTGCCGCACCCTGGCCGGCTTGATGACCGTCAGCCAGTGCTTCCAGACCGGGCGATCCACCTCGGCCGCCGTGCGCCACGTCTGCGAGGTCATGTTGAGGACGAACGCCGTGAAGCCCTCGCCTTTGATCGTGGCGGCCAAGGAGTACCTGTAGCTCGGGTCGGGCGTCTCGACGTAGCGGTCGAGCGCCGTCCGAGCCTTGCCCGGCGCCGCCGCCAGGGCGGGAGCCTGCGCTTGGGCCGTGCCGGCTGGCAGGCACAGCGCGAGAAGCAACAGCGCTGAGGCAAGCATGGTGGTGAACGTGTGATGGTGCGTCGTCATGATTCTCCCCGTCGGGCTGACGCCGCGGATTCGCGTGCGAGCCGGCCCAAGACTAACGGCAGGGCGGGGTGTTGGGCAACTTTCCGAGGCTTGCACCGGCTACCTTGCGAGAAGGCTGTGCCTGAACACGTTCTTCCTGTGATAGTCGAGGTAACTGTTCTGCTCGCGCGAGAACTCACCAACCCGCACACCCTCATCGATTCCCCAGGCATCCAGTAGTTTGTCTCGAACCTCCGGAACAATGACCAACTCCTGACTGCTCGAGAACGTGATGTACCCTTGGTCGAAAAGATGATCGATGTGCGGGTTACGCGACAGGTACTCTTCACGGAGGAGAACGTTGGCCCTGAATACGCCCTGACCCCGCCGCGCTCTGACGATCTGCTCTTTGAACGTTGCTCCGATTGTCTTCGAATCCGCAATCTCGGTTTCCGAGTCGAGCGGTTCAGCCGCGCTCTGAGCGGCAATCATCGCGTACGCATCCCAGTATGCTTGCCCGATCAAGCCGATTAGAGCGTCGGCGAGGGCCTGCGGTAGTTCGGTGAGGTGGACGGACTGGATGCCGCCTCCGCTCTCTTGGAGGGGGGAGTACTTCGGCGGCAGGAAAGGACGCAGAATCCCGGTGTGGTCCTTTGGTCGAACCTGATGGCTCAACGTGCAATAGTCAACCGGGACGAACCAGCCCTCGCGTGACCAGTTTGCACCGGCGGCGCCGAAGTCCGGCTTTGGGCCGGTCTGCGCCCTGCCTGTGACTACGCCAATGGCCTTGATTCGCGTATCGCAGAACGAGAATACGACATCGCCAGGCGACACCTGTCGCATGTTTTCGTAGAACTGGTTGCGGGCTCCGTTCGCGTTCCGCTTCGGCGACCACATAACCCCCGCGAATCTCGGCCCCATACGTCTGGTTTTGATTGACCCACCAATAGCGCATGGTGCCCAACCAGTTTCCAGAGGGTATCACGACGACAGGTCGAAGAAACGGTTTCCGGAACGAGTTCTGACCGCTCCACCCAGAGGGTCCAACCATTGCCTCCGTGAACTCTCCCCCGTCACACCCCCCTCGCACAGTGAGTTCAGACAGCCGGGCGGGCGCGGCGTCCGAGCCATGACTGACGTCACTTGCTTCTGCCGCGGGCGCCTCAGTCCACCATCCGGTTGCCCCTCAGCCGCCTGGCTGCGATGATGAAGGCTGAATGTCGACGACCCGCCTGCGGGATCAAACCGGCGGGCGCCAACTCGGGGAGGATTCGGTGGTCGCTCTTCGGTGCACCCAACAACTCCTGCGCCGGCTGCGCGCGTCACCCCCGGCAGACGTGCCTCGGTCCGCGACGAAGCTCGGCGACTGGTACGGGACGGCCTTCCAGGTGGGGCGGAGACGGCTTGCGCTCTTTGTCTCGGAAAACACCCGCCTGCCGATCGTGCTGGATGCTGCCGAACTCAAACGGTTGCCCGGCGCACTCGCCGAACGGCTCAGCCGGGTGCTGGCCGTGCTGGGCGCTGACGAACGGGGCCGGACCGAAGAATGCGCCCGCATGTCAGACGCGGTGTTCGCGCCGACGAGGAGCCGGAGCGTCGTCGGATCCCTGAACGAGGCCGTGTCGATGGCGCGAACGTTCCTGGCGCGCAGTCCTTCCATGACGGTCCTGGAATTGGCGCTCGACCTGGCCGAAGTCCCCGTCGGACCTTTGAAGGGCGCCGCGTCCGGCGACGTCTCCGCTGACATTCTGGGCCGCGCGGCGGCCGAATCCGCGGCGGATCCCATCGACCTCGTCTTCCTGGCGAACAGCGGGATGTCCATGGCCTGCATGCGGCTGCCCGGCTGGGCTGCTGTACGGCTTCGCGCCCGGCGGTTTTGGGGTTTTGTACCGGGAGAGATCCTCGGCGTCAGGCCGTTCACTTCCTGGACGGACGAGGGGCGCGACTGCATGTCGGGAGAGGTGGTTTCGAAGCATATCGACGCTACGGCCCTCGGGCTCGTGCCCCTGAGGCTCGAAGCGAGGGGAGAGTGGGATCCCGGGGACGAGTACTGGGGAGAGGAGGGCGATCCGATCGAGGAGTGGGCGATGCCGATCATCGCGCGAGGGCCGCGACCGCTGTTCGAGTTGGAGCAGATCCTGCCGGGCCTGGATCTCGATGATCCCGACAGCGATCCGGTCTGCCTCGCTATCGAGCAGAAGGACCGCGGCGACCGGTACGGCGCGCGCAAATCCCTCATGGCCCTCTGCGAGGCGGACCTGCGTTGCCTCGACGCTCACGCGCACCTCGGGAACTTCGTGTTCGACGACGGCGCGGACCTCGCGATGCGCCACTACGAGGTCGGCGTGCGGATCGGGGAATTGTCGCTGGGAAACAGGTTCGACGGGGTCCTGTCGTGGGGACTCATCGACAACCGGCCGTTTCTCCGCTGCCTCTACGGCTATGGCCTCTGCCTGTGGCGCCTCGATCGGTTCGACGAGGCCGCGGGCGTCTTCGAACGCATCCTCTGGCTCAACCCATCCGACAACCAGGGCGCCCGATTCGTGATCGACCGAGTCCAAGCGCGGCAGCGCTGGGCGCCGGACAGGTACTGAGAGACGCGCTGCCGTTCGGGGTTTTCGCGGCCTGATCGCGCCCCCATTCCCACGCTCGGGTATCATCTCGCCCCGTGGCGACCGTCGCGCCCGCACCGCCTCACGCCCGTTGTTGCCATGACGCCCGCCATGGCCAGCAGAACGGCTAGACGCGGGCCGGTAGCTCATTCCTTGCGCGGTTTCAGCGCCCCGCGGAGCTTGTCGGCCAACGACCCGCCGAACGCCTGCGCGCCGGCGGCTTCCGTGCGCTCGGCGTAGTCGCGCAGTTCGTCACGCCCCTGCGCATCGAGGACGGCCTTGCGGCTGAGCCGGATGCGGCGGCCCGCCGGGTCGACCTCGAGCACCTCGACCTCGACGTCGCTCCCGACAGGGAACGCCTTCACCACGTCGGCTTCCTTCTCCAGTCCCGTTTCGCTCATGGGAATGAGGCCGGTGCGATCCGAGGAGAGGAACACGAACACCCCGAACCTCTCGTGCCGCTCCACCCTTCCGGTAAGGCGCGCGCCCACCGTGATCTCGTGCTGCCGCGCGGCCGTCCCGCCCTCCGGCGCCAGGCCTTCCATCGCGAGCGCAACGCCGATTCGCTTCCTCTCGAGATCGAGGCTCAGAATCTCGAACACGCCCGTCGTGCCAGGCGGGATCGTCGCGGACCAGCCGCCCGCCCGGCCCGTCGGAGCGAACGTGGAGGCGTGCGCCAGCGCTTCCACGCCTGGCTCCAGTTCGATGAACGCGCCGAAGTCGGTGACCCGCGTCACTCGTCCGGGGCGCAGTTGGCCCACTTCATATCGGTCCGGCACCGTGGACCACGGGTCGGCGCTCAGTTGTTTCAGCCCGAGGGCGATCTTCTGCCCGTCGGCCTCGACGCGCAGCACCTTGACGGTGACCTCCTGACCCGGCGCGACCACCTGCGCGGCGTCCGCCACGCGAGACCAGCCCATCTCCGAGATGTGCAGGAGGCCCAGAATCCCGCCGCCCAGCTCGACGAACGCGCCGAAGTCGCGCACCGAGGCGACGCGCCCCGTCATCACCGCGCCGGGCACAATCGACTGCCGGATCTCCGCCGCGCGCGCCTGCTGCTCCTCTTCCTGCAGCGCCCGCCGCGACACGATGAGGTTCCTACCGCCCTCCTTGTACTCGATGATGCGGAAGGTGTAGACGTGGCCTTCGTGATCCGCCGGTGTCGTATTCCGGATGATGTCGATCTGGGAGAACGGGCAGAAGGCGCGCTGGCGGCCGATGCGCACCTCGTATCCGCCCTTCACCGCCCGCTCGACTTTGCCTTCGACCGGCAGGCCGGCGCGGAACGCGTCTTCGAGTTGCTGGTCGGTCGCGGCCCCGCGGGCCAGCTTCCGTGAGAGGGTCAGCCCGCCCTCAGTCGACACGACCATGGCCTGGATGCGCTCGCCCACGGCGACTTCAAGCCGGCCGTCGGCGTCCTTCAGTTCGTCGACTTCGATCTGCGCCTCGCCCTTGCCGCCGACGTTGACGAAGGCCACCTCCGGGCCGATGGCGACGATCGTGCCTTCGATCGTCTCTCCCCTCGCATGGCGCCTTACCTGGAGGGAGGCCTCGAACATCGTCGCGAAATCTTCTTCCGGCTCGTCCACGTTAAGCTCCTCGTGAAGTACCCATCTTGGCGGATTCGCGGGCACCGTGGCAATTCGGACGCCGGACCTGCTCGCGGCTCCCGGCACGATGTCCCGATCGGCGCGTGACCTGATCCGTCACACCCTCCTCGTATCCTGAGTTCAGGCAGCCGGGCGCCCGCAACAACCATCCGCGCACTACAACCGCCCGGCAGGAGGACTCAGTGAACTGCACTATTCGTATCGACCGTCACCTCATTCGCGCCACCCGGGGCAGCGCCCGCCACGCCCTCGTCTCCATCACCGCCCCGGAAGCCCCGCCCAAGAAGGGCCGCGAGCCGCTCCACTTGGCGCTGGTACTGGACCGCTCGGGCTCGATGGGCGGCCCGAAGATCGTCCTCGCCCGCGAGGCCGTGCGCCTCGCGCTCCAGGCGCTCAAGCCGGCCGACCGCTTCTCGCTCGTCGCCTATGACGACCAGATCGAGGTGGTGGTGGAGTCGGTGCAGGCGACGGCAGAGGCCCGCCGGAACGCGCTGGCGAAACTGGCCCGCGTCGACTCGCGCGGCTCGACGGACCTCCACGGCGGCTGGGCGGCAGGCTGCGGCCAGCTGGCCGCGCACCTGGGCGCCGCGGACGTCGGCCGGTGCCTCCTGCTGACGGACGGCCTGGCCAACGTCGGCATCGACGACCCGGCGCAGCTGGTGAGCCTGGCGGGCGCGGCGCGCCGGGAGGGGCGCATCGCCACGAGCACGTTCGGCGTGGGCGCGGACTTCGACGAGCGCCTGCTCCGCGGCATGGCCGACGCGTCGGGCGGGCGCTTCTACTTCATCGAGCGGCCGGCGCAGATCCCGGACCTGCTCACGAGCGAGCTGGGCGAGCTGCTCCAGGTGGTCGCGCACGACGCCTGCCTCACGCTTCGTTTGCCGGAGGGGGTCGAGGCGGCGCCGCTCAACGCCCTCGAGACGGCGGAGGTCACCGGCGGTATCCAGGTCCGCCTGGGCGACCTGGTCTCGGGCCAGCAACTGGACGTGGTGGTCGCGCTCAAGTTCCCGGCCGGCCACGCGGGCGATACGATTGCCGTCCAGTTCGCCCTCTCGGACCGCGACGGCGCCCTCCCGGCGCCCCCGCAGGTTCTCGGCTGGAGCTACGGTGCCGCCCGCTCCCTCCAGGGCCAGCCCCGCGACCTCATCGTCGACCGCGCGGTGGCCCGGCTCTACGCCGCGCGCGCTCGCGACGAGGCGCTCGAGCTGAACCGGCAGGGCAAGTTCCGCGAGGCCCGGGCCCGCCTCGAGAAGACGGCCCAGCGCATCCTCGGCTACGCGGGCGACGATGGGGAGCTGAAGAAGGTGGCGGAGGAGCTGCGCGCCGAGGCCGCCGACTACGCGCAGATGATGAACCCGATGGCCCGGAAGCAGCGCTACTTCGAGTCGTACAGCATCCAGAAGGACCGCCTGCCCGACGGGAAGGCGAGGAGGTGAGGGGCGAGCCATGACCCGGGCGGAGGCCTGCTAGAATGGCGACGCACACCATGGCCCCGGAGCTTTCGGACACCTCCTCAGACGCCGCCCGCGTGCAGATCGCGATCCTCCGCGCGATGTCACCGGGCGAACGCCTGGCGCAGGTCGACAACCTCTGCGCGGCCGCGGCTGCCTTGGCCATGGCCGGCCTCCGCAGCCAGCACCCCGCGGCGAGCGCGGCCGAGCTTGCCGCAATGCTCGCGGAGCGGGTCCGCCTCGCCTGGCACCTCGAACGCGAGGTCGAGCACGATGCGCTTGCCGTGCCCGAGCCAGACCGATGACGACGACCGAGGTGCTGCTGCTGGTCGCATCCGTGCTGGACTCGCTCGGAGTTCCGCACGCGGTGGTCGGCTCGATGGCCAGTTCCGCCTGGGGCTTCCCCCGCAGCACGAATGACGCCGACATCGTCGCTGAGCTGGCGCCGCCGCACGTTCCCGCACTCGTCGAGGCGCTGACCCCGGAGTTCTACGTTGATTCCGAAGCGGTCGACCGCGCCATCCGGACCGGCCGAAGCTTCAATGCGATCCATCGGCATTCGGCGTTCAAGGTGGACGTGTTCGTCCCGCGGCCCGGCGGTTTCGGGCTTCAACAGATCGCGCGTCGGCGCGTCGCGCGGCTCGGCCCGGGGCCCGATGCGCCTGAGCTGGCAGTGACGGCGCCGGAGGATGCCATCCTCGGCAAGCTCCAATGGTCCGCCAGGACCGGGTCGGGCTCGGACCGGCAGTGGCGCGACGTTGTCGGGATCATGACCGTGCAGCGCGAGCGCCTGGACGTGGCGTATCTCCGGCAGTGGGCCGTCCGGCTCGGAGTCCTACCGCTGCTCGAGCGCGCGATGACGGACGCGGGCCTGACGGGCCTCTGAAACTCAAGCCGCCTGGGAGCTGCGCGCCGAGCCGAAGGACCGTCTGCCTGACGGGATGGCGAAGAGGCGACGGGAGAGCCTCCATCGAGCGCGTACCTCGGGTATCATCGGCGGGCAACGGATCGAGGTGATGCATGTCAGACCAGACGCCGGAGAACACCCTGACGAGACGTACGCTCCTGGCGACAGCAGGGAAAGCCACCTTCGTCGCGATAGCGGCGCCGTTCGTTGAGCTCGCGGCCGGCGGGCAGGTGGCACCCGTGGCCCAGGCCCCAACGCCGCCCCTTAACGCGATCGCGGGCGTTGACCGCGTCGTCATGCGCCACGGACGGACCTATCTGAACGCCTGGGCGGGATACGGCGCGCCGCCGCAGCGGACGCGCCGCCGGCCGGGCACGCCGGAGCCGCCGGCGCCGCCGCCACTCGGCGCGGACGCGACGTTCCGGTGGAGCAAGCGCTCGGGGCCCGGCACGGCGACCTTCGCCGACCCGGCGGCCCGGACGACGACGGCGACGTTCTCGGAGCCGGGCGAGTACGTCATCGCGTTCGCCACCGAAGACGGGAGCGCGTCCGCGTCCTCGTCGCTGCTCGTCAAGGTCGAGCTGCCGCCGCCCGCGGAGCAGCTCATGCCCGTCGTCACCCGGCGCCACACCATCACGAGCCGGTTCTGGGCCTCGCGGGCGCGCGCGCTCATCACGTCGTGGATCCCGTACTGCATCGCCCAGATCAACCGCACCGACATCCCGCCAAACCGCGGCGACGGCGGCATCGACAACTTCGTCGAGGCGGCCAAGGCGCTGCGCGGCGAGCCGCACGGCGTTCACAAGGGCTACGTGTTCTCGAACGCGTGGGTGCATCAGACGGTCGAATCGATCTGCCTGGCGCTGATGGTCGATCCACAGGGCGATAAGGAGATCGCGGCCGCGCAGGCGAAGATGCGCGAGACGATCGAGGACTGGATCCCGAAGATCCTCGCGGCGCAGCATCCTGACGGCTACCTGCAGACGGCGTTCACGCTGCGCGAGTCGGCGCCGGCGTCGGGCTATCCGGCGGCGGCGCGCGAGCCGTGGACGGCGCCCTGGTCCCCGGCGGCACGCCCGAACCATGAGGGCTACGTCGCGGGCTACTTCATCGAGTCGGCGATCAACCACTTCATGATGACCGAGGGCCGCGACCGCCGGCTCTACGACGCGGCCAAGCGCCTCGCGGACTGCTGGGCGGACCACATCGGCCCGCCGCCGAAGCAGGAGTGGTTCGACGGGCACCAGGAGATGGAGCAGGCGCTCGTGCGATTCGGGCGCTTCGTCAACGAGGTGGAGAAGCCGCGGGGCGCCGCCGCGGGCCCGGGCGACCGCTACGTTGCGCTCGCGAAGTTCCTGCTCGATTGCCGCAAGGGCGGCTCCGAGTACGACCAGAGCCACCTGCCGGTCCAGCAGCAGTACGAGGCTGTCGGTCACGCGGTCCGCGCGGTCTACACCTACTCGGGCATGGCGGACGTCGCGGTCGAGACGCACGACGTGGACTACCAGAGCGCCGTCAAGTCGCTCTGGGACAACATCGTCCACAAGAAGTACTACCTGACGGGCGGCGTGGGCAGCGGCGAGACCTCGGAAGGGTTCGGGCCGGACTACTCGCTGCGCAACAACGCCTACTGCGAGGCGTGCTCGAGCTGCGGCGAGATCTTCTTCCAGTGGAAGCTGCACCTCGCGTACCACAACGCGCAGTACGCCGACCTCTACGAGCAGACGCTCTACAACGCGCTTTTCGGTGCGATGGACCTCGCCGGCACGGCCTTCTACTACACGAACCCGCTCGACGCGAACCAGCAGCGGACGCCGTGGCACAACTGCCCGTGCTGCGTCGGCAACATCGCGCGGACGCTGCTGATGCTGCCGACGTGGATGTACTCGAAGGCGGACGACGCGCTCTACGTGAACCTGTTTGCCGGCAGCCGCATCGACGTGGGCGACGTGGCGGGCACGGACGTGGAGGTGGTGCAGGCGACGGACTACCCGTGGGACGGTGCGGTCACGCTCACGATCAACCCGAAGGCCTCGGCCCGGTTCGCCGTGCGCATCCGGGCGCCGAGGCGCGACGTGAGCAGCCTGTACCGCGCCACGCCGGCCGCGGACGGCATCAGCCGGATCGTGGTGAACGGCACGCCGGTGCGCGCGAGCGAGACCAACGGCTATGTCGAGGTCTCGCGCGTGTGGAAGCGCGGCGACACGATCGCGTTCACGCTGGCGATGCCCATCCAGCGCGTATATGGCAGCGACCGCGTCATCTCCGGCAGCGACGCCCCCTCGCCCGTGAAGGGCAAGGTCGCGCTGCGCGTAGGGCCACTCGTCTACAACATCGAGCAGGTGGACCAGGACATCAGTGGCGTTCTGCCGCCGGACGTGCCGCTCGCGGCAGAGTGGCGGCCCGGCCTGCTCGGCGGCGTGAAGGTGGTCACCGGGCGGTTCGCCGACGGCAAGCCGATGCTGGCGATTCCAAATTATGCGCGCTACAACCGCAATTCCCCCGCGCCGCCGCCCGCGCCCCCGCCGACCGGGGCAACTCCCGCGCCCCGACCCGCCCCGCCGCCTCCGACCTCGATCGTCTGGATAAGGGGTCGGGTCTAATTACGCAAAGGGCCTCGCCTCGATGACGATATCGTCATCGGCTGGCGCCGGGAAGGCGCGGGAGACCGCAAGTGCGAGCCAGGGGAGTCCACCGATGAATTGGTTCAAGGAGTTCTCTGGAGCCGTGACTGTGTGCGACCGGGGAGGCGTCATTCTCTACATGAACGACAGATCAGCGAAGGCATTCGAGGCCGACGGCGGTCGCGGCCTCGCCGGGAAGAACCTGCTCGACTGCCATCCGGAGCCGGCTCGAAGCCTGGTGGCCGACCTGCTCGCAAACCCTCGGGTCCACGCCTACACAATCGAAGAGGGGGGCGTTCACAAGGTCATCTACCAGGCCCCATGGTTCGAAGCCGGCGAGTTTCGGGGCCTGGTCGAGCTCTCTCTCGAGGTCCCTGAGACCATGCCGCACTTCGTGCGGAAAGGGTAGGCGCGGTGCCCGGGGCGGCCACTACCGCTTGCCCGCCTTCGCCTCTTCCCGCTCCTCATCGTCCACGTCGATCGACAGCGGCGCGAACACGGCCCGCTTGACGCCGGGGTAGGGCACGCCCCATCCCCGGATCGCGTGCCAGACGACGCGGTTGAGCCGGTCGGTGGGCGCCGCGTCAGGCACGTCGAACCTCATCCGCGCCGACGCAAGAGCCCCTTCCCGCTCCGCACCCCTCAACGCGCTGGCGGGCGGGTTCACGTCGTGGAGCGACTGCTTGGGAACGACGGCGGTATACGGCGTGAGGTCGGGCTCGTCGCTGAAGCTGGCCCGCATGTCGTTGGCGATACGGTCGAAGATCGAAAGCGGCGGCAGCCCGAGGATCAACTCGATGGTCTTCAGGATGCTCGGGTGAGAGTAAAACGTCGAGTCCACGTGGCGGCGGCGCACGTACGGGCTCACCGCCAGCGCGACGGTCCGGTGCCCGTCCACGTGATCCACCCCGTCCTGCGCATCGTCTTCGACGATGAAGATGGCCATGCGCGGCCAGAAGCGGCTGTGCGAGAGGGCATCGACCACGCGGCCGAGCGCGAGGTCGTTGTCGGCGACCATGGCCTGAGGCGTCGAGAGACCGGGCGACGTGCCGTAGGTGTGGTTGCCCGGCAGCAGCACCATCACCAGGTTGGGCATGGCGCCGGCCTGCTCCCAGTTACGAACGTCGCGCACGAAGAGGTCGGCGCGAACCACATCGGGAATCGCCAGGGAGAAGGCAGGGAAGTCGGGCGCGACGGAATCCACCAGGCCCTGCACGCGTGGCGTGGGTTTCCAGCGGCCGCTGAAGTCGGCGCCCTTCTCCCACTCCTGGAGCAAGCTCGCACGCTCTTTGGAAGCGACGCTTCGCTCTGCCGGGACGAACTCGCCGTAGACGCGGACGGTCTTCTTCTTCGCGCGCGCGCCGTCCCAGATGAACCCGCCCGGCGCGTAGGCCAGCGGGTCCGCACCGTCGTACGGGTAGCTCCGCCCGGTGTAGCCGGGCCACATGGCGTAGTCGGCTTCGTTGGCCTGCGTCACCCACTGGTGCCCGTCGCCGCTGTTGCCGCCGGTCGCATAGAGGTTGTCGAGCAGCACGAACTCGCGCGCGAGGCGGCGCTGGTTCGGCGCGACGTCCTCGCCAAAGAGCACGTACGAGGGATCGCCGTTGCCCTGCGGCAGGTCGCCGAGCACCTGGTCGTAGGTGCGGTTTTCCTTGATGATGTAGACGACGTGTTCGATGAGTGATGGATCGCCGGCCGCCAGCGGAACGGCGGTGGGCTTCGCCGGGAGCGGACGGGCGGCGGCGGCACGTGCGGATGACGCGTCGCCCGCGGTCGTGACCTGGCGCCCCGGGGTCGCGGGCCGACCTCCCGACACCACGAGCGGCAGGTGGTTGTTCTCGGCGACGGCCAGCGTGTCGTTTGCGAGATCGCGCTCGGCTGGCACGGGCATCACGCTGATGGACCCACGGTTGGCATGCACATAGCGGCGCGAGGGAATCGGGATGCGGAGCGAGAATGACGGGATCGAAGGGCGCCGCCAGCCGGACCCGGCGCCGAGCAGCGCGCCCACCGCGAGCATCCGCCCGTCCGGGCTGAGCGCCAGCGAGTCGGGATACCAGGCGGTGGGGATGAGCCCGGCGAGCGACCGGTCAGCAGTGTTGATCACGGCGATGGCGTTGATGCCGCCGCACGCCACGTAGAGACGGCTGCCGTCGGATGCAAGGGCGAGCGCGGTCGGCGCTATGCCGTTGATGTCGCGGCCGAACGGCCGAATCTCGATGCGGCCCGCGACGGCGCGGCGCCTGGTGTCCACCACCGCGACGGCATCATCGTTGCCGAGCGCGACATAGAGGCGCTCGCGCGGTTCGTCCCAGGCGAGCGCTGTCGGGTGAGTGCCCACCTCGATGGTCTCGGTGACGCGCATGGCCTCGAGATCGATCCGCGCGACGGTGCCGGAGGCCGCAACTCCGCGCGTGTCCACCAGAACGCGGTCGGCGCCATCGGTCTCGCCGGTCGGCGCGGAAGGCTCGCCCTCGAGCGGTACGCGGCCGCCCCAGTTCGACACCCACGCGACCGTGCCGCTGGCGTTCACGACCGCGCCGAATGGGGCGATGCCGGTCTTGACCGTGCCGCGCACGGCGCCGCTCTGCAGGTCGACGACGGCGACGGCGTCGTCGGCAATGAGGGGCACGAGGGCGAGGCGGCGGCCGTCCGCGCGGGGGGCCGGCGTGACGGCAAGGGCGCCTGCGATGTAGCCACCGAGTTGGCCGGCAATCGGCTGCATCGGCGTCGGTGCGACGGGGCCGGTTTGGGCCGGCGCGGCGACGGGGGCAGCGGGAGCGACGGCGCCCGGGGCCGGAGCACTGGCGGCAGCGACGGCGTCGACCGGCGTCACGGCCCCCCCGGTCGCGCCCGACGCCCCCGCCCGGCTGGCCGCGATGGCCCCAAGACGGACCTCAGCAGGCTTACCCTCCGGACGGGTCCGGCTTGCCCCCGCGACGAGCGCCCGGCCATCGATCGGATCGAATCGCAGGCCCTGGAGGCCGGGCGTCAACCCGGTGTCGGCGCGCTGCCGCACGGCGTTCGCCAACCAGTCGAGTTCGTAGACGTCGCTGGCCGTCAGTACCCACAGGGTGTCGGAGCCGGCACCGAAGGCGACGCCGTAGACACGGCCCTCAAACACGCTCTGAACACCGGCTGGCGTGATGGCCTGACGCGTCGTGATGATGCCGGGGTCCGTGGGCTTGCGAACGGGCTGGTCTCGGCTCTGCGCGGCGAGCGTTGCCGCCAGCAGCGACAGCACGACCAACTGCGCTACCAGCATTGCCGCGGCGGCGGCACGCGTGGGGCTCAACTGCATGTCCAACCTCCAGGGGTCCGGTACTATTATGGTGCCGGTGGGGTCAGACTCGACCGGGGTAGATGCTACCCCGGTCGAGTCTGACCCCACCGACTGACCCCACCGGCTTCCGGTATCATGGCCAGCACGCCCGTGCCAGCGATGACCAGCATGACCAAGGCAACTCCCGCTCCGAAGGCGTTCCGCGCCCCGGCCGCGTTTCGCGCGTGGCTCGAGAAGCACCACGCCACGGCGACCGAGCTGGAGATGCGCCTCTTCAAAGTGCACGCGGCGAGCCGCGGCATCACCTACTCGCAGGCCCTGGACGAAGCGCTGTGCTTCGGGTGGATTGACGGCGTCGTCCACCGACTGGACGAGGACAGCTTCAGCCAGCGCTACACGCCGCGGAAGCCGCGGAGCACGTGGAGCCGCCGGAACATCGCCCACGTCGAGCGGCTGACGAAGGCCGGCAGGATGACGAAAGCCGGCCTGGACGCGTTCACGGCGAGGGAGGCGAAGCGCAGCGGCGTGTACTCGTTCGAACAACAGCAGCCAGCACTCAGCCCGGCGTTCGTGAAGGCCATCAAGGCCAACGCCCCCGCGTGGGCGTTCTACCAAGCGCAGGCGCCGTGGTACCGGAGGACGACGGGGCATTGGGTGATGAGCGCGAAGCGGGAAGAGACGCGATCGCGGCGCCTCGCGGTACTCATCGACTGCTGCGCCCGCGGCGTGCGGATCCCGCCGCTCCAGATCTCCGGCGTCAGAACCGGCGCAGGTAGGACGCCTTGATGAACAGCCCCCGGGTCGTCGACAGGTAGCGGCCCTCGCCAGCCACCCACGCGGCGTCGCGATAGTCGCGCTTCTCGAAGAGCGCCCCGTAGCCCGCATAGAACACGGTGCCCGGGCGCACCTCGTACGACGCCAGGACGTCGCTCAGCACGCGCCGCTTCGAGTTGTCGTACTGCAGGATGCCGCGCAGGGCCAGCCTCGACGTGAACTGGTACGTCGTCTTCGAGTTGATCACGCGAACGTCGTAGACGCGCGACCCGGCATCGGGCCGATCGAGCGTCACGCGCTGCAGGTCCACGCGCTGCGCAAAGCGGGCGCTGGGCTGCAGCGTGATGGACAGCGACTGCAGGTTCGACGGGCCGACGAATGGGTCGACGAGATCGTAGTACAGGCCCTCACCGGTCCTGAGCTGTCCGCTCAGATAGAGCCACCTGGTCACCTGCATGCTGCCCTGCAGGCGGTAGATGGTCTGGTCGAACTCGCGCCGGGCCCACGCCTCCTGCGCGAGGATGACGTCGCCTCGCACGCTCCCGTTGCGCGTCAGATTGGCCCGGACCGCATAGACCTGGATCCGGTCGTCCCCGCCCTGCTCGCGGTCGTGGGCGTACTGCAGGAAGACGAACGGGTTGATCTTCTTGAGCCACGGCACCCGCGCCTTGTCCGGGTAGAAGTTGACGCCGGCGTACGCCCATCCGCCCGTGACGCCGGTGCGGTTGTAGAACGCCGTGTCCATCTGGAACGGCTTGTCGTAGTGCTCGATCTGCGTGGCGAACCCGAACCTGCGCGAGCTGAAGCCGTACGTGGCCTGTGCCATCTCGCCCGACCGCGACTGGTCCCCGCCGGGATCCTCGGACGCCGAGTGCAGGACCGTGGCGCTCAGTTGCTGGCGCCCGAACCTGATCGACACGTCGCCGCCGGCCACGCGGTTGGATCCGCCGGCGAACTCAGTGTCGGTGACGATGGCGCCCACGTAGCTGCTGGGCCCGAGGCTGAAGGTCGCGCGCGCGATGTTGAACAGCTTGCGCTTGCCCTCGAACTCGGGATCGAGGCGTCCCGCGGCGCTGTCAGCGGCGCTGATCGTGCCGAAGGTCACTTTGCCGAGCGTACCCGAGAGCTTGACGCCGAACGCCGGGTCCACAATCCGGCGCGTGTGCACGGCCGCCGCCATGTTGCCGTCGCCCCCGGCGCCCGCGAGTTCGAACACGCCCATCCCCTCCATGAAGAAGGGCCGTTTCTCGCTGTAGAACACCGGGTATCGCTGGTTCACCTCCACCTGGAAGGCATCGCTCTCGACCTGGCTGAAGTCGGGGTTGACCGTGCCTTCGACCGTCACGGCGGAGGTGAGGCCGAGCTTCGCGCTCACGCCAAGGCTGGCCTTGCCGCGCGCTGCCGACCAGTCGTCGGGCGTCTGACGTGCCTGGTTGACCGACTCGGTGATGCTCGGGATGACCTCGCGCACGCCGGGCCAGGCCAGGTCGCGCACGAGGAAGCCCGCATCCCGCTCGAAGACCGACTTGCCCGGCGGGATGTCGGGCCACGACACCGACACGCCGAGGCGGCTGACCCGGCGCCAGAACAGGATCCGCATCGGGACTTCCGCGCCGCTCTTGAAGCGGATGCTCTGCACGGGGAGCCGGACTTCCACCGTGTAGCCGTCCGGCGTAAGCCGCGCGGCGCTGTCCCACACCCAATCCACCGAGGTGCTCTCGCCCTTGGCCGAGCTGGTGAGGATGTCGCCCTGGACGCCGCTGGGATTGACGAACATGTCGTACGACGTCTGGCCGTTACCCATCGCGTCGAGCGACAGGCCCACCCAGTCGTCGTTCCACACGTTGTCGCGCCGCGCGACCGTGGTCTTGATCTTGCCGGGCTCGGGATCGATGCAGCGGAAGGCGAAGTAGAGATAGCGCTTGTCGTACGCGGCCCAGACCGTCGTCTGGTGGGGAAGCCGCTCGCCGTAGAGCGGGTTGTACGACACCCACTCGCCGGTCTTGAGCGGAGCCTGCTTCCAGACGTCATCGTCCAACTGGCCGTCGATCCGCGGAGGAGTCTCGGTGCGCCGGACGTCCAAGGACGGCGCTGCCGGCTTCTGGGTCGCCGTTTGGGCCGCCGCCTGGGAACAGGGCGCCGCTCCGGCGGCGGCGGCGAGGATAGCGGCGGAGAGGAGGACGACCAAAGGAGGGCGGTGGCATGCCCGCATGCGAGGTTAGACGGAATCACCGCGTCAAACGATCAGCGCCGCGTCACGTCTTGAAGTACCGCGCCTCCTTATGGTGCACGAGGAGCGTGGCGGTGGACTGCTCGGGGACGAGCTGACCGGCGGAGGTCAGCGTCATTCCGAGCTCCCGTTCGGCCGGCAGCAACTGGAACACTTTGCGGTGCTCCTCGACATCCGGCAGCGCGCCGAAGCCCCAGGCGAACCGGACGCCTCGCGACTCGGCGAGCCCCAGCTCGCGGCGGATCTCGTCGAAGATCATCTCGGTGGCGGCCTCGGCGGTCTGGACGGCGAGGCCGTGCGAGAAGTACGCCTCGCTGTACTCGTTCTTCGCGTCCATGACGTCGAAGCGCTCCGTGGCCGCGGGACCGACGGTCACCACCTGCATCGCCACGAGGTCGCGCGTGGGCGAGCCGACGGGCAGGAAGAAGTCGGCGAGGCACAGCCGCTCGTCGCCCCGCTGTCGCGGGAACGAGAGCCGCGTCAGCACCTCGTCTGGCGCCTCGGGACTGAACACGAGCAGGTCGTTGCCCTCGGCGAGCGCCGGGAAGTAGCCGTAGACCGCTTGCGGCGCGAGCCAGCCGTGTTCGATGGCTTCCTGCTTCATCCGCTCGAGGCGCTCGGCGAACTCCTTGCGCACCTCGTTCCATTCCACGCCGCGCTTGTTGGCGCCGCCCCACGACACGCGGAACAGGCGCGACTCGCTGAGGTGCTGGAACACCTCCCCCAGCGGCATGGTTCGGACGACCCGCGCGCCCCAGAACGGCGGCTGCGGCACGTCGGCGGCAATTGCCACCACCGACGATCGCGCGGCCGGCTCGCCCGTGTCGGCCATCTTCGGCCGCCGCCGCTCCTCCGCGATGAGGCGCTCGCGGTCCAGCAGTTCCTGCCGCGCGGCTGGATCGACGAGGCGGCCGACGGTGTCGAGCCCCTCGAAGGCGTCGCGGCAGTACAGCACGCCGCCCTTGTAGATCCGCTCGCCGTCCACGACGCTGATGTCCCGGCCGAAGTCCCGGTTGATCGCGGCGCCCCCGACCAGTACGGGAATCGCGAGGTTGCGCCGGTCGAGCTCCCGCACGACGAGGGGCATCTGGCGGGACGTCGACACGAGCAGCGCAGACAGGCCGATGACGTCGGCGCGCAGATCGACGGCTTGGTTGATGATCTCGTTGACGGGCACCTGCTTGCCGAGGTCGTGCACGCTGTAGCCGTTGTTCGCCAGGATGGTCTTGATGAGGTTCTTGCCGATGTCGTGCACGTCGCCGAACACGGTGGCGAGGACGATCCGTCCCTTGGAGGCGCCCTCGGCCTTCTCGAGGTACCGCTCGAGGTGCGACACGGTCCGCTTCATCACCTCGGCCGATTGCAGGACGAAGGGCAGAATCAGCTCGCCGGCGCCGAACTTGTCGCCGACTTCCTTCATCGCCGGCAGCAGCACGTGATTGAGCGCGTGCAGCGCGACGCCGGACGTGTCCGCGTTGGGATAGGTGTAGCCGGGCTGCCGCGTGAACTCGGCGATGCCCGTGATCTCCCGGACGCCGGCCGACACGAGCGCGTCCACGTCGGCCTCGCAGCCCTCGGCCTGCCGGTGCAGGATGCGCCAGTGCAGGCGCTCGGCCGGCGCCATGCCGGCCATCGGGTCGCCGGCCATGGCTTGACGCGCCTTCGCGCCTTCGAAGTAGCTGATGAACCGCGCCGCCGCATCGGGCCGGCGATTGAGCAGCAGGTCCTCCGCCAGTTCGCGCTGGGCCGCGGGAATCTCCGGGTACGGCGTCACCTGCTTGGGGTTGACGATCGCCATGTCGAGGCCGGCTTCGACGGCGTGATAGAGGAACACGCTGTTGAGGACCCAGCGCGCGGCTGGCTTGAAACCGTACGAGACGTTCGACACGCCAAGCGACGTCAGCACACCGGGCAGCGCGGCCTTGATGCGGCGGATGCCCTCGAGGGTCTCCACGGCGGTGTTCGCGCTCTCCGGATCGCCGGTCGCGAGGGTGAAGGTCAGCGCGTCGAAGATCAGCGCGTCCGGCAGCAGGCCGTACTCGCGCGTGGCGATGTCGTAGATCGTCCGGGCCGATTCAACCTTGCGCGCCGCGGTGCGCGCCATGCCGCGCTCGTCGATGGTGAGCGCGATGGCCGCCGCCCCGTAGTCGCGGATGAGCGGCAGCATCGCGTCGAGCCGCTGCCGCCCGTTCTCCATGTTGATGGCGTTGACGATGACCCGGCCGGGTGAGGCCTCGAGGGCCACCTCGAGCACCTCCGGCTCGGTGGTGTCGATGACGAGCGGCGCCTCCACCGTCTGGCTGAGCTTCCGGACCACCTGCGACATCAGGTAGACCTCGTCGCGCCGCTCCGTCATGGCCACGCAGACATCCAGCGTGTGCGCGCCGCCCGCCATCTGCTCGCGCGCCAGGGCCGCCACGCCGTCGTAGTCCTCGGCGAGCAGCAGCTCCTTCATCTTCTTGCTGCCCTGTGCGTTCAGGCGCTCGCCGATGAGCATCGGCTTGGGGTCCTGGATGAGGCTCGCAGACGTGATCCCCGACGAGACGGCCGGGAGCGGGCGAGCCGTGCGGCGCCTCGGCTTCGCGGCGGCCAGCGTCTTCACGAGTTGCCGGATGTGATCGGGGGTCGTGCCGCAGCAGCCGCCCACGGCATTGAGGCCGAACCGCGCGGTGAAGTCCGCCATGTCGTGCGCGAAATCGGCAGGCGCCAGCGGATAGACGGCCGTGCCGTCCACGTTCGCGGGGAGGCCCGCGTTCGGCAGGCAGGAGATGGGCAGCGACGAGTGCTCGCCCAGCCAGGCGAGCGGCCCGCGCATGTGGTCGGGGCCGGTGGAGCAGTTGATGCCGACGACGTCCGCGGGCATGCGCTCGAGAGTGGCCAGCACGGCACCGACGTCGGTGCCGAGGAGCATGCGCCCGTTCGGGTCGAGCGTCACCTGCACCTGCACGGGAATCTTGCGGCCAGTGCGCGCGAAGGCGTCCTGGATGCCCATCAGCGCGGCCTTCACCTCGAGCATGTCCTGCGAGGTCTCGACGAGCAGCAGGTCGCAGTCGCCGTTGACGAGCGCCTCGGCCTGCTCGGCGAACACGTCCGCGAGTTCCTCGAACGAGATGCGCGACAGTTCGGGGTCGGACGAGGACGGCAGCTTGCCGCTCGGCCCGATCGAGCCGGCGACGAATCGGCGATGGCCGCGCGCGGCGTACCGGTCGGCGACCCGGCGGGCGAGGGTGGCGGCCGCGCGGTTGATCTCGGGCGCGCGCGGGCCGAGGCCGTACTCGGCCAGCGTCAGGCGGTTCGCCCGGAAGGTGCAGGTCTCGATCACGTCGCAGCCCGCCTCGAGGTAGGACGCATGCACGGCCTCGACGACCTCGGGCTTCTGGATCACAAGGTAATCGTTGCAGCCAGCGAACTCGTCGCCGCCGAAGTCGGCCGGAGTGAGGGCGCGCTTCTGGATCTCGGTGCCCATCGCGCCGTCGAACACCATGACCTTCTCGGCGAGTGCGTCGAGATACCCGCGATCCGTGTACTCGACAGGGGGCCGTAGTGCCGCCGCGGCCGCACCGGTCCGGCTCCGGCCGCGCGTGCGCACGGTCAGCGGCTGCGCCGTCTCGATCACCCGCGCCGGGAGATCCTTGAGGTTCGCCTCCCGCACCAGGCGCGGCACGATGAGCTCCCAGCCGACGGCCATGATGTGCAGGCCGCGCACGCCGGGCAGGCGGCGGACGCGGTCGATGATCTCCAGCGTGATCTGCACGCCCTCTTCCTGCGGGTCGGCCGAGCGCTCGAGGCGGTCGATGAGCGCCTGGGGGATGCGGATCCCCGGCACGGCCGTCATCGCGCGCGCCGCGCGGGCGCTGCGGACCGGCGTGATGCCGGCAAGCAGCGGCGCATGGGCGAGCGCACCCGCCCTGTCGAGTTCCGCCAGGTAGCGCTCGAAGTGCTCGACGTCGTACACGAGGTTGCTCTGGAAGAACTGCGCGCCGGCGTGCGCCTTCTTCAGCTCGCGCAGCGCCTGGATGCGCGGGCTCGATGCGGATGGCGACGCCGCGGCGCCCAGGAAGAGGCGTGGCGGGTTCGTCAGCGTCCGGCCGTCCAGGTACATTCGCTGGTCGCGCATGCGCCGCAGGATCCACAGCATCTGGATCGAGTCGATGTCCCAGATGTCCATCCGGCTCTGCGGAGCGGGCCCCAGCTTCGGGTGATCGCCCGTGAGGCACAGCACGTTGCGCACGCCGAGGGCCGCGGCGCCCAGGATCTCGGCCTGCACGCCGGTCCGCGTGCGGTCGCGCGCGGCGATCTGCATCACCGGCTCGACGCCCTGCGCGATCGCCAGCGACGCGCAGGCCAGCGACGACATGCGCGCCGTCGCCGACGGGCTGTCGGTGAAGTTGGCGGCGTCGATGTAGTCGCGCAGCAGGTTCAGGGTGCGGACGAGTTCGTCCGGCGCGACCGACAGCGGCGGCGCCACCTCGGACGTTACGACGAACTGGCCGTTCGCGAGCTTCTCCTCGAGAGCGGAGACCGGCTGGTGAGGCGGGGCGGGGTGCGCCTGATCGTCGCCGTTCCACCACCAGGGCTGACGGATCTCCCGGAAGAGCGGGTCCCAGAACGCGCGGCGCTCGCCGCGCCCCTTGAACAGGCTGGCGGCGGCCGTGCCGTATCCGCGCTCGCCCGCCTTGCGGACCACTTCGAGCCAGGTCTCGGCGCCCACGCGCGACCAGTCCAGCGGGGGCAGCACTTCCATCAACCTGTCCGTGCGGCCCATCCGCTCGGCGCGCTCGTAGATGCGATGCCAGATGCACGGCCGGCTCGGATCGACGTAGCAGCCCTCGGGCGTCGATCCACCGCATGGGCCGTTGCGCAGGCCCTTGGGGCACTCCATCGGGCAGATGAACGCGGTCTCCTGCAGCAGGCAGTTGCCGCACATCCGGCAGCCGAAGAGCACACCCTTGATCTGCCGCTCGGCGAACGCCATCAGCCGCTCGGGTACCGGCGTCCGGGTGAATCCGTAGTAGGCGGGCTGGAAGCGGCGTCCTGGCGTCAGTCCTGGCATGCTCCCTCTTTCGGCAGACACGGGAATAGTACCTCAAGGAGTAGGCTATTCCCGGAGCGGAGGATGCGCATGAAGACCATCGGCCTCATCGGCGGCATGAGCTGGGAGTCGACGGTCCCGTACTACCAGGTGGTCAACCGGGTGATCGGCAAGCGCCTGGGCGGCCTGCACTCGGCGAAGGTCGCGCTCTACAGCGTCGACTTCGACGAGATCGAAACCCTGCAGCATGAGAGCCGCTGGGAGGAGTCGGGGGAGATGCTGGCTGATGCCGCCCGCGCAGTCCGTCTCGCAGGCGCGGACTTCATCGTCTTGTGCACGAACACGATGCACAAGGTGGCCCCGCAGATCGAAGCCGCGGTGGACGTTCCACTCCTGCACATCGCGGACGCGACGGCCGAGCGGGTGAAGGCCGCCGGGCTGACGCGCGTCGGACTGTTGGGCACCAGGTTCACAATGGAGGAGGACTTCTACCGTGGCCGCCTCGAGAGCCGCCACGGTCTTTCAGTGCTCACGCCGCCGGAGGACGAGCGGGCGCTCGTGCACGGCGTGATCTATGGCGAGTTGTGCCTGGGGAGCGTGCGCGGTGAGTCGCGCCGGGCCTTCCGCCAGATCGTCGAGAACCTGGCGGCACGCGGCGCGCAGGGCGCCATCCTTGGATGCACGGAAATCGGCCTGCTGCTGCGTCCCGAGGACGCGCAGATTCCGCTGTTCGACACGGCGTCGATTCACGCGGAGGCCGCGGCGGACTACGCGTTGGAGGATTGACGAGGGCCGGCTTCACAACCCGAGCTCGCGGCCACATACGGGCCGGTGGCGCAAGTCGTGAAACCGCTTCCTGCGTGCGTGCGAACCGACTACGCCGGCTGCACGTTCTCGGCGCGCGGACCCTTCGGGCCCTGCCCGCGCTCGAACGTCACCGCCTGGCCTTCGTGCATGCTGTCGAAGGGCGTGCTGGTGCACGCGGACTGGTGGAAGAAGTACTCGTTGCCGTCCTGGGCCGCGACAAAACCGAAGCCCTTGTCGCTCACCATGCGCTTGATCGTACCCTGCATTGCCATTGTCGTATCCTGACCTCTCATAGAACCGATCCCGCCGAAACGCCGCGAGCGGCGCCGTGTGAACGTTCACATACCGGTTGAGGTCGCAATCGCGTCTGCAGTGAGCAGGGAGTAGATCGCGTCAAACAGCCCGTAGCTTTGAATTAGACGGGAGCGGCATACCACAAGGCGTGCCGTCGGCGGCGGGACTCAAAGCGGAACGAAAGCCAGTATAGCACAGATTCGGGATTCAACGACGCCGGCCGTTCTGTCTGCGCATCGAGCGGTAGTCCCACGGTGCGATCGGCGTCCGGTCCTGCCACAGCCCGCGCTGCGCCGCGCGCGCCTCCCGCTGGGCGGCCGCGTATCGCGCATCTCGGGAGTAGTGGGCGTAGTGCCAGGCGTAGCCGCCGCGAATCATCTCGAGGCTGACGTCCTCGCCTTCCAGCGTGACGCGGGCCACGCTTCGCTGGTATTGGTCGATGTCGCGCACGTCGACCGCCACGGTCTTGCCGAAGACGAGGTTCGAGAGCGCACGTTTCGAGACGTTTCCGTACGCCTGCCCGCCCTCGGGGGCGTCCACGCCGTGCAGGCGGACGATGACCTGGCGCCCGTCCCGCAGGACGACGAGCGAGTCCCCGTCGAGGACGCCGACAACGCGGCCGGTGAAGGCTCCCCGGACGCCTTCCGGCGATCGGCCGCCGCATGCGGCGGCGGCCGCGGGCAACACGATCAGGGCCGCAGTGGCCACGGCGAGCGCCAGCAGGCCGGCGACGGACGCACGAGCCCCGCTGGCCCGATCACGCACCGGCGCCGTTACTCCTGGGCCGGCATGCCGTAGGCGGTCCATTCTTCCCGCGCGGGTCCGTAGACGCCCGGCACCTTCAGGCCGGCCTGGCGCATCAGCACCGTCATCTGGCCGCGATGGTGAATCTCGTGGGAGATGAGTGCGCGGAGCGACATCGCACGCGTCCACTTCTCGCCGTACATGTCGATCTCGCCCGGCAGGTCGGCATCGGACCAGGCCGTCACGGCCTTTCCGACGGCTTCGGCCCCGAGCGTGTAGGCGTCGGCGATGGCCGCGGCGGTGGCGGGCTGCGGCGTCTTCTCGTTGGCAGCCTCCACGTTCAGGCCGGCGTGCCCGCCCATCTCGCCGAGGGTCTGGACGACGTGCCAGGCGAGGCGGCCGAGAGTGCGGCCCTCCGGCGACACTTTCTGCGCCAGCGACGCGTCCGTGAGCGCGCTCATGATCTTCTGCGTGCTGGCGCTCTCGGCCTGCCACGCGCCCGTGAATTCCCCGATGGTCTGGAACATGCGCACCTCCAAGGAGACCGTCGGCACTCTACACGCGGACGGCGGGTCCCGCAAGACCGTGACCTCTTCTGTGACCTGATCTGTCGCAGGTGTCCCGTACGATCGTCTTGCGGGCGGAACGCGATGCCCGGGTGTCAGAGGAGGCGGGATGGCTGGCGAGAAGCGTAGAACGACAGCGGCGCGCGGCGCGGGCAGGGTAGGCCCGAAGAACGCGGGCGAGAGCCTCATAGCGCTCGCCGACCGGTGCTGCCCCCGGAGGACAGAAGGCCAACTGCGCCTCGAACTGGTCAGCCCATCGGCCGGCCGCCGGTTGACGCCGGAGGCGGCACGGGCCCTCGCGGATGGCCCTGTGGCGGCAGTTGTCGCGCGGACGTGCGAATGGGGCCAGCTGGAATCCGACTGCAACGTCGGCGACTACCGGTTTTTGGTGCTGTCCTTCTCGCTGAAAGGCGAAGCGGAGGTCTACGTCCAGATCTGGACGGAGCCCGAGGGACCGGTGCTCATCGAGGCCTGCTCGGGAGCCTGGAACCCGGCCGCGCGCCCCTACATCGGCGCCTCTCAGCGCGCCGCCCTCCGCACGTTGGGCTACAAGGTCGCCGGCCGGGCGCGAAACTACCAGAAGGAGTGGACGTTGTCGCCCTGCGCCGACGCACGCGCCCTCGCGAGCGAACTCGTGACGGTCCTCGCCGATGTCTTCGGCTACCGGGCAAGGGGCCCGCTCGAGATGACCTACTGTTCCGAGAGCCGGGCGGTAGTCGGCAGGGTGTTCCCGGCGGTCGCGACGGACGACGTCGGGCTGATGCTCCGGATGGGAGGATGCCGGGTCGTCAAGCCCAGGCCCGCCGGCCCGGTGCCGCCGAGCGTGCGGGCGCGGCTCATCCACGTCGGCGAGCCGTTTCCCTTCACGATCGAGATGAAGGGCCAGGTCGGGAAGACCCCGGCGACGTATGAAGCGATGCGCTTCATCATGGCCCTCGAGGGAGGCGGGCGCGTCTCGGACGCGCAACTGGCGGCCATCGGGCGGGAATGCCCGTTCCTCCGCGTGTTCCGCGACAACGGAGGCGGCGTTCTGGCGATCTACGACGTGCCGGTGGCGGGTACCACGGTGCGCTGGTTCCTGGTCACGCTGCACGTCGTCGGGGTGATGAGGGCGCGCGCAGCCGCACTGATTGACGCGGCGCTCGCGGCGGTGCCGAGTTCGCGGCATCGTGGCGGCGGGGGCGGACTCGGCAGCGAAGGTGACCCGGATGAGGCGGACGACGCTGACGGCGCGGACGACGAGGGCGATGACGGGGAGGACACGGGCCGGGAACCGCGCCAGGGCCGTCAGGCCAAGGTGGTCGTGCACTAGGGAGAGGCTTCAAGACGTGGAGGCTCCAACGCCTACGGGGCCGCCGATCCCGCGTAGAATACCTCCGGGGAATCCCCGCAACGAGGAGGCTGACATGACGCCCAAGCTGGTGTTCTCGGTGGCAGCTGCCGTGACCGGCGTGCTCGGCCTGGCCTATCTGGCTGCGCCGGCCCTCATGCTCGGCAGCCTGGGAGTGTCGCCGGAGCAGGCCACCGTCTTCATGACCCGGAGGTACGGTGCTGCATTGCTCGGCTACTCGGCCATCCTCTGGTTCGCCCGCGCGGCGGTCGCATCGCCCGCGCGTCACGCCATCGCCACGGGCGGGTTCGTCGTGACGGCGCTGCTCGCGGTGCTCAGCCTCGCCGGGGTGCTTGGCGGGACGGTGGGCCCGGCAGCGTGGCGGTCGGTCGTGTTCGAGGCGTTGCTCGCCGCCGGCTTCGGATACCTCCTGGTCACAGAGAAGACGTAGCTGCCGGGCGCAATCCCCCTGGGGTCAGAGCTCTGAGACGGTGGTGCGGAGCGACTCGAACGCGGCGCGTCCGATTCCGCGTTCTTCGGCCATCCGCAGGTAGCGCAGTCGCGGCACGTCGAGATCCCACCAGGCCTTCGCGGCGCACGCGTCCAGCGCGACCGGGTCGGTGCTCGCCATCACCGTGCCCTTCGCCTCGACGTCCTCCACATTGCCGCCCGTCGGCCCGTTGCGCATCAGCACGCGGTAGCCGTCCATGATGGTCAACGTCGGCTTGGCGAAGGCGGTGAGATCGACCAGGCTCTCGTGGATGCGCTGGTGGAGGCGGTTGCGATCGCCGCCGAGGAGGCCGTACCAGTTCTTCATGCCGAGCGTGACGCCCGTCAGGCTGTGGTGCTTTGCGATGGGCACGTTGATGAGTTTGTCGGCGTCGAGGAACGGCTCGAGCACGGGCCACTCGCCGAGCAGCTGGCCTTTGAGGTCGACCCGCTTGAAGAACCGGGGCTGCGGGAGGATGACTTCCGCGCCGGCCGCCCGCGCGGCTGCCGCGATGCCGCTCCGGTCGAAGCAGGCCTCGGCCTCGTTGCAGCTGACGTCGGTGACGATGACCGACCCGGCGCCGGCCGCCTTGCAGAGGCGGACGATTTCCGCGACGAGGTCGGGGTTGGTGGTCGCGGCGTGCTCGGGCAGCCGGTCCCACGCGATGTTGGGCTTGACCACCACGGTCTCGCCCCGCGCGACGAACCGGCCCATGCCTCCGATGTCGGCGATGGCGCGCTGGACCAGGGCCGCCGGCGTGGCGCGCTCACCCCTGGCGATGACGAGCTCCGGCAGGTCGGCGCGGTCCGCGACCCGGTGGTCAAGCGCGACTTGGGACGCAGCCTCCTCCGCCGGCCGCCGGCTGCGCCCCGCGAGGTACGCGCCCAGGCCGAGTGTGGCGGCGCTGGCGCTTCCGAGGCGCAGCACGCGCAGCAGAAAGGCGCGGCGATCAGAACCCGTTGAGGGCGCGGTCATCATGGACTCCGGAGGGTCGCCGGCACTCGAGTCGCAGCCGACGGCGATGGCCCTATGATAGTGCATGCGTGCGTGGGCCGACGCGGCGGCGCGTCACACCCGCAGGAGGGCGAAGCATGCCAAACGGGGCCGGGCAGGAGCAGTCGTGGACGCCGGAGTCCATTCGCAAGGTGGCGACCGGCTTTCAGGCGAGCCGCGTCCTCCTCACCGCGATCGAACTGCGCATCTTCACGGTGATCGGCGGCGACGCGCTGACGTCGGCTGAGGTAGCCGCCCGCGTGGCGGGCGATCCGAGAGCGACGGACCGGCTGTTGAACGCGCTGTGCGCGATCGGGCTGTTGTGGAAACGCGACGGTCGGATCGGCAATACGCCGGCCAGCGCGCGCTACCTGGTCGAGACCAGCCCCGACTACGTCGCAGGGCTGGGCCACACGGCCGGGCTGTGGCGCACATGGAGCGGCCTCACCGACGCGGTCCGGCACGGGAAGCCCGCGCCGAGGCCCGCCATCAACGACCGCGGCGACGTGTGGGTCGAGCCGTTCATCGCCGCCATGCACTACCGGGCGGCCCAGCAGGCGCCGAAGCTGGCCGAACTGCTCGGCCTGGAGGGCGTTCGCCGCGTGCTGGACGTCGGCGGCGGCTCGGGCGCCTTCGCCATGGCCATGGCGCGGACGCAGCCGGGCCTGTCGGCGGTCGTGTTCGACCTGCCGGCGGTGGTGCCGCTCACGGAGACGTACGTCAACGGCGCCGGCCTGGCGTTGCGCATCACCACGGTGGCCGGCGACTACCTCGAGGACCCGCTGCCCGGCGGCTTCGATCTCGTGCTGCTCTCGGCCGTGGTGCACAGCAACGCGCCGGCCGAGAACGCGGCGCTGCTCACCTCGTGCGCGGCGGCGCTCAACCCGGGCGGCCGTGTCGCCCTTCTCGACTGGGTGATGGAGGAGGACCGCGTAACGCCGCTCCAGGGCGCCTTTTTCGCCATCAACATGCTCGTCGGCACCGACCACGGAGACACCTTCACCGAGGCGGAAATCCGCGGCTGGATGACCGGCGCGGGTTTGGCTCCCGGGCCCAGGATCGAGACGGGCTTCGGCACCGATCTCGTCATTGGGATCAAGCCTCTCGGCGACTGAGCGAGGGACCGCGTGCGTCTCTCCGAGCCGATGACGGCGATCACGGACTGCGCCATGGGGGCGCTCTGTCTCGTGCTGGCCTTCCGGCTGTGGGGCGATGCGGGAGCCAGCGGCCAGGTCTCGGTCGGCTTGTGGGGCGTGGCGTTCTTCCTGATGGCCCTCGGGTCGTTCGTGGGAAGCACCTACCACGGATTCCTCACCCGGATGTCCGCCGACGCAGGCCGCGTGGTGTGGCAGGCGACGCAGGCAGCGACGGGCGCCGGCAGCGCGTGCCTCTTCGCGGCGGCCGTCTTCGCGGCGACCTTCGGCCCGCTCCGGTGGGCGCTGCTGGTGCTCGTGTGCGTGAAGCTGCTCGGCTATCTCTGGAGCACTTCTACGCGTGACTCGTTCACGGTCGTCATCGTGGACTACGGCTCGGCGCTCCTCGCGATCCTGCTCGCCGCGTGGCTCGTCCGGCCGAGCGGGCTGGCGCCGGCTGCGTGGTGGTTCACCGCGGGCGTTGCCGTCTCCGCGTTGGCGGGGTACATCCAGTGGGCCCGCGTGGCGCCCCACCCGCGATTCAACCACAACGATCTCTTCCATGTCGTGCAGATGGCGGCCCTCTACCTGCTCTACCGGGGCGGTCTCGTCATGCGCGACATGCTGTAAACTCGGCTGCGCCCGCGCGCCCGCGGGCCCACTGGAGGGACGCGGATGTCCACCGGCCACGAGAGCGCCACCACGAGCGCCCTTCCCGAGAACGCCTACAAGAAGCTCGCGCCGGGCGCGGTGTATCAGCCGATCGTGCCACCGTCGGCAGCCCCCCGCGAAACGACGTGGCGCTCGGTGCTGTGGGGCCTGTTCTTCTGCGTCGTCTTCACCGTGGCCTCGGCGTACTCGGGCCTCAAGGTGGGGCAGGTGATGGAGGCGGCGATCCCGATCTCGATCCTGGCGATCGGCCTCGCCCGCGTGTACCGGCGCAGGTCCACGCTGCTCGAGAACGTGATCATCACGAGCATCGGCGGCACGTCGGGCGCCGTCGTGGCCGGCGCCATCTTCACGCTGCCCGCGCTCTACAGCCTGCAGCTCAGCCCGCACCCCGTGCAGACGATCTTCATCTGCCTCGCCGGCGGGTGCCTCGGCGTGCTGTTCCTGATCCCGCTCCGGCGGTACTTCGTGCGCGAGATGCACGGCGAGTTCCCGTACCCCGAGGCGACGGCCATCACCGAGGTGCTCGTCACCGGCGAGAAGGGCGGCTCGCAGGCCAAGCTGCTCCTCAAGGCGACGGCCATCGCCGGGGTCTACGACTTCCTCGTGACGACGTTCCACGTCTGGAAGGAGTACGTGGACTTCCAGTTTGTGCCGGTCGTAAAGACGCTGGCCGAGAAGGCGAAGGTCGCGACGAGCTTCGACGCGGTGGCGTTCATCCTCGGCCTCGGCTACGTGATGGGGTTGCGCTCGTCGATGGTCCTCGTGGCCGGCGGCGTGCTCGCGAACTTCGTGCTGGTGCCGCTCATCTGGATGATCGGCCAGCACCTGCCGATCGACGTCGTGTCGCCGGGCACGATGCCGATCGCCGGGATGACGGCCACACAGATCTTCCGGGGTTACGTCCGCTTCGTCGGCGTGGGGGCGATCGCCACTGCCGGCATCTTCGGCATCATCAAGTCGCTGCGGATCGTCGCCGGCTCGTTCGGCATCGCCATCCAGGCGTTCCGGGCGGGGAAGGGCGCCACCGAGGCGCGCACGGACCGCGACATCCCGGTGATGGCCATCCTCGCCGGCGTCGTCGTGGCGGCGATTGCGGTGGCGGCCTTCTTCGGCAGCCTCGCGCCGTCGATCGCCATCGTGCTGCTGGGATTGGGGCTGACGCTGCTGTTCTCGTTCTTCTTCGCCTCGGTGGCCGCCAACGCGATTGCCACCGTGGCGCGCAACCCGGTGTCGGGCATGACCATGCTGACGATCATCCTCTCGTCAGTGGTCCTGCTGCGCTTCGGGCTGTCGGGTCCGACCGGCATGTTCTTCGTGATGGCGATCGCCGGGATGGTGTGTACGGCGCTGGCGGTGTCTGGCCAGACGATCACGGATCTGAAGACGGGCTACTGGCTGGGATCGACACCGGCCGCGCAGGAGAAGGTGAAGTTCCTCGGCATCATCGCGGCGGCGGCCGCCGCCGGCCTGGCCATCGTGATGCTCGCGCAGACGTATCAGTTTGGCCAGGCCGTGACGGGCGACATGCGGCCGGTGCTGGCGGCGCCGCAGGCGTCGATCATGCAGGCGCTCGTCGAGGGCTTCATGAGCCGCCAGCCCGTCGCGTACCTGCTGTTCGGCGCGGGCGCGATGATCGCCGTGATGATGGAGATGCTGGGCGTCCCCGCGCTCGTGTTCGCCCTGGGGATGTACCTGCCGCTCGAGCTGAACCTGCCGGCGCTCGTCGGCGGGGTGCTGGCGCACTACCTCGGGAGGCGGGCCGACGCGGCAGGCGAGCCCCGCGGCCGGATCATGCGCGAGCGCGGCGTAATCATCGCGTCGGGCTTCATGGCCGGCGGCGCGCTCGGCGGCGTGTTCGGCGCGGCACTGCGGCTGTTCCCGTGGTTCTCGGAGGACCTCATCACGACGCCGTTCTTCGACTACGATCCGGCGTCGCAGATCGTGTCGGCCGTGATGTTCGTCGCCGTATGCGCGTATTTGTGGTGGGATTCGACCAGGAAGGTGGAGTAGTGGCCAAGCAGGACGCCGGCGGGATCAGGCCCGCCGAGCCGCGGACGACCGCGCAGGTCAAGCTGCCGGACGGGCGGGTGTTCGAGGCGCCGCTGGGCACCACGGTGGGTGACGTGCTCCGGGCCGCGTTCGGCGAGCCCGCGCGGCCGCTGATGGCGGCCATTCTCAACGGCCGCTTGCGCGAGCTGACGTTTCCACTTGGCGCGGACGCCGACGTGACGCCGCTCGACGCGTCGACCTCGGACGGTGTGCGGGTGTACCGGCGCTCGCTCGTGCTCCTGATGCTCGTCGCCTTCGACGAGGTGTTCCCGGGCGCGGAGATCTTCATCGAGCATTCGGCGACCACGGCGGCCGGCTACTACTGCGAAGTCCGCGGCCGGGACCGCTTCACGCAGGCGGAGCTGCGGCAGGTCCAGCGCCGCATGCAGGAGATCGTGGCGGAGGACGCGCCGATCCTCCGCGAAGTCGTGCCCAGGCAGGAGGCGATCGGCGTCTACCTCAGCCGCGGCGAGACCGACAAGGCCCGCCTGCTGGCCCATCGGGACCGGGACACGCTGACGCTCTACCGGTTGCACGCGCGGAGGGACTACTTTCAGGGCTACATGGTGCCGTCCACCGGCCGTTTGGTGCACTTCGCCCTGCACGCGCTCCCGACCGGGTTCATGCTGCAGTTTCCGCACCAGGACCGGCCGACCGAGATCGGCCCGATCAAGCCGTACCCCAAGTTGTTTGCCGTGTTCGAGCAGGCCAGCGACTGGCTCGATCGGCTCGGGATCAGGAGCGCCAGCGCCCTGAACGACGCCATCGTCGGCGATCGGCTGCGGGAAGTGTCGCTCGTCGCGGAGGCGCTGCACGAGGCGGACATCGCGCAGATCGCCCGCGGCATCGCCGGCAGCGGCGGGCGCATCCGGGTCGTGTTCATCGCCGGGCCGAGCTCGTCCGGCAAGACGACGTTCTCCAAACGGCTCGCCGTGGAGCTCCTGGCGAACAGCATCCGCCCCATGCCCCTCGGCCTCGACGACTACTTCGTGGACCGGGACCAGACGCCGCGCGACGCGAAGGGCGAGTACGACTACGAGACCATCCGCGCGCTCGACATCGGGCTGTTCAACGAGCAGCTGCGATCGCTCATCGAGGGGCGACCGACCGCGGTGCCGCGCTACAACTTCGTCACGGGGCTCCGGGAGCAGGGGCAGACGGTCACGCTCGGTCCGAGCCACGTCATCATCGTCGAAGGCATCCACGGGCTGAATCCCGCGCTAGTGCAGGGACTGCCGCCCGAGTGGGTGTTCCGCATCTACGTCTCGGCGCTGACGCAGTTGAACCTGGATCGGCACAACCGCGTGTCGACGTCGGACTGCCGGCTGCTCCGGCGCATCGTGCGCGATGCGGCCACGCGCGGCTATTCCGCGGCGGCAACCCTGCACCGGTGGGAGTCCGTGCTGCGCGGCGAGAAACACCACATCTTCCGGTTCCAGGAGAACGCCGATGCCGTCTTCAACTCGGCGCTCGTGCACGAACTGGCGGTGCTGAGGCCGTTCGCCGAGCCCCTGCTGCTGCAGGTCCGGCCCGAGTCGCCCGAGTATGTCGAGTCGAACCGGCTCCTGTCCTTCCTCACGTGGTTCCGGCCCGCGCAGCCGGACCACGTGCCGGACAACTCGATCCTGCGGGAGTTCATCGGCGGGTCGATTCTCTCCAACCTCCGCCTCTGGCCCGATCCGCCGGCGTAAGAGATGGGGTCAGACTCGACCGCAGATGGGGTCAGACTCGACCGCCTCCCGGGGTGCCAACGAGGCGGTCGAGTCTGACCCCATCTGTTACGCGCGGTCGAGGTCGGCGCGGCCGGTCTTCACGTCCCATTTCAGCAGTTCGTACTGCGCGACCCCGGCCGTCCAGTAGGGATCGCCGTCCCGGACCGCGTTCAACGCGGCTTCCGCATCCTCATCCGGCACGCGCAGGAGCAGCGCCCCGCCGAAGCGCGGTTCGAGCGGGCCCGAGGCGACGAGGAGCCCCTTCGCCTTGAGGCCCTGGAGATAGGCGTGATGGGCGCCGTGGTGGATGAGCACCTCCTCGATCGGCCGGCGATAGCGGATGATTGCGAGCGCGTACATGTCCCCTCCGGTGTGCGGCCCATTCTGTGGCAGGGCCGCGCCCGCGGTCCAGTTCGTTCGCGTATAATCGCGGGCCTGCGGTCGTTGCGCAGGAGGGGGATGTCCACGGTCATGCGCGGTGCCGTCATGTCGGGCGCGGTCTCAGTCGCGTTGGCGGCGCTCGTCGGCGCGCAGGCACCGCCTTCCTACGACCTTGTCATCCGCGGAGGACGGGTCCTCGACGGCGCCGGGAACCCATGGATGATCGCCGACGTGGCGATCCGCCAGGACGAGATAGCCGCCATCGGGCCCGGCCTCACCGGCAAGGGGCATCGCGAGGTTGACGCCAGCGGCCTCGTGGTGTCGCCCGGCTTCATCGACACCCACACCCATGCACGGCGCGGGATCTTTGACGTACCGACGGCCGACAACTACGTGCGCCAGGGCGTCACGACGATCTTCGAAGGACAGGACGGCAGTTCGCCGCTGCCGCTCCGGCCCTTCCTGGAGCGAATCGCCGCGCTCGGGATCTCGCCGAACTGGGGCATGTTCGCCGGCCAGGGCTCCGTGCGCGAGGCGGTGATCGGCCGGGCCAACCGCACGGCCACGCCGGGCGAGTTGGCGGCGATGTCGGACCTCGTGCGCGGCGCCATGCGCGACGGGGCGTTCGGCCTCAGCACGGGCCTGTTCTACGTGCCCGGGATCTTCACGCCAACCGAGGAAGTGATCGCCCTCGCGTCCGTCGCAGGCGAGATGGGCGGCATCCACGTCTCGCACATGCGGAACGAGGCGGCCGGGGTCCTCGACAGCGTGAAGGAAACCATCGCCGTCGGCGAACAGGGCCGGCTGCCGACCCAGATCACGCATCACAAGATCATCGGCACGAAGAACTGGGGCCGGAGCGTGGACACCCTGGCGCTCGTGGCGGAAGGGCGCGCCCGCGGCGTGGACGTCACGATTGACCAGTACCCGTACACGGCGTCGAGCACGGGCCTCACGGCACTCCTGCCTTCGTGGGCGCTCGAGGGCCGGCAGGCGGACGTCGCCGCCCGGCTGAAGGACGCTGCTCAGCGCAGCCGGATCAAGCAGGCCATCATCGAGTCCCTGACGGCCGACAGGGGCGGCGGTGACCCGAAGAACGTGCAGATCGCGGCGTGCGCATGGGACCCGTCCCTCGCCGGCAAGAACCTCGCCGAGATCACCCGCGCGCGCGGCAGTGACCCCACGATGGAGCATGCCGCCGAGACTGCGATGTGGATCGTCGAGCGCGGGGGCGCGCAGGGCATCTTCCACGCCATCGACGAGGCGGATCTGGAACGGATTCTGAGGGACCCGGTCACCATGATCGCATCCGACGGCGAGGTCCCGATCTTCGGTAAGGAGTCGCCGCACCCGCGAAGTTACGGTACGTTCGTCCGCGTGCTCGGCCGTTACGTGCGGGAGCGCCACGTCCTCACCCTGGCGGACGCCGTGCGGAAGATGACTTCGTTTCCCGCGCAGCGCGTCGGCCTGCCGGACCGAGGCATCCTGCGGCCCGGCATGAAGGCCGACATCGCCGTGTGGGATGCCGCGACGATCGCGGATATGGCAACCTACGAGCAGCCTCATCAATACGCCGTCGGCGTGCGCGCCGTCGTGGTCAACGGCCAGGTGGTGTTCGAGGACGGGAAGATGACGCCGGCCCGTCCGGGCCGCGTGCTCCACGGGCCGGCCTACCGGCCCGGCACGTAACGTGTCGTAGCCCGGGGGCTTCGCCGCCCTGAGCGAGCGACGACGCACGCCGCGAGTCGAAGGGAGCCCCCGGGGCCCGAAGGCACACGGCAATTGGCGAAAGGTTCCTCGATGAGACGCAGGTTCGTGTTGCTCACGTTGCTGGTGGTCGCCGCGGTGACGATCTTCGCGACGTCCGAGCCCTTTCGGGCGGCGCACGCGATGGTGGTGTCGGAGAATGCCATCGCCTCGGAGGTCGGCGTCGCGGTCCTGAAGGCGGGGGGCAACGCGATCGACGCCGCCGTGGCGACGGCTTTCGCTCTTGCGGTCGTCCACCCGACGGCGGGCAACATCGGCGGGGGCGGTTTCATCGTGTACCGGCCGACGACACGCGAGCCGGTGGCCTACGACTTCCGCGAGGTGGCGCCGGCCGCCGCCTCCCCGACGATGTTCCTCACCGACGGGAAGTACGACGCGGCCAAGCACCACGACAGCTACGTGTCGGTGGGAGTGCCCGGCACGGTCGCGGGCCTGCACCTGGCGTGGAAGGAGCAGGGGAAGCTGCCCTGGCGGAGGTTGGTGGAGCCGGCCATCGCCCTGGCCCGCGACGGGTTCCCGGTCAGTGAGTCGCTTGCCGCCTCGCTCGCGCGCGTGTTGCCGTCGATGAAGCGATACCCGGCTTCCCTGGCGCAGTTCTCGAAGCACGGAGCGCCCTACGCGGCCGGCGACCGGCTCGTGCAGCCCGAACTCGCCCGCACGCTCGCGCGCATTGCGGCGCGCGGCCCGGCCGGATTCTACGACGGCGAGACGGCGCGGCTCATCGAGCGCGACATGGCGGCACACGGGGGCCTCATCACGCGCGCGGATCTAAGGGCCTACAAGCCCGAGCGGCGCGCGCCGATTCGCGGGACGTACCGCGGCTACGACATCATCTCGATGCCTCCCATCAGCTCCGGCGGAACGGCCCTCATCGAGATGCTGAACGTGCTCGAGGGCTACAACCTGGCGTCGAGCGGCTGGGGATCGGCTGAGAATGCGCACCTCATGATCGAGGCCATGCGCCGGGCGTACGCGGACCGTGCGCGCCACCTCGGGGACCCCGCGTTCAATCCGGAGATGCCGATCGCGACGCTGATCTCGAAGGCGTATGCGGCGTCGCTGCGCGCGACCATCAAGCCGGATCGCGCGTCGGTGTCGTCGCCATCGTCGTTCGAATGGCCGGGCGAGTCGAGCGAAACCACCCACTTCTCCGTTGTGGATGCGGACCGCAACGCCGTGTCGCTCACTTACACGCTGGAGGCCGGATATGGGTCGAAGATCGTGGTGGCCGGGGCGGGGTTCCTGCTCAACAACGAGATGGGCGACTTCAACGCGGGGCCCGGGCTGACCGACGCGAGCGGGCTGATTGGGACCGGCCCGAACCTCGCGGCGCCGGGGAAGCGGATGCTCTCAAGCATGACCCCGACCATCGTCGCGAAGGACGGCCGCCTGTTCATGGTGACCGGTGCCCTGGGAGGACGGACCATTATCAACACGGTCCTGCACACCATCCTGAACGTGCTGGACTTCGGGATGAATGCACAGGAGGCTGTCGACGCAGCCCGGTTCCACCATCAATGGCTGCCTGATACCGTGGTGTTCGAGCGCTACGGCCTCTCGCCGGACACGCTGGCCATCCTCAAGGCGCAGGGCCATGCGTTCAGGGATGTCGAGGCGCTGAGCATCGCGGAGGCGATTGTCGTGGCGCCGAAGGACGGCAAGCTCAATGCAGGAACGGATGGCCGCTCGGTGGACGGGGGAGCGGCGGGGTACTAACGGGGTCAGGTCTCGAATGTCGGAATTCGAGACCTGACCCCGGGAGAGGTGTTATGGAGTTCGACGTTGTCGGTGTTGGCGCAAGCTGCGTCGATCATGTCTGCCGCCTGCCGATCTTCCCGGAGGCAGGCGGTGCGCACGCCAAGCTCCGCATGCAGGCGCAGTCCAGGTCCTGCGGCGGCCAGACGGCCACCGCGCTCGCGACGTGCGCCAGCCTGGGCCTTCGCCCCGCGTATCTCGGCGCCATTGGTGACGACGACGACGGGCGGCGGGTCCGCCGCGAGTTGACCGCGCGCGGCATCGACGTCGACTACGTGCTGGTGACGGCGGCACCGACGGCGACGGCCACGATCCTCCTCGATGCGACCGGCGATCGCATCGTGCTCTGGTACCGCGAGCCGGGCCTTTGCTACCCGCCCGATCGCCTGCCGGCCGAGATCATCTCATCGGCGCGCGTGGTGCACGTGGACGACGTCGACGAGCCCGCAGCCATCGCGGCGGCCAGGCTCGCCAGCGCCCGGGGCATCCCCGTCACGTGCGACATCGACCACATCACGGCGGCAACGGCCGAGCTGCTGCACTACGTCAGCCATCCCGTGTTCGCCGAAAGCGTGCCGCTGGAACTGACGGGCGAAACCGACCCCGAGCGGGCGCTTCGCCGGCTCCGGCTCAACCATCCGGGCCGGCTGGTCGTGACCCTCGGCGAGCAGGGGGCCATGGCGCTTGAGGGCGACATGCTGGCCCATATGCCGGCCTTCCCGGTGTCCGTCGTGGATTCCACCGGCGCAGGGGACGTGTTCCGGGGGGCTTACATCCGTTCGATCGTCGCAGGCTGGCCACTGGACGTGTCGCTCCGGTACGCGAACGCGGCGGCAGGGGTGAGCTGCACGAAGGCGGGCGCGATGGGCGGCGTGCCGTCAGTCTCCGAGGTCGAGGCGCTGCTGGCCCGCGGGGCGTGACCCGGCCCGCGCTCGACGCGGCCTACCACGGGCGCGTCCGGCCGGCCATTCGACGCTACAATACCCATCCCGGGCGTCGAGGCCGGGCCCGGCTGCTCTGTTACCAGGAGGACTCATGAACATCGGTGTCCCACGCGAGCGGCAACCGGATGAGCACCGCGTCGGCTTGACGCCGTCGGCTGTCCAGCGGCTGATCGCCGCTGGTCACACCTGCTCCATCGAGAAGCATGCCGGGCTCGGTGCCGGGTACGACGACGTCGATTACGAGAAGGCCGGCGGCCGCATCGTTTATTCGGGCGAAGAAGCCTATCGGCGCGCGGACCTGGTCGTGAAGTTCTCGAAGCCGACCGAGGAAGAGGTGCAGTGGCTGAACGACGGCTCCATCCTGATGGGGTTTTTGCACCTGGCCGCAGGCCGCCGCGATCGGATTGACGCGCTCCTGGCCGGGCACGTCACCGCCATCGCGTACGAGACCATCCAGTCCGAGGACGGGTCGCTTCCGGTTCAGTCGCCGCTGAGCCGCCTGGCCGGCATGATGCTGCCGCAGGTCGCTGGCACGCTGCTCCAGAACGACCGCGGAGGCAAGGGCATCCTGCTGTCCGGCCTCGCCGGGCTGCCGCCGGCCGAGATCGCGATTCTCGGCGCCGGCACCTTCGGCACGGCAGCCGCCGGCGTCTTCCTGGACCTGGGGTCCAGCGTGACGGTGCTGGATCACGACCTCGCGCGGCTCCACGCCCTCGAGGACCACCTGGGGCACGGGCGCCGCCCGGTCCTGATGGTGGCCTACGACTCGAGCATCCGGAAGGCGGTCAGCTTCGCAGACGTGCTCGTCGGCGCGGTCCACATCCCGGGCGCGAAGAGCCCGGTGGTGGTGACGCGCGACATGGTCGCGTCCATGAAGCCGCGCAGCCTCGTCATGGACATCGCGATCGACCAGGGCGGCTGCATCGAGACGAGCCGGCCGACGACGCACCGGAACCCCACGTTCCTGGCGGAGAACGCCATCCACTACTGCGTGCCGAACATGACGTCGGTCGTCGCGCGCTCGGCGTCGCAGATGCTGAACAACGCGGCCTGGCCCTTCGTGGCCGCCGTGGCCGATCACGGGCTCGAGAGCGCGCTCGCGGAGCATCCCGATCTGAAGCGCGGCGTGGCGACCCACCAGGGGCGCGTGGTCAATCCGAGGCTGGCGTTCCACCTGGGTGTGCCGGAGGTGACGTTGTGAGCTGGATGGACGTCTATCGCGAGCGGGTGACGACAGCCGAGGAAGCCGTCAGCCACATCCAGTCGGGCCATCGCGTCCACATGACGGGCAACTGCGCAGTCCCGCTGGTGCTGATGGACGCGCTCGTGGCGCGCGCGACGGAGCTGCAGAACGTAGAGTTGTGCAACATTCTGACCTTCGGCAAGGCACCCGCCGCCGATCCGGCGATGGCCGGGCACCTCCGCATCAACACGATGTTCATCAGCGACGAGCACCGGGCCGCCGTCAGCGAGGGGCGGGCCGACTTTACGCCGTGCTTCCTGTCGGAAGTGTCGCTGCTGTACAAGAACGGCGTGTTGCCGCTCGATGCGGCGCTCGTGCACGTGAGCCCGCCGGACGAGCACGGCTTCTGCTCGTACGGCGTCGAGATCAGCACGACGAAGATGGCCGCGCAGTCCGCGAAGATCGTGATCGCGGAGGTCAATCCCCGGATGCCCCGCACCCTGGGCGACGCGTTCATCCACGTCTCCAAGCTGGACCACATCGTCGAAGTCGACTACGCGCTGCCGTCGATCCAGATGGCGAGCACGTCGGAGCTGGCGCAGCGGATCGCGACGCACGTCGCGGGTCTGATCCCCGACGGGGCCACGCTGCAGACGGGCATCGGGGCCGTCCCCGACACGGTGCTCCGGCTGCTCACGGATCGCAAGCACCTGGGCGTTCACACCGAGCTCTTTTCCGACGGCGTCATCGACCTGGTGGAGAAGGGCGTCATCGACGGGGAGATGAAGTCGTTGCACCCAGGCAAGATCATCGCCGGGTTCATCGTCGGCACGCAGCGGCTCTATGACTTCGTGCATGACAACGCGATTATCGAGATGCACCCGACGGAGTACACCAACGATCCGTTCGTCGTGGCGCAGAACGACCGGATGGTGGCGATCAACTCGGCGATCGAGGTGGATCTCACCGGCCAGGTGTGCGCCGACAGTGTCGGCCCGCGCATCTACAGCGGGGTTGGCGGTCAGGTGGACATGATGTACGGGGCCGCGCGCAGCAAGGGGGGCCTGCCCATTATCGCGTTGCCGTCGACCGCCGTCATCAAGGGCCAGACCATCAGCAAGATCGTTGCGATGCTCAAGCCGGGCGCGGGCGTGGTGACGAGCCGCTACCTCGTGCACTACGTGATAACGGAGCATGGCGTGGCCGCGCTCTATGGCAAGACGCTCCGCCAGCGGGCGCGGGCGCTCATCGACATCGCGGCGCCCGAGTTCCGCGCGGAACTGGAACAGAAGGCGATCGAACTCAGATACCTGTAGGGGCTGGGGGCTCCCGCCTTCGCCGATCGGCCTGACGGCCGGCTTCGGCGCGGCAAGCGGGACTCGGGGGTGCGGTCGGCCTAGTGTCGGCCCTCTGGCAGGAGCACGAGCAGCTTCTCGACGGTCGCCCAGTTCCGCATGGTCACGGAATCACCGAGGGCCCGGCGGACGGCCTCAGCGATCGGGCTGTCGGCGAACCCGCCCGGGCACCAGAAGTAGGCGGCGCGCGGTCCGACGGCGAGCGCCTCCGGTGACCAGTCCCGTGCCAGCAGCGGCTTCAAACGAGCCAGGTCCTTGGGATCCGCGGGAGCCGCGAAGACGAGGCGGGAGGGATTCGAGGCGATGGTCCGCAGCGGATTCGCCGCCGCGGCGGCCGCGAGTTCCGATGCAGTGAGCACGATCACTCTGACGGGCGCCCTCAGATGCTTCTCGAGTGCCAGTTCGAGTTGACTTGCCACACGCGGCGCGGGCGCTCCTGAACCACTGAACACGACGTTGCCGCTGTTGAGGATCGTGCGCACGCCCCGGTAGCCGAGCCGCTCGACGAGCGCTCGCAGGTCGGCCATCGCCACCCGCTTCGACGACCGACCGATGTTCACGCCTCGCAGCAGCGCGACGTACGTGCCGTCCATCCCCAGCCCCCAGCCCCCAGTCCCGAGTCCCTAATTCCCAATTTCCATCCCCATCCCTTCCGTCAGGACGTGGATGGCGATGTTCCGCGCGGCGGAATGCTTGCCCTCCGCCCGGGACTCGACCTTCGCGCGCCGCGCGTCGACGACCACGACGCTGCTGTCGCCGATGACCTCGAAGCGGCGCCCGGACACGACGACCGCCGTGTCCTCGTCGATGCCCACGCCGACGAGTTCGGGGTGTTCGAGCACGAGGCTCATCAGGCGATTCTGGCGCTGGCGTTTGAGGAAGTGCTGATCGACGATGACGCCGGGCCACAGGCCGAGGCCCGGCAGCGTCTTCGTCGCGCCGGCGGTGATGCTCTGGAGGTCGGCGTCTCCGGTGAGCATGATGGCCGACATCACCGCGGCGCCGGCGCTCTTGCCGCCCACCACCGCGCCTTCACGGTAGCGGCGCGCGATGATCTCGGGGATGCCTGTGCCGTCGAGCGCCTTCATCAGCTTCACCTGGTCGCCGCCGGTGAACCAGATGAGTGAGGCGGCCTCGACCAGCCGCTTGGCAGCCGCCAGATCGGTCAGCGCCAGCGGGGTCACCGCCACGGCGCCGGCCTTCCGCCACTGTTCCGACACGACGTCCCCCGTGTCGGCCTCTTCCGACGCCTGCGGGAGCACGACGACCGGCGCCGCGGGCCCGCCCGCGAGTTGGATGGCGCGCGCGAAGATGCGATCGGGCATTCCGCCGCCGCCCGCCACGACGAGATGGCCCTTCGGCGGCGTCTGCGTGAAGGCGGGTGCCGCCGTCAGCGCGGCGACAGCGACAGCGACGGCGGCGGCTCGAGCGGCCAACAGGGTCCGGGTTGACATCGCCTATCTCCTCGACCGGCCCACAATCAGGCCGCCGGCTCCCAGGGCCAGGAAGATGATCGACTGCACGAAGGTGCGGTACTGGACGGGCGAGGACGAGAACGCCGAATAGCAGAACGCCACGCCGACGAGCAGCACCAGCGCGTAGACGGCGCTCATCACCGTCCGCGCCCGGCGGCGCGTGTCGGGCGTGTCCGCCGTGAACGCGCGGGCGAACAGGATGAGGCCGACGGCGGCCACGACGTCGAGCACCGCGAACATCAGCCAGAACGTCCGCGTGGTGGCGAACGCCTCCGGCGCGCCAATCACGGGCTTCAGCATGCGCGCGTACAGGAACGCGCCGAGGTTCGAGCCCAGCAGCGATCCGAAGACGCCGTAGAGGAACGCGTAACCCATGTAGACCGCTTTGCGATCCGCGGGCGCCACCAGGCCGACGAAGCTGTAGTACTTGGGGTGGGCCGTCATCTCGCCGATCGAGAACACCGCGATGCCCGCGATGAAGACCCACACGTTGTGGGACACGGCCAGCAGGACGAACCCGATTCCGCCGATCAGCATGCCCGTCACCATGGTGCGGAGCGCCGGAACGTGCTTCACGATCCGGCTCACGACCACCTGCAGCAGGATGATCGTGCCCGCGTTGATCACCGTCACGTGCTCGGCGTCGAACGTGAACGCGACGTCGAGGCCGATCGCACGCAGCAGGCCGGACACCGCCCGGCTCACGGGCGCGCCGTCGATGAAGTCGCGCAGGTACCAGAGGACGGACCCGAAATTCTGGAAGTACAGAATCCAGAAGCCGGAGTAGACGACGATCATCAGCATGAAGCGCGAATCGCCCAGGACCTCGGCCGCGCCGAGGAGGACCTGTTTCAGCGTCTTGGTGTTCTCGGGGCGGGGAGGCTCCGCGTAGACGAAGATTGCCGGCAGCAGCATCAGCGCGCAGTACATCGACGACGCCGTGAAGACGTACTGCCAGGAGAACCCCTTCAGGTAGCTGACGACGAGCGGCGCGAGGAACGCCCCGAGGTTGATCATCCAGTAGTAGATGCCGAAGCCGAAGGCGGAGTTGCTGTCGTCGGTGGACCGGGCGATCGTGCCCGAGATGATCGGCTTGAAGAGCCCCGAGCCCGTGGCCATGACGAGCAGGCCGAGGAACACCATGGCGTAGGTTGAGGTGTAGCCCGTCGCGAAGTAGCCGGCCGCGAGGAAGGAGAACGCCACCATGAGCATCCGCCGGTACCCGTACCGATCCGCCAGCGCGCCGCCGAGGATCGGCAGCACGTACGTCATCGCGTAGACGATGCTCTGGAGGAACCCGACGGACTGCTCGGTGAAGCCCAGGCCGCCCTGGGCGACGGCGCGCGTCAGGTAGACGGCCAGCACGGAGTTCATGCCGTAGTAGGCCGCCCGCTCGAAGAGCTCCATGACGTTGGCGACCCAGAACGTGCGTGGGAACTTGCTGCGGGGCGTCACGTCGGGCATGCGGATCTCCTCACGCGCGGCGGCGCGCCGCGTCCGGGGCAGGATTCTATCGCAGATGGGAGACTACTTCAGCATCGCCAGCAACGCGCCGGCGGCGATCGCCGTGCCAATCACACCGGCCACGTTGGGCCCCATCGCGTGCATCAGGAGGTAGTTGTTCGGATCCTCTTCCTGACCGACCACATGGGCGACGCGGGCCGCCATCGGAACCGCCGACACGCCGGCCGCGCCGATGAGCGGGTTGACCGGGCCGCCCGGCAGGCGCGACATCAGCTTCCCGAGCAGCACGCCGCCGGCCGTCGACAGGGCGAAGGCGACCGAGCCCAGGAGCAGAATCTTGATCGTGGACCACCGGAGGAACGTGTCGCCGGCCATGGTGACGCCGACCGAGAGACCGAGGAGGATTGTGATGAGGTTGATGAGCTCGTTCTGGGCCGACTTCATCAGACGCTCGGTCACGCCGCATTCGCGGAGCAGGTTGCCGAACATGAGCAGGCCGATGAGCGACGTGGCCGCCGGGACGAGCATCGCGCCCACGACCGTCACGATGATGGGGAAGGCGATGCGCACCCAGGTGGGGACGTCGAAGTTCGCCTCCATGCGGATCATCCGCTCCTCTTTCGTCGTGAGCAGCTTCATGATCGGCGGCTGGATGAGCGGGACGAGGGCCATATACGAGTAGGCCGACACGGCGATGGGACCAATCAGGTGCGGCGCCAGCTTCATGGTCAGGAAGATCGAGGTCGGGCCGTCGGCGCCGCCGATGATCCCGATGGAGGCCGCCTCCCGGGGCGTGAACCCCAGCGCCATCGCGGACAGGTACGCGCCGAACACGCCGAACTGCGCCGCGCCGCCGAGCAGCAGCGTCTTCGGGTTCGCCAGCATCGGCCCGAAGTCCGTGAGGGCGCCGAGTCCGAGGAAGATGAGCGGCGGGAAGATCTCGAGGCGGACCCCGTAGGACAGGTAGTGGAACAGCCCGCCGATCTCCTCGCCGTGCGGCGGCGTCATCAGGCCGTTCATCGGGAGGTTGACCATCAGGGCGCCGAACCCGATGGGCACGAGGAGGAGCGGCTCGAACCCCTTCCTGATGGCGAGCCACAGCAGCAGTCCAGCGACCGCGATCATGATCGCCTCCCGGAGGGTCAGGCTCGCGAAGCCGGTGGACTGGAGGAACTCGAACACGTCAGTCCTCCCGCGTGTAGCGGATGAGGCAGTCGCCGACCTGCACGCCATCGCCAGGGGTGACGGCGACCTCCGAGACCTCGCCGGCCCGCGGCGCGTAGATGTACGTGTCCATCTTCATCGCGTCGAGCAGCACGACGGGCGCCTTGGCCTCGACGCGGCCGCCCGCCTGGACGTAGACCTTCTGGACGGTGCCGGCGACCGGCGCGAGGATCGCGTTCGGATCGCCCTTGATCGGCGCGCCGTGGGCCAGCGGCGCCGGCATGCTGGCGGGAGACCGCGGCGGCGCCGTCACCGGCGGGAGCGGCGAGAGGAATCCGGTCGACCCGGTGACGGCCAGTTCGTCGTCTTCGAGCACCTGGACCGACACGTCGTAGTCGCGGCCGTTCACGGTAATGCGCAGCTTCTTCATCGCTTGGGCTCCATGCGGTGGGAAATCATGATGTCCATCCGGCCGGCACGCGACCAGCGCTCGATGACCGGCCCGCGGTGCACGTGGATCCGATGCACACGCACCGGCGCCTGGAGGGCCTCGGCGGCGGCCGCCGCGACGACGGCCAGGAGTTCGGGATTCACGCCGGAGACAGCGCCAGCCGGGGCCGGCCGGAACCGCTCACCCGCGGTGCGCAGCGCGTAGAAGAGCCCCATCAGACAGGTCATGCCGGCCATCACGACCAGGAACGCGACGAGGGCGACCAGGTACGGGTTCATCATGGCCTTGACCTACAGCGGCAGGTTGCCGTGCTTCTTCTGCGGCCTGATATCGCGCTTCGCGCGCAGGATGCCCAGCCGCTCGATGAGCAGCCGCCGCGTCCAGGACGGCCGGATGATGTCGTCGAGGTGGAACGCCTCGGCCGCCCGGAACGGGTTCGCGTACAGGGTGCGGTATTCCTCGACCTTCCGGGCGATCACGGCGGTCTTGTCCTCGGCCTTCTCGATTTCCTTCCGGTAGAGCACCCGCGCCGCGCCTTCCGGCCCCATGACGGCGATCTCGGCCGTCGGCCACGCCATGATGGAGTCCGCCCCCATGTCACGCGAACACATCGCCAGGTACGCGCCGCCGTACGCCTTGCGGAGGATCACCGTCAGCTTCGGCACGGTGGCCGCCGAGTACGCGAACAGCATCTTCGCGCCATGGCGGATGATGCCCCCGTGCTCCTGCGCCACGCCGGGCAGGAACCCGGGCACGTCCACCAGCGTGACGATCGGCACGTTGTAGACGTTGCACGTCCGGATGAAGCGCGACGACTTGTCGGCCGCGTTGATGTCGATGGCGCCCGCCAGGACCGCCGGGTTGTTCGCGACGAGGCCCACCACGACGCCGCCCAGGCGGGCGAAGCCGATCACCATGTTGGGTGCAAAGTCGCGCTGCACCTCGAAGAACGAGCCGTGGTCGACCAGGCGCGTGATGACCTCGCGGACGTCATACGCCTGCCGCGGATCGCCGGGGAGGAGTTCGTCCAGCTCGGCGTCGTCCACGACCGGATCGATGAACGGCGTGTCGGGCGGGCTTTCGAGGTTGTTGGCCGGCAGGTACGAGAGCAGGGTCTTCACGAGGTCCACGGCGTTCCGTTCGCTCGTCGCGACGAAGTGGATGTTGCCCGCCGTCGCCGCGTGGGCCATCGCGCCGCCGAGCGCTTCCTCGCTGATTGTCTCGCCCGTCGCGGCCTTGATGACTTCAGGGCCCGCGATGAACATGTGGGCCGTGCCGTCAATCATGATGATGAAGTCGGTCAGGGCGGGGGAGTACGCCGCGCCGCCGGCGCACGGGCCCGCGATGACCGAGATCTGGGGCACGACGCCCGAGAGCAGGGTGTTGTGGTAGAAGACCTGCCCGTAGCCCGACAGCGCCTCGACGCCTTCCTGGATGCGCGCGCCGCCGCTGTCGTTGAACCCGACCACCGGGATCCCGCACTTGAGCGCCGTCCTCAGGCATTCCACGATCTTCGCGGCGTGGAGCGCCCCGAGGGCCCCGCCGCCGACCGTGAAGTCCTGCGAGAAGGCGAACACCGCGCGGCCGTTGATTTCGCCCTTGCCCGTGACCACGCCGTCGCCGGGCATCTCGCGGCCGTCGAGCTCGCGGCACCGGTGTCGCACCCACAGGCCGAACTCCACGAACGTGTCCTGGTCGAACAGCAGTGCGAGCCGCTCTCGCGCGCCCAGCTTCCCTTGCTGGTGCTGGCGTTCGAGCTTCTCCGGCCCGCCTCCCGCCTGCAGGGCGGCCCGGCGTTGATCCAGCTCGCGGAGGTCGATCGTCACGTCACCATCTCCAGTCCAGACGGCCCGCCGGCGCCGGCCTGGCGGACGATTGACGAGGGCGCTCGGCTACAGCCGGAACGCACAGCAGTGAGGGGGATCGCGATGACACTCTCCGGAGGGGGCGAAGACCCCCCGATGCTACTAGAATGACCACATCATGGCAACCCGGGACGACGAGCTCGAATCGGCGCGCGGAGCGGCGGAGCGCGCGGGCATCGCGGCCGCCCGGAGGCACATCCTCCTGTGCTGCGATCAGACCAAACCGAAGTGCAGCGGCCGCGAGCAATCCCTCGTGGCGTGGGACTACCTGAAGCGCCGGCTGTCCGAACTCGGGCTCTCTGAACAGGGCGGTGTGCTGCGCACGAAAGCCAACTGCCTCCGCGTCTGCGAGTCGGGGCCGGTCGCGGTCGTCTACCCGGAGGGCGCGTGGTACGCGCGCTGCGACCCGCCGGTGCTCGAGCGGATCATCCAGGAGCACCTGATCGGCGGACGGGTCGTGGATGATGCCCTCATCCTGCTTCATCCGCTCGCCTGACCGGACCTGGCTCGGCCGTCACGGCGGGCGGCCGGATCCTGATCCGTGCCCGTTCAGAATCCGCGATCCTCGCGGCGGCGGCCGGTCAGGGCCAGCGAGCGCATCGACACGGAGCCGTATCGGAATCCCTCATAGATGTCGTACACGACATCGCCCGGGAGGGCGGTCCCGGCTGTGAACAGGAGCGGATCGAAGTGCTCGGGCGTCGGCACGGCCGTCCCGGCATGAGGGGCCCGGCGCTGGTATTCGCCGAGCGACTCGACGTCGAACGCTCCGAGCTTCTCGCGCACCCACCGGTCGAACTCCTCCGCCCAGGGGTCGGTTGGAGCTGCGTCCTCGTCCATCACGGCGCGGGAGAGGTTGTGCACGATCCCGCCCGTCGCGGCCAGCAGGATGTGTTCGGACCGGAGCGGCGCGAGGGCGCGGCCCATGGCCACCATCCGGTCCGGCGTCGAGGCCGTCGGCAGCGACAACTGGACGACGGGGACCGTCGCGTCCGGGAACGCCAGGCTCAGCGGGACCCAGACACCGTGGTCGAGGCCACGATCGGGGTCGAGGCGGACCTCGAACCCGGCACGCTCGAGCATGACCGCGACCATCTGCGCCACGGCACGGTCGCCGGGACACGGGTAGGCGATCTCGTAGAGCCACCCCGGAAGCCCGGCGAAGTCGTAGAGCAGCTGCGGCTTCGGATGGCTGGTCACCCGCAGCGGGCCGGACACCCGCCAGTACGCGGAGATCGCGACGATGGCCCGCAGCCGGCGCTGGTGTGAGGCGAACTTGCGCAGGGCCGCCGCGAAGCCCTTGTCCAGCACGGACATCGGCGAGCCGTGCGCGAGGAAGAGGCTCGGGACGCGGCGCACGCGCGAGGTGCGGCGATCGACACGAGGCGCCGCAGGCGGACTCGGATCCTGCATCTCGGATCTCCGGGCGGATTATACCGCGCGGATCCGCCAGAGCGCCGGAGGGCCCCGGCTTTCGCCCTTCCTTCCCTTGACATCCTGCCTACTAACTACTAAGTTATTAGTAGTCATGAAACCGAAACCCTCCACGCTCACGCCCCAGGAACTCGAGATCATGAAAGTGGTCTGGCAGAACGGCGAGGCCACCGTCCGCGACGTCTACGAGGACCTCCTCGAACGGCGCAAGATCGCCTACACCACCGTCATGACCATGATGAAGGTGCTCGAAGGCAAGGGGCACCTCAAGAAGCGCCAGGACGACCGGGCCTATGTCTACCGGCCCACCCGTTCCGAGGCGGCGACCGTCCGGTCGATGGTCCGCGAGTTCGTGGACCGGCTGTTCGACGGCGCCGCGCACCCGCTGCTGGTGCATCTCGTCAAGGATCGACGTCTAAGCAGGAAGGAACTCGAGGACCTCGCCCGGGAGATCGAGGAGGCCTGAGATGCTGGACGTATCGCTCGGCAACGCCGTCGCATGGGCGATCCAGGTGGCCGCGCTGGCCGTTGCCGGCGTGCTGCTGCCGTCGCTGCTCCGGATGCGTGCGCCTCGGGCGCGGCTGTTCCATCTCCGCGCGCTCCTCGTGGTCTGCCTCGCGCTGCCGCTGCTGCAGCCGTGGGTGCCCGCGGCGCCGGCGGCTGCGTCCGCGGCTCTGGGTGACCAGGGCCTCGCACCAGCCACGTCGGCGCCGACCGAGGCCCAGACCGCGGCGGCCCTTCCAGACGGACGTCCGGCCTGGCTCACGGCCCGGCGGTGGCCCGTCGGGCCAATCCTGCTCGCCGTCGCCATGGCCGGCGTGGCGGTGCGGCTGGCATGGCTGGGCGTGGGCCTGCTGTCGCTGGCGCGCCTTCGCCGTTCCGCGTCGCTGCTCGACCCGCGACCGGAGTCCGTCGACCGCGCCGCGCGCCTCGTCGGCGCCGACGCCCGCTTCCTCATGTCGCCTCGCGTCGTCCGGCCCGTGACGTTCGGCCTGCTCCGGCCCGTGGTGCTCGTGCCGCCCGGGTACGCCGCGTTCGACGAGGCGCAGCAGACCGCGGTGGCCGCGCACGAGCTGCTGCACGTGGCCCGCCGTGACTGGGTCCTCACCCTCGCGGACGAGGCGTTGCTGTCGGTCCTGTGGTTCCATCCGGCAATCTGGTGGCTCGTCGACGAGATTCGGTTGAGCACCGAGCAGATGGTCGACGGAGAAGTGGTCCGCTTGATGGGGGCCCGCAAGCCCTACCTCGAAGCGCTGCTGAAGCTCGCCGCCGCCGGGCCGTCGCCGATCCTGAGGCCCGCGTCGCCGTTCCTGAAACACGGCCACCTCGCGCAGCGGGTGGCGCTCCTCGTCCGGGAGGTGCCCATGTCCCGAGTTCGCCTCGTCGCGTCCCTCACCCTGGTCGCCGCCGTGCTCACCGCGGGAGGCTGGTTCGTCATGCAGGCCTTCCCCCTGAGCGCGTCGGCCGAGCACGTGGTGCTCCCGGCGGTGCCGGGCGATCCGCCGCTGGCGCAGGCGCCGCCGCCTCCGCCGCCACCACCCCCCCCGCCGCCGCCACCACCACCACCACCACCTCCTCCTCCCCCGAAGGCCCCGGCTCCCGGCGCCGATCAGAAGGTGCAGGTGAAGAAACCAGCCACGCCGGCTGAATTCGAGCAGCTCATCACGGAACTGAAGGCCCGCGCGGCTCGCGAGCCGAACAACCCCGACGTCCACTACACGCTGGCCACGTACTACTGGGATCGGGCGTACAACGGGAAGGACTTGAGCGGCGGGCAGAAGGCCTCTCTCGTCGCGGCCGGCCTGGACAGCGTCGACAGGGCGCTGCAGCTGAGACCGGAGTACACCGACGCGATCATCTACAAGGGGCTGTTGCTGAGGTCGAAGGCGGGGCTCCAGGTAGACACCGCCGCGAGGCAGGCCCTGATTGCCGAGGCGGACGCACTGCGCGACAAGGCCAGGAAACTGCGGGACGTCCAGGACGCGTGGAACGCCATCCCGCCGAATGCCGTCCGAACCGGCGGCGGCATCGCGCCGCCCGCCAAAATCGTCGACGTCCGTCCGGTGTACCCGGCCTCGGCCAAGGAGGCGAAGATCCAGGGTGTCGTCATCGTCGAGGCCGTCATCGGTGACGACGGTAAGGTGCGCGAGACCCGCGTGCGGCGGTCCGTTCCCCAATTGGACGCCGCCGCCGTCGATGCCGTCCGCAAGTGGGAGTTCACGCCAACCAAGGTCAACGGTCAGGCCGTCCCGGTCGTGATGACGATGACCGTGAACTTCGTGCTGGGGGACGCCGCGGCCAGGGCTGGCGCCCTCGCGGCCCCGCCCCTGCCGCCACCTCCGCCACCACCTCCTCCGCCGCCCGGTGACCCGGATCGCGATCCGGCGGCCGTGAGGGTTGGCGGGGGCATCGCGCCGCCGACCAAGCTCGTCGATGTCCAGCCCGTCTATCCCGCAGCGGCCAAGGAGGCCAAGATCCAGGGCGTCGTCATCCTCGAGGCCGTCATCGGAACGAACGGCCAGGTGGAGCAGGCGCGGGTGCTGCGGTCGGTCCCGGAACTCGACCAGGCCGCGATCGACGCCGTCAAGAAGTGGGAGTTCTCGACGACCCTGGTCAACGGCGTGCCCAAGAAGGTCATCATGACGGTGACCGTCAACTTCACGCTCCAGTAGCAGTCGCGGTGGGGTCAGACTCGACCGGGGTAGCATCTACCCCGGTCGAGTCTGACCCCACCGCCCCCACCGCCCATTTCCTCTTGACAGTTGTGCTAGCTGTATCTATTGTATATATACAGTAGGTATGGAAAGCACATGCGAGTCCTAATCGCCAACTCCTCCTCAGACCCGATCTACGAACAGATCGTCAGGCAAACCAAGGCCCAGATCATCGCGGGCGAGCTCCAGGAGGGCGAACTGCTGCCCTCGATTCGGAAACTCGCCCAGGACCTCCAGATCAGCGTGATCACCACCAAGCGGGCCTACGACGAACTCGAGGCCGCGGGGTTCATCGACACGGTGGGCGGCAAGGGCACGTTCGTCGCCGCCCAGAACGCCGAGTTCCTGCGTGAGAAGCGCATGAAGGCGGTTGAGGAGAAGCTGGCGGCCGCCGTCGCCGAGGCCCAGCTCATGGGCATGAACTTCGAGCAGCTGAGCGAGATGCTCCGGCTGTTGTGCGAGGAGGCGTCATGACGGGGGACCTGGCGCTCGAACTGCGTGGTGTCCGCAAGTCCTACCCGGGGTTCATTCTGAAGGACATCTCGTTCACGCTGCCGCGCGGCATCATCGGCGGCCTCATCGGCCCGAACGGCGCCGGCAAGACGACGATCATCAAGCTCGTCATGAACCTCGTCCGCCGTGAGGCGGGCGAGATCAGGGTGTTCGGCCTCGACAACCGCCGGTCGGAGGTCGAGGTGAAGTCGCGCATCGGGTTCGTCTACGACGTGCCGGGTTACTGGGACGACCAGAGCCTCGACTCCCATCGCCGCGCCCTCGGGGCGTTCTACCCGCGGTGGAGCGACGAGACGTTCCGGCGCCTGGCTGGCGAGTTCGGGCTTCCGCTCGACAAGAAGTTCAAGGCGCTCTCGCACGGCGCGAAGTCCAAGTTCGCGCTGGCGATGGCCCTCTCGCACGAGGCCGACCTTCTCATCATGGACGAGCCCACGGCCGGCCTCGACCCGGCGTTCCGGCGCGAGCTCCTGAAGCGGCTCTCGGCGCTGCTGCAGGACGAGGGCAAGTCGATCCTGTTCTCGACGCACATCACGAGCGATCTCGAGCGGGTGGCGGACATCATCACGTTCATTCGCGCCGGCGAGATGGTCTTCTCGCTCACGCGCGACGAACTCCTGGACGGCTGGGCCGTCGTCCGGGCGGACGCGCACGTGATCGGCGAGATCGATCCGCGGATCCTGAAGGGCCGGCGCCAACGGCCGTTCGGTGTCGAGGCGCTGGTGTCGGACGCGCCGGCGGCGCGTCGCGCCGTCGGGGCGCGCGGGGTCGTGGACAAGGTCACGCTGGACGAGGTGATGGTGCTCATGGCAGGGGAGGGCCGCCATGCTGCGTAATGTGCTTCGCAAGGACCTCCTGCTGAACGCGCGGCACTTCTGGGGCATCCTGCCGTGGTTCCTCTATGTCCTGTACATGCTCATCCGCGAGCCCGGCCTGACAGGCATGACCGCCGGCGGGGCCACGCTCGTCGGGGCGCTGATGGCGGCGACGCTGGGCGCTCGCGAGGACAAACTGCACGTGTCGGCCACCCTCGCCAGCCTGCCGGTGCGACGGCGCACGCTCGTCGAAGGCCGCTACGCCGTCGCCTTCCTGATCGGGGCGGCGTCCTACGCGGCCGTCGCGGCCCTGGCGGCGCTCGTCCCCGGCCCGGCGCGCGACGCGGGTGCGGCGTTCCAGGCGAACACGGTGCTCGTCAGCCTCGCGCTGGCGGCGATGGTCGTCGCCCTGCTGATGCCGGTGGTGATCCGGTTCGGCCTCGTCGGAGTCCTCGTGTTCCTCGCGAGCTTCCAGGTGCTGGGCGCCGTGCTGTTCGTCGCGCTCCAGATCTTCGGCGTGCGGGCGGCCGGACGGGTGTTCGGCGCGGCCGAGCACGGCATCCAGGCGTGGCATGCCGCACTCGCGCGGCCGCTCCCGATCCTCGAGACGGGGGTCATCGTGGGCTTCAGCGTCTGGCTGTCGCTCCTCCTCTCGGTCTTCCTCGCCGAGCGGCGGGATCTGTAGGGAGAGACATGGACCCGATCCTCGAACTGCGGGGCGTCACGAAGCACTACCCCGGCTTTTCCCTGCGCGACGTGTCCCTCGTGCTCCCCCGCGGGCACATCTGCGGTCTCATCGGGCCGAACGGCGCCGGGAAGACCACCCTCGTGAAGCTGATGCTCGGGCTCGCTCGCCCGGATGCGGGGTCGCTGCGCGTCTGCGGGTACGACGCCGTCGCCGACGGGGTGGAGGCGAAGCGTCGGATCGGCTTCGTGCACGAGGTGCCGGGCTTCTACGATCACCTGACCACCGCGGCCATCGGGTCGATCGTCCGGCGCTTCTACGCCGGCTGGGACCAGCCGCTCTTCGAGGCGCTCATGCGCGAGTTCGAGGTGCCGCCGCGGACGCACTTCGGCACCCTGTCGCGCGGAACCCGCACGAAGGCCGCGCTCGCGCTGGCGCTGTCGCATCACGCCGAACTGCTGGTGCTCGACGAGCCGACGTCGGGGCTGGACCCGGTCTTCCGGCGCGGCCTGCTCGACCGGCTGGCCGCCTACGTCGCCGACGGATCGGCGTCGGTGCTCTTTTCGACCCACATCACCGCCGACCTGGAGCGCATGGCCGACTTCATCACGTTCGTGCGCGAGGGCCGCCTCGTGTTCTCGTCGACGCGGGAAGCGGTGTGTGACCGATGGGTGGTGGTGAAGGGCGACCCGCGGGCGCTGGACGGCGCCGCCGCCTCGCTCTTCGCGGGCGTCGAAGTCGGCACGCACGCGTTCGCGGGACTCACCGACGATGCCGCCCGGGTGCGGCAGCGGCTGGCCGGATTCGACGTGGTCGTCGAGGCGGCGACCCTCGAGGACATCATGTACTACACGGGGCGATCATGTTGAAGCTGTTCAGAACGGATCTCACGGTCTGTGCCGCCTTCCTCTGGGTGGTGGTGCCGTTGTACGTGATCACCGCGGTGACGACGTCGCGCGTCGGGGGCGTGTTCTTCTGGATCAACGTGACGATGGCGTGCCAGGTGCTCGTGGGCGTGTCCATGCTCGACTGGAAGAACGAGACCGAGCGATTCGTTCTCAGTCTCCCCGTCACGCGCGCCATGGCGGTGAGGGCGAGGTATGCGACCGCCGTCCTGATCGGACTGTCGTCGCTGGCGGTCGGGACCCTCGTCGGTCTCGCGCGCGGATTCGTCCTCGCGATGCGGGGCGAAGCCTGGCCGCGGTGGATGGCCGCGGACGTCGGCCTCGCCTTCGTCCTCGTGTTCGCGTTCGTCGTGGCGATCTACCTGCCGTGCTACTTTCAGTGGGGATATGGCAAGGGTGTGGTGGCGGCGGCCCTCGTCCTGTCGTCGACCATCGTGGGCAGCGACGTCCTGGGCCCGTTCGCCGTCGGCACGGCCGTGCGCCACGCCGCCGCCGCGGGTGATGATCTGCCGCGCGGCCTGGTGGCGCTCGGGGTCGCACTCCTGGCGAGCCGGCTGGGCCTCGCGGCCGCCGGCATCGTGGTGCTCAGTGCGGCGGCGGTGATGCTCTGGCTGTCGGCGCAGGCCTCCATGCGGGCGTATCAGCGGCGGGAGTTCTGAGATGATCCGACGACGCCCGAGGGCGCTGGCCGCGGCGATCTCGGTGCTGTTCCTGTCCGGTTGCGCCACCGCGACGCGCCCGCCGTCGCTCACGCCAGAGCAGCGGCGCCTCCACCTCGAGTCGTTCGACCAGGCGTGGTCGACCGTGCGCGACAAGCACTTCGACCCGACGCTGGGCGGCGTCGACTGGAACGCGGTCCACGAGGAACTGCGTCCGCGGGTCGAACGCGCGACGAGCGCTGACGAGGTTCGCCACGTTCTCCATGACATGACGGGCCGGCTCGATCAGAGCCATTTCCTGGTGCTTCCCGCCGAGTGGTACCGGGCAGAACGCGACAGCCTGGCATCGGCAGTCAGCGGCACCTCGGGCATTGACGCCAGGGTGTTCGCTGGGAAGGCCCTCGTGACCCGGGTGACGCCGGCGTCTCCGGCCCAGCTGGCCGGGGTCCGGCCGGGGTGGGAGATCGAGACGATCGCGGGGCGAGACGTCCGAAAGGACCTGGAGGCCGTGGCGCGGCGTCACGCGGGCAAACCGGACCGCGATGCCGATCTCGCCGCGACGGTGCGCTCGGGCCTGGTGGGGCCGATCCACGAAGGCCTGTCCGTGACGCTGCGCGACGGCGAGGGACGGAGACGGCGTCTCGAGCTGACGCGAGTCCCGGACGAGGGCTGGGTGTCGCGCCCATTCGGCCACGTGCCTTCCCTGGCGGTGTCGTTCCGCAGCGAACGGCTAGACGGCCGCACCGGGTACGTGACCTTCAACGCCTTTATCGATCCCGGCCGGCTGATGCCGCTCTTCAACCAGGCCATGACGTCCTTCCACGATTCAGACGGCATCATCCTCGACCTGCGGGGGAACACCGGCGGCATCGGCGACATGCTCGCGGGGATGGCCGGGTGGTTCATCGACGCGAAGGGCGTGTCGATGGGGACGATGGTCACGCGAGCGGCCTCGCTGAAGCTGGCGGTCACGCCGCGGCCCGGGCGGTTCTCCGGGCCGGTCGCCGTGCTGGTGGACGAACTGTCCATGTCGGCGTCCGAGGTGCTCGCGCAGGGTCTGAGAGACGCCGGGCGCGCGCGGATCTTCGGCCGCCGCAGCGCCGGGGCCGTCCTTGCGTCCACCGTCGAGCGGCTGCCGAACGGAGACGGCTTTCAGTATCCGATGGCGCGGTTCGAGTTCTCGTCGGGCGCCGTGGTGGAAGGCGTCGGCGTGATCCCGGACGTCGAGGTGAGGCCGACACGCGACACGCTGCTGGCGGGCCGGGACGTCGTGCTCGAAGCCGCCGTGGCATGGATCCGGAGTCAATCATGGAAAGGACCGACGTCATGACGAAGCCGATCGTGAGTGTGGCCATCGCGGGTCTGCTGCTGTTCGCCGGAGTGTCGGGTGCGGTCCGCGCGCAAGAACCTGCGCCGTCCTCCGCACCCAAACCGGTCGTGGTGCAGCCACCCGCGGCCAGCCCACTGCCGGCGGGCGACGCCATCATCGCGAAGTACGTCGAAGCGACCGGCGGCGTGGCGGCCTACGACGCGCTCAAGAACCGGGTGGTCCACGCGCGGATGGAGATCCTGGGCGCCGGGGTCGTCCTCGACGTGACCATCTACGCCGCGCGGCCGGCCAGCCTCCTCATGATCATCGAGTCCGAGGCCACGGGCCGGATCGAGAGCGGCGTGTCGGACGGCGTGGTGTGGGAGAACTCCGCGCTCCGCGGCGCCATCGTGAAGGACGGCGCCGAGCGCGACGAGGCGTTGCGCGACGCCACCTTCGACCGCATGGCGCACGCGCCGGACTACCACACGCGCATCGAGTGCACCGGGCTCGTCGACGTCGGCGGGAAGCCCGCCTACCGCGTGGTGGCCACGCCGACGACGGGCTCCCCCCAGACGCTGTTCTTCGACAAGGAGTCCGCCCTCCTGGTGCGCATGGAGAGTACCGTCGCCTCGGCGGCCGGCCAGATCGCGGTGGTGTCGGAGCCCGGCGACTTCCGGAAAGTCGGCGCCCTCCTGATGCCCTTCACCAGCCGCATGACCGTGATGGGCCAGCAGCGCATGCTCACGGTCGAGACGGTCGAGCAGGACGTGGCGCTGCCGGCGGATCGCTTCGCGCTGCCGGCCGAGATCAAGGCCCTCGTCAAGAAGTAGCGGCGGACCGGCCGGCCGGGGCGATAGAATGATGGGAGAGTCATGATCCTCCCGGCCCTGACGCTGGCCTTCTCGCTCTCGATCCAGGCGCCCGCCGCGGCGCCCCCGCCGCCCACTCAGCCCGGCCTGATCGACGTGCTGATGCGCGCGTCCGCCTACGTGGCCAGCTACGTCAAGTCGCTGTCGTCGGTCGTGAGCGAAGAGCGGTACGAGCAGTCGCTCACCCGGAAAGCGGAGCGGAACACCGCCGGCGTCTATCTCTGGAGGGTCCTGGTCTCCGACTACCTGCTCGTCGCGGTCGAGGGCGCCAGCGAGTGGCTGCCGTTCCGGGACGTGTACTCGGTGGACGGCAGGCCGGTGCGCGACCGCTCCGACCGCCTGCTGAAGCTGTTCGTGGAGGCGCCGCCCGGAGGATACGGACAGGCGCTTCGGATCCGGGACGAGAGCAGCCGCTACAACATGGGCGGCGGGACGTGGGACATGAACGTCCCGACGTTTGCCCTGCAGTTCCTGTCCGAGGAGCTGCGCGGGCGCTTCACGTTCGCACTGAAGGGACACGAGCGGCTCGACGGCGTGGACGCCATCGTGGTGGAGTACCAGGAATCCTCGTCGCCGACCGTCATCGTCGGGCGCGTCGGCGAGGACGTGCCGGCGAGAGGCCGGTTCTGGATCGACCCCGGCGACGGACGGGTGCTTCGCACGACCCTCGAGACGCGACCGCCCGGCTGCGTGAACACGCTCGAGGTCACGTTCAGGCCGGAGCCCGTTCTGGGCATCCTGGTGCCCGGACGGATGACGGAACGCCGCGACGCGGGGTTCGAGGTGGTGGAAGGCCGCGCCACCTATTCGAACTTCCGCCGCTTCCGGGTGGACACGTCGATCGAGATCAAGTGACGCGCCCTGGGCCGCGCCGGCGACGGCCGGCGACGGCGGGTCAAATTATCTTATTGAAATACATGGAATCACAGAATTACTGTGATGAATAGATGCAGCTGCCGGCGGCCCTCGTCTCGCCTCATCGCGGTCGGCCCCGCAAGTTCGGGCGCCCGGCCCAAGCGGTCACCATCACGCTCCCTGACGACATCGTCCGGGCGCTGAGGGCCATGGACCCGGACCTCAGCCGCGCCATCGTCCGCCTGGCGGAGACCTCCGGCTCCTCGCTCGTCAAGCGTCCCCCAGTCGAGTTGACCCGTTACGGGCACAGCGCGGTCATCGTCGTGACGCCGAAGAAGGCCATCGCGCGCCTGGCGGGCGTCGCGCTCGTCCCGCTGCCGGACGGCCGGGCTTTGATCTCGCTCGATCGGCAGGTCGGGGTCGCGGAGTTCGAGGTGCTGGTACGCGACGCGCTGGATGCCGACGGAGTGCCGCCGTCGGATCGCGCCGTGCTCGAAGCGCTCGGCGACATCCTGCGGGCGGCGCGCCGGTCGCGGACGGTCGACCTGCGCGAGCGGAGCATCATTGTGCTGGAGTCAGAGATCGCGCGCTCCAAGAGACGACAGACCGCGGCGTCTCATCAAGAGGACTGAAGACATGCGAATCGCAGGAATCATCGTGGCCGTCGCCGTACTGGCCTCGGCATGGGGCTGCAGCGACAAGACCACCCCGGCCAGCCCGACGACGCCGACGCCGGGGCAATCGACGACACCGATCCTCACCAAGCCGGCCCCCGACACGCCTGCTGACGGCGAGCAGCTGGACACGAAGAAGCCCACGTTGACCGTGGCGAACGGGACGTCGACCCAGACGGCGACGGCGAAGACCTACGAGTTCCAGGTGTCCGACAACTCGACGTTCACGGCAACGGCCACGTTCAACGTCTGGTTCGCGACGACAGTCAGCGGGACGGGAGTGCCCGAAGGGAGCAACGGGAAGACCAGCTACACGCTGACCCAGGACCTGCAGCCCACGACCCGCTACTACTGGCGGGCCCGGCTGGTGCAGGGGGCGACGAACTCCGACTGGTCCGACGTCCGGAGCTTCAAGACGAAGGTCGAAGGCTACAGCCGGCCCGGCGAGTTGTACGACCCGCTCATCTTCGGGGAAACCGTCGGCGAACGCGTCGGTCAGACGACGTTCATGACGGGGAAGGGCATCCGGATCGACAACACCTCGAGCATGGTCCGCTACCTGCTGCCGCAGACGGTGAGCGCCGGAGAGTTCTCGATGGACGTCGAGGGGCTCGCGGCGAACGCGCCCGGCGACAAGGGCAAGGTCTTCTCGATGCAGGAGGGGACGACCAACTTCACCGACAACCGGTACCGGGTCGACATCCAGTACCGGGGCACGACGGGCGTGCCGCCGAACGCCATCACCTGGCGCGTGCTGTACGGCTCATCGACCGATACGAGCGTGCGGTACGAGCCCGACACCGCCAAGCGGTTCGCATCCGTCTACCTGCTGAACGCGTCCACCAAGTATCACTGGAAGGCGACGTGGGGCACGGAGTTCCGCCTGGTCGTGCGCGACGGCGGGATCGCCGGGTCGACGTTGTACGACTACGGGCTTCCAACGCCGACCGGTACCTATTCGCCGAACCCGCACTACGCGTACCTCGGCGCGCCGGTCGCCACCAGCGGCACCGAGTCGGCGTCGATCGCCGGCGCCATCTACAGCAACGTCTGGCTCGGGAACAAGGCGCGCCCCGCGTCGCTCGGCAGCGCCCTCAATCCGGATCGCTGATCGCCTGTCGCTGGCGTTCGGGTCCTCGCCGTGATATTCATGTCACCGCGAGGGCCCATCATGACCCGACTCTTTCTCGGACTCGACAGTGGCACCCAATCCACCCGCGCGGTGCTGGTTGACGGCGACACCGGCCGCGTCGTTGCGACGCGATCGGCTGCGTACGACATCCTCCCCTCGAGCGTTCCCGGTACCAAGGAGCAGGACCCGGCCGACTGGGTGCGCGCGGCGTCCGGAGTGATCGAGGGCGTGCTGAGCGACGCGGGGCCGGGAGCCGGCGCGGTGGCCGCCATCGGCATCTCGGGCCAGCAGCACGGGTTCGTGCCCCTCGACGAAGGCGGGAACGTCATCCGGCCCGCGAAGCTGTGGTGCGACACCTCGACGGCGCCGCAGTGCGAGACCCTGATCGGGCGGCTCGGGGGGCCGGCGCGGACGATCGAGCTGCTCGGCAACAGCATTCCGGCCGGGTTCACGGCCTCGAAGATCCTCTGGCTGAAGGAACACGAGCCCGGCAACTACGCTCGTCTGGCCACCGTGCTCCTTCCCCACGACTACCTGGCGTACTGGCTCACCGGGCGCCGGCACATGGAATGGGGCGACGCGTCCGGCACCGCGCTCATGGACGTGCGCAGGCGCACGTGGTGCGCCGAAGCCGTGGCCGCCGTCGATCCCGGGTTGGCCGGCAAGCTGCCTGCGCTAGCGCACTCCAGGGAGCCCGCCGGTGCCGTCCAGCCGTCCATCGCCGCGCGGTTCGGCCTGGGGCCGGACGTGCTCGTGTCGGGAAGCGGCGACAACATGATGGGCGCCATCGGCACAGGCAACGTGGCGGACGGGATCGTCACGGCCAGCCTGGGCACGTCGGGCACGATCTACGCCTGCTCCGAGCAGCCAATCGTCGACCCGGAAGGCGAGGTGGCGGCGTTCTGCGATGCCACCGGCCGGTGGCTGCCGCTGGTCTGCACGATGAACGTCACGGTCGCCACGGAGATGGTGCGCAAGATGTTCGGCATGAACCACGCGGCGCTGTCGGACGCGGCCGCGTCGGTCCCGGCGGGCTCGGACGGGCTGCTCCTCGTCCCGTTCTTCGAGGGTGAGCGGACGCCGAACGTCCCGGACGGAACGGGCGTCTGGCTGGGGGTTCGTCCGCGCACCTCGGACGCCGCCCACCTGGCGCGCGCGGCCATGGAGGGGGTCACGCTGGGCCTGAACTACGGCCTCAACCGCCTCCGCAGCCTCGGACTGTCCCCGCGGGAGATCCGCCTGACCGGCGGCGGCTCGCGCAGCGCGGTCTGGCGCCAGATCGCGGCGGACGTCTTCGACTGTCCGGTGGTGTGTCCGGCGAGCGAGGAAGGCGCGGCATACGGCGCGGCGCTGCACGCCATGTGGGTGTGGCAACACGCGAACGGCAGACCAGCGCCGATCGCCGAACTCGCGCAACGGTTCGTCGCCCTCGATGAGGCCACACGCGCCGTGCCGAACGAGGCCGCCGTCGGCGTCTACCGCGGCATGCAGGAACTGTTCGATCAGACCGCCCGGGATCTCGGCGGCGTGTTTTCGCGCCACCGTCAGCTTCTCACGGCGTAGCGGCACGAGCGGGCTTCGTCGGCGAACGCGTGGAGAAGCGCGTCGTCCGCCTCGAAGAAGTGATCCGACGGGGCGAGGATGAACCCGCCATCGCCGCCGGCGGCCTCGAAGGCCGCCCGGACGGCGTGGCGCGTGTCGGCGGGTGTGCATCCCGTGAAGAAGTGGAACTGATCGAAACCGCCGATCATGCAGACCCTGCGGCCGATGCGGGCCTTGGCCTCGGCCAGGCGAATGTCGCCGCCCATCTCCTTCGGCGTGAACGTCTCCATCGCATCGGGCTGCATCGAGGCGATCCGCTCGAGGAGCGGCATCATGCCCCCGCACGTGTGGTACACGACGCGCTGGCCGGCCTCGTGGGCCGCCGCGACGAGCGGCGCGTCGAACGGCGCGACGAACCGATCGACGATCTTCGGCGAAATGACGGTCGATGACGCATCGCCGCCGCCCAGTTCGAGCAGGTCGTACGGCGCGCCAGCCGTCGATCGGAGAAACGCCAGCTTCCGGTCCCGCAACACGCCCAGGAGGGCCGTGACCCAGCCGGGATCTTCGTAGGTGGCGAGAATCAGTTCTTCGATTCCAGCGAGGACGGCCGCGTCCTGCCAGCATCCCGGCTGACCGTAAAACGCGAAGCCCGGCACGGCCCCGCGGATGATCCCGCGGTCGCCGAAGCCCGCAACGGCTGCCTCGACGGGCCCACGATCGCACAGAGGTATCGGCGCGTACTGCCCGATCAGGTCCACGTCCTGCGCACGCTTGATGAGCCGCTCCACCACCCACGTCGTCCGGCCATCGTCCTGGAGGACCATCGAGAGCGGCCCGCGGGGCGTCTCCACGCCGTAGCGCGTCGTGGTGAAGTCCGGGTGGGGAAGGGCGGTCCGCTCGACGCGCCACTCGTCGGAGACGAAGGACCAGGACTCGAGCGCAGCGTCGGCAGCCGCGTCGGCGCGAGCGCGACGACCCGGCCGCAGGGGCGTGACCCAGCGAATCGCGTCGAGGCCGTACTGGTCGAAGAATTCCCGCTCCGTCAGACCGCCCATCCCGCGGAGAAACGACGGCATGAGGTGGTGCGTCGTCACGGGCAGCCTGTCCGGCACGCCGCGGCCGAGGGCGGTGAGCAGTCGCTCGCGGGACGTCATGGGGTCAGACCCCGGCGCTGTCCCCTGATTCGCGGCCGGCGATGCGCTCCATGTAGTCGTGGTCGATGTACGGCTCGTCGGCGGCGTGCCGCTCCATGAGCGCGATCCGCCGCGCGAGCAGGTCCTTGAGGTTTCGGCCGTGCATCAACGGCGATTCCCCCAGGTCCGTCGTCGCCATGAACTCCACGCCGGAATCAATTACGGCTATCAGGTCGCGGCTGTTGGCGATCTCCCTCGCGATCATGCCGTCGAGCACGCTGCGCCAACGCGCCTTCTCGCCAACCGACTCCGCGCCCATCCAGCCGTAGACGCCGGCCACCCACGCCGAGACGTTGCGGTGCGTCATCAGCCAGCACCGCAGGGCCCGGAGGCGGAGCCACTGGTCCTCGACGACGTTGCCCGGGCCGAGCGCCACGGCGGCCTCAGCCGCGTGCGCCGCGAGGAGATCGATGGCGCGGTGGAGCGGCGGCCAGACGTTTGCGTCGATGCGCTCCATGTCGACGCGACTCTTCTCCGGCGTGAGCAGCGTGAACAACACATCGCGGCTGAGGTCGACGTTGTTCGGGTTGTGGGGCGTCGTGCACATGAACGCCTGGTAGTACGCGCGCTCGGCGTCCGGGATCGCCTCGATGTTCGGCACGAAGGGCCGCGCCCAGAGCCGATACCACGTGAACCCGATGGTCGAGTAGAGGGTCGTGGTGTTGGGGAACGCGAGGATGGCGTCCTCGGCCAGCGCCCACGCCTGTTGAAGGACGGGCGCGAACCGCGGGCCGGCCCACGCCTGCGCCACGTCGGCCAACGCGGCGTCGATGTCGAGCCGGCCGTCGAACTGGAAGCGCCGCTGGATCTCGTGGTTGACGTTGAACGGCGCGAGGCCCGGGGGGCACGTCCCGCCGACGTTCGCGAGGGCCTCGACGCCGTTGTCGCGCAGCAGCGCGAGCCGCCGCCACGTCAGGCGCGGGTATGGCATGCCGAGGAGCGGCGCGAACATCTGGTGGGGCCCCGCGGAGAAGTAGTGGTGCGCGGCGGCCCCGCGAACCCGCAGTTCCGAGGCCAACTCGCGCTCGCGGTCCGCGAACTCGAGCTGGTAGACCGAGCCGCTGTTGATGGCGTGCGAGTCGGGATACCGCGGATGCCGGTACGGCATCTCCCAGCCGCGGGCGATGAGCGACGTCGTTTCGACGTCGAGGCCGTCGCCCAGGCCGGCCCAGACGGTCTCGTGCTCCCCGTAGAACGACTCGAGGCGCGTCATGACGCGGAACTCGGGGTTGACGGCGCGCGCCGCGTCCTTCAGCACGCCGAAGAACTGCAACACGCACGCCCCGGCCTGCTTCGCGATCTCGGCGTCGTCCTTCCACTCGCGGATGAGATACGGCCCGCCGTTGCGGCCGACGTAGAGCGACTTCGTGTGCTCGAAGCCGGACCCGCTGTCGTTCGACCAGACATCCAGATACGCCAGGTCCGGGACCTCGCGCATGAGCGCCGTCATCATCTCCGCGTAGTGCTCGCGCACGCGCGGGTGCGCCAGCGTCATCGTGAAGCGCGGCTTGAACGACCGGAACGGGTGATCGACGCGCGGGCCGCGCAGCATCGGGTAACGCGCGAAGAACTCCTCGGGGACGGAACGCGGCTCGAACGAGAGCAGCCCAGGCACGAGGCCGTACGTCCGCGCCAGGGCCGCGTTCCGCTTGAGAATCGCGAGATTGGCCGACAGGTAATAGGAGGGATAGAGGCCCGCGTTGAGCGACGAGCTCACGAACTGATCCAGGGCGGGGCAGTACGTGTAGAACATCGGGTACGCCTCCCCCTTGGGGCCGGTCTCGAGACCCATGGGGTAGGCGAGGGCGTTGACCTCGACGTGGGTGAAGCCCCAGGTGGCGAGTTGGCGGACGTAGGCCTCGGGATCGAGCCCCTTCTGGATCCTCCCCTCCTGGGCCAGGAAGAGGTCATAGCACGAGCGGTTCCACGCGAAGGCCGGCGTGATCGACACGCCGCGCTCGAGGGCACCAAGATCGCGGCGTCCCGCGACGTCGAGCAGGTAGGACGCCGCCCCGTACAACATGTGTCCGCCGGAGCTGGCGAGACGGCCGGCGCCGTCCGGCTCGAGGCGGAGATCGAGCCTGGCCGCCCTCAGCAGGCCCGGCCGCGATGCGAGGGCCGGAGCGTCAATCCGGAAGACTCCCGGCGCCGTCCCCGGTTCCGGCCCTGTCGCCTCGACGACGCTCGCGCCCGTCCGCCGTCCGAGTAGATCCGCCGCGGTCCGCGCCACGGGAGGGGAGCCGGCCGCCACGTGAATCTGCCGGATGCGGGCCAGCGCATCGTTGACGGTCATGCCGCGCCTCCGAACCTGATCTCGATGCGTGCCGGGGCGTCGACGCGGCACGAGAAATCGGCATAGGGACTTGCTTCCACCAGGACGGTGTCGGCCGGAACGTCCTGCCCGTTGCGGCGCACGGTCACGACGCGGCCGCCAGACGGCAACAGGACGTGCCAGTCGACGTCGGCGGCGGCGCCGAAGCGGGCGTCCATCGTGATGAGGCCCCTGCGCCGGCGGTACTCGTAGGTGAGGCCCGCACCTGACGCCGCGTACCCGGCGGACACACTCGCGTTGTGGACGCCGGCGGCTTCCCATCGCGGCGACAGCCGCACCGCGTCGAACGTGCGGCCGCGATCCACGACGCCCGCGAGCCCCTCGACGAGCGCCCAGGCCATGGCGCTTGATCCCCACCCGTCGGTCGGCTCGGCGTCGGGGCTCGTGCTGGCCTCCACGGTACCCGGCCGGCCGTCGGGGAAGTACCAGAGGTACGACTCGCCCCGCTCCGCCGCCATCGCGTGGTATCGCCGGAGGATGTCCACCCCGTAGTCCTCGAATCCGTGCTCGAAGGCCGCCCGGGCCAGTTCGCCTCCGACCAGCGGCATGATGCCGCCGTTCACGTAGGCGCCCCGCACGAGCCGCACGTCGCCGAACACGCCGTCCGGGAACGGCGGGTCGATCGAGAACCACTCCGCGAACGCGTGCCCGTCGGCGCGCCGCCGCTGGTACTCGCGGAGGATGGCGACCGCCTGGCCGTGATCGGCGGCCCCGCGGTTGATCGCCATGGGATTGCTGAGGCTGAGCTGGGCGGCCTCGTCCACACCGTCGATCTCGACGGGCGTGATCTTCACGAAGTGCGTGTAGAAGCGGCCGTTCCAGCACACGCGGTTCATCGAGGCGCGCAGCGCCGCGGCCTGCGCGTCCCAGTGCACGGCAATCCGCTCGTCGCCGAGCCTGCGGTGCAGGCGCGCCATGAGCGTGAAGGCCTCGACGTAGCCCGAGAGGTCCCCGTGCATGACGCCCCAGTACGTGTCGTCGGTGACCTGGAACTGCAGCCAGTCGTGGCGGCCCGCGGTGTAGGCGAAGTCCCACGTGTCGATCGTGTAGGGCCGCTTCACGAGCCCGCGCTCCGCGTCCCAGTACCACGGGTGCATCCGGACGTAGCGCAGCGCCCGCTCGAGGGCCGGCAGCAGCGCCCGCATCCACTCGTCGTCTCCGGTGGCCTGCCACGCGAGGTAGGCGGCCTTGACGAACCGGTACTCGACGTCGGCTTCCACCGGGACCCGCACGTACTTCGTCCAGTTCTCTCGCTCGCTCGGCGGCTTCTCGGGGAACGTCGTCACGTAGTCGAAGATGCGGCCGTTCGCGGCCTGCGTGTCGGCGAAGTGCTGGACGGCGCTCAGGAGGTCGGGCTCGAAGTGCCGGAAGGCCCGCATCATGTCGCTGTAATCGCGGATCCAGAGGGAGCGGGCATCGCCCGTCCGGTAGCCTCGGATCCGCCGCCCGTCAATCGACAGATCGAGGACATCCCGCTCGAGGAACGACCGCACGAGCGGGAACAGCCCGTCGAACTCCGGCCGGCCCGTGCGGATGACGGTCTCAACGTCCACGGGGCGGCACCTTCACCGTGTCGCGCCAATACCGCACCTTGTCGACCCCGGCCGGATCGGACGTTCCGTCAAACGGCAGGCCGTGAAACGAGTGGCCGTTCTGGAAGAGCACCTGCTCGCCGTACTCGGCGCGCGTCATGTTGACGATCGCGTAGGAGAGCGCGCCGGATTCCTCGCTCGTGAAGACGAAGTCGCCGTCGGTCGCGAGCGGACCGTACGCGATGCGGCCCTTGTCGAAGACATAGCGGGGCCGCCGGTTGTCGCGGGCGATGTCCAGGCGGAGGTCCTGCTTGGCGGCCACGGTGACGCGCCGCGTCCCGGTGTCGATGGTGACGGCGAGGCCCCCGCGCTCCGGCGACGGCTCCAGGAGCCGTACCCGCGCCGCCAGCGCCTTCGGGTCCGCGTCCTTGCCGTGCGGGATGAGCACCGTGATGAACCCGTCGGTGTGCCCCTGCTCGAAGTGATGCGCGGTGGCCTGGTGGATGGTCAACTCGTCCTGGTAGTGGCGTTTCTGCGGCGTCACGCCCTCGATCCGGAAGTGCGTCGCCGGGAACAGCACGAGCAGCCGGTCCGTGTCCGGGAGCGCCTGCTGGCCGATCACGTCGTAGCCGGTGTCGTACCAGTGGTCGCCCTGCGTGTAGATCTTCCGGGTATGCCAGAGGTTCGCCAGCGTGAAGTATTCCTCGGTGCGCGACTTGAAGATGTCGAAGACCACGAAGAGGCCCGGGTCCTTCACGTAGGCGACGACCCGGTCGTAGTCGTAGCCCCACCCGTCGTCGATGAGGCGGGTCCGGCTGTAATCGACCTCGGGCAGCGAGAGGAAGTCCACCTTGCGCGTCCGGACGGGACGGTACGAGCCGGCATCGCGAAGGAACTCCAGCAGCGGCTGGGCGGGCACGGGATCCTTGCTGCTGTAGCGCGTGTCGCCCTTGTCCTGGCCCATGAAGAACTTCTCGGGCCGGACGACCATCCGGTTGTGGAAGTAGTCCTGCCGGTAGGCGCCGAAGGGGCCGCTCGGCATGTAGTCGCGGTAGCCGCCGTCCCGCAGCAGGACCGACCCGTTCGACATCAGGAGCACCACGCTGTTCTCGTCGGCGTGGCCGTGCGTCATCTTCTCTTCCTCGACCGGGATGGAGTCCCGCAGATAGTCGCGGAAGTTCATCCCGCCGTCGCCCTCGTCGCGGTAGTTCAGCAGGAGATATGTCGAGGCCGGCGTCCAGCCGTTCCGGAAGACGATCTTCTTGCCCTGGACGTCTTCCATGACCTCTTGGCTGAGCTGAACCGGGGCCGCCGGCTGGATTCCCGGCCGGCCCCAGCGGTAGCTGTCGATCAGGAAGCAGCCGAGGCCCGGGCTGGTCGGAGTCGAGAAGTCGACGAACTTCCCCGCGATCTGCTGCGCGGCCCAGGCCATCGCGGGGTCGTTGAGCCGCGCCGCCGCCGCCTCGAAGAACACGAAGTAGTGCTGCCAGTTCTGCGTCCACGCCGCGTCGCCGAAATCCGGCACCATGCCGGCCGGCGACAGGAGGTTCAGGAAGTAGTGCGCGTAGTAGTAGACCTCCGGTGTTCGGAACAGTTCGTCGAGCTTGCCCAGGGCATCCGCGTAGCCCATGAGCGCGTACAGCCACACGCCGTGGTAGATCGTGGCGTCCTCGATCTCCCAGTTCCCCCAGTTGTCGTCGCCCAGGGCCCGGCGCTGCTGCTCCCAGGCCGCCGCCCGGGGGTGGTTCGGAAACGCCCGCACGGCCCACGCCAGCGATTCCGCCCGCAGCATCGTCCGGTTCATCGCGCCCCACTCGGACGTCTGGAGGAGGTACTCGATCGAGTGCGCCGCCACGTCTTCGATCTGCTTCGCATCGGCCGGCGTCAACTGGCCCAGGCGATGCAGCGTGTCGTACGCGCGCAGGTAGCGCATGACGGTGAAGAAATCGGACAGGGCCGGGACGCCGTGGTCATAGTCGGGCCGCTTCTTGATCGCCCAGTCCGGGAACGCGGACCGGTAGTCGCCGTACGTCACGAGGATCTCGCGCGTGCGATCGGCGTAGCGAGGCTGGCGTTCCTTCTCGAACAAGTACGAGTAGATCAGTGCCGTCTCGAGCAGGTTGCCGGGCGCGCGGTATCCGAACGGGCTGTCTGGATCGAACTGGGCCCGCCAGCGCGCGAGATTCTCCTCGCGATGGTCCCAGGCGTAGTCGGCGGCCGCCCGCGCGTACTCGAGGTACCGCGCGGTCGACGGCGCGGTCGCCGGCGCCACGCGCCTCGTCGGCGCGTGCCCCCGGGGCGCCTGCCCGGCGGGCTGGCCGGGTTTCGACGCCACGAGCAGCGCGGTGCAGCCTACGACGAACGGCAGTACGAGGAGTCTGGTGACGGGTTTCATCGATAAGCTCCGGTCAATCCCCTGTCAGGTGTCCAGATCTTGCCACGTCCGGAAGACGCGCATCACGTTCTCGGGCACCGCGCCCGGGCCGAACTCGCATTGGGCGATCACGCCGCCGTTGGCGTAGAGGTGCGCGCGCGCCTCGCGCACGGCCTCGGCGACCTCGTCCGCCGTGCCGTACGCAAGCAGGACCTGCCGGTCGATCTCGCCCCAGAACGTCATGCGGCCGGCGAACCGGCGCCCGAGTTCCGCCACGCCCATGCAGGCCACCTGGCTGTTCAGCGCGTCGATCCCGACGGCGATGAGATCCTCCATGATGTCGAGGATGTTGCCGTCGGAATGCATGAACACGAACTTGCCGTGGCGCCGGGCGATGGCGACGTAGTCCTCGTACATCGGGCGGAAGTGACGGCGGAAGAGCTTCGGCGACACCATCATGCCGCGCTGGGTGCCCCAGTCGTCCATGATCATGATGGCGTCCACGTCGGTTCGGGCCCAGACCTCCACTTCGCGCAGGTAGTGCTCGTGGAGGCGGCGGAGGAGTTCGTCGAGCTCGGATGAGCCCTCGGCCAGGTCAATCATGGCCTGCTCCATGGTCCGGATGAAGCAGAGACGCTCGAAGGGCCGCACCAAGGTCCCCGCGAGCGTGAACCTCCCGCACTCGCGGCAGAAGGCGTTCACCGCGGCCGTGTCGACCGTCAACACCTCGTCCGGTGTTCTGAAGCGCTCGAGCTCTGACCACTCCGCGATGAGCGGCTCGTGGACGATGCCGATGACGCCGCCGTGGATGTTGTGGAAGCGGCAGCCCCATTCGTCGATGTAGAGCCCTTTCTCGTAGCGGTCGCCCACCACCGGGAGCGGCACGCGGTAGTGCTGGGGCGCCGTCACGACGTCGTCCGGGTACTCTGCGCGCAGCCGGGCCACCTCTGCGGGGTAGTGCTGCTCCGCCCAGGGCAGGATCCACGCTTGCCTCGGCACGCGCGGCGGTGCCTCGAATTGAATCGCGCGCCTGACGAGCTCCCTGGACGTCATTGCGGCCGGTCTCCGGCGTACGGGGTCATCCCGGGCCCCGAGCCCGACAGGCGCGGCGGCACGCGCGGCTCGACGGGCCGTCCCGGAACGGCCCACGCGCACCCACGTTCGCTCGGAAGGGCCCACGACGCGTAGCAGCGCTCCAATTCCTCGTCGAGGCCCGACACGAACACCCGGCCCCCGGGGGGATGCCGAAGCGACCCGGCCGGAAACGCGGGGATCGTGCGCGCCGATGCGTGCATGGCTTCAATGCACACGGTCTGCGCCGCGGCGGCTTCCACGCCGCAGACGACGGGGCCCGCCCGGCCCACCCGGTCGATGGCGGTGAACAGCTTGTGGAACTGGTGTGTGGCGTGCGGGTCGCCGTAGTCCACGGCCTCGCCGCCGCTCGCCGTTCCGATGATCCGCCGGCGCGATTCGCCGAGCACCACGGTGCCGCGCTCGCACTCGAGGCGGAAGCGCGGCTCGACAGCCCTTTCGGTGGCATGAGACGCGAGAAAGAGCACCTCGCAGCCGCCGGCGATGACGCGGCACGCGGTCGTGTCGGCGCTCTCGATTGGAAACGCCCGCGCCAGCTCCGCCGTGACCTGCTCCGGCAGCGCGCTGAGGTGCATCTTGGGCCCGATCATGAACAGGGCGTTGTGGAGGAAGTGCGCCATGGCGTTGTTCGCAGGACTGTCCAGCACCGGCGCCCCGGTCAACGAGTCGCGCAGCCTGCCGGCCCACGAGTTGCGCTGATAGTACGCCAGGTCCCGCGGCCAGGCGCACACCGTCGCGAGGCGCCGGGGCCGGCCGTATCGGCCGGCAAGCAGGTCGCGCTTCAGCGCCTGGATGGCCTCCGAGAACGACCACTGGTACCCGATCATGACGAACCGGCCGGCCCGGTCGCGGGCCTCGGCGAGCGCCTCGGCGTCGGCGACGGCCGCGCCGAGGGGCTTGTCGCAGAGCACGTGGCTGCCGTGAGCGAGGGCGGCCACGCTTTGCGGCACGTGGTGGTGGATGGGGGAGACGACCACGGTGAGGTCAACCTGATGGCCTGCCTCGAAGAAGGCGTCCGCACTTTCCGCGACCGGGATTCCCAACGCGGCTACTCTCGGCCAGGCCGATGACGCGCGGGCCTCCGGATCGACAATGCCGGCGAGGCATGCGCGCCCGTCGGGGACCTCGTCGAGCAGCGCCTGCAGGTAGTAGGAGCCGTAACCGCCGATGGCGGACAGCAGCACCTGGACCGGCCGGGCTGTCGCGTGCCGCTCGTCCGCCATGCCCGCTACCGTTTCTCCTGTTCGAGCAGGTCGGTCTCGAACACGGCTTTCGTCGCCAGATCCACCGACAGGGTCCTGACCTCGAAAGGGGAGAGGCGGAGATCGATCGCCACGTCCAAGGCAGGAATTCCCAACGTCGTGCTTCGTGCCGATCCCGTCGGCTCGAACAGCCGGACGATCAGCCGGCTCCCGTCATCGGACAGCTTCATCGCCGGCATCTGCACCGCTGCGTCCGAGAGGATCGCGCCGGGAACCGTCCGCGGGCCAGCGCCTGGCGGGAAGGCGGCCAGGACCATCGGCGCCTCGGTGTGGACCGTCGCCTCCCGGTCGATCACGGCCAGCCGTTCCTCTGCCGGCCCGCCGGCGAGCCAGAACCGGAAGACGTGCTCGCCACGGTCGACCCGGCCCTCGACCCGGTCCTGCCGGACGATCGGTGTGCGGTCATCGACCGGATGGCCCGCGTACGCCGGTGATCGCAGGAGCGACAGGCGGATTTCGCTGCCCGCGTAATCGAAGCCGGATGTCGAGTCGTTGACGACAGTCAGCGCGCGGGTGCCGTCGGCCGAGACGCAGGCCAGCCACCGGTGACTGACGAGTTCCTCACGCTCGCGCGAGTGATGTTCCACGCCGAAGACGGCCTGGCCCTGCACACGCATGCCCTCAAACGCGGTCGGGAGCGCCAGCTTCAACATCGAGTCGGTCTCGGCCCACAGGACGCGGGCCTCCACCTCGATCTCGGTCCCGTGCCTCGGGAGCCCGTACCGGAGTCGCAGAACGGATCGGCCCCAGGCGAACAGCGCCTCGACCACGGTCCTGACCGGACCATCCTCGATGATCCGGACCGGCGCAAGTTCCGGCGCCGCCACTCCCGCGAGCGCCGCCGTATCGCGGGAAGTCATCAGCGAGAACTCGCCGAGGCAGTCGCGGAACCCCGTCACCTTCATGCCCCACGGGTCGGCTGAGTCGCGCATGACGAGCGGCCGGAACGCCCCCGGGCCGACGAACGGCGCGGCGCCCGCGCGGTAACCGGCGAGCAGACCGGTGCTGCCCTCGACATCGACGTCGCAGCCCTCGCCACGATGGCGGTAGAGGCCGGCGATTGGCCTGGGCGCGGGAGCAGGGGGGCGCGGGACGCGCCGCAGCCTGCACGCGAATCGGTTCATGGACGAGGGTGCGAGCGTTGTGCGGAACACGATCCGCTTCCGCTGATCCATCTGGATGTTGCAGCTCTCTTTCTCGAGCTGCATCGGCACGGGCCGACCGTCGGGCCCTGCGAGGTCCGGCATGAGAAACGCCGCCGGGTCGGTGTTCGGCTCAGGCGGCTGCATCTCGCAGACCACGGTGTGCGCGACCGCGAACGGGTGGGGATTGTAGACGAACACGGGATACTCGCCGTCCGCGGCGCGGGGTTCGCCGGAGAGCAACGCGAAGAACGCGCGGGCGCGAAGCCGATCGGCGAGGTCGAGCCCGCGGCCGAGGCGCTGGAGCGCCTGCGCTTCGACGTCCTGGACGGACGATCCCCCGAGCGTGTCGTGGAACTCGGTGAACAGCAGCGCTTCGATGGCCGAGTCCAGGTCGGCGTGTGGATACCGGATCAGCCCCTGGACGGCCGCAGCCGCGAGCATCTTCTCGGCCGCGAACAGCCCGGTTTCCAGCCGCCGGTGCGCGCGTTTCACCGTCGACATCGACGTGTAGCAGCCGGGCGCCCAGGGATTGAGGTCCCGCTCGACACGCGGCAGTTCCGCGCGCCGCGCCTCGAGGGCGTCGAAGTAGTCCTCGGGTCGGCCGTGCACGATCAGGCGATTTCCGGTGTCACGCGCGAGCGAGGCCAGCGCGCGGAGATCCTCGCGCGACGGTCCTCCGCCGTGGTTCCCGACGCCCCACAACAGCAGGCCGTCATGGTCGTCCGCGTGCGCGTCGAGCCACCGTTCTGCCTTCGCGCGCGCCCGGCCGAGTTCCGAGTTGTAGTGGGCGGACGCGCGATGGGCCAGCACCGTCGAGCCGTCGTACCCGGTCCAGACGAAGTCGTCCGTCGGGAGCGACAGGTGCTGCGCGTCCGGCCGGCAGAAGAGGTACCCGGTGTAGCCGGCCTTCACCAGCAGCTGGACGAGGCCCCGGCTGTGGCCGAACGAGTCCACGTTGACCGCCACGCGGGGCCGCTCGCCGAACGTCCCGATGAAGTAGCGGAGTCCGAAGGCGATCTGCCGGACGAGAGACTCGCCGGACGGCAGGTTGCAGTCGGGCTGGAGGTACCACCCGCCGCAGACGTGCCATCGGCCGGCGCGCACCAGACCGGCGATGCGGGCGAACAGCGGGGGCTCGTGCTCCTCGACCCAGCGGTAGAGCAGCGCCTCGTTGTGGCAGAAGACGAACCCGTCGAACTCGTCGCAGAGGTCGGCGGCGGCCCGGAACGTCGCGAGCGTGACGGCGAGCCCCTCCTCCCAGGGCCACAGCCACACGGGATCGATGTGGGCGTTGCAGACGAGCACGAGCCGGCGCGGGGCGATCATCCGAGCGGCCTCACGCGCGCCGCGACGGTCATTTCGCCGGCCCGATACGGGACACGGAACACTTCGCCGGCGGGCGCGGCGGGATCGGCGTGCAGGTGCAGCCGCAGCCAGCCGTCACGGACGGGGAGTCGGGCATCGACGCGTTCCACGCCGGGCAGGAGCCGCGGCCTGATCGTAAGGGCATCGGTTCCGGGCCTCACGCCAAGCACATGATGCACCAACAGCGTGATGACCTCCGCCCATGCCCAGGGAATGACGCCGACCTGGGGAAATGGGGGCGCGATGCGCGGGCCGTTGAACTCGAACCACGATCCAGCCTCGGCACCGTCGGTCGATCCGAGCCACCGCAGGACGCGCCAGGCCGTGGCCGCATCGCCGGCCTCCACGGCCGCGCGGGCGACGAACACCGACGCGAGCGGCCATGCGCCGGGAGAGTCAGGCTCTGACGAGACGTCGTAGCGGCCGTAGCCGCCTCGATGCCATGCCTGGTTCCAGAGGGTCTCGACGTGCTTCAGCGTCGCCAGGGCGACGGCCGACCGCGGCGCCACAACACCGTGGACGATCGGAAGGACGCAACACGTGTCCGGGTTCAGGACGTGGGCCTGCTCGCCTGCCAGAGGCACGCCGTCAGGGAGGTCCGACCCGGGCCTCGCCACAATCGTCTCCTGGACGGGCCCTGCCAGGAGGCGGCGCTTGACGAAACCCCGCGCGTCGGACAGCGCGAACTCGGGATGCGACAGCATCGCGTTGCGCAGGCACTCGGAGGCCTGCTGCCAGCGCAGCGCCGCCTCGGTCCGGCCGAGCTGCCGGGCCAGCTGCGCCGCGCTCGCGAGGCCGACCGACACGAACATCTGGTGCGCCAGCTCGAGCCCGGGCTTGATGCCGTGCGCCGCGTGCCGCTCCCAGAACTCCCGTGTCCCGGAGAGCATTCCGCTCGGCGCGTGGCGGAACTCCGGACGCAGCGGATACTCGGCGACGGCGACGACGCGGTCCCAGAGATCCGCCCCGATCGCCACGTCGCCGGTCCAGGCCACGTACTCGCCGAGGACGTAGAGCAACGCGCCGTTCTGGTCGAGTTCCACGTCGTCGCGCCCGCGCACCTCGCTCGAGTCGAGCGTCGCGCCTTCGGCCGTGACGAACTCCGTGGCGAGCCGCTGCAGAATGGTCCTCGCCAGGGACCAGTGGCCGAGGTGCGTGAGCGCGAGGGCGACAAGGGCCTGGTCGCGGACCCATTCGCGGTTGTACTGCCAGATGCTCCCGTCGAGGCGTCCCCGGGCGGAGACCGCGGCAGGGAGCTGCGCCCGGCTGGCGCGGAACAGGTGATCGAGAACGGGTTCGCCGAACCGGATGTCCGACCACTGCGTCATCGACTGAGCCGCGGCATGCTCGACGGGACTGACGTCGGCGGCGCGAACGCGGACTGTCCCGCTCGGTTCGTCGAGGTCGTAGACGAGCCAGATGCGCGCCCGCTCGCCGGGCGCCAGAGAGAACGGCACATCGACCGGTGAATCGGCCAGCCCGGTTCGGATCGTGCCGGTCTGCGACTCGTGGCCGGAGTTGAGCACCGTGACGGCCCGAGCGAGGCGGGGCAGGCTCGCCGAGGGGCAACAGAACTGCTCCTCGACCCGGAAGCCTCCGCGGTCCCAGGTCGCGACGACTGTCGGGATCGGAGCGTCGGTCTGCCACGACACCGTGAGCGCATCGGAAGCGGGCGCGACGTCTGACGCGCCCGCCACCACGCGGACCATCGTCGGCTCGAGGCCCCGCGCGGCATGCATCGTGAGCGCGTCGCGCTTCTTGCCGAGCCGGTCGGGATTCATGACGAGCAGGCCGAGCGGCGTACCGTCGCCGCGAGGCGCGTGCTGGACCGCCGCCTGGATCAGCCCGTTGCCGAGGAAGAAGTAGGACGCGCCGGTGAGGCGCGTACGAACGTCCGGATGGCCCCGCTCGGGGCCGTCGTCGTAGACGTGTTCCGCGACGTCCACCATGGCCCTACAGCCTCGGAATGCCCAGGCCGCCGCCAACCTCGACGACGAGCCCGGTCGAGTAGTCGAAGTCGCCTCCGGCGAGAGACGCCACGGCTCGCGCCACGTCCTCGGGCTCGCCCCAGCGGCGCTGCGGAACGAGGCCGCCGGCGATGGCGGCGTTGTAGCGCTCCTCGACCGGCGCGGTCATGTCGGTGTGGATGATGCCGGGCCGCACCTCGAACACGGGGATGCCCTCCGCGCCGAGACGGTCGGCGAGCACCCGGGCGGCCATGGAGAGGCCGGCCTTCGAGATGCAGGTACCTCGGCCCGGTTCGTCGACGACTGTACCGCGGACACCGAGCCGACGATGATGATGCGCGGACGCCGGGCGGGGAAGGCGGCGCGGCACTCGAGCATGAAGCGCGCGGCCTTCTGCGTGAGAAAGAACGCGCCGCGGAGGTTCGTCCCGAGGACGCGGTCGAAGCTCTCCGGAGTCGTCTCCAGGACGTCGGTCCGTTTCGACGGTGCGACGCCGGCATTGCTGACGAACACGTCGAGCCGGCCGAACGCGCCATCGACGCCGGCGATCACGCCAGCATGGCCGTCCAGATCGGCGACGTCGGCCTCGATCCCCAGCCAGCGCCGGCCCCGGGCCGTCACGAGCGCCCCGGTCTCGTCCAGGGCGCCGGCCCTGCCAGCCGTGCTGCGCGGCCTGGCCGTGCCCGCGACGTCGAGCCCCCCGGCGGCCAGGGCCAGGGCAATCGCGCGGCCGATGCCGCGGCTTGCGCCGGTAACGAGCGCGACAGGTGCGTCAGACACGGGGACACTCCTCTGCGGCGGGCGCCGCCTCGGCCAGCGCGCGAAGCGCCTCCAGGTCGTGGGCGAGCCGCGCCTCGCACAACGCCGGCCAGTCCGTCCGTTCGACGGGGCGGCACGCCGGTCTTGCCTCGGACTCGCCGGCGAGTCCGAGGACGGACTCCAACTCCGCGTGCGTCACGTCGGGGAACCGCGAGAGGAACTCCTCGTCGCGGATCGGCAGGCTGAAGCGTCCGCCGTGATCCTCGACCGAGAGCTGCACCGGCCACGGCAACGTGTCCAGCCGCCGGATGATTGTCTCGAGATCGATCACGCCGGTCCCAATGGCGACAGGGAACGTGACGAGGCCGTCGGGGGCCTCGAGCACCCCGCCGTCCTTGATGTGCGTGCTGACGACCCAGGGGAGGAGGCGCTCCGCGGCCTTCCCGGGATGCTCGATCATCGTCAGCAGGTTCATCGTGTCGAGGCAGACGCCGAGCCAGTCCCCCGGATCCGCGTCGCACATGTCGAACAGGCGGAGCAACTCGAAGGACGTGAACTCGAAGTGTGTCTCGATGGCGAGCATGACGCCGTGGTCCCGCAGCATGAACGCCTGAGGCCTGAGCGCCGCGGCCGTCTCTCGCAGCAGCAGCCCGGTTGCCGGATTGGCCGGGTCCCAGCGCATGAGCCCGCCCGAGCACGAGCGGACAACCGATGCGCCAAGCTGCGAGGCCTCCCGCGCCGCCCGCCGGTTGACCTCGAAGAGGTCCGTGCGGGCCCACGTGGTCATGTCGCGCGGGATGTGCTGCGCGCCGCCCCACTCGAGATAGAGGTCGTGCCCCTCGGCGAACGCGCGCACGTCCGCCAGCGATGCCGCGTCCGTCCGCTCCTGCCAGTCGGGGGAGAGGCCGGAGAACGAGACGCCGGCGGCTCCGTGGGCGGCGGCCCACTCCAGCGTGGCGACAGGCGAGAGGCCGAGCGGATACAGGCCGTAGTTGTCGAGGCCCACGCGCCGGCGCCGAGGTTTCTCGCCGCCCGTCACCGGATGGTCACCATCGCCCACAGCAGCAGGATGATGACACCGACGAGCGCCCAGGTCCCGAAGAACCCGATATAGTCGCTGCGGGCGGGCTTCAGGATCTCCCAGTTCGGGCCGCCGAACCATTTGTCGGCGTCGTACTGTCGCGGATTCGCGTATGCCTCAGCGAGCGCGGCCGCCTCGGCCTCGGGCGTCGGCTGCACCGGCGTGTGCACCTTCACGAAGAAGCGGTCGAGCACGTCGCGCGGCACCGGAGGGGTCATCCACGAGACGATGAACAGCAGGAGGAAGGGGAGCAGGGCGTCAACGAAGAATCGCGCGGCCACGAGCTGGGGCTTCGACCAATGCGCGAAGTCCACGCCGAACCCACGCATCAGCCACAGCTCGGCGTGGAAGCGGCCGCGCCCTTCTCTGGGCGACCCGGGATCGTCCGGGTTGGCGCGCACGACGCGCTCGAAGAGGATGCCCACCGGCGGCATCACCTGTTCGCGCGTGAACGTGTCGCCCGCGCGCGCCGCGTGTCCTGCGGCCACGTCGGCCGCGGTCGCGCGGGCGTCCACCACGACCGTCCGGGGAGCAGTCTCGACGAGGAAGGCGGGATTCCGCCGTGCGGCGTCCCACCCCTGGAACACGGTGGGAATCACGGCGTACAGCAGCAGGCAGACGAGCATCTGGACGATGACCGCCCACTTGGTGACGCGCCGCCACATAAACCCTAGCCAGATTGACGCGCCGAAGATGGCCGGCGCGGAAATGATGTACTGAAACAGTTCAAGCAGGTTGTCGGCCACCACGGCCACAACGATGGCACCAGCCAGAGAGACCGCGATGACGACGCGCCCGACCATCAAGTAGTGCGCGTCGGTCTTACCCGGGGCGAACGGCCTGTAGAGGTTCCGGATGAACAGCGCCGAGTGGGAGACGGCCGCGGCGCCCAGCGACGACATGTTGGCGGCCAGAACGCCGACGAGCATCAGGCCGACCGCGCCGGTGCCCAGCAGCTGGTTCGTCATCACGCCCCAGATGAGATCCGGGTCACTGAGGCTGCTGCCCATCAGGCCTATCGCGATGAGTCCGGCCAGCGCCCAGAACAGCATCAGGATCCGCTTGGCGAACATCCCGCCGATCATCCCCACTCGGGCGGTGAACTCGTTCTTCGCCGACCCCGCCGTCTGCATGCCCGAGACCACCGCGACGATGGACACGAGGTTGGCCAGCACCATGGCCAGCACGGTGTACCAGGCGTAGTCGCTGAGCGAGGCGGACCCGAACAGCTGGAACATGTGCGCCGGCACGGCGGCGTGCAGCCCGGCGAACCCGCCCAGCTTCGAGAGCCCGACCGGCACCAGGAGGACCGAGAACACGACAATCAGCAGCCCCTCGACGGCATCCGTGACTGCCGCGGCGCGGAACCCTCCCATCATGGTGTAGGCCCCGACGACCAGCGCGTAGATCACGAAGAACCAGAGTTCGTTGATATGCGACACGAACGACCGCAGTTCGCCGCGCTGCTGCTTCTGACGCAGGGCCTCGCGGCGCGCGCCGTGCTCCGGCGTGAGGGCCTCTCCGGAGAGGGTCTCGAGCTGCTTCAGTTCGCGGAACTCCATGATGCTCGCGCGCTCCGTCGGCGTGCACTGCTCGATCGCCTTGGGTGTCATCGCCACCATCGTCTTGCCGGCGATGAGCATGCCGATGCCGCCGCCGACCAGCGCCGAGAGCGCCAGAGTGAAGATCGCGTAGGCGGCGCCAAGAAACGGGCTCTGAAACCGCTCGGTGAAGTAGTCGCCGATCGTGGTGAGGCGCACCCGCCGGAAGAACATGGTGGTGAACCAGTAGAACGGCGTCAGGAACAGCACCAGCGACTGGATCCACATCCCGCCGATGCCCTGGCGGTATACCTCGCGGGAGACGGCGACCGCCTGGCTGGCATTGGTCGAGGATCCGAAGTTCAGAAAGAACTGGTATGCCTTGCCGAGCTTGCGGCCGGCCAGATAGAAGTCGTCGAGGTTCTTCGACTGAACGCTGACCTTCTTGCCGAGCCAGACCACGATCACCAGGAAGACGACGATGATCGCCAGGTCGATGACGTGCAGGCCCCACAGGTGCATCACGGACGCGCCTCAGCCGGTGCGGTGCGGACCGCTCAGATGAGTTCCGTCGTGCCCGGGATCGCCACCGGGTCGACCGGGTTCGGGCCGAACTCGTACTTCGCGGGCGAGAGGTCGAGCTTCGACGTGTTCATCGCCCAGTCCCACGACATCGCGCGTCCCGTGTATGCGCTCATGCGTCCGATGATGGCGCACATCGTGCTCTCCGCGACCTGCCGGCCCTCGTTGAGGGGCGTGCCCTTCCGGATCGACGCGATCAGGTCGATGTGCTCCTGGACGTACGGATTGACTTCATCCGCCTCGAACGTCCACGGTACCGCTCCGGTGATCCTCGTCGCGCTCGACGTGCTCCACGCGACGCCCCTGGTGCCGACAATCCGCTCCTCGACGCGGTCGTTGCACCCCTTCGTCTGCCGGCACATGCTCATCACGCGCACGCCGTTCGGGTACTCGAACTCCACGGCGAAGTGGTCGAAGATGTTCCCGAACTGCGGCGCCGACGCGAACCTGCCGCCCTCCCATGCCCATCACGTTCTTCGGCATCGCCCCCATCGCCCAGTTGACGACGTCGATGTTGTGCACGTGCTGCTCGACGATGTGGTCGCCGGAAAGCCAGCTGAAATAGAGCCAGTTCCGGCACTGCCACTCGATCTCCGTCATATTCGGCAGGCGCTCCTTGACCCACAAATCGCCCTGGTTCCAGTAGCACTGCGCGGCGACGATCTCGCCGATCTGGCCGTCCTGGATGCGTTTCATCATCTCCAGGTAGCGGCGCTGGTGGCGGCGCTGCGTCCCCGCGACGACGGCGAGGTTCTTCTGCTTCGCGAGGTCGGCCGTGGCGATGACCGAGCGGATGCCGACCGGGTCCACCGCCACCGGCTTCTCGAGGAAGATGTGCTTGCCTGCCTCAATGGCCGCCTTGAAATGGATGGGGCGGAATCCCGGGGGCGCGGCCGTCACGATCAGGTTGACCTCGGGCACCGAGCAGACGCCCGTGAAGTTATCGAACCCGGTGAACTGGCGGGCCGCGGGAACCTTCACGCGGGCCGGGAATTCCTTCATGAGGCGCGCCAGCGAGGACTCGATCCGATCGGGGACGAGATCGCCGAGGGCCACGATCTCGATGCCCGGGTCCGCCTTCAGGCAGTCGATGGCCGCCCCGGTGCCGCGCCCGCCGCACCCGATGACGCCGACCTTGATGGTGTCGGAGCCCTGGGCGAACACGCCCATGCTCCCGGGAATGGCTGCGGCGAGTGACGCCGCTGCGGCCGTCTTGACGAAGTCGCGCCGCGTGACGGATGTGTCGTGCGTGCTGTTCATGTCGTGTCCTCTCCTCAGAAGGCGTCGCAGTAGCGGTACGCGTCGATGACGGCGCGCTCACCCTCGATGCCCGGCTTGCTCTGGCCGTGCTCCATGCAGATCGGGCCCTGGTAGCCCCGGCCGTGGATGTACTTGAACACGTTGCGGAAGTTGATCTCGCCGCTCGTCGGCTCCTTGCGGCCCGGGTTGTCGCCCACGTGGAAGGCGCCGATCTCGTCCCAGGCCGCTTCGATGTTCGGGATCAGGTTCCCCTCGGTGATCTGCTGGTGGTAGACGTCGTTCACGATCTTGCAGGACGGGCTGTTGACCGCCTTGCAGATCTGGTAGGCCTGCGGGATCTTCGTGAGGAACAGCCCCGGGTGGTTCTTCGGGTTCAGCGGTTCGAGGACGATGGTGAGGCCAGCGGGCTGGCAGATGTCCATGCACGCGCGGAGATGCTCGACGACGTTCGCGGTCTGGTACTCCCAGGCGAGGCTCTCGTCGAAGCGCCCGGGCACCACGAGGGCCGTCTTCGCGCCGGTCCGCTTCATCGTCTCGACGCCGTCGCGCATCTTCTGCAGGAGCGCGGCACGCACGTCCTTGTCTGACAGCACGAAGTTCTTGTTGTTGAAGTCGGCGAGCAGGACGAAGGGGCCGAGCAGCATGCTGCGCGTGCCGAGCTCGCGCACGATCAGCTCCTGGTCGGCGACGGGGCGGCCCATGAGGCCGTTGTCGAACATCGCCGTGAAGCCCTCGTTCGAGGCGAACTCGACCTGGGCGGCGAGGCCGGTGCCGGCGTGAAGCTTGAACTGCCCGAAGCTGGGCGCGTACCGGAGCCGGAACTTCGGCTTCGGCGCGCCGGGCGTGGAAGGGGTGGACTGGGCGGCCGCCTGGCGGGCCAGCGCCGGAAGGGGAGCCGCCGCCAGGGCGGCAGCGGATGCCAGGCTCTGCGTGATGAAGTCTCTGCGTTTCACGGAACGCTGCCTCCTCGCAGGTGGTGGGGACGAGTCGGGCGGCAGGCCGGGGCACGTCGGTGAGCGGCCGCCGTCTGCCTGGTTGCGGGCAGCAGTCTACCACCGTCGAACGGACGCCGGGCGGGCTGCCCGTCGGATCGGGTGATGCCGACGGGTCTGCAGCGTGCTATGGTGTCGGCGACCGCCCGACATTCGGGCCCGATCGAGGGAGGGGCAGGACCATGCCCGACGCGTACCGCCAGCTGGCGGAGTACTACGACCTGATGGCGCGCGATCCCGAGATCCGCGCCTTCTACGGCGAGTGGCGGAGATCGCTCCTCGCGGCGGCAGGCGCGCTCGGCCTTCGCCCGCGGGTGCTCGTCGACCTGGCCTGCGGCACGGGGAACACGGCCGTCCCCTGGACGAAGCGGCGCGGCCTGATCGTCATCGGCGTGGACAAGTCCGAGGCCATGCTGCGCGTGGCGCGCAGGAAGTCACGCCGGGTCCGATGGTATTGCCAGGACCTCACCAGGCTGCGCATCACGGAGCAGGCCGATCTGGTCACCTGCCAGTTCGACGCGCTGAACCACGTCCTGCAGGAATCGGATCTTCAGCGTATCTTCGACAACGTCGGCCGCATTCTTCGGGACGGCGGGCTCTTCCAGTTCGACCTGAACACGATCCACTGGCTGCGCTGGCTCGCGACGAGCCAGAAACTCTTCCGTCTGGGCCCGCACGCCTTCACGGCGTACAACGAGTTCGACCCGCCCACGGGCCTCGCCACGTTTCACCAGTTGTGGTTCGTGAAGCGGGGGCGGCACTACCAGAAATTCGAGGTCACGGTCCGCAACCGCGCGTACGACCGCGCCGCGATTCGCCGCATGCTGCGGAAGGCCGGCATGCGCCTGATCACGGTCCGCGCACAGCGGTCGATGGCCGGCAAGCCCATCCGCGACTATTTCCTTGCGGTGCGCGAGGCGGAGCCTCGGCGCGCCTGACACGCGCGACGCGGCACGCGCCCCGCCCGCTCTCCGCTACTTCACAACCGCGGGCGCCTTCGCTGGCGCCTTCGCCGGAGCCGCCTTCGCGACCGGCGCGCGCGGCGTCAGCGATACCTTCATCTCGTCCAGCAGCCGCGTCGCGCCGTCCACGTCCGCCATGTTCCACAGCATGTAGCGGCTGTCAACGTGGATCGACCGCGTCTTTACGCTGTCGAACAGGAAGTCCGACGACACCGATTCGTAGGTCCCGTCGAAGAGCAGTCCCACGAACTCGCCCTTCGCGTTCAGCGTCGGCGAGCCCGAGTTTCCGCCGGTCGTGTCGACAGTGGACAGGAAATTCACCGGCACGTCGTTGACGCCTGTATCGACGAACACGGTCTTCTTGCCCGCCCGGAGCGCCTTGATGGCGTCGAGCTGATGTGCCGGCGCATCGAAATCGCCGGTTCCCGTGTGCTTCTCGACGATTCCCCCGAGCGTCGTCTGGGGCTTGTAGAACAAGCCGTCGCGGGCGTCGACGCCCTTGACCTGGCCGTAGGTGACGCGCAACGTGCTATTCGCGTCCGGCGCGAGCAGCCCGCCCGACTTCTCGAGCATCGCCTCCATGTAGACCGGGCGGATGCGCGTGTCGGCGCCCGTGCGGTTCTTCGCCGCTTCGCGGCTCGCGTCGAGCATGGGTTCCAGCGCCGCCGCGAGCGTGATGAACGAATCGCTGGTGGCGAGGAGATCGGCCGTCGTCTTCTCGATCAACCCGAGGCGGTACTCACGATCGGCGAGCTTCGTGCCTGCATACAGGCCGTCGAGGTATTTCCCAATCGCCGCGCCTGCCGCGGCCTTGTCCATGCCCGGCGCGAGGCCCGCCGCCTTGTCCAGCGCGTCGATCCGCTGGCCGGCCGGCAGCGCCGCGGCTTTGCCCAGCGCCCACGCGAAGAGCGCGCGGTCGATCGTGGGGTCGATCGTCCGCTGCAACCGGTCCTGCGCCTCGCGAATCCGGGGCCAGTCGCGCTCCTGGAAGCCGGCATCGCGCGCCACGTCCGCCTTCGGCCGCTGGACGGAGAGGCGGTACAGCGACTGGGCTGCGCCGAGGTACGACGAGGCGGAAGACACCAGGTTCAGCGTCGCATTCCGATCTCGAGTCGCTTCGCCCTGCGCCTGGAGCGCATGCATGGCCGAGAGCGCGTCGCCGTACTTCATCTGACGGGCCGGGCTCGCCGCGATCCACGAGACGAGTTCCTGCTCGCGCGCCTGCTTCTGGGCCAGCGCCCCTCCCTTGACCATGCCTTCGAGGACGCCGCGGTTGTTCGTCAGGCCGTTGTTCAGGCCCTGGACGCGTCCGGCGGCCTTCAGCGCGAGCGCCGGGTTGTCCTTCGTGACGCGGTCGATGATCGCGAGTTGCTCCTCGGCCAGCCGGACCGAGCGCGGCAGCGCCCACTCGACGGTTTCCTTCACCTCCGCGTAGGTCTGGTGGCGCTGCGTCCGGCCGGGGTACCCGACGACGAAGACCAGGTCGTTCGGCTTGACGCCGCCGGCCGCAATCGTGAGCCAGTGCTTGGGCTTGTAGGGCACGTTGTCCTTGGAGTACGGCGCCGGCTTGCCGTCTTTGCCGACGTAGGCGCGCAGGAAGCCCCAATCCCCCGTGTGGCGCGGCCAGCGCCAGTTGTCCGTTTCTCCGCCGAACACTCCGATGCCCTCGGCCGGCGCGTACACCAGCCGCACGTCCTTGATCTCGAGCTGCTTGATCTCGAAGTACTTCATGCCCTCGAAGAACGACGTGACGTTGCAGCGCGACCCGTCCTGCTCGCACGCCGCGATCCGTTCTTTCACGCGGCGATCGATGGTGTCGTACCGCTCGCGGTCGCTCGCGCTCCCGCTGATGCCTCCCGTAATCGCGTTGGTGACCTCAGTCACGGCGGTCGTCACGTAGACCCGCGAGCCCGGGCCGTTCGACAGTTCGTCCGCCAGCGCCGGGGCGAGGTACCCGTCTGTCAGCAGGTTGCGCTGAGGCGTCGAGTTGAACTGCAGCCCGCCGGTCACGCAGTGGTGGTTGGTGACGATGAGACCGTCGGGAGACACGAAGGACGCCGTGCAGCCGCCGAGCGACACGATGGCGCCCATCGGCTGCCCGGTGAGATCGGCAAAGGCCTTCGGGTCGCCCTGGAAGCCCAGCGCGCGCAGCTTCGCCGCCAGCGCGGGAATCTGCTGGGGCATCCACATGCCTTCCTCAGCCTGAACACCGATGGACAGCGCGACGACGACGGACAGGAGCAGGACGCGTGACACTCTCATGATGACTCCTCGATGTCCATGCGCGGAGGCCGCGGCCTACCAGCGCGACTCGAACACGTAACTGCCGGACTCGATGCGATAGACGGCCCGGTCGCCCGTCGCCGAGACGAATGACACGCCCGGGCTCAACGCGACGGGCGCGCCGCCTTCCTTCACGCCGTCCGGGCTGCGGGCGGGGAGGTGCACGGTCGCCGTCGTGTTGGCCGGAATGGTGACCCGCAGGGTGAAGGTGCCGCCCGCGCGATCCCATCGCACGGCGATCGGGCCGCGGATCGACTCGTACGCCGCCTCGACCCAGTCGAGCCCCGGCACCGGCTGCGGGCGGATGACACTGTGCTTGAAGCCGGGGCCGCCGGCGTCCGCCGTAATGCCCGCAAGATCCTGGTAGAACCACTCGGTGACGTGGCCCATCATGAAGTGGTTGTGGGACGACTCGCGGTCGGCGTCCCACGCCTCGGTCAGCGACGTCGCGCCCTTCTTCAGCTGGAACGCGTAGCCGGGCTTCTCGTCCTGGGTGACGAGGCGGTAGACGACGTCCGAGCGGCCGCGCTGCGCGAGCGCCTGCAGCAGCGAGCGGAATCCGACGTCGCCGGCGGTCGCGTAGCCGCGGGTTTCGACGTCACGCACGAGCGCCTCGAGCACGGCGGCGTCGGTTGACTTCTCCGCCAGGCCAATGGCCAGCGGAATGGCGAGCGCCGCCTGGGAGCCGGTCGAGTAGCTTGGCCCGGCCGGGCGGTAGTACTCGGCGAGGTAGCGCTTCCTGATGATCTCGGCCTTCGCGCGGTATGCCTGCTCGTCGTCCGCCCTGCCGAGAATCCCCGCGATCCGGGCCAGGGTGGCCGCGTCGAGCCAGTAGTACGCCGTCGCCGTGATGGGGGCGGGCGTCAGGTTGGCGCCGCCCCCGGGTTTGTCGAGGTCGAGGTCGTACCAGTCGCCCAGCCCGTCCGAGAGGATGCCGTCCTTCGTGCGCGACTCGAGGAACGCGACGTACCGCTTCATCGCGTCGTAGTGCGTGCGCATCAGATCGACGTCGCCGTCGAAAAGGTATTGCTGCCAGGCCACCAGGATGAAGGCCGCGCCCCACTCGGCCGCATTGCGGAAGCCGCCCTTGAAGACCGTGTATTCCGGGGCGATGTCGGGGATCAGGCCCTCGTCGGTCTGGGCGTCGGCCATGTCGTTCATGCCCTTGGTGAAGATGCGCGCAGTGTCGAACTCGTACCGGATGGCCGGGCCGTTCAGGTGGTACTGCTCCAGCCACCCGAGCTTCTCGCGATGCGGGCAATCGGTGAGCACCGAGACCATGTTCGACCGCTGCGCCCATCGCACGAGGTCGCGGATGCGGTTGAGCAGGGGATTGGACGCCGCGAAGCGCCCGACCGGGGCGGCGGACGAGTGGACGATGACCGACTCGAGCGATACGACCTTCGGCGCGAGCGGCGAGTCAGGCGCGAGCCGCCGCTTCCGCGCCCCCTCGTTCTCCGTCGTCGCCAGGATCGGCGCCGCTCCAGCCCCGAAGAACTCGGCGCGCACGTAGCGGCTCCCGACGTAATAGAACCTCGGCGTCCAGGCTTCCTCGCCGCCGGTGGCTTTCGTGTACTGCCACCACGAGACTCCGCGCGCCTCCGACCCCATCGTCCGGCGGTCGATGGTCCCGTCCGGGAAGAGGATCTCGGACGGCGTGAGGCGGACCGTGCTGCCCGCCGGCCCGGTGACGCGCAGTCGCGGGACGAACGAGGCGTTCTGGCCGAAGTCGTAGACGACGGTGTGATCGGGGAACCGCCGCTCGGCGATGGGACGGTGCGCTTCGATCTCGCGGATCGGGTCAGCCGAGACGCTGTGGCCGCGGAGCGCCGATTCCAGGCGGATGACCGGGACGGCCGGCGTCCACGCACGGTCGTCGAACGCGGCCGTGTCCCACCCGCGCGGTTCGAGGCGCGCGTCGTGGTCCTCGCCGCCGTAGATGCTCGAGTAGGTGATCGGGCCCGCGTGGCTGCGCCATCCGGGATCGGTCCCGGCGAAGTCAACGGACCCATCCGCGTACTCGAGGCGCAGGTGCAGGATCGCCCGCAGCGGCCCGAACGAGCCGGTGAACTTGGCGAAGCGGTTCCGCCGGACGACGTGATACATGCCGTTGCCGAGAAGGAGGCCGGCGGCATTCGGGCCCGGCGCCAGCATCGCGGTGACGTCGTGTGTGTCGTACAGCACCGTGCGGTCGTAGCCCGTCCAGCCCGGAGCGAGGAGGTCCGCCCCCACGCGACGTCCGTTGAGCGTGAATTCGTACTGGCCGAGGCCGCTCACGTGCGCGACGGCGCGGACGAGCCCCTTCCGGACCGTGAACTGACCGCGCAACAGCAGCGTCTCCGTCTCCGCCGGCGCGGCGACCCAGGTGCCCTTCCAGTCCTCCGGCCTCAGCACGCCCATCGTCCACGTCGCCGTCTGGCTCCAGGCGGACGGACGCCCGTCGCGGTCCCACACGCGCACCTTCCAGAACACCCGTTGCGACGACGCCAGTGCTGCGCCTGCGTAGCGGATGTGGATCGACTCGTCGGATGCCACCCGGCCGCTGTCCCACAGTTCACCGCGGCCGGCCTCGAGGCCTTCCTTCGTGGCCGAGACGAGGATCTGCCACGCGGTCTGGCGCTCGCCCCTCGCCGCGCTTTCGAGCCGCCAGAACAACCGGGGCGCCGGCACGTCGACGCCCATCGGATCGACGGCGTACTCGCAGCGCAAGTTGGCTGCGGCGATGGCGGCGGCCCCGGGCGCCTGCGCGGCGCCTGCCACCGACAGCGCCGTGACGAGTGTGAGAACCACGAGCGCGCACCTGAAACGAGGCGAGTGTGCGGATGCTGTCATGGCCAACGGTCCAGGAAACGGGCTGCGCCGCGCATTGTACATCGTGGCCAGGGGGCGACTGCGGGTACACTGGCGCCGGGTATTGCGGGCACGGGAGGCAGCGGTGGCGCTGAAACGAGTCGTGTGTGTCGTCGTCGCGGGGGCGAGTGTATTCGCGGCCGGATGCAGCGGAGGAGGTGGCGGCGTCGGACTCCGGACCACCGTCACAGCTGGGCCTGGTGCGATGGGCGTGCTTTCAGTAACGGTCTCCGATGGGTGCCAGTCGCCTTCGCCGCCGCGTGTGACGTCACAGGGCGTGTGGATCGACGGCCGGCACACCCAGGAAGTCTTGCTGTTCCCGGGCGTGGGCCTGACTCGCTACGAGGCGCTGATCGGGCCGCTGACTGGCGGCCGGCATGAGCTGGAGCTCCGTCCGTCGGATCTCTGGGCGCCGGCCCCCTGCCTTTCGGCCCAGCGTCTCGACACGGCGGTTATCGAGGCCGGGGCGGCGCATCATGACCTGTATCGCCATGCGCCCGTCCTCGAGTTGCGCGCCGACACCATCGGCGAACAGACGGACGTGCCGCTCTACGCGTACGCCGAGCGAACGCAGCAGGATGCCGAGACGACGTGGCGATACACGGTCGTCTTCAGCAACGAGGACGGCGGCACGCCCACCCGCGCGCTGTTCGCGCGATGGGGCCGCACGACGGACATCGAACAAGTCTACGAGGTGACCGCGTCGGGGACGCGAGTCACGCGCGAGGAGTTCCAGGGGCCGGACCACGTGGTTCGACCGTTTAACGGCCGCCGCCAGGGCGAAGCTCCGGTGCTGCTCGTCGCCACGATGAACAACATGGTGACCGATCGCGGCCGCGGACTCGCGGCGATCCGGCCCGTGCCGGCCGTCGTCGACCTGTCCCATGCCACCCGGGAGTCGACGATGGACGGGCGGCCGTGGGTCTATCGCGTCATGGCGAGCGAGCAGGCGTCCGAGGGGCACGTCGCCGCGAACGCGCCGCTCGACGAGGCATGGCCGAAACTGGCGCCCGGCCCGCGCTCGCACGTGTACTTCGAGGCGAACCTCCACCTGGACCGCACGGTCGCCGTGGCGTGGGTGAAGGACCGGAACGGGACGCGGTTCTCATCGCACTACGACAAGATGCCGCTCGTAATCGACCGTGATGGATGGGTCAGGACCGCCGTCGCCGTGGGCGCCAGCCCGGCCTCTTCGGCCGCCGAGTTCGGGTGGACCTGCCTTGCCGCGCCGGACGAGAAGTCCCGGGGGTCCTGTGACATCGAGGCCACGCGCGCGTTCGTGCTGACGGAAGACGATCGGCCCGGCCCCACTCTCGTCGCGCCGGAGCGGTTCGTGCTTCGGGCGGGCGGCGAGGCCAGACTGAGCGGGCCGGTCCCGGTTCCGCGCGGGCCTGGATCGCCCTCGCGCTAGGCTCGCTGCCGCCGGGCGCGTGCGCCCAGCATCAACGCTGCGGTGCGCTGCGGGTGCCGGAGGTCGTCGCGCACGACATCCCAGCCAATCTGCGCCAGGTAGCCCGCGAGACCGGCGGCGAGCACGAGGACGGCGATCGCCAGCGAGGTGTTGAAGCGGACGAGGCCCGGGAAGAGCGTCGGTGCGGCCAGCCCCACCGCCGCGGCGACGTTGCGCACCCCGCGCTTGTCGGGCACGAGCAGCACGACGAGCAGGTGCCTCGCGACATTCATCTTGAGGCCGAAGAACATCGCCACCGGCACGAGGCCCCAGCCGACGCGATCCTCCGTGTCGAACCCGAGACGGGTCTCGACATACCACGTCACCAGCGCGAACGGGACCGCGACGGCCGCCGCGCCGGCCCCCGAGAGCCAGTGCCCCTTCACCTCGTTGCCGTAGCGGTAGATGTAGAGGTAGTTGTCCCAGATGAAAAAGGGGAGCACGAGGCCGGCGGCCAGGATGGCGAGGTAGAGGGCCGCCGTCCCCCGCTTCATGCCGAGGACGTTCTTCGCGTAATAGAGCGGCGACAGCTTGATCGTCGTCGCGATCGCCATCAACGGGTGGCAGGCTTCAGAGCCGCGGCGCGCGGTGAAGAGCGCCGCCAACACGACTGCGAGCATGATCAGGTACGTGTCGTCCTGTACGTGCACGAAACGCTCGCTGAAGTAGGAGCAGTTGAGGTAGAGGAGCGGGAACAGGTACCAACGCGTCTTCAGGAAGTACGCGAGCGACAGCGCGACGAACAGGCACGCGAGGCCGAGCATCATCCCGTAGAAGCCGAGGCCGGTCCGCTCGCCGAGTCTGTAGAGGCCGGCTTCGACGAGGAGCGCCACCGGCGGGTACGGCGCCGACTCCCGTTTCGTCCAGGTGCGAGCTTCGAGCGGCGTCTGCGCCAGCTTCTCCCTGGTGTACATGTCGCGGACGTCGTTCAGGACGACCTTCGCGCCGTATATGTCGGAGATCGTGTCGGTGCCGTAGGTCTCCTTCTGCGTGATATGGCCCAGCAGCGGGATTCGGGTGAGATCGAATTGCTCGCGCGGGACGTTGGGAAGCGACGTCCACACCATGACCGCGAGCGTCGCGAGCACGACGACGGCGCGCAGCCACGGCGGCGCGGCCATCAGCCGCGCGTCGAGTGCCCGTGCGAGCCGGAATGCCCGAGTCGGGGAGCGCTGCTCGTCCAACCTGCGCCGGCCTCCTCGCCGTGGCGCCACTATAGCCCAACGGGCGACGGCTCAAGCGGGCGCACGTCCCGATCCCGCTCGTCGGCCCGGCGCTCAGTACATCGCCCCGATGATGATCGAGGCCACCGCCAGCGCGGCGGCGTGCGGGAGCGCCAGCGTTATCCTGCGTGGCTCGCCGGCGTGCCGCATCACCGCAATCCCCCACGCCACCGTTCCCAGCGCGACGCCGACCGCCGCCATGTTCGCCGGCGTCGGGAGGACCCCGCGGACGTACAGCACGGCGCTGATTGCCAGCGGCGTGGCGGCGGCCATCGCGCCGCGCGTCAGCGCGCCGAGGCCGCGGCGCCACCAGCGGCCGAGCGAGGCGCCCGCCCGGCTGTCACGCCGTCCCGTCAGCCTCCGGAGGGCCCACGCGGTCAGCAGAAAGCCCAGGCCGGCGACAATGAGCGTTCGGACGACCTGCCAGAAGGCGGCAGCATAGTACGCGCCCTTCACCATCACCACCAGGTAGTTCATCATCCACGTCGGGTTGGACCGCTGCCCGGCATGCGACCCCGCCTCCGCCCGCCGGAGCCGCTCCTGCATCCGCTCGACCCCGGCCTTGAACTGCACCAGCAACTCGGGAGTCATGCCCGGCACACCGGAGAGTTCGCCGACGTCCGCAAACGCGCCTCGACCCTCCCGCCGATCCACGATGGCCGTCGCGAGCGCCGCGGACACGCCGGGGATGGCGCGGAGGTCCGCGACGTCGGCGGCGTTCAGGTCGAACGTGAACGGCTGTGGCACCGGAACGTATCGGTACAGCCCCATGCCGAACGCCATGCCCGGGCTGACGATCCAGAGCGGCCGCCCGAGATTGCCGCCGAGGCGAGCCGTGCCGGCCACCAATCGTTCGCGCAGGCCCGCGAGGTGCCCGGCGGCCTCCTGCGGCTCGGCTGCGCCGCGCTCGACCGTCACGCCGCGTGTCACCTCGAGGAAGACGTCGTAGACCGCCGGGGCGTCTTCAGGGAAGCGCGAGGCCCAAGTCGAGACAAACGAGAGTGCCGGCGCATCGTCCCATGCGAATCCGTTGTGCAGGACATCGAACAGCTTCAGATAGACGTTCTCAGCTGGGCTGACCACAAGGCGCGGCGAGAAGCGGTCGAGGTCGGCTGCCTGGCCTTCGTCGAGGAAGGGCCGGTAGAAAGCCGGCTCACGATACGTGTTCCGGAGGCGGTCGTCTGAGACCAGGAGGTAGAAGAAGGTCGCGATCACGGCCTCGCTCGACAGCATCTGCGAGGCGTTCTTCAGTGGCGCCCCGGCGCCTGGCGGGATTACGTCCCGGTACATCCGCACCTCGAACGCCGGTCGCCCGCCGCCCTGCAGCGCGTCCGGCAGCGCCACCTGATGCACGAAGAGGTTGTGACGCAGGGGCGCGTCCCTGAGCCGCTGTTCGCCCCGCCCGTGCCACCACACCAGCCGCAGGTTCGCCGGGCAGATCCAGCAGCCCTTGACCTGCTCCCGGGCGAAGCGCGGCTGCCAGAACCGCTCCAACTCCGAGGCTGGAGGGTCGCGGCGCGAGGCCGGGACCTCGACGCCATAGTGGTCCAGGGCCGCGGGCTGGAAGTGCTCCCCGAAGCCTTCGGTGAATGCGTACCACGGATCGGTCCTCACCGTCATGAAGTGCATGGCGGTCGAGGCCTTCCTCGGCGCGGGACCGGCAAGGGCCGCCATCATGAGGTGTCCGAGTTCATGGGCGTAGATCTGCTCGAGGCCGTCGATCGAGCCGGGGACGAAATCGCGCTCGTCCACGACCATGTCCACGAACGGCACGTCTTTCATCTCCACGAGCGTGCCGTCGGATCGCTCGAGCCAGAAATGCACCACGGGAAAGCCGCCCTGGCGGTCGGAGAGAAACAGGTAGGCGGGTTGCTCCAGCGCCGTCCTCCTGGTGACGGGGAGGCTGGGGTCCGCGAGGAGGTACCGCTTCACGCGGCGGTCGAGCCGCAGCACCAACTGCGAGAAGCCCGCCGGACGGGACATGACGGCCTGCGTCCGCTTCGCCGTCTCGTCATTCGTAAGATCGGCCCGGACGAGCACGTCCGCACCCGAGCCGTCGGGGGCCTTCCTCGAGCTTCGCCTGAGCAGGACGACGGGGACGGTGTCGCGAGCCGACGGCGCGGTTTCGGCCTGAAGTGCCGGGGCGTCCGGCCGCGCCGCCGGAGGGCCCGCTGACAGTCGAGCGGGCGCGACCAGGGCGAGCATCGCGGCGACCAGGGCGCTGTCGACCAGGAGGCTCACCGGGCGTCGGGCCGGGATTGAGTTTGCCGCACGACGATCTAGACGCAGGCCGGCGCGGCGGAGTTCCGCGCCGCCAGAGCGCCGCAAGGAATGGGACGACATCTCGAAGCCACTGCGTTAGGATTCCGGTGTAGCCGCCCCGCCCCCGGAGACATGCCGTGGCCAACAACCGACACACGCCCATCGACGCCGGTGCTGTCACCCGCGCGCTGGAGCGTTCCGGGATCCGGAGCATTTCGTCGGCGTCGATTCGGGAGATCAAAAGGCTCATCGACACCATCGAAGGGGAAACGGGGCAGCGGTTCATCCGCATGGAAATGGGCGTCCCCGGGCTGCCGCCCAACGCGGTGGCCGTGAAGGCGCAGATTGAGGCCTTGGAGCGTGGCGTCGCGGCCGTGTACCCGGACATTCAGGGCATCCCGCCCGTGAAGCGCGAGATCGCCCGCTTCGTGAAAAACTTCCTCGACGTCACCGTCGACCCGGAGCACTGCCTGCCGACCGTCGGGTCGATGATGGGCTCGATGGCCTGCTTCCTGACGATCAACCGCATGTACGCCAACCGGGAGGGCACGCTGTTCATCGACCCCGGGTTCCCGGTACAGAAGCAGCAGTGCCGCGTCCTGGGCCACGGGTTCATGACGTTCGACGTGTACGACTACCGGGGCCCCAGGCTGCGCGACAAGCTGCGCAGTTACCTCGACACGGGCAAGGTGTCCTCGGTCCTTTACTCCAACCCGAACAACCCGGCATGGTTCTGCCTCACGGAGGCCGAACTCGAGATCATCGCGAGACTCGCGGACGAGTACGACGTTGTCGTCATCGAGGACCTCGCGTACATCGGCATGGACTTCCGGCACGATTACTCCCGTCCTGGCGTGGCGCCGTTCCAGCCGTCGGTCGCGCACTACACGGACAGGTTCGTGCTGCTCATCTCCAGTTCCAAGGTGTTCAGCTACGCCGGGGAGCGGATCGGCATGCTCGTCGTGTCGGACGCCCTGTGGGAGACGCGCGCGCCAGACCTAAAGCGGTACTACACCTCCGACTCGCTCGGTTACGCACTGGTCTTCGGCGCGATCTATGCCCTGTCGTCGGGGACGTCGCACTCCGCGCAGTGCGCGTTGGCGGCCGTGCTGAAGGCCGTGAACGACGGCGAGTTCAACTTCGTGGACGGCGTGCGCGAGTACGGCGAGAAGGCGCGCGTCATGAAGCGGATGTTTACCGACAACGGCTTCCGCATCGTCTACGACAGGGATCTGGACGCGCCCATCGCCGACGGGTTCTACTTCACGATCGCGTACCCGGGGCTGAGCGGCGAGGAGCTGCTCCGGGAGCTGATGTACTACGGCATCAGCGCGATCGCCCTCGGCACGACCGGGAGCGAGCGGACCGAGGGTCTTCGCGCCTGCACGTCACTCATCCAGCGGTCCGAGTTCCCGGCGCTCAACGAGCGCCTGGCTTGGTTTCGCCGCGACCATACGGAGAGGCCGAACCCGCAGGCCGCGCGCCCCTGACGGCCACCGGAATGACGGGCGGTGACCGGCACCGCCCCTGGCGCCGCGCGGCGCGTCAGACGCGAAGCGTCGTGCCGATCATGCCGCGAACGCCGCGGATGAGTTCCTGCCGCGCGCTGGCGACCGTCTCCGACTCACCGAGCGCGACGACGACGGGCGGCTGCGGCCTGCCCCACCGATCCGCCCGCGCAGACGGCACTCTCAGTAGCCATCCTCTGAAGAACCGGGCTAGAATCCTGCAGACCCCGACGCTCCAGGGGAGGTGACTGTGCGAGTGCTCTTCGCGACCGTCATCGTCGTGGCAGCTGTTTCAGCCGGCTGCGGTGGCAGCAGCGGCTCAAGCAGCGACTCAAGCAGCAGCGGTTCGAGTCCGACCAGTCCCACCGGCACCTCCACTCCTCAAGGACTTGAAGGAACCTGGCGCGCCACGAAGGCGGAGTTCGTCAGCGTGACCACGTCCAGCAAGCGGGTGGACGTCGTGGCCAGCGGGACGACGGTGACCCTCGCCCTCACGGGCAGCAGCTTCGTCTTCACGATGACCGACCCAGGACAGACGCCAAACGCCACGAACGGCACCTGGACATCGTCCAAGGACACGATGGCGCTGACGCCAGCCGGCATGTCGTGGTCCTGGCAGTTCGACATGAACCAGAACGGCAACAACCTCACGCTCAACGGTGCGAGCGTGGAGTTCGACTTCGCCGCAAACGGCTACAGGGAGCAGGCGAAGCTGTACATGACGCTCGTCAGGCAATAGACCAAGACGGCCGACCGTTCTTCGGCGGAGCCGGCGCTGACCGCCTCACGGCTGCCGGGAGACCAGATGGGACCGGCCGCCAGTGTCGCGGTCGATAACGGCTGCACGCCGAAAGTTGGACGTCTTCAATCGCTGTCAGACGTGCCAGCTGGAGCTGCTTCATGGTATTGCGTCACGTGTGGAGTCCCGGCGAAACGTCCGACGTCAGCGGACCGGCGTCGAATCTGCGGAACTACCTGGAGCAGCGGGACGTGCGGCGCTGCCTGAACGTCGCCGCGGCGGAGACGAGGATTCGTGCGGCGGGCGATGTGGGTTGTGGCTACGGGCGGTTGACGATGGTGCTGTCGGAATTCGGTTCCGCCGTGACCGGTTTCGAACGCGAGGGCGATTTGGTGGCGGAGGCCAGCCGGCTCCTGCCCGCCATCGAATTCGTCAAGGTGGCGTCATTGGCCGACTTGCCGAAACCACCGGCATCGTTTGATTTCATGATGACCTTCACGGTGCTGCAGCACCTGCATGACGCGGAGGCGCAAGCGGTTCTGGCCGAAATCAAGCGGCTGGTCGCGAAGGGGTTCGTGCTGCTCAGCGAAGAAACGGACGCCTCGTTCCGGGACGGCGACATAGACGTCGAGAATGGCGGCGTCACGATCGGCAGGAGCGTCGAGACCTATCGGCGCTGGATGGAGCCATGTGAACTCGTGCTCCAGTTCCCGCGTCAGATTGAGCCTGGATACGCGCGCGCGGACGTCGGCACCTACATGCTGTTTCGTTGCCCTCCGGATGGGCGCCAGCCACGAGAGAGGTGACGCGCGGGGGAACTCGTGGGGCGCCCTCGACGGGATTGGCAGGGTCGGACCGGCATCGAAGTCCTCGGTGCTGTTTCGATCGAACGCCGGCGTGGCAGAGAACGAGATGGAGGCCGAGCCCGTTTCGAAGGTCAGTAGTGCTGGACCTGCAGTGTGTACGCGGCGGTCACGCCGTCCGGGATATTGCCGCCGTCGTAGACCCGGACGCAGTAGTTGCCGGACGCGGCGGTGCCGGTGACGGCGGTGCTGCCGGACCGGGCGAGGTCGTTCTGCGCCTGATTCAAGCCGCAGTTGGTCCCATCCCACGTTCCGATTCCCATGCCGAGCGCCGTCACCGTTGCCGGAGTGATGCTCGTATAGGCTGCGAGCAGCGTATACCCGGACGACGACACACTGAACGGATGGATGGCCGTCCCGTTCTGGGCGATTGAGCCCGAGAACGTAGTTGTGACGATCGACGGCGTTGGGGTCGTAGGTATTTCAGAGCTGCTCGATGAGCCCCCGCAGGCACCGACCGCCAGGGCCAAGGCAGTCAGCACGGGCAAGAGGATCAGGATGCGCTTCTTTGCGTGGTGCATTGTCGTTCCTTCCGTGGAGAGGTCGCTCAACCGGAGGTCATCTAGCAAGAGCCACGCCGTTCCAGGTGCATTCATCCTAGCGCCGAATCGGCGTGAACCCCTCGAAATCAGGCCAATGTCATGGAGTTGTCACAACGTCGGCCGAAGATCCGTGTCCCCGCCGGGTGACATGATAGAACCCCGCTGACGTAGGGCTGCCGGTCGCCGTCGGGACTGACGGTCGCCACCAGCACCCGCGCCTCCGCCTGGGCCGACGAGCGAGCCGCCCGTACTCTTCGCGCCTCGATTCCTGCAGCTGAAGGATGTCGCCCGGATGTGTGGCCTGTCCCGCACGGCGATCTGGAGGATGGAACCTGAAGGGATGTTCCCCGGCCGGCGGCGGATCTCCGCGAACGCGGTGCGGTGGCTGGCAGAGGACGTGGAGTACTGGATCACAACTTGCACGCTCGGCGGGTAGGGTGACGGGCGCCCCCTTCAACTTCTGTTGTGGTTGCCGTTGCGGGCGCGCAGGACTGGCCGCGAGGAGATCGGGCATGGTTGTCAGCAAGCTCATCACCGGGCCGCCAGCACCGCATGCCGACCTGCTGTCCGTGATGCACGACCGAATGCGGGCAGATGACCAGATCGTGTTCACGATCCGTTCCGGGCAAGGGGCGTCTCTGACCATTCGGTACTATCTCGGACGAAAGCGTCACGCCGCCATGCGGCCGCCCCCGGTGACGAAGCCAGTTCGCTCCGCTGACGAGCGTCCTGACCCCTCTGAGTCGTCACGGGGTGGCAACGGTCGGGCCAGTCATGCGGGGGCAGTCGGCCTCGCCCGCTTCGAGAAGGCAGCACACGCCCCCTCTGCGCCTTCGGTCACCGTCTCGACCGGCTCGTGAAAGTGCACGAGAGCATGTTCTAGACCCATCGTCGGAAACCCCAGTCCCGCGACTGGAGGCCAGCATGAAAGCGTTTCGCTCGATATCGTTGTACGCGACGGTTTTCGCCGCTGCGCTGTTCATTGGGTGTGCCGAGTCGCCGACATCCCCATCTCCGTCCCCGGCTCCCGCGACTGTTGTCGCTGCAACACCGACTACGACGCCGACCCCGTCAACTCCGACAACTCCGACGACTCCGATTCCCCCGACCCCCTCAACCGTTCCCGTCCTGACAGTGACCGGGCCGACCGGGTGCGTGAATGCCGATCCCGCAGAGCTGCAGTGGGCTGTGGACATGACTGATGCGGGCGACGTGCCTGTGCGGTTCGTTGCCCTGACCAGCTACAACAGTCACCCGGGATGTGAGGCGACTGTCGACAACCCCCGTAGCTACGTGACCGTTAGCGGTACCACCGAGTACGCAGCCCACGGGACGGGGAAGACGACCTTCACGTTCGACCCGAAGAAGTATGACTGCGGCCGGGTACAAGTGGACGTGTCGCTGTTTGACAGTGCAGGCGGGGAAACGCTACTCGTGGGCACGATGGTGGACTACGGTGCCGAATGCAAAGCGCCCATTCCGCCGACCATCCCCCCGGGTACTCCGGGCACTCCCGGCACACCCGACTCTCCGCAAACCCCGGGTTACTGTCCTGTTCCGCCCCCGTCGCTTGGCGCCGCGGAGGGGTTCGCCACTGTGGGCGCATCGACCGTGACGAACACCGGGCCGACCATCCTCACTGGAGACCTCGGCCTCTACCCGGGCACGTCGATTACGGGGTTCCCGCCCGGCACCGTGTTGGGTACGACACACGCCACTGACGCGGTTGCCATCGCAGCGCAGAACGAGATGGCGACCATATACAACAGCCTGGCCAGCAGGGCGCCCACGGCGAACCTGACAGGACAGGACTTGGGCGGCCTGACTCTCGTCCCGGGTGTGTACACGTTCGCGTCGGCAGCACAGCTGACCGGAACCCTCACGCTCGACGCGCAGGGGAACGACAACGCCATCTTCGTTTTCCAGATTGGCAGCGCGCTCACGACTGCCAGCGGGTCAAACGTACGCCTCATCAATGGCGGGTCTGCGTGCAACGTGTTCTGGCAGGTTGGAAGTTCCGCCACACTGGGAACCTCCACAGCGTTCACGGGGAACATCGTGGCGCTGGCCAGCGTCACGCTCAACACGACTGCCAGCCTTGACGGGCGGGCCCTGGCGCGCACCGGCGCCGTGACGTTCGATACGAACAGGGTCAGTTTGACGACCGCATGCGGTTGTCGCTAATCCGGGGTCACATGACCCCAGTCCGTGTACGCGATGCCTGACACCGCACGTTACTTCGCCACGACGACCGAAGCCGTGGGCGATGCGATGCGGACAGCGATGGGATGGCGGCGGGAACCCGCGTGAGCGGGTACGCCCCGTCAGCCATCCGTCAGCCGAGCGACTCGACCGAGCGGACGGCTAGGAGAAGGGCGGCTGTAAGTTGTTGAAAAGATGGTGCTCTTCGACTTACTTGCTGACGATCGTTCGCTCAGACCACCATTCGACACGGTCACCAGTGGGAGCCTGGCCTGCCATGAGCGAGGGAGCATAGCGACCGAGTCGAATGGTGCCGGAGGAGGGAATCGAACCCACACGGGGGGTGAACCCCACGGGATTTTGAGTCCCGCGCGTCTGCCAGTTTCGCCACTCCGGCACGTCAAGGAAGGGACCGCGCAGACGGAACCCTGAGTATAGCATCCGCTCGGGCGTCAGTCCGCCCAGAGGAGCCGCCACTCGAGTTCGAACTCCTCGAACGGCTCGACCCGTACCTCGTCGTCGCCTTCACAGACGCCGAGAATGCTCCATCGGCCCGCCTCCAGGCGGAGCACATCAAGGATTCTTGCGACGGGTCGAGGAGCCAGGCATGCCCGAGGTGCGACTCGGGCGCAGGCAGGATCCGCCAGCCTCGTGCGCATGCCTCGGCGCCGGCCGGATTCGCTTGCGCCTGCCCTGGCGGGACGACACGAGGCCGGCGAGACCAACCCCCATCGGTTCTCCCGGAGCGCCATGTCGGGGAAGGCACGACGCGTCAGCAGGTTGGAGGGATTCGGGAGCCCGAACCCGGTCCGCCGCGGGCCGACACGCCAGAGACGAACCGACGGCGAAAATGGCGAACATGTGGCGAACATGGCCTGAAACACGCGGTAATTCGATTGATCCATCACGGAATCCCGCGTATAATGGTCGTGTTGTAGGTGCCTCCGGACCTCCGACCTTTCACATCACTCCTGGAGAAAGTGAGGGGACCCCAGTGACATACGAGATCGGCGACAAGGTCATCTACCCGAATCACGGACTTGGCGTTGTCGAGCGCATCGAAGAGAAGACCATCCTCGGCACGACCTGCGGTTTCTACCATCTCCGGATTGCCGCGAACGACACCACGGTCCTCGTTCCGCTCGCGAACGTCGACGGCGTGGGCCTGCGCCGCGCGATCGACGATGGCGAAGTGGACCGGCTCTTCAAGCTGCTCGGGGACGGGAAGATCGACAGCCAGCAGAACTGGAAAGGCCGCTTCAAGGACAACTCCGAGAAGATGCGCACGGGCTCCATCTATGATGTGGCAGACGTGCTGAAGAGCCTCACGCTGTTGAGCAAGTCGAAGAGCCTGTCGTTTCGCGAGAAGCGGATGCTCGACCGGGCGCGATTCCTCATCATCAGCGAGGTTGCCGAGGTGACGAGCAAGGGCAGCACGTCGGTCGAGGGAAATCTCGACCAGGCCCTGAATAAGTGCATCGCGGCGCGCGCCCGCACCATCGAGCGCGCGAAGACCACGAAGGCGCCGGTCAAGATGGCCGCCGTCAAGCGCGCCAAGGCCTCCTAGCCTCACGGCGCGAATTCGACTCTCAGGGCCCGATCCGGCTGAGCCGGGTCGGGCCTTTTCCTTATATCATGCGGACATGGATCTCCTCGGCAGCTTCAGGCGCGCGTCTGGCTTCTGGAGCGCGCGCGGTGCCCGCTGCGTCGCGCCGGCGCTGACCGCGATTGCGGTGGTCGCGCTCGCCACATGGGGCCTCGGCGGGTCGCGGGCCATGATGGCCCAGCAGGCGCCTTCCCCGTCACCGGCAGTGGCGGCCGGCGGGACGCAGCAGGAGCAGCGTCCGGTCTTCCGGGGAGGCGCGAACTTCGTCCGCGTGGACGTCTTCGCGTCGAAGGACGGCGTGCCGGTGGAGGACCTCAAGGCCGAGGACTTCGACGTCTCCGAGGACGGCGCACGCCAGACGGTCGAGACCTTCGAGCACGTCAAGATCGAGTCCGGCGGGGCTCCGGCCACGCGCGTCGAACCGCGGACCGTGCGTGAGTCCCGGGAGATGGCCGCGGACCCGAGGGCCCGGGTGTTCGTGCTGTTCCTCGACACGTATCACGTCCACCAGGCGGCGGCCGCCAACGTGCGGCGGCCGCTCGTCAACATGCTCAACCGCGTGGTCGGTCCGGACGACCTGCTGGCCGTCATGACGCCCGACATGGCGGCGAGCGACATCACGTTCACGCGGCGGACGGACAAGGTCGCGGACATGCTGTACAGCGCCGGCATGTGGGGCCAGCGCGACACGCTCATCAAGCGGGACCCGGTCGACGAGATGTACGACCAGTGCTATCCGCCCCCCGTCGGATCGGGCCGTTCCACGTCCGAGGTGGCGGAGGCCATGATCGAGCGACGCCGCGAGAAGATGACGCTGGACGCCATCGAGGAGCTCGTGCGCTACCTGGGCGGCATCCGCGAGGAGCGAAAGGCGATCCTCCTCGTCAGCGAGGGCTGGCTGCTGTACCGGCCCACGCGCTCGCTGGCCGAGAGCAGCACGCCTGAGCGCGGCGGCATCTACGTCGGGCCCGATGGCAAGCTCACGACGACCGACCGGCGCAGCGCCGCCGGCGTGAGCACGTCCCAGTGCGACCAGGACCGGATCGCGCTGTCGCAGATCGACGACGATCGGCGCTATCGATACATCCTCAACGAGGCGAACCGCGCGAACGCGAGCTTCTACCCGATCGAGCCGAGGGGCCTCGCCGTGTTCGACTCGGACATCGGTCCGAACCCGCCGCCGCCGGTCAACGTGGACTTCGGGATGCTCGGCGCGCGGCACGAGGCGCTCCGCACAGCCGCCCTCTACACCGACGGCATCGCCGTCATGGACTCCAACGACATCGACAAGGGCCTGCGGCGCGTCGTGGCCGACTTGTCGTCGTACTACCTCCTCGGGTACACGTCGACGAATCCGAAATTCGACGGGCGGTTCCGGTCCATCAAGGTGCAAGTCAAGCGGCCCGGCGTCGAGGTGCGCGCGCGTCGAGGGTACCAGGCGCCGACCGAGGAGGAAGTGGCGTCGCGGGCGCGGGCCGCGGCGGCGCCGCCGGTGAGCGCGGAGACGTCCGCACTGGCCGCGGCCGTGGGGTCGCTCAACGCGATCCGGGCCGACGCGTCGTTCCGGCTCAGCGTGAGCGCCGGGTGGTGGATGCCCGCGGGCGAACCGGTAAAGGGCCAGCCGCAGGGCGCCGAGCCGGCGATCTGGGTCCTCGGTGAGGTCGATCTGAAGGCCAGGGGGGGCGAGGACTGGGTGAACGGCGGGGAAGCGGACGTCACGCTCACGACGGACGGCGGCACCGCCATCGCCGCCTACACGGTACCGATCCCGGCGGGCGTGAACCGCTTCGAGAGCAGGTTCCCGCGGACCTCGGAGGACGTGTGGCTCGATCCCGGGTCCTACGTCCTGCGAGTCCGCGCGAGGCCCGCAGGCCACGGCCTGCCGACGACCGATACCATGCGCATCACCGTGCCAGACGCGCCGGGCACGGAACGGCTCACGATGGGGCAGCCGACCTACTTCAGGCAGGGCGGCGGCGCATCGACGGAGGACGTCCCGACCGCGGACCGCCGCTTCCGCCGCACGGAGCGGGCCGTCGTGCGGGTGTCAGCGTCCCTCCTTCCGGACTCGGTGAGCGCTGAACTGCTCGACCGGGGCGGAAGGCCGCTGCCGCTGCCCGTGGCGGCCACGATCGTGGACCGGGACTTCGTCAGGTGGGCCCGCGCGGAGCTGGCGCTGGCGCCGCTCGCTCCGGGTGACTACGTCATCCGCATCACCGCGAAGCGCGGCGCAGAGCAGGTGCTCACGCTCGCGCCCTTCAGGATCGTTCCCTAGCCCCCAGCCCGAGCCCCGAGTCCCGAGTCCCGAGTCCCGAGTCCCGAGCTACATGACCGCCGTCGGCGGCGCGGGCTCGTCAGGTTTACCGGCCTTGCTGAGCGGCACGGCGATCAGATACCACACGAGCACGCCCGCGGCCACGAGCGACATCCACGGCACGATCGACTCCAGGACCGGGCTCTGGAACAGATCCCGCCAGGTCCAGAAGGCGTGCGACGTCCTCGCGTAGACGACCCCGGCGATGAGCAGCCCGACGAGAGCCTCGCCCGCGATAAGGCCCGACGCCGCCAACACGCCGGCGTTCTCCACGCGGGCCTTCTGCGCCGCGTTGTAGCCGCGCTTGTCGCGGATCCTGTCGACGACGCCGCGGATGACGCCGCCGCAGAAGATGGCGAACGTCGTGCCGAGCGGCAGGTACATCCCGACCGAGAACAGCATCGGGCTCTTGACCTTGATCAGGATGAGCGAGATGCCCATCGCGATGCCGACGAACACGAGCGGCCAGGCCATCTCGCCCCCGACGATGCCCTGCGAGAGGGCGGCCATCAACCCGGCCTGCGGGGCGCTGTACGTCTTGCCCCCGAATCCGCCCGCCGCGCCGAACTGGGCCAGGTCGGAGTTGTGCATCATGTAGAGCGGGAAGAACATCACGAGGCCCGCCACCACGACGCCGAAGATGTCGCCGACCTGCATCTTCCACGGCGTGCCGCCGAGGATGTGCCCGACCTTGAGGTCCTGCAGCATCTCGCCGGCGACGGCGGCGGACACGCAGCCCACCGCCGCGACGCCCAGCACGGCCACCACGCCCTGGGCGCCCGTCGCGCCGATGATGACCATCGTCAACGCCGCGATGATCGTCGTCGCGAGCGTGAGTCCGGAGAGCGGGTTGTTGGAGGAGCCGATCAGCCCGACCAGGTTGCCCGAGACCGCCGCGAAGAAGAAGCCGGTGACGAGCATCACGATCGCCGCCGTGATCGCCGCGCCGATGGCGCCCGTGAAGTACCAGGTACAGCGCCACCATCAGCACGAAGATCCCCAGGATGCCGAGGCCGACCACTCTCAGCGACAGGTCACGCTCGGTCCGCTTCGTCGTGGCCGCTGCCGTCGCGGACTTCTTCACGTCGGCGACGCCCCGCTTGATGCCGCCGATGAGGTTCTTGCGCATCTTGTAGAGCGTGTAAGTGGCGCCGACGAGCATGCCGCCGACCGCGATCGGACGGACGATGTACTTCCACAGCGCCACGACCATCGCGCCCCAGGCTGCCTCCTCGTTGCCGCCGTTCGAAGCCATGTACTGGTCGATCAGGCTGGGACCGAGGAAGAACACCAGCAGGGGCACGAAGAGACCCCACGCGAGCAGGCCGCCGGCGAAGTTCAACGCGCCAAGCTCCGGGCCGATGATGTACCCGACGCCCAGGTAGGCTGGCGTGACGTCGGGGGCCGAAAACGTCGTCACGCCGCCGGCCGTGACCTTGGCGGAGTCGTCCTTCAGGCCAAGCCGCACGAAGCTCTCGCGGAGCTTGCCCACCGCCAGACTGAACTCGTTCTGATCCTTGAAGAGGCCGAAGCCCGCGCTCGACACGATGCGGATGAGCGCCCCCACTCCCATGGCGCGGAACAGCTGCAGCGCGGCCTCGCTCCCTTTCTGCCCGGCCTTGTGGATCTCGCTCGCCGCCACGGACTCCGGGAACTGCAGCGAGGGATCCTCGACCATCACCCGGCGCAGGACCGTCACGAACATGATGCCCAGCAGGCCGCCGAGGATCATGAGCGCCGACGAGACCAGGTACTCCTGCCACAGATGGGCGGAGTCGAACTTCCACAGGTTGAGGATGACGAACGCCGGGATGGTGAAGATGGCGCCCGCGGCCACCGACTCACCAATCGAGCCGACGGTCCGGGCGAAGTTCTCCTCGAGGATGGTGCTGCCCTTGAACAGCCGGAGCACCGCCATGCCGATGACGGCGGCCGGGTAAGTGGCGGCAATCGTCATCCCCGCGCGCAGTCCGAGGTACGCGTTGGCCGCGCCCAGGACGACGCACATGAGCAAGCCCAGGACGAGCGCGCGCAGCGTGAACTCGCGCTGATCGGACGAGTCGGGCACGTAGGGCACGTGGCCACCGGACGAGGGACGGGTGGAGGGAGTCTGGTTCATAGCGGCGGATTTTAGCACGAGCCTGCCGCGAGGCTGATCGTGTACCCTGTCCTGTCGTTCGGGTGCCGCACCGGCACGATCGGCCTGCCCGACTGGGTGGAGCCGCTGCGGCCGGCGCGGGCCGAAGTGGAGGCGTGCCATGCCGCGCATGAAGAAGGGGGCGCCGCTTTCCCACGTGGATGAGCGGGGACGCGTCCGAATGGTGGATGTCAGCGCGAAACCGGACACGTTGCGGGAGGCGGTGGCGCGCGGTTTCGTGCGCCTGGCGCCGGCCACGTGCAGGCTCATCCGGTCGGGCGGAATCGCCAAGGGCGATCCCCTTCAAGCGGCCCGGCTGGCCGGCATCATGGCGGCCAAGAAGACCGCCGGCCTCATCCCGTTGTGCCATCCGCTCGCGCTGAGCCACTGCGAGGTCACGCTCGCGGCGCGGCCGCACGGTTACGAGATCGAGGCTCGAACCCGGACGACCGGCCCGACGGGCGTCGAGATGGAGGCGCTGATTGCGGTCGCCATCGCGGGACTGACGGTATACGACATGGTCAAGGCGGTGGACCGCGCCGCGACCCTGGGCGACATCCGCCTGGTGGAGAAGCGCGGCGGGCGTTCCGGCGTCTGGAAGCGGGGCGGATGACCATGGACGTGCTCGTGGCCATCTTCAGTGACATCCCGGCGTGGACGATTCCCGCCGCCTGCGTCGATGATCTCCGCCGCCGGTTCCCGGCTCTCGTCTTCCTGCACGCTCGGAGCGAGGCCGCCATGGTGTCGCTCGTCCCGACTGCAGAAGTGGCGTTCACGTCCCGGCTGACCCCGGCGGCCTTCGCGGCGGCCCGCGCCCTCCGCTGGGTGCACAGCCCGGCGGCGGGAGTGGGTGCCATGCTCTTTCCGGCGATGCAGGCGAGCCCTGTGTTGATGACCAACTCGCGGGGCATGAGCGCCGTCCCGGTGGCCGAACACGCCCTGATGCTCATGCTGGCCTCGGCGCGCCGTCTGCCCGAGGCGATCCGGGCGCAGGACGCCCGCCGCTGGATCTGCGGCGAACTGGCGGGACTGCCGTCGCTCCGCGGCCGCACGCTGGCCATCGTCGGCCTTGGGGCAATCGGATGCGAACTCGCCCGGATAGCCGCTGGGCTCGGCATGATCGTCATCGGCACGCGCCGCGAGGCGGACGACCCGCTGCCGGCCGGGGTCGCCGAGGCGTTCGGTCCGGACGCGCTTCCCGCCGTGCTGGCCCGGGCCGACTTCGTCGTGCTGGCGGCACCGCTGACCAGCGGCACGCGCCGCATGATCGGCGCGGCGGAGCTCCGCCAGATGAAGCCGACGGCCTGGCTCGTCAACGTGGCCCGCGGCCGGCTCATTGATGAAGCCGCCCTCATCGAGGCCCTGACGCGCGGGCAGATCGCGGGCGCCGCCCTCGACGTCGTCGAACACGAGCCGCTGGACCCGTCGAGCCCCTTGTGGGGGCTGCCGAACGTGCTGATCACCCCGCACGCGGCTGGATTCAGGGAGGACTACTGGGAAGAGGCGACGCGGCTCTTCGCCGGAAACCTGGAGCGCTACCTCCGAGGCGAAGAGATGACGAATATCGTGGACAAGCTGGCTGGGTATTGACTGAAGTGGCATTCTCGACTGGTGAGCTGTACGCGAGGGGATTGTTTCTCCGTTGACGGCGGCGCCGAGACCGTCTACGCTGGACGTTCCCACATCATGAACAACCCGACACCCGACCCCGAGAGTGTTTCGACGGTCGCCGAGTTGCCGTTCCACCTGGCCGCCAGGTACGACCGGCCTGTCCATCTGCGCCGATGCGTCGCGGATGGTTTCCACGACTTCTCCACCCGCGAGTTCTTCGCCCAGATCCGGGCCCTCAGCCTCGGTCTGCAGGAGATGGGCGTCGAGGCCGGGGACCGGGTCGGGCTCGTGTGCGAGAGCCGGACCGAGTGGTCCATCGCCGACTTCGCGATCCTCACCGCGGGGGCCATCACCGTGCCGGTCTACCCGACGCTGGCCGCGTCGCAGACCCGGTTCATCCTGGACGATGCCGCCGTCAAGGCTGTCGTGGTGTCGGACGACGTGCAGCTGGCGAAGCTCGTCGAGATCGTCCCGTCGCTGCCGTCGGTGGCGGCGCTCATCGTGATCGCGCCGACGCAGCCGCTCCCGGCCCTCAGGCCCGGCGGCCCAGCCGTCCACGCGATGGCGGACCTCGTCGAGAAGGGCAAGGCGCGCGTGGCAGCCGATCCGGGGCTTGCTGAACGGTACGAGGCGAAGGCCAGGGCGGTGAAACCCGAGGACGTGATGACGATCATCTACACGTCCGGCACCACGGGCCACCCGAAGGGCGTGGTGCTGACGCACCAGAACCTCCTGACGAACCTCGGCGCCATCAATGCGGTGTTCGGGATCCACGCGGGCGACGAACCGCTCTCGTTTCTCCCGCTCAGCCACGTCTTCGAACGGCTGGCGCTGTACCTGTTCCTGCTCGTCGGGGCGAAGGTGACCTTCGCCGAGAATCTGCAGACCATCGCCCGCGACCTGGAACGCGTGAAGCCGACGGTCATGACCGGCGTGCCGAGGGTGTTCGAGAAGTACCACCACGCGGTCCTCGATGCCATCTCGAACGCACCGGCGGCCCGGAAGGCGCTGTTCCACTGGGCGGTCCGGGCGGGCGAGGCGGTCACGATGGCCAGGCTCGATGGCCGGCGGGCGCCGCTCTGGGCGGCGCTGCAGCGGCCCGTGGCCGACGCGCTCGTCCTGAAGAAGGTCCGGGCCCGGCTCGGTGGCCGCCTGCGCGTCGTAGTGTCGGGCAGCGCCCCGCTGGCGAAGGCCACCGAGGAGTTCCTCTTCACCGTGGGCCTGCCGATCTACAACTGCTACGGAATGACCGAGTGTTCGCCGGGCATCACGGCGAACCCGATGGGGGCGCCCCGCCTCGGTACCGTCGGCGTCGCGCTCCCCGGCATCGACATCCGGATCGCGGACGACGGCGAGATCCTCACGTGCGGGCCCAACGTCATGCAGGGCTACTACAAGCGCCCTGACGAGACAGCCGCGGTCCTGCGCGACGGGTGGATGCACACCGGCGACATCGGCCGCCTCGATGCTGACGGCTACCTCACGATCACCGACCGCAAGAAGGACATCATCGTCACGTCGGGCGGCAAGAACATCGCCCCGGCGCCCATCGAGCAGCGCCTCAAGAGCAGCCCGCTCGTCGCCGAGGCGGTCCTCCTGGGAGACCGGCGGAATTACGCGGCGGTGCTCATCATCCCTGAGTTCGCGATGCTCGAAGCGCACCTGCGTGCGGCCGGCGCAGCGTCCGGCACGAAGGACCAGCTGGCCGCCCGCACGGACGTCCGGGCGCTGTATCAGGCGCTGTTGGACGAGCTCAACGTCGATCTGGCGCAGTTCGAGAAGATCAAGCGCTTCGCGTTGCTGCCGCAGGAACTGACCATCGAAGGCGGGGAGCTCACGCCGACCATGAAGGTCCGGCGGAAGGCCGTCGAGCAGCGCTGGGCGGATGTGATCGAACGCCTCTACGCGCACCAGCCCGCCGGCAGCCCGTCCTGACGGGGGAGCGCGGCGAACGCCGCCGGCTCGATCAGAAGAGCCGGGCTTCGGGGATCGGCCACCACCGCACCTGCACCCGGCCGATGATGTAGCGCTTGGGGACCATGCCCCAGTGGCGGCTGTCGGAGCTGTTGTTCCGGTGGTCGCCCATGACGAAGTAGTAGCCGTCCGGGATCACCTGGGGGCCCCAGTCGTCATGGCTCCGGTACTCCGGGGGCACGTAATGGTCGTCGAGCGGGAGGTCGTTCACGAAGACCCGGCCGTCCGTGATGCGCACGGTGTCGCCTTCCTCGGCAATCACGCGCTTGACGAAGGACTTATCGGGGTTGACGGGGTAGTACAGCATCACGATGTCGCCGCGCCTCGGCGCACTCAGACGGTAGACGGCCTTGTTGACGATCAGCCGATCCTGGTCCTCCAGGGTGGGCGCCATGCTCAGGCCCTCGACGCGCGCGACCTGGAACCCGAAGGTGACGATCAGCGTCGCGTAGACCGCGGCTGACCCGAGCGTCTTGAACCAGGCCACGATTTCGGCGCGGACGATGGCCCAGCGACGCGCGGCGGGCGAAGGCTGCGGCGCGGCGGGCCGCGCCTCTGCGGGCCGCGCCTCCGCGGCTACAGCTTCAGGTAGTCCCGCAGGCGCTTCGTCTGCGACCGGCTGACCGGGATCTCCGTATCCTTCCCGTCCTTCATCCTGAGCATGTAGTTCCTGCTGAACCAAGGGACTATCTCCTTGACCTTCCCGATGTTGACCAGGTGCGACCGGTGGACGCGCCAGAAGACGTCGGGGGCGAGCCGGGCCTGCAACTCATCCAGTGTACGATAGTTGGACGTTCCAGCGAGCTGGGCGGTTGCAATCCGGATGGCGTCCCCGTCAACCGAGGCCCAGACCACGTCCTCCGCCTGCACCAGGAGCAGCCGGTCGCCGACCTTGACGGCCAGCTGTTCGCGCCGGTCGCGGCGTCCCGCCAGCTCCTCGATCAGGTGGTCCACCCGCTCGCTCCGGAGCGGACCGACCGCCAGCCGCTGCCGGACCCGCTCGATCGCCTGGGTGAGGCGCTGCTGCTCGACCGGCTTGAGCAGGTAATCGACGGCGTTGACCTCGAAGGCATCGACGGCGTACTGGTCGGTACGCCGTCACGAAGACCATGTGCGACGGCGCGCGGGCCTTGAGGAGCCGGTTCGCCACCTCGAAGCCGGACAGACCGGGCATCTGCACGTCGAGAAACACCACGTGCGGCGCGAGGTCGCTGACCATCGAGAGGGCGGTGACGCCGTTCTCGGCCTGGCCGACGACCGTCACCCCGTCCATGCGCTCCAGCAGGAAGCACAGCTCCTCGCGGGCCGGCTCTTCATCGTCGGCGACGACGGCGAGGATGTCCGCGGTCACGGCGATGCGCCACGCTCGCGGGCGAGGTCCGGGATCTCCACGCGCACCGTCGTTCCCCCACCAGGCGTGCGCGTCAGCCGCAGGCCGGATCGATCGCCGTACATCACGCGCAGGCGCTCGGCGACGTTCCGGAGCCCGATGCCTCCGCCGGGTCCTCCGGCGCCTGCCGCCGCCTGCTCCAGCCGATCGTCGGACATTCCCAGTCCATTATCCTCCACCTCGATGACGATGCGCCCGTCCTGGCGGTGGCTCCGCACGACGACGCGCCCGCCTCCCACCTTCGGCGCCAGGCCGTGCTTGATGGAGTTCTCCACGATGGGCTGGAGGATCATGCTGGGAACGGGACGGTCGAGCGTGTCCGGGGCGACGTCCTTCACGACCTCGAGCTTGCTCCCGAACCGGACGGCTTCGATGTCGAGGTACTCGTCGACCGAGGTCAGTTCCTCGCGCAGGGGGATCACGTCCTCGTCCTGGCGGAGCCGGCGCCGCAGCATGTTCGACAGCTTGAGGATCAGCGTGCGCGCCGTCTCGGGATTGGTCCGGACGAGCGAGGAGATCGACGCCAGCGTGTTGAACAGGAAGTGCGGGTTGATCTGCTGCGAGAGGGCGGCGATCCGGGCCTTCATGAGCAGCCGTTCCTGCTCCTGCACCCGGTGCTCGTTGCGGGCGTCGTTCCAGGTCTTGATCGGTGCGGCGATGCAGAGGACCGTGCCGAGGCAGACCATGACGTATTGCAGCGGCGTCTGCGGATCGAGCCCGTAGAGCCGCGTCGGCCAGCGGTGCACGATGGCCAGTTGGAGCAACGCGAGGCAGACCGGCGCCGCGAGGAGCACGAACTGCCAGTCCAGACTGAAGTTGCGGAAGATGCGCCAGACGTACCGATGGACGCTCCGGAGCACGAATGGGGAGAACCGCCAGATGGCCTCCGTCGGACAGGCCGCCCGGATGCCGCCGCCGGCAAACCCGCACGCGATGGCGAAGGGGAGGGCCGCCCACTCGGCCGCCACGAACGCCGGCAAGCCGAGCATGGCCCCGACGAGGGCCCCGCCCCACGGGCCGGTGACGAGGCCGGCCAGATAGGCGCCCTCGAGGGTGACGTCGAGGCCGTTGTAGCCGAGCAGGAGGCGGGCCCCGACGCCGGCAGCCAGCGGAAGGCCGAGGCCGACGGCGAAGAACGTCCTCATCGGCCAGCCCCGGTGTTCGTGGATCAACAGGTCCCGGAAGCGGTGGTACCGGACCAGCATGACGGCGAGCAGCGACATGAGCGCGATGCGCAGCACAAGCGTGACGAACAGCACCTGCTCGCCGGTGAGTGTCGCTCCGCCCTGGCCCACGGCCTGACTATAGCGGCCGCCTCGGAGGGCTGTCAAACCGCTGAGGATGAACGTGTTATGATGACTCCGAGTGGGCCGGACACTCTCGGCGGGGGCCCTCGGCAGGGCGCCGGACGCGGGCGCGGAGGCATGGCGGATGATTCGTCCCTTCATTGTCGGCTTCGCCACGACGCTGAAGCACATCTTCAGGAAATCGATTACCGTCAACTACCCCGAGCAGAAGGTCCCGGTGTTCCCGAAGTACCGCGGGAAACAGGTGCTGATGCGCGACGAGAACGGTCTCGAGAAGTGCGTGGCTTGCGGCCTCTGCTCGGTGGCGTGCCCGTCGGACGCGATCTACCTGGAGGCCGCGGAGAACGACGGCTCGGTCGCGGCAGGCCCGCGGTACGCGAAGACCTACCAGATCCACAAGACGCGGTGCATCTTCTGCGGCTACTGCGAAGAGGCCTGCCCGGTGGCCGCCATCTTCATGGGCAAGGACTACGAGCTGGCCGTCTACAGCAAGAACGATTTCATCTGGGACAAGCAGGATCTGCTGGTCCCGGCCCAGGCGGCCCCAGCCGCGGGCCGCTGACCGCGCCACGGCGATGAAGCTCGGCGCGCTCGGGGACATCCACGGCGACTTCGCGTCGGTCCGGCGGATCATGGTCCGGCACGCCGACGTGGAGTCGTGGGTCACCGTCGGGGACGTGGCCGATGATAGCGGCGCCTACGTATCGCCTCCGGCCCTCCTCTACTGGATCAAAGGCAACAACGACAACCTGGCGGTCGTGGCGGAGATCGCCGCGGGGACGCGGGCGCTGCCGAACCTGCGCTACGTCCCGAATGGCGTGCCGCTGAAGCTCGGCTCGGTCATGATGGCCGGACTGGGCGGCACCTTCGCGCCGACCTGGTACGAGCGGCTGCCCGGGGACCTGCCGGTGCCCCGGACGGGGCACCCTGGCGACGGCGGGTTTCCGCCGCTGGCCCGCGACGACAAGCGCCGCCACTTCCTGCGCGTCGAGGTGGACGCCTGCAAGCGGCTCCGCGGCATCGACCTGTTCGTGTCGCACGAAGCCGCGCGGCCGTTCTTCCTGGACGTCCGCGGGCGGCGCCAGGACGTCGGCAAGACGCCGGTCAACGAGGTGCTCGCGGCGATGCGGCCGCGGCTCCACCTCTCCGGGCACCACCACGTGTTCAGCGACGAACTCCGGCAGGGCGTGCGCTCGATTGGCCTCGACCCGGTCGGGATCTCGTATCTCGTGATCGAAACGGCAACCTGGAAGTACGACCGAGTGGAGACCTGAACGCCGTGGCCCTCCGTCCGTTTCTCGAAGCCATCGACGAGCGCGTGCTGGTCTGCGACGGCGCGATGGGCACGCTACTGTACGCCAAGGGCGTCTTCATCAACCGTTGCTTCGACGCGTTGAACCTGACCCAGCCCGCGCTCGTCGCCGAGGTCCACGGCGAGTACGTGCGGGCCGGGGCGGACGTGATCGAGACGAACACCTTCGGCGCCAATCGCATCAAGCTCGCGAGCTTCGGCCTCGGCGACAAGGTGCACGCGATCAACGCCGAGGGGGTGAGCATCGCCCGGGCCGCCGCGGCAGGCCGGGTCTACGTCGCCGGTGCGGTCGGGCCGCTGGGGATCCGGATCGAGCCCTGGGGCAAGGTGGGGGTGGACGAGGCCCAGGAGTACTTCCGCGAACAGGCGCAGGCACTGGCCGACGCGGGGGTGGACCTGTTCATCGTCGAGACCTTCCGCGACCTCAATGAGATCAGGGCGGCCGTCGCGGCGGTGCGAAGCGTGTCGGCGCTGCCGGTGGTCGCGCAGATGACCACCGAGGACGATGGCAGCAGCCTCGACGGGACGCCGCCGGAGGAGTTCGCGCCGGCCCTCGAGGCGACCGGGGCTGATGTCATCGGCCTCAACTGCAGCGTGGGTCCGGCCCCGCTCCTGGAGTCGATCGAGCGGATGGCCGGCGTGACGCGGGCGCGGCTGTCGGCGCAGCCCAACGCCGGGAAGCCGAGGGACATCGAAGGGCGCACGATCTACCTCAGTTCGCCCGAGTACATGGCGTCGTATGCGCGGCGGTTCGTCCAGAAGGGCGTGCGCCTGGTCGGGGGATGCTGCGGGACGACGCCGGCGCACATCCGCCAGGTGAAGAGCGCCGTCCGAGCGCTGTCGCCCGGTCCCGGGCGGGCGGGCGGCGTGGCGGTGGCTGCGGTGTCAGCGGCGGCGGTGGCCCAGCACCCGTCGGCGGCCGCGCCGGTGCCGAGGGAACAGAAGTCCCGCCTCGCGCACGAGCTTGCGCGGGGATCGTTCGTCGTACTGGTCGAACTCGAACCGCCGCGGGGGCACGAGTGCGGCACGCTCATCGATCGCGCGCGCACGTTGAAGATCCGGGGCGTCGACGCCATCAACGTGCCCGACTCGCCGCGCGTGCGCGCGTCCACGAGCGCCCTGGCCACGGCGGTCCTCATCGAGCAGCGAGCGGGCGTCGAGACGCTCCTGCACTACACGTGCCGCGACCGGAACCTGCTCGGCATGCAGTCGGACCTGCTGGGCGCCCATGCGATGGGACTCCGGAACCTGCTCATCACGACCGGCAACCCGCCCATCGTGGGCGACTACCCGCAGGCGACGGGCGTGTTCGATGTCGATTCGATCGGCCTCGCGAACGTGGTGTCCCGGCTGAATCACGGGCTGGACGTCGGCGGCGCGTCCGTCGGCGCGCCGACCAGTTTCCACCTCGGAGTCGTCGTGAACCCGACGGCGCTGGACATGGAACTGGAGGTGCGGCGGTTCGGGTTCAAGGCGGAAGCCGGCGCGGAGTTCGCCGTCAGCCAGGCCGTGTTCGACGCGGACGCGCTGCGGACGTTCCTTGCACGGATCGAGCACGCGCGGGTGCCGATCATCGCGGGGATCTGGGTCTTCGACTCGCTGCGCGACGCCGAGTACATGGCGAACGAGGTGCCGGGCGTCCGGGTGCCGCCGGCCCTCGTCGAGCGCATGCGGCGGGCAGAGAAGAAGGGCCGCGCCGCGGCCGAGGGCGTCGCGATCGCGCGCGAACTGGTGGCCGAGGTGCGCCACCTCGTGAGCGGCGTGCAGATCGGAACGGCCGGTCATGACTTTACGTCTGTACTCGGTGTGCTCGAGGCCATCCCGTGAAGCCGCATCCGCCATCCGCGTCCGGCTGGGCCGAGCAACTGATGTTCCTCGGCGCTCTGGTGCGCAACCCGCGGTCGGTTGGCGCGATCATGCCGAGCTCGGCCTATCTCGCCCGCGACATGGTGTGGGACGTCGCGCCCGGCTCCAGGGTCGTCGAACTGGGACCGGGGACCGGCGTCATCACCAGGGCGGTGATCCACCGCGCCGGGGCGGGAGGCACGGTGCTGGCCATCGACACCAACCGCGCGTTCGTGGAGCGGATCCAGCGGGAGTGGCCCGAGGTGGACTGCGTGTGCGCGTCGGCTGAGACGCTGCCGGCGCTGGTGTCGGCGCGCGGATGGGCGGGTGTCGATCACATCGTGTCCGGACTGCCGTTCGCCACGCTGCCCTCGGCGGTGACGCTGCAAATCCTCGACGGCGTGCGGGACACCCTGCGCCCGGGCGGCACCTTCACGACGTTTCAATACGTGCACGCCTACCGCATGCCGCCGGCCGCCGCCTTCCGCCGCGAACTGAGCGCCAGGCTGGGCTCGGAGCCCAGGTCGCGCCTGGTCATGCGCAACGTGCCGCCGGCGCGAATCCTCACCTGGCGCCGCCAGTAATTGGGGCCTGGCCCCTATTATCAGAAGGACAGTAGATGGCGGGCGGCGAGGGGAGCGCCATCCGTGCGGGGATGGTCGGGCGGCGGGGCCTGGGCCAGCACCGCGTCAAGGTGGCTGCGCCAGCGCCCGGCGAACAGATCGTCGTGGTCGAGGAAGCGGCACCGCAGGATGCGCGGCATGCCGGCCACGAGCACGTCGTACTCGGCGAAGCGGCCGCGCGACGTATAGAGCATCGCGGTGTCGTTGGCGAGGCACTCGGCGATGATGCCGTACCCGGGCTTGGTCACGACGACGTCGGCGGCGCGGACGAGATCCTCGAAGCGCAATCCCCTCGTGTACACGTCGCGATCCTCGAGCAGCCGGACGCTCGCCGGCACTGCCCCGAGCCGCTCCAGCCCGTGGCCGGTCGTCACCACCGTGTACCCGTCGAGGCGGCCGAGCGGCTCCAGCGAAAGACCCGAGATGCCGAGCCCGCCGAACGAGGCAAACACCATGCGGGTGCCGGGCGGAATGCCAATCTGCTGCCGGACCTCCTCGGGTGACCGGCCGGAGTGACGGGCGACGAACGGCAGATCGACGATGGGTGACGCCCACCGCTCGAAGCCGCCCCAGAGCGGCAGCCGGAGCGTGAGGGACGCGAGGGCGTACGCCCGGCGTATCGTCGGCACCAGGTCGGGCGCGGCGGCGAGTTCCTCCCGGTAGGCGCCGTAGATCCAGTCCCAGGTGAAGTTGCCGAGGGCGATTCCGGGCACGCCGGCCCGGTTTGCGGCGGCGAACGCCAGCGGCGGGAGGTCTCCGACGACGAGCGTCGCGCCCCGGGCGCGAAGGAAGACCGCTTCCGCGCCGGCACGCTCATCAAGGCGGGACGTGAAGTCCCACGCCGCGGCGATCGTCGCGGGTATGTCGAGGTGCAGACTGTCGCGTTGGATCACGCCGGTGTCGCACGGGACCGCGTGGAACTCGAAGGGGCCGCGGACGGTTACGTCGAACAGCCACTTCGCAGCACCGGTGCGGATTACGATCTCGACGCCGGGATCGATCGCCAGGATGGCGTTGATGATCTCGATCACGCGCGAGGCGTGTCCGAACGCGTGACCGGAGACGTAGAAGACCAGCACCGCGCGCCGGCCTGGCGTGCCTGTCCCCGCGCCGCTCATGGCTGCCCGAGCCGCAGCGTCTGCGGCGGCGGCAGCGCCAGCGCAAGGACCTCGTCAATCGTCTTGACGGGCACGAACGTCATGTCGGCGCGGACCTCCTCGGGCAGGTCCGGGATGTCGACGGCGTTGCGCTCCGGAAGAATGAACGTCGTGATGCCGTAGCGCCGGGCGGCGAGGACCTTCTCGCGGATCCCCCCGACCGGCAGCACCGCGCCGCTGAGCGTGATCTCGCCCGTCATCGCCACGTCCGGCCTCACGGGCTGCCGGCGAATCGCCGAGAGGATCGCGGTCGCCATCGTGACGCCGGCCGACGGGCCGTCCTTGGGAATGGCTCCCGCGGGCACGTGGACGTGCAGGTCGTGCTTCTTGAAGAGGTCGGCCGGCAGGCCCAGTTCCTCCGCCGTCGAGCGCAGGTGGCTGACCGCCGCGCGGGCCGACTCCTGCATCACGTTGCCGAGTTGCCCCGTCAGCGTGATCTGGCCGTGTCCCGCGGGGAGCAGGGTCGCCTCGATGAAGAGGGCGTCGCCACCGGTCTCGGTCCACGCGACGCCCGTCGCCACACCCGGGCGGGAGGTGCGGAACTGCACGTCACGCCGGAAGCGAGGCGGCCCGAGGTACGGCTGCAGGTCCTCGTCTTCGACGGCGGCGACCGCCTCGCCCGGCACCATCGAGGCGGCATCCACCGCGGTGGCGACGCGCGCCGCCACCTTGCGCGCGATCGTGCCGAGCTGGCGCTCGAGGTTCCGCACGCCCGCCTCGCGCGTGTACTCCCCGACGAGCCGGCCGAGGGCGGCATCCGAGATGTGCACCGATCCCGCCGGCAGGCCGTGCTCCGCCAGCTGCCGCGGGATGAGGAACCGGCGCGCGATCTGCTGTTTCTCGAGGTCGGTGTACCCCGCCAGCTCGATGATCTCCATCCGGTCGAGCAGCGCGCGGTGCACGGTGCCGAGCTGGTTCGCGTTCGCGATGAACAGGACGTGCGACAGATCGCAGGGGACCTCGAGGTAGTGATCGCGGAACGTGTGGTTCTGCGCCGGGTCGAGCACCTCGAGCAGCGCGGCCGCCGGGTCGCCCTGATACCCGGCGCTGATCTTGTCGATCTCGTCCAGCATCACCACGGGATTCATCGAACCGGCCTGCTTCAGACCCTGGACGATGCGGCCCGGGATGGCGCCGATGTACGTGCGACGGTGGCCGCGGATCTCTGCCTCGTCGCGGACGCCGCCCAGCGAGATGCGCACGAACTTCCGGTTCATCGAGCGGGCGATCGACTGCCCGAGCGACGTCTTGCCGACGCCCGGCGGCCCGACGAAGCAGAGGATCGGCCCCTTCATGTCGCCCTTGAGCTTCCGCACCGCCAGGTACTCCACGATGCGGTCCTTCACGCGGTCGAGGTCGTAGTGATCCTCGTCCAGCACGCGGCGCGCCTCGACGGGGTCGAGCCGGTCGTCGGTCGAGACGGCCCACGGCACCTCGAGCAGCCAGTCGAGGTAGGTGCGGATCATCTGGTACTCGGGCGAGGCCGGCGTCATCCGCTCCAGCCGCTTGACCTCGCGGTCCGCCACCTTGCGGACGTGCTCCGGGAGGCGCGCCGCGTCGATCCGCTCGAGGAGCTCCCGCGAATCGGCGCCCTCAGTCTCGCCAAGCTCCTCGCGGATCGCCTTCAGCTGCTGGCGCAGGTAGTACTCGCGCTGCGCCGCGCCCATTTCCTGCTGGGCCTCCGACTCGATCTTGCCCTTCAGCTCGAGCAGGGTGACCTCGCGCGCCAGCCCGCTGGCGACCGCCTGCAGCTTCTGGACGAGCCGATCCTCTTCGAGGAGGCGCTGCTTCTCGTCGCCCTTCATGTCGAGCATGCTGGCGATGACGTAGCAGAGCCGCAGCGGCTGGTCGATGCCGGCGAGGAGCGACCGGAGCTCGCGCGGCAGGCCCGCCGCGAAACTCAGCGCGCGCTCTCCGAGATCGCGCAGGCGCTGCATGTACGCGTCGACCTCGAGGTCGCGCGTTTCCACGTCCGGCATCGCCTCGACGGCTGCGTCGAGCACGTCGCCCGTCCGGCGCGCGTCGGTGACGCGGACGCGGACCAGGCCCTCGACCACCACCTGCGTGGCGGCGGGCGCCTTGGCCATCTGACGGATGATGCCGGCCGTGCCCACCGCCAGGAGGTCATCCGGGCCGGGGTCCTCGACGCCGCCGGTCTGCTGCACCAGCAGGACGAACCGATCGCCGCCGAGCGACCGGTGAACCGAGTCGAGCGAGACCGGGCGATTGACGGCGAGCGGCTGCAGCGTCAGCGGGAACACCACGGTGTCGCGCAGCGGGATGACGGGCAGGCGAGATGGCAGCGGCGGCAGCGATGTGAGCAACGAGTCCGACATGGGTATGGGCGCCCCGGCGCCCTCAATCTCTCATTCAGACGCGCGCGGCGGACCGGACGGTTCCGGACCCCTATTTGGCCGGCGCCTGGCGCCGGAAGACCGCCGTGATCGAGACGACGGCGCCGCCGCGCGCCACGGTGAAGGCCGCCGAGTCTGCCCATCGCTTCTCGGCGAGCAGCCGGTTCAGCGTCTCCCGGTCCTTCAACGGCACGCCGTCCATCGTCTGGAGCGCGTCGCCCACCCGGAACCCGGCCGCGGCTGCCACCGAATCCTTCGGCACGTCGATCACCTCGAGCGGGAACTCGCCCTTGCCCTCGCGCGTGGACAGGCCCAGCGTCGGGTAGAGCGGATCGGCCTCCCGTGGCAGGCCCCAGAGGTAGTCAGCGTAGGAGGCCTGGACAGCCGCGACGGGCTTGCCCTTCGCGTCGGCGATGGCCACCGGCACGATCGACGCCATCTTCCCGTCGAACCAGAGGCCGGCCTGGCGCTGGACGCCGAGGTTGTACGCCACGTGCCCGGAGCCGATCAGCACCACCATGATCGCCGTGGGGCCCCCGTGCTGCTTCAGGTTCTGCACGGCGTTATAGCCCATCGACGCGTCCCACGTGCACTGCGCCGCGAACATCCCGTCGAACATCTGTCCACTCATGGTGTGCATCATGCCTTCCTCCCCTGCGAAGAACGCACGGAACAGCGTCTTGTGATCCTCGTTGGCGGTGTCGATCCGCGGCGGGATCCGCGAGGCCTCTTCCGGGGTCAGGTTCTGGAACCCCTTCCGCCGGACGGCCGTCACCACCTCGCGGGGCGTGTTGACCGCGTACATCCGGATGCCGTGCTGCCGCGCGAACAGGAAGATGTCGCGGTAGTAGTCCCAGTGGTAGCCCCAGTTCTTGTACCAGCGTGACTGCGCCACGAAGTCGGCTTCGCCGATCGTCCCGGCGTTCCACACGTCGAGCGAGGCCTGCTCCGTGTACGGATACATCTCGAGGCCGATCAGGACCTCGCGCCCGCGCTTCTTGAGTTCACGGATCACCTGGAGCTGCACCCGGTGGTACGCGATGTCGGTATGGCTCTCGCCGATGAACAGGAGCCGCACGCCGTCCAGTCTCGCGCCGAGCTCGCCGGCGGTGATGGTCGCGTTGGCGGAGGTGTCGACGATCCCGTCGAGAACGATGGCGGCCACGCGGTCCTTGCGGGCCGGATCGCCGATCGCGAGCGTCCACGACGAGTCCTGGGCGACACCGGCGGCCGGCACCGCGAGGGCGATGGCGGTCAGCGCGGCGACAATTGTCAATCTTGGCATGCCTGCATCCTCCAGAGACGGATCGTAGTGGATCAGCGCGCGGCGAGCACGACGGTCACCCGCACCTGTTCGGTGCCGCGTTGCAGGAGCACGGTAACGGTCTGGCCCGGCGAGAGCGTCCGGAGCAGAGCCGAGAACCCCTTGAGGTCCGCAATCGACTGCTCGCCGATGCGCAGCACGACGTCGCCTTCGTGCACGCCGGCTTTCACGGCGGGGGAGTCCGGGACGAGGCCGCTCACCCTCACCCCCGGGCCCGGGAACGCGAAGTCCGGGACGGTGCCGAACGACACCCTGCGGCCCGCCTCCGCCGGCGGCTTCGGCGAGGCAGGCCCGCCTGTTCCCGCCGGCGGCTTCGGCGAGGCAGGCCCGCCTGTTCCCGCCTCCGGCTTCGCCGCGGCGGATCCCGCCGGCGTCGATGAGGCAGCGGCGGCGATCGTGTTCGTCAGCGGTTCCGTCCGCTCGGCGAGGTAGGCGAGGCCCTCCTTCACGAACGCCGCCACCTTGACGAGTCCGGCCACGTCGATCTTGTCCGCCGTGTCCGACGGACGGTGGTAGTCCGCGTGCGCCGCCGTGAAGATCTGCACGGCCGGCACGCGCTGCTCGATGAAGCTCACCTGGTCGGACGACTCGAGCGACTCCGGGACGCTGCGGCTCTCGACGCCCGTCACGAACGACGCGCCGCGGAAGATGTGCTGCCACTCGATGGCCGAGCCGGTGCCGAGGGCCGTGACCTTCTGCTGGCCCAGTCGCCCGACCGTGTCCAGGTTGATCATGCCCTCGACCTTGGCGATCGGCCGCGCGGCGTGCGCGACGTAGTACGTCGACCCCAGCCGGCCGGATTCCTCTCCCGTGAACGCGACGAACACCACGGTGCGCGGCGGCCGCTCGCCGGCCGCGAGCACGCGCGAGAGTTCCAGCAGGACGGCCACGCCGCTCGCGTTGTCGTCCGCGCCGGGGTGTACCTTGCCCTCGTCGCCCGTGTGGACGTCGGGCCATCCCGTCCCCAGGTGGTCGATGTGCGCGCCGAGCACGGCGCTCTGTCCTTCGAGCGCCGCATTGGCGCCGGGCAGGATGGCGACGACGTTGGCGACATCGTGAGGACGGCCGTCCTCGCCGCGCTCGACGGCGAAGCGCTGGAAGTACGTTCCCGCGTCGCCCCCGGGCTGCAGACCGTAGCTCCGGAACCGCTCGGCGACATAGGCCGACGCCTTCTCCAGGCCCGGGCTTCCGAGCCCACGGCCCCGGAGTTCCGGGGACGCGAGGTACGCGACGTGATCGCGCATCGCCTGCTGCGAGAACACGGGCGGGAGCTCCGCGAGCGCCCGGCGCGCGTCCGGCCCCAGGGGAGCCACCTTGCCGGCGCGCGCGCCGTCTGGCCTCAGGTCGACGCGAAGCGGCGAGTCGGATTGCTGCCACTGTCCCTTGATGATGTTCACGGGCTCCTCGCCCTCGAAGCCGAGGTACGAGTACTTCCCGTAGTGAGGCAGCTTGCGGCCGAGGCCCGGCAGCGCGGAGAGCGGGTCCGCCACGATCCAGCCGACCGCCTTCTCGACGCTGGCGGGGTGGCGGAACACGGCCACCAGCGTATGGCCGGCGGCCGGCATCTTCTCGCCGTCGATCTCCGCGACCGCCGCGTCCACGCGAAGGCCCGGCCGGCTGCCGAACGCCTTTCCTGCGAGCCGGTTGTCGCGCCCGACGATCCACACGGCGCGGTCGGCGGGCAGTTCGGCCAACTCGGTGTCGAGGACGATGGCAATCCGGTGGGCGTCGCTCTGCCAGCCCGCCAGGAGACCGCGGTATGCGGCAAGCGCCGCCGCGCCCGCACCGGACGGCAGCACGGCGACGATGGCCGGTTCGCCGAAGATCTGGCCGATTGACGGCGGCGTCTCTCGCGGATCGAGGCGGCGGAAGACGTCAAACCTCGGATCGACCGAGATTGCCAGGGGCCGGTGGTCGGTCGCGATCGAGAACGGCTGCTCGAAACTGGCCGAGTGCACCGTCGCCGCCTGATCGCCGCCCTCCGTTTGGACAACGATGGGCACGTCGATCACGAACGGCGCACCGGGCTGGGCCTGCCGGAGGAGCCCGTCCACCACGAAACGCGCGCCGGTCTGGCGCACGCTCCCCGATCCGACTTTGACCTCCAGTTCGGCGGCGCCGGTGCGCGTGATCAAATCGTCGAAGAGCCAGCCGAGGGGCTTCCCGCTCACGGACTCTGCCACGCGCTGGATGTCCCGGAACCCCGCGCGCCTGCCTTTGAACTCCCGGTAGAACCGCGACATGGTCGCCCGGAACGCGTCGTCGCCGATGGAGAGGCGAAGCGCGTGGTAGCCCATCAGCGACTTGCCATAGCCGACGGCTTCGGTGGCCGCGCTGAAGCGTTCCCGGAACTGAGCGAGGGGGAAGTCCCGGCCGGTCCTGACGTAGTCGCGGTACTTCTGGAGCGTGGCGCGGCGGTACTCGTCCGCCGTGCCGCGCTGCTCCTGGATGAGGTGGTCCGCCATGTAGGCGGTCAGCCCTTCGCACCAGTTTCCCGTCGCCGCATCGACGAAGACCGAGTTGCCCCACCAGTTGTGCAGGATCTCGTGCGGGTACGACGAGGTGATGATGAACGGGAACCGGATGACCTGCGGCCCGAGCAGCGTGAAGGTGGGCATCCCGTAGCCCGTCTCCCAGAAGTTCTCGACGAGCGCGAACTTGCCGTACGGATACGGCCCGATCAGGCTGCGGTACATCTCGAGGTACTGCGCGGTCGCGGCAAGGTACTTGCCGGCCAGCGACGCGTCGCGCTCGTGCAGATACACCAGCGTCTCGACCGGTCCCGCGCTGTCTTTGAACTGGTGCAGCGGACCGCCGACCAGGTAGATCTCGTCCATCGCGCCGCCCGAGTCCCAGCGGGCCAGGGCGTCGGGGCCGCGGGACGAGCCGCTGCCTTGACTGACGACCTGCCATCCGTCCGGCGCGGCGACGGACATCGAGAATGCGACCAGGTCCGATCCGAACCGGGGGTACCAGAAGGTCGATCCCGCCAGGTACACGCCTTCCTGTCCGACGAGCCCTGGCGTTTCGCGGAACCCCCGCGTGTACTCCTCTTTCGAATCCGAGAGCGGCGTGTCGATGGTGCCCTCATAGGCGAGCCTCAGCGACACGAGCGGCCCGGACCCGTCCACGCGATACGCCTTGAGCGGCAGCCGGGTGTCCGGCTCCACGCCCAGCGTTCGCAGCAGACCGGAGATGGGAATCTCCGTGACCGCCGGCTCGGCCCGCGTGATCGTCAAGGCGGCGTTGAGCACAAAGGTCCGTGCCCCGGAGGGCTGAGGAGCCGACCAGGTCAGTTCGTCGGTCGCCGCCAGCCGGTGGGCCGGCGGATCGAGCCGGACTTCCAGAGCGTGACGGAGCGGCAACGCGGGCGACCCGGGCGGCACCACGGGGGCGCCCTGGCCGTCGAGGCCGGCGGACGCGGCGAGCGCCGCGGCGAGGGAGCAAGCGAGCAGGCGGGTGGTCATAGGGTTTACGCCGGCACAAACCGGATTCCTACCATCGTATCGGAAAGCCGCCGGGCCGTGACTGCCGGGACGGATGTTATACTCCGGGGCGCCTTCGTCCTCATGAACGAACCGGAGACTCAGCCGCATCCGCCGCCGTCCCCGCTCCCGGTCTGGGCGCGGGTCGCCGATGCGCTGGCGTTGGCTGTTGGCGGGCTCGGGGTCCTGGTCGCGCTCTTCGGCGGCTTCCGCCTGCACCTGGCTGGCGCGAGGGTCTCGGTGACGTCAGCGCCGCGCCTCCTGGCAGCCGCCCTCGCCATCCTGGCCCTGCGGCACCTGTGCTGCCGCCGTGCGCCTGTGTTCGGCCTGGTGTGGCGCGGCGCGCGGCGGGTCTGGCGCGCGCCGGATCTCAGCGCCGTCTTCCCGCTGTGGGCCGCTTCGCGCATCGGTGTGCTCGTCGTCGGGTTCCTCGCCGTCGGCACCTACGGCTTCCGCGACAACACGGTGCCCTTCCGGTTGTATGAGAACGAGATCCTGAACCTGCCGGCCAGGTACGACGCCGGCTGGTATCTGGCGATCGCGGTGGGCGGCTACCAGTGGGATCCGGCCGTATCGGGACAGCAGAACATCGCCTTCATGCCGGCCCTGCCGATGATGATGCGGTTCGGCGGGCGCCTGCTGGGAGGTCATCCCCTCTGGGCCGGCCAGATCATCGTCCTCATCGCGAGTCTCTGGGGATTCGTGTACGTGTATCGCCTGGCGCGTTCGGCGCTCGGCAGCGACGCGCGAGCCGCGGCGGCGGTGGCCCTGCTCGCCGCGTATCCCTTCGCGGTCTTCTACAGCGCGGTCTACACGGAGTCGATCTTCCTGCTCTGCGCGGGCGGTGCCTTCTATCACGTGACGCGGCACGAGTACCTGGAAGACGGCGGCCTTCGCGCTGCTGTGCGGGTTCGCTCGCCCCAACGGGTTCCTGCTCGCCGTCCCGGTCGCGCTGGTCGCGTTCTGGCCCGCGCTGACGGACGCCTGGGCGCGCCGGGCCGAGGGCGTCGCGCCGCGAATCGTCCGCGCCGTCCGCGAGGCGGCGCCGGCGATCCTGGCCGCCGCCGCGGCGGTGGTCGGCATGTTGCTGTTCTCGCTCTTCATCTACACGCTTACGGGCCGGCCGCTGGCATGGCTCGAAGCGCACGCCGCGTGGGGGCGCACCTTCGGCACGTGGGTGGCCAGGGGTCCATTCCAGGAACTGCAGGGCGGCGGACTCTACGGCTATGCGCACTCGCAGCCGATCGATGCGGTCAACTTCGCCGCCGTGCTCGTGTGCCTCGCGACCATCTGGCCCGTCACGCGGCGCTTCGGCGTTCCCTACGGCGTCTTTCTTGCCATCAACCTCATCCCGCCCCTCACAACCGGCGGCCTGCTCTCGATCGGGCGCGTCACGGCGGCGATGTTCCCGATGTTCATCTGGCTCGCCGCGGCGATCCCGGCACGCCACCGCGCCGCGTGGCTGACGGCCTTCGCCTTGCTGCAGGGATGGGGCGCCGCGCTCTTTTTCACCTGGCGCGAGTTCATCTAGGGAGATCCCACCACTCGACGCGCATGCGCTCGGGTCTGCGGAGGGCGATCGAGGCGACGCCGCCGGCCGACGCCCCCACGAAGACCGCGACGACGCCTGCGATGGCCTCCTGCGGTCCCGACCAGACCGCGCGAGACCAGGTCTCGACCGCCTGCACGAACACCCAGAGTCCCGCGACGACCCACGCCGGCACGTCGGTCATTTCGACTCCGACGATCACGGGAACGAGGGTGAGCACGCGCGAGCGGGGGAACATGACGAGGTAGGCCGACGCCAGGCCGGCGGTGGCTCCCGTCGCGGCGAGGGGCGCGGCGGCTGCCGGCCCGATCGGCCACAGGGCCACGGCCGTCACGGCGGCGCACGCCAGGAGCAGAGCGGCGAACCGGACGTGCCCCAGCCGATCTTCGACGGTCCTCCCGAACAGCCAGAGCACGGCCGCGTGCAGGCACCACGGAAACCACTCGCGCCGGACCGCCGGCCAGGCGAGCGCGGCCGCCATCGCGATGAGGATCATCACGGTGACTCCCGGGCGGGTGCGCGTCGGGACGGCGTCCCGGATCGGGATCATGCGAGCAGTATATAATCGGCCCTTCCGGGGCACACGACGTGATCTGTCAACACTGCGGCACCGAGATCTCGGACAAGGCCATCGTTTGTTTCCGCTGCGGCCGGCCCACGGCTGAGGCTCCGCGCGCGCGCGCCCCAGTGCCTGCCGGGTCGGGCCGGCCTTTCTGGATCCTGGTGACGGGGCTCCTGGTGCTCGTGGCGGCCGGACTCCTGATGGCCCGGGCGGCGGCCGGACAGGTGCCACCTTCCGTGTCGTACGTTGTCGCGGCGCTCGCGGCGGTCGTCCTGGTGTGGCGCATCGTGAGGCGAAGGGGCCGATGAGCACCGCGAGGCTCAAGGTGGATGATCAGACCGGCAGCCGTGAGGAGCCGGTCCGCAGCCCGCTGACGACGCTCGGCCGGCGGAGCGAGTGCCACGTGCGCCTGTCCGGGTCGGACGTGTCCCGCGATCACGCGGACATCACCACCGAAGGCGAGCGCTTCATCCTGCGGGACCGCTCGTCGAGGTTCGGCACGTTCGTCAACGGCCGGCAGGTGACGGAGCAGGACCTCGCCCACGGCGACACCATCCGACTGGGCCGGAATGCCGAGTGCCAGATCGTCTTCCTCATCGACGGCGCCTCGACTCGCGCCGGCTCGCGCGCCTCGTCCGCGGCGGGCGACCTGCGCCAGCTCGCCAAGCTGCTCGACGCCCTTCGCGCCCTCGGGTCCGGCCGCGTGCTGGACGAGGTCCTCACGATGGTCATCGACTTCGCCATCGAGGTCACGGGCGCGGAGCGGGGCTTCATCATGCTCGCCGGGTCCGGCCAGCCCCTGGAGTTCAAGATGGGGCGGGGGCGGGGGCGGATCACGCTCCCGGGGCGCACGTTCGACACGAGCCGCAAGATCCCCGAGGAGGTCTTCGCCAACGGCGAGTCGCGCATCGTCAAGGACCTGCTCGACGACGACCTCGCGGGGGCGCACTCCGGGACCGTCGCATTCGGGATCCGTCACGTGCTGTGCGTGCCGCTCGTGCTCGTGCGGTACGTGGAGCAGGCGGAAGCGGACAGTGAGCAGAAGCGCATCGGCGTGCTGTACCTGGACAGCCGCGAGCGCGGTGCGCTGCTCTCGCAGGTGACCCGGGACTCGCTGGAGACGCTGGCCGTCGAGGCCGCGGTGGCCATCGAGAACGCGCGGCTCTACCGCGAGGCGGCCGAGAAGGCCAGCCTGGAGCAGGAACTCCGGATCGCCGCCGAGATCCAGCAGGCGCTGATGCCGCCCGGCGAGCGCGAGGGCGCGTTCTTCGACGTGGCCGGGGCGAGCGTGCCGTGCCGCGCCATCGGCGGCGACTTCTTCGACTACATCGAGCTCGGCGACGATCGGCTCGGGGTCGCTCTGGGCGACGTGTCGGGGAAAGGGGCGCCGGCGGCGCTGCTCACCGCGGCGGTGCAGGGCATGTTCACGGTCGAGGCCGGTGACCCGGCCGGCCCGGCGGGCACCCTCGGCCAGATCAACCGCGGGCTGGCACGCCGGAACATCGAATCGAAGTTCGTCACGATGTTCTTCGGCGTCCTCTCGCGGGACGGCCGCCTGACGTACTGCAACGGCGGCCACAACCCGCCGGTGCTCCTCCGCCGCGGCGGCGTCTCGCGGCTCGAAACCGGGGGCATGGTCCTCGGGATGTTCGATTTCGCGTCATTCGATCAGGACACGCTGGCGCTTGAGCCGGGCGACACGCTCGTGGTGTTCAGCGACGGCATCTCCGAGGCGCAGAACCCCGCCGGTGACGAGTACGGCGACGACCGGCTAATCGCCTGTCTCGAGGCGAACCGGAACGCGGCCCCCGCCGCGGTACGCGGGGCGCTCCTGGCGTCGGTGCGGACGTTCGCGTCCGGAGCCACCCAAGGCGATGACATGACAGTCATCGTCGTCCGCTATGGCCGTCCCTGACGCCGCGGCGGCAGAGGAGCGGCGCTGGCGCATCCGCGTCCGCGCCGCCCTCATCGCGTGGGCCGCGTTCGCGGCCGTAGTCTGGAACGTCGTGTTCGATGCCGTGGTCATCCAGTCTGGCCGGGACTACCTGACGCAACAGGCGGTGCATCAGAAGGGCCAGGGGCCCGCGGTGACCATCCCGCAGATCATGTACCCGGGCGTGGCCCGCGGCGCGCGGGTCGCGACGCTCGCGGGAGGCGCGGTGGCCGCGTGCGGCGCCTGCGCCGTGGGACTGGTCGCGCGCCGCCGGCGGGGCAGGAAACTAGCGGCCCCGGCCGAGTAGCCGGGCTTCGATCTTCGGCAGGGCGGCCGTCACCACGCGCCCGACCACTTCCATGCTGCGCGCGCTCACCTTGTCCAGCGTGTCGTCGGCCGTGTGCCACGGGACATAGTCCAGGTCGATGATGTCGACCGCCGGGATCCCGGCCTGCAGGAACGGAAGGTGGTCGTCTTCGACCGAGAACGGGCCGGGCACGAACACCGCCTCGTGTCCCAGCTCCCTGGCGGACGCCCAGATGGCGTCGGTGAGCCAGCCGGTGGAGTTCGACTCGCGCTTGATCACGAGGTCGCGGTCGCCAATCATGTCGACGAGGATCATGGCCTTGATCCGCGCGAGGTCGCCGGTTCGCCGCGCCTCTGCGACGTAGTGCCGGCTTCCGTACGTGTGGTCGTCCCCGAGATACCAGTCGACCAGGGCCTCCTCGCCGTCCAGGAACAGCAGCTCGACGGTCAAGGCGTTCTTCCTCGCCTGCAGCACGCGGGCCATCTCGACCAGGAAGGCGGCGCTCGATCCCGCGTCGTTCGCGCCGACGAACCTGAACGACTTGTAGACCTTCGTGTCGTAGTGGCCGGCGATGACGATGCGCTCCGGCCTGGCGCCCGGGATCGTCGCCCGCACGTTCACCATCTTCACGGGGCCGACCGGGGTCTTCGCCTCGAACGCCTGATCGGCGACCTGAACGCCGGCGGCCGCCAACTGGGCCCTGATGTAGCGGCGGGTGTCCTCGGCGGCGGCCGACCCCGAGGGGCGGGGCCCGAAGCCGACGATGGCGCGGACGTGATCGAAGGCCTTGCCGCCGTCGAACACGGGCGGATCCGCGGCCGTTGCAGGCCTCGCACACGCCGCGAGCAGGGCCGTCATGGCGAGGAGCATCACGACGCGGGCGCCGGCACCCACAGCAGTCACAATTACCTCCGTGCTCCCAGTATAGCGTTCGCGGCGTCAGCCGGCGGCCCGGCTGGCGGTGATGCGGATTGGCGCTCCGAGTTCCGTCTCGAACGGCCGGATGTTCCGCTGCGCGGCCCAGCGCTCCAGCTCGATGTCCCCGCGTCCGACGACGTGAAGCTCCCACCGGCCGGCCTTCATGCGCAGCCTGAGCGATTTCACGAGCTGCGCGCGGCTCCGGTCCAGGCTCTCTGCGACACGCAGCATCGCCGACAGCCAGCGGACCGCCCTCCGCTCGGCGCGCGGCAGATGGGCGAACGGCTCGTGGGCCTTCCGGGGCGCGCCCCGGCGGTGGTAGCGCGCGACGAGGGCGAGTACCTCGATCTCATCCGGCTCGAACCCCCTCAGTCCGCCGTTCTTCACGAGGTAGTACGAGTGCCGGTGGTGGCGCTCGTAGCCGATGTGCTCGCCGATGTCGTGCAGCAGCGCGGCGTGGTCGAGCCACTCGCGCGCCCGATCGCCGAGCCCATGCTCGGACCGCGTGGCGTCGAAGATCGCCAACGCCAGGCGCCCGACCTGCTGGGCGTGCTCGACCGCATAGTTGCAGCGCTGGGCGAGTTCCACGACGCTGCGCCGCCGGACGTCGGGGTACCGCTCGATGCCCTCGATGCGGACCCGGTTCCGGCGGATGTAGTCGAGGACCACACCCTCGCGCAGGGACAATTCGCAGAGCGTCAGCTCGTCGGCCCCGATCTGCCGGAGGATGGTGTCGAGCAGGATCGCGCCCGGCACGATGAGGTCCGCGCGCCTCGCGTCCAGGCCGGGCAGCCTCAGGCGCTCGTCCAGCGTCGTCGATCCGAGAGACTTTCGCAGGTTGTGAAGGGCCTTCGCGTCAACGCGCCGGTGGTGGAGGGTGGCCTCGGCGGGTGCGCCGAGGGCGAGGCTTCCCAGCGCCAGGATCGTCCCGGACGTCCCGATGACGCGCCGGCCGTTCGCATGAGCGAGCCCGAGGACGTAGTCGCCCAGTTCGTGCCGGATGTGACGGACCATGCGGCGCTCGTCGTCGCCCGACAACGGGTCGCTGGTGACGAACCGCTCCGCCAGGCGGATGACGCCGAGGCGGAAGCTCTTCGCCTGCTGCGCGCCGGACGCCGTCCCCATCGTGATCTCGGTGCTGCCGCCGCCGATGTCGAGGACGGCGGCGGTGTCCGCTCCGACGTCGATACCGTGCATGGCCGCCCGGTGGATGAGCCGCGCCTCCTCGAGGCCGGTGATGACGCGGGCCTCGATGCCGACGGCGCCGGCGACGGCCGCCAGGAAGTCGCCGCCGTTCGGGGCCTCCCGGACCGCGCTCGTGGCGACCGCGACGATGTCGTCGACGTGACGGGAGTCCGCGAGGCGCTTGAAGCGCGTCAGCGTCTGCAGGGCGGACGCCATCGCGGCATCGCCGAGCGGACGCCCCTCGAGCCCGCCCGCGCCGAGGCGGACCATGTCCTTCTCACGGCCGATCACCTCGAAGGCGCCGTCCGTGCCGACGCGAACGAGGATCATGTGCAGGGAGTTGGTGCCGATGTCGATGGCAGCCAGGTTCATGGTGGCCGGACCAGTATAGCCGGACCCGGCCGCCGCTCACGCGCGCCCGCGCCCCTGCGCTACCTTCTGGCCGCAGCGCCCGCGCCGAACCGCTCGGCCACGCGACGCGTGAGCGCGCCGCGCGTGCGGGCAAAGACGAGGATCTGGGCCGCGGCGTCGTCGAACTCCGCGTCGGTGAACGGCTTGACGCGGTCCGCGTACGCGGCCGGGCGGACGAGGTCCAGCAGACGCAGCGCCTCGCGCTCGAGCCACCCCGGGGCCGGCTGCCCGGGCGTCGCAGCCGCGTCGGCCTGGTCGGCCAGCGCAGCAGATTCGAGCAGGGTCTCGCGGTAGGCCGCCGCGAGGGCCGGCACCGACATCGCCCGCCGCATCAACGCGCTCTCGGCGTGCCCCGCGTCCAGCGGGTAGTCAAGGGCGTGAAATGAACTCGAGGCATCCCAAACGATGAAGCGGTGGAGGGTCTTCTGGCTGGGCCGGTAGAGGTAGTGGTTGTTGACACCCCAGTTTCCGAGCAGGCCGTCGGCCTCTCCGATGAAGGCCTGGACGGCGGTCAGACGTATGAACTCCGCAAGATCGAGGTACTCGGACACCGCCTCGACGAAGCGATCGTCCGGCGCATCGGTGATCGTCCGAACCATCGCCTCGACGGGCAGGTACAGCGCGCCTGCGGATTCCGTCTCGCGGGTCTTCGGCTCGTACAGCGCGGCGTAGGCGGCCAGGTCGTTGCCGAGGTACTCGAACTGCCAGGCGAACGTCCACTTGTACTCGAAGAGGTAGCCCGCGCCATCGCCGAGCATCCGGGCCGTCGCGGTCTGGTCGATCTCCTCAACCACCAGGTAGAGGCCGAAGTACGCGTTGTTGACGTACACCGCGGCAGGCGCGACACGGGGTGCCGGAAGCCCCATGGCGCGATAGATCTTCATCGCGAGGAGTTCCCTGAGGTTCGACGCGTCCTGGACGCAGTTGTTCAGGTCGAAGGCGGTCAGCCCCAGAAAGGTGCGGCCCGTGGCGTACCGGTTGAAGTCCACGCGGAAGGCGGGCTTCACGCCCGACCGGGACCCGGTGCCCCGCGAGCGGATCGCCACGTTCGTGACCGTCGTGCCATTCCACTTCAGGTTGGCGGGGTAGTACTCGTTGGTGTCGAACTGGGCCCGCAGCAGATACCAGTCCTTCGTGTTGATGAAGAGGTCGATCCGGTGTAGGACCTGGTCATTGAAGAAGTCGTCGGCGGTCTGGGCGGCGGCGCTCCCGGCATGCATGAGCATCAGGAGCGCCAGGGCCGCTCCCGCAAGAACACGGCGGCTTGCCATGAACCACCTCACATCCGAAGTCGAACGACACGCCCGACCCGAGAGGTCGAGCGGGCCTACATCACGAACTGCAATCGCGTCACGACTGTCCAGAATGACGACTGACCAGGCACCGGGCCCAAGACCGCATTGTCGAGCGTCTCATGGATGCCGTTCACCTGGAACTTCAGCCACCTGTTCAAGTACCAATTGACGCCGGCCGTCAGGACGCTGTTACCGTTGCTGAGGATGTTGGCCGCGCGGCGGCTTTCCGATGGCGGCTCCTGCGGGGCGCCGGCGCTCGCAAAGCGCAGGACGTCGAAGCGACCGGCGACCTCGACGGCGCCGAAGCCACCCTGGAGGAACGGACGTCTCGGCTTGACTCCGCCGTCCTTTCTCTCGCCCGTGACCACCCACGATCCGGTCACGTACCATCCACGCCCCTCGATGTCCGGGAGATTGTTGTCGAGGCCCTGCTCGTTTCCCACGCCGACGCCTTCGCGTGCCTCGGTCGACCGTATGTACTCCGCGCTGACCGAGAACGGCCCTGGAGTCCAGCTCAACTCGAGCCCTACGCGAAGCCGGCGCCCCTTCGTGTAATAGCGGCTGTGGAAGAACTTGTCACCGAGCACCATCTCGGCGTTGAGATTGTTCGTGCCCTCCGGGATCTCGGTCGAGACAACTGCCCCGCCGACCTCCAGGTTGTTCAGATGGCCAGGCAGCGACCCCAGGCGCAGCGGAGCGAAGGTCATCCGGCCAGCCCAACTCGCTTGCCGGGGGAGTGGCTGCTCGCCTGGCAGCAGGGGTGCCGGATCCAGGTTCGGGGGGTTGTCGCCGTCATCCCGGAAGTAGCCGGCCTGGTACCGGATGACGCGCTTGAACGGCCGCCCATGCACCATCACGCCGACAGATCGGCCCGGTGTGAGCGCATCGCTTGCCCTCGTGCGGTACACGAGATCCAGATCCGTGGGGCCGGTCAACTGCTCGTACCCGAACGGGATTTTGAACTTTCCGGCCTGCACCTGCGCGGAGGCGTCGTAGCGGAAATTGAGGAACGTGTCCCGCCACCGTCCATTGGCGTAGATGTCATGCTCGATCTCGTACTCGAAGTACTTCAGGAATGAACCCTTGATGCCGGCCCTGCGGAGCCCCCACTCGAAGGTACCGCCGCGGCTGGAAAGATCCAGATCAGACTGCCTGAAGTCGGCTTGGAGCTTCAACCGGAAGTCCATCCGGAGTTGTGTGCCGAAGCGCAGCGAGGGACGGTCTTCCCACACAACCCGCCAACCCGACTTCGCCGGGGCGGCCGCGGCGCTGGAGTCCGGGAACGCCCGCAGCAGCGCGAAACCGGACGCCGCGGCATCGACGGCCACCGGTGTCGCCGGGACGCTTCCCGCGCCAGGGACGGCAGGCGCCTGTGCCCGGACGGAAGGGACCAGCAGCAGGACGCCGACCGCGGTGGCGATCGCGCGCCAGGCGTACATGGTGTGTCGTCCGTTTGCCATGGCCCTACTCGGTCTTGCGTGGCAACTCCCACGACACCGACTTCACGTGGGCCCGGCCGCCGTCGACCAACTGTTCGCTGAGGCGCTCGAGGGACTGGTCCTGGTCGAGCAGGGTGTAGTAGCGCACGGACATCGCCTTCCCTTGCGAGACCTCACGCGGCTCGAAGATGACCCGGTTGCGCGCGAACACGCTCTGCACGTGGGCCGTCGGGAACTCGCGGCTTTCCGCCTCCACTTCGACCATCATGGCCCGGGGCCGTCGGGCGCCGATGCGGTTGAGAACGGCCAGGAAGACGCATAGGAAGAGCGTGCCGAGGCCGGCGACACCGAACGCGCCCACGCCGGCCGACATGCCGAGCCCCATCAGCAGAAAGAGGATGGTGATGTCCTTCGGGTCCTCGACCGGCGTCCGGAATCGGATGATGCTGGCGGCGCCGGCGATGCCGAACGCCCGCGCGATCGACCCGTTGATGATGATCATCATCAACGCGCCCGACACGCACAGCAGTACCTGGGCCTGCTCCATCGACTGGGTCTGCGGCCGCTCCGCGCGGTAGCGGCGGTGGACGGCCGTCACGACCACCCCGATGGCCGCGGCCAGCAGCAGCTTCGCGAACTCGACGAATGGCTGCCACCACGGGCCCGCGCCTGCTCCCGGCTCGTGCCCGCCGCCTTGGAGCCATCGAAGATCCTGGGTAACCCCCACCGGCAGGACCCGGGTGCCGACGAAGACGAGCGCCGCCACGAGGACGGCGGCGGCGGTGAGACTGCCGATCTTGCGCCACGGCCCGCGTCTGCCCAGTGCGGGCTCCACCCGGGCGAACACCGGGAACACCGCCTCGAGCTGTGTCATCCGGAGCATGGCGAGGACCGCGGGTGACGGCGCCACGAGCTTGAAGCTCCCGTCGAGCCGCTGGGCCGTTGTCAGACCGCGGACCAGCGCCCGGATTCCGGCGCCGTCCACCTCGGACACGCCGCGCAGGTCGATGACGAGGTGACGGTAGCCGGCCTTGTAGAGTTCCTGGATGCCGGACTCGAACTCCTCGGCGGGCCCGCCGGCGAACAGCGCCTCGCGAGGCGAGAGAATCAGGCGGTCGCCGACGACCTTGGTCGGCACGGACATGAAGGACTCCCATCTTCCCCGGCGACCCGGCATCGATCGCCGGGGTGATCGGCGCGCCGTCGTTCGGCTGGGACGAACTGCTGTGTAGCCAGAAACTAACACAGGTGCCGGACGGCCAGCAAACCACGGACGCGCGGCGGCCCGCTGCGCGTACAATCCTCCTGTGCGCACGCTCGCCCGGCCCCCGTTCGTCATCCGCCGCCCGATCGCGGCACTGCGTCAGCAGTGGCCGCTCGCGGTGGCGGACGACGTCGAGGGGATCCACCTGACCCGGGTGGCGAGCCGCCGGCTGCGCGAGTGGGTGCCCGTGCTGGCGCCGGACCCGATCCCGCGGGGGCCCGCGGCGTTGCGCCGCCGCCTTCGTGACGTCACGCGTATGCTCGGGCCAAGCCGCGAGCTGGACGTGGCCGGCATGTCACTCGCGGCCATCGGAAAGCGCGCGCCGGAACATGCCGCCGCCGTGGCCGTCGTCAGGGCGCACCTCGAGCGCGAGCGGGCCCGGGCTGGACGCGCCCGGCGGCAGCTGAGCGGCGAGGTCGACATCGAGGACCTCGCCGTGCGGACGCGGAGCCTGGCGGGGCTCGCGCGCTCGCCGGCCGCGATCTGCGGCTGCGCGGCGCGGGCCGCGGCCCGCCTCGACCGCCGCGCCAGGCAGCTCGAGCAGTCGCTCCTCGGCGCGGGCCTCGTCTTCGCGCCGGGGCCGTTGCATCGCGTCCGCATCGCGCTGAAGAAGTTCCGCTACGCGCTGGAAGTGGCGGAGCGGCTGGGCCGGTTCAATCTGGCGGGCTCGCTGCAGCGGCTCAAGCGCATGCAGAACCTCCTTGGCGACCTGCACGACCTGCAGGTGCTGGCCGGCCACGCGCGCGATGCCATGGCGCTTGCGCCCGCGTCGCGGCGTGCGTCGATCGACGCGCTCGTCACCGGCATCGACGGCACGATCCGCGGCCTGCACAGCCGGTTCGTGACCGAGCGCGGCAGCCTCGTGGCCGTGCTCGCCCGAGCGACCTCTGTACGTGACAAACTGGGGACACTGCCGGCGCCGGGCGGCGCGCTGACGCGCGAGGACCGCCGCGCCCGCCGGCCATCCCGATTGGAGGATCGCTGATGGTCTCGTGTTCGCTCTATCTCATGCGCCACGGACTCGCGGCTGAACAGGGCCCGGCCTACCCGAACGACGACGAGCGCCCGCTGACGAGCGACGGGATCGATCGGCTCCGGGTGCAGGTCGCCGGCCTGCTGGACCTGGACGTGCGCCTGGACTGCATCCTCACGAGCCCCCTCATCCGGGCCGTGCAGACGGCCGAGGTCCTGGCGGCGGGCCTCGGCTGTGCCGCGCCGCTCGTGATGGTCGACGCCCTCCGCCCCGGCGGGCGGTTGGAGGCCGTGGTGGCGGCGCTGGCGCGCGTGGGTGACGCCAGCTCGGTCGCGCTGGTCGGCCACATGCCGTCGATCGGCGAGCTCGCCGCGCGGCTGATCGGCGCGAGGGAGCCGCTGGCGTTCAAGAAGGGGAGCGTCTGCCGGATCGAAGTGGCGGCGCTTCCGCCATCGGGCGCCGGCCTCCTCCACTGGCACGTCCCGCCGCGCGCGCTGCGGGCGCTCGGGCGCTAGTCCGGGGCCGGCCGGGCCCGCGGTCCGGCCGCCCTCAACGTTCCTAGACGATGGTGCCGTCGGGGACGACCGCGCCCTTCGGCACGATGATGATGCCGCTGCGGATGAAGTAGTTGTCGCCGTCGGCCTCCTGCAGCCCGCGCTCGTTGACCAGCCGCACCCCCCGCCCAATCCGGGCGTTCTTGTCCACGATCACCCGGTCGAGCACGGAGTCCATGCCGATGCCCAGCGGCACGGACCGGTCGCCGGTCTCGTCCTCGTCGGCCTCGTAGAAGTCCGCCCCGAGGAGGATCGACCTGCGGATCTCCGCCCGTTCGTCGATGCGCGAGCGGATGCCGACGATCGACGTCTCGATGCGGCAGCGGTTGACATAGCCGCCCTCGGCGACCATCGAGTAGCTGACGCTGCTGTCGATGAAGCGCGAGGCCGCCAGGAACCGGGGCCGGGTGAAGATGGGCTTCTTGGCGTCGTGGAACCGGAACGGCGGGTGGTCCCGCGTCAGCAGCATGTTGGCGTCGTAGAACGAGTCCACGGTCCCGACATCGGCCCAGTAGCCGTTGTAGAGGTAGGCGTTCACGCGGTGCGTGCCGATCGCCGCGGGGATGATCTCGCGGCCGAAGTCCGTGGCGTCCGCCCGCTTGAGGACGTCGAGCAGCACGTCGCGCGAGAACACGTAGATCCCCATCGACGCGACGAAGGGCGTCTCGTCCGAGTAGCCCGCGAAGGACGAGCCGGCCGGGATGCTCCGCCCGATCTGCGCGAGCCGGGCGGCGTCCGGCTTCTCCTCGAACCCGGCGATCTGGCCGCCGTGATCGAAGAGGAAGATCCCCACCTCCGACGCCGACTCCGTGGCCACCGGCTGCGCGGCGATCGTGATGTCCGAGCCGCGATCGATGTGCGAGTCGATGAGCTCCGCGAAGTCCATCCGGTACAGGTGGTCGCCCGCGAGGACGAGGTAGTAGTCGGCGCGGTAGCTCTCGAAATGCCGCGCCGCCTGGCGGACGGCGTCCGCCGTGCCCTGGAACCAGTTTGGATTGTCCGGCGTCTGCTCCGCCGCGAGGATGTCGACGAACCCGCCGGAGAACAGGTCCATCCGGTAGGTCTGCGAAATGTGCCGGTTCAGCGACGCCGAGTTGAACTGCGTGAGGATGAACATCCGCCGCAGCCCCGCGTGCAGGCAGTTGCTGATGGGGATGTCGATCAGGCGGTACTTCCCGCCGATCGGCACCGCGGGCTTCGAGCGCATGAGCGTGAGCGGGAAGAGGCGGTTCCCGCGTCCGCCCCCGAGAATGATGGCGAGAACGTCCTGCATGGGCATTAGGGTAGGCGAAGCGGGTGCGCGCGGCAAGTGGTGCCCCGGGCGCGTCGCCCGCGCTCCCGCGGGGCGGCCGCGGGTTTCTGGTACAATTGTGAAGATCTGGTGCCGAAAGGGGAGCGACGTGGCGCGATTCCGACTGATCCCGCGGGAAGAGAAGTTCTACAAGGACTTCCTGGACATGGCCGATCACATCTGCAAGGCGGCCCGGCTCCTGGAGGAGATGGTCTCGTCGGATCTCTCGGCATCCGCCTTGCGGGACGAGATCCGGGACCTCGAGCACCGCTGCGATTTCCTGACCCACGAGGTCATCCAGCGCCTGCACCGCACCTTCGTGACGCCCATCGACCGCGAGGACATCCACGCCCTCGCGAAGGCGCTGGACGACGTGATGGATGCCATCGACGCGTCGGCGCACCTGTTCGTCCAGTACCGGATCACCGAGGTCGGGGAGGGCACGAAGAAGTTCTGCCACATCACGGTCAGCGCCACCGAACAGATCCGCAGCGCGCTGGAGCACATGGAGAAGAACGAGAACGTGACCCCGTGCGTCGTCGAGATCAACCGGCTGGAGAACGAGGCCGACCGGCTGCACCAGGAGGTGATCACGGCCCTCTTCGATCGGGAGAAGGACCCGATCCTCATCATGAAGTGGAAGGAGATCGTCGACTACCTGGAGGCAACGGTCGATTCCATCGAGGACGTCTCCGACGTCATCCAGGGCGTGGTCCTGAAGCACGCGTGAGGCGGTCATGGAGTTCGCCCTCGTCGCGGCGCTCATCGGGGTCGCGCTGATCTTCGACTACATCAACGGCTTTCACGACGCGGCCAACTCGATCGCCACCGTGGTGTCGACGCGGGTCCTCTCGCCGGGCCAGGCGGTGGTCTGGGCGGCGTTCTTCAACTTCGTGGCCTTCTTCGCCTTCGGCACGGCCGTCGCGAAGACCGTCGGCAGCGGGATGATCGACATCCGCGTGGTGACCTTCGCCGTGATCTTCGCCGGGCTGTCCGGCGCGATCGTGTGGGACCTCATCACATGGCACTTCGGGCTGCCCACGAGCTCGTCGCACGCGCTCATCGGCGGTTACGCCGGCGCGGCGATCGCCGAGGTCGGCTGGAGCGCGATCATCCCGTCGGGCTGGACCAGGACGCTCCTGTTCATCGTCGTCTCGCCGGCCGTGGGGCTCGTCGCGGGCCTGGTGCTGATGGTCGCGATCTACTGGGTGTTCCGCGGCACCTCTCCCGCCCGGGTCGACCACTGGTTCCGGAAGCTCCAGCTGGTGTCGGCGGCGCTGTTCAGCCTCAATCACGGCGCGAACGACGCCCAGAAGACCATGGGCATCATGGCGGGCGTGCTGGCGACGGCCGGCTACATCGACAAGAGCCACTTCTACATCCCGACCTGGGTCGTCCTGGCCGCGTACACGGCAATCGGGCTGGGCACCCTGTCCGGGGGCTGGCGCATCATTCACACGATGGGCTCGAAGATCACGAAGCTCCAGCCGGTGCACGGCTTCGCGGCCGAGACCGGCGCCGCGACCGCCGTCTTCCTGGCGACGGCGATGGGCGTGCCCGTCAGCACGACCCACGCGATCACCGGCGCCATCGTGGGCGTCGGATCCACGCGGCGGCTGTCGGCGGTGCGCTGGGGCGTGGCCGGGCGCATCGTGTGGGCCTGGGTGTTCACGATCCCGGCCGCCGGCCTCATCGGCGCCGCCATGGGACTGCTCCTGCGCGCCTTCGGCCTCCGCTAGGGCGTCCCCCGGCAGTAACACCGACGAAGCGTCCGGCGGCTGCCACCGCCGGGACGAGGGCGAGCAGGGACGCGGGCGGCTTCCGCCGGGCCCCGCCGCCGGAACGGACTCATGGACCTCTACGTCGTCGTCGCGCTCATCGGTGTCGCGCTGCTCTTCGACTACATCAACGGTTTTCACGACGCGGCCAACTCGATCGCCACCGTGGTGTCGACGCGGGTCCTCTCGCCCGGCCAGGCCGTCGTCTGGGCGGCGTTCTTCAATTTCGTCGCGGCCTTCGGATTCGGGACCGCCGTGGCGAAGACCATCGGGTCGGGCATGATCGACATCAGCGTCGTCACGGTGGCCGTGATCTTCTCCGGCTTGTGCGGCGCCATCATGTGGGACCTCATCACGTGGTACCTCGGGCTGCCCACCAGTTCGTCGCACGCCCTGATCGGAGGCTATGCCGGCGCAGCCGTGGCCAAGGCGGGGTGGGCCGCCATCATCCCGTCGGGATGGACGAAGACGCTCGCGTTCATCGTCGTGTCGCCCCTCATCGGGCTCACGGCCGGCCTGGCCCTGATGGTGGCCATCTACTGGATCTTCCGCCGCGCGACGCCGCTCCGCGTGGACCACTGGTTCCGGAAGCTGCAACTCGTGTCGGCGGCGCTCTTCAGCCTCAACCACGGCGCGAACGACGCCCAGAAGACCATGGGGATCATCGCCGGCGTGCTCTTCACGGTGCCCGCCTACCGCCCGGCGGTGACCGACGCCGCGGGCCACCTGATGATCCCGTTCTGGGTGATCCTGATGGCGCACGCGGCCATCGGGTTGGGCACGCTCTCCGGCGGCTGGCGCATCATCCACACGATGGGTTCGAAGATCACGAAGCTCCAGCCGGTGCACGGCTTCGCGGCCGAGACCGGCGCGGCCGCCGCCGTGTTTCTCGCGACGTTGCTGGGCATTCCCGTGAGCACGACTCACGCCATCACCGGGGCCATCGTCGGCGTCGGATCGACGCGCCGCCTGTCCGCCGTCCGCTGGGGCGTGGCTGGCAGCATCGTGTGGGCCTGGATCTTCACCATTCCCGCCGCCGCGTTGCTCGGCATGACGATCCAGACCGTGCTGGGGGCATTCGGAATCCGGTAACGCCCGGCCGGCGGCGGCGCGGGACGGATCCGCGCGAGCCCGCTATAATCGCAGTCCGGTTCCCGTCGTGATGTCACCGTCCGCGCCCTCCGCTCCCGTTCTGCGATCCGCGCAGGCGCCGCGCCGCGAACGTGTCGCGGTGGCCGCGATCGTCGTGGCGGCGGTCCTCTTGCGCGGCGCGGTCTTCCTCTGCTGGGAGCAGGCCTCGTTCGACTCGGATCAGGCCGTGACGGGCCTCATGGCCAAGCACCTGAGCGAGGGCCGCGCGTTCCCGCTCTTCTTCTACGGCCAGAACTACATGCTGGCGGTCCAGGCGTGGATGGCCGCGCCCGTGTTCCTGCTGTTCGGGCCCACGGTGTTCGCCCTCAAGCTTTCCCTCGTGCTGCTCAACGTCGCGACGGCGCTCGTACTGCTGAAGGTCCTGACGAGCGGCGCGGGACTGCGTCCCGCCTTCGCAGCCGCGGCGGCGTCGTTCTTCGTGTTCGCCCCCCCGGGGACGGCGTCGCAGCTGGTGAGCGCACTCGGGGTGTCGGTGGAGCCGTTTCTGTATGTGCTGCTCATCTGGCTGCTGCGGGATCGGCCCGTCGGGCAGGGCCTCGTGCTCGGACTTGGCTTCCTGCAGCGCGAGTTCACGGCGTACGGCTTCGTCGCGCTCGTCGCGGTCGCGGCGCTCGACCGGTCGCTCTTCACGCGCCGCCGGATCGCGCGGTTCGCGCTCGCACTGACGGTCGCGGCCGCCGTCTGGGCCGCCGTCTGGGCCATCCGCCCTTACTCGAGCGGGGCCGGGCCGGGGACGACTCCGGCGGACGTGGCCGGCGCCGCGAACAACGTCCGCGGTCTGCTCGACCGCGTGTGCGGCCAACCGCGACTCATCGCCGGCGGATTCGGGTCCCTGCTGGGCTCCTTTCAGGGGCTCATCGTCGGGATGACGCCAGCCGATCTCTCAGGGTTCCTCGTGAACACCCGGCAACGCCAGGGTCAACCCTGGGCGTGGCCGGTCTTCGCTGCCGTGTGCGTGGCGGGGATGGCGCGGCTGACCTGGCTCGCACGGCGGCGCGGGTTCCTGGCCTCGATGCGCGAAACCGGCGCGGCGGCCTACCTGTTCCTCGTGGGCGCGCTGGCGGCCGCGGCCTACACGGTCGGCCGCTGCGGCGATCTCCAGGTCGAGACGATCCGGTACATGCTGCTGTCCCTGTTCGCGCCGGTCGGCCTGGCGGCCGCCTGGCTGCGGCTCGAGCCCCGGACCGGTGTGCGCCGCGGCGTGCTCCTCGCCGTGGCGATCTGGTCAGCTGCGAGCGTCGCCGGTCATGCGCGCCTCGCCGACGAATACGTGCGACACACGCCGCCGGCGTACCGCCGCGCGCTGGCGGACTACCTGGTATCCCACCGCATCCGCCTCGTCCGCACCGACTACTGGACCGGCTATCAGGTGGCGTTCCTGTCCCGGGAACGCGTCGTGGCCGACACGGACGGCGTCTGGCGCGTGCTGCAGTATCACCGGTGGGCCGAGGAGCGGCCGAAGGCGACCTACTACGTCGGCCGCGGGCCGTGCGCGAATCGCGGCGCGGAGGCCGTGCCGGGGGTCTACTGGGTCTGCGACCCGCCGGAGTGATCCCTGCCGTTCCGCCCGCCGGACGCCGGCTCCCACGCCTCCGACGAGCGCCAGGCGAAGACCCCGACGATGACCGTCAGGAGGGCGCCGGTCACCATCAACGCCGCAGGGGCGGACGTGCGCGAGGCCAGCGAGCCCGCGGCAATCGAGCCCAGCGGCATGCCGCCGCGGAAGGCCATCGTGTAGATGCTCATGACCCGCCCGCGCATCTCGTCGGGCGCCTCGAGCTGCACGAGCGACGTCAGCAGCGAGAACACCATCATCATCGCGAGGCTGCCGAAGAAGAGGAGCGCGTAGCTGAGCGGCAGCACGCGCGACGCGGCGAATGCGACGAGCACGATCCCGAGCAGACCCTGCAGCGTCAGCGCCGTGCGGGCCATGCGCGGGAACCGTCCGAGCCACGCGACGATGAGCGCGCCCAGGACCGACCCTGCCCCGGAGAACGCCATCATCCAGGCGAACCCGCCGGCACCCTGGTGGAAGACCTTCTGCACCACGACGGGCAGCAGCGTCAGCACGGGGGATCCGAGCAGCGCCGTGCAGAACGCCAGGAACATGAAGGAGCGGATCGCGTCGTGGTGGCGGACGAACGCCAGCCCGCCGCGGAGTTCGTCGCGCACGGATCGGGTCGTCGCGACGGGCGTGGACACCACGTGCAGCGACATCAGCGAGGCGATGACGACCAGGAACGACAGGCCGTTCAGCGCGAAACAGGCCGCCGACCCCAGTGCCGCGAGCGCCACGCCGGCGAGCAGGGGGCCGATGATGCGCGCCAGGTTGAACTGGATGGAGTTCAGCGCGATGGCATTGGGCATCTCGTCCCGGCGCACGAGCATCGGCAGGAGCGACTGGTACGCCGGGCTGCCGAAGGCCTGCGCCGTGCCCGTCATGCACGACAGCGCGAGGATCTCCCAGATGCGCACGACATCGAAGTACACCAGCGCGGCCAGCGCGAACGCCGTGCTCATCTGGACGTACTGGGAGACCAGGAGGATCTTGCGCCGATCGCGGCGGTCCGCCACCACGCCGCCGAACAGCACGAGGAGGAGGATGGGCATCTCGCCCAGGAACGCGTCGAGGCCGAGGTAGAACGGTGAGCCGGTCAGTGTGAGGACGAGCCAGCTCTGGGCGACCTTCTGCATCCACGTGCCGATGCTGGATGTGCAGGCGCCGGCCCACATGACGCGGAAGTCGCGGGAGGTGAGGGCGCTCGCCATGCGGCGGACCGCGGGGTGGATGGGCACCGTGTTCCGATCTTAGTTCGGGACCCGGGATTCGGGGCGCAGGATTCGAGATCCCGAGGACGGGGATGCGGAGCGCGGCCGGCGGCCGAAGATGGCCGCGCGATCGGTCTGCGCGTGCAGGCGGTTCCGCCAAGGATCAGCATGCGCGGCTTCGACCCTCGCGCGGCATTTGGGGAATAATACCCGCCGGCATGGGGTTCGTCCCCCCGCACTTTCCGTTCAGGACAGCCGTCGCAGGAGGGCAGTCATGAGAGTTCCGGAGTTGCGTTTCAGCCTGATCCTGGTGCCTGTTCTTGCAGCATTGATCTGCGCGCAGTCAGCACGTGCCGTGGCGCCGGTTGCCGCCGTGGCGGCCACGCCCCCCATGGGCTGGAACAGCTGGGACTGCTACGGGACCAGCGTCACCGAGGCCGAGGTGAAGGCCAACGCCGACCACATGGCCAAGCACCTGAAGCCGCACGGGTGGCAATACATCGTCGTCGACATTCAGTGGTCCGAACAGGCGCCGAAGTCCCACGGGTACCGGCCGGATGCCGACCTGGCCATGGACGCGTACGGCCGCCTCATGCCCGCGCCGAACCGCTTCCCGTCGTCGGACGGAGGGCGCGGCTTCAAGCCGCTGGCCGACTACGTGCACAGCCTCGGCCTGAAGTTCGGCCTCCACATCATGCGCGGCATTCCGCGGCGTGCGGTCAAGGCCGACCTTCCGATCTTCGGCAGCCACGCGCGCGCCTCGGCCATCGCGGACCAGCACTCCGTCTGCCCCTGGAACAGCGACATGTACGGCCTGGACATGTCCCGTCCGGGCGCCCAGGACTACTACGACTCCATCCTGAAGCTGTATGCCGAATGGGGCGTGGACTTCATCAAGGCGGACGACATCGGGCGCCCGGCGCACCGCGAGGAGATCGCCGCGCTCCACGCCGCCATCGTCAAGACCGGCCGGCCCATCGTGCTGAGCCTGTCGCCCGGCCCGGCCATGGTGAAGGACGCCGCGTTTCTGCAGCAGCACGTCAACATGTGGCGCATCTCGGACGACTTCTGGGACGAGTGGCGGCTCCTGCGGCTCAATTTCATCCTGATGTCGATCTGGAGCGGCTACGGCCGTCCCGGGGCGTGGCCGGACGCCGACATGCTCCCGCTCGGGCACATCGGCATTCGCGCCGAACGCGGTGAAGACCGCCGGACGCGCTTCACCCCCGATGAGCAGCGCACCATGATGAGCCTCTGGTCGATCGCGCAGGCGCCGCTGATGTTCGGCGGGCACCTGCCGGACAACGACGCCTTCACGACGTCGCTCATCACCAACGACGAAGTCCTGGGCGTGAATCAGCACGGGGCAGGGGGCCGCGCGTTTGCCGAGGGCGGTGACAGCGTCGTGTGGATCGCCGATGCACCGGGATCCCCCGCCAAGTACCTGGCCGTGTTCAACGTCGGCGATGCGCGGCCGATCGACATCCGTGTGGAGTGGCCCGCGCTCGGACTTCCCGCCCGGTGCGTGCTCCGCGACCTCTGGGATCGGAAGGACCTCGGCCGGGTGGACGGTGCCTACACGTTTCACGTCGCGCCGCACGCGTCGGGCCTCTTCAAACTGACCCCCGAGGCCCTCCGTTGAGGCGCGGCCTGGAACCCACGGCCCGACCCCGGCCAGGCGGCCGCAGCCGTCTACTCGACTCGCGCCCCGTGCTCGGCCAGCGGCGCCTTCAGGATCGAGCGGTGACAACGCGATTCGTCCGCGCAGGAACAAACCCACGGAGAAGGCTACGTCCTGCGAGAAGGCCGCCAGGACCGTAGACGCGTTACCCTGCGCTCTTGTCGTCCTGGATCATGCCGAAGATGTTCCCCTCGGTGTCGTGGCAGTACGCGAGCCATCCCACGCCCTTGATCGGCATCTTGGGGAGTGCGACGGTCGCTCCGGCCGCGAGCGCCTTGGCGACGCACTCGTCGACCGAGGCCACGCCCATCGTACAGACGTAGGCGTTCACGGCCTGTCCTGCCGCGGGCGCCGCGCCCCGGCGGACCAGGAGGCCACCGTTGATGCCGGGTTCGCCCTCAGGGCCCGTCGTCACCATCCAATACCGGTTCTCCTCCGGCATCTCAACACCCGGGATGACCCATTCCTGGATGGCCCAGCCGAACACCTCCCGATAGAACGTCGCCGCCCGCTCCGGATTGGCGGCATGAATCTCGAAATGCACGACTCTGTTCATCTCGTGCCTCCTTACCTGCCTGCGCCGCTGCGATCCCGGGGGTTATGCTCCGGCCCGCGCCGCAGTCTCCTCCTTCGCCACGGCGTCATCCGCGGCCCGTCATCGGCCGTTCGGCGGCTGCCACAGTTCGATGCGGTTGCCCTCCGGATCCATGACCCAGCCGAACTTCCCGTACTCCGTCTCTTCGGCCTTTGCGTCGACGTCGCAGCCCTCGCTTCGCAGCACCGCGAGCAGTGCCTGAACGTCCTCGACACGGAAGTTGATCATGAAGCTCGCCTGACTGGGCGAGAAGTACGACGTGTGGTCGGCGAACGGGCTCCAGATGGTCGTGCCGATCCCGCCGGGGTTCTCGGGCGTGACCCACTGGAAGACGACGCCGCCCCATTCCTCCACGTCCATCCCGAGGTGCTGGCGGTACCACTCGCCCAGCGCCTTGGGATCCTTGGCTTTGAAGAAGACTCCGCCGATTCCCGTGACACGCTTCATGTGCCGCCTCCTGCCACCTATTTCAGCGAGTGCAGACCGATCATGTTGCCCTCGGTGTCGACGGCCAGGGTGATGAAGCCGAACTGGCCGATGGACATCTTCGGGCGCTGCACGGTGCCTCCACACGCCGCCACCCGGGACTCCTCGGCGGCGCAGTCCTCACAGCTGAAGTACACCAGCGTGCTGTTCCCGCCCGACGGGAGTCCCGGCATCCGGACCAGGGCACCCGGAGTGCCGTAGCGCTCCAGGGTTCCGGGGAAGGCCCACATCTCGATCTCAGGACTGCCAAGCCTCTCCAGTTTCACGCCGAGAACGCCCTCGTAGAAGGCCCTGGCCCTCGGCATGTCCTGAACGTAGATCTCGAACCAGCAGACGGGATTGCCGATCATCTCGACCTCCGTTTCGCCCTCTCGGGGCGTTGGCGCCTGTGTGAAGGACGCTCCCTTCACCAGACCAATCCAGCCGATGCGGCCCCTTGCGCGCGAGACGAGTGGTCGTGGACGATGCGCCAGCCTTCTGGCAGCTTCCGGAAGACGACGGACGTCATGCCATCCGATTCCTTTCCGTCGGGCATCGTCAGGTGCCACCGGCCGCGCACGAGCGCCGCATCGGGTCCCAGAACGACGACCTCCAGTTCCGGGAAGTCGAGCTGGCCCATGTGCCGGTTCTCGCCCTGGTACGCCGCGCGATACCGGTCGAGGGTGGCCTGCCATCCGCGAGTCGCAGCGCCGTTCGAGAAGAACACGAGGTCTGGCGATTTCCAGTAGCCCGCCATGTAGCCCGGCAGGTCGCCGCGGTTCCACGCTGCGGCCTGCGCGTTCCACACCGCCCGCACGCCGGCCTCGGCATCGCTGACTTTCGACTCGCTGGCGGCAGCGGGCACGCCGACGTTCGGGATGATCAGGATGAACAACGCGACTCCCCAGGCTCTCATGGGACCCTCCCAAACGTGTCCACGCCGCGATCCTCCTGAAGGGGATGCGCCAAGGGGCCTCATCCGCGCCCTTTTGTCCTAAGACGCTTTCGCGGCCGGCCGGATCCCGCCGGTGCTCCGCTAGTGCTTTCTCAATGCCTCGAGCATCGTCTTGGCCTGCGGGGCGATCTGGAGCATCGCGTCCAGCACGGAACACGGGTAATCAGCACAGTCTGCGCATGTGCTGACCGGCTTCTTCATCGCGCATTTCCTGATCTCGCACATCTGATCGCAGTAGAGCGTCTTCACGCCGGCCGACTGACACCCCGTGCAATTGATGTGTTCCGGCAGGATAGGAGCACCGTAGGACCTCGACCATTGCTCCGCAACCTGGGCGCGGAGTGCGTCGTCGTTCCTCTGAGTGGCGATGAAGGCCTCGCATTGCTCACAGTCCAACCCACAGTAGCCAATCATGGTGTCTCCTCTGCCCGCTGATGAGGCGGATTATACGCGTCGGTTGGGACATCTGCGGCGCCCGCGCCGTCACGGTGTCCGCCGCCCTGCGAACAGCAGGTATCCCGTGGCCAGACCGGCCGCGACGAGCCCGAGATCCTGACGCACGCCCAGCACGAACGCCGCGCTGCCGCCGATGGCGCTCCAGAGGAGCGGCACCACCAGCGCGTACCGGGGCACCGGAGGCCGCGCCAGCCAGAGCAACCCGAACGTGAAGATCGTCGTCGGGCACGGCGTTCCGAATGTCGGTGACGCCATATACGCGTGGCCCGAGAGCCAGCCCAGAAACGGGTACACCGCGAGGGCGTATGCCACGAGCGCCCACCCGACAAGGCCTGGCACCCCGGCCGGGCGATCGAACAGGAGCCGCGGGCCCCGGGCTCCCAGCCAGGCAAACAGGATTCCCTGCGCCACGCACAGCGCTCCGAACAGACGGGCGGCGGCGTTGATCGCCGCGAAGTGCGCGACGTGGTACGCCAGACCCGTCCAGATCCACAAGATCGCGAGGATCCACGAGACGGCGCGCGAGCGATGCTGCCAGCGTGCGTAAGTGAGCAGGACGCTCACCACCGCCAGCGCGAGGAGGACGACCTGCATGGGCCAGACCGCGGCGTTGTACCGCGCAAACACGTCGAAGAACTCACTCACCGTGAATGGCAGTCGCATCGAAGAGACTCCAGGTCCTCACCGGTGCCGACGTCAGAACGGGCCGTTCTCGTTGGGGGACTCATTTGGAATGGCCTGGCCGACGTCCCACATCTCGGCGCCAGTTCCAAGACTTCAGCTTGTCGGGATCGTGCCGCTCCGGACGGGCTCCCGCCGGCCGCGTTCCCTTCAGTTGCGGCATCTTCACACTATCGCAGTACGCCTCCCATGCCGCGCCGCAGGCATTGGACAGCCCGTCCTCCTCCGCGGCGGAGACGATCCTGGACCCGACATGAGCGATCGAGCAGGGTTACGCTCCGTCCGGAATCTCGGGTTCGACGAGCTGTGCCAGCAGCGCCAGCGATTCCTGCCAGCCGAGGTAGCAGAACTCGACCGGGATCGCCGCCGGAATCCCGTCCTGGACGATCGTCAGTTCGGTGCCGCAGGCGACAGGGCGGAGCGAGACCGTGATGTGCATCTCGCCGGGCAGGTTGGGGTCATCGAACTGGTCGATGTATCGAATCTCGGTGTGCGGCGTGAGTTCGAGATACGTGCCGGCGAAGGAGTGGCTCTTTCCCGTGCCGAAGTTCGTGAACGACATCCGATAGCCGCCCCCCTCGCGCGGGTCCAGGTGATGGACCTTGCCGGTGAACCCATGCGGCGGCAGCCACTTGGCCATGGCGTCGGGATCGAGGAACGCGCGATACACACGTTCGGGCGACGCGCGAAGCACGCGGTGAAGACGGACGGTGCCCGTGGGTCCGGACATAAACAGGTTCTCCCGTGGAATCGGGTACAGCTTACCTCCGGCGCCGGCCATTATGGAAGAGGTCCCGCGATCGAAGTACCGCGCTCGTCGTCATTGCGGCGCGTCCTCACGTACTGGTCGAACAGGAAGTTCTTGACGACCTCCCCGAACGCGCGGTCGTCGGTGATGCGCTTGTACAGATCGAAGTTGGAGTTGACGATCTCCTGAATGACCTGTTCGACCTTCTGGTCGAAGGCGAGCCTGACGTTCTCGCGGGTGTTGGCGCGGGACGCCGCGTCGAGCGCCGGGTCGGCGTCGAGCTTCTCCATCATCTGGCCGAGCGTGAGGCGGTGCTCCGGGCCGAGGTTCAGCCCGAACCGCTCGTTCAGCTCGGCGATGATGTGCGAGAGCGTATCGAGTTCCTCGGGAGCTCTCGCGCGCGGGCCCTTCGTGCCAATCGGTTCCAGCACCCCCGGTTTGCGCTCCAGGGCGATGGCGCCGCTGCCGGCCTGCTGGATCCGGTACGACTCCATGTCGATGTTCTGCTGCACCTCCACCGGCAGGTCCGGCCGCTCGCCAGGCAAGATCCTTCGGAGATACCGGGCGAAGACGTAGAGCTTCTCGAGGTCGACGTCCGCGAAGGTCAGGATCTGGGAGAGGAACGCGTAGAGGCGGACGTAATCGGTCAGCTCACCGCGGAAGTTTTGCTTCTCTTCGGCCTGGAGTGCATTGAAGCGCTCGACGGGGCCCGCGAGCGCTGCGTAGAGCCGGTCCTGGGTGGCCTTCGAATCGAAATACACCTTGGCGAATCCCTCGACGTCGGCCTCCGTGTAGACGGGATACGCAGCTAGCCGCGTCTGGGCCTCGTAGAGCAGGTTCGGGTCCGTCGCCTCCGACAGCAGCGTCGTCTCGTAGTAGGGCTCGAACGCTGCCTTGATGTCGTCGGCCTCGTTGGCGAAGTCCAGCACCACCGTCCCGTCCTTCCCCGGGTGTGTGCGGTTCAGGCGCGAGAGCGTCTGCACGGCATTCACGCCGCCGAGCCTCTTGTCCACGTACATCGTGTGGAGGAAGGGCTGGTCGAAGCCGGTCTGGAACTTGTTCGCGACGATGAGGAACCGGTACTCGGGACGCGCGAACGCTCTCGCCGTCTGCGCCTCCCCGATCGGCTGGGGTTCGCCGATGGAGTTCATGCCGGACTCGGTGTACGACTTCCCGCCGTCATTCACCGTCCCCGAGAACGCGACAAGGGCCTTGAACGGGTACCTGCGCTCGGCGAGGTACCTGTCCACCGCCAGCTTGTAGCGCACGGCGTGCAGGCGCGAGCGGGTGACGATCATCGCCTTCGCGTTGCCGCCGATGGCGGACTGTGCCTCGGAGGCGAAGTGGTCCACCATGATCCGCACCTTCTCGCCAATCGCGTGCGGATGCAGCTCTACAAAGGACTTGAGCAGGAACTCGGCCTTCTGCCTGTCGTACCTCGGGTCGTCCTCGATCTTCTTCAGCAGCCGCCAGTAGGCCCGGTAGGTGGTGTAGTGCTCGAGCACGTCGAGGATGAAGTGCTCCTCGATGGCCTGGCGCATGCTGTACAAGTGGAACGGCACGAACGTCCCGTCGTCACGCCTCGTGCCGAAGAGCTCCAGCGTCTTGGGCTTCGGCGTGGCGGTGAAGGCGAACGTCGAGAGGTTGGGCAGCCGCCCGCGCTGCTCCATCTCCGCGAGAATCGCGCTCTCCAGTTCCTCCTCAGGCGTCTCGGCGCCCGCCTCCTCTGACTCGGCGTCCTCCAGTGACGCTGATGCCAGCACCGCCTTGAGGCTCTTCGTGCTCTCGCCGGACTGCGACGAGTGCGCCTCGTCGACGATGACGGCGAAGCGCTTGCCGGGCAGTTCGCCAATCTGCGTCGCAATCACCGGGAACTTCTGTAACGTCGTGACGATGATCGTCTTGCCCGACTCGAGGGCCTCCTTGAGCTGGCGTGACGTCCTGTCGATGTTCTCGACGACCCCGAGCGTCTGCTCGAACTGCCGCACCGTCCACTGCAGCTGGCGGTCGAGGACGCGGCGGTCGGTGATGACCACGATGGAGTCGAACACGCGCGTGTCAGTGGCGTCGTGGAGCGTCGAGAGCTGGTGGGCGAGCCACGCAATGGTGAAGCTCTTGCCGCTGCCGGCCGAGTGCTGGATGAGGTAGCGCCGGCCGGCGCCCGCGGCCCGCACGTCGGCAACGAGCCGGCGCACGCAGTCGAGCTGCTGGTATCGGGGGAAGATGAGGAAGCGCCTGCCCGTCTTGTGGCCCTTGTCGTCCTCCTCTTCGACTTCGTGAATGAACTGGCGCACCAGGTCGAGCACGCTGTCGCGGGCCCAGGTCTCCTCCCACAGGTATCCAGTCGCGTAGCCCTTCCTGGTCGGCGGAACCGGCGGGTTCCCCGCGCCCCCGAACTTCCCCTGGTTGAAGGGGAGAAACCGCGTCGTCGGCCCCGCGAGCTGTGTCGTCACGTAGACCAGATCGGGGTCCACCGCGAAGTGGCCCAGGCAGCGGCCGTACTTGAGGAGCGACTCCCTCGGATCGCGGGACGTCTTGTACTGGTGAATCGCGTCTTCGACGTTCTGGCCGTTGAGCCGGTTCTTGAGCTCGGCGGTGAAGAGCGGGATGCCGTTCAGGAACAGGACGACGTCGAGGCTGTTGTCGTTCTTGGTGCCGTAGTGGACCTGGCGCACCACGGAGAACAGGTTCGCCGCGTGCAACTGTCTCGTTTCCTGGTTGAGGCCGCTCGCCGGACGGAAGTACGCGAGGCGGAACTTGCAGCCGGAGTCCCTGATGCCCTGCCGCAGCACGTCGAGCGTGCCGCGCTTTTCAATCTCCGTCGCGAGGCGCTTCAGGAACTGATCCTTCACCGACGCGCCGTGGTGCTGGCTGAGTTTCTGCCACTCCCTCGGCTGCGTCGCCAGGACGAAGTCGATCACGTCGCGCGGCAGGAGGCAGAGGGCACGGTCGTAGTCCTCCTGCGCGCGTTTGAGGTAGCCGCCGGGCGGGCGCTGGCCCCAGGGGAGTGAGGCTTCGCCGACCGCCGAGGCATCCCCGGGGTAGGCGTCCGGTCCGTACTGCAGCAATCCCGCCTCGATCGCCTCCTCGAACGCACGCTCGGAGATGTCAGGGCTCATCGGCGGCTCCTTCCCCGGCCACCGCCAGACGTGTCAGACAGGAGCGGCGGCTCCTCGAGAATCTCCAGCACGTCCCTTGCGCAGTAGACCCGGTTGCGCCGGGCCTCGGTCACCCGCGTGACAATGCCGGCCGTTTCGAGGCGGTCAATCGTCCGCTGGGCCGTCGTAAACGCCACGTCGAGACGCTCGGCCAGACTGTTCACCGTCCAGAACGGATTCTCCACCAGCAGGTGCAGCGCCCGGTCCGGCAGCCTCGACGGCATCCTGCCTAGGCGCTCGCGCCACTCCTCGATCACGGCGTCGATTCGCCGGATTCGGCCAAGCGCGTCTTCGGACTGTGTCGTCACGCCGCGGAGGAAGTAGTCGAGCCACTCTTCCCATTCCCCCGCCTGCGTCACCGCCAGCAGCCTCCGATAGTATTCGGGGCGGGTCGCCTCGAAGTAGGCGCTGAGGTAGAGGAGCGGCGAGGGCAGCACCTGGCGGGTGACCAGCAGCAACGTAATGAGCAAGCGCCCGACGCGCCCGTTGCCGTCGAGGTAGGGGTGGATCGCCTCAAACTGCGAGTGCGCGAGCGCCGCCTGTACGAGCGGCGGCATCGAGTCGTCGTGCAGGAACGTCTCCCAGGCACCCAGGCACTCCATCAGGCGATCGGGCGGCGGCGGGATGAACGTGGCGTTGGCCAGCGTAGTTCCTGGCGGTCCAATCCAGTTCTGGCTGCGCCGGAGGTCGCCGGGTGTGGCGATGTCTCCGCGCACGCCCCGCATCAGCTTCTCGTGGAGCTCTCCGATCAACCGAATCGAGAGGGGCAGCGCGGCGAGGCGCGTGAGGCCGTGCTCGAGCGCGACGACATAGTTGGCGACTTCTCGCAGATCGGCGGGGCTCCGGTCGACGGCTGCACCGGCTTCGGCAGCGAGCAGTTCGCCCAGCGTCGCCTGTGTGCCCTCAATGCGGCTCGAGAGCACCGCCTCGCGCCGGATGAACGGCCGGATGAGCAGGTGGGGGTTGGGCAGCCGCCGCCCTTCGCCGGCCAGCCGGCCGAGGGCGAGGTCCGCGCGCGACAGGGCGCTCACCAATCCCGGACTCCACGCGAGGGGAGGCGGGAGGGGTCCCGGGACGTAGGCCTGATAACCGCCTCGGCATCGAACGAGGCGGCCGTGCGGCTGGCGCCTGGTCTGGGCCGTCATCGGAGTCCTTATTAGCGGCTGCGAAAATAGCCGACGCCATTATTAGCGATAAATCACGAAAACGCAAATACTAATAGGCTTCCGATTCGGTCCAAGAACCCGCTCCCGCGGCCAACCTCAGGCGCTGGCCTCCTGCCTGACGTCGATCTTGCCCGTGACTGCGGCGGAAATGAGAGCGGTGCGGTACTCCTTCAGCCGGTCGACGGCCTCGCGGACCTTGGCGACCAAGGCGTCGATCCGCGCGCGGTGGTACAACACCTCTCGGTACTATATGGTCCTGTTCCGCCAGTGGCGGGATCGGAACGGCCAGGCTCCTCACGTCGGGCATGCCGATCGTCAGCACCGTCGCGCCCATCGTGAGGCGCTCGAGTTCACGTGTCATCGACCTGAGGACAAACAGCAGGTACTCCGGACGCAGCCGTAGTCCGCACACCCATCCGATGAAGTGTTGGGACACGGCCATGCCAGCCCGGGTGATGGCACACAGTCCGATCGTCGCATCCCGAGAGAAGACGACCGTACCTTCAGGTAGGACATGAGCTGACGAATGGGCGATGCCGTCAGCCGTCGTGAATACTGCCGTATTCGCGATGTAGTCGACCTGGCGCAGCTGGCCTGTGTCTGCCAGCGACACCCAGGGAATATCTCCGCCACGCCAGTAAGAGTCCACCTTCTTGTCCGGCGTGTGCCCGCTGACCATGAGGGCTGCCCACTTGATGCGGTCGGCCTCCCAATGCGCGGGAATCTGGCCCAGCCACTCGACGCCCGAGTCCCTCAAGGGGACGGTCGGTTCGAGACCCCTGGTGACGGCGCGCGTGATGAGGGAGGTGCGCTTCTCCTGGAGCAGCTCGATCAGGCGCTCGTTCTTTGCCACCAGCGCATCGATCCTCGCCGTCTCCCGGTCGAGAAACGCGGCGATGGCACGCTGCTCGGCTCTGCGGCAGACCAATCGCTTCGCCAAAAATCGCGCCATCGAGGTTCTGAATGCCTGTGATCTGCTTGATGTGCCGGGTATTGACTCGCCCGGCATACGAAGACCCCGTGGAGATACGTTAGGAATCGGGCGTCATGTCCTGGGGAAACCCGTTACACGCGCGATGAAGTTCGAGCACACCGCCGGCACGGAGTGATGGTAGAGAACCACTGCTCCAACCGGCTGGTGTCTCTCCTCCTCCCGATTTCTCGAGCGAGGAGGTCGCCCTGGCGGAGCAGGTGAGGCGCGGCGACTCCTGGCTCGACGGAGCGTAGGGTCGGGTTTGAGACGTCGACCGTGCAGGCGACTCGGTCGAAGTCGGCAACTCGTACGCAGACGATGTCATGAAGGGCGTCAGGCTTCGTCACCCCAGACGCCATTTTGGCAGCTGGTGATCGAAGAACGAAGCCTCTTCACCCCCCAGTGCGCGGGAATCTGGCCCAGCCACTCGACGTCCGAGTCCTTGTAGGCCGCGTACGGCTTGAAGCGCTGGGTGCTCATCGCCACGGACCTCCCGCCTCCCAGCGTGAATCGAAGGGCAGCGATTCACGAGCCGCCTCAAGGACAGGCTCGGCGAATCGGCGAATGGCGTGGATCACGGCTCGGAAGTCGGTCTCGGCGGTCCGAAGTTGCCCCTTGTCGAGGAACGCAGGCCAGCGGGTGGCGTGCAGCGGATCCTCCGCGAATCGGTCTGAGAGGCCCTCGAGTGGCATCGCTGGAATGACCCTTTCGCGTCGCGCGAAGGTGCGGCGGATCGACTCCACCAGCGTCGGCCCGTCGAAGTCCAGCGCGCGCGGCAGTTGGAACAGGTCGTAGTAGTCCTTCGTCCTGCTGTTGGCCTCTCCGAGCACGACGATTGCCTCGAGCTTCTCTGCCACGGTCGTGTACGGGGTATACGCGCGCACGCTGGCCATCGGCAGCCCGAGGAGCCCGCCGGGAACGACGTCCACTGCGGCTGGATATACGGCGTCTCCAAGGCCGACGTCCACCTGGTAGCGCAGCCGCACTTGTCCCAGGCTCCCGTCGAACTTCGCACGCAGTCCAAGTACCGAGGAGCCGCCGCGGATCGGTTCGGCCGTGACAGAACGGGGCAGGAACGTAATCGCGTCGTCCTCCACCTCGAGGTGCATCAACTCGTCGATGGCGCCTCGCAGTTCGGCCTCGTCGAGGTCACTCGGCCCCAGCAGATCCAGGTCGCGCGTGGGCCGGGCGTCGCTCCCCAGCCACCCGCGAAGCAGAAGCGCCCCCTTGAAAACGAAGCGCTCGCGCTGGCGCGAGCGCCCGAGGCGGTGAAGGAGACGCTCGACGGCGTACAGCTCGAGCAGCTCGGCAAAGGGACGTCGGGTCTGCTTCGCGACATTCGTCAGCCGCGCCTGGACGGAGTGAGCGAGACCCGTTGGGGCTGGTCGGGTCACTGCATTGCTTCCAGGTAAGGGCGTACGACGTTGGCGACGCGGCAGGTCCGCGCAGCGCTTAGCAGCTCGGCCGGTGTGAATCGCCGCTCGTCGAGGCCATTCCGCAGCGCTTCCACGGCGACGTCGATGCCGAGCCTGTTCCTGAGCCTGAAGCAGTCGGCGACGGTCTTGGCCGCACTGTAGACCTTCAGCGTGACGCCGTCGCGTTCGTGCATCTCGATCCCGTCCGCAAACATCGCCCCGGAAAACCAGTAGACACGCAGCGGCGGCCAGTCGAGCCTGGGCCGACTCGTTCCTTTGGGCAGGGCGACACTCACCGCGTGCGGGATCTGCGTCGTCAGCTTGTGGAAGTAGAGTGCGGAAACGACGGCGATGACCGCACGTGGCACCCTGGCGGCGACGGTGACGAGATCGGGTTCGGCGAGTGGGGGAAGGTCAGCGAGACGATAGACGCCACGGCTGACGAGTCCGACCGCGCCAGCCTCGCGCAGGGCATACAGGTCGCGCGGGTGTACGCCGGCGCGGATCGCCTGGCCGGTCCTGAGGACTCCGCCCGCCCGGCGGAAGGCTTCCAGGACTGCCTTTTCTCGAGTGGCCCGGTCCATTAATGGATAAAAACTACATTACTTACCAGTAGCTGTCAATATATTTATCCAGCGCCGCATGCCCAGCAAGCTTCGAAATCGCGAGGACGGGCCGCCGCTCAGATCGTCGGGCCGGTCCCCGTGACTTCGCCCAGCATCCGGACGATGTCGCTTTCGATGGCACGGATGTCGGCCTCGATCTCTTCGAGCGGGCGGGGCGGCGCGTACCTGTAGAAGTAACGGTTGAAGTTGATCTCGTAGCCAACGAGGCCGACCAGACCGTCCTTCGAGTCGCGCTTGCTGGAGTCGATCCAGGCGTCCGAAACGTGTGGCTTTACCTCACGATCGAAGAACGCGCGGACGCTGGCAGGCACGCCGTCGGCGTCCACCGGGTCGTCGCCGTGGGCCAGCGGGACGCTTTCCGTGTCCCTCAGCTCGGGATCCGGCTCGGGATCGCCGTCGCCGTCGCGGCAGAGGGCGGCCGTTTCGTCCCGCTCCGAGAGGGCGGACAGGACGGCCTTGCGAACGGGCGCAGGCAGTTTGAGCGGGGCCTTCTTCGCCTCGGCGTCGAGGAGGCGCTCGAACTCGTCCCGATCCTTGACGAGGGTGTCGGAGAGCGTGCCGAGGAACCTGCGAACAGCTTGCTGCAGCGCCCGCCCTTCGGCTTGTTCCTCCGCGCCTGCCGCACCCTTCTTCTTGGACTGCGCCAACGCCTGGAAGCCCTTTTCGTCTTCGAGCCGTGCGATTCGCTCGGCGCTGGCCTGGAAGTTCAGCCGGAGCGGCCGTTCGACCGTGACCTTGCGAAAGCCGAAGTGTGTGGTAGGAAAGATGCGGCCGACGACGACGTCCCCGGTCTTGCCGTCGCTGGTGGCCGCGCGCATGTCGCCGTCGCGGAAGTCGGCCAGCAGCTTCAGGATGTCCAGCGCGCGCTCGAGCGGGATCTCGCGCCGCTTATCGCCGAGGCTCTTGCGCATCGGCACCCAGAACGACGTCGCGTCGATGACCTGCACCTTGCCGCGCCGCGCAGGGATCTTGCGGTTCGTCACGACCCACACGTACGTGGCGATGCCCGTGTTGTAGAAGAGCTGCTCGGGCAACGCGATGAGGGCTTCGAGGAGGTCGTTCTCGAGCACGTAACGGCGGATCTCGCTCTCGCCGCTTCCGGCATCGCCCGTGAAGAGGGGAGAGCCGTTCATGATGATGGCGATCCGCGAGCCGCCCTCGTCTTCGGCCTTCGCGTGCGCCAGCATGTGCAGAAGGAACAGGAGCTGGCCGTCGCTGATGCGCGGAAGACCCGCGGCGAAGCGGCCCGCCGCCCCGCGCTCGTGCTCGGCGCGCACCGCGTCCTCGTCGCGCTTCCAGTCCTTGCCGTACGGCGGGTTCGCGATGAGGTAGTCGAAGGTCCGGCGCGCGTGGCGGTCGTTCGAGAGCGTGGATCCGTAGGCGATGTTGTCGGCGTCGCGCCCCGTGGGGTCCTTCATGAAGAGGTCCGCCTTGGAAACCGCCCACGTCTCCGGATTGACCTCCTGGCCGAACAGGTGAATCTCGGCGTCGGCGTTGACGGCGGGGCGCAGCACTTCTCCGTTCTTGCGCAGGCCGGCGGTGATGTGCTCCTTGGTGATCATCAGCATGCCGCCCGACCCGCAGCACGGGTCGTACACCGTGCACACGACGCCCTTCCGGCGGATGCGCGCTTTGTCGCCGGCCAGCATCAGGTCCACCATCAGATGCACCACGTCGCGCGGCGTGAAGTGCTCGCCCGGGTTCTCGTTCAGCGCCTCGTTGAACTTCCTGATCAGCTCCTCGAACACCGTTCCCATCGTCGGGTTGTCGATCCGATCCGGGTGCAGGTCGACGTTCTTGAAGCGTTCCAGGACCTGGAAGAGCAGGCCCGCCTCGTCCAGCTTGCTGATCGTGTTGTCGAAGTCGAACTTCTCCAGCACCTCGCGCATGTTCGGGCTGAAGCCGGCGATGTAGTTGCGCAGGTTGGCGGCGAGGTGCGGCGCGTCGCCCAGGAGCTTCTCGAAGTCGTACCGGGAGGTGTTGTAGAACGCGAAGCCCGAGGCGCGCCTGAGCTGCGCGTCGGGGTCCTCGAGCCCCTTGCCCTTCAGTTCCGCCTGGCGCTTGAGCACGCGCGGCTTGGTGTCTGCGAGGACGCAGTCCAGGCGGCGCAGGACCGTGAGCGGCAGGATGACATCCTGATACTTGCCGCGCTTGAAGGTGTCGCGGATGAGGTCCGCCACGCCCCAGAGGAAGCTGACGATCTCGCTATGGTTCACGGCAGTCGCCTCTGTCGGGTCGCTCCGCCCCCGCTAGCCGAACTCCCGCCTCGGGGCCGATTGCAGGGTCCCCACGCGCCCCGGCGCAATCTCCGCCCTGAAGTAGTTCTCGCCGCGGACCGGCGACCCAGCCAGACGCCGCAGCATCGCGAGTTGCCCGACGTGCGTGAGCGCATCAGCGATGGGTCCTTGGAAGAGCCGTGTCCATGGACATCCCAAGGAACCCGGCACGGCGAGACGCTCATCGAGAGCGCCGAGCGCGCTGAAAAAACGCTGCACGTCGCTGTCCCATGGCCCAGGCGAGGAATTGCGCCACGCCTCCGCTCCACGCAACAACGACAACGTCCAGTCGAGCAGATCACAGATGTGAGCCAGGATTTCTGAAGGCGTGCGGCTGGTGCTGCCGACCTTGAACGATCCGAAGTCCGAAGGCGTCCCTCGCACCACCTTTCCGCCTCGATAGGCCAGGGTCGCAAGGCTGTGGCGCAGGCAGTCGCGCGCATTGACCTGCAGTTCGTCGTCCACGGGCGGATTATACGCGTCGCGTGCGCCCTGCCGTTGAGGAATGCCGGTTTCCGAGTTGTTTCTGGCCCTTGATTTTCGTGTTTTCTTCGTCTATGCTCTGCATGGCGAATAAAAAGCGAAACATGGGCAGAGCATTCACCGAGCTCACTCTACTGACTACTGACTACTTCCCAAAGGAGCCTCCCATGCCCGCAACCTGCCGTGCTGATGTCGAAGCGCTGCTCCGGGCCAAGAAGCTCGACCGCACCCTGGTGCCAATCACCAAAGGCAGCGGGATCGCGGTCGTGGCCGAGGCGGTTTCAACAGGATTACCTCAGCTGGATCAACAACTTGGCGGAGGAATCCCGATGGGGCACTTCTCGGAGGTGGTCGGCCCGCGCTCCTCGGGGCGGACCAGCCTCCTGATGGCGATGCTGGCCGCCACGACGGGCCGGGGCGAACTGGCGGCCCTCGTGGACACCTTCGACATGTTCGACGTGGAGTCGATGGCGGCTGCCGGCGTGCGCCTGGATCGCCTGCTCTGGGTGCGCGGCGACACCTCGACCTCGGCGTTTCCGCCTGCCACCGCCGGCCGCCGTCAGCCCGGCGCCGATCGGGCGATCGAACGCGCCCTGAAGGCTACGAACCTCATCCTGCAGGCGGGCGGCCTGTCGCTGGTGGCCCTCGATCTGGCCGATGCGCCAAGCCAAGCCCTGCGGCGGATTCCCATGACCACCTGGCTGCGGCTGCAGAAAGTGCTCGAAGGGCAGCAGGCCGCCGCGGTGGTCACGGGGACGGTGCCGATGAGCAGGAGTGCGGGGGGAGTGACGATGGCGCTCAAGCGAGCAGGGGCTGGGGACTTGGCGCCAGGCGCTAGTGGGATTGAGAGCGAGGTACGCATTCAGCGCGCGCGGCTGGTGCCGGGGATGGGCGCGCCGGTGCGCCTGACGGCGACGGCGCTGGTGGCCTGATCGGCGGGGTGCGCCATGTTCGCTTGTCTCTACGTGCCCTCGTCGCCTGTACGTCGCGGCGTACCGCCTGCCGGCCCGGCGTCTGATGGCACCCGCCTTGTCGACATCGCCCGGGTGGTGTCGCCGCGCGTCGATGCGCGGGGCGACAACCAGGTGGTGCTCGACGTGGAGGGCCTCGAACGCCTGGTCGGCGACGCGCGAGCCATCGGCGAACGCCTGCGCCAGGCCGCAGCGGACCACGGAATCGCGCCGGTGCACGTGGCGGTCGCCGGCACCTGCACGGCCGCCATGCTGCTCGCCGCCGCACGCGCCGGCCTCACCGTCGTGCCGCCGGGCGGAGAAGCAGAGGCGCTCGCACCGCTCCCTCTGTGTACGCTGACAGCACTAGCGCCTAGCGCCCAGTCCCTAGCCCCTGGTCCCGACCCTCTAGCTGTCCTCGCCCGCTGGGGCCTGCGCACGCTGGGTGAACTGGCCGCGCTGCCGTCCGCCGAATTGTCAGAGCGATTGGGACAGGACGGTGTCCGCTGGCAGCGCCTGGCACGCGGCGAAGACGCTGGGCCGCTGGTGCCTGCGACGGAAGAAGAACCTTTCGAGGCCTCGCTCGACCTGGAATGGCCCATTGCAGACCTCGAGCCGCTGTCGTTCGTCCTCAGCCGGCTGCTCGACCCGCTGTGCCAGCGCCTCGAGTATCGCGATCGCGGCGCGGCGGTCCTGCACCTGCGCCTGCGGCTCGTCACGCGGGACCTGCACCTGCGCAGCCTGCAACTGCCGGCGCCGATGCGCGATCCGAAAGTGCTGCGCACCTTGCTGCTGCTGGATCTCGAAACGCACCCCGCGCCGGCGGGCATCGATGCCGTCACCATCTCCATCGACCCCACTCCCGGCCGCATTGTCCAGGAGTCGCTGCTGACGCGCGCGCTGCCGGCGCCCGAACTCGTCTCGACGCTCGTCGCGCGCCTGCAGGCGCTCATGGGCGAGGGGCGGTGCGGCTCGCCGGCGACGGTGGATTCGTATCGGCCCGGGGCGTTTGGCATGACGCCCTTCGTGGTGCAGCGAGACGAAGGGCGGGAACAGAAGTCAGGAGTCAGGAGTCAGAATTCAGAATTCGGAAGACGAACCCCGAAGCCCGAGTCCCGAGAACTAGCGCCTAGCGCCAAGCCTGCCCTGAGCGAGCCGCGGCAGCGGCGAGTCGAAGGGCCCCTAGCCCCCAGTCTGCGCCGCTTCCGCCTGCCCATCCCGGCGCGCGTGCTCATCGACGGCAGCCGCCCGATCAGCGTGCGGACCGATCGGCAGGCGTTGTCGGGCGGACACGTGCGCGCGTCGGCCGGGCCGTGGCGCACGTCGGGCGAGTGGTGGAAGACGGCCGCGGCGGTGGGGGCCTCGCCAGGAAGCGCTGCGCCATCGTCGCAACTGCGGCGCGCGGGCTGGAACCGCGACGAGTGGGATGTGGTGCTCAGCGACGGCGGCCTGTACCGCATCTTCGAAGATCGCGAGACGGGAAGGTGGTTCGTGGAGGCGGTGGTGGATTAGGCGAGCCTGTGTTCATCGAGCTCCATACCTCCTCCGCCTTCAACTTCCTCGAAGCGGCGTCGCTGCCCGAGACGCTCGTCGAGCGCGCGGCCTCACTCGGCTATCCGGCATTGGCTCTCGTCGATCGCGACGGCGTCTACGGCGCGCCTCGGTTTCACAAGGCGGCGAAGGCGGCGGGAATCAAGGCGATCGTCGGGTGCGAGATTACGATAGAAGCAAGAAGCAAGAATCAAGAAGCCAGAAGCCCCCAGCCCCTCGCCCCCGGCCGTTGGCGCCTCCCTGTCCTCATCGAGAGCCGCCAGGGCTACCAGAACCTCTGCCGCCTGCTCACGCGCATGAAGCTGCGCGCGCCGAAGGGCGAGGGCGCGCTGGACTTCGATGAACTCGACGGCTGCTCCGGCGGCCTCATCGCCGTCGTCGGGCGTGAGGCGCTCGCGGCCGGCCGACACGGCGTGGGCGGCCTGGTGGACCGGCTGGTGGGCGTGTTCGGCCGCGCGAACGTGTGCCTCGAGCTGCAGCGCCATTTCCTCCGCGACGAGGAGACGGCCAACGGCATGCTGCGCGATCTGGCGGGGGCCTTTCACGTGCCGCTCATCGCATCGAACGGCGTCCGCTTCGCCGATCCCGCCGAGCGCCCGCTGTTCGACGTGCTCACCTGCATCCGCCATAAGACCACGATTGAACGGGCGGGGCGGCGGCTGACGCCGAACGCCGAGCGCTACCTGAAGCCGCCGGCGGAGATGGCGGCCCTCTTCGCGGACCATCCGGACGCGCTCGCGGCCACCGTGACGCTCGCCGATCGCATCCAGTACTCGATGGCGGACCTCGGCTACCGCTTCCCCGACTACCCGGTGCCGGCCGGCGAGACGGCGCACTCCTTCCTGCGGGCCATCACGCTCGTCGGCGCGCGCGAGCGCTACCGGCCCTTCCACGACCGCGCCCGCGCCCAGATCGATCGCGAACTCGCCCTCATCGGCACGCTCGATCTCGCCGGCTACTTCCTCATCGTCTGGGACATCGTCAATTTCTGCCGCGGGCAGGGGATCCTCGTGCAGGGCCGCGGATCGGCCGCCAACAGCGCGGTGTGTTACAGCCTCGGGATCACGGCGGTCGATCCGGTCGGCATGGACCTGCTGTTCGAGCGGTTCCTGTCGGAAGAGCGAGGCGAGTGGCCCGACATCGATCTCGACCTGCCGAGCGGCGATCGGCGCGAGCGCGTCATCCAGCACGTCTACGAGAAGTACGGCAAGCATGGCGCGGCGATGACGGCGAACGTCATCACCTACCGCGATCGCAGCGCGTCGCGCGAGGTGGGGAAGGTGATGGGGCTGGAGCCGGGCCAGATCGACCGGCTCTCGGGGCTCCTGGGACGGTACGGCCACGGGCACTTCGACGGTCGTGACGCGAGCGGCAACACGGGGAGCGGCGGCCACGCGGGCAACGGTGAGGGCGAGGACAGCAACATAGCCATGGCGCGCGATCTGCGCACGGCCGGCCTCGATCCTGATCAACCGCGCGTCCGGCTGTTCGTGGACCTGTGGCAGCGCATCCAGGATCTGCCGCGGCACCTGGGCCAGCATTCCGGCGGCATGGTGCTCTGCCGCGGCCGCCTGGACGAGGTGGTGCCGCTGGAGAACGCGAGCATGCCGGGCCGCGTGGTGGTGCAGTGGGACAAGGAAGACTGCGCCGACATGGGGATCGTGAAGATCGACCTGCTCGGCCTCGGCATGATGGCCGCGCTGCAGGACGCCTTCACGACGATCAACGCGCGGCGGGCCCCCGGCACGGAGCCGCTGGAGATGTGGAACATCCCGCCGGACGACCCGCAGGTCTACGACATGCTGCAGCGCGCCGACACGGCGGGCGTCTTCCAGGTGGAGTCGCGGGCCCAGATGGCGACGCTGCCGCGCCTCAAGCCCGCCACGTTCTACGACCTCGTGGTGGAAGTCGCCCTCATCCGGCCCGGGCCCATCACCGGCCAGATGGTGCACCCGTACCTCGATCGGCGGGCGGGCCGCGCCGAGGTCGTCTACCCGCATCCGTCGCTCGAGCCGATCCTGAAGCGCACCCTCGGCGTGCCGCTTTTCCAGGAGCAACTGCTGCGCATGGCGATGACGGCGGCCGGCTTCACCGGCGGCCAGGCGGAGGAGCTGCGGCGCGCCATGGGCTTCAAGCGCTCGGAGAAGCGCATGAAGGCGATCGAAGGGCAACTGCGAGACGGCATGGCACGCAACGGGATCACCGGCGAGGCGGCCGACTCGGTGGTCAAGTCGATCGCGTCCTTTGCGCTTTACGGGTTTCCCGAGTCGCACTCGGCGAGCTTCGCGCTGATTGTCTACGCCAGCGCGTACCTCAAGGCGCATTACCCGGCGGCCTTCTACACGGCGCTGCTCGACAACCAGCCGATGGGGTTCTACCACCCGGCCACGCTGGTGAAGGACGCGCAGCGGCACGGCGTGCGCTTCGCGCCCATCGACGTGCAGCATTCGCGCTGGTCCTGCGACGTGGAAGAGGACGGCACGGTGCGCCTGGGGCTGAAGTACGTGAACGGGCTGCGGAGGCAGGTGGGGGAGACGATAGGGACAGTAGCCAGTAGCCAGTATTCAGTAGTCAGTAGGGAAACAGAAGCAAGAAGCAAGAATCAAGAAGCAAGAATCACGGAGCAAAAAGACGAGTCCCGAGTCCCGAGTCCCGAGCCCCGGGAAGTCCGGTTCCGCTCGCTCGAGGATCTCATCGCGCGCACGGGCGTCAACCGCGAGGAGTTGGCGACGCTGGCCGAGATCGGGGCCCTCAACGCCTTCGGTCATCACCGCCGCGAGGCGCTGTGGCAAATTGAGAGAGCTGTTCGACCGGCGGGGGAACTGTTCGAAGAGGCGGACGCCGTCGCTGATGCCATGGTCCCAGCCGAAAGGGGCGTGTCACTGAGCTGGCCCTCGAGCCAAGCCGACAGCGGCAGTCTGCAAAATGCATTGAAGGGGCCGAAGTCCGGCTGGGGTGACGAAGTGGGGCCCCGGCCTGCCGCCGACGGAACCCCGGAGATGCGTTTTGCCGGCTTGCGCGAGCGGGCCGGCGAACGTGACATGCCCCTTTCGGCCCCTTGCCCCCTGCCGCCGATGTCCCTCACCGAGCGGCTGGTGGCCGACTACGAGGGCACGCACCTGACGATCGGGCCGCACCCGATGGCCCTGCGGCGGCGCGAACTGTCGTTGCGCGGCGTGCTGCGCGCCTCGGATCTCCCGCGCGAACGGCAGGGCCGGCGCATCCGCGTGGCGGGCACGGTCATCACCCGGCAACGCCCGGGCACCGCGAAAGGATTCGTGTTCCTCACGCTCGAGGACGAGACCGGCATCAGCAACATCATCGTGCGCCCCGACGTCTTCGCCCGCGAGCGCCTGGCGATACTCGAAGAACCCTTCCTGCTCGTTGAGGGCATCCTGCAGAACCAGGAGAACGTCACGGCCGTGCGCGCGGAGCGCGTCGAGGGGATTGCGGGCGTGCCCGTCGAGATCGACTCGCACGATTTCTACTAGGGAAGCTCAGTGGACCCTTCTTGATTCTCGCTTCTGTCACTATCATTGACTCGATGACTGCCGACGAACTGCTGCGCCACGTGTCGGGTTTCCGGGGACAGCACCGCGCCACGGTCGAGACGATCACCACGGCCGCGCTGGCCGATGGCCGTGTCGCAGCGGTTCCGACGTTCGTCAACGAGTTCTGGACGAGCCGGCAGCGTGCGGCGCACAGCCTTCACGAGATCTCGTATCGCGCCTGTTTCAAACCGCAGCTCCCGCGCTTCTTCATCGACCGGCTCACGGCTCCCGGCGCGCTCGTGTACGACCCCTTCGCGGGGCGGGGCACGACTCCGCTCGAGGCCGCACTCGCCGGCCGGGTGCCGCTGGCCTGCGACATCAACCCGCTGAGCGTCATTCTCCTGGAGCCGCGGTTCACCCCGCCGTCGCCGGACGACGTGCGAGAGCGCCTGGAGGCCATCGACCTGGCGCGTCGCAGCATTGTCCCTCACGACCTGCACGTCTTCTTCCACCCCGACACGCTGCAAGCGATTGCCGCACTGCGCGCCTACCTGCTTGCGCACGAGGATGCCGGCACGCTCGACGCCGTGGATCGCTGGATCCGGATGGTGGCCGTCAACCGGCTGACCGGGCATTCGGCGGGGTTCCTGTCGGTCTACACGCTTCCGCCGAACCAGGCGACGTCGGTAACGGCCCAGCGCAAGATCAACGAGACGCGCCGCCAGGTCCCGCCGCGACGGGACCTCCGGGTCATCGTCCTCAAGAAGACCGCGACCCTGCTCAAGGACCTCTCGCCCCAGGATCAGCGGACGCTCGCGACGGCCTCGCGCGGGGCACGGCTCTTCACGCGGGCGGCCGATGACACGCCGGGGATCCCGGACGCGTCGGTCGATCTCGTGGTGACGTCGCCACCGTTCCTGACGGTGGTCAACTACAAGCTGGACAACTGGCTCCGGTGCTGGTTCTGCGGCATCGACCCGCGGCAGGTGCACATCACGAACCTCCACCGTGTCGCCGAGTGGCAGGCGGTGATGACTCGCGTCTTCCGGGAACTGCTGCGGATCCTGAAGCCCGGCGCGTGCGTGGCGTTCGAGGTCGGCGAGGTCCGCAAGGGCACGGTCCGCCTCGAGGAGGCCGTCATTCCCGCCGCCATGGACGCCGGCCTCGACCCGGTGTTCGTGCTGATCAACTCCCAGGTCTTCACGAAGACGGCTGCCGTCTGGGGCGTTTCGAACAACCGGCTCGGCACGAACACGAACCGCGTGGTCCTGCTCCGCAAGCCCTGATCGCTACGCGTTGGGAAGTTCGCCGCCCGCGCGGGGTTCCTCCGGAGCGCCTTCCGGCGCCGCTCCCGTTGCGTCCGTGGGCGGCTCGCCGGTCACTGCCGACGCCCACACCGCCCCGAGCTGCCTGAGACACTCGGCCTCGATCGCGGGATTGGGCGCCACGCCGTCGACGGCGGCCCGGCGGCGAAGGAAGGCGAGTTCACTCGCGGCGCGGTGGTACGCGCGCCTGGCCTTCCAGGCCTGGAGGCCGCCGCGCCGCCACGCGGAGGCCGACGCATGGAGCCGGCCCCGCACGGAACAGAGCTGCGCATAGTCGTTACCGTCGATGAGCCCGGTCGCGGCCTCCGCCGCGAGGTGGGTCGCGATCACCCGGCCCTCGAACTTGAGCGCGAACGCGACGGTCACGAACAGCGCGGCGAGCGTCGGCAGCATGATGAGCGCGTAGACGCCGAAGAAGAGCAGGCCGGCCGAGGCGCCCGCGTTCCACACGGCATGAAGCAGCACGGCCCCGATGAAGCCCGCGACCGGGGCGGCCGCGGCGACAGCGCGCGAGCGCGCCTGGCGCGCGATGCCCAGGCCCAGGCCCGTGAGGCTGGTGAAGAGGGGGTGCGAGAACGGGGCCATCACGCCGCGCAGCGTGAAGATCACGGCCAGGCCGCCCACGCCGTCCTCGCGGAAGGCGCGGCCGTAGTAGTCGACGTTCTCGGCAAAGGCGAACCCGAGCCCTACCATGGCCGCGTAGATGACGCCGTCGACAGGGCCGTCGAACTCGTCCCGCCGCTTCACGAAGTACCGCAGCAGGATGGCGCCCTTGAGCGCCTCCTCGACCACGGGCGCAGCCAGCATCGACGTGAGCACGCCGCCGACGGCGCTCTCGGCCACGCCGTTCGCGAGTCCCGCGACGACGACGGCCACCGACGCGCCCCAGAGGAACGCGACGGCCAGCATCGCGCGCGGCTCCGGTTCGAAGCGATCGAGCCAGAGCACGACTCCGATGTAGAGAGGCAGGGGGAGGAGCGCCACCGCGGCGGCGGCCAGGAAGGCGCTGCCGCCGACGCCCGCGGCCGTCAAGGCCAGCGAGGCCGCGGTGACGAGGCCGAGGCCGGCCAGCGACCGCGCGGGGGACATCACGACTCGCGGTAGTTCCCGAACTGCAGCGCGAGTCCGAAGTCCTGCTCCTTGAGGAGCTGGATGACGCCCTGCAACTCGTCGCGCGACGCTGACGAGATCCGCAGCTGATCGCCCTGGATCGCGGCCTGCACCTTCTTCAGCTTGCGGTCCTTGATGAACTTCACGATCGCGCGGCTCGTGTCGCTCGGGATGCCCTGCTGCAGGCTGACGACGCGCCGGACCGTATCCTGCGCGCCCCGCTCGACGTCGCCGAGCCTGAGGTTCTTCACGGGCACCTGCCGCTTCACCATCCGGCCCTGAACGATCTCCCACAGCGCCTGCATCTTGAACTCATCGTCCGCGACCAGCGTGATGGTGTTCTCCAGGCGGCTGAACTCGATGGCGGCCTTCGAGCCCTTGAAGTCGTAGCGCTGCACGACCTCCTTCCGCGCCTGGTTCAGCGCATTGTCGACCTCCTGGAGATCGACGGTCGAGGTCACATCGAACGAACACGTTGCCGCCATGACGGTCTCCTCACTTCCCGGCCGTGAGCATGATCTCGACGCGAGCGGCCGGACTCATCAGCCCGGTCCCGACGAGCGTGCCGGCCGGCAACCGGCCGCCGGCCCGTACCCTGAATGCCTCGAGCGCCATGGCCGCCGCGGACAGGTCGGTCACGTAGACGACGGAATCCACGACCTGCGGCCATCCAAACCCGGCCCGGGCCATCGTCCGCTCGAGGCGGCCGAGCGCCTCGGCCGCCTGCGGCGCGACACCGTCGCCGGCGCCCGGGACGGTGCCGAGCATGCCCGACAGGAACAGCCTCGGCCCCACGCCGATCGCCGGACTCAGAACCGGGTTCGCCCGCCCGGGCGAGCCGTCCGCGTTCGGCGTCAGGTGCGCGACGCGCGGGCCTCCCTTCACCGCCGTCAAGGTGATCTCGATCAGGTAGTCGGGAGCCGTCAGGGCCGCCATGACCGTGGCACGGGCAGGCGGATCGGCCGGAAAGTACGTCCGGTAGACGGCGTTCATGCGATCGAAGTCCGCGGCGTTCGTCAGGAAGATACGCGACGAGACCACGTCCGTGAACGCGAGCCCCGCGGCGTCAAGAACGGACTTCGCGTTCTCGAAGATGGTGCGCGTCTGCGTCTCGATGTCGCCCGTCACCGGCGTATTGTCGCTGCCGCGGCGCGAGATCATGCCGGACAGGAACAGCGTGTCGCCGGCGCGGATTGCCGGGCTGTACGGCAGGCCGGATGAGGCCCAGCCTGCCGGAGCGAGGACGTCGCGGCTCGTGGCGGGCGCGGCGGCAATCGCCGACACCTGAAGCCGAGCGCCCGCAGCCGGCAACTGCGCGACGACCGTTGTGCGCGTCGGGCGGGCAGCCGGGAAGTACCGGGTCCACACCGTGTTCAGCGCCGCGAAGTCGCTCGCGCTGGCCAAGTACACCGAAGCCGAGACGACGCGATCGATGGAGCTCCCCGCGGCGGCCAGGCGCGCCTGCAACTCGTCGAGCACCTGCGTCGCCTGACCGGTGATGTCGCCTGCCATCGGGTCGGGCGGCAGTATGCCGGAGACGTAGACGAGTCCGCCGTGCGTGCTGAAGGGGGCGAAGGCGGGCCGAGCGGTCTGAGCCGCCAGGACCGCAACGCCGGCCACGGGCCCTCCGGCCGTCGCCGCCGCGAGCAGCCACGCTTCGGCGCCCATCACCAGTGCCAGTCGCTTCCGTGTCATGGCGCTCTTGTCCCTTCAGACATCCCCGGCGAGATCGACCCACTGCCCGGTGTATCTTAGAACGGATGGCGACCCGGCCGCATGTCTTCTACCTTCACGGATTGGCTTCGTCCGCGCGCGGGACGAAGGCGGAGTATTTCGCGAACCGGCTGCGGTCGCGCGGCATCGAGCCCCACTGCCCGGACTTCAACGAGCCGGACTTCGAGACGCTGACGGCGTCGCGGATGATCGCGCAGGTCGAGACCGCGATTGACGCACTGTCACCGGCGCCCGTGGCGCTCATCGGCTCCAGCCTGGGCGGCTTCGTCGCGTTCCATGTCGCGGCCCGCCAGGCTGTTCCGCGGGGGCTGGCGAAGACCACTGCGCATCCCATCGACCGGTTGATCCTCCTGGCGCCCGCGTTCGACTTCGGCCGATCTCCGCTCGGCGGGATGGACGCGGCCGGGCTCCAGCGGTGGCGGGAGACCGACCGGTGGGAGGTCTTCCATCACGCCGAGGACCACCTGCGGTTTCTTCGCTTCTCGCTGTACGAGGACGCGCAGCGCTACGACAGCGCCGGCTGCGCACTCGACACTCCGACGCTCGTCTTCCAGGGCATTTGCGACGACGTCGTGGACCCGGCCATGGTCCGGCGGTTCTCCGCCGGCCGGCCGTCGATGACCGTGCGGTTCGTCGACGATGGCCACCAGTTGACATCCAGCCTGGATCTCATCTGGCGCGAGTCGGCCGCATTCCTCGGGTTTGGCGGCTGAGGGCCATGGCCGGCATCGCGCGGCGGGCATGCCGGGTCGCCGTGGCTGGCGTGCTTGCCTGTGTCATGTCCGGCCCGGTTCATGAGGCGGCCGCGCAGCAGGCGCCGCGGCCTGGCGTGCGCGGTCCCGCTTTCCGGCTGATCGAGCTGCCGTCCGGGCGGGTGCTCGCCGAGGCGCGCCCCGACGTGTTGGCGACCCCGGTCGCGCCCGGGTCGCTCATGAAGCTCGTCACGCTCATCGCGGCGGTCGAGCACGGCGTCGTCGACGAACACACGCGCATCACGTGCCGCAGGACTGTTGTCGTCGACGGGAGACCGCTCAGGTGCGTCCATCCCGACTTGCATCGGCCGATGACGGCTGTCGAGGCCATCGGCTACTCATGCAACGGGTTCTTCGCCGCGGTCGCCGAGCGGCTGCCGCGCGAATCCCTGGATGGCGTGCTCATCAGAATGGGGCTGCCGGCGATCGCCGCGGGCGCACCGGTCGCGAGTTCGGCGCTGGGTCTCGCGGGGATAAAGGCGACGCCGGCGCAGTTGCTCGACGCGTTCTTGCGTGCCGTCGGCCCGTCGCGGCATGAGATTGCCATGCCGGACGCCGCGCGGCGGATTCTGAGGTCCGGCACCGAGCTTGCGGTACGCACTGGCACCGCATCCGCCCTGGGGGCGTCGGGGTTTACGGGACTCGCGAAGACCGGCACAGCGCCGATGCCGGGCGGCGGCTTCGCGGGTATCGTGACAGCCGAGGTGAATGCGGAGCTGCCGACGCACGCGATCGTGGTGCTCGTGCCCGGCGGCGCCGGTGCCGACGCAGCGGCGGAAGCGGCCCGGCTCCTCGCGGGGCACGGCGCGCCCAGGCGGTTGCAGCAGGTCCGCGTCGGCGTCGCACGCCGCGACGGCAGCGGCTACGACGTGGTCGTCCAGGCGCTCGACGACTATGTCTCAGAGGTTGTGGCAGGGGAGATGGGTCCCGACGCCCCGCCGGCGGCCCTCGAGGCCATGGCGATCACGGCCCGGACGTTTGCCGCCGCCAACATGGGGCGCCACGAGGCGGAAGGTTTCGACGTCTGCGACCTGACCCATTGCCAGGTGCGCGGGCGTTCGAGCCGATCGACCGCCGCCGCCGCGCGCGCGACGTCCGGGCGGATCCTCGCCGATCACGGACAGCTCGCGCAGGTGTACTTCTCGGCGTGGTGCGGCGGCCATACCGAGTCGCCATCCCGCGCGTGGCGCGGCGCGAAAGACCGCCCGTATCTTCCCGCGCAACCCGATCCGGCGTGCGCAGACGAGCAGGCGTGGACGACTGAACTCCCCGAGCCGCAACTCCGGCGTGCGCTCGAGGCCGCCGGCCTGAAGGGGAGCGGCGTCACGGTGTTCTCGGTCTCGGCGCGCTCGCCTTCGGGCCGCGTCGACGACCTGAGGGTCGCCGGCATGACGCCGGACCGGATCGGCGGGACCGCCTTCCGCGCCGCAGCCGGCCGAGTGCTGGGCTGGCAGAGCGTCAAGAGCACGCTCTTCGATGTGGAACGATCGGCGACCGGTTACGTGCTGACCGGTCGCGGCTCCGGACACGGCGTCGGATTGTGCATCAGGGGCGCGGCCAACCGGGGCCGCGCTGGCGCGAGCCGGGCGGACATCCTCGCGGCGTACTTCCCGGGACTGGATGTCGAGTCCCGCCCGGCTGCGGCCGGATCAGCCAGGCCCGACACTCCAGCCAACACGCGCATCCGCGTGTCGCTGCCCGAGAGCGAACGCGAGCAGGCGCGCAGCGTGCAGGCGATCGCGGGCCGTGCCCTGAAGGACATGGCCGCGCGCCTGGGAGTCGCACCGCCTCCCGAGGTGGACCTGGTGTTCCATCCGACGGTGGAGGCCTTTACGCGCGCCACTGGACAGCCCTGGTGGACTGCGGCCCGCACGACCGTGGCCCGCGTCGATCTGCTGCCGTGTGCCGTCCTCGCCCGGCGCGGCATCCTGGAAACGACGCTCCGGCACGAGTTCGTGCATCTGCTCGCCGAGCCGGCGCTCGCCGGACGCGCGCTCTGGGTTCGTGAGGGGCTCGCCGTGGCGCTGGCCGGCGAACGTCCGCGCGACGGCGCCAGGGAGGGAACACGAACGACAGCGGGGGCGCCGCCGTGTCCGTCAGACGAGGACCTGCGGACTGCCCGCGATCGGGAGGCGTGGCGGCGCGCCTACGACGCCGCAGGACGTTGCGTGGCGAGCGCCCTGGCTGACGGCCGCCGGTGGCAAGACCTGCGGTGATGGTCTACGACACGCGCCGCGTGGAGCGCAGGACGGCCGCCCACGCCAGGTTCGCGACGATGAACAGCGCCGCCAGCTTTGCGGCCGCGAATGCCGGCTGCACCCACGTGGGAGGCAGCGATGCCGGCCGCCAGTAGACAGCCTGCCACGGCAGCCACAGGCCGATGAACAGGGCCGCGCTGACCGCCAGGAGCCGCTTCCACCTGACTCCGGCACGCGCCCAGTCGGATGAGAGACCCCGCAGGCCCCGGGACGCGAGCGCCGCAAGCAGCGACACCGCGAGCGAGGTGCCGATCCCATAACGCACGAACACCACCAGCCACGCTAGGCCGGTGTGCAGTCCCGCGGTCCGGGTCCATCCGGTCCTCGCGATGATCCACGCGTCGATCTGGCTCGCGTTGCGCGTCAGCCAGCGCTGGACGTCGCCCGTGATCAGCCAGATGCAGCCGAAAACCACGAGCGGGAAGATGATGAGCCACCAGCGGCGGAGGGCGGACTTCAGGGCCGCTTCCATGGGCTCGACCGTCGTGAGCCCCAGGACGGCCGTCGTTTCGACGACACCCAGCAGGACCAGGCCCGCGAACACGAGAAGGGCAGACACTCCGAGCATCCATGCGTTCGACTCGGGCACCTGCAGCAGGAGCCAGTAAAGGCCGCCGGCGAGGGCATGGCCGGCACACAGCCAGGCAAGCGTCGCGCGCATCCGGGTCATCACTCTTGCCCTCCCTTGGCCGGTATCTCGACCGCTGGCGTGCCGCCTGGCTCGACCGTCATCGTGATTGCAGCGCTCGAGGCGGTGCCCCCGGGCACGTACATCGCGGCGATGCGCGCGGGCGAGGCACGGAACACCCCGGGGGTGATCACCCTCAGCAAGTACCAGGTACTCGTACCTGCCCGCGTCGAACCGTTCCTGGAAGAAGACGACGCGGCTGTCGCGGAACTCGCGACGGCTGCCCCACCAGTCGGTCCGTCCCTGCTCGAGCGTGTACAGGTCGTCCCGCTGGATCGGTTCCGTGCCAGCGGGAATCGGGTCTTCGAGCATGAGGTAGCGCCAGTCGCGCGCCCCGGCCGCCGTCAGGCGTACGAGCACCAGATCGCCTGGCCGCGCGGTCCCGCTGAAGGGCGCGGCGCGATACACGATCCGGTTCTTGACCGTCACGGGCGAGAGACTGAAGTACGCCCGCTGCAGCGCGAGGGCATGCGAGCCAGTTCGTTCATCCGCGGCCCGCGTGTCGAAATACGCAGCCTGCGCCGCCCAGTAGGCGGCGCCTTCGCCGCGTTTCACGATCCTGACGCTGTTGACGCCGGCCTTCGCCGGGGCCGTGAACACGGCCGGGTCCGGAGCCGTCATCGACGCCGCCGTGAATGCGTGCACGCCGGCGGACGCGCCGTTGACGAAGACTTCCACCTCGGATCCCGCGGGCTTTTCGTTGCGGGCCTTCATGAGGTCGAGCAGGCCGGTGAGCACCATCGCCGTCTGCTTCGTGCTCGCCCAGTATACGCCGTAGGTGCGGTTCAGGAGGAGCCAACGGACCGCTGGTTCAATCAGGGGATGCTTCGGGTCACGCGCGGCGAGGGCCTTCGCGGCCAGCGCGGTGGCCTCGACGCTCGTATCGACGAAGTCGAAGAGCAGGGGATCGCTCTCGCTCGTCCACCACGCGAGATCGCCCTTTCGCTGGGCCCGGGACTCGAGCTCGCGGGCCAGGGCCGCGCCGCGCGGATCCTTCGCCACGTCGAGCGCCAGCAGCAGCAGACTCGTGCCGTACGCGGTCATGCGCTGCCGCGCGGACCACAGGTCGTCGAGGGCGGCCGCCCGCCGCCATCCCGGCCGCTCGCCCTCATCGGAGACATCGATGCCCGATGCCGCGGCGAGCAGGAGCACGTAGGTCTCGTAGGCCTTCAGCTCGGGGACGGCGGCAGGGTAGGCGCCGTACAGCGTGCTGAGCGCGCTCGCACCGTTCCTGATGCGCCACTCGTCCACCTTGTAGCCGGCGGCTCGCACCTCGAGCAATCCGTAGATCGCATAGGCCGTCATGAAGGGATGGTTCTGGTCCGTCTTCCACCATCCCCACCCGCCGTCGTCGTGCTGGTAGTCGAGCAGCCGCGCCAGCCCCTCGGTGACCTGGCGATCGAGGGACTTCAGGCCCTCGGTCAGGGGCAGCCCGAGTTCGGTGAGCGTCCGCCGGGCGACGAGGTTCGGCACGATGCTCGAGAGCGTCTGCTCCGTGCAGCCGTACGGATAGCTCGTGAGGAAGTCGAGGGCGCCCAGGATCGCGCCGCCGAGCGACGGTGCGACTTCCACGCGAATCGTGCGCGCGGCCGGGTTCGAGGTATCGGGCACCTGCAGGTTCGTGGTCTGCTCACCGGCGCCGAGCATCGAACCCGACTTGCCGTCCTCGCGCCTCAGGCCGAACGGCAGAACGGGGAAGGACAGTTCGACCGCGTCGCTGTCCGCCCCGGCGGTCACAGCGCCCGAGACGACGGCCTTTCCGACGGCCGGCGCCTTCAGCCTCCACGTGAGCGCGCCTTCTCCGCCGGTCGGCACCTCGATTGCGGCCGGCTTGGCCGTTCCAGCGCCCTCGCCGGCTTCGACGAACTGGAGCCCGCGGACCTCCCCCGTCACCGTGACGTTCTGCGCTGCCGGCAGGTAGTTGTGCACGATGACCGGCAAGTCGAGGGTGTCGGCTTCGGTGAGGAACCGCGGCGTCACGACGCGGAGGATGAGGTCCTTCGTCGTCGTGGTCCGGGCCAGTCCCGCGCCGACTTTCGTGTCCATCGTGACCGCGCGCGCCGTCAGGCGCCACGTGGTCAGCGCGTCGGGGTACGGCACGCGCACCGTGGCCCGGCCCGCCTCGTCCGTTGTCACGTCGGCGGCCCAGAAGATGGCATCCGGGAAGTCCTTCCGCACCTGCGGGCGCGGTGCTGCGTCCCGCTTGAAGTCTGCGAGCGTGAACGGCCGGCGCCGCTGGGCGAGCTGCAACTGCTCGGAACCCGCGTAGCCGACGAACGAGTAGTCGCGCGAGAAGTCGGTCGAAACGCGGCTGTAATTCAGGCGATAGAAGAACCGTAGCGGGTCGGGCGTGTCGTCCGGCTTGACGCCGTAGACCGCTTCGTCGATGACGCCGACGGAGAGCCGGGCCTTGACGGGCGCGCCGCCCGCATCGGTGACGGTCAGGACGAACGTGCCGGACTGGCGCGGCCGGGCGACGGCGTTGTCGGACTGAACCGTCACGCTGAGCTGCCGCGCGAGGGCGGGGACCTTCAGCCGCTTCTCGGCGCGGTAGAGCCGATCGTCCTTCACGTACGCGATGTTGACGTAGATGTCCCCGAGATCCCCCTCGCTGACCGGGACCTCGATGGCGTTCTCGCCGTCGGCGCGAACGACACGATAGAACGTGATCTGACGCCCTTCCTTGGTCACGAGCAGCGGGGCGGTGACGGCCGCTCCGCGCACGACGAGCCGGGCAGTGTCGCCAGGTTTGTAGGATGGCCGGTCGGACACAAGCTCCAGATAGGCATCGCCCGCTCCGAACTCGGAGGCCCGCCCGGTCACCCACAGGCCCGATGTGTCCTCGACCTGCCGGCCGCCGCTGTCGCCGGACACGCGGAAGCGGTACGACCCGGCTTCCTTGGGGAGCGTCGCCGACCACGAGGCGCGGCCGTCGGCACCCGTGCTGATCGAGCCTGACGTGACGAGTGTCACCGCCGGATCGGACCAACGCCCCTCCGGGTACGTGACCCGTTCGAGAGTGACACGGAGCGCCACACCCGCTTGCGGCGCGCCGAAGTAGTCGAGCACGCGGGCATTCAGCTGCGCGGACGCGCCCGGCTTCTGCACGTACCGGTCGATGTCGGAGGCCACAAAGAACCGCCCGTACGTCGCGTGCACGAACGTGTGGCCCGCGACCTCCCGGTTGCTCGCATCGGTCACCCGCGCCTCGATGCGCGCCGAGTAGTCGTGGCGCTCGTCATCGAGCGGGAGGGGGATCGAGACGGCCGCGGTCCCGTTGTCGTCCAGGCGCACGCTCTGCTCGCTCGCTTCGCTGCCGCCGCCCCACCACCCGCCGCCGTCGTTCTCGTCCTCGTCGCCCCATCGAAACGGCGAATAGTACGGCTGGCGATGCACCACGTACTTCACGGACCCTCCGGACACCGGCTGTCCGAAGTAGTACTTGGCCGTGATCACCGCCTGGACGCGACCGCCCTGGACGACGAACCTCTCCGGCGCGGCCACGGTGACCTCGAACTCCGGCTTGCGGTACTCCTGGACCTCGAAGCTGCCGCTCGCGCGCGCGTCTCCGCTTGCGAGGGTGATCACGTAGTCGCCGAGCGCGGCGCGCGGCGGCAGCGTGAACGACGTGTTCACCGTGCCGAACGCGTCCACGGGTCGGGTCTCGCGAGCCAGCACCTTGTCGTTCCCGTCCGTGATGCTCACCTCGACCTGGCGGCCCTCGAACACCTCGAGTTGGCCGCGCGTCCGCCAGCGCAGGATCCCCTTCACCCGGACCGTGTGGCCAGGCCGGTAGATGGGCTTGTCCGTGAAGACGTACCCCACCAGTTCCCGCGCGGGCGCCTCCAGGGCCCAGTTGCCGGGGTCAGTCACGGTCACGTGTTCGCCGCAGGTCGCAATGGTGATGACCGACTCAGGCTTCGGCGTGGCCACTGCAAACAGCGCCGTGCCATCGTCCGCCGTCTTCGCCGGGTCGAGGGCATGCCCGTCGATAATGGTCCGAACGTCGCAATCCCGCTGCGGCGCCCCGGTCTGGCGGTGGGCGGCGAACACCAGCACCTGCCCCGGGGCGGTCTTCGTCACGAGGCCGATGTCGGACACGATCAGAATCGTGTACGCCCTGTGCGGCGCACTGACCGCCTCGATGACGTACACCCCCGGCTTCCTGATCTCGAAGGGAATGCGCCGCGACTCCGCATCCCGCACGGGCGGGAGCATCTCGCGCCACGAGGCAACGAGTCGCGAAGGGTTGAGGAGGGGGACCTGGGCGAAGCTGCTGTACTGGAGTGCTTGCCGACGCGCGACCTGGCCCTTGTGCTGCGCCTCCCGCCGCGACTCCCGATAGTCCAGGCTGACCTGGCGGCGGAAGAACGCGCGGATCACCGAACGCTGATGCGCCTTCCACGCGGCGATGCGCTCGATCCAGCTCCGCTCCTGCGGGACGACGGGCTCCTCGCTTCCGAGTTGGTGGGGGTCGCGCAGACCGGTGAAGAACGCGACAGGGTCGCCCACCCGGTAGACCCTGAAGTCCAGGTGATCGAGCTCCCGGTAGGTGAGCGAAAACGTCGCCTGGTCCTGCGTGGTGAAGATCTGGCTGCTCCAGAGCTGAAAGGCCGGACCCGCGGCGCCGCCGGCGGGCTGCGGCCACGCGGGGGTCCCGGCGAGCAAAAGGAGAGCAAGCATGAGCGTGAACGGCAGGTGAGGTCGTCTCATAGCCAGTCCAGTCGGAAGACGCCCACGAACGCGGGGTTGTGAGGGACGGGACGCCAGCGCGGCACCGGGTGCCGCACGAGATCCCCGAGGCGGGCCTTGCGCACTTCACCGGGGCCTCCGTCGAGGGGCCCCGTGTGGTAGACGATCCAGTCCGCTGCCGCGCGCTCGAAGCGCGACGGCCCGACGAACACCATCAGGTGATCGGGCAGCGACCGCGAGTCCTGTCGGAAGTAGAGCAGGTCGCCCGGCTGCAGCGCGCCCAGGTCGCGGCCCAGCGGGCGCGCGTTCAACGTCACGATGGTCCTGGCGTCGGCGAACTCCGCGTAGCGGCCCGGTCCCACGCGGAACAGCGGCCAGCCGTCCGGCCGGCCGCCCGGCCGCCTGCGCACGTCGGGATGCGGCGCGGCGCCGGGAAGCGCCGCCAGCCGCTGCCATTCGGGCGTGTGGGCACGAAGGGCCTCGCGGACCGCGTGGCGGACGAGGCCCGCGCAATCCGTGACGTCCGCCGTGTGACGGTAGAACTGCGCATCGGCGAGGAACGTGAACCAGGCGCGGAACGCTTCCGCGTCCGTCGCGTCAGCCAGCCGGACCTGGGCGGGAGCGTGTGCGGCCCGCCCGAGCAGCAGGACCGCCGCAACCGTCACGAATCGGCGTCGGTCCACACGTGTCCCAGTTCCCCGGACCTCAATCCGGCGACGAGCGGCTCGTTCAGGAAGTGCACGAGCGGGGCCAGCACCCTGAATGCCGCGAGCACCGTCCGGTAGAAGCCGGGCGACGTGGCGAAGGCGGCGGGCTGTTCGCACCCGGCGAGGAATTGCCGGAACTTCAGGAAATCCCCCGCGGGATGATCGGCCGGAAAGCCGCGGGGCATCCGCCGCAGCCGTTCGCCATCCAGGACGCCGAACGTGCGCCGGAAGGCCGGCGAGGCGACGGTGCGCGCGAGGCGCCGGTAATTGGCGGCGATGTGCTCGCGCTCGTGCTGGACGACCGAGGTCGAGGGCATGTACATCCCGCCGCCGTACCAGACGCGGTGCGGCGCCACCTCCAGGTAGAAGCCCGCCCCTTCATGCTTCGGCAGGTCGCGGTGAGGGAAGATGGCGCCGATGTGGGTCTTGATCGGGGCCTTGTCCCTGGAGAACCGCGTGTCACGGTACGGCCGGTAGAGCGACACGCGCGGGTCCGCCACCAGGTCGGGCGCGAACGACTTGAAGTCCGCCGCGAAGCGTCCGATGAGCGCGACCATTGGCGCGCGGACCTCCGCTTCGTACTGGTCCTTCCGTTCGCGGAACCAGTCGCGGTGGTTGTGGCGCTCGATCGCGCGCAGAAACGCGAGGGTGCGCGGGGTGAAGCCGGCGACCTGCGCGGGCCGCGCGGCGCGCGGCAGGGGAGTGAGGTTGCGCACGGGACGGGACTCCTGTGATCCGCGAAGAGTGTAATGCCCGGACCCGAGGAAATCCAGTTCCTGCCGCGCCCCCATTCCCCGCGCGGCGGTTCGGGTTATGCTGGGTAGGGACCCCCATGACTATCGAGCGCGCTCCCGACCTCCGCTCCTCCGACATCACGGACGAGACGCTCTACCTGCGCCGGCGCGAGTTCATCAAGGCCGCCGCCGGAGGCGCCGTCGCGGCGATGGCCGGCCTGGCGCCCGTTGCGGCGTCCGGCCAGGACCTTCTGCCGGACGTGCGCAAGGGCGTCGTCACCACCACCGAGAGCCTGACGCCCCTGGCCGACGTCACGACCTACAACAACTTCTACGAGTTCGGCACGGACAAGGGCGACCCGGCGCGCAATGCCCGGGACTTCCGGCCCCGGCCGTGGACCGTCAGGATCGACGGCCTCGTGGACAAGCCGGCTGACTATCACCTCGAGGATCTGCTGGCGCCGCACCCCCTCGAGGAGCGCGTGTACCGGCTCCGTTGTGTGGAGGCCTGGTCCATGGTGATCCCGTGGGTCGGCTTTCCGCTCAAGGACCTTATCGCGCGCATGCGGCCGCAGAGCGGCGCGAAGTTCGTCGAGTTCGCGACCCTGCTCGATCCCCGGCAGATGCCCGGCCAGCGCGTCCCGGTGCTGGAGTGGCCCTACGTCGAGGGCCTCCGCCTCGACGAGGCCCTGCACCCGTTGACCATTCTCGCCGTCGGACTCTACGGCAAGGTCCTGCCGAACCAGAACGGCGCGCCCCTCAGGCTCGTCGTGCCCTGGAAGTACGGCTTCAAGAGCATCAAGTCGATCGTGCGCATCCGCTTCGCGGCGGGGCAGCCCGTGTCCTCGTGGCAGGCCTCGAACCCGCGGGAGTACGGCTTCTATTCGAACGTGAACCCGGAAGTCGACCACCCGCGCTGGAGCCAGGCCCGCGAGCGGCGCCTCGGCGAGTTCTTCAAGCGGAAGACGCTGTTGTTCAACGGGTACGGCGACCAGGTCGCGGGGCTCTACACCGGCATGGACCTTCGGAAGGACTACTGACGGCCTTGCGTGTGCGCCTGCTCAAGCCCGTGATCTTCGCGGCGTCACTTGGACCGGTCGCGTGGCTGGCCTGGGCGGGCTGGGCCCACCGGCTCGGCGCGAACCCCATCGAGACGATCACGCACGAAACCGGCCTCTGGACGCTGCGGTTCCTCGTCCTCACGCTCGCCGTGACCCCGCTCCGCAGGCTGACCGGCTGGAACGAACTCGTCCGGTTCCGGAGGATGCTCGGCCTCTTCGCGTTCTTCTACGGTTCCCTCCACCTCCTCACCTATGTGTGGCTGGACCAGTTCTTCGACTGGCACGGCATCGTGAAGGACGTCGCGAAACGCCCGTTCATCACGGCGGGCTTCTCCGCGTACATGCTGCTGGTGCCCCTCGCCCTCACGTCGACGGCGGGCATGATCCGCCGCCTCGGCGGCCGCGCGTGGCGGCGCCTGCACCGGCTCGTTTACGTGGCGGCGGCGTTCGGCGTCGTGCACTACTGGTGGCTGGTGAAGGCCGACATCCGCCAGCCGCGCAACTACGCGCTCATGCTCGGCGTGCTCCTCGGGGCGCGCCTGGCCGTCTATCTCCGCGGCCGGACGCCGCGGAGCTTTGGATCGCAGAGAACTTGACGAAACAGGGCTCCCGTGTTCCACTAGAATCACCGGCGTGGAACGCGATCCGCTCCCGTCCCCTCCGCCGGCACCGCCGGACTCGATGCACGGCCACGCCATGGACCACCTCGCCTTCATCCGCCAGACGATGGAGCGCGCCGGGACGTTCACGGCGGTCTCGGGCAGGGGCCAGATCATCGTCGGCGCGATCGCGCTCGCGGCGGCGGCGTTGGCGTCCCGCCAGGTGACCCGCGAAGCCTGGCTCGGCGTCTGGCTCGGGGCGGCGGCCGCCGCGGCGGCCGTCGCGCTGGGGGGCATCGTGCTGAAGGCTCGCGCGATGCGCACGCCGCTCCTCTCAGGCCCCTTGCGTCGGTTCGCGCTGGGGTTCGCCCCGCCGGTCGTTGCGGGCGCGGTGCTGACCGTCGCGCTCGGCTCCGCGGGGGCTTGGGCGCTGCTGCCGCCGATCTGGCTGCTCCTCTACGGCGCGGCCGTCGTCGCGGGCGGGACGTTCTCGGTTCCGCCCGTGCCGGTGATGGGTGGGTCCTTCATGGCGCTGGGCGTCGCGGCGCTCCTGGGCCCCGCGGCGTGGGGTGACTGGTGGCTGGCCGTCGGGTTCGGCCTGCTGCACGTGGGATTCGGCATTTTGATCGCGGTGAAACACGGTGGCTAGACAAAACACGGCCCGCGCGCACAACCCGCAGAGCGCATCGCCGCCCCCGGCGGCGGCCCGATCCGCGCCGCCCCGCGGCGACGACCGGCGCGTCGCGGATCTCGATCGCGTGATTCACGAGCGCGTCAGGCTGGGCATCATCAGCGCCCTCGCCGTGAACGACACGCTGAGCTTCGGCGAACTGAAAACGCTGCTCGGCACGACCGACGGCAATCTGTCGGTGCACGCCCGCCGGCTGGAAGAGGCGGAGTACATCGTCTGCGTGAAGTCGTTCGAGGGGCGGCTGCCGCGCACGCAGTACCGCATCACCGCCGCGGGGCGGCGGGCCCTCGATCGCTACCTGACCCACATGGACGCGATCATCCGCGCGGCGCGCGGCCGTTAGGCCGCCGGGGCCTTCCGGAGCCGCGACTTCAGCCAGGCGTAGATGGCGGGCAGCAGCGACACGAAGATCACACCCGCGATGACCAGGTGGATCCGGTGCTCGATGTCGGGCACGATCCGGCCGAGGTAGTAGCCGGCGAGCAGCATGCTCGTGATCCAGACGACGGCTCCGATGACGTTGAACGTGATGAACCGCCGGTAGGTCATCTGCGCCGCGCCCGCGACGACCGGGGTGAACGTGCGGAAGAGCGGCATGAACTGGGCGATGGTGATCGCCTTTCCGCCGTGGCGCTCGTAGAACTCGTGCGCCTGCATCAGGTGTTCGCGCCGGAACAGCAGGGAATTCGGCCGGTTGTAGAGCGCCCGGCCCGCGCGATTGCCGATCCAGTAGCCCGTGGTGTTGCCGCAGACCGCCGCCAGGATCAGACACGGGATGAGCACGAGGATGTCCAGGTCGCCGCGGGCGGCGAAGAGCCCGGCCGTGATGAGGAGCGAGTCTCCCGGCAGGAAGAACCCGACCATCAATCCCGTCTCCGCGAAGATGATGAAGATGAGGCCGTAGAGGCCGCCGAACCGGATGAGTTCCGGGATGTTGTAGAAGAACTTGAAGAAGCTCTCGATGTAGTCCAAGGGCCGGGGCCTTTCTGTGCCGCTCGCCGCGCGGGGCTAATCCTCCAAGTATACAACGCTCTGTTATGCTGTTGGCGCGCCGGCGGGTGCCGGCGCCTCCGCCCCCGCGGGGTCGACTGACCATGGAGACCATGCCAGCAGCAGCACCACCCTCGCCCTTCCAGGCAGACGCCACGACCATCCGGGCGCTCGAGGCGCGCATCCGGGCCGGCGTGAAGGGCGCCGTCCGCTTCGACGCGGCCAGCCGTGCGATCTACGCGACCGATTCGTCGAACTACCGCCAGGTCCCGATCGGCGTGGTGGAGCCGCGCGACGCGGATGACGTCGTCGCGACCGTGGCCGCCTGCCGGGCGTTCGGGGCACCGGTTCTGACCCGGGGGGCCGGCACGAGCCTGGCCGGGCAGGGCTGCAACGTCGCCGTCGTCATCGACGTGTCGGCGCGCTACGACGCCATCCTGGGGATCGATGCCGGCCGCCGCCAGGCGCGCGTGCAGCCCGGCGTCGTGCTCGATCGCCTGCGCGACGAGGCGGAGCGCGTGGGCCTCACCTTCGGGCCGGACCCCGCCACGCACCGCTGGTGCACGCTCGGCGGCATGATCGGCAACAACTCGTGCGGCGTGCACTCGGTGATGTCGGGCAAGACGGACGCCAACATCGACGAGTTGGACGTCCTGACCTACGACGGTTTGCGAATGCGGGTGGGCGAGACGCCCCCCGAGCTCCTCGAACGTCGCATCCGGGAAGGCGGCCGGGTGGGCGAGATCTACGCGGGGCTCGCCCGGATCCGCGATCGCTATGGCGACCTCGTGCGGGCGCGGTTCCCGAAGATCCCGCGGCGCGTGTCCGGGTACAACCTCGACTTCCTGCTTCCGGAGAACGGCTTCAACGTCGCCCGCGCCCTCGTCGGCTCGGAGGGCACGTGCGTGACCATCCTCGAGGCGACGACGCGGCTCGTTCCGAGCCCGCCGTGCCGGTCGCTGCTCGTGCTGGGATTCGGGGATATCTACCTGGCCGCCGATGCGGTCGGGGACGTCACCGCCGCCGGCCCCATCGGGCTCGAAGGCATCGACGAACTCCTGGTTCGGCATTCGCGCAAGAAGAACCTGAACCCGAAGGGCCTTGCGCTCCTGCCTCAGGGGCAGGGCTGGCTGCTCGTGGAATTCGGAGCCGACACCACGGCCGCCGCCGAGGCCCTGGCCGAACGGCTGATGGAGCGGCTGAAGGGCCGTCCCGGCGCGCCGTTCATGAAGCTGTTTCGTGACCCGGCGGAAGCGCAGCTGGTCTGGGCGGTGCGGGAGTCCGCCCTCGGTGCCACCTCCTTCGTGCCCGGTGAAGCCAAGAACTGGGAGGGGTGGGAGGACGCCGCCGTCCCTCCCGAGCGGCTGGGCGAGTACTTGCGGAAGCTCCGGCGGATGATGACGGACTTCAACTACACGGGCTCGCTATACGGCCACTTCGGGCAGGGCTGCGTCCACACGCGCATCAACTTCAATCTGAAGACCACCGCAGGCATTGCGACGTACCGGCGCTTCGTTGAGGAAGCGGCCAATCTCGTGGTGAGCCTGGGCGGCTCGATCTCGGGCGAGCACGGCGACGGCCAGTCGCGCGGGGAACTGCTGCCGAGGATGTACGGCGAGGAGCTGATGCAGGCGTTCCTCGAGTTCAAGGCCCTGTGGGACCCGGCGAACAAGATGAACCCCGGGAAGCTCATCGCGCCGTACAAGCTCGACGAGCACCTCCGCGTGCCGCAGTACCACCCGACGCCCGTGAAGACGCACCTCGAGTATCCCGTCGAGGGCAGTTTCGCGGACGCCGCCATGCGCTGCGTCGGGGTGGGGAAGTGCCGGAAGACGGACGGCGGCGCGATGTGTCCGAGTTACATGGCGACGCACGACGAGCGGCACGCGACGCGCGGCCGGGCCCGCCTGCTGTTCGAGATGCTGCAGGGCGGCGTCATCACCGAAGGCTTCCGCAGCGAGGCGGTCAAGGAGAGCCTCGATCTCTGCCTCTCCTGCAAGAGCTGCAGGAGCGAATGCCCGACGGGTGTGGACATGGCGGCGTACAAGGCCGAGTTCCTCGCCCACTACTACGAGGGCCGGCTGCGTCCCCTGCGCTCGTACGCGTTCGGGTTGATCAACCACTGGGGCGCGCTGACGGAATACGCGCCATGGCTCGCGAACGTCTTCACGCAGGTGCCTCCGTTCAGCGCCGTCGCGCGGTGGGCGCTGGACATGGCGCCCGAGCGCCGCATCCCCGCGTTCGCGAGAAGGAGCTTCCGACGCGGGTTCTTCGCCGAAAGAAGCAGGAAGCAAGAAGCAAGCAGCAAGACGCCGGAAGGTGGAAGCCCGCTTGCCACGCCGAAGCCGGCCGGCCGGCCGTTCGGCGAAGGCGGGAGTCCCGAGTCCCGTCGCGTTCTGCTGTGGCCCGACTGCTCGAACAACTACTTCCATCCGGAGGTGGCGCACGCCGCCGTGGAGGTGTTGACGGCCGGCGGTTTCCAGGTCGAGATCCCCTCAAAGCGGCTGTGCTGCGGCCGGCCGCTCTACGACCACGGCATGCTGACCGTCGCGAAGCGCCGGCTCGTCGAGATTCTCGAGAGCCTGCGCGACGAGATCGACGCCGGCACGCCCATCGTCGGCCTCGAGCCGAGCTGCATCTCGGTGTTTCGCGACGAACTGCTGCGCTTCTTCCCCGGCGACCCGCTCGCGCAGAAGCTGAGCCGGCAGGCTTGGTTCCTCACCGAGTTCCTCGTCCGGACTGGCTCCATGCCGCCGATGCGGCTGCGGGGCCGTGCGATCGTGCACCCGCATTGCCACGAACGTGCGTCGCTGTGCCTCGACGATGACATCGAGGTGATGAAGCGGACGGGGCTCGACGTCACCGTACTGGATTCGGGCTGCTGCGGGATGGCCGGCGCCTTCGGCTTCGAGAAGGCGCACTTCGACGTCTCGATGGCGGTGGGGGAGCGTGTGTTGCTGCCGGCCGTCCGCGCGGCCGCGCCCGACACCTACATCGTGACGAACGGATTCAGCTGCCGGGAGCAGATCGCGCAGACCACCGGCCGGCGCGTCTGGCACATGGCGGAACTGCTGGCCCACGGCCTCCGCGCGGCCCCGTGACCCGGCGGGCCCGCTCTCGGCCTCCGGGCCAGCCGGGGGCGCTGCGTAACGTCTGCGAAACGCCTTGACAGGCCGGTCACGCAGGTCAATACTCGCGGCCTGAATACGCCCGCGGCACGTCGACCCGATCGGCGGTTCTTTGACGTTGGCGAATGACGGTGGTCTGCCAGCGGCTGCCGTGGGCGCGACGGCAGCGACGGCGCGACGGTGCCGGACAGACGCGGCGAAGAGGGAGGGCCGGGCGGTCGCGGTGCGGCCGGCCGGGGAGTCCGCACTTCTGTTTACACGGAGGATCAGTATGAAGCCCTGTCTGGGGAGGACCTGGTGGCGATGCGCGCTCGTGATGGCGTGCGCACTGCTCGTGGCCGTGCCTGCGGCCGCGCAGTTCGATAGAGGCTCGATCTCGGGGGTCGTCAAGGACCAGCAAGGGGGCGTGGTTCCGGGGGCGACGGTGACGGCGACGAGCCTGCAGACGCAGCAGGCGCGCACCACGGTCACCGACGGCAGCGGGTACTACACCTTCTCCAGCCTCCAGCCGGGGCGCTACGACGTCGCCGCCGAATTGGAGGGGTTCAAGAAGGCCGCCCGGTCCGGTGTGCAGCTCGACGCGGGCGCCGCCATCAAGACCGATCTCACACTCGAGCCGGGCAGCATCGCGGAAACGGTCACGGTCGTGGCCCAAACCACCCCGATGCAGACCGACGTGACGCTCCGGAAGACAGTCGAGGCCAAGGACATCGAGCTGCTTTCCTTCTCGGGCCGCAACCCCCTGGGCGTGGCCGCGATCAAGCCGGGGGTCATCGGCGGCAGCTTCAACAACCTGGGGTTCGCGGCCTTCAGCAACGGCGGCTTCAACATGAACGGGAGCCGCGCGGACGAGAACACGATCGCGGTGGACGGGGCGATTGCCATCCGCACGCGGTCGGCGGGCACGATCATCGGCGTGCAGAACGTCGACGCGATCCAGGAAGTCCAGGTCCTGACGGCCAACTACATGCCCGAGTACGGGCGGGCGAGCGGTGGACAGATCCGCTTCATCACGAAGAGCGGCAGCAACCGCTACTCGGGCAGCGCGTCGTTCTTCTACCGTGACGACAAGCTGCAGGCCAACACCTGGGCGCGCAACCGCAGCACGAACGCCACCGAGAACAGCGGGCCCGCGCCGTTCAACTACAAACAGTACGGCTACTCCCTGGGCGGGCCGGTCCCGGGCAAGTGGTTCACGAACAAACTGTTCTTCTTCGGCGCCCAGGAGTGGGTGAACTACTTCGCGGTCGCGACCAACATCAACACGGTGCCGACCGACGCGATGAGGAACGGGGACTTCGGCCAGCTGCTCGGATCGAACCCCTTCTACAGCACGGCCCAGGTCATCCGCGATCCGCTCACGGGCCTGCCATTCCCGGGGAACGTCATTCCCTCGAACCGCCTGTCGCCGAACGGCGTCGCCCTGATGAAGCTGTACCCGTCGCCGAACTATGCGGCTCCGTCCGGCGCGGCCAACCTCATCATGAACAGCGACAACCCGGTCGATCAGCGGAAAGACAACATCCGGTTCGACTACCGGCTGGGCTCGAACCACCAGCTGACGGTCCGCTACTCGAAGCAGAACTACACGGCGATCGACGCCTACCGCGGGAGCTTCCCGTTCGCGCGCACCGACTGGGACCGCCCCAACGTCACGATGGGCGTGAACTGGGCGTGGACGATCTCGAACAACCTGATCAACGAGGCGAGCTTCTCCCACTCGCTGGACCAGGTCTTCATCAACGTCTTCACGGCGTCGGGGCTCTACAAGCGGAGCCGGACCGGGGTGACCTACCCGTATATCTACCCGGGCAAGGAGATCGACGACAAGATCCCGACCATCAACATCGACAAGTTCACGACGATCGACGGCGGTCCGTACCCGTCGTCGTCCGAGGGCCCCATCTGGCTGTGGGCGGACGCCCTGACGTGGGTGAAGGGCCGGCACACGCTGAAGGCGGGCGTCGCGGTGGAGTGGTCCGGTGAGGACGACTTCGACCAGATCAACGTGAACTCGATTCCGGGCGGCACGAACAACCAGAACGGCCAGTTCGACTTCCGCGACGGCGGGAGCGGGCGGACGGGCGTCGGCATCGCCGACATGGCCCTCGGGCTCTTCACGAACTACGCGGAAATCGGCCAGCGGGCGCGCACGAACTGGCGGGCCCTTGCCAGCGACTTCTTCGTGCAGGACTCCTGGAAGCCCACGGACAAGCTCACGATCGAAGGCGGCATCCGCTACGCCCTGTGGCCGCCGTGGTACTCCACGACGAACAACATTGCCAACTTCGACCCGAAGTTCTACGACGCGACGAACGCGGCCGTCATCAACCCCTCAACGGGGCGCCTCGTCTCAGGCCCGCGGTACAACGGCATCGTCCTGCCGGGCAGCGGATTCGTCGGCGGGGGCAAGAGCCTGGTCGTGGCCGGCAACCCCGCGGTGCAGGCGCTGTTCCGCGGCCAGCCTCGCGGCTTCTCCCAGACGCACTACGACTTGATCGAGCCGCGGGTGGGAATGTCGTACAAGGTGAACGACGAGACCATCCTCCGGGCCAGCGGCGGGGTTTTCCACAACCGCGTCACCTTGAACGACTCGACGCTGCTCGGCGGCAACCCGCCGTTCCAGCCGATGGTCACGGTCTCGAACGGCAGCGCCGACAACCCGGGCGGCGTGGCGTTCGCCAACGACCTGCCGTTCGGCATGCAGGGGCAGGACCCCGTGTTCAAGCTGCCGGCGGCCTACATGTGGTCGTTCGGCGTGCAGCGGCAGCTGCCGGCCAAGATCGTGCTGGACGTGAACTACGTCGGCCGCCGCGGCGTCTACCTGCAGCGGGAGCGCAACGTCAACCAGCTGCTGCCAGGAACGCTCCAGGCGAATCCCGGCGTGAACATCGCCGCGCTGCGCCCCTACAAGGGCTACGGCGCGCTGCGCGTCTCGGAGAACTCCGGCAATTCCAAGTACAACAGCCTGCAGGTCGGCGTCGAGCGGCGCTACGCGAACGGCTTCAAGCTGAGCGTCGCCTACACGTACAGCAAGTCGTCTGACAACGGCAGCGACAAGCGCAACGTCCTGTGGAACACCTACGACGAAGCCGGCTTCTGGGGTCCGTCGAGCTACGACCGGACGCACGCGCTGGTTCTGTCGTACATCTACGACCTGCCATTCTTGCGCGATCAGAGGTCGCTGCTGGCGAACATCCTCGGCGGGTGGCAGATGTCGGGCGTCACGTGGATCCAGTCCGGGACGCCGTTCTCCATCACCCGGACCAACGACATCGCGGGCGTGGGCGAGGGCAGCAACGGCCAGCCGGTCGATCTCGTGGGCGACATCCACGCGAACACGAACACGAAGTTCTCGACCGGGACCGACAGCAACTTCTGGTTCAACCCGAGCGCCTTCGCCAACCCGGCCGCGGGGAAGTTCGGGAACGCGACCCGCGATCTCCTGCGGAACCCGAAGGGCCAGCAGTGGGACATTGCGCTGTTCAAGAACTTCACGGTTTACGGCCGGCACAAGATGCAGCTCCGCGCCGAGGTCTTCAACTTCCCGAACCACCCGAACCTGAGTGGCCCGAACTCCGATATCACGAGCCCGAACTTCGGCCGCGTGATTACGAAGGACGGGTCGCGGCGCGACGTCCAGCTCGCCGTGCGGTACTCCTTCTAGGCCTCTCCGTGTCCCCGGCGCGGGCGTCTGCCCGCGCCGGGGCGCGCATCTCCGGGCGCCCGGCTCGGGGAGCCGAGGCAACGCCCTTCGACAGGCTCAGGGTGTTTGCCGGAGATGAGCGGTTCACATCCCCCCGTACAAAAGGAAACGACCACAGCGTTTCCGCTGTGGTCATTGTGGTTGCGGGGGCTCGCAACCGACGCCATTTCCCCTTGTTTCTTGGGGCTGCGTGAAGGGAGCTCCTACGTGTCCTCCCACGCGGCTCGGGTGACGGCGGCTTCACGCAGGATGGCGGCCAGGACAGGAAGCCGGAGAGCGTCTGGATGGAGCCCTGCCGCAGCAGAAACCCCTCGCGCCAAAGCTGGTTCCTTCCAGTGGCGCCATGCTACGCTGGCGATTCGTCGTCCAGAGGATACGCCATGAAGCGCACCGCCCGTTGCGCCCTCTTCGTATTCGCCGCGCTCGCGGCCGCTTCTGAGGGGCCTTCCCAGACTCCGCCCGCCCCGCCGCAGGCGGCGCCCGGCCGCGCCATTCAGGCGCCGTCCGCGCCCACGCGTCCCACCCGCATCGTCCTGGTTCCCTCGCTGGAGAAACCCAAGGGCGCCCGCCGCCTCACCGAGAAGGATTTCGGCGGCTACCTGCTGGTCTTTTTCAAGGACCAGACCCAGTCCGCCTATCTCGCAATCAGCCGCGATGGCTACACCTTCACGGATGTCAACGACGGCCAACCGGTCTTCGACGGCACGCTGCTCGCCGAGCAAAAGGGCGTCCGCGATCCCCACATCGCACGCGGGCCCGACGGCGCCTTCTACCTGGTCATGACGGACCTCCACATTTTCGGCCAGCGCCTGGGCTACCGCGCCACGCAGTGGGAGCGCCCGCAGGAACAGTACGGGTGGGGCAACAACCGCGCCATCGTGATGATGAAGTCGTGGGACCTGGTCCACTGGACGCACTCGAATATCCGCATGGACAAGGTATTCCCGGAGATGGGCGACATCAGCGCCTTCTGGGCCCCCGAGGTCATTTACGACGAGAAGGCCGGCAAGATGATGGTGTATTTCACCGTGCGATACGGCCCCCAGGACGATTGCCACCTCTATTACGCCTACGCCGACGACACGTTCACGAAGCTGGAAACCAAGCCCGTGCGCATCGCCGAAACCACGGGTATCGATGGCGATATCACCCAGGTGGGCGACAAGTTTCACCTGTATTACGTGGGCGGCGCGAAGGTGAAACACGCGGTCTCGAGCCGCATCAACCAGGGCTACGACTTCGAAGACCGGCGCATCGACCCCGAGTCGGTGAACACCGAAGCCCCCAACGTGTTCAAACGGTTCGGCACGACCACCTACGTGCTCATGTACGACGTCTACGCCCTCCGCCCGAGCAACATGGGCTTCAGCGAGACCACCGATTTCGTCACCTTCAAGAACATCGGCCGCTTCAACGAAGGCGCGATGAAGACGACGAACTTCACCAGCCCCAAGCACGGGGCCGTGACGTACCTGACCGCCGAAGAGCTGAAGGCCGCCGCCACTCACTGGAACGTGAACATCAAGCTGAACTGAGCGGCCGCCAAGTCGCGTTGGCGGGGGCTCCTTCGAGTCGCAGCTGTAGTGCAGGGCGGCGTGAGGGCGCGTGTTCGTTGCCTCGGTAGCCACTGAGAGGATGGCGGCCATCCCCAGAGTGCTGCGCCTCCATGGCGGCCGGCTTCCCGATGACGACATCGAGACGACCGACGGGGTACGTGTGACGACGCCGCTCCGCACGCTCGTCGACATCGTCGTCGAGAATCGGCTTGCCGCGGACCTGCAGGTCCAGGCGTTTCGAGAGGCGCTACAGCGAGGACTCGTTATGGCACGGCAACTCGCGCAGGTGAAGACGAGCCGGCGAGCACGGCAGCGGCTCGACCGCGTAATCAAGCAGGTGGCTGCCTGACGGCAGCGCCTCGTCACTACGCGACGGCCGGCGCACTCCGAGACGCTCTCGAAACCCGGCTGCTCGGCGGCTCAGCGTGAACCGGCAGAAGTAATTGTCGTTGACAGCGTCACCCGACGGGGACACCCAGACTCGTCACTGAGGGGGGCCAGATTCCGGCATCACAGAGGGGCCAGATTTCGTGGACAGAACCACGGGGTCGGGGACGAGATCATCGAGCCGCTTGACGAGCTGGTTGGGGAGGACTGGCTGGGATTCGGCGGCATCGCACCAGCCGTGGCGCCGGTGCTCTCGAAGGAACAACATTGGGCGGAGAAGCTCCACGCCTACACGCGGCCCCGCATAGGCGCCGCCAATAGCCGCGTACGTGATCTTCTCGACCTCATACTCCTGATCGAGCGCGGTTCGCTCTCGCCCGATCGAATCCACCGGGCGGTCGAGGCAACGGTTGAGCGGCCCGCCACGCATCCCATCCCGGACGATCTTCTGCCGCCACCGAGGGACTGGGCAAGGCCCTTCGCGGCGCTTCTCACGGAGTGCGGTCTCGACGAGACGCTCGACGGAACCTACGAGCGGATCCGGGGGGTCTGGGCGGCCGTCCGGGCGCTCAAGGGTCGCTCGGCCCGATGGGGAAGTGGTCGTTCCGGGGGGCTGCGGTATGATCCCGCGCGTGCGGGACACGCCAGTTGGGCATGTACATCACTCTCCTCGGCCTGACGAACGTCCTCCATTCCTCCAGGTGACTGACATCTCGAAGACCTACGGACGACAAACGGCACTGCTCGGCGTGTCCTTTACGGTTGCGCCTGGCGAGATCGCTGGTCTCGTGGGGCCGAATGGTGCAGGAAAGTCGACGACGCTTCGGATCATCTGTGGCCTGTTGAAGCCCGATTCCGGACGTGTTGTGCTCGACGAACTGGCCGAGTCGGCGGAGAAGGAGTTTGCGAAACGCGGGCGCCCTCGGTCCAGTACTCCGCGATCAATCGTCAAGACTGCTGGCGGAGCCAACGCAGATTGGGCAACCATTCGTCACATTCAGGCCACGCCACACCTCGTAGTCTTGTTGGGCGTTCGCACGCTCGACGCAAGGCCGGCAGATGGGCTCTCGTACGCCGTTGACCAGGACGCTCGGCACGCACTCCGGGTTGAATGAAGACGTCTGTCCGCACACGACGCATGTGCCGTTCTCACGCACAGGACACCCCTAGCCAGTATAGGGCCCTGCACACCGCGCCGGGCATCCCGTCAACCGGAGAGCTGCTATACGCGTGGCCTGAAGGCTCAGGCGTACACGACAAGGGCCACCACGAGGGTGGCCCTCGGTGCTAGGACGAGCGATGTCGTACCCACACGAGGATGCGTGTTGGTCCGCCGTCTGCCTTGCTCCTTGGCCCCATCCTCGGTGTTTGACTTCTCTTTCTTATCTGCCTCGCTCCTTGCCCCAGTCCTCAGTGTTTGGGTCTCCTAGAGCCCAGGCAACCGAGCAATCATATTGTTCCCAATATGGGTCGAACAACTCGATTGCCTCAAAGAAGGTGGCGTAGATCCTGCCGTGTGCGTGGGCGAAGTGGCCCGTGCCGCCCGAAATCACCAGAGTCGCTTTTCCACTGTAATAGTAGTAGTAGGGAAGCGCCGTCTCGACCGCCCCCGCCAGGGTGACTTTGGCATCGGCGTACGTGCCGTGGATTTCGTCGCCGTTAGCGGCCACGATCTTGAATGAGGTGTTAAGGAGCTTGCCGTCCCCGATCGGATTGACTTGATGCGCCGTGTACATCTTCACCAACCCAAGTCCTCTAAGCGTGCCCGTTGCATCGCCCTGGGTAATGAAGTCGTACGGCCCATAGGGGGCGATGTACACGAAGGTGAAGGTGCCACCCATCACCCCGCTGAGGTCTCGGGGATCCGGTTTGTGGCCTTGGGCGGCTGGGGCGACCGCCATGGCCGAGATCGCTAGCGCCACGAACAACGCGCACGACAATGCCGCCCTTTTCATACTGGTCTCCCTTCGACCTGACGGAGCCACGACCTGCCGCGCCGGGTCACGAAGCACCCAAGAGCGGTTGGGAGGTCGCGCAAACTGTGCATCTGAGGATCAGGGTACGGCAGACATGCCTGACGGGGAAGGCGACAGGATGCGACAGGGCGGGATGTCGCATCTTGCCTCATTCCGCCGATGCTAGTACGCTTCCGGCCTGCGGGGGCTGCCGGTGGGCGATCGGCTGGAATCCTGGAAGGAGATTGCCACGTACCTCGGCCGCGAGGTGCGGACCGTCCAGCGGTGGGCGCTCACGCGCGCTCTCCCAGTGCACCACCTTCCCGGCGGCGATCGGCCGCGGGTCTTCTCCCTGAAATCCGAGGTCGACGCCTGGCTCCGGGCCGGCTCTCCTGAGCCGCACGATCGCCCCCTGTCCGTCGCCGTGCTGCCGTTCCTGAACCTCTCGGGCGACGCGGACGGGCAGTACTTCGGAGATGGCCTCGCCGACGACATCATCAACATGCTCGTGCGCATCCCGGGCCTGCAGGTCACGGCTCGGACGTCCGCGTTCGCGTTCGGTGATCGCGGCCGCGACGTCCGGGCCGTCGGCGCCCGGCTCGGGGTCAAGTGGGTTATCGAGGGCAGCGTCCGCCGGGACCGGAAGCGCGTAAGGGTCTCGGCGCAGCTCATCAACGCGACGGACGGCTTCCATGCGTGGAGCGATCTGTTCGACCGCCAGCTCACGGATATCTTCGCGATCCAGGACGAGATCGCCCGGGCCATCGCCCTTGCGCTTCGGCTGAAGATCTTTGGACGCGGGCAACCGCGCCGCCCGACGGCCGATCTCGAGGCGTATGACCTGTGGGTGAAGGGACGGTCGTTCAGCCAGCAGCACACCCCCGCTGCGGTCGCCCGGGCGCGGGACTGCTACGAGGCCGCCATCGCGAAAGACGCGGCGTTTGCGTGGCCGCACTTCGGATTGGCCGACCTGTTGTTCTACAGCGTGCAGTACGGGCTGACGCCGTCCCCGGACGAGCTTCCGAAGCTGCGCGACGCGCTCAGGCGGGCCCTCGAACTCGACGACTCGCTCGCCGAGGCCCATGCCTTGCTGGGCGTCACGCTCGGGATCTTCGACTACGACTGGGACGCCGCCGATGCGTCGTTCCTGCGGGCGCTTGAACTGAGCCCCGGTTCGGCCACGGCGCTCAGCCAGCACGCCTGGCACAACCTGGTGCCCCGGCTCCAGTTCGTCCAGGCGATCGCGGAGGCGCGGCAGGCGGTCGCGCTCGATCCCCTCTCGCCGCGCACCCATTCCTCGCTGGGGCTCGTGCTGGTCGCCGCCCGCCAGTACGAATTGGCGGTCGAAGAAACTCGCGCGGCTGTCGAGCTGGGGCCCGGGTTGTGGTGGACACACTGGTTCTACGGGACCGCGCTGGTCCCGAGCGGGCGACGCATCCAGGGCTTCAAGGAAATGAGGCGGCTCTACGACGAGATCCATCAGCCGCTGGCCGTCGGTGCGATGGCGCTGATCTGCGGGCTCTCGTCCCGCCGGCGGGCCGCGGGGCGGCTCCTGAAAGAACTCGAAGAGACAACGAAGACCACCTACGTGCCGCCGATAGCCTTCGCGCTCGCGTACATCGGACTCCGCGATGAACGGATGTTCGAATGGCTGGACCGGGCGATCGACGCCCGGGACCCGGTCGTCGTGCTCCTCCCGTCGATGCCGCTCTTCGATGGCATCCGCAGTGACCCGCGCTTTCGGGCCCTCCTCGCACGGATGAACCTGACCTGATCCGCGGCACTCATCGGCACGCGAACGCCGGCTAACGCCATCGGTCACTTGAGTTCATGACCGGCATGGGCAAACCCATGGTGACGGTGACGCGGTCGGACGACGCCGCGTGCGCGTTGTGCGGTGGTGCGCAGCGCCACGCCGGTGCGCGGCACCACCGTCCGCATGCGTTTCTTGATCAAGGCCGACGCCGCCTCGATGGGATTGAAGTCATGGGAGTACGGGGGCAGGTAGCGTACCTGGGCGCCCACGTTTTCAATCAGGCTCCTGAGCTGGGGTGCCTTGTGCGCGGTCAGGTTGTCCATGACGACGCTGTCGCCGCGGCGCAGTTGCCGCAACAGATGGCGGCGCACCCAGCGCACGAAGCGCGCCCGATGGATCGCGCCCCAGTGCGTCGCCAGTGTCAGCCACTTGTCGACCCGGATCGCCCCGACCAGCGTCAGGTTGTCGCCCCAGTTCATGGGGCACAGTTCGACTAGGACTTCCCCGCGGGGCAGCCCGGCCGCGAGTGAACAGAACGCCCGCTATCAGACGCCGAGGGCGCCCCGTCCGAACAGTACCGCGCCCCGGCACAGCCGTCGGCGGTCTGGCCAAACGGCGTCAAGCTCCCACGCGGACTCATGTCCGCCCCCTTTGATGCCGGCTGGGACGCCGAATCCGAGTCGCCGCCACAGGCCGCGGCCGCTGCCAGCATTGCCGCTGCCGCCATCACTGCAAAGGTGCGCATCGCCGCACGCATGCGACGAATGCTATTACTGGGCGGCTTGTTGGATGGTGATTCTGGCGGACGGGTCCAGCGCGCTCGGGCCCTTGAAATCGATGCTGTAAGTGCGAAGGAACGTCTTGGTGTTCGGCTTCACCTCATAGTCAATCCTGCGCGAGCCGGTGCCAGCCATGCTCGAGAGGACCACCATTCCCTCAGAGAGTCCGTTCGGATTGATCGACCACTGGCACGTCGCAGGCGTCACGGTCAGGTCGAACGAGCCTGATCCGCCGCTCTTGGGCAAGCTGAGGTTGGTCAACGAAACCATGTAGCTGCAGGCTGGCGCCTCTTCGGTGACCGTGTGCACCAGACGCGACCCGTCGCCGAAGGTCACGATGAGGTGGCCGGTGCGCGACGCCGGCGTGTTGTTCGGCTCGGGCAGGTAGGAAAAGGCACCACTGCCTGGAGATCCGGGCGTGAACGTCGGCTTCTTGGAGTAGCAATCGAAGACGAGCCACGAGACGTCGCTCGCCGCCGACCAGCTGCACGAGGCCGGCGCCGCGGTCACGGTCACTCTCTCCCCGTACCACCCGTTGTCGTCTGAACAGGGAACGGAGGCCATGGGATTGAAGATGCGGCTGAGGGGAGACAGCGTGGACGCCGCACAGGCAAGCACCTTCACGTTCGCTTCGAGTGTCCCGCTCGCCGAGCCATACGTCGCCCGCACAATCGCAACACCGGGAGCCACACCCGTGACGAGGCCGCCGGGGGAGACCACGGCCGTCGCCGTATTCGCGGAGGCCCACTGCGCGAGATTCGTGACGTCGGTCGTCACACCGCCGGTATCGGCAGCCACAGCATACAGCTGAAGCGTCTGTCCTGGCTGCACGATCGCCGGCGCGGATCCCAACACTCCGACGTCGACGCGCGCGACGGACGGCACGGGTGTCGGACTCACGGCCGTCTTACCCGAACAGGTGACGCTGACCAACGCCGCGATGACGACGAACACACGCCGCGGCGTCATTGGAGCCTCAACGTGAACACCGCGGGCGGATCCAGTGAATTCGAGCCCGAGATCTTGATCGGAAATGAAATCGAGAGGCGTATCACCGGCGCGACCCAGTAGGTCGCCGTCCCGCTTCCAACGGCGTTGCCGCTGACGTGCAGGTTCCAGCGTGGATCGATGCGCGGATCAATCCACGCCGTCCACGCGCATGACGAGGGCGAGGCCAGGACCGAGAACGAACCCTCCCCGCCGCTGAGAGGCCACGTGGCGGTGTCCGGCGACAGGGAAAACACGCATGTCGGCGGCGACTGCGTCACGGTGTGGACAAGCGTCGCACCGTCGGTGAAGGTCACGACGATGCGTGCGGTTCGTGCCGCCAGCGTGTTGTTGACGGCAGCATTGAAGATGATCGAACCGTTGCCACTCCGGCCGGGATCCTGGAAGGTGCTGCCCGAACCGCCGTGGGTCAGCCAGACCGCGTCGCTCGTGGCCGTCCAGCGGCAATCCGAGAAGGGCGTCACCACCTGGGCCTGAACCACGTCGGCGAACGGGGTGAACGAACTCGACGAACTGGAGAGCGTCGCGGCCGCACAGTTCGAAGGGGGCATCGCCACATCGATGTGCACCTTCCCCGTCACGCCTTCGAGCACGGCACTCACGTCAACCGCGCCGGCCAGCCCGCCCGTCACCATACCGGACATGCCGACGACCGCGGTCTTCGGATCCGAGGACTGCCACACGGCCATGCCCGTGACGTCGCGCTGGCTGCCGTCGGCGTACGTCGCTGCAGCCTTCAACTGCAGCGTCTGTCCCGGTGCGACGCTCAGCGCGCCGGCAGCGGCGGCGCTGACATCGATGCGAGTGATCGTCGAGCTGGAGGGGTTGGCCGGACTGCCGCCGCAGGCCAATTGAACCAACACGGCGACCGTGGCGACGCCGCACGATGCGCGGCCGGCGATTGAACCAGTCGCACGCATGCGGCGAATGGTAATACAGCGTGCGACTTGTGTCGAGCGCATTGCCGTGGACTCTGGACCGTGAATGAGCGGCCTCGAGTCTCGCCACGTCTCGCGCAGCTTCGGCGCCGTCAAGGCGCTATCGGACGGACGCCGGGTAGGGCGATGGCGCGGTCCGGGCTTCGATGATGCCGGCGTCTCCATCGCTCTCCCCTAGAATTCCGTACGGGGGGTTTTCCCCAGTACCGGCTTCAAGGCCAGCCTATCAGACCGCACCGTTCCCCATCCCGACGCGGTTGAGCGCGCTCCCCACATTCCCGCGCCGCGACCTGGTTTGTGTCGCCCTTCGCTCGCTTCCGCCACCACTCGTTGAGGTGGCTCTGAGTCCACACCCGGCGGCGCTTCCACGAGCCGCTGTGCGAGAGGCCGTGCCTGAAGCCCGCGATGATAGTCTCCGTGCAACTCAATCCACTCCCCGAGGGTAACCCTCGCGCATGACGCGGCGGCCGGGCCGCGCTCGGGCGAGTTGTTAGATGTCTGTTAGATGGAGGCGAAAACGCGCCCACAAAGGGAAAGGGCCGAATCCACGAAAGCCTCAATGGATTCGGCCCTCTCGAAGGTGGTTGCGGGGGCTCGCAGCCAACGGTACCTGCAGCTCTGGTGCGGCGCGGCGTGAACGCTCCCCGGCAGGCGAATTGCGCGAGCGGACTTCGCGGTTGTGAGCTAGCTCGGGGCCTGGAGCGCTGGCGCAGGGTGGCCTCCTCCGTCACTGGCACGTTGCCGTGAACGCCACTCCTCGCCCTCACCGGCCCGTGCCGAAGCCAAACGCGTCCGCGAAGGTCTGGCATGGCACCGTCGTCGAACCCTGTCCCGCAGGGTACTGGATCGTGGCGTCTCCGGTCGCCACGAGCGACCGCACGGCGAACGCGTCCAGATCGACCACCATCGCGTTGCTGCACGCGAAGGTCACGCGGCCAGACTGACCGTCGACGGTGAAGCCATGGGTACCAGTGATCGTGAAGTTCACTGGATTCTGAACCACACTCGCGACGGCGCTCATCGTGCCTTTGATCTCGAGCGGCCCGTCGTCGAGCACGACGGAGCCCATCACGCACCTCGTGTATGTGAGGAGCGTGTCTTGCGTCATGCTGCCAGTCGTCCCGGAAGCGTCCAGGACCACGGCAAGGGGCCCTGTGGACCGTGCCGTGCCGCCTCCGGAGCACGACTGGGCCACGTCCAGCGTGTAGGTGCCCGACACTCCCTGCACCTTGGCCACGACTTGCGTGATCGTGGCGTAGATCAGCGGCACGGCGACCGAACCAATTGAGCTGGCGAGTTGGGACGTCTGGGCCGTCGTGATCGGCCTGCCGGCAAGCGCCGTCGTGCCGGACGTGCTGACCGCGTTGCCGTTTGCGTCCTTGCCGCTGTACTGCCACGTCACTGTATGGCCGACCGTGGTCGAGAAGCACAACTCGTGGCTGGCCGTGACCTGGTATGCTCCGCGTGTCCGCTTAGTTCATCGCTAAATCGAACGTATTCGTCAGTGTTCCGATCCATGTTTCTTGTCTCGACTCTGTATCTATTCGATGTTGTTTGTTTCTGAAATGATTCCTAGCTGTGCATTGTCGGGTCTTGTGGGGCTTTTCGTGAGCGAAAGGATGCATGATGGCGAGCGTCCCCTTCGATTTTTCTGGTGCCGTGCTTCTCCCCATCGACATGCAGCGAGCGATCGATTGGCCGTGCCGACCGCGCCGAGGCAATCCCGCGCTCGACGAAAACGGGCTGCGTCTCCTCGCGTCGTGGCGGGAGAAGGGGCTGCCGATCATCCATGTGCGACACGACTCGGTCGAAGCGGAGAGCCTGTTTCGTCCCGATCACCCCGGCAACGCGCTGCGTCCCGGCTTCGAGCCGCGGGCGGGCGAGGCGCTGGTGGTGAAGTCGGTCAGTTCCGCCTTCATCGGCACCGACCTCGATCTGCGCCTGCGCCGGCTCGGGGCGAAGCGGGTGGTCTGCTTCGGCTGGGCGACCGACATGTGCGTGTCGACCACCATCCGCACCGGCGCCAACACGGGTTGGGAGATGGTGATGGTGGCGGACGCCTGCGACTGCATGGAGCTGCCCGACGCGATCGGCGGCGGGATCATTCCGGCCGTCGAGATCCACCGGGTTCACGTCGCGACGCTGGCGGCGGATTTCTGCCGGGTGGTGGGGACGGGGGATCTATGCGACGGTTGAGCCGGGCTTGCGGGAGGGGCGGTCGGCGGCGAAGATCGAAGATCCATTCGCGGAGCGGATCGCCGATGTTCATCACCTTCTTCACCGAACTGAAGTCGGTTGGGGTGCCCGTCTCCTTGCGCGAATATCTGACGCTGATGGAGGCGCTCGAGAAGGATCTGGCCGAGCGGCGGGTCGAGGACTTCTATCACCTCGCCCGCGTCTGCCTCGTCAAGGACGAGAAATTCTTCGACAGGTTCGATCAGGTGTTCGGCCACGTCTTCAAGGCTCTCGCTCTGATGAGCGGCGAGCCGACGATTCCGAGAAGGCAGTCGAGTCTTCGTCGCGGCTGAGGTGTACGGCCGGGAGGGACTCGTCTTGCCCGGTACGGTGACTCTTCGCGTGCGGCGGGACGGTGCCGCGGAAAGCGTTGATATGCAGCTCCCGCTTCAGGCGGATCGTGGCCCAGTAGGCTGGGACGTGCCCTTGCCCGACTGCCGCGAGTCCCGAGCGGAGATTGCGAGCCATCAGCGGGAGATAGGTTCGAGGGGGCCGGTCGAGAAGCGGTTCAGATCCCCCCGTACAGGGACAAAGCCGCCCGGTATACCCGAGCGGCTTTCATGGTTGCAGGGGCTCGCAACGGACGGTACTTGCCGTTGTGGAGAGGAGCGGCGTGAGAGGAGCGGCCATCATCACGCACGCCCGGCCCGTCAGTGCGTCAGCGTGATCTGGCGAGGAGCCGTCCCGATTGCCTGGAGAACTTCACTTCCAGAGGACGCTCCGTAACGGAGACGTTCAACAAGACGGCGACCCCCACTCCCGGAATCGAGATGTGAACGGCACGGAATGGGCCGGCAGCAATCGCAGGAAGACGAACCAGGCCATCCGCGCCCGGAGTCGCTCGCACCGCGACATCATTTCCGTCTGCCACCCTCACGCTCACCCAGGCATCGTTTACCGGGGCGTTCGTCTCGGCCCAACTCAATCGCAGAGAGAGCCGGCGGTCGGGGATCGTTACCGTTGCCGTTCCCAGAGCGCGGTCAGTCGCGCGCTCGAAGCGTTCGAACGAGACGACGCCGTCCGGCCGCAGGGCTACCTTTCGCGCTCCTTGGCTGCCGGGATAGCCGTCCGCGAGCACGAGTTGCAGGACCGCTGACTGTTCACCGGTTGCGGTGTCGAAGATGGCAAGTCGCTGGTCTCGAATCAGGAAGCCGACCCTTCTGCTGTCGTTCGTCCAGATGATCGTGCGACACCAGTCCGAATCGGGCGCGAGGTCCAACAGCCGACGAGCCGGGCCGCCACTCGGTCCGAGATAGAGATGATCGTCGGGAGGGTCGAGACTTGCTGCTTGGTGAACGAAGGCGGTGTACCGGCCATCGGGAGACAGAGAGGTGGTATGCGTCCGGGGAAACAAGTCGTTGGCTAACTGACAGCCAGCCGTGGCGACCAAGACTATCAGCGTGACGGCTACATTGCAGACCGCTCTCCACCTGACTGCGGACTCGTTCTTCACGACAATCTTCGAGGGACTCTGCCAGATTCACCGTGTCCGGCCGTTCATGCACGAGGCGTCGATGCTCAGTATACCTCGGCCGTACAGGAGCCGAGGCGGGACGGCAATCGTGGGCATTCGTCCAGTCGCGACCTTGAGGAATGCACCGCTGCGGCCGGGCACGGAGACACGAATGGACCGAGTAACGTCCCGGCGTGTGGCTTGACTTGTGACCACGAGGAGGTATAGTTCCTCATATTAGTTGAGGGTATTTCACGTGAAGCGACAGGATGCAACAGCCGCGTACGTGATCTTCTCGACCTCATACTCCTGATCGAGCTCGGTTCGCTGTCGCCCGAACGAATCCGGCGGGCGGTCGAGGCGACGTTCGATCGGCGCGCCACCCATCCCATCCCCGACGACCTTCTTCCGCCACCAAGAGACTGGGCCAGACCATTCGCGGCTCTTCTCTCGGAGTGCGGTCTCGACCAGACGCTCGACGGAACCTATGAGCGGATCCGGGAGGTCTGGGCGGCCGTCCGGGCGCTTTAGGGGGCGCTCGGCCCGATGGGGAAGTGGTCGTTCCGGGGGGCTGCGGTATGATCCCGCGCATGCGGGACACGCCAGTTGGGCATGTACATCACTCTCCTCGGCCTGGCGAACGTCCTCCATTCCTCCAGGTGACTGACATCTCGAAGACCTACGGACGGCAAACTGCACTGTCCGGCGTGTCCTTTGCGGTTGCGCCTGGCGAGATCGTTGGTCTCGTGGGACCGAATGGTGCAGGAAAGTCGACGACGCTCCGGATCATCTGTGGCCTGTTGAAGCCCGATTCCGGACGTGTTGTGCTCGATGGCATTGAGCAGCGGCTGGAACCGGCACGTTTTCGATCCCGTCTGGGCGCGTTGATCGAGGCTCCGGCGTGTTACCCGAGCCTGACGGCGTTCGACCATCTGGCATACGTCGCCCGGATTCGCGGGTGTTACGAACCTGGCGTGCTGGAGCGAGTGCTCGAAGACGTTGGCCTGCCGCCCCGATCAAGGAAGACGGTTCGTCAGTTCTCGCTGGGCATGAAGCAGCGGCTGGGCATCGCGATGGCGACCCTCGATTCGCCAGGGCTGCTCGTGCTTGACGAGCCGATGAACGGCCTCGATCCCATGGGGATGGCCGAGCTTCGGGAACGACTGCGGACTCGCGCTGCCCGAGACCACGTCGCCATCGTGGTGTCGAGCCATCTGCTGCACGAGGTCGAACAGATCTGTCATCGCGTGCTCTTCATTCGCGAGAGCCGACTTATCAGCGACACCACGCTTGGCGGTGACGTGACGGGCGCGACTGCCGCAGTGATCCTGATGACGGGTGATGATGTGGCGACAGTCGAGTTGCTCGGGCGACAACCGTTCATCCAGGAGGTCTTGGCGGTGGGGAAGGGGGTCGAGTGTCGCCTGGAGACGGCGGATGTACCTGACGTCGTGCGGGTGCTGGTTTCCGCCGGGATCCCGATTTACGCGGTCATACCGCGCACGGGATCATTGGAGGAACTCTACCGGTCGCACTTTGACGACTCGCGCACGAGGAGTATCCAGTGATGGTGTCCCCGCGCGACTCGATGCGATACGTGCTGTTGCGCTCCGCGCATGCCGAGTTCATGAAGATTTGGGCCTCACGTGTGCCCCTCGTCTTCCTCCTCTCGATCCCAGCGTTCTGCTATCTGGTCGTGTTCGAGCTCTACCACATGGAGCGCCTGAGCGAGCATCTGCCCGTGCGCCACGCGTTGGACGCCGTCCCCGTACTCTTCTTCGCCGTCTGGAAGATGATGATCGTCCAGGCGGCCGTGCTGGCGTTTTCGGCCTTCTGGGCAACCGTCGACAGCCAGTATGGGATGGTGCGAGTCGTGGGCGCCCAACCCCTCTCACGCGTTGAGTACCAGCTGGGCAAGTGGCTGGGCATCAGCGGGCACGTGGCCATGCTGACGATCGTGTTGATCGGCTCGGTTGTGGGCTGGGCCGCCATCTACTCCGGTGTGCGTGGGATCGGCCCGCAGGACGCGGCGATGCTCCTGCGTTTCTCCGTCGAACTGCTGGTGCTGACGCTCGCGCTCGGCGTGGTCGGGATGGTCACCGCCTCGTTCCGGCGCACGATCGGCTCGGGCATGGTGACGGCCATGCTGGCGTTCATCGCCCTGGCCGTCATGACCATGCTGCCGTTCGAGGTCCTTCCGCCGCGGTTCGTCTTTGTGCGCTACCTCTTCTTCCCGATGCAGGAATTCCCGAGTCCGTTCGAGGGCGACGGCGGTATCTTCGTGCGGCTGTACACGCTCTCCGACTTCTACACGGTCGTGATTGGGACGCCGCTGCTCCTCGCAATCCCGGCGATGCTGTACTTCCGACGGCGCGACATCACCGAGTGAACCGCGTCGTGGGGCGCGGTCGGCCGGAACGCCGCGGTTCGAATCCCAGCCGTAAATGGAAGAGGCCACAGGGTTTGACCCTGTGGCCTTCATGGTTGCGGGGGGGGGATTTGAACCCCCGACCTTTGGGTTATGAGCCCAACGAGCTACCGGACTGCTCCACCCCGCGTCATTGCGGCGCGCGTGCGCGCGCCGAACTGTTCAAACATACCACGGGGGCAGAACCGGGTCAAACGCCGCCGGCGCAGCTACTGCTGCCCGGGAGCCGGCACGTCGTGAATGATGAAGAGGCGTTCGCCTGGCTTGATCAGGCCGAGTTCCCGGCGGGCAATCTCCTCGATGGCGGTGGGATCCTCGCCCCGGAGCCGGCGGATCTGCTCGCGAAGACGATCGTTCTCGACCCGCTTCTGCGCCACGTCGCCCGCCAGCCGCGCGTGCTCCTGCCGGGCGCGCACGAGCGCCGCGAGGCCGCGATCGCCGACGAACGCGTCGAGCACCATGACGCTGACGAACACGGCGAAGGCCACGACGCCCGTGCGGAGTCCCCTCCGCCCGCGGCGGGCGTGCAGCCCGCCGGCCGGCGTCGGCGTGGTGGATCGCGTGGCGGCCATCGACCAACTGTTGTACCCTAACTCGCGTCATTTGTACATAGGAAAACGATGGCGTTCCCGCATCGATCGCCTGCCTCGGCCGTGGACCCCAGCGACGCGATCGTCGTGTTGACCACGCTGCCCGCCGGCGCTGACGCCGACGCCTTCGCGCGGGTCCTGGTCGCCGAGCGTCTCGCCGCGTGCGTGAGCGCCATGGCGGAGATGCGCTCCACGTACCGCTGGCAGGGTGGCCTGGAGCAGGCGGTCGAACACCAGATCGTGATCAAGACGACGCGCGGGCGGCTGGCCCGGCTCGAGGCCCGCCTCGCGGAACTCCATCCCTACGAGATCCCCGAACTGCTGGTGCTCGCGGCCTCGGGGGGAGACTCGTACCTCGCATGGGTACGGCAGTCGACCGACACGTGAGCTATCATCCTCCGTACGGCTCATGAGACCGACGGCGATGGGTTTCCGCTCGGCGACGGACCGGCTCCCCGTGTGGATGATCGGGGCGAGGCGGTTCTTCCTTTCTTCCACGGCCGGCCGGATTCTGCTCGCGGGTGCGGCCGTGAAGCTGGTGACGAACGCGCTCGAAGCCGCCGGGCTGGGGGCGTCGAGGGCGGTGCAGGGCCTCAGCACGGCCGCCGGCATCGCGCTCGTCGCCGGCGTCGGCCTCCTGCTGTTCCGGCTCTGGCGCGACGCGCGCCAGCAGCTGCTGTGGCGCGTCCGGCGGAAGCTGATCATCTCGTACGTGTTCATCGGCGTCGTGCCGGTGATCCTGATCATCACGTTCTTCGTGCTCGCGTACCTGCTGCTTTTCGCGGACATCAGCTCGTTCCTCCTCCGGACGTCCCTGAGCGACCTCGGCGAGGACGCGCAGTCCGTGGCGCGCCTGGCCGCCGTGGAGATCGAGTCCCGCGCGGACGCCACGGGTGTCCGCGCCACGCTCGAGCGGCGCACGGCCGCCGCGGACCCCGCGTACCCCGGGATCTCGCTCGCGGTCGTGCCGGTGGACGAGTCTCGGTGCGTTCCCCCGGACGGCGTTCGGCCCCGTCCGCTCGCCGTGACCCCCGTTGCCGCCGGGCCGTGGCTGTACCTCCGGCCTCCGGTCTTCCTCCCGGCGTGGGTCGCGTGCGGCGGGTTCTCGGGCGTGCTCGCCTCCGGTAGCCGGGAGGGAAAGCCGACGTCCGGCGCTGACGTGATCGTGCGGGCGGTCGCGTTTCCGGAGCGTGCGCGGGGGTTCGTCGTGGTGGCCGACGTTCCCATCGCCGGCCGTGTGAAGGCCGACCTCGAGGCTGCGACCGGCCTCGCCATCGGCCAGGCCAGCCTCGTGGATGCCGCGGCCCTTCCCGTCCAGGGCGGCGGCAGCGCGCCGCCCTCCGTCCGGCCCGCTCCCGTGTCGTCCTCCGCGCAGCGGCTGTGGCGGTTCCCCTGGGTCGCGCTGCTGGATCACGTCGACTGGGTCGACGGGACGTCCGAGCCGCTGCCGATCAACATCGGCCTGAGCGTCCGGGCGGTCTACCAGCGGCTGTCGGCCTCGCAGACGTCGCTCGGCGGTACGCGGAGCTTCGGCGATCTGCTGCTGGCGCTCCTGTTATTCGTCAGCGGTCTCTTCTTCATCATCGAGGTCGGCGCACTCGTCATGGGGCTGGCGCTGGCGCGTTCCATCACCGGCGCGATCCACGAGCTGTTCGAAGGCACGGAGCGGGTGCGCCAGGGCGACTTCGGCCACCGCATCCCGGTCCTGGCGAAGGACCAGCTCGGCGACCTCGCCAGCTCTTTCAACCAGATGACCGGCAGCATCGAGGACCTGCTGCGCCAGGCCGCCGAGAAGAAACGCCTCGAGGAGGAGATGCGCCTCGCGCGGGAGATCCAAGTGTCGCTGCTCCCGCGAGGGCCCCTCGTGGTGCCGGGCCTGACGGTCAGCGCCCTGTGCGTGCCGGCGAGGGAAGTCGGGGGCGACTACTACGACATCCTGCCCCTGCCCGACGGCCGCTACGGGGTCCTCATCGCCGACGTGTCGGGCAAGGGCATGTCCGCGGCGCTCTACATGGCGGAGCTGAAGGGCCTCATCCTCTCGCTCAGCCAGATTCATCTCTCGCCCCGCGACCTGCTGATCAGCGCGAACCACCTGATCTCCCTCCACCTCGACAACCGCAGCTTCATCACCATGACGTACGCGGTGATCGATCCGGCAGCGGGCGTGATGACCTACGCCCGGGCGGGGCATACGCCCCTGCTGTACCTGCCGGGCGGGGACGGCTCGGACGGCCGCGCCCGGATCCTCGCGCCGGACGGCCTCGTGCTGGGACTGCGGATCGACGACGGCGAGCGGTTTGCCGCCCTGCTGGTCGAATCCACCCTGCGCCTCATGCCGGGCGATCTGCTCGTGCTCTTCACCGATGGGATCAGCGAGGCCATGAACGAGCGCGCCGACTGCTTCGGGGAGTCGCAGCTGGCCGAGCTCATCGAGGAACACGGCGACCTGCCGATGGGCGAGCTTCGCGAGCGCATCCTGCGCGAGATCACCGCGTTCGTCGGCGGGGCCGCGCAGCACGACGACATGACGATGATCCTGCTCAAGGTCGACGAGCCGGCGCCCGCCGAGGATGCCAGATGAGTGAACCCGCCATCGTCTTCCGCACGTGCTCCGACATCGAGGCGAGCATCGTCGCCGGCCTGCTCGAAGCGCACGGCATCATGGCCAACCTGGCGTCGGACGTCCCGCACGCGGTGTTCCCGCTCAGCGTGAACGGGCTCGGCGAGGTGCGTGTCTCGGTCCCGGGCGACCAGGCCGAGGAGGCGACGCGCCTCCTCGCCGACTACCGGGACACCGACGCGGCCGGGGCGGCCGTCCGGATTCGCGAGGAGTACGAGGCCCTCGAGGCGGCAATCGGCCACCGGTTCCGCGATCGCGGGACGCTCGAACTCGCGCTGACGCACCGGTCGCGCGCCAACGAGGACGTCACCGGCGGCGTCGCCGACAACGAGTCGCTCGAGTTCCTCGGCGATGCCGTGCTCGGGTTCCTCGTCGCCGAGATCCTCTTCACGCGGTTCCCCGATCGCGACGAAGGCCAGATGTCGAAGATGAAGGCCGCCCTGGTCTCCGCTCCCGCGCTCGCGCGCCAGGCCGATCGCCTGGGCCTGGGCGCGCACCTGCTGCTGGGACGCGGCGAAGAGAAGACCGGCGGCCGGCGGAAGCACGCCCTGCTCGCCGACGGCTACGAGGCCGTCATCGCGGCCGTCTACCTCGACGGCGGCGTGGATGCGGCGCGCGCCTTCATCGAGCGCGAGTTCGACGCGCTCATCGACGAGGCGGCGGCCGAGGCGACCATCGGCGGCGATCACAAGTCCGCGTTGCAGGAAGTGCTGCAGGGACGCGGCGACCCGCTGCCGGAGTACGTCGTGACCGCAGAGGACGGGCCCGCGCACCGGCGCCTCTTCCGGATCGAGGTCCGCCTGCGCGGGGAGGTGCTCGCCGACGCCGAGGGCCGCACGAAGAAGGAGGCGGCGCAGGAGGCGGCCAGGCGGGCGATCGAGCGGTTTACGCCCCGGCCGTAGCGCCGGCCGTCACCCTCGCCACCGCGTAGCGCTGAACGGCGTCGGCCACGCGGTCCTCATCCGGCGCCTCGCAGCCGGAGTTGAGGCGGATCCAGACTCGGAGCACGGGGTCGGCCACGGTGAAGCGCTTCCGATTGACGCGGACGAGGTCCACGTCCTCCAGCCACCCCAGGTAATCCCTGGTCGAGCCGGGCGAACGCTGGAGCCGGATGGCGATCTCCGTCAGAGTGAGCGGCTCCTCCTCCGCCAAGATCCCGAGCACGGCTTTCAGGGCCCCGTAACCTCTCGCGCGATGCAAGCGGACCTCGTAACTGTATCGGCAGCGGACCGACAGGTCCCCTTCCGGCCGGAGCAGCCGGCCGAGCGCTGCCACGGGATCGAGCGCATCAGGGGCGGAGCCTGCCAGCGCCCGGACCATCGCGGAGACATACGCGGCGCGGCCGTCGGTGAGCGCCACCACCGTGCGGGCTGTTTCCTCGGCCCGATCCGAACGCATGCCCGGTTCCCGCATGAGGTCGGCGGCGACGGATGACACCGTGGCGGGCGGCAAGTGGACCACGAGGAAGCGATCGGACGCGCCTCGAAGAGCGCGCAAGGCTCGACTTTCGAACTTCGTGGCCAGGACGAAACGGTTGGGGCCGTCCGCGATTGCCGCGAGGGTGTCGGCCATCGCGCCGCCGAGGCCCGGGAAGCTCTCGAACAACCGGAGTTCGAGCGCCTCGTCGAGCAGGAACGCGGCCGGCCCGCCGCCGGCGGTGCGCGCCTGCGCAAAGTACCCGAGCGCCCGGTGGTACGCGTCGCGCGGGCCCGACGGCGCGCGGGACGGCTCCTTCCAGGCGAAGGGAGCGTCTGCGATCATCCGCGCGAGGAACCGCTCGGGCGTCGACGTCACGCGCTCGAGGTCGATGTAGTGCGCAGCCCCCGGAGGGAGATCCGCGCGGACGCGCAGCAACGCGCTCGTGCGGCCGGAGCCGCACGGCCCGAGCAGCACGGGAATCCGGGACGGGGTGTCGCCGAGCGCCTCTGCGAGACGGGCGTCGATGCCGGGGAGGGAGAAGTCCATCAACGCGTACTCGTCACGCTGCACCGCCGGGAGCCGGCCGACCGCCCGGCCCGGTCTTGGGTCCGTCGTCAGCTGGTGCCCAAGACCATACGAAGCGCGACTCGGTCTTGTCAACTCGGCCGCCGGCCGCACGCTCGCTCCCGGAGGCGGCTCGCGCCGCGCGCGCCCGGGTGCGCCGTCGCTCCTGTGCTAACATCCGCCGTTGGCCGCGGGCACGAGCGCCCGCGCACGCGCGAAGGTTTGTCCATGAATATCGCCGTCGTCGGCGCGCAGTGGGGAGATGAGGGCAAGGGCAAGATCGTGGACCTGCTCGCCCAGCGGTTCTCGATCGTCGCGAGGTACCAGGGCGGCCACAACGCCGGCCACACGGTGCACCTGGGAGACCGGCGGTTCGTGCTGCGCCTCATCCCATCGGGCATCCTGCACACGGGCGTGACGTGCGTCATCGGGAACGGGGTCGTGATCGACCTGCGCGCCCTCTTCGACGAGGTCGACGAGTTGACCGGCGCGGGGATCGACGTGGGCGGCCGCCTGCTGGTGTCCGACCGCGCGCACCTGATCCTCCCGTACCATCGCGATCTCGATCGGCTGAGCGAGGCGAGTCTCGGCGCGCGCATGATCGGCACGACATCGCGCGGCATCGGCCCGGCTTACGAGGACAAGGCCGGGCGGCGCGGGCTGCGCGTGTGCGACGTGACCGACGATGCGACCCTGGAGGAGCATATCCGCGACGGCGTCATGCGCCGGAACGTGCTGGCCCGGGACGAGACCCTGGTGTGGACCGACGTATTCGCCACGACCCGCGAGCTCGGAGCGCGCCTCCGGCCGTGGATCGCGGACGTGTCCGTGGCGCTCACGCGCGCCATGGCGGACGGCAAGTCGATCCTGTTCGAGGGGGCCCAGGGCACGATGCTCGACCTCGATCACGGGACCTACCCCTACGTGACGTCGTCGAATGCGACGGTGGGCGGCGCCTGCACCGGGCTGGGCGTCGGGCCGCGGTCGGTGCACGCGGTCCTGGGGATCGCGAAGGCCTACACGACGCGGGTCGGCGAGGGGCCGTTCCCGTCGGAATTGCACGGCAGCGACGCCGAGACGCTTCGCACCAGGGGCAACGAGTTCGGCGCCGTCACGGGCCGCCCGCGCCGATGCGGGTGGTTCGACGTCGTCCAGGTCCGCCACGCCGTGCGGGTGAACGGCCTCGACGCGCTGGCCATCACGAAACTGGACGTGATCGACGGCCTGGAGCGAATCCCGGTGTGCACGGCGTATCGGGCGGGCGGCGAGACCCTGACGGAGTTCCCTGCGGATCTGCGGCGGTTGCAGGCCTGCACGCCCGTCGTCGAGTCGTTGCCCGGATGGAGCACGCCGACCGAGGGCGCCCGCCGGTACGGCGATTTGCCCGCGGCAGCGCGCGCGTACCTGCAGCGCCTGGAAGATTTGACCGGCGTGCCCGTGCTGCTCGTGTCCACAGGCGCCGGACGCGAGGACACGGCCGTCAAGAACGAGCCGCTCACCGCGGCGTGGTTCGGATCGACGCTCAGCTAGAGGCTCAGAGCGCCGAGGTCTCGGCGGCCTGCTCGAGGCAGAACTGCAGCAGCGGCTCGGGATCGGCCTCGGAGAACTCGAGCCCCGCGCGATACTGGGGGGTGAGGCCGCCCTTCGGGATTTCGAACAGCGCCCAGGCCACGGTTCCGATCGCCCTGATCGCGGAGGGCTCCACGGCCAGGATCAACCGTACGCGCTGGCGCGGCTTCAAGACCGTCGGTGACACCACCTGCGCCCCGAGCGTCGAGAGGTCGACCAGCGCGGCCGTCGCGCCGTCGATCTGCACGTCGAGGCCCGCGCGCATGCGGATGCGCGGGACGCGCCGGGTGCCGGCGGCGTCGGTCGGCAGCCATGTCGAGTGGCTGCCCTGGCGCGCCTCCACCGTCGTGCCGCCCGCATCGACGACCAGGACTCGCGTGCCGGCGAGCTGCGCGTCGATCGCAATCCGGTGGGTGAGCGCCGTCCCGCGAGGGCTGAGCGCGAACTTCTCGGGCAGCACGACGACGCGAGGACGGGTGCGGACGATGTGTTCGACGGCCTCGCAGACCTGATCCTCCGGGAAGGCGACCACGTCGGTGCCCTGCGTGTCCGGGTTCCCGGCCAGGGAGCTTGCGAGCGCTTTCGGGCCGATCAGGAGGGTGACGCCATCGGCCATGCGCGCCGTCAGTCCTTGCCGACGCGTGAGGGATCGGGCGGCGCTTCGAGCGTGAACGCGTAGATGGCGCGCAGTTCCTGCGTGCGCGGAGCCGCCGTCGCCAGATCGACGTCGGACAGGAACTGGTCGTCATTGACGGCCGGCCCGGCGTTGACCGCGTGCAGCGTCGGGACGGCGCGCGAAGGAGCCGGAGCGGCGGACGCGGTCACCTGCGGCTGCGCGGCCCGTCCCGCGTCTCCGCCACCGAGATCGACCAGCCGCCCGGCCGTCAGTCCGACCATGAGACCCGCCACCGCCGCGGCGGCGACCCAGCGGGCCATCACGCGGTGCTCGCGCGAGGCGTGCGCGCTCTGGCCGGCGGCGGGGAACGGCAACACCCGGGTGCCTCCCGACAAAGCGTCGATCTGCCTGAGGATCCGCTCGCGCTGGCGGTCCATGCGTGCAGGGGAGCACACCGCCGCGGCCTCGTCTTCCGCGGCCTGGCGCGTGTCGTCGAAGACCGATTGCAGCGAGGCATACCCCGCCGAGCAGGCGGGGCAGTGGGCGAGGTGCCGCATCAGCGCCTGGTCCCCGGTTTCCAGGACCCCGAGGCCACGGTCCGCCAGGTAGCGGCGGATGAGCGCGCGATCATCGAGGTGTCCCTTAGCGGCGAACACGACTGCCCTCCAGCACGCTCCGCAGTTTCCGGAGCGCGCGAAACAGGTGCACGCGGACGGTCGATTCGTTCAGGCCCGTCAGTTCGCCAACCTCGCGGGGCGACTGTCCCTCGACGTGGCACAGCAGCAGCACCGTGCGCTGCTGTCTCGGAAGCGTGTCGATGGCTTTCATGAGTTCCCGCCGACGCTCGTCACTGAGAACCGACTCCTCCGGGGTCAGGTCCGTGGACTGGGCGGATTCCACCATCGACCCCGACTCGGGATGCCGATCGAATCCGATGACCTCCCACCGCTCGCGACGCCGCCTGGCCTTCTGCCGATCGCGGCACGTGTTGGCGAGGATGCGGGTGAACCACGCTTCGAACGGCAAGTCCTCGCGGTACGACGTGATGTGGGTGAACACCTTCACGAACGTATCCTGCACCGCTTCATCGGCCTCGGAGGCGTCTCGCAACAGGTACAACGCCAGGCGTGTCGCCTGCCGCTGATACCCCGTCACGAGATCCCCGAACGCGTCCCGGGCTTCGTCCGGCTGACCGGCGAGCACGGCCGCCTTCACGCGACGCGCCTCTTCGGAGGCCGTCGACAACCCCGCGGCGCCCGTGCTGGCGGAGCGGCGTGACACCTCGACCGGCCGGCCGGCCGGATCTGGCGTCGACGACGTTCCGAATCTGGAGTCCGACGGTCCCGCCACCCGCTCTTGCCTCTGTCTACGCCGGCTCGTCCGGTTCCGTTTACCGTCCTGCCGGGTGTTCCGGCCTGGCGGCTATCGTACCAGATCCCCGGGCTGTCGTCGTAACGAGTTGGGGGGAATGGCGTTAGGCAGACGGGACTGCGGGGAGGATCGCGCCGGCGGCCGGCTGGATCCGGGTGCCCGGGAAATAGTGAGAAATGATGTCGGCCGGGGAGAAGCCGGCCCGCGAGCGCTCGAGGGCCCCGGCCTGGCACAGGCCCACGCCGTGGCCCGCGCCGGCCCCGGTGAACGTGAAGCGGTCGCCTTCGCGAACCACCGTGAACCATGTGCTGCGGATGGCGCGCTCCCCGAACGCCTGGCGCAGGACCGCCCGGAATGCGTCGGCGCGGACCGTCGAGGTCCGTGCGCCGACGAGCGTCAGCATCAGGGCCCGGCCCGCCCCGTCGCGCCGGGAGACGTCGATCTGCTCGAGGCTCCCGCCGACATCGGTGGCAGGGCTCGCCGCGAGTGCGCGGACCAGGGCTCTCTCGTCGACGGCGTAGGTCCACTGCAGGGAGGCCTTCCGGCTGCAGAACCAGTCCGGCACGCCCGCGAGGTACGCCTCCTCCGGACCGCCCCACACCCCGGCCGCCGACGCCGTGTGCCCGCCGCAGTTGGCGTGGAACAGGGCCTGGATCACCCGGCCGTCGAAGGTGATGACGAGCCCCCGCGTGGCGGCCACGGCGCCGGTCGCGAGATCGGCGATGCCGTCGGCCGCGCCACCCGACGCGAGGGGCGCCCGGTAGACCTGGCAGTGCGTGCTGTCGCAGACGTCGAATCCCTCGGCCCCGTGCCGGCGCAGGTTCGCCATCACGTACGTGCGGGACACGATGGCCTGGACCTCGAGCATCGCGGATGCCGTGGCATCATGCAGCGTCGCCGGCGCGAGTTCGGCGCGGACGGCGCCAAGGACGTAGTCCTCGAGCGCAAGGTCGACCACGCGCGTCCCGGAGGCGTCCGTCACCCGGACCTTCACGGACGGCAGCGCACCAGTGGAGGGCGACGGGCGCGGCGGGGCCACGGCGACGCGCGGCGCCGGCGCGACGCCCCGTCCCGCGGTGCACGCCGCCGCGAGGATCGCCACGAGGAGTGCCGCAACCGGAAGAGCGGCGCCTGGAACGTGCAGGGGCATCCGGGCGCCGGGCGATGAGACGGGACTTCTCACAACTGCACCTATCGGACGTCCGGGCGCCCGGCATTACCGGGCCTCACGGCGCACGGGCGCCGGCTGCCCGCGCGTCGGCTATACTCCCGTGTGACGCCGCGATGAAACCAGACAACGCCGCGCGCACGAGCGAGTACGAGCCGGTCATCGGCCTCGAGGTGCACGCGCAGCTCGCCACCGCGAGCAAGATGTTCTGCGCGTGCGCGACGCGCGTCGGAGCGGTCCCGAACTCCCAGACTTGTCCGACCTGCCTCGGGCTGCCGGGGGCGCTGCCCGTCGTCAACGCCCGCGCGATCGATCTCGGCGCGCGGACCGCGCTGGCGCTCGGGTGCGTCGTCGCGGAGCGGTCCGTGTTCGCCCGGAAGAACTACTTCTATCCCGACCTGCCCAAGGGGTACCAGATCACCCAGTACGACGAGCCGCTCGCGACCGGCGGGACGCTCGCCTGGTCGTCCGGCGGGCGCGCTCACGCGGTCCGCGTGGTCCGGGTGCATCTCGAGGAGGACGCGGGCAAGTCGTTCCACGAGGGGTTCGAGGATTCCGCGGCGTCGGCGTACGTGGATTTCAACCGGAGCGGCGTACCGCTCGTCGAGATCGTCACGGGCCCGGACCTCGCGTCGCCGTCGGACGCCGCCGAGTTCGCGCGCCGGCTGCGCGCGATCCTCGTCGCGGTGGGCGCCTCCGAGGCGAACATGGAGGAGGGCGGGCTGCGGTGCGACGCGAACATCTCCGTCCGGCGCCGGGGTGACGCGGGCCTCGGCGCGCGCACCGAGATCAAGAACCTCAACTCGTTCCGCGCGCTGCAGCATGCCCTCGAGCACGAGTTCGCGCGGCAGGCGGGCATCCTCGCGGCAGGAGGCGCCGTCGCCCCGGAAACGCGCCTGTGGGACGACCAGGCCGGCCGCACCGTGCCGATGCGGACGAAGGAGGAGTCCGAGGACTACCGCTACTTCCCCGAGCCGGATCTGCTGCCGCTCGTGATCTCGCGCGACCGCCTGAACCAGCTCCGGGCCGGCTTGCCCGAACTGCCGGACGCGCGCCGCGCCCGCCTGGCGTCGCGCTACGGACTGGACGAGGACGATGCCGAAGGCGTGGCAGGCACGCCCGGCCTCACGCGTTTCTTCGAGGCCGCCGCAGCGTCCTCGGGCGACCCGGGGGCGGCGTGCCGCTGGATTCGCGGAGAACTCGCGAGGCGCGTGTCGGACGCCGGCCTCGCGATGGACACGCCGCCGATCACGCCCGAGGCCCTCGGCCGCCTGATCCGGATGGTGGCGGCGGGCACCGTGTCCGTCTCGGCGGCAAAGGAGATCCTGGGGCGCATGGTCGCCACCGGAGACGCGCCCGACGCGATCGCCGCCGCGGATGGCCTGCTGCAGGAGTCCGGCGTCGCCGCGCTCGAGGTCCTCGTGGCGGACACGCTGGTCCGGCACCCGGACCTGGTGTCGCAGTACCGGGCGGGGAAGCGTGCCGTCGCCGGGTTCCTCGTCGGACAAGTCATGAAGGCGAGCGGCGGACGCGCGAACCCCGCGATGGTCGACCGGATGGTCCGCGCGCGGCTCGACGCGGGCCCGCCATCGTCCTGAGCGCGTCCGATCGCCATGCTATACTCGCGAGCGAAATCAAGCTGCCGTGATTGAGACGTCGCACCTCTCGAAGATGTACGGACGGGGCATCTACGCCCTGCGCGACGTGTCCCTCACCGTCGAGAAGGGAGAGTTCGTGTTCCTGACCGGGCCGAGCGGCGCCGGCAAGTCCACGCTGCTCCGGCTGCTGCTGCGCCAGGAACTGCCCACCGAGGGCAAGGTGAGCGTCGCCGGGCGCGACCTGGCGAAGTTGTCGGCCGGCCAGGCGCAGTCGTACCGGCGGGGCCTCGGCTTCGTCTTCCAGGACTTCAAGCTGATCCCGGCGAAGACCGTCCTCGAGAACGTCGCGCTGGTGCCCCGCGCGCTCGGCGCCACGTCGGTCCAGCAGCAGCGCCGCACGTTCCAGGTGCTGAAGTGGCTTGGCCTGCAGCACCGGATGAACGCCTATCCCCTCGAACTCTCGGGCGGCGAACAGCAGCGGGTCGCCATCGCGCGCTCGCTCGTCAACGAGCCGGCCCTCATCCTCGCAGACGAGCCGACGGGCAATCTCGACCCGGATCTCTCGCTCGAGATCATGAATCTCTTCCGCGACATCAACGCGCGCGGCACCACCGTGCTCGTGGCGACGCACGATCGGGAACTGATGCGGCACGTGGGGCGGCGGATGATCGCGCTGGATCACGGCCGCCTGGTGGACGCGGCGTAGGCGGGCATGACGCTGCACTGGTTCACGTACTGTTTCGACGAAGCGGCCGGCAGCCTGTGGCGCCGGCGGGGCTCGGCTGCCTTCTCGGTGCTGACCATCGCCGCGGCGCTCCTCGTCCTCGGCGGCTTCCTGCTCGTGACCGTGAACCTCGACCGCGCGATCTCGAAGTGGAGCGCCGCCGCCGAGTTCTCGATCTATCTGCGCGACGACATCACCGAGGACCAACGCGTGGCGCTGAACGCGCTGCTCGCCAGGCACCCCGCCGTCGCCGCGCGCGACTTCGTGTCGAAGGCTGACGCGGCGGGGCGGTTCAAGCGGGACTTCCCGGATCTCGCGGCGGGCCTCGCGGACCTGCCCCAGAACCCGCTGCCCGCGTCGGTCGAGGTGCGGCTGCGGGCGGGGCGGACCGATGGGGCGACAATCGAGGCGTTCGCCCGCCAGCTGCAGGCGGCGCCGGGCGTGGCCGACGTGCGCTTCGACCGCCGCTGGCTGGAACGGCTCGGCGGGATCGTGACCGGCCTGCGATGGGCGGGGTGGATCCTGGGCGGCGTCCTGATCGTCGCGGCCATCCTGACCGCGGCCACCGTCGTGCGCCTCGCCCTGCACGCCCGGCGCGACGAGCTCGAGATCATGCAGCTCATGGGCGCGCCGATCAGCCTGCTCCGCGGCCCGTTCGTGGTCGAAGGGCTGCTGCAGGGCGGAGCCGGGGCCATCGTCGCGCTCGTGGTGCTGTACGGGATCTACGTCGTCGTGCGCGCGCAGTTCGCCGCCGCGCTCGGAGCGGGCGTGGACCCGGCGCTCGTCGGGTTCCTGCCAGCCGGCGTCTCAGCCCTGCTCGTCGCCGGCGGGATGGCGGTCGGGTGCGCGGGCGGGTACGTGGCCGCGCGGCAGGTGCGTTGACAGCGGCACGGGGCGGCACTACACTGACATTCGAGTTGCACCTGCGCCGTCTGAGGGGGCCATGCCGAGTGCGATTACCAGAGAAGACTCTGCGTCTGCGTGTCCCTGCACGACCATCCTCGCTGACTTCTACCGCGAAGAGTTCCTGAAACGCCAGGCGCAGCTGCGTCTCCAGCGCGAGTACTTCTCCGAGCGCGCGGTGGCCAGCGCCGAGGCCGCCCTGGATCGCATCCTCGCGCACATGGAGACGCTGTGCGCGATGGATCACGCGGACGAACTGGTCAGCCGCCTGCTCCGCTGCTTCGACGCCGTCACGGGCGGCTCGGATATCGCCGACCCGAAGAAGGTCCACTGAATCTCCCGCTCGCCGCGCTTCGTGCCGACGCGCTGGCGGTCTCGCAGGCCGCCATTGCGGCGGTGGACGCCGGCGCATGCGTCGCTCGCGCGCTGCCGTCGCTTCGAGCAGCGCTCGCCCCCGCACGAACGTGGCGCCTGATTGCGGCGGGCAAGGCGGCCGGGCCGATGACGCGCGCGTGCCTCGCCGGAGTGCCGCGGCCGCCGCTCGGCGCGATGGCCGTGGCGCCCGCGTGGCCGCTGGGCGTGCCGCCCGGCGTCGAGGGATTCACGGGCGGCCACCCGACCCCGAACGAGGGCAGTCTCGCCGCCGGGCGCCGCGCGCTCGAACTCGCGGCGGAATCGGGCGGCGACGACATCCTCGTGGTGCTGCTGTCAGGCGGGGCGTCGGCGCTCATGGAACAGCCCGCCGACGGGCTCGTGCTCGGGGACCTGCAGGCGGCGACGGCCCATCTCCTTCGAGCCGGCGCGGACATCACCGCGCTGAACGCCGTCCGCAAGCACCTGTCGCTCGTGAAGGGCGGCCGCCTCGCAGCGGCGAATCGCGGCCGGACGATCGCACTGGCCATCTCCGACGTCGTCGGCGACGACCTCTCCGTGATCGCGTCGGGACCGACGGTCGGCGATCCGTCGAGCTACGCCGATGCGCTCGGCGTGCTGGCGCGCTTCGGCGGTCCCGGGGTGGTGCCCGACGCGGTGCGGCGGGCCCTCGAGGCCGGCGCCGGCGGGGCGCGGCCGGAAACGCCGAAGCCCGGTTCCGGCGCGCTCAGCCGCGCGACGACGACGATCGTCGGCGCGGCGGCGGATGCCCTCCAGGTCGCCCGCCGTCACGCCCAGGCGCTGGGGTACGATGTCCGCGTCGATGCGGCGCCCAACGTCGGCGAGGCGCGAGCGGCCGCGGCGGTGTTCGCGGCGGCACTGACGGCGCGCGCGGCGGAGGTCGCGCGCCCGGTGTGCCTGCTCTCGAGCGGGGAGACCACGGTGACGGTGCGCGGCCGGGGCCGCGGCGGGCGCAACCAGGAGTTCGCGCTCGCCCTGAGCCGTCCGCTGGCGGCGCTCGGCATCCCCGCGCTCGTCGCGAGCGTCGGAACCGACGGCATCGACGGCCCGACGGACGCCGCCGGCGCCCTGGTCGATTCGACGACGGCCGCCCGCGCAGCCGCCGCAGGCCTGGCGCCCCCGGAGGCCTACTTGGACGACAATGACGCGTACGAGTTCTTCCGAGCGCTCGGTGACCTGATCGTGACCGGGCCGACCGGCACGAACGTCGGCGACATCCAGGTCGCGATGCTGCTCCCCGGGGGCGAGACATGAAACTGACCGTGAAGGGATTCATCGCTCTGATGGCCGCGCTGCTGCTGGCGGTGCTGGGCGGATGGATGTGGGGCGCGGTCGACCACGCCCGCACCGACAACGCGCTGGTGCAGGCCGGGGTCGGACTGCACGTGGCCGCCGCGCGCGCCCGCATGCTGGAGGCCCGCGTCGACCTGTTCGAGGTGAATTTCGGCAACGCTTCGCGGCACCTCGAGGCGGCGCGTGGCGATCTGAAGGCGGCGGCGCAGTCGTTCGACCGGCTGGGGCGCACGAGGGACGCCGAGGCCATGCGGAACGCGCTGGCGCGGGTCGATGACGCGCAGCAGATGACACGCAAGCTCGACCAGACTGCCAACGCCAGGCTGGCCGAGGCGATCGACCTCCTGCCGAAGACCCCGTGACGCGCGACGCGCTCCTCCGCTCGCTCGAATCCGTCCTGTCACGCCCGGCGTCGGCTCGGGAGCTGCTGCAGGCGCTGAAGGTCCCTCGAGAAGCCCGCGTGACGTTCCGGCGCCAGCTCCGCGCGCTCGCGCTCGATGGCGCGATCGTCCAGGTGCGCGGCCACCGCTACGCGCTGCCGGGAAAGGCCGACGTCATCGTCGGCGTGCTGCAGGTGCATCCGGACGGGTACGGGTTCGTCACGCCGGAGCACGCGGCCGGTGCCGGCGACGTCCACGTGTCCCGGGCGGGCCTCAAGGACGCCATGCACGGCGACCGCGTGGCCGTCCGGGCCGTCCGCCAGCGCGGCGGGGAGCGGTTCGAGGGCCGCATCAGCCGAATCCTCGATCGCGGATCCGGGCGGGTGGTCGGCGAGGTCCGGATGGCCGGCGCCGGCCGGGTCGAGGTGGTTCCGCACGAGCGGCGGCTGCTGCAGCGGATCAGCGTGCCGCCAGGCGAGTCGCGCGGGGCCGCCGCCGGCGACCTGGTCGAAACGGAGATCACCAGGTGGCCGACCGCCACGCGGGGCCCGGTGGGCCGCGTGACGGAGGTCTTCGGTCCGATCGACGCGCCCGGGGTCGACACGACGGTCATCCTCCGCACGCATGGCATCGGCGAGCAGCATGGGCCCGCGGCCGTTGCGGAGGCCCGGTGGCTCGGCACGGAGGTGCGACCGGCGGATCTGGAGGGCCGGAGAGACTTCCGTGGCGAGTCCATCGTCACCATCGACGGCGAGGATGCGCGGGATTTCGACGACGCCGTGTCGGTGGAGGCGCTCCCGGGCGGCGGCTACAGGCTCGGCGTGCACATCGCCGACGTCGCCCACTACGTGCGGCCGGGCAGCGCCCTCGACGCGGAGGCCCTGGAGCGCGGGACGTCCGTGTACTTTCCGGATCGGGCCGTGCACATGTTTCCGGCGGAGCTGGCCACGGGCCTCTGCAGCCTGCGCGAGGGCGCCGACCGCCTGGTGCAGTCGTGCATCATGGAGGTCGATGGCCGAGGCGGCGTCGCGCACTATGAGTTCCACGACGGCGTCATTCGCAGCCGCGCGCGCCTCACCTACACGGAGGTGAACGCCATCCTGACCCGGCAGGACGCCGACGCGGCCGCGCCCCGCGCGGCGCTGGTGCCGATGCTCGAGCGCATGCGCGGGCTCTACGAGATCCTGCGCGAGCGCCGGCGCCGCCGGGGGTCTATCGACTTCGACTTGCCCGAATCCCAGATCGTGTTCGACGAAGAAGGGCAGGTGGCCGCGATCACCGCGTTGGAACGCAACGTCGCGCACCGCCTGATCGAGGAGTTCATGCTGCTCGCCAACGAGACCGTCGCCGGCGACCTCGAGCGGCGCGGCATCCCGGCGATCTACCGCATTCACGAGGCGCCCGACCCGGCCAAGGTCGATGCCTTCGCGGCGTTCGTGTCCACGCTGGGGTACCGCCTGGACGCGGACGGCGCGGCCGTGCGGCCGCGCGACTTCCAGGCACTCCTGGACCGCATCGCCGGAAGCCCGGTGGAAAGACCCGTCGGGTTCCTGATGCTGCGCACCATGCAGCAGGCCCGGTACGACACGCGCAACGCCGGCCATTTCGGCCTCGCGGCGCCGGCGTACACGCACTTCACGTCGCCGATCCGCCGGTATCCCGACCTCGCCGTGCACCGGCTGCTGCGGGAATCACGCCGCGGGCCGCTCGCCGACGCGAGGCGCGACCGCCTCGACGAGGAACTGCCGGAGGTCGCACGGCACGCCTCCGAGCGCGAGCGCAGGGCGGTGGACGCCGAGCGGGCGCTCGTCCAGTGGAAGAAGGTCCGCTTCATGGCGGACAAGGTGGGGGAGGAGTTCGATGGCTACGTGACCGGCGTCAGCGCGTTCGGCCTGTTCGTCGAACTGGTCGAGCCCTTCGTCGAGGGCCTGGTGCACGTCTCCACGATGGCCGACGACGACTATCGCTACGTTGAGGCCGCCCACGCGATGCACGGTGCGCGCACGCGCACGGTGTACAGGCTCGGCGACCGGGTTCGGGCTCGCGTGCTGCGGGTGGACGCCGATCGCCGCCTCGTCGACCTCGGGCTGGTGGAACACCTCGAGGCGGAGCGGGGAGCCGGTCCCCGCCGTGCGCCCGCCGCCGCCCGGCCGAAGCGGGCGTCCGATCGCCGCCGCCACACGCCGAGGCAGCCCTCGCGCGGCCGCCGGCGGTGATGCCGTGAAGCACATCGTCGTCGGCACCGCCGGCCACATCGACCACGGCAAGAGCAGCCTCGTGCAGGCGCTGACCGGTACCGATCCCGACCGGCTGAGCGAGGAGAAGGCCCGCGGCATCACCATCGACCTGGGGTTCGCCCACTGGGATGCGCCCGGGCTGAGCGTGTCCTTCGTGGACGTGCCCGGCCACGAGCGCTTCGTCAAGAACATGCTCGCCGGCGCCGGCGGAATCGATGCGGTCCTGCTGGTGGTCGCGGCCGACGAGTCGGTCATGCCGCAGACGCGCGAGCACTTCGAGATCTGCCGGCTGCTGCACGTGCCAGCCGGCATCGTGGCGGTCACGAAGATCGACCTCGTCGAGGCGGAGATGATCGATCTCGTGCGCGCCGACGTGCAGGAGCTCGTGCGCGGCTCGTTCCTGGACGGTGCGCCTGTCGTCCCGGTGTCGGCCCTGACCGGGGCGGGCCTGGACCATCTCCGGGCGCAGCTCGAAACGGTCGGACGCGAGGCCATCGCGCGGCGCTCCGACGGCCCGACCAGGCTACCCATCGACCGGGTGTTCTCGATGAAGGGCTTCGGCACGGTGGTGACGGGCACCCTCGTGTCCGGCGAGCTCGCCGTTGACACGGCGGCGATCGTGCTGCCGGGCGGCCGAGCGGTGAAGATCCGTGGCGTGCAGGTACACGGGCGCCGCGAAGAACGCGCCGTCGCCGGCCAGCGGGTCGCGGCGAACCTCGCTGGGGTGGACACGTCCGACCTCGCCAGGGGCCAGACGCTGACCTCGCCCGGCGCGTTCGCGCCGACCCGCGTGATCGACGCGCGGGTCGAATTGATCGAATCGGCCAGGCCGCTGCGCCACGGCGCGCGAGTCAGGTTCCACCAGGGAACCAGCGAGACCCTCGGGCGGGTCGCGCTCTCGTCCGTCGTCGGCGACGCGGGCGCGCGCACGCCTGTCACGGCGTCCGCGATCGACGTGCCGCCCGGCGGATCGGGATACGTCCGCCTCCGCCTCGAAGCGCCCGTCGTGGTCACGCGGGGCGACCGCCTCATCATTCGCGCGTACTCGCCGCCCGACACCATCGGCGGCGGTATCGTGCTGGATCCGCATCCGCCGAGGGGAGGCATCAGGACGGACGCGGGCCGCGCGCGATTCCGCGAACTCGACCCGGCGACCTCGCGCGACCCGGACGTCGCGGCCGAGCGGGCGGTGCTGTTGATGGCAGGCGAGGCGGCGGGCGCGGGCGTGCCCGTCGCGGCGCTGTCGAGCCGCGTCGGCCTGCCGGGGCCGAGCGCCACCCGGGTCGTGGACGCCCTCGAGCGGTCCGGCCGTCTGACCGTTGTCGGCGCGACGCTCGTCGGCTCGGCGACGCTCGCGGCGCTCGCCGATCGTCTCGTGGCGATCGCCGGTGAGTACCACCGCGCGTTCCCGCTCGAGGCCGGGATTCCGCGGGAAGAAGCGCGCGAGCGGTTGTTCGCGCGCGCCGCGCCCGGCGTGTTCGAGCACGTGATCGACCGCCTCGTGCGCGCCCGGCTCATCATCGCGACCGACCGCCTCGCGATGGAGGCCCACCGCATCGATGACGGCGGCGCCGACGCCGCGGCCCGCGACGCCATCCTGCGCCAGTACCTCGACGGCGGGCTCCGGCCGCCGGATCAGGGCTCGCTCGCGGGCACCCTGGGCCTGGCCGCGCCCTCCGTGGCCGCCATCGTGGCGCTGCTCGTGCGGCAACGGGCCCTGGTGCGCGTCGAGGCCCTCGTGTTCCACGAGTCGGCCCTCAGGCAGCTGAAAGACGACGTGCGGGCCCTGAAGGCGGCTTCGCCCGGCGCGACGGTCGCGCTGGACGTGGCGGCGTTCAAGGAGCGCTACGGCGTCACGCGGAAGTACGCGATTCCCCTGCTGGAATACCTGGACCGGGAGCGTGTGACACGGCGGGTGGGTGAGAGCCGCGTCGTGATCTAGTCGTGCTTGTCCTTGCCCTCGCTCGTCGCTTCCTTGAAGTTGCGGATCGCCCGGCCGATGCCCTTTCCAAGGTCCGGGAGCCGGTTCGCCCCGAACACCAGGATGATGATGGCAAGAATGACGAGCAGTTCGGGCAGCCCTAGATTCATGAGTGGATTGTAGCACTCTCTGCGCCCGGCCGTTAGGGCGCCCGGTTCAGGCTTCGCGCTTGAAGCCGTCGCTTCCAGAGCATAGAGTGAGCAGAGCCCGCGCGTTCAGCGGGAACGGGATCGGGGTGGCGGGATGGCTCAAGACGAAGCGGCGCTCTTCACGGTGGGCGTGTTCAAGGACATCACCTGGGCTGAGCGCGGAATCGACGCGCTGAAGAAGCAGGGTTTCACGCCGGAAATGATGACCGTGGGGGGGAAGTCCTCCCCCGAACTGGCGGCCTTCATCGAGCGCGTGCTGGGTGGGGCGCCCCAATCCTGGTCGCTGCCGATCATTGGGGAGGCGCTCGCGCGCGGGTCGCTCGCGGACGCCCTGGACGGGCCCGCACGGGACCTCGGCCGGATCGGGATCGCGGCGGCCATCCGCCGCGCGGGGTTCCAGCCCCACGACGGACAGATCTTCGAGGCGCTCGTCGAGAAGGGGGGCGTGCTCGTGGCCGTGCGCGACGCGCCCCGGGCGGCCGACGCCCTCTCGGTGCTGCTCTCCTACGGCGGCGGGAACGCCTCCATCGGTGCATGGGGGAAGCGAGTCTGAGGCCCCACCGGCGACCAGCCAGGCGCGTCACATCCCGGTGACATCGCGGCGGCCCCTGCAAGGACATGACGGGCGCGGACTGCGAACGGGCGCGGCGAAGTTCGCGCGAATCCGTGCGGCTGATCCGGCATCGCTCTTGCACTTGCGGATCTTCGGCCAACGCGCGACAATTGTTTGTACCGGGTCCATTGTCCATGTCTGACCACGACACTACTGACCGCTCGAGCGCTGACGCGCCGGGTCTCGTGCCGGTGCACCTCAACCATCAGGACCCGTCGGAGGCGCAGGTGCTCTTCGCGAGCCAGGCACCGCGGCTCTCCGGAGCGATGGGCTTCTCGGGGGTGTTCCACGCCGTGGCCGTCATCGGCGTGTTGTTCCTGATCAGCTGGCTGCCCGATCCCACGCCGCTCGACCTGCGGCGTGCCTCGGAAGAGATGATCCCCAGGGACCGCATCGTCTGGCTGAACGAGCCAGGCCCCGGAGGCGGAGGAGGGGGCGGCGGCAACAGGTCCATCGAGCCCCCTCGGCTGGCTCAGGCGCCGGGCAAGGACAAGATCACCATGCCGGTGCTGAAGCCGCCGGAGATCGAACCGGTCAAGACGCCCGAGGACGAACTGCCGAAGCAGGATTTCAACATCCCCGCGAAGGCCATGGCGTCCGCCGACCAGTCGCTGGCGGGCGTGCTCGACGGCATGAAGTCGTCGAATTCCCCGACCGCTCAAGGCTCCGGCACCGGCGGCGGGTCGGGCACCGGCACGGGCACCGGCATCGGGTCGGGCACGGGGTCGGGCCTGGGGCCGGGGTACGGCGGCGGCACGGGCGGCGGCTATTACCGCCCGGGGTCGGGAATCGAACTGCCGCGTCTTCTGCGGGACGTCAAACCCGCCTACACCGCAGACGCGATGCGCGCGAAGATCCAGGGCACCGCGGTGCTCGATTGCGTCGTTGGCACCGACGGGTCGGTGGGGGAGTGCGACATCGCCCGCTCGCTCGACTCCAGCTTCGGCCTCGACCAGGAAGCGATGAAGGCCGCGAAGCAGTGGCGCTTCGTTCCCGGCAAGCGCTTTGGACAGCCCGTTCCCGTGCTGGTGACGATCGAGCTGACGTTCACGCTGCGGTAGGAAGATCGGGACTCGGGACTCGGCAGTCGAGCGGAACCGGCGTCAACGAAAAGGCCCGGTGGGCATCGCGCCCACCGGGCCTTTTCGTCGTACTCGTCGTATTCCTACTGGCTACTGGCTACTGGCTACTGGCTAGCCCCCAGCCCCTGGTACATCCCGCCCATGCCGCCCGGGCCGCCGCCCGGCATCGGTCCGTCCTTCTTCTCCTCCGGGATGTCCGCGACCATCGCCTCGGTCGTCAGGAGCAGCGACGCGATCGACGACGCGTTCTGGAGGGCCGAGCGGACGACCTTTGTCGGGTCGATGACGCCCGCCGCGATCAGGCGCTCGTACTTGTCGGTCAACGCGTTGTAGCCGAAGTCGTCCTCGCCGTCCTTCACCTTCTGGATGACGATGGAGCCCTCGAGGCCGGCGTTCTGGGCGATCCAGCGCAGCGGCTCTTCGATGGCGCGCTTCACGATATTGACGCCCACCTGCTGGTCGCCGTCGAGCTTGAGAGCGGCCAGGGCCGTCAGCGAGCGGATGAGCGCCACGCCGCCGCCGGCGACGATGCCCTCCTCGACGGCCGCCTTGGTGGCGTGCATCGCGTCCTCGACCCGCGCCTTCTTCTCCTTCATCTCGGTCTCGGTGGCCGCCCCGACCTTGATGATCGCGACGCCGCCGACGATCTTCGCCAGCCGCTCCTGCAGCTTCTCGCGATCGTAGTCCGAGGTCGTTTCCTCGATCTGGGACCGGATCTGCTTCACGCGGCCCTCGATGGCGGACCCGCTGCCCGCGCCCTCGACGATCGTCGTGTTGTCCTTGTCGATCGTGATCTTCTTCGCCTTGCCGAGATCCTCGAGTTTCACGTTCTCGAGCTTGATGCCGAGGTCCTCGGTGACGGCCTTGCCGCCGGTCAGGATCGCAATGTCCTCGAGCATGGCCTTGCGCCGGTCACCGAAGCCCGGGGCCTTCACCGCCGCGGCCTGCAGCGTGCCGCGCAGCTTGTTGACCACCAGCGTGGCGAGCGCCTCGCCCTCGATGTCCTCGGCGATGATGAGCAACGGCTTCCCCAGCCGCGCCACCTGCTCGAGCACCGGCAGCAGATCCTTCATCGAGCTGATCTTCTTCTCGTTGATGAGGATCATCGGGTTCTCGAGCACCACTTCCATGCGCTCGGGATCCGTCACGAAGTACGGCGAGAGGTAGCCGCGGTCGAACTGCATGCCCTCGACCACCTCGAGCGACGTTTCAAGGGTCTTGGCTTCCTCGACGGTGATGACGCCGTCCTTGCCGACCTTATCCATCGCCTCGGCGATGATCTTGCCGATGGTGTCGTCGTTGTTCGCCGAGATGGTGCCGACCTGGGCGATCATGTGGCCCTTCACGGGCTTCGACCGCGTCTTGAGATCGGCGATGATCGTCTCGACCGCGTGCTCAATCCCGCGCTTGATGTCCATGGGGTTCGAGCCGGCCGCCACCATCTTCGCGCCCTCGCGGAAGATCGCCTGGCCGAGCACGGTCGCCGTGGTCGTGCCGTCGCCGGCGACGTCCGACGTCTTGCTCGCGACCTCGCGCACCATCTGCGCGCCCATGTTCTCGAGCGGGTCCTTCAACTCGATTTCCTTCGCCACGGTCACGCCGTCCTTGGTGATCGTCGGCGAGCCGAACTTCTTGTCGAGGATGACATTGCGGCCCTTCGGGCCCAGCGTCACCTTGACCGCGTCCGCCAGTTTGTTGACGCCGTGCAGCAGCGCCTGGCGCGACTGCTCTCCATATTGAATCTGCTTCGCCATCGTTAAACTCCTTGACCTCAGCGGCCTCAGCCTTCGATCACCCCAAGCACCTCATCCTCGCGCATGATGAGGAACTCCTCGCCGTCCAGCTTGATCTCCTGTCCGGAGTACTTGCCGAACAGGATCGTGTCGTCGGCCTTGACGTCGAGGGCGATGCGCTTGCCCTTCTCGTCGACCTTGCCGGCGCCGACCGCGACCACCTTGCCCTGCTGAGGCTTCTCCTTGGCGGTGTCCGGGATGATGATCCCGCCGACCACCTGTTCGCCTTCCTCGATCCGCTTGACGAGGATCCGGTCATGAAGTGGCTTGACCTTCATAGTGCTCATCGCTCCTGCTTGATATGAGGAACCCGACCCAGCCAGCACTCAGCCGTACTGCGCGCTAGCACTCACTACCTGCGACTGCTAATTATGACGGACGGCCGGGTGGGTGTCAAGGCGCCCGCCTCCGCTCGGCCTCAGCTCGCAGTTGCCTCGGCCGAGCTTCGGCGAGGCTTCGCCGGGGTTCAGGCGAGCTCGCGGCCGGTCAGGCGGCGGAACGCTTCGACATACTTCTCCCGCGTCTTCAGCACGACGTCGGGCGGCAGCGCCGGTGCCGGAGGGAGCTTGTTCCAACCGATCTGCTCCAGGTAGTCGCGGACGTACTGCTTGTCGAAGCTCGGCTGGGGACCGCCGGGCCGGAACGAGTCCGCCGGCCAGAACCGCGAGGAGTCCGGCGTGAGGACCTCGTCGATGAGCAGCAGGCGGGTGGACCCGCCCGGCTCGTCCGCCAGGCCGAACTCGAACTTCGTGTCCGCCACGATGATGCCCAGCTGCTCCGCGTGGCGCGCGCCGCGCCCGTACACCTCGAGCGAACGGTCGCGGATCTCCCCGACGAGGCGGGTGCCGACGATCTCGGCGGCCTGGGCCTCGGTGATATTGATGTCGTGGCCGCTCTCAGCCTTGGTCGAGGGCGTGAAGATCGGGCCCGGGAGGCGGTCCGACTCGCGGAGGCCCGCCGGGAGCGCCACCCCGCAGACGCGTCCGGTCTGTTGGTACTCCTTCCAGCCCGAGCCGGACAAATAGCCCCGGACGACACATTCGATCGAGAGCGGGCGCGTCCGCCTGACGAGCATCGACCGGCCTCGGAGGATGTCCGCGTACCGCCGTGCGGGTTCGGGGTACGCCTCGGGGTCGGTCGTGATCACATGGTGCGGCACGATGTCGGTCATCAGGCCGAACCAGAAGGCCGACAGCTGGTTGAGGACCGCGCCCTTGTCGGGGATGCCCGACGCCAGGACGTAGTCGAAGGCCGAGATGCGGTCGGTGGCGACGATGAGAAGGTCGCCGCCGGCCTCGTAGACGTCGCGGACCTTGCCCTGGCGGAAGGGAAGGAGTCCCTCGAGCCTCGTCTGGATGAGTGCGTCTTTCATGATGGAGTCCCCCAGGGTGGTGCGGCCCATGTTAGCGGCACGGCGGCGCACGTTCAAGGGCGAGGGTTACCCCTGACGGTAACTCGCTGGCATCGATAGACTTGCCGTTGTCGATGTAGTAGAGTCGCAGGCGGATGCGTGGGCACTTTCGCACCGCGGCCGCGCTGGCGCTGGCCGTGGCCATGGTGGTGTGGTTTCTCCGCGGCGCCGACCTCCGGGCCGTGTGGACCGAGATCCAGGGCGGCGATCCCTGGCTCCTGCTCCTGGCGGTCGGCGTGACCTGCCTGACGTACCTTCTCCGGGCCGTGCGCTGGGGGTATCTGCTGCGCCCCCTCGGCCGGCCGCCGTTCTTCGAGGTTTTCAAGACCACCGTGATCGGGTTCGCGGTGTCGACGCTGCTCCCGGCCCGGGCCGGCGAGGTCGTGCGCCCGTACCTGCTGGCCAAGCGGGCGGGGTTCAGCGCGACGTCGGCGTTTGCGACCATCGTGCTCGAGCGCCTGCTCGATCTCATCACGGTCCTTCTGCTCTTCGGGTTCTACCTGGTCTTCTACCACCCGGTGGTGGCCACGGGGCACGCGGCCGTGTTCAGCGCCCTCAAGTCCGGCGGCCTGCTGGCGGCCGCGGGCTCGATCGGCGGGCTCGTCGTCATGATGATCCTGGCCGGGCACCCCGACACGCTCGCCGCGTGGGCGCTGAAGATCGAACGGATCGTGCCCGCCCGCGTCGCTGCCGCCATCGCCAGACTCGTGCAGACGTTTCTGGAAGGGCTCGCGATCGTCAGGCAGCCCCGGCGGCTCGCGATGGCCGGCCTGCTGTCATTGCCCGTCTGGCTGGCGATCGCGGGGCCGATCTACCTCGGGTCGCGGGCGTTCCACATCGACATGAGCTATCCGGGCGCCTTCCTGATGATGGCCATTCTCGTCGTCGGCGTCGCCGTGCCGACCCCCGGCTCCGTGGGCGGGTACCACAAGGCGTACCAGATTGGCGCCGTGGCGTTCTTCGGCGTGGCGAACGATCGGGCGGTGGGCGCGGCGCTCGTGCTGCACGCGATTTCGTTCCTGCCGGTGACGATTGCCGGCGCGATCTTCCTCGCGCAGGAAGGGCTGAGCCTGGGCCGCCTGCGCGGGCTGGCCTCGTCCGAGTCCGCCGAGGACGCACCATGAAGTGTCCCTACTGCGGCCACATGGGTGACAAGGTCGTCGACTCCCGCGAGAGCAAGGAAGGCGACGTGATCCGGCGCCGGCGCGAGTGCCTCGAGTGCAGCCGCCGCTTCACGAGCTACGAGCGCGTCGACGACATCCCGTACATGGTGATCAAGAAGGACGGGCGGCGCGAGCGCTTCGAGCGGCAGAAGCTCATCGCCGGCATGCTGCGGGCCTGCGAGAAGCGGCCCGTCACGGTGTCGGCGCTCGAGGCCATCGCCGACCGCATCGAGGGCGTCCTGCAGGACCGTCCGGAGAAGGAGATCGGCACGGGCGAGATCGGCGTGTTCGTGATGCAGGACCTCAAGCGTCTGGACAAAGTGGCCTACGTCCGGTTCGCGTCGGTGTACCGGGACTTCCGGGACATCGGCGAGTTCATGGTCGAGCTCAAAGACCTCATCAACGCGAAGGAGTGATGGTCACGCGTCTCGTGGCGCTCGTGCTGGGCGCGCTCATGCTGGAGGGCGGCGGGTCGCCGCGCGTGGACGTCGCCGCCGTGGCGCGCGACGGGCGGGTGTACGTGTCGTCCACCGTCGGGGACGGCCTGATGGACGGCCTCGCGGACGCGGTCCAATCCGGCCTGACCGCGACGGTGACGTACGAGGCGGAGCTGCGGCGCCCGGTCAGCATCTGGTTCGACCGCACGATCGGCACCGCGACCGTCGCGGCGTCGATGCAGCACGACACGCTGACGCGGCGCTATCAGCTGAGCCGCAGCGTCGACGGGCGCCTCGACGACTCGAAGGTGTCCGAGGACCGGACCGACGCGGAGCGCTTCGTCACGGGCTTCGACCGCCTGCCCCTCTTCGGCACGGCGCAGCTCGAGCCGAACGTCGAGTACTACGTGCGCATCCGGGTCCGCACGCGCCCGCGTGTGGCGTGGTTCTTCTGGCCCTGGGGGCGGGACGCCGCGAGCGGGCTCGCCCGGTTCACCTTCATCCCCTAGGGCGGGCGAGGCCGAGCATGCCGGAGTTGCCGGGATCGTCCATGTCGCTCCGCCCGCCTCCGCCCGGCGCCGCGCCGCCGAGGCCCAGGCGCCCGTTCCGCGACAACCCGCTCCAGGTCCTGCTGGGCATCTTCGTCCTCGTCGCGGCGCTCGTCGCGATGATGACGCTCCTCTACCGGTCCAGCCGGCTCGCCCCGGACTTCCTCAGCGAGTTCGTCCTCTACTCCCTGTCGATCGTCGACCTCACCATGCTGGTGGGGCTCGTGTTCGTGCTCGCGCGCAACGTCATCAAGCTGGTCGTCGAGCGGAAGCGGGCGCTGCCGTTCGCCCGCTACCGGGCGAAGCTCGTCCTGGTGCTGCTCGGCATGACGATCATCCCGGCGGTCCTGGTCCTCTTCGTGGGCAGCCAGCTGATCTTCAACAGCGTGGACCGGTGGTTCAACGCGCCGATGGACGAGATGCTGGAGTCCTCGCAGCGGATCGCGAGCGACTACTACCACGACCGGCAGCGGCAGGTGAGTGACGAGACGGCCCGCCTCGCGCGCGCGCTCGGGCCGATCGACCTCGGGGCGTCCGACCTGAAACCCCTGCGGGACGCCCTCGCCGTGCCCATCACGGAGCGGCGCCTGACGCTCGTCGAGGTGTACCGGACGGCCGCGGGCCTCGACGGCGGGCTGCGCGCCGTCCCGGTCGTCGACGTGGCGTCGGCGGCCGCCGGCCCCGCCGCGTCCCGCGCCTCGTCGGAACGGCTGGCGGCGCTGGCGGCCAGCGGTCAGCCGGAGACGTGGGTCCGCGAGCCGCTCGACAACGGGGATGAACTGCTCCGTGCGGCGGCCGTCGTCCGGCGGCCCGACGGCACCGCCGCCGGCGTCGTCGTGGGGTCCGTGCCGCTCACCGGCGACATGGCGCTCCGGGCGCGCCGCATGACGAAGGCCTACGAGTCCTACAGCCAGCTCCGGGTCCTCAAGCGCCCGCTGACGGGGGTCTACCTCTCGTTCTTCCTGATGGTGACGCTCATGATCCTGGTGAGCGCCACCTGGATGGGGCTGTACCTCGCGAAGCGGATCACGCGGCCGGTCCAGCTGCTGGCGGCGGCGGCCCGCGAGATCGGAGCCGGCCACTTCGAGCACCGCGTCGAGCGGGAGACAGTCGACGAGTTCGGGTCCCTGGTGGACGCCTTCAACAGCATGGTGGACGAGCTGGCCTCGAGCCGCCGCCAGCTCGAGCAGTCCAGCGTCGATCTCCACCGGAAGCATGCCGAGGTGGAGGAGCGGCGGCGCTTCACCGAGGCCGTCCTCGACCGCGTGGCGACCGGCGTCATCACGGTGGACGCCGCCGGCCGCGTCGGCACGATGAACCCGGCGGCCGCGCGGCTGCTCGGGCTCGATCCCGGCGTCGTCGGCCAGCCGGCAGAGGCGGTGTTCGCCGCCGCCGACCTCCAGCCCCTGGCGGCGCTGGCGACGACGGCGTACGTGCCCGGCCGGGAGTGGCCGGCCCAGGAGATCGTGCTGACCCGGGACGGCCGCGAGGTGCAGCTGGCGCTCGCGGCCACGCCGCTGCACGGCGAGGGGCGCCTGCCTGATGGGCGCGTCCTCGTGCTCGACGACATCACGCCGCTCATCCGCGCCCAGAAGGTCGCCGCGTGGCGGGAGGTGGCGCGGCGCCTGGCGCACGAGATCAAGAACCCGCTCACGCCGATCCAGCTCTGTGCGCAGCGGCTGCAGCGCCAGTTCGCCTCCGCGCCGGACCCGGTGCGGGGCTTCGTCACCGAGTGCACGGGGACCATCGTCGGCGAGGTCGAAGCCCTCAAGACGCTGGTGGACGAGTTCTCGCAGTTCGCGCGGATGCCGGCGCCCAGGCGCGTCCCGACCGACGTGCACCAGCTGCTCGCGAGCACCCTCGGGCTGTATGATGGGCTCTTCCAGCACGTGCAGATCGAGACGCTGTTCGCGGTGTCGGTCCCGCGCGTGCGCCTCGACCCGGACCAGATCCGCCGCGTCGTGATCAACCTCGTCGACAACGCGATCGAGGCCGTCAACCAGAAGGGCCTGATCGTCGTGGAGACCAGGCACGACGCCTCCCTCGGGGTCGTGCGGATCATCGTCGCTGACGACGGCCCCGGAATCGCCCCGGGCGAGCGGGACAAGCTCTTCATGCCGTATTACTCCACGAAGAAGCGCGGGAGCGGCCTCGGGCTGGCGATCGTCCGGCGGATCGTCGCGGAACACGGAGGGACGGTGGACGTCGGCCCGAACGAGCCGCGCGGCACGCGGTTCACCATCGAACTGCCGAGCGGGGACGGTGAGACCCAGCCCGCGGCGGAGGCGTCGTGAAGGCGGCCATCCTGGTGGTGGACGACGAGCCGGGCGTGCGGACGGCGCTCACCGGCGTCCTGCGCGACGAAGGGTACAGCGTTGATGCCGTCGACAGCGGGGAAGCCTGCCTCGACCGGTTGACGCGTTCGGCCTACGACGTCATCCTCCTGGACATCTGGCTGCCGGGGATCGACGGGCTGACCACGCTGCAGCGCCTGCGCGACCGCCAGGTGGACGCCGCCGTCGTCATGATCTCGGGGCACGGGAACATCGAGTCGGCGGTGAAGGCCATCAAGATCGGCGCGTTCGACTTCATCGAGAAGCCGCTCTCACTCGACAAGACGGTGCTGGCCGTGGGCCATGCGCTCCGCCAGCAGCACCTGGAGGTGGAGAATCGGGCGCTCCGGGCGCGCGTCGACCAGGATCTCACGATGGTCGGCGAGAGCTATGCCATGAACCAGCTGCGCGAGCAGGTGGCGATGGCGGCGCCGACCAACGGGCGCGTCCTCATCTCGGGAGAGAACGGCACGGGCAAGGAGATCGTCGCACGGTCGATTCACGCCCTCAGCCGCCGGAGAGGCGGCCCGTTCGTCGAGGTGAACTGCGCGGCGATTCCCGAGGACCTGATCGAGTCGGAGCTGTTCGGGCACGTGCGCGGCGCGTTCACGGGGGCCGTGTCGGACCGGCGGGGCAAATTCGAGCTCGCCGACGGCGGGACCATCTTCCTCGACGAAATCGGCGACATGAGCTTGAAGACCCAGGCCAAGGTGCTGCGGGTGCTGCAGGAGCAGGTGGTCGAGCCCGTCGGCGGCACCGCCCGGGTCCGCGTGGACACGCGCGTGCTGGCCGCCACCAACAAGGACCTGACGGGGGAGATCAAGGAGGGCCGGTTCCGGGAGGACTTGTACTTCAGGCTGAACGTCATCCCGATCTTCGTGCCGCCCCTGCGCGACCGGCAGGCCGACATCCCGCTCCTGGCGGAGCACTTCATGCGGCTGTTCGCCCGCGAGTACGGGCGGCGCCTGAAGAGCGTCGATGAGTCCGCGTCGCGCGCGCTCGCGCAGTACGCCTGGCCGGGCAACGTGCGGGAGCTGCGGAACGTCATCGAGCGGCTGATCATCATGGTGCCGGGCGAGGTGATCACGGCCCAGGACCTGGCGTTCCTCGGCGGCGGCGTGCGGAGCGAGCCGGCCGCGGCGGCCGCCGAGACGCAGATGCTGCACGACGCCCGCGACGCGTTCGAACGCGACTACATCCTCAGAGCCATGGCCCGGCAGCAGGGCAACATCTCGCGGACCGCGGAGGTCCTCGGCATCGAGCGGAGCAACCTCTACCGCAAGATGCGCACCCTCGGCATCGCGCCGTCCCGTGCGGGCGAGCGCGACGACGAGGCCCGCTGAGTGTGGCGTATAATTCTCCCGCGAGCGCCGAGCAGATGACCGACCCCATGCCCGTGAACACCCCGCGACCGGACAGCAGCGCGCCCGATCTGGATCGGGAGGCGAAGATCGACGAACTGCTGCTCGCCGGCCTGGAGCACTACTTCGGCGGGCGTTTCCAGGAGGCCATCAACGTCTGGGGGCGCGTGCTGTTCCTCGATCGCGGGCACGCGCGCGCGCGCTCGTACATCGAGCGGGCGCGCGGGGCGCTCGCGGAACGCCAGCGGAGGGCCGAACAACTCGTCGAAGAGGGGGCGGCGGCGCTCGACCGGGGCGACGGCCAGATGGCGCGGCAGCTGCTGACGTCGGCGATCGCGAGCGGGGACCCTCACGACCTCGCCCGCGCGCACCTCGAACGCCTGGACCGGCTGTCGGCGCCCTCGCCGGCGCCGCGGAGATGGCGGACGCGGCCGGGCACGGCGAGGACCGCCGCCGGGACGGACGGCGAGCCCGCGCGGCAGGCGAGGCCCGTGCGCGCGCTGCCGATCCTGGTCACGGCGCTGGCGATCGGCGCGGTCATGCTGTTCGCGGCCTCGCGGGACTGGCTGCGGCCCCTGGTCGCCCGGGGCGCGCAGCCGGCGCCCGCCGGCGCCTCGGTCGTCTTCGAGCGCGAACCCCTGCCCGTCCCCACGCCCGCGGAGATTGCGCTGGCGCGGGCCCGTGAGCTGTACAGCGGCGGCCACATCAAAGCCGCCCTGGCTGCGCTCGACGGCGTGCCCGAGGCCGATCCGTTCGCGCCGGACGCCCTCCGCCTGCGCGCCGACCTCCAGCGGACGCTGCTCGAACCTCGCGCCGAGCGCGCGGCGGAGGCGGACGAGGTCCCCGCCGAACGGGCGCCGACGCCCGCCGAGGTTCGCCGATGAAGTGCCCCAAGTGCGGCTACCTCGGTTTCGACAGCGTCGATCGCTGCAAGAACTGCGGCTTCGACTTCTCGCTGGTCGAACGCTCCACCCAAGGCGCGGACGCCGCGAGTTCCTCCGGGCCGTCTCTCCGCGCGACACCGCTTCGCGATCCTCAGCTCGCCCGGGGTTCGCGGTACCGGAGAACTGGAGCCGCGCCGCCTGCGTCTGGCCTCGATCGGCTGCTCGCGGGCCAGCCGGAGGGCACGCCCGTCGATTTGCCGCTGTTCGGCGGCGAGGGAACGGCCCCGGTGCCTCCGCCGCGGCCTCCACTCGCGGTCAGGCGCTCGACGCCGACGCCCGCACGCATTCGGGCCCGGATCGCGCGACCGCAGCCAGACGCGTTGCCTCTCGATCTGGACGGCCCATCCGAGGCCACTCCTGGCCCCGCGCCCGAGCCCGCCACTGCCGCGACGGACCCGGATGAGCACCGCACGAGGCCGCTGGGGGACGCGCCGGCGCCCGCGGGCCGCCGGGCCACCGCGGCGGCGATCGACCTCGGCCTCGTCGTCCTGATCGATCTCGTCGTGCTGCACTTCACGCTCGCGATCTGCAACCTGACGCTGAACGACGTCCACATCCTCCCCGTCGTGCCGATGGCGGCGTTCCTGCTGCTGTTGAATCTCGGCTACGTCGTGCTCTTCACGGGCACGCTCGGCCAGACGCTCGGCAAGATGGCCGCCGCGATCGAAGTGGTCCCGGCCGGGCGGGGCGGCATGGACCTGCGGCGGGCCAGTCTCCGCGGCGCGGCGATGATCCTGTCGCTGCTGCCGGCCGGCCTCGGGTGGATTGCGGGGCTCGTCGGCGACGGCCGCGGCCTGCACGACCGCCTCGCGGGCACGCGCGTCGTCCGCGTGCCGGGATTGTGACCGCCGTCGGCCGCTGAACCGCAGGCCCGTCTCCAATGACCACACCGACTCGCTCCTCGCGCATCGCGGTCGCGATCGCGTCGTTCGGCTACACCGGGTTCGCGCCGGTGGCGCCGGGTACCGTCGGATCGGCCGCGGCGTTCCTGCTGATTCTGCCGCTCCGCTGGGCGGCAGTGCCGGGACTGGAACCGGCGGCCGCGATCCTGCTGTTCGTCCTGGGCGTCTGGAGCGCCCGGATCACCGAGCGCCACCTCGGCGTCGAGGACCCCGGGCCGGTCGTGCTCGACGAGGTCGTGGGGATGTTCGTGAGCCTCGTGTGGCTGCCCTCGTCGTGGCCCGTCTTCCTCTCCGCGTTCGTCGCGTTCCGCGTGTTCGACATCGTCAAGCCGTGGCCCACGAACCGGTTCGAGCGCCTGCCCGGCGGCTGGGGCATCATGGCGGACGACGTGATGGCCGGCGTGTACGCCAACGCCGTCGTGCACCTGCTCATCTGGTGGCGTTCGGAGTGGATGCGATGACGGCGTCGCCGGTCCCGCGGCTCCGCTGGGCGGAGATCATCGCCGTCGGCACCGAACTGCTCGTCCCGCCCCGTCTCGACACCAATTCCCTCGTCATCACGGAACGGCTCAACGCGCTCGGCATCGAAGTCCGGGCGAAAGCCGTCGTCGGCGATCGCGCGGGCGATCTGGAGGCCGCGATCCGCACGGCCCTCGATCGCACCGAGCTTGTCGTGTTGTGCGGCGGCCTCGGCCCGACCGACGACGACCTGACGCGCGAGGCGGTTGCCGTCGTCACGTCGAGGACGATGGAGGAGGACCTGGCGATCGTGAGTGTCATCAGGCGGCGATTCAGCGATCGCGGCGCGCGCATGCCCGAACGGAACCGCCGGCAGGCCATGGTGCCGGCCGGGGCGGTGGTGCTGCCGAACGCGCTCGGAACGGCTCCCGGCCTCTGGATCGAGCACGACGGCCGGATCCTCGTGCTGCTGCCCGGCCCGCCGGCCGAACTGACGCCGATGTTCGAGCGCGTCGCCTCCGAGCGCCTCGAGCCCCTCTCCGGAGGCGAGCGGCTGCATCGCCGGGTGCTCCGGATCTGCGGGCGGACCGAGTCCGAGGTCGACGAGGCCACCGCGCCGGTCTATTCAGGGTGGCTGCACGAGCACCTGCCGGTTGAGACCACGATCCTGTCCTCCCCGGGGAAGGTCGAGCTTCACCTGACGGTGCGCGCCGCGTCCCCCTCCGAGGCGGCTGCGAGGCTCGACGGCGCATCCGCCCGCTTGTGCGCGATCCTGGGAGCCGACGTGTTCAGCACGGACGGCCGGGAACTCGAAGAGGTGGTCGGGCAGCTGCTGCGAGCCCGCGGCTGGCGGATCGCCGTCGCCGAGTCGTGCACGGGCGGTCTCGTGTCGGCGCGCCTGACGGAGGTTGCGGGCAGCTCCGACTACGTCTCGATGAACGCCGTGTGTTACAGCAACGAGGCGAAGACGTCGTGGCTCGGCGTGCCGCCGGCGATGCTCGCGGCTCATGGCGCCGTCAGCGAGCCGGTCGCCGTGGCGATGGCGGACGGGATTCGCGCGCGCGCGGGCGTGGAGCTCGGCGTCGGCGTCACGGGCATCGCGGGGCCATCGGGCGGCTCGGACGAGAAGCCCGTCGGGACCGTGGCCATCGCAGTGACGACGGCGGCCGACCGCATCGTCCGGACCTTCCGGTTCCCGGCCGGGCGGACGCGTGTCCGCCAGTTCGCCACGCAGCTCGCGCTCGACCTGTCACGACGGGTGATCGGCGGGCAGGCGCCCGGCGGTGCCTTCGTGTACGCGCCTCCGCCGGATCGCCGGTGATGCGTCTGTTCCTCGCGGTCGATCTCGACGAGCCGTCCCGCGACCGCGTGGCCCGCGCGTCGGGGCAGCTGCGGCAGCGCGCGGAGCGGCGTCCCGGCCTCGCCCGCACCGTCACGTGGGTCGACGCGCGCAACCTCCACCTCACGCTGCACTTCATCGGGGAGCTCGAGGACGATCGGCTGCCGTTGCTGCGGGAGTTGCTGTCGGCCCCGCTCGACCTCGACCCCGCGCGCATCGGCTTCGGCGGATGGGGCGTCTTCCCCGGACGGGGCGCGGCGCGGGTGATCTGGATCGGCGTGACCGACGGCGTCGAGACCCTCGAGCGGGTCCACGCGGTGCTCGGAGACCGCCTGACGCGGGCCGGCCTCGTGCCCGAGGCGCGCCCGTTCTCGCCGCACCTGACCGTCGGCCGCGTCAAGGTCGCCACCGGCACGGCGTGGGCGGACCTCGTCCGCGACATGCCGCCCGTCGGCTGCGGCTGCACCGTGTCGTGCGGCACGCTTTACAGGAGCCATCTCGCCTCCGCCGGTCCGACCTACGAGGCCGTGCTGCATATCCCATTCCTCGGCGACATCCACTCCGAGCCCGCCGGATCGCCGCCGCGCCGGGGCGCGTGATGCTCCCGGCCCTGCGGACCCGGCCGGAGGGCGGATGATAGAATCGCGCGATGGGCTTGTTCAACCGCGTCCGGGACGGGCTGCGGCGCACCGCGCAGCAGTTGCTGGGGCGCTTCGACGAGATTGCCAGCCGCGCGGACGCGCCCGAGCGGCGCACCTCCCATGTCGATGCCGAGACGGCCGGCGCGCTCGAAGAGCTGCTCATCGGCGCTGATGTCGGCGTCGCCGCCTCCGAGCGCATCGTGTCGGCGGTCCAGGCGCGCGTGCGCCACGGCGAGACGCTGCGCGACCTCGTGAAAGCCGAGATCGTCACGATCCTCGACGGCGCGAGCGGGGCGCCTCCGGCCGCGGGCGATCCCACGGTCGTGATGGTGGTCGGCGTGAACGGCACCGGCAAGACCACGAGCGTCGCGAAGCTCGCTCACCTCTGCAAGGCGCGAGGAGAGCATCCGCTCGTGTGCGCCGCGGACACGTTTCGCGCGGCCGCCGTCGAGCAGCTCGAGATCTGGGCGCGCCGGGCGGACGTCGACGTCATCCGTGCGCGGGAGGGTGCCGATCCGGCGTCGGTCGTGTTCGACGCCATGGCCGCCGGCAAAGCCCGGGGCCGGAGCCCGATCATCGTGGACACGGCGGGGCGGCTGCACACCCGCGCCAACCTGATGCAGGAACTGCAGAAGATCCGCCGCATCGCCGCGCGCGAGGTGCCCGGCGCGCCGCACGAGGTGCTGCTCGTGCTCGACGCGACGGTGGGGCAGAACGGCCTGGCCCAGGCGCGGGAGTTCACGGCGACGGCCGGCGTGACCGGGATCGTCCTCGCGAAACTCGATGGTACGGCGAAAGGCGGCATTGCCGTCGCCATCGCGCACGACCTCGGGCTGCCCATCCGGTACGTCGGCGTCGGTGAGGGGATCGAGGATCTGGTGCCCTTCTCCGCGCAGGAGTACGTCGACGGGCTGTTCGACGAAGGCTGGTAGCCGCGTGATGGACGACGCGGCGTTCATGGATCGTGCGCTGTTCCTCGCCGGGCGCGCACGGGGCCTGACCACGCCGAATCCGCTCGTCGGCGCCGTGGTGGTGACGCCGGACGGGATCGTCGCGGGCGCGGGATTCCACGAGTGCGCGGGCGGGCCCCACGCCGAGGTCGTGGCCCTGCGCGACGCCGGACCAGCCGCCCGCGGCGCGACCCTCTACTGCACGCTCGAGCCCTGCAACCACGTCGGCCGCACGCCGCCGTGCGTCGATGGCATCCTCGAGGCCGGCATCACCCGGGTCGTCGCCGCCGTCGGCGATCCCAACGCCCAGGTCAGAGGCGGCGGGTTCCGCCGCCTCAGGGACGCCGGCGTCCGCGTGGACGTCGGCGAGGGCGAAGAGGCCGCGCGCCGGATCAACCGGCCGTTCTTCAGCGCCGTGCGGCGCGGCCGGCCCTACGTCGTCGTGAAGGCCGTGACGAGCCTCGACGGCCGGATCGCGGCGTCCGCCGGCGTGCGAACGGCGCTGAGTTCCGCGGCGGCGAACCGACGGAGCCAGCTGCTGCGCGCGGAGGTCGATGCCATCGCCGTCGGATCCGGGACACTGCTCGTCGACGACCCGCTGCTCACCGCCCGCGACGTCTACCGGGCCCGGCCGCTCACGCGCGTCATCTTCGATCGCCGGCTCCGTGTGCAGCCCTCGGCCCGGGTGTTCGCGACCGCCGACGCGGGGCCGGTCATCGTCGCGACGAGCGCCGCCGCGATGGAACGGGAGCGCGCGCGGGTTCGCGACCTGGAAGCGGCCGGCGCCACGCTGCTGCCCGTGCCGGACGATCTGGGCGGCGCGCTCACGTGCCTCGCGCCCGGGGGCATCCACTCGCTGCTCGTCGAAGGGGGACCGGCCCTGCACGCGGCGCTGTGGCGCGCGGGCCTCGTCGATGCGCTGTGGCTCGTCGTGACCCCTCGCGCGCTCGGCCCGGCCGGAGTACCATGGGTGAATCGCTCTCAGGTTCCATGGTCCAGCTTGCGCCGCATCTCCGTGCGGCCCTGCGGGGACGATGTGTGTATCGAAGCCGATGTTCACTGGACTGATTGAGCACACCGGCCGTGTCGCCGCGCTCGACGCCATCGAGGGGGGCTACCGGCTGTCCATCGAGACGCCGCTGGCCGGGGAACTCCGCGGCGGCGACAGCATTGCGGTCAATGGCGTCTGCCTGACCGTCGTCGGTCAGCTGGGCGCGCGGTTCGAGACCGAGCTCGGGCCGGAGACGGCGCGCGTGACGACCCTCGGGGCCCTGCGGCCGGACGCAGTCGTGAACCTCGAGCGCCCGCTGCGCCCGGACGGCCGCATGGGCGGCCACTTCGTCCTCGGGCACGTCGACGGCACCGGCATGTTGTCCGGCGTGAGGGCCGACGGCGAGTTCTGGTGGATCACGGTCGCCTTCGGTCCCTCGCTCGCGCCGTACTTCATCCCGAAGGGGTCGGTGGCCGTCGACGGCATCAGCTTGACCGTCGCCGCGCTGCGCGAATCGGAGTTCGACGTCCAGATCATCCCGTTCACCTGGGAGCACACCAACCTGCAGGCCAGCCGTGCCGGTGACGGGGTCAACCTCGAAGTCGACGTGATCGGCAAGTACGTGCTGCGGGTGGCGCAGCTTGCCGGCATGTGGCCGGCGGGAGCGGCCTCGCCGCTGGCGCTGCCATGACGTCCCGTTCACGCCCCGAAAGCCGGGCGGCGAAGCCGCCGGCGCCGCCGAAGGCCGCCCGCATGTTCGCCAGGATCGAGGACGCCGTCGAGGCGATCCGCGCCGGCGGGATGATCATCGTCGTAGATGGCGAGGACCGCGAGAACGAGGGCGACCTCACCATGGCGGCGTCGGCCGTGACGCCCGCCGCGATCAACTTCATGGCCCGCTACGGGCGCGGCCTGATCTGCATGCCGATGACCGGGCAGCGCCTCGACGAGCTCGACATTCCGCTGATGGTGTCCCGGAACAGTTCGCGCTTCGAGACGGCCTTCTGCGTGTCGATTGAAGCCCGGCACCGCACGAGCACCGGCATCTCGGCGGCCGATCGGGCGGCGACGGTTGCGGCGGCCATCGACCCGTCGACGACCCCGTCGGACCTGTCGCGGCCGGGGCACATGTTCCCGCTCCGCGCGCGGGACGGCGGCGTGCTGGTGCGCGCGGGCCAGACCGAGGCCGTGGTCGACCTCGCCCGCATCGCGGGCCTGTTCCCCGCCGGCGTGATCTGCGAAATCATGAACGAGGACGGATCCATGGCGCGCGTGCCGCAGCTGGCGCGGTTCGCGAAACGCCACGGGATCCTCATGATCACGATCGCGGACCTGATCAGGTACCGCATGCGCACGGAGCGCCTGGTGCGGCGGATCGCCGAGGCGGACCTGCCGACGCGGTACGGGGCGTTCCGGGCCTTCGCGTACGAGAGCCTCATCGACCACGAGACGCACGTGGTCGTCGTGCGGGGCGACATCGGAGACGGCCGCGACGTGCTCGTCAGGGTCCACTCGCGGTGCCTGACCGGCGACGTGTTCCACTCGTCGAGGTGCGATTGCGGCGACCAGCTCGAGTTCGCACTCCGCCGCATCGGCCTCGAAGGGCGCGGCGTCGTCCTGTACCTGAACCAGGAGGGGCGGGGCATCGGCATCGCGAACAAGATCCGGGCCTACGCCCTCCAGGACCAGGGTTTCGACACGGTCGAGGCCAACGAGCGCCTGGGCTTCGAGCCCGATCAGCGCGACTATGGGATCGGGGCGCAGATCCTCGGCGACCTCGGCGTGCGATCCATGCGCCTGCTCACCAACAACCCCAGGAAATTCGTGGGGTTGAAGGGATACGGGCTGTCCGTGTCCGGCACCGTGCCGATCGAGATTCCGGCCACCGCGGCGAACCGCCGCTACCTCAAGGCGAAGAAGGACAAGCTCGGCCACCGTCTCACGTCCGTCTAGGCGCGGGCGCGTTGACACCCCGGGCCAACCGACGCTACCATAAGGGTTTGCGCCATAGCGCGTGATGCCGGCCGGACGGTGCGCTCCCTCGAGAGCGGGCGGCGGCATCCGGGCGCAGTACGACTGTACCTATGTTCGATTCGCTCAGTGAACGGCTCCAGGGGGTTTTCCGCACGCTGCGCGGCGAGGCACGGCTGTCGGAGTCCGTCGTGGAGTCGGCGCTCCGCGAGATCCGGATGGCGCTGCTCGAAGCGGACGTCAACTTCAAGGTCGTCAAGGCCTTCGTCGATCGCGTGCGAGAGCGGGCGATCGGCCAGGACGTGCTGAGGAGCCTGACGCCTGCGCATCAGGTTGTCAAGATCGTGCGCGATGAACTGATCGCGCTGTTCGGGGATGCGCCGGGTGGCCTCAGGGCGTCGAAAAGCAGCCCTCATGTCGTCCTGCTGCTCGGGCTGCAGGGCGCGGGCAAGACGACGGCGGCGGCCAAGCTGGCGAAGTGGCTGGTGCGCCAGGGGAAGCACCCCATCCTGGTGTCGACCGACGTGCGCCGGCCCGCGGCCATCGAGCAGCTGAACGTGCTCGGACGTCAGGCGGGCATCCGGGTGTTCGACCCGCCGGGCGAAACGGATCCGGTCGCCCGCGCCGCGGAGTCGCTCACCGAGGCCCGCAATCTCGGGTTCGACGTGGTGATCGTCGACACGGCCGGACGGCTCCACATCGACGAGCCGCTCATGCGGGAGCTGTGCGCGATCCGCGACACGATCCATCCCGACGACGCGCTCTACGTCGCCGACGCGATGACCGGGCAGGATGCGATCAAGAGCGCGGGCGAGTTCAACCGGCTCGTCGGCGCGACGGGCGTGATCCTGACGAAGCTCGACGGCGACGCGCGCGGCGGCGCGGCCCTGTCCGTTGTCGCAGTGGTCGGCGTGCCCATCGCGTTCGCCGGCGTCGGGGAGCGCCTCGAGGACTTCGAGCCGTTCCAGGCGGAGCGGATGGTGTCCCGCCTGCTCGGCATGGGCGACGTGCTGTCGCTCATCGAGCGCGCGGAGCAGGTCGTCGACCGCGACGACGCGGCCCGCCTCGAACAGAAGCTGCGGGGAGACGATTTCACGCTGGAGGACTTCCTCGCCCAGTTGCGGACGCTGCGCAAGATGGGGCCGATCGAACAGGTACTCGGGATGCTGCCCGGGCTGGGGAACCTCAAGAAGCTCGGCGACGCCGGCCCCGACGAGGGACAGCTGGACGCCGTCGAGGCCATGATCAACTCGATGACGCCATCCGAGCGGCGGAGTTTCCGGATCATCGACGGAAGCCGGCGGAGGCGGATTGCGCGCGGGAGCGGGACGACGGTGGAAGACGTGAACCGCCTGCTCCGGCAGTTCATGCAGATGCGGAAGATGCTGAAGGCGGTCGGGGGCGCCGGCGCCGGCGGCGGCAACCGGAAGCGCATGCGCCAGGCCATGGCCATGCTCAAGGGGCGCGGCCTGGGAGCGTGAGGACGTGAGGAGCGGGGCCGGACGGCCCGGCGGTGAAGGAGTGACATGCTGGTGATTCGATTGACCCGGATTGGTGCGAAGAAGCAGCCGACGTATCGCGTCGTGGTCACCGAGGCGCGCACGCCCCGGGACAGCCGCGAGATCGAGCGCCTGGGGTACTACAACCCCAAGACCCGGCCGGCGACGCTCAAGGTGGACCGCGAGCGGGTGACGCACTGGCTGAAGGCCGGCGCGCAGCCGAGCGCGACCGTCAAGAGCCTGCTGAAGAAGTACAAGGAGCCGGTGGCCGAGGCCAGCGCTGCGGCCGCCGCGCCGGCACAGTGAGCCACGCGCGAGACGTGGCCGAGACGGTGACGCGCGCGCTGGTGGACACGCCGGCCGCGGTCCGCGTCACCGAGTCGGCCCACCGCGACGGCTCGGTGATCGAGGTGGTCGTGTCGGGTGAGGACCTCGGCCGGGTGATCGGGCGCCAGGGGCGCACGGCGACGGCCATCCGCACCCTCGCCATGGCCACCGCCGAACGCGACGGGACGCGCGTCTCCGTCGAGTTCCGTGACGAGCACGGTCAGCGCTAGATGGAGGCGGGCTGGGACGATCTGATCCTGGTGGCGCGCGTCGCGCGTCCCCACGGGCTGCGCGGGGAGGTCATCCTTAACCTCGAGACCGACTTCCCCGAGCAGCGCTTCGCGCCCGGTCACGCCGTCGCGGCCCGGCGCGGCGGGGTGATCGAGCGCCTCGTCGTGCGGTCCGTCTGGTTCATGAAGGGGCGGCCCGTCGTGGGCTTCGACGGGTTCGAGTCGATCGACGATGCGGAAACGCTGGCGGGGTGCGAACTCCGGATCCCCCCCGGCGAGCTCGCCGCGCTTCCGCCGGGGATGTTCTACCATCACGACCTGATCGGGTGCCGGGTCGAGACGAGCGGCGGACTCGCGGTCGGCGACGTGGTGGCGGTGGACGGCGAAGGAGCAGTGAGCCGGCTCGTGGTGCGCACGCCGCTGGGCGAGGAACTGATTCCTCTCGCCGCCGAGATGTGCCCGGTGATCGACCCGCCCGGCCGGCGGATCGTGATCGCCGCCCCCGAGGGGCTGCTGGGCTTGAACGAGACCGCCCGCAGCCGCCGGGAGCGGGAGGGCGGGCAGGCGTGAGAATCGACCTCGTCACGATCTTCCCGCGCTTCTGCGACGGGCCGCTCGGCGAGGGGATCGTCCGGCGCGCGATCGATCGGGGCCTCGTCGACGTGCGGGTGCACGACCTGCGCGACTACACGACGGACCGGCACCGATCGGTGGATGACGTGTCGTACGGCGGCGGGCCGGGCATGGTGTTCAAGCCCGAGCCGTTGTTCAGGGCGGTGGACGCGATCAGGGCCGAGGCTGGCATCGACGCGGTCATCCTCACGTCGCCGCAGGGACGCCCCTTCACGCAGGCCGCGGCCGAGCGCCTGGCGGCCCTCGGCCACATCGTCGTGCTGTGCGGCCGGTACGAGGGCGTGGACGACCGGGTGCGCGAGGCGCTGGCGACAGAAGCGCTGTCGATCGGCGACTTCGTGCTCTCCGGCGGCGAACTGCCGGCGCTGGTGATCGTCGACGCCGTCGTGCGCCTGCAGCCGGGCGCCGTGGGAGACGAGGATTCGGTGGAGGAGGACTCCTTCAGCCGCGGGTTGCTGGACTACCCGCACTACACGCGGCCGGCGGAGTTCAGGGGGTGGCGGGTGCCGGACGTGCTGATGTCCGGCAACCATGCCGAGATCCGGCGGTGGCGGAAGCGGGAGGCGCTGGCGCGGACGCTGGCCCTCAGGCCCGACCTGCTGCCGTCGGCGGAGTTGGATGACGAAGAGCGCGAGATGCTGCGCGCGTTGATGGAAGAGAGAGGAGCCGAACATGGGCGCGGTTGAGACAGTCGAACGGGCACAGCTTGCCGAGCGTCCCGCGATGCGGACGGGTGACACGGTGCGCGTGCACGTGAAGGTGCGCGAAGGCGACAAAGAGCGAATCCAGGTGTTCGAGGGCACGGTGATCGGCCAGCACAGAGGCGGGGCCCGGGCCACGTTCACGGTCCGCAAGGTGACGTTCGGGCAGGGGGTCGAGCGCATCTTCCCGCTGCACTCGCCGATCATCGACCATATCGACGTCGTGCGGTCGGCCCAGGTGCGCCGCGCGAAGCTCTACTTCCTCCGGAAGCTCAAGGGCAAGGCCGCCCGGATGCGCGAGGCCAGACGCCCGGCGTAGCGTTCGTGTGTCCCGGCGCGGGAGCCATGCGGCGGATCGAAGCCACGCGAGACACCGAAGCGTCCCTCCGGCGCTGGGGCTTCGTCCACCTCGCCGGCATCGACGAGGTCGGCCGCGGGTGCCTCGCCGGACCGGTGGTCGCGGCCGCCGTCATCCTGCCGCCCGACGACGGGATCAAGGGGCTCGCGGACTCGAAGGCGGTGCCGCGCGCGGAGCGCGAGCGTTTGAGCGAGGCCATCCGTGCCCGGGCCCTCGCGTGGGCGGTCGCGGAAGTCGGACCTGCCGACATCGATCGCATGGCCATCCATCGGGCGTCGCTCGAGGCGATGCGGCGCGCGGCCGCCCGGCTGGTGCCGCAGCCCGACGTTGCCCTGGTCGACGCCTTTCACGTCCCGGGCCTCGCCGTCGCCCAGCGGGGCATCGTGCACGGCGATCGGCTCTGCGCGAGCATCGCCGCGGCGTCCATCGTCGCCAAGGTCTACCGCGACGGCCTGATGCTGGAACTCCATGCCGCCGATGATCGGTACGGGTACGCGCGGCACAAGGGCTACGCGACGCCCGAGCATCTCGCGGCGGTGGCGCGCTTCGGGTACTCCGACCAGCACCGCCGCTCGTTCCGGCCCGCGTCGCTGTTTGATAGAATCGGCTCGACCGGCGAGCCACCCAGGAAGGCCTGACACGATCGGCCCATGGACCGCGACGACACCCTCCGGAGAGCCGAGAAGCTGCTGCGCCAGGGACGGCTGGATGCCGCCATCGAGGAGTACGCAAAGCTCGTCGAGGAGACTCCCAGGGACTGGTCCACGGCGAACGTGCTCGGCGACCTCTACGTGCGCGCGGGGCAGATCGATCAGGCGGTCGCCCAGTACACCAGGATCGCGGAGCATCTCGCGCGGGAGGGGTTCGTCTCCCGGGCGACGGCCCTCTACAAGAAGATCGTCAAGATCCACCCGGACGACGACGCCGCGTTGCGCCGCGCGGCGGAGTTGTCGGCCAGCCAGGGCCTGACCGCCGAGGCGCGGCTGCACCTGCACGCGCTCTTCCAGCAGCGGGTCCGTCGCGGCGATCGGGCCGGCGCCGTCGGGGCGGCGGCATTGCTGGCCGAGCTCGATCCCGGCAACGCGGCGGGGCGCGTGGAAAGCGCCCGTCTCCTGGCCTCGGTGAACGACGCCGCGGGCGCCGCCGCTCAGCTGCGGGCGGCGGGACAAGCGTACCTGACGGCGGGGAAGCCGGAACAGGCGCTCCAGGCCTGGAGGGACGCGCTCGGCCACAACCCGGATGACGAGGTGACGAGCGGCCTCCTCGTCGAGATCTTGTTGGAGGCCGGCGACCCGGACGGCGCGACTGAGGTCGCGAAGACGGCCGCCCATTGGCGGGCGGTCGCCGGCGGCTTCACGCGGGCCGGCCGGCCGGACGCAGCCTCCTCCGCGCTCGAAAAGGTGCTCGAAGCCGACCCCTCCGATGTCCCGTCCCGCGTCCACCTGGCCCGCGAGGCCATGGCGCAGCACGACGGCGCGAGGGCGCGCGAGCTGCTGGCGACTCTCTCCGGCAGCACGGACCCGATCGTGCTGCTGGCCCAGGCCGAGGTCGACTTGCGCTTCGAGTCGATCGAACGAGGCCGTGCGGCGCTGACGCGATCGCTCGCCAGTTGCGGCGACCTCGCGCAACCGGCGATCGACCTGGGCTGCGACATCGGGCGCACCGCGCCGGAGATCGGCTTCGCCGTCATCACCGCCGTGGTCCAGCACGCGGAGTCCGGCGGTGACTCCGACCTGGCGCTCGATGCGATCGAGCGGTTCGTGGCCGTGGCTCCGGGTGACGTCGCAGCGCTTGAGGAGCTGATCCGCATCTCCGGCCAAGGCTTCTACGAGAACCAGCGCTACCGGGCGCAGATCCAGTTGGCAGACGCCTACCTGTCCCGGAAGCGATGGCAGGAAGCCCGATCGCTGGCCGAGCAACTGGTCAAAGCGCGGCCCGATGACGGCAGTCACGTCCAACGGCTGGGTCGTGCCCTGACGGGACTCGGCGTGCCAGACGGCGAGGCGGCCGCGCTGGAGCACGTTCGACAAGCGGCTGCGCCGCCGGCGGTGACGGCGGACTTCGCGTCCCCCGTCCCCGCGCGTTCCGCGCTGACCGAAGACCGGTCTTTCGCGGACGTGGCGTCGCTTCCCGCGTTGTGGGCCATGCCGTCCGGGGACCCGCCTCCCGCCCTGCTCGATCCCCCGGACGCTGGCGGCGCGGCCGCCGAGTGGGTGACCGAGCCGGCGGGGCCTGAGGCGGAGGCCGCCATTGATCTCGACGCCGTGCTCGAGGGTAGTCGCCGTCGCCCGAACCCGGCCGCGACGGAACGGGACGTCTTCGAGATTGATCTGAGCGGTGAACTCGACGACCTGCTGAACGTGGCACAGGCGCGGCCGGATCCGTCGGCGGCGCCGCCACCGCCACCGGCGGAACACCGCGGCGGCCTCGACGGGTACTTCGAGGAACTGCGAGGGCAGCGAGGCCGCGACCTCGACGGCGTCAATTCGGCGCTGGCGTACGACCAGGCCAGCGAGTACTTCAACCGCGGCGAGGTGGATTCGGCCATGGCGTGCCTGCGCACGGCGGCACGAGACCCCCTCTACCGGTTCCGGGCGGCCTCGATGCTGGCCCGGATTGCGCGCGATCAGGGCCGCCTCGGAGAAGCGGTGGAGTGGCTCGAACGGGCGGTCGAATCGCCCGCGCCGTCGGTGGAGGCCTCGCGCAGCCTGCTCTACGAACTCGGCGACGCGCTTGACGCCGGCGGGGAAGACGCCCGCGCGCTCGCGGTGTTCATCGAACTGGAGTCGAGCGCGCCCGGCTACCGGGACGTTGGCGAGAGGGTGGCGGACCTTGCCGCCAGAGAGGGCCGCCGGCCCGGGCCTCGAAAGGGACTGCGGTGAGCGTGGTGAGCCGGCTGGTGTTCCTCGCGTACTTCATCGAGGTCGGCCTCGTGCTCGTCGTCGTGCCGTGGTCGCCGTTCTGGGACCGAAACTACTTCGTCCAGAACTGGCCCGCCCTCCAGGCGCTCACGCAGAGCAACCTCGTGCGCGGCGCCGTGTCGGGACTCGGCATCGTCAACCTGTGGGCGGCGATGGCCGAGATTTCGGGGCTCTTCGGCATTCGCCCCCGGTAGCGCGGACGTCCGCCCGATATGCGGGCAGCGCCGATTGACAGCGTGCGGAGCAGTTCTCTAACATGATGACCCCATGTCGGCGGGCGAGTGGCCTCACATGAGACTGACGATGTCCATGGCAGACGAGCGCGCGGTCGACTTCGGGACCTTCCTGCGCCAGGCCCGGGAGAAGCGCGGACTCACATTGCAGCAGGTGGCCGTCACGACGAGGATCTCGGCGCGCGTCCTGGACGCGCTCGAGCGGAACGACCCGACCAAGCTCCCCGGCGGCATCTTCTCGAGGGCGTTCGTGCGCTCGTACGCGCGCGAGGTCGGCCTCGACCCGGAGGCCGCAGTCGCGAGTTTCGTGGCCGCGTTCCCGGAGGATTCCGGGGCCGCGGACGTGCCCGTGACGACGACCGCCGAACAAGCGGAGAGCTACGTGAGCCACCGGCGCGTGGCGACAACCGCCGTGAAGCTCCTCGGGGCCATCGCCCTCATCGCGGTCCTCGGGCTCATCGGCTACATGGCTGCGCAGCGGGCCCGCGGACCGGCCGCCCCGCAAGGCCGCGAGAGGCCGGTGGTGGCTGAACCGGCTCCCCAGGTGACGGTTCCGGCGCCGGCGCCTTCGAGCACGGCGGCCGCGCCGCTCGTCGTCGGTCTCTCCGCGACAGAATCGTGCTGGGTATCGGTCACTGTCGACGGCACGAGGACGCCCGCGAGGACGCTCGGGGCTGGCGAGCGGGTCGAATTCCCCGTGAACCGGTCAATCACGTTGACCGTCGGCAACGCGGGAGCGGTCGACGTGTCGCTGAACGGGAAGCCCGCCAGACCGCTCGGCGGGCCCGGGAAGGTCGTGACGGCCACGATCGCCGCCGACGCGTTCGCGAGCTACCTTCGATAGCGCCCGCATGGACTCGCTGTATCGGACGCCGCTCCTCGACTGCTTCAGGCGGGGGGAGGTTGCGCCGGACATCCGGATGATGGCGGCCCAGGGGGTGCTCGCCCCGCGGGCGCACGAGCAGTTGGGCCTGCTGGTGCTGCTCGCCGGCGACGCCGACCCGGGCATCCGGGCGGCGACGGAATCCACGCTCAGCCGCATCCCGCGCGGCGAACTCGCGCGCTTCCTGGGCCGTGCGGACGTCGCGCCCGAGATCGTGGCGTTCTTCGAGAAGCGTGGCGTCCAGCCGGAGGTTGCCTCAGCGGCCGTGACGGACGAGCCCCTGCTGGATGGCGGCGGCGAGGCGCCGGCCTCGCCGGAGGCCGACGACGCCGGCGCGGACGGGGGGGACGCGGCGGGGAGGCGCCGCGAAGCCGCGATCCAGCGGCTGGCCTCGATGACCGTGTCGGAGAAGATCAAGGCGGCGATGCGCGGGTCGCGGGAGGAGCGCTCGATCCTGATCCGCGATCCGAACAAGATCGTCGCCTTCGCCGTGCTGAGCAGCCCCAAAGTGGCCGAACAGGATGTCGAGGGATTCGCGAAGATGGCGAGCCTCTCGGAGGACGTCCTGCGCGTCATCGGGACGACGCGCGCGTGGAGCAAGAGCTACAGCATCGTCCGCGCGCTGGCCTTCAACCCGAAGTCTCCTATCGCCGTGTCGATGACGCTGGTCAACCGGCTCGTCGAGAAGGACATCCGCCTGCTGGCGGCCGACCGCAACATCGCGGAGCCCGTGAAGGTCCTCGCCCGGAAAGCCGTCCAGGCGGGGCAGTCGCGCCGGGGCTAGCCCTTGGCCTTCGGCGGCCGGGCGGCGGATCGCCGGTCCGGTTTCGGCCGCACCGACACGTTCGCGGCGGAGACCGGCCTGACGCCCCATTCGGACCGCATCTGGGACAGGCCGTCCATGAAGACCGAGACCCGCTCGCGATCCTCCTCTGCCGCGATCGTCTTGAGGAGCGCAACGGCTTTCTCGAGGTCCCGCTGGATCGTGGCGCGTGTCGTCGCGTAGTAGAGGCGTTTGATTTCGGCGACAGGGTCCATGGTCATTGTCCAGGCATGATGGCGCTGGGCGTCATTATAATGGGTTTCCATGTCCCCGTCCGGCATTCGGCGCCAGATCGGCCAGCTCGTGTTCCTCGGGTTCGACGGGTTCGCCATTCCGCCCGAGCTCCGTTCGCTGGCGCGAGAGTTCGATCTCGGCGGGGTCGCGCTCTTCAAGCGGAACGTCGAGGGCCCCGGGCAGGTTGCCGACGTCGCGTTCGAGGCCGCGCGGCTCGGCGCGTCGGCGCCCGCGTGGGTCGGTGTCGATCAGGAAGGCGGGCGCGTCGCGCGGATGCGCCGGCCCTTCACGGAGTGGCCGGCCGTAGCGGCGCTCGGCCGGTGCGGCGATGCGGACCTCGCCGCGCGATTCGCCGGCGCGCTCGCCCGCGAGATGCGGGCCGTCGGCATCTCCATCGACTTCGCGCCGGTGCTCGACGTGCTGACCAACGCCGCCAATCCCGCGATCGGCGACCGCGCGCTGTCGGCGGACGCGGACGTCGTGGCCCGGCTCGGCGCCGCGATGATTCAGGCCATGCAGGACGAGGGTCTCGCGGCCTGCGGCAAACACTTCCCGGGCCACGGCGACACCGGGGTGGACTCGCACCACGCGTTGCCCGTCCTCGATCTGACGCCCGACCGCTTCGAGGCCGTGGAGTGGGTGCCGTTCCGGGCGGCGATCGCGCAGTCGGTGGCCGCGCTGATGGTGGCGCACGTCCTGGTGCCCGCCTTCGACGTGACGGAGCCGGCCAGCCTGTCGCGCCCGATCGTCACGGGGCTGCTCCGCGAGACGCTGCGGTTCGACGGGCTCATCCTGTCCGACGACTTGAGCATGAAGGGCTGCTCGTCGACGTACCACCTTCCCGCCGCGGCGGTGAAGGCCATTGCCGCCGGTCACGATGCGGCGCTCCTCTGTGAGCCCAACCACGACGAGCAGGCTGCCGCGCTCGAGGCGCTCGTCCATGCGGTGGAAGACGGGACGCTGCCGGCGACCCAGGTGGAGGCCTCGCTGGCGCGGCACGCCCGCATCAAGGCCAGGTTCGCCGCCGGCCGTGACCGCGCCGCGCGCCCGGCCGCCGACTGGCGCGAGGTGGTGGGCTGCGAGGCCCATCTGAGCGTGGCGGACGAGATGAGGCAGTATGCCTGACGCGCCCGTCCTGAAACCGAGGGCGCTTCGCCGCGGCGACCGCGTGGCGATCGTCGCGCCGGCCAGCCCGTTTCCGCGCGACGAGTTCCAGGCCGGAATCGAGGAAGTCCGGCGTCTGGGGTTCGAGCCGATCTTCGACGACTCGGTCTTCGATCGCGTTGGGTACACCGCCGGAGAACCCGCGTCCCGCGCGCGGCAGTTCATGGCGGCGTGGCAGGACCCGCGCGTGGCCGCGGTGTTCACGGCGCGCGGCGGGTACGGCAGCGTCGGCCTGCTGCCGTTCCTGTCGGTCCGGGCGTTGACGCTGAGGCCGAAGCTCCTCGTCGGCTTCAGCGACGTCACGGCGCTGCTGAGCGTCCTGACCACGCGGTGCGGCCTGACCGCGCTTCACGGTCCAACCGTCGCCGGAGGTCTGGGACGCGGCCCGGGTGGCTACGATCGGGACTCGCTCGTGCGTGCGCTGACGAGCGTCGAACCGATGGGAGAGCTGGACGCTCCTGCGCTCGAGGCCATCCGGCCTGGGGAGGCGGATGGACGCCTCCTTGGAGGCAATCTCACGCAGTTGGCCGCGTCGATGGGCACGCCGTACTCCTTCGATCCCCCTGACGGGTGCGTGCTCTTCCTCGAAGACGTGAACGAGCGCCCGTACCGGATCGATCGGCTGTTGACGCAACTGAAGCACGCGGGCGTGCTCCGGCGGGCCCGTGCGATCGTGGTCGGCGAGATGCGCGGATGCGACGAGCCCGACGGCACCATCCACGTCCGGGACGCTGTCGCCGACGCGCTGCGCGGATTCCCGGGCCCGGTTCTGTGGGGCCTGCCCGCGGGACACACGTCGGGGCCCGCGCTGACGCTCCCCCTCGGCGTCCGTGCGCGCGTCGCATCGGGTCCGCGCCCGACCGTCGTGCTGCTCGAGTCGGCGGTCACGGATGAGTCCCGAGCCCCGAGTCCCGAGACCCGAGCCCCGAGATTGAAGGCCCCATGACCCGCGTTCATCTGATCGGCATCTGCGGCACCGCGATGGCCACCCTGGCCGCCATGCTGAAACGCAAGGGGCTGGCCGTCCGCGGCTCGGACCGGGACATCTACCCGCCGATGAGCACGTTCCTCGAGCGCGAGGGCATCCCGGTCCTCCTCGGCTACGATGCTGCGCACATCACCAACGACCTCGATCTGGTGATCGTCGGCAACGCCATCTCCCGCGGCAATCCGGAGGTCGAGGAGGTGCTCGACCGGAAGATCCACTACTGCTCGTTGCCCGAGGCCGTGCGGGAGCACTTCCTGTGGGGCGCGCGCTCAATCGTCGTCGCCGGTACCCACGGCAAGACCACGACCACGGCCCTGGCGGGCTGGCTGCTCGTGCACGGCGGGCTCGACCCGAGCGTGCTGGTGGGCGGCGTGGCGGAGAACCTCGGCGAGGACGGCGCGAGCTACCGCCTCGGCCACGGCCGCGACTTCGTCATCGAGGGCGACGAGTACGACAGTGCGTTCTTCGACAAGACCGCGAAGTTCCTGAAGTACCTGCCGGACATCGCCGTCATCGCGAACATCGAGTTCGACCACGCGGACATCTACGAAGATCTCGGCGCCGTGCGCCTCGCGTTCCGCCGGCTGGTGAACCTCGTGCCGCGGCGCGGCCTCGTGCTCCTCGGCGCCGACAGCGCGGACGCGATGGCGCTCGCGCCAACGGCGCGGTCGCGGGTCGAGTCTTTCGGCTTCGCGGACGGCGCGGACTGGCTGGCGTACGAACTCGCGCCGTCGGCCTCCGGCATGACATTTCGCGCGCAGCACCAACGGGCGCCCCTCGGCCGCTTCGAGATCCCGATGGCCGGCTCGCACAACGTCAAGAACGCGCTCGCGGCCATGGCGGTGGGGACCGAAGCCGGGCTGGGCATCGACACCATCCGGGAAGGCCTCGCCGCGTTCGCCGGCGTCAAGCGGAGGCTCGAAACGGTGGGCACCGCGGGCGGCGTGACGATTCTCGACGATTTCGCCCACCACCCGACGGCCGTGCGCGAGACGCTCGCCGCGGTGCGGGCGGCGCATCCCGGCGCACGCATCTGGGCGGTGTTCGAGCCCCGGTCGGCATCCTCGTGCCGGCGGGTGTTTCAGGCGGCGTTCGCCGATTCGTTCGCGTCCGCGAGCGACGTGATCATCGCGCAGATCTACCGGTCGCAATTGCCCGACGAGGATCGCCTGTCGCCGGAGCGGCTCGTCGAGGATCTCGCGGCCTCGGGGATCAGGGCGCGGTTCATTCCGGACATCGGCGGAATCGTCGACGCAATCGCCCTCGACGCCGCGAAGGGCGACATCGTGGTGATCATGTCGAACGGCGGCTTCGGCGGAATCCACGAGAAGCTGCTCGCCGCGCTGCAGCGGAACAGCTAGGCAGGATGGGAAGCAAGAAGCCAGTCTGGCTTCTTGCTTCTAGTTCTTGATGATCGGCTTCGCCGGGGGCACCACCGGCTCGTCCCTGATCGGCTCGAGCAGGTCGAGGATGGGACTTCCCGTGTCGCGGCCGACCCTGAAGGGGCGAAGGTCGGCCTCGGTGAGGTCGAGCACCCGGACGATGTGCGGCGTCAGGGTGATGATGATGTCGGTCTCCGTGCGCTCGTTCTTGTTGCGCGCGAACAGGCGGCCGACGATCGGGAGGTCGCTCAATCCCGGCACGGCCTCCATCGTCGTCCGCTCGTCGTCGCGGATGAGCCCCGCGAGGACGCTGGTCTCGCCGTCGCGGAGGCGGATGACGGAGTTGACGGACCGGCTGCCGAAGGTGGGGAGGTCGGCATACCCCGTTCCGGAGATCGAGCTCACTTCCACCTTGAGCGTCAGCGACACTTCGTCGTTGTGGTGGGTCCTTGGCGTGATGTCGATGTTCACGCCGATGTTCTCGTAGGTGTAGGACGTGATCGGCTGGGTGTTTACGCCGCCAGTGGCGATGGGGGAGAAGGTCGTGTTCGGCACCGGGACCCGCTCGCCGAACCGCGCCTGGGCGGAGGTACCCTCGATGGCCCGCAACTGCGGGTTCGCCAGCGTGCGCGTGCTCGCGTCCGAGCGGAGCAGGCGGTAGAACAACGACGGAAAGCTCGAGAGGGAGATGTCGGCCGTCGTCAGCGTCCGGAGATCGCGAAGCGTGAGCGTGCCCCTGTTCACGGCCGCCGCGCCGTCGATCCCGGTGGAGTCGGCCGACGCGACCTGGATGCCGTACTCCTTCAGGCGCACCCGATCGACCTCCATGACCTCGACGTCGATGACCACCTCGGGCCGGGCCTTGTCGATGGCGGCGATGAGCTTGGCTGCCGCGGCGACGCGTTCCGGGGTGTCCTTCAGGGCGATGGCGTTCGTGCCGGCCACCGAGGAAATTTTCCGCGCGTCGATCACGATTCGGAGCAGGTCGATGGTCTCCTTCAATTCGGCATTCGACAGATAGAACGTCCGGACGATCTCCTCCTCGTACTCCCGGCGCTTGGCCGGCGTGTCCGGGATGATGGTCAGCGTCCGCGCGGCCGTCAGGCGGTAGAAGCTGCGCGTGCTCGCGGCCACCGCAGAGAGCGCTTGTTCGAACGAGGTTTTCCGGAGGTCGATGGTCAAGGGCGCGTCCCGAAACGCCGGGTCGAAGACCACGCTGACGCCCGCGAACCTGGCGAGAGCCGTGAACACGTCGCGAGAGCTCGCCTCCCTGAAGGTGAGTGAATCCGGGATGCGCGCGTCCGCGGGCAGGTCCAGGCCGGGCGGCGCGAGATCCCGCGTGCGTTCGATCAGGGTCTGGAGCTGGGTTTTGCCGCCCCGGGCCACGCTGACGCGCGCCCGGATGGCCGCCCGCAGGTTCCGGAGCGCATCCTCGATCTCCGTGCTGGCGGGAGACAACTGGGAGGCAATCTGGTACTCGACGAGCGCCTCCTCGACCTTGCCCACCGACGCGAGGCGGCGGCCGCTCGAGACGTGCAGGCGCGTGGCGCGGAGCTTGACGCGCTCGAGAGCGAGGCGCGCGTCCTTGTCGGCCGGCCTGGCGCGGACGACGGCCGAGTACTCGACCACCGCGCGATCCCAGTCCTGAAGGCGCTCCGCCTGCAGCCCTTTCTGCAGGGCGCCGCTCGTCGCGCAGCCGGCGAGCGCGAGCGTGGCGGCCGCGGCTGCGAGCCAGGCCCAACGCCGGGCGCCGCCCCGCCGCGGGGTGCTACCGACGAGCTTGTCCATTGGTGACCACATCGACGCCGCGCGGAATCGTGAAGCGGAACAACGCGTCCGCCATCCCGACGTTCTCGCGGACGTCAGAAAACGTGAAGCTCGAACGCCCGCCCTGCGCATCGGCCGTCACCAGCTTGCGCAGGCGGTAGGTGCCGCGGTCGACGACGAGCGTCAGCGACTCGTATTCGGCCTCGGGCCGATGGGGCGTCAGCACCAGCGTCCAGGTGCCGGGCGCGGGGTCGGGTGCGTCGGGAAACGACGCGACGAAGTCGCGGGCCAGGTTCCCGTGGCCCGACAAGAAGAGCGCCGGCGTCGTCGCTTCGCCGTCGGCGGGGACCGGCGCCACCATGACCTGCCGGTCTTCCGGGATGTAGGAATAGATGCGGCTGCCGTCGGCCACGAACTCCTTGCGCTCGGGGTATTCGTAGACCCAGCGCATCCGGCCCGGCTTCTTGATCTTCACCGTGCCGCGCTCGGTCGCCTCTTTGCGCAGCACGCCGCCCCGGTACGAGTGGACGAACGACGCGGTGAGGTCCTTGACCGTGTCGTACTTCTGCTGGATCGCTCGCGCGAGGTCCGAGGGGGACGGCGATCCGGCCATCTGCGGCGGCGCGGCGGTCGCCGCGACGACACACGAAACGACGAGGGCGGCGAGGATGTGAGCGCGCACGGGATTCAGGGACTCTGCGCCGACAACGATAGCACACGCCCGGACGGGCTACGCCTTCGGGGCGGCGGGCTCGACGGCGGGCGGGGCAGGCTTCGCCGCCGGCGCCGGAGCCGAGGCCGGTGACGGTGGCGAGGGTGGCGGTACCGCCCGGACGGCGTCCTTCGTTTCCGTCGGCAGATTCGCGCCCACCCATCCCGGCAGGCCGCCCGTCAGGACCTGCGCCCGGACGCCGGACGACCGCAGCGCGATGGCCACGTCGACGCTGGTGATCTCGTCGGGGTCGGAGCAGTACAGCACGACATTGCGGCCCTTCGGAAGGGCCGACGCGTCAGGTGTCTTCGGGTCGATGCGGACCGCGCCGGGGAGCTTCAACGTGCTGTGGTCCCAGGCGTATTTTCGGCGCACGTCGGCGAGCACCGGGCGTCCGGCTTCGTCACCATCGAGTTGCTGCTTGAGGTCTTCCTTCGTGATTCGCGGCACAGCCATGGTTGACATTCTACACTGGAGGCGGAACGCCCGAACGAAGTCGGTCCACGTGAAAGGCCCGGCGCGCTCGGGCCTTTCGTGTGTACGCGTGGCCCACCTGTTGACCCCGCCCGGCCGCACAGCCTATCTTCAGCGTGTCGCGGGCAGTCCCGCTCGCGCCGAAAGCGGGGAACCACCCATGCGCGCACCTTTCCGAGTTCTCCTCAGCCTGGCGATATTGGCCACTGCGGTCGTCCTCCCGGCGGCAGACGCATCGGCCAGGCCCAGAATCCTTATCATCACCGGCGACGACGTCTCGCCAGCCCATGACTGGCTGAGCTGCGCGGCTGCGACACGCGAGATTCTCATGCAGTCCGGCGGCTTCGACGTGGACGTGGTGGGCAACGCCGAGATCCTGGCCAACGAAGCCAACCTCAAGGACGTCGCTGTGATTTATCTCATGTTGTACAACGCCAGGACACCGACCCTGTCGGACAAGGGGAAAGAGAATCTGTTGAACTTCGTCAAGGGAGGGAAGGGGCTCGTGGTGACGCACCTGTCGAGCGCCTCGTTCAAGGAATGGACCGAGTTCAAGGCGCTCTGTGGCCGGGTCTGGGTCATGGGCACCTCCGGCCATGGACCGCGGGGCGTCTTCAAGGCGGCCGTTGTCGACAAGGCCAGCCCGATCACGAAGGGCGTCGGGGGCTTCAACCAGGACGACGAGCTGTACTCCAAGCTGCAGGGTGACGCGCCGATCCACGTACTCGTGCAGGCGGAGTCGGACTGGAGCAAGAAGACGGAGCCGCTCGCGTTCACGCTCGACTACGGCAAGGGCCGCGTCTTCCACCACACCTTCGGTCACGATGTGAGGGCGCTCACGACGCCGGAGGTGAAGACGCTCATCGTCCAGGGGACCACCTGGGCGGCGGGCAACTAAGAGGACGGGTGGCCGCGCCGGCGCGCGGCCACCCGAGCGAGTTACTTGCTGACGGCTCGGACCACCTGCACGGGCCCGATCAGCCCGGACGGAAGCAGTGGTGAATCGGCTCGGTAGAACTGCTGCGCCGTGTAGGTGTACTTCTTGGTGACCCCCTCCTGCTGGTCACCGATCAACCGGTTGACCCAGAGGTTGACGACCTTGATCACCAGCGTGTTCGCGCCCGGCTTCAGGGCGGAGGTCACGTCCACGCGGAACGGCGCCTTCCAGAAGGTGCCGAGAGGTTTGCCGTTGACCGTGACCTCGGCCATGTTCTTGACGTCGCCCAGATCGAGCCACAGCTTCGCGCCGGCCTGGAACCATTCCGCCTGGGCCTGGACGGTCTTGGCGTAGGTGCCGGTGCCGGAGAAGTACTTCACGCCGGGATCGCTGTTCTGGTGCCACGACGCAAGCACCGGCAGCGTGACCGTGGCGGGCGCGCCGCGCTCCGGCTGGAACGCGACGTCCCAGGGCCCCTCCACCGTCGCAAGCGTCGCTTCCACCGGCTTGGCGATCGTGCGCGACGGCGCCGCGGCCGCCTTGCGGAACACCACGAAGACGGCGTCGTTCGGCTGCAGCGCCAGTGGCACGATGGTGCGGCCCCCGACTGTCCGGTAGGACGCGGGCTCGACCGCGCCCGTGTCGGCGTGCCAGAGCTCCGGCGCCTTGCCCTGCACGCGGAAGCTGGCTTCCACCTCCTCGGCCCGGTCGTTCCGGTGACTCACCCAGTACATATCGCCGTCGAGGAGCTTGCGGTGGACGAAGGCCAGTTCGGTGTCGGCCTGCGGCTTCGTGTACTCGAAGTCCGCGGCGACTTTCAGCGACGCGAAAGCGTCGGCGATGCTGCCCGTGAGGACCTTCCCCTTGCCCGTCGTACCGCCCCACAGCTCGTCGGCGAGGGTCTTGAACTCTGCCGCGTCGTCGGCGAGGCTGGGTGATTCGATCGGCTTGGGCCCGACAACGACTGCGCCGGCGTTCACCATGTCGCGAATCCTGCGGAGCACGGAGAGCGGCATGTGCTGGCTGTTCGGGTCGAGCGCCAGGATGCGATAGCTCATCCCGGTCGCGGTGGTGAGCAGGCCCGCGGGTGAAACGGTGAGGCGATGCTTCACCACGTCCGAGTTGACGTAGTCGAAGTTGTAGCTGGGCGGGATCGGCGGCGGGTTCCCCTGGAACAGGGCGGTCACGTTGGAGTCCTCGCCGTAGTAGTAGGCGATGTCGGCCACGAACCGGCCCTGCTGCAGCAGGTAGCAGCTGCGGGCGAGATACGTCGTCCAGACCTTCGCCTGTTCTGCCCATGTCTCGTGCCGCGTGAACCACTGGCCGAAGGGCCCCAGGCCGAGGCCGGGGATCTTGTCGTTCACCGGCTGATGGACCGACGTGTGGATCACGAAGCGGTTGAGGCCCATCGACATCTCGCGGTCCGCGGTCGGCTTCAGGGTTTCGGGCGAGAAGGACCAGGCGCCCGTGCCGGCCGTGAGCGACTCGGCGGCCACGAGGTTCTGGCCGTAGATGTGCGCCACGGACGCCGATTCGCGGACGTCGGCGTCGAACTGCGAGCTGGGCCGGTTCGCCTGGGCGGTCCACATCGCGCTCATCGGAATGGCGGCCTTGGCCTTGACCTCCATGCCGTCGGCGATGAAGGCGCGGCCGTTTTCGTGCGACTCGGTGTAGCGGGCCATGCCGCGCGCGGCGAGGAGGGTGGTCAGCTGGTCGTAGTGGTACTCCGCCACCATGTCGATCAGCGTCTTCCGGAAGTCCCAGAGGAAACGATCGGTGGCTTCGGCGCTCTCCACGACGCGGCCCGTGAGCGCCGGGATCCACGGCTTCATGTCGTAGCCGCGGCGCTTCGCGAACTCGGCCAGCATGTCGTCGGTCCAGTTGGCCACGCCGGCTTCCCAGCTGTCCGTGATCACGTACTGCAGGCCGCGCGTGCCCATCAGGCCGCCCGTCGCGTTCTTATACTGATCCAGGTAGTTGTCGAAATACGCCTTCACGTAGTCCTTGTTGAGCTTGTCCACTTCGAGGCCGGTGGCCTCGGGCGACGCGGGCCGGTTCTGCTGGCCCGTCAGCGAGTAGCCGATGCGCAGCACCACCCAGTTCCCGGCCGCGGGCGTCCAGTCAAGGGTGCCGTCGGCGCGCATCTTCGAGGTCAGGTCGACGACATCGGCCTTGCGCACGACGGCGCTGGCCGGTACCGCCGGGGTCGCCATCCCGTAGATGTTCATCGCCGCGGAGAAGCCGGCCTTTTCCTGGAACCGGTTGACCACCGCCCCGTGCAGGGCGAACTCGGCGATCTGCGTCCCGGCCGGCGCCGCGGGCGCCTGTCCGCGCCCGCCGCCCGGTGCGCCGCCGAAGCCTCCCATCCCGCCTGGCCCCTGAGCCGGCTGCGGCTGAGGCGTCAGGATCGAGACCCGGAAGAACCGGGCCTTGACCGGAGCGAAGGCGATCGTGCGCGCGCCCGGAGGAATCGGGGTCACCTCGCGGTACTGGATCCGATCGTCGCTCGCCTCGAGGCGCGTGGTGATGACCCCGCCGCCGCGCCCGCCGCCCCTGCCTCCGCCGCCGGCGGTGATGAAGGTCAGGCCGCTGATGGTCTGCGCCTCCGGGAACTGGTACTCGATCCACGCCCGTTCGTTCACCGGTGCGGCCGGCAGCAACGCGCTCTTCGTGAGGTCACCGTCGCTGAGCGCGGCGACCTCGAACGTGCCGCCGCTCGAGGTCACCCGGGCCTGCATGGCGCTCATGGGGCGGTCGCTGTCCGGCGCACGAAACGCGACGACGGCCGCGTCCGCATAGAACTCGGGCGGAGGCGGCTGGCTCCCGGCCTGACCGCCCAGCCCGCTCCTGGCGCCAGCCAGGCTCTGATAGGAGCCCGTCGTGGAGGGAGGCTTCGGCAGCGAGCCCGTGAACGGGCGTCCGCCCTCGACGCGGGTCTCGCTCCACACGTACTTCTTCATCGCCTGGGCGGGTGTGACCCACGGCCCGCCGCTCTCGCTCCATCCCGGCGAGCCCGCAATCGCCATCTCGAGGCCCAGTTGGTCGGCCAGGGTGGTCGCATACTTGAAGGCGTCCTTCCACTCCGGCGTCATGAAGACCAGCCGCTTCTCGACGATCTGCGGCGTGTTCAGCCCCGCGTCGAAGTTCTGGAGTCCGGCGATGCCGGAGCGCTTCATCCACTCGAGGTCGGCCTTGATGCCGTCCTTGGTGACGTTGCCGCTCATCCAGTGCCACCAGACTCGAGGCTTGGCACTGTCCGGCGGATTCAGGAACGAACGGAGCAGGGAATCCCCCTGCGTCTGGGCCACGACAGCCAGGGTGCCCAGCACGACGATGGCAGCGGATGCCGCTGCGATCCATGAAGACCGATGAGGCAATCGCATTCGTTTCTCCCCTCGAGGGCTACCGCACGTACGTCAGGCCAAAACCGAACTTGAACATCGGGTCGATCATGTCGAACGGCACGTCGGCGGCTTGCGCCATGACCGAGGGCATGTCGCTCGGCACGTCGAAGGGCAGTTTGCCGGTCGCCTTCGCCTTGCCGAACACCACGTCGAGTAGCGCCGCGTCGGAGGCGCCGAACGCGCCGTATACGCCGGGCACGCTGTCGATGAACTCGGTGAGGATCACCGGCTTGTCCATGTTCACGATCACGACGGTCTTGGTGCCCGACGCCGCCACCTTCCGGATGTTCTCGAGCACGGTCCAGTTCGCGGCGTTGCCGTATGCCAGCGTGATGCCGTAGGTCGGCGACGGCGGTGGGGGAGTCGAAGTCCCGCCGCCACGCATCCCGCCCCCGGCGAACGCCCCGCCGTACGGATAGATGGTCGAAGGGCTGGCCACGCGCAGGATGGCCAGGTCCGCGGCCTTCGGGTCATCCACCACGATACCGAACGCCGCCGCAGCCTCCTTGGAGATGCCTTCGACGTAGATCTTCTTCCCAATCGCCGCCGGCAGCAGGTTGTCGGCGTTCTTCAGCAGCACGGTCGACCGCAGCTGCGCCGCGTACCCGGCGGCCATGAACTCCTCGCGCCCCGCCGTGGCCTTCGCGCGCTCCGGATCGACGTACGGGTTCTCGAACAGGCCGAGCTGGAAGACCGGCCGCAGGACGCGCCTGGCCACCGTGTCGATCACGGCCATCGGGATCGTGCCGTCCTTGACACTGGCGAGAATGACGCCGGCGTCGTTGTTCCCGCCTATCTGGTCGACGCCGGCCAGGACCTGCATCTTCTGCCGGTCCTTCTCGGAGAGCTGCTCGACGCCCCACGGCATGTTGTGGTTCCAGTCGGTCACGACCAGTCCCTGGAATCCCATCTTCCGCCGGAGCAGCTCGTTGACCATCGTCTTCGAGAAGGCGATCCCGACGGTGTCCTTGCCCACCGGAATGCCGTAGGCGGTCATGATGCCGCCCGTGCCGGCGTTGAACGCGGCCTTGAACGGAATCAGGTGGTAGTCGAACTGGTTGCCGGGATAGATGTACCACTTGCCGTAGCTGTTGTGGCCGTCGTAGCCGTCCTTCACCGGGCCGTCGCCGGGGAAGTGCTTGGTGACGGTCATCACGCTCTCCGGCCCGAGCTGCCTGCCCTGGAAGCCTTCGACGAACGCCTTGATCAGCGCGGCGTTCAGGTTCGCGTCCTCACCGAAGGTGCCGCTGATCCGGTTCCAGCGCGGTTCGGTGATGGTGTCTGCCATGGGCCCGAGCAGGCAGTGGATGCCGATCGCCCTCAGCTCCCTGGCCGCGATCTGACCGAACTGGCGCGTCAATTCGGGATCACGTGCGACGGCCAGCCCCAGCTGATCGGGCCACTGCGAGATGACCGGCTTGACGGGCGTGGCAGCCGCGCCGCCGAACGCCCCGCGGCCGACGCCGTGCCGCGGATCGGTGCTGAACACGATCGGGATCCCGAGGCGGCTCGCCTCCGCCATCTCCTGGAGGCCGTTGTGGAACTTCGCCGTGATGTCCGGGGACTCGCCCGCGTTCGGGCGCACCAGGATGAAGCGGATGTGGCGCTCCGTCACCAACTGTGTCGGGTTCGCGCCGCCCATCGGCTCGACGTTGTTCGGGTTGGCGCGGCCTTCGAACGCGCGGTTCGCGGGCGCGCCGCCGGCGCCGCCCCGGCCTGCGCCTCCCCGCCCGCCGGCGGCGGGCAGGCCGAGCACCTCGCCGTTCGGACCGGTGAATCCGGAGAGGGACGAGTGAATCATCAGCCCGGCCTTTTCGTCCGGAGTCATGCGGGCGACGAGGTCGGCGACCCGCTGGTCGACCGGCAGCCGCCAGTCCTCATAGTGGTCCAGGACGCCGTTCCTGTTGAGATCGCGGAACTTCAGCCCGGCGACCGTGATCACTTGCGCCTTGCGCGCGTCCACTGTCGGCTGCACGACTGGTTTCACCGGCACCGCAGCCGCTGGTTTCGCCTGCCCCGCCGGGCTTGCCGCCGCCGGTGCCTTCGCCTGTTCTGCCGCTTGCACCACGAGCACCGGTGCGACCACGAGTGCCACTAGAACGGACTTCCAGCTCATCGCATCACCCCTCACGAGATCCTCACTTCCGAAACGAGCCGCACCGGGCCGATGAGCCCGGCGGGGTGAAGCGCCGGCGGCGCCGCCGGCGCGCCGGTCCCGGCGGGCCCGGCACCGAAACCGCGCCCCGCCGCGCCGGCCCACGTCACCCGATGCTCCTGCGATTTGCCAGCGTCTCCAGCCAGCCGGTTGAACCACGTGTTGGTGACCTCGACCTCGATCCGGTTGGTGCCGACCGCCGCATTCGCGGTGATGTCGACGACATAGGGCGCTTTCCACAGAACGCCCAGGTCCCGGCCGTTCAGGCGGACACGGGCGACGTTCTGAACGTCGCCCAGGTCCAGCAGCAGGCGCCGGCCCGCGGCCTTGCGGTCTGCGGGAACGGTGAAGGTCTTCCTGTACGTTGCCGTCCCGGAGAAGTACTTCAGGTCCTCGTCACGGTTGTTGGTCCAGGAGCCCACGTCCATGTCGATCTGTCTGGGCCCGCCCTGCAGCGGGAAGGTGATGTTCCAGGGGCCAGCAACGACGATGGGAGCCGGAATGCCGGAGGCCTTCACCGGCACGGAGCGGCCGGATCTGGTCCTGAGCGTCCACGTCCCGTTTGCGGCAGCCCAGGTCTGCAGAACCGTCCCGGCCCTCTGAAGCCGCAGTCCCCCGGCGCCGACCACCTCCACGACCGGGTCCGCTCCGGCCGAGGGTTTGCGGAAGACGACGAACACCGAGCCGGCCGGATCGAACTCGAGCGGGACGACCGTGCGGCCGCCCTGCTCGCGCCACACGGACGCCTCGATAATCTTGCCGGTGTCCGCGTGCCACAGTTCGGGCACCCGGCCGGTCACCCGGAAGCTGACCTCGGTCGAGACTGGAAAGAACTCCTGGTTGCTCAGGAAGTAGAACTCGTACCCCGGCCCCTGCTTGTGCAGGTACTCGAGGCCCCAACCCTTGCGCTCGGCTCCGACGAGCACCGGATTGGTGCCCGTCTGCGAGTTCATCGTCACGGCCACCGGTTTGCCGGTCGTCGTGTCCACGACCTTGCTGAACTCGCAGTCCGGCCCGACGCCGATAGCGGTCAGCACGTCCTTCAGCGGCTTGCCCCAGAAGACGCGGCCCTTTCCGACGCGGTTCTCCGTGACCGTCTTGCCGTCGAGACTGCCCCAGAGCTGCGCGGCGACTCTCCGGACCGTTTCCTGTCCCTCCGCGCCCGATTCCAGGCTTGGGGAGTACGTCGGCCTGGGGCCGACGACGACGGCGCCCACCTCCACCAGCTCCTTGAGCCTCAGGGCCACCTTCGGGGTGAGGAACGGCTCGGCGGCTCGGAGCACGAGCACCCGGTAACTCAGGGCGTTGTTGACCACGATGTGCCCGTCCCGCACTTTCGTCAGGCGAAGCAGACCGTCGCGGTTGATGGTGTCGTGCATGAAGCCGTCGGGCGGCGCAGGATCGGCCGCCCAGGCCGACCCGTGTTTGGGATGCAGGATTGACCGGCAGGGGATGTTCTCGCCGGCGAAATAGAGGATGTCGGCCACCGGCTCGCCGCTCTGCAGCACCGCCTGCGCCGTCCTCATGTAGTCGCGCCACGCCTGGCCGGCCTTCCACCACGTGTTGGTGTGGTTGAAGGGGGTTCCGGCTCCGGGAACGCCGGGCGCGCGCGTCGGCACGTACTGTTCGTTCCAGACGTGCAGCATCATGCGATTGACGCCTTCGGTGTAGTGGTGGTCGCCCATCGCCTTCAGCGCGAACGGGTGATCCTGCCACCCGCCGCCGGTGAACGCTTCGCTGAAGTTGATCTTCTTGCCGTAGATGCGGCCGCCGGCCGTGGCGTCGCGCACGTCGTTCGGCTTCCAGTTCTGGCCTGCCCGAACCCAGAACTCGCTCCCGACCCAGTCGGTGTACTTGTAGTACTCCATGCCGTCGACGGCGATGGCCGGGTTCACGTCCTCCGACATGACGATGGCGCCGTTCTCGTGCGCCAGCCGGTACATCGTGCCGTAGTGGTTCTCGGCGATGCACTCGGAGATGGTGCGGCGCAGGTCCAGCAGGAAGGCCTCGGTGGTGGACGGGCTTTCCACCACCACGCCAGTCATGCAAGGGAGGTACGTGGTGAGGTCATAGCCCCTGCGCGTGCGGAACTCCCGCGCGAGGAGCGGCGACCAGTTCTGCGATCCCCCTTCCCAGCTATCGATGTTCAGCACTTTGATGAACGTGCTCGAGCCGGGAATCCGCCGCAGGAACTCGCCGAACCAGCTGTCGAAGACGACGCGCGCCGCGTCGGCGCTGAGCTTGTCGCACTGCAGCCCGCCCCCGGTGGAACTCAACTGGGTCGTGTAGCCGAGCCGCAACACCCGCCAGGCGCCCGGCCCGGGCGACCAGTTCTCGATGGTGCCGTCCTCCTGCAGCTTGCCGGTGAGGTCGACGATGCTGCTGAGGGGCACGCACGAGGATGCCGGGGTCTCGTCGTCGGTGGCCAGCCGGCTCCATCCCCACGTCGTCATGCTCTTGCAGGGAAGATGATGGACGGCGGGTGTGCTGGACAGCAGGACGCTGGCGAGCCCCAGCGGCTCGATGATGTTCTGGAAATCGCCGCCTCCCGTCCGGGTGCCGGTCCGCATGCCTTCGTCGTAGCCGAGGGGCGGGCCCGGCGCGTACACGAGGCGGAAGTGGCGGGCCGTGGTCTCGGTGACGCTGTGGGTGAGCGCGATGACGCCCCGCGTCTGCCACCCGTTGCCCATCGGGTTCAGCCGGCCGATCTTCCTGAACGCGGTGCCGTCGTCGCTCGCCTGAACCTCGAGACTGTTGGCGATGCGGTACGGGTTGGCGGCGGTCGTCCCGCCGGCGCCGAGAATGCCGGCGAGTGCCACACCGGGATTCACCGTCACCGCGCGGAGCGTGAACGGCCGGTCGAACGTGAACGCGATCCACCCGGCCTTGTCCGTGGTGACGACACGCTCGTTGTTGTTGGGATCGGTGGCCTTGGCGACGTCCGTGATCGGGAGACTGGCCGTGACGTTGGCGTTGCGGGTGACGCTGGTCTCACCCCACCCGTCCGGGACGGGGAAGGCGAGCACCGCGAGGTCGCGATAGTAGCTGCGCCATGTGGGCGGGAACGCCGGGCCGCCCCTGCCGCGACGAGCCGCGGTCGCGGGACGCTCCGGCTTGACGAGGCCTCCGGTGAACGGCTGGCCTCCCTGGACGTCTTTCTCGCTCCAGACGAGCTGCTGTTGCGAGAGTTCCGGCGTGATCGCGGCGGACCCCGCCGGTCCCCAACTCGAGCACACGTGCGGCGCGACCTGGAGCTTCAGGCGCCTGGCCTCGCTCATGAGGTGTTCGACGAAGCCCCACCACTCCGGCGTGAGGCATGTCGGCGTCGGGATGCCCTCCGCATTGGTGGGCCCGGTCCCGTCGAAGTAGAACCAGTTGACGATTTTGATGCCGCTCGCCGCGATGCCTTCCATGTCGGCGGTGATGCCTTCTCTGGTCACCGCGCCGCCGGTCCAGTGGTAGACGATCGACAAGCCTGCGTCGTCCGGCGGATTCCGGAACGCGTGTTCGAGCGGACTCGCGGCGGTCTGCCCCGAGGCGGTGATGTCGGTGAACGTCAGGGCGCCGGCCGCCGCACACGTCGTCTGGATGAACGTCCGTCGGTCCATGTCAATTCGCCTCGGCTCGTGGGGGTTCAAGGGAGAGGGGGCCGGCCGCGGGGCCGGCCCCTGTCTCTGCTGCATACGGCGAAACGGTCAGAACGACAGCCGGAAGCCGAGCTGGATGTTGCGTGGGTCGTTGGCCTGAGTCGGGGTCACGACGCCGAAACTCGTGGCGTTGATGCTCGTGCCCGGCGCGCCAAACCAGGGCGTGTTGAACGAGTTGAAAGCCTCCCCGCGGACCTGGAGCTTCAGTCCGCGCGGAAGGTCGAACGTCTTGAACAAGGACACATCGATCTGTGCCGGTCGGGCCGTGCGCACGGTGTCCAGCCGGGTGGTCAAGGTCCGCAGCGTGTACGGCGCCAGCACCTTCCACACCACCGTCTCGGTCGAAGACGCGCAGTTCTGCCGCGCCCCGGTGAGGGTCTCGGTGCACGTGTTGAACCAGCGCTCGCGCGCGGGATTGTCGAGGTGGGGATCGCCGACCAGGACGGCCCCGGCGGTCGTTCCCACGGGCAGGCCGGACTGGAACACGGCGATGCCGTTCAACTGCCACCCGCCCAGCACCAGGCCGAGCGGACCCTTGCCTTGGTTGATCGACGGCATGCGGTACGTCGCGCTCAGGTGCAGGTGGTGTGGCGCGTCATCACCGCTCACCACCCACAGTGCCTGATCCCAGCCGTCTTGGGCGTTCAGGAACTCGGTCGCCTGCCTGCGCTTCGAGTAGGTGTAGCTGACGAGGAACTGCAGGCCGGAGGAGAGCCGCTTGTTGAGGCTCATCTGGAGCGCGTTGTAGTTGATCTTTCCAATCGAGCGGCCACCCTCGGTGATGCCCGCGAACTGCGGGAACGGCCGCAGCAGTTGCTGGATTGGGACGGTGGGGTCGTTGTAGGCCGTGCCCGGGAGGAGACCCGCGAAGGGATTCGCCACCGCCGCGAGCATCGCGGTGCCCTTCAGGTAGTTCTCAGCCGAGATCTCGTTGATCCCCTTGGACACGGGATACTGGCGCGTGCGGCTGCCCACGTACGAGGCATCGATGACCATGCGCCCCGGCAGTTCGCGCTGGACGCCGATCGAGAACTGGTGCACGTACGGGATCGTGCGGCCGTTGTTGTAGTAGGTGAAGCCGCGGCCAACCAGCGTCGCCAGGCCCTGAGAGTTGCCGACCGGCCGGTCGAGCCCGCTCGGATACGGGTTGCTCAGCCGGCCCGACGGCGTGATCCCGCCGTCGACCGACGAGACGAACGCCGTGGAGACGCTGAAGCCGTTGGATCCGCCCGTGTCGAACGTCGGCAGGTAGCTGAGCCCGTAGCCCCCGCGAATGACCGTCTTCTGGTCGAGCTGGTAGGCGGCACCGAAACGCGGCTGGATGTTGTTCAGATCGCGCTTGAACGGCCGCGGATTCGAGTCGTCCACGAAGAGGAGCCCGCCCTTCAGCGTCGTGCCCGGCACCTTGAACGGGTTCACGGCATCCGGGTCGAATCCGCGGTTCTGCTGCCTGCCCTTCTCGGTGATGGGCGACTCGTAATCCCAGCGCAAGCCGACGTTCAGCGTCAGTTTCGGGGTCACGCGGAAGTCGTCCTGCACGAACATGCCCATGTAGTTGCTGCGGTACTTGAATGTCGGGTTGATCGGGAGGCTGCCGCTGGCCGGGTACCCGAGCAGGAACGACGCCACGGCGTTGCCCTGCGTCGCGTCAGCGCGCTGCGCATCGAACTGCGTGTACGCGGAGTTGAACGTGAAGTTCCCCATCGACGAGGTCGGGCTGTCGTAGAGGTTGAGCATGGCCCTGTACTCGCCACCGAACCGGATCGAGTGGTTGCCCGCGGTCTTGCTGAAGATCTCCGACCACGAATACGTGTCGCTGGTCGTGTACTGGCTCCCGGTTGTGCCGAACGTCGTGTAGCCGCTCATCGCGATCTGCGGGAACCACTTGCGCGGCATCTGCGAGACCAGGGAGGACGGGAATCCCAGCGTCGCGGTGTCGAACCCGTCGCCGTAATTCATGAGCGAGAAGTAGTGTTGGATCCAGCCCGCCCGCGAATTGACCACGAACGAGTTGCTCAGGACCGACGTCACCTCCGTGCTGAGGCCGACGTTCTTGCGGGAGTGCAGGTACGTCGGCGATGATTCCACCGGGAAGCCCTGGTAGTCGTTGATCTCGTGGCGATTGTTCCACACGAACCGCACCATGAATCGGTGCTTGTTGTTGATGGTCTGGTCGACCTTGAAGACGTGGTTGTCGTACTTGTCGGACCTGTTGTTCTCAGGCACGGCGAAGTTGTTCAGCTGTCCGGCCGACCTCGGCTTGGGCACGTGCTGGAGGATGGCCAGCGCGACCGGGTCGATCCGGTTGGCCGGGATCACGTTGCCCGAGAACGCGGTGCGGACGTAGCGCCCGTTGACGAGGGTCGTCGTCAACGGGTCGTAGATCGTGACGGGCAGGCCGGCCGACGTGACCGTCTTGGAGAAGTCGCCGAGCCGCTCGGTCTCCGTCGGCACGGTGTACAGCTGGACGAACGGGATCTTGCTGTCGATCCGCTCGTAGGAATACATGAAGAACGTCTTGTTCCGGCCGTCGTAGAGACCGGGGATCCGCACCGGCCCGCTGAGCGTCGCTCCCGGCTGGCGCCAGTAGAGGGACGACTTCGGCGTCGCGGTCCGGTTCCCGTCGAACGTGTTCGCATTCAGGCTCTCGTCCCTGTAGTACATGTAGGCCGCGCCGTGGAACGCGTTCGTGCCGCTCCTGAGGATCACGTTCACGACCCCGCCGCCGCTCCGGCCGTACTGGGCGTCGTACAGGTTCGTCTGGACCTTGAACTCCGCCGTCGCGTCAGGCGACGGGACGAAGCTGAGGTTGCCCACGCCGCCCCGTTCCTGCCCGGTGTTCGGCACGCCGTCGAGGAGGAACTCGTTCGTGGTGCCCACGCCCCCGCTGATGCTGAAGCTGTCCATGCCGCCGTTGTCGAAGGGGCGGTTGGAGCGGCTCGCGAGCGCCGGCGTGTACTGCACGCCCGGCGTCGTCAGCGCGAGCATGAACGGGTTCCGGCCGAGGAGCGGCAGATCCGCCACCTGCTCGCGGCTGATGACCTGGCCGCGCGAGGCGCTGGTCGTGTCGAGGAGGAGCGACTCGGCCGTGACGATCACCGTCTCGCTCAGCGCGCCAACCTGCAGGCTGAGGTCGATGCGGAGCCGGTCGCCGACCCGCACGTCAAACGGCTCCTGCTTGGCAGTCGAGAAGCCCTGCAGCTCCGCGGTGAACGTGAAGCGGCCGATCGGGACGAACGAGAAGGCGAACGCGCCCTGCTCGTTGGTGACGGTCGTCTGCACCGCGTTGGTGCCCTCGTTCTTCAGCGTGATGGTCACGCCGGGCAGCACCGCCGCTTGCGCGTCCGTGATGGTGCCGCGAATGCTGCCGCCCGTTTCCTGCGCGGCGGCGGGAGCCGCCTGAAGGCCGATCGAAGCCAGGATGGCGACCGCGCCCACAACCGCAAGGCGCCGCCACGGTGCCGGACGATGGTAGTCCACGACTCCTCCCTCCAAGTTGAGCAGCTGCCGCGCGCCGGTGAAGGCGGACGACGCGCGTCCGAGCCGCTGCCGTGATTCAGTTCGCGCTCGGCCACGAGCTCGTGACGTGGCAACATCGCCGCGACAGCCCCGCGTGCGTGGCGACCTTCGCGTGGTCCCTCGTCGAGGTCCCCGGCATCGTGAGCCGGTAGCACGCGCCCGAATCGAGCTGCTCCAGTGGTGTTGTCGTAGCGGAGTGTCATCCCATCGCGCGACCGAACGAAGCGGCGTACCGAGATACCGGCGCGTTCTGCCAGTCACAACACACCAGGGTGACCGGACGACGCGTCCGGATGGTCGTCAACGTCCGTGTTCCGGCTGCTGATCGACGAGCCGACCGCCCGTGTCCTCGTGTCCGGGAGCTAGGTGGCTCGGCCGTCTCATGTTCTGTCCAGCAAAACACGCCTGTCGCTGCACCGCGGTCGCGGCTCCCCGCGAGCGCCCGGCCGGAGACTCCGTCGGGGGAGGGGGAGTCTCCGCCGGAACTGCGGCGCATCGGCGGCCGTCAGCGGTTCGCGGTGAACGTGTAGCTGCCCGACGCCAGCGTGAAGACGGCCTTGCCGTTCTCGTACCGAACGAAGGTGACGGCGTCCGCGCGGCGTGCGTCGCCGGCGCCCTCCTTTACCGCGTCCGGCGCTGTCGTGGGCAGATAGAGCGTGGCCGTGGTGTTCGCTGGGACCGTCGTCCGGTAAGTGAGCGTCCTTCCGTCGACCTTCCAGGCGCTGCCGATCCGGCCGTACATCGAGTCGTAGTACCCCTCCGCCGACGTCATTACGCCGGTGGGATCGGGCTCGGGCTGCAGAATGAAGCGGTGGAATCCCGGCTCATCGCGCTCGATGCCCAGCGAGTGGGCGAGCATCCACTGGCCGACGGCGCCGAACGAGTAGTGGTTGAACGAGTTCATGCTGTTGTTCCCGCCGAACCCGTTCTCGACCGTGTACCCGTTCAGGCGCTCCCAGATCGAGGTCGCACCCTGATCGATGGCGTAGAGCCATGACGGGTACCGGGTGTTGTGCAGCAGCCGATAGGCGAGTTCGCTGTGGCCGTTCTCGGAGAGTGCCTTGCTGATCCACGCCGTGCCGATGAAGCCCGTCATCAGCGAGTCCTTCGGCCGCACGACCCCGCCATCGTCCTTGTTCTCGCGCGCGACGGCGTCGGCGAGGTTCCTGACCATCTGCGGCTTCTTCTCGTCGTCGAACAGGCCCATGGCCAGGCCGACGGCGTAGGAGGTCTGGGTGTCGGCCACTCGGAACTCGGGCGGTCCCGCAGGCGTCGCGCCGCGCCCGCCGAACCCGCCGCGCCCGCCGCCGGTCGCGAGGGTCTTCTTCTCCGCGTTCACGAACGTGGCGTTGAAGTACGCCTTCCGCTTCTCGTACTGGTCGCGGTACTTGGCCGCATCCGCGGACTTGCCGAGGAGGCCGGCGACCTTGGCCATGATGCCGAGGTCGTACGCGTGGTACGCGGTGACCAGGAAAGCGGTCCCCAACGCGTTGTTCTGGGGTCCCAGCCAATCGCCCAGCTGCCCGTCCGAACTCAGGCCGGTCTTCGGATCGATCGTCGTCTCGAGGTAGGCCAGGTAGGCGGCCATCGCCGGGTAGTGCTGCTCCAGCACCCCCACGTCCCTGTACTGCAGGTACATCTCCCACGGCACGACGATGCCGGCGCTGCCCCAGAGCACGCCGCCGAAGCCCCCGCCGACCGGCGCGACGTCAGTGAACCGCCCCGTCGGCGCCTGCACGTCGCGCATCGCGTACATGTGGCGCGTGAGGAACTGGTCCGCGTTCGAGACGTACGTCGCGGTGCGCGAGAAGACGTTGATGTCCCCCGACCAGCCCATGCGCTCGTTGCGCTGCGGGCAGTCGGTCGGGATCGTCAGGAAGTTGTCCACGTTGGACCAGACCAGGTTCGACCACAGCCGGTTGACCTTCTCGCTGGACGTCTTGTAGTCGGCCGTCAGGCTGCGAATCGAGCTGATCGCGACGCCAGTGACGGCCGCGAGCGGGAGCGGCTGGTCGATGCCGGTGATCTCGATGTACTGATACCCGTGCGACGTGAAGCGGGGCTGAAACGCCTGAGGCCCGGACTTCATCGTGTAGACGTCCTGGCTCAGCGCAGCCCGGTAGTTCTCCGTCATGATCATCCCGACGTTCTTTCCCGACTCCTTCAAGTCCGGATAGAGCATCTCGGAATACCTGAGCGTGATCCTCCCGCCCGCGCGCCCGCTGGCGATGGAAATCCTCGGCACGCCCACCAGGTTCTGGCCCATGTCGTAGACGTACACTCGGGGCCGCACCTCCTTGACGCTCTTGGCCGTGAGCGTGCGGAAGACGCCGGCGTTGTTGCCGATCTGCCCGACGAGCGACAGCTTGCCGAAGGTGAACGGCGTCCCGGCTGCCCCCCCCCGCCCGCCGCCGTCCGTCCCCGTGAACGTCGTGCCCTCGAGCGGCACGACGACCGCGGGCGTCCAGCGCCGGTCGTCGTAGAGAGCCGTCGTCCAGCCCGTGACCGCGGCTTCCCTGGACGCGTCGTACACCTCGCCGAAATCCAGGCTGCTGTAGACCACCGGACCGCGGCTGAAGAACTTCCACGTGCGGTCGTTCGTCGTGACGGTCTCGGACGTCCCGTCCTTGTAGGTGACGACGAGCTTCGCGAGCAGGGACTGCCGATCGCCGAAGTGGTTCCAGATGTTGCCGAAACTGAGCAGCCCGCTCCACCAGCCCTCGCCCAACATGGCCCCCAAGGCGTTGTTGCCGGCTTTGATCATCCCGGTGACATCGTAGGTCTGGTACATGTGGGTGACGTTGTACTGGGTGAGCCCGGGATTGTAGTAGTCGCTGCTCACCCGCTTGCCGTTCAGGAACACCTCGTAGATGCCGCGCGCGGTGACGTAGAGGCGGGCGGCCTCGATCACCTTGGCGGACGTCGTGAACGTGGTCCGCAGCATCGGCATCGAGTTGCGGCTCGGATCGCGCACGACGAAGACGCCGCTCGCGCCTCCCGACAACGCGTAGCGCCCGTTCGCCACCGCGAATCCCGAGGTGGCGGTCACGGCGTCGGCAAAGAGGCCTTTGTACGTGGCGCCCGCGAGTTCCTCGCGGAACAGGATGACGTTGGGGACGCGGGTGTGACGCACGGTCACGTCGCGGAACGTCGCGGTCTGGCCCGGGCCGGCTGAAAAGCCCATTTCGCAGAGCATGCCGAACGGGATGTAGTTGCCTCCGGAACCGAGGGGATTCAGATTGACCGCGTTGGGCGCGCCCCCGCGCCCTCCGCCCGCCGGCGGGGCCGGTGCCCCCGGAGTTCCGGGCGGCGCCGGAGCCGCGGCCCCGGTGAAGGTCGTGCTTCCGTCGATGGTCAGCGCGATCTGGCCGAAGGTGCTGCGAAACTCGACGACGTGGTCCGCGTGCTTGTTAGCGGCGTTGATGGCCCCGGGTTCGATCTCGAACGTCCGCAGCGGCTGCGCGGGGTTGTCGGTGTCCTTGTAGCCGGCGCGGAAGACGTGCAGCTTCGCCTTGCCGTTCGGCGATCCGTCCACCCCCGACACGTCGAGTTCCAGCCGGATGTAGCTTTGGTCCTTCGCGCTCTCGACCTGGTAGATGTTCTTGTACTTGCTCATCAGCCGGGAGTCGTTCGCGCCGTAGACGAAGCTTGCGCGCGTGCTGCCCGGAGCGATGGCCAGCACGTACCTGACGTCGAAGATGGCCAGGTACGGGGAGTAGAGCACGAGGTCCTCGTTGCCGCCGCCGATCCACGTCGCGCCGCGCCAGGCGGCCGAAGTCGGCGAGGGATCCATCAGCCCCGTCTCAAACCACGACGTGGCGGTCAGCCTGGTTCCGGCGTGAGTCCACACGGTCACCGTCCAGACGTACCTGGTCGCGGCTTCGAGCCGGCTCCCGCCGTACGTGATGGCCAGTGACTCGGGGCGGTCGATTCTCCCCGAATCCCAGACGACAGCGCCCTTCGGATCCCGCACTTCGACCTGATAGGCGGACTGCGCCACGCCGCGCTCGCCGGAAGTCACCTCCAGCTGCCAGCCGAACCGCGGCTGCTGGACGTCGATCCCGAGCGGCGTGCTTCTGTACTCCACCTGCAGGTTCTTGACGGCCAACGCCGCGTGCGCCGGCGCGGCAATGCAGCACAGCACGACTGCCACTGTCACGATCCGCGTCATCCAGGCCATGGTCACCTCGTTCTTGACGGGTCATCATGCCACAAGGGTCCGTAGGCCCAATCGGGCACATCGATCCGGGCCCGGAGTTCAACCGCGCCGTTCGGTATCGGCGGGCCGGAGCGCACCGCAGCGTCGACGGCGGTGTTATGCTGCGCCAAACGCCGCGCTGTCGAGGGGGCCGTATGACCGAACGTGTGCGCCAGGCCTACCTGATCAATGCCGTGATCCACGCGCAGAAGGTGCTGGACGCGTTCGGGCAGCACGGGGCGCCGCTCCGGCTGCGGGACGTGGTCGAGCGGACCGGCTTCAGCAAGAACTTGTGCTTTCGGCTGCTCAGTACCCTTCGCCACTGCGGCGTGGTCGAGAAGGTGGACGCCGTCCGCTACCGCGTGGTGCCCGGCGATCAGCGACGCAGACGGTATCGGATCGGCTACGCGGATCAGAACGTGAAGGACGGCTGGCTCCGCGTGGTGAACGCCGGTCTCGTCCAGGCCGCCGAGCAGGCGAACATGGAGCTGATCCGAGTCAGCAATCGAAACGATCCCAGGGTCGCGGTCCGCACCGCGCGGCAGCTGGTCCGCCAGAACCCCGATCTGGTCATCGAGTTTCAGATTGACGAATCGGTCGCTCCATCCGTCGCGGCTCAATACGTCGAGGCCGGGATTCCCTTCATCGCGGTCGACATCCCGCACCCGGGTTCCACGTTCTTCGGCGCAGACAACTATCACGCCGGCCTGCTCGGCGGCCGGCATCTCGGGCGTTGGGTCAGGTCACAATGGCGGCAGGTCCCGGACGAGATCCTGCTGATCGGGCAGCCGCGCGCGGGCTCGGTGGTGGCGTCCCGGATCAGCGGCGTGCTCGCGGGGATTCACGAAATCCTGCCGGACCTCGTGGGCCAGTGTCCCGTCATCCACCTGGATGGGGAAGGGCAGTTCCTGCTCGCGCTCGAACGCGTTCGCAAGCACCTGCGCGAATCGAACGCGAAGAGCGTGCTGGTCGGCTGCGTCAACGACGCGAGCGCGCTGGCCGCCGTCCGGGCGTTTCAGGAGGCCGGCCGCGCGGACCGCTGTGCGGTGGTCGGCCAGAACGCGGAACCCGACGCCCGGACCGAACTGCGGCAGCCGCGAACCCCGCTGGTCGCCTCGGTTGGTTACTTCCCGGAGCGGTATGGCGAGGCGTTGATACGCCTCGCGCTGGACATCCTGGGCGGCAAGGACGTCCCGCCCGCGGTCTTCATCAAGCACCAGGTCATCACGCGCGACAACGTCGACCACTTCTACCCGAACGACGCCTTGCTCGCCGCGTCGCCGAGTTACTGAGCCGATACGACCGGCTTCCACGGCACGCTCTGGGCATTCATCATCGCGCCGGCGTGCTTCCTGCATCCGTCAGGGCGTTGAAATGCGTCTAAAGGTCAGGTGGCACGCATGACGCTCTTCACCCGCGTCCTCCTCCTCGCGCTGGCGCTGGTTGGTGCCGGTGCCATCTTCGCGGGAGCCTGGCTCCTGTCTGGCGGCATCAGCGCCCGGTCGGAACCAGGAAGAGCGGAATCGATGGTGGCGCGGCGGCTTCGCGCGTTCGCCATCCCTCGGGCCGCTCACGATCGCGAGAGCCCGGTGGCGCCGAGTCGCGGGGTGCTCCGTGCGGGCATGGCGCACTTCGCCGATCACTGCGCCGTCTGCCACGGAAACGACGGGAGCGGCGAGACGGAGATGGGCCGGGGCTTGTCCCCCCGCGCACCGGACATGCGGAAGAACGCCACCCAGGCGCTCTCCGACGGCGATGTGTTCTACATCATCGAGAACGGCGTCCGGCTCACCGGCATGCCCGCCTGGGGCACCGGCACGCCCGAAGGCGAGCAGGCGAGTTGGCACCTGGTGCAGTTCATCCGGCACCTGCCGACGCTGACCGAGGACGAGTTGGCGGCCATGAGCGCCATGAACCCGAAGAGCGCGGACGAATGGCGCGAAGAGGAAGACGCGCGCCGATTCCTGGAAGGCGGAGCCGGCGCGGCGACGACTCCTGCGCCGCCGCGCCATAGACATCCTGGAGGCACACGATGACCAATCTTAGGATCCTGCCGATCCTGTTGGTTGGGTTCGCTCTCACGCCTGCGGCGCGTATCCTCGCCCATCCGGGTCACGAGCACAGGATCATGGGCACGGTGTCGGTCGTCCACCAGAACCAGGTCGAGGTGAAGGCGACCGATGGCAAGACATCGGTATTCACCATGAACGAGAAGACGCGAGTGTTGCGCGGCAACGCGAAGGTGCATGCCGACGCCATCAAGGTCGGCGAACGCGTCGTGGTGACGGCGATCGAGACGACGGACAAAGACGGGAAGGCGCTCATGGTCGCCAACGAGGTTCGGCTTGCGGTTGCAGCGCAGCAGCCGCCGGCGCCGCAACCGAAGCGATACTGAGACGTCTTCATGGGCCGTGCTCATCGCACTCGGGCAGCGGTTCGCTCCGGGTGTCACGGGAGGTCGGTTCCGTGAATCTTATGATAGGGGGCACCGCGGCAACCCATCTCTACGTCTTCGCGTAAACCCAAAGGAGAGCGTGCCATGCGCAGCTCGATTCTCGTGGTCTTCGGCCTGGTGGCTCTGTCGGCGTGTGGCGGATCCACCTCTTCACCAGCGATGCCCACGCCTGTTTCAACCGGCACGCTCGCGAGCGTCTCCGGCACATGGACCGGCACATCAGCGGACACGAGCGGCCAGGAAAAGATGACCTGGAGCGTCGCCCAGAACGGCAACGGCATGTCGGGTACGATGAATATCAGCGATACCAGCCGGAGCATGATGGGAGACGGCTCGATGCAGGGCACGATCAGCGGTTCTACCGTGACTTTCCACATGGCCGTGCCGACCGGTGGATTCAGCGGGATGATGTCCGCTTGCATGATGGGCATCGACGGCCAGGCCACCATGTCCGACGACGGCCGCACGATGACAGGGACTTACTCAGGGAACATGTCGGGGATGATGTCCGGCGGCATGATGGGCCAGTCGTGTGGCGGTGCCATGAACAATGGTCTGTTCACGCTGACTCGCTGATTCGAGTTCTCATCACATAGCATCCCGCGGGGGCACGACATGACAGCCGACTGACGCTGGCGACAGGAGCCGGCACGGTGCACAAAGACCCGGTGTGCGGCATGCGAATGGACCCGGCCCGGGCGGCGGGCCGTTCTTCGTCCGCGCCTGGCAATCGCTCGTCTTTCGCAGCCTGAACATATTCACGCACATCGGTCTGGGCGTGGCCTTGGCGTTCGTCTACAGCCTGGTCGCCACGCTGATGCCGGGAGCGTTCCCCCGGTTCGTTCCGCAACCGGGACTGCCTCGTCGCCGTCTAGGCGCGAGCGTCGGGGTCCTGCTCCGAGACGCTGAGGCCACAGAGATCCTGCGCGAGGTGAACGCGCTCGTGGTGGACAGGACGGGCACGCTGACGGAGGGCAAACCGACGCTGGTGGAGGTCGTTCCCCAGCCAGGTCAGGATGAAGCCGGCCTCTTGCGCCTAGCCGCCAGCCTGGAGCAGGGCAGCGAACATCCAGTGGCGAGCGCGATCGTGGCGCTTGAGCCGGGCGACGATGGCGAACATCACGCAGAACCTGTTCTTCGCGTTCGTCCATAACGCGCTGGGCGTACCGGTGGCCGCCGGCGCGCTCTATCCCTCCGAGGGTCTGCTCCTGAGCCCGATGATCGCAGCCGCGGCGATGAGTGTCAGTTCGGCGTCGGTGATCGCAAACGCCCTCCGGCTTCGACGCGCGCGGAGGTGATGGCGGCGTCGAGAACGCAGTCCTTATCGTCCCAATCGCCTCCTCCTTTGTCGGCCTTGTGCTGAACTGAACAGCCACGCCCTCGCGATTAAACCGAAGATCGACGCGAGGGAGAGAAGCATGAGGCTCGGTCGATTCATGACGGGGATCGTGGCGGGTTGCGCGGCCGTGTTGTCGTTGGCGGTGCCAGCCCTCGCTGGGCCGACGCCCCAGGGCGCCTCGAATGCGGCCACGGCGAACGCGAAGCCCATGTCCGGCATGACGGCCGCGCCCGTGGCCATCACGATGGACATGAACCCCTATTTCACGGCGGTGAACTATCCTGTTTCGCGAGACACGATGATGGTGATGGCGCTGGCGGACTTCCAGTCCGCGCGGTCCACGAACGATTTCTTCACCGGCATGGGCATGGTGCAGTACGGCCTCACCCCCAACTGGACGGTGGGGTTCATGGTGGAGGGGCAGAAGATCCTCGGTTCGCCGGCAACCTATGGCGGGTGGCGGGTCAGTACGTACCTTCGCGTGATCCCTCACGATCGCCTGCTGAACTTCACCCTGTACGGCGAGTACGAGGGCCTGAACGGGGCGGCGTTGTACAAGATGGAGGTCGCCGGATTCGGCGGCGAGGACTTGAATGAGCCGCTGGCGTCGGCGAGACGCACGCGCGTCCGCACGTTCGAGCAGCGAGCCATCGTGTATCACGATTGGGGACGGGTGAACCTGACCTTCAACTTCATCAACGAGACGGCGCTGGACAGCGGCGAGAACGACTTCGGCTATGCCTGGGGCGTGTTTCGGCAGCCTGCGTATGGGGCCATGCAGACAGACCAGGACATGGCCGGCATGGCGGGCATGCAGACACAGGACGCGCCTCCATTGTTCTCGTTTCAACGGCTGGGCTATGGGCTCGAGATGATGGGGGCGCTCGGCAACACGCATCAGTTCGGCTTCGACTGGCCGCGCCAGCAGCAGTATCTCGGTCCTGTCTTCAGCTATTCCGTATCGAAGCACTGGACCGTTCGCGTCGCGCCGACATGTGGGCTTTCCGGCGTCAGCGATCCGTTCATGCTGCGAATGGGGGTCGGGTATTCGTTCGACCACGTTCTGCATCGGCAATGACCCGCCTCGTGAGCGGGTACAGGCGTGGCTCTGTGGGGCGTGCGCGATGCACCGCGCGACGCCGAATCACCGCGAATGACGTAGAGACTGTGCGGTATTGAACAGGCCTGCCGTCGCGTTTGGATTGAGGATGGAGCGAAGGAGCACAATGATGACATTCAACAGGATCGTGTTAGGGATCGTGGCGGGTTGCGCGGCCGTGGTGATGGCGCCGATGCCGGGAGTCGCTGGACAGGCGACCCAGGCCCCCAAGCACATGGCCATGGCGAAGGCGACGCCCGACTCCGGTATGGCCGCCAAGTGTCAGGCAATGATGGCGGACCAGGAGAAGATGATGACGGAGATGAAGGCCGCCGACCAGCGGCTCGACGATCTCGTCGCCAAGATGAACGCCGCGTCGGGGACGGAGAAGTCGGATGCGACCGCGGCCGTCGTCACCGAGATGGTCACCCAACGCCGGACGATGCGGGACGGCATGATGAAGATGGAAGACGGGATGATGGGTCACATGATGGAGCACATGCAGGCAGGCAAGGACTCCATGGCGATGTGCCCGATGATGAAGCAGATGGGCGGGATGAAGCACTGAGCCAGCCCATAGATCCTGGACATCCCGCTCGAAAGCAGAGCCACCTCATGGACAAGAACAACAACACGACCTTGGTGATCATCGGAACTGTCGTCGTTGTCCTGCTACTGGTTCTGGTGTTCGGCGGTGGCAGGATGATGACAGGGGGAATGATGGACTGGTGGAGGTAGCAGAACACCACGGCCTGACCTGGAACAGGCCGCGGCGCCTGCGCGTGTGGTGAACCGGATCATCACCCCGCGACCACGCGAAGATCGAAGCGCGTGAACCGGCCCGCGTGAGCACAAGCTGGGCACAACTGCCGGTTCGGAGGCGCGTACAGCGCAACGGCCCGGCGAGAACCGGGCCGTTTTCCGAAGGATTTCGTGGTGGACGGCAGGAGGCTCGAACTCCCGACCTCCGCGTTGCGAACGCTGCCAAGCCGAAGCCGTAATCCCCATGGCCGCGAATGGTTGGCGCACGGCACCCGCAGAGTAGGTCACCTGCAAGAACGTGCGAGTTTGTGCGGGTTTCTGCATAGTCGTGCACCACGAAAAGACACAAACAAGGCACAACAGAATCGGGGTCCGCTGTCCCTCGACTGTGTCTGAGTGGCGGCCCCGCCGCGGCCCGAGATCCCCAGGCGTGACGTCGGACAAGGGGCGTTATGTTCACCACAAACCGGCCCCGCCCGGCGGTGGCGCGCTAATGCGGCCTATCGTCTTGATGATGGTTGCTGGCTTAACCCGCCTGCAAACATCTGCCGTGCACGAGATAGTGATTGATGCGTAATTCCCAGTCCTGCATGAATTTCTGATAGTAGTCCTCGGTGAACGCAGCGACGAAGGCGTCACCATCCGGCCCGAGACTCGTGTGAGTGTAGGTGACGAAGGCTTCCGAGCCCGTTGCGCTGGGGCGAAGCTGTATGGAGAGCTTGCAGGCGGTTAAAAGTGGCGTGATCTTGATCATTTCGACGAAGCCATTTTCGTGCTCGTGCCGGGTGACGTACCAGATGGCATTGTTGGGCGCGGCGGACGTGACGAATACGCAGTCTGGCTCGGCGATGCCCGAGTCCGTTGTCACTGAGACCGGTCTCCAGCCCTCAATCCAGTCCGCCTCGCGAACCGGGCAGAGCAAGGGAAAGACCACCGAGGGTTCGGCGACAAGGTATTGCGTGTAGCTGCGGGTAACGCGATTGGGTTTGATGATGTTCATGGTGTGGACCTTGGCCGGATCTCCACGGTGTCATCCAGAAACAGCAGCGTTTCCGAGTTGCATGCGGCCTTGGCCGCCGACACTGCTGCCTCGCAGGCTTTGAGGCTGTCGAGCCATAACCACCCGGCTGCGACAAGAAGCAGCAGCCCAATAAGATCAAGTGAATCCATCGCCGCGTGCCAGAGGACCTCGTCCAGGAATGAGGATTCCGCCGCTCCACGTTCGACGATCTGGGCGAGCGCGTGGCCGGCGAGCCGGTGGTGCACGCCGTCGCCGAGCCGTCTGCCGGTGTCGTCGGTGCGACCTCACGCCACGTGTTCAGGCTCGATCCGAAACCTGGAGGCGGATGGTCACGCGGTCGCCGGCGACCGGGTCCTGGCCCGCCGCGCCGGCGTCATCGTCTCGCGTCCGCCGCCGCTCTCTCTCCCGATCATCGCTCACCTGTCCGCGGCAGGCGCGATTCGTGGCGCGCGCTCCAGCGTGTCGTACAGCGGCTGGACCGGCAGCATCTGCGGCCCCTCGTCGGACACGGTGATCGCCATAACGCGGATGCGCTCGTTCACCGGGAACGTGATAGACCTTGCGCCGGCCGGCACGTCGATCGCATACGCGAATAGGTACGAATACGAGTACGGCTCGTTCGCGCCGTCCGGTCCATGCCGGTGTGAAGCGAACCATGCGATCGGCGCACGCTTCGTGAAGCCCGGCGTCAACCCCGCGAACTCCTGAGCCGCGCGCATCCGCGGAGGCATGCCGGGCGGGTCTCCAAACGGCGGCCCTGGCGGCGCTCCCGGCGGCGGTCCGGGCTGGGCCTGGGGTGGCGGCGTCGGCTCCTCCCGTGGCTTCCAGAGGCGGTTGTCCCACTGCCCGACATACCCGCCCCAGCTCTGAATCGACAACTCGATCGGCGTCTCTCCAATCTTGAACGTCGCCTTCTGGTCGGCGTCGGTCGTGGCGGCGGCCAGCAGATAGAGGCGCGTGAACGCTCCGGCCGGCAGCGAGACAGTCTGCCCGCGCGGAATGACCGCATTCGGCTTCACGCCGCTGGTGGGCGCGAGCTGGAAGCGGACTGCGCCGTATCCGAGGTCGGCCGGCAGCATCTCGGCGGCGAGGCTCCGCCCGTTGCCGTCGAAGTGACCGGCCGATACCGAGCCGTCCGGGCTCGCGACCGGCTGGTTGTACGGCAGGGCCACGGCCTGCGACACCGGTCTCACGGCCCTTGCCGGTGGCGGCGCCAGGCTGACCGCGAACGTGCGAGGCTGAAAGGCGCCGAATGTCGTGCGCAGCGCGCCGCCGGAAACCGTTGCCGGACCGACCGGTTCCTCGGCGCCATTCACCTCGCGCGCGGTGACGATGGGCCCGGCGAACGACACGCGAACATCGTCCTGCTTCTCACCGTTCATCTCGACCAGGCGCACGACGATCTCGTCGGTCCGCTCGGCCTTCTTGAGCGCCAGCACGCGGACGCGGGAGGTGTTCACGCTCAGCAGGGCGAACGATTTCCCGAACCTTCCGTCGTGTTTCTGGCTCGAGAACGCGACGAGCGGCTGGTTCAGGCGCTCCCCCTGCCAATCGGTCTGCCCCCGGCGGAAGTCTCCGGCGTGGCCGGCCAGCCCGAACACGAACTCGTGATGGCCGATGTCCTGCGTCGACTGGTCCTCGTAGCCGCCTCGCGTGCCCGGCGTGCGAACCAGCGTCAGTCGCAGCGTGTTCTCGTTCGGCTTGTCCGACGCGATCTTGCAGTCGGTCAGCAGCGTCACGCCGAGTCCGTCGGCCCGCGCGGAGAGGTCCACGAACTGGTGTGATGCCACCTCGAACTGGCGCTCGCTGTTGGTCGCGCGCCGGATGGTGCCGACGTCCCAGTTGTAGGTGGCCTCGTCGTTCGACGCCGCCAGCGGGAAGACCGCCTTCAGGTGAGACGCTCTCGTCGTCCAATCGACCGCGTTCGCGAACTCGACTCGCGCGCCCGCGTCGCCGGCCGCCAGCCGGATGGTCTGCACGAAGGTCGAGCCCTCGGCGTCCCGCGCGATCTCGAGGGCCACGCGAGCCGGTCCGTCTTCGACCACACGGACCCTGGCCGGGCCGGTCACGTACGCGCGCGGCGCGCGCATCTGGTCCGCGTAGTCCATGTTCCACGCCGGCCACTGCGCCGGGTTGTCGGCCTTGATTTCGAGGCGCACCGGACCGGCCAGGAGGTCCTTGCCGATCGTCTTGTCGAACAGGCTCGCCAGGTCGCCGTTGCGGTCGATGGTCAGACGGTACCGTTCGTTCTCGAGAGACGACTCGGTGACCCTCAGCGCCGAGGAGGCGGGGGCGTCGGCGGCCCGCACGTCGAACACCGCGAACCCCACCGACGGCACCTTCGCAAGGAAGAGGACCTTGTTTCCGGCGGTCAGCTGTGCGGGGACTTCGTGTCCGTCCGGACCCACCACCCGCACGGCGCGCGGAGGCCCGTCGGCGAACGCCAGGTCCGCTTCGACGATGTCCTCTCTCTCGAGGTTGAGCGGGTTGAACACGACGACCGGCGTTCCCTCCGCCCGAGTATCCATCGCGGACGCGACGGCCTCCGCCGCGCTCGTCAGCACGCCAGCGAACTGGTTCAGCGCCACGACCTCGTCGTTCCAGGAGTACTCGTAGGCCTTGGGGACGCTCGTCCCAGGGATGATGTCGTGGAACTGGCCTCCCATCACGAGAGTCCAGGCGTCGTTCAGCCGCCGCAGCGGGTAGGGCCGTCCGCCCAGCCAGTCGGCCACGACCGACGCCCGCTCGGCATCGTCGGCCAGCACTTCGTTCTGGCGGTTCCACCGCTTCATGTACGCCTGCGAGGTGATGGAGCCGGCGGAGTGGTTGATCAGTTCGAGGTCACCCTTGTAGCGCGGCATCCTCGCCGCGTGAGCGGGCGTGATGCGCAGGAAGAGCTCCTCGGCGTTGGCCGAGACGACCCTCACCGGACCGTCGCCCACGAGCACGGGCTCGCCCGGCCACGGCACCAGAGCTGCCGCCTGTCCTCCGCGTCCGCCGCCCTGCGGCGGCAGGGGCGGGATCGGCGTCTTGGTCCGGGTGACGATCGATTCCACGAGCTTCACGGAGCTCTCGTTCGGAGCCCCGCCGGTGTCGCCGGTGCCGTAGTACATGTAGTCCGCGTAGGCGCCGGTCAGTCTGCCGTTGATGTCGATGCGGGCGGGCCAGTCGACATCACGCCGTGGCGGGCGAGTCGGCTGACCCGGAGCGGGTGGAGGTGACGCGGGCGGCGGAGGCGGCGTCTTGCTCAGGTCGTACGTGACCGATCCACTGTAGCTGCCCGGATTCAGGGCTGCGATGACGCTCGCGCCGTCCGGCCCCTCCCAGACCCCGACGTTGAACGGAATGCCGGCCGGCGTCTTCTCCGGCGAGTCCGGGCCGCCCACGTGCGGCGCCGGCTGCCAGTTGGCCGACAGTTTCTGGGTGGAGAAGCCCTTGATACCGGCGTGGGCGAGAATGCTCGGCAGCGACGCCGGGAACCCGAAGCAATCGGGGAGCATGAACTCGGCGCTCGTCTTCCCGAACTCGCGACGGAAGTACTGCTTGCCGTACAGGATCTGCCGGATGATCGACTCGGCCGACGGCGCGTTGACGTCGTTCTCCTCGACCGACGACCCGGACGGGAACCAGCGGCCCGCCGCGACGTACTTCCTGATCTTCGCGTAGTCGTTCGGGTAGTACTCCTTGATCATCCTGTAACGATTCGACCCGCTGAAGTTGAAGACGTAGTGCGGATACTTCTCCAGCAGATCCAGGTTCACCCGGATCGTCTTGGGAAGGTACTCGCGGATCGTCGTCACGTAGTCCCAGCGCCACTGCGTGTCCAGGTGAGCGTAGCCGACCACGAAGAGGGTGGGTGTCGTCGGACCCAGGGCGGGCGCCCGTGCCTCGACCGCGGTCGGTTTCGCCGCCTGCGTCTCCCGGTCGGCCGGCCGTGGCTTGGCGCCGGGGCCCGTCTGTCCGCTCGGCGTGGCGAGGGCTGCGACCCATACGAGGAGGTACACCGACAGGAGCCTGGGAAGTGGTCGCATGGAGAACCTCCTGGAAGGGATGAGAGCCGGACAGCCCAGTCAGTCGAGGGCTGCGGGGATCAGCGCCCTGGCGTCAGCGCGATTCTCGTCCGGCGGCCGGGACGTGTCAATCGAAGGATGTGCGGGCCCGGACCGCGCGCGTTCGCCGGATTCCCCTTCTCTTCCGGCGCCGGGAAGCGTATCTACCCAGAGTGAGAGTGTTCGAGCGAGGCGTGCTGCCCCTGACCGGCGCGAACATTCCCGGCTGAAACCGAGGTCCGGCCGCCCGAGGCGGCCAGGAGGGAGAGACCAGGACCATGAGTGCAACCCGACGACGGTTCCTGCGCCGCGGCGTGGTGCTGGGAGGCGGCCTTCCGGCGGCCCCCGCTGCCGCGGAAGTACTGTTTCCCGCTCATCGCGCGACCTACCAGAATCTGACCGGCGAGGGATCGCGTTTGGTTCCCTAATGGTTCCCGGAGCCTGCTGCGCAGACATGGCTCCGGCACGCCCTCATCGAGACCGGCCGGATTCATTGGGACTTTCTGGTGGACGGCAGGAGGCTCGAACTCCCGACCTCCGCGTTGCGAACGCGGCGCTCTCCCAGCTGAGCTAGCCGCCCACTATTCTCTAAGTTTACCATGCGCGCCCGCCGGCCAACAACGCGCGCGCGCTCATGGCCTGCGGCCACCCGGTGGCTGAAGCCTCCGGGCGACATCCTACGAAAGCACGTCGAGGTACTTGAGCGCCCCGCCCGTATTGAACAGCACCACGCAGTCGTCCGGCTTCACGAGGCCGTCCGCCTGGAGCCTGCGCAGCCCGGCGAGCGTCGCGCCGCCCTCGGGCGCCGCGCTCACGCCCTCGAAGGCGCCTATCGCCTTCATGTCGCGCACCATGTCGGCGTCGCTCACGGCGACGGCGGTGCCGCCGCTCTCGCGAATCGCACGCAGGATGAGGAAGTCGCCAATCGCCTTGGGCACGCGCAGGCCGTCCGCGCAGGTCCGGGCGTTCTGCCACATCTCGGCACGCTCGGCGCCCTGCTGGAACGCCCGCACGATTGGCGCGCACGTCTCGGCCTGCACGCTGACCATGCGCGGCCGCCGCCCGCGTGGGACCCAGCCCAGCGCTTCGACTTCCTCGAAGGCCTTCCACATGCCGACGATGCCGGTGCCGCCGCCGGTGGGGTAGAAGACCCAGTCGGGCCACCGCCAGCCGAACTGCTCGGCCAACTCGTACCCCATCGTCTTCTTTCCTTCGATGCGGTACGGCTCCTTGAGCGTCGACACGTCGTACCATCCGAGCGGCCCGCCGCGTTCGGCCGCCAGGCGCCCCGCGTCCGTGATGAGGCCGTCTACAAGTGTGACCTCGGCCCCGTACAGCTCGCATTCGCGGATGAAGGGGAGCTTCACGTCTCTCGGCATGAAGACCTTCGCGGCGAGGCCCGCGCTCGCCGCGTACGCCGCCATCGCGTTCGCGGCGTTGCCGGCCGAGGGCACCGACAGCGTCGTCGCGCCGACGGTCCGCGCCTTCGTGACCGCCGCCGACAGACCGCGGGCCTTGAACGAGTTGGTGGGATTGAGCGACTCGTCCTTGATGTAGAGCGCCGACAGCCCGAGTTCGCGGCCGAGGCGCCGTGCGTGGATGAGCGGCGTGAATCCCTCGCCGAGCGTGACCGGCCGTTCGCCCTCGACGAGGGGCATCATCTCGCGATACCGCCACATCGTCGGGGGCCGGTCGGCGAGGCTCTCGCGCGGCCACTCCCGCGCGGCGGCCGCGACGTCGTACCGTGCGACGAGCGGCATGCCGCACGAGCAGAGGTGATGGGAGTGGCGCGGGTCGCGTGGCGGCGCCCCGCAGGGCACCGAGCACTCCAGGTGGGTCAGGAATGACACGCGTCCCGAACCCCGTTACTTGCCCAGGAGCTCGACGTCCTTCTTCTGTTGCAGGTCGTCGACGAGCTTGATGTGCTGGTCGGTGAGCTTCTGGACCTCTTCCAGGCCCTTCCGCTCGTCGTCTTCGGAGACGAGCTTGTCCTTCAGCAGCTTCTTCAGCTTCTCGTTCGTCTCGCGGCGGACCAGCCGGATGCTGTTGCGGCCGTCTTCCGAGAGCTTGTGGACGTGCCGCGACAGTTCCTTCCGCCGCTCCTCGGTGAGCGCCGGGATGGGGATTCTCACGACTCTGCCGTCGTTGTTCGGGTTCAGCCCGAGATCCGACGCCCGGATCGCCTTCTCGACGGCGCCCATCAGGCTCGGGTCGAACGGCTGCGCGACGATGGTCATCGGGTCGGGGACCGACAGCGTGGCCACCTGGTTCAGCGGCATCCGGGATCCGTAGGCCTCCACGTGCACGGGATCGAGGATGTTGATCGTCGCCCGCCCCGTGCGGACGCCGGCCAGTCCGCTCCGCAGGTGATCGATCACCTGGTCCATCCGCTTCTTGAGGTCCGCGTACAGCGACTTGAGATCGGTGACGTCCATGCTGATCTGCTCCGGATTCAGGTTGGCCTCGCGCCTCACGCCCGGACGGTCGTCCCGATGGCCTCGCCCAGGATGGCCCGCTTCATGTTGCCGGGCCGGCGCAGGTTGAAGACGACGATCGGGAGCTTGTTGTCCATGCACAACGAGACGGCTGTCGCGTCCATCACCTTGAGCCGGCGGTCCAGCACCTCGAGGTAGGTGAGCGCGTCGAACTTCGTGGCGCCGGGATTGGTGACCGGGTCGGCCGAGTAGATCCCGTCGACCTTCGTGGCCTTGAGGATCACCTCGGCCTTGATCTCCATGGCGCGCAGCGCCGCCGCCGTGTCGGTCGTGAAGTACGGGTTCCCGGTGCCGCCGGCGAACACGACGACGCGCCCCTTCTCGATGTGCCGGATGGCGCGCCGGCGGATGAAGGGCTCCGCGACGGAACGCATCTCGATGGCGGTCAGGACGCGCGTCACGACTCCCGCGGCCTCGAGGGCGTCCTGGAGGGCGAGGGCGTTGATGACGGTGGCGAGCATCCCCATGTAGTCGGCCTGCGCCCGGTCCATGCCGGCGGCGCTGGCGGCGACGCCCCGAAAGATGTTGCCCCCGCCGATGACGATGGCCAGTTCGACGCCCAGCGCGCGGATCTCGCTGATCTCCCCGGCGATCTGGGCCGCGACGGCGCGGTCGATGCCGTAGCTCTGCCCGCCCATCAGGGCTTCCCCTGACAGCTTGACGAGCACGCGGCGGTAGGCGAGCGCGGGCGGCGGCTGATCCATACGCCGACGGATTATAGCCTAAGCCTGCTCGGCGCCCTCACCCAGCTTGAACCGCGCGAAGCGGGCGACGGTGATGTTCTCGCCGGTCTTGGCGATCGTCTGCTTCACCATCTCGCCGACGGTGAGGGCCGGGTCGCGTACCCACGGCTGCTCGAGGAGCACAGACTGGGCGTAATAGCTGCCCAGCTTGCCCTCGACGATCTTCGCGACGACCTGCGGCGGCTTGCCCGAGCCCTCGAACTGCGCAAGGTAGATGGCACGTTCGCTCTCGAGGACGTCCGGCGGCACCTCCTCGCGGCGGACGAACCTGGGGTCGGCCGCGGCGATGTGCATCGCGACTTCCTTCACCAGCTGCTGGAAGCCCTCGGTGCGCGCGACGAAGTCCGACTCGCAGTTGACCTCGACGAGGACGCCGATCTTCCCGCCCATGTGGATGTAGCTCGCGACGAGGCCCTGCGACGTGCTGCGTCCGGCGCGCTTTGCCGCCTGGGCCAGTCCGCGCTTGCGCAGCACGGTCACGGCTTCGTCGATGTTGCCGCCGGACTCGGTGAGGGCGGCCTTGCACTCCATCATCCCGGCGCCGGTCTTCTCGCGCAGGGCCTTGACCTGGTCTGCTGTGATTGCCATGACTGTGGGGTCTCCGCGGTACGTCAATCGCGCCGGCACGGGACGATCCCGGCCGGCGCGGAAAGGTTCCTTCGAGCCAGGCCGGGGGGCCGGCCCGCCATCCACTAGGCCGACGCGGGGGCGGCGGCCGGCGCCGGCGGCGCCTCGGGGCGCGGCCTGCGCGGCACGGACCTCGCGCCCTTGTCGCCCTCGAAGTCCGCCGCGGTCTCGGCCCGCGCCGACTCGCGCATCGACCGCCCGGCCACGATCGCGTCCGCGATGCGGGAGGTGAAGAGCCGAATCGAGCGCAGGGCGTCGTCGTTGCCCGGGATCACGTAGTCCACCTGCTCCGGGTCGGAGTTCGTGTCGACGATCCCGATCACGGGGATCTTGAGCTTGCGCGCCTCGTCGACGGCGATCTGCTCCTTCCTCGTGTCGATGATGAAGACCGCGTCGGGCAGCTTCGCCATGTTCCGGATCCCGTCGAGGTTCTTCTGGATCTTCTTCTTTTCCTTCTCGACGCCGGCGACTTCCTTCTTCGAGAGCGTCTCGTAGCGGCCGTCCGTCTGCATGGCTTCGAGCTCGCGCAGCCGGGTGAGGCTGCGCTGGATCGTCGAGAAGTTGGTCAACAGGCCACCGAGCCAGCGCTGGTTCACGAAGTGCATCCCGCACCGCTGGGCCTCTTCGGCCACCGCGTCCTGCGCCTGGCGCTTCGTCCCGACGAAGAGCACGGTGCCGCCGTCGGCGGCCACCTGGCCCACGAACGCCTCGGCGTCGCCGAAGAGCTTCGCCGTCTTGCCCAGGTCGATGATGTAGATGCCGTTTCGCTGGCCGAAGATGAACGGCTTCATCTTGGGGTTCCAACGCTTGGTTTGATGGCCGAAGTGGACCCCGGCCTCCAGCAGTTCCTTGATGGCGATCCCGCTCAATGGTCCTCCCTCTGACTTGCGCTGCCGGCGTTACCGCTTGCTGAACTGGAAGCGCTTGCGGGCGCCCGCCAATCCGTACTTCTTGCGCTCCTTCGCCCGCGCGTCGCGCGTCAGGAGCCCTTCCTTCTTCAGCGCCGGGCGCAGCTCGAGGTTGTACTCGCAGAGCGCCCGCGAGATGCCGAGCCGGACCGCGCCGGCCTGGCCGGCGATGCCGCCGCCCGCGACCGTCGCGAGGACGTCGAACTTGTCCGCCGTCTCCGTCAACTGCAGCGGCTGCTTGATCTCGGTCCGCAGCACCGCGGTGGGGAAGAAGTTCTCGAACTCGCGGTGGTTGACCGTGATGACGCCGGTGCCCGGCCGCAGGAACACCCGCGCGGTGGACGTCTTCCGGCGCCCGGTCCCGTAGTACTGAATCGAAGACACGTTACGCTACCTCGAGCTTGGTGGGTTTCTGTCCGCGGTGCGGGTGATCGGGGCCCGCATAGACCTTGAGCTTCCGATACATCGCGTCGCCCAGCGTCGTCTTCGGGAGCATGCCGCGCACGGCCTCTTCCACCAGCCGGATCGGCGTCCGCGCCCGGACGTCCTTCGCGCGCTCTTCGCGCAGGCCGCCCTCGTACCCGCTGTGCCGGCGGTAGATCTTCAACTCGTCCTTGCGGCCGGTGAGCTTCACGCGGCTTGCGTTCACGACGACGACGTGATCGCCCGTGTCGAGGAACGTCGTGTAGGTCGGGCGGTGCTTGCCCATCAGCAGCCGGGCGGCGCGCGTGGCCAGCCGCCCCAGCACCACGCCGTCGGCGTCGATCACGTGCCACTTCCGCTCGAGGGTCTTGAGGTTCGCCGTATACGTATCCATCTGCACGTCTCTATCCCTGAGTCAATTTCAGCAACGGCAAACCAAAATCGTACCAGCCCGGCGGCGCTTTGTCAACGGCGTCAGCCGCGCCCTTCCGCTTCTCACGCACCGTTCCCGGCCCTCGTCTGCACTATCCGGTCCGGCTGATCCCGCCGATAAGACGGCAGGTCAGAGGGCCGGGGGCTTCTCGATGCCGGCCGTCGGCCAGCGGGGCGTGCGGGATTTGCCATCACCTGGGCGCGACGCCGATGACAAAACTGCACGCGCCCCTCGGAAATCGCCGGTCGCACGCCCCGGCGAAATGCCGGCAGGTGGCGTGGTTTCAGGGGTTTCGGCCGTCGAGGGGCCGGTTCGGGCGGACAGGGCGCATGTGGCACCCGACTTGCGCAGGGGCTTCGCGAGGTCGCACGGCGAGCCTCGGAAAGGGAAGGACCTCAAGGTGTTCGGCAGGAGCAAGGGCCTGGTGGGCCTGGACATCGGTTCGAGCGCGGTGAAGGCCGTCGAGCTCGCCGCCGCCGGCAAGTCCTACCGCGTGGTCGCCTACGCCAGCGAGGCCATGGCGCCGGACAGCATCGTCGACGGCGCCATCATCGACGGCGCGGGCGTGGCCGACACCATCCGGCGCGTCTTCGATCGCCTCGGGACGAAGACCAAGGACGTGGCCGCGTCGCTCTCGGGCAACGCCGTCATCGTGAAGAAGATCAACCTCCCGCAGATGACCGAGGCCGAGCTGGCCGAGTCCATCAAGTGGGAGGCCGAGCAGTACATCCCCTTCGACATCCAGGACGTCAACCTCGACTACCAGATCGTGCGCGGCAGCGACGCCGGCGCGGCGAACTCGATGGACGTGCTCCTGGTGGCCGCGAAGAAGGAGAAGATCGCGGACTACACCGGCGTCATCGCCCAGGCCGGCCGCGTGCCGGTCGTGGTCGACGTCGACGCCTTCGCGATGCAGAACGCCTTCGAGGCCAACTACGACCTGGATGCCGGGGCGGTCACCGCGCTCATGAACATGGGCGCGAGCGCGATCAACATCAACATCGTCAGCGGCCAGGCGTCGATCTTCACGCGCGACGTCTCCATCGGGGGCAACGCCTATACCGAGGCCGTGCAGCGCGAGTTCAACTTGACCTACGAGCGCGCCGAGCAGGCCAAGCGCGGCGCGCCCGCCGGCGACGAGCGCGCCGAGGATATCGAGGCCGTGCTGCGCGCCGTCAGCGACAACGTGCTCCTCGAGATCCAGAAGACCTTTGACTTCTACCGGTCCACCGCCGCCTCGGACCGCCTCGACCGCGTCATGCTCTGCGGCGGGGCGGCGCGGGTGCAGGGCTTCGCCGGCACGCTGGCCGACCGGTTCGGCCTCCCGGTGGAGCCCCTCGACCCGTTCCGGCGCGTCGCGTTCGATGCGGCGAAACGCGGTGTGGACCCAGAGGAGGTCGCCCCCACGGCCGTCGTGGCCGTGGGCCTCGCGCTGCGACGGGCAGGTGACCGATGATCCGCATCAATCTCATCAGCCAGGTGCGCGAGAAGCCGCGCCGCCGGGCCGCGAGCCCGCTCGTCGGGTCCGGCCAGAAGATCACCGTCGCGTGCACCCTGATCCTCGCTCTTGCGGCGCTCGGCGTGGGGTGGTGGTACTGGTCGCTGCGCAAAGAGGCCACCACGCTGACCGACGACATCGCGGTGGCCGAGCAGGAGACCGCCAGGCTCCAGGCGCTCATCGTCCAAGTCCGGCAGTTCGAGGAGCGCAAGGCGCAGCTGCAGCAGCGCGTCACGCTCATCGAGGAGCTCCGGAAGGGGCAGACCAGCCCGGTGCACGTGCTCGACGCGATCAGCCGCAGCATGCCGGACCTCTTGTGGCTGACCGACCTCGATCAGAAGGGCGCGGACCTGACGATCCAGGGCCGGTGCATGTCGCTGACGTCCATCTCGGACTTCGTGGACAACCTCGGGCGGTCCGGCTGGTTCCGGAAGCCGGTGGAAATCGTCGACAGCCAGGTCGAGACCGGCCAGGCCACCGGCGGCGTGATCAAGTTCATCGTCAGGGCGCAGGTGGTCTCGCCGGCCGGCTAGGGCGGCGGGTCTCTCTATTGCGGGTGTGAACAGTCCCCGATACGAACGGTAACGCGATGGATCTGAGCCTGAACAAACTACCGTGGTACGCCCAGGTCGGGCTGTTCGTCGCGCTGGCTGCCGCCGGCGTGGCGGCCTTCTACTACCTGTACGCCGTGCCGGCCGAGCAGACGCTCTCGGCCCAGCGGACGCGCCTCGCGGCGCTCCGGGTCGACATCAGCCAGGGCATGGCCATCGCGCGGCAGCTGCCGCAGTTCCGGGCGCAGGTGGCCGACCTCGAAGGGCGGCTCGAGGGCCTGAAGGCGATCCTGCCCGACGAGAAGGACTTCGGCGAGCTGCTGAGGAACCTGCAGACTCTCGCCGTGCAGTCCAACCTCACCATTCGGGTGTTCAAGCCAGCTCCCGTCGTCATCAAGCAGCTGCACGCCGAGTGGCCGATCAACATCGAGCTGGACGGCACCTACCACAACCTGGGCCTGTTCTTCGACCGGATCGGCCGCTTCTCCCGCATCATCAACATCGGGAACATGGCGCTGAAGGCGAAGGACAAGCCCGACCAGAACACGAGCATCTCCGTGGATTGCGTGGCGACCACCTTCGTCCTGCTGGACGCCGTGAAGGCCGCGCCGGCAACCGCCGCGAAGCCGGCGCCGGCCAGGCCCGCGGGCCATCCGGGAGGGAAGCCATGAGGGCGCCGGCCGTCGCACTCATCCTCGCCGCGCTGGCGGCCGCCGTCCCGGCCGTGACGTCCGCGCAGGGGGCGTCGCCAGCGCCGGTGGTCCAGGCGCCCCCGGCTCCGGCCTTTACCTACAACCCCGAGGGGCGCCGCGACCCGTTCGTCAGCCTCCTGAAGCGCGCGACGGAAGCGCGGGCCCGGCAAGGCAAACCCGCCCCGGGCGTCTCGGGGTTCCTCGTGAGCGAACTCACGTTGAAGGGGATCATGCAGAGCCGCGGCGCCAACGTGGCCCTGGTCACGGGACCGGACAGCAAGACCTACACGGTCCGGGTGAACGACCGCCTGCTGGATGGCAGCGTGCGCGCCATCACCGCCGACACGCTCGTGTGCCTGCAGGACGTCAACGACCCGCTGTCCTTGACGAAGCAGCGCGAGGTCCGGGTGACCCTTCGCGCGGTGGCGGAAGCGAAGTGAACGCGGAGAGGGTGACTGTGATGTCAGCTCGACTGCTGAGGGTGCTGGCCGGCGCGCTGGTGCTGGGTTCCACTGTGCAGGCCGCCAGCCATGCGGTACCGATGGCCCGCCTGACCGGCGTCGCCACGAGGACCGAAGGCGTCGGAACCACGGTCGTCATCGAGACGACGGAACCGGTGTCCTACGTCGCGGCGCAGCCCGATCCACTGACGCTGCTCGTCGACCTGCGGAACGTCTTGCCCGGCGAGGTCCGGCCGGGCAAGCCCTCCGGGGCGGTCGCCGACGTCGCGATCGAAGCGAGCGTGAGCGGGGATGGCACCGAGGTCGCCCGGGTTCGGATGCTCCTGGCCAGGCCCGCCGTTCCCATCGTCCGCAGCCAGATGAACGCGGTCATCGTCGAGTTCGGCGGCGTGGGCGCCGCCGCGCCGCTTCAGCGCGAGTCCGCCGCCGCGGCGGACGAGGCCGTCCCCGCGGTGAAGACCTCGCAGGGCGCCGCGCTCACCAAGCTCGAGACGAGCACCGGTCCAGACGGCACCCGCGTGACGTTTAGCGGTCCCGGCAGCTGGCGCCCCACTGTCGTCGAACCTGCGAGGGACCTGCCGCCGCGCCTCGTCGTCGATTTCCCCGACCTGCGTTCCACGCTCCCGGCGGTGACGCCGGTCGGGAAGGGGCCCGTCGATCGGATCCGCGTGGCGGTGAACCGCCGCGACCCGCTGGTCACCCGCGCGGTCATCGATCTCAGGTATCCCGTGACCCACCGGGTCGAGGCCACCGATAGCGGCGTCGTCATCGTCCTCAAGGACCGGGCGACCGCCGCGGCCGCGCAGCCGGCGGAAGGCGTGGCGCCCCTCCGGGCGCGCACTCCCGAGACCGCGATGGCGCCGAGGCCCGACGCGAGACCCGAGCCGAAGGGCGACGTGACGACGGCGCCGCTCGCCGCCGAACCCAAACCCGAGGCACCCAAGGCCGTCCTGGCCGCGGTTCCGGAGCCCAAGCCCGCTGAGCCCAAGCCCGCGGACAAGCCCGCGGAGCCCAGGCCCGTGGAACCCCGGCCGGTACTCGGCGCTCCGGCTCGGCAGCTGGCGCCGGTCCAGGACCCGAGGATGAGGCCCGGACCCCCGACCGCCACGGAAGGCGAGAAGCAGTACTCGGGGCACTTGGTCACGTTCGACTTCTTCCAGGCCGATCTGCGGTCCGTGTTGCGCACGTTCTCGGAAATCAGCGGGCTGAACGTCGTCATCGACCCGAGCATTCCCACCGCGACCGTCGATGTCTCGCTGAAAGAAGTCCCCTGGGACCAGGCGCTCGAGGTGATCCTCCGGTCGCACCAGCTCGGATACGTGCTCGAGAACAACGTTGTCCGGATTGCGCCGTTGAAGATGCTCGCCCAGGAAGAGATCGACAGGCAGAAGCTGGCGGAGGCCCAGGCGATGAGCGGGCAGCTCAAGGTGCTCACCAGGACCCTGAGCTATGCGAGAGCCAGTGACGTCGCGAAGCTGCTGAAGGATACGCGGGTGATCTCCAGCCGCGGAACCGCGCTGGTCGACGAACGCACCAACACGCTGATCCTCAACGACCTGCCCGAGGCGCTGGCGCAGTGCGAGACGCTCATCGCCACGCTGGACCGGTCGGAGCCGCAGGTCGAGGTCGAGGCCAGAATCGTCCAGACCACCAGCACCGCAGCGCGGGCGATTGGCGTGCAGTGGGGCATGAACGGACGCATGGTCAGCGCGCTGGGGAACACCGCCCCGGTGAGCTTCCCGGCCCAGAGCAGCGTGAGCGGGCGCACGAACTCCACCCAGGGCAACGAGACGGTGGGCGAGAGCTCCTTCACCCCGACGGTGGTGAATCTGCCTGCCACCGGCGCGACCTCCGCGGTCGGCATCTCGATGGGCACGCTGACGGGGTCCTTCAACCTCGACCTCGCGCTCTCGGCCCTGGAAAACAAGGGGCAGGGCAAGATCCTCTCGCAGCCCAAGGTCATGATGCAGAACAACTTCGAAGCGGAGATGACCCAGGGCGTGCAGATTCCGATCCAGACCTCCGCGAACAACACCGTGTCGGTGACGTTCAAGGACGCGACGCTGACGCTGAAGGTCAAGCCCCAGATCACGGCGGCGAACACCGTGATGATGAACATCTCGCTCGAGAACGCGTCTCCCGACTACAGCCGATCGGTGAATGGCATCCCCCCGATCGACACGCAGCGAGCCATCACCCAGGTGCTGATCAACGACGCCGAGACGATGGTCATCGGCGGCATCATGAAGACCGACGAGACGACATCGAGGAACGGCGTGCCAGGGCTGTCGCGGATCCCCCTGCTGCGCTGGCTCTTCCGCAGGGACACGATGTCCTCGGATCAGCGCGAACTGCTGATCTTCATCACGCCGCGCATCCGCCGGTAACGGGAATCGAACGTGGCAGGAGAGACCGCTATGTTGGTTAGACGGCTTGGAAGCAGACACGGGCGGCACTGGGCCACGGCCGGCGTGCTGGTGCTGACGCTGGCGGCGGCGTCGTGCGGGCACCTGAACACGAACGGCCGCTCGCCGTCCTACCTCGTGATCGACACCCTCCAGGCGGCGTCCGGCGCGGATCCGGCCGCCTTCTCGAGCACGCTGGAGTCCGATGTCGTGACCAACGTCATGGTCACCGTCGGCGCACAGCAGATGGCCCAGCCCACGACCTACGAGGACCCCGGCCAGGTGAAGCTGCGCTCGGTCCTCAAGGACCAGGGCACCGCCACCGCGGTGACCTCGCCGACGCTCACGAACGCCATCACCGTGACGAGGTACCACGTTGCCTTCACGCGGTCGGACGGGCGGAAAACGGAGGGCGTCGATGTGCCGTACGCCTTCGACGGCGCCGCGACGGGGACCATCGGCGACAGTGGCGGCACGCTGACCTTCGTGCTGGTCCGGGCGCAGGCCAAGCTCGAGGCGCCGCTCAGGGCGCTGCGCGGCGGCGGCGGCGCCATCGTGATCTCGACCATCGCCAACATCACGTTCTACGGGAAGGACCAGAACGGCAACGAGGTCTCCGTGACAGGGTCCATGTCGGTGAACTTCGCAGACTGGGGCGACCCGGCGTAGTCGCCGGGAACTCGGGGGTTCGACCTTTCCCGCGGGGCCGGGTCCTTGCGGCAATGCCAGGATAGGGCACGAAGATGACTCGCACAATGACGGCACTTCCTCTCCTCGTGGCGATCGCGGTGGCAACCGGCGCTGGCTGCACGGTGAAGAAACAGAGCACGCCCGACCTGGCCGGACCGACCGAACTCGGGACCTCGCTCACGCTCTATGCGAGCCCCGACACGCTCAGGCAGGACGGGGCCTCGCAGTCGCAGATCACCATCCAGGCCCAGGACAGCAACGGCGCGGCGCTCAAGAGCCTCCCCATCAGGCTGGACGTCGCCGTCGGCGGCACGGTCGTGGACTTCGGCCAGCTCTCCGGCAAGAACCTCGTGACCGGCAGCGACGGGCGTGCCACCGCGACGTACACGGCGCCCGCCGCGCCTGCCGATTCCGTCGACACGCAGACGGTTGTGCAGATCGTCGCGACGCCGGTCGGCACCGACTACAACACCGCCCTCGCGAGAGCCGTGAGCATCCGGCTGGTGCCGGCGGGGGTCATCCAGGCCCCGAACGGCACGCCAACCGCGTCGTTCACGTACTCGCCGAGTGCGCCGGTCATGAAGTCCGACGTGACCTTCGATGCGTCGCTGAGCACGGACTCCGACGGATCGATCGCCTCGTACGCCTGGAACTTCGGTGACGGCAGCACGGGGACGGGTGCGCTCGCGAAGCATGCCTACTCCATCGACGGGTCGTACACCGTGACCCTGACCGTGACGGACGACCGCGGCCTGTCCGCCTCGATCTCCAAGGCGGTCCCTGTCGCGGTGGCAGCCAACCCGGTCGCCGCGTTCGTGATTTCGCCGACCGCGCCGGCCGTCGGCGACAGGGTGTACTTCAACGCGGGCCTTTCGACGGCCGCACCCGGCAGGTCCATCGTCAGCTACACGTGGGACTTCGGCTCAGGGCGCCAGGACTCCGGAGTGCTCGTGTGGCAGATCTACTACCAGAAGGGCACCTACACGGTCGTCCTGACCGTCAAGGACGATCTTGGGAACGTTGGCACGACCTCGAAAACCGTGGACGTGAAATGATCGCGGTCACGCCCTCGACGGCACCGGCCACCGGCAACGCGGTCTGCTGAAGCGCGGGGAGTGCCAGGGTGCCGAAGGAGCTGGCGGTGACGCTGTGCGGCACATCGGAGTAGGATGTCCGCGTGCCTGACGACTCGCGCATCGAGGAGCTGAAGAAGCGAATCCAGAAGGACCCCGGGTCCATCGCGTTCGCCCAGCTGGCGGAGGAGTACCGCCGCGCGGGGCGCTTCCAGGAAGCGATCGAGGTCTGCCGGGCGGGCCTCGCCAGGCACCCGGGCTACCTGTCAGCCCGGGTGACCCTCGGGCGGGCCCTGCTCGAAGTCGGCGACGTCGACTCCGCCCAGCGCGAGCTGCGAGAGGTCCTGCGCGTCGCCCCGGACAACCTGTCGGCCGTTCGCGGCCTCGCCGAGGTCCATCGGCGGCGCGGGGAACTGCCGGAGGCGCTCGAGCAGTTCAAGTCGGCCTTCGAACTGGCCGGCCCCGATCCCACCATCGAGCAGATCGTGCGCGACCTCCGCCGGGAGGTCATGCAGACGCCACTTCCGCCGCAGGCTGACCGGTTGCGCGAGGCCGCTCCGGCCGCCGTCGTGCCCCCAATCGCGCCTGCCCTCGGCCCGTCCGCTCAGGCGGACGACGCGCGCGCCGCCAGGCGGACCGTCGCGTACCTGGAGCGCTGGCTCGAGGCCATCGTGGCGGACCGCCGGACCCGGCTCTACGCCGCCCGCGCTTGACTTCCGCGTCGGCGTGAGGGATTCTCGCCCGCACCTATGGCACAGCCACCCGCAGAACTGCTGACGGCCAGGCATGCGCGCGTGCGCGCCGCGATGGCGGGCGACGGATTGGACGCCCTCGTCCTCTTCCACCTGCCCAACATCCGGTACCTCACCGGGTTCGGGGGCAGCACGGCGATCGTCGTGCTCGCCCGCGACGAGATCGTGCTCATCACGGACGGGCGGTACGTGACCGAGGTCGAGACGACCGTCGGCCCGGGGTGTCCCGGGCTGCGGCTCGTCAAGGTGGACCCGACCTACGACGCGACGCTCGTGACGTTCCTGAACTCGCTCGACTGTCCGCGCGTCGGCTTCGAGTCCGCCCACCTGACCGTCAAGCGCTACGACTGGCTGTCGGCCGCCCTGCGCGACTCGGCATCGAGGCGCGGCCCGGGGACCTTCGTGCCCGCCGAGCGGCTGGTGGAAGCCGCCAGGATCCTCAAGGACGCGGCGGAACAAGCGACGTTCCGCCGGGCGGGCGTCCTCATCGACGCGGTGGCGACGGACGTGCTCGACCGGATCAGGCCCGGCCAGCGGGAGTGGGAAGTGGCGGCCGACATCGACGACCGCATCCGGCGCGGCGGGTTCGAGCGCACGTCGTTCGACACCATCGTCGCGTCGGGCATGAACGGCGCGCTGCCGCACGCGAGGCCCGGCGGCCGGGCGCTCGAGGCCGGCGACCTGGTGGTGCTGGACTTCGGCGGTGTCTACGACGGATACTGCGTGGATATCACCCGTACCGTGAGCGTCGGCGAACCCGGGGCGGAAGCCAGGCGCGTCTACGACGCCGTAGCCGCGGCGTACGCCGCGGCGGCGCGCGCCGTGACCCCGGGAGCGCCCATCACCGACGTGGACGAGGCGGCGCGGGCGGCCCTCGAGGCGCGGGGCCTCGGTACGGTATTCGGGCACGCGACGGGTCACGGGCTGGGCCTCGAGATCCACGAGGAGCCGCGTGTCGGGCCGCGGAGGGCGAACATCCCGGGCGTCCCTCCGGCCGGCCGTGACGACCGGCTCGAAGCCGGGTTGATCTTCACCATCGAGCCTGGCGCGTACCTGCCGGGCTTCGGCGGTGTGCGCATCGAAGACGACGTCCTCGTGACGGACGATGGGATGGAGTGGCTGACGGGCCCCACGCACGGGCTCCGGGTGGTGTGACGCATGGATGTGGAAGGCATACGGACAATCCTCGACCTCGTCAAAGAGCACGATCTGAGCGAGTTCGAGCTCGAAGTCGAAGGTCTCAAGATCAAGGTGAGGAAGTCGGACGGGACCCGCGTCGTCGAGGCGGCGGCAGCGGGTGACCACGCGCCGCGGCCCTCCATCTCCGTGCCGTCGGAGGGCGCCGCCGCCGGAGTCGCGCGGGCCGTGGCGGAGCGCGTTCCCAGCGGAGCGGCCGCTCCGGTCGACGCCGACCTGGCGATCGTGAGCTCCCCAATCGTGGGCACCCTCTATCGGGCGCCCGAGCCCGGCGCGCCGCCGTTCGTCGAGATTGGCGCGCGGGTGAAGAAAGGGCAGGTGCTCTGCATCATCGAGGCGATGAAGCTGATGAACGAGATCGAATGCGACTACGCCGGCGACGTCGTGTCGATCTACGTCGAGAACGGCCAGCCCGTCCAGTACGGGGAGCGCCTCTTCGCCATCAGGCTGGCGTGATGTTCAAGAAGGTCCTGATTGCGAACCGCGGCGAGATCGCCTTGCGCGTCATCCTGGCGTGCCGCGAGCTGGGCATCAGGACCGTGGCCGTCTACTCGGAGGCCGACGAGCACGCGCTGCACGTGCGCTTCGCGGACGAGGACGTCTGCATCGGCCCGGCGCGCGCGGCCGACAGCTACCTCAACGTGCCGGCCATCATCAGCGCGGCCGAGATCACCGGTGCCGACGCGATCCACCCGGGCTACGGATTCCTGTCCGAGAGCGCCTACCTTGCGGAGGTCTGCGAGGCCTGCCACATCACGTTCATCGGGCCGGGCCCGCAGGTCATCCGCCTCATGGGCGACAAGGCGCGGGCGCGGCGAGTGATGAAGAAGGCCGGCGTGCCGGTGCTGCCTGGCTCGGACGGGACGCTGGAGAACGAAGATCAGGCACTGAAGGTGGCCGCCGCGATCGGCTACCCCGTGCTCATCAAGGCGACCGCCGGCGGCGGCGGCCGCGGCATGCGCGTCGTGGCGTCCGCGCCGGAGATGGCCCGCGCCTTCCGGACGGCGTCGCGCGAGGCGGAAGCCGCCTTCGGGGTGCCGGACGTCTACCTCGAGAAGTACCTGGAGCATCCCCGTCACATCGAGTTCCAGGTCCTCGGTGATCATGCCGGCCACGTCGTCCACCTCGGCGAGCGGGAGTGCTCGGTGCAGCGGCGCCACCAGAAGCTCGTCGAGGAGTCGCCGTCGCCGTCGATTTCCGAACACACGCGGAAGAAGATGGGGGCCCTCGTCGTCCAGGCCGCGCGCGAGGTCCAGTACGTCAACGCGGGGACCTTCGAGTTCCTCATGGACCCCCGGGGAAAGTTCTACTTCATGGAGGTCAATACGCGTCTCCAGGTCGAACACGGCGTCACGGAACTCGTGACGGGCGTGGACATCGTGAAGGAGCAGATCCGGATTGCCGCGGGCGAACGGTTGTCCGTCCGGCAGGGCGACCTGTCCTTCCGGGGGCATGCCCTGGAGTGCCGCGTGAACGCGGAGGACCCCGAGACGTTCGTGCCGTCGCCCGGGACCATCGGCGCGTTCAGCGCGCCGGGCGGTCCGGGCATCCGCGTGGATACCGCCGTGCACGCCGACGCGACGGTCACCCCGTACTACGACTCGATGATCGCGAAGATCATGGCCTGGGGGCGAGACCGCGACGAAGCCATCGCCCGCATGCAGCGCGCGCTCGAGATGACGGTCGTCGAGGGCGTCAAGACCTCGATTCCACTGCACCTGAAGATTCTGGCGGACCCCGACTTCCGTGCCGGACGGGTCACCACCGGGTTCATGGATCGCTTCCTCCCGGCGGCGAAGCCCGAGACGCTCGCGGAGTCAGCCTGATCATCGTCAGGGGTCCTTCTGGCGTCTGACGAGCGTCAGTGGGCCCTTCTGACTTCTTGCTTCTTCCCCGAGCCCCGAGTCCCGATATAATGCCCACGCCCTGCCGCGATGGTTCGCCCGGGGAGCGGGGACGGCTCCGCCGCCCGGGTTGACGGTGTTGCTGGAGGATTGCTGATGTCCCAGTTATTCGCCACGAAATCCATGGAGCAGCTGCGGGCCGAGGCCGCCGAGACGGGCGAGCACAGCCTCAAGCGCGTGCTGGGCCCGGTGAACCTCATCACCCTCGGGATCGGGGCGATCATCGGCACCGGGATCTTCGTGCTGACCGGCCAGGCCGCTGCGCAGTACTCGGGCCCGGCCATCGTGCTCTCGATGCTCCTGGCGGGGCTCGTCAGTGCGCTGGCGGGCTTGTGCTACGCCGAGTTCGCCTCGAGCGTGCCGATCGCCGGGTCGGCGTATACGTACGGCTACGCGACCCTGGGTGAGTTCTTCGCGTGGATCATCGGCTGGGACCTGATCCTCGAGTACGCCCTTGGTGCGGCCACCGTCGCGGTGGGCTGGTCAGGCTACGTCGTCTCGTTTCTCGCGGACTTCGGCCTGCTGATGCCGCCGGCGTATACGGCGCCGTATGGCGTCAACCTGGTCGAGGCCGTCCCGGGACACTGGCAGATCCTGACGGCGAATCTCGCCACGCAGCTGACGAGTCAAGGCATCAACCCGGCCAGCCTGCCGCACGTCACCGGCATCATCAACCTGCCCGCGATTCTCATCGCGGTGCTGGTGACCATGCTGCTGATCGTCGGCATCAAGGAATCCGCCAACGTCAACTCGGTCATTGTGATCGTGAAGGTCGCCGTCGTGCTGGCGGTCATCGTGGCGGGCGCGGCGTTCGTCAACCGTGCGAACTGGAAGCCGTTCATCCCCCCGAACCAGGGGTCGTTCGGGGCCTTCGGCTTGAGCGGCATCGCCCGCGCCGCCGGGGTGATCTTCTTCGCCTACATCGGCTTCGACGCCGTCTCGACCGCGGCGCAGGAGGCCAAGAACCCCCAGCGCGACATGCCCATCGGCATTCTGGGGTCCCTCGTGATCTGCACGATCCTCTACGTCGCGGTCTCTCTCGTGATGGTCGGCCTCGTGCCCTACACGCAACTGGGGGTCCCCGCACCGATGGCGGTCGCCATCGACGCGGCCCGTGCGCAGGCGGCCGGCACCGCATGGGCGGGCATCATCGGCGTCCTGCCGTTCCTCGTGAAGCTCGGGGCCATCGCGGGCCTCAGCTCGGTGATGGTGGTCATGATGCTCGGCCAGCCCCGGATCTTCTACTCGATGGCCCACGACGGGTTGCTGCCGGCCTGGGCGAAGAAGATCCACCCGCGCTTCCGCACCCCGCACATCACGACCATCGTGACCGGCGTCGCGGTGGCCGTCGCGGCGGGCTTCACGCCCATCACGATTCTGGGCGAGCTCGTGAGCGTCGGCACCCTGATGGCCTTCGTGATCGTGTCGCTCGGGATCATCTTCCTCCGGAGGAACCGGCCGGACGTCGTGGCGCCGTTCCGGACGCCGTGGGTGCCCGTGGTGCCCATCCTCTCCGCCCTCGTCGCGCTGGCCCTCATGGCGAGTCTGCCGCTGCCGACCTGGGAGCGGCTGATCGTCTGGATGGGCATCGGGATCGCCATCTACTTCGGATATGGCTACCGTCACAGCGAACTCCGGAAGCGGCTCGCGGCGGGCGGCAGGTAGCCGCCGCCGCGAGACCGCGCGGGCGGGCGTCTGGCTCGGCCGCATTCGCGGACCCTGGCTGGCCATCGCGATGGTCGGCGCGGTCTGCGCCGCCGGGACCCTCGGCTACAGCCTGATCGAGGGCTGGAACCCGTGGGACGCGTTCTTCATGACGGTCACGACGATCACGACCGTCGGGTATCGCGAGGTCCACCCCCTGTCGATCCGGGGCCAGGTCTTCACGGTCGGCCTGATTCTCGCCGGCGTCGGCTCCGCGTTCTACACCTTCACGCTCCTGGCCGCCGCCGTGGTGGACGGCGGCCTTCACGCGCGCTTCGAGCGAAGGCGGCGCACCCGTATGATCGACGAACTCACCGATCACTTCATCGTCTGCGGCTACGGCCGCATCGGCGCGATCATCGTGGAGGAACTGCGCCGGCAGGACGTGCCGTACGTCGTCGTCGAGCGGGACCACGAGCGCGTACTGGCCGTCATGGAATCCGGGGGCCTCGCCGTGGAGGCCGACGCGAGCAGCGAAGACGTGCTGACGCGCCTGGGGATCGCCCGCGCCCGCGGGTTCATCGCCGCGGTCGGCACCGATGCCGAGAATGTCTACGCCGTGCTCACGGCGCGCGTCCTCCGGCCCGACCTGTACATCGTCGGCCGGGCCGAGACGGAGGACGCCGAGCGCAAGCTGCTCCGCGCCGGGGCGAACCGCGTGGTGTCGCCGTACCGCATCGGCGCCCGGGAACTGGCGCAGACCGCGCTGCGGCCTGCGGTCGTCGACTTCTTTCAACTCGCGACGCGGGCCGGAAACCTGGAGCTCTCGATCGAGCAGGTGGCCATCGGCGACGGCAGTCCCCTGGCCGGGCAGTCGATCATCGAGGCAAACGTGCGCCAGCGCTATGGCTTGATCGTGGTCGGCATTCAACGCAAAGCGGGCAAGATGGAGTTCAACCCGCCCGGTGACGCGCGCATGAACGCCGGGGACCAACTGGTGGTCCTGGGCCGGACCGACGGGCTCCGCGACCTGGAGGCGGCGGCCCAGGCGGTCGCGTCGTGACGCGGTGCCGGCCGATGACCGCACGAGGCAGCCATGGCAGCACGCCTGCTTGACGGCAGCGCGACCGCGGCAGCCATACGCGGGGAGTTGACGCCCCGGATCCAGGCGTTCGTCGATCGCACGGGTCGGGCGCCGGCGCTCGGCATCGTGCTGGCCGGCCACGATCCCGGTTCGGAGATCTACGTCCGCAACAAGCTGAAGACGGCGGGGGAGGCCGGCATCCGCGCCGAGCTGATCCGCATCGCGCCGGAGGCGCCCGTCGGCGACGTCCTCGCCACCGTTGCGACGCTGAACCGGCGTGACGGTGTGGACGGGATCCTCGTGCAGTCGCCGCTGCCCGCGGCCATGGGCGACGACGCGGAGACGAGGGTCCTCGACGCCATCGACCCGGCCAAGGACGTCGACGGCTTCACGCCCGTCAACGTCGGGCTGCTGGTGCAGAACCGCCCGGGCCTCGTCGCGTGCACCCCGGCCGGCGTCATGGAACTGCTGGCCAGAGAAGCCATCGCGATCCAGGGACGCCGGGCCGTCGTCATCGGCCGCAGCGACATCGTCGGGAAGCCGATGGCGCTGCTGCTCCTGCACCGGCACGCGACGGTCACCATCTGCCACTCGCGGACGGAGGATCTGCCCGGCGTGGCCCGGACCGCGGACATCCTCGTGGCCGCGATCGGCAGGCCCGCCTTCGTGACGCCGGACTTCGTCAAGCCCGGCGCGGTCGTGATCGACGTGGGCATCAACCCCGTCTCGGACGAGGCCCTCGTGAGGCGGTGGTTTGCACCGGACTCGCCGCGGCTGGCGGCATTCGCGAAGCGCGGATCGATCACCGTCGGGGACGTGCACCCGGGTGTCGCGGACGTCGCCGGCGCCATGACGCCCGTGCCCGGCGGCGTGGGGCCGCTGACGATTGCCATGCTCCTCGCCAACACCGTGCGGGCCGCCGAGGCCCGCCTCCGCGCCTGAGCACCAGATGGTGAGAGTGGCCCTCACCGGGGGCATCGGCACGGGCAAGAGCGTGGTGCTGGCCCGTTTCGCCGAGCTGGGTGCGGCCGTGGTGGACGCCGACACGCTCGCCCACGAGGCGCTTCGGGCGGGCTCCCCCGGGTGCGTCGCGGTCCGCCAGCGGTTCGGCGACGAGGTCGTCGGGCCGGGAGGGGAGGTGGACCGGGCTCGCCTCGGGGCCCTGGTGTTCGCGGACGACGAGGCCCGGCGCGACCTGGAGGCCATTCTGCATCCGGCGGTGTATCAGACGATCGAGGCGTGGATGCGCGCCCGGGAGGGCGCGGGCGTGCGCATCGCGATCGCCGAAATCCCGTTGCTCTTCGAAACGGGCCACCAGGGCAGGTTCTCGTGCGTGATCGTCACGGCCTGCGCGGAAGGGGAGCAGGTTCGGCGGGTGATGGCACGCTCGCGGTCGAGCGAGGCCGAGGTGAGGCGCCGGATGGCCGCGCAGTGGCCGTCCGCGGAGAAGGCCAGCCGGGCCGACTACGTCATCTCCACGGACGGATCGATCGAGGAGACCCGCCGGCAGACCGAGTCCGTCTGGGAGGCACTCGACCGCCGGGCGGATATGGGATACTGCCAACGATGAGACGGTCCCGCCGCCTGCGCACGGCAGCGCCGCGCAACGCCAGCGAGAAGCGCGGGACCCGCATTCGCTCCATGATGTTCCGTGTTCCCGTCGCGGTCCTGGTGCTGGCGACACTCGCGTTCACCGCGTGCGGCGACAAGACCACCACGACCCCGAGCGGGCCGAGCGTCGTCGTCGCTCCGACCGTGACAGCCGTTTCGCCGACGACCGGCGCGACCCTGGGCGGGACGCCGGTGACGGTCAGCGGCCTCAACTTCGCCGCCGGGGCCGCGGTGACCATCGGCGGCGTGGCGGCGACGAGCGCGACCGTCGTCAGCTCCACCACCATCACGGCCGTCGCCGGCGCGCACGCAGCCGGGGCGGCGGACGTGGTCGTGACCCAGGGCGATCAGTCGAGCACGCTGGCGGCCGCGTTCACGTACGTCACGCTGCCGCCTCCCACCGTCACCTCGATCTTCCCGTCCGCAGGCAGCTCGGCCGGCGGCACCACCGTCACGATCACCGGGACGAACTTCGCGCCCGGCGCGACGGTGACCGTCGGCGGAGTGGCCGCGACCAGCGTCGCCGTCGTCAACTCGACCAGCCTGACTGCCGTGACGGGCGCCCACGCCACGGGGTCCGCCGACGTGATGGTGACGGTCGGCGGGCAGAGCAGCACGCTTGCCAGGGCGTTCACCTACCTCGTGCCGGGCCAGAACCTCCCCCCAATCATCAGCTCGCTCAAGATTCAGAGCGCGCAACCGAACGCGCCGGCTGATTTCGCCGACCTCAATGAGTCCGTGCCGGTCACGGCGATCGTGGCCGACGCCGAGACCCCGCTCAGCCAGTTGACGTTGGAGTGGAGTGCCGACCTCGGCACGGTGACCGGGACCGGCCTGTCCGTGCTCTGGCGCATGCCGGCGGCCGCCACGACGCCGCGCGCCGCCACGATCACGCTCAAGGTCGTCGAGGCGCTCGGAGGAAGCGCGGGCACGCAGAGCGCGTCCGCGAAGGCGACGCTCAGCCTCCACAACTCGGCGTCGGAAATCGGGACGATCTCGCGCCAGTTCCTGCTGGACTTCTCGGATTCCAGCCTCACGCCGAGCTACGTCGTGCGGAACTTCTACGACGGCTGCTCCGGCAAAGCCGATGAGGTGAGTGATGTCACCACCAACCGGAGGGACTTCCTCATCCTGAGCTCCACGATTGGTTCCGCGGAGACGGTATCGGTCGGCTTCAAAGCCGGCTGCGTCGTGCCGGACCGGGGGACGCGCGCGGGCGACGGCTGTGCCATCGTGCAATGCGAATGGCACGACAAGGAGTTGGCCACCGGAACGCTCGGCACGTCGAAAGGGCTGGACTACCTGACGGCGGTCTATCGGAACGACCGGTGGTGGCTCTGCAACAGCGACTTCCCGTCTGGCACGCGGACAAACCCCGTCACGGGGTCCTTCTTCATCCGCTGATGCCTCTCCGCCTCGGACGCCGCCTGCCGCTCAGTCCGTGACGACGGGTGTGTCCGGAGACTCGGGCCCTGGCACATCCTGCGCGGGCGCGATCCGGTCCTCGACGAAGGTGTCCCACTCGTGGCAGTGCGGGCACCGCCAGAGCAGTTCGGTGCTGCGGTAGTGGCACCGCTGGCACACGTGCGGATCGAGGTAGAACACCGACTGGCGGGTCAGATCCGCGTAACGCCTGATGAGCGCCGGGTCGAGCCCCCCTTCGACGAACGCGCGCCAGATCTCCTCGTGAATCGTGAGGGCATGCGGGCTGTGCGAGAGCGCTTCGAACAGGAGTTCAAGGGCCTCCCTCGTGCGTCCGTTCGCCATGAGGTGCCGGGCCAGGGCGAGGTGCGCGCGCCAGTCCTTGGGGTTGGCCAGGATGAGCCGGCGGCAGAGATCCTGGAACCGGCCGGGTTCCTTCCGCGCGACGTACAGCGACGCGAGGCGATCGAACGCGAGGTACGCCCGTTCCGGGACGAGCTGGGCCACCTGCTCCCACGCCGCTGCCGCCTCTTCGGCGCGGCCCTGGGACAGGCGGACGTCGCCGAGGTTCAAGTGCGCCGGGACATTGCGCGAATCGAGATCGAGCGCGGACTCGAAGCGGGCGGCCGCGCCCGCGACGTCGGCCTGCGCCAGGCGTTCGAGCCCCAGTTCGTTCTCGAGGTAGGCGATCACCTGGTGGTTCCTCGGCTGGTCGGCCTCGTCGCTGATCCCCACGATGCGCTCGCGCACGTCGCGGGCGTCCTGCCACTGGTGCTGCTCCTCGTGCAGCTTCTGGAGGTTCACGAGGGCGTACGGGTTCCGCGGCTCCAGGCGCAGCACCTCGTTGAACGCCTCGAGGGCGCGGTCCACGAAGCCCCCTCGCTTGTAGTCCAGGCCGAGGCATAACAGGACGTAGGCGTGCTCCAGCTTCGTGAGCTTGGGCCGCTGCAGCAACCCCTGGTGAATCGTGATGCCGCGGCCGACCTGTCCTTTCTCGCGGTACAGGTTGCCGAGGATCATCTCGATTTCGAGCGCGTCGGGCTGGAGCTTCGCGGCCTGGGCCAGCTCCGTGATGGCGCGATCGATCTGGTGCGAGGCGAGCGAATTCAGCCCGAGGATGTAATGGGGGGACTCCCGCGCCCTCCGCCGATCGATCCAGCGGCCCTCCTGCAGCTTGTATCGCTCCCACGCCTTGCCGGCGGCGAGGCCGACGAGCAGCGCGACGAGCCCGGAGAGAAACGGTGCGTAGCTCTCCATCAGAACATCTGCGTGCGCCAGAGATCGTGCAGGTGGAGCACGCCCTCGACGCGCCGATCCTCATCCACCACGACCAGCGACGTGATCTTCCGCTGCTCCATCAGCGCCAGCGCCTGGACCGCGAGCACCGACTTGTCGATGGTGCGCGGACCGGCGGTCATCACCGTGGACGCGGGCTGATCGAGCAGGTTCGGCGCCTCCATGTGGCGGCGGAGATCGCCGTCCGTGATCACCCCGGCCAGCCGGCCGTCGTCGCCGATGACGCACGTCATGCCGAGTCCCTTGCCCGACATCTCCGCGACGACGGCGCGCAGCCGCGTCGCCGCGCCGACCCGGGGCATCTCCTGCCCGCTGTGCATCAGCGCCTCGACGCGCAGGAGGCGCTTGCCCAGCCCGCCCCCGGGGTGCAGGCCGGCGAAGTCCTCCTCTTTGAACCCCTTCTCCACGAGCAGCGTCATGGCGAGGGCGTCGCCCATCGCCAGCGCGGCCGTCGTGCTGGCCGTCGGCGCCAGGTTGAGGGGGCACGCTTCCTCGTCGACGCCGCAATCGAGCACGATGTCGGCGGCCAGGCCGAGGGTTGAGTTCGGGCTGCCGGTCAGCGCGATGAGCCGGGCGCCAATCCGCTTGATGGTCTCCAGCAGGCGGAGCAGTTCGCCGGTCTCCCCCGTGTGCGACAGCGCGACGACGACGTCGTCCCCCTGCACGGCGCCGAGATCGCCGTGCACGGCTTCGGCCGGGTGCAGGAAGAACGCCGCGGTCCCGGTGCTCGACAGCGTGGCCGCGACCTTCCGGGCGATGATGCCGGACTTGCCCATGCCGGTCACGATGACCCGGCCGCGGCAGTGCGCGAGCATCCCCACCGCCTCGGCGAAGCGCGCGTCCACGCGCCCGACGAGCGCGAGGATGGCCCCGGCTTCGGTCCTGAGCACCTTGCGCGCGAGTTCGAGGTCAATCATGGTTGGAGGGCCGCCGATCGCCGCACGTCGTCGATGCGGGTCAGGAGGCGCAGCAGTCCGTCCAGGCGGCCGATCGCGAGCGCGTTCTGCGCGTCGCTCTTCGCGCGCGACGGGTCGTCGTGAATCTCGAGGAACACGCCGTCGACCCCGGCCGCCACGCCGGCCGGCGCCAGCGTGTCGATGTACTCGGCCTGACCGGCGGTGACGCCGTCGCCCGCCCCCGGCAGCTGCAGGCTGTGCGTCACGTCGAAGACCACCGGGTAGCCGAGGCTCCGCATGATCGGGAACGCCCGCATGTCGACGACGAGGTTGTGATAGCCGAACGTCGCGCCGCGCTCGGTCAGGATGACGCGGCGATTGCCGGTGGACGTGATCTTGCCGACCGCGTGGCGCATGTCCTGGGGCGCCAGGAACTGGCCCTTCTTCACGTTGATCGCCCGCCCCGTCCGCGCCGCGGCCACCAGGAGGTCCGTCTGCCGGCAGAGGAACGCCGGGATCTGGAGGACGTCGGCGACCTCGGCCACCGGGTTGGCCTGGGAGGGTTCGTGGATGTCGGTCAGAATCGGCGCGCCGACGGCGGCCTTGACGTCCGCGAGGATCCGCAGGCCTTCGTCGAGGCCCGGGCCCCGGTAGGAGTCCACCGACGTCCGGTTCGCCTTGTCGAAGGACGCCTTGAAAATGTAGGGCACGCCCCGCCGGCGGGCGATCTCGGCGATGGCCGTCCCGAGAGCGATGGCGTGGCTCCGGCTCTCGATGACGCAGGGGCCGCCGATGAGCACGAGGGGGTTCCCGCCCCCGATGGCGACGGGGCCGATGCTGACAGCATCCACGCGCGCCATTATAGACCGAGGAGGCCCGGGGCCACCCTCACGCGGGTGGCTCCGTCCGGGCCGCGCCTCCGCGCGCCGCCTGGTGCGCGAGCGCCGCCTCGACGAAACTCGCGAAGAGGGGATGCGGCTTGAGCGGCTTCGACAGGAACTCCGGGTGGAACTGTACCGCGATGTACCAGGGGTGATCCGGCAACTCGAGGATCTCCACGAACTTGCCGTCCGGCGAACGTCCCGAGATGCGGGCGCCGTGCTCCGCCAGGGCCTGTTCGTACAGGGGGTTGAACTCGTACCGGTGCCGGTGCCGCTCCTGGATGAGCTCCGCGCCGTAAATCCGCTGCGCCAGCGAGCCCGGCGCGAGCTCGCAGGGATACAGCCCGAGGCGCATCGTGCCGCCCAGGTCGTCGACGCCGAGGAGATCGCGCAGCTTGTAGATGATCTTGTGCGGCGCCTGCTCGTCGCACTCGGTCGAATCGGCGCCCTCCAGCCCGCAGACCGTGCGCGCGAAGTCCACCGCCGCCCACTGGAACCCGTAGCAGATGCCGAAGAACGGGATGCCGCGCTCGCGGGCCACGCGGGCCGCACGCATCATCCCCCGCGTGCCGCGCAGGCCGAACCCGCCGGGCACGAGGATGCCGTCTGCGCCGTCCAGGAGGTGCTCGCCGCCGTCCTGCTCCAGGGCTTCGGCCTCGACCCAGTGGAACTCCACGCGGGAACGGTTCGCGAACCCGCCGTGGAAAAGCGCCTCGTTCAGGCTCTTGTAGGAGTCGGTGAGCTCGACGTACTTCCCCACGACGTGGATCGTGACCTCGCGCTCCGGGTGCTTGATCCGATCGACGAGCGCGCGCCACGCGTCCAGGTGGGGCTCCGTCTGCGGCAGGTGCAGGTACTTCAGGACGATGTCGTCGAGTCCCTCGTCCGCGAAACACAGGGGCACGTCGTAGATGGTGTCGACCGACAGGGCCGTGACCACGGCCTCCTCGTTCACGTCGCAGAACAGCGCGATCTTCTTCTTGATGTCGGCCGGGAGTTGCCGGTCCGTCCGGCAGAGGAGGATGTCCGGCTGGATGCCGAGGGACCGGAGGTCCCGGACGCTGTGCTGGGTCGGCTTGGTCTTCAGCTCTCCGGCCGTGCCGATGAACGGGACGAGCGTCAGGTGGACGAACAGCGTGTTCTCGCGCCCGAGATCCTGCCGGAGCTGGCGGATGGCCTCCAGGAACGGCTGGCTCTCGATGTCGCCCACCGTGCCGCCGATCTCGACGATTACCACGTGCACGTCCTTGGCGACGCCCGTGATGCACTGCTTGATTTCGTTGGTGATGTGCGGGATGACCTGGATGGTGCGGCCGAGATAGTCGCCGCGCCGCTCTTTCTGGATGACCGACAGATACACCCGGCCCGTCGTCCAGTTGTGGTTGCGTGTGGTCCGCGTGCTGGTGAACCGCTCGTAGTGCCCGAGATCGAGGTCCGTCTCCGCCCCGTCGTCCGTGACGTAGACCTCGCCGTGCTGGTACGGGCTCATCGTGCCGGGATCGACGTTGATGTAGGGATCCAGCTTCTGGAGCGTCACCCGGTAGCCGTGTCCCTCCAGGAGGCAGCCGATCGACGCCGCCGCCAGCCCCTTGCCGAGCGACGACACCACGCCGCCGGTGACGAAGATGTACTTCACCGCTTTCTGTTCGGCTCGTTCCATGCGCCCACTCACGAGAGCAGACCGTCCGCGGACAGCCGGCGGACGCGCTCGAGATCCTCGGGGGTATCGACGGACACGGACTGGTAGGCCGTCTCCACGACCTTGATCCGGTACCCGTGCTCCAGAGCCCGCAGCTGCTCCAGCGATTCAGTCCGTTCGAGCGGCGTCCGCGGCAGTCCGGCGAGGGTCAGCAGGAAATCCCGCCGGTACACGTACAACCCGACGTGCCGGTAGACGGAGGCGCCGTCGGCGCCGCCCTCGGCGTTCCGGTAGTAGGGGATTGGGGCCCGCGAGAAATACAGCGCGAAGCCCGACCGATCGACCACGACCTTCACGACGTTCGGGTTCTGCGGGTCCGCAGAGGGGTCGAGCCGGCTGCCGAGCGTGCCCATCACCAGGGAACGGTCCGCCGCCAGCGGGGCGATGGCCTCCTCGATGGCGGCGGGCGACAACGCCGGTTCGTCGCCCTGGACGTTGACCACGATGTCGCAGGACAGGCCGCGCGCCACCTCGGCGATCCGGTCCGTGCCGCTGGCATGGGCGGGCGACGTCATCACCCACCGTCCGCCGAAGCGGCCGACCGCCGCGCCGATCCGCTCGTCGTCGGTCGCCACGAGGACGTCCGTCACGCCGCGGGCCGCCGCGGCGCGGCGGTAGACGTGCTCGATCATCGGCTGGCCGGCAATGTCGGAGAGCGGTTTGCCCGGGAGCCGTGTGGCCGCATAGCGGGCCGGGATGACGACGGTGACACTCGGGAAGGCCTGGGGATCGGGGACGGAGCCTGGCGCCGGAGGGTGCACGGCGAATCATAGCACACGGGAGTGAAGCGCTTCGGCGGACCTGAGCTACAATTGGCCCCGAGAGCGGGGGCGAGCCATGAACGCATCACGCGCAGCGGTGGTCGTGGTGGGCGTGAACCTGATCGCGGTGTGGGCCGCGGCTGCCGCGGGCGGGCGGATGGGGCCGCCTCCCGGCACGATCGCCTCGCCCAGCGTGGCCGCGGACGTCGTCGCCGGCGAGGCCCGCGCGACGCTCGTGGCTGCGGCCGAGCGCCTCGAGGCGCATGCCCGCGAACAGCGTGCGGTGCCTCCCATCACCAGGGACCCGTTCCAGTTCGGGGGCCGCGACGGCGCCGTCGCGACCCGCGTTCGGGCTGGCGTCCCCTCGTCGGGGCCGTCAGCGCCGCCCCAGGGTGCCGACGCGCCGGCGTCGCCTGAGGAGCCCGACGTCGTGCTGCAGGGCATGGCCGAGTCGCAGGATGGGGAGGCGGTCGTCCGCACCGCCGTCTTGAGGGCGGGGCCGGACCTCGTGCTCGCGACGATCGGGACGCGGATCGGTGAGCGCTACGAAGTCGTGGCCTTGTCGTCCGACGCGATCGAACTGGAGGACCTCGTCTCACACGCGCGCCGGACGTGCCGGATGAAATAGGACTCGGAGCCCGGCGGCGCGTTATCGCCTCGGGCTCATCTCGTCTCACACACTGGGACAGCACAGGGGTCGGCGGCCCGCAGGGCGCGCGACCCGGGGGAGGACGGATCGCATGCTCAAGAAGATCGCGCTCATCGGCGGGGGCAACATCGGCGGCGTGCTCGCGCAGGAACTGTTCCGGCGCAAGCTGGCGGCTACCGTGGCGCTCGTGGACGTCAAGGGCCCTGACGTCGCCAAGGGCAAGTGCCTCGACATCGCGGAGGGGACGCCCCTCATCGGCAGCGACGTGAAGTACGTCGCCGGGAAGGGCTACGAGGTCATCCAGGACGCCGACCTCGTGATCAACACGGCGGGCGTGCCGCGCACGGTGCGGCCCGACGGGACGTATCCCAGCCGCGAGGAGCTGCTGGCCACCAACCTGCAGATCACGGACGCGGTGGCGGGCGCCATCCGCCAGTTCTGCCCGGACGCCCTCATCGTCTCCATCGCGAATCCCCTCGACGCCATCGTGTATCGCCTCTACCAGAAGCTGAACCCGCCGAAGCACAAGCTGATGGGTATGGCGGGCGCCCTCGACTCGGCGCGGTACCGCTACTTCGTGGCGGAGGCCGCCGGCCTGTCGGTGGAGAACGTCGAGGCGATGGTGCTCGGCGGCCATGGCGACGACATGGTGCCGATCCGGAGCTGCTGCCGCGTGGCCGGCCTGCCCGTCGAGATGTTCGTCGACGAGAACGCGCTGGCCGCCATCGAGGCCCGCACGCGCAAGGCGGGCGGCGAAATCGTCGGCCTCATCGGCGTCTCGGCGTTCTGGTCGCCGGCCATCGCGGCCCTCGAGATGGTGGAGGCGATCGTCTACGACAAGCGGAAGATCATCCCGTCGTGCGTGCTGCTCGAAGGGGAGTACGGCGTGAAGGGCCTCTTCGTGGGCGTGCCGGTCGTCCTTGGCAGGAACGGGATCGAGAAGATCGTCGAGATCGACCTGACGGAGGCCGAGAAGGCCGCCTTCGCGAAGTCGATCGCGGCCGTGAAGAAGACGACGGACGAGGTCGCCGCCACGAAGTAGGGGCCTGGCTTGCGGCGCCGAAGCCGGCCGGCACCCGCTCGGCGAAGGCGGGGGTCTCGGGACTCGGGAAGAACGGAAACGCCCGTGCGGCCGACTGGCTGACACGGGCGTTTCGCTGTACGGGCGGGCCGAAGGCGATGGCCGGCGCCGCGCCGATCAGTAGACGAGGAAGAGCCGAACGAGGGACTCGGGATCCGGGACCGCGGCGTTGACCGGGGCCGCGACGGGCGCCGCCCCGGCGGTCGGCCACGCCACCGAGGCCAGCACGGCCGGCGTGGTCGGCGGCAGCAGGCGGGGGGGCACGACGAGCGGCACGCTTGGCGGGGCCGCCGCGCGAACCGGGATGCGATACGCCCGCCCCGCGCGGAGCCGCGTCGACGTCAGGCCGTTGGCGCGCTGAATGGCGCCCACCGACGTGCCATACCTGGCGGCCAGGTGCCCCAGTGTCTGGCCGGCGCGGACGACGTGGCGCACGGTGTAGATCGGCGGTTCCAGAATGCCCGCCTGAACCAGGAACGGGTGAACCCGCCGTCCCAGTTCCTGGGCGACCGGGTTGTAGAACCGTACGTGGTAGTGGTTGCGGTGGCCGCGCTCGTGGCAGATGATCGCGTCCTTGTACCCGCGCGAGAAGCGGAAGACGTGGTCGAGCCAGTCTTTGTCCTCCGAGATGCTCAGCGCGTACTTGTAGAGAATCCGCTGGACGCGCGTGTCGAGGAAGATCGCCTCGACGTCGGCCTCGGTGACCAGGGCCCGGATGAGGGCCCAGTTCCGCGGCAGGTCCATGTTCGTCGCCGTGCCGGCGAGGAACCCCTGCGGCGGCCCGCCCTTGAAGTAGAACCCGAGATCGGCGTCGCGGCCGCCCTGGTGGGAGGCGTGGCGCTTGAGGCGCCCGCCGTCGGCGGCGCTGATGTCGCCGATGAGGAGCGGCGGCGAATCGGGGAACACGTCGGAGACCCTGTCGATGGCGGCCTCTATCGCCATGATGGTTTCCGCCGTGCCCCAGCTCTCGGCCGTCGGGGCGATTTCCCAGTGCGGGCCCGGAGGCATGACGACGGGATTCACCAGGATCGCGCCGCCCGGCGAGCCGATGGACAGCGAGCCGAGGGAGCTGACGTCGAGTTCCGCCCGCCGGGCCAGCTCGTCGTCGCTGAGGCTGAGGAGCGCGGCAGGTGCCTCGCGGCTCGCCCGGCTGGCAGCCGACGCGTCGGTTCCGGCACGAGGGGTGGCGCCCAGGCACACGCCCCCGAGGGGCGGCAAGACCGCCAGCAGGACCGCCACGAGGGTGTTGACAGCCGGCTTCATGCGATGCGTCCGCAACACTCTACCCCATCGAATCCTCGAGTCAAGGCCGAATTCGAACCGGGCGGCGGACGTTCAACGGCCGGCGCCGCTGAGGAGCGCGCGCATGTACTCCCGGCGCAGGCGCGCGATGTTGGCGATCGGAATCTCCTTGGGGCACACGGCCTCGCACTCGCCCTCGTTCGAGCAGTTGCCGAAGCCGAGGCCGTCCATGGCCTGAACCATGGCCCGTGCGCGGCTCCCGCGCTCGGGATGTCCCTGGGGCAGCAGCGCGAGTTGCGACACCTTGGCCCCGACAAAGAGCGATGCCGAGGCGTTCTTGCAGGCGGCCACGCACGCGCCGCAGCCGATGCAGGCGGCCGAGTCCATCGCGGCCTCGGCCATGTCCTTCGGCACCGGGATCGCGCTGCCGTCCGGCGCGCTGCCCGTGCTCACGGACACGAAACCGCCCGACACGATCAGGCGGTCGAGCGCGCCGCGATCGACGACGAGGTCCTTCTGCACCGGGAATGCCGCCGCCCGCCACGGCTCGACCGTGACCGTGTCGCCGTCCTTGAACTTGCGCATGTGCAGCTGGCACACCGTCGACCCGCGGTCCGGGCCGTGCGGCACGCCGTTCACGACGAGGCTGCACATGCCGCAGATGCCTTCCCGGCAGTCGGAGTCGAACACGATGGGCGGATCGCCCGCCGAGATGAGCGACTCGTTGACCACGTCGAGCATCTCGAGGAAGGACATGTCTGGCGAGACGTCCCTGGCCTCGTAGGGCACCATGCGGCCGGCGCCGAACGTGCCGCCCTGCCGCCACACCAGCAACTTGAGGTTCATGTTGGCCATGATCGTCCCGTCTACTTGTAGCTGCGCTGGCTCGGCTTCACGGACTCGAAGGTCAGCGGCTCGACCTGCCTGATCGGCAGCGCCCCGTCTCCGGCGTACTCCCAGGCGGCGACGTGCGCGAACGATTCGTCGTCTCGGAGCGCCTCGTTGTCCGGCGTCTGGTATTCCTCCCGGAAGTGGCCGCCGCAGGACTCGCGCCGCTCGAGCGCGTCGAGGGCGATGAGCTCGCCGAGCTCGAGGTAGTCGGCCACGCGCCCGGCGTACTCGAGGACCTGGCTCATCTCCGCGCCGGAGCCGGGCACCGACACGGTGGCCCAGAACTCCTCGCGAAGCCCGGGAATGCGGCCGAGGGCGTCCTTCAGCCCGGCTTCGGTGCGGCCCATGCCGACGTCGTTCCAGAGCAGCGCGCCCAGCGTCCGGTGGATCTCGCGCGGCGTCTTCTTGCCCTTCACCGCCATGAGCCGGTCGAGCTTCGCGCGGACACCCTCCTCGGCCTCGCGGAACGCGTCGTGGTCGGTGGACACCTTCGGGAGTGCCGTGCCCGCGAGATAGTCCGGCAGCGTCGCGGGCGCCACGAAGTAGCCGTCGGCGAGGCCCTGCATGAGCGCGCTCGCGCCGAGCCGGTTCGCCCCGTGATCGGAGAAGTTCGCCTCGCCGAGAACGAAGAGGCCCGGGATGGTGGACATCAGGTTGTAGTCCACCCACAGCCCGCCCATCGTGTAGTGGATGGCCGGGTAGATCCGCATCGGCGCCTTGTAGGGGTTCTCGTCGGTGATCTTCTCGTACATCTGGAAAAGGTTGCCGTACCGCTCGCGGATGACGTGCTCGCCGAGGCGGCCGATGGAGTCCGCGAAGTCGAGATAGACCGACAACCCGGTGTCGCCGACGCCGCGGCCCTCGTCGCAGACGGCCTTCGCGGCGCGCGACGCGACGTCCCTGGGCACGAGGTTTCCGAACGCCGGGTAGCGGCGCTCGAGGAAGTAGTCGCGCTCCGCCTCGGGTATCTGGACGGCGGGCCGCTTGTCGCCGGCCTGGAGCGGCACCCACACGCGCCCGTCGTTGCGCAGGCTCTCGCTCATCAGCGTGAGTTTCGACTGGTGCTCGCCCGACATTGGAATGCACGTCGGGTGGATCTGGGTGAAGCACGGGTTGGCGAACAGCGCGCCGCGCTTGTACGCCCTCCAGATCGCCGTCGCGTTCGAGTTCACCGCGTTCGTCGAGAGGAAGTACGCGTTGCCGTAGCCTCCGGTGGCGAGGAGCACCGCGTCCGCCTCGAACCGCCGCACCTCGCCGGAGACGAGGTCGCGACTGATGATGCCTCTCGCCCGCCCGTCGACGACCACGAGGTCGAGCATCTCGTGGCGCGGGAGGAGCGTCACGGTCCCCGCGCCGACCTGCCGCATCATCGCCTGGTACGCGCCGAGCAGGAGCTGCTGGCCGGTCTGGCCCCGCGCGTAGAACGTGCGCGACACCTGCGCGCCGCCGAACGAACGGTTGTCCAGCAGGCCGCCGTACTCGCGCGCGAAGGGCACGCCTTGAGCCACGCATTGGTCGATGATTGACCCGCTGACCTCGGCCAACCGGTGGACGTTGGCTTCGCGGGCGCGGTAGTCGCCGCCCTTGACCGTGTCGTAGAACAGGCGCGTGACGCTGTCGCCGTCGTACCGGTAGTTCTTCGCCGCGTTGATTCCGCCCTGAGCGGCGATGCTGTGCGCCCGGCGCGGGCTGTCCTGGATGCAGAAGCTGAGCACGTTGTAGCCCGCCTCGCCCAGCGTCGCCGCCGCCGCGCCGCCGGCCAGGCCCGTGCCCACGATGATGACGGTGAACTTGCGCCGGTTCGCCGGGTTCACCAGCTTGGCGTCGAACCGGTAAAGGTCCCACTTCTCCGGCATCGGCCCGGCCGGGATCTTCGCGTCCAGGCGCCGGGTCCCGGCGGTGGCCATGCGCGGTGTGCCGTTCATGATCGGCCCCCGAAGAAGAAGAGCCAGATGGGAATGGAGAGGAAGCCGCACGCGAGGAGTACCCCGAGGACCTTCCCGGCCGCCAGCACCTTCGGCGTGACCCGGCTGTCGTCCAGGCCGAGCGACTCGAGGGCGCTCGAGAAGCCGTGCCAGACGTGGAAGCCGACGGCGGCGAGGCACGGCAGGTAGAACGCCAGCCACAGCGGCCGCTGGAACGTCTCCTTCACCAGGCGGAAGAGGTCCCGCCCCTCGGTGCCGTGAATCTCGGCGTAGTACCAGGGCCCGTACTTCATCGTGGCGACGTGCACCGCGATGAAGACGAACATGATCGAACCCGTCCAGATCATCGTCGTCGAGGCGAAGGACTTCCGGCTGCGGCCGCCCGCCGGGCGCTTCACCTGGTACGGGATCGGCCGGGCGCTCCGGTCGGCCCACCAGTTCGTCACGGCCTCCAGCACGTGCGTCACGAAGAGCGCCAGCAGGCCGAGTTCGAGCGGGACGATGAACGGGTTCGAGATGAGCGCGTGCGAATAGGCGTTGAACTTCGCCGGCCCGAAGTAGAGCAGCAGGTTGCCGGCGAGATGCACGCACAGGAAGCCGACGAAGCTCAGCCCGGTGAACCCCAGGATGACCTTCGTCGCGACCGTCGAGAGCAGGTACGTCCGGCGCGGTGGCATGTCGATCTCCAGCGGGGCGCACGCGGCCCGCGGTGCAAGGGTGGCGGCCCCGGCATGCAGACGGGAGCCGCCGGGACCACGGGGGATTGTATGCAGCCGGGCCCCGCGGCGCAACCGGTCTTGTATGGGGCGTGTATGGGGCTCTCCGCTTGACGGGGCGCGCGCGCGCTCGCTACGATGCGGCTCATTCGATCCCGTGGCGCCGAGGCGGGGTGGACGGCGGGCCCCTTCGCCGTATGGCGCCTCCTCGCACGAGGGCCCGTCACGGCTGACATCCCGTGAAAATCCACGAGTACCAGGGAAAGGCCATTCTCGCCCGGTTCGGCGTGCCGGTCCCGCGGGGCGAGGTCGCGTTCAACGCGGACGAGGCCGTCGCCATCGCCCAGCGCCTCGGCCTGCCGGTCGTCGTGAAGGCGCAGATCCATGCCGGGGGGCGCGGCAAGGGCGGCGGCGTCAAGGTCGCGAAGACCATGGAGGACGTCCGGCGCCTCACGAACAGCATGATCGGCATGACGCTCGTCACGCACCAGACCGGGCCCGAGGGCAGGCTGGTGCAACGGGTGCTCATCGAGCAGGGGCTCTCCATCGCCCGCGAGCTCTATCTCGGCCTCGTCCTCGACCGCGCCGCGCGGCGGCCCGTGCTGATGGCCAGCCCGGCCGGCGGCATGGAGATCGAGAAGGTCGCCGAGGAGACCCCCGACCTCATCTTCAAGGAGTACATCCACCCGACGGCGGGGCTCGAGGCCTTCCAGGCCCAGAAGATTGCCTTCGCCCTCGGGTTGGACGGGCCGGCCGTCAGGCAGGCCGTCACGCTGATGGCCGCCATCTACGAGGCCTTCACGGCGACCGACGCGTCGATGGTGGAGATCAATCCGCTCATCGTCACGGGCGAGGGCACCCTGCTCGCGCTCGACGCGAAGATGAACTTCGACGACAACGCCCTCTACCGTCACCCCGACATCCGCGAGATGCGCGATCTGAGCGAGGAGGATCCCCTCGAGATCGAGGCGTCCAAGTTCTCGCTGAACTACATCCGCCTCGACGGCACGATCGGCTGCATGGTGAATGGCGCGGGCCTCGCCATGGCGACGATGGACATCATCAAGATCGCGGGCGGGGAGCCGGCGAACTTCCTGGACGTGGGGGGCGGCGCCAACGCGGAGCAGATCCGCAACGCCTTCAAGATCCTCATGTCCGACACGCACGTGAAGGCGGTGTTCATCAACATCTTCGGCGGCATCCTGCGGTGCGACATCCTGGCCGAGGGCGTCATCGCCGCGGTCAAGGAGTTGTCGGTCGCCGCGCCCATCGTCATCCGGATGGAGGGCACCAACGTCGAGCGGGGCAAGGCGATGCTGCGGGAGAGCGGGCTCAATTTCACGACGGCCGACACGATGGCGGACGGCGCCGCGAAGGTCGTGCAGCTGGCGCGCGGGTAGGGGGGCATATGGCAGTCCTGATTGACAAGTCGACGCGCCTGCTGGTGCAGGGCCTCACGGGCCGGGAAGGGACGTTCCACGCGAAGACCGCCGCCGCGTACGGCACCGCGGTGGTGGGCGGGGTCACGCCCGGCAAGGGCGGGACGATCCACGGGGGCTGGCCGATCTTCAACACCGTCGCCGAGGCTGTCGCGACGACCGGCGCCAACGCGTCGGTGATTTTCGTGCCGCCGGCCTTCTCGGCCGACGCCATCCTCGAGGCGGCCGACGCGGGCGTCCCGCTCGCGGTGTGCATCACCGAGGGCATCCCGACGCTCGACATGATGCGCGTGCTGTCGGTGCTCAAGGAGACGCGGACGCGCCTCATCGGGCCGAACTGCCCGGGCCTGATCTCGGCCGGCCGGGCAAAGGCCGGCATCATCCCCGGCCACATCTGCCAGGAGGGCCGCGTCGGCATCGTCTCGCGCAGCGGGACGCTGACCTACGAGGCCATCGACCAACTGACGAAGCTCGGGCTTGGGCAGACGACCTGCATCGGGATCGGCGGTGACCCGCTGATCGGCACGTCCTTCATCGACGCGCTCGGACTGTTCGAGGCCGACCCGGAGACCGAGGGCATCGTGATGATCGGCGAGATCGGCGGGACGGCGGAGGAGGAGGCGGCGGCGTACATCAGGCTGCACGTGACGAAGCCCGTCGTCAGCTTCATCTGCGGCCAGACGGCGCCGCCCGGACGGCGGATGGGGCACGCCGGGGCGATCATCGCCGGCGGCAAGGGCACGGCTGCCGAAAAGATGGCGGCGCTTGCCGCGGTGGGTGTCCGCGTCGTCAAGAGCCCGGCGGATATCGGCACGGCGATGGCGGAGGCGCTCAGGAAGTAGGCCGAGGACTACCACGTCCCAGGGTCAGCCACCCAACCCGGATCCGCCCGGAGCCGATCGAGCAATCGTGCCTTGGCCCCGTCCGCGAGCCACGACGCCCGCGCCGCGTTCTCGACCAGACGGCAGATCTCGGCGCGCGTGAAGCCGTGGACCCGCGCGAGTTCGCGGTACTCGTGGGCGAGCGACGTGTCGAACATCGCCGGGTCGTCGGTGTTGACGGTCACGAGGAGCCCGCGGTCGAAGAACGCGCGGATCGGGTGCGCCGCCAGATCCGGCACGACGCCGGTGCGGACGTTGGAGATCGGGCACATCTCGAGGGGAACCTGCCGCGCCGCGAGCACCTCGACGAGTGTCGGGTCCTCGGCCGCCCGCGTGCCGTGGCCGATCCGGTCGACGCGCAGCATGTCGAGCGCGTCGCGGACGCTGGAGGGGCCTGCCGCCTCGCCCGCGTGCGCGCTCGTCCGGAACCCCAGCCGTCGCGCGCGCTCGAACACCGCGCCGAACGGCGCCGGAGGGAACGCGTGTTCGCTCCCGCCGATGCCGACTCCAATCACACCCGAGCCCTTCACCTCGGCAAGAGCGTCGAGCGTGCGCCCGGCCCGCTCGGGCCCGAAGTCGCGCACGAGATCCGCGACGAGGCTCACCGTGATCCCCGGGACGCGATCGAGGCCGCGGCGAAGCGCTTCGATGATCGCGCCGACCGGGAGGCCGCGCGCCGCGAAGTCCGGCGGCGAGCAGAACGCCTCGGCGTAGAGCACGTGCTGCTCGCGCAGGGCGCCCGCGGCTGCCTCGGCGATGAACGCGAAGTCGTCGAGTTCGCGCAGAAAGCCGTTCTTCCACACCCACGTCTCGATGAAGTGCGGGAAGTCGCGGAAGCGGAAGCGCGCTTCGAGCTCGTCCAGCGAGCCGGCCGCTCCCGGGTCGTACTTGCGCACGATCTCGAACAACGCCGGGAGCGGGATCGCCCCCTCCAGGTGGACGTGGAGTTCCACCTTCGGGATCGCGTCGAACCAGTCACGCTCTTGGGAGAGGCACGGGAGGCCGCTCATGGAGCGGTATCATAGCAGCGTGGCGGTGTCCTCTCCCGCCGTGGCGACGCCTTCCCGCCCCTCCGCAGGGTCGAGACTGCGGCGGCGCCTTTTGGCCTGTGATTTTGAAGGAGGATGCGATGAGTGAGGGCCAGCTTCCACGCCGGGAGTTCCTCAAAGTCCTGGCAAGCGCGTATCCGGCGATGGCGTTCGACTGGAGTGCGTTCCCCAGGGCGAGCTCCCAGCCGGGCAAGGACGTCGCGTACGATTGCATCATCATCGGCGCTGGTCTCGCAGGGCTCGCGTGCGGGGCGGCCTTCGCGCGCCAGGGCTTCAAGCCGCTCGTCATCGAGCAGCACGACAAGCCTGGAGGCTTCGCCACCGCCTTCCGACGCTCCGGCGGGTTCCTCTTCGACGTCTCCCTCCACTCGACGACCGTGGGTGAGCGAGGCGGCGTCCGCAACCTGATCGACGGCTTCCCCGAGATCTCCAGCGTCGAGTTCCTGCCGCATCCGAACCTCGGCCGGTTGATCTTCCCGGAACACGACGTCCGCATGCCGCAGCGGGACCCGGACGCCTTCGTCAGGATGCTCGCCGGCCTCTTCCCGGACGAAAAGGAGGGCATCGCCGGGCTGTTCGACGACATGAGGGGGCTGTCGCAAGAGATCGGGCGCCTGAGCGCAGCGCGCGGCCAGGTGGACATGAGCCGGTTCCCGCTCGACTTCCCTCGTCTCTTCAAGTTCAACAGCAAGACCTGGGGAGAGATGGCGGACACGCGGATCAAGGATGCCAAGCTCAAGGCCATCGTCTCCGCACAGTGGGCTTACTACGGCCTGCCGCCCTCCAGGCTCTCGTGCTTTTACTACGCGCTGCCGTTCCTGGGCTACCTCAGCGGCGGCGGGTTCTACCCACGCGGTCGATCGCAGGACATCAGCAACGCCTTCGCCGGGTTCATCCGGGAACACGGCGGGACCATCCTGCTCGGGACGAAGGTCGAGAAGATCCGTGTCGCCGGCGGCCGCGCCACCGGTGTGATGACGGCAGACGGCGGGGAGTACACCTCGCGTGCGGTGGTCTCGAACGCGGACCCGTTCGCGACGTTCGGACGAATGGTGGGCGACCAGGCGGCCGTCAACGACTACAAAGCGACGTGGGCGCGATACGGCGTCAGCCTCTCGTGCTTCCAGGTCTTCCTCGGCCTGAAGGAGGATCTCGTCCGGAAGCTCGGTGTCACGGACTCCGAGGTTTTCGTTGAGCCCTCGTACGACCCCGACGCCAACTATGCGATCGCGCAGAACGCCGACGTCGAGCGCGGCGGCGTCATCATGATGCTGTACGACAACGTGTACCGGGGCTACTCGCCGGCGGGGAAGAACACGATCAACCTCATGGTGTTGCAGGGCTACGGCCCGTGGGAGAAGTTCGCGAAGGACTACCTGGCCGGCAACAAGGCGGCGTACCGGAAAGAGAAGGAGCGAATGGCGGACGTGCTGATCGCGAAGGCCGAGAAGGCCCTGCTTCCTGGGCTGGCGAAGGCCGTCGAGGTGAGGGAGGTCGGCACGCCGCTGACGAACGTCCGGTACACGGGCCACCACCGCGGCGCGATCTACGGGTGGGACCAGACGGTCAACAACTCCGGGTCGACCCGCGTCGGTCATGCGACGCCAATCAAAGACCTGTATCTGGCGGGCGCGTGGTCGCGGCCCGGACACGGCTACGGCGCGGTGATCCCGAGCGGGCTTGAGTGCTTCGCGGAGATCGTGAAGGGCTGGTGACGCCGCGCCGTTCCAGCCCGCAGAATCCGCGTCGGGGACGAACGACCCGCCTCGGACGAGCTACTTCGCGCCGGGTGCTGCCGGCGCCAGGCCGGGCATCTTCCCCTGGGACTCGAGCAGGCGCTTCGCGATCAGGTTCTCCACGACGGCGCCGTTCCGGATCGCGCCGAGGAACGCCGCCCGCAGCACCTGCTCGCGCCGGCTGCGCAGCCCCTCGGTGATGGCCTGCTTCACCTCGGGCATGCTGAGGTCCTTCTGGCCGGCGGGGTCCTTCGCCAGGACGACCATCACGGTGTACGCGCCATTGACGTTCAGCAGGCGCGCGGAGCCGATCTTACCCTTGAGGACCGCATCTCGCAGCTGAGGCGGGGCCTGCTGCAGGGCCGACAGCGGCACGAAGCCCAGGTCGCCTCCCCGAGGCGCCGTCTCGGCGTCCTCCGAGAGGTCCGCGGCCACGTCGCCGAACTGAGCGCCAGCCTTCAGCCGTTCCATCACCGCCTGTGTCTTGGCAGCCGCCTCCTGGGGCGTCGTGGCGTCGGTGTTGGTCCGGTTGGCCACACGCGCGTCCCGAACGGGCGTGATGACGATCTGCGCGATGCGGTACGCGTCCTCGGTGCGGTTGAACTGCGCGCGATTGGCCTCGAAAAACGCGGTGACGTCCTGGTCGGTGACGGTGACCTTCGACGCGACTTCACGCTCGAACACCTTCTGCATCAGCAGATCGCGGCGCACGCCCTCTCGCATGTCGCCAACCGTCAGGTTCCGCTTGGCCAGCTCCTGCTTGTAGGTCTCGTCCGGGATGTTCTTGCGTGCTTCGACGTACGCGGCGTCGAGCTCCGTGTCGGGCAGCTCGATCTTCAGCTCCCGGGCCCTTGCGAGAAGCAGTTCCTGGACGATGAGGTCGTCGAGGAGCGACAGCTTGCCGGCAGTCGCATCCTCCTCGGTTGCGGCGGGAGACGCCGGCGGGTTCAGCAGGTAGGCCTTCTCCACGCTGTCGCGCGTGATTTCGTGGCCGTTCACCACCGCCCAGGCGTCGGCAGACACGGGCGGCGCGGCCGGCTTCGACTGGCACGCGCCCCCGAGGCCGGCGAGCACGATCGTGAGGAGCAACACGGGGCAGCCGCGGCGCAGAAACGTCGGCATCGGATTGATCATCCAACTATTCTATGCGAGGCGGGCGTCCCGGGCGGGCAAGTTTCGCGTGTTATACTTGGCTTTTCTGCCGATGTTTCACATCCTGAACATCGCGGGGCGCGTCGGCGGTGAGGCCGCCAGCGCCTGCTCACGCGCGTTCATCCCGGGGATTCAGGCATGGCGTCCGAGGTCGTGAACGATTTCAGCATCCAGGTGGCGACGGTCAACGGGTCGGGCAGCCAGACCGCGAATCTCGTGCTCATCCGCTCGCTCTTCCAGATGGGCATCCCGGTGTCCGGCAAGAACCTGTTCCCGTCGAACATCGCCGGCCTGCCCACGTGGTACACGATCCGCGCCAACGCGCGCGGTTACGTCGGCCGCAAGAAGGAGATCGACATCCTCGTCGCGATGAATCCGGAGACGGCGCGCGAGGACGTGCTCGCCCTCGACGCCGGCGCCGCCGTCGTGTACGACGCGCCGCTGAAGCTGGACGAGGTCCGTTCCGACCTGGTCTTCTACCCGGTGCCGTTCGACGACCTCGTCAAGCCGATCTGCCCGGACGCGAAGCTGCGCCGCCTCGTTCGAAACATGATCTATGACGGCGTGCTGGCCCGGCTGCTCGCCATCGAGACCGCCGAAATGGAGAAGGCGCTCAACCGGCAGCTCGGCAAGAAGGCGAAGGCGGTCGCGCTCAACCAGGCGGCGCTCGCCGCGGGGCACGCCTACGCCGAACAGCACCTCCCGAAGCGGGATCCCTTCCGCGTCGAGCGGATGGACAAGACCCGCGGCAGGATCCTCATCGAGGCGAACGCCGCCGTCGCGATCGGCGCCATGATGGCCGGCGTGACCGTGGTGACGTGGTACCCCATCACGCCCTCGTCCACGATCTGCGAAACGCTCATCGAGTACATGAAGAAGTACCGGGTGGACAAGGAGACCGGCAAGGCGACCTTCGCGATCGTGCAGGCGGAGGACGAGCTGGCGTCGATCGGCATGGCGCTCGGCGCGGGATGGGCCGGCGCGCGATCGATGACCGCGACGTCCGGCCCCGGCATCTCGCTCATGGCGGAGTTCACCGGCCTGGGTTATTTCTCCGAGGTGCCGGCCGTCATCGTGGACGTGCAGCGCGTGGGGCCGTCGACCGGCCTTCCGACGCGCACCGCGCAGGGCGACATCCTGTCGACGGCCGTCCTGTCCCACGGCGACACCAAGCACATCCTGCTCATCCCCAACTCGGCCGAGGAGTGCTACGCGCTGACGATGCAGGCGTTCGACCTGGCGGAGCGGTTCCAGACGCCCGTGTTCGTGATGACCGACCTGGATCTCGGCATGAACACGTGGATGGCGGACGCCTTTCCCTATCCCGACAAGCCCTTCGACCGCGGCAAGCGCCTCGACGCAGCCACCCTGCAGAAGCTCGGCGACTGGGGCCGCTACATGGACGTGGACGGTGACGGCATTTCGTGGCGCACCGTTCCCGGCGACGGCCTGCCGGCGTACTTCAACCGCGGCTCCGGCCACAACGCCCGCGGGCAGTACAGCGAGCGTGCCGCCGACTACACGGCCACCATGGATCGGCTCGCGCGCAAGTTCGAAACCGCGCGCCGGTTCGTGCCGGCGGAGGTGGTTGACGAGCAGCCCGGCGCCGACGTCGCCATCGTCGCCTACGGCACAAGCCACTGGGCGGCGGAAGAAGCCCGCGACCAGATGAAGAGCGAGGCCGGCCTGACGACGTCCTACATGCGCCTTCGCGCGTACCCGTTCACCGAGGAGGTCGAGCGGTTCATCGACCGCCACGCGCGGGTCTACGTCGTCGAACAGAACCGCGACGCGCAGATGCTCAGCCTGTTGAAGCTCGATCTGACGCCGGGCCAGGTGGGCAAGCTCCGCAGCGTCGTCTACTACACCGGGCTGCCGATCGACGCCCGCTCGATTTCCGACGAGATCCTGGCCCAGGAACGCGACGAGACGTAGGGACCGAACATGACGCCCGAGACACCAGCGGCCCCGGCGACGGGGAAGAAGACCAACCGGATCAACCTCGAGATCGCGACCTATCGCGGCGGCAAGTCGACGCTCTGCGCCGGCTGCGGCCACAACGCCATCTCGGAGCGCATCGTCGAGGCGTTCTTCGAGATGGGCGTGGCGCCTGAGCAGGTGATCAAGATGTCGGGCATCGGGTGCTCGAGCAAGAGTCCCGCCTACTTCCTTGGCGGCTCCCACGGGTTCAACTCGGTGCACGGCCGCATGCCGGCCGTGGCGACCGGCGCCGTCCTGGCCAACAAGCACCTGATGCCGATCGGCGTCAGCGGCGACGGCGATACGGGCGCGATCGGAGCGGGTCAGTTCGTCCACCTGATGCGCCGCAACATCCCGATCATCTACATCGTGGAGAACAACGGCTGCTACGGGCTGACGAAAGGCCAGCTGTCGCCGACCGCCGACCTGGGGTCGACGCTCAAGAACGGCGTCGTGAACGACCTGCCGCCGATGGATCTGTGCGCGCTGGCGATCCAGCTCGGCGCCACCTTCGTCGCGCGGTCGTTTTCGGGCGACAAGAAGCAGTTGTCGGCGCTGCTCAAGGCGGCCATCGCGCACAACGGCACCGCCCTCCTCGACGTCATCTCGCCGTGCGTGACCTTCAACGACCACGAGGGGTCGACGAAGAGCTACGCCTACGTGAAGGACCACGACGACCCGCTCGGCGAGATCACGTTCGTCCCGTTCTTCGAGGACATCTCGGTCGACTACGAGCCCGGCACCTCGACCGAGGTCAAGCTGCACGACGGATCGCGGGTGTTCCTGAAGAAGCTGGACGAGAAGTACAACCCGCAGGACAAGCTGGCGGCGCTCACGCTCCTGCACGAGACGCAGGCCAGAGGAGAGTTCGCGACCGGGCTGATTTACATCGAGCCGGGACGGCCGACTTTCATCGACCTGCTGAACGTGGTCGAGACGCCGCTGTCGATGCTGAGCCAGGCGCAAGTCCGACCGGGCCCCGACGTGCTCGAAGAGATCATGGCCGGGCTGAGGTAGGTTCTACCCCTGCGTTTCGTCAACCTCCGCGCCTTCGGCGTCTTCGGCGATCGCCACCTCGTCGGACGGCAGCCCGTCCTCGTCCAGCGCGGCGCCGTTGCAGTTGCACTGTTGAGGCTGGCCAGGCGTGTCGCCTTCGAGCGTGCCCTTCTTGATGTACTGATCGCGGCTCGCCGGCGGATGCATGTCGGGGGGAAGGATCATGGCGATCTCCTGGCGCTCCGGGCGCCGAACAGGCAACAGCTTACGGTCCACCGGGCCGTCCGGTCAAACCGGAAACTGGGGCCAGGCCCCGATTTCTCACGCCAGTCTCAATAAGGCGCCAATAACAGAAACGTAATTGAGATTGAGCTGAGAAACTGGGGCCTGGCCCCGATTTCGGGGGCGGGGGCGGCGGTCCGCGGCCAGGCGGACCCACGCGGTATAATCAACAGGATATGGAGCGCACACTCGCGATCATCAAGCCGGACGCCGTTGAGCAGCACCTCGCCGGCCCCATCATCCAGCGTATCGAGGAGGCGGGGTTTCGCATCAGGGCGATGCGCCTCGTCCGCCTGACCCCGGTGGAGGCCGAGGGCTTCTACGCGGTGCACCGTGAGCGGCCGTTCTTCCCGAGCCTGACGGCGTTCATGTCGTCCGGCCCGGCGGTGGTGATGGTCCTCGAGGCCGAGGGGGCGATCAGGAAGTGGCGCGACCTCATGGGGGCGACGGACCCCGCCAAGGCGCCGGCGGGATCGATTCGCGCCGTGTACGGCCGCAGCATCGAGCGCAACGCGACGCACGGGTCGGACGCGCCGGACACGGCGGCGTTCGAGACGGGGTACTTCTTCGCGGGCGTGGATCTCGCCTGACCGCGCCTGGAACGGACGGCGGCAGTGGCGTTCGGCAAGTTCCTCGTGGGCTTCGGCCTCCTCATCGCGGCAGGCGGGATGCTGGTGTGGTGGGGTGTGCCGCTCGGTCGGCTGCCGGGCGACATCGTCGTGCGCCGGGGGGCGTTCTCGTTCTACCTGCCGATCACGACCTCCGTCATCGTGAGCATCGTGCTGACGATCGTGATCGCCATCTTCCGGCGGTGAACGGAGCCGCCTGCCCCGACGAGCCGGCGGCAGCCTGCCCAGCGAGGACCTGATCGAGTCATGATTCCAGCCATTCGAGGCACGCACGACATCCTGCCCGGTGAAGTGGAGCGGTGGCAGCGCGTGGAGGACGTCTCCCGGCGCCTCTTCGAGCGCTACGGGTATGCCGAGGTGCGGACGCCGGTTATCGAGCGTGAGGAGCTCTTCGCGAAGGGCACCGGCGAGACCACCGACATCGTCCAGAAAGAGATGTACGCGTTCACCGACAAGGGCGGCGAGCGCATCACGCTGCGCCCCGAGGCGACCCCCAGCCTCGTCCGGGCGTTCGTCGAGCACAGCCTCGAGCAGTCGATGGCCGCACCGAAGATCTACCTCTTCGGCCCGATGTTCCGGTACGAGCGGCCGCAGAAGGGGCGCTACCGGCAGTTTCACCAGCTCGACGTGGAAGTGTTCGGCGTGTCCGACCCCGCCGTCGACGCTGAGGTGATCGATCTGGCGTGGGCGCTGGTCACGGAGCTGGGCATCGCGGGCGCGGCGCTCGTCGTCAACTCGGTCGGGTGCCCGGTGTGCCGCCCCTCGTTCAGCGAGGCGCTCGTCCGGGCCCTGGGCGAGGACGTGCGCGCGCTGTGCGGCGACTGCCAGCGCCGCGCGGCGACGAACCCCCTCCGCATCTTCGACTGCAAGGTGCCGCAGGATCAGCCCGTCATCGATGCGCTGCCGCACTCGATCGACTTTCTGTGCGACGCCTGCACGACGCACTTCGCGGCCGTCGAGCGCCACCTGGCGATGTACGGGATCCCGTACCGCGTGTCGCACCGGCTGGTCCGCGGCCTGGACTACTACACGCGGACGACGTTCGAGATCCTGGCCGGCAACATCGGCGCCCAGAACGCCATCCTGGGCGGCGGGCGGTACGACGGCCTGGTCAAGCAGCTGGGCGGGCCCGACCGGGTCGGGATCGGCTTCGCCGCGGGCCTCGAGCGGCTGGTGCTCGCGATGCCGCCCGCGGAAGCGGGCAGCGGCCGCCGCCCGCTGTTCGTCGCGGCGATGGGCGAGGCGGCTCGTGAGTCGGCGCTCGAACTGCTGCGCGACCTGAGGCGGGCGGGCCTCGAGGCCCACATGGAATACGACGGGCGCAGCATCAAGTCGCAGATGAAGCGGGCGGACCGGCTGCAGGCCGCCTACACGCTCATCCTCGGCGACGAGGAACTGGGCCTCGGCGTCGTCACCGTGAAGAACATGGCGACCGGCGAACAGGGCCGGACCCCGCGAGCCGGGCTCGTGGACCATTGCCGCGCCCTGGTGGGCGGCGGGCAGGAGTAGGCACTCGTGGTGGACAAGCTTGGCGATTGGGCGCGCACGCACACGTGCGGCGAACTGCGGGCCGCAGACGTCGGGCGCGACGTGCTGCTGCTCGGATGGGTCCACAAGGTCCGGGATCTGGGGCACCTCGTCTTCCTCGACATCCGCGACCGCCACGGTTTGACGCAGGTCGTGGCCGACACCGACGCCCTGCGCGAACGCGCGAAGCACCTGCGCGCCGAGTTCGTCATCGGTGTGAAGGGCCGGGTGCGTCCGCGGGCGGCCGAGGCGATGAACGCCCGCATGCCGACGGGGGAGGTCGAGGTCGAGGCGGCCGAGCTGAAGGTCCTGAGCGAGGCCCGCGTCCCGCCCTTTGTCATCGCGGACGACGTCGCCGCCTCCGACGAACTCCGGCTGCGCTACCGCTACCTGGACCTCCGCCGTCCGGCGCTCCAGGCCAATCTCGGGCTTCGCCACCGCGTGACGATGGCCGTGCGCACGTACTTCGACAGCGAGGGGTTCTGGGAGATCGAGACGCCCGTCCTCACGAAGTCGACGCCGGAAGGAGCGCGCGATTACCTGGTGCCGAGCCGCGTGCATCCCGGCGAATTCTACGCGCTTCCGCAGTCGCCCCAGATCCTCAAGCAGATCCTGATGATCGCGGGCATGGACCGCTACTTCCAGATCGTCAAGTGCTTCCGCGACGAGGACCTGCGCGCCGACCGGCAGCCGGAGTTCACCCAGATCGACGTCGAGATGTCGTTCGCGACACGCGAGATCGTGTTCGCCGCCATCGAACCCCTGATCCAGCGCGTCTTCGCGGTCATCGGGCGCAGCGTGCCGATCCCATTCCCGCGCATGACCTACGCCGAGGCGATGACGCGCTACGGGTCGGACAAGCCTGACCTGCGGGTTGGCATGGCGATCGCCGACGTGTCAGAGGTCTTCGGCGGTTCGACCTTCAGCGTGTTCCGGGACGCCGTCGCGGCCGGCGGCGTCGTGCGCGGCATCGTGGTGCCAGGCGGCGGCCGGTCCTCCCGCAAGGAACTGGACGCGCTCGCGGACGAGGCGAAGGCGCTCGGCGCCGGGGGCCTGGTGTGGGTGCGGCACCCGGGCGGCGTGGTGCAGAGTTCGGCGCTGAAGGCCGCCGGAGAAGCGACGTTGCGCGCCGCCCTCGGCGCGTCCGACACCGGCGACGCCGACCTGCTGCTGCTCGCGTGCGGGGAGGCCGAGGCCACGTCCAAGGTCCTGGGCCAGATCCGCCTCTCGGTTGCCCGGGCGAGGGGCTGGCTCAAGCCGGACGAGTTCGTTTTCACGTGGGTCACCGATTTCCCGCTCCTGGAATGGAGCGCCGAGGAAGGACGGTGGGTGGCGATGCACCACCCGTTCACCTCGCCCATCGAAGCCCACATGGACCGCATGGAGGAGGACCCGGGGAAGGTGCTTGCCCAGGCGTACGACCTCGTGCTGAACGGCAGCGAGATCGGCGGCGGCAGCATCCGCATCCATGATCCCGCGCTCCAACGCCGGCTGTTCGCGCTGCTCGGCATCAGCGACGAGCAGGCGAAGCTGCGGTTCGGCTTCTTCCTGGAGTCGTTGGAGTACGGCACGCCGCCTCACGGCGGGATCGCGCTCGGCGTCGACCGGATCGTCGCCATCCTGGCGGGGGAGCCGTCGATCCGCGACGTCATCGCGTTCCCGAAGACCGCGCAGGCCGTCGATCTGATGTCGGCCGCGCCCACGCCCGTCGACGAGCGGCAACTCCGCGAGTTGCACCTCCGAGTCGGGGACTGACGCATGGATCCGAAACCGGCGGCGGACACGACGAGGACCATCACCCTGCCGGACGAGGGCGTGGAAGCCCTGTTCGGCGCGTATGACGAGAACCTCCGGTTCATCGAGTCGCTGGCGGGCGTCCGGCTCTCGACGCAGGGACGGGATCTGCTGGTGGCCGGCGACCCCATGGGTGTCGCGCGCGTCGAGCACCTCGTCGAGCGGCTGCTCGCGCTCCAGCAGGACGGTTACCGGCTGACGAACGGCGACGTGAAGACCGCGGCGGACCTGCTCATGCAGGATCCGTCGGCGGACCTCCGGGACTACTTCCTCAAGGCCACCCTGCGCCCGGGCGGCGGGCGCCGGACGGTCACGGCGCGCAGCCTCAACCAGAAGCGCTACATCGAGGCCATCGATCGCGTCGACGTGGTCTTCGGGATCGGGCCGGCGGGCACGGGCAAGACGTACCTGGCGATGGCGCAGGCGGTCTCGTACCTGCTGGCGAAGCGGGTCACCCGGATCATCCTCGCGCGGCCCGCGGTGGAGGCCGGCGAGAAGCTCGGATTCCTGCCCGGCGACATGCAGGAGAAGATCAACCCGTACCTGCGGCCGCTCTACGACGCGCTCTACGACATGATGGACGGCGAGCGGGCCGAGCGCCTCCTGGAGCGCGGCACCATCGAGATCGCGCCGCTGGCCTTCATGCGAGGCCGGACGCTGAACGACGCCTTCGTGATCCTCGACGAGGCCCAGAACACCAGCACCGAGCAGATGAAGATGTTCCTCACGCGGCTGGGCTTCGGCTCGAAAGCCGTCGTGACGGGCGACATCACGCAGATCGACCTGCCCTCCGGCAAGACCTCCGGGCTCATCGAGGCCATCAGCGTCGTCGGCGGCGTCGAGGGCATCGCGTTCGTGTACTTCGACGAGCGCGACGTCGTGCGCCACAAGGTGGTGCAGCTGATCGTGCGCGCGTACGAGGCGTACACCGTGGGCGGATCGAGCCGCGGCGGCCCGGCGGGGAAGTCATGACGCCGCGCGGCGGGCGGGAGGGCCCCGGCGGCCTGCAGGTCACGGTGGTGAGCCGCACGACGCCCGCCGTCCGCGTGCCCGGGCTGCGCGCGTGGCTCGCGTCGATCGCGCCCGCCGCCGCACGCGGCGAGGTGTCGGTCGCCTTCGTGAGCGACGCGCGGATGCGGGCGCTCAACCGGCGCTACCGCCGGAAGGACGCCGCGACGGACGTGCTGTCGTTCCCATCGGGTGAACCGGCGACCCTGGGAGACATCGTCATCGCCACGGGAGTGGCGCGGCGGCAGGCTCGCGCGGCCGGCCACGGCTTCGGCGTCGAGGCCAGGGTCCTCGCGCTCCACGGCCTCCTGCACCTGCTCGGCCTCGACCACGACACCGACGGCGGCTCCATGCGCCGGCTGGAAGCACGGCTGCGGGCGCGCGGCGGGCTCGAAGAGGGCCTCATCGAGCGCGAAGGGGGGCGCCGCCGATGATGGCGCTCTGCCTCCTGGCGCTGGCCGTGATGGCGTCCTACCTCGGCGTGGTGGCGGCGGCCTTCGCCACGCTGATGCGGCTCCCACTCCGGCTCCTCGCCGAGCGCGACAGCGGGTCGAGCCGCCTCGGCGCCTACCTCGACGACCCGGTGCAGCTGTTCCTGCCCGTCCGGGCGATGCTCGGCGGCGTGCACATCGCGGCCACGCTCTGCCTGGTGAGGATGATGGGCGTCGCCGACGCGGCGGCGTGGCTGAAGGTGGCCCTCGCGGCAGCCGGGTTCGTCCTGTGCTGCGAGCATCTCGTGCCGTTCCTGATCGTGCGGCGCAATCCCGAGAAGGTCCTGGAGGCGCTCCTGCCGTCGTTCGACGCCATGGCCCGCCTCGTCTGGCCCGTCGTGGCCCCGATTCGGGCGCTGCTGTCGCGACGGCGCGAGCGGCCGGCGTCCGTCGATCCCGCCGCCGCCGAGGAGGACCAGCAGCAGGCGACCGCCGCGTACCTCGATGCGGGCGAACAGGGAGGCATCATCGAGCGCGACGAGCGCCAGCTCCTCCAGTCCATCGTCGATTTCAGCGACACGCTCGTCCGCGAGGTCATGACGCCACGGCCCGACATCGTGGCCATCCGCGCCGACGCCACGCTCGCCGAACTGCGGGCGTTCTTCCGGGAGCAGGAGGTACTCGCGGATCCCGGTGTACGTGGACTCGCTCGACAACATCGCCGGGTTCGTCTTCATCAAGGACCTGATCCGCCTGCCGGCGGGCGAGCCGCCGGATCGGCCGGTCTCGACGCTCGTGCGGCCGGCCTACGTCGTGCCGGAGACGAAGCGGGTCTCGGAGCTGCTGCGCGAGTTCCAGCGCCAGCAATGGCAGATCGCCATCGTCGTCGACGAGTACGGCGGAACCGCGGGCCTCGTGTCCCTCGAGGATCTGCTCGAGGAGATCGTCGGCGAAATCCGTGACGAGTACGACGTGGAAACGGAACCCGTCGTCGACGACGGCCATGGCCGCTTCGTCGTGTCGGGCAAGGCCGGCATCGAAGCCGTCAGCGAACGCCTCGGGGTCGAGATCGAGCGGGAGGGATTCGAGACCTTCGGCGGTTACCTCCTCGCGCGCCTCGGCCGCGTGCCGTCAACCGGGGAAGTGCTGAACGTCGACGATCTGGTCGTGGAGGTGCTGGACGCCGAGCGCCGGCGCGTGCACCGGCTCCGCGTGTCCCGGCGGGCGCACGACGCCAGCCCGGCGGCAGCCCCCGACGAGGGCCGCCGCAGCGGAGCCACGGAGTCGTGAAGGCCGGCTTCGTCGCCCTCGTGGGCCGGCCGAACGCCGGCAAGTCGACGCTGCTCAACCGCCTCGTCGGCCAGAAGGTCGCCATCGTGTCGGACAAGCCCCAGACGACCCGCACCCGGATCGTCGGCGTCCGCAACGACGGCGAGGGGCAGATCGTGTTCATCGACACGCCCGGCATCCACCGGCCGCTGCACCGCATGAACGTGCGCATGGTCGACGTCGCCGTGCAGAGCATCAGCCAGGCCGACGTCGTTTGCGCCGTGGCCGATGCGTCCGAGCCCGTCGGTGGGGGAGACGAGTACTTCGGCACGCTGCTCGCCCGGGCCTCCCATCCCGTGGTCCTCGCCCTCAACAAGATCGACCGCGTCGCGAAGCCCGCGCTGCTGCCCCTCATCGAGCGATGGAGCCGGGTCTGCCGCTTCGAGGACATCGTACCGGTCTCCGCCCTCACGGGCGAGAACGAAGCCGAGCTGGTGCGGACGCTGTTGCGGCACCTGAGCGTCGGCGAGCCGCTCTACCCGGCCGACTACCTGACGGATCAGCCCGAGCGCGCGTTCGTGGCCGAGATCGTCCGCGAGAAGGTCCTCCGGCACACCCGCGAGGAGCTGCCGTTCTCATCGGCGGTGCTCATGGAGCGGTTCGAGGAGGCCGACGAGCGGGGCGTCATGCGGCTCTACTGCACGATTCTGGTCGAGCGCGAGTCCCAGAAGCCCATCGTGATCGGCCGTGGCGGGTCGATGATCAAGCGCATCGGGACCGAGGCCCGCGAAGAGTTGGAGCGGTTCTTCGGCACGCGCGTGTTCCTGGACCTCCGGGTGAAGACCCGTGCGGGGTGGCGCGAAGACCCCCGCCTGCTCGACGAGATCGGGCTCAGGGACGATGGGTAGAGGCGGCCCGCGAAAGCAAGGTAGAATGGGTGGCTGCGTGGCCGGCCGCGGGCGTGTGTGATGCCGCTGTACACCACCGAAGCGATCATCCTTCGCACCTACAAGCTCGGCGAAGCGGATCGGATCGTGGTGTTCCTGACGCGCGACCGCGGCAAGCGGCGGGGCGTGGCCCAGGGCGCGCGGCGGATGCGCTCGCGGTTCGGCGGGGCCCTCGAGCCGTTGACCCGCGCGGAGGTCACGTACTTCGAGAAGGAGAACCGCGAGCTGGTGTCGCTCAACTACGCCGATCCGGTGAACTCGCCGATGTGGTCGGCCAGGGGCGACGCGTTGGGGCACACCGGGTACTTCGCGGAGCTCCTGGACGAGTGCGCGCTCGAGGGAGACGCCGATGAGCGGCTCTACCGCCTCGGCTCGTCCGTGATCGACGCGATCGGGGCGGGGACCCCGGTCGAGCCGCTGGCCCGGTACCTCGAGTACTGGCTGCTGCGGCTGCAGGGGGTCTACCCGAGCGAGCTGACCTGTTCGGTATGCGGGCGGCCCCTCGGCCGCGAGTCCTCGATGGCGGCGGTATTGGTGCCCGGCGACCGGGTCTACCGCTGCGCGCCGTGCGCGGGAGACGCCGCGTCGAGGGCCATCGCGCTGTCGGGGGAGGCGGTCGCGTTCCTCCGGGCGTCGGCGGCCGTCGGCCCCGCCCGGCTCGACCGCCTGGCCGTGTCGGGCCGGGCGTTGCGCGAACTGGAGGCGGTGCATCGCTCGCTGATTACGGCGCACCTGGAGAAGGACCTGAGGTCCGCCCGCGTCCTGAGGGAACTCCGCGGGCATTCGTAGACGCATCGAGAGCGACCCAATTGCCGTGACGTTCCAAGATCTCGTCTTCACGCTGTCGAAGTTCTGGGCCGCTCAGGGCTGCCTGATCCAGCAGCCCCTCGATCTCGAGGTCGGGGCCGGCACGTCCCACCCGGAGACGATCCTTCGCGTGCTCGGCCCGCGCCATTGGAACGTGGCGTACGTTCAGCCGTCGAGGCGCCCGGACGACGGGCGGTTCGGCGAGAACCCGAACCGGCTGTTCAAGCACCACCAGTTCCAGGTGATCATGAAGCCCGCGCCCGACGAGATCCAGACGATCTACCTGGAGAGCCTGGAAGCGTGCGGCATCGAGCCCCGGCACCACGACATCCGGTTCGAGGAAGACAACTGGGAATCGCCCACCCTCGGCGCCTGGGGCATCGGGTGGCAGGTGATGCTCGACGGCCTCGAGATCACGCAGTTCACGTACTTCCAGCAGGTCGGCGGCCTCGACCTGCGCCCCGTCTCCGTCGAGATCACCTACGGCCTCGAGCGCATCGCGATGTTCCTCCAGCGCGTGGACAACGTCTACGACCTCCAGTGGGCTCCGGGGGTTTCCTACCGCGACGTCCGCCTGCGCGACGAAGTCGAGCAGTCGAAGTACGCATTCGGCCAGGTCGACATGCCGCGCGAGGCGTTCGTCGCCCTCCACCGGGACCTGTTCGACAAGTACTACGGGTTCGCGGAGGTGCTGCTCCGGAGCGGCCTCGTGCTCCCGGCCCTCGAGCACGCCCTCAAGTGCTCGCACCTGTTCAACATCCTCGACGCGAGCGGGGGCATCGGCGTCACCGAGCGGACGGCCTACATCCTGCGCGTCCGGCAGCTGGCCATCGCCGTGGCGAAGGCCTACGCCGAGTCCGAGGCGCAGCAGGCCGTCCCGGCCGCGGCCCCGGGGGCGTGAGACGTCTATGGACCGTGAACTGCTGATCGAGCTGGGCTGCGAGGAGATTCCCGCCGGCTGGCTCCCCGCCCTGACCCGGCAGATTGGCGAGGCGGCGGCGACCCGGCTGAAGGACCTGCGCCTGGAGGTCGAAGCGCCGGTCGAGAGCTACAGCACGCCGAGGCGTCTTGCCGTCCGGGTCGCCCACGTCGCCGAGCGCCAGGCCGACCTCGAAGAACTCCTGATGGGGCCGCCTGTCTCGGCGGCCTTCAAGCCGGACGGCGCCCCGACGCCGGCCGCCGCGGGATTCGCCCGGAAGCATGGGGTGGAACCCGGCGGGCTGGAGCGCGTCACGACGCCGAAGGGCGAGTACCTCGCGTTCCGAAGGCAGGTGCGCGGCCGGCCGGCCGCCGAGGTGCTCCCGGACCTGCTGGCCCTCGTCCTGCGCGACCTGGCGTTCCCGAAGCAGATGCACTGGGACGCGCAACTGGACGACGGGCGGGGCGAACTGCTGTTCGGCCGTCCTATCCGGTGGATCCTGTTCCTTTACGGCGGGCGCGTGGTCCCCTTCGTCATCGGGCGTCTCGAAGCCGCCCAGAGCGGAGTCGTGCAGGATGTCCGGTCGGGGGCGGTGACGTACGGCCACCGGTTCCTGTCCACCAGCGGCCGGGCCGGGCGCGCCATCAAGGTGCGGTCTTTCGAGGAGTACCGGTCCCGGCTCCTGGAGAACTTCGTCATCCTCGACCGCGAAGCCCGCCACGCGAAGATCGCGAGGGAGCTGGACGCGCACGCCAGCCGCCTCGGCGGCAGGGTCAGCAGCGCCGCGGCCAGGGAATCGCGGCTGCTGGAGGAAGTGCCCGACCTCGTCGAGTACCCCGCGGTCGTCGCCGGCGCGTTCGGCGCCGAGTTCCTGCAGTTGCCCGAGGAAGTGCTGACGACGACGATGATCCACCACCAGCATTTCTTCCCGGTCGTCAACAACCAGGGCCGTCTGCTGCCGGCGTTCCTGGCGGTGGTCAACACCGAGCCCGACGATGCCCGCCTGATCTCGCGCAACCTCGAGCGCACGCTCGTGGCGCGGCTGCGCGACGCGCGGTTCTTCTGGGACGCGGACTGCCGCACGTCGCTCGAGGATCACCTGCCGCGGCTCGACACCGTGCTCTTCCACAAGCGTGTGGGCAGCTACCGGGCGAAGGCGCAGCGGATCGAGGCGCTGGCCGGCTGGCTGGCCGGCGAGGTGCTGGCATCGCCGGCCGTGGCTGATTTCGCGCGGCAGGCCGGCCGGCTGGCGAAGGCCGACCTCGCCACGGACATGGTCCGCGAGCTGACCGAACTCCAGGGCACGATGGGCGGCATCTACGCCCGCCAGCAGGGGCTCCCGGAGGAGGTCTGGCGGGCGATCTACCACCACTACCTTCCGCTGGGCATCGAGCCGTCGGCGCCGCCGTCCCGCGCGGACCTGGGGAGCGCCGCGGTCACGTGGGCTGCGGTGTCGATCGCCGACAAGATCGACACCGTCGTCGCGCTCTTCGCCGCGGGCGAGCGCCCGACCGGCACCCGCGACCCCTTCGGATTGAGGCGCCAGGCCCAGGGCCTGCTTCGCACCATCGTCGACCTGCCGGAGCTCACCGGCCTCGAGGTGGCCGTGCCGGTCGAACGCGTGCTGGACGAGGCCAGGCGGGGCGTGGGCACGATTCCCGGCCACGCCGGGGCGCCGGACGACTGGCGCGGCGCGGTCACGTCGTTCCTGCTCGACCGGTTGCGCTACCTGTTCGAGCAGCGTGGGTTCGCGTACGACGAGCTGAACGCGGTCCTCGGCGGCCTGACGAGCGTGCCCGACCCGCTCGACGCGCGGCGGCGGCTCGAGGCCCTCCGGGCCGTGAGAAACTCGGCCGATTTCGAGGCGCTCGCCATCGCCTTCCGGCGGGTCAAGAACCTCTCCCGCGAGCTGCAGGGCCCGCCCGCCGGCGCGGTCGACCGCCTGACGGAGCCCGCCGAGCTGGCCCTGCTCGCGGAGTACGGCCAGCGGGCCGCGCGGATTCGGGAGGCGCTGGCGGAGCGGCGCTACGATCGGGCGTTCCGGATCGCGTCCGGGTTCCGGCCGGCGGTCGATGCGTTCTTCACCGACGTGTTCGTGATGGTCGAGGACGCGGACGTGAGGACCCAGCGGCTGTCGCTGCTGAGGCGTCTGCACGAGCTCCTGCTGGAGCTGGCGGATATCTCGGAGATTGTCCCCAAGGCGGAAGTATCCCAACAGACGGAGTCATAGCACAGATGGCCAAGAAGACAGCGAAGACCACCAGGCGTGCAACACCCGCGGCAGCCAGGGCGGCGAAGCCCGCGGTGAAGAGGGTCGTGAAGCAGGCCCCGAAGAAGCCCGTGAAGAAGGCCGCGGCGGCCAGGAAGCCGGCCGCCCCCGCGAAGAAGTACGTCTACGCCTTTGCCGCGGGCAAGGCCGAAGGCAACCGGACCATGAAGGACGTCCTCGGGGGCAAGGGATCGGGCCTGGCGGAGATGACGAACGCCGGTTTGCCCGTGCCGCCGGGGTTCACGATTTCGACGGCCGCCTGCAACCTCTGGTACGACGAGGGCCGCAGGCTCCCGCAGGCGATCGAAGACGAGATGATGGCCCACGTGCGCCGGCTGGAGACGGTGGCGGGCGCGACGTTCGGGTCGACCGACAATCCGCTGCTCGTGTCGGTGCGGTCCGGTGCGAAGTTCTCGATGCCGGGCATGATGGACACCATCCTGAACCTGGGGCTGAACGACGCCGCGGTCGAGGGCCTGAAGGCCCGGACGAAGAACGGGCGCTTCGCGTACGACAGCTACCGCCGGTTCATCCAGATGTTCGGGAACGTCGTCCTCGAGATCCCGAAGGATCGGTTCGAGCACGAGTTCGAGGCCGTCAAGCACGCGCACAACGCCAAGATCGACACCGACCTCGGCGAGGACGGGATGAAGCAGACGGTGGCCCGCTACCAGAAGCTCATCGCCAAGGAGACGGGCAAGCCGTTTCCGCAGGACCCGGTGCAGCAGCTGAAGATGGCCCGTGATGCGGTGTTCCGCTCCTGGAACAACGAGCGCGCCATCACCTACCGGCGCATCTACGAGATCCCCGACAATATCGGCACCGCCGTCAACGTGCAGCTGATGGTGTTCGGCAACACGGGCGATCGCTCCGGCACGGGCGTCGGGTTCACCCGGAACCCGGCGACGGGCGCCAACGAGTTCTTCGGTGAGTTCCTCGTCAACGCCCAGGGCGAAGACGTGGTCGCCGGCATCCGCACGCCGCGCCCGATCGCCGAGCTCGCGGACGTGATGCCCAAGGCGTACAAGCAGCTGCGCGAGTTCACGTCGCGCCTCGAGCGGCACTACAAGGACATCCAGGACTTCGAGTTCACCATCGAGAACGAGAAGCTCTTCATGCTTCAGACGCGCAACGGCAAGCGCACGGGGTACGCGGCGGTGGTCATCGCGACCGACCTCGTCGCCGAGAAGCTCCTGACGCCCAAGGAAGCGCTGCTCCTGGTCGAGCCCGCGTCGCTGTCCCAGCTGCTCGCCCCGATGTTCAACCCGGCGGACTGGAAGAAGGTGCCGCTGGCCACCAAGGGCCTGCCCGCGTCGCCGGGCGCCGCCTCGGGCCAGGTCGTGTTCTCGGCGGAACAGGCCGTCGCGTGGGTCGGGCAGGGGAAGAAGGTCGTCCTGGTGCGCAAGGAGACCGCGCCCGACGACATCCACGGGATGGAAGTGGCGCAGGGCGTCCTCACCGCGACCGGCGGCATGACGTCGCACGCCGCGGTGGTCGGCCGGCAGATGGGACGCCCGGCCGTGGTCGGGGCGGGCGCCCTCCAGATCGACGAGAAGGCGAAGACGTTCTCGATGGCCGGCCAGGTCGTCAGGGAAGGCGACTGGGTGTCGTTCGACGGCCTCACCGGCGAGGTGAAGATCGGCAAGGTGCCCACGAGCCCGAGCGAGATCCTGCAGGTGGTCGCCGGCAAGATGAAGACGGCGGACTCCCCGATCTACCAGCGCTTCAGCACGCTGCTCGGCTGGGCCGACAAGGTCCGGACACTCAAGATCCGCGCGAACGCGGACCAGCCCGACCAATCGGAGCTGGCCTACGCCTTCGGCGCCCGCGGCATCGGGTTGTGCCGGACGGAGCACATGTTCTTCGGCGAGGGCCGCATCGAGAAGGTCCAGCGGATGATCCTGGCCGACAACGAGAAGGACCGCCGGGCGGCGCTCGCCGAGCTCCTGCCGCTGCAGCGCGGCGACTTCTACGGCGTGTTCAAGGCCATGCACGGCGAACCGGTCACGATCCGGACGATCGACCCGCCGCTCCACGAGTTCCTCCCGAAGCGCGAAGACCTCATGGTCGAGATCGCGAAGCTCGAGGCGACCGGCTCCAACCCGGCGGAGCTCGCGGCGAAGCGCACGCTGCTGCACCGTGTCGAGCAGCTGCACGAATTCAACCCGATGCTCGGCCACCGCGGCGTCCGCCTCGGGATCACCTATCCGGAGATCACCGAGATGCAGGCCCGGGCCGTCTTCGAGGCCGCCTGCCAGCTCGCCAAGGAAGGGCTGAAGGTCACGCCGGAGGTCATGATCCCGCTCGTGGGCCTCGTGAAGGAGCTGCGCGACCAGAAGACCATCGTGGACCGCGTCGCCGCCGAGGTCATGCAGGAGACGGGCGTGAAGATCCAGTACCTCGTCGGCACCATGATCGAGGTGCCGCGGGGCGCGTTGACGGCGGACGAGATCGCCCGCGAAGCGGAGTTCTTCTCGTTCGGCACGAACGACCTCACGCAGATGACGTTCGGGTTCTCGCGTGACGACGCCGGGAAGTTCCTCGGCATCTACCAGGAGCGCAAGATCCTGGATCGCGATCCGTTCCAGTCCATCGACACGGTCGGCGTCGGCCAGCTGGTGGCGATGGCGGTGGAAAAGGGGCGCAAGACCCGGCCCGGCATCAAGCTCGGCGTCTGCGGCGAGCACGGCGGCGATCCGTCGTCGATCCACTTCTTCCACACGGTCGGCCTGAACTACGTCAGTGCCTCGCCGTACCGCATCCCCGTGGCGCGGCTCGCGGCGGCGCACGCGGCGCTCGCGGTCAAGGTGGGGGACTGAGCGTTCATCGGGCCCGGGGGCCGGCGCCCCCGGGCCGCACTTCGGCGGCCCATGGTCACGACTCTGGTTTACCGCGACGGACGGTCCTCGAAAGCGGACGCGATCGATCCCGCCTGGCTGGAGGAGGGCTCCGACGTCGGTGTGTGGGTGGACCTCGCAGCGCCCACGCCCGAGGAGGTGCGGCTCCTCTCGGAGCCGTTCAAGTTCCATGAACTGGCGATCGAGGACGCGATGCAGGAGTCGCATCACCCCAAGATCGAGTCGTACGACGGCTACCTCTACGTCATCCTTCACGGCATCGATTTCCGGGCCTCGCAGCACGAATTCGCCACGCACGACGCCGACTTCTTCGTCGGGCCGAACTACCTGGTCACGGTGACGGACGGGACCTCGCGGACGATTCCCGAGACCCAGGCGCTCTGCGAGCGCAATCCGCGCCTGATGGCCGAGGGCCCGATGGCGCTCATGCACCGCATCGTCGACACGATGGTGGATCACTACCGGCCCGAGATCGACATGCTGGAGGAGCGGATCGACGACCTCGAGGGGAAGGTGTTCGAAACCGACGGGACCCGTGCCACGAACCAGCTCATCCTGGACCTCAAGCGGGACGTGGCGTCGCTCCGCCGCATCATTCTCCCGCAGCGCGACGTGCTGGGCCGGCTGGGCCGGAGGGAGTTCGCCCAGATCTCGCCCGAGGTGGCCTACCGGTTCCGCGACGTGTACGACCACGTGGTCCGCATCGCGGACGATGCGCTGCTCTTCCACGACCATCTCGCGGCGATTCTGGAGGCGCACCTCTCGAACGTCTCGAACCGCCTGAACGAGATCATGAAGATCCTCACGATCTTCTCGGTGATGTTCATGCCGATGACGGTCCTCACCGGCCTGTACGGCATGAACGTGCCGCTGTTCCCCTTTCCCGGCGGCGAGCGCCTCCAGTTCTGGTGGATTCTCGCGCTCATGGGCGGCGCGGCGCTCGCGATGCTGTGGCTCTTCCGCCGCTGGCGCTGGTGGTAGGCGGCGATGGGGAAGATCCGCCAGCTCCCTCCGGACCTCGCCAACCAGATCGCGGCCGGCGAGGTCGTCGAACGGCCGGCGTCGGTCGTCAAGGAGCTCGTCGAGAACGCCATCGACGCGCGCGCCGCCCGCATCGCCATCGCCGTCGAGATGGGGGGCAAGAAGCTCATCCGGGTCGAGGACGACGGCGAGGGCATGGACGCGGCCGACGCGCGCCTCGCCCTCGAGCGGCACGCGACGAGCAAGATCGCCCGCGCCGAGGACCTCGAGGCCATCCGCACCATGGGGTTCCGCGGCGAGGCGCTGCCGAGCATCGCCTCGGTCTCTCACCTCGTGCTGCGCACGCGCCGGCGCGACGCCGTCAGCGGGACCGAGGTCCGCGTCAACGGCGGCACCGTCGCGTCGGTGGCGGACGTCGGGATGGCGCCCGGCACCGTCATCGAGGTCGGCGACCTTTTCTACAACCTCCCGGCCAGGCGGAAGTTCCTCAAGTCCGACGTCGCCGAGACGACGCAGGTCTCGCGCATGGCGACGCAGCTGGCGCTGGCTCACCCGGAGATCGGGTTCACCGTGACCAGCGGGCCGCGGGTGCTGCTGAGGTGTCCGCCCACCTCGGGCCTCGAGGAACGCTTCTACCAGCTGTATGGCGACCGCCCGGATCTCGTGCCGGTCGGCAAAGAGGCTGGCGGGCTCCGGGTCCGCGGGTTCGTCGCCGCGCTCGCCGACGCCGGCCCCACGCGCGGCGCCCAGCAGTTCTTCGTCAATCGCCGCATCGTGAAGGACCGGACCATCGCCCACGCGGTGATTGACGCCTATGCCGCCGCCACGGCGCGGGAACGCAGTCCCGAGGCGCATCTGTTCGTCGAGATGGCGCCGGACGCCGTGGACGTCAACGTGCACCCGACGAAGGCCGAAGTACGGTTCCATCAGCAGTCGCTGGTCCACGAAGTGGTGCGCCGGGCGGTGCAGGAGTCCATCGGCGGGGGAGTAGCGCCGGAGCTTCGTCTCACAGGGCCGGCGTCGGGCGCCGGCGCGGTGAACCTCGGGCTGCCGAGCCTGTTGTCGAACTGGCAGCCGGGCGGCGCCTGGGTGGCGGGCGGCGCGCCGCAGCCGCCCGCGGTGTCCGGCACGTTGCCGGGCGCATCCCCGGCCGTGGTGTCGGCATTCCAGCCCGGCGGCGGGCCGCCGGGCTCCCTGGCGGAGATCGCCCTGAAGCCGCTCGTGCCGCTGGGCCAGTTCCGGAGCACGTTCATCATCGCCGTCGACGATGACGGCGTGGCCATCATCGATCAGCACGTCGCGCACGAGCGCGTCCTCTACGAGCGGATTTCGGCCCGCCTCACGGCCGGCGCGCTGGAGAGCCAGCGCCTGCTCACGCCCATCGTGATGGAGCTGCCGCCCGAGGCGAGGAACGCGCTCCTGGCGCACGGGGACGAGCTGAGGCGGTGCGGGTTCGACGTCGACGACTTCGGCCCGACGAGCGTGCGCGTCGACGCGATGCCGGCGCTGCTCAGCCGGGAGCAAGGCACGGCGGCGCTCAAGGCCCTCGCGGAGGACCTGGAGGGGATCGGCGGCGCCGCGCCCGTACACGAGCACCTGCGGAACATGGCCGCGACGATGGCGTGCCATGCGGCCGTGAAGGCCAACGATCCGCTCACCCCCGAGAAGATGGCCCACATCCTCGAGGAGCTGCGCCAGACCGCCTACTCGACTGTCTGCCCCCACGGGCGGCCCGTCATGCTGCGGATCTCGCGCCGCGAGGTCGAGAAGAACTTCCAGCGGATCTGACTCGGGGCTCGGGACTCGGCACTCGGGGTCCGCTCAGCCAGGTGTCGGCCGCCTCCAAACCCGGAGCTCACGTCGGTAGAGGCCGTTCGCTCCGGGCTCACGCAGGCTGAAGCCTGCGGGCTCCATCCGGCGCATGGTCAACTCACGTGAGCGCCGGTGGAAGGCGTTACACGGGCCCGCGGCGTTTGCGTCTGGCGGCCCATCCGTCCACTCGCGATGCTGTGCAGTACAATATGGCCGATGGAGCTGGGGCTCTCGGACACGGATTCCGCCGCCGCGGACGTTCAGATTGACCTGCTCCGCCGGGCCTCTCCCGACGAGAGGCTGCGTCTCGCGCTGTCGCTCTCAGCGACCATCATTGGCCTCTCGCGCGACGGCATCCGGCGGCGGGAGCCGACGCTCGCGGAGGCGGACGTCGGCCTGCGTTTCGTCGAGATCCAGTACGGGGCTGCACTCGCAGACGCGATTCGCGCCAGGCTCCGGGAGTCGCCCGCCACATGACCGCGACGGACATTTCCGACGCGCTCGGCCCGGTGTTGTCAGCGCTTCGGACGCTCGGCGTGCGCCACTTCGTCGGCGGCTCGGTCGCGAGTTCCGTCCATGGTGTCGCGCGGGCCAGCTTGGATGTCGATGTCGTAGCGGAACTCGACCCCTCCCACGCGGGCCCGCTCGTCGCGGCACTCTCCGGCGCCTACTACGTCGACGAAGCGAAGGTCGGAGCGGCAGTGGAGAAGCATCGGTCCTTCAACATCGTGCACTTGGCTACGATGCTGAAGGTCGACGTGTTCGTCTCGAACCGGCGGGCATTTGATCGGTCTGCATTCGCCAGGGTCCGCCTCCAGTCGATGAGCCCGGATCCGACGGCGCCGAAAGTGCCCCTGGCAGCCGCCGAGGATGTGCTTCTCGCCAAGCTGGAGTGGTTCCGCCGCGGTGCGGAGGCGTCCGATCGACAGTGGACCGACGTGCTGGGCCTGCTGAAAGTGGGGCGAGACACGCTGGACGTTCAGTACCTGCGGCACTGGGCGGCGCTGCTGGGTGTCCTTGACCTCTTGGAACGGGCCGTGGCCCAGGCCACCGGCTGATCGGTTCACCGCTTCCCGGGGCGTTACGCGGGCCCGCGGCGTTTGCGGATCGCGGCCCATCCGTCCAGCCGGCGCTTGATCTCCTTCTCGAATCCGCGTTCCGTCGGCTCGTAGTACGTGCGGCCGGCGAGATTCGGCGGCAGGCAGTCCATGCCGGTCACCGCGTCGGGATCGTCGTGGGCGTAGCGGTAGTCCTTCCCGTAGTTCAGCGACTTCATCAGGCGCGTCGGGGCGTTCCGCAGGTGGAGCGGCACCGGTTCCGCACGGTCGGTGTGCGCGTCTCCCGCCGCCCGCAGGTACGCCTTGTACACCGCGTTGCTCTTCGGGGCGGTGGCGAGGTAGATGACCGTCTGCGTGAGCGCGGTGTTTCCCTCCGGCATGCCGATGAAGTGGCAGGCGTCCTTCGCTGCGACGGCCACCGTCAGGGCCTGCGGGTCCGCGTTGCCGACGTCTTCCGACGCGAACCGGATGAGGCGCCTGGCGATGTAGAGCGGATCCTCGCCGGCCTCGAGCATCCGCGCGAGCCAGTAGACGGCCGCGTCGGGGTCGCTGTTCCGCATCGACTTGTGGAGCGCCGAGATGAGGTTGTAGTGCTCCTCGCCGGTCTTGTCGTACAGCAGGGCGCGGCGCTCGATGGTCCGGCGGAGGAACGCCTCGTCCACCCGGCCGACGCCCTCGATCGCCGGCGCCGAGGCGGCCGCGAACTCCAGCAGGTTCAAGGCCACCCGACCGTCGCCGTTCGCGTACCGGGCAATCGCCTGGATGGCCGCGTCGCTGACCTCGAGCGGGAGGTCGCCGAGCCCCCGTTCCGCGTCCGTCAGCGCGCGCCGCAGGATGGTCACCGTGTCGGCCTCATCCAGCGGGTTGAGGACGAACACCTGCGACCGCGAGAGCAGGGGAGCGTTGACCTCGAAGGACGGGTTCTCGGTGGTGGCGCCGATGAGGACGATGTCGCCGGACTCGACGCGGGGCAGGAACGCGTCCTGCTGGGCCTTGTTGAAGCGGTGAATCTCGTCGACGAAGAGGATCGTCCTCCGCCCGCGCTGCTTCCGCGTACGCTCGGCTTCCGCCATCACGTCCCGGATCTCCTTGATGCCGGCGAGCACCGCGGAGAAGGCGATGAAGTGCGCCTGGGTCGTCTCGGCGACCAGCCTCGCCAGGCTCGTCTTGCCCGTGCCCGGCGGGCCCCAGAGGATGACCGACTGGAGCAGATCCCGCTCGATGGCCTCGCGCAGCGGCCTCCCGGGGGCGAGCAGGTCCTGCTGGCCGACGTACTCGTCGAAGGATCGTGGGCGCATGCGCTCCGCGAGCGGCGCCCGGCTGGCCTCGGGCGTTTCCGCGGCGTCGCCGAAGAGGTCGGGGTCCGTCATGGGTGAATCCGTGCGCGGCGCTGGCGCTGCGCCTCGAAGAGGATGACGCCGGTCGCGACGGCCACGTTGAGCGACTCCACGGGAGCACGCATGGGAACGCGCAGCGTCTCGTCCGCCAGCGCGCGGACGGCCCCGGGGAGGCCGGCGCCCTCGCCGCCGACGATCAGCATGATTGGACCGGCCAGATCGACGTCGTAGAGCGACGGGCCCTCCGCCGGCGACGTGGCCATCACGCGAATCGCGCGCGCCCGGGCCTGTGCGCAGGCCTCGGCGGCGTCCGGTACCGCCGCGATCGGCAGGCGGAACGCGCTCCCCATGGACCCGCGCAGCGCCTTCCATCCGAGCGGGTCGGCCGATCCGGCCGTCATGACGACGGAGGTCGCGCCGGCCGCCTCCGCCGCGCGGACGATCGCGCCGACGTTGCCGGGATCCTGGACCTGCACGGCGCAGACGATCAGGGCAGGCGCCGGCGTGAGGGCCGCATCGAGGCCGGCGAGCTGGCAGCGGCCGACCCCCACAACGCCGGTCGAAGAGCGCACCGGGCTGGCAGCCTGGACGGCTGCGTCGGTCGCCTCGTAGAGGGGCACGCCGCGTGCGCCGAGCCGTTCCGCGAGTGACGCACCGTCCGCGCCCGCCCATGCCGCCGCCGTTGCTGCCGCCGCCTCGATCGGCACGCCGGCATCCAGGGCGTCAGCCAGGAGGTGGAAGCCGTCGAGCAGGATTGCTCCGTCCGCCGCGTCATGATGGCGGGCGAGGGCGCGGCAGCGCTGGACGAAGGGGTTCTGGCGGCTCGAGATGGTGTTCACGTCGGCCCTTTCCCGGGGCGGTCGGCGACCAGACGAGGATAGCAGATATGTTAGAGTGGACGTTTAGCCAAGCTGGCGCGGGCCCGGACGTGGTGCGCGGCCAAGCGCTGGCGGAGACGGACGCATGAAGGCGCGGATCCTCAAACGACTCGAAGACGAAGTCGCCGGGCTCGAGCACGAGTTGCGCACGGAGCTGCCCAAGGAGATCAAGCGCGCGCGGGAACTGGGCGACCTGAGCGAGAACGCCGAGTTCCAGGCCGCGAAGGAGCGCCAGTCCTACGTCCAGGCCCGCCTCGGCATGATCCGCAAGCGGATGGCGGAGATCGCGCTGATGAACCTGGAACGGCTGCCGACCGACCGCGCGGCCTTCGGGTCCACCGTCAAGTTGCGTGAAGACGGCAGCGGCACCGTCGTGATGTACCAGTTGGTCATGCCCGAGGACGCCGACGCCACGAAGGGCCTGATCTCCACGAGTTCTCCCATCGGGCGGGCGATCGTCGGCAAACAGGCGGGCGACGAGATCACCGTGCCGACGCCGACGGGCATCCGCCGGTTCGAGATGATCACCCTGACGACCATTCACGACGAGGTGTGATGGCCGGGCGCGAGCCCTACTCACCCAGGCACCGGACGGCCCTCGTGCTCACGGGCACGTGCACGGCCGGGGCGTATCACGCCGGCGTGCTCCGTGCGCTGACCGAGGCGGGCGTCCGGATCGACCTCGTGGCCGGCCACGGCATCGGCGCGGTCGGGGCGTTCTTCTCCGCGATTGAGGGCGGTGCGCGGCTTTGGGCCGATGACGGGTTCTGGCGGCAGCGCCAGGTCGCCGCGTTCTACCCATGGCGGCCCGTGCTGCGCGCGCTGGGCTGGGCCGGAGCGGTCTCGCTGGCCCTCGTCGTCGTGCCCCTCGCGCTGCTCGCGCTGGGGCTCGTCGCGTACCCGGCCGCGTTCCTGCTCCGGCTGGTCCACATGGAGGCGGGCGGCGCCCTCGCGGACGGCTACTCGGCCCTCGTGCGCGAGGCGTTCCTGCCCGGGCGGCTTCCCTCGTGGATTCCTCAGGCCTCGCTCCTGCTGGCGGTCGCCGTGCTGGCGCTGCTGGCGACGGCGGCGTACCGGGCGCGGGTCCCGGGCCGCGAGCGCGAGCGAGGGCGCTTCTGGTGGCGGGTGTTCGGCGCGCCGCTCGACGCCAGCGGGGTCGTCCGGTATTGGCAGGCTGCCCTCTGGCGCCTGATCACGGGAGGCGCGAAGATCGCGACGCCCGGCCTGCTCGAGCTCTCGCGCCGCTATGCCGAACTCCTCACGGAGAACCTGGGGCAGCCCGGCTTCCGGGAGCTCCTGGTGCTCGTCCACGACCTCGACACCCGCCGCGACGTCGTCGTGGCGGCGCTCGCCGAACCGTACCGGAGGGCCTTCTTCGGGCGCCGGACCGGCGCGATGGTCTCGGAGGCGCGGGCCAGCGAAACCCTCGACCTCGCCGGAGCCGACCGCGACCACGCCGTGGATGCGCTGTCGGCCGCGCAGTGTCCGCCCGTCGTCAGTGAGCCGTGGCCCGTCGCGTTCGCGCCCGAGAGCTACTGGCGCGGGGAAACCCACCGCTGGTGCGACCGTCCCGGCAGCGTGGCCCGGCTGCTCGAGGAAGTCCGATCCGCAGGGGCCGAGCAGGTGGTCGTCGTGTCCGCGGGCACGTCGTCGGCCGCCCCGCACACCCTGACGGGGCTGCGCCTCGACGGGCGGGGCCGGGTCGGCGCCTGGCTCGCGTCCGAGGGGGCCGCAGCGGTCCGCGACGCCGTCAAGTCGCAGGCGGACGCGTTCCGCTGCGTGCTGCAGATCAGTCCGGATCACAACCCCCTGGATCCGCTTGACGTCGTCGGCACCTACGACGAGCGCTCGGACCGGGTGCAGTTGCTCGGCGAGCTGGTAGACCAGGGGTACGGCGACGCCTACCACCAGTTCATCGAGCCGGTGGTCGGGGCCGCGGATCCTACGCTCTAGCGCTGTCCTTCTTCTTGTCCGTGGCGGCGTGCTCCCGCAGGTACTGCAGGGCCGCGCTCTTGATGGCGAGGTTGACGGCGTCATCCGAGAGCAGGCCGAACTTCTCGCGGAACGCCCGGAGGGGCACGACGGCCTTGGCCATCGCGCGGTGGCCGCCGGCGCTGCCGATGTCCGCGAACAGCTTGCGCACCAGTTCGCCGGCGTTGCGCGTGTAGCCCAGATTGCGGACGGACAGCACCAGGTTCTCGCCGACGATCCCGGAGATCATCGTCCACTTCACGTCTTCCACTTGAAGGAAGAAATCCGCGACGTACGGGATGAAGTCCTCACGCGGCACCGTGCCCAGGAACGCGCTGAAGACCTGGTCGCTGGTGGAGCCGCTCCGCTGGGCGCGCGTCACGTACTCCAGGCGGTCGAAGGTCAGCTCGGCCCCCTCCATCTTCCGGATCATCGCCGCGTCGGCCAGCGGGTAGAGGTACGAGAACGCCTCGATGTCGACCGGGTTGGCCTGACGGTTGAAGAAGAGGGTGTCCGACTTGATCGCGTACAGCATGGCCGTCGCCGTGCGCTCGGAGATGTTCACGTCGACGGCGCGCAGGTGCTCGGTCAGGATCGTGCAGGTCGAGCCGTAGTCCGGGCGGATGTCGCGAAAGACGGCGCTGTATCCCTGTTGCGGCGGGTGATGATCGATGACGAGATCCACGCGATCGATGAGGCCGCCGAAGTAGTGCGGCTGGACGTCGACCATGGCGATGCGGTCGAAGCCCGCCAGGTCGGCGGGCGCGACGACCTCGACCTGGATGTCGAGCAGGTTCAACATCCGCAGGTTCTCCGGCCGCGTCACGCCCTGGATGGCGCCGATGATGGCTGTGGCCTTCGTGCGCCGCAGGAGGTTGCGGAGCGCCAGCCCCGAGGCCATCGCGTCGGGGTCGGGATCGTTGTGCAGGAGGATGAGGACCCGGTTCGCGTCGTTGAAGTACCGCTGGAACTGCTGCACGCGCGCGCGGGTCAGCGAACGGCTGAGCTCGGTGACCAACGGGGCGCCGACCAGGTCCGCCAGCGAGAGGAACCCGAACTCGGGGAACCTGGCCCGCAATTGCTCGACGCGCGCGACGCCGGAACCTTCCGGGTTGCCGGTCGGCGTCTCCAGGACGTACACCAGCGCCGCGCCGGCGTCGCGGACGGCCTCGAGCACGCGGGTGAGGCCCTTGCGCGCGTTGTCCTCGACGATGACGCAGGTGCCGGCCGTGAGGTCGGCCTTCAGGTAGGTCTCGGTCTTCCGCAGGTCGCCGCCGCTGATGGCGAGCCCCGCGTCGTGGAGCCTCCTCGCGAGCGGCCGGCTCTCGACGAGGAAGTCGACGTCGAAACTGGGCGGCAGGACCTGGGCCAGCGTCCTGATGACCAGTTCACTGTGGCAGACGGCCAGGCATCTCATGCCCGGGGCCCCTGCATCCTTCGGGAAACCAGGATCATCACCACGAACCTCTTATTATACGCCCGGGTCTGGGAGCGACGGGAACGGGCGGCGTGGGAGCGGGCAGTCCCGCCGCGCCGCGGTATAAGATGGGGCGACGGGCAACGGGAGACGGCCCGGAGGAGTGGAACGGTTGTGAACGTGCGGGCGATTGCCGCCGTCGCGGCGGCGCTGGTGGCCTCGGGGCTCGCGGGTGCGCCTGCCGGACAGGTGTTCCGCAGCACGATTGACCTGGCGAGCTTCGGCGTGACCGTGGTCGATCGGAAGGGTGTCCCGTCCACCGGCCTGGACCGGGCGGACTTCGAGGTCAGGGAGGACGGCCAGGTCCAGGGCATCAGCCTGTTCTCGCGGGGCGACGCCGCCGAGGCCGCCGTGCCCCTCCATCTCGGGCTCCTGTTCGACACGAGCGGGAGCATGGAGGAGAACATCGGCTTCTCCCGCAGCGCGGCGATCAAGTTCCTGAACATCGTCCAGGAGGCGAAGGACATCACCCTCGTGGACTTCGACACCCAGGTCCGCGTCGCGCGGTACGGGCAGCACGATTTCGCCCGGCTCGTCGAGCGGATCCGCCAGCGCCGGCCGGACGGCACGACGGCGCTGTACGACGCGCTGGGCGTCTACCTGGACGGTGCCGCCTCGGAGGAGGGCCGGCGGACCCTCGTGCTCTACACGGACGGCGGCGACACGAGCAGCAGCATGTCGTACAACGACGCGCTCGCGCTGTTGCGCGCCTCCGACATCACGCTGTACGCCATCGGGTTCCTGGCAAACCTGCGGCAGCCGGCCCAGTTCGAGCAGCGGGCGCGGCTGCGGCAGCTCGCCGAGTCGACGGGCGGCCTTGCGTTCTTCCCTGACACCGTCAAGGATCTCGATCCGACCTACGAGAAGATCGCCGCGGAAATCCGGGGGCAGTACACCATCGGCTACCTGTCGACGAACATCCGGACCGACGGGACGTGGCGGAAAGTCGAGATCCGGGTGACGCGGCCCGGGTTGAAGGTCCGGACCAGATCGGGCTACTACGCGCCGTTTCGGAAGCTCCCGTAGAAGCCCCGTCACGATCAGCGATGCCGTCACTCACCGATCGCTTCACCCTCGTGTCCGACTTCGAGCTGCGCGGCGATCAGGCCCGCGCGATTGGCGAGCTGCAGGCCGGGCTGGAGCGCGGCGACCCTGCGCAAGTGCTGCTCGGCGTCACCGGGTCCGGCAAGACCTACACGATGGCGCAGGTGGTGGCCCGGGTGAACCGGCCGACACTCGTGATGGTCCACAACAAGACCCTCGCCGCGCAGCTCTTCCAGGAGTTCCGGAGGTTCTTCCCGGGGAACGCGGTCGAGTACTTCGTCAGCTACTACGATTACTACCAGCCGGAGGCGTACGTGCCCGCCACGGACACGTACATCGAGAAGGAGGCGACGACCAACGACGAGATCGACCGGATGCGGCTCTCGGCCACGCGGTCGCTGTTCGAGCGCCGCGACGTGCTCATCGTCGCCAGCGTGTCGTGCATCTACGGCCTCGGCGATCCCGAGACGTACTACGGGATGATGCTGCCGCTGGAGCGGGGCCAGCGCCTCGACCGCGAGCAGATCCTCCGGAAGCTCGTCGAGCTGCAGTACGAGCGCAACGACCACGAGTTCGCCCGAGGCACCTTTCGCGCGCGGGGCGACACGGTGGATGTGTTTCCGTCCTACGAGGAGTTCGCGCTGCGGATCGAGCTGTTCGGCGACGAGATTGACGCACTGGTGGCGGTCGATCCCCTCACGGGCAGGACCTTGCGCCGCCTCGACCGGCTGTCGATCTACCCGAAGACGCACTTCGTCACGACGCGCGAGCGGACGACGCAGGCGGTGGACGCGATCAAGGCGGAACTGGCGGAGCGGTTGCCCGCGCTGGAGTCGGCGGGACGGCTGCTCGAGGCGCAGCGCCTCCATCAGCGGACGATGTTCGACCTCGAGATGATGCGGGAGATTGGCTACTGCCACGGCATCGAGAACTACTCGCGCCACCTCACCGGGCGCGCGCCCGGCCAGCCGCCGCCGACGCTGCTGGACTACCTCCCGTCCGACGCCCTGGTCATCGTCGACGAGAGCCACCAGACCGTGCCGCAGGTCCGCGGCATGTTCCATGGCGACCAGTCGCGCAAGCAGGTCCTCGTGGACTTCGGCTTCCGCCTGCCGTCCGCCCTGGACAACCGGCCGCTGAACTTCGCCGAGTGGGAGGCCCGCGCGCGCCAGCTGGTCTTCGTGTCTGCGACGCCTGGCCCCTACGAACTGGAGCGCACGCACGGCGTCATCGTCGAGCAGGTGATCCGGCCCACCGGGCTCGTGGACCCGGTCGTCCAGGTGCGGCCGGTGAAGGGGCAGGTGGACGACCTGCTGGCGGAGATCCGCGCGCGCGTGGCCGCCGGAGAGCGCGTACTCGTCACGACGCTGACGAAGCGGATGGCGGAAGACCTGACGCAGTACTACCAGGAGCTTGGCGTGCGGGTGCGCTACCTGCACTCTGACATCGAGACGCTCGAGCGCGTCGAGATCCTCCGGGACCTGCGCCGCGGCGAGTTCGACGTGCTGGTCGGCATCAACCTGCTGCGCGAGGGTCTGGACCTGCCCGAGGTGTCGCTCGTCGCCATTCTCGACGCCGACAAGGAGGGCTTCCTGCGGTCGGCCGGCGCGCTCATCCAGACGTCCGGCCGGGCCGCGCGCAACGTGCACGGCACGGTGATCATGTACGCGGACGTCATGACCGGAAGCATCCAGGCCGCGATCGCCGAAACCGGCCGCCGCCGGACGATCCAGGAGGCCTACAACCAGGAGCACGGGATCACGCCGGCGTCCATCGTCAAGGCGATTGACGACGTCCTGAGCAGCATCTACGAGCGGGACTACCTCGGCGTGCCGTCGGCGCAAGGAGAGGCCGAGCCGTACATGAGCCTCGCGGAGATCGACGCGCGCATCCAGCAGGCGACCCGGGAGATGAAGAGCGCGGCGGCGAACCTCGAGTTCGAGAAGGCGGCGGCCCTGCGAGACGACATCAAGCGCCTGCGGGCGCGAGGCCTGGGCGTGGACGTGGCGTCGATGGGCCCGGGCCCCGTCCCGGGCGGCGGGCCGTGATCGGACGGACACTCGGCGCCGGGGACGGGACGGTTGTATGATGGAGGCAACACCGGCGGCGTCCCGGCCACGAAGGCCGGGCCGCGCGCGGGGCCAGCGAAGGAGCAACGGTCATGGCAGACGAGCGCGGGGGGGGAGGCGGCGGTGCGGTGATGGTGGCGTTTGCGCTCGGGGCGTTGGTCGGCGCGGTCGCCGCGCTGCTCCTGGCCCCGGCCAAGGGTGAAGAGACGCGCGAAGCGCTGGGCGAGAAAGCGAAGGAAGGCGCCCAGAAGACCCGCGAGTTCCTGAAGCAGCAGCGTGAGACCCTGGCATCGGCCGTCGAGCGCGGGCGCGAAGCCTATCAGGCGGCAAGGGAGAAGGAGCAGGCGTGAGCACCGCGTCGACGATCCTCCTCGGCCTGATTGCCGCCGCGACCGTCGTCATGGCCGTCGTGCAGATCGGCCTGGTCGTGTTCGCCGTCCGGCTGTCGAAACGGCTCGAGGTGCTGTCGGCGCAGGTCGAGCACGAGGTCGGGCCGCTGGTCGAGCGCCTGACCCGCGTGGCCGACAACCTTCAGCATGCGACGGGTCTCGCGTCGGCGCAGGTCGAGCGCGTGGATCGGCTCCTCACCGGCGCCGGCCGGGGGGCCGACGTCACGATGGCGCTCGTCCAAGGCGTCGTCACCGGGCCGATCCGCGAAGGCCTGGCGCTGGTCGCCGCCGCGCGAGGCGTGCTCGGCGCGTTCCGGTCGATCCGGGGCCGGCGGAAGGCCGCGCGCCAGCAGGCGCGGGCGCAGGACGACGACCCGCTGTTCATCGGCTAGTCCGGCGGCGGGCGGCCGGGCCGCTGCGGCCGGCACGGCGAGCGCGCGGCCGGAGAGCATTGACGGCGGGTGCGCGGGGATGATAGAACGCTGCCAGTCTTCCGGCCCCCTTACGAAGGTGACATCCATGCTCATGCGTCCTCGCAGCACGACCCACCTGGTCATTGGCCTCCTGCTCGTGTTGGTGATGGGTTCGTCCGCCGCCGCACAGGAGGCGAAGTCCACGGCGCTGGCGAAGGAGTTGACCCAGGTCCTGGATGGCGCGAAGCTCACGGCCATCGCGACCAAGGACGCGTCGGAGACGGACACCTACGTCGCGGCCATGTACTTCTCGGGGAGCCAGCTGCTCGTCGTGAAGGCCAAGTACGAGCCCGCCGTCCTCCTCAACGAGAAGCTCGGGAAGAAGGACTACCAGGAGATCTACATCGACCTCAACAGCGCGTCCGTCGCCCGCACGCGGATCTTCCTCGAGGACCTCGGTGCGGACGGCTTGAAGGCGACCCACCCGGACAACGTCGGGTTCGACTCGATGGAGCAGGATGGCAAGCGCACGCTGTTCGACGACGACTGGCGCAAGACGCAGAAGCTCAGCGAAGAGGAGTACGGCAAGGTGTTCGCCCAGGCGGATGCCCTGTACGCGCGGATCCTGCAGCTGTTGATCGCCCAGGCGAAGAAGTAGTACCCCGGCGGGTGCCGGCCCGGTCTCCCGTCATGCCGTTCGGCGCGGGGGCATCACGCGTGGTGCCCCCGCTTCTTTCTGCCCGCCCGCGACCTCGGTCCACTCTCCGTCCAGCCAGTGCAACAGCGCGACCAGGTCCGGCGCCAGCGCCGCCTCGAAGGCGTGCGTGTCGCCCGGCGATGCCGGGTCTGGCACGACCAGCCGCGAGGCGTGGAGCGCGAGGCGCTGCGCCGGCGCGGCCGTCAGCACGGCAGCCGAGGCCTCGCGGCCGTAGATCCGATCGAACAGGATCGGCGTCCCGATCGAGCGCAAGTGGGCCCGGATCTGGTGGTGCCGGCCCGTCTCCGGGTGAACCTCGAGCAGGGCGACCCGATCCGCGTCCCGCGCCCAGGCCTTGCGCACGACGAATCGCGTTGACGCCCCGAAGGCGCCCGCTTCGTGCGGCAGCGCCGGACGGACCTTGCCCCGCCGCGCGGCGTGGAGCGGCGTCTCGATGAGCCCATCGCGCCCGGGTGGCAGTCCCGACGTGAAGGCGAGGTAGGTCTTGCGGACGCGGCGCTCCTCGAAGGCGGCGCAGAGGGCGCGATGGACGTCCGCCGTGCGGGCGAACAGCACGACGCCCGAGGTATCCCGGTCCAGGCGGTGGACGACCCAGATCGTGACGCCAAGCTGCCGCTCCACCACGCCACGGACGCTGTCGGCGGGCGGACTCCCGGCTGCCGGGACCACCGCGAGCCCGGGCGGTTTGTCGACGACGACCAGGCGGTCGTCGCCGAAGATGATCGGAATCGGATCCGTCACGGGTCGCGTCCCGGGTCTGGCTACGGGATCGGGCTTCCGGCCATCTGCCAGGCCTTGATGGCGTCCACCGGATGCAGGAGCATGATGATGTTGAGCGTCAGGTTGTCCCTGACCCACAGCGCGGTGCCGACCTCCATCAGGACGATCGCAAGGAGGGTGACCCACCAGCGCACCCTCCATGCGAACAGGAACCCCAGGCCCGCGAAGCCGATGTCGCTCAGCGAGTTCAACACGCTGTCGCCGACGTAACCCAGGGAGATGGTGACCGCGCGGTAGCGGTCGATGATGATCGGGGAGTTCTCGAGGATCTCCCAGGCGCCCTCCAGCATGAGGGCGCCGACGAAGCGCGCCGACACGGGCAGGCGCCGGGCCACGAGCCAGAGGATGGCGTAGAACAGCATCCCGTGGATGGCGTGCGAGAACGTATAGGGATCGGCGACGCGCTGCGATTGCTCGCTGCTCCAGATGTTGCCTTCCCACACGCCGATGCGGCCGTCCGGACCGAAGGGGAGGCGGCCCATCCACAGTTCGAAGGCGCCCACCACAACGAACACGGCGAGGGCAGCGGCGACGAGCCCCGCGTGACGGCGGGTTACGTCGGCGATGTGATCGAGCGGCAGGCGTCTGGGAAGGGTCATGGCGTTCGCGTTGGACTGTCCGGCGATTCTACTGCAGGCCGGTCCGATCTTCGGAATCGAGTGGCGCCTGGCCGGCAGCCCCCGTCAGCGTGGTGAGCGTGGCAGGCCCGCTGCACGGTCCACGCCGCGGAAGCCTCAGCGTGCTCCTCAGCGTTCTCCATCAACGCGACCGACGGCTGAGGTAGAATCCGACTCGAAGTGGGCGAGGCGACCTCTGGAAGGGGCCCGCGTCGGCCCCTGCACGAGCGGAGGGGGAATCGTCCCGTGCGGTTCGCGCCAGTGGTAGCGCTCAAGAAAACCGTCGACAGGCGGAAGGCGTTCCCGAAGCGGGAGGCGAACCTCCAGGGCAAAAGGTGCATTGGATCATAAGAGGGAGGACGATGGGAAGCTGCAGATGTGGTGAGAAGCTGGGATTCCGTCGGAGCGGCCTGTGCCGCGACTGTCATGAAGAACTGGAGAAGGCTGAGAAGGCACTGGCCCTCGTCACGCGGCTGAACCCCGAGTGGGAGGATGACGGCTATCGCTACAAGTTCGCCGCCCATACTCCAGACGGGGAGTTGGTGCAGGGGCAACTCGAGTCCAGCGGGGGTCACTGGAATCTCGTGCTCCACGTGAACGAGGTCCTTCTCTGGAGTATCCCCAACTCCAAATCACGCTGGATTGAAGATGAGAAGCTGTCCCCGTACATGCAGTCCATCCCTGTCGTACAAGCCAGAAGGCGGAGAAAAGACGAGGCTGAAAAGGCAGACGAGCTGAAACGACAGCGAGACAACGACCTCAGACGAAAGTTCGGGGCATAAGCGCTCAAAGCTGCCTTATGGGGCACATAGGCCATGACGGGAGATAAGGGAGTAACGGGAACCGTGTTCCAGCCAAACCGGGCTCAGTGGGCCGTGATACGGGCCGCGTTCCTCGTGGCGTGCGCGGCGTCAATTACTTTTGCCGGGTGGCAGATTGGTCGGTCGGAGCCGGGGTCGGGTGTGACCTGTTCTGTCACCGTCTTAAAGCACACTGGACGCTACGGGGCCGGCCGGCTGCGAAGTTTGGATAGAACCGGTTCGACGTTCTTGGTTCTCGCGCTCAGGGAGGAACGCCCGTTATGAGGAGACGCTTCGGGGTACTCACTGCACTCATCGTTGCCGTTGGTCTGTCCGCGGCGTCAGGGCCACCAAACGCCCAGGAGCCAGCTAAGTCCCCGCTGATGGCGATCTCTGCCACCGGCGGCTTCGAGCTGCGGTCTTGGAACACGCTGCTGGAGCGCATGGTCCGTGACGGGGATCTCCGTGTGAGGAAGACGCAGGACGACCCGATGGTGCCGGGACACCGCTCGGAACGGTATGACCAGTACTTCAAGGGCGTACGTGTGTGGGGAGCCGACGTGGTCAGAGTCGTCGCCGGTGATGTGCCGCAGGCGATGTTCGGGCTGCTGGCCGGGGGAATCTCTGTCAGCGTGGAGCCAAAGCTGGTCGATGAGGACGTTACCGCCCGCTTAGCCGCCATCGCCGGCGCTGAGGGTCGCGTGCTTTCGCCGGCGGAGCTAGTCATTCTCCCGACGGATCTTGGCACCTATCGCCTCACCTATCGGGCGGTCGTGACCACCGGGCTCACCGTGGTGAGCGTCTTCATTGATGCAATCACCGGCGTCGAAGTGTTGCGGATTTCGGAGATCCAGACGCAATCGGCACCTGCGGTTGGGAAAGGCCAGGGCGTGCTGGGGGACATGAAGAAGCTCGCGGTGACGACGCTTGGCACCACCTACGTCACGAGCGACGGACTCCGACCGCCGAGTCTCCAAACGTTCGATATGAGATACAGCCTGAGCAAGGCGCTCTTAGTTTTGTACTACGACGCACCGGTCTACCAGAGCGACTATGCGACGGACTCCGACAATAGTTGGACCGATGTTGCCGTCGTTGACGCCCATGTCCATGTGGCGTGGACGTACGACTACTACTACAAGCGCTTTGGTCGAAGCGGCTTTGACGACCAGAACTACCCGATCGTGGTCATAACGAACGCTGTGAGCCAACAAGGCGCGCTCACGATGCCTTCCGCCTATTTCGACACTCTCGCGATCAACGCCTTCTACTGTTCTACCTGTGGCCCGGGCGGCATCGGGACGATGTTCTTCGGCAACGGAATCCCTTCAGGTTACTACGTGACGGAAACCGGCCAGAACTACACCTATCTCGCCGGGGGTTTAGATGTTGTTGCGCACGAGTTGACACACGGCGTTACCGGCCACTCGTCGCAGTTGATTTACAGGAACGAATCGGGGGCGCTGAGCGAGGCGTTCTCCGACATGATGGGCACTGGCGTCGAGTTCTTCTACCAGACGCCGGGAGACGGACGGGGCCAGGCCGACTACCTAATTGGCGAAGATGTCGTCCGTGCCCTGCGCGCAGGTTCTCAAGACGGCATCCGATCGATGGCCGATCCGTCGCGGTTCTCGGACCCCGACCACTACAGCATCCGGTACAAGGGCACGGAGGACGGCGGCGGTGTCCATATTAACTCCGGCATCGCTAACAACGCCTTTTACCTCGCCATCGAAGGGGGAACAAACAAGTCTTCCGGCCGGGCCGTCCAGGGCGTTGGTGCCGCCAATAGAGCACAGATCGAGAAGGTGTTCTACCGAGCGTTCGTGTACCTACTGCCATCCAGCGCGAACTTCTCGACGGCCCGCGCGGCGACCATCCGGGCCGCTCAAGACCTGTACGGGGTGGGCAGCGCGGCCGAGCAGGCCGTAACCCAGGCGTGGGACGCCGTTGGCGTGTTCTAGGAGGATGAGATGATGAAGAGGGCCTCACTCATCGTCGTATTGCTCCTCCTGGTTGCGGTGCCCGTTTCTGCGCAGCAGGTGCGAGTCAAGGGCAACCGCACGCCCCTCCGGTCCGAAGCTACGGTATCGAGCACCGCGCTGACGTACTTCCAGGCCGGAACGAGGCTCACCGCCTTGGCTTTTGTCGACGGCTTCTACAAGGTGAGAGATCCGCAGACCGGGCGCGAGGGCTACATCCTCGCCACCCTAGTGGAGCTGCTGCCGGGCAGCGCGGGGGTGCCAGAGGCGCGCCGTCCTGCAGCGGCGGCACCCCCAATCGGGGGTCAACTGAAACCGGGACTGCCCGGCCAACTGGCCCCCGCCAGAGCGCCTGCTCGAAGGGCCGGAGATTGGACGGACCGAGGGTATGTGGCGCTCGGGGCGGTCTATCAGAACGGCTTGCCTGGATTCTCGGACGCCCTGTCCTACACCGAGAACGTCGAACAGGCGACCATCACCACCACCTACCCCTCCAAGAAGGCTGTAGCCGGCGACATAGGGGGTGCCGTGAGGGTCTGGCGCAACCTGGCAATCGGCGTCAGCGTCACGATGGCAAGTTACACGAATACCGGGAGCATCACAGGAACGATTCCCCACCCGTTCTTCTTTGGCGCGGGTCGCGCGATCTCCGGTTCTGCGTCGCTGAAGCGTTCCGAGATCGCAGTGTATCCATTCGTGTCGTGGTCCATACCGGCCGGTCGGCGATTCCTGGTGGTCGTGGGAGGGGGACCATCGATCTTCAATCTCAAGCAATCGCTGGTGGAAGGTGTGAGCTACACCCAGTCGTACCCATACGATTCGGTCACATTCACCTCGGCCACAGTCGTCCGCCGGTCGGCTTCAGCCGTGGGGTACGCTGGCAGCGTTGATGTCGGCTACTACTTCACGAGAATAGTGGGCATTGGCGTGGTTGCCCGGTACGCGCGCGCCACAGTCTCGTTGCCGTCGCACGGCTCCTCCGTGAAGGTGAACACCGGAGGACTTGAGGCGGGAGTGGGTCTTCGCTTCCGAATCCCGCAAGGGAAACCCAAGAGGACGCCGGTGAGGCAACCGATTCCGTCCCGGCCCGCCAAGCGGTAGCCAGGGCGTGATCCACTCTGGCGCGCGGGTTGGCCACCCGAGCTGAAACGTTACGCCCTGACGCAGGCCGGAAGAAGACTGATCTGACCGTTGAGTGGTGGGCGCTAGTGGATTCGAACCACTGACCCCCGCCGTGTGAAGGCGGTGCTCTACCGCTGAGCCAAGCGCCCACTCAGGACGCGCAATATTCTTTAGTCTACCGAAAGACCCATCGTCCGGGCAACCGTGAGCTTGCACTACCGGGACTGGATCCTCACCGTCGGGTCTTGACTAGCACTTCGGCAAGGGGTCGACGGCGCCGGGAGGCGGACCCGTTTCCGTTGGCCGGCGCCGGTAGAGTGCCAGTCCCCAACCAGAGAGCCCGGCATACGGCCGGAAAAGGCGCAGGTCGTATACGGATCCCCGGACGGCGCAGGCTGCGTGCGGCTGCCACGTCACGTCGATCGTGTGGGTCAGCAGCCAGGTGGTACCGCCGGCGGGAACCTGGTCCCGCGCCACGTAGCGAAGCGTCTTGCCGTTCAGGTTCACCAAGGGAAGGTAGTACTTGAACATCAACGCCTGCCGAAGATCGGAGTCGCTCCGCAGCTGGATCACGTCGGACGGCTCCCCGGAGAGAAGTGACCCCAAGACCGGCAAGTAACCGCCTCGCCCGAGTTCCGCGAGGCGTGCGACATGGAGACTGTTGCCCCAGATCGCCGCTGCGAGGCCAATCGCCGCCAAGCCCACGGGACCCCGACCCCGCCGCGTCAGGTCTGCCAACCCGACCGCGACAGCCTGAATGAGGAAGAACGCGGCGATCAGAAAGTACCTCGGATAGACGACATCCCGGCGCAGCACCAGGATCAGCCCGACCGGCATCACCGCAACAGCCAGCATGTAGAAGATCCAGCGGCCATCGCCCTCTCGGGCCAGGACCCACAGCCCGTACAGGAACGCCGCCAACACCAGTCCCGCCACGGCATAGGCGCCCCAACCGCCAAACGGGCCGCCGCCCAGTAGCGAGAGGGTTTCGATGAGAACCTGCGACAGCGGCAGTTGGTCTCCTCCGACGTTGATGGCGTGCCGCAGGTCGACGGTATACAGGACACCGAAGAAGAGCGCGGGCGGGAGGAAGTACTTCAAGAGCGTGAACAGTCGTGCTGTCCCGGGACGCAGGTCTTCGAGACCCAGGTAGAACCAGACGGCCATTGCCGCAAAACAGCCCAGGAAGATCGGCTGGGACAGCCAGCCACCGCAACATGCGATCCAGAAGAGCCATGCCGGCCGACGCCGACGGCAGGAGTCCGCCGGGTACCCACCGGGGTTCGAGTTGCAGGCATCGGGCAGCTCGAGCACCTGGTAGGCGAGCGCCGCGAAGAACACGGCATACGCGTACCCCCGGGCCTCAGACGAGTAGTGGACCATCAAGTACGACGACGCCGTCAGGATTCCTGCAATCCAGCCGGCCCGGTTCCCCGACACTCGGTGAGTCCGCCCCAGTCTCCACGCGATCCACACCGTGGCCAGTCCGCAGCACACGGCAGGCACGCGCCAATACACCCACGACTGATCCCGGAGCAGCCAGATGACCAGCGTGTTCAGGTAGTGGTTGTTCTCGGACCGCAGCTGAGAAAAGAGCCCGCCCGGCCAGGTCAATCGATGGCAGATGTCCCACGTCCAGATCTCGTCGAACCAAGCCTCTCCCCTCATGCACGCCAGGCGGGGCAGGGCAGCGGCGGCGAGCAGGACCATCACGGAGCCGAAGGTGTGCAGGCGCAGCCGCGTTGCGGACGTCGGACTGGCGGTGGAGTCCCGAACGGAATCCGGACGGGGCGACGTAGACACGTGATTCCGGGCTCCGCCGGTCGCTGGGTGCCTCGGCGCTACTTCCTCGTGTCGGGCAGCCGCCGCCGCACCGGTCCGTTGTACTCCACGTCGCGCGGATCGATGACGCGCATGGGCTTCTGCCGCAGCCGCTCCTCGACGGCGTGCGCGAGCAGCCCCGGCACGCGGGAGACGATGAACAGCCCGTCACCGATGTCGGGCTCGAAGCCCAGGTCCCCGCAGACCCCGGCGATCGCGCCGTCGATGTTGAGGGGCAGCGGGCGCTGGGTCCGTCCGGGCATGTCGTTGATCACACGCTCCACGACACGCAGCAATCGGCAGTGCTCGCCGTCGAGGTCGAGTTCGTGCGCGAGTTGGAGGAGCCGCCTGGCGCGGGGATCTCGCAAGTGGATGCGATGTCCGAACCCGGGCGGGTTGGGGCCTTCGCCCTTCCACTTCTCGAGCAGCCGCCGCGCGGCGTCCTCGTACCTCACCCCGGCCTCCACCATCTCGAGCCCTTCCTGGAGGCACCGCATGCAGGTCTCGATGTCGCCGCCGTGGTAGGTGCCGAAGGCCAGGATGCCGGCCGCGACGGCGTCGCGGGGGGACGCGCCCGACGTGACGACATGCCGCGCAGCCAGCGTGGACGGCGGGGTCACCCCGTGGTCGATCGAGGACAGCAGCACCGCGCCGAAGAGCTTGCCGATCGCTGGCGTCGGCAGTTCGCCCCGCAGCAGGAGGTACACGGCCTCGCAGAACGTCAGCCGTCCCATCAGCTCGTCCACGGGGTAGCCGCGGATCTCGATCTCGTTCGGCGCAATCCGCGTGATGCCGGTGGTCCACGCCTCGGCATCATCGGCGCGGCGCCGCCGGTTCTTGCCGCCGGGCCCGCGATCTGGCGTCAACTGATCATCGTCCATGGTGGTACTCCCGGAACGGTCACGGAGCCGCCCCCGGCGGCAGAGACCGCCGGACCGGAGAGCGTCCTGTCACGAGGCCTAGAGCGTGCCGTAGAGCCGGTCGCCGAAGTCGCCCAGCCCCGGCATGATGTACTTCCTGGCGTTCAACCCGTCGTCGATCACCGGCGTATAGATATCGACATCGGGATGATGCTGCTCGACCAGCGTGATGCCCTCCGGCGCGGCGACGATGCACAGGATCTGGATCTGGCGCGCGCCGGCCTCCTTGAGCAGGTCGAGGGCCTCGACCGCGCTGCCCCCGGTGGCGAGCATCGGGTCGATCATCAGCACGTGGCTCTCGCTGAGCCCGGGCGGCAGCTTGGAGTAGTAGCGCGACGCGATGGCCGTCATCTCGTCGCGCTGCAGGCCGATGTGGCCCACTCGGGCGCCGGGGACGAGTTCCAGCACGGCGTCCAGCATGCCGAGGCCGGCGCGCAGCACCGGCACGACGACGACGTCCGCCGCGACGCGCTGACCGGACGCCTCGCCGAGCGGCGTCATCACAGTGGCCGATTTCACCGGTAGCGCGCGCAGCGCCTCGGCGGCGAGCAGCACACTGATGCGCACGGCCATGCGCCTGAACGCGTCGGGGTCCGTGTTGACGTCGCGAAGCGACAGGAGGATGTCCTGGACGAGCGGGTGTCGCACGAGGATGACGGCCACGCGAGAACTATACACGAAGGCGCGCGCACGCGGCTACGCGCGGCATACGGTAGAATCGCACCCATGTTGATGCACCCGCGTCCGACGCCCGTCTTGAGGCGGACCCTGGTCCGTGCGCTCGCCGTGATGCTGGCCGTGAGCACGCTGCTGGCGGCGCCGCCCCCGGTGAAACGGGCGACGATCGTGGTCACGGGCGGGACGGTCGTCACGATGGACGCCCAGCGCCGTGTGCTTTCGCCGGGGGCCGTGGCGATCCGCGGCACGACGATTCTGGCAGTGGACACGCCCGCCGTCATCGCGCGGCAGTTCGCCGCCGCCGAGATCATCCGGGCCGACGGCGCCGTCGTCATGCCGGGGCTGGTCAACACCCATGGCCACGCGCCCATGGTGATGTACCGCGGCCTGGCCGACGACCTGGCGCTCAAGGACTGGCTCCAGAAGTACATCTTCCCGGCCGAGGCCAGGACGGTGTCGCCCGAACTGGTCCGCGTGGGGACGAGGCTGGCCGCGCTCGAGATGATCCAGTCCGGCACGACGCTGCACACCGACATGTACTACTTCGAGGAAGAGGTGGCGAAGGTCACGAAGGAAGCCGGCATGCGGGGCGTGCTCGCCGAGACGGTCATCGGCTTCCCGGTGCCGGACGCGAAGACGCCCGCGGAAGGCCTGGCCCGCGCGGAGCGCTTCATGGCGGCGTTCAAGGGTGATCCGCTCATCGTGGCGACCGTGGCGCCGCACTCGATGTACACCGTGGACGCCGACACGCTGAAGGCGACCCGCGATCTGGCCAGGACGTTCGGCGTGCCCCTCGTCACCCATCTCGCCGAGACCGAGGACGAGGTCGCGGACTCGATGAAGGCACATGGTCTCACGCCGGCGGCCTACCTGGACTCGCTCGGCTTCTGGGACACGCCGGCGCTCGCGGCCCACGGCGTGCACCTGACGGACGCGGACATCGCGATTCTCCAGCGCCGCCACGTGGGGCTGTCGCACAACCCCGAGAGCAACATGAAGCTGGCGAGCGGGGCCGCGCCCGTCGTGAAGTGCATGAAGGCAGGCATCGCCGTCGGCCTCGGCACGGACGGCGCCGCCAGCAACAACGACCTCGACATGTTCGAGGCGATGCGCCAGGCCGCGTTCCTGCACAAGCTGGCGGACAGGGATCCGACGGCGACGTCGGCGGAGACGGTCCTCGAGATGGCGACGATCGGCGGCGCGGCGGCGCTCGGCATGGCCGACCGGATCGGCTCACTCGAGCCGGGCAAGCTCGCCGACCTCATCGTCGTGTCGATGCGCGCGCCGCGCCAGACGCCGATGTACAACCCCGTCTCGCACCTCGTCTACGTCACGCGAGGCGACGATGTCCGGACGACGATCGTGAACGGCCGGATCCTGATGCGGGACAGGCGGATGCTGACACTCGATTCCGCAACGGTGCTCGCGGACGCCAGGCGCCTCGCGGAGCGGGTCCGGGCCGCCGTGGCGCCGGCGACGCCGCCTCAGTCGAGCACGGCCAGGTAGGGCAGGTTGCGGTACTGTTCGGCGTAGTCGAGGCCGTAGCCGACGACGAACCGGTCCTCGATCGTGAAGCCGATGTAGTCGACCTTCACGTCGACCTTCCGCCGCGACGGTTTGCTGAGCAAACAGGCGGTCTTCAGTGACTTCGGGCCCCGGGCGTGCAGGATCTCCTGCAGGTAGGCCAGGGTGAGCCCCGTGTCCACGATGTCCTCGACGATGATGACGTTGCGGCCCTCGAGGCCCGAGTCGAGGTCCTTGAGCAGCCGCACCTCGCCGGACGAGCTCGTGCTCTTGCCGTAACTGGACAACGCCATGAAATCGAGGCTGACGGGCCGATCCATCGCGCGGACGAGGTCGCCCAGGAAGACGAACGCGCCCTTCAGCACGCTGACCAGGTGGAGCTGGGTGTCGTCGGCGTAGTCCCGGCCGATTTCCAGCGCCAGTTCCCGGACGCGCTGCTGGATGTCCGCGGTGGAGATCAGGATGTTCTTGGGCGCTTCGTAGGCCATGGGGGCAAGCCTAGCACAGCGCTGCCCGACGGAGAATTCCTCGGCACGATCGGGCGGGAAGGGGAGAGGACGATGGAGAGGACGATGGAGCGGGCTACGGGAATCGGACCCGTCTAGCTGGCTTGGGAAGCCAGAGCATTACCACTATGCTAAGCCCGCCCGGCGCAGACGCTATTCTAGCAGACTCCGAGCGCCGAGTCCCCGCCTCCGCCAGGCGGCCTTGCGGCCGGCTTCGGCGCGGCAGGCCTAGCCCCTTGTCCCTAACTCCTGATGTACCCCAGCACGTCGTCCCGCTTCCTCGCCATCAGGGCGGGCGTCGTGGCTTCCAGGTTCAGCCGCAGGAGCGGTTCCGTATTCGACCGCCGCACGTTGAAGTGCCAGTCGGGGGCCTCCACCGAGACGCCGTCCAGGCGGTAGACCCGCGCGCCCGGCTCCGAGGCGCCCATGGCCGCCAGGCCCGCCAGCTTCTCGTCGACCGTAACCATGGACTTCACCTTCGTGTTGATCTCGCCCGAGATGAAGTAGGTCGCGCGGAGCGGCTCGAGCAGCTGGTGAAGCGCCTGGCCCTTCGCCGACATCAGCTCGAGCATCAGCACGGCGGGAATGAAGCCGTTGTCGGCGTAGAAGTTGTCGCGGAAGTAGTAGTGGCCCGTGACCTCGCCGCCGAACACGGCGTTCTCCTCGCGCATCCGCTTCTTGAAGAAGGCATGGCCCACGCGGTTCATCAGCGCGCGGCCGCCGTAGCGGGCCACCGTGTCCTTGACGGCGAAGCTGGCCCGGAGGTCGTAGATGACGGTGCCGCCGGGCTCCTTGCGCAGGAACGCTTCCGAGAGCAGGGCCGTCACGAAGTCGCCCGGGATGAACTCGCCGTCCCGGTCCACGAAGAAACAGCGGTCCGCGTCGCCGTCCCACGCGATGCCGATGTCGGCGCGCTCGGCCACCACGCGCTCGACGAGGTCGCGGCGGTTCTCCTCGATCAGCGGGTTCGCCTCGTGGTTCGGGAACGTGCCGTCGATCTCGAAAGACAGCCGCGTCGTGCGGCACGGCAGCTGCGCGAAGAGCTTCGGCGCCACGAGGCCGCCCATGCCGCTCCCGGCGTCGAGCACCACGGTGAACGGCTTGATGATGGCGGGATCGATGAAGCCGAGGACGTGCGCCACGTAGTCATCGAGGAGCGCCGCGTGCATCGACAGCGCGCCGGGCGCGGGGGGCGGCGCGGGGATGGTCCCGCCACCCACCATGTCGCGGATCTGGGAGATGCCCTCCTCGCCGCTCAGCGGGAACGCCTCGGCGCGGACGAGCTTGACGCCGATGTAGTCCTTCGGGTTGTGCGAGGCGGTGACCATCGCGCCGCCCTCGTGGCGGTCGCGTGCCACCGCGAAGTACAGCATGTCGGTGGCGATCATCCCGTAGTCGACCACGTCCGCGCCCTGCTGGCGGGCGCCCTCGATGAACGCGGCCGCGATCGACGGGGCAGAGAGCCGCATGTCGCGGCCGACCGCGATGCGCTTCGCGCCGAGGTACGCGACGAACGCGCGGCCGATCTGGCGCGCGGTCGCCTCGTCGAGTTCGCCCGGGTAGATGCCCCGGACGTCGTACGCCTTGAAGATCTCGGGATGAAGCGTCATCGACGTTCCTGCTGTCACCAGCCCGCGCCGAGACGCGAGTGGTCCGTCACGGCCGACTTGTCGCCGAGGATGGTGGCGCTCTCGATCACCGCGTCGCGGCCGACGTGGCAGTGGCGGCCGATGATCGAGTTCCGCACGACCGCATCGCGGGAGATCCGGCCGTTCGGCCAGATGATCGCCCCGTCGATGGTCGCGCCCTCTTCCACGACGGTGTTCTGGCCGATCACGCTGTAGGCGCCGATCCGGGCGCCGCGCCTGACCTCGGTGCCGTCGTCGATGAAACACGGCCCCTCGATCACGGCGCCGTCTTCGAGGTGCAGGTCGCGGCCCAGGCAGGTCGCGCCACGGGCCAGCGGGCCGAAGGGCTCGGCCAGGAAGCGCCGGTCCATGATGTCCCGGTGCACCTGCATGTACTTCTCCGGTGTGCCGATGTCGACCCAGTACCCGCGGTGCACGTATGCCACAAAGGTCTCGCCGCGCTCGACGAGCGAGGGGAAGAAGGCCCGCTCGATCGACCAGGCGGTGTCCTTCGGGATGCGATCGAGGGTCTCGGGCTCGAGGATATACACGCCGGCGTTGATCGTGTCGCAGGTGATCTCGTCGGGCTTGGGCTTCTCGAGGAACCGCCGCACGTTGCCGTCGGCGTCCGTCTCGACGAGGCCGTACGCGCTGGGGTTGTCCACCGGCGTCAGGACGATCGTCGCCTTGGCGCGCCGCTCCCGGTGCAGGCGGAGCACCTCGGCCAGGTTGACCTGCGTCATCACGTCGCCGTTGAAGACCACCACGGTGTCGGGGTAGGGCCCGGTCGCGAACTTGATGGCGCCGCCGGTGCCGAGCGGGCTCGGCTCGACGACGTAGGAGATCCGGATGCCCGAGCCGCCGCCGTCCCCGAACACGTCCTGGATGCGCCGCGGCTGGTAGTTGAGGCTCAGGATGACCTCGTCGATCTCCGGCACCGTCCGCACGAGGTCGATCTGGTAGTTGAGGAAGGGGCGCCCGAAGATCGGGACGATGGGCTTCGGCGTGTGCAGGGTCAACGGGCGCAGGCGCGTACCCTTGCCCCCCGCGAGGAGGATGGCCTTCATGACGACCGTTTCATCTTATCGCAAGCGAGCTACAATAGGGCGGCGATGAACCTGCCCAACGCCCTGACGCTCATCAGGATCTTCCTGGTGCCGCTCCTGGTCGTCGTCCTGCTGACCAAGGTGGAGTGGCCCGTGATGGGCGTGTCCAGCCAGGTGCTCGGGGCCGCGATTTTCGGCTTGGCGGCGTTCACGGACTGGCTGGACGGGTACATCGCACGCCGCCGGAAGCAGGTCACGACGCTCGGCCAGCTGATGGACCCCATCGCCGACAAGCTCCTCACGGCTGCCGCGTTCATCTCCCTCGTGCAGCTCGATGCCGCCCCCGCCTGGATCGTGGCCGTCGTCATCGGGCGCGAGTTCGCGGTGACCGGCTTGCGGAGCCTGGCCTACTCGCGCGGCATCGTCATCCCTTCCTCGTCCCTCGGCAAGGCGAAGATGGCGAGCCAGGTCACCGCGATTCTCCTGCTCATCCTGGGCCACAACGGCTACCGGCCGTTCTTCGTGCTCGGCCGGGTCGCGCTCTGGGTGGTGCTCGTCGCGTCGGTCGTGTCGGGGATCGACTACTACCGCAAGTACGCGCGGGCGGCGTCCGCGTAGGACCGCCGGCTACTTCTTCTTCGGCGGCTTCGGATCAGGCGCGGGTTGCGGCGGCGGCGCGTCAAGTCCCTGCTTGGCCAGCCCGGCGAACGAGCTGTCCGCGAACTCCTTGATCACGCGGTCGAAGTAAGGGAGCGCCTCCGCGTGGCGGCCGGCCTTCACGAGCGCATCGCCCAGGTAGTAGTACACGGCGTCCCGGTGCGGGAACTCGGGATCGTCCTTCAACAGGGCCTTGAAGCGGTCGACGGCGCCCGGAAACCAGCGGGTGCGGTAGTAGAAGTAGCCGACCTGGAACTGGGAGTCGGTCAGGCGGCTTCTCGCCTCGCGCAGCTTCTGCTGCCCTTCGGCCAACAGCGGACTCTGCGGGTAGCGCTGGACGAAGAGCGTCAGCTCGGCGACGGCATCCTTGGTTTCCGTCTGGTCCCAATCGGCGGACTGCATCTGCTGGAAGTGGCACATCGCGAGCTTGAGCTGCGCGTAGTCGGCGCGGGAGTTCGTCGGGTAGAAGTTCAGGAACTCGCGGTACTCGTTCTGCGCCAGCACCAGGGACTCGATGGTGTTCTCACCGAGGTAGGTGTCTCCCAGCCCGAGTTTCGCGTCCGGGCGGAAGTTGCTCTGCGGGTAGTTATCGACCAGCTGCCGGTAGTGCTCGCGGGCCTGGAGCCACTTCCTCCTGCCGGCGAGTTCCGTCGCGCGATCGAACAGATAGCGGTCGCCTTCGAGGATGCCCGCGGGGACCGGGCTCTTGTGACGCGAGCAGCCCGAAAGGAGCCCGAGCGCGACGAGCGCCACGCCGGCCAACACGACTTGATGCGCACGACCCGCCATGAACACGTTCCTGCTTCCGCGCGTGACCAGCGACCCGGTGGGCCGGCCGCGCAAACACCCCAAGGCGCCGCGGCGCCCCGCCTCGGGCCCGGCCGGCCGCCGGGCCCTCGGTGCGGTCACCGCTCGGGGACCCAATCCCTCATTGTACATCGCGGCCGCGCGCCGCGGACACTCGCGACTCGCCGGCGGGCGGCCCTGCCGCCTGCGCAAACAACGCCCGTACGCGCGGCGCCAGGCGCTTCGGCCGGCCCTCGAGATCCGTCACCGCGTGGACGGTCTGCCCGGCGGCCAGCCGCGCGCCGTCCGCGAGACGCACCACCTCGTACTCGAAGCTCACGCGCACCGGCGACAGCAGCGTCCCCTGGGCGCGGATCTCCAACTCGTCGTCGTACCGCGCGGGGGTGAAGTACCGGCAGTGTGCTTCGATCACCGGGAGCATCGACCCGTCGCGCAATTCCAGGTCCCGGTACGACCAGCCGCGGACGCGGAGCCATTCGCAGCGCCCGACTTCGAACCATGCCAGGTAGTTGGCGTGGTAGGCGAAGCGCATCTGGTCGGTCTCGGCATAGCGGACCCGGAACACCGCGACGGCTTCGAGCCCGCTCACCGCCCGCTCCTGGGCGTCGCCAGGCGCTCCTGGGCCGCGGCCACCGCGACGGCCTTCAGCCGCCTCGCCGCGGCTTCGATGTCGTCCGACCCGAACACGGCGGTTCCGGCCACGATCCAGTCCGCGCCCGCGGCCACGACCCGGCTCACCGTGTGCTCGTCGAGGCCACCGTCCACCTCGATCGGGGCGGGATTGCGCGCTTCGTCGAGCAGCGCGCGCATGGCCTGTATCTTTGACGTGCTCCGGCTGATGAAAGTCTGGCCCCCGAATCCGGGATTCACCGTCATGATCAGGACGAAGTCCACGTCGGCGGCGACCTCCTCGAGACAGCCCACCGGCGTGGCCGGATTCAGCACCGCCCCGGCCTTCAGCCCCAGGCTCTTGATGAAGCCCAGCGTGCGATGGAGGTGGGGCAGGGCCTCGACGTGGACCGAGATGAGCGAGGCTCCCGCCTCCGCGAACGCGGGAACGTAGCGGTCCGCGTCTTCGATCATCAGGTGGACGTCGAGCGGGAGCTGCGTCGTCTTCCGAATCGACCGCACGACCGGCGGTCCCACCGTGAGGTTCGGCACGAAGTGCCCGTCCATCACGTCCACATGGATCATGTCGGCGCCCCCGCGCTCCGCGGCGGCGATGCAGACTCCCAGCGCCGCGAAGTCGGCGGCGAGGATCGACGGGGCGAGGCGCACGCTCATCGGCTGACCTCCAGCGAGATGGGCTGATCCGGGATCACCTGGAAGCCGGCGGCGGGGGCCTGCCGGAGGACGATGCCGGAGGGCGCCCCCGGGTACGGTTGCTGCGCGACGATGGTGACGCGGAGGCCGTGGCTGCGCAGGACGTCGAGGGCCTGGTCGCCCGCCGCGCCGATGAGATCGGGCATCACGAAGCCCGCCGAGCGCTCTCCGCGGTTCACCAGGATCCCGACGCGGGTGTTCCGGCTTCCCGGCGCCGGGTCCTGGGCCACGACCGCGCCGGGTGGCAAGTCGGCCGATCGGATGTCCGCAATCGACGAGATCTCCAGGCCGTCCTGCGACACGCGGGCCTGCGCCGTGCGCTCGGATTCTCCCACCAACTGCGGGACCACGGACGAGCGGGAGCCCGCGCTGATCCAGATCCTGACGCTCCGGCCCCGGCGGACGACGGCCCCTGGCGCCGGGTCCTGCGACGCGATGCGGCCTGCCGGGACGGTGGCGCTGAAAGGACGGTTGTCGTCGACCTTCAGCGTCAGCCCGGCGTCGTCCATGGCGCGTCCCGCCTCAGCGAACTCGTGGCCGACGACGGCCGGCACGGGGACCTCGCGGGCGCGCAGCGCAACGCGCATGGCTGCCGCGGCGAACAGGCCGAAGGTCACCGCCAGTCCGCAGACGAGCAGGACGACGCGGCCGACGGTCCACGCACGGTCTCTCGACACCATCGCTTGCCGAACTGTACTACACGACCGTGACGCCGGACCAGAACGGCCGGTCGTCAGGGCCGCCGCCGGAGCCTGGCGGCGTAGAAGGCGTCGAGCCCGTGCTGGTGCGGCGTCGTCCTGAGACAGCCCTTCGCGTCGAGGCAGGCGGACAAGCCTGGGTCGAGTGGCGCGGCCACCGCTCTCGGGTCTTCGAGCGCGAAGTCCCGAGCGCCGGCGAGGAATGCGTCAGCGACGCCCTCGTTCTCTTCGGGCTCGCTCGAGCACGTCGCATAGACGAGGCAGCCGCCGGGGGCGACGCCCCGCGCCGCTTCGGCGACCATGCGGAGTTGCCTGCCCGCGAACGACGCCAGTTCGCCCTCGCCGCGCGTCCAGCGGATGTCCGGATCGCGCCGGATCGTCCCGAGACTCGAGCACGGCGCATCCACCACCACGCAGTCGAAGACCGGGCCGAACGGCAGCCCGCCCAGGAGGTCGTGCCGGACGAGCGCCACCGCGCGGATCCGGGCTGCGGCGAGCGTTTCGCGCAGCAGGCGAACGCGCCTCGGCCGGAGGTCGCCGGCGACCAGCAGGCCCCGGCTGCCAAGCGCCGACGCCAGCTGGATCGACTTGCCTCCCGGCGCTGCGCACGCGTCGAACACGCGGCCTTCCGCCGTCGACGCGGCGAAGACCCCGACCAGCTGCGATGCCTCATCCTGCGCGGCGAACATCCCCTCCGCCGCCAGGGGCCCGCTGAGCGGCTGGCCGGACTCGACGACCAGGCCGTCCCTGGCGAATCTGCAGGGGCGCGTGGCAACCCCTTCGCGCGCGAGCGCCTCCGCGAGCAACTCGCGCGTCGTCGCCAGGATGTTGGCCCGAAGCGTGAGCGGGGCAGGGCTGTTGTTGAAGCGCACCCATTCGAGGGCGGTGTCGAAGCCCAGTCGCGAGAGCCAGCGGGACGCCAGCCAGGATGGGTGCGACCACGTCACGCTCAGGTAGCCGAGCGGATCGTCCGGCGCGGGCAGAGGCAGGCGTGTGCGTTCGCGGCTGATCCGGCGGAGGATGGCATTGACCGCCCCCGCCGCTCTGGGGTGGCCCTTCAGCCTGCACAGATCCACGGCATCGTCGACCGCCGCCGCAGCGGGCACCCGATCGAGATGGAGCAGTTGGTACGCCGTCATCCTGAGAATGTCGAGGACGCCGGGGTCGAACTGCTCGATGGCCCGGTTTCCAGCCCACGCGATCGCGCAGTCGAGGGCAGCGCGCCACCGGATGGTGCCGAGGGCGATTTCGGTGGCCAGCGCCCGGTCGCGTGGATCGTCCAGACGTCGGCGCTCACGGTCGAGTACCGCCGCGAGGTCGGCAGTCCCGGCGTGGACCTGTTGCAGGGTTTGCAGGGCCGCAATGCGAGCGATCGCCGCCATCGGCGTCAGCGGGACGGCCCGGCGCCGGTGACGGGCTCCGGCGGCGGATCCAATCGCGCGCCGGGGCCCGCGAGGTGGCCGGCCGCGTACTCGCGCGCGGACATGGCCCGCCGGCCCTCCGGCTGCACCGTGACGAGGTCGAGGAGCCCCGCGCCAGTCTGCACGCGAACGGCGTCGCGGGTGACGGCGACGACAGTGCCGGCCGGCTCGTACGACGCGGGAGCGTCGGGCACGAGCCTCGTGCGGAGCACGATCAGGCGACGCCCGCCCGCCGACGTCCAGGCCAGCGGCCACGGCTGCAGGCCGCGGACCAGGTTGTGAATGGCGGCCGCGCCTCCGCGCCAGTCGATCGCGCCTTCTTCCTTGCGGAGCCGGTGGGCATAGGTTGCGCCGGCGTCATCCTGCCTCGTGTCGTGGGCATGGCCCGCGGCGAGGGCGTCGAGGACGTCGAGCAGCAGTCCCGCGCCGAGCCGTGCCAGGTCCCGTTCCACGTCCACGCTCGTGTCGTCCGGCCCGATGGGACGGACGGCACTTGCGAACACCCCGCCGGCGTCCAGTGCCTGCACCACCCGCATGATGCTGACGCCCGTCTCGGTGTCGCCGGCGATGACGGCCCGGTGGACCGGAGCGGCGCCACGATGCCGAGGCAGCAGCGACGCATGAACGTTGACGAGTCCCAGCGAAGGCATGTCGAGCACGGCCGCCGGCAGGATCTTGCCGTAGGCCGCGACGACGCCGACATCCGGGGCCCAGCCCCTCATCCCCACCAGGAACGCCTCGTCCTTCAGGCGCTCGGGTTGGAGGACGGGCGTGCCGTGCGAGCGGGCCACGCGCTTGACGGGACTGTCCGTGACGCGCTGGCCCCGGCCTCGCGGGCGGTCCGGCTGCGTGACGACACCGACGACGGCGTGGCGCGAACCGAGGAGCGCTTCGAGGGTCGGGACGGCGAACTCCGGCGTGCCGAAGAACACGACGCGAAGCGGGCGGGACGGCGCTACCACTTTCCCGTCCGGGTCAGCTTGCGGATCCGGCGGACGATCAGCTCGCGCTGGATGCCGCGCAGGCGGTCGACGAAGACCCGCCCGTCGAGGTGATCCATCTCGTGCTGGAAGGCCCGCGCGAGCATGCCGGTGCCCTCGACGACCCGCTCGTGCCCGTCGAGATCGAGCCCTTTGACCGCCGCGCGTGACGGCCGGGCCACCGTGGCGTTGAAGCCGGGCAGCGAGAGGCAGCCCTCCTCTTCGATCTGCATGCCCTCGCGCTCGACGAACTCGGGGTTGATGAAGGCCATGAGCCCGTCCTTCGAGCGGCCTCCCGAGACGTCGACGACGAACACGCGCAGCGGCACGCCCACCTGCGGGGCGGCCAGCCCGACGCCGGGCGCCGCGTACATCGTTTCGATCATGTCGCGGACCAGATCGCCGAGTTCGCCGGTCACGGCGGTCACGACACCGGCCTCGCGATGGAGCACCTGCGTGCCGTACTTGACGATGGGTCGGATCATGGCGAATGAGCCCTTCGGGGAAGGGGGCTGTGAGAAAACGCAGCGTCGCGCTGCCATTCTATACGAAGTTTCTGCACCGCCCCGCCGGGAGCCTGCCGGGAAGCGGGCCATTTCCGGGAGGTTTCGCGATCGTCCCGTGGGCGTCCTTCTTGCACGGGAGATCACCGCCCCATTGGTCAGCAGGAGGAGCCCTCGTGGGTATGCGGCCAGATCTTGTCCTCGACAGGTTCGTGGCTGTCGGCGGCCACCGGGGCTTCGACCTGGCGACCGGCGATTGGGTCTCGCTGCATTACACCACGCCGACTGACGGAGCATGGGAACGGCGGCGGTCCACCGTAGCGGCCGTCCTGTCGTCGCTCCGGATTCCAGGCAGGATGACGCTCGTCGACTTCGGGCCGGACGGCCGAGGCCGTTGGGTCGAAGCGTTCACCCGGCCGGGCCCGGCCGGCCTCGACGCCGCCCGGTGTCGTGCGGGCCGCATGCTCGAACGCGACATCGTGAGGCGGGTCCTCGGCCAGCCGACCCGTCAGGTTCGACGCGGAGAGGGACCGCATGGCGGACCCGCCGCCATGGGAATCCTCCTCCAGCGGCGTGACCAACTCGATCTGGTCCTGGACATCGCATCGGCGTCCGGCCCGGCAGGCCCGAGGCTCCTCGCCATCGACGCACCCGTCGGCGCCGGCCTCGCGATGTTCCTGCGAGAGTTGGCCCGGGAGGCGCGGCGGCTGGGACTCGTGCCGCTGGCCGGCCGGCTCTGCGGCGACGGATCCGGCTGGCCGCCCGGCCTGGAGCGCACCTGCTGGTGGCCGCTGGTGCGACAGCGGCACGTGATGATTCTCGACGGCGAACGAGACTCAAGCGGACCGGGCGACGGGGCCCCGGAGAGGTTCGACGTCGCGCGCCTGCTGGGCCGGCTGGAGTGTGCGGAGGGCCGCAGGCACGTGATCGTGACGGCCAGGAGCCTGCCGGGCGGGACGCCGACCATCGCGCTCGGACCGATGAGCGCCGACGCGTTGCGGCGCAGCGTGGTATGGGCCGGCATTCCGGAGCCGCGAATCGACGACGCGATCACGGAGGCGATCGAGCGGTCGAACGGCTGGCCGGGCGCGTTCAGCAGGATCCTGCGGTCGCTGTTGCCCATCCCCGGCACGGAGGCGCCCTACCGCCAACCGGAGCAGCGGGCCGAGTACGTTCGCGAGGACGCATCGCGGGGCGTGGACGGTCCCGCCGGGGCGGCGGCCCCGGGATTCGACACGGGCGCGGTGCTCGCCCGAGCGAACGAGCTGGAGGACCGGGGACGCCATGCGGCCGCCGAACGCCTCCTGCGGCGCGCGATTGGATGCCTCACCCGGAGGCGGTTGACCGTGGATGCGGCACGGACCCAGCTCGCGCTGGGCAGGCTTCACGCGGCGCGCGGCAGGCGGGCGGCCGCGCGCGAGGCGTTCGAGGCGAGCCGGGAGTTGTCGGACGGCGCGCAGGACGGGGACGGCGTCGTGCGGGCACTCGTCCACCTCGGCGCCGTCCTCGTCGATGAGAACTCGCTCCAGGGTGCGGAATCCGTGCTCAGGGCGGCTGAGGCCGCCGCCCGGCATGGCGGGATGCGCGGGCTGGGCCAGGCGGCCTGGTGGCTGCTGGCTCGCTGCCTCTTCTGGCAGGGCCAGCACGCGGAAGCGTGGCGGATGATCCAGAACTCGCCGGGCGCGGAGAAAGGGCCGGAGCCCGACGCGGCATCCGTCGCTGAACGGGCGGATGTGGAGCCTGGTGCCTGCGGGTGGGGCGCCTCGCCATCTTCCACGTGCCTCCCGCCGGGCGTGACGGCGATCCCGGCTGAGATCGGGGTCCGCGTCGCGCTCTGCGACCGCGACGCCGGCAGCGCCGCGAGGCACCTCGCTGCCGCGGGTGATCGGCGCGCCGCTGGTGACCCCGTTCGTGCCGGCACGCTGTTCGCGCTGGCGATCCTGGTGCAGGGAGCGCTCGGTGACGCCGGCACCGCCGCGCATGAGTTGTCCGAGGGCCTCCGGCTGCTGCGCCGCCGTCACGCCCCGGCCGCGGCGCAGGAATTGCGGATCGCGCACGTCGAGGCCCTGCTGGATGCCGGTGAGCAGGCGCTTGCCGCGGAGCGCCTGCGCCGGCTATTGGGCCGGCGATCGCCGATCCTGTCAGGCCTCGCCCGTTCACGGCTCGACGCGATCGCGGCCCGACTGAAGCGTCTCCAGGAACACGGGCCGGCGGATGTCGAGCCCGTCGCCACCCAGGTCGACACGCGCGCGGTCGTCTGCATCCTGCAGAAATGCCACGAGGCCGATGACGACAAGGGGGCGGTCGCGGGCGTCTGCCAGGCCGTGCGGTCGGCGCTGGCTGCGGCGTCGGTCAGCGCGTTTCACGTGATCTCGGGCGCCGCGACGCTGGCGGCTACCGACGGAGGCCGGGCGTGCCGGGCGGAAATGGCGGAGCGTGCGGCCGCGGCGCTGCTTGCCATCGGCCCCGAGTCCTCCGCGGCGGGCCGCGAAGCGGCCGCACCCGTCCGATACGGCGGCGAGGCCGTCGGCGCGGTCACGGCCCGCTGGACCGCAGGCGCGGTCCTCGACGGCGCGCGCGTCCGCGGCACGTTGTCCGCGGCGGCGGCGGCCATCGCGCCGGCGATGGCCGCTCTGGCCAGGCAGACCGTTTCATCGGCTCGGGACAGCGACCTCGCGGGTGAACTGTCGGGCATCAGCGGCGCGATGGTCGCGCTGCGGCGCGAGGTCATGCGGGCTGCAGCGGCGCCATTTCCCGTGTTGATCCAAGGCGAGAGCGGCACCGGCAAGGAGCTCATTGCCCGCGCGGTGCACGCGGGATCGGCGCGCCGCCACCGGCGGTTCTGCGCGGTGAACTGCGCGGCGCTCAGTGACGATCTGTTCGAGACGGAGCTCTTCGGCCACGCGCGCGGCGCATTCACGGGCGCCGCATCCGACCGCCACGGCCTGTTCGAAGAAGCGGACGGCGGCACGCTGTTCCTCGACGAGGTCGGCGAACTGTCGCCGCGTGCCCAGGCCAAGCTTCTGAGAGCCATCCAGGAGGGCGAGATCAGGCGAGTCGGCGAGAACCACCCGCGGCGCGTGGACGCGCGGATCGTGGCGGCCACGAACCGGCTGCTCGGGGACGAGGTGCGGGCGGGGCGGTTCCGCCACGACCTGCTGTTCCGCTTGGACGTCGTGCGAATCGTCGTGCCGCCGCTTCGCGAGCGGCCCGAGGACATCCCGCCGCTCGCCCTGTCGCTCTGGCGGGACGCGACGCTCCGGATCGGCGGCCGCGCGGAGCTGACGCCGGCCGCACTCGCGGCCCTGACGCGCTATGACTGGCCGGGCAACGTCCGGGAGCTCCAGAACACGCTCGCGGCCTTGGCGGTCCACGCGCCGGCACGAGGGCGCATCGGCCCGTCCAGTCTGCCCGCGGCGATCATGGGACCGGAAGCCGCGTCGAGGACCGAGGCGACGACGCTCGTCCTCGCGCGCCGGCGGTTCGAAGAGCGGTTCGTGCGGGCCACCCTCGCGCGGACCGGCGGGCGCAGATCCGAGGCCGCGGCGGCGCTCGGGCTGACGCGCCAGGGCCTGGCCAAGCTCATGGCCCGGCTCGGAATCGAAACCGCGGCGCGACAGAGGGTGGCCTACTGAAGCCGCTTCTGGAGCGCCAGCAGCGTCGGGTTGCGGGCATCCTTCCCGAGGCCGCGCGCGACCGTCTTCCGGGCGGCCTCCACATCACCGACCGCCATCTCGGCGTCGGCGAGCCGCGCGAGAAACCCCGGGGACGCCAACGGACCAGCCGCGATCCGCCAGGCGCTGACGGCAGCGGACGTGTCTCCCATCCGTTTCGCCAGATCGCCGACCCGCTCGTAGACGGCCGGGAGGTTCGGGTTCGTCTCGGGTGCGATCGCGGCCCACCGCTCGAGGGCCGACCGGACGACCGGGTAGTGTCCGAGGCGCTCGGCGGCATCCGCGAGCCAGATCAGCGTGTCGGGCGCGACGGGCAGCAGGTCAGCGGCCCGGCGCAACGCGCTCTCGCCGCGCAGGAGCTCGCCCGAGAGGACCAGGGCCTGGCCATAGAGCGCGAGGGCATCACCGGAGGGCGCTGCTCCGCGCGTGACCGGTTCCAGGGCCTCGAGGGTCTTTCGCAGCCCCATGCGATCGCGGGCGCGCGCGGCGGCTTCGAACCAGACCCGACCCAGTGCGGTGAAGATGACCGCATTGTCCGGGTAGCGTTGGGCGGCGCGCCCGAGCACGCCGACGGCCAGATCCGTGTGGCCGGCCCTGGCCTGGGCCAGGGCCACCGCGGCCTGCCGCTCCGGCCGTTCCGGCTCGAGGGCCGCGATCGCCTCGTACTGCGCGACCGCCTCCTCCATCCGTCCGGCGTCGGCGTACGCGCCGGCGAGCTCTTCGCGTGCCGCCAGGAGGCCGGGGGCCGCGGCGACCGCCCGCTCGAGCGCCTGCAAGGCGTCGGCCGGCTGGTTCACCCGCCTCAGGCACAGCCCGAGCAGATAGTGCGCGTCCGCCATGCGCGGGTCGAGTCCCGTGACCCGTTGGAGCGGCTCCAGCGCCCCGGCCGCGTCTCCCGAGCGGTAGAGCGCCAGCCCCAGCTTGTACTGCAGACGCGTGTCACGGTCGTCGCTCTTCGCCGCCCTGCCGTAGGACTCAACCGCCTGGGCGAACCGGCCGAGGTCGTAGTTCACATCTCCCAGCAGTTCAGCCGGTCTCACGGCAGCGGGGTCCAGGCGGGTGGCCGTACGGAGGTCTCGGACGGCCGCATCGAGTTCACCGCGCTTCCGGTAGGCTTCGCCTCGCCGCAGGTAGGCGACCATCGAGTCGTCCTTCAGGGCGATGGCGCCGCTGAAGGCCTCGATGGCGGCGAAGGTCTGGTCAGTCGAGAGGGCGAGGTTGCCGCCGGCGACGAGATTCCGGTAGCGGGCGTCCCGCTGGAATGCCAGGCCGGCCACGATCAGTCCGCCTGCCACCACCGTCATCACGACGGCCCAGGTTAACGTGCGCGCCATGCGGACCTTATCCTAGCAGCAGACGGAACCTTTCCCGCAAAGTCGTGTCTAACCTCAACAGGGGAGTCCGCACCGGCCGGCGGGCCGGTCCATCGTCCCGCCGCCGTTCTGGAGACGCCGGGACGGGCGGCCGCGTGACTGACATGCGGCGGCGGAATTGCTATAGTACTAGGGAGACACTCGCGTGGCCGAGGAGTTCCTGGTGAAACACGCGCCCGCCCTGAGCTGGCCTGATCTGGTCAGCAACGAAGCCTCGTTGGTTCAACGCTGCGTCGCCGGCGAGGAAACGGCGTGCGCCGGCCTGGTGGCCGAACACCAGCGGATGGTGTTTCAGCTCGCCATTCACCTCCTGGGGGACTACGAGGAGGCCCGCGACTTGTCGCAGGACGTCTTCCTCCAGGTGTTTCGCACGCTCGACAGGTTCCGCGGCCAGTCCGCGCTGCGGACCTGGATCTACCGCATCGCCGTCAACCTGGCGAGGAACCGCCAGCGGTGGTGGCGGCGGCGGTTTCGCGCCGACCAGGTATCGCTCGATGCCCACATCGAGCAGCACGGCGACGAGGTGCTTACCGACGAGTCAGCGGGGCCCGAGCTCGCGCTCCGCCGGAAGGAACTCGCCATGCACGTCTGGGACGCCCTCGCGGATCTGCCCTTCGAGCAGCGCACCGCCATCGTGCTGCGTGAGATCGACGGGTTGAGCTACGAGGAAATCGCGTTCTCGTTGGGCATTGCCATCGGCACGGTGAAGTCGCGGCTCACGCGCGCGCGCGAGGCGTTGCGCGATCGGCTGCGGGAAGAGAGGTCCCGATGAAGCCGCTTTCGTGCGTCGCGACCCGGCGTCGAATGTCGGCCTACCAGGATGGTGAGTTGGCGGTCTCCGAGCAGGTCGCCGTCGACGCGCACCTCCGCCTGTGCCAGGCCTGTTCCGCGGAACTGGCGAGCCTGCGCGAGGTCGGGGACGTGCTTCGTGCCAGCGCCTCGCGGCGCTCGCCGGCGATGGACTCGCTCGAGGCGGATATTCTGAGCCGGCTCTCGGCGGAACAGGCGGAGTCCGTGTCGGCCCAGATGTCGCGGGCCTTTCAGGACATGCGCCTGGGGTTTGCCGCACTGGGCTCGGCCGCCGCGACGGTCGTTTCGGTGCTGCTGGTGTTCGTGATCTTCTACTTCGGGCCCCGCAGCGAGCGGCCCGACTCGCTGGCCGGCATGATGGAGACGCTCGGCGCGCCGGCGATCGGCATGGACAGCCGCATCTCCTCTCCGACCGGCACGGGCGCGATCACTGAAGGGTTCGAGAGCGAGGAAGACGCCGTGTTCGCCCTGGCCGCCGTCGTCACCCGCAACGGCCGGATCGCGAACCTGGAGTACCTCTCGGATCAGTCGTCGAACTCTGACCGCGCGCGAGCCATCCGGCTGCTCGACGAAGTGTCGCGCGCCCGGTTCGAGCCGGCGCGCATGAACGGGGCCGCGATCGCCGTCCGCACGGTGCTGGTGCTGGCGCACACGACCGTCCGCGGCAAGATGCCGATCACGCCAAAACAGAGCGCCATGCCCCGCGGGCCGGAGCTCGTGCGCGGCTAGCCCGCTAGCGGCCCGGCCCCTCGGGTCCCACCCGCGCCGTGACGACGTTGTTCATCGCGTCGATCGCGCGGACCACGACCCGGCCGGCAGCGTTCCCCTCCACGCGGATTTCGTACCGCTCGCGGCGCGAGTCGGCGGCGCCGTCAACCGGGTACGCGGTCTGCCAGGGACCCGAGTCGACCGAGTACTCAACGGTGGAGACCGCCGACTGCGTGTCGGTCACCTCGAAGACGATCGTCGAGGCCGAGGCGCTCCGGACGGTCGGCAACAGGCTCACGACCGGCGCGCCGTTGTCGACGTCGAAGGCGGCGCTCTCGAGTTCGCCGACGAGCGCCTGACCAGCCGGGTTGTTCGGCGCATCGGAGGCCGCGACCTTGACGACGTACGTGCCGTCCGCCACCGCCATCGTGTCCCACGTGACGATCATGTCGGCGGCGTTGCGCCGCAGGCGCGTCCACGCCGTGTCGCCGGCCTGGCGGACGTAAAGGTCGTACACCATCCGGTCGTCGTTGTCGTCCTCGGCCTTCCATGCGAACGCTTGCAGGCCCTTCTGGTACATCCGGCGGCCGAGGACGGGTCCCGACGCGGGAGAGGGCGCGCCGGGCCCGAGTGGCGCCGAAAATGCCGGCACGCGCGACTCGCCCGGGACGTCTCCCATCCCGGCGATCTCGGGGTCGCCGGCGGGATACGGCTTCTGGAACACGATGCCGGGAGGGTAGACCGTGATCGACGCGACGCGCGGCCGCACGTTCCGCTGCTGGTACGCGATGCGGAGCGAGACGAGCACGGGCCCCGACTGATCCGCCGGGCGGGCCGTCAGTTTGGCTTTCCACTGCAAGTACCGCGCGGGCGGGTTCGTCACCTGCTCGCCGTCGGCGCGCCGGTACGGACCGGCCCAGTCGCTCCACGTCTCGTCCGGCACGGCCGTGTTGCCCGAGCGCGTCGTGATCTCGATCTGGCCCGGTGCGCCCCGGGCTGCCCGCCACGTCAGCGTGCCCCAGGCGGCCACGGTCTCGGCGTCCTTGACCTCCGAAAGGTACTGCCCTTCGGCGGCGGTCGCGCGCTCGAGGCGGACCACGCGCGCCGGGTTGGACGCCGCGACGTACATGGCGGCGCCCTGGGCCAGGATCGAGGTGGCCTGCTGCGCATCGACGCGCGTCACGAGCATGGCCCGCCACGGATCGCCTGCCAGCCGGTAGATCTTGCCCGAGTTGCCCGTCGCGACCAGGAGGCTGCCCCCGTCCTCGATCGACAGATCGAACGGCTGATCGTCGTGGAACTCCCAGATCAGATCGCAGGCGCCCGAGGCGTCGATGCGGTAGACGGCCCCCTTGGCCGAGGGCGGAGCGGCGGCGCGAGGGGCTGGGGGCGCACCCACGTTCGGAGCTGAGGTGTCGATGACCGTCACGGCCGTGATCTCGGTCGAGACGGAGGCCACGGGCGCGTTGCGTTGAGGTTCCGCCGCGGTGGGCGCCCCCGGTGCGGACTCTGGCGCGGCGGGCTTGCCGTTCACGGCCGCGGCGAAGATGGCCCCGGTTCGATCGACGCGCAGGCCGCGTATCTCCCGGTACGGCGAATCCAGCAGCACGAACGCCTTGCCGGCGGGCGAGAGGCGGACGACCCGTCCGGGCGACTCCGTTCCGGCGACGAGCTGGCCGTCGCGATCGAACACGAGCGACGTGACGTGTGTGGCCTGCGCGCGGAAGAAGACGTCGCTCTTCCCGTCGGGGGCGACGCGGTAGATGACCCCCTTGTCTCCGGTGGCGACGTAGGTCCGGCCCTGGGTGTCGACCGCGAGCGCCCAGATGTACTTGTCGTCCGGATCGAAGTAGACCGACGACGAGCCGTTCGATCCGACGCGGTAGACCTTGCCATCGGGTGAGGTGGCCACGAGCAGCGTCCCGTCAGCCGCGGCCGCGAGGGCGTGCACCTCGAGCTCGGCCGCATCGAAGGCCACGCGGCTCTTTCCGTCGCGTCCGATCTGCCAGACCAGGCCGTCGTTCCCGCCTCCCGCGTAGATCGATCCGTCGGGGCCGGGCGCGAGGCACCAGATGAACGGCGCCGTCGGATCGAGCACCGACCGGGCCGACGGACCCAGCACGAGGCGGCCGTCGTAGTCGATTGACACGCGGTCGGCCTGGCCTTTCAGCAGATCCGCCTGCGTGGACACGGTCCAGAATCTGGAGCTCGACGCGTGGATGGCGGCGGCGCAGGTCCCGAGCAGCAGGGTGGCGGCGAGCGGCTGGATCAGGCGGCGGTTCATGCGAAGTCGGCCTTTCACGTCGCAACTCATGGGCGTCGGCCCTCGGGCGCGATCGGAACAGTGAGGGTTCGCAGGCCCGATACGGCCTGGTCCGTCGGGATCTCCCATGCGCCGAGGATCGACGTCTGCAGCGCCGGGTTCGCGGCCGCGCCCCGGTCGCCCTGCATGACGGCCAGGACCGACGACGGCAACGACGGCATCGCCTCGCCGTTGACAATCGCGCCCACGTCGCGTCCGACGAGACGGACGTACAGCCGGTTGCCTCGTCGCGACTCGTTGAGGAGCTTGACCATCTGGTCGACCGTCGCCGGCGAGAGCGACCCGCGGCGGTCGCGCTGCTCCCACTGGGAGAAGCGGACGCCGTCGGCGACGACGAGCGTCAGCGGACCCTCGGCGTAGCGCGGGATGTCGACGTCAATCGTCCGGACGAACGGCTCTCCGCGCCAGGGCGTGAGGAGGATCTTCACGGGCACGGTCGCCCCGCGCCGCACCTCCGCCGCGTCGAGCCAGATGCGATCGACCGTCGCGGTCCGGAGGCGCTCGGAGCTGTCGATTTCGACGCTCAGCGACTCCACCCTGACGGGCTCGCGGTCGTTCGTCATGAGGGCGCTGAGGGGCATGGCCACGGCGGACGCAGCCGCCGCGCCGGGCTGATCCCCCGCGAAGACATCGTCCAGGAGGACCGTGGCGTGGCCGGGGACCGTCATTCGGCTTCGCACCGCGTAGGTGGCGCTGCCGACCTCGTGCTCGTGCTCCGAGATGATGCCGACGAGCGCGGTGTACGCCAGGAGGGGCGTCAGCAGCGGATGCATGCCGATCGCGAACGTGAAGCGGCGGACCGGACCGCCGTCGCGCCGGAGCGAGACCGACATCTCGAGTGTCCGCGGCCGCTCGCCAAAGACGCCGGCGATGGCCGTGGCGCGGTCCTGCTGCATCGTGCCGACGACCTCACCGAGGGACGCCAGCTTCATCGAGGCCGACAGGCTCGGCAGGATCGCGTGCACGTAAGCCCGGGTCATCGCGAAGTTCGCCGGTCCGAGGTTGTACAGGGGGTGGCCGAAGGCGTACACGCGCGTGCCGTCGACGTCGGTGACCGTGCCCGTGACGCCGAACTGCAGGTCGCCCGTGATCAGGGCGACGCCCACGGGGTCGCCGGGACGAAGCGGTTCTGCGGCGGCCGCTGCCTGCGGGCGGGGCCCCGGCGCGCCCGGCGCCGCCACGAACCCGGAGTCGGCCAGCGTGTGCATGACCGACCCCGCCGCGCGGCCGTCGAACCCGCCCATCGTCAGCGGCAGCGCGATCGGCCGCAGCGACGCGAGGTCCGGGATGGCGGAACCCGGTGAGCCGGGCGCCGCCGCCGCGAAGGCAGCCATCATCGACCGTGCAGGCCGGATGGCGTCTGCGACGGCCCGGACGAGCGCCGAGATGTCCGCGCCAATCGGGATCGGCGTGATGCGCGGCCCGGCGCCCGCGCCGTCCACCGCCGTTGCGTCCAGCATCTCGGCAATCGGGGTGATCCCCGCGATCGGCTCCGTCGCGAACGTCCCGAGGGAGTACGACACCGCTCCCACGAGCCGTCCGTCGATGTACACAGGACTGCCGCTCATGCCGGCGATGACGCCCGTCGAGGCGAGCGGGCCGCCCTCGAGCTTCGCCAGGATCAGGTCGCGCCGGGGGCCGACGTTGGACCGCACGACCCCAAGCACGTGCACCCGGAATTCTTCGATCGCCGTGCCCTTGAACACGGTCCGTCCGACGCCGGTCATGCCTGGCTGGACCTCGTCAATCGGCATGTAGCGGGTGGACGCCGGGGCGGGGAACACGAGTGCGCTCCAGGCCAGCACGAGGAGAGCGACGGGACGGGACTTCACCTGTTCACCTTATAACGAGTATCGCAGATAGCGGTCAAGGCGGCTCTAGTTCGTTGGGAGTCCGTCGAGTTGGCCCTCCGCGGCTCGTTCGTCGATAATGCGGGCTGGAGGGCATCCGCTGTCGTGGGCATCGTGCTGAAGACGATCGTCGTGCCGCCGGTGTTCCGCCACATTGCCGTCGTCGGGCTCGGTGCGCTCGGCGGATCGCTGGCGATGGCCTTCAGGCAGGCGTGGCCCTCGGCCCTCGTCATTGGTGTCGATCGCCCCGACGTACTCGAGACCGCCATGCGCCGGACCATCGTGGACCTCGGGGCCGAGGACCTGATGATCGCGGGAGGGGCCGATCTCGTGGTGCTCGCGGGGACACCTGAAGAGAATGGACGAGTGCTCGCCCTCCTCGCCGACGCGGTTCCAGGCGATGCCGTCATCACGGACACCGGTGGCGGAGCAGGCGGCGTTGTGAGCGTGGCCGGGTCGTTGCCGGGCCGGCTGGCTTTCGTCGTCGGACGCCCGCTGGTCGACTCGGTGGCCGGTGGCATCGACGACGCGAGGGCGGGCGTGTTCGCCGGCCGCTCCTGGCTCCTTGCGCCCCTCACGGCCGCGCCCGATGTCCTGGCGCGCCTGCAATCCGCGGTGCGCGCCGTTGGGGCCGAGCCCGTCGTCGTGTCGCCGCCCGAACCGGGGGGGCAGCTCGGCGCCGGAAGTTGAGCGCCGGAGTTGAAGCGCCGGTGATGCGATGACGCCGACCGACCCCGAACTCGTCGAGCGAGCGCTGGCAGGATCGGAGGATGCATTCCGCCAGCTCGTCGATCGCCATGGCCGGGCGGTGTTCAACCTGGTGGCCCGGATGGTCCGTGAGGACGGCGTCGCCGAGGAACTCGCGCAGGACGCGTTCGTCAAGGCCTTCGCGGCGCTCCGATCCTTCGATCCCGCCTACAAGTTCTCGAATTGGATCCTGCGCATTGCGCACAACGTCGCCATTGACCACCTTCGGAGAGTGCGGCCCGGAATGGTCTCCATCGACGATCCCGCCGACAGCAGCACGTCGGACGTGCTCGAGGACAGGCGCGAACCCTCGCCGTTCGATCGCGCGGCGCAGCAGGGCCTGCGCGACGACCTCGAGGAAGCGCTGGCCCAACTGCGCCCCGAGTTCAGGCGGCTCGTCGTCATGCGCTACCTCGAGGACCTGTCGTACGAGGAGATTGCCGATGCCGTCGGACTCCCGCTCGGCACGGTGAAGAGCCACCTGCACCGGGCCCGGGCGGCCCTCGCGACGATGATGACCGAGGCCGGGTGGGGACCCGGCCCCGGCGGGCCTCCGGGCCCCTTGCAACCCGCCACGGGGTCGGGATCGTAGGAGAAGGTGAACACCTATGGCGACGAACGCGCATCGGGTTGTCCGGGAATGGCTCGCCGCCGAGCGGGCGGGACGCGCCGAGGACGCAGACCGGAGCTTCCGGACCGTCGCCGGCGCCCTGCCGCGCCTCGGTCCGCCGGCCCGGTTCACCGACGCGGTCATGGCGAGAGTCGGCGCGATGCGGGCCGCGCCGGACCCATGGTCCCACTGGTGGGTGCGGGCCGCCGTTGCCACGTGCGTGCTCTCGGCCGGGGGCGCGGGAATCTCGCTGTCGCCCCAGGGCTGGTTCATGGCGATTCTGACATCGCTCCGCACGGTCGCGCTCGGTGTCGGCGACCTGTCCTCCGCACTTCAGGCGTGGGTCGCTGGCGCGGTGGCTCTCTGGATGGGCCTCGCGCACGCCGCCGTGGTGGTCGGCCGCCAGATTGCCGGGCCGGCCCCGCTGCTGATCCTGCTGCTCAACTTCGCCATGGCGGCCGGTGCGCTCGCCGCGCTGCGCCGGCTCATGCCTTCACAGGAGAACTGACATGCGCAGACGCGTCATTGCGCTGACCTTCGTGGTTCTGGCCGGGGCTACCCTCCTCGGTCCCGCGCCTGCATTCGCGCAGCGCGGAGGCACCGCGCGGCCGGAGACCGACGCCCGTCCCGAGGTGCGCCAGCTTCGCGAACGCGCGGAGGCCCGGTTCCAGGTCGTCGAGGTCAAGAACGGGTTCATCCTCATCCCGAAGTCCGAATCGTCCGGGGTCCGGACGATCGACGTGAACGACGGGCGGGTCCTCATCGACGGCGCACCGGTCACGGGCCGGGAACTCCGCGAGCGCCTTGGGAGCGACGCCGATCTCGTGCTGCAGCTGTCGTTCCTCGATGCGAGCGGCCGGCGGGCGTTCCTCGCCGAGCCGTCCGCGATCGAGCCGGCTCCGCAACCGCCCGCTGCCGTGCCGGCGCCCGCGCCCTCACCCGGCACGAGCCGTGAGGAGTGGAAGGAAACGGCGCGGTACCGCCACGGCGGGGCGCGCGTCCGCCTCGGTGGCGACGTGTCGGTCGACGAAAACGAAGCGGTCGGCGACGATGTCGTGGTCATCTTCGGGTCGGCGCGCATCAACGGCCGCGTGGAAGGCGCCGTCGTTGCCGTCGGCGGGTCGGTCATCCTCGGGCCCAAGGCCTACGTTGGCGGCGACGTCACGGCGGTCGGCGGCGGCATCGAACGCGCCAGCGGGGCCGTCGTGGAAGGCCAGATCAACGAGGTGCGGTTCTCGTCGCCCCACATTGGCCCGTTCGTGCACGTCCGCCCGTGGCGCGAGTGGAGGTGGCTCGGCAACACGTTCCAGAATCCCTTCAGCGGGTCCGTCGACTTGCTTTCGACCCTCGTGCGCATGGGGCTCATCGCGCTGTTCGCGGCGCTCGTCGTGGCGGTCGCGCCGGTGCCGGTCAAGCACGTCGCCGAGCGCGTGACGGCCGAGCCGTGGCGCGCGGGCCTCGTCGGGCTGGCGGCCCAGCTTCTGTTCGTTCCGCTGCTCGTCCTGACGGTGGTGATCCTCGCGATCTCGATCATCGGCATCCCATTGCTCCTGCTCGTCCCGTTCGGCGTCATCGTCGTGGCGTTTGCGTTCGTGATGGGGCTGGCCGGGACAGGGTGCGCCATCGGGCAGTGGGTGGGCCGCCGCGCCGGGAGCGGCGCGCCGGGATTGCTCGCGTCGCTCGTGATCGGCCTCGCCGTGGTCTGGGCGCTCACCGTGATCGCCCGCTTTGCCGGGCTCGCCGGTCTGCCCGTGCGCGTGGTCGTGGGGACGATCCTGCTCGCCGGCTTGCTCATCGAGTACGTCGCGTGGACGGTTGGCGTCGGGGCCGTGGTGCTCAGCCGCTTCGGCAAGCGGGGCAGCCCGATCACCGTGCCGGACGTCACGTTGTAGCCGTCCTCCGGAGTCGGACTCGCTCGCTGGTACCCGCGTCTCGTGCATAATCAAGAGATGCGATATACCGAGCAGTCGCTTCCCGTGGGAGTGGTGGCGTCGGCGTGGCCGGCGCTGGACGTCGACGTTCTCGTCGTGCCCGTCTTCGAGGGCGACACGCCGCCGGCCGCCCAGGTGCTGGACGGCGTCACGGGCGGCCGGGTTACCGCGTCGATCGAAGGCCGCGAGTTCGCGGCCAAGCCCAACGCCATGTTCATCACTCCGGCCGGGGCGCCGGATTGGCGGCCGGCGCGCGTCCTGCTGGTCGGCCTCGGACGCCGGGTGGAGTGCGATGCGCTGCGCGTCCGCCGGGCGGCGACGGCCGCGGCGCTCGCGGCCCGCGAACGACGGTGGCGCCGGCTCGCCATGGTCCTGCCCGGCGTGCTCGACGCGGTGGACGAGGCCCAGGTCGCCGCCGAGGGGTTGACGCTCGCGGCGCACTACACGGGCATCTACAAGAACGATCCGGACGCAAAGCCGGCGTCCCTCGAGTGCCTCGTCGTCGTGCCCGCGACGGGGAGCGCGGAGGCGGAGGCGGCAGTCGAGCGGGCGGTCGGGCGCGGATATATCCTGGCCGCCTGCAGCAACCTGGCCCGGGCGCTGGCGAATGAACCGGCGAACATGATGACGCCGCGTCTCTTCGCGGACATCGCGGGCCAGATCGGATCCGAGGCGGGCCTTCGCGTTGACGTGCTCGACGAGGAGCGGATTGCCGGCCTCAACATGGGCCTGCTCCTCGGGGTAGCGCGCGGCAGCGCCGAACCGCCGCGTCTCGTGGTCCTGAAGTACGAGCCGCGCCGCCCGACGACGACGTCCATCCTCGGGCTGGTTGGCAAGGGTGTGACGTTCGACACCGGCGGCATTTCCATCAAACCGTCCGATCGGATGCACCTGATGAAGCACGACATGACCGGAGGAGCGGCGGTCCTGTCGGCCATGAAGGCCATCGCCGCACTCGAGCCGGGCGGGCGGGTGATCGGGGTGGTGCCGCTCGTCGAGAACATGCCCGGCGGGCGGGCCATGCGGCCCGGAGACGTGCTGCGGAGCGCCGAGGGCAAGACCGTCGAGGTGCTCGACACGGATGCGGAAGGACGCCTCATCCTCGGCGACGCGCTCTGGTACGCGCGCGAGCTGGGCGCGACCCACCTGGTGGACGTCGCGACGCTGACCGGCGCAGTCGGGATCGCGCTCGGCCGCGGCCTGTCCGGCCTGTTGGGGACGCCTCAGTGGTGGGTGGACGTCGTCGGCCGCACCGCGAACCGCGAGGGCGATCGGGTCTGGCAGCTGCCGCTCGTCGACGACTACCGCGAGCAGCTCCGCAGCGACATCGCCGACGTCAGCAACATCGGGGGACGTCCCGCAGGGTCGATCACCGCGGCGCTCTTCCTGAAGGAGTTCACCGGCGCTCTGCCCTGGGCGCATCTCGACATCGCGTCCACCGCATGGGCCGAGGAGGCGCAGCCGTGGCAGCCGAAGGGACCCACGGGCGTGGCGGTGAGGACGCTGGCGGAGCTGGCCTGCACGTCCGACACCTGGCCGGCGGCGTCGGACTGAAACGGCCGGAGAGCCTCCCCGCGCCTATTTCGCCGGCGAGCTGAGATTGAGCGGCGTATGATCGCTTGGCAAGATGCCGCCGGCTCTCGCCTCGCGCCAGCGCGTGATCGCGATCAGGAGGATGCCCAGGACGCCTCCGACCGCCATCGAGCCCGCCGCCATGAGCCCGACGAGCCCGAGCGAGTCGACCAGAATGTCGACGACGCTGACCTGGGACGTCGGCTCCGAGACGACCTTGATGATGACGGGCGTGATGGGCTGGAGTCCGATCATCGGCGTTCCACTATTGTAGCGGCTGCGCGGGGCGGATGTCTTCGGGCGGGTATGCGCTGCTGGCCTCGGCCTCGGCCCGCTTGAGCGTGCGCAGGTACCCGCGGACGCCGTCGAGGAGCGCCTCGGCGACGCGCTGACGGTACGGTCCGGTGCCGAGCAGGCGGCCCTCCTGCCTGTGCGTCATGAAGGACACTTCCACGAGCACGCTGGGCATCGCCGCGCCCACGAGGACGACGAACGGCGCCTGCTTCACGCCGAGGTCCTTCAGGGCCCGGTTCGAGGTCCGGAGCCTCCTGACCAGCGCCTTCTGCACGTGCCCGGCGAGGTCGCGCGATTCGTCGAGCTTGCTGTTGAGGGCAATCTGTTTCACCAAGTCGTTCAGGTGACTCATCGTCAGCGTGGACGACGCGTTCTCGCGGGCCGCGACGGCCGCCGCTTCTTCCGTCGACGCGAAGTTGAGCAGGTAGCTCTCGACGCCCCGGGCGTTCCGGTTCCGGCTGGCGTTCGCGTGAATCGACACGAAGAGGTCCGCGCCCGCGCGGTTGGCGATGGCGGTCCGCTCCTGGAGCGGGACGTACTCGTCCGTCCGGCGGGTCAGCACGACTTCGACGCCGGGCTCCCTCGCCAGCAACTTCTCGAGACGCAACGCGATGTCCAGCGTCAGCGCCGACTCGAAGTACCCGGGGCCGGCGGCGCCGGGGTCGCGGCCGCCATGACCGGCATCGATCACGATGCGGCCCACGCGGAGCCCGAGCTGGCGCGCCATTGAGTAACCGCCCCGGCCGTTGACCGAGGGCGCTGCAGGGGCCGCGCTCGCGGCGGACGCGGCTGACGCTCCGGGCGCCGCCGAGGGCGGCGGCGCCGCGGACGGTGAGGCTCGAATCCGCCTGCGCCGGCGGGCCCGGCGGCGCAGCCTCCGGCGAGTCCCGGGCGCCGGATGGCGCGGCCTTCGGGGGCGGGACCGGCGCGGAGTCCGTCCCCTGCGCGCCGCACGAGACGACGAGACGGTAGGGCGCCGCGACCAGGCGCGACGCGCAGCGCGCGCCCTCGGCGGTCTCGATGACCACCCGGGTCGTGTCGTTCGGATGGCGGCCGATTCGCAGCTGCCGCATCGGGCCCGAGTCGAACGCCATGACCGAATCGCGGAGCGCATCCATGGTCCGCGTGTTGGCGAGATCGTAAACGAGCCGCGCCGGCTGGGCCAGTCTGCCTTCGTCGTAGTCGATGCGCCCGTCCAGTTCGATCTCCACGACGGCGCCTTCGGGCGTCGTCCGGCGGCGGACGTCCCTCACGAGCACCGGCTCGGGAGACGGCGCGGGGCCCGCGTCGGCGCCGGCCGTCCGCGCGGGCGTCGGCGCTGCGGCGGCGGCCGCCGCGGACGGGGAGGGCAGTGCCGCGACTCGGGCGAGTTCCGCCCGCACGCGGCCCGCAAACTGGCTGGCAGGGTACTCACGCGCGAGCGTCGCCAGGAGCGCCGCCGCCGTCTTGCGGTCCTGCTCGCCGCCGTAGCGGGCAAAGGCCTCGGCCGAGAGCTGCGCGCCGGACCACAGGGCGTCGTCGCAGTACCCGCTCGCGGGGAACCGCAGCACGACCTGCCGGTATGCGGCGACAACCTGCCGCATCGCGTCACGGGTTGGGGGCGGCCCGGGAGGCGACGCGGCGAGCGCCTGGCGGATCGGCGCTTCGCGGGCCTGGGCGGCCAGGAACAGTGCACGGGCGCCCGGCCGTTGGGCGTCGGACGAGGGCTCGGCCGCCGCGAGCACGCAGGAGAGGGCCAGGCACACGAGGGCCCCGGTGGCAACTCGGGAAGGTGCCCGGCGACGCATGCGCGACGGCCCCTTGCTCATCTCGGGTGCTACCGCAGCTGCTGGTCCACTTCCTCGAAATAGCCCTTGTCGACCAGGACCTCGCGCGGCTTCCCGCCCATCGCCGGCGACACGATCCCTTCCGCTTCCATCATGTCGACCAGTCGGGCCGCCCGGCTGAAGCCCACGCGCAGGCGGCGCTGGATGTAGGAGATCGACGCCTGCCCGGTGGAGACGACGAGGCGCGCGGCCTCGTCGTACAAGTCGTCCTTCTCGAACTCGATCGTGTCGGCCGGCTTGTCTTCCGCGGTGATCGTTTCGTCGTAGACGGGTTTGCCCTGCTTGCGCAGGAAGGCCGCCAGCCGCGCCGTCTCCTGCTCCGAGATGTACGGCCCGTGCACGCGCACGAGGCGGGACGAATCCGGCGGCGAGAAGAGCATGTCGCCGCGCCCGAGCAGCTGCTCCGCGCCGTTGCCGTCGAGGATCGTGCGCGAATCGACCTTCGAGGAGACGCGGAACGAGATCCGGGCCGGGAGGTTCGCCTTGATGAGGCCCGTGATCACGTCCACCGACGGGCGCTGGGTCGCCAGCAGGAGGTGGATGCCGATGGCGCGGGCCATCTGCGCCAGCCGCGCGACGGATTCCTCCACCTCGCCCCGCGCGACCATCATCAGGTCCGCCAGCTCGTCGATGACGACGATGATGTAGGGCAGCGGTTTGGGCAGCGGCTCGTCCACCGACGCCGGCTTCTCGAGCGCCGCGTGCCGGATGTTGCGGTTGTACTGATCGATGTTGCGCACGCCTTCGGCGGCCAGGGTCTTGTAGCGCTCCTCCATCTCGCGGACGGCCCACGTGAGCGCGTTGGCCGCCTGCTTGGGATCCACGACCACCGGCGTCAGGAGGTGGGGGATCTCCTCGTACATCCCCAGCTCGAGGCGCTTGGGGTCGATCATGATCAGGCGCACCTCCTCCGGGGTCGCCCGGAAGAGAATGCTCGTGAGCATGGCGTTCAGCGCGACCGACTTGCCCGTCCCCGTGGCGCCCGCGATGAGCAGGTGCGGCATCTTCGCGAGGTCGCCGAGGAACGGCTCGCCGTGAATCGTCTTGCCGAGGGCCACGGTGAGCTTGGACGGCGCCGCCTGGTAGGCCTCCGACTCGAGGAGTTCGCGAAGGGAGATCAGCTCGCGGTTCTGGTTGGGGATCTGGATCCCGACGGTCGACTTCCCGGGTGTCCGCTCGATGAGCACCGACTCGGCGCGCATCGCCAGCGAGAGATCGTCCGCGAGGCTCGTGACCTTGCTGTACTTCACGCCGGCTTCGGGCTTGAACTCGAAGGTGGTCACGACCGGCCCGGGATGGATCTGCACGACGGAACCGGCGACGGCGAACTCGCGGCACTTCTCTTCCAGCAGCCGCGCCGATTCCATCAGCTCGCGCTCGTCGATCTTCCGTTCCGTGCGCGGCGCGTCGAGCAGCGTGGGCGGCGGAAACGCGTAGCCGTCGCGCTTGCGCTCGGCCGGAGACTTGCTGGCGGCCTCCGCGGCTGGCGTCGGCGACGCGGCGGCGGACACCTTGATCGCCGGATCCTTTCGCCCCGTGAGCCAGCCCGAGCCGCCGGCGGCCGGGGGCCGCTCCATCTCACGGCCCTTCGCGTCGGCGGCGCGGAGCGGGGGAGCGGGCGCGCGCCGCGCGTCGGCGGCGGCGTCCGGTTGCGCCGTCGCGGCGTTCCTCGCGGGGGCCGCCTGGCCGGCCCGTGAGGCGTCGCGCTTCGCGTGCTTCGACACGATGTCGCGCCGCTGCTTGTTCCGCCGCCGTTCCTCGCGCCACGTCCAGAACGCGGCGACGCGCGCCGACACCCGCTGCCGCACCCAGTCCGCGAGGCCCGAGAACAGCCGGCCGAAGGAGAACTGGGTCGTCAGGATGAGGCTGAGGCCCAGGCACGCCAGGATGATGATGAGCGTGCCCGTCCGGTTGAACGACGCCGCCAGGGCCCCGGCCAGCTGGTCGCCCAGCCAGCCGCCGGGCTCGAACGACGAACCGGTCGTGCGCGCCGGGGCAAGGGCGAGGCTCAGGAACGACGCGGACGATGCCAGCAGGAGGAGGGCGCCCGCGATCTTCGTGTAGACCGCGTCGATCCGCCGGCACCAGAACCGGCACCATCCCACCGCGGACACGAGCAGCGGAAAGAGGTACGCGGCGTAGCCGACGAGCTGGTGCGAGAGCTCGGCGACGAACGCGCCCGCCCGGCCCGCCAGGTTGGTCGCCGGCTGCGACGTCCCGGTGTTGAAGAACCACGCGGGGTCCGCGGGATTGTAGGTCGCCAGCGCGATGAGCCAGATCAACGCCACGAGAAAAGCCAGCCCGCCGACGAACTCGCTGATCCGGCGCGAGAGAGTGGAGGAGGCGCTCACCGGTCAAATCTCCATGATCACGGGCAGCACGAGGGGCCGCTGCCCCACGCGCTTCCTGAAGAAGCGGCGCAGCTCGACGCTGAGCTTGTCCCGCATGATGCCGTAGTCGGTGCGCTCCTCGACGCTGGCCGATTCGACGAGGTCGGCGATCAGGCGCGAGACGTCGCGGAACGGGTTCTCGTCCCCCTGCGGCACCACGATGCCGCGGGTGATGACGTCGGGCACGCCCTCGATGGCGCCGGTCTGCTTGTTGATCGCGATCACCGGCACGATCAGCCCGTCCTCGGCGAGGTGGCGCCGGTCGCGCAGGATCTCGTCACCCAGCCCCGTGACCGCCGTGCCGTCGATGAGCACGCGCCCGGCCGGCACCTTGCCAGCGATCCGGCCGCCGTCCCGGTCGAAGTGCAGCAGATCGCCGTTCTCCGCGACGATCACGTCGACCCGGTCCGGCACGTTGCGCGTCAGCCGCTCGCCGATCCTCGCGTGCCGCGCCCGCTGGCGGAACGTGCCGTGAATCGGGACGAAACACCTCGGGCGCACGAGCGAGAGCAGCAGCTTCAGCTCCTCCTCACTGCCGTGGCCCGAGACGTGCACGTGCTTGGTGTCCTGGTTGATGATCTCGGCGCCCCGCCGGGCGACGTGGTTCACCACGCGATCGATCGACCGCTCGTTCCCCGGGATCTCGCGCGCGGAGAACACGACGACGTCGTCGGGCCCCAGGCTCACGTGCCGGTGATCGTTGATCGCGATGCGGGCGAGCGCGGACATCGGTTCGCCCTGGCTCCCGGTCACGAGGCACAACACCTCGGACGCGGGATAGGACCTGACGTCCGACTCCCGGATCGCCAGGCTGGGCGGGATCGTCAGGTATCCGAGCCGCTGGGCCAGCTGGGAGGACTCCACCATCCCCCGCCCGAGGAACGCGACCTTGCGGCCGAACCGCGCGGCGAGACTGACCAGGATCTGCAGCCGGTACACGCTGGTCGCGAACGAGGTGACCACCAGCTTGCCCCGCGTGCTCGCGAAGATCTCCTCGAACGCCGGGATGACCGAGACCTCCGACCCTGTGAAGCCGGGGCGCTCGATGTTGGTGCTGTCCGAGAACAGCGCCAGCACGCCTCGGGCTCCCAGCTCCGAAAAGCGGTGGAAGTCGAACTGCTCGCCGTCGAGGGGCGTCTGGTCGACCTTGAAGTCCCCGCTGTGGACGATGGTGCCGACGGGCGTGTGCAGGGCGACGGACACGCAATCCGGCGTGCTGTGCGTCACCCTGAGGAACTCAATCGTGACGTCGCCCACCGCCACACGGTCGCGCGGGTGGACCGCCACGAGCCGTCCCGCCGCATCGACCCCGTGCTCGCTCAGCTTGGCCTCGACCAGCGCCAGCGTCATCGGCGTCCCGTAGATCGGACCGTCGAACACGCCCGCCAGGTAGGGGACCGCGCCGATGTGATCCTCGTGGCCGTGCGTCAGCACGATGGCCCGCGCCCGGGCGTCGCGCTGCCGCAGGTACGTGAAATCGGGCACGATGAGATCGATCCCGAGCAACTCCGGCTCCGGGAACATCGATCCCGCATCGACGACGACCTGGGTGTCGGCGTAGGAGATCGCCATCGAGTTCAACCCGAACTCCCCGAGCCCGCCGAGCGGGACCACTTCGAGGAGCGGCGGCCTCGATGCCGAATCAGCCGTGTCCTTGGACATCACGCCCTCGCGCCGCGCGCGGCCGCCGAACCTCAGTTGGGTGCCGGACCCAGCGCCTGAGAAGACCCCGTGCTCGCGATCGGCCGGCGCCAGAACCGCGTGGATGAGAGCAGGCACACCACACGCGTTCAACCGGCCGGCGGGGACGCGGGCCGATTGGCGCCGGCTCGATCGTCGCCTGTCAGACCGCTGGGATGGTCCGTACGACAGGCGGGATCAAGCCGGTAATGACAGGCGAACTATACCACACCGGCCCGAAGGGGGGCGCCGAGCGTGTCCGCAAGCCGAGCCAGTTCCGCGAGATGCAGCGTCTCGGGCCGGCGCGCCGGGTCGATGCCGGCGCCGCGGAGCACCGCCACGCTGTCCTGGCCTCGCGACGCGGCCAGGGGGTGAAGGGCGTTCGCCAGCATCTTCCGCCTCTGAGCGAAGATGGACTTGACGAGCACCTCGAGCTGATGCCGGTCGCTCACCGGGACCATCGGCGGCCTGAAGCGGAGCCTGATGAGCTTCGACCAGACCTGCGGCGCGGGGCGGAACGCGCCTGGCGGCAGCGTCAGCAGCCCCTCGACGTCGGCGTCGAGCTGCACCATGATCGACAGCGCCCCGTACTGCTTCGTGCCCGGGGGCGACGCCACGCGGTCCGCCACCTCGCGCTGCAACATCAGGGTCGCGTCGGACAGATGGTCCGTTCCGCGGGCCATCTCGAGCAGGCGGAAGAGAATCGGCGACGACACGTTATACGGCAGGTTGCCGACGACACGCCACGGGCGGTCGCCGGACGCGCCGAACAGCACGTCGCCGCGGACGTCGAGGAAGTCGGCCTCGAGGAGCCGGACGCGCTCGGGCAGGCGCGTGCGAAGGGCGGCCGCGAGATCTCGATCGATTTCCACGGCGACAAGTTCAGCCACCGAGCCGCTCAGGGCGATCGTGAGGGCGCCCCGGCCAGGGCCGATCTCGATCACTCGATCGCCCGGGGCGAAGCCCGCCGCCGCGATGACGCGTGCCGCCCACGACGGATTGAGGAAGTGCTGCCCGAAGCGCCGGCGGGGCGTCACGCGCCGTCTCCGTCCGGCGGATCCAGCGAGTGCCAGTACCGCTCTTCGATGTCCTCCAGTTCCTCCTCCGAGAGCCCGAAGTAGTGGCCGACCTCGTGGATCAGCGTCTCGCCGATCGCGACGACCAGGTCGTCGTCGTTCTCACTGGAGTCCTCGATGGGAAACTGATAGAGCGTGATGCGGTCGGGAAGCGCGTTGCCGTAGTCCCAGGCCCGCTCGGTGAGGGGCGTGCCCTGGTACAGGCCGAAGAGCGTGTCGGGCGGGTCGATGCCCATCTCGTCCAGCAGATCGTCCGACGGCTCGTCCTCGACGATGACCGCGATGTTGCGGAGTTCGTCCCGGAACCGCGCGGGGATCGTCCGGATGGCATCGGCGACCAGTTGCTCGAATCGCGCGCGCGTCATGACCGTGTGCGGGCGCCCGGCTTCTTCCCGGCCCGTCGACCCGATGGGCGGCGGGAGCCGGCCTGGCTCGTCTTCGCGCGCCCCGGCCGTCCTGCGCGGCGCCGGAAATCGCACAGGGCGGCGGCGGCGCACTCGTCGCATAGCGGTTCCGGCTTGCAGACGCGCCGGCCGTGGAGGATGAGCGTGTCCGATGCCCGGGTCCAGAGTCCCGGCGGAAGCGCCCCCGTCAACTGCTGCTCGACCCGCTCGGGATCCTCCGACCTGGCGATCCCCAGCCGGTTGCTCACGCGCAGCACGTGCCGGTCCACCGGCAGGCCCGGGACGCCGAGGGCGTGGCCGAGGACGACGTTCGCGGTCTTGCGCCCGACGCCGGGCAGCTTGACCAGCGCGTCCATCGTGCGCGGCACCTCGCCGGCATGCCTTTCGACGAGGGCCTGCGCCATGCCCAGCAGGGCGCGCGTCTTCTGACGAAAGAAGCCCGTGGCGTGGACGAGCGCCTCGACGTCCTCGGGCACCGCCGCGGCCAGGGCGCGCGCGTCGGGATACGCCGCGAAGACCGCCGGCGTGACGCGGTTGACGCCGGCGTCGGTCGCTTGTGCGGACAGGATCGTCGCGACGAGCAACTCGAACGCGTTGCGGTAGTGCAACTCGGTGTCTGCGTCGGGATACTGGCCCGCGAGCAGTTCGACGACCGCCAGGACGTCCGCCGCCGCCTTCACCTAGTGCACCGGTCCCTTCGCCCCGCCGGCGTTGCTGTACGCCTCGTTGTACGAGCGCAGCTGATCCTGCAGCGCCGCCATGAGGCTGGGCACGATCTGCACGGGCACGACGAGGCGCGCCCGCACGGGCGCCCGCACGACGTGCTCCTGCTGCGCGGCCTGGACGTCGTGCTCGGAGAGCGGCTGCACCTCGCAGAACGTCAGCGTGAAATCGAAAGGCGTGTGCGAGACCCCGCAGAAGTTCGCATAGGTCCGGCCCATGTCCGGCGAGTCCGCCGGCACGATCGTGAAGTTCACCTGCCGTAGTTCGTCAGCCATGAGTGCCTTTCCGGTCACCACCGCAGCGGGCCCGGCGCGCCGCCGTCTCAGTACTTCCGCATGACGCCGACGACGACGCCCTGGATCTGGATGCGGTCGGCGGCGACGATGATCGGCTGCATGGACGGGTTCGCGGGCTGGAGCCGCACCGTGCCGTTCTCGCGGTAGAACTTCTTCAGCGTCACGTCCGAGCCGCCGACGAGCGCGATGACCATCTCGCCGTTGTCGGCGGTCTTCCGGTCCTCCACGATGACGAAGTCGCCGTCGCGGATCTGCTCGTCGATCATCGAGTCGCCGCGCACCTTCAGGACGTAGGTGTCGCGTTTGCCGACGAGATCGTCCGGCACCGCGATCGTCTCGGACGTCGCGACCGCCTCGATCGGCGCGCCCGCGGCGACGTACCCGAGCAGGGGCAGTTCGAGGGCGCGGCCGCCGGCCCGCGTCGGCACCAGCTCGACCGACCGGCTCCGGTTCCACGCGCGCCGGATGAACCCCTTTTCCTGCAGGTTCGTCAGGTGTTTGTGGACCGTGGCGAGCGACGAGAGGCCGAACCGCCGGCCGATCTCCTCGAGGCTCGGCGCGTAGCCGTGCTGCTGGATGAACTCCCCGAGATAGTCGAGGATTTCCCGCTGCCGCTTAGTGAGTGGAAACGCCACGGGCCGACCTCCTGGACGCACCGCCCCGAGGCGCGTGCGGGTTCATTCTCCGCAAAGGAAAGGCGAAAGTCAACCTCGTGCTAGGATGGCGCCGGCCGTGTCACTTTCCGCCCGCCGCCCGGTCTAATCAGCCAGGACCCGGAGGGGCGCGATCGATGTCGACCCGTGCCGTTGACTGGGTGGCCGGCGGCATCCGGCCGGAGTGGACGCTGAGCGTGGTGCCTGCGACCGAGCAACTGCCGGGCGGCGAGCAGACGCTCGCCGGCCTCGACGACCGGGCCCTCGTGCGCGCCTGCCTGGCGGGGCGCCGCGACGCGTTCGACGTCATCGTCGAACGCCACCAGCGCGGCCTGTACCTGTTGTGCTACCGGTTCGTCCGGTCGCACGAAGACGCGGCGGACCTGACGCAGGAGGTGTTTCTCCGCGCGTACCGCGGGCTGGACCGGTTTCGCGGCGATGCGGCGTTCTCGACGTGGCTCTATCGAATCGGCGTCAACATGTGTTTGAACCGCGTCTCGTCGCGTCCGCCGCGTGAGACGCCCCTGGACGATGCGCACCCGATCGCGGCGCCTTCTGCCGACCCGGTGTCGGCGCTGGCGGACGCGCGCCGACGCGAGCGCGTGCGGGCGGCGGTGGGCAAGCTCCCGACGAAACAGCGCGCGGCGCTCATTCTGCGCGTCTACCACGAGTTGTCGCACCAGGAGATCGCGGCCGCGCTGGGCACGTCGGTCGGGGCGGCGAAGGCGAACGTGTTCCATGCGCTTGGAAGCCTGCGCCGCGCGCTGGCCGCAGAGAAATGGTGATCGCGATGAAGCATCTCTCGCCCGGACAGTTGATCGACGTGGCCGACGGCATTGCCGTTGGGGCGGATGCCTCGCACGCCGCCTCGTGCGAGGCATGCCGGCGGCAGGTGGATGAACTGCGCGAGGCGCTGCGGCTCTCGAGCGAGGATCCCGTCCCTGAACCGTCACCGCTCTTCTGGGAGCACCTGGCCGCCCGCGTCGGCGCCGCCGTCCGCGAGGTCCCGGCTCCGAGGTCCTGGTGGCGGACGTGGGGATGGCAATGGGCCCCGATTGGCATGGTGGCCGTCCTCGCCCTGACGGCAGGTCCGGCGGTCATGCTGTGGAATGGTCCGGCGCGTTCCGCGCCGGCCGGACCGGCGCCGGTGGCGAGTACCGCGTCGGTCCAGGCGATGGCTGAGACGGTCGAGAACTCCGCGGAGATGGACGACTCCTCCTGGACGCTGGTCAGTGACCTGTCGGCTGACGTGGCGCTCGATGATGCGATCGCGTCGGGCGTGCTGCCCGAGCCGGGCGGCGCGGATCGGGCGTTGTGGCAACTCAGCGACGCGGAACGCGGCGAACTGGCGAAGATCCTTCAGACGGAGATGGCGCGGCCCTTCTCCGCCAATCCGATGTATCCCGGGGCGTAAGACATGAGAACCATGCGTGGGCGAGGGCAACGAGCGGTGTTCGCGGTCGGCGTCGTCCTGGCTGCCGGCCTGGCCGGGGCCGTGACCAGGCTGGAGGCGCAGGTCCAGCCGCCCACCCCCGTCCCGGGCGAGCGCGCCCGGGCCGGGCAAGGGCTCGGCCGCGCCATGGGTGGACCGGCGCAGCGCATCGAAGTCGCCGAACTCCAGCGGTTGTTCGATGCGTACCTCGTGATGCAGGCCCAGGACGCGCTGCAACTCGACGACGTGCAGTTCGGCCAGTTTCTCCCGAAGCTGAAGCAGCTGCAGGAGACGAGGCGGAGGAACGAGCAGGCCCGGCAGCGGATCGTGGCCGAGCTGTCGCGGCTCACCGCGAGGCCCGCCGCGCCGGGCGGAGAGGCCGCACTGAAGGAGCGTCTTCAGGCGCTGCAGGATCTCGACGGGCGCGCCGCCGCGGAGACTCGCCGCGCGTACGATGCGCTCGACCAGCAGCTGGACGTCTGGCGGCAGGCGCGGTTGCGCGTCTTCGAGCAGAGCATGGAGCGGCGGAAGTTCCAACTCATGCTGCGTGCGCGCCGAGCGGACGCCGGCAGGCTCGACCCCGACCGCCTCCCATGAGCCATGCCTGCCCTGAGCGAAGACCGCACGCCGGGGCCGGAGCCGAAGTCCAACGGGCGGATTGTTGGCGTCGTGGGGAATCCGGGCTAGACTCGGTTGGTGCGGTCCGCTCTCCTGCTGCTTTGCGCGTGCCTGTGCGTGGCCGCCGGCCCCGGGCAGGAGGGCCGCCCGGCGCGCCTGCCGCTCTCGATCGCGGACGCGGATCGGTTCGTGACGAAGTGGGCGGCGGTCCTGGCCCGCGACGCGCCGACGCCCTCCCGCCGCCGCCGCGACGTCCAGACGGTCGTCACCGAACCCGAGGTCAACGCGTATCTCCGGTTCCGCGCGAAGGACGTGGTGCCCCCCGGCGTCCTCGATCCGTACGTGTTCGCCCTTGGTGACGGGCGCCTCGGCGCCGAGGCGGTCGTCGATCTCGATGCGGTCCGGTTGTCCCGGGAACGCGGCATGTTCGACGTGGCGCAACTGCTGCGCGGCCGGGTGCCGGTCACCGCGACGGGCGTGCTGCGATCGCGCGACGGCGTCTTCCGCTTCGAGTTGGAGGCCGCCACCGCCGCGGGATTCAGCATTCCGAAGAGCCTGCTGCAGGAGCTCGTCTCCTTCTATTCGCGAACGTCCTCGAGCCCGGCCGGGTTCGACCTCGACTCGGCGTTCGAGCTGCCCGCGGGTATCCGCCAGTTGACCGTCCAGGCCCGGAAGGCCATCGTCGTCCAGTGACGCTCCAGACTCCGCTCTCGGCGCTCAGGGGCGTCGGGCCGCGGCGGGCGGCCGACCTCTCGAACGTCGGGCTGCGCGTGGTCGGTGACCTGCTGGCCCGCTTCCCCCTGCGGTACGAAGACCGCGCGCGGTTCCGGGAGATCGCGAGCGCGAGGGCGGGGGAGTCCGCGACGCTCACGGGCACGGTCGTGTCGTGCGGGTTGCGCCTGACGCGACGGCCCGGGTTCAAGCTGTTCGAGGCCGTGGTCCGCGACGCGAGCGGCACGATTCGCGCCGTCTGGCTGAACCAGCCGTTCATGGCGAACGTCATCAGCCGGGGCGTGGACGTGATCCTCTTCGGGACCGTCGAGCACCGCGACGGGGGCGGGCTGCAGCTCACCAACCCGCAGCACGAGTTGCCGGGCCGGCTCGAACGGGACTCGATTCACACCGGCCGCATCGTGCCGATCTACGAGCGGGCCGGCTGCGTCTCGTGCCGCGTGCAGCGGACACTCGTCCGCGAGGCGCTCGACCAGTTGCCGGCCGGCCTGCCGGACGTGCTGCCAGCGTGGCTCCTGTGCGAATCGGAGCTGCCCGGGTGGCGGGAGGCGGTTGAGGCGGCGCATTTCCCTGCCGCCGGCACGGCGGTCGAGGTGTTGAACGCCTTCCGCACGCCCGCGCAGGTCAGGCTGATTCTCGAGGAGTTCCTGCTGTTCCAGGTCGGGCTCGCGTGGCGGCGCCGCGAAGCCGACGCCATGCGCAAACCCGCGGTCGTCGTCGTGGACGACCGCGTCTGGAACGCCGCGAGGGCCGTGTTGCCCTTCGTCCTGACGGCAGGGCAGCGCGAGGCCGTGAAGGACATCGTCGAGGACATGGCCCGGCCGCGCCCGATGCAGCGGCTGCTGCAGGGGGACGTCGGCGCGGGGAAGACCATCGTCGCCCTCCTTGCGGCGGTCGTCGCCATGGAGAACGGCCTCCAGGTGGCGTTCATGGCGCCGACGGAGATCCTGGCCGAGCAGCACTTCCTCACCATCCGCGGCCTCCTGGCTCCGGCCCAGTACGACGTCGCGCTGCTGACCGGTTCGTGCGCGGCGGGCGAGCGCCGCCGGGTCTTGAGCGACCTGGCGTCGGGCCGGGCGCGGCTGGTCGTCGGCACGCATGCCCTCGTGCAGGAGGAGGTCGCCTTCGCGCGGCTCGGCCTCGTCGTCGTGGACGAACAGCACCGCTTCGGCGTGATGCAGCGGGCGGTGCTGCGGGAGAAGGGCTGGAGCCCGGATGTGCTGGTGATGACCGCGACGCCGATTCCCCGCACGCTCGCCCTGACGGTGTACGGCGACCTCGACGTGTCCGTGATTCGCGACCTGCCGCCGGGGCGCCAGTCGATCCGGACGACCGCGATGCCGCAGGCACGACGCGACGAGGCGCACGCCTTCGTGCGCGGCCAGCTCGAGGCCGGCCGCCAGGCCTACGTGGTGTATCCGCTGATCGAGGAGTCGTCGAAGGTGGATGTCCGGGCGGCGACGGAGATGGCGGATCACCTCGCGTCGGAGGTGTTTCCGGACTACCGGCTGGCCCTCTTGCACGGGCGGCTCCGGCCGGAGGAGAAGGACCGCGTGATGCGGGCGTTCGCGGCCGGCGACGTGCACCTCCTCGTGTCGACCACCGTCATCGAGGTCGGCATCGATGTGCCGAATGCCACCGTGATGATCGTCGAGCATGCGGAGCGGTTCGGACTCTCCCAGCTCCATCAACTGCGGGGGCGCGTGGGACGCGGCGCGCACCAGTCGTTCTGCCTGCTGCTGTATCAGGAGCCGCTCGGCGACAACGGGGACGCGCGGCTCCAGGCCCTTACCGGCACGACGGACGGATTCGTGATCGCCGAGCGTGACCTGGAACTGCGGGGCCCCGGCGACTTCTTCGGCACGCGGCAGTCGGGCCTGCCGACCCTGCGCTCTGGCGATTTCCTGCGCGATCGGGACATCATGGAGCGGGCGCGGCAGCTCGCGGCGGCCGCGCTCGAGCGGGAGCCGCCGGAGGGGCCGCTCATCACGGAGGCGCGGCGGAGCTGGTCCGATCGCTTCGGGCTCGCGGCGGTCGGGTAGCCGGGACGATGCACGAACGACGACCGGACGCCGGGGTGTGCCGATGCGAGTGATCGCGGGGCGATACAAGGGGCGGCGGCTGGCGTCTCCGGACTGGCCCGGGCTGCGGCCGACGTCCGATCGGCTGAAGGAGTCGCTGTTCTCCATGCTGTCGCCCGTCGTCGAAGGCGCGCGGGTGCTCGACGGCTTTGCCGGGTCCGGCGCGCTGGGCATCGAGGCCCTCAGCCGGGGGGCGGCGGAGGTGGTATTCATCGACGAGGACCGCCGCGCGGCGGCTCTCATCGCGCGCAACCTCGCGCACTGCGGCATCACGGCGGCTTATGCTATGATTCGCGCCGAGTTCACGCGGGCTTTGAGCCAACTGCCCGCCGGCCGGCGATTCGATCTCGCCCTGCTGGATCCCCCGTATGACCATCCCGATCTCGATGCCGTGCTCGCTGCCGCGTCGGCCCGGGTGGCGCCGGGAGGGTTGCTGGTGCTGGAGCATGCCGCCCGCCGTCCGGCGCCGGGCCGCTTGGGGGCATGGGCCGTGACGCGGCACGTGACGACCGGCGACAGCGCCGTGACGTTCTTCCGCGAAGCGCCCGGCGCGGCGCCTGGCGGGACGGAGACACCATGAGCACGGCCCGCGAACGCGTGGCGGTCTACCCGGGTTCGTTCGACCCGCTCACGAACGGCCACGTTGACATCATCCTGCGCGGAGCGCGGCTCTTCGACCGCATCATCGTGGCGATCCTCCGCAACGCCGAGAAGCACCCGCTGTTCACGTCCGAAGAACGGATGGCGATGGCGATGGAGGTGTTCCGCGAGCATGCGGACGTCGAGGTCGAGTCGTTCGACGGCTTGCTGGTGGAGTACGCCGAGCAGCGGGGCGTATCGGTCATCGTCCGCGGCCTGCGCGCCGTGTCGGACTTCGAGTACGAGCTGCAGATGGCGCTGATGAACCGGCGCCTCGGCCCGGACATCGAGACCGTGTTCATGATGCCGGCCGAGCAGTACACCTACGTCAGTTCGCGGCTGATCAAGGAGGTCTTCGCGCTGGGCGGGCCCGTGGCCGGCCTCGTGCCGGAGGTGGTGGAGGAGCGGCTGCGGGAGAAGCGCGCGAAGGTTCAGGCTAGGGACAGGAGTCACCATGAGCGTCAGTGAGCTGGCAGGCGCGATCATCGAGTCGCCGACGCTGCGGCTGAACGAAGAAGCCCGGCTGCTGCGGGAGCGCGGCGAGCCGGTCATTCATCTCGGCATCGGGGAGCCCAAGAACAAGACGCCCATTACCGCCATCCTGAGCGCGGCGGCCAAGCTGAGCCAGGGCGACGTGAAGTACTGCCCGTCGGACGGCCTCCCGTCGTTGAAGAAGGCGATCATCCGCTACACCGAGGAGGCGTACGACAAGGTCGTCGCGCCCGAGAACGTCATCGTCTCCTCGGGGGCCAAGCAGGCGATCTTCAACGTCCTCTACACGCTGCTCAACCCGCAGGACGAGGTGATCATCCTCGCGCCGTACTGGGTGAGCTACCCGGAGATGGTCAAGATGGTCTACGGCGTGCCGGTCATCGTCACGCCCGAGGACGGCAGCTTCCACCCGCGGATGGCGGACATCGAACGGGCGGTCAGCTCGTCGACCAAGGCCATGATCGTGAACAGCCCGAACAATCCCAGCGGGATCGTGTACCGGGAGGAGTTCATCGCCCAGATCGTGGAGTTCTGCGAGCGGAAGAAGATCTACCTGATCATGGACGACATCTACCACAAGCTCGTGTTCGACGGGCGCGTGGCCCCGCCCTGCTACCGGTTTACGACGAAGGACGTCGAGGACTCGCGGCTGATCGTCGTCAACGGCATCGCGAAGCTGTACGGCATGACGGGCTTCCGGATCGGCTGGTGCGTGGCGCCGCGGCAGATCGTCACGGTCATGAACAACGTCCAGGCCCAGACGACGTCGTGCGCGTCCCCGGTGATGCAGGCGGGGGCGGAGGGCGCCCTGCTGGGGCTGCAGAGCGTCGTCGAATCGCTGCGGCTCACCATCCAGAACAACCGCGACGTGGCGATGCGCGAGCTGGGCTCGTTCAACGGCGTGAAGACGCACAAGCCCGACGGGACCTTCTACTGCCTGCCCGACTTCCGGGCGTACAGCGGCAACTCGGTCGAGCTGTCCAGATTCCTCCTGAAGAAGGCCCTGGTCGTCACCGTGCCCGGGCGCGAGTTCGGCATGGAGGGGCACCTGCGGCTGAGCTACGCCGGCACCGTCAAGGACGTCACCGAGGGGATCGCCCGCATCAAGTGGGCGCTCGACCCGACCTCTCCAAACGACATCTACATCGGCGACAAGCGCCTGATCAGGGACTGGCTATGATCAACCTGCTCGACATCAAGACGCCCGCGCAGCCCCAGGCGGCGGCGCGCAAGAGCGACTACGGGCTCGAGAATCACGGCCTCCTCAACCTGGGCGGCGTCTACTGGAACCTGCCGGCCGAGGCCCTGTACGAGGAGATCGTCTTCCGCCGCGAGGGCGCCATCACTCGCGACGGGGCGGTCGTGATGAACACCGGCAAGCACACGGCGCGATCGGCGAACGACAAGTTCGTGGTGCGCGAGCCGTCGACGGAGGAGCACGTCTGGTGGGGAGAGTACAACCGTCCCCTCGCGCCGGCCAAGTTCAACGAGCTCTTCTCGAGGATGCAGGGGTTCCTGCAGGGGCGGGACCTGTTCGTGCAGGACTGCTTCGTCGGCGCCGACCCCGACTTCCGGATGCCCGTGCGCATCATCACGGAGCTGGCCTGGCACAGCCTATTCGCCCGGAACATGTTCATCGTGCCGAAGACGAACGAGGAGTACCGGCGCCACGTGCCGGACTTCACCGTCCTCTGCTGCCCGGCGTTCAAGGGAATCCCGCAGATCGACGGGACGCCGTCGAACACCCTCATCGCCCTGAACTTCGACCAGCGGCTGTGCATCATCGGCAACACGGGGTACGCCGGGGAGATCAAGAAGGCGGTCTTCACGGTGATGAACTACCTGATGCCGCTGGAGGGCGTGTTCCCGATGCACTCGTCCGCCAACGTCGGCGCGGACGGTGACGTCGCGGTGTTCTTCGGCCTGTCGGGCACGGGCAAAACGACGCTTTCGGCGGACCCGGGCCGCGGCCTCATCGGCGACGACGAGCACGGCTGGAGCGACAACGGGGTCTTCAACTTCGAGGGCGGCTGCTACGCCAAGGTCATCCAATTGTCCGAATCGGCCGAGCCCGAGATCTATGCGACGACGCACCGTTTCGGCACCATTCTCGAGAACGTGGTGTTCGACCCGGTGACGCGGCTGATTGACCTCGACGATTCGACGCTGACCGAGAACACGCGGGCCTCGTACCCGCTCGAGTTCATCGGGAACGCCGTCGCCGGCAAGCGCGCCGGCCACCCGAAGAACGTGATCTTCCTCACGTGCGACGCCTCCGGCGTCATGCCTCCCATCGCCAGGCTGTCCGTCGACCAGGCCCAGTACCAGTTCGTCTCGGGCTACACGTCCAAGATCGCAGGCACCGAAGTCGGGCTGGGCAAGGAGCCCGAGATCACCTTCAGCACGTGTTTCGGCGCGCCGTTCATGGTGCACCCGCCGAGGTTCTACGCGCGCCTGCTCAAGGAGAAGGTGGAGCGGTACGGCGCCGACTGCTGGCTGGTCAACACCGGCTGGGTCGGCGGGCAGTACGGCGTCGGCAAGCGCATCAGCATCCGCTACACGCGAGCCATGCTGAACGCCGCCCTGAGCGGGCAGCTGCGGGAGGTCGAGTTCGCAACGGATCCGATTTTCGGGTTCCAGGTGCCGACGACGTGCCCCGGCGTCCCGGACAGGGTCCTCGACCCGGCCTCGTCCTGGCCGAACCGGGACCTCTACGTCCAGCGCTACCGGCAGCTGGCGGCGCGCTTCATCGACAACTTCAAGAAGTTCGCGACCGCCGAGGCGAGGGAACTCGAGAAGGCAGGGCCGAAGCTGTAGGAAGCAGGCCCGGTCAGTTGACGCGCTGCGAACGCCTGCTCTATAGTGAAAGGGCTCAGTTCCCCCCACGTCTGCCCGGGCGGCGGGGCCCTTCCACCCCGCAATTGTCGAGAGTCCGTCTCTAACCAGCCGTCACCGCGTTTCGAGTCGAATCCATGCCGAACAACCACAAGCGACAGCCACAGACCCCGCGTGCGTCCAACGGCCAGGACACGCCCGCCGACGCCACCCTCACGGCCGACACCCAGCCCGATGCTGCCGCGCAGGCTCCCGCCGCGCCCCAGCCGCCAACCGACGCGCCGAAGCCCGCCGCCGCCGCCGAGGGCCAGAAGCGGACCGGCGAGGGCCTGAACATCTCCGAATTGAAGGAGATGAGCATCCAGAAGCTCACCCAGGTCGCGAAGGACCTCAACGTGACCGGCGCGACCGGGATGCGGAAGCAGGAACTCATCTTTCAGATCCTGAAGGCCCAGACGGAGCAGAGCGGGTTCATCTTCTCGGAAGGCGTCCTCGAAGTGCTGCCGGACGGATTCGGCTTTCTGCGGGCGCCCGACTACAACTACCTGCCCGGGCCCGACGACATCTACGTGTCGCCGTCGCAGATCCGCAAGTTCGACCTGCAGACCGGGGACACGGTGTCGGGCCAGATCCGGCCGCCCAAGGAAGGGGAGCGGTACTTCGCGCTCATCAAAGTCGAGGCGGTCAACTTCGAGCCGCCGGACCAGGCGCGCGACAAGCTGTTCTTCGAGAACCTCACGCCGCTGTACCCGCAGGAAGGCTTCCACCTCGAAACGACCGCCGACAACCTCTCGGCACGCGTGATGGACCTGATGATCCCCATCGGCAAGGGCCAGCGCGGGTTGATCGTCGCGCCGCCGCGCACGGGCAAGACGATGCTGCTGCAGAACATCGCGCAGTCGGTCGCGCTGAACCACCCGGAGACGTACCTCATCGTCCTCCTGATCGACGAGCGCCCGGAGGAAGTGACCGACATGCAGCGCTCGGTGCAGGGCGAAGTCATCTCGTCGACCTTCGACGAGCCTGCCCAGCGGCACGTCCAGGTGGCGGAGATGGTCATCGAGAAGGCGAAGCGCCTGGTCGAGCACAAGAAGGACGTGGTGATTCTGCTCGACTCCATCACGCGTCTCGCGCGCGCCTACAACTCCGTGATCCCGCCGTCGGGCAAGGTGCTGTCGGGCGGCCTCGACTCGAACGCGCTCCAGAAGCCCAAGCGCTTCTTCGGCGCGGCCCGGAACATCGAGGAAGGCGGCTCGCTCACCATCATCGCCACGGCGCTCATCGACACCGGCTCGCGCATGGACGATGTCATCTTCGAGGAGTTCAAGGGCACGGGCAACATGGAAATCCACCTCGACCGCAAGCTGGTGGACAAGCGCGTGTTCCCGGCGATCGACATCCAGAAGAGCGGCACCCGCAAGGAAGAGCTGCTCATCCCGCGTGACGACCTGAACCGCATCTGGGTACTGCGCAAGGTCCTCAATCCGCTGTCGCCGGTCGAGGCGATGGAACTCCTGCTCGACAAGATGGCGAAGACCAAGTCGAACGCCGAGTTCCTCTCGTCGATGCAGAGGATGGGGTAGGGAAGGAAACTCCCGACTCCTGCCTACTGGCTGCAGCGAGGCGGGCGTGACAATGTGTGGCCGCGCGGCGAAGGCCGCAGGATTCGTGCTGGCCGCTGCGCTGGCGGCCGCGTGCAGTGGGGGAACGGCCCCGCCGCCGGGCGCGCCCGCCGAGGCTCGTCCGTCCATTCTGCTCGTCACCCTCGACACGACGCGCGCGGACGTCATCGGTCCGGACGCCCTGGGCATCACGACGCCGGCATTCAACGCCATTGCCGCGCGCGGTCGGCGCTTCAGGCAGGCGTACGCGACCGTCCCGGAGACGCTGCCATCGCATGTCTCGATGCTGACGGGCCTGTACCCTGCGGGCCACGGCATCCACGAGAACGGCCGCTACGTCGCCTCGAGCCAGGCCGTTCTGGCCGAGCAGCTGCAACGGGCGGGCTATCGCACCGCGGCGTTCGTCTCGTCGTTCATTCTCGCCAGGCAGTTCGGCCTCGCCCGGGGCTTCGATGTGTACGACGACGCGATGCCCGCACGCCTCGGTGAGCGTGCGGCCAGGGGGACGACCGACGCCGTACTCGCGTACCTGGCGCGCGAGGTCGGCGGGGAATCGTCAGCGCCGGCGCCGCTCTTCCTCTGGGTGCACTACTTCGACCCGCACTTTCCCTATGAGCCTCCGGAGCCGTACCGCCAGCAGTTCGCGGGCACGCCGTATCTGGGCGAGGTCGCGTCGATGGACGCCGAACTCGGCCGCCTCGTGCAGGCCTTCAAGGAGCATTCGCCGGGGCCCGTCGCCATCATTCTCGTCGGCGATCACGGCGAGGGGCTCGGCGAACACGGTGAGGGCCTCCACGGGAACCTGCTCTATCAGGCGACGATGCACGTGCCGCTCGTGGTCGCCGGTCCCGGTGTGGCTGCCGGCGTGACCGACGCCGCAATCAGCACGCGCCGCGTGTTCCACACGGTGCTCGACTTTGCCGGGCTGGACGGCGCTCACAGTCTCCGCGGGGCCGACGCGGAGGTCGTGCTGGGGGAGGCGATGAAGCCGTTCCTCAACTACGGCTGGCAGCCCCAGACGATGGCCGTCGAGGGCGCGCACAAGTCGATTCTCGCAGGCCGGATCGAGATGTACGACGTCGTGGCCGATCCGGCCGAGTCGCGCGACATCGCGGACACTCCAAACCGGCCCTTGGTGCCAGCGGCGCTGAGGGACTACCCGGTTCCGTCGCCGGGTGCGGCCCGCGCGCCGGAGGCGCTCGATGCCGACACGCGGCGGACGCTGGCCAGCCTCGGCTACGTGAGCGCGGGGGCAGCGCCGGTCGTGCGCAAGGATGCGCCGCGTCCCGCCGACATGACAGAGCTCTTCGACAACCTGGAGCGTGCATCGGGACTGTTCGTCGCGGAGAAGTACGCGCAGGTGGCCCCGCTGCTCGAGCGCATCCTCAAGGGGGACCCGCATAACCTGGACGCCGTCCTGCGCCTCGCGACGGCGCACTCGGCCCTCGGCCACGACCAGCGGGCCCTGGAGTTGTTTCGGAGAGCCGCGGCACTCGCGCCGCAGTCGCAGGATGTCCGGACGTACCTTGGACTTCACTACGCGAAGGGCCCTGACTGGGAGCGCGCCGTCCCGCTGCTGGAGCAGGCCGTGGCTGAGTCGCCCGACCGACTGCCGGCGCTCGAGGGCTTGGCGGCCATTCGCGAGCGGCAGGGCCGCCTCGCGGACGCGCTCGCCCTGCGTCAGAAGATCCTCAGCCTGCACGCGCCAGCGGCGGTTGATCTGGTCCAGCTCGGCCGGCTCGCGATGAGCCAGGGGAACACCGCCGTCGCGTTGGATGCCTTCGAGCGCGCGCGGGCTGTCGAGGTGAGCCGCTTCACGCACGACCTGGAGCTGGGCGTGCTCTACATGGACGCCCGGCGGTTCGAGGACGCCCGAGCCGCCCTCGATCGCGTGCCTCCCTCGCACCCGGAGTACGCCGTGGCGCTGTTCAAGCGGGCGCAGGTCAGCGTCCTGCTGAACGAGCCGGACAAGGCCGCGCGCATTGACGCAGCCCGGCGCCACGCGACGCCCGAAACACGCGACCTCATCGCCCGCGAGCGCCTGTTTAGGGGTCGGATCTAATTACGCATACCGGCATCGTCGATGCGACAGAACCGTCATCAGGCGAAGCCGATTTCAATTCTGTCGCTTAATGCAGGCCTCGTGCGTAATTAGACCCGACCCCTTCGCTATCCTTACTCTCTGCTCCCTGCTTCTGTCTCCCGTCCTCCGTCCTCTGTCAGCTCTACTGGCTACTGGCGACTGCAACTTATCCTTAGAACTGGAACCGCATCGCCACCTGCACGCGGCGCGGGTCCATATAGGACTGCGGGACGCCGAACAGCGTGCTGTGCACGCTTGGCTGATAGTTGTACCCCGTCTGCTTGTTGAAGACGTTGAACAGATCGACGGCGAACTGCACGGTGGAACGGCGGTACACCCTGAGGTTTTGCGTGTAGTTCAGATCGATCTGGTAGTGGGTCGGGGTCCGTCGAGACCCTGCCGGCTCGGCGTACCGGTTCGTGTCGCTCGTGCTGGTCGTCAGCGCGATGTACGGCTCGTAGCTCAGCGCTTCCCACGGCTGCCCGGACTGGATGATGCCGAACGCGCCGACGCTCGCGTTCCAGTTCAGCTGATAGTAGCCATAGAGCTTGAGGCTGTGCGGGCGATCCCCGTGGAGCCTGCCGTCCTTGAAGTTCCAGAGCTGGCGGCCTGCGCCGTCACCGATGTTCGACGAGCCGATGAAGACGTTGGCGTCGTTCGCGCTGGCAGTGGCCGAGCCATCCTGGTCGAAGTTGCCGTAGTACTTGCTCCACGTGTAGGACCCGCGCAGGTAGACCCTCCGGGTGCGGTACTCGGACTCGAAGGTGGTTTCGTAGTACTTCGTGTAGGCCCCGTCCAGCTCGGCGATGACGTAGGTCGAGCCGCTGCCGATCTGGGCGAGCTTCGCCGAGAGGTCCGGGACGTACAGCTCCTGCGGAATGCCGGGCGGCGGGGCGAAGATGACGCGTGCGTTGTTGTTCGTGTCCTCCCAGAAGTGGGAGCCCTTGCGATACCGGAAGTAGACCCGGCCCGTCAGGTTCTGGCTCAGCTGTCTGGAGGTGCCAGCCAGGAACTCGTTGATCGTGCGCGGCGTCAAGTCCGGCACGAACAGCTTGCCCGAGGAGGACAGCGTCATCGTGTTGCCGTAGTAGACGCCATTCTGATCGAAGTAGGCGTTGACCTGGGCACCGGCGATGTTCCGATCCCACGATGCGGCGCGCGGCAGCGAACTGGCGGCCGGCGTGTACTTCGCGTAGCTCGTGTAGACGGTGTCCCGCCCGTTGTAGGCCCAGGTCGCGCCGACGCGCGGCTGGATCATCTTCTTGAACGGGACCGTGTACATCTTGTACCTGGTGCCCGGGGCCGCGACGAATCCGGAGAGCGTCGACGAGTCGTTGCGGAGGCCCTGCCCGTACAGCGTGTCCTTGCTGACGAGCGCCCCGAGATTGAACGACCAGTTCTTCCAGGCGATCGTGTCGTTCGCTTCGATGTTCAGGGACCTGTACTCGGAGTGGATCGCCGGCACCTGGCCCGTCGTCTGCTGCAGGTAGATCGCCTGATAGTACGCGTTCACGCCGCCGACGCCCGCGCTCGCCAGGCGGCCGCCCGGCACGGAAATGGAGCCCCAGCCGTTCGAGCTGCGCTTCAGATCCTCGGAATCCGTGTACCACTGCAGCCCGGCGTGCAGATTGTGCCGCATCGTCGTGCCGAGGACCAGGTTGTAGGCGAACTGCCCGGCGTCGCGGAAAAAGTCGTCCTTGTCGAACTGGGTGCCGTACCCGACTGTGCCGCCGCCGGTCTTCACGCCGTTCAGGGTGTACCCGTACCGATCGATGATCGGCGCGATGAACGCGTTGAAGGCCTCCGCGCCGGAAGCGGTGGCCGCCAGCGGACTCGGGACCGAGAACAGGCCGGCCTTGTCGAGATTCACCAGATCGATCCGGGTGCCGACCGTCAGGCTAGGCGTGACGTTCGCCACGTTGTCGGGGCGGCCCTGCGTCGGGTTCTCGAAGTGCGTGTATTTGAACGACGCGTAGCTCCTCGAGTTGATGACCCACGAGGCGTCGGCCGTCCCGATCTTCTGCCACGCCTCGTTGCCCGTGCCGGCCGTGGCCGCCGTGGCCTGGCCGAACGTGTCGCCCTTGTCGAGGCGGTGCGACTGACGCCAGCTCAGGTTCACCAGAATCGAGTTGATGGGCGTGAGGGTGAGCTTGCCGAAGCCCTCGTTGCGGACGCTGTTATAGCCTGGCAAGGCGCCGTACAGGTTGGAGGCGTTGCTGCGCGACCGCTCGGGGCGGTAATAGGATCCATAGAAGAAGATCTTGTTGGGGATGATCGGCCCGCCGGCGTTGACCGTGAGCCAGTTCCGGTCCTGCTTGTACTTCGACAAGCTGCCGCTGTTCAGCTTCGCGGCCATCTGGTTGCTCTGCACCTGGTAGCTGACCTGCCCGTGGAACGCGCTCGTGCCGGACTTGCTGACCGAGTCCACGGAGAACCCGCCGGAGCGATCGAAGTCCACCGCCTTGGCGCCGCCCTTGATCGTGGTCACCTGGGCGATGTCGTGCGACGCCGGCTCGGCGGACAGCGTGCCGAAAAGCGGCAGCGTCACGTTGACCCCGTCGAACTTGTAGACGTTGTCCTGGCCGCTGCCGCCCGCGCTCGGTCCTCGGGTTCCGTCCTGCGTGTACTGCACCCCCGGAATGAGTTTGATGAGGTCCCGGTACTCCTGGCCGACCGGTAAGCTCCTGATGACGTCCGACGACACGCCGCTCTTGATGGCCGTGGAGTCCTTCTCGATCGCGGGCACGATGGCGGCGACGACATTGACTGTCTCCGACACCCCCTGCACCGCCATCTTGATCTCGACGCTCGTCTCCTGTCCGAGTTGCACCGCCACCTGCCGGGTCACGGGGTTCATGCCGGCGAGCGTGAATGAGACGGTGTACGTGCCAGGCGGCAGAGCCGGCAAGCGATACTCACCGGCCCCGCCGGTGGTCGTCACGCGCGGGCCCGGCAGGACGTCCGAGCGCGCCTCGACAGTTACGCCCGGGAGCACGAGGCCGCCGGTGTCGGCCACCTTGCCGTAGATCGCTCCGGTCTGCTGTGCGGTCGCCAGGCCGGGCAGCAGCACGAGACACACAGCAACCGCAACACCCGCCTTCCAACGCATCGCTCCCTCCAGTCGGACAGGACCCCGGAACCCGCTCCCACGAAGGCGGGTTGACATCCGGGGTTCGATCAGTCGGCCGAATCGTATCCCTCCATCGGGAGGGCGTCAATCGCGAGTCCCGGTCCCCTTGACGAACGCGAGGTCGTCGCCCGCCGCCTCGACGCGAATGGTGTCGCCGTCCGTGAACGCGCCCTCGAGCATCGCCATCGCGAGCGGATCAAGCAGCTTCCGCTGGATCGTGCGCTTCAGCGGGCGCGCGCCGTACACCGGATCGTACCCTTCGTCCACGAGGAGGTTACGCGCCTTGTCCGTGAGGTCGAGCGTGATCTTGCGTCCCTCCAGGCGATGGAACAGTCGCCGCAGCTGGATGTCGACGATCTGCTTCAGGTGCTCGCGCCCGAGCGAGTGGAAGAAGATGATCTCGTCGACGCGGTTGAGGAACTCCGGCCGGAAGTGGGCCCGCAGCGCGTCCATGATCTGGCGCCGGGTCCCTTCGTCCACTCCCTCTCCAGGCTGGCCGCTGTGCTCGGCCAGGTACTGGCCGCCCAGGTTGGACGTCATGATCACCACGGTGTTCTTGAAGTCCACCGTGCGCCCCTTTCCGTCGGTCAGCCGCCCATCGTCCAGGACCTGCAGCAGGACGTTCAGCACGTCGGCGTGCGCCTTCTCGATCTCATCGAACAGGACGACGGCGAACGGGCGCCGGCGGACGGCCTCGGTCAGCTGCCCGGCCTCGTCGTAACCAACGTATCCGGGCGGCGCGCCGACCATCCGCGACACGGTGTGCTTCTCCTGGTACTCCGACATGTCGATCCGGATCATCGCCTGCTCGTCGTCGAACAGGAATTCGGCGAGCGCGCGCGCCAGCTCGGTCTTGCCGACGCCGGTCGGGCCGAGGAACAGGAAGCTGCCAAGCGGGCGGTTGGGGTCCTGCAGACCCGCACGCGCGCGGCGAATGGCGTTGGCAACGGAGGCAATCGCCTCGTCCTGGCCGACGACCCGCTGGTGCAGCCGCTCTTCCATGCGGACGAGCTTCTGGATCTCGCCCTCCATCAGGCGGCTGACGGGGACTCCGGTCCACCGGCTCACCACCTCGGCGATATCCTCCTCGTCCACCTCTTCCTTCAGCATCCTGGTGTCGCGCTGGAGATCGGCGAGGCGTTGTTCGGCGTCGTGGATCTTCCGCTCGGTTTCCGGCACGCGGCCGTACTGCAGCTCCGACGCCGTCGCGAAATCGCCGGCCCGCTGGGCGCGATCGATCTCGTGGCGCAGCTGCTCGAGCCCCTGCTTCAGCGCGCGGGCATCCTGGATGGCGCCCTTCTCCTGCTGCCAGTGCGCCCGCAGGCGCGCGGCGTTCTCCTTGAGGTCCGCGAGCTCCCGCTCGAGCCGCCCGAGCCGCTCGGTCGAGGCCGTGTCCGTCTCCTTGCGCAGCGCCTGCGCCTCGATCTCGAGCTGCATGATCCGCCGCTCGACCTCATCGAGCTCGGCGGGCATCGAGTCGATCTCCATGCGGAGGCGCGCCGCCGCCTCGTCCACGAGGTCGATGGCCTTGTCCGGCAGGAACCGGTCGGTGATGTAGCGCTGCGACAGCACCGCGGCAGCGACCAGTGCCGTGTCCTTCAGGCGCACACCGTGATGGATCTCGTAGCGCTCGCGGAGGCCGCGCAGGATGCTAATCGTGTCTTCGACCGACGGCTGCTCGACCAGCACCGGCTGGAACCGGCGCTCGAGGGCGGCGTCCTTTTCGATGTACTTGCGGTACTCGCCGATGGTGGTCGCGCCGATGGTGTGCAGTTCGCCGCGCGCCAGCATCGGCTTCAGCATGTTCGAGGCGTCGATCGAGCCTTCGGCGGCGCCCGCCCCGACGACGGTGTGCAACTCGTCGATGAACAGCACGACCTGGCCGTCCGAGTCCGTGACCTCTTTCAGGACGGCCTTCAGGCGCTCCTCGAACTCGCCGCGGTACTTGGCGCCCGCGACCAGCGCCCCCATGTCGAGGCCAACGATGCGCTTGTTCTTGAGACCCTCCGGGACGTCGCCGCGGACGATCCGCTGCGCAAGGCCCTCGACGATGGCCGTCTTGCCCACGCCGGGCTCGCCGATGAGCACGGGGTTGTTCTTGGTGCGGCGGGAGAGCACCTGGATCACCCGCCGGACCTCCTCGTCGCGGCCGATCACCGGGTCCAGCTTCCCCTTGCGGGCGAGGTCGGTCAGGTCACGCCCATAGCGCTCGAGGGCCTGGTACTTGCCCTCCGGGCTCTGGTCCGTGACGCGCTGCGATCCGCGGATACCCTGGAGCGCCTCGAGGATCCGCTCGCGCGTGATGCCTCGCGCGTGGAGCACGCGCGCCGACTCCGAGCGGCCCCCTTCGCCGGCGAGCGCCAGCAACAGATGCTCGGTGCTGACGAACTCGTCCTTCATCTGCGTCGCGTCGCCCTCGGCGGCCTGCAGCAGCGCGCGCAGGCGCGGCGAGGCGCCCGGCGTCGCGCCGCCGTGGGCCTGCGGCAGGCGGGCAAGCGCCGCGTCGGCCTGGGCGTTCAAGGCGCGGGGGTCGGCGCCGAGCTTCCGCACGACCTCCGGGGCGACGCCGTCGGCCTGCGCGAGCAGGGCCGCGAGCAGGTGCTCGGGCTCCGTCTGGGGATGGCTGGCCTGCTCGGCGCGCTGCTGGGCGTCGAGGACGGCCTCCTGTGCCTTCTCGGTGAACGTGTTCAGCGTCATGGCGTGTGCACTAACTCGACCGTGTCGAGTCCTCCTCGCTCTGCTTCAGTGCCTCGTACAGGCGCGTCTGGTCAGGGGTCAGCGACCGGGGCAGCCGCACGTCCACCGTGGCGTACAGGTCCCCGCGATCGTCCGGGCGGCCGACGGCCGGCATGCCGTGGCCCTTGAGCCGCAGCACCTGCCCGTTCTGCGTCGTGGCCGGCACCTTCAGGCGCAGGGGCTTACCGTCGATGGCGGGCACCTCCGCCTCGCCGCCGAGCACGACGGTCGTGACCGGGACCTGGACGTGGACGTGCAGGTCGCGGCCCCGCCGCTCGAAGCGCGGGTGCGGGGCGATGTGCACGCGCAGGTAGAGGTCGCCCGCGGCCGCACCGGACGCGCCGGGCTCTCCCTCGCCCGCCGCGCGGACCCGCGACCCGTCGCTCACACCGGCAGGGATTCTCACGTCGACGCTGCGCGTGTGGCCGTCGTGCTTGATGGCGAACCGGCGCATCGCGCCGTGGTACGCCTCCTCGAGGGTGAGTTCGAGATCCTGCTCGACGTCGCGGCCGCGCCTGGCACGGCCGCGGCCCGGACGCGCGGGACCGCCCGGCGGCGCGGCGGGCCCGGCGCCGCCGAAGAACGCGTGGAAGAAGTCCGAGAACGGGTCCTGCTCGCCGAACAGGCGGTGCATCTCGTCCTCGGTCATGGTCTTGAAGCCGCCCTCGCCGCCGCCGACATTGACCGTCCACGTGCCGGCGGCCGGGCCGCCCGGCCAGCCCTGCTGCTCCGCCTGCTCGTACTGACGCCAGTTGGCCCCGAGTTCGTCGTACTTGCGGCGCTTTTCGGGGTCGCCGAGCACTTCGTAGGCCTCGTTGATGGACTTGAAGCGGGTCTCCGCCGACTTGTCGCCCGGGTTGACGTCCGGGTGGAGCTTGCGGGCGAGCTTGCGGTACGCCTGCTCGATCTCCTTGTCCGTTGCCGTCTTGGCGACGCCGAGCGTCGCGTAGTAGTCCTTGAATTCCACCGCGGCCCCCGGGCTACAGCCCCAACATCGCCACCAGGTGATCGATCTCGCGCGCCAGCCGGCGGCGCCCGGCGTGCCGGCCCCGCGTCGCCTCCGACACGAGCGGGCGGATGCGCTGAACAGCCTCGGCGATGGCCAGCAGGCGCTGCACGCCGGCGAGGTTGATGCCGCCCTCGTCGACCAGGTGCTTGATCACGCGCAGGCGATCGATCTCGGGCCGCGCGTACACGCGGACGCTGCCAATCGTGCGCGTGGGACGCACGAGCCCGAGCCGCTCGTACTTCCGCAGCGTCTGCGGGTGCATCCCCAGCTGCCGCGCAGCCATGCTGATGAAGAACAGGTCCTCGCGCTCCGTCATGCCTCGCCGCCTGTTGCCATGGATCGAGTGTAGAACTTGATACGCTGCGTGTCAAGACCCTGCGACGGGACGGGTCGCTCCGCGCCGGGGGCGGGCTACCCGCGCGCGTAGTGCACGCTGATGAGGGCGTAGGCGATGCGGGGCAGCAGGTCGGGCCGCGGGAACACCAGATAGCGCGGTTCCCACACCGGCGAGAACTTCTTCTTGAACTGGAACAGCGTCCGGTAGCCGTACACCTTCGAGAGGTGCTCGAAGATGAGGCGGACCGCGCGGTCGTACGGGGTTGGCGCGGCGCCCTCGTCGGCGTTGGCCATCGGCGCCACGGCGAGGCTGAGCGCCTCGAGTCCCTCCGCCTTGAACGCCAGGGCCGACTCCGAGATGAGCAGATCCATCACGCCGGGCGGGGCAGACTGCCGGTACCGCATGGCGTCGAGGACCACGGCCCGTCCCGCGCGATAGGGCAGCCAGGTCACGAACGCCTCCACCGTGCCCTCCCCGCGCCGCGCGATGAACGTCCGCTTGTCCTTCAGGTCGTCGATCGAGAACACCGCCAGATTGAAGCCCATCTCTCCGCCTGCCTTCGTGGCCAGCCACTCGCTCGAAATGTCCTCGAGCTGATCGTCGACCTCCGGGTTCGGCACGCGGCGCCGATACTCGACCACCCGGAGATCGGGCGCTTCTCGGCGGACCTTGTTGACGAACTGGCGGACCTTCGCCACCGCGCCGCCGCTCATGGACCACGCGGGCAGCTGCAGGACCGCCTCTTCTCCCATTTTGAACCATCGCAGGCCGTGCCGCCGGTACTCTTCGAGATACCGTGGCGACGCCTCGTAGAAGAGCGGCACCCAGTCGTTCACGCGGCAGTGCTCGACGAACGCGCTGATGACGCCGGGGACCGCGTCCGGCTCGCCCACCGGATCGCCGGCAACGACGGCGACACGGTTCTTGACCCGGAACCCCACGAAAGCACGTCCGTCGGCGCTGAAGTGCCGCTTGTCGTCCTGCTTCGCGAAGTACGACAGCGAGTCGAGCCCGTGCTGCCACGCCAGGCCGGCGACCTTGAACTCCCCGATGCGTGAGCGATAACCCCGCCACGCCACGGGGGCGAACGCCGCGGCCAGCACGTACCCAGTGGAAGAGACGAGCAGGAGGCGCAGCGACCACGCCCACGCGAGTGTTGATCGCGTCGTGGCGACGAGGGGCGGATCCTGGAAGCCGGCAATGCGCCACGTCGTTCGGAGCGCGTCGGCGAGCCGCGGCGCCGGGTGGCCGAACTCCCTCAGGCCCGCGATGCCGTACAGGCTGACGGCGATCGCGAGGACGGGCGCCGCAACCAGGGCGTGGCGCAGCCGCATCGGGTCGGTCCGCGCATGGAACCGGTGCCGTTGCCGCCAGAACTCCACGGCGAAGCCGGCTGCCAGGGCGGCGCGCAACACGGAACCGTGGTGGGCCAGATACAGGAGTGAGCTGCCCGCGGCCAGACCGGTCGCGAGGACCCAGGCGAGGCGCTTGCGGCGGGCGATGGCCCGGCCGAGATAGATGAGTGCCAGGCCCGCCAGCAGCATGAGCACGCGGCTGCCGTGAGTGACCTCGAAAGGCAGCCAGGCCGCCATCGATTCCAGATGGAGGATGCGGGTGCCCGCCACAGCGGACACGATGTTCAGGAACCCCAGCAGGACCGCTGCCGCCGCGAGCCGCCCGTTCGGATGCATCACGAGACCCCGGCCCGCCCCGTGGACCAGGTAGAACAGCCGCAGGGCGGCGTGGCTGCCGGTCTCCACGGGCCGGCGCAGCGCGGCCACGACCGCGACGAGGCGCTGCCGGCGCCGGAACATCAGGACCGCCGTGACGAGGAAGACCCCGGCGAGGATCGCCGTTTCGTAGCGCTGAACGTCCGCGAGGAGGAACTCCACCGTGCCGCCGAACGCATAGCCGGCGAACCCGATCGTCAATCCCCACACGACGGCGCTCGCGGCGTCAAGGATCGTGAAGGTCAGCGGAGGACTGCCTGAGGCGCCGTAGGCGACCGGAATCGCCACCCGGAGTCCGTAGAGGAACCGGGACGCGGGGATGAGCACGGCGCCCCGGCGCTGGAGCCAGCCGTGGACCCGCCGGTAACGCGGGTCGTCCTGGAGTTTCCGCTGGAGGAACTGCTGGCCCCGACGGCGCGCGAGCCAGAACCACCCCTGGTTCGCCAGGCCGGACGCCAGGACCGCCAGTCCGATGACCAGCCTGATGTCGAAGTAGCCGCGGTGCGCGAGGAAGGCGCCCGCGATCAGGAACGCGTCCGCCTCAACGGCGACGCCGAGGAAGAGGAGCAGATACCCGTAGTGAATCAGCCCGGCATGTATCATTCTCGCCCCCGACCGACCTCGGCATCATTCCTGCTTCAGTGATCTGCAATCCCGGTGCCCGTCAGGATCCGGCCTGGAACGACGGCGAATCGGGGCCCAGGACGGGGAGAGTGGGGCAGGTTGCCTCGCCGCGTGTCAGAATGGCGCGCCGCCGCGAGGCAGGAGACGGAGTGGGCATGACCCGTCGTCGTACGAGTTCCCGCTGGGCGGTGATCCTCGTCGCCGTCAGCCTGCAGACGGTCTCGGCGTGCGCGGCCGGCGCGCAATCCACCGATCACTTCGCCGTCAGGGGACGGACACTGAGCCTTCGCCTGCTCGGTCCGGCGTCCGGAGATCCCGTCGTCGTCGCCAGCGGCGATGGGGGCTGGATCCATCTGGGGCCCGACGTCGCGGACACGCTCGCGCGGGTCGGCTACCGCGTAGTGGGCCTCGACAGCCGGGAGTATCTCTCGACGTTCACGCGCGGCGCGGCGACGCTGAGCCAGGCGGACGTGCCCCGGGACTTCTCGGCGCTCGTGGCGTTCGCCGCGCGGGGCCACGTCCAGAAGCCGATCCTCATCGGCGTGTCGGAGGGCGCGGGCCTGTGCGCGCTCGCGGCGGCCGACGCGGACGTCAAGCGCGCCATTCGCGGCGTGATGGTCCTCGGCCTCCCGGACGTCAACGAACTTGGGTGGCGCTGGAAGGACGCGGTGATCTATTTCACGAAGGGCGTCCCCAATGAGCCGACATTCAGTGTGGAGCGCATCATCGACCAGCTCGCCCCGGTCCCGCTGGCCGCCATTCACTCGACGCATGACGAGTTCGTCTCCGTGCAGGTGGTGACCCGGCTCATCGATCGGGCGAGGGACCCGAAGCGGCTGTGGATCGTGCCCGCGTCAAACCACCGCTTCAGCGGCAACGAGGAGGAGTTCACGCGGCGGCTCCTCGAGGCGATGGCGTGGATCAAGGCTGCCGGGCGTTGAGCCGGGCCGCCATCAGCGGTCGGCATCGCCCGCGAGGTCCAGGCCGAATCGCTCGGCCATGCGGTAGAGCGTGCGGCGATCGATGCCGAGCACCTCGGCCGCGCGCGTGCGGTTGCCCTTGACGGCGTCGAGGACGAGCACAAGATAGCGCCGCTCCACCTCGTCGAGCGGGGGCAGTCCGTCGAACAGCCGGTCCTCGAGCGGCACGGCATGGCCGCCCAGCCCGGACGGCAGGTCGGCGACGTCAATCGCCGTCCCCGGACTGAACAGGACCAGGCGCTCGATGGTGTTCTCGAGTTCCCGCACGTTGCCCGGCCACGGGTGATTGGCCAGCGCCTCGAGCGCGGCCGGGGCCAGCACCCGTTCGCGGCCGGCGCGGGCGCAGGCCCGGCGGAGGAACGTGTCGATGAGCAGCGGGATGTCCGCCCGCCGATCGCGAAGCGGGGGCACGCGGATCACGATGACGCTGAGCCGGTAGTAGAGGTCCTGCCGGAACCTGGCCTCGCCGACGGCCCGTTCCAGTTCCACGTTGGTGGCCGCCACCACGCGGACGTCGATCTTGACGGGCCGTGCCGCGCCGACCGGCCGGACCTCGCTCTCCTCGATCGTCCTCAGAAGCTTCACCTGGAGCGCCGGCGAGGTCTCGCCAATCTCGTCGAGGAAGATGGTCCCCCCGTGCGCCTGTTCGAAGAGGCCCTTGGCGTCGGCGACGGCCCCGGTGAACGAGCCGCGGGTGTGTCCGAAGAGCTCCGACTCGAGCAGGGTCTCGGTGATCGCCCCGCAGTTGACGGCGACGAACGGCTTCGACGACCGCCGCCCGTGCGCATGGATGGCCTTCGCCACCAGTTCCTTGCCGGTCCCGCTCTCGCCGATGATGAGCACCGGCGCCGCCGCGTCCGCGGCGAGGGCAATCTGCATGTACACCTCGAGCATGGGCGCGGTGCGGCCGATGAGGCCGGCGGCCGAGACGGCCTGGACGCGCGGCTCGTCCCGCTCGGGAGCCATCGCCTGCGCCAGCGCCCGGTCCACCACGGACTTCACCTGCGTGATGTTGAAGGGTTTGCTGATGTAGTCGAATGCGCCCGCGCGCACGGCCTCGACGGCCGTCTCGAGCGTCCCGAACCCGCTGATGAGGACCACCTGGCAGCGCGGGCTCCGGCCTCGCGCGGCCCGGAGCACGTCGAGCCCGGTCTGCGCCGCGTTCAAGTTGATGTCGGACACGACGGCATCGAAACGCTCCTCGCTCGCCCGGCGAATGGCCTCGGCCGGGTCGGATTCGAACACGATGCGGCGTCCGGGCGCCGCGAGCAGCTCGGCGATGAACTGGCAGGTGTCCCGGTCATCGTCCGCGATCAGGATGTCAGGCATGGTGTGGGTCCACGGCCGGAGCGGGAGGAGGAGCAGGGGGAAGCACGACGGTGAACGTGCTCCCCTGGCCGACGGCGCTCCTCAGGTGCACTGAGCCGCCGTGTTCGAATATGACGCTGCGCGTGATGCTGAGGCCGAGGCCGGTGCCGTGCCCGGCCGCCTTGGTCGTCACCCAGGGCTCGAAGGCCCGGCTGGCAAGGTCGGGGGGCATGCCGGACCCCGTGTCGGCGACTTCGATGACGGCGCGGCCGTCGGCCGGGAACAGGCGGATGGCCAGTTCCCCTCCGCCGGGCATCGCGTCGATCGCGTTGCTGAACAGGTTCAACAGCGCGAGCTCGAGCTGCGCGGCGTCCGCGTCCACGGCCGGCACGCGGCCGTTGTCGAACCGGAGCGTGATGCCGCCGGCTTCGAGTGCCGGCTGGACGAGGGCGCACAGGCGGCCGAGCAGCGCGCCCAGGTCGACCTCCTCCTGCCGGAGCGGGCGCCGGGAGCGAGCGAGGAGGTCCTTGACGATGGCGGTGACCTTGTGCAGTTGTTCTTCGGCGACCTGCAGCCGGCGCGCCGCCGGCGACGATCCGCCGAGCGCCTCCAGGGCGAGCTGGATGTGGCCCGAGACGAGATTCAGCGGCGTGCCGATCTGGTGGGCGACCGCCGCGGCCGTCTCGCCGACGGCCGCGAGCTGCTGGGAGCGGCCGAGTTCTTCGCGGAGCCGGAACATCTGCTGATACATCTCCAGCAGTTCGCGGTTGCGGGCGCGCACCTCCTGTGTCGCCTGGGCGACGCGCTGCTGCAGGCCGCCGTGGAGGTCTTCCATCTCGCTGAGCATGCGGTTCAGGCCATCAGCCACCGCGCCAATCTCGTCCGCGCGAAGTACCGGCGACCGCGCGGCCAGGTCGCCGGAGGTGACCTGCCGCATGGTGGCGCGAATCCCGTCGATCGGCCGGTGGATGAGCCACCTGACCAGTAACTCCACCATGCCGAAGAGCACGACCGCCGAGACCAGCGTCGCCCAGGCCGCAATGACACGATCGCGCTCGCGGAGTCGGTAGAGGGCATCGAACGACACGGTGACGGCCACGGCGCCCGTCGCCCGCCCGCCGCGCAGAAACGGCGCGGCGAGCACGCGCACCCGGTCGGCGCCGCCTCCCCATTCCACGTCCTGCTTCTCGATCGCGCGCCGCCCGACGTCCAGCACGTTTCCCGGACTGGCCGAGGCCGTCGACACGAAGATCACCGGCCGGCCGCCCTCCATTCTGACGACCGACAGCGAGCCAATCTCGGGCACGCTCTCGCTGAACTCTCTCAGATGCCGCAGCACGGCCTCCGGGTCCGGGTCGTCGATCGCGAGGGCGAGATCGTCGGCCACCGCCAGCGCCGAGAGCCGGGCCGTGTCGATGAGTTCGCCCTCGAGCGTGCCTTCCACCAGGCGAAACTGGAGGAATGTCGTGGTCCCGATCACCGCGGCGATCGCGATCGCAATGAACACGCCCAGCCGCAGACGCAGCGACCAACGCCCGCGCGGTGGTGTCCCGGCGGTCGTCTTCGGTAGGGGCGCAGAAGCAATCCCGGGTGCCGAAGGCATCATGTGAGCTCGGGGAAGAGCGGCGACGCGCTCATTCTAGAACACCACGTCGGTTCGGCGCACCCGATCCAGGACCGTGTGTGGACCAGGGGCGGTCCGGGGACGTGGGTGGCAGGAAGGGGGAACGACGAGCGTGGGGAGTCACGGGGGTGCTCCCGGCGGGCTGTCACGCGACGCCCGCCGGGTCAACCGCTGGCTACTTCCTCGGGTTCGAACCGCCGACGACGGCGTGCTCATGGCGGCCCTTGGTGGCGAGGAGGAGGAACCCGTCCTGGTTCGGCAGCCATACTTCGGACAGCTCGAGCTTGCTGCCGATCTTGTCGAACACGAACTCGGGGTCAGTGTCCTTGTCGTGCCGGCCCAGCAACGTGATGACGGGCAGGAAGACCCGAGTCCGGTCCGGCCCCGTGAGCGTCACGGGCCCCATCTCGGAGGGAGCCTCAATCGAGTACTTGCCGGCCGGCATGACCTTCCCGCCCGCAACGAACGAGAATCCGACCTCGGCACTGACCGCCTGGGCGTACGCCGCGCCGCCGCTGAGTGAGAACGCGACAACGAGCGCTACGAACGTGAGCAACACACGTCGGTTCATGGAGGTACCTCTGCTTTCAGCCTTCTCTAACCATGAGCTCCTCTGTCAGGAGGAGACTCCCACTGGACGGATCTTCCCGCGGCCGCCTACTTTGCGAGTGGCGCGGCCTGCTTGGCGATGATGAGCTTCCTGACTCTTGTGTACGCCTTCGCCGGGAGGACGTTCCGGGTCTTGAGCTCCGACTTCCTGGCGTACGGGCGGCCGTCGATGATCTTCTGCGAGTACGCATCGCCGATGGCTGGCAGCGCCGCCAGCTGTTCCTTCGTCGCGCTGTTGATGTCGACGAGGACGACGGCCTTGGCGGCCGTCCTGGCCGGCGCGGTCTTCATCGATGCGGACGTCGCCTGGACCTGCTTCGCGGGCGGGACCTTCTTGGCGGCCGCGAAAGACGGCGCGGCGAACGCAACGAGGAGCGCCGGGATGGTGACGAGCGAGATGAGGGACTGACGCGTCATGGGTTCGGACCTCTCTTCAGTGTCGCCCGATCCGGTGGAGCCGGCGATCGACGTGACCGGCGATCGGCCCCGCCTGCGCCTCAGGGCCTTGCGCAGACACTCCCCTCATCATCAAGAAGCATGCCGAGGTGCAGTGAGCCCGGGGTCTCGTGAAGACGGGAATAACGTGAGATGTCGGCTCCGCACGCGCGCTCGGCCGGTGCGAAGTGCCACACCCGTGGCAATCGGCCACACCGGAGGCCGGCCCGACGCGAGCTCGAGGGCCACCGGATCGACGGACCCCGGCTTGACCCCGGACCCTCGGCGGTCCATCATCAGGGTCCATGACGATTCCGCTCAGCGTGGTTCTCGCCGCTCTCGCGGGGTTGGGCCTCGGCGTCCTGCTCGGGTGGTGGATGGGCCGCGCGTCGACCGCCGAAGCGCGCGCGCGGCTGGATGCGACGCTGGAGGCAGAACGTCAGTCGTTCCAGGAGCGCCTCGCGACCTACCGCGACGCCGAGCAGCGCCTGAAGGACGCCTTCTCGGCGCTCTCGGCCGACACGCTCGACGCCAACGCCAGGCGGTTCCTCGACCTCGCCACGGCGAGGCTCGAGGCGTTCACGAACGGCGCACAACAGGATCTTGCCCAGCGTCAGCAGAGCATTTCGGCGGCGCTCGAGCCGGTGAAGGCCGCGCTCGACAAGGTCGACTCCACGCTGTCGGCGGTCGAGGCCACCCGGCAGCAGGAGCGCGGGCAGACTTCCACGCAACTCGCCTCGCTCGGCGAGACCCAGCGGCAGCTCGAGGCCGAGACGCGGCGGCTGGTCCAGGCGCTGCGCGCGCCCCAGGTGCGCGGGCGGTGGGGAGAGGTCCAGTTGCGCCGTGTCGTCGAGCTCGCCGGCATGGAAGAACACTGCGACTTCGAGGTGCAGCAGACGATCGAGGGCGACGAGTCCGCGCTCCGTCCCGACCTCATCGTCACCGTCCCCGGTGGACGCAGCATCGTCGTGGACGCGAAGGCGCCCGTCATGGCCTACCTCGAGGCCGTCGAGGCGGGGGAGCCGGACGTGCGCGAGGCCCGGCTCAGGGACCACGCCGGCCAGGTGCGCGCGCATGTCACCAAGCTGGGCGGCAAGGGCTACTGGGAGCACCTGCCGCTGACGCCGGACTTCGTCGTGCTGTTCCTGCCCGGCGAAGCGTTCTTCAGCGCGGCCCTTCAGCACGACCCGGCATTGTTCGAGTACGGCGTCGAGCGGCGGGTCTTCCTCGCCGGGCCGATGACGCTCCTCGCGCTCCTCCGGACCGTCGCGTACGGGTGGACCCAGGAGAAGCTCGCCGCGCATGCGCAGGACATCAGCGACCTCGGCCGGGATCTCTATGAGCGGCTATGCACGATGTTCGACCATCTGGGCGACTTGCAGCGGAAGCTCGACGGCGCCGTGCAGGCCCACAACGCCGCGATCGCGTCGCTCGAGAGCCGGGTGCTCCCGGCGGCCCGGAAGTTCAAGGACCTGGGCGTCCGATCGGCGAAGGACCTCACCGAGCCCGGGCCGGTCGATCGCCAGGCGCGCCTGCTTCAGGCGGGGGAGGCCAGCGTGCAGCGCGGCGCCGGCGCGGTGGACGGGGAGGTGCTGGGTGCCGGGACGCTGCCTCAGCGCTGAACGGCGGGCGGCGCGTCCCACGTGAGTTCCGACCCCCACGCGCTGTGGGGAATCGCGAAGACGATCAACGTGGTGATCGAGGCGATGAGGATCGCCGACCGGGCGTCCCGTCCGCCCCGCATCCGCCACGCCGCCCACAGCCAGGCCGCCGTGGCCATCAGCGTCTTGTTGTCGGTGAGGTCCCAGCCGAAGGGCACGCCGGTCCACCAGGCGCCGAACCCGTACCACTGCATCAACGGTCCGAGCACGAAGCCACCGACGAGCAGCAGCGCGAGGCACGTCCAAGCCTGCCGGCGGGCCTGAGGCCGGCGCGCGAGGGCGTGCAGCCCGGCGGCCGTCGAAAAGAGCATCGCCAGGAACATCGCGAGCACGTGCGGGACGAGCACCGCGGCCGGCACCTCGTTGCGGAACCGCGTGATCGCCGGCCGCTCGGGGAACACGGTCCGCTCCGTGCCGCGCTGGAGGCGCACCTGGTACTCGAGTTTGCCCGCCACCGGCTGGTGGGGCAGCGCCGCCATCAGCGTGTCGCCCGAGCGCGCCAGCGGGATCGTCTGCCAGGCCTCGCCGGTCGGGAACCGGCGCCAGGCCACCTGTCCTTCGACCGCCGGGTCCGTCACGTTCAGGACGACGGGCTGGTCGCCCGGTCCGGGATGGGTCCTGGCGAGCCGGACGCGGTGCTCCTGTCCGCCGAGCGTGACGGTTCCGCGAACGGGATAGGTCGGCCCGCTCATCCGCTGAAACACCGCCGACGCGAGCGTCACGACGACTGCACTGGCCCACCACCACCGCGAGTTCTTCATGTGCGCCTCTCCGGGGCGCGCCCGGCGCGCTCCGTACACGGTCTTATCATAACAAACGCCATGCTTGACATCCTGCGACGGCGCCAGCCATAGTACCAAGGAAGGCGGCGATTTCCCCGACTTGATGGGCCGCGCCAGGCCGGTCGTGAACCGGCTCTGGAACTATCTAAGTCGCGGCTGGGCTCGCGACGGAATGTCGGCGAGCCTTTTGTCGTTCTGGAAGAGAGGCCAGGGAATCATGACTCAGCTGCCGTACACGGTGTCCTCGGAGTCGGTGTCCGAAGGACATCCCGACAAGGTCTGCGACTTCATCGCCGACTCCGTGCTCGACGCCTACATCGCGCAGGATCCCGGCAGCCACGTGGCCTGCGAGGTGATGTGCAAGAACAACTTCGTGATCCTCGCTGGCGAGATCACGTCGCGCGGGCGCGTGCACTACGAGGACATCGTGCGCGGCGCCATCCGCGAGATCGGCTACGTCAACGAGTCCGAGCCGTTCTGCGCCGACACGATTCACCTGCTGATCGCCATCAGCAGGCAGTCGGGCGAGATCGACCAGGGCGTGAGCCGCGCGAAGAACAAGGCGGGCGAGCAGGGCGCGGGCGACCAGGGCATGATGTACGGCTACGCCACCGATGAGACCCCCGAGCTGATGCCGGCGCCGGTCCTGCTGGCGCACCGGCTGACCCGCGGCCTCGCGGAAGACCGCAAGGCCGGCACGCACGACTGGCTGCGCCCGGATGCGAAGTCCCAGGTCTCCGTCGTGTACGAGAACGGCGCTCCCGCCCGGGTGTCCCACGTGCTCGTCTCGACGCAGCACACGACGGCGATCGACCAGGCGGGCATCCGCGACTACGTCCGGTTCGCGCTGGCGCCCCGCGTCCTCGGCAAGTGGTTCACCGAGGACGTCCAGGTGCTCGTGAATCCGACCGGCAGCTTCACCCAGGGCGGGCCGTCAGCCGATTGCGGCGTGACGGGCCGCAAGATCATCGTCGACACCTACGGCGGCGTCGGGCGGCACGGCGGCGGCGCCTTCAGCGGAAAGGACCCGTCGAAGGTCGACCGGGCGAGCGCGTACTTCTGCCGGTTCGTCGCGCGCCAGATCGTCAAACAGGGCCGCGCGAAGCGGGCCGAGATCCAGGTGGCCTACGCCATCGGCATGGCCCAGCCCATCTCGATCAAGGTTGAGACCTTCGGCACGGGAGACGAGAAGGCGGCCGTGGAGTTCGTGAAGACGTTCGACTTCCGTCCCGGGGCCATCATCGAGCGCTTGGACCTGCTTCGCCCGATCTATCGCCAGACGACCAACTACGGGCACTTCGGGCGGCCCGGGCTGCCCTGGGAAGCGTAGAGGTCGGGCTAGCGCCGCTCCATCTCATCCCACATCCCGACGACGGTCTCCCGCAGCACCGCGGTCAGGCGCTCGTACCGGTCGGGTCCGCCGACGCCCGCCCGGTCGGGCCCGATCGGGGCCCCGAACCTGACCGCGCAGCGCGTGCGGCTCCACGGCAGGAGCGCGCGCCAGCGAAACCGGGCGCCGCGCGGCCAGATCGCGCTCATCCCGTGAATCGCCACGGGCACGATGGGCACCTGCATCTGCAGCGCCGTGATGGCCGCGCCTTTCTTGAACCGCCGCGGCGAGCCGTCGGGCGATCGCTCCCCCTCGGGGAAGAGCGTGAGGACGAGGTTGTGCCGAAGACCGACTACGCCGGCCTGCATGGCGCGCAGGAGGTTCGCGTCCGGATCGATCGGCACGACGTTCATCAGCCGTGCGAACCGCCGCTCAAAAGGCGTCTCGAAGTACTCGCTGGCCCCCACGAAGAACAGCCGTCTGAACGTCCTGAACTCGAGCGATCCGACGAGCAGGAAGGCGTCCAGATAGCTCTGGTGATTCGGGCTGATGATGAACGGCCCGTCCGCGGGCAGATGCGCGCGGCCCGACACGCGGAGTCCGAGCAGGGCCCGCGCGACGGCCTGCATCGCCCGGACGGCGACGTACGCCAGGGCGGAAGAGACCGGCTTCGGCCTCAGGATGTCCGCAATCTCGGCGTCCGCCTCGCCCGGTGCGAGCACCCGCGCCCACGGGTCGGCCTCTTCGGCCACGCTCGACCCGGACCCTGCCAACGGGTGCATCGCGTTCACCAGGTCACGCACGGTGAGGATGCGCTGGGCGGCCTCTTCCGTCACGGCCGCGCCGAGTTCGTGGTCGAGGCGCGAGAGCAGTTCGACCCGCTCCATCGAGTCGAGGCCCAGATCGAGTTCCAGATTCGCCTCCGGGGTCACCGCGGCCCCAGGGAATCGGACCGCTGCGCGGACGACCGTGAGCATTCGCGCCACCCGGGGCTCATCAGCCCAGGCCTGGTCGGCATCGCTCCACGCCGCCTGCTGCTCCGGCAGGTCGGCCCGGGCCTGCTTCTCCCTGAACAGGCGCGCGATCTCGTGGCGCCTCAGCTTCCGGGTCGTCGTGCGAGGCAGATCATCGACCCACACGTCGAAGCTGAGCACGCGCTTGAAACGGGGAAGCGAGAGCGACAGGCTCTCGATGTCGAACCGGATGATCTCGCGGAAGTTGACGATCCGCCGCTCCCGCATGACGTCCCGGTCGGGCACGATGATGGCGTGCAGGCGCTCGGCTGACGGTTCGCCGGGCTGCGCGACGCCGAGGACGCAGAGTTCCTTGATGCAAGGCGACTGGGCGTAGTGCGCCTCCACCTCCTCGGGGTAGATGTTCTTCCCCGAGGCCAGCACGATGATCTCCTTCTTCCTTCCGGTGATGACGAGCCGGCCCCCCGTGTCGAGGTACCCGAGGTCGCCCGTGTGCAGCCAGCCGTCCGCGACGGCGGCGGCGTTCACGTCGGGCCGGTTGTAGTACCCGGACATCACGATCGGCCCGCGGATCAGGACCTCGCCATCGGGAAACTCCCGCTCGCCGTCGTCGTTGCGGTCGCTGAGGATCGTGATCTCCACGCCGTCCAACGGCGGCCCTACGGTGTCGACATGAGGATCGCCGGGCCTCGTCATCGTCGCGGCGGCCGTGCATTCCGTCAGACCGTACGCCTGGAGGATGTTGAAGCCCATACCGTACAGATCGCGGCCGACCTTCGGGTCGAACCGTGACCCCCCGGAGATGAGCAGCCGCATGCGGCCCCCCAGCGCGGCGTGGGCCGACCTGAACAGCAGGCGCCCGACGTTCACGCGCATGGAAGCGCGGAAGAACGTGCAGGCCGTCAGCAGTGGCCGAAAGACGATCCGCGCGAGCATCCCGGACGCGGCGACGTGCTCGACGATGCGCTGGTGCACGAGGTAGAAGAACTGCGGCACGACGACAAACGTGTTGATGCCGCGTTCGTGCAACGCCCGCATGATCTCCGCGCTGTTGACGGTCTCCAGGAACACCACCCGCGCCCCGGCGGCGAAGGGCAGCAGCAGGTTCGCCAGTTGGGCGAGGGCATGGAACAGCGGCAGGACGCCGAGCACGACGGTGTCCTCGTCGACGTGCACCGCGCGGAATACCGCGGTCTTCTCGGCGAGCAGGTTCGCGTGGCTCAGGACGACGCCCTTGGGATCGCTCGTGGTCCCGGACGTGTACAGGATGACCGCCGGGTCGGCGGCCGTCGCCGGGCACGGCGCAGCCTCGGGAGTGCCGGCGTCGATCAGGGCGTCCAGGCCACGCACGCCCGGGTCCGACCCCGACAGCAGGACGGTCGCCACCATCGACGGCACGGGGCTCGCGGCCTCACGCGCCGTCGCGAGGTATCGTGACGAGGCCAGCAGCACCCGCGCCTGGGAGTCGATGAGGAGGGTCCGCACCTGGGCCGGGCGGTAGGTCGTGTCGAGCGGCACCGCCACGGCTCCGAGGCGCAGGATGCCGAGATAGGCTCCGCACCATCGGATGTCGTTGTCGGCGAGGATCGCGCACCGCTCTCCGGGCCGGATTCCCAGCGCCGCGAGCGCCGACGCCACGCGGATCGCCAGGGCGGCAAGCCCGGCATAGGTGACCCGTTCGGTATCCGTGGGCCGGCACACCTCGACGGCAATCCGATCGGGGAACCGCTGGACGATCCGGCTGAAGTCGGCAAAGACATGGGGCATGGGAGGGCCGGCTGCCGATCATACCAGCAAGCCCGGTCCGCCGGGTCAGGACGGAGGGGGTGGTTGGCGCTAGTGCCAGAGGCAGTCGGTGGCCAGCGAGTCCCGGCCGGACCCGAGCCGCTTGCGCTGGGCCTTGTCGTGATACATGCGGCGGTCGGAGACGCTCATCACGCCGTCGACGGTGTCGGCATCGTCGGGGAACGTGGCCGCGCCGACGCTCACCGACAGCGACACGACCCGCCCGGGGAGCGGCTCGACCCAGAGCGACGCCACGGCGCGCTGGACGTCGATGCGCCGCCGCTCCGCCTGGGCGGGATCGCAGTCTCCGAGCACCAGCACGAACTCGTCGCCGGCGAGGCGCGCGCACACGTCGTAGACCCGCAGGCTCGCGCGCAGGACCTGCGCAACTTCCCGCAGCGCGCTGTCTCCGGCCTGGTGGCCGAATTCGTCGTTGATCTGTTTGAAGCCGTCCATGTCGAGGACGAGCAGGGACAACTGGCCGCCGTGGCGGTGGACGCGGGCGATCTCCTGCTCCAGGTGCCGTTCGAGGTATCGGCGGTTCGGCAGGCCGGTCAGCACGTCGGTGAGCGACTGTTCCTGGGTCTGTTCGAACACGAGGGCGTTGGCGATCACGTTCGCGGCGTGTGTGGCCACGCGTCCCAGGAGTCGGCGGTGGTCGGCCGTGTAGGCGCCGCGCTCGACGTGGTAAACGGCGATCGCGCCAATCGTCCCGGTCTCGGTCATGAGCGGCGCGACGGCGACCGACTGCAGGCGGGCGGGTGAGCCGAGCACCGACGCTGGGGCCGTGGGCAGCGCCGCGCCGAGCCCTTCGACGCTGCCCACCGTGGTGCCGCGGATCGCGTCCTGATGCGAGCCGACAACGTGCGCGCACATGAACAGGCCCGACGTCGGTTCGAGCAGGAACAGCGCGCAGGCGTCGAGCGGCATCATCCCGACCAGGCGCGTCGAGATCAGCGACAGGGCGTCGGACACCCGGAGCAGCGAGCTGAGCGACTGGCCGACGTCCCGGAGCAACTGCTCCTCGCGGTGGGCAACCGCGATGTCCGCCAAGGCCGTCGAGGGCCCTTCCGGGGCCGCCTCCGGCGTTGGGGCCTCGACGGCTGTCCGTTCCAGCGGCGATGGCTGGAGCTGGGACTCGATGGCCGGCAGCACCTCGATGAACTTCTCGACGAGGTCCGGATCGAGGGTCGAGCCCCCGTTCTCGCGGAGGGTCGCGATGGCCTCGGCGTAGGTGTGCGAGGGCCGGTAGGGCCGCTCCGTCAGCATCGACGTGAAGCAGTCGACCACCGCCAGGATGCGGGCGCCGAGCGGAATGTCGTGGCCCTTCAGCCCCGACGGATATCCGCGCCCGTCCCATCGTTCGTGGTGCGCGAGCACGAGCGGGGCCACGGGATAGGGGAACGGAACGGACCCGATGATGTCGGCGCCGACGCGGGGGTGGATTTTCAGCCGATCGGTACTCCTCGTAGGTCAGGCGGCCCGGCTTGGAGAGAATGTGCTCGGGCACGGCGAGATTGCCGATGTCGTGCAGCAGGGACGCCGTCTTGACCGCCCGCACCTCGTCCTCGGTCATCGACAGCGCCACGGCCAGACCCTCCGCGTACGCCTGCATCCGTTCAACCTGGGCCTGGGTCGTGTTGTCCTTGGCCTCGATGGCCAACGCCAGCGCGCGGGCCATCGCCAGGTGGACGTCCGACATCTCGCTGACCTGCCGGCGTTCCTCGGCGATCCCGTCCGCGTGGGCCCGGTAACTCCTGTACGCCAGGTAGGCCGGGATCGCGAAGGCAGCCGACCACCAGGTACTGGCCGCCGTGCGCCACCTCGGCGACGACGAGCGCGACGGCAGCCCCCACGTAGTAGCCCGGCGCACTCGACAAGATCCTCCGCTCAATCGCCCGGCGCATCGGGTCCTCGGTCGAGGCCGCCATCACGAGCCCCACCAGGCCGGTCGTGACCAGGTAATAGGCGGTGGCGGCCCCCATCGCGGCCCCCGCCCCGGTCCAGAATCCGGCGGGCAGCAGTGCCATGCCGCCCCGATAGACCAGGCCCGCCGCCGCGACACTCATCGCGGTGGACCCGAGCGTGAACAGCGTGCGGTACCAGGATCGCGAGTCCCTCTCACGGAAGAAGGTGCCACTCCAGGCCCCGGCGACAGCGACCGGCACGCTCGGCCAGGGTCCCAGCAGGAGGACCGAGAGGAGGCTCGTGATGTAGGGCAGGGACAGCGCCGACCCTCCGCGCGCGAGCGGGACATCGATCTTGGCGGCTCCGGTCAGGATTGAGAGGAGCAGGAGCGCCACGAGCGTCGGCCACGGACTGGACGGAAGCGCGACGAGGCCGGCGGCTGCGATCGCGACGCCCGTCACCGTGACCAGCCCCACGCCGAGCTGAACGAGGGGAGGGAGCGCGCCGAATCCCGATCGTTCTCCGCCCCGGGCGAGCCCGGACTTCGCCGCGGCAGCGAGGCTCACGCCTGGCATGGCTGGCCTCCACGTTCGTGCACGGCCGGCGCGGCTGCCGGTTCGTGTGCGAGACGGCGCTGCGCGGCGCTCAGCAGGTCCTTCCAGAGCTGGCCGTCCTGCGGGCTGCAGGCAAACCCGAACCGGAGGAGGGATTCGGGAGAGCTGGGCGGCGCGAGGTCGGGAGGCAGGGCCTCCGCGATGCGCTGGACGACCATCCGCCCGGCCGCGAGGTCCGAGTCGCGCATCAGGACGACGAGCGAGTCTCCCGACTGCCTGAAGATCAGGTCGGCGCGCCGGGTCGCCTTGTTCACCGCGATCGTGGCATGCAGCATCACGGCGCCGTCGCCCTCGTTCTTGACGCACAGTACGGCGCGCGTGCGGCCGGCCTCGCCTCCGCCATCCAATGCGAGGAGTCCCTCGAGGCTCCGGGCGACGGCGGGCCCTGGAACGGCATCGCCTGCCGGCGGGAGGCTGCGAGTCTCGTCGAGGCGGACCGCACGCTCGAAGGCTGTGGCCATCGCAGGACCGACCAGTTCGATCGCCTGCTGCTGCTCGTCGCGGAACGCCTGGCTCTCGGCTGCGTAGAGCGTCACGACGCCGCTCGTCGTCCCCGCGTGAGTGAGCGGGACGCTCAGGAGGCTCTTGAACCGGGGTTCGAGCCCGTTGAAGCGTTCGTCCAGGTCGAGCGCCGGATCAGCATTGATCCTCGACTGCCCGGTGGCCCCGACCCACCCGGTGACCTTGTCGCCGAGGGGCACCTGGACGCCCCGCGCGAGCGCCTCCCCCCGGCCGGAGGCGTACGCCGCCACCATCGCATCAGCGGCCTCGTCCCTCCGGAAGAACACGATGAGCCCCGCCGGCGCGATCCTCAGGAGGTGCCTCGACACGACGTCGCACGTCGCGCTCACGCCGGAGGCGGGGTCGAGCCGCGACAACTGCTCGTGGAGTTGGATGATCGTCTCGGTGTCGGACAGCCGCACCTCGATCGAGAGCGGCTGGACGCCCTCCACCGGCAGGTCAGCCGGCACACCGGCGGCCAGCGCAGCGCCGGCGGCCTCGGCGGAATCCTCTTCGTAGGGCTCGCGCCGGACCTCGTCCTGGATCGACTCGAAGGCGCGGACGACGCCGGGGTCGTACATCGTCCCGGCGCGTTCGCGGACGATCGCCATGGCCTGCTCGTGGGTCCAGGCGGGCCGGTAGCGCCGCTTCTCGCGCAGCGCGTCGTAGCAGTCCACGACCGAGATGATGCGAGCACCCCGGGGGATGGCTTCGCCCTTGATCCCGTCGGGGTAGCCCGTGCCGTCCCAGTTCTCGTGGTGATGGCGAATGAGCGGCACCAGCGGGAGGTCGAACCCGATTCGCGACACCATGTCCGCCCCAATCGGGGCGTGCGTCTTGACGATGTCGTACTCGCTGGCGGTGAGCTTCCCCGGCTTGTTCAGGATGTGCTCGGGGATCTTGGTCTTGCCGTAGTCGTGCAACAGGCCGGCGTAACTGATGGCGCGCCGCTCCTGGGCGTCTCCGATGCCCATGCTCGCGGCCAGCCGCATGGCGAACTTCCTGACGCGGCGGATGTGGCCGAGGGACTTCACCGGGTCCTGGGCCTCCGCCGTCATGCCCAGCGTCTCGACCAGCTTGTCGGTGAGCTCCTCCATCTCGGCGACGTGCCGGTCCTGGTCGTTCAGGCGGCCGGACGACAGCGTCAGGTTGTAGTAGGGTGTGATGACCAGCGGGGCGATCACCAGGAGCACCTTGAGGCCGTCGCTCAAGTCGCCCGACGACACGTTCACCGCGAGCACCACGGCGATCGACGCGTTGCTGAAGTAGTTGGCGCTGACATCCTGGAAGTACTTCCGCCACAGCGGGAACGGCGGCTTGCCCGTGGCTCCGGCCTCGGCGACCGCGTTCAGTCCGCTGTTCAGCACCAGGTACACCACGGTCATGGCGAGGGCCGGTAGCGCCACCTGGGAGACGGAGGCGCCCTTCACCCACAGCGGGGCGATCCCGCTCGACCAGAAGCAGACCTTCGACGCGATCCACATGGAGAGCGCGGGTTCGGCCAGGTTGAAGGCGGCATGGTCGTACTTCTCCCGGCGTTCCTCGCTCAGTTCCTGCTTGAGCGAGAACGCCAGGCCGCCCAGCGCCACCGTCGCAACGGCCGGGGCGCCGCCGAACAGCAGCACGATCAGGAAGAGGAAGATCTCCGACGGAGACACGTGTGCGGTCAGTCCGGGGATCTTGATCGAGGTGACGGAGTCCGAGACGATCGTCAGCAGGGCGAGGCCGATCCAGAGCATCGGCACCCGCGAGATCTGCAGCGTGTACAGGGCATCGACGAGCGCGGCGAGACCGAGGACGAACACGGTCGCCACGTATGCCTTGTGCAGGCCCGATCGTCGGCGGGCGCTTTGGCTCACGCGCGCCTCTCCTCCGTGAGGGCGAACTCGGCGATCTTGCGGTAGAGGGTCTCCCGGCTGATCTGCAGCACCTGGGAGGCCCGCTTCTTGTTCCACTGGAGCGCGTCGAGGACCCGGCGGATGTGGTCCCGCTCGACGTCCCGCAGGGGCACGAGGACGGTCGGCTCGACCTTGCCGGGCGCGGCCACCGGGTGCAGGAACTGCAGGTCCTTGGCGCGGACGATGCCGTCGCGGGCCGAGAGGGCGGCCCGCGAGATGGTGGTCTCGAGCTCGCGGATGTTTCCGGGCCACGGGTACGCGACGAGGAGGTTCAGGGCGTCGGGCGCGAGCTGGCGCGCGTCGAGGGGCAGACCCTGGGCCGCGCAGTACCTCGCCAGGAACCGGTCGGCCAGCACGGGGATGTCCGACGGCCGCTCGCGCAGCGCCGGCAGCCGGATCGCGAACGCGTTGATGCGGTAATAGAGGTCCTCGCGGAAGCTCCCGTCGCCGACGAGGGCCTCGAGCGGCCGGTTGGTCGCGCAGATGAGGCGGAAGTCGACCTCGATGCTCGTCCGACCGCCCAGGCGCTCGACCCGGTGCTCCTCGGTCACGCGGAGGAGCTTCGCCTGCGCCATGGGCGAGAGATCGCCGACCTCGTCGAGGAACAGCGTGCCGTGGTTCGCGAGTTCGATGCGGCCTGGCTTGCGCTCGTAGGCGCCGGTGAACGCGCCGCGTTCGTAGCCGAACACCTCCGACTCGAAGAGCGAGTCGGGGAGGGCCGCGCAGTTCACCGCCTGGAACGTTTCGTGCTGACGGCTGCTCAGCTCGTGGATGATCCGGGCCACGACCTCCTTGCCCGAGCCCGTCGGGCCGAGGATGAGCACGGACAGGTCCGTCTTGGCGACGGTGCGGATCGACTCGAAGATGACCATCATCTTCTCGTCGCGCCCGATCATCTCGCGGAACCGCTGGATCGACGGCGATCGATCCTCTGCCGACTCCCCGGGCCGATCGGCCAGGAAGTCCTCCAGGAGCCTCGCGATGTCCGGATCCGAGGGGCGGGCGAACTGGTACAGGACGGGGTGCGCGCTGACGGTGCGGACGACGCCCGCGCTCACGAGTTCGCGCAGGCAGTTCGCGACATCGACGCGGATGCGGCCGAACGTCTGCATCAGGGATTCGATGTCGTGAGTCTCGTACGGCCGGGCGCCCAGATAGCGAAGCAGGCCCGCGCGCAGGGGAGACTGCACGAGCGCCATGAACCTGGAGCGTGCGTGCGCACCGGCCCGGGCCTGTTCAGTCGCCTCGACGGGGCCCGAGGCGGATGGTGTGGTGGATCTGTTCAGCATGCGAGCGCCTCAATCTCGTCCACCGCTGTCTCAAGAGCCGTGCCAGGAGGCTGGGAGTGAGGCACCGCGCGAAAACGGCCGTGTTTTCGGCCGTGCCCAGGCGAACTGGCGCCACGGAGGCTACGCCGCGTGATGACTGGAGGGGCTGGGGCTACAAGAAGTGTGAGGTTTCGAGGCACTCGGGGCACGGCGGTGCCCCGCAACGTGACACGCGGGGGAGGCCGTGCGTGGAAACACCCGGTGATGCGGCGGGAATGGGCACGCGGGCGGCGGACGGAGGTGTTCCGTTTCCGGACACCTCCGCCGCACGCGCCGCGACGGGCTACTTCTTGACCGGGAGCGGCGGCGGCGCCGCCAGCTTCACCGGGTGCTGCTTCAACAGGTCGAGAATGACCGCAACCGCCTTGTCGAGTTGCTGATCCTCGCCCGCGTATTCCCTGGCGGGGTCGTTGTCGACGAAAATATCCGGTTCGACGCCGACGCCCTCGATCGCCCAGGTCTTGCCTAAGACGTCGTAGCGCGAGAACTCGGGCCGGTTCAGCGTGCCCCCGTCGAGGAGCGGGAGCGTGCCGCGGATGCCGACCACGCCGCCCCAGGTCCGCTTGCCGATCACCGGGCCGATCTTCAGCGTCTTGAACCGGTAGGTGACGAGGTCGCCGTCTGACGCCGAGAACTCGTCCGCGAGCAGGACCTTGGGGCCGATGATCATTGCGCCCGGGTCCGCCTGCGGGCTTCCGTTGCGCGCGATGTCGACCATGACGAGCTCGCGGCGCAGCCGCTCGATGATCATCGGCGAGACGTTGCCGCCCCCGTTGCTGCGGACGTCGACGATGAGCGCGTCCTTCTCCGTCTGGGGATAGAAATACTTCGCGAACTCGTTGAGGCCCGGCACGCCCATGTCCGGGATGTGGACGTAGCCGACGCGGCCGAGGGTCGCCCTGGTCACCTTCTCCAGGTTGCCCTGGACCCAGTCGAAATAGTAGAGCCCGCGTTCGTCGCCCACCGGCACGACGACCGTCTCGTGCGAGCCCTGAGCCGTCGGGCTGCCGTTGAGCCGCAGGGCGACCTGCTTCCCGGCCTTGCCGATGAGCGCCTCCCAGATGTCGGTCATCGCGGCGGTCGACCGGCCGTCGACCTCGAGGATGTAATCGCCCGTTTTCGCGTCGACCCCGATGTCGGTGAGCGGCGACCTGAGGGAGGGATCCCAGTTCTGGCCCCTGAAGATCTTCGTGATCCGGAAGTACTTCGACTGGGGATCGCGCTGCAGTTGCGCGCCGAGCAACCCCATCGGCACGCGGTCGGGGCGCTGGAGATCGCCGCCGCCCACGTAGGCGTGCCCCACGTTCAACTCGGCGATCATCTCGCCGATGACGTAGGTCAGGTCGGCCCGGTGGTTCACGTGGGCGACGAGGGGCTCGTAGGTGCGCCGCATCGCGGGCCAGTCCACGCCGTGCATGTTCGGCGCGTAGAAGAAGTCGCGCATCTGCCGCCACGACTCGTTGAAGATCTGGCGCCACTCCGCGTGCCGGTCGAGCGTGACCTTCATGTCGGACACGTCGAGGAAGTCCTTGGGCTCGGCCTTGCCAGTCGGCGTGTCGATGATCGCGTACCGGTTGCCCTGCTGCGCGAGCAGCAGCTTCTTCCCGTCGGCCGAGATCTCGTAGCCGGTGCCCGTGGCGACCTGGGTTTCGGTCTGCTTCTCGAGGTCGTAGACGTAGAGGGCGGCCGGTTCGCGCGCGCCCGCCCGCCCGTAATAAAGGCGGCTGCCCACCGACGTGATCGAGCGGTAATTGGCGGGGGGCGTCGGGATCACGCCGATCCGGGACGAAAGGCCGTCGGCGTCCACCTTCACGGCCGGGGTGGCCTCGGGCTTCTTCGTGTCAGCCGGCTTCGCATCTGAAGCCGTGGCGTCCGCGGGTTTCGCATCGGCGGGCGCCTCCTCCTTGACCTTCACTTCGTCGCTCTTGGGGGCGAAGGGGCTCTTCGTGTCCTTCGCGAGGGTCACGAAGTAGATCCGCGTCATGTCCGAGTAGATGTGCTCGAACTCCGTCTGCCCGTACGTGGGGTTGAAGCTCCGCGCGGACACGAAGAACAGCAGCTTGCCGTCGGCGCTGAACGCGGGGCCCGACGAGGCGTACCAGGCGTCGGTGGCCGGCACGGTCTGCTTCGAGTCGAGCGAATAGAGGTAGATGCGCTGCAGCCCCTGGACCTCCGGCTTCGCGTACGCCACCCAGCGGCTGTCCGGCGACCACGCGTAGTCGGTGATCTCGAATGCCTCGGCAGTCGCGATCTCGGTGGCGGCCTTCGTCGCGATGTCGACCATGTGCAGCCGTTGATTGCGATCCGACCACATCAGCTTCTTGCTGTCCGGAGCCCACACGGGCTGGTACTTGTAGTTCGAGCCGCCAGTGGTGACCTGGGTCGCCGCGCCACGCCCGTCCTGGGGAGACATGCAGATCTCGTCCTCGCCGGTCGCGTCCGAGATGTACGCGATCCACCGCCCGTCCGGCGACCACTTCGAGTTGCGCTCGTGCACGCCGGGTGTCTGCGTCAGGTTGCGCGTGGGGCCGGACTTGGCGGGGACGGTGAACACGTCCCCCCGCGCGCCGAAGAGCGCGCGGTTGCCGTCGGGCGCAATCTCGAAGTTGGTGACGCTCTTGCTGACGTCGACGATCGAGGCCCGGCCGCGGTCGAAATCCTCGCGGATGGTGATGGGGACCCTCACGGCCTGCTCCGTCGCCAGGTCGAGCCTGTAGATCCAGCCGCCGTTCTCGAAGACGATCGCCGCGTCGCCCATGGAGGGGAACTTCACGTCGAACTCCGTGAAGGCGGTCAGCTTCTTCGTCTGCTTCGACCCGAGATCGTAGCTGTACAGGTTCATCCGCCCCCGCTCGTCGCGGTCGGAGGCGAAGTACACCTTCGACCCCTTCCACATCGGGATGATGTCCTGGGCGGGGCTGTTGGTGAGGTTGGTGGTCGTCCTGGTCGTGAAGTCGTGCAGCCAGACGTCGTCCGCCTGGCCTCCGCGGTACCGCTTCCACGTCCGGAACTCGCGGAACACCCTGTTGTAGACGAACTGTTTGCCGTCCGGCGAGAAGGTGCCGAACCCGCCCCTCGGGAGGGGCACTGCTTCGAGCGGCCCGCCGTCAACGGAGGCGAGATACAGCTGGCCGCGGAAGTCGTTCCATTCCGTCCGGCGCGAGCGGAACAGGATCTGGCTCGCGTTCTTCCAGCCCATCACGAGGTTGTTGGGGCCCATCCGATCCGACACGTCGTCGCGCCCGAGGGTGGCGGTGTACGTCAGGCGCTTCGGCACGCCGCCGTCGGCAGGCATCTCGTACACCTCGGTGTTGCCGTCGTACTGCCCGGTGAACGCGAGCGATTTGCCGTCCGGCGAGAAGCGGGCGAACATCTCGAACCCGACGTCGCTCGTCAGGCGCCGGGCGACGCCGCCCGTTGCGGAAACCGTGAAAAGGTCGCCGGCATACGTGAAGACGATCTGATTGCCGTGGATGGCAGGGAAGCGCAGGAGCCGCGCCTCATCAGGGGCCGGGCCTTGGCCGTGGACGATGACGATCGACGGGCTGGCGGCCAGGAGGACGGCGGCGACGAGCAGGACGAGTCGTTGCATGGGCATGGGACTCCGTTTCAAGGGATTCTACACGCCCGCGGGGGAGGCCGCCATGCATGGCGAACGCCGCGACGGGCGGCCCCGCGGCGGCGTTCAGTCCGAGACGTTCAGCCGGGCGCACGGCCCGGTCGGGGCTATATCCCTCAACCCCCGCCGGTGGAGCAGGAAGGGCCGGAGGGCGAACCTCCGCCGAACCCGCGGGCCGGACCGCCCAACCCGAAGGTCGAGAACTGTTTCTCCAGTTTTTCGCTGTCGCACCGGGGACAAACCGGCGTTCGGCTTCCGATGACGAGCGCCTCGAAACGGTGACCGCACGACGTGCAGCGATACTCGAACAACGGCATCCTGAACCCTCTGTGTATTCTGATTCACGAGACCCGTCGTTGGTGACAGACGGGTCGGCCGGCGGGGCGCGCGGCACGCCGGGCCCCTGAAAGCGGCTGTGGTAGAGTGGCACGACCTTCGGGGGGACCGCCGATGAACTTCCGCACGACCATCGAGCCATTTCGGATCAAGTCGGTAGAGTCGGTCAAGTTCACGCGCCGGGAGGAGCGGCTGGCCGCGCTGGTGGGGGCCGGCTACAACGTCTTCCGCCTGCGTGCGGAAGACGTCCTCATCGACCTCCTGACCGACTCCGGCACCGGGGCCATGTCGGCGGCGCAATGGAGCGCGGTGATGCAGGCCGACGAGTCCTACGCCGGCAGCCGGTCCTTCTACCGCTTCGAGGCCGTCGTCAAGGATCTCACGGGGTTCGCCCACGTGATCCCGACCCATCAGGGACGCGCGGCCGAGCACATCCTGTTCCACACGAACCTCCACCCCGGCCAAATCGTGCCGAACAACAGCCACTTCGACACGACCCGGGCCAACGTCGAGGTGGAAGGGGTCGAGGCCATCGACCTCGTGATCGCGGAAGGGACCGTGCCGAACGTGCTCCATCCCTTCAAGGGCAACATGGATCTGGAGGCTCTCGAGCGCCTGCTGGTGACCGACGGCGACCGCGTGCCCCTCGTGATGGTGACCGTCACCAACAACTCCGGCGGCGGCCAGCCGGTGTCCCTCGAGAACCTGCGCGGGGTGCGGCGGGTGTGCGACAGGCACCACAAGCCCTTCTTCCTCGACGCGTGCCGGTTCGCGGAGAACGCGTGGTTCATCAAGCTGCGTGAGCCGGGGCAGGGCGGGCGCACCCCGAAGGCCATCGCGCAGGAGATGTTCTCACTGGCCGACGGCTGCACGATGTCCGCCAAGAAGGACGGCCTCTCGAACATCGGCGGCTTCCTCGCGATGAACGATCCGGAATGGGCCGAGTCCGCCCGCAACCTGCTGATCCTGACCGAGGGGTTCCCGACCTACGGTGGGCTGGCGGGGTACGATCTCGAAGCCGTGGCGCGTGGCCTCGAGGAGGTGGTCGAAGAGGACTATCTCCGGTACCGGATCCGGTCCATCGAGTACCTCGGCGAGAAACTGATCGCCGCCGACGTCCCGATCGTCATGCCGCCCGGTGGACATGCCATCTTCCTGGACGCGCGCGCGCTCCTGCCGCACGTGCCGCCGCTCCAGTACCCCGGCGTGTCGATCACAAATCAGCTCTACGTCGAGGCGGGGGTTCGGGGCGTCGAGATCGGCACGGTGATGTTCGGCCTGCGCCCCGACGGCACCGAGCGTCCGGGCCAGATGGACCTCGTCCGGCTGGCGATCCCGCGCCGGGTCTATACGCAATCCCACATCGACTATGTCGCCGAGGCCGTGATCGCAGTCGCGGCGATGCGGCGCGAGCTACAGGGCTACCGGATCACCGCGGCGCCGAAGACCCTTCGGCACTTCACCGCCACCTTCGAGCCGCTCGGCTGACCGACCCTCCGCGCCGCTTGGCACTCGGGTCGGTGCCGCCGTGCGCACCGCGCAGGGATGTCGGCAGGCATGTGCGGCTAATGGGGGCGCCGTCACGGGCCGATAGTGGGGGATAGCCGCAGGAGCGCGATGCCGCCAGGAGAACCCGCCGTGCCGCCGCCCGCCACGAACGCACCCGAGCTGCGCCTGCCCTGCCCGCGGTGCGGCCGGCCCCTCGCCGCCGGCCTCGTGACCTGCCCGCACTGTGGCGTGGACATCGCGCTCGCCGCCGCCCTCGCCGAGCGGCGGGCGCTGAGCGTGCTGCCCGCCGGATCGGACGCGCCGTTCGTCGGCGACGCGATGCTCTCCCGCTTCGGCGAGTTTCTCATGAAGCAGGGATACATCACGGCGGCGCAGCTCGACGCCGCGCTCGACCGCCAGGGGGAGAAGACGCGCCTGGGCGTGAAGGAGACGCTCGGACAGGTACTGCTCGAACTGCGCGTGATGACGCGCGAGCAGCTGGAACTCGCCAGCGTGGAGCAGGTGCAGGAACTCCAGAACGCCCTGCGCTCCGCCAACGCCCAGCTGGAGCAGCGCGTCGCGGATCGCACGAGGGAGCTGGAACAAGCCTACCAGCGGCTGACGGAACTCGACCACCTGAAGAGCAACTTCATCTCCAACGTGTCCCACGAGCTGCGCACCCCGCTGACCAAGATCAAGGGATTCCATGCCCTGCTGGCGGCGGGGGATCTCGGGGCGCTCACGCCCGATCAGCGGCAGGCCGTCGAGGTGATGGGCCGCGGCGTCACGGAGCTGGAGCGCCTGGTCGGCGACCTGATCCAGTTCGCCACCGGCGCGCGCGGCGAGATGGTGCTGCGCCCGTCGGCGGTCCCGGTGGGCCCGCTCGTCGAGGGCGTCGTGGCGTCCGCGCGACAGCGGGCCGCCGCGCGCGGGCTGTCGCTCGCCTGCATCCCGCTCCCCGCCGAGATCTGCGTCACCGCGGACGCCGAGCGTATGCGCTGGGTCGTCTCCCAGCTCCTGGACAACGCCATCAAGTTCACCCCGGACGGCGGCAGCGTCGAGGCCGGCGCCAAGGTGGTGGACGGCGGCGTGCGGATCTGGGTGGCGGACACGGGCCAAGGCATCGCCGAGGCGCGGCTCCCGGAGCTGTTCGAGCCGTTCCACCAACTCGACGGGTCGGCGACGCGAAAGGCGGGTGGGACGGGCCTCGGCCTCGCCCTGGTCAAGATGATCGTGTCGGCGCACGGTTCCTCGGTGTCGGTCGTCAGCCGCCCCGGAGTCGGCAGCCGATTCAGCTTCGACCTTCCCGCAGCCGTCCCCGCGAACTCTGCTACGTCGGGTTGACCCGGCCCGCCTCTCCCGGCCGGTTCCCCTCGCGCATCGGCCGCCCTCGGCCCGCGACCCGCTCAGGCCCGGCGCAGTTCCCCGCGACGGAGCTGTCGGTACATCGAGAGCGACTCCTGAAGGATGCGGATGGCGTCCTCCGGGCCGATGAAGTCTTCGACGACGACCTGCTTGTGCTCGAGGACCTTGTAGTCCTGGAAGAACCGCTGGATCTCCTTCGTGAGAAACGCGGGGAGCTGAGCGTGGTCGTTGTACTCGTTGACGGCGGGGTCCTTGGTGCTGACGGCGAGGATCTTGTCGTCGAGGCCCTTCTCGTCCCGCATGCGCATCACGCCAATCGCGCGCGCCTCGACGATGGTCAGGGGATGCACCGGCTCCTGGCCGAGCACCAGCGCGTCGAGCGGATCGCCGTCGTCACAGTACGTGCGCGGGATGAAGCCGTAGTTGGCGGGGTAGTGGACCGCGCCGTAGAGCACCCGGTCCAGGCGGAGCAGCCCGGTCTCCTTGTCCAGTTCGTACTTGTTCTTGCTCCCCATCGGAACCTCGATGACGACGGGGAATTCGTGCTCGATCAGATGATCGTCGACGTAGATGTCGTGCCAGGGATGCATGCGGCCTCGCTTCACGCGTCAGTCATCGCGGTGGTGATGGTGGTGGACGGCGGTGCCGCCGTCGGAGGATCCCCGCGCGGCCAACTGCGCCTCGACCCAGGCGAACCAGCGATCCATGCCCGCGCCGGAGCGCGCCGACACGCGGAACACGAGCGGCGCGGGCATCACCCTGGCGAGCGCCTCGTCGATCTCGTCGACGCGGACGTCGAGGTGGGGGAGCAAGTCGATCTTCGTCACGAGGACCAGATCCGCCTTCCGGAACATCACGGGGTACTTGAGCGGCTTGTCCTCGCCTTCGGTGACGGCGAGCGCGACCACGTTGAACGCCTGGCCGAGATCGTACACCGCCGGGCACACCAGGTTGCCGACATTCTCGACGAAGAGCAGCCGCGCGCCGTGCAGCGGCTCGGCGTGGAGGGCCTCGTGCACCATGCCTGCATCGAGGTGACATGCGGACCCCGTCGTGATGGCGCGCGCCGGGATCCCCGCGGCCCGGAGCCGTTCGGCGTCCCTGTCGGTCTCGAGATCCCCCGTGATCGCGGCGATGCGCACGCGCCCGCCGAGCGCCCTGGCCGTCGCCTCGAGCACCGCCGTCTTGCCTGAGCCCGGCGACCCCATCAGGTTGATCGCGAGCACGCCGTGCCCGGCGAAATGTTCGCGGTTGTGGGCCGCCTGGCGGTCGTTGACGGAGAGAATCCGGTCCTGCACGTCGACGGAGACCACGTGGGGATCTCCGCAGCCGCAGGTCTCGCACATCAGGGCACCTCCAGTTCGATCTGACCGAGCAGGATCTCGCCTCCGCTCACCAGCCTCGCGGGCGACGCGCACGCGTCGCACTGGAGACGCTCGCCGCGCGCGACCGGGCGTCCGCAGGCGGCGCACTCCCAGCGAGCGGCCACCCGGTCGATCTCGAGCGCCGCGCTCTCGCAGATTGTGCCTCCGCGGACGATCTCGAACGCGCTCTCGATGAGATCCGGCTCAACGCCGGAGAGTTCGCCGATCCTGATGCGGACCCGATGGACCGCGATCGCCTGCCGGGCCTTCGCCTCTTCCTCGACCCGTTCGAGCAGCGCCAGCATGAGGGAGTACTCGTGCACGGCGCCCCTCAGCAGATCCTCGGGAGCGGTTCGCCTTCGGGTTCCGCGAGGATGCGGCGTCCGAGACCCGTGTCGAGGATGACGGAGCCGACGTGCTGGCCGATGCAACGGCCGATGCACGCGGCATCCCGGCCGAGCGTGTGGGCGCGCAGCGCCGAGAGGACGGCGTCGGCCCGATCCGGGCGCACGCCGATGAGCGCCTTGCCCTCGCACGCCATCAGCAGCGGATCGAGCCCCAGCAAGTCCGCGGCTCCCCGCACGTCGGCCCGGACCGGCACGCTGGCCTCGTCGATCACGATGCCGACGCGGGACTTCTGGGCCATCTCGTGGAGCGCGCTCGACGTCCCTCCGCGGGTCGGGTCCTTCATGGCGCTGACCGACGATCCGCCCGCCTCGAGTGCGGCGCGGACCATGCCGTTGATGGGCGCCACGTCGGAGCGGAGGACTCCCTCGAGGGCCAGCCCGTGCCGGACCGCCAGGATGGCCATTCCGTGGTCGCCGACCGTGCCCGAGACGATCAGCGCGTCTCCCGCTGACAGCCCCGCGTCGGACACCGGGCGGTCGCAAAACGCCACGCCTGCGGTATTGAGGACGAGGCCGTCGATCTCCCCGCGGCCCATCACCTTCGTGTCGCCGGTCACGATCGTCGCCCCGGCCTCCTCGCACGCGAGGCGAATCGAGGCGTAGATGCGTTCGAGGTCCGTGCGCGGGAAACCCTCTTCGATGATGACGGCGCACGTCAGGGCGGTGACGTCCGTCGCGCCCATGACCGCGAGGTCGTTGACCGTGCCCGACACGGCGAGCCGGCCGATGTCGCCTCCGGGAAAGAAGAGCGGGTGCACGACGTGGGAGTCCGTCGTGAGGATCAGCCATCGATTCCCAACCCGGATCGCGGCCCCGTCGTCCATGGCCGCGAGGCCGATGCCGTCGGAGGGAGCGCCCGGGCCCAGCCCGGCGAGGCACACCTGTTCGATGAGGGCGCGCATCGCTCGCCCTCCGGCTCCGTGCTTCAGGCTGACCCGGTCAACCACAGCGTCGGGGCGGCTCACGCGATGTCTCCGAGGTCGGGGTGGCCGCCGTACTCGTGCCAGATCCGGCAGGTGCCCTCGCTGCTGACCATGCACGCGCCAACCGGGTGATCCGGTGTGCAGGCGCCGTCGAACAGCGGGCAGTCGGTGGGCGACTTGATGCCCGACATGATCGCCCCGCAGATGCAGGATTCCACGTCGGCCCGAGGCCCCCGAGCCGGGAGCGCCGAACGGTCGATGGTGAAGCGCCGGCGCGCGTCGAGGTGCGCGTAGGCCTCGCGCACTCGCAAGTCGCCGCCCGGCACATCGGCAATGCCGCGCCAGCGGCCGTCGGATGGCTGGAACACCCGCCAGAGTGTGTCCTGCGCCCGACGGTTGCCTTCTTTCGTCACGCAGCGGGGGTACATGTTCTCGACCCGCGGCGTGCCATCGCGGATGAGTTCGAGGACCCTCAGCAGGCTCGCGAGGATGTCGAGCGGCTCGAATCCGGCGACGGCAACGGGCAGGCGATGCCGTTCCACGAACGGCTCGAAGACGCTCCATCCGGTGATCGTGGCGGCGTGCCCGGCCGCGATGAAGCCTTCCACCCTCGAGCCCGGGATGCCCGCGACGACGTCCATGGCCGGCGGAATGTACTTGTGCGCCGACAGGATGGAAAAGTTGTCCGGCACGCCCTTCAGGGCGATTGCCGCGGTGGCGACGGCCGTCGTCTCGAACCCGGTGGCGAAGAACACCACCGGCTCCGCGACGCGCCTGGCAAGCTCGACGGCCTGGTCTGCGCCGTAGACAACATGGATGCGGGCCCCTTCGGCCTGCGCGTCGGCCAGGGACATCACGGTGCCAGGCACGCGCACCATGTCCCCGTAGGTCGCGATGCGGACGCCCTGGAGGGCCAGGATCACTCCTTCGTCGACCTCGGGCAGGTCGGTGATGCAGACCGGGCAGCCCGGTCCCATGATCACGTCGAGCGCCTTCGGCAGCCGGGCCCGGAGTCCGTACTTGGCGATCGCCTGCTCGTGGCTGCCGCAGACGTGCATGATCGTCACGGGCGCGCGGCCGATCTCCGACGTGACCCTCGCCAGAGCCTCGGCCATCGCCGTCGCCCGGATCGGGTCGCGGAACTTCAGCTCCCGGGCCGCGTCGTCCGGATCACGAGTCGCCATCCACCACCGCTCCCGTCCCCGCGATCTCCGATCGCACGCCGCCAGCCATGAGATCCTCCGCCGCGTCCTGCGCGAGCAGTTGCTCGAAGAGCGCCAGCGTCTCCGCGATCTCTTCCTCGGGAATGCGCCGGATCGCGTAGCCCACGTGGTTGAGTACGTAGTCGCCGACGGCCACCGGCTCGTCGACGACGTCGAGCAGGACCTGGCGCCGGACTCCCCAGAAGTCGACGGTCGCGGTGTTCCCCTCGACCGCAATGACCCTGCCCGGCACACCTAGGCACATGGCTCCTCCGAAACCGTGCGACGGCCGGCCCTCGCGACGGCGCTGGCGATGACGGCCTGGCCCAGGGCCAGGCCCCCGTCACCGGGGGGCACCGCCGCGTGCCGCAGCACGCACGCGCCGGGGCCGATCGCGCGGAGCACGCGTTCCACTAGGAGCGCGTTCTGAAAGACCCCGCCACTCAGCACGATCGGCAGTTGACCGGCGGCCCGCTGCATTGAGCGCACGACCTCAGCCGTCGCCTCGGCGAGCGTGTTGTGAAAACGGGCCGAGACGATAGACGGCGCCGCACCCTCCAGCAAGTCGACGGCCAGGGCCCGGACGGCGGGGCGGAAGTCGATCACCTCGAGCGGCGGGCCGGCCTCGACGCCGAACTCGTATCTGCCATCTTCGTTCAGATCGGCTGCGAGGTTCCACTCGAGGGCGACTTGGCCCTCGTGCCGCGACTCCGGCCGGCCGAGACCAAGGGCTCCCACGGCATCGAAATAGCGGCCGACGCCATGGGCTGCAGGGGAGTTGACGCCGGTCCGGAGCATCTGAAGCACGACGAACTTCTCGTGAGGAGTGACGCCCCGGAAGAGCGGGAACCGATCGAGAGGCGCCTCCTCCCCGAAGGCGTCGACGAGCAGGGCCAGCGCCTGGCGCCAGGTCTGCCGGATCGCGAGATCGCCGCCAGCCAGCCGGATCGGGCGCCACGTCGCCGCGTGCCGGAAGCCCGTGTAGCCGGCGACGAGGAACTCGCCGCCCCAGGCCTCGCCGTCGCTTCCAAGGCCTGTTCCGTCGAAGGCCACGCCGATGACGGGCCCCTCGACGCCGTGTTCGGCCATCGCGCTGCACACGTGCGCGTGATGGTGCTGGACCGCGATCTTGACGGGCTCCGGACGCTCCCGGGCGTAGCGGGTCGAGAGGTAGTCGGGGTGCAGATCGTGAGCGATGACGGAGGGGCGCACGCCCAGGAACCGTTCCATCCGGCCGATCGCGTGCTCGTAGGCCTCGAACGTCTCGAGGTTCTCGAGGTCGCCGATGTGCGGGCCGAGGTACGCCGTGCCGCCGGTCCCGAGGCAGAAGGTGTTCTTCAGCAGCGCGCCGCACGCCAGCACGGGATCCTGAAAGAACCCTGCCGCAGCGATGCCGCGGGGGACGTATCCCCTCGAGCGCCGCAGCACCACCGGAGCGCCCGCGATCACGCGCGTCACCGAATCGTCGCAGCGCGTGTCGATGTCGCGATCGTGCAGCAGGAAGGCATCCGCGATGCCCCCGAGCCTGCCGATGGCCTCGTCGTTCCGATAGGCCAGAGGCTCCTCCGAGAGGTTGCCGGACGTCATCACGAGCGGCCGGCCCGTGGCGGCGGTCAGCAGATGGTGCAGCGGGGTATACGGCAGCATCACGCCGACCATCGAATTGCCGGGAGCGATGTTGGCCGCGAGCGCCGCCGACGGGCGGCGCGTGGCGAGCACGATCGGCCGCTCGATCGACGCGAGGAGCGTCCGTTCTGTACCGTCGAGTTCCGCCAGCGTTTCGGCGTCAGCAAGGCTCGCAACCATGACCGCGAAGGGCTTCTCGTCGCGCCGCTTGCGCGCCCGCAACGCGGCGACCGCGGGCTCGTTCGTGGCGTCGCACGCCAGGTGGAACCCGCCCAGCCCCTTGACGGCGACGATGGCCCCTCGCAGGAGGAGGGCTGCCGCGCGTTCGATCGGGCGCGTCTCGGCCAGTTCGCGCCCTTGGGCGTCGGCCAGCCAGATGCGGGGCCCGCAGACCGGGCAGGCGTTGGGTTGGGCGTGGAACCGCCGGTCGACAGGCGAGTCGTACTCCGCCTGGCACGCCCGGCACATCCGAAACGCCGCCATCGTCGTGTTGGGGCGGTCGTACGGGATGTCGAACGCGATCGTGAAGCGCGGGCCGCAATTCGTGCAGTTGGTGAACGGATAGCCGAATCGCCGGTCGCCGGGATCGAACACCTCCGCCAGGCACTCGGGGCACGTCGCCAGGTCGGCCGGGATGGACACCCGGCGCTCGCTCGAGGGCTCGGAGGATCGGATTTCGAACGTCGTGAGGGGCTGCGGCTGAATCGGATGGATCGTGACGGCGGCGATCCGGGCCGCGGGCGGTGGAGCGGCCTGAAGGTCGGCGAGGAACGCGTCGAGCGCCGCGGCCGGCCCGAACGCGTCGATCGTTACGCCGGCGGCGTCGTTCAGGACCCAGCCAACGAGACCGTGCCGTCGTGCGAGCCGAAAGACCCAGGGGCGGAAACCCACGCCCTGGACGATCCCGCGGATCTCGATGCGACGGCCTTCTTCTGGCGCGGGAACGGGTTTGGCAGCCACCTGGCCCGTTTATATCCGTTTGGTGGCCGGTAGTCCACCCAGCCGGTGGGGTCAGACTCGTCCGGCGGTGGGGTCAGACTCGACCGGCGATGGGGTCAGACTCGACCGGCACCTCCGTCGAGCAGGAACTCATAGGAAACACGTCCTTTGCCGTAGTCGGCCGATCAGTCATGGCGCGCGGATGACTCTGACCCCGCGTTCGGGCGAGTCTGACCCCTGTGTCTGAGGAGTCTGACCCCGTATGATGGGAGCGATGGGAGCGAGGGGGGCGGGCATGCTCGCCGTTGCGGCGGCCGGCGTTGCGGCGCTCGCGCCGGTCGAGCCGGACTGGGTGGAGCAGCACTATTCGCGCGCCATCTACCCGGCCATTCAGCACACGCTCACGCGAATCTCGAACGCCGTGCCGTTCGCCCTGCTCGACCTGCTCCTCCTCACGGCAGGCGTCGTCGTGTCGTTCGCCGTGATCTCCGTGTTCCGGGCACCGCGAGGAGCCCGCTTGAGGGCGCTGTTGCGCCGCGCGTGGCAGGGCGTCGTGGCCGCCGCCCTCGTGTTCCTCGCCTTTCAGGCGACATGGGGCCTCAACTACCGCCGCGAGCGCGTGGACGGCTGGCTGGACTTCGACGAGCGCCGTGTCACCGCCGATGCGGTCATCGCGCTCAACGAATCGGCGGTCGCCGAACTGGCGCGGCTCAGGCCCGGGCTGCCGGAGCGCGCCCCCGACTGGCCGTCAGCCGGCGCCACCGCGCGCAGTCTCGAACCGGCGCTCATTGAAGGGACGCGACTGCTGGGTCTCCCGTCTCCGGCGAGCCCAGGGCGGCCGAAGCAGACGCTCCTCGATCCGTTCTTCACGCGAGCCGGCGTCACGGGCATGACCGACCCGTTCTTCCTCGAGACGCTGCTCGCCTCGAATCTCCTGCCGTTCGAGTACCCGGCCGTCATCGCGCACGAATGGGGCCACCTGGCCGGCCTGGCACGCGAATCCGACGCGTCGCTGTTCGGACTGGTTGTGTGCGCGCGCGGCGGCGCAGACGCGCAGTACAGCGCGTGGCTCGAGATCTTCCTGCACACGCTCTCGGCCCGGGACGCCGAGAGCCGACGAGAGGTCCGCGGGCGGCTGCCCGCCACGGTGCGTGCCGATCTCGCCGCGATGGCCGCGCGCACGGAGCGCGACGAGGTCAGGACCGTCAGCCGCACGGCCTGGCGGACGTACGACCGCTACCTCCGCTCGCAGCGGGTGGACTCCGGCGTCCGCAACTACGGCGAGATCGTGCGGTTGCTGGTGGGCACGCGGTTCGGCGCGGGCTGGACGCCTGTCCTCCGGCCGCGCCACTGACAATTCGAACTAGCCGCCGCGGCTGTGCATCTCCAGGTGCGGATCGGCGCGGAGTGCGGCCACCGGGATGTACGCGGTGCGGTCGCCCAGCTTCGCGCGTTCTTCGGCTCCCCGATCATCGCGGGCCCGCCATCGTGCCGCGACGAGGCCTCCAAGTTCCTCGTCTGACGCGCCGCGTCGCATGGCCTCGCGCAACGAGAGCCCGGCCGTCGCGTAGAGACACGTATAGAAGACGCCGTCGGCCGTGATGCGCGCCCGATCGCACTCCCGGCAGAACGGCATGGTCGTGGAGGCGATGATGCCGAACGTCCGCCCGTCCGGCAGGACGAAGCGATCGGCCGGGGCAGTGGATCCGGCCCGTTCCATCGGGTCGACGATGCCGAACCGCGCCCGCAGCCGCGCCAGCAGTTCAGCGCGGGGCACGACCTTCGCCGAGGACCAGTGGGTCGCGCCCGCGACGTCCATGTATTCGACGAACCGGACTTCCGCCCCGACGGTCGCGCCGAAATCGAGGAGCGCCTCCGTCTCGTCGTCATTGACGCCCCGCATGATGACCGCGTCGAGCTTGGTGCCCTGGAACAGGTGCGCAGCCGTCTGAATGCCGCGCATCACGCGGGCGTGAACGTCCTGTCTGGTGAGCGCGAGGAACCGGCTCGGCACCAGCGTGTCGAGGCTGATGTTGAGGCGCTTCAGCCCGGCGAGCGCGAGCGGGCTGGCGAACTCCTCCAGGAGGATGCCGTTGGTGGTCATGGCGAGGTCGGCGAGCGGCGTACCGGCCAGCGCGTGGACGAGGCGCGGCAGGTTGCGGCGCAGTAGCGGCTCGCCGCCGGTCAGGCGGACCTTGTCGACGCCGAGGCCGGCGAGGACGCCGACCAGCCGGGTGATCTCCTCGAAGTCCAGGAGGTCGCCGCGCGCCAGCCACGTGTACTCCGGCTCCGGCATGCAGTACTCGCACCGGAGGTTGCATCGGTCGGTGACCGACACGCGGAGCGTGCGCAGCGGGCGGCCAAAGGTGTCGGAGGGCGGCATCACCCCCATTATGCCGCGTGGGCTCGCCAGCGGCCGGGGATGACGGCCTGGCACGCGGGGCACCTCCCGTCAGGCGTGACGCGGCAGACGCCTATCCAGTACGCGCGGCGCTCGACGAGCACCTGCCGGCACGACGGACACATCGTGTTCTCGAGGTCGCCGACTTCACCAGCCGCGTTGCCCGCGTACACGAACCTCAACCCCGCCCGCCTCCCGATGTCCGCGGCCCGCACGAGCATGTCCGGCGTCGTGCCGGCGCGGTCGTGCATCCGGTAGTCCGGGTGGAACGCGGTGACGTGCCACGGGATCTCCGGCGACACGCCCGCGAGGAATGCGGCGAGTTGCCCGAGCTCCTCGTCCGAGTTGTTGATGCCCGGCACGAGCAGCGTGACGACCTCGACCCAGGTCCCCATGGCGTGCAGGCCGCGAATCGTCTCGAGCACCGGTTGGAGGTGGCCGCCGTAGTTGCGGTACTGCAATTCGTCGAAGCCCTTCAGGTCCACCTTGAAGAGGTCGATCCACGGAGCGAGGTACTTCAGCACGCGCGGCGTCGCGTGGCCGTTGGACACGTAGCCCGTCAACAGCCCCGCCGCGCGGGCGGCCTTGAACACCGCGACCGCCCACTCCGAGGTGATGAGCGGCTCGTTGTACGTGCTCACGACCGAGCGGGCGCCGGACCGGATCGCAGCGTGCACCAGCATCTCGGGGCTCGTGTCGGTCAGGCGCGTCCCCGCCTCGGGATCCCTGAGCGCCTGGGAGCTGACCCAGTTCTGGCAGCATGCGCACTTCAGGTCGCAGCCGAGCATGCCGAAGCTGAAGGCCCTCGAGCCAGGCTCGACATGGAAGAAGGGCTTCTTCTCGATCGGATCGCACTGCGCCCCGGCGACGTAGCCCCAGGGGACCCTCAACGTCCCGTCGCGGTTGAACCGGACCCTGCAAGTGCCCGACGCCCCGTCGGCGATCTCGCACTCGTGGGCGCAGGCATGGCATTGCACCCAGGAATCGCCTGATGCGTCATAAAGAGCCGGATCGCCCTCGCGGGTGAGCGCGGCCATCCGTTCGGCCAGGGTGTTCACGGCACTGTTGTAGCGCCGGGCCCGGCCAAATGCAACTGCCTCTTTCCCCCGGGACGCGAAAACGGCATCATGGCGCGAACACGTGGAGGCCCGGCGTGAGCAAACCACCTCGTTTGACGTCCCTCGACGCCTTCCGCGGCCTGACGATGGCCGGGATGGTGATCGTCAACAACCCCGGCGACTGGGAGCACGTCTACCCGCCGCTGCGTCATGCCGAATGGAACGGCTGCACGCCGACGGACCTCATCTTCCCGTTCTTTCTCTTCATCGTCGGCGTCTCGATCACGTTGTCGCGCGGGACCATGGGGGACCCGTGGAAGATCGTCAAGCGGGCGCTCGTCATTTTCGGGCTCGGGCTGGTCCTCTCGCTCTATCCCCGCTGGGAGTTCAGCACCGTCCGCATCCCGGGTGTGTTGCAGCGCATTGCCGTCTGTTACCTCGCGGCGGCCTTCCTGTTCAGGGGGACGGCCGTGGCGCGGGGCAACGACGACACCAGGCGCTGGACACAGGGCCGGACGCTGATGCTCTGGGCGGCCGGGCTGACGCTGGCCTACTGGGCGATCATGATCCTCGTTCCCGTGCCAGGCGTCGCGATGGGCACCCACCTCACGCCCGGCAATGACCTCGGCGCCTACATCGACCGGCTCATCTTCGGCAACCATCTGTACTCGCAGACGAAGACGTGGGATCCCGAGGGGTTGCTGAGCACGATTCCGGCGCTCGCGACGACGCTCCTCGGAGGCGTGGCGGGGCTGTGGCTCGGCTCGCGCGCCTCCGGCGGCAAGAAGGCCATGTGGCTCGCCGGTGCCGGGCTCGCGGCGATGGTCGTCGGCCTGGTGTGGGGCCTGGCGTTCCCCATCAACAAGAAGATCTGGACGAGTTCGTACGTCTGGTTCACGGGCGGCGCCGCCGCCGTCTTCCTGGCGATGTGCTACGCGCTCATCGACGTTCGCGGCTGGAAGGCGTGGAGCCGGCCCTTCGTCATCCTCGGGCTCAACGCGATCGCGCTGTATGCGCTGTCCGGCCTGCTGAGCAAGTTCCTCTCGAGCCACCGCATGGCGGAGGCCGGCGGGGGGATGGTCTCGTGGAGCCGCTACCTGTACACAACGTGGTTCGTGCCGCTGGCGAGCCCGGTCAATGCCTCGTTGCTGTGGGCCGCCGCCCACCTGGCCGTGCTCTTCGTGATCCTCTGGGTGATGGACAAGCGGGGCATCTACCTCAAGGCGTAACGCATGACCCGTGCGTTGAACGGACTGCTGGGCCCGCGCCCGCATCTTCCGCGGCCCGTGTGGCTGGTGTCGTGGACGAGCTTCTTCACCGACACCGCCTCCGAGGCCGTCTACCCGATCATGCCGCTCTACCTTACGCGGGTGCTGGGCGGCACCGCCATGTCGCTTGGCGTGATCGAGGGCGCAGCCGAGGCGCTCAACAGCCTGCTGAAGATCGTCACGGGGCGCCTGTCGGATCGGTGGCGCGCCCGCAAGGCGTTCGTCGTTGCGGGGTACGGCGTGTCCACGGTCGCGCGACCGCTCGTCGCCCTGGCGACGTCCTGGACGCACGTGCTGATGGTGCGCCTGGCGGACCGGGTGGGGAAAGGCGTCCGCACCGCCCCGCGCGACGCGCTGCTGGCTTCGTGGGCCACGCCGTCCACGCGCGGCTACGTGTTCGGCCTGCACCGGTCGATGGATCACGCGGGCGCCATCGTCGGCCCGCTCCTCGCCAGCCTGTTCCTGTGGTTTTACCCTGACCACTACCGCACACTGTTCGCCCTGACGATTATCCCGGGCCTCATCGCGGTGGCGATGCTGCTGCCGGTCCCCGAGGTCCAGGGGGACGCGCCGGCGGGCGCGATCGAGGCCGAGGATCCGCCGAGCGCGCCTCTCGGCCGCTCCTTCCATTCCTACCTCGGGGTCGTTTTCCTGTTCAGTCTCGGCAATTCGACCGACGCCTTTCTCCTGCTTCGGTTGAGCGATGTCGGCGTGGGCGCCGCGTGGATCCCGGTGACGTGGTCGGCTCTCCATGTCGTCAAGGCGATCGTGTCGCCGATTGGCGGGCAGCTCTCGGACCGGACGAGCCGGCGGCGCGTCATCGCGGCCGGATGGCTGGTCTACGCGGCGGTCTATGCCGGATTCGCCGTCGCCACGCGGGCCGCGACGCTCGTGCCGCTGTTCCTGGTCTACGGCGTCTTCTACGGGCTGACGGAAGGCGTGGAGAAGGCGGTCGTCGCCGACCTGGCGCCGGCAGGAGGGAGGGGCAGCGCGTTCGGGGCCTACCATGCCGTCATCGGCGTTGGGGCGCTCGTTGCGAGCCTCATCTTCGCGCTGATCTGGAAGATGGCAGGGGCGCCGGCGGCGTTCGCCCTTGGCGCCGCTCTCGCGCTGGTGGCCACCGCGTTCCTTTCGCGCCTCACCCTGACGCGGCATTCGTCTTAGCCCGGGGGCTTCTCTGCCCTAAGCGAGCTGCGCGACAGACGCGGGTCGAAGGGTGCCCCCGGGTGGCCGCTGGCCATGAGCTATACTCAGTGGATCTCATGAAGCGCATCCTCGTCACCAATGATGATGGCGTCCGTTCGGAGGGGCTCAGGGCCCTCGCGGACGCCTTGGCACCCCTCGGCGAAGTCACCATCGTCGCGCCCGCCAAGGAGGCGAGCGCGGTCGGCCACGCGCTCACGCTGCACTTCCCGCTGCGGCTCGAACAACTCGACTCCCGGACTTACGCCGTGGAGGGCACACCCACCGACTGCGTCAATATCGGGGTCGCTGTGGTGCTCAAGGGGCTGCCGGACCTGGTCGTGTCGGGGATCAACAAGGGCTGGAACCTGGGCGACGATGTGACGTACTCGGGCACCGTGTCGGGCGCGCTCGAAGGCGCGCTGCTGGGGGTGCCGAGCATCGCCGTATCGCTGAAGCGGACGCGAGAAGGCATGGACTTCTCCGACGCGGCGCGCGCCGCCGCCCGCCTGGCCGAGCGCGTCCTCGCGGTCGGTCTCCCGCCCAGGACCTTCCTGAACATCAACGTGCCGCGGCGCGTGACGCACGGCTTCAAGGTGACGGTGCAGGCGAAGCGCACGCACATCACGTCGATCACCGAGCGGGTCGACCCGAAACACCGCCCGTACTATTGGATCGACGAGGCGCAGGACGACTGGGAGGCGCACGAACTGTCCGACTACCAGGCGGTGAGGGACGGATACATCTCGGTTACGCCCCTCCACCCGGATCTGACCGCCCATGGCGCGCTGAAGACCGTGGAACGGCTGCTGAAAGCTCCCCGGCGACGCCCGGTGGCGGCTCCTGCAGGAAGTGCGGCGCCCGGGACGAAGAAGGGCTTGGGGAAGTCGAGGCGGGTAAGGTAAGATGATTGGACTGTCGGGGCGTGGCTCAGCCTGGTAGAGCACTCGGTTCGGGACCGAGGGGTCGGTGGTTCAAATCCACTCGCCCCGACCAAAATATCCTGAGAATAGGCCAGTTTTCACTGGCCCTTTCTTCGTACGGGACTCTGCAACAGCCTGCCATGGTACCTGTTGCCCCGCGGTCGGTGGTTGCGCAGGCGTGAATCGTGCTGATTCTCGCGCGCCGCTCGCCGCCTTGCTTTTCGAGTTGGTTTCGTTAGAATCCGTTACGGATCTCCACCGTGACCAACAAGCCCCCACGCCGCCGTCCGGCTCCAGTCAAGATCGACTCGGCCGAGGCCGAGGGGTCCCTGCCGAGCACCCTGCCGGAAGCGGCGGACCTACAGCACCTGCTCGCCGGGGCGCTCGACGGCGTCAGCGAAGGGCTCATCGTCCTCGACCGTGACTGGCGGCTCGTCTTCGTGAACCCCGCCGGCGAACGGTTTGTCCAAGTGCCGCGTGCCGGCCTGCTTGGGCGCAACTTCTGGGAGCTCTTTCCCGAAGCCAGAAACCGCCGTTTCGGTCTCGAGTACCGCCGGGCGATCGCCGAGAACGTCGCGGTCCATTTCGAGGACTTCTACCCCGCACCTTTGGACAAGTGGTACGAAGTCCGGGCATTTCCCTCGCCCGAGGCGCTGTCGATCTTCTTTCGCGACGTGACCGAGCGACACAAGGTCGGCGAGGCGCTGCGTCAGAGCGAGGAGCGCTACCGGTCACTTTTCACCAGCATGGAGGGGGGTTTCGCCGTCCTCGACGTCATCTGCGACGAGAACGGCACGCCCCGCGATTCCCGCTTCCTCGAGATCAACCCGGCCTTCGAGAGGATGGCCGGCCTCAAGCGAGACGATGTCGTCGGCAAGCTCGCCAGCGTAGTGTTTCCGGCCGACAACGCACGGTGGGTGACGACGTACGGCGTTGTTGCCCTGACGGGTGAGTCGATCACGGTCGATCACGACTCGCCGTCCACCGGGCGCCGCTTCGACGTGGTCGCCTACCGGCCGGCTCCGGGGCAGTTCGCAGTCGTCTTCCACGACGTCACGGAACGGAGGCGGCTCGAGGACAAGCAACGGGTCCTCCTGGCGAAGTACTCGGTGCTCTTCGACTCCTTCCCCCTCGGGATCAGCGTGACGGACTCGGAGGGGAACATCCGGGAAATCAACCGGATCGCGTCACGCATCCTTGGGACCACGCCGGAGGCGGTGGTGGGGCAGCGGATCGGCAGGCCCGAATGGAGGATCATCCGGCCCGACGGTTCGCCCATGCCGCCGGAGGAGTTCGCCAGCGTCCGCGCCTTCAAGGAGCAGGCCGTCGTCGAAGACGTGGAGGCGGGCATCGCTCGCCCTGGCGAAGACGTGCTCTGGATCAGCGCCAGCGCGGCGCCACTCTCCCTCGAGGGCTACGGGGTCGTCATCACGTACGCGGACATCTCGCGGCGCAGGCAGGCCGAAGCGGCGCTCGTCGAGGCCCATCGCGGCGCAGTCGACGCCCGGGCGAGGCTCGAGGCCGTGATGGACGCTCTGCCCACGGGGGTTGCTATCGTCGACGCAGCGGGAGGGGTCAGCCGCGCCAACGCCGCGTACGAGCAACTCTGGGGCGCGGGTCGTCCGGCCATCCGAAGCGTCTCCGACTACCGGCCGTACAAGGCGTGGTGGCTCGACACGGGCCGCGAGGTTCTGCCGGGGGAATGGGCTTCGGCGCGGGCCGTGCGCCGCGGCGAGACCGCGATCGGGCAGCTGCTGGAGATCGAGCGGTTCGACGGCGGCCGCGCTTGCATCCTGAACTCCGCCGCTCCGATCCTCGACGAAGGCGGCAAGGTGACGGGATGCGCCGTGGCGGTCCAGGACATCACCGCGCACGTCGAAGTGGAGCGCGCGCTCGAGGGGAGCCGGGCCGATCTCCGGCGCGCGAACGAGGAACTGCAGGCCGTCAACGACGCCCTGAGGCGCAACAACGAGACGCTGGAAGCGCGGGTCGCCGCGCGCACGGCCGATCTGGATCGGCGCTCGGCGCAGCTCCAGGCGCTCGCCCTCGACCTGACGCGGGCCGAGGAGCGGGAGCGGCAGCGCGTGGCGCAGGTGATCCACGACGACCTGCAGCAGCTGCTCTCGGTCGCGCGGATCAACCTCGGCATGGTCCTCGAGCGGGTCAAGACGCCGTCCGTCCAGAAGAGCCTGAGGGACGCGGACGATCGCATCGCCGAATCCCTCGTCATCACCAGGAGGCTCACGTCCGAACTGAGCCCCGCGATCCTTCACCGCAGCGGTCTCGCGGCCGCCCTGCGGTGGCTCGGCCGATGGTACAAGGAACGCTTCGACCTGACCGTCGAGGTGGAGGCGGACGAGGACGTGCGCCTCGACGCGGAGCTCCGGGTAATGCTGTTCCGGGCGGTGCGAGAACTGCTGTTCAACGTCATCAAGCACGCCCGCACAACGAGCGCCCGGGTCAGCCTGACCCAGACCGCCGACGGGCGCGCGCGGATTGTCGTGAGCGATCAGGGCGTTGGTTTCGATCCCGAGACGCTGCGGTCGTGGGACGGGACGCGCGGCAGCTTCGGCCTGTTCAGCCTGCGCGAGCGCCTGGATGTTCTTGGGGGGCACTTCGAAGTGGCCAGTTCACCGGGGCAGGGCGCCACCATCACCATCCTCGGGCCGGCCGCGGAACGCGTGAGTCGGGACGCGCCGCGGCGGGCGGGCAGGAAGAGACGATGACGGACAAGCGGGGACTTATGGCATGAGTGAGCAGCAGGTGCCGATCCGTATCGTGATCGCCGACGATCATCCCCTCGTGCGGGAGGGCTTGCGCAGGCTCTTCGAGACGCAGTCGGGACTCGCCGTCGTCGGCGAGGCTGCCGACGGGATCGAGGCGCTCCGCCAGGCGCAGAACCTGAGGCCGGACGTGCTGCTGCTCGACGTGGCCATGCCGCGCATGAACGGGCTCGAGGTGCTGGCCGCGCTGGGCGACGCGGCGCCGGACGTGCGGATCGTGCTGCTCACCGCGGCGATCGAACGCGAGGAGACCGTGCGTGCGCTGCGGCTCGGCGCGCGCGGGGTCGTCCTCAAGGAGTCGGCAACCGAGCAACTCTACCAGTGTATCCGCGCGGTCATGACGGGTGATTACTGGGTTGGGCACGAGCGCATGGGCGACCTGCTGCGGACCCTCCTGCAGACCGAGCGCGCCCCGTCGCGGAAGCCGTCCCCGGCCTCGACGCTGACGCCGCGCGAGCGTCAGGTGATTGCCGCCATCCTCGACGGGGCGAGCAACAAGGACATCGGCAGGGCGTTCGGCCTCAGCGAGCAGACCGTGAAGAACCACCTGTCCAACATCTTCGACAAGCTGGGCGTGTCCAACCGCCTCGAACTGGCGCTCTACGCCGTTCACCATCGGGTGTTGGCCAGCGAGGCGGCCCGGCGCCCGGCGACGGCCCGCCGGGCGCCGAAAAAGAAACCGGCACGCAAGCCGAAGTAGGACTTCCGTACCGTTGGCGCCACGCTTCGCCCGGTACCCTCGTACCAGTACGAAGGTGACGTTCGGGCCATAGTTCTCACCATCCCACCGCAGGATACTACGCCGGACGTACTGCGCGTCTTGGCGGAAGGCCGTGCTGTGCGAGGCGCCTCTCACGGTCGTGATTCGCAAGTGCCTCGGTATCGCAGGCTCGCCGCCGGGAGTCGTCGCGCGAACGGATGGAGCCCTGAATGGTCGGCATCGAGACGCACCGGCGCGCCAAGCGGTTTCCCATCACGGCGCCGTTGCTGTTCCGCGAGCGCGGCGAGCCGGAATGGCGCCGGGCGTCCACGATCAACGTCAGCCGCTCTGGCGTGCTGTTTCGGCCGGACGGGCCGTTGCCGGCGGCCAATCGCGTGCTCGATTTCGTTCTTGCGCTGCCGCTCAACGGAGAGACTCCGGCGCCGCACGTGCGCTGCACGGGGCGAGTCGTACGGGTCGCGTCGGAGCGATCAGCGGGAGCCGCGCATGCGGTGGCGGTGTCGATCGACGGCTATGCCCTCGAGGGGCGGCTGCCGGACTGAACAGGAACCGTCCAGTACTTTCGTCCCGATCGCCCGACGCGCTCGGCGGTACAGCCGTACTACACTGCGCGGGACTTTCGGCTCATTGAGGCGGACCGGCGGATCCGCGAAAGTAGTGAGCGGCGCGGGCCAGAGGCGGCCCGCACCTTGGTGATCATGCCGATTGTCGTGGACTCACATTGGACCGCACAGATCATCTGCTGCCAGCCGGGGCAGCCCGTCTTCATCGTCCCCCGAACCATCACGCACGTTGACCTGGACTCATTGGGAACCCCCAACCAGTCCTGGCAGTGAAGGAGACCGACCATGTCGAGCCCCAGAAATGCACGACCCGCGATGTTGCTGCTGATGTTCCTGGCGGTCGCCCTGTTGTGGGCGGCCGACCCGGGGCTCCGCGCAGCCACCCGCGATCGCGCTGAGACCAGCGCGTCACCGGCCACGAGCACCTATACGGCGCCCGCAGGCGCGGCTGCCGCGGCGGAGCCGCAGGAAGCGACGAAGCCGACTGCCACGCAGAAGGCGCAGCAGACGACGGTGACCGACGTCGCCGGGCGGAAGCACGTCCTGATGAAGAAGGTGACGCAGGCCGAGCGGCAGGCCGCGGCCGACCGCCTGAAGGCTGCGGTTGCCGCCGCCGGCGTGAGGGCGCCTCAGCGGGACCCGATGGGGGATCCCTTCCCTGTGACGCCTGGAGCCATCCCGCGGTCGGAGCTCCTCGTCGGCCCGAACGGGCAGCTGATTCCTGACTATTCCGGCCTGACAGCGAACTGGGCGTACAGCCCGACGCCGACGACCGCTGCCGGGGTACCGGTTTCGGTGGGATACGCGCTGGTCCCGCAGCAGTATCCGACCGACGGCGTCAATGTGTTCGGGGTCGTTCCGACGCCGCTCACGGCTGGGACGCTCATGAGTTTTCGCACGTACAACGACCCGGCTACCTATCCGTGGGTGCCCGACAAGTCGTTCAGAGCCTTCGTCCTGCGTCCGACGGGCGTCCTGAACCAATACCTCATCGTCTTCGACAGCGGGTTCCTGTTTGTACCACCGGTCGCCGTGGGTGCGGTTCAGGACTTCCCGATCGCCGGGGGCTTCCCGGTCAACAACGGTGACTTGATTGGGTGGTTTGGTCTCGGGATCCCATATACCCCGGGTACCGGGGCGCCGATCTACTGGCCCGTGCCGAACCCACCGTACCAAGGCAGCACGATCACGCTCGGCGATCCGGTCAACTTCCCCGTGTATCCCGAGGCCCGGACTTACTCGTTCGGTGCGACGGTCGCCGGTTCGGGCCCCGCGACAGGTGGCATTCGGAAGTTCGTGGACCGCTTGGCGGGCCTGGGGCCGAGCGGCGCGAACAACCTCGGGCAGTACATTCCCGTGGCGGTGGCTGACACAACGACGTACCCCGGTTCGGACTACTACGCGATCGAACTCGGCGAGTACTCCGAGAAGATGCACTCCGATCTGCCGCCGACGAGGCTGCGTGGTTACAGACAGACGAACATGGGCGGCACGCCCTTCCACTACCTGGGCCCGCTGATCATCGCCCAGAAGGGCCGGCCGGTGCGCATCACGTTCGCCAACCACCTGCCCACCGGCGTCGCCGGTAATCTCTTCCTCCCGGTGGACGCATCGGTCATGGGGGCTGGACCCGGACCCAACGTGTCCGACGCCACCCGGATCGCCACCCAGCCGAATGAGCTGTGCGCGGCCGGACCGGGACAGGCCGTCCCCGCGGGGTGCTACACGCAGAACCGCGCCACGATCCACCTCCATGGCGGCGTCACGCCGTGGATCAGCGACGGGACGACGCACCAGTGGATTACGCCCGCGGGTGAGGCGGAGTACCCGCATGGCGTCAGCGTCTACAACGTCCCCGACATGCCGGACCCTGGCGTGCCGGCCGTCCCCGGCGTTCAGACGTTCTACTACACGAACGATGAGAGCGCGCGGTTGATGTTCTATCACGACCACGCGGCGGGCATCACCCGCCTCAACGTCTACGCGGGCGTGGCCGCGGGCTACCTCCTGACGGACCCAACCGAGCAGGCCCTGCTGGCGCCGGGCAAGCCCCTCGCTGGCGTCGGGTACGGGATTCCCCTCGTGATTCAGGACAAGACCTTTGTGGACGCCGCCAACATCGGCGTCCAGGATCCGACTTGGAACTGGGGAACGGGGGCGGTGTCAAGCTACACCGATCCCAACGGCGTGTCGATGCCGCTGCGCGCCCCCGTGACCGGCGACCTCTGGTGGCCCCACGTCTACCAGCCGGCCCAGAATCCCTACGACCTGTCTGGATACAACGCTACGGGCCGGTGGAACTACGGCCCCTGGTTCTTCCCGCCGACGACGGGTATTCCGTACGGCCCGGTGGACAACCCGTACTACGACTGCGGGACCGGCGGACCATGCCTGAACCCCGCGCAGCCGCCCGGCGTGCCGGGCACGCCCAACCCGTCCTGGGGCGCGGAGGCGTTCCTCGATACGCCGGTGATCAACGGCACCGCGTATCCCACGGTGACGGTGGACCCGAAGGCGTACCGGTTCCGGATCCTGAATGCGGCCCACGACCGGTTCTGGAACCTGCAACTGTACAAGGCCGACGTGACCGTGCCCCCCGGCTGCCTGACCTGCGCCGGCGAGACCGAAGTGAAGATGGTCATTGCCGCGCCGAACACCGGCCTTCCGGCGAACTGGCCCCAGGACGGGCGACCGGGCGGGGCACCGGACCCGTTGTCGGCTGGTCCGAGTTTCATCCAGATCGGCACGGAAGGCGGGTTCCTGCCCAAGCCGGTGGTCGTTCCGAACCAGCCGGTCATCTGGAACTATGATCCGCTGACGTTCAGCTTCGGCAACGTGTCCGATCACGCGCTCCTGCTGGGGCCGGCGGAACGGGCCGACGTCATCGTGGATTTCAGCGCCTATGCCGGGCAGACGCTGATTCTCTACAACGACGCACCGGCCGCGTTCCCGGCGCTGGACCCGCGCAACGATTACTACACGGGCAATCCGGCCCAGTTCGATACCGGAGGAACCTGGTCGACGCTTCCGGGCTTCGGTCCCAATGTCCGCACCATCATGCAAATCAAGGTCGCGGCCGGCGCTGGGACCGCCTTCGACGTGCCAGGTCTGATGGCCGCGTGGGCGCCTGGCCAGACGGTTCTGCCCTTCACGCCTGCCGGCGTCTTCGAGCACGGACAGGACCAGATCATCGTGGGCCAGGCGGCGTACAACGGCGTGTACACCGTCAATCCCACGTTCCCCTCCACCGCGCCGTGGTGGGGCATCGGCTCGATCTTCAACAGCAATGTGAGCTTCGAGACGGTGCAAGGCGTCAATACCGTGATCCTCGCAGGTGACAAGGCCATCCACGACGAGATGGGCGCCACCTTCGACGATTACGGACGGATGAAGGCCTCGCTCGGAGTCTCCATGCCGAACCCGACGCCGAACACCGCGAACTTCATCATGCAGAGCTATGCCGATCCGGCCACCGAGGTCATCAAGCTCTCGGACGTCGTCACCCCGATCGGCACTCCGCTGTTGGATGGCACGCAGATCTGGAGGATGAACCACAACGGCGTGGACACGCACCCCATCCACTTCCACCTGTTCAGCGTGCAGCTTCTCAACCGGGTCGGCTGGGACGGGGCGTATCGGCTGCCCGACGCAACCGAACTTGGCTGGAAGGACACGGTCAGGGTCAGCCCCCTGGAGGACACCTACGTCGCGCTCAGGCCGATCGCTCCGAGAGGGGCCACGCTGCCATTCAAGGTGCCCAACAGCTTCCGCCCGCTGGAACCGGCGCTGCCGATTGGCTCCGCGCTGGGGTTCACGAACGTCGATCCCCTCGGCAACCCGATCACGCCCGGCGTCACCAACGAGGTGTACAACTTCGGCTGGGAGTACGTCTGGCACTGCCACATCCTCAGCCACGAAGAGAACGATATGATGCGCGCGGTCGTCTTCACCGAAACGCCGGAGACGCCGAGCAATCTGATATCCCCGAGCCGGACGGTGGCGGGCGTCAACCTGACATGGATGGACCACTCCGTCAGCGCGACGAGTTTCACCCTCCAGCGGGCGACGGACTCGGGCTTCACCGCCGGGTTGACCACGTTCATCGTTCCGGTCTCGCAGTGTGCGAACCAGCTCGGCTGCACGTGGGCCTACACCGACACGTCGGCCGCTCCGACCGTGCCGTACTACTACCGGGTGAGCGCGTCGAACACGGTCGGCTCCGGCGTGCCGAACTACCCGACCATCACCACCGATTCGCCGTGGGCGGTGAGCCCGCTCATCGCCGCGGTCGCGGCGCCGGCGGTCAACGCGCCGACCAACCTGGCGGCCACGATCTTCTCGACCACTCAGATCCAGCTGACCTGGACTGACGCGTCGAACAACGAGAACAACTTCGCCGTCTGGCGGCAGACCAACGGCGGGGCGTTCACGCAGGTCGGAACGGTCAACCGTTCCGCCAGCCAACGGACGGCCACCGGCGGCACGGTGACGTTCAACAGCACCGGCCTCGTTGCCGGCAACACCTACGCGTATTACGTGGTCGCCTGGAACACCGTGCCCAACCCTGACGTCTCGTCGCTTCCGTCGAGCACGGTCACGGTTTCCTTCACAGCACCGGCGGCCCCGACCCAGCTGGTGGGGTTCGGAAACCGCATCCCCGGGAACAACAGGAACGACGTCATCGCGCTGACGTGGGTCGACAATGCTGTCAACGAGAGCGGCTTCCTCGTCCAGCGCTGCCAGGGCGTCTGCGGCGCGGGAGGCGCCTGGACGAGCATCAACCCGCTGCTGCCGGCAAACTCCACGGCATACAGCGAGACGCAGTCGAGGACCTTCGACTGGTCCTACCGCGTCCGGGCGACGAACGCCCTCGGCAACTCGGCGTTCTCCAACATCGTGACCGTCATCACCCCGTAGTGGCGGCGGCCGGCGTCAGGGACAGGCCCTGACGCCGGCTGGCGCGCCAGCGGACGTCGGCAACTGGGACTCGACTCGTTCGCCCGGGGCGGTTTGGGGCCGTCCCGGGCATCGCTTTCTTTGGATGCGGAGTCTTCGAACAGCGCGCACGCCGGCGGCCTTCACCCCCCGCATCAGCTATACTCCCGGCAGGTTGGCCTGGGCAGGTGACATGAGAAGGTTCACGTACCCCGCGATGGTCCTGACGCTGGTCGTGGCGTCCTTTCTGGCCGGCTCGTGGTGGAGCCATGAAGCCCCCGCCACGTCCGGCGAGGCGCGAACGATCCGTCACTACGCGTGCCCGATGCACCCCCAATACACGTCGGACCGGCCCGGCGATTGCCCGTCCTGCGGCATGCGCCTGGAACCCGTGTATGAAGACGGCGGCGCGACATCGGCGCCGGGCGGTGACGGGACCGCGCTCCCGGCGGGCGCCGTGCAGGTGAGCCCCGAACGCCAGCAGACGATAGGCGTGCGCCTCGGGGTTGCGGAGCGCGTCTCCGGGTACTCGCACGCTGAGGACCACGGGCCGCGTGGCGCCGAACGAGAATGCCGTGTACCCGATTGTCGCCGGTGCGGAGGGCTGGGTGCGCGAGGTGCGCGGAGCCACGACCGGGTCCCTCGTGAAGCAGAACGAGGTGTTGCTCTCCATCTACGCGCCGGAGTTCGTCGTCGCCCAACAGTCGTTTTTCTCCGGCCTCGACACCCTCGGCCTCGTCAACAGCGAGCAGATCCGGACCACCAACCCCGGCCGGGTGGCCCAGGGCGTCGAGCGCTTCGAGAACACGCTGCGCAACCTGGGCGTGTCCGAGATTCAGCTCGCCGAGATGCGGGCCAAGCGCCAACTCAGCCAGTTCATCCGTCTCGTCGCTCCGGTCAGCGGCTTCGTGCTCGAGCGCAAGGCGTCCGTCGGCCTTCGGTTCGACCGGGGGTTCGAATTCTACCGCATCGCCGACCTGCGCCAGGTGTGGATCCTCGCCGACGTGTACGAGAATCAGGCGCCGTTCGTCCGGGCGGGCTCGAAGGCGCGCATCACGTCGCAGGACCAGCATCGCCTGCTCGAAGCCCGGGTCAGCCGCGCCGAACCGACCTTCGACGAGGCCACGCGCACGCTGAAGGTGCGGTTGGAGACCGACAACCCCGGCCTCGCGCTCAAGCCCGGGATGTTCGTGGACGTCCAGTTCGACATCGACCTGCCGTCCTCGCTGGTCGTCCCATCCGACGCCATCGTCGACTCGGGCCTGCGCAAGACCGTGTTCGTCGATCGCGGCCACGGCTTCTTCGAGCCGCGGCAGGTCGAAACGGGGTGGCGCATCGCCGACCAGGTGGAGGTGGTCAAGGGCCTGATGGAGGGGGAGCGCATCGTGATCTCCGGGACGTTCCTCATCGATTCGGAGAGCCGCATGAAAGCCGCGGCGCACGGCGTGGTCGGCGCGGTGGCCCAGGACCCCGTGTGCGGCATGGACGTGGACGGGAAGCGCGCGGCCGCGGCGGGCCGGACCTCGTCGTACAAGGGCGCCACCTATTACTTCTGCGCCGATGACTGCAAGAAACAGTTCGACGCGAACCCGGGCCAGTTCGCCGCCAAGTAGCCTCATCGATGATTCACCGCATCATCGACTTCTCGTTCAAGAACCGGTTCCTCGTCCTCCTCCTCGTCGGTGCCGCCGCCGTGGCTGGCGCCTGGTCCCTTCAGCGCGTTCCGCTCGACGCCATTCCGGACCTCAGCGACACGCAGGTCATCATCTACTCGCGCTGGGACCGGAGCCCCGACGTCGTCGAGGCGCAGATCACGTACCCCATCGTCACAGCCATGCTCGGCGCGCCGAAGGTGCGCGCCGTCCGCGGGTTCTCCGATTTCGGCTACTCGTTCATCTATGTCATCTTCGAGGACGGCACCGACATCTACTGGGCCCGGACGCGGACGCTGGAGTACCTCTCGGGCGTCTTGAGCCGACTCCCGCAGGACGCCAAGACGGAACTGGGCCCGGACGCGAGCGGTCTGGGCTGGGTCTACCAGTACGCCCTCGTGGACAAGTCGGGTCGGCGCAGCCTCGCGGACCTGCGCTCCTACCAGGACTGGACCCTCCGGTACTACCTCAAGTCGGTGCCGGGCGTGGCCGAGGTCGCGTCGATCGGCGGCTTCGGCCGCCAGTACCAGGTGAATGTCGACCCGAACAAGCTCAGGAACTACGGCCTCTCGATTCAGCGCGTGGTGGAGGTGGTGCGAGGGGGGAACATCGAGGCGGGCGGCCGGCTGATCGAGTTCGGCGGCACCGAGTACATGGTGCGCGGCCGCGGCTACGCGCAGTCGATCGCCGACTTCGAGAGCATCGTGGTGTCGGCCAGCGAGACCGGGACGCCGATCCGAATCCGCGACATCGGCCAGGTGACGATCGGCCCGGAACTCCGGCGCGGCGTGTCGGATCTCGACGGCACGGGCGAGGCGGTTTCGGGCATCATCGTCATGCGCCAGGGCGAGAACGCCCTGGACGTGATCGACCGCGTCAAGGCGCGGATCAAGCAGATCGAGCCGGGGCTGCCGCCAGGCGTCTCCATCGTCCCGATCTACGACCGATCGGACCTGATCCGGCGGGCCATCAGCAACGTCTCGGAGACCCTCGTCGAGGTCATCCTGACGGTCGTCTTCATCGTGCTGCTGTTCCTCTGGCACGTGCCGAGCGCGCTCATCCCCGTCATCACGATCCCGGTGGCGGTGCTCATTGCCTTCATCCCGTTCCGGATGCTCGGCATCACCGCGAACATCATGTCGCTCGGCGGCATCGCCATCGCGATGGGCGAGCTCGTGGACGCGGCCATCGTCGTCGTGGAGCAGACGCACAAGAAGCTGGAGGAGCGCAGCCGGTCCGGCGAGCCGGTCGACCACCAGGCGGTGGTCATCGAGGCCGTGAAGGAGGTGGCGCCGGCCAGCTTCTTCGCGCTCCTCGTGATTGCGGTGTCCTTCCTGCCGGTCCTGACGCTCGAAGCGCAGGAAGGGCGGATGTTCAAGCCGCTGGCCTACACGAAGACGCTGGCGATGATCGTGGCGGCGTTTCTGGCCATCACCCTCGACCCGGCGCTGCGCCTGCTCTTCACCCGCCTCCGCCGCTTCGAGTTCAACCCGGCGTGGCTCCGGCGGGCCGCCAACACCCTGCTCGTCGGCCACATCCATTCCGAGGACGACCACCCGATCAGCCGCGCCCTGAACCGCCTCTACGAGCCCGTCGTCCGGTGGACCCTGCGGTGGAAGTGGAGCGTGATCGTCGCGGCGGTCGTGCTGAGCCTCGTGACGGTGCCGGTGTTCTTCAAGCTGGGCTCGGAGTTCATGCCGCCGCTCGACGAGGGCGCGCTCTTCTACATGCCCACGACGATGCCCGGCATCTCGATCACCGAGGCCCAGACGCTCCTGCAGGTGAGCGACCGGATCATCAAGCAGTTCCCGGAAGTCGACCGCGTGCTGGGCAAGGCCGGGCGGTCGGACACGAGCACCGACCCGGCACCGCTGTCGATGCTTGAGACGGTCATTACGCTCAAGCCGCACGACCAATGGCGGCGCGTGCCCACGTGGTACTCCGGCTGGGCCCCGGAATGGTTGAAGCCCGCCCTCCGACCGTTCTCGTCCGACCGCATCTCGACCGAGGCGCTCGTCAACCAGCTCAACGACGCGCTCAAGCTGCCGGGCGTGTCCAACGCCTGGACGATGCCGATCAAGGCGCGGATCGACATGCTGACGACGGGCATCCGGACGCCGCTTGGCCTGAAGATCTCCGGTGACGACCTCCGCAAGATCGAGGACGTCGGCACGCAGATCGAAGCCCTCCTGCCGTCCGTGCGCGGGACGCGGAACGTGTTCGCGGAGCGGACCGGCGGGGGCTTCTTCCTCGACATCCAGTGGAACCGCGACGAACTGGCGCGCTACGGCCTGAGCATGGACGAAGCGCAGACCGTCGTGCAGAACGCGATCGGCGGCGAGAACGTCACGACCACGGTCGAAGGGCGCGAGCGCTACCCGGTGAACGTCCGCTACATGCGCGACTTCCGCTCGGACCTGGACGCCCTCGGCCGCGTGCTCGTCCCGGCGTCCGGAGGGCAGCGGCAGATTCCGCTCGGCCAACTGGCGACGATCACGGTCGCCACCGGGCCGGCGATGATCCGGAACGAGGACGGCCTGCTGACGGGCTACGTGTTCGTGGACGTGGACGGCCGGGACCTGGACAGTTACGTGCAGGACGCCGACCGGCTGATCCGCGACAAGGTGAAGCTGCCTCCCGGCTACGCCGCGCTGTGGAGCGGCCAGTTCGAGGCGATGGCGCGGGTGCGCGACCGGCTGACCTACATCATTCCGCTCACGCTGTTCCTGGTGTTTCTGCTGCTGTACTTCAACACGCGTTCGCTGACGAAGACCGCCATCGTCGCGCTCGCCGTGCCGTTCTCCGCCATCGGCGCCGTCTGGTATCTCTACCTGCTCGGCTACAACATGAGCATCGCCGTGTGGGTGGGCCTGATCGCCTTGATGGGCGTGGACGCCGAGACGGGCGTCTTCATGCTGCTCTATCTCGATCTCGCGTACGAGCAGGCGAAGAAGGAGGGCCGGCTGCGGTCGCTGGCCGCCCTCCAGGAGACGATCGTGCACGGCGCGGCGAAACGCCTCCGGCCGAAGTTCATGACCGTCGCGACGACCTTCGTCGGGTTCTTTCCGATCATGTGGGCGACGGGCACGGGATCGGACGTGTGGAAGCGGATCGCCGCGCCGATGATCGGCGGCATCTTCACGTCGTTCCTGCTCGAGCTGATTGTCTACCCGGCCATCTACGAGATCTGGAAGTGGCACTTCGAAGTGAAGCCGGCCATCGAAGCCGGCGAGGGGCCGGGCACCGTCTGACGGGAAGGCGGGGGCCAGGCATCGTTTCTCAACACGAGGACGAACACCATGCGATGGATGCTGACGGTCGTGATGATGTGGCTGCCGGTGTGGGCCTCCGCGCAGGAGGCGCCCGCGCTGAAGACGGAGCAGGACAGGCTCGCCTATGCAATGGGGATGGACCTCGGCAGCCAGTTGAAGGCGCGGTCCGTGGAGATTGACCCGGCGGTCTTTGCCCGGGGCCTCAAGGACGCCCTGGCGGGCGGGAAGACGCTGCTGTCGGAAGACGAGGCGAAGGCGGCCATCGCCGGACTGCAGAAGGCGATGCTGGTGAAGCAGGCCGCGGAGGCGAAGGTGGTCGGGGAGAAGAACAAGATGGACGGTGACGCGTTTCTCGCGGCCAACAAGGCGAAGGACGGGGTCGTCGCGCTGCCGAGCGGCGTCCAGTACAAGGTCCTGACCGCGGGCGCCGGCAAGAAGCCTACCGACGCCGACACGGTCGTGTGCCAGTACCGCGGCACCCTCATCGACGGGAGAGAGTTCGACAGTTCCTACAAGCGCGGCCAGCCGGCGACCTTCCCGGTGAAGGGTGTCATCAAGGGCTGGACCGAGGTGCTGCAGCTCATGCCGGTCGGATCGAAGTGGCAGGTGTTCGTCCCTTCGGCCCTGGCGTACGGCGAGCGCGGCGCGGGCGCCGACATCGGCCCGAACGCGACGCTGGTTTTCGAGATCGAACTCGTCGCGATCAAGTAGCTCAACCCACGGCCTTGCGAGGCGATGCGGGCAGGCCGTGATCAACGACGTGTCGCTTGGAACAGACCAGGACCTTCGTACCGCCAACACTTCTCCTCACCCCGTACGGAAGTAACGCGGCGAAGGTTACCTTCGGGTCATTCCCTTCACCTGCGCACCGCGAGAGACTATGCGGTATTCCCACAGCTCCAGATGACCGGGAAGGGCCTCGCGGGCGCTCAGGCACAGGACCGCGTTCTCCAACAGTGGGTGCAGTGGGTGAGGAGGGTCAATGCACGGTAGATCTCTCGGTGTGGCGATCGTCTGTATCACCGTAGTGCTGGGTGCTGGCCTCATCGGGATCAGCACTCCAGCCTTCGGTCAGAGCAGCCCCTTCATGGAGAAGTGGGTCGACGCTCTGCCCGTTCCACCTGTGGCGGCGACGACGAACAAGCCGTTGATTTCATTCTGGGCTGACTACTACGAAATCAACATGACAACCAGTCAGCACAAGTTCCACCGGGACTTGGGTCCGGCTACCGTCTGGACGTACGGGCAACCAGGGAAGACGCCCGTCCTCCTTGGCCCGACGATCGTGGCGAAGACAGGGCGGCCCGTGGTGGTCAAGTGGATCAACAACCTGCCAACGGACCCGAGTGCCTTCCCGCTGTCGGCTTCCATCGACCCGACGATTGCCGGCGCACCGGGACTCGAAGTGCCCACGGGCGCGGCGATTCCGCACCTTCACGGCGGGCATAACGCGGCGCGATTCGACGGGACTCCCGGGCAGTGGTGGACGGCTGACGGGGTCAAAGGGCCGGACTACGTCACCGACACCTTCACGTATCTGAACGAACAGCCGGCGACGCTGCTCTGGTACCACGACCATACGTTGGGGGCCACGCGGTTCAAGCCCTACCTCGGTCTGGCCGCGGCCTACGTGGTCTTCGACAAGGTCGACACCGGCAGCACGATCAACGGCCAGAAGGTCCCGGCCGGCTACGGCAAGTACCACCTGCCGCTGGTGATCCAGGACAAGCAGTTCAATGCCGACGGCACCCTGTTCTATCCGACTGAGGGAATCAGTCTCGTTCACCCAAACTGGGTTCCGGAGTTCTTCGGCGACACTCCGGTGATCAACGGCAAGGCGTACCCCTACCTGGATGCCCAGCCAAGAAGATACCGGCTCCGCCTCCTGAACGGCTCGCAGGCCCGCTTCTACGACCTGGCCTTCGAGTTGGAAGGGAGCGGCGCCCTCCCCTTCTGGGTCATCGGCTCCGAAGGGGGGCTGCTTCCCAAGCCGGCGCAGATGTCGAGCCTGCTCATCGCCCCGGGCGAGCGCTTCGACGTCATCGTGGACTTCACAGGTGTGCCATTGGGAAGCACGATCATGATGACCAACGACGCCAATGAGCCCTACCCCAACGGCGACGCCCCCGGGGTGACCGAGCTCATGAAGATCAACATCAAGACCCCGGTGCCCGCGAACGATCGTGACACCACCGTTCGGCCCGCTACGCTGAAGTTGCCGGCGGTCTCTCGACTGGCCGCCACGCCGCGTCTTCCGCCGCGGGATGTCGTGGCCAAGGAGAACACGGACGAGTTCGACAATCCGGTCGAGGTGTTGCTCAACGGACTCCGCTTCATGGAACCGGCGACGGACTTCGTCAAGGCAGGCACGACCGAGACCTGGCGGTGGATCAACCTGACGGTGGACGCTCATCCGATGCACCCGCACCTGGTGGCGGTCCAGGTCGTGGACCGGCAGGCGATCGATGTCGACAGATATACGACGGCTTGGAACGCCTACTTGGCCTCCGGACGGGCCCCGCTGCTCAAACCCCGTCTTGAGGACTTCCTGGTCGGGGACCCATTTCCGCCGGAGCCGGAGGAGATGGGTTACAAGGACACCGTGAAGGCTCCTCCGGGATTCGTGACGAGGACAAGGGCCAAGTTCGAGCTGGGCGCTTGTCCCTGCTGGACTACAACTGGAGGACCGGGAGCTTCGGCAGTTGGGTCTACCACTGCCACATCCTCGAGCACGAGGAAAACGACATGATGCGGCCGTTCGAAGTCGTGAGGTAGAGCGGACGTTTCGCGAGCATTCCGGGGGTGGGTCGAGTCCGGCCCACCCCCTTCTTTTGGTCCCGGCGATTCTGCCCCGGGGACCTGTCGGGCTAATCTTCGAAATCGAACTCGTCGCGATCAAGTAGCGCGCCGCAGCGCGTCCTCTCGGGCGGTTATAATGACGTGGGTGTCCGGCCGGAGCTGGAGCTCGCACGCCCCCGCGAGGAGACCTGATGTCGACTGAACCCGCAGCGGGCCACGCCGCACCATCCGCCCCGATTGCCGACCCGACGGCCATCGGGCTCATCTGTCTGGCAATTGGCTGTGCGGCACTGACGCCGTTGGCGTTTGGCTACAGCCTCACGCCCGCCGGACTCAAGACGGCGGCCGATTTTCTGTCTGCTGTTCGGTGCGGGAGGACAGCTCATCGCGGGGCTCGGCAATCTGCTGAACAAGAACCTCTATGGCGGTACGCTGTTCACGTCCTTCGCCTTCAACTGGGTGATCAACTGGTGGGCGCTGGACAACCTGTCGCGCGGCCAGGTGGCCGATGCCGGCGTGGTTTTCGCGGTGGACGTGTGCTTCCTGGTCGTGTTCCTGGTCTTCACCTACGGATTCGGGTTCTTTTCGTCGCTTCTGATGGCGTTCCTCGTGGACATCGACCTGCTTTACATCGCGCGGGTGGTACGGCATCTCGGCGGCGGCGATTGGCTGGGCCCGGTCGTCGGCGTGTGCACGGTCGCGCTCGGGGCGATCTCGCTCTGGATCGCGTTCGCCCTGCTCATCAACCCGGTTGCAGGCCGGCGAGTCTTCGCGTCGCCGGGGCCGGCCTATCGACCCAGGGCTCGCGCGTAGCGAGGCCCGGCGACCAACCTGCCTGGAGGAACGGATGCGGCTCGCGGCGGCGGTCTTGTTGCTGTCGGCCACCACGGCCGCGGGGCAGTCCCTGCCCGCGGAGCCTGCGCGGGTCGTCGTCTGGGTCGGTCCGGTCATCTCGTCGCCGTCGGCGGGCGGGACGCTGACAACCGACTACGCGCCAGTCCTCGAGGCCGCCTCCGGCTACACCAGTCACGCAACCCAGACGCTGAACATCGATCGCGGACGAGGGGCGGGCGTCGAAGCCGGAGCCGAGATCTTCTTCGGGCGCGCGTTGGGCATCGAGGCCGCTGTCGTTCATTCCCACGCGACGGTTTCCGGCTCGGACAACAGCGTCTACCAGACGTCGCTGCGCTACGTCGGCATGCAACCACCGGACTACATCCCGCGCGAATACACGGCCGGAGGCCCGCAGGCGTGGCCGGACACGACGGGTTCCGTGTCGACGACCTCCGTGCTCCTTGGCGGAGTCGTTCGGCTGGACAGCGGCCGCGGCAGGGTCGGGGGGACGGTTGGCGGGGGAATCAGCCTGACGAAGGTCGACGCCCGCGTCGAGAGTGTCGGGTACACGTCATACCGCCTGGGCGGTCATTCAGTGCTCTTCGATTTCCAGCATCGCTTCGTGGCAGGCACCTCCGGCTCCGACGCCATCGTCCGGCCATACGTGTCGGGTCAGATCGATCTGCGCCTGAACAGCCGGCTGTCGATCGTGACCGGGCTGCGGGTTGTCATCGGTTCGACCGCCGATGTCGCGGCGCATGCCGCTGACCTGGTGGAACCTGACGACAGTGTCACCACCTCCGACCTCGCTGTGATGCAGAGTGTCCTGACGATGGGGCCGATGACACTCCCCACGACCCGGTGGCACCTCACCGTGGGTGTCCGCTGCCGACTCAGGTAGGAACCGCAGGCGGCGCCAATCGGCTCGCGGCGCTCAGCGACCCGGCCCGGCCTCCGGTTTCGCGAAGCGGGCGGCGTCCATCGGCTGATTGTGCGTCACGTCGGTGAATCGCTCGGTCGACACGGATTCCCAGTCGGCGACGCGGACCTCGAACGGCGTCTGGACGCCGTCCACGGCGCGGTAGTCGCCGTAATCGACCTGCACCGGCAGGCTGCCCAGCGGGGTGCGGAGCCTGATCGCGCGCCGGACCAGCAAACCCGAAGCCCTGTCGAAGTACAGCGTCTCGGACGCCCCCTGCGGGCGCCGCCCCTCGACGACGACCACCGCCTTGCCGTTGGCGCGGTCGTACGCGCGCACGGCGAGGGCCGAGTACTCGTCCGTGAGCCGGAGTCCAAGCCGCAGATCGCCCGGCAGCGCGGCATTGGCGAGCTCGACTCCTTCGAGTTCGCGGATCCGGCCGCCGAACTCCGCCCACGCGGACCGGCCGTCGAACGCGCGGCTGATCGGCGGCGTGCCCCCGACGGTGAGGCGGACCAGTCCGGCGGCCGACTCCTCAACGGTCACGGGCGAGGATTGGCCGGCGCCGTTCGTCAGCGTCCCGCGCCGCACCCGGGACGTCAGTCTCGCCACCGCGTCTCGTCCGCCGATCGCCTGGAGGTACTTGTCGACGATCTGATCGGCCGTTTCGGCCGGGCGCTGCGCGCCGCGGCCGCCCGGGCCCGGGGCCGCCGCACGCCGTTCGGCGAGCACGGCGAGCTGATCGGGGGTGAGCGGCTGCGACAGCGGGGCGACCGGGTTCGGCTCGTGGCGTCCCTGATGGCACGTGGCGCAGGTCACGCGCTCCTCGCCCTTGAAGTGCTGCGTGTTGACGGCCCGCGTCATCGTGATCATGTTCCTCGCGGTGGTCTTGTGATCGTTGTCGTCCTTGTCGAACGTCATCTCGCCGTCGGCGTCCCGCACGTGGCACGACGGGCAGCCGCCTCCCACCGCGGCGCCCATGAACACCATCGCATCGTGAAGCTGGGCAGCCGGAAGATCCTTGAACACCTGGATGTTCTTGTAGCGCTCGCCGGAGGTCTGGCCTGGGGAAGACGGGGCGGCCGCCTGGCCGGGTGCGGGCGGGGCGTTTCCGGCGAGGGTCACGAGGACGGCGAGCGCGAGGCCCGCCCCACGGCTGCGACGATCGTGGTTCACGTTCGCTTCCTCCTGCCGGATGGGGCCGCGGGAGCGGACACTCCGGCCACACGCGCGCGGCGACGGTGAATCGAGGTATTTGACACCAGATCAACGCCGAGAGTCGAGAACGGGACGCGGCGTTGCGGCGCCAGCCGGCTCGCCGTGCGCGGGATCCCGCTTTTCGCCTGCACCTGATAGAATCCGGCGACGCGTGCGCGGCCCAGTTCCGGGGCGCGCGACCGGAAGTGATTCGTATGGCCGTCCCGGGAGGCCGGGGCCGAGGGTGACCGATGAAGCGTCTCTCAATCGTGCGGGTAGCTATCCTGTGCGCCCTGGCGGGTGCCTCGAGCGTTGGCGTGCTGGCTCAGCCAAACAAGTACGCGCGCGACCCCAGGCAGCCCATCGACGAAGAGTACACGAAGAAGATTAAGGAGTACACGACCGAGCCGTTCTACCTGTCTCCGCTCGTGGACTACCTGCCGGCGTCGAAGACCGTGCCCACGCCGAAGGCGGTGCTGGGTGACGTCGCCGGCGCGCCGGGCAAGCTGCCGTACTCGGCCGAGGTCCATGCCTACATGCGGATGCTCGAGAAAGCGAGCCCCGGCCGCGTGAAAGTGTTTTCGCTCGGGACGTCGGAGGAGGGGCGCGAGATGATCGCCGTCGCCATCGCGGGCGACGCGGTGATGGCGAAGTTCGAGGAGAACCGCGCGCGCCTGGCGAGACTCGCCGACCCGCGCACAATCACCCTGAACGACGCCGAGGCCGACCGGCTCGTCGAGTTGTCGGTGCCGGTCTACTACATCACGGGCTCGCTGCACTCACAGGAAACGGGCGCGCCGACGGCGCTCATGGAACTTGCGTACCGGCTGACGGTGGACGAGAGCCCGTACATCAAGGCCATTCGCGCCAACGTCATCACCATGATCACGCCGGTCCTCGAAACCGACGGCCGCGATCGGCAGGTTGACGTGTACCGGTGGCACCTGGCGAATCCGACGCTCGTGTACCCGCCGCTGGCGTACTGGGGCAAGTACGTCATGCACGACAACAACCGCGACGCCATGGCGGCGACGCTGGCGCTCACGCGCCACGTCATCAACTTCGTCGTGGCGCAGAAGGTGCAGGTCCTGCACGACCTGCACGAATCCGTACCCTACCTCTACGACAACACGGTCGGCGACGGCCCGTACAACGCGTGGGTGGACCCCATCCTGACGGACGAATGGCAGCTGCTCGGCTGGAACAACATGTCCGAGCTGACGAAGTTCGGCATGCCCGGCGCGTTCGCCCACGGCACGTTCGACACGTGGTCGCCGGGCTACCTGATGTTCATCGCGGGGATGCACAACGGGACGAGCCGACTGTATGAGACGTTCGGGAACGGCGGCGCGGACACGCTCGAGCGGAAGCTCCAGCCGAACGACTACGCGCGCACGTGGTACCGCCAGAATCCACCGCTGCCCAAGACCCTGTGGTCGCAGCGGAACAACAACAACTACCAGCAGACCGGCCTGCTGACGGCCCTCTCGTATTACGCCGGCAACAACAAGCTGTTCCTCAAGAACTTCTACCTGAAGAGCAAGCGGTCGGTTCTCAAGCCGAAGGCCGAGGGACCGGCGGCCTACGTCCTGCCGGCGGACGAGGCGAGGCCCGGGGCGCAGGCCGAACTCCTGCGCGTGCTGCAAAGACAGGCGGTCGAAATCTCCCGGGCGACGGCGCCGTTCACGGTCACGCTGCCGGTGAAGAAGGCCCGGCCACGGGGCCCGGGCGGCGACGAGGCGGGCGGTCCGCCGGATGCGGGCGCGCAGAAACCTGAGCCGGCAGGCGAGCAGAAGCCCGAGCCGAAGGGCGATCAGAAACCCGGCGCGAAGTCTGAGGAGAAGCCGAAGACCGAGCCGAAGACGTTCCCGGCCGGCACCTACGTCATCCGGATGGATCAGCCGTACAGCCGCATTGCCGACGCGCTGCTCGACTACCAGGTACCTGGAGCCCGAACGACCCGCAGAAGCGCCCGTACGACGACACCGGCTGGACGTTCGGCGAGCTCTTCAATGTGCAGGTCGTCCGCGTGACGGATGCGAAGGTCCTGGACGCGGCGATGGAACGCGTCAGTGAACCGAAAGCCCCGGCCGACGTCACGGGCACAGGCGCCGTCTTCCTCGTCAACAACGACGCCGACCCGTCCCTCATCGCCCTCCGGTACCGGTTGAAGGCGGCCAGTTTCGAGACCGCCGAGGAGCCCTTCGAGAGCGCGGGCCGGAAGTTCAACCGTGGCTCGTTCATCATCACGCACGCGTCAGCCGCCGACGTCCAGGCCGCTGGCCGCGAGCTCGGCTTGCAGGCATACGCGATGGACGCGGCGCCGGCGGTCAAGGCGCATCCCGTCAAGACGCCGCGCATCGGGTACATCCACACCTGGATCGGCACGCAGGACGAGGGCTGGTGGCGGATGGAGTTCGACCGCCTCAAGGTCCCGTACGACTACGTCAGCACCCAGGTCATCGCGAAGGAAGCCAGCCTGATCGGGAAGTGGGACGTGCTCCTGTTCCCGCCCGTCGGGCGAGGGGCGCAGCAGATCGTCGCAGGCATGCCGATGTGGCGAAACCCGCTTCCGTGGAAGACGACGCCGCTGACGCCGAACATCGGCAAGATCGACTCCACCGACGACATGCGGCCCGGCCTGGGGTGGGGTGGGCTGGTGAACCTCGAGAACTTCGTCCGGCAGGGAGGCCTCCTGATCGTTGCGGACGACACGTCCGTTCTGGCGGGCACGTACGGGCTGACGCCGGGATTGTCAGTGCAGCAGCCGAGCCGGCTCAACGCACCCGGCACGGTCATGCGTGCGAAGGTCGTCGACGGCGCGAGCCCGATCGCCTACGGCTACGGGGAGAACCTGTCCGTCTACTCGGCACCGGGACTCGTGCTCGGCGTCAGCAACATGCTCGGCGGTCGCGGGGGCGGAGGCGGCGTCCCCGGCCGGGGTGGCGATGCAGGCCCGACGAGACCAACCGGTCGCGGCACGGCGGACGACTTCGATCAGCCGCAGGGGCGGCCCGTGGTCGAGCCGCCTGAGGAGCCGAAGGTCAACCCGTGGCAAGCGGCGCCTCTCACCGACGAGCAGTTGCGAAACCCGCTGACGATCATCCCGCCGCAGCTGCGTCCGCGCGTCATCATGCGCTACGGCGATGCCCGCGACTTGCTGGTGTCGGGGCTCCTCGAGAACGGCAATGAAATCGCCCAGCGGCCGCTGGTCGTCGACGTCCCCCTCGACAAGGGCCACGTGGTCCTGTTCGCGAACAACCCGATGTGGCGCGGGGAAACGCAGGGCAGTTATGGGCTGGTGTTCAACGCGATCTTGAACTTCGATCAGCTGAACGCCGGGCGGAAGTACGACGAGAAGTAGTGGGGAAGGAGCCAGTGGGGCTCTTCAGCCCCCGGGGCCGCATCCCCAGGGGACTTCGCGTGCGCATCACCAGAATAATCGCCGTCGCGCTGCTGCTGACGGGGTCTGCGTGGGCCGGGACCGCCGGGCAAGAGCGTGTGCCCGGACCGGCGTTCCCGCCCGAACTCGTCTCGTTTGGTCCGGCTTCCCAGCAGCCCCTCCTGGCAGGCACGGAAGGCGACACATGGGACCGCACGGTGCGCGAGCGCGGCTGGATCATGCGCGAGGACGGCCAGTGGCACCTCTGGTACACCGGCTACAACGACGCACGTAGTGATTCGAAGTTCCTGGGCTACGCCACTTCGTCCGACGGGCTCAATTGGACTCGCTGGCCCGGCAATCCGCTGACCACGGACGGCTGGGTCGAGGACATGTGCGTCGTGAAGCAGGGCGGCGCCTACTACATGTTCGCGGAAGGCCGCGACGATGTCGCGCACGTGCTCACGTCGACGGATCGGATTCACTGGCGCGAGCGGGGCAACCTCGACATCCGCCAGGTGAGTGGACAGCCACTCAGTGCTGGACCCAGGGGCACACCGACCGCGTGGTTCGAGAACGGCACGTGGTGGCTGTTCTACGAACGGAGCGATCTTGCCGTCTTCGTCGCCACCTCACGGGACATGAAGGTCTGGACGAACGTCACCGACGAGCCCGTCATCGGCCGTGGCCCCGACGCGTATGACCGCTATGCCGTGGCCGTCGACCAAATCATCAAGCACGAGGGCCGCTACTACGCCTACTACCACGCCAGCGCTCTGCCGGATTGGGGCGAGTGGAGCACGTGCATCGCGGTCTCTGACGACCTCGTGCACTGGACGAAGTACCCCGGCAACCCGATTCTGCCGGTGAACCCGGCTATGAAGGGCGCGAGCAGCGCCACCGTCGTCCATGACGGCACCCGCTACCGCCTCTACACGACCCATCCCGACGTGCGAGTCTATCGCCAGCGGAGGCCATAGCGTTCACGACGCCGGAGAGCTCAACTTCACGGTATCGATCGAGGGCGATAGCGGCCGGATAGCAGGGAAGTCGAGTTCTCTGCTCGAACAGTCGCCTGCAGGAGATTCGGCCGAGCCGACGGCGCGCAGGAACGGGCGCTCGGCCTCGTATACCGGCGTCACCGTGAACCGCAGTCCCAACCTCCGGAAGTGCGCGCGTGCCCGGTCTGGCTCATCGTGGAGCAGGCCTGAAACATCGGCAACCTGCTGGGCGACCCAGGACGGGAGGACCGTCAGCTTGTGCTCGAGGCGCTGAGGTTCAACAACCAGCGCACGGTCAAGGTCGGCGATTTCCGCTTCTCGTTCTCGAACCTGCTGCAGGATGGCAGAGCTCCCGCACCCGGCTTCGATCGCCACGACGAGGTTGCCCAGCTTGCGTTGCGCCTTCTCTCGAGCCGACTCTAGCTGTCGACGCTGCCGTGGTCCGGCATCAAGCGCGGCCGCCACCTTCGCGCTCACCGCCTCCGTGAGGTAGACCATCGTGTCTGAGGACTGGAGCCGCTGCTGGAGCCCGGACAACAAGAGCGGGTCGACCACCTTGGCGCGGATAGACAGACGGTTATTACACATCGAGGCGCCGTGGCGCCAGGAGGTTTGACAGCCATATCGCGGCGATCCGTGCCCCCCGGCGACGATGGCCATGGCTCCGCCGCACACGCCGCACCGCATCAAACCCGTAAACAAGTGGCGGGCCTGCTGGCGCCCGCGCAGGAGGTTACGGCCGGGCTGCCGCCGCAGGAGGCGATTGACCTCAGCGATCCGCGCCTGGACGCGCTGCCAGAGTTCCTCGGACACGATGCGAAGGTCCGGCCATTCCTTGATGTGCCAGGCGTTTCGATCCTGGGGACGAGCGACCTTCCCCCGGGTGTTCGGCCGTCGTTCAAATGTCCGCTGGCCCCAGTGCAGGCTTCCGCAGGCGTGGCGATGACCGCGGCGCTACGCCTGTCGTCGGATGCCGTCTTCTGGCTCACCGAGGCCGCGATGCGTATCACGCAGGGAAAGTGAGTCGGACGTGAGGGCAAGATGAACCCGAAAACGCCGGCCGATCTCCTGTTCGAGGAGTACCTAACGGAAGCTGGCCTGATCGACTTCTGTTATGAGGAGCCGTTGCCGGGCAGCCCGAAAGTGCCGGACTACCGTGTGCATTGGCGTTCTCAGCGTTATCTGTTCGATGTGAAGGGCTTTGATCCCGAAGTCACATCGGGCTTTGGAGCCTTCGATCCGTACCCGCCGATCCGAAAGTAGATCACGAAGGCTGTGGAGAAGTTCAAGGACCTCGCAACGTATCCATGCAGCCTCGTGCTGCATTACTAGGGCCCCGGCCTGATACTGCTGGAGCCGGACATCATTCTAAACGCCATGCTGGGTAAAGTGGCCTTCGAGCTCCCGCTAGCCGCGGACGGTTCCGGCCTTGACGACAGCGCGGTTCGCAACGTATTCACGACAGGCGGCAAGACGCCGAGGTATGCGAACGGCGGCCGGGCCGCTGAGCCCGAGAACACCACGATCAATGCGATTTTCGTGGTCGAACTCTTTCCGCTTGGACAGAATCGATTCTCCCAGCACTTCGACGACCTGGACTGGCCCCGTTCTGAGTCTGAGTCGGGGGACGCCAGGGAGAAGATTGAGCTTAGGATATCTCCATGATCAGTTTGTCCACACTCCTCAGGCAGCGCCGCCTGTACCAGAAGCGTTTGTCCCGGTACTATAAAGGAGGCAGCGTTCGGGCACTTGTGAGGGCCAGGTTCCCATACGTCTTTTCTGATCCCATGGCACCAAGAACCGTGGCGATCGAGCTTACCAACGTCTGCAATCTCAAGTGTGTCTACTGCGACGCGCAGAATCCGGCACTCATGCGAAAACCGGGCTTCATGGCGGAGGGCACGTTCAAGACAGCCATCGACCAGATCCGGGCTCTACGGGTGCAGAACGTCCGCCTCATCGGCGCCGGCGAGGCAACCCTGCACCCTCTCTTCCCCAAGTTCCTCCGGCGCGCACTGGGTGCGGCGCCGGTGATGAGTCTGACCACCAACGGGCAGTTCTTGAACGACACGACTTGTGGTGCGATCGTCGATACGCTCGACGTGGTCGAAGTGTCGGTCGATTCAGATCACGCTGCCGCCTACCAGCGCGTGCGGTTGGGCGCGGATTTCCGGAGGCTCCTCACGAACCTGGAGCAGCTCCGCAACACTGCGGCGCGACGCAGTCGCAGTCTGCTGTTGAACATTCGCCTCATGCTGCGACCGTCCGATCAGGGTCGCCAGTGCCAACTGGTCGAGTTCTGGCAGAAGCACGGCGATATAGTGTCGACCCAGCGATTGGTGGACTACTTCGGCGTCGGCGGTGATCTCTTTCCGGCCGAGCGCGACTTCAGGGTCTTCCGTCGCTGCGGATCCGTCTTTAAACTAGCCGACATCAACTGGAACGGGGACGTTCCACTCTGCGATTCCTCGGCCCTGCAACTGGGGAATCCCTCGGGCCTGCTTCTCGGCAACATCACCAGCACGCAACTCGGAGACCTCTGGAGGAGCGACCTTCTCAAACAGTACCCGGCGGGGTCACCGGAACCGAGACTACGCGTCTGCCGCGCTGTGCCAGGGATGTCCTTGTGTGTGGTGTTGAGCATTCGCTCCATCGCTACTGGCTCGACCGGACGCCGGACGTCGGAGGGTAAGGCTCGGGTCTTCCGGAACGCCGTCACCCACGGGCTCCCAGCTCGAGACGCCGTTCTCTAGACTGAGAACCGGGAAGCCTTCGCCGCTTTCGGGTTCCGGCTCGCCTACTAGTTCGGACCGGTGGGGCCCATTCGAGTGCTCTCCGTGAACTGGATCTTGAACTTGGCGGGTCTGCTGGGCCGGTCACCCCATCACCAGGCCATAGAGCAATGAGGTGAGCGGTCGGCTGGCCGAATTATGCCAAGAAATGGGCCGGCACGACCTGTGGTGGCGTCCACACCCCACCGATCGGGAGAGGTCAGGAATCCCTATTGGGCGCAACCAGGCCGACGGAGAGTATGCTGCGCCGCAGGGAGGACGCCGTGCTTATCACGTGGTACGCCACGCCCTGCTGCTGAAGCGCCATCTCGAGCAGTCGGTCAAAGTTCGTCGTGATGATTACGTGAATGTAGCCGGCCGTAGCGAGTCGAGCCATTGCTGCGTGAGCTCTAGTGGGCAGTTTGATCCCTTGGTCACGCGCGGCCTCAGCGGGTTCAAAGTAGCGCCGGAGCACCCGTTGCCGTTCAGGAGCGGTGGGGGCGAGACGCTGTAGCAGTTGCGAGTAACTGAATCTCGAAATCGTCAGATTATCTAAGGATTCTGGAGCCGGTAGTCGGACTTGAACCGACGACCTGCTGATTACGAATCGTGCCTCCAAAACGGCGAGAAGTCAGGCTGCCGTCGTCCAGCCCACAGCAGGCAGTACCAGAGTGGTTCGGCGCCGCGGCCACGGCCATTCCTCACGGAGTTCCGCGTCTCAGAAATCGTCTCGCCTCGGGCCACGCTTTCGCCCCATATTCCAGGGGAATTCAGGCCGTGCTCGAGACGCGCAGGTGTCCTGCTAATCAGTAGCATCGCGAGAGTGCCCTGCAGTAGCGCCGCTACGGTCAACGCCCGCTGAGCGGGCCTACAGATCTTTGTTGGCCAGCGTCTCCGGATCTGGGTCCGAAGCTGTCGCTTTGTTGATACAAAACGGTCACGGCCGTCGTCGGTCTGGCATCTGTTCCGGCAGATTGGGATGTAGAATACACTCGCTTTCCATTCTCCTGGCTCCTTTTCGGGAATCGCCAAACGCATCGTTCCATCAGGTGCAAGGGAGTCCCACGCCGATGCCAAGTCATCGTCACGTCATTCCCCTCCGATATCGGCGAGGCTGCACTCCTGCACGGCTGAATCCTGCGCGGGGCGTCCCGGCGCTGGTAGTAGTCGTCATGTCGTTCTGGCTTGGCAGCGGGTTGGCATTTGGCCAAGAGCAGCAACCGTTTCGCGGGTTCTGGCCTTCCGGTTGCCCAGCCGAGATCAACGTCGCCCCCTACTCCGCCAATAACCTCGTCAATCCGTATTGCCTGAAGAGCCTTGACACGTTCGATCCTGGGGGTTTTGGGGACACGCGATTTGGCGTCCTCTTGGACCACACGGTGGAAGGTACCGGTAGCAATCGATCGTTGGTCCCGGGACCTCTAACCCGAGGTGTTGGCGAGTTGTTCATCCGATGTTCAGGTCTATTAGAGCCCGTCCCAGTGCCTGACTCCTGGTGGCCATCTGGGTCAGAGACAGTAAACGTGCCCACATCCGAGTGTTCTCTAGGGGGGATACTGAGCCCCGTCTACTTGTATCGCCAGCTACATTTTCCAAACTGGCTACTCGACTATTCCTCGAGCATCAGCATCACAAGGGCGACCGCCCCCAACGACGTGGACCCAGAAACCGGTCCCCACATTACCGAAGACACGCGAAAACTGATTGTGGTTATCCACGGCTGGAACCCCAGGCAGTTGTTCAACATGTTCTCTGACGGGAGCTGGCCGGACCTGGTCAGGCATCTCCAGAGTGCGATTCACGACGATCCCTCATGGAAGTTGAGCCTGTATCACTGGGAGCGAGATAGCGCGACTGGTGGTTTCGTCGCAGACCCAGATGCGGGGGGCCCGGTTGGCATTGACGCCGCGATCAACGGAACGGAGGCGGCAGAAATTGGCCACCAGCACGGGCAGAATCTCGGTGAACTACTTAACGGCTACAGCCAACTTGAGAAGGTCCATTTCATCGCGCACAGCGCGGGGGCGTGGGTGGCGCGCTCCGCAATCAAGAGTCTTCTTTCAGAGCACCCCAACGTCAGGATAGAACTCACGCTCCTGGACCCTTTCATCCCGGGAGAGGTGCCTGCGCTATTCAGGCCCGACAGCAACCTGACGCTAGCCGGGATGAATGGCGACGGGACTGGCATCAACTTCTTCCCGAATGCCAGCGAAGACAATCTGTTCTTGCTCCAAGACATCTACAGCTACGATCACGACTCGTACACCAACGCGCTTCCGGTGCTTGGCACGAACTCGTGGCTTCAGTGGCGGGCAACGGACAAGACACTACGCATACAAGGCCCCGAGGCCGATCAAACCACGCTGTCCGGGTTGACCTTCAGCCGCTCTCATCCCTATGACGATCATGCTGGACCGATTCAGTTCTATGCAGACACCATAGCCGCAGCTGGCGGTCAGATTAGTCCGAATTTCTCTGACTTCAGGTACTACACCTCGAAACAAGACCCGGGAACGGCCACGATTTCCGACAACCAGGCCGTTCAGGCGTTGTTGCGCCAGTACGGCTGGTCACAGAGTCTCTGGTTCAAGGAACCGAAGATCCAGGAAGGTGGGGGGACAGAGCCTCCCGTGAATGTGGCGCCTACTCTTGCTTCTGTGTCTCCGCTATCGCTCATGGTTCAGGCGTCAGGCACACAAACGCTGACGCTATTGGGAACTGGGTTCAGCGCGTCCTCGACGCTGAGCTTCACGTTCGACGATCTGTCAGGGCAGGGCCCGGTGGCTATAGCGGCCCAGAGACTTCCGAGACTCATCAGCAGCACGCAACTCTATTACGACATTGCCGTTGGTATGACGCCCGGTCAATGGACGGTGACAGTATCGGCCGGGGGCAAGTCGTCAGGAGCCGTCGGTTTCCCAGTCGTGTCCCCAACGGTGACGACAGCACCAGCAGCTCCCATCGGGCTCCATGCTCTGTGGGGTGACTGGAGCAAACTGAGCCGATTCGCCCTGGACTGGATGAACCCCTCGACCTCGGCGGGAATCGCGAGGGTGTGGTGGAAGGTCGGCGCGCCCCCGGCGTCGGCGACCGACGGCCTCGTGGCGTCTGTGAATTCGGCGAAGCCACTCTACGTGACGCTTCCAGTCTCGGAAGGACAGCTGGACGTGCACGTGTGGCTGGAAGACGGCGCCGGGAACCGCAGCCACGTGAACCGGTCCACGCTCCACCTCGGCAAGGATACGACGCCCCCAACGCTGGTCGTGACGTCCCAGGTGACGGGGAATACTACCGAGGCGACCGTCACGCTGTCTGGCACGTTCAGCGACGGATCAAGTGGCGTCACGAGTATTGCCTGGGGCAATAACTATGCGCTCAGCGGCGTGGTGCCGATCACACCTGGTACGTCGGGTAGTTTTACGACTCAGCCAATCGCACTCTATGCGGGCGACAACTACCTTTCCGTCGTGGCGACGGACGCCGCGGGCAACTACACGATTAACGCCGTCATCGTGAGACGGTCCGACGCCACCAATAGCGGCTCGGTCGCCTTCGCCCTGTCCCCCGCCGGCGCCGTCACGGCCGGCGCCCGATGGCGCGTGAATGGCGGCGCCTGGCATGCCAGCGGGGAACAGGAGCTGAATACCCCGGCCGGAGTCGCTCAGGCGGAGTTCCAGGGAGCTGGCAGCTACATGGCCCCCCAGGGATTTCCGGTCATCGTCACGGCTGGACAGGTCAGCTCACGGACGGCCAGTTTCCCGTACATGGCGTCGAACGTGCCCCCATATTCACCGAGCAGTCCTTCGCCCTCCAATGGCGCCGTCGGCCTGCCGCGAACGAGTCCGACATTCTCCTGGGTTGGAGGGGGCCCTGTCGGGGGAGTGGAATACCACTTCGTTCTTGGCACGAATTCAGATCCGGAGTCAGCGAGCGTCTGCGAAGTCGGTTTCGGATCGGTAACAGACAGTTCAGTGACCTGCCAACGCACATTGGAATCGGGGACGATGTACTTCTGGAGAGTTGTGGCACGCGATGGGGTGGGCACGACCACCACCGGTCCCGTATGGAGCTTCACGACCGAATACGCCATGCCGGATCTGGTCGTTTCCACCGTCGCCGTGGAAGGTCATGCTGTCCCTGGGGCGACCGTGACGGCACACGCGACGGTGCAGAACTCCGGCAACTTTCCATCGTATGGATCGAGCTACGTTCACGTGTATCTGTCGTCAACACCAGGCGCGAGGGATGTTCGCCTTACGCCCAATGTCCCCGGTTCTGTTCCCGTGCTACAGCCAGGTCAGACTCAGGTATTCGACATTCCCGTCGCGCTGACTGGCTTGAAGTCGGGAACCAGCTATCTCGACGTATGGATAGATTCGACACAGGCCGGCGGTCAATTCGAAGCGAATATCGACAACAACACTCGTAGCGTCCCCATCGCCTATCTGGACGGCCAGGCCCCGTCAGTCACCAGCGCAGGCCTGCAGAACCCATTCGTGAAGACCGGGATTGGCAATTCCATCTACTTTGCGGCGACAGATGACACGGGCGTCCGCACCATTGATTTCTATTACTCGGTGGACGGGGAAGTCAGCTGGGTTCCCATCCAAGAAGGCTATGTCTGCCCGACGGCACCTGCGTACGGTGCCACCTACCAGTGGGCGGTTCCATCGACCCTGCCACTCACCAGCGACCTGAGAATCCGAGTCATCGCCAGAGACAAGTCAGGCAACGCGGGGCAACGAATCGTAGGTCCATATGTCGTGCATGATGGCACCGCGCCGACCGTAACGGTGGTGTCCCCAAATGGCGGCGAGAGCTGGACCATGGGATCTACCCAAGACATTCGGTGGAATCTCACAGCAGCGAATGCCATTGCGAATATCACCCTGTGGTTCCACTCCAACGAGAGGGTCGATTACGTCGGAACTGTAACTGGCGCAGGTACGGGGTCGCTCAGTTGGACACTGCCGAGCTACTTCTCGACGACGACTGGGCGCATAAGGATTGTGGTTCAGGACGTCAATGGAAACGGTGCGGAAGACTACAGTGATACGTTCTTCTCGATACGCGACACGTCAGCACCACCGCCGGCTCCGTGGACGACACCGGCGGCGGTAGCATCTGCACCAGGCCCCCAGGTTATCGGCAGCGTACAATTGGCAACCGACAGTGCCGGGACGCTGCACCTGGCGTACATCACTTCAAATGATTCTGGGGGCACTCCCCGGGTCATAGCGCAAACGGTGTACTACAGGACGCGAACTGGTAGCACCTGGTCGCCGGAGCAGACTGTCTACTCGGTGGTGCAAACCACGGATGCCGCCTTGACGGGTTACTACCAGTTGGTCGACCTGCACATGGCGGTTACCGGTGGTGGCACGCCGCATCTCGTGTGGGGAGTCAGTTTCAGCGGAGGCATTACCGCCAACAACGCAGCCGATATCTCCTACGCGGCGTACGACGGTAGTGGCTGGAGCGATCCAGTGAACGTCTCCGGCAGCGTACCAGGCTTCGAGGGAGTTCAGACGAAATCGATCACACCACGCGTTCGAGTGGATGCCGGCGGCGCGGTTCATGTCGTCTGGGTGGATGGGTACTTCTGGAATGCGGACTACACGGTCACGGGACAGCCCCGAATCTACTACCGGAAGAAGACTCAAGCCGGTGGATGGCAGCCGACGGTTGCCGCAACGTCGAGCGGACTCCCCGCAGACAGCCCAGATCTTGCCGTGGATCCTCCCAATACGCTTCATCTCACTTATGTCGAGTATACGGGCGGATCGACATCGATTGTTCATTCCAGCAACAACGGATCTGGTTGGACTTCACCAGATGTCGTAGGCATTGGGGCTCATTCCTCCCGGATTGTGTCAGACAGCGACAACCATCTTCATGCCGCCTGGCGGTACTGGAATCCGGCAACGAGCAAGAGCGAGGTCTACTACAGCTTCTACGATGGTGTGGCGTGGTCGCCAGGCGAATTGCTGAGCACAACCGGTTCCGCGTACCAGGTCACGGTCAACAGCGATTCGCTCGGCAGGCCACACGTCACCTGGGAGGACTGGGCTTACCCCTACAAGCTGGTCTATGTGACCAAGAGTGGCAACCAGTGGTCGCCGGCGCTCCAACTGCATTCCGACAGTCAGATTGTCGTGAACTACAGCAGCGCCACAGCGTTGTCGGCGGCGAACAACGAAATGCACGTGGCCTGGGTCTCGTCGGTAAACGGGGCTTCTACGATTCTCTACAACCACGCCTACGTCGGTTCGACGACGGATGTCTTTCCCCCCTCCGTAACTGTCGGGGAACCAGCAACTGGTGCGGTGCTCTCGGTCGGTTCGCCGTTCGAAGTCAGATGGACGGCGACCGATAACGTGGGCGTTACCCTCGTCGATCTGCACTATTCGGCTGACAACGGCGCGACGTGGACCGCGATTGCCGTCGCGCAACCCAACTCGGGAAGCTACGACTGGATGCCCCCTGCTCAGGCATTGCTCCAGGTGCGGGTGACGGCTCGCGACGCGGCCGGGAATTCAGGTGTGGGGTACTCCGGAAGTGCCACCACGGCGGACCTGACGCCGCCCACCATGATGGTGACTGCACCGACTCCCGGAACGACCTGGATCGGCAACAGCACGGCCAGTGTGACGTGGATAGCCACCGACAACGTGTCCGTCACGGGGGTTTACCTAGACTACTCGCTCGATGGGGGAGTCTCTTGGCTGACCTTGGCTGGGCCCTTGGGTAACTCGGGCTCCTATGCCTGGTTCGTGCCCAACACACCGACGACGGCGCTGGTGATCAGGGGAGTGGCACGTGATGCGGCTGGGTATTCCACGCCAGCGACCAGTGTCGGGACGTCGGCCATCGGTCGCGCGAACACTCCTCCACTCGTGCCGGAGTTACCTTTTCCCGTCGCGTCGGCAACCAGCGTGCCAGCGCTCTCGCCAGTGTTGCGCTGGACCGGGGGCGACCCGGACAACGATGCGCTGAGCTACGAGGTTCGGCTTGGCACTGCGGCGAATCCGCCAGTGATTGCGACAGTCTCAAACTCAGTACTTACAATTGGACCGCTACAGTATTCAACTCAGTACAGATGGCAGATTGTAGCGTCAGACGGTGCCGCTTCGACCGCCGGCCCGGTCTGGACGTTTACCACTGCAGCAGCGCCCACGGCGGCTGTGATCACTTGGCAGACCCCTGCGGCGTTGCTGTTCGGGACCGCTCTGTCGGAAACCGAGTTGAATGCGTTGGCGAACGTGCCTGGGATGTTCGATTACGCCCCTCCCGCGGGGACCGTGCTTGCGCTGGGGACCCATACGCTGTCCGTCGCCTTCACGCCGACAGACATGGTCAACTACGCCGCAGCGACGAAGACCGTCACGATTGATGTGAACCCGACTGTCGGTGGGACCGCCGTCCCCTTCGACTTCGATGGCGATCGCAAGAGCGACATCCTGTGGCGCCACGGGACGCAGGGGGATATGTGGCTGTGGCGGATGGAGGGGGCGACGCGGACGCAGGACCTGTATGTCGGGATGGTGGCCGACGCAAGTTGGGAGATCCGCGGCCAGGGCGACCTGGACGGCGACGGGACGGCCGACCTCCTGTGGCGGCACAAGACCGACGGGACGATCTACTACTGGCGCATGCAGGGCGGCGCGCCCGTGGCCGAGCTCTACGTCGCCACGGTGGACGTGTCGTACGACATCGTCGGCACGGGGGACTTTGACGGCGACGGCAGGGCGGACATCCTCTGGCGGAACCCGACGCTCGGGGACCTGTGGCTCTGGCGCATGAACGGCGCGGAGGTGCTGGGCCAGACGTACATCGACACGGTGGATCTCGGCTACACCATCAAGGGGCTCGGAGACCTGAACGGGGACACGAAGACGGACCTGGTGTGGGCGGGAACGGCCGGGGACGTCTGGGTCTGGCTGATGAACGGGGCGGTGCGAGACGCGCAGGCGTATGTCGGAACGGTGACCGACGCCCACTACCAGATCCAGCAGGTGGCGGACTTCGATGGCTTGGGCAAGGCCGACCTGCTGTGGTGGAACACGGTGCAGGGGGACGTCTGGATCTGGTCGATGAATGGCGCGACCGTGGTGTCGGAGAGCTACGTCGGGACGGTTCCGGATACAAACTACCGGGTCATGGCCGCGGGCGACTACAATGGCGACGGCAAGGCGGACGTCCTGTGGCGGAACATCGCGCAGGGCGACGTATGGGTGTGGCTGATGGACGGGACGACGAAGCTGTCAGAGAACTACGTCGGCACCGTCCCTGACCTCGGCTACCAGATCGTCAAGGTGAGGTAACGGCCGCGAGAGGCGTCGGCGGCGCGCGGGCTCCGACGGGCCACTACCCGCAGGCGCATACTCAGGAAGGGGACCGGAGACCGACGGATCAAGCAAGAGGCGCTGCTCACGGCGAACCGAACCTCTATTCGCGACCACGCTTGCGGACCTGGCCCATCTTCTCCAGCCGCCGACGTGCCTCACGCTTGCCAGTCTTCTGGATGCCCGCAAGAGCCGCGAGATTCGCGCTCCGCATCCGAACCCGGCTGCCCTTACCCTCCCAATTGACCACCGTCTGTCCACTGACGCCGAGCAGTCTCCCGAACTCGACCTGCGTCAGACCGAGTCGGCGGCGGAGGCGTGCAAGGCTCTTCGAGGTCGGCCGGATCGTGGCCGCCCTTGCCGTCGCAACCTCCGTCTCCTTGGAGGCCACCACCGCCGTGACCCTCGCCAGCAACTCGCGACTGGTACGAGTCAGCGCCGATCAGCTCACGACGGAGGTCGGCCACGTGCTTCTTCAGGCGGACAGTGTCCCGTTTAATTGGCGTCAAGCCTGCCTTGACCTGTCTCTTGGCAAGTCGCTGAACTTCTTCCCTGAGTACTCTGGCGACATCGGGCATGAGCGTGAAGACTCCTTGGGGCTGGTAGTGATCGACCTCTACTGGTGGGCGTTGGTGTCGGCCCGGCTCTATAAGCATCTTAGATCAGGCGAGGGGCGGTTCCCAGACAGGTGATGCCGACGCGAGGTGGGCCCCCTTCGGCCACCAGGGCAATCGCCACAGTACGGATTCGGAGGCAACGCGAAGCCAGGGCATCTGTCCGGGGGCCCCGGCACATTGAGCGAGGCGCAGACACGGGCCAGGTAGTTGGCCGATACCTCGTAGTCCTTGGCGACGGCCAGCATGGGCCTCGCCCACACCTGCTCGTAGAGTCGGTCGCGGGTGACGGGCATGGGGGCATACCAACGCCGGCCATGACTCTAGGGTGAAAGGGACTGACCAGAAAGGGACCGACCAATTGACGGGCGCGACGCGGAAGCGTAGGGTCTGACGGGGGGGCATAATGAGAAACACCAAGTCGATTCTCCGTGTCGCGCTTGTCGGGGCGATGCTGCTTGTTTGCGTCACCGGCTCCTCGCAGGCCTCGTGGATCGCATCTGTGAGTTATAGTTACCCTGAGCCTCTCTCGGCGACGACTTACCAGAGGTCGTGGAGCCCTCACGTCGAGCTCGCCTTCGCCGACTATCCCGGGACTCTCGGGCCGGATCTGTTTGGAGAGCTGTACCTCGATTCGATGACCTTCACGGCCTGGGATCTCGACGTTTTCGCGTTCGGGGAATGCGCTTGCGTGAAACAGTACCTGTATCCCCTACTGCAAGGACGAACAGCTTACTTTGCAGCAGAGCAAGGATCTCTCGGGTGCCTCGCTGACTCTGGGACAGGGAGCGTCGTTTGATGCAGTGATGCCCATCACGTTTTACCGCTGGGCTTTGGCTAGCAGTGATGAGAAGCGAGACCCCTTTGGGAATAACTTCCTGGATCCATATTTGCGGTACCAGCTGAAGTATCACTACGTCTTCCAGCCCCTGGTGCCGACGCTGATGATGGGAGTGACGGAAACGTTCGATGGTACGAACTTGTCATTCGAGTACCGCTCCTATTGGACTCAGCCGCCTCAGCCCAGACCAGTTCCCGAGCCCAGTTCCTTCCTCTTGTTCGGCGTCGGCGTCGCCGGCCTGCGCGCGTGGCGGAAGACGCGGCGGTAGCCTGTCGCAAAAGGTGAAGACCCGGAGGGCCACCATCGCGGTGGCCCTTTTCGTGTGCGCGTGAGCCTTCACGCCGCGCGGCCCGAGCACAGAACCTCGAAGGAAGTCGGCATCTGGGCCGGCAGGTACGCTGGGCACCCGGCTCTGGGGTGTCCGACAACGGGGTTCAGTTAACCTGCTGAGCGGCAGGCGAGTTGTGCCCGGGCGCGGCACCGGCCCCCGGGGGGCGGCGATGGTGGCCTAGAGAGTATCGTGGCCATGTAGCCAAAGCCCGAGGCTGCCTATCATCAAGGGGATGACGACACGCGTGGCACGCTGTCTCATCAAACCTCTCCGGATCTTGGCTGCGGGAGCTCATGAACACGGAACAATTCCGTCTGCGTCCGCGCGTCGGTGGGTGTACCGAGAAGCATCCGTTTTCTGAGACACCTGCCAGAGGCGAAAGTGCCGGACCGTAGTCCTCGTAGGCAAGCTCGAGCGCGACACCATATAACCGCAGCGTTCGGTCACGCTAGCCAGATTCTCGCTCCACAGATTCTCGCTCCCGGAGCAGAACAGGCGCGGCACGGCGTATAATGCGCCGCGGGTATCCACCATGTCTCTGGCTGCGGGCACGCGGCTGGGCCCCTACGAAGTCCTTGGGCTGATCGGCTCTGGAGGCATGGGTGAAGTCTACAAGGCCCGCGACACGCGCCTCGACCGCACGGTCGCGATCAAGATCCTCCCCGTTGAACTGAGCGCCGATTCGGACCGCCGCACGCGCTTCGCTCTTCGACGGCGGATGAAGGCGAGCGTTGGGCCGACACTCGTGGGTGCGAAGGTAATCGCCGTCGCGGAGCGAGACGATGCAACGCGCATCTGAGGGACAAGAACGCCTGACTCAAGTGGTCCGATGGACGGCCAGGGCTTGGACTGTCGTAACAATTGGAGTGGTACTCCTTCTTTGTGTGGGCGAAGGCCTGTACCCCGCGGGTCCAGCGGAGTGGATTGGCCTTCTCCTTTACCCTGGTGGAATCTGCGTAGGGATGATCCTGGCTTGGTGGAGAGAGGGACTTGGGGGCAGCATCACGGTCGGAAGCCTGCTGGCGTTCTACGTACTTCACACCGCAACCGCCGGCAGCCTTCCGACGGGCTGGGGGTGGCTCGTCCTCGCCGTTCCCGGCTTCCTCTTCCTCTGGAGCTGGAAGCGGTCGCGAAAGCCGAGCGTGACGGCGGTCTAGGCGTGCTGCCGGCGCAGGGCGGCGGAAACTGGGTCCTCCCATTCGAAGCACTCACCTCTTGCCTCGCGCCTCGCCAGAATCGCACACTCGGCATAGAGGGCCTCAAGCGGGCAGAGGCCCTCATCGCAGCCGAGGAAGAACAACGCCACAAGGCCCCGATCGGCGACTTGATCGACAGGCTCCGCGCAAGCAAGGGAAGGATGGCAGGCGATGGGGAAGCAGGCGGCCGGCGCACGTGAGGCCCTCGTGAAATCCCCACGGGACGAGGCCGAATCCGTACGGCGCGGTGCTGAGGACGGTCTTCGCAGCGTCGGCCAGCCTACGGCGATTGGCAAGCGGAAACCGTGGTGGCGCTTCTGGTAGCGTGCAAGGCGCCCGGCCGGACGCTGGCGAACCACGGGGCAGCCCCGGGGGAGGACACCGCGGGGGAAGAGCATTTGCGGCGATTAGTGTGGCGCAACCGCCAGGTGCCCACGCACGCTCTGCAAGACGGCCGCTGGGATCCTGCGTATGAGCCCCGCCTATCGTCGCCGCACGTAGATCAGCAGGTTTGGCCCCGGGCGCTCCACTCCCTCGAATCCCTCGAGCGGCACGTAGAACGCGTCCTGCCAGTCGTACACGCGCCGCTGCCCTGGCCGCTCGGGCGAGAATGCGGCGACGACCTTGCCCAGTTCGTAACGGCCTTCCAGGAGGTCGTGCGGCGGCGCGGACGCATCCGCGTAGTGGGGAAGCGGCGACTGCTGGATGACGATGACGTCCGGCGCGTCGACCGGCCGGTGTTCGCGGTTCGTGAACGTATGTTGCTGCGGGTCGTACGCAAGCATCGGGTACCGGCCGACGCGCCCATTGGAGTCAACCGTCAACTGAACGCGGCCGTAGAGCGTCCCGGACTGTCCAATGGAAGCCCCGTCAGGAAACGCCGATTCGATCCATCGGGCCGCCAGCAGGCGGCTGTCGGTCTGGGTCAGCAGGTGGTCCAGCCGGACGACCCGCACGACCGACGGCGCCGCGACGGCGAGCGCGAGCGCCGCCGCCATTGCCGGCATCAGGTCCGGTTGATTGAATCGGTGCGTCAGTCGGGTGGCGAGGCGAACCACGGCGTACCCGGCGCCCAGGACGAGGAACGGCACGACCGGAATCATGTAGCGGGCGAAAACGGACCGCCCGCTCCCGAGCGCCAGGTAGTACGCCACCGGGAAGACCCAGACGAACACCCCCGTGCGCCAGTCTCGAATGGTGAGCACGATCCAGCCGACCACGCCGAGCGCGACGATCTCGACACCCAGCCCGGATCCGAGCGAGATGGTCAGATGCGCGAGCCAGCCCGGCCCGACGTCCACGCCGTGGCCTGTGCGGAGATGCTGGGCCTCGAAGGCCAGGGCGTCGCGAGACGCAGGCCAGTCGAGGATCGTGTAGGGGGAAGCAAGGAGGAACGCGGCGAGAGCCAGACCACCGAACACCAGGAAGCTGAGGAGGCGTCGCGGGGGCCGAGGCGCCCGGGCCGGGCCGAGGCCGGCGAGGACGAGCAGACCCGGGAGCACCACGATTGCCGCGTTGTACCTGGTGGAGGCCGCCAGGCCGGCCACGATGGCCGTCGCGCAGAGATCCCTCGACGAACCGCTCTCGGCCAGGCGCACCGCGAACAGGATCGCGCCGACCACGAGGCAGGTTGCCGTGACATCTGTCACCCCGAAATGCGAATCGCGCACGTGCAGCGCCGCCACGGCAAGAAGAGCCGCGGCCACCGTCGCGGTGGTTGCGTCGAAGAGCCGGCGGGCTATGCGATACAGGATCCACACCGTGCCCGTGCCGGCCGCCACGCTGACGAGGCGCGGCAGCAACAGGAAGGACGAGACGTGGACGACGGACTGCTGGACGAAGTCGGTCCGGGAGGCGAACCAGCCTGCCACCAGTCCCAGATGGAAGTACGCGGCATACAACGCCGCCACCGAATACAGAAACAGCGACGGGTAACTGAAGAAGTGCGGGTTGAGATCGCCTGTGGCGATGCTCCGGGCCACGCCGAACACCGCATCCTCGTCGGGGCGGGCCAGGGTGTGCGGCAGTCCGAATCCGACGCCCCAGAGGCGCACGACGGCTGCGAGCGCCATGATCGTGATGATCGGTAGGTGTTTTCGTGAGGAGAGGCGACCAGGCGTCGAAGGAGTCACGGCCGGCTCGATTCTATACGAAGCGCCCCGGCCGCCTATCGCCGGCGTCAGACTCGGGTGCAGGATGCCGCCAGGATGCACTGGGCGGCCGCAGGGGATGCGAACGGCATGGGCGACGTGGCCGGGGGGGGGTCCTGAAAGGGGGTTCGCCATGGAACGAGCCTATATCTCCCCTCCTACCCGGCGGCTCGGCCCGCCACTCCCGCCCGTCACGCATGTTAGGCTCATTCTGAACTGGTTCGAGGAGCTGAAGGCCAAGGTGCCGGCGGGCGGGGCGAAGTAGGTAGGCGGCAGCGTCTGTGCTTCGGCCGCCGAGAGGCGGGATCGGGGTCTGAGAACGGAGACCATGTTCGCCCGCGCATGGGCCCGCGGCCGGGATCGCCGCCCCTGCCTCCTGTCGTCGAGTTTCACCGCAATTGCCGCGCGTGCTTTTCGAGAGTCCACGAGGAGGAACCATGGTCAGACGGACGAGAGCTCTCTCTGCATCAATTCTCGTGCTCATCGTGATCGGCTCGGTCGGGTTTCTTAACCTCACTCAGCGACCGCGATTCCAGGCATTCCACACGGTTGATGTCCTTCAACTCCTGGCGACCGGCATGTGCTACGGAGTCGCCCTGGCGCAGGTCTTCGCACTTCTTCGCAAGCCAAGCGCGGAGTAGGGACCGTTCCTACGCCGTCGGCGCGACAGGAGGCTTTTCCGTGTGCTCTGTGTCCACGTCTCTGATCTGGCCACGGGAGGTCGGAATCGCCCGCTGAGAACGTTCGAGGCCCCCTGCTATGCCTCAGGTCGATCGAAGTGGCCGACGGGTAATCGAATAGCGAATCCCTCCGCCTCCATCGCGTCGTGAGCGCCTCACATACCCATCCAACTCAGTGAATCGAACGGGGGGTTGGGCCGCTCCGTCAGCGGATGATACCGGCCGCCTTTAGCTCCGCCCGCAAGTCCCGCCCCCGAGTTATGCACTCCTCGAGAGACGGCCGGGGCAGCTCCTCACCATTCCTGGCCGCCCTGGCCACCCGTTGGCGCCCCTCCAGCAGTATGGCGACCAGCCGAGCCGGATCATCCTGCGTAGACTGCCGCTCAGCATCCGCCGCCAACCGCTCCACACGAGACAAGATCGCCTGCAGTTGTCTCCGCATCGGTCACCGCCCCCCGTTCACGCTCCGTTGCCGTTGATATGACTCGATCACGTCCAGCTTCCGCATGATCGTGTCCGCGTCGTGCTGATGGATCGCAAGCTCGGCCACGGTGCGCGCGGCCCCCAGACGGACGCTCGGGCATTTCTTTGCGCCCAACAGCTCGTCGAGCGCTTCGACCGCACGGGCCGTGAGCGCCTGCACCCGACCCATGCCGGCCTCGAACGCCAAGCAGCGTGCCTCCGCCAACGCCCCTTGGAACGCCTCGTCCTCGGTCAGCCAACGGCGCAACGTGCGTTCACCGATCCCCGCCCGCTTCGCCGCCGCGCCGATGGTGCTCTCTGCGAGGATCGCCACGATAGCCCGCTCCCGTGTCGCACCGGTCTTTGAGCCGTGGCCCGGCCGGGCGGAATCGCAGCCCTCTGCGGCCCTCTGGGGCCAGTCGGGTGGCGTCCCATTGGCAACCGGGGGAGTGTGAGCTGTTGCTTGCGACAGTCGTCGACGTGATGTCCGGCTCGTTGTTGGCATGTGACGCTCCCCGGTAGGTGTTGGACGGCGAATGTCATCGCTGGTCGTGCCCAGTCGGCGCTGGTCGGCTCGTGCGGCCGCCAACCGGCGCCGAATGCCTTCAGGCGAGAACCTGACGATGTACCGAGAGGTTCTGAGCGCCGTTGACCCGTTTCACGGTCACCCCGTCCTTGACCCGCCTGAACCGCACACACCCGACGGCGCCCTTCGCGGTCCAGCTTCGCGGCGTCCCATCCCGGGCGGCGTCCATCACGGTGACGACGTAGCCGAGCCTCGCCCAGCGTCTGGCTTGCGCCGGGTCAGCGGTGTACATCACCGGCGCCCGGTCCTCGCAGTCCCAGCGGATGACGGTTTCTCGTTCAGCCTTGCTCATGGCGCTCCTCTCCAATTCCTTCGAGAAAAACCTTGGTACGGGCCTCAACCCGCCTTCTTCCGCCACCCCGGTCCTAACTGGCAGGGAGGGAGGTCGATCACAAATTGGAAAGTGCTGCTTCCGGACGATCGGGGGAGAGAGGAGTCCGATGCAGATACGTCGGCTTCTCGGTTGAAGACCCCGCCAAGGAGATTGGCGGTTCCGACTCTGCCCATCGGCTATCAGAAGCCATGGAGTTCGTCGGAGACCATCGTGCGGATCTTCTGGGCCTGGACGGTCTCCACCACTTTCATCTTCGCCGTGCCACCCGTCCGGAAGCCGCCAGGGATGCGCTCGTAGAACCGCACGAGGCTCACTGGGTCCCTGATCTCCGGCGCCCCGGCGATCTCGACGGCGTGCCACAGCTCGTGGGCCAGCCAGGGCAGGAGGTCATTGTCGACTCCCGGGACGCGGACCGACACGCGCAGGTACCGACCGCCGGGCGTCGCTGAGACGAATTGCAGCTGGCCTGGGAGGTTCAGTTGGTGCGTCTCGACGTAGACGACCAGGTCGCTCCGCTCGATGGCCTGCGTCAGGCGCCGGAAGGTAGCGGACCGGGCGTTGCCGGCCTGGAGGAGGGCGGCGGACTTCTCGTCGAGGGCGCGGAGCCGGCTGGTTGCGCTGGCGACGGCGTCCTGCGCGAACACCTCATGCGCGCCGAGGGCGGCAGCCAGGAGGACGCATCCGAGCCGCCGTGAAGAAGCGCTTGGCCGATGAACGTGACGTGCCATCGCCCCGCCTCCCTGGTGGCGGCCGGCGTGACTGTCGGCCGCACCAGGTCAAACGAGAACGGGGGGTGAAGACTGGCATCGGCCAGCGGAGACAGTCTGGCGCGGAGAGGGCGACGTTGAGGCCGGGGATGCGCAGGTCGCGGTGCTACAATCTGCCGTGCGTGGCGATCCCAGACGTCGGAGGGGAGGCTCCATGCCCGCGCCGTCGCCGCACGAGGTCACTCGGCTGCTCGTCGCCTGGCGGGCAGGGGATCGAGGCGCGTTCGAGCGCCTCGTGCCGCTGGTGTACCGTGAACTCCACCGGCTGGCCCATGCCCGCATGAGGGGGCAGGCCCACGGGCTCACGCTCCAGACCACGGCCCTGGTTCACGAAGCCTATGTGCGTCTCATCGACGAGCAGCACATGCCGTGGCAGAACCGCGCGCACTTCTTCGCGGTATGCGCCCAGGCGATGCGGTGCATCCTCGTGGATGCGGCGCGCGCGCGGGGCGCGCACAAGCGTGGCGGCCACGTCGTGCGCGTGCCGTTCGATGAAGCGCGGGTGAGAGCCCCACAGCCGGATGCCGACGTACTCGCCCTGGACGAAGCCCTCACCGCACTGTCCAAGGCCGAACCGCGGAAGGGCCAGGTGGTGGAGTTGCGCTACTTCGGCGGGCTGACGGTGGAGGAGACGGCGGAAGTGCTGCGGGTCTCGCCCGAGACGGTGATGCGCGACTGGACGATGGCGAAGCTGTGGCTGCTGAGGGCGCTGCGCCCCGGAGCTGAGGGGAAGCCATCATGAACCCCGAGCTTCGGCAGCGCATCGAGGCGCTGTGCCTCGAAGCCCTGTCAAAGGACGAGCCGGATCGCGTGGCCTTCCTCGACCAGGCGTGCGGCGACGATGCCGCCCTGCGTCGAGAGGTGGAGTCGCTGCTCGCCGGGCGCTCCGCCGTCGGCGTGTTTCTGGAGACGCCGGCCTGGGCGGCGGCAAGTCCGTTGGTGAGGGGCACCCACCTCGGCCCGTACCAGATCCAGGCCGCCATCGGGGCAGGCGGCATGGGTGAGGTGTACAAGGCCAAGGACACGCGCCTGGATCGCACGGTCGCGATCAAGATCCTCCCAGCCGAGATCAGTAGCGACTCCGACCGACGCGCCCGCTTCCAGCGCGAAGCGAAGACCATCGCCGGGCTGAGCCACCCGCACATCTGCACCCTCTACGACGTGGGGGAGCAGGATGGCTCGATGTTCCTCGTCATGGAACACCTGGCTGGCGACACGCTCGCGGAGCGGCTGCGCAAGGGACCGCTACCGCTCGACCAGGCGCTGACGATAGCGACGGAGATCGCCGACGCCCTCGCCGCTGCGCATCGGCAAGGGATCATCCACCGGGACCTGAAGCCCGGCAATGTGATGCTGACGAAGGCCGGAGCGAAGCTCCTCGACTTCGGCCTCGCGAAACTCGCGGCGCTCGCGGGCGGCGCATCCGTCCCGACTCAGGCCGCTCCGGTCACGGCAGAGGGCACGATCCTCGGCACGCTGCAGTACATGGCCCCGGAGCAGCTGGAAGGGAAGGAGGCCGACGCGCGGACGGACCTCTGGGCGCTCGGCGCGGTCCTGTACGAGATGGTGACGGGTCGGCGGGCGTTCGAGGGCGACAGCCAGGCGAGCCTCATCGGCAACATCATGAACGCCGAACCGGCAGCGCTCTCGATGCTCCAGCCGCTCACGCCGCCGTCGCTCGAACGCGTGGTGAAGAAGTGCCTCGCCAAGCACGCCGACGATCGCTGGGACACGGCGCACGACGTGGCCGACGAGCTGAAGTGGATCGCCGAAGGCGGTTCGCAGGCCGCGCCCGCAGGGCCGCCTGCGGCCGCGCGCAGAAGCCGGCGGTACCTGCGCTGGTTGGCTGCGGGCGTTCCATTCGTTCTGCTGGTGGCGGCTCTGGCTGCGACCGTCAGCCGACTCCGTGAAGACCGCCCGGGAACGCCCGTGGTCCGTTTCGCCCTGTCGGCGCCGGAAGGCGTCGGGTTCCGCTATTTCGATCTGCCGGCGCTTTCACCGGATGGTGAACGCATCGTCTTCGGCGGCGCGACGGCTGACGGCAGGAGCCTCTTGTGGGTCCGCCGGCTTGACTCCCTGACCGCCGAACCCCTGGCGGGAAGCGCCGTGACGGCGGCCGGAATCTCGTCCATGGCGGTTCTTCCTTTCTGGTCGCCCGACAGTCGGCAGATTGCATTTTTCGCCGAGCGCACCTTGATGAAGACCCACCTCTCCGGCGGAGCTCCTCAGAAGGTCTCCGACGTGCCTTCGGCCAGAGCGCCGTCGACGTACCAGCGGGGAGGCGGGGCGGGCGGCGCATGGAGCCGCGAGGGGGTCATCGTGTTCGGGGGCGCTTCTGAGGGTTCGCTGTATCAAGTGGCCGCGACGGGCGGCGCGGCGAGTCCCGTCACCGCGCTGGACACGTCGCGGCAGGAGACCGGTCACTGGTTCCCTCGGTTCCTGCCCGATGGGCGGCACTTCCTCTACCTCGCTCGAAGCGCGAAACCGGAAAACACGGGGATCTTCGCAGGTTCGCTGGACGGGAGCCCGGCACGACACGTGTTGAGCGTCGACTCGGCCGCGCTCTATGCGCCGCCCGGCTACCTCCTGTTTGCGCAGGGCCCGATCCTCATGGCGCAGCCATTCGACACGCGGCAACTGCGAGTGACGGGTGAGGCTTTCCGTGTCGCCGAAGACGTTGCGCTGCTGACCCAGAGCAGCTCCGGGCTGCCCACGCCGATAGCCTCTGTTTCGGAGAACGGCGTCCTTTGCTACCTGCAAGACTCCGCCGTCAACACGCAGCTCGCCTGGTTCGACCGGGCGGGCACGCGGCTCGGTTCGCTCGGGGAGCCGGGCGACTACACTAATCCTGCCCTCTCCCCGGACGAGAAGAGGCTCGCCGTGGGCCGCAAGGATGCCCAAAGCGGCACGCGCGACATCTGGCTCATCGACGTGACGCGCGCGACGCCTTCACGGTTGACCTTCGATCCGGCCGACGACTTCAACCCCGTCTGGTCGCCGGACGGGACGCGCGTCGCCTTCAGTTCGAACCGCAAGGGTCGACGGGACGTGTACCAGAAGCTCGCGACCGGCGCCGGCAGCGATGAACCGATGCTGGATTCCAGCCAGAACAAGAACGTCGAGGACTGGACGCCGGATGGCCGCTTCGTCATCCTCAACCTCGAGCCTCCCGGGAAGGGCACCGAAGTGTGGGCGCTGCCCGTGCCCCCGGAGACCCAGAACAGCGACCGGAAGCCGAAGCCCGTGCTGCAGGGGCCAGGGGACCGGAACCAGGCTCAGGTGTCGCCGGATGGCCGCTGGATTGCGTACCGCTCCGGCGAGTCGGGCAGGTCGGAAGTGTACGTCCAGGCATTCCCGCCGTCCGGTGCGAAATGGAAGGTATCCACCGAGGGTGGAATGGAGCCGCGGTGGCGCCGTGACGCCAGGGAGATGTTCTACCTGGAAGGCGCCAGGCTCATGGCGGTCGACCTCAAGGCCGGTCGTTCCACGGTCGAAGCAGGAGTGCCCAGGACGCTGTTCGTGGCCCCTGTGGATCCACAGCAACCGCGGCGCAATCGCTACGTGGTGACGAAGGATGGGCAGCGGTTTCTCCTGATCACGCCGCTGGCAGCGATGGCCAGGTCGCTCAACGTCGTGGTGAACTGGACCGGGGGCCTGAAGCGCTAGTCGGCGCGCGCAAACCGCCCCCGACACCTGAACCCCGATCCCTAGACGTGCTCCAGCGGCCGCTCGGCCATCAGCTTGTCGAACCAGAGGGCGGCGAGCTTCTCTTTCACGGTGTTCTGCCGCAAGCGGGCTGACAGGTTCGGGAAGTCAACCTGGTCCATTTCCTGGTCCTGGTTGAAGCACGTGAAAATGATTGTCTCCTTGCCGGTCTTCGGGTCGACGTGCCGCTGCAGGCACTGCGCACAGACTTCCTTCATCATGCACTGCATCGGAGAGTTGATGCTCGCAATCGCCACGTGGTCTTCCTTCAGATGCGGCTCGAGCGTCGTCAATCGCGCGAGCTTGATGGCCGCCATCATCCGGTCGGAGCCGATGGCAATGATCCGGTCGATGCTCTTCAGCGGGACGACCTGCGTGCCGAGTTCGTCCTTCGCGAACGCCAGCATGGCCTGGACGATGTTGCCCCGGAAGTGGGCGTCCTGCGGGCGGCTCGGCGGGATCTCGGCGCCGCCATCCGTCGTCCAGATGACCTGATCCGTCGCGGTCTCGACCTCTTCCCGCTTGAACAGGTCCTCGCCTTTCTTGAACCCGGCGAAATAGAGCACCTTGTTGCCGTTGGCGCGCAGGGCCTTGGCGATGGAGAAGAGCACGGCATTGCCGAGCCCGCCACCCGCCAGGAGCACGTTCTGGCCGTGCGGGATCTCGGTGGGCGCTCCAGTCGGCCCCATGACGAGCACCGGTTCGCCGGGCTTGAGATAGGCGCACTGCCGGCTCGAGACTCCCATCTCGAGGGCAATCATCGACAGCAGGCCGCGCTCCTTGTCCACCCACGCGCCGGTCAGCGCCAGCCCTTCCATCAGCATCCGCGGGCCGTTCTCGCCGGCGCCGATTCTCGGCGCAAGCGTCTCGTAGTTCTGCAGGCGGTAGAACTGGCCGGGCTGGAAGTGACGCGCGGGTGCCGGGGCCTTCACGATCACCTCGACAATCGTCGGCGTCAGCCGGATGACGCGCTCCACCCGTCCGAGAAAGTCGTTGTCCAGGATCGCCGTGAGTTCGGCCCAGTCGGCCGCACGCCCCGCATGGACGGTCGCTGACACCTCCCGGGCGGCGTCGGCGAACAGCCCCACGACGTGCGGGAAGCCGTCGCGCGCGGAGGCCATGGCCTTGACGACGTTGCCGGCGTACCGCGGGTGGTTGTCGCCATAGTAGGTGACGAACCGCCCGTCGCGCTGGTACGACGTGAAGAACCCCTCCTTCGCCGGCACGAGGCCCATGGCGCCGTCGGCCCCGCGCTGGACGACGTGCGGCTTGAAGAAGCGCCGCTTCTCGTCCATCTGGAACGTGCCGGGGTACTCGCGCTCGTACGTGACGTTGGGCGTCGTGCCTGCGGCCACGAACACCGAGCGCGCGGGAAGGGTGACAACTGTCTCGCCGTCGCGCCACTTGCCGTTCTCGTTGACCTGCTCGCGGAGGCGGAGGGCAGACACGCCACCGTACTGGTCCGGGATGGCCTCCTCGGGATTCACCCGCTCGACGAAACGGATGCCTTCCTCGAGGGCCTTCGTGATCTCCTCGTGGTTCAGCCGGTACGCGGGCGAGTCGAGCATGCCCTTGCGATAGGCGACGGACACGCCGCCCCAGGCCTCCATCAGCGGCAGGAAGTTGGGCGGCTTCCCCCGCGGCCGCTGCGCGCATCCGCTCGGCACGCACCGCGCGGCCGTGCGCGACGAACTCGTCCAGCAGTCCCTGCTCCTCCGGATCGAAGACGCGGCGGACGGCGGCCTCGCCCGAGGTCGCGCAGAGCGCCTCGTACCGATCGGCGATCTTCTCGACCTGCTGCGGGTAGAACGCCATCACCTCGGTGGCGGTATCGATGGCCGTGAGGCCGCCGCCAATCACCACGCAGGGCACCCGCACCTGAAGGTTGGCGAAGGCGCCGCGTTTGAATGCGCCGGTGAGCTGGAGCCCCATCAGGAAGTCGCTGGCCTGCCGGATGCCGCGCAGCAGGTTGTTCTTCATGTCCACGATGGTCGGCTTGCCCGCGCCGGCGGCGATGGCGACGTGGTCGAAGCCGTACCGCCACGCGTCGTCCATGGACAGGGTCCCGCCAAATCGGATGCCGCCGTACATGCGCAACGTCGGCCGTCGGCCGAGCGTCAGGTGGATCAGGGTCAGGAAGTTCTTGTCCCAGCGGACGGTGATCCCGTACTCGGAGACGCCGCCAAAACCCTCGAGCGGCCGCTCGTCGAGGGGACTGTAGATGCGGCTCCAGTCCCGGATCGGTTCAGGCGCCGCCATGTCGGATCCGACGAGGGCCGCGGGGAGCGGCTCGATCTTCAACCCGTCGACGCCGACCACGCCGAAGCCCTCGTTCACGAGGTAGTGGGCGAGCGTGTAGCCGGCAGGCCCCATGCCGACGACCAGCACCTTCTTGCCGTTGTAGGGAAGCGCGTACGGCCGGCGGACGTTCAACGGGTTCCAGCGCGTGAGCAGGCCGTAGATCTCGACGCCCCACGGCAGCCGGAGCACGTCCGTCAGCGCTGCCCGTCTCGATCTGCGGGATGTCGACCGGATCCTGCTTCTGGAAGATGCAGGCCTTCATGCAATCGTTGCAGATGCGGTGCCCGGTCCCCGCGCACATCGGGTTGTCCACCGTGATGAGCGCCAGCGCCCCGAGCGCGTCGCCGCGCTTGCGCAACATGTGCATCTCGGAGATCCGCTCGTCGAGCGGGCAGCCGTCCAGCTCGATGCCGAGCGGGTTGACCTGGATCGCACCCTCCTTGGTGTGCAATCCCTTCCTGCACGAATCCTTGTCCCGCTCGTGACAGAGAACGCAGTAGTTGACCTCGCTCAGGCACTCGCGCGGCGTCATCCGGGGATCGGTCAACGTGAAACCATCGCGCTTGCGCAGGCGGGAGACGGGACCCTCCATGGCGGTGGGCAGCCCGGCACGCCGGTGCTCGACCTCCACCAGGTTGAAGTAGTCCAGGTTCTCCGGGAGCTTGAACACGACCCACGACCGGTTCGCGTCATCGTGCAGATGGGCCGCGCACCACTTCCGAAGCGCGTCGATCGCCGGCGCGACGGTGGCCTTCTCGGACTGGTCACCGGACTTGCCGGCGGCGATCTCGCGATCGAGCAGCCGGCAGCCCGCGCGCGCCAGGGCGAGCTCTCCGTCGCTCGCGTCCTCGTCACGAAGCAGGGCATCCACCAATTCCTGTTCCGAACCGGTCACGAGCGCTGGCGGGCCGGCCTTGAGGAGAGGCACGACGCGGCGCCGCATGAAATCGGCCTTGAACCGGAAGAGCGCGTCCTGAGTCGCCGTCTCCGACGCAAGCGCCCGGACCTCGTGCTCGATGCCGAACAGAGTCGCCACGAAGCGGCTGACGTGCGGGGCCATCCGGACATAGAGCGCCGACACGTCGGTCGCGGGCCGCGGGGCGTCCGGCGCCAGACGGTACTCGTCCCACTGGCGGCCCAGATCCGGGTCGTCCGCAGCCACCCCCTCGAGGAAGCGGTGATGCAGGTCGCGCAGGCGTTCCGGGACGTGGAGGTCCGCATAGGCGAACCCGGGCACGCCGAGGGTCAGGACTTCGCGCTCAGGAGGGTGAATCATGGAGTACCACCCTAGTGCGGAGGCCGAGGATTGGTCAACAGATCTCGCGATATAATCACGCGGCCCGGATGTCCGGGCGGCTGCACATGATCGAAGCGCGCACCTACCGCATCATCGGGCGAGTCCAGGGCGTCGGGTTCCGGTGGTTTGCCTGGGACGCCGCCACGCGCGAGGGCATCGTCGGACTGGTCCGCAACCTCCCGGACGGCAGCGTCGAGATCGTCGCCGAGGGGGAGCGTGACGCGCTCGATCGCTTCGAATGGAAGATCTCGTCCGGACCGGCAGGGGCGCGCGTCGATCAGGTGGAGCGCGAGTCCGTCCCGGTGACGGGCCGGTTCCACGGGTTCAGCAGCAAGGGATGACTGCCCCATGACACAGAGCGCCACTCCGGCGGACTTCCTGAAGGCTCGCATCCGCCAGGTTCCCGACTATCCGAAACCCGGCATCCTCTTCTACGACATCACGACGCTCCTGCGGGACCCGGACGGGTTCAAGATCGTGATCGACCAGTTGTCTGGGCCCTTCGCCGGTGCCGGCATTGACGTCGTCGTGGGCATCGAGAGCCGGGGATTCATCCTGGGAGGGGCGGTCGCCGATCGCCTGGGGGCGGGGTTCTGTCCCATCCGGAAGCCGGGCAAGCTCCCGTCGAGGACGTTGCGCGAGGCGTTCAACCTCGAATACGGCAGCGACGCGCTGGAGATTCACCATGACGCCATCGCGCCGGGCCAGCAGGTCCTGATCCTCGACGACGTGCTGGCGACGGGCGGGACGGCAAAGGCCGCGGCCTCGCTCGTCGGGCAACTTGGCGGGCACCTCGCAGCGCTGACCTTTCTCATCGAGCTCGACGTGCTCAAGGGGCGGGACCAGCTTGCGGGCAAGCGCGTGGTGAGCGTGCTGCACTACTGAGCAATTCCGCGCAACCCGCCAGAACGGCGCGCGAAGCGCCGATACCTCAGGCGTGAAGAGAAGGCACTCGCTCGTCGTCGTGGTGGCGCTCGTGGCCGCGGGACTCGCGGCACCGACGGCCCCGGCGTTGGCCGCCGGCGGCTACAAGGCCATCGTGTATCCGGACAGGACAAACCCCGACCTGTCGGTCGCGATCGACAACTTCCGCATCAACGAGACGGTGTGGGACGAGGGCGGCGTCCAGTACATCTGGGTCAACGGGCCGGCGGGCCACTTCCAGGTGCCGTTCAGCCACATCCGGCAGATCGAATTCGAGCGGTGGATCGGCCTCGACGCGTCCAGGCCGGACTGGACGTGGTACGACGTCAGGGTCACGGGGACCGGACCGAGCGACCGTTATACCGGCCGGATGGAAGTCCGCGTCATGAGGGGCGTCGCTGCCGGCGTCCCATGGTATTCGTACCCGTCGACCGAGGCCGACCGCGGCCGGCTGATGTACCGGATCGTCTTCGGGGACATACCGGTGCCGCCGACAATCCCGTGGGAAGCGCCGAAGCCGCCCGCGCCGCCGCCCGTCTCAATCGTGGTGGCGAAGCCGGCAAAGCCGCTCTCACCGCCGCCCCCCAGCGAAGACGATCGCTTCGCGAAGCTCACCATCGACGAGGTCAACAGGCAGAAACCGCTCGACGACGTGTATTTCGACTTCGACAAGTCGGACATCCGGCCTGACGCCGAGATCACCCTCGTGCGCAACGCCACGTGGCTGAAACGTTGGCCGTCTGTAAAGGTGCGCATCGACGGCTGCGCCGATCCTCGGGGCACGAACGAGTACAACATCGGCCTCGGCATGCGGCGAGCCGACACCGTGAGGGCGTTCCTGGCCGTCCAAGGCGTGGCGCCCGACCGGGTCGACGTGCAGTCGCTGGGCGAGAGTCAGTTGGTCTGCACCGAACAGGCGGAAGCCTGCTGGGCCCGTAACCGGACCGGCCGCTTCATCGTCACCGTCAAGTAGCCGTCGCTCAGCCCTTCTGAAACAGCGGCCGTCCGCCGGGCACGACGCCCGGCGGACGGCCGTTTGTGCGCAGCGTCCTCCCGCTCCAATCGTGGAGCCGGGCATGTTAGGATGAGAGGTCGTGCCCGTGTAGCTCAGGAGGATAGAGCAACGGTTTCCTAAACCGTAGGCCGCCCGTTCGAGTCGGGCCACGGGCACCATATTGGGACGGCAAATATGAAGCGCACGGAACGTCATCATCTGAAGGAAAACGAAGTTGCCGAGTGGCTGATCGGCGCCAGGACGTGGTACGAGGCCAACACGAAGCTCATCACCTACGCTGGCATCGCGCTGGTCGTCGTGCTGGCGGGGGTACTCGGCACGCTGGCGTACCGGCAGATGGGCGAGGACCGGGCGACTACGATGCTCGCCGAGGCGCTGAGCGTGGCGGAGGCGCCAGTCGTCGCGCCCGCGGCGCCTGAGGCCGGAAAGCCGCCGGTCCAGCAGCCGGGGACCTACCCGACCGATCGCGCGCGCTTCGAGGCTGCCCTGCCGAAGCTGCTGGCGGTGGCGGACGCCTATCCGGGCAGCCAGGCCGGCATCATGGCGCGCTACCGTGCCGCGGCGGCGCTGGTCGCCGTGGGCCGCGTGCCGGAAGGCATCCAGCGTTACAGGGAAGTGATCGAGCGCGGAAAGGGCCCGTACCAGGTCATGGCCCGCATGGGCCTCGCAGAGGCGCAGCTGGTCTCGGGGCAGTTCGACCAGGCCATCGCGTCGTTCAAAGACGTGTCGGCGCTGAATTCGGAGGATGCGCCCGGCGACGGCGTGCTGATGCAGCTCGCCCGCGCGTACGCGCTGGCAGGCAAGACGGACGACGCCAGGAAGACCTTCAAGCGCGTGGTCGACGAATACCCCCAGTCGCCGTACGTTGCGGCCGCGCGCCGGCAGGCGCAGGGCGACGAGCTCGGGCGCTAGGGCCGCAGGCAGAACCGGTAGCCGATGAGCTTGTAGACAAGCCTCGCGGCGAGGAAGTTGGGCGCCACGAAGCCCGGGATCGGGCAGAGTTCCACGACGTCGGCGGCCACGACCGTTCGCCGCGACATCGTGAGCTTGAGCAGGGACAGCAGCTCCCGCCAGCTCAGGCCCCCGGGCTCGGGCGTGCCGACGGCGGGCATGACCGCCGGATCGATCCCGTCGCAGTCGATCGTGATGTAGACCTCCTCGCCGAGCGCGTCCACGACGCGGTCCATCCAGCGCGGATCCTCGCGCATGTTCCAGTCGTAGAACACTGCCGTCCTCAGGCCGGGAACGGCGCCGGCTTCAGCGGCAGACAGGTTGCGTATCGCCACCTGCACGGTCGGCGCGTGTTCCAGCACGCGCCGCATCGCGCTCGCATGGCTGTTCCGGTCGCCGAGGTAGCTTTCCCGCAGATCCGCGTGCGCGTCGATCTGAAGCACGGTGACGCCCGGATGCACGTCGGCCACGCCCGCCACGAGCGGCGCGGTCACGGCGTGCTCCCCCCCGAGCGCCACGACGTACTTTCCGGCACCCGCCAGCCAGGCCGACACGCGGCGCATCTCGGCGAAGGCGTCAGCCGTCGACGCGAAGGGCGACTCCATGCCGGGCAGGGTGTGGATGCCGATGTCGCTCACCTCGCGTCCCAGTTCCTCGTCGTACAGCTCGACCTGACTCGACGCGGAGAGAATCTCGCGCGGGCCGTTCTTCGTCCCCGGCACGTACGATGTCGTGCGCTCGAACGGCACCGGCAGGACGACGGCTTTCGCGCGATCGAACGACTCGTCGTCCTGCTCGAGCGCGCCGAACGTGAAGGGCAACTGGGCGTGGTAGGGAAGCGCGGGTGTCATGGAGGAATCTTAGCCCAAAGCCCGCCGCGCACCGCGGGGCCGTGGTCAGAACGCGTAGCCGGTTCGGCAGAATGCCGCGGCCCGATCAGGTTTGTCAGGTCGCGCCGGGTCGTGGACCCACCCGACGCCGGCCGCGACGTTCACGTTCCATGAATACCCGAAGGTGAGACGGGCCGCAAGTTCCGCGCCGAGGGAAGACGCCGGCCTGACGAGCCTACTCAGCGAGGGCGCTGTCGCGCCGATGTCGTAGAAGAGGGCGCCGTGCACGTCGCGAACGAAGACCGGCCACGTGCGCACGCCACGCTGCACTCGCAGAAGCGGGAAGCGATAGTCGAGATTGGCGACCACAAGGGATGCACCGCCGAACGCATCGGGCCCCGGCCCTCGCAACAGCCCGAGCGCGTGCCGGCTGAAGCCGAGCGGCGACTCCGCGAGCACGGGCTCGCCCAGACTGAATTGTCGACGCAGCCCGCGGTCCCCCGTGCTCGAACCGACTGCCGCGTGAATCGCCACGACATCGTGGCGGCCGAAGGCCGGGAGATATGCGCGGCCGTCGGCCGTGACGGAGGTCGCCTGGCCGTCCGCACCCAGTCCCGGCAGCACGCGCTCGAGGGTCATCGCCACCCGGGCGCCGCGCTCCGGGCTGATGGAATACCCGAACGTGTGGGCGGTCGAGAGGTTCCAGGCGAAGCGCAGCCCGTTCCTCCGGCGATCCGAAAGGCCGGCCGCTTGAGGTAACCGGCGCGTCTCGAGGTCGACGCCGGCGAGCCAGTTCTGCGCGACGCGCACCCGCCGCCACGGCACGAGGACCCCGGCGAAGAGCTCGCGGGTCCGCTCGTCGGCCGTGCGAACGACACCCGGGGCAGCGGAGCTGAAGGTCACGGTATCAATCGTGTCCGATGCCGACAGCACGAAGGACGGCCGCCATCGGTTGTAGCTGTACCACGCGCTCCACTGAACAGCAGGCCCGTCGAAGGCGACCTCAACGCCTTCGGCCGCCGCGCGCCACGACGCGGAGAACTGATACGCGTGATAGCCGAGCGCGTCCGACGCGCCGACGCTCCCTCCGAGGTCCACGCGCTCACCAGTCACCGACGCGACGGGCCACCACGCCCGGGGGATCAGCGTCCGCCAGGGCGAGTAAGGCCTGGCCGCTGTCGGCTCGGGAGAGGGATGCGCCGGACGTCCGGGTGGTGCAGGCTCCGGTCCAGTTGCGGGCTGCGGCGAAGCGACGGCGGAGCCGGCCAGCGGAACGCCGCGATCCTTCCGGTCCGGAAGGGGAGCGGCGAACACGTCGAAGCCGTCGGCCGTCAGGCTCGTGAACACCACCGTGCGTCCGTCGGACGTCACCTCTGGCCAGGTGGCACCGCCCGGCGCGTCGACGAGGGCGTCGATGCGGCCGTCTGCGAGGGGCCCCTCGATCGCCGCGTCAATCCCGTAGATCTTGAACCGGTGGTCTTCCCGATCGGAGGCGAACAGGATTGCACGTCCGTCGGGAGACCAGGCGGGCGTAATGTTGCGCGTCCGGCCATCCGGCGTCACGAGGCGCTCCCGGGTCCCTCCGGCATCGATCAGCACGATCGCAGGGAGGCTGCCGGCGCACTGCCGGACGGCGAGGATGCGCGCGCCGTCGGGGGACCAGCGTGGCGTGGCGTACGCGCACCCGGCCATGCCAACGGGGCGCGCCGGTCCGCGCGCGAGCGCCGGACAGCCGCCCGCGTCCCGGCTCACCGGCCACAGGACCAGGCGTGCGTCGCCAACGGCAGCCTGGACCGCGACCAGCTGCAATCCGTCCGGGCTGACATCCGGGTCCGTCAAACGCTGACCGCGAGAGAGCCGACGCGTGTGGCCGCCCTCGACGTCGAACGCGTAGAGGTCCGACACGAGCGCGACAGCCCCGTCGTACTCCAACTGGTCGAAGAACAGCCACCGCCCGTCGCTCGACAGCCCGTTACCGGCATACCGCGACACCACCGGCGCCGGGTCGGTCCCGTCCAGGGCGACCCGGCGGATCTCGGGGAAGCGGTGCGGGCCCTGCGAGCTGTAGTAGACGGTATCGACTGCAGTCCGTGCCGTCCCTCGGCCCCGGATCACGCGGGGGCCGGTCACGGTGAAACCGTCCCTCGTGAGCCGCCTGAACTCGCGAACGACCGGCACGCCACCCGCGGGCGGTGCCCCGAAGGCGGCCTTCCACGCCCGTTGCGGCGACTGGCCGAAGACCCCGCGGAACGCGCCGCTGCCGAGGTAGGGCAGCCGCCGCGCGCTGCGGCGGGCCCATTCCCCCAGCGCCGCGGTCGACGTCTGCTCGGACAGGACCTCGTAGAGCCGGCCGCCGAAGAAGTACGCGGCGTGTCCGGACGGCCAGGCGTCCAGACTGCCTCCCGCGCGGTCGATGGTCACGGTCCCGGCGCCGGCCGCGACCGCGATCACCGTGCCGACGTCGGCCGCGTGGATGCGCCCGGACCCGGTGACGGCGCTCTCGGCCCAGGTGGCGAACCCCTCGGCCTGCCAGCCAGGGACGAACAGGTTCGGGAAGGTGGCCGGGTGGCGGCCGAGCACACGGCGCAGCCCGTTCATCAGCCCGCCCGTGCGATCGAGGTGCAGCACGTGGGCGAACTCGTGCGCGAAGACCAGCCGCAGCCAGTCGTCCTCATGGCCGAGGAACGAAGACGGCGCCGGCGGCACGGCCGCGATCTCGAGGAGATCGTAGGGCACGGGCGTCGACCATCCGTTGGCGACGTCGGACTGATCGACGAGGACGACATGAACCTGCGCGGGGGCGTCGAGGGCGGCCTGCCGGGAGAGATCGTCGCGGACGTCCTCCGCGACGGCGGCAAGGCGCCGGGCAAGCTGCGCCTCGCCCTGGTGATAGTAGATGGCGAAGTGCGGCGTGCGAAGGACCTGGAAGCGCAGCCTCGGGTGATACCGGCCGGCTTCGGCCGTCGAGGCGGCGGCGATCGCCGCCGCAGCGCACCATGCGATCAACAATCCACGACGCGCGCGCATGGCGGGCCGACGGTCACGGGCCCAGCTCGCGCTGGAGGTCCGCGAGCAGCGCAAGCGCCTCGAGAGGCGTGAGATGGTCGAGGTCGAGCTCCTTCAAGCGGCGCGTCACGGTGTCGCCTGGCGGCGGGGCCTCGAACAACCCGAGTTGCTGCCGTGCGTCCGGCCCGGACTTCGCGACCGCCGGGCGCCCGCCCTTCACCAGGGCGTCCTGCTCGAGCGCGTCAAGGATCGATCGCGCCCGCTTGAGGACGGCCGGCGGCAGGCCCGCGAGGCGCGCCACCTGGATGCCGTAGCTGCGGTCCGATCGCCCGGGAACGACCTTGCGCAGGAACACGATGTCGTCGTGCCACTCGCGGGCCGCCACGTGCGCGTTGACGACGCCCGGCAGCGTGTCGGCGAGTTCCGTGAGCTCGTGGTAGTGCGTGGCGAAGAGCGCCTTCGGGCGGGCGCGGGGATTGGTCGCCAGGTGCTCGGCCACGGCCCACGCGATGCTCAAACCGTCGAAGGTCGATGTACCGCGGCCAATCTCGTCCAGGATGACGAGGCTCCGGGACGTCGCCGAGTACAGGATGTTTGCCGTCTCCTGCATCTCCACCATGAACGTGGACTGGCCCCTGGCGATGTTGTCGGATGCGCCGACGCGGGCGAACACCCGATCGAGGACGGCGAGCTTGGCCTCGCGCGCCGGCACGAAGGAGCCGGCCTGCGCCATGACGCTGATGAGCGCCACCTGCCGGAGGTACGTGGATTTCCCGCCCATGTTCGGGCCGGTCAGAATCACCAGCTGCCGCGCCTTGCCGTCGAGCTGCGTGTCGTTCGGGACGAACGGATCGGGGCTGTACCGTTCCACCACCGGGTGGCGCCCGTCGGAAATCAGGAGTTCGTCGCCGTCGTGCACGTGCGGCTTCACGTAGTTGTACTGGGCGGCGACGTCCGCGAGCGAGGCGACGACGTCCAGGGTCGCCGCGGCCCGGGCCGTGTCCTGGAGGCGGGGTGCTTCCGCCGCCACGGCGGCGCGCAGGGTTTCGAACAGCTCGATCTCGCGCTCCAGGATCCGCTCGTCCGCGCCGAGCACGCGCTCCTCGTGCGCCTTCAGCGCCGGCGTGATGAAACGCTCGCCCCCCGCAATCGTCTGCTTGCGGTGGTAATCATCCGGCACCGCGTGGAGATTCGACTTCGAGACCTCGATGTAGTAGCCGAACACGCGGTTGTAGCGGACCTTCAACGACGCGATTCCGGTGCGCGCACGCTCCTGCGCCTCGAGCTCGGCGATGACCTGTTTGCCGGACCGGGAGATCTGGCGGAGATCGTCGAGTTCCGGGTCGACCCCGTCCCGCACGCAACCGCCGTCGCGCGCGAGCGCCGGCGGCTCGTCGACCATGGTCTGGTCAATGGCCGTTCTGACCTCGGCGACCTCGTCGAGCTCGGCCGCGAGGCTGGCCACGAACGGGGACTGGAAGGGCTCGAGGACTTGCCGGAGGCGAGGCACGCAGGCGAGGGACGTCTTGAGCGCGACGAGATCGCGCGGGCCGGCGGTGCCGAGCGCGATCCGGGCCACCAGGCGCTCGACGTCGTGCATGCTCTTCAGGGCGTCGCGGAACCGCGCACGTTCGGTCGTGCGGAACGCGAAGTCCTCCACGGCGTCGAGGCGATCGCGGATGCGCTCGAGCGCCAGGAGGGGCCGGATGAGCCAGGTCCGGAGCAGGCGGGCACCCATCGGGGTGATGGTCCGGTCGAGTTCGTGGAGCAGGGAACCCGCGCGGTTCCCGTCCATCGACTCGACGATTTCGAGGTGTTTCAGCGTGAGCGGATCGACGACGAGGCGATCGGCGTGTTCCTTGAACGTCACGCCGCGAAGGTGCGTCAGGTCGGACTTCTGCGTGTCCTTCAGGTACTGGACCAGGGCGCCGGCAGCGCGGACCGCCGCCGGATGATCCTCGAGCCCGAAGCCGTCGAGCGAGTGCGTCCGCAGCTGGGCCAGGAGGGCACGCCGCGCGCTGTCGAGGTCGAATGTCCACGGGTCCACGAGCGTGACGCTGGCCCCGCCTCGCGCGGCCGCCGGAATCAGCTCGTCGGCCGGCACGTCAGACGGGATGACCAGCTCCCGCGGGCGCAAGACGGACAGTTCGTCGCGCAACGCCTGGAGCCCGTCGCGCCCGCCGTACTCGGCCGTCAGGAACTCCCCGGTCGACAGATCGAGCAGGGCGGCGCCGACAATCGGGCCCGCGGGCGCCGGGCGCCCGGCGGCCCGCGCGCCAGCCCCCGGGGGCGCCTCGGGCGCCGGCTGGGCGCCGGCGGGCGCGATCGCCATGATGAACGCCGGCTCCCGCGCGTCGAGGTAGCCGCCTTCCGTGAAGGTCCCCGGAGAAATGACGCGGACGACCTCGCGCCGGACGAGCCCGGTGGCCTTGCGCGGATCTTCGACCTGCTCGCAGATCGCCACCCGGAAGCCCTTCTTGACCAGGCGTGTCAGGTACGTCTCCGCCGCGTGGTAGGGCACGCCGCACATGGGGATGCTGCCGCCCTCCGCGTCCTTGGAGCGCGACGTCAGCGTCAGGTCGAGGGCGCGGGCGGCGACGAGCGCGTCCTCGTAGAACATCTCGTAGAAGTCGCCCATCCGGAAGAACACGATGGCGTCGCGGTACTGCCGTTTCGCGTCCAGGTACTGGCGCATGGCAGGGGTCGCGGCCGCGGCGGCCTTCGGCGAACTGGTCCGGTCGGCGGGTGACACGATTCGGAATATAGCATCACCGTGCGGCTCTGGGGCACAATCTCACCATGCTGGTTCTGGCGCTCGACTCGACCACGCGGCCCGGGAGCGTCGCCCTCGCCCGGGACGGCGCGGTGACGGACGTGCTGACCGGCGATGCCGGCCGGCCCCATGCCGAGCGCCTCCCGGCGGATCTTCAGCAGCTGCTGGCCCGGCAGAGCCTGACGCTCGCCGACGTCGATGTGTTCGCCGTGGCGATCGGCCCCGGATCGTTCACCGGTCTGCGCATCGGCATCGCGGCGATCCAGGGTTGCGCGTTCGCGGCCGGGAAGCCCGTCATCGGCGTGTCGGCCCTCGAGGCGCTGGCACATGCGGCGCCCGCCGCGCGGGGGGCCGGGGCGCTTCCGTGCGTCGGGGTCTGGATAGACGCCCAGCGGCAGGAGGTCTTCTCGGCGCTCTACCGTCGGGACGAAGCCGTCGAGCCGGCAGGGCTGGAGGCCCTCGACGGTCCATCGGTCGGCGACCCGGCCGAGACCGCCGGACGCTGGCGGGACCTTTTCGGAGGCGGCTCCTGTCCGGTCATCGGCGACGGGGCCCAGAAGTACCGGTCGTTGCTGGATCAGGCGGCGGGACATCCCACGGAAATCATCGCGCCGCCGCCCCTGGCTCCCATCATCGCGCTCCTGGCCTGGCGGCGGGCACTCGCCGGCGAGCTGCCCCCGCCGCACGCGATCCGGCCCCTGTACGTGCGGCGCCCGGACGCGGAACTCGCCCGCGATCGGCGACAGCAGACCCCATGACGCCCGCCGCGCGCATCGAGTGGCTGAGCGGGCCGGCCGACCTGGACGGGGTGCAGGAGGTGGACCGCGCGAGCTTCAGCTCGCCGTGGACGCGCGACATGTACGAGCAGGAACTGCAAACGAGCGGCGTGGCGTTCATCGCCGTCGTCCGCGCCGGAGCGACACCCGTGGCGGGGTATTGCTCCTACCGCCTCGTCGCCGGAGAGGTCCAGATCAACAACGTGGCCGTCAGGCCGGAGTTCCGCCGGCAGGGGTTCGGCAGGGCGCTCGTCGCGTTCGTGCTCGGCCACGCGACCGGGGCGGGCGCGCGCACGGCGATTCTGGAGGTCAGGCGGTCGAACATGGCCGCCCGCCGGCTCTACGCAGAGACGGGGTTCGTCCAGGTCGGGGAGAGGCGGCACTACTACACGGCACCCGAGGAAGACGCCCTCGTGCTCGTTCGGGACCTCCGGAATCTTGAAGACGATACGGTGGCTTGAATCACCTGGACCCTTGTGGTACCGTTCGATCAAGAGACCGGGCCCGGGCCGAATCGCGTTCGGCCTCCCGCCGGCCGGCTACCGAATATGTTCCTCCACAGGCTTACTCACGCGCGTCTCCACAGCCCCTTCACAAGGAGGCGGAAAGCATGACCGCTAACGTGCAGGACCACCGAACCATGCTTCTCCAGACCGACGACGAGTTCAGGCAATTGGCTGCAAAGCACAAGGAACTGGAACAGCGACTCAGTGAACTCGCGGGCAAGCCCCACCTTTCCGAACCCGAACACCTTGAACAGGCGACCATCAAGAAGCGGAAGTTGCAGTTGAAGGACCGGATGGAAGACATCGTGCGGCGGTTCTCGGGCTCGAACGGCCCGCAGGCCCTCTCCGCCTAGCGCGGCGCTTCTCATGCGGCGATCGGTTTGCCGCACCAGCAACCACGGCAGCCAGCGACCCTCTCGAGGGCGCTGGCTGCCGGCGTTTTGGGTCTCGTGCAGCCGCCGCCCGCTCCCGGCGGTAGAATAGGCGCGGCATGAAACTGGACGCGGCCGGCTGGCCGTTCGTGATTGGGGCGCTCGTGCCCGCGCTGGTGTCAATTGCCGCGGGGGCGCCGTGGCTGGCGGCGCCCTTCGTCGTCCTGGCTCTCTTCATGCTGTTCTTCTTCCGCGACCCTGATCGGCGGGTGCCCGCGGATCCGCGGGCCGTGGTTTCTCCGGCAGACGGCAGGGTGCTGGTCGCCGGCGAGGCTGAGCCCGGGTCGGCGCCGCCGGGGCCATGGAAGCAGATCAGCATCTTCCTCTCGCCGCTCGACGTCCACATCAACCGCATCCCGATCGGCGGCAGGGTCATCCGGGTCGAACGGACGCCGGGGCGGTATCTGGCGGCCTATCGGCCGGAGTCGGGCCGAGTCAACGAGCGGAATGAAGTCTGGGTCGAACGGGAAGGCGAGGTCGTGGTGTGCCGGCAGGTCGTCGGCGTGCTGGCGCGACGGCTGGTCTGCCGGGTGGTCCCGGGCACGGCGGTCCAGACCGGTGAGCGCTTCGGCCTGATGAAATTCGGCTCCCGGATCGACGTGTACCTGCCTCGGAGAACGGAGCTCCGGGTGGCGGTCGGTGACCGCGTGCGGAGCGGGGAAACGGTCGTGGCTGAATGGTGACACCAGGGCCCGAAACGGGCGACGGACGTGAGGCGCGGGAGCGATTCGGCGTGCTGGATCCGCGGCGATGGCAGGACAGCGAGCGGAAGCCGCGCCTCCGGCGGGGCGTCTACCTGCTGCCCAGCCTGTTCACGATGGGCAACATGTTCTGCGGCTACCTGTGCGTGCTGTATTCGGTCCGGGGCGAGTTCGAGATCGCAGCGCCGCTCATTGGCGTCGCCGTGGTCCTCGACATGCTCGATGGCCGGGTCGCGCGGATGACGGGGACGGCGACCGCCTTTGGCGTGGAGTTCGATTCCCTGGCGGACGTGATTTCGTTCGGCATCGCCCCGGCGGTGCTCACGTTCATGTGGGGGCTGCAGCCCCTGAACCGGCTGGGATGGGCCGCCGGGTTCATCTTCCTCAGCGCGGCGGCGCTGCGCCTGGCGCGGTTCAACATCCAGACCGTGAAATCCGCCGACAAGCGCTACTTTGTCGGCATGCCCAGCCCTGCCGCGGCTGCGGTGCCCGCGTCGACCGTCTTCTTCTACCCGGCCGGGTTGACCGCGCACTGGGCGCTCATCGCGCTGGCCGTCATGATCGTGCCGGCACTGCTGATGGTCAGCACGATCCGGTTCAACAGCTTCAAGTCCGTCGACAGCCCGCAGCGCCGGTCCTACAAGGTCCTGGCGCTCGTGGCGCTGGTCATCGCGGTGATCCAGCTCCACCCCAAGTTCGTGCTGCTGGCGCTCGCATACCTCTACATGCTGGCGGGCCTCGCCGGGGCCCTGTGGGCACGGTTCAGACGCCGCGGGGCGCCACCCGCGTCAAGCTGACGCCGCCGGCGCGCTCCCGCGGCCGGCGAACGGAAACTGCACGGTAATGGTCGTCCCCTCGCCGGGGGCGCTGTCGACCGCGATCGTCCCGTGGTTCAGCTCGATGTTCCGCTTGGCGATGGTCAGGCCAAGCCCGGTGCCCACGGCCTTGGTCGAGAAGTACGGCTCGAAGATCCGGGCCAGCGCCTCGCGGTCCATGCCGACGCCCGTGTCCCGCACCTGGAGGCTGACTCGTGAAGCGTCAGGCGTCAGCGCCCCGATGATCGCGAGCGACCCTCCCCCCGGCATCGCGTGCAGCGCATTCTCGATCAAGTTGGTCAGGGCCCGGCCGACGAGCGTGCGGTCGATGTTGAGGGCGGGCAGATCGGCGGGCACGTCGACGGTCAGCGTCACGATGGCCGGGAGCCCTGCGCGGTAGGGTTCCACGACCTCGGCAACGAGCTGAGCCGGGCGCGTCTCGACCGGCCTGGCCGTCGGGGACGACGCGAAGCTGGAGAACTCGGCGGCGATCTGGCGGAGCAGCCGGACCTGCACGAGGATGGTATCCACGCACTCTTCGAGCACCGGCGAAAGCGGCAGGCCCTTGTCGGCGTGGACCCGGCGCAGGTGTTCGGCGGACAACTGGATGGGCGTCAGCGGATTCTTGATCTCGTGCGCGACCTGACGGGCCACGTCCGCCCACGCTTCCAGCCGGTGCGTCCGCTCCAGATCGGCCTCATGCCGCTGCAGTTCGGCCGCCATGCGGTTGAACGTCTCGACGAGGCGCCTGAACTCATCGGACGAGGTCACCGCCACCCGGGTGCTGAGATCGCCGCGGGCCAGGCGGGCCGTTGCCCGCTGGAGCCGGTTGACGGGGTCCGCGATGCGCTCCGCCATCCAGTACCCGAGCGCGGACCCGAGCAGGATGAAGCCGAGCGTGGCCAGGAGGATCCGCCGGTTGAGGTCGTCGATCTCCTTCTCGATGGCGCGCTGCCGGAGCGTGAGCGGGACCGTGAGCAACGCGTTCAACCCGGCGATCCGCACGGGCGCCGCGGCCACCATGTAGGAGAACTGATCGGCGCGCTCCTCGCCCACGAACGAGGCCCGCCGATCCAGGACGATCGCGCGATACACGTCTGCCGGCGTGCGAGTCGGGAGGAGCCCCGAGGCGAAGAGGTCGCGCTCGCTGGTCGCCACGAGGCGGGGCCCGTCGAAGACGTTCACGTCCTGGTCGATCACGCGCGAGATGCCGACCATGACATCGTCGTTCATCGTGATCGCCGTGCCCTCGCCGCGTTCCTGCAGGCGGCCGTAGTCCTCCACGAAGCGCTGGGCCACCGTCGTGGTCCGGACCGCGGCGTCTTCCACGTCAGCCCGGAGCCGTCCGGTCATGTAGGCGCGGGCGACGAATGCCAGCGTCAGGACCGGGACCACCGCGACGGCGACGAACGCCAGCGCCAGCTTGCGGTAGAAGCTGGCCCGGACCTCGTGCAGCAGATCCCTGCCCCGGCCGCCCCGCACGCCCGTGAGCGCGAACCCGGCGGCCGCGAGGGCGGTCAAGAGGACGAAGACCACGCCGACGAGCGCGAGGAGTTCCGCGAGGTAGACCAGGTGGCCCACCACCGACACGGCCGGGTATCCGAGCGCGTAGATCGCGCCCCGGTCGTTGGCGAGGTACACCTCGTCTTGTCGGCCACCGGCCGCCTGCCGGGTCCAGAACGGGGTTCGCGAGGCATAGACCCGGCGGAAGGTCGCGGTCGGCAGCGTCCACGCGGCCGTGCCGGAGGTGTAAATCGGGCGCAGGCTCCAGCCATAGACGACGAACTGCAGATCGCGGAGCTTCGAGGAATCGACGTCGCCGGCCGGCCGGTTGCGGAAGAGCTCGACGTAGGGATTCTGGGAGGTGATGAACGGCAGGGTCCCGTAATCGAGCATCGCGTGGATCACGATCGTCCCGACGGGCCGAAGGCGTCCGCCCTCGTTCACGCACAGCGCCCGCCCAGCATGGAGCAGGCGGCGCTCCTCGGAGCCGAAGGGCGAGACCTCCTCGAAGAGATCCCAGTCGCATCCGGATTCCCGCCACCGCTGCTGCGTCTGCGTGTACTCGGGCAGGTTCAGCGCGAACCGGCTCGCGATCGTGCCATCCTCGCCGTAGAGCTCGATGGCGGACGTCAGGCGATAGGCCGCCAGGTCGGTCTGCGACCAGACCAGGAACGCCGCTTCGGTCGGGACCTGTCCGCGGGCGGGAACGGACTGGCCGCGGGCGATCTCCGCGAGACCGGGGACGGCATCCACCTGGTCCATGGCCCGCCTGACCCTCCTCTGCACATCGTCCCGCTGCCGGGTTGCCTGGGGTGCCAGGTCCGCCTCGATGGTCTGCCGTTTCGCCCGCTCGGCCTGCGAGAAGGCCCCCGGGTAGAAGGTCAGCGACGGGAGCGCGAGCGCCAGGAACAGCGAGACGAACGCTGCCGCCTGCGACGAGTGCCTCCGCCATCGAAGGAGCCGTGGCATCCCCCACGCCAGCGCGACGGCCAGGAGGGCGGGCGCCAGGAGGACCCAGCCGCGGTTGCCTGGCCCGAGCGCTTCGGGACGCGAGGCCTGCAGCGCGACGGGCAGCGTCCAGGCCGCGAACAGGGCGGCCTGCCAGGCCGGCCGGGGCGGGACGCGCCACCAGATCGCCGCGAGCCGAAGGATGATCGCCGCTCCCCAAACCGCGGCCGCGTGCCAGCAGACGAGGCCGGCGCCCACGGCGAATGTGGCGAGATCAAACGGCAGGAGCGAGAAGTGCAGCCAGTCGATGGCCGACACGTTGGTGAGTGAGCTGCCGATGGCGATGTACCGGGACAGGCCGGCCGTCGCGACGAGGCCGGCAGCCAACTGGAGCAGGACGAACGCGAGCAGGCAGCTCCACGAACGCCCGGGCGCGGCGCGCCTGTGCCAGAGGCCGATGCGGAGCCGCGTGATGCTGTCGCTCGCCAGCGCCACGAGGGCAAGCGCCGCCACGGCTGTCACGAGGAAGTCGGCGGGCGAGCGCATCCAGATGCGCGTGACGAGCCGGTCGCCGCCGCTGAGCGCGATGGGGGCGACGACGCCCGCCAGCGGAACCGCCGCCCACGCCAGTGCACGCACCGCGACGATGGCGGCAGCGGCCAGCACGGTGCCGGTCAGCAGGGGAGCGGCGCGCCGGGCCGCCCTGCGCCACGCCAACAGCGGCGCGATCGCCCACGCGAGGAACAGGGCGCACACTCCCAGGATCGCGGCAGCGGTCCGGCCACGCACGGCTCGCCTGGCCGCGTCGATGCCGCCGCCAATCACGCGCCCCTCGAGCAGGGTCTTCCCGGTCGCGTCTGCGAGGACGAATGCGTCCGCCGAGATCGCCTCGCCGGCGCCCTCGTACCTCGTTCGGAGGGCGACCGGCACGAGCGCGGTGTCCCACGTGAGCGCGTCGGCCGAAAGGCCGCGGTCGGAGCTGATCGACGGGAGCGGGGCCTCCGCCACGACCGTGCCGATGCGGCGGCCGGATTCGATGACGGGCTGCACCCGCGCGAGGCGGGGGCCGGACGCTCCCGGTGCGACCAACAGCGCGGAGTCGCCGGTGAGCCGCGGCCGCGGCAGGTCGGAGGGCCGGCCCGCCCACGCCAGGGGCACGGCATCGGGTCCGTAGATCGTGACGGACACGTCGCCCTGCCCGGGGCCGGAGAGGCGGGTAAACAAGTCTCTGGCCGCGTTGAGGTCCGTGCCGGCCGCCACGATGAGCGACGGGCGATCCGCGACCGCGGCCGCCGCATCCTCCAGCTTCAGCGACAGGGCTCCGAACTCGCTTCGCACCTCGTCGGCGACGCGTCTCGTGGCATCCCGCTCGGTCCAACCGAGGTGCCGGTACTGGTACGCCAGCCCGGCGGCCGCCACGGCGAGGACGGCGGCCAGAAAGGACAGAAGCACCCGCCACGGCCTGAAGCGAATCGTCATGCGCACGGCTGAGTGCAGCATAGCCCCGTCCGCAGGGCCGGACAAGCCGCGGAACAGGCCGCGGCCCGAAAGCGTGTTATAACACTCGGACGGGATGCTGACCGACGTCACCGTCAAGACCGTGCTGAAGCGCGGCGCCCTCGTGGCGGCGGCGAACTGGCAGGTGACCGCCATCCAGTTCCTGGCGGAGTCGACCTTCAAGATGCTGCTCAGCGTGCCCCTGGTCGGCGGGGTGCTGCTGGTCGTCCTCGTGCTGGGCCGCGAGCTGCCCGAGCTCTTCTCCTCTGATGTCCGGGAGAACATCACGTTCGTAGCGACCGCGCTGGCGGCGGAGCCTCCCGCGCTCGTCTCCTTTCTAATCGCGTTCGCCATAGTCGTCCTCGCCGGCTCGGCGTTCGTGTTCCTCCTGAAGGGCGGCAGCGTGGCCGTGCTCGCCAGCGGAGAGGCGCAGGCGGTCGCGGTGGAGGAGCCGCCCCTGCGGCTCAAGCCGCTCTGGACCGCGGCCCGCTTTTCTGTCGACCGGTTCGAGGCAGGCTGCCTGCACTACATGCGGCGGTTCTTCCGTCTGGGCGTGTTGCTCATCGTCCTCTACCTGGTGTCGGGCGCCGCGTATGTCGCGGTGCTGGTCGGCGGCTCCGGCTGGTTCTCGCCGGGGCGTCCCGGCTGGACCGCCAAGGCCGGTGTCCTCTCGACGGCGCTGGTGGTGTGGATCACCCTGCTGAACTTCGTCTACCTGTTGATGCAGATGGTGATCGTGGTCGAGGATTGCAGCGTGCGGTCGGCCTCGCGGCGGGTTGCGCGCTTCCTGCGCGCGGAACCGCGGCTGACGTTCGGCGCGTTCGGCGTCGTGCTGCTGCTCGTCGTGGGCGCCACGATCGTGTCGCTCATCGCCACGACCAGCCTCGGGCTGATCGCCTTCGTGCCGCTCGCGGGGCTGGCCGTCGTACCGCTGCAGTTGCTGGCGTGGCTGTTCCGCGGCCTGGTGTTCCAGTACTTCGGGTTGAGCGCCTTGTGCGCGTACGTGACGGTGTACCGCCATTACACAGCCCCCCGGGCCGCACCCGCGCCGGCGGCGATAATTGCCGGCGCCGTCCGCGGCGGAGGATGACGATCCCATGACCGACTACGACGCGTTTCTCTCCCGGAACGGCGAGAAGATGCAGGGTTCCGCGATCCGCAGGATGGGCGTGGTCTCCGCCGGCATTCCGGACATGATCTCGTTCGCGCCGGGCTTCCCCGATCCGGCGGTATTCGCATGGGAGGAGTTCCGCGCCATCGCGGCCGAGCTCCTCAGCGGCAGTGATCCGGACGCGTTTCAGTACGGCCCCACGCGCGGGTACGCCCCCCTGCTGGAGGCGCTGGGCTTCCATCCTGTCGGCAAGGGGCATCCGCGCATCCGGCGAGGAGTTGCTGGTGACCACCGGGTCGCAGCAGGGCATCGATCTCGTGGCGCGCGTGCTCTGTGATCCCGGTGACGTCGTGCTCGTCGAGCTGCCGAGCTACACCGGCGCCATCGCGGCGTTCAGGGGCGTGCAGGCTGATCTGGTCGGCGTACGGCAGGGCGCCGACGGTATCGATCTCGACGACCTCGAGGCCGTGATCGTCCGTGAACGCGCGGCCGGCAAGCGTGTGAACCTGCTGTACGTCGTGCCGAACTTCCAGAACCCGACGGGCCTGGTGATCGGTCTCGAGAAGCGCCGGACGCTCCTGGATGTGGCTTCACGCCATGACCTGCTGATCATCGAGGACGATCCGTACGGGGATCTCTACTTCGACGATGCCGACGCGGGCCTGACGCGCCCAATCAAGGCTGACGATGCCGGGGGCCGCGTGGTGTACCTGAGCAGCTTCTCGAAGACGCTCGCCGCGGGATTCCGCGTGGCCTGGATCGTCGCGCCCGGGCCGCTCGCGGCGAAGTTCGACGTGGCGAAACAGGCGTCGGACCTGTGCAGCGGGTCGTTCGATCAGCGCATGGTGTACCAGGCCTGGAAGCGCGGCGTCCTGGCGGCAGGGGTGCCGATCCTGCGCGCGCACTACCGACAGAAGATGGAAACCATGCAGCGGGCGATGCGGGAGCGCCTCGGCAGCGCCGTCTCCTGGCAGCAGCCGCGGGGCGGGTTCTTCATCTGGGCCTCGCTTCCCGAACAGCTGGGCGGAGAGGAGTTGCTCCCGCTGGCCCTGGCCGCGCGCGTGGTGTACGTGGCCGGCGCCGCGTTCTTCGTCGACGGGTCGGGCCGTAACACCTTCCGGCTCTCGTTCTCGTTGCCGACCACGGAGCGGATTGTCGAGGGCGTGGGACGCCTCGCCGACGTCATCCAGCGCGCACTCGCCGGCTCCTGACCCCGGCGCGGCGTGGCGCCCCCTGATATGGAACGACCAGTCAAGCCCGCTTGATCTTCGAACGATTTCGACAGCAGCATCGAAGGCGGCCGAGGCGGCTATCGCGACGGTTGATCACTCTGATATTCGCGGGTCGGAACCGCATAATCGTGATCCGTCGGGAGCTACCTCGGACTAACAGCGCGGGTTCGGCCCGGAAGCCTACCGCATAGGGGGATCGAGGGTTCTCCTTTCCGTGTGCCCCTCGGCCGCCATCGTTGCTGCTGTGCGCTGTCATGCTCGCTTCGTGATCCGCTACGCCGCGATCGATGGTGACCGCTGCCGCTGCTCGCGCTCCACGGTGACGCCGATGGCCCAGATGAAGCCCAACAGTTCGCGGCCCACCGCCGTCACCACCTGCTGCTGGCACTTGCCGCGGCCCAGCAGTTTGCGGTAGCGGGCGTGCAGCCGGAGCTGCGCCTTCCAGCCGATCGCTTTCACCGCCTCGCTCACGGGGGCTTGACGTTTCCGGAGGGCGCCTCCGACGGCCGGCCGGTGCCGATAGGCCCAGGCGGCTTCGACAGCGATGCGCCGCAGATGCGCGTTCCCGGTCTTCGTAATCCCACCCCGCCGCGTCCGTGGGCCACTGGAGTGCTCGCGGGGACCCATGCCGCTGTAGCCCATCAGCTGCGGCGCGCGCGCGAACCGAGACAGGTCGCCGACTTCCGCGACGATCGTCACCGCCGAGACCAACGCCACACCCCGCAGGGCCTGGAGCGCCTCGATCACCGCGCGCATGCTCGGCGGGGCCATGTGCACCGCCTCGTCGATCGCGCGCTCGAGCCGCTCAATCCGCCCGGCCACGTGCTCCACTTCATGCAGGTAGTCCAGTCGCGTCGCTTCTTGGGCCGGTTGCTCGAACTGGACCTGGCGGATCCACGTCAGGTGTCGCTCGGTCCACGCGCTCATCGGGGTCGCCGGCCGCCGGCCGTGGCGCAGGAGAAACTTCCCCAGCCGATGGCGCGCACGCAATTGATCCTTCTTGGCCGCCTCGCGGGCCCGCACCAAATCCCGCAAGGCTTCGTGGGCCGCGTCCGGCACCCACACGGCCGTCAAGTCCCCGGCCCGGAAACTCCGCGCCAGCTTCGCGGCATCACGGCGGTCCGTCTTCACCCGATCACCAGCCTTCGTCGGCACCAGGGTGGGCGCGACGACCTCACAGTGCACCCCAAGCGCGGTGAGCTGCCAGTAGATCACATACCCCGTCGGGCCGGCTTCGTAGCAGACCCGCAAGGCCCCGACGGGCCCGACCTTCTTGACCAGCTTCCGGACCGATTCCGGGCGGTTTGGGATGATCCCCAGGGTCCGGACCTCCCCCGTCGGCTCCGCCACGGCGACGGCGATCGTGTCGGCGTGGACATCCAACCCAATCCAGCGTACCTTGCTCATGACCGGCTCCTTCGCATGTGGCTCTGCGTTGTGCAGGTACTCCAACTCGCAGCGTAACCCACGAGCTGCGAATCGGAGCCGGTCGTTCCATTCTGACTAACGGCCGGGAGCGAGCACCTCGGGGCCGAGCCTCCGGCCAGGCAGGGCGTCGAGCGGCACGATCGGAGGCTCCAGCGTCTGCCCGATCGCGAGCAGCTGCCCGCCCGCGGTCAATTGCAGGATGCGGCCGGGGACCGTGCCCGCCGGCGCGGCGAGCGCGGGCCCGTGCACGGCCCAGCCCGGGATCGTCACGACGCCCGCGGCGCCGCCGTCGCTGCGCCTGAATCCGCGAAGCTCCGGCGACACGCCGGCGACGACGAGGACGTCGCCGGCGAGCAGCGGACCGCCCACGGCCCTCGAGGAGAGCGGCCGCTGCCACTTCAGGTCTCCGTGGCGCCGATCGAGCGCGCGAAGCGTGGCGTCCCGCGACACGAAGTAGATGCGCCTGGCATCGGCGGCGGCCGGGCCGGCGATGGAGCCGCCGGTCCGCCAGCGCCACGCGACGCCGCCGCTCCTGGCCTTCAGCGCATACAGGAACTGGTCGGCGGAGCCCACGAGCACGCGGTCGCCCACGGGCGTGATCGCGAGGGCCGCCGATGGCAGCTTCCGGGTCCACGAGATGCGGCCTCCCGACAGATCGATGGCGAGCACCCGGCCGTCCTCGAATCCTACCCAGGCCGACCCGCCCCCGGACGTGGACAGCGCTCGCGGTCGCGTGCCGACCGGCAGTCGCCATCGCTCGCGGCCGTCCTCGAGTGCGAGCAGGACGGCGTCGCCGCCCTCCGTGAGATATAGCGCGCCCCCGCCGGACGCGACGGGCCCGAGCGCCGCCTTCGCCGGCAGCGTGTGCTGCCAGACTGCCCGGCCCGTCCCGGCATCGACGGACCAGGCCGTGTCGTCCTGCGCCCCGACGAGCAGCCGTCCCGCAATCGCGGGCGGCACGGTGGCAGGCCGCGCCTCCGACCAGACGACACGCCCCGGCGCATGATCGACAGCGGCGAGCGTACCGTCGCGCAGGGAGATGTACACGCGCTCCGTGTCGAATGCGGGAACCTGCGCCGGCGGGGACTCGAATGACAATTGCCAGATGACGCCGCCCGGGAACATCACGACGGGAGGCGCCGCCATCTTGCGGGCGCCCGACGCGCAGGCCAGCGGACCCGTCAGCGCGAGCGCCAGCGCCGGGACGAGAAGCCGGCCCAGCGGAGCCCCGCGGGCGCCGCGGTCGACGGATGCTGTGCCCGCGCGCTGAATCACCCCGGTATAATACGTCAGAGCATCACCGTTCTCGATCCCGTGGGGCGGGCCCCCCGGCTCATCGCACGACGGCGTCGCCGGGCACCGGACCCGGCCACCGTGTTGGAGTGACATGGCCGAGTTCGTTCACCTGCACCTGCACACCGAGTACTCGCTGCTCGACGGAGCCTGCCGGATCGGGGAGCTGCTCGATGAGGCGGAGCGCCTCAAGTTCCCCGCGCTGGCCGTGACGGAGCATGGCAACCTCTTCTCGGCCATCACGTTTCACGACAGGGCGCGGCAGCACGGCATCAAGCCGATCCTGGGGTGCGAAGTCTACGTGGCGCCGGGGAGCCGCCTGACCCGGGGCGGCGCCGTATCCGAGTCCGCGAACCACCTGATCCTGCTGGCGGAGACGAACGAGGGCTTCCACAATCTCGTGAAGCTGACCTCGTCGGCGTACACGGAGGGCTTCTACTACAAGCCGCGCATCGACAAGGAATTGCTGGCGTCGCACAGCAAGGGACTCATCGCGCTGAGCAGCTGCCTCAAGGGGGAGATTCCCAGCGAGCTCCGCGCCGACCAGTTCGAGCGCGCGGCGAGGGCGGCCGCCACCTACCGGGACATTATGGGGGCCGGCCAGTTCTTCCTCGAGCTGCAGTTCCAGGGGATCGAGGAACAACGCCGCGTGAACGAGGGCCTGCTGCCGCTCTCCCGCGACCTCGGGATCCCGCTCGTCTGCACCAACGACGTGCACTACCTCCGCCGGGACGACTTCCGGCCGCACGACATCCTGTTGTGTATCGGCACCGCGAGGTCCGTGAACGACCCCGACCGGATGCGCTACCACGGGGATCAGTTCTACCTGAAGACGCCGGAAGAGATGGACGCCGTCTTCGGGCATGTCCCGGAGGCCATGCGGAACACGGTGGCGATCGCCGAGCGCTGCAACGTCGACTTGTCCGACACCGGGCCGTACCTGCCGAACTTCCAGGTGCCGGAGGGGTATACGCTCGAGGGGTACTTCGAGCACCGCGTCCGGGAGGGATTCGACGGGCGGCTTGGCCGGCTGCGGGAGATGCAGGCCGCGGGATCGTTGCGGCACTCCCTCGAGGACTACCGGGCCCGGCTCCAGTACGAGATCGACGTGATCAAGCGGATGCAGTACCCGGGGTACTTCCTGATCACCTGGGACTTCATCCGGTACGCCCGCGAACGGGGCATCCCCGTCGGGCCTGGCAGGGGCTCGGCCGCGGGCAGCCTGGTCGCCTACAGCCTGTACATCACCGACATCGATCCGCTGCAGTTCGATCTGCTCTTCGAGCGCTTCCTCAACCCCGAGCGCGTGTCGCTGCCGGACATCGACATCGACTTCTGCGAGCGCCGGCGCGGCGAGGTCATCGACTACGTGACGCGGAAGTACGGCCGGGAGAACGTCGCGCAGATCATCACGTTCGGGACCATGAAGGCGAGGGCCGTCGTGCGGGACGTGGGGCGCGTCCTGGACATGCCCTACGCCGAGGTCGACCGGGTGGCGAAGCAGATCCCGGCGGTGCTCGAGATGACCCTCGACAAGGCGCTCGCCGAGAACCCGGCCCTCCGGGACCTCGAGCGGAACGACCCGAAGGTGTCGGAACTGCTCGGCGTCGCGAAGCGCCTCGAGGGCATGGCGCGCCATGCGTCGGTCCACGCCGCGGGTGTCGTCATCGCGCCCAGGCCCGTCACGGAGTTCGCCCCGCTCTACAAGGGGAGCCGCGACGAGATCACGACCCAGTGGGGCATGAAGGAAATCGAGCGGATCGGCCTGCTCAAGATGGACTTCCTGGGCCTGAGCACGCTCACGCTCATCCACGACGCCCTCGAGCAGATCGCATCGACGACCGGCGTCCGTGTCGTCATGGAGGACCTGCCGCTCACCGACGCGAAGACCTTCGATCTGTTCTGCGAGGCCCAGACCCTGGGCGTCTTCCAGTTCGAGAGCTCGGGCATGCGGCAGATCCTGCGCCAGGCGAAGCCGCGCAAGTTCGAGGACCTGATCGCGCTCAACGCGCTCTACCGCCCCGGCCCGATCAAGGGCGGGATGATCGACGACTTCGTGAACCGGAAACACGGGCGCGTTCCGGTCGAGTACGAGCTCGAATCCATGCGTCCGATCCTCGAGGACACCTACGGCGTCATGGCCTATCAGGAGCAGGTCATGCGGGTCGCGAGCGCCCTGGCCGGGTTCACGCTCGGCGAGGCCGACCTGCTGCGCAAGGCCATGGGGAAGAAGAACCATGCCCTGATGCAGGCGCAGCGCGTGAAGTTCGTCGACGGGGCCGTCGGGCGGGGCATCAGCGCCAAGAAGGCCACGCGCGTGTTCGACCTGATCCAGCAGTTCGCCGGCTACGGGTTCAACAAGTCCCACTCCACGGCGTACGCGCTGCTCGCCTATCAGACGGCGTACTTGAAGGCGAACTACCCCGCGCACTTCATGGCGGCGCTGCTGACGATCGAGTCGCAGAACACCGCGAAGCTGGCGTCGTATCTGCACGAGTGCCGTGAACTGCGGGTGCCCGTTCTCCCGCCCGACATCAACGGCAGCGAGCTGGCCTTTACGGTCCGGCCCGACGGCGTGCGGTTCGGGCTCGGCGCCGTCAAGAACGTGGGCGAAGGCGCGATCGCGTCGATCCTGCAGGTGCGCGCGCGCGAGGGGCGCATCACGTCGCTGTACCGCCTCTGCGAGGAGGTCGACCTGCGCCTCGTCAACAAGCGCGTCCTCGAGAGCCTGATCAAGGGCGGGGCGATGGACGGGCTGGGCGCCATCGGGCCGGGCCAGGTGCCCGACGGCGCCGAGGTGCGCCCGCGGCTGATGGCCGCGCTTGACGGCGCCGTCGACAACGGGACCCGCCACCAGCGCGACCGGGACAAGGGCCAGACGCAGCTCTTCGGCGGCGACGACGAGGCGGGGACGGGACACGGAAACGGCCCCCTGCCGCAGGTGGCGCCGTGGACGGCCCCCCAGCAGCTCGCGTTCGAGAAGGAAGCCCTCGGGCTGTATCTCAGCGGGCATCCCATCGATCGCCACAAGGGCGACCTCGCGCTCTACGGTGCGCGGAGCCTCGAGGACCTGCTGAGCACGCCCGACGAACACGCTGCGCCGGACGACGAGGAGGAGGCGGCAGCCAGCGGCGGCCGTCCCGCCGCCCGCGTCAGCGAGGACGTCTCGATCGGCGGCATCGTGGTCTCGGTCCGCCCGCTCAAGACGAAGAAGGGCGACCGGATGGCCGCCTTCGTGCTCGACGACCCGCACGGAACGGTTGAGGTCGTGGTCTTCCCGGACGCCTTTGCGAAAGCGGTCGCGCTCATCCAGACCGACACCCTGGTGCTCGTCAAAGGACGGTTCGAACGGGACGAGGATTCGACGCGGCTGCTGGCGGCGGAGGTGCTGCCGATCGAGATTGTGCGTGAACATCTCGCCCGCGAGGTCGTCGTGCAACTCGCGTCGGCCCTCTTCGACAGGCAGGCGTTCGAGGACGTCCTGGCGGTCCTGGGCCGGCACAGAGGCGATCGACGCGTCGCCTTCCTCGTGAAGACCTCGTCCGCGGATGGTCCGCTGCTCGCGAGACTGGATGTGTCGAGCCAGTTGCGGGTCCGCCCGTCGGGGCAGCTCGTGGCGGACCTCGAGCGGATCTGCGGCCCGGGCTCGGTCACGGTGCGGTAAGATCCGGGAAGCACGGACCCGGTACCCCACATGGCGGCAGACCTGCTCGACTTCGAGGAGCCGATAGGCATCCTGCTCAAGGAGATCGAGGCCTTGAGCCTGATGCCGCAGACCGACGCGCGCGTCCGGGACATCGCCCGCCTTCGCGGACGGGTGGACGAGTTGCGCCAGGAACTGTTCGCGTCGCTGACGCCGTGGCAGTGCGTCCAGGTGGCGCGACACGCCAGCCGGCCGGGCACGCTCGACTACATCGACCTCCTCTTCACGGAGTTCACCGAGGTGCACGGCGACCGCCGGTTCGCCGACGACCCGGCCATGATCTGCGGCCTCGCACGGTACCACGGGGCGAGCGTCCTGGTGGTCGGGCACCAGAAGGGGCGCACGACCAAGGAGAAGATCGCGCGCAACTTCGGGTACGCGCGGCCCGAGGGGTACCGCAAGGCGCTGCGGGCGATGCGCCTGGCGGAGAAGTTCTCCCGGCCCGTGATCGTGTTCGTCGACACGCCCGCCGCGTACCCCGGCATCGAGTCGGAAGAGCGGGGGGTCGCCGAGGCGATTGCCCGCAACCTGCGCGAGATGGCGGTGCTGGAGGTGCCCATCGTCGTGGTCGTGTGCGGAGAGGGCGGCAGCGGCGGCGCGCTCGGGATCGCGGTGGGCGATCGCGTGCTGATGCAGCAGTTCGCCATCTTCAGCGTCATCCCCCCGGAGGGCTGCTCGGCGATCCTGTGGCGGGATGCGAACCGCAAGGTCGAAGCGGCCGCGGCGCTCAAGCTGACCGCGCCCGATCTCCTCGAGGCGGGCATCGTCGACGAGATCGTGCCCGAGCCCGTGGGCGGCGCCCACCACGATGCCGACGCCGCGGGACGGATGGTGGACGCGGCGCTCAGGCGCGCGCTCGACGAGGTGTCCGCCGTGCCGGCGCGCGAGCGGCTCGACCAGCGGTACCAGCGGCTCAGGAACATCGGGCGGCTCGGCGCCGACTTCACGGACACGCTGGCGGGCGCCGGCGCGCCGCCGCCGGCGGGCCGCCGGGCCCGTTCGCGCTGATGGTGCCCTACCGCTGGGAGCGCCTCGCGTGCGACGAGGCGGCCGCCGCCCGGCTGGCCTCGTCCCTCGGGCTCGACCCGGTGATCGCCCGCCTCCTGGCCCTGCGCGGCCTCACCGATCCGGACGAGGCCGATCGCTTTCTCCACCCCAGCCTGGGCCACCTGCACGATCCCATGCGCCTCACCGACATGGGCGTGGCCGTGGAGAGGCTGTCGGCGGCGATCGCGTCCCGCGAGCGGATTGCCGTCCACGGCGACTACGACGTCGACGGCATCACGGCCACGGTCATCGTCCGCCGGGCCATCGAGATGCTCGGCGGGGACGTCGTGCATTTCGTGCCGGAGCGCGTACGGGACGGCTATGGCCTCAACATCCCGGCCATCGAGCGCCTGCACGCCGAGGGGGTCCGGGTCGTCGTGTCGGTGGACTGCGGGATCCGGGGCGCCCAGGCGGCCACGCGGGCGCGCGAACTCGGCGTCGATCTCATCATCACGGACCACCACGAGCCCGGCGACGAACTGCCGGACGCCGTCGCGGTCGTCAATCCCAAGCGGAAGGGGTGCCCGTATCCCGACAAGGACCTCGCCGGTGCCGGGGTCGCGCTCAAGCTCGTGCAGGCCCTGTGCGCGCGGGCCGGCCGGAGCGGATGGCTGCCTGCGTTCATCAAGATCGCGGCGCTCGGGACGCTGGCCGACGTGGTCCCGCTCCTCGGCGAGAACCGCGTCATCGCCAGCCTGGGCCTCGAGGCCCTCTCGCGCGGCCCGCACAAGGTTGGCCTGCGCGCGCTCATCGAGAGCGCGGGGCTGGCGGGGAAGGCGATCGACAGCTACCACGTGGCCTTCATGCTCGCGCCGCGGATGAACGCCGCCGGCCGCATGAGCACGCCCGATATCGCGCTTCGGCTCCTGCTGGCATCCGGCGACGAGATGGCCCAGGAGGCGCGGGAGCTCGCCGCGGAGCTGAACACGGAGAACCTGCGCCGGCAACAGGAAGAGCGCAGCGTCCTGGCCGAGGCCCGCCGGCTGGTCGAGAACGACCCGGACGTGGGATCGCGCTACGTACTCGTCGTGGCGGGTGAGGGCTGGCACCGCGGCGTCATCGGCATCGTGGCGTCGAGGCTCGTCGACGCCTTCCACAAGCCGGCCGTGGTGCTGTCCGTCGAAGGGGCGACCGCGCACGGGTCCTGCCGCAGCATTCCCGCCTTCGACATGCTCGAGGCCCTTGAATTCTCCGCCGCGCACCTGCAGCAGTTCGGCGGACATCGTGCCGCGGCGGGCCTCACGATGGAGCGCGGCCGGATCAAGGCCTTCCGCGAGGCGATCGCCGGGTGGGCAGAGGACCGCCTGAGCCCGGACGACTTGCGTCCCCGGCTGCGGATTGACGCGCCCCTGGGGTTCCGCCAGATCACGCCCCGCCTGATGGAGGGTCTGAACCGGTTGGCGCCGTTCGGGATCGGGAACTCGAGGCCGGTCTTCTGGACGGCCGGGGCGCAACTCGCCGACGGGCCACGCCGGTTGAAGGAGCGGCACCTCAGCATGAGCCTGCGCCACGACGGCGTGCCCCTGCGGGCGGTCTTCTGGCGTGCGGCCGAACGGGCCGCGGACATCTCGGCGGCGCGCGGCGGCCTGGACGCGGCGTATTCGGTCGAGCAGAACACCTTCAATGGCACGACGTCCCTCGAGCTGTCGCTCGCGGACGTCCGCCCGTCGCGCGCAGGTGAGCCATGAGGTGGCAGCAGTGGCTCCGGATCGGGATTGCCCTGTTCGTCGCGGTGTTCCTCGTCGCGGCGTATCTTGCGATCCGTCCGTCGAAACGTAGCGGGGCGGCGCCGGCGCGGGGCGGCGCCGTCCAGGATCCCGCGGCGTCGGCGCAGAGTACCGGCGGAAACGTCCTGAACCTGCTCCGCGACGTCGAGAACTTCAGGCTGGAGTACGACCGCCTCCTGGCCTATCCCGACGGTCGCCAGAAGCTGACCGGAGCCCGGGTCATCGTGCCCCAGCGCGGCGGGCGGGACTACCGGATCACGGCGCGGGAGGCCGAGGTTGGGCCGGGCCAGGACCTCATCACGATGCAGGGCTCGGTCGAGCTCACCTCGAGCGACGGCCTCGGCGTGAAGACGGATCACGCGACGTACAGCCAGGCCGAGGGCATCCTGCGCGCGCCGGGGCCCGCCTCCTTCTCGAAGGCGCGGATGTCGGGCTCCTCCAACGGGCTGACGTACGACAAGGCCCGCGACGTCATGTGGCTCCTCGACAAGGCCGTCATGTCGATGGGGCCGGAGCGGCCGGGCGAGAACGGCATCGACATCCATGCGGGCGAGGCGACGTTCGCACGGGCCGACCACTACGTCCGCTACGAGCGGGGATTCACGCTCGTCACGGGTCCCCGGACGCTCACCAGCGACGGGGCGACGGCGTACCTGACGGACGACGGAGCGCGGGTCCAGACCCTCGACATGCGGGGGGCGTCGCGCATCACCGGAGCGGCGGCGGGCGCCGTCGGCGAGGGGGCCGGGAGCCTGAAGTCGATGGAGGCCGACGACATCAACCTCGCGTTCTCGGCCGACGGGCGGACGCTGACCGGCGCGACGCTGTCGAGCAGGCGCCCGCGGCGAGCCACCGTCGAGATTGGGGGCGCCGGCACCGCCGCACGGCAGGTCGCCGGTCAGTGGATCGACGTGCGCCTCGGGCCGGACGGCTCGACGGTGAGTGATCTGACGGTCCGGGACTCGGTGGGCCTCGCACTGCCGGCGTCGAAGGATGAACCGGGCAGAACGATCACCGCTTCGACCCTCACGTCGAGGGCCGAGGCGGGAACCTCGCTGAACAGCGCGCACTTCGCGGGCGACGTCGAGTACCGGGAGGCGGCCGCCGATTCCCGGAGGCGGACCGTGCGGGCGCGCACCCTGGACATCGCGACGCAGCCGGGCCTGGGCGCCATCGACGATGCCCGATTCGCCGGCGCCGTCAGGTTCGAGGACGCGCAGTTCCGGGGGGCCTCCGGCCAGGCCCGCTACCTCGTGGGCCAGGGACGGATCGAACTGGACGGCGTCGACGAGACAACGGGCCAGGTTCCCCGGGTGACGGACGGCCAGGTCGCGATCGACGCCGGCCACATCGCGATCACGATGAACGAGCGCCGGATCGCGGCGCGCGGCGACGTCCGCAGCGCCATGACGCCGGCGTCGGTCAAGCCGTCCGCCGATCGGGCGCAGGGCGTCCGCCGGGCATCCATGCTGCAGGAGGACCAGCCGGTCTATGCGACGTCCAGCGAGCTGGAGTACGACGGGGCCACCCGCCTCGCGGTCTACACCGCCCTGGCGCCGGCCCAGGCGCGGCTCTGGCAGGGTGACACGACGATCCAGGGCGATCGCGTGACGGTGGACGACTCGACGGGGAACCTCGCCGCCAAGGGGCGCGTCGCGTCCACGCTCCTCGTCGACCAGCGGGACGAGAAGACGCAGGCGGTCAGGCGGGTGACCTCCATCGGCAGCGCCGACGAGTTCGTCTTCGACGATGGTCTGCGCCGCGCGACGTACACCGGCGCCGCGCACGTCTCCGGCCCGCAGGGCGATCTCAGGGCCGCACGGATCGAACTCTACCTGGCGGCGGCAAGCCGCGAACTCGATCGGGTCGAAGGCTATGCGTCCGTGTCGCTGCAGGACGCCGCACGCAAGGCGTCGGGCGATCGCCTGACGTACGTGAGCGCCGACGGCCGGTACCTGATGGTCGGGTCGCCGGTCAAGATCGAAGCGGAGTGCCGCGAGACGACGGGCCGGACTTTGACATTCTACAAGTCGACCAATAACATCGTCGTCGAGCCGAGCGAGGAGTACCGGACCCAGGTGCGATCCATCCCGACGTGCGGGAATCCCGGGCGACACTGAATGGCGACGCTGAAGACGGAAGCGCTGACGAAGTCGTATGGCGGGCGGACCGTCGTGCGCGGCGTCAGCGTCGAGGTGCACTCGGGTGAAGTGGTGGGCCTGCTCGGGCCGAACGGCGCCGGGAAGACCACCACGTTCTACATGACGGTCGGGCTCACGCTGCCGGACTCCGGGCGGGTGCTGCTCGACGGGGTGGACGTCACGCACGACCCGATGTACGTGCGGGCCCGCAAGGGCATCGGGTACTTGCCGCAGGAGCCGTCGATCTTCCGCGGCCTCACCGTCGGGCAGAACATCCTGGCCATCCTCGAGACGTTGAACCTGAGCGCCGCGGAGCGGCGCACGCGCCTCCGGGACCTGCTCGCCGAGCTCAACCTGACGCCGCTGGCGGACGCGCCGGCGTATACGCTGTCGGGCGGCGAGCGGCGCCGCGTCGAGATTACGCGCGCCCTCGTGATCTCGCCGCAGTTCATGCTCCTCGACGAGCCGTTCGCGGGGATCGACCCGATTGCCGTCGCCGACATCCAGGCGATCGTAACCCACCTGAGCGACCGCGGCATCGGCGTGCTGATCACGGATCACAACGTCCGCGAGACGCTCCGCATCACCGATCGGGCGTACATCGTCAACGAGGGGATGATCTTCCGCAGCGGGACACCCGGCAGTCTGGCGGACGATGAGGAGGTCCGCCGCGTGTATCTCGGGTCGGATTTCCGGCTGGACTGAGGCCGTTCGAAGCACTACACTCCCCGTAAACGACCCATGCCGCTGCAGCAACGACTCCACACCAAACTCGTCCAGAAGCTCATCCTGACGCCCTCGCTTCAGCAGGCGATCAAGCTGCTGCCGATGTCGACCCTCGAGCTGGCCGACATGCTCAACCAGGAGGTCGTCGAGAACCCGATGCTCGAAGAGGTGCAGCCGGAGGAGACGCAGGCGGCGGACGCGGCGGCGGCGGAGAAGGGGGAGACGGGCGCCGATGCCGCGGCCGCGAAGACCGACGGCTGGGACGACGGCGACTACGCCTACTTCTTCGGGGACTACCTGGACGAAGGCTACCGCCCGAGGGCGCAGCAGGAGGTCAAGGAGCTCCCCCCGATCGAGAACACCCTCTCGACGACCTCCTCGCTGACGGACCACCTCGAATGGCAGCTGTCGCTCCAGGTGACGGACGAGCCGACGCGCGCGATCGGCGAAGCGATCATCGGGAACCTGGATGACGACGGGTACCTCGTGGCGTCGGTGGAAGAAATCGCGTTGATGGGGAACTGGAGCGTCGACCAGGTCGAGGCCACGCTGCGGCTGGTGCAGGGGTTCGATCCCATCGGCGTGGCGGCGCGGGACCTCCAGGAGTGCCTGTGGCTGCAGCTGCGCCACATCGGTCTGGAGGGGACCCCCGCGGAGAAGATCGTCACCGAGCACCTGCGCATGCTGCAGAACCACCAGGTGCCGGAACTGGCGAAGAAGCTCGGGCTCGCCGTCGAGGACCTGAAGCCGCACATCGAGACGATCCGCCACCTCGATCCGAAGCCCGGGAGCCGGTTCAACCGGCGGGACTCCCAGTACGTGATTCCGGACGTCTACGTGGTCAAGGTCGACGACCAGTACGTCGCGGCGCTCAACGAAGACGGGCTGCCGCAGCTGCGGATCAGCCCCGTCTACCGGCGGCTGCTGGAGAAGAGCTCGGAGAACGCCGAAGAGACGCGGGCCTACGTGAAGGACAAGTTCCGCTCGGCGCTGTGGCTCATCAAGTCGGTCGAGCAGCGGCAGAAGACCATCCACAAGGTCGCGACGAGCATCATCAACTTCCAGAAGGACTTCCTCGACCACGGCATCGAGTTCCTGCGGCCGCTGGTCCTGCGGGACGTGGCGAACGACATCAACATGCACGAGTCGACGGTGAGCCGCGTCGTGACGAACAAGTACATGCACACCCCGCAGGGCGTGTTCGAGATGAAGTATTTCTTCCACAGCGGGATCAGCAGCTCCTACGGCGATCACGTGTCGTCGGTCACGATCAAGCAGCGCATCCGCAAGCTCATCGAGGGCGAGGATCCCCGCAAGCCGATGAGCGACTCGAAGATCGTCAGCATCCTGCAGAAGGAGGGGCTGGTGCTGGCGCGGCGGACCATCGCGAAGTACCGCGAAGAGCTCAAGATCCCGACGTCCAACCAGCGCAAGATGTTCTACTGAGGCCATCATGCGACTCGCACTGACAGGCAGGCAGGTCGACATCACGCCGGATATCCACCGGCTCGTGGAGAAGAAGCTGGCGCGGCTCGTCCGCGTGCTCGGCAGCCGCGCCGTGTCGGGCCAGGTCGAACTCCGCCTCGAGCGGTTCCGCCATGTCGCCGAGGTGCACGTCCACGCGCGGGGCGGGCACATGCTGAAGGGGCGCGCCGTGGCGACCTCGTGGGACGAAGCGGTCTCGACCGGCGTCGACCACCTCGTGCAGCAGGCCCAGACGCTGAAAGGGAAGTGGCAGGAGCGGAAGCGCTCGGGCCGGCCGCGCGCGCGGACCATCGTCGGGCCCTCGACCCCGATCGCGAAGGTGCAGCGCATCGTGCGAGCGCGCCGGTACCCGGTGAAGTCCATGACGGTCGACGAAGCGGCGCAGGCCATCGCGCCGGGCGCGGACGCGTTCCTCGTGTTCAGGAACGCCGTGACCGATGCCGTCAGCGTCATGTTCAGGCGGAAGGACGGCGACATCGGGCTCATCGAGCCGGAGTCGTGACCGCGCGACCTGACGGGGTCCCTCCCCCTATGACATCCTCGTCGCCGCGCGTGACGGTCGGCTCGCTGCTCCGCGTGCCGTCGGAGGCGCTCGACCTCACCCTCGAGGTCCTCGCCGGCGCCGAGGGCCTGGAGCGCCCAATCACCAGCCCCTACGTGCTGAAGACCGGCCTGGCGCTCGCGGGGTTCGACGAGTACCTGCAGGAAGGCCGGGTCCTCGTGTTCGGCGCGAGCGAACTCGGCTACCTGGCCCGCCAGGCGCCCGCCGTCCGCAGCGAGCGCCTCGCCCGCACGTTCAGCCGGCGGATCCCGTGCGTCCTGGTCACGATCGGGCTGGACGTGCTCCCCGAACTCGTGATCGAGGCCGGGCGCGCCGGGGTGCCGCTGCTGCGGACGCCGCTCGCCACGCCGATCGCCATCGCCAAGCTGACGAGTTTCCTCGAGGACACCCTGGCCGAGCGGACGATCATGCACGCGGTGCTCATGGACATCCTGGGCCTCGGGGTGCTCATCGTGGGCGAGAGCGGGATCGGCAAGAGCGAATGCGCGCTCGATCTCGTCATGCGCGGTCACCGTCTGGTGGCGGACGACGCGGTCGAGATCCGGAGGCGGGCCGAGTCCGTGCTCATCGGGACGTGCCCCGCGCTGACGCGCTACCACATGGAGATTCGCGGCCTCGGGATCATCAACGTGCGCGACCTGTTCGGCGTGGCGTCCACGCGGGCCTCCAAACGGCTCGAGCTCGTGGTCCAGCTCGAGCGGTGGGAAGCCGGCCGCGAATACGAGCGTCTGGGGCTCGACGACCAGTTTTTCGCGATTCTGGGGCTGCGCGTGCCGATGAACAGGATGCCGGTGGCGCCGGGCCGGAGCGTGGCCGCCATTGTCGAGGTGGCGGCGCGCAACCAGCTCCTGCGGGTCCGCGGGCACCACGGGGCGCGGGAACTGGCGGACCGGCTCGACGAGCGGCTGCGGCGAGGCGGGCCGGGGCCCTTCGCCGAACCGGAGAACCCGGAAGAACGGGAGCACGAGTGACGGCCCCACCGACCCGGCGTCGTCCGAGGGCCCCGCGCGCGGCGCCGGCCAGGTTCGTGGTGGTCACGGGCCTGTCGGGAGCCGGGAAGTCCCAGGCGATCCGCGCGCTCGAGGACCTCGGTTACTTCTGCGTGGACAACCTGCCCACCCTCCTGATTCCCACGCTCGCCACCCTCGCCAGCCGCGCGGGCTCGGAGTTCGGGAAGGTGGCGATCGTCGTGGACGTCCGCGAGGGCTCGTTCCTCTCGGAGTTCCCGAAGATCTTCCGCCGCATCCGCCGGATGCCGGGGCTCCAGCCGGCGCTCATCTTCCTCGAGGCGAGCGACGCGGCGCTGGTCAGGCGGTTCAGCGAGACGCGGCGGCCGCACCCCCTCGCGCACGATCGGCCCGTGCTCGACGGCATCCACGAGGAGCGGCGCCGCCTGCGGCCCATTCGGGCACTGGCGGACGAGATCGTCGACACCTCGACGCTGACCGTCTACGACCTGCGGGACGTGTTCACGAGCGTCTCGCGGGGGGCCGGCCGGGCCAGGCCGCTCCAGGTCTCGATCGTCAGCTTCGGGTTCAAGCGCGGCATCCCGGTCGAGTCCGACCTCCTCTTCGACGTCCGGTTCCTGCCGAACCCGCACTTCCAGGCGCGGCTCAGGCCGTTGACCGGGCGCGATCGGCCGGTGAAGGCCTTCATGAAGCGCCAGCCGGCCACGCAGGAGACGATCGCCCGCATCTCCTCGCTCCTGCAGTTCCTGATTCCCCACTACGCGAACGAAGGGAAGAGTTACCTCACCATCGGCGTCGGGTGCACGGGCGGGCAGCATCGCTCCGTCTACGTGGCGGACGAGCTGCGGCGCGCGCTCGGCGCCATTGAGGGCGTCCGGTTCCACGTGCGCCACCGCGACATCGCGCGCGGCGGCGACGCGGACCCCGCCGCGCCGGCCGGGCGGCAAGGAGCGCGATTGTGATTGGTGTCGTCGTCGTGACGCACGGACAGTTGGCGACGGAACTGCTCAACGCGGCCGAGGCCATCGTCGGAGATTTGCCGAGGTTCGCGGCGGTGTCGATCGGCTGGCACGACGACACCGACGACGCGCACGAGGAGATCCGGCAGGCGATCGCGCGCCTGCAGAGCGAGAGCGGCGTCCTGCTGCTGACGGACATGTTCGGCGGCACGCCCACCAACATCGGCCTGTCCTTTGTCGAGCCCGACCGCGTCGAGGTGGTCACGGGCGTCAATTTGCCGATGCTCATCAAGCTCTCGAGCCTGCGCTCCTCGCAGGAATTGCTGGCCGTGGCGCGCGAGCTGCGCGAGACCGGCCGCAACGCCATCCACGTGGCGTCGGACCTGCTCCGGGCCGAGGCGAAGAGCTGAGATGCGGACGCAGACGGTCACCGTCACGAACGCCCTCGGGCTGCACGCGCGCGCCGCCGCCAGGTTCGTGCACGCGGCGAGTGGCTTCGCGTGCCGGGTGACGGTCATGCGCGAGGACCGGCTCGATCGCGTGGTGGACGGCAAGAGCATCCTGGGACTGCTGCTGCTCGCGGCCGCGAGGGGCGCCGCCGTGCGCATCACCGCCGACGGGGCCGACGAGGCCGACGCGCTGCAGTCGCTGTGCCGCCTGGTGGAGTCGGGATTCGAGGAGGGGCCGTGCTGAGGCTGGCCGGCACCGCGGTCTCGCCCGGCGTGGCCTGGGGCCCGGGGGCGCTGCTCCGCCAGCGGTACGCCGCGGTGCGATACGCCATCGCTCCCGGACGCGTCGAGCGGGAAACGGCCCGCCTGGACGAGGCCAGGGAGGCGAGCGCCCGCCAGTTGCGCGCCATCCACGTGAAGGTGACGGCGAGCGCGGGCGCCGACCTGGCGCACCTGTTCGAAGCCCAGCTGCTGATGCTCGACGACCGGTGGCTCGTACCCCGGGCGAGGCGCATCGTCGCGGACGAGCGCGTGAACGCGGAGTGGGCGCTCGACCGGGCGTTCGACGAGTTCTGCGCGGTCTTCGCGGAAGTCGGCGACGCGTACCTCAGGGAGCGCCGCGGCGATGTGGCCGACGTCGTCGGGCGCCTGCGCCGGAACCTGATGTCGGGCGTCGCCGGGTCCGGTTCCGTCCTGATGGACCTCGCCGAGCCGGCCATCCTCGTGGCCGACGACCTGGCCCCCTCGTTCGCGGCCCAGCTGGACCGCCGCGTCATCCTGGGCCTGGCACTCGAGACCGGCAGCCCCACGCACCACTCCGCGATCCTGGCCCGTTCGCTGGGGTTGCCCGCGGTCGTCGGCGCGGCGGGCATCACCCGCCTCATCAGGCCCGGCACAGTCGTGCTCGTCGATGGCTACCGCGGAGAGGTCGTGCTGGACCCGTCACCGGACGTTCTCGAGGACGCGAAGGAACGGCGTGAGCGCTACCGGGCCACCGTCGCCGTCATCCGCGCCGATGAGCACGGCGCCGTGCTGACGTCGGACGGGACCGCCATCCGGTTCCTGGCCAACATCGAGCGGCCCGAGGAGATCGCGGACGCACGGGACGCCGGCGCCGAGGGGATCGGGCTGTTCCGGTCCGAGTTCCTGCTGGGGGCGCGCGCCCTCGACGAGTACGACGAAGAGTCCCAGTACCGCGTGTATCGCGCGCTCGCCGAAGGGATGGCCCCGTACCCGGTGACGATCCGCACGTTCGACGTCGACGAGTCGCAGGCGTCGGGCGCCTCCGAGTCCGGCCGGGGCGATCGGATGGCCGAGCGCGACGGCGCCCTGTCCCGCGGTCCGTTGGGGCTGCGCGCGATCCGCCTCAGCCTCGGGCGGCGCGCGGTCTTCGACACCCAGCTGCGCGCCCTCGTCAGGGCAGGGCGCCACGGCATCCTGCGGGTGCTGCTTCCTCTCGTCTCGGCCGTCGACGAAGTGCGCGAAGCCAGGGTGGCCCTCGAATCGGCCGCACGGGCGGTCGGCGAGGACGGGCGCGGCGTGCCGGTGCTACCCGTCGGTGTCATGATTGAGGTGCCCTCGGCGGCGCTCACCGCCGACTTGCTGGCGGCGGAGGCGGACTTCTTCAGCATTGGCACGAACGACCTCATCCAGTACTGTCTGGCGGTCGATCGGGCAGACGGCCGCGTCGCCCGCCTCTTCGACCCGCTTCATCCGGCGATCCTGCGGGTCATCCGGCAGGTCATCCGGATGGCGCGCCACCGCCGGCGGAGCGTCGCGCTCTGCGGTGAAATGGCCGCGGACGCCCGCGGGCTGCTGCTGCTGCTCGGGCTGGGCGTCACGGAGTTCAGCATGAACCCCTCGGCCATCCCCGAGGCCCGCCGACTCGTCCGGAGCGTGACGATGGCCGACGTCCGGCGGGCGGCGCGCCGCGCGGTCGGACTCGCGACGTCGGGCGACATCGCCTCCATGCTGGCGGAGACATTCCCCGCGATCGCCGCGAGGCCCGGAGGCTCCAACGGACGGGCGCGGGTGGAGGATGAACGGTGAGTGAAGACACGAAACCCGGGGTGGTCCGCGTCGACAAGCCCTGGGGCTACGAACTGCTGTGGGCGAAAACCGATCGCTACGTGGGCAAGATCATCCACGTCAACGCCGGGCACGCGCTCAGCCTGCAATACCACCGCGTGAAGACGGAGACGGTGTACGTCGCGTCCGGAAAGGTCGTGTACGAGGTCAAGGACGGAGACCGGCTCGTCAGGCTGGACCTCGGTCCGGGCGAGCGGCTTCACATCCCGGCCGGCACCGTCCACCGCGTGACGGCGATCGAAGACGCCGACATCTTCGAGGTCTCCACGCCGGAATTGGACGACGTCGTGCGCCTCGAGGATCGGTACGGGAGGGCGGGGACGTAGGCGGAGGGAGGGATTCAGGAGTCAGAATTCAGGAGTCGGCATTCGGCAAGGTGAACGTGTGGGGACATCCACGATTCTGACTTCTGACTTCTGACTCCTGACTTCTGACTCCTGACTTCTGACTCCTGACTCCTGTTTCCTGACTCCGGTCTTCTGTCTTCCGAGTGCCGTCAGAACGGAATGTCGTCCGCGTTGATGTCGCTCGGGGCCTGATCGAGTTCGTCGACCGGATGGGTTTCCCGAGGCTGGGCCGCGGCTTGGGCGCCTCCCGGGCTGCCGAGCAGCACCACGCGGTCGGCCGAGACCTCCGGCGTGTAGCGGTTGTGCCCCTCCCGGTCTGTCCAGGTCTGGATCGACAGTCGCCCTTCCACGAGGATGCTCTTGCCCTTCAGCAGGTGGGGGCTCAGCGTCTCGGCCTGGCGTCCCCACACCTTGATGCGGTACCACTCGGTCCCGGGGCGGCCGCGCTCGTCCTTCTTGGACGGATCCTCGACCGCGAGACTCGTCGACAGTACCTGTTTGCCCTGAGGCGTCGCGCGCAACTCGCCGTCGCGGCCCAGGTTCCCCACCAGGATGATCTTGTTGTAGCTGTTCGCCATGCTGTTCCTTTCGCCGGGCGCTCCCCGCGCCGCGCGATCCGCTACTTGCCGGCGCGATCGAGCTTGTCCAGGGCCTGCTTGGCCAGGCGGCCCGCATCGCTGTCGGGATAGGTCTTGATCACGAACGAGAGCGACTCCTTCGCCTGCGGCACCTGCCCGAGCGCCGCGAGGGCGAGGCCCCGCTTGTAGTAGGCGTCCGGCAGGGTGTTGCTGGCGGGGTACCGATCGATCACCAGGTCGTAGGCGGCCACCGCGTCCTGAAACCGGCCGGACATGTAGTGGGTCTCCCCGATGTAGTACTGCGCGTCATCGGTGAGGTCGGACTTCGGGAACGTCTTGATGTAGCTCTCGAAGCCCTGGACCGCGAGGCTCCACTGGCCCATGTAGTAGTCGGACCGCGCCGACTCGAAGGCCTGGGACGGGGAGGCCCCGAATCCGCCCGGGCGGGGCACCGGCGGCGCGGCGGCACCGGCGGGCTGAGCGGCGGGATCGGCGGGCACGGCCGCCGGTCCCGCGGCCGACGCCTGGGAGGCCCGGATCGTCTCGACTTCCTCCGACAGCGACCCCAGGCGGACGTTGGTCTCGTCGATCTTCTCGCGTACGACCCGCAGGTCCGCGTTCATCGTGTCGGTGAGGGCCTTCTGGTCCGCGAACCCCTTCCGGGTGCCGGTGCCCTGCTCCTCAATCCGCGCGGTGACGGCCTTGAGCAGATCGGTCACGGCGGCCAGCTGGGCCTGCAGGCGCTGGTTCTGCTGCTGCAGCATCCGGATGTCCGCCATCATCTGCTGGTGCTCCTTGTTGGCGGCCTCGATCGGCCGGGTGGCCGACACCGCCAGCAGGAGCACCGTGGCGATGGAGAGCCCAACGTGTCGCATCATGGCGTCGTCTCGCTTCCAGCCGGCTACTTGCCGGTGATCACGAAGTGCGCGCGCCGGTTCTTCGCGTAGGCGGCCTCGTCGTGACCGGCGTCGAACGGGAACTCCTTGCCGTAACTGACCGTCCTCAGCCGGTCGGCGGGGATGCCGAGCGACACCAGGTAGGCCTGCGCGGCGACCGCCCGCCGCTCGCCCAGCGCGAGGTTGTACTCGGCGGTCCCGCGCTCGTCGCAGTGGCCCTCGATCGTGACGGCCCACGTCCGGTACTTCTTCAGCGTGGCCGCGTCGGCGTCGAGCACCGACCGGGCTTCCGCCGTGAGCTCCGCGCTGTCGTACTCGAAGAAGGCGGCCCGCAGCGGGGAATCGCGGTTGAGATCGTCGACCGACCGCGCGACCATCGGGTCCTCGGCGACGGCCGGCGCCGTCACGATCGGGCTCTCCTTGATCGGGGCGGCCGGGGCCGGCGGCGGCGGCGCGTCGGGCGTTGTCGCCGGAGGAGGCGGCAGCGGCCTGGCGACCGGCGGCTTCTTGGAGCTGCAGGCGCCGAACGCGAGCGAGGCGATCACCACGCCCACGAGCACTACGGAGTCGACCCTTCGCATGCGTATACCCTTGTCCCTTTCGCCCGTCACCTCGACCAGTCGGGCGTGTAATTGTTCCCGGCGGTCGTGATCTGCCGCACGTCCTGCCCGTCCCGGCCCATGACGAAGATCTGCTTCTTGCCCGTCCGCGTCGACATGAACGCCAGGTGGCGGCCGTTCGGGGCGTACGACGGGCTCTCGTTGCTGCCCTCGCCCGACGTCAGCTGCCGACGCTCCTGGGTGGCCAGATCGTAGATTCTGATATCGTAGCCCGGACCGGACCTCGACGCGTAGGCGATTTCGTTGAACGGCGCCGGCGACCACGTCGGGCGATCGCACCACGACTCCGACGTCAGCTTGCGGAGGTTCAGCCCGTCCGCGTCGACGATGTAGATCTGGGGCGAGCCGTTGCGGTCCGACACGAACGCGATCTGCGTGCCGCCGGGCGACCAGGTCGGCGTCGTGTCGATCGCGGGATGGTTCGTGAGGCGCGTCACGTTCGAGCCGTCCCGGTTCATCACGTACAGCTCGGAGTTGCCGTCCCGCGTCGACGTGAAGCAGAGACGCGTCCCGTCCGGCGACCAGGCGGGCAGCCAGTTCTGCCCGCGCCCGCCCGTCGGGTTCTCGAGCGTCCCCTGATAGAGGAGCGACACGTAGATGTCGGGGAAGTCCCGCCGGTACGACGTGTACACGATGGCCCGCGCGTCGGGCGACCAGCGCGGCATGATGTTCAGCTTCCGCGTCACGGTCACGCGGCGCTGGTTCGCGCCGTCGTAGTCCGAGATGTAGATCTCCTTCACGTCCCGCGGCGAGACCGCGTTCGCCACGCGCTCGCCGTCGCGGTCCGACGCGAACGCGAGCTTCGTGCGGGCGGCGCCGCGCAGGGCTCGCTGCTGCTGGTGGATGTCGTCGGAGGCCGTGTGGGAGTACAGCCGCGGATTCGTGGTCGCCCCCGTGTACTCCTTGGCCATCACGGATCGGCGCGAGCGCACGTCGAAGAGCCGCACCTCCACGCGCCACGTCCCCGGCGCCGTGCGCTCGACGCTGCCCATCACCAGTCCATCGACGCCGAGCTCGCGCCATCGATCGAACGGGATCTCCGCGAACGATCGCGCCGCCGGGATGGTCCGGTACGTGTCGCGCGGGACCATGTAGAACTCCCGCTCGAAGGCGAGATCGTCCCAGAGCACCGAGCCCATCAGCTTCGCCGCCGCCTGCGTCTCCGCGTCGGCCGCGCGCGCGATGAAGTCCGGCACGGCGTACCGCGGCCGCGCCCCCGTCTCGCCCGAGATGCTGAGGATCACTTCCGACTGCTGCGGCGCCTGCGGAGGCGCGAGGGGGGCCGGTGCGGTGCGCGACCACGCCCCCGCCGCCAGGCTGGCGGCGACGGCGAGAAGTGCGGCGGATGTCATTCGTGGATGGCGCATGCTCACCGTCTGTACTCGAAACGAAGGTGCACCGTCAGGTGATCGTCGGGAAAGGCCGGCGGCAACGGCGGCACCCTCTGTGTGAGAAACAACGCGCGCTGGGCCGTCAGGTCCAGCGCCGGAAAGCCGCTCGACCGCTCGAGCTCGATGTCCGTCAGCCGGCCGTCGCGCTGGATCCGGAACACCACCAGCGCCTCGCCGCCGACCTGCTGCCGCGCGCCCCAGTTGTTCTGCACGAGCTGCAGCATCGTGACGAGGTAGTCCGGGCAGCAGAAGTTCGCGACGTCCAGATAGCTGCCGCTCCCGAGGCCCCCGCCCGTCGACAGCCCGCCGAAACCCATCCCGCGGTTCGGATCGAACGCCGGCTGGGCGCCTGCCGCCGGGCCTGGCGCCGGCGTCGCGGCGCCCGTGCGCGACGCGCCTTCAAGCGGCGCCGCCGGCGTCTTCGGTGCGGCCTTCACGGGACGCGACGACGAGGGCAGCGTCATCGCTGGCGCCTTCGCCGCGGGCACCGCCATCGGGACCGCCTTCTTCGGCTCCGCACGCGAGGCCGGCGGCGGAGCAGGGCTCCCCATCATCGTCATGCCGCCGGCGTTGGGCCCCGGCGCGCCGCCCAGCGAAATCGTCATCACGTCCCGCAGGTCCGGCTCCCGCGCCCCGCCCCTGATGACGGGCGCCGCGACGACGATCACGATCAGCACGGCGTGGCCGGCGAGCGACGCCGTCAGCATCCGCGGCAACCCCTGGTCGCGGCGCCCGCGCTCGACGAGCACGCTGGAGACCGCTTCCACGGCGCTACCGCTCCTCGGGCAGCCTGGCGACGATGCCCACCTGTTCGATGCCGGCGTCTTTCAGCCGGTCCATCACCTCGAGCAGTTCCTGCAGCAGGATGGCCCCGTCGCCTCGCAGGAAGATCTTCCGCTCGGCGCGGCCGTCCATCATCTGCCTCACGCGCTCCGCCAGCAGGTCGATCGCCACCCGCTCGGTGCCGAGGCGGACCGCGTGGTCCCGGCGGTATGTCAGCGGCACCGTGATGAACACGCGCTCCTCGGCGATGGGCGCCGCGCGGCGCGCCACCGGCAGGGTCACGTCGACGCCGCGCTGCAGCATCGGGGCCGTGACCATGAAGATGATGAGCAGCACCAGCATCACGTCCACGAGCGGGACGACGTTGATCTCCGAGATCGACGCCGTCACCCGGCGCACGCGATTCGTGCGCCCGGTCGTGACGTCTTCCGTGGGACTGACCTTCGGCATCGGCCGGGAATCCTCGGGGCGCGCCTATGTGAAGTTGCGCTCGGCGATGTTGAGGAACTCCAGCGCGAAGTCGTCCATCGCCGCCGTGAGGTCCTTCACGACCGCCACGAAGTGGTTGTAGAAGTACACGGCCGGGATGGCGGCGAAGAGCCCCGCCGCCGTGGCGATGAGCGCCTCCGCAATGCCCGGCGCCACGACGCCGAGGCTCGTCGATCCGACGCTCGCGATCCGCTGGAACGACGTCATGATGCCCCACACGGTGCCGAACAACCCGATGAACGGCGTGATGCTGGCCGTCGTCGCCAGCATCGGCAGCCGGCGCTCGAGCTTCGAGACCTCGACGGCGGCTGCGCGCAGCAGCGCCCGGTCCACGGCCGGCAGGCTCTTCAAGGTCGGACGTCCGGCCGCGCCCGCCGGACTGTTCATCTCCTGCGCCGCCTGCTTCAGCTGGGTGTTGAGCTCCGCGTAGCCCGCCTGGAAGATACCGACCAGCGGGCTCTGTTCCAGGGTGCGGCAGACGGATTGCACCTCCGAGAACTTCGAGCTGCGGCGGAAGATGTCACGGAACGAGCCGGTCTGCTTCTGGACGCGCCGGAGGTACCAGAGTTTGTGCAGGATGATTCCCCATGACACCACGGAGAAGGCCAGCAGCACCAGCAGCACGATCTTGGCGGCCGGACCGGAGCGCAGCACCAGCTCCACGACTCCGCCGCCGGCAACGGCATTGGCACCCACGGGACGTCCCTTCAGCGGCGCCGGTGCCCGACGGCGGACCCCGTTCCGCCGTCAGCCGCCCCGCGCGTACTTCAGGCAACAGTACCATGGGGAACATACCCTGTCAAACCCGTGATATCATGGGAGTTCCGCGCCGAGGGACCCCGTCAGCCCGGAGGCCGGTGTACCCATGTTGCGCTACTTGAACATCCGCAACCTCGCCGTCATCGAGAGCCTCGAGGTGACATTTCAGCCCGGTCTGAACGTCATCACCGGTGAGACGGGGGCGGGGAAGTCCGTCGTCGTCGGCGCGGTGGGGTTGTTGCTGGGGGACCGCGCGTCGGCCGACATCGTGCGGACAGGCGAAGAAACGGCGAATATCCAGGCCATCTTCGAACTCGACGGGCGGGAGGTCCTCGTGCGGAGGGAAGTGACGGCGCAGGGCCGCAGCCGCAGCTTCGTGGACGGACAGCTCGTCACGGCCGGCAGCCTGAAGGAACTCGGCGCCTCGCTCGTCGATCTGCACGGCCAGCACGAACACCAGGTGCTGCTCGACCCGGAGAGCCACGTCGACCTCCTCGACACGTACGCGGCGCTCGGGCTCGAGCGCAACGCCGTGGCGGGCGCGCACCGTGAGTGGACGGCCCTCCGGATCGAACAGCAGTCCATGCTGGCGCGGGAGCGGGACCGGGAGTCGCGCAGTGAGTTCCTGCGGTTCCAGACGGGGGAGATCGACCGCGTCGCGCCGCGGGCAGGGGAGGACGAGAACCTGGCCGGGGCGCGGCGGCTGCTCGCCAACGCCGAGAAGCTGAGGCGGCTGTGCGATGAGGCCTACGGGAAGCTCTACGAAGACGATGGGGCGGTGATGGGGTCGCTGGCGGGCGTCTGGAAGCGTGTGTCGGAACTGCGGGACATGGACACCCGTTTCGCGCCCTTCCTCGAGGGGCGCGAGGCGGTCGAGGCCCAGCTCGGCGACCTCGCGAGCTTCCTCCGGCAATACGCCGCGCACATCGATTCTGCTCCGGAACGCCTCCAGGAACTCGAGGAGCGCCTCGCCGCCATCGAGCGCCTCAAGCGCAAGTACGGTCCGTCTCTGGCGGACGTGCTGGACCGGCGGCGGCGCTGCGCGGAGGAACTGGCCGCGCTCGACTCGTCCGCGGAACGGGTGGCCGGGCTGGCCGCGCGTGTCGCGGGAGCGGCGGACCGCTATCTCGCCCTGGCCGGCGCGCTCTCCGAGGCCCGCCGCCGGAGCGCGCCCGGATTCAGCCGCGCCCTCGTCTCCGAGCTGGCGGACCTCGCCATGGCGCACACGCGCTTCGAGGTGCGCTTCGACCCTGCCCCGGCGGGCGAGGAGCGCTGGTCCAGCCGCGGCACCGACGTCGTGCAATTCTACGTGTCACCCAACGCGGGCGAGGATCTCCGCCCGCTAGCCAAGGTCGTCTCGGGCGGCGAACTCTCCCGCGTGATGCTGGCCCTGAAGACCCTGGCGACCACGGACTCGCCGGGGAAGACCCTGGTCTTCGACGAGGTGGACGCCGGGATCGGCGGGCGAGTGGCCGACGTGGTCGGGCAGCGCCTCCAGGCGCTCGGCCGGTCGTTCCAGGTGCTGTGCATCACGCACCTGCCCCAGATCGCGGCGTGCGGAAGAGCGCACTACCGGGTGTCGAAGTTCGAGCGGCGGGGCCGGACGCAGACGGCGGTCGAGGCGCTGACCGGCGACGCCCGGGTCGACGAGGTGGCGCGCATGATGGCCGGCCTCGTTGTGACGGACGGCACGCGCGCGAGCGCCCGCGAGATGCTCGACGCCCGCGGAGGCGAAAGCGAAGGCCGAGGCGAAAGGCGAAAGCGAAAGTAGATGGCGAAGCGCTACTTCATCGAGACGTTCGGCTGCCAGATGAATGTCCACGACTCGGAGCGCATGGCGGGCCTCCTCGAGGCCGCCGGCTACGAGCCTGCGGCGGGGCCCTCGGACGCCGACGTGATCGTGCTGAACACCTGCTCGGTCCGCGAGAAGGCGGAGGACAAGGTGTTCAGCCGGATCGGCGAACTGCGCGCCGCGGCCTCGCCCGGCCGTCCCGCGCCGGTGATGGCCGTCGCGGGCTGCCTCGCGCAGCAGGACGGCGCGGCCATCTTCCGGCGCGCGCGTTCGGTGGACGTCGTCGTGGGGACCCGCGCGGAGCGCCTGCTTCCGGCGCTGGTTGACGACGCGATGCGGACCGGCGCGCGCCAGATCGACGTCAACCCGTACGACGACGTGTCGTTCCCGTTGGGGATTGTGCGGCGATCGGACCCCGTGAAGGCCTTCGTCACCATCATCGAGGGCTGCAACGACTACTGCGCGTTCTGCGTCGTCCCGCGCACGAGGGGCCACGAGCGGATGCGGCGGAAGGCCGAGATCCTCGCTGAGGTGGACGCGGCGGTCGCCGGGGGCCGGACCGAGGTGCACCTGCTCGGCCAGATCGTCAACCACTACCGGGCTCCCGACGACGCCGGCTGCGACTTCGCGGGCCTGCTGGCGGCGGTCGATGCCGTGCCCGGCCTCCGCCGGATCCGGTTCTCGAGCCCGCACCCGCGGCACGTCACGGCCCGCCTGATCGAGGCGATGCGGGACCTGCCTCGCGTCTGCAGGCACCTCCACCTGCCGGCCCAGTCGGGCTCGACCCGGGTCCTGGCGGCCATGCGGAGACGCCACACCCGGGAGGACTACCTGGACCTCGTGAGCGGCCTCCGGTCGCAGGTGCCGGGCATCCAGCTGTCGACCGACATGATCGTGGGTTTCCCGGGAGAAACGGACCGGGATTTCGCCGACACATTGAGCCTCGTAGAGGCGGTCGGCTTCCACTCGATGTTCTCCTTCAAGTACTCGGAGCGGCCGGACACGCTGGCGGCGAGCCGGCTCGCGGACGACGTGCCGGAGGCGGAGAAGGCGAGGCGCCTGACGGCGCTCCAGGAGGCCCAGCAGCGCATCCAGGAGCCGCTGCTCTCGGCGGCGATCGGGTCGACGGTCGAGGTCCTGGTGGACGGCGTCAGCCGCCGCCGCGAGACCGAGCTCTCCGGCCGGACCGGCGGGAACACCGTGGTCAATTTCCCGGGCGACGCGTCGCAGCTCGGGTCGCTCGTGGCGGTCCGGATCGAGCGGGCGGGGCCGCACAGCCTCTGGGGCCGGGCAGGGTCCTTGACAGGGGGCGTCGCGGCGCCTACCTTGTAGAGGCGGCGGTGACCGGCGCGGATTCGCGGGACGGGCAGACGGGAGACGGGGGAGCCGATGCAGAGCGAGATGGTCATCAAGGGCCTGATGGTCGACCCGGTCACGAACATGCCGATCGTCATCCTCAGGGACAAGGCGGGCGATCGGGTCCTGCCGATCTGGGTGGGGATCTTCGAGGCCAACGCCATCGCGCTGCAGATCGAGAACATCGCGACGCCCAGGCCGATGACGCACGACCTGCTCCGCAACGTCATCCGCGATCTGAACGGGACGGTCGACCGCGTCGTGGTCTGCGACCTCAAGGAGACGACCTTCTACGCGCTCATCTACCTGAACGTCGGAGGGGAGGTGGTGGCCGTGGACGCCCGACCGAGTGACGCGATTGCGCTGGCGCTGCGGACCCAGGCGCCGATCTTCGTCGAGGATCACGTGATCGACAGCGCGAAGACCGTGGATTTCTCGCCAGACACGGGGAGTTCCGACCGCCTGCAGCGCTGGCTCGAGAGCCTGGATCCCGAGGAACTCGGTAAGTACAAGATGTAGGCGCGCGGGGTCCGCCCCGCGTTTCCTTGACACCCTCGACAGACGGCGCCTAGAATGGCTGGCGCCGTCCACTGGCCGCACTCCATGATCGTTTCGATCGCCAACCAGAAGGGTGGGGTCGGCAAGACCACCACTGCGATCAACCTCGCCGCCGCGCTGGCGATGCGGGGGAAGCGCACGCTGCTCGTCGACATGGACCCGCAGTGCAACAGTTCCATGTCGTACCTCGACATCCGGGCCCTCGACCGGAGCCTGTACGACGTGATGTCGGACGACCATCTCGCCCTGGCCGATGTCATCGTTCCGACGCAGGTCGCCAACCTGTCGGTGGCGCCGGCGCGCATCGCGCTCGCCAAGCTCGAAGGGAAGCTGGTGGGCGAGATGGACGCGCACTTCCGGCTGAAAGATCGGCTGGAGCCGGTCATGGCCGCGTACGACGTCATTGTGATCGACTGTCCTCCGACGCTGGGGTTGCTGACCGTGAACGCGCTCGTGGCGTCGAGCCACCTCCTGGTGCCGATCCAGTCGTCGTACTTCGCCCTCGAGGGGACGGACGACCTGCTGGAGACGGTGGAGAAGGTGCGGGCGAGAGCGAACCCCGACCTGCGGGTGATCGGCGTGCTCATCACGATGCACGACCGGCGCACCGCCATCGGCCGGGACATCCGGAACCAGATCCGGACCGTATTCGGGGAGTTGGTCTTCACGACGGTGATCAGCAAGAGCGTGCGGCTGGAGGAAAGCCCGGCCTACAAGGAATCCATCTTCACGTTCGCCCCGGACTCCTCCGGGGCTGCCGAGTACTACCGCCTCTGCGAGGAGGTCATGGACCGTGCCTAAGCGCGCCGGACTCCCGGAGTCCATCCGGATGCGTCACGATGAACACTACGTCGCGACGCTGTCGGCCCCGGCGGGCGCTCCGATCGGGCGCCTGCTGGCCATCGACCAGATCGACCCGAACCCCGACCAGCCCCGGCAGGCCATGGGTGACCTGTCGGAGTTGATGGCGTCGGTCGCCGAGAAGGGCGTGATTGAGCCGATCGTGGTGCGGGTCCGATCCGGGCGATACCAGATCATCGCCGGAGAGCGCCGGTACCAGGCCGCCGTGCAGGTCGGGCTGAAGGAACTCCCGGTGGTGGTCCGGGACGTCGACGACGCCGAAGGCATCGAACTGGCCCTGGTCGAGAACCTGCAGCGCAAGGACCTGACGGCGTTCGAGGAGGCCGACGCGCTGCACGCCCTCGCCTCGAAAGGTGGCCTGACGCACGAGGACCTGGCCAAGCGCCTCGGCAAGTCCAGGACCGGGATTACTGAGTCCCTCGCCATCCACAAGATGCCCGCCCAGGTCCAGCACCTCTGTCGGCTGGCCGACATTTCATCTAAGTCATTGCTTTTACAGATAGTTAGGCTCGGCGATGCCACGAAAATGATCGCGTTGGTCGAGAAGATGACCCGCGACGGAAACACCACCCGCGAACGGCTCCGCAAGGAAGCGGCCGCAACACCGCACCGGGGCCGGCCCCGCGCGTTCGTCTTCAATTTCAAGCCGACGAGCAAGGCCTTCAAGCTGCATCTCACGTTCAGCAAGAGCCAGGTCGAGCGCAGCGAGATCATCGGCGCCCTCGAGTCCATCATCGAAGAACTGCGAAAGCGGCGATAGCGGCGTACGGCTCCGCGCGCCGGCGGCTTCGCGGTGAACGCAGGCGGTTCTGCGAGCGGTGCCTCGTTCGTGGGACTCCCGGCTGAAGCGTGGCGGAGCGGCGAGCCGGGGCGATGTCGGGGCTGGGGGTGAGCTCAGGCGTTCCGGAGCCGCGATGACACCCGTTAGTTAACATAACATATATTATCAGACGTCATCGCATTCGCTAGGCAACACCCCCTGTTGATGAACTGTGCGGCCTCCCTCCTCCCGATCTCTCTCGATCCCTCCCCGGCACCCGGAGCCCTGCCGGATCCGAACTGACGACGCCCGGGCGGCGTGATGCCGGGCCGCCGTGTGGTATCGTGTCCGCACCAGCGTATGCTCAGAGTCCTGGACCGCTACGTCATCCGAAGCGTTCTTCCGCCGCTCCTGATGGCGCTGCTGGTGTTCACCTTCATGCTGGTGCTCCCGTTCCTGATGGAGCTTGCGGAGACCCTCATCTCCAAGGGGGTCCCCTTCACCATCGTCCTGTCGCTGATGTGGACGCTGGTGCCCCAGTCGCTGGCGGTGACGATTCCGATGGCGCTGCTCCTCGGCCTGCTCGTGGGGCTGGGCCGACTGTCGAGCGATCGCGAATGGGTGGCACTCCAGGCGTGCGGCGTGGGAATCCTGAGGCTCCTGCGCCCGGTGGCCATCCTGGGCGTGGTCGCGACGGCGGCGACCCTCTACGTCTACATCTGGGCCGTGCCCGACGCCAACCAGACGGCCCGGGAGATCCGCTACAACGTCGTGGCGCAGCTCGTCGAGGGCGAGGTCAAGCCGAGGGTCTTCTTCGACCACTTCCCCAACCGGGTGCTGTTCGTCCGCGACGTGCCGTCGGGCGGCGGGCTGTGGCGGGACGTGTTCCTTGCCGACACGACGGCGCCGCAGAACCCGGTTGTCTACCTGGCGGACCGGGGGCGGATGATCCTGGACCGGCAGCAGCGGACGGTCAAGCTGGTGCTGGAGGACGGCACGCAGCACACGAGCAAGGCCGACGCGCCGCAGGACTACAGCGTCGCGCGGTTCCGCGAGCTGGTGCTGAGCCTCGACCCGGAAACGGTCTTCCCGCGGGCGGGCCCTCCGAAGGGCGACCGTGAGAGGACCATCCCCGAACTCAGGGCGGTCATCGAAACCTACAAGCGGCAAGGGATCTCAACGCACAACCCGATCATGGAGATCCAGAAGAAGTTCTCGATCCCGGCGGCGTGCCTGGTGTTCGCCCTGCTCGGGGCGGCCCTCGGGCTGACGACCCGCCGGGACGCGAAATTCGCGAGCTTCGTTCAGGGGATCCTCCTCATCTACGCCTACTACGCGATTCTCGGCAATGCCCAGTCCGCGGCCAAGGGGGCGTGGGTGTCGCCGTGGCTGGCGACGTGGATCCCGGACATCGTGCTGGGCGCGCTCGGCGTCGTGCTCCTCCTGCGACAAGTGCTCCGGGACGCCCCGTGGCGGGCGCCGGTCGGCCGCTTCCTCGGTCGCGCCCGGCGGCTGCTGCGCGGCCCCGCCGCCTGGCACCGCGCCGAAGCGGCCGGAGGCGGGGCGTTGCGCCGCGCCGCCGCGGCCGGGGGCCGGTGGTCGCGCTCGTGGCAGCTGCGCGCCCCCGTTCTGGACGGCTACGTCGCCAGGCTGTATCTCCGGATCTTCGGTCTGGCGCTCGTGGCGCTGCTGGGCCTGTTCGAGGTGTCCAACTTCATCGATCTCTCCGACAAGCTGTTCAAAGGCACGTCGACGGCCGGCATGCTGGCCGAGTACATGTGGTACGCGACACCGCAGTTCCTCTATTGGTGCATTCCCCTGTCCGTTCTCATTGCCGGCCTGGTGACCGTGGGGATCCTGACGCGCACGAGCGAGCTGGTGGTGATGCGCGCGTGCGGCATCTCGCTCTACCGCGCGACGGCGCCGTTGCTGGTGCTCGCGGTCCTGGCGAGCGGCGCCCTCTTCCTCGTCGAAGAGCACGTGCTGGCGTACACGAACCGGCGGGCGGAGGCGATCCGCCACGTCATTCGCGGGGGCTCGCCGCGGACGTTCGACATCCTGGATCGGAAGTGGATCGTCGGCCGGACGGGCGAGATCTACAACTACCTCGCCTTCGATCCGCGGCGCACCGAGCTGAGCGCCTTCTCGGTGTTCCGGTTCGCGCCAAAGGCCTGGAGGCTGCAGAGCCGGGCCTTCTACAAGACGGTGTCGTTCAGCGGCCATGCCACCGGGTTCGAGCAGACCGTCGCCTGGCAGGGCCGCGAGGGCTGGGTGCGGGAGTTCGACCGGCAGGTCGAGGAGCGCTCGTACCGCCCGGTGGATCGCGCGGAGCTCTTCGTCGAGCCGCCGCAGTACTTCATGACCGAGCAGACCGACGCGGAGCGCATGACCTACGGGCAGCTCAAGCGGTACATCGTCGAACTGCGCGCGAGCGGCATCGACGTCACGGGCTACGAGGTGGAGCTCCACCGCAAGGTGTCGTTCCCGTGGGTCACGATCATCATGACGCTCATGGCGGTGCCGTTCGCCGTGACCACCGGCCGACGCGGGGCGATGTATGGCATCGGCCTGGGCATCGTCCTCGCCATCGTCTACTGGATCACGATGAGCGTGGCCGGGGCCGTCGGCGCAAGCGGCGTCGTGCCGCCGCTGCTCGCCGCGTGGGCACCGAACATCCTGTTCGCCGCCGGTGCGGCGTACCTCCTGCTGACCGTCCGCACCTGAGGGTCCGCGCGCCGGGCCCGCGTCCCTGTCAGCGCTCCGTGCGGAGGCCTTCGATCCAGGCGACTCCCCCGTCTCCCGGCCTCGCGTTGACGGTGTCGAACACCAGCAGCAAGGACTCGATCTGCGCGGGCTGGAACGGCCGCCGCTCCGACGCGCCGGCGGTCCGCATATCGTCGAAGCGCACCACGACGTCGCGAGGCTCCGGTGCGAGGTAGACGGAGCGCTGCCAGCGCTGCTCGCCGGCGCCATCGACGAGGCGCACCTGGACCGAGAGGCGAAGCGGCCTGGTCGCCGCCGCGCGAAACGCGATCCGGGCGGCGTCGCGAAGCGGGCCGACATCGCGCGTCACGAGCGCGACGAACGGGCTCCGGCCTCCCGGGCCGAGCTGGAACCGGAACGTGTGCCGGACAAGGCCGCCGGACGCAGCCAGGTCGAAGGAACCGGACGACGCGGGGTCCTTTTCGATCTGCCACGACCCGGCGGGCAGGACGAGCCGGGCGTGAACGGCCGACGCGCCTGCGCCGCCCTGACCCGGCGGCATCCCGACATAGATCGGGTTGCTGACGATCCACGGAAGCGGCGGATCGCCGGGCGCGCCGGGCACGTGCGCTTCGACGCGGTAGACGCCCGGACGGTCACCCGTCCAGTTGAGCGCCGGCCCCGCGACCGTCTCTACCGGCTCGCCGTTTCGGAACAGGACGAACGACGACCCAGCCGGCGCGTTTGCGGCGGCCAGGACCCGCACCGGCCCGTCGAGTGCGAGACCCTCGCCCTGGCGGGCCACCCGCCCGCCGGACTCGGCTCTGAACGACAGCGCCGCCGGACCCGCGATGCCGTCGAACGCGGCGTACACGCGGCCGCCCCTGATCGCCGCGAGCACGGCGCCGGCGTCCGCGAGCGGCGTCGCCCGAGAGCGGCGCCTCCACCTCGACCCCGATCGAGAACGCCCGGAAGATCGATTCGTAGGACGGCGCCTTGACGTAGAGCAGTTCGTCGTACGGGTCGGTCTTCCCACCGAGGCCCATGCGCGCGTGCGCATCGGCGGCGGCGAGGCCCACGACGCGGCGCCCGGCGGTGAGCCCGTCCCAGCGCCGCAGCAGACCCGCCGGTCGATCGAACAGGGACACCACCGATTCGGTCGGGCGCCACGGGTACTGCAGGAGCGTCGGCAGCAGGTGCCACCGAGGCTCGTCGCGCCACTGCGAATCCGCGTTGAACCACTCCATGGCGTCGAAGGGCGCGTCCCACGCGTCCCATCTCAACGCGCGCTTCGCGGAATCCGGGTGCGCCGCCACGCCGAAGCCGCCGAGGCGCGCCACGTCATCGACGACGTCGCGCGCCTCGCCGCCCAGGGGATATGGCGGCGGGGCCATGCCGAGGGCGGCGTAGTGGCCGTCGGCCGTGCTGATTTCCACCGCCTCGATACAGAGGACCCCTGCGATGTAGCGCGGCGGCGCCATCCGCCGGACGCCGTCGCCGTGGTCGGTGAGGATCACGAAGCGGAGGCCGGCGCGGGCCGCCGCCGCCGCGATCTCGGGAAGCGTGCCGGTCCCGTCCGAGGCGCGCGAATGCACGTGGTAGACGCCGCGCGCCACGGCCGGGGCGCCCGCCACGGGGGCCGGGAGGCGAAGCCGCATCGCGCGGGGCGGCAGCGTCAGCGCCGCCCAGCTGACCCATGCGACCACGGCGGCGGCTCCCACGAATGCGATGCGGCGCACCGGACCTCGCTTCCCTACTGCCGCGGATGGAACTTGTCGTAGATGGCCCGCATGCGGGTCTCCATGACGTGGGTGTAGATCTGCGTGGTGGAGAGATCCGCGTGGCCGAGCATCATCTGGATGGCCCGGAGATCGGCGCCGTGCTCCAGCAGGTGCGTCGCGAACGAGTGCCGGAGCACGTGCGGGCTCACGTCCGCACGCAGGCCAGCCCGCCGGGCGTGTCGCTTGAGGATCTTCCAGCAGCCCACCCGGCTGAGGGCGCCGCCCCTCGCGTTCAGGAACAGCCGGGCCGGCGAGGCCGGCCGGGCCAGCGCGGGCCTGGCGTCCGCCTGGTACCGGCGGATGCATGCGACCGCCCGATCACCGAGGGGGACGAGCCGCTGCTTCTCGCCCTTGCCGGTGCACGTCAGGTACCCCCCGGAGAGACTCACGTCGACGGCGCGCACGGCCACGAGTTCCGATACGCGCAGGCCGGTGGCGTAAAGGACCTCGAGCAGCGTCCGGTCGCGGAGCCCCAGCGGCGTCGCTCGGTCCGGCTGCTCGATCAGCGCGTCGACCTCGCCGGTCGACAGCAGCCTCGGCAGCGAGGGCCACGGTCTTGCGCCCTGCAGGTCCTCGGCGGGGCTGGCGGGAATCCGGCCTTCGCGGACCAGGTATCTGTAGAAGCCGCGGATACCGGCGACCGCCCGGGCTGCGGATCGCGGCGCGAGGCCTTCCGACAACAGCCCCCGGACGAACGCCTCGAGCTGGGACCGCGTGAGCGCATCGAGGGACGTGCCCTCGGCCGCGGCGAACGCGGCGAGCCTCGCGAGATCGCGGGAATAGCCCTCGACCGAGTTCGCCGCGAGGCGCCGTTCCACGCGCAGATGATCGAGGTACTCGTCGATGACTCGCCCGGACCCACCGTCCCGCGACGCGGACGGATCCTCGCGGGACGGTTTGACAGGGGTACCACCCGGCGCTAGTATCTGCCGTCGCCGTCTCGCGTTCCCAGGGTGCCCCATGCCTCTCCAGTCGAAGTGGCAGCAACTGCCCACCGAAGCGATCAACCCGGCCAGCCTGGCGATCGACAAGCTCGCCTCGCTCGAGATCATCGACGTGATGCTCGGGGAGGACCGCCGGATGCTCGCCGCCGTGGCCCACGAACGGGAGCGCATCGCGCTCGCCGTGGACATTATCACCCAGGGGCTGCGCAAAGGGGGACGCCTGGTGTTCGTAGGGGCCGGCACCAGCGGCCGCCTGGGCATCCTGGAAGCCGCGGAGATCCCGCCGACGTTCGGCGCCAGGCCGGACCTGGTGCAGGCGGTCATGGCCGGCGGCAAGACCGCGATGACGGTCGCGCGCGAGGGTGTCGAGGACCGTTTCGGCGAAGGCGCCCGCACGGTGGCGCGGATGCGGCCGACGAAGCGCGACGTCTTCGTGGGGGTCTCGGCGAGCGGGATCACGCCGTACGTCCGCGGCGGCCTGTCGGCGGCGCGGAAGGCCGGCGCGCGGATCATCTTCGTCACGTGCGACCCGGCCGCGGATCTGCAGACCTTCGTCGACCTCACGATCGCCCTGGGCGTCGGGCCCGAGGTCATCGCCGGCTGCACCCAGCTCAAGGCGGGGAGCGCGACGAAGCTCGTGCTCAACATGCTGACGACGGCCTCGATGGTCCGCGTCGGGAAGACGTGGGGCAACCTGATGGTCGACGTGCAGCCGACGTCCGAGAAGCTCAAAGACCGCGCGCGCCGCATCCTCATGATCACGACGGGCGTCGACCACGAGAGCGCAGGCAAGCTGCTGCGGCGGGCCCACGCGAACCTGAAGGTCGCGATCGTGATGCAGAAGACGGGGCTCCCCTACCCGAAGGCGGTGTCGCGCCTGCGGCGCGCCGGAGGGTTCGTCCGCGAGGCCGTCGGCGAGGACATCGAGCCGCGGCTGCGGGAACTGCTCGGCCAGGCCGCCGCCCCGAAGGCATGACGCCGACGCCGGACGCGGTGGGCAGTCATGGCACCATGAGCAGCTTCGCCCGGGCGAGCGCCGTGCTGCAGCGCGGCGTGTCGAGCCGCGTGTTTCCGGGCTGCTCGGCCGAGGCGGGCACCGCCGGCTCCGCGGCCTGGCGCGAGGCCCACGGGTCCTGCACCTATGAGCCCGACGCCGCGCAGGTGTCGGCCGGGACAATCTTCGACCTGGCCTCCCTTACCAAGCCCATCGTCACCGCCACGCTCGCGATGCGCATGGTGGAAGCGGGAACGCTCTCGCTCTCCGACGCCGTCGGGGACCACGAGCCCGCATGGAACGACGACGGCAGGCCGGCGGCGACCGTTCGTGACCTGCTCGAGCACGCGTCGGGCCTGCCCGCCTGGGCGCCGCTCTGGAACACGGCCTCCGGCAGGGACGCCATCGTGGCGGCGGCCCTCGGGACGCCACTCGAGTACGTGCCCCGCTCGCGAAGCATCTACAGCGACCTTGGCTTCATGATCCTCGGGTCGATTATCGAGCGGGCAGGACGCGCCGGGCTCGACCAGCTATTCGAGGGCGTGGCGGCCACCGTCACGCGCGGGGCCGGGCCGGAACCGGCCCTGACGTTCACTCCGCCCGCGGGTTGGAGGGCGCGCATCGCTCCGGCGCGCTTCAGCGAGTGGCGCGATCGGCTCCTGGTCGGGGAGGTCGATGACGACAACGCATGGGCCATGGGCGGCGTCGCGGGCCACTCGGGCTTGTTCGGAACCGCCGGCGCGGTCGGCGCGTTCGCCCGGACGTTCCTGAGGGCGCTGGAGGGAGAACGGGAGGCCGGACAGACGCTGGCGCCGCGCGAGACGCTGCTCCGTTTCCTCTCGCCCTCGCGCGTGCCTGGCAGTTCGCGCGCGATGGGCTGGGACCTCATGAGGGAGACGTCGTCCTGCGGGTCGCGGATGTCGCCCTCGGCGTTCGGCCATACCGGGTTCACCGGGACATCGCTCTGGCTGGACCCTGACCGCGGGTTCTATGCCGTGCTGCTGACCAACCGCGTCCACCCCGAGCCGGGGCCCGTCGAGCCGATCCAGGAGATCCGGAGGGCCTTCCACGACGCGTTGCTGGACCGCGGCGGACCTTGGGCCGGCCGCTAGCCTGGCGGCCGGCCAGGCGACGTGGGCCCGCCGATTGAGCCCCGTCCGCCCGGCATCAGACCACGCTGTCCGGGCATGCCCCGGCCCGGCTGTCCGCCGCGCGGCGCCGTGGCCGCAGGCGTCCAGACGAACTGCCACTCGCTGTAGACGGTCCGCCCGTCGAGCACCCTGATCGACTTCGAGGTGTTCTTGCTGGCGACCCCGACCACGCCGCCCTGCGGCCCGGCGACCTGGCTCCCGACGGCGGACCCCGGTCTCGTGAGCGTGATGCTGGAGGCGGCAAACTGGCTGCCCGCCGCGGTGGACATCGTGGGCGCGCTGAAGCCTCGCCCGGCCTGCGCGGCGGTTCGCTGGGCCAGGGTGCGCTGGTAGAGGATCTCGAAGTCCGCGTTCTTGTTGACCGGGTCCTTGTACTTCTTCCTCAGGAACCGCTGCTCCACGAGCACGTCGACGTTCGGCGGGTACGAGTTCGCGAACTTGCGCTGGTAGAGCTGGATGGCGCGCGTGTACTGCCGCCCGCGGAAGACGAGTTCCTCTTCCCGCTCGCGCTGGATGGCCGTGTGCCACACCGGCACGGCGGCGCTGAGGAGGACGCCGATCACGGCGATGGCGACGAGCAGCGCCGCCATCGCGTAGCCGCGGTCATCCGGATGCGTACCCACCCTCATCCCTACCCGGTGACCACGATCTCCCGCTGGGCGGAGCCGGAGGCGCCGCCGGACGTGACCGCGCGGACTGTGACCGTGTATCGCCGGCCCCCGCCCGACTGGTACAGGTGGCTCGTTGATCCGCCCGACGTGATCCGCGTCGAGCCGTCGCCGAAGTCCCATTCGTAGCGCTCGATCACGGCGCCGCTCGGGGTCGTCGTCGCCGAGGCGGTGAACTCGGCCGGCGTGGACGTGGTGACGGTCGATGATGACACCGTCAACGTGACCGTGACGACCACCTTCTGGACGCTCACCGAGGCGGTGGCGGTCGTGGTCTCCCCGGCACTGTCGGTGGCCTGCGCCGTCACGACGTAGGTGCCGCTCGAACCATACGTATGGGTCGCGGAACTCAGACCCGAGGTGGACACCGCCTGGCTGTCGCCGTCGCCGAAGTCGATGGTCGCGGTGCGGACCGCGGCCCCGCCCGCCGTGACGCTGACGCTGAAGATCGCGGGCACGCCGGGCAACAGGTTGCCGGACGGGATGGACACGGTGACGGTCGGACCGACGCGCACGGGAATGGTGACCGAGGCCGACAGCGCGGTGCCCGATGACCCGCCGACGACAGACGCGGTGATCTTCGCCGTGGCGGTGGTCGTCAAGCTGGTTCGTGCCTCACCGTTTCCGTCGCTCGTGACCGACGTCAGCGAGAGCAGGCCGGCGTCGGTCGAGAAGGTCACCGGGACCCCGGCGAGCCGGTTGCCGGACGTGTCGTTCACGACCGCCGTCAGCTGAACGGTGCCGCCCGAGGCCGCGAGCGCGGAGGGGTTCGCGAGCAATGCGACGCTGCCCGCGGCTGCCGCGCCGATGGCGATGGACAGGGTGCCCGCCGAGGCGGCCGAGCCCGAGAACGCCTGGATGTCAGCCTTCCCCGACTTTGTCCCCGCGGTGAGGCGCACGGTGGCCTTGCCGCCCGACGTGCGGGCTTCGGCCGGATCGAGCGTCCCGAGGGTCGTCGTGAACGTCACGACCGTGCCGTTCTGCACGGGCGTGCCCGCCGGTTCGATGACCGTGGCGGTGATGTCGACCGTGCCGTTCAGGCCGACCGTGGTGGTGCTGGCATACAGCGTGATCGTGGTGTCGGACGGCGCGACGAGCGGCATCTTGTCGCAACCCGGCACGGCGAGCAACGCCAGGCAGATCACGAGGCCGCAGCGGCCCGCGCCGCGCCACGCGCGCCCCCGGAAGAATCGTCGTCTCATCACGGGCAGACTCCCTGCTCCATCACCATTCCGAATACTTACTGCCGTCAATGGCGGTCCTGTCAGACCCGCTCTTGACGTTGTAGATGCCCAGTTCCGCCGCCGGGTTGCCCGGATCGGGTTCCGCCTGGAGGAGTTCCCAGGTGTCCGCCGATCCCGTGAAGGGGTCCTTCGGGATCTGCCGGAGATACCCCTCGGTGACGAGGGCGTCGAGCGACTGCGGGTGTTCCTGCTTGTCGGCGTAGTACCTGGTCGATCACGTCGCGCAGCCGGAAGAGATCCTCCTTGAGGACCGCTTCCTGCGAACGCGTCACGGCATTGCGATACTGCGCCATGCCGATGCCCGCCAGGATGATCACGATCGACACGACGACCATCAGCTCGATGAGCGTGAAGCCGCCGTCCCGCCGTCTCCCGGACATCATCTCAGTCCCAGTCCCGGTACTTCGTGCCATCGAGCGCGGTCCCCTCGCTCGTCGTGTAGATGTCGAACACGTTCTTGCCGCCCCAGCTCCTCGCATCGGGCGCATCCTGGTACGACCTCAATCCCCACCTGTTCGAGCGGGTCATCGGGTCCACCGGCACGCGCCTGAGGAACTTCAGCTTCTTGCCCGACGCGTCGCCGGCCTGCGTCACGCCGTCGACGAGCGTCTCCAGGTCGGGAGGGTACCCCTCGTTCCCGAGCTGGTTGTCGGTGCCGCCGATCTTGCCTTGATCGACGGCGTCCTTGTACTTGTCGATCGCCGTTCGAACCTCCCGGAGCACCCTGCGCAGTTCGATCTCGCGCTGGCGCTGCATGGTGACGCGGGCGAGGGGCATGATCGCCCCCGCCAGGACGAGGATGAGCGTCGTCACCACGAGGAGCTCCACGAAGGTGAATCCGGCCCCTCGCCGCCAGTTCCGAGTCGCGCCACTCACTCCGTTCACTCCCCGCCTACCTCACCGTGATCGAAGCCTGGCCGAACTGCGCCGGGACGGGCAGCCCGCCGGGGCTCGTGACGACGCCGCCGAGTCCGAGGGACGACACGCCGGCGCCGATCGCGTCGAAGACGACCGCCGCCAGCACCCCGTCGCCCGAAACGCCGGTGGTGTCGGACGTGCGGGTGAGCGTCAGGTCGAGGCGCCCCGCGGCGGCATCGACCTGCTGCGCGAGCGTCACCGATCCGGTGGCCGTGGAGAGGAACGTTCCCTGCTGCACCAGCCTGACGCGAAGCACCTTCGGGTCGAACCGCAGCGACAGCGTGACGGTGCTGACCCGCGATGCGCCGAACACCGAGATCGGGACCGTCACGGCCTGCCCTGCCACCGTCACCGGTGTCGAGGGAGGCGTCAGGACGATTCGCAGGTTGTCCGCCGCCACGGGGGGAGGCGTTGCGGGAGAGGGCTGGACGACGGCTGCCGGCTGGGCCGCAGGCGCCTCAGCCACGGCCGACGGCGGTGCAGCGGGCTGGGTGACATCGGGCGGGGCCGCGGGTGGCTCGGCTCCGGCCGGCGGCGCCTGTGACGGCGGCGCGGCTGCGGCCGCTGGAGCCGGCATCGTCGCGGGCGGCGTCACGGGAAGCATGCCGGGAACGGGCACCGTGGGCGGCAGCCGCGGCGGCGCGGGCGCACCGCCCGGTGCCTGGCCAGGCGCGCCCGCAGCGCCCGCCGGGGCCTCGCCCGCGGGCTGAATCAGCGGGGGCGGTCCGGAGAGGCCGAGGTTCTGCTGCGTGCCGATGTAGATCGGCGCGAAGTCCTTCTGCGTCATCTCGTGCGTCCGGACGATGTGGGGCGTGAGCAGCATCACGATGTCGGTCTGGGCGATCTGATTGTCGTTGGCCGAGAAGAGCTGCTTCAGGATCGGCACCCTGATCGCCCCCGGGAAGCCTTTCAGGGACCTGCGCTCGTCCTCCCGGAGCAGCCCCGCGAGGAGGTTCGATTCGCCGTCGCGAAGGCGCAGGCGGGTCTCCACCTTGCGGGTGGAGAAGGCCGGGAGGTTCTGGCCCGCCACGTTTCGATCGCTGCCCTGGGCGCTCACTTCCAGGGTCAGCTTCATGATGATCTCGCCGTCGTAGGTCACTCGCGGCTCGATGTCGAGGTTCACGCCCACGTTCTTGTACGTGAACGACGTCATCGGGCTGGTGGCGACGCCGGTGCCGGTGCCGTACGAGTTGTAGAAGGTCGTCGACGGGACCGGCAGTTCCTCGCCGAGCTTGAGCGACAGCTTCTCGCCCTCCGAACCCCGCAGGTTGGGCTTCGCGATGACCTTCGTGGCGGAGTCCGACTCCAGGAACGTCACGGTGGCCGAAGGCACCGTCGCGTAGAAGTCGAGCGTGCTGACGCCGGCCGAGACTGTGTTCAGGTTGAACGGGGCCGCGTCGGTCCCGGGCTTGGTCTCCGGCGAGAAGGCCAGGCCGAGCTGCCAGGCGGACAGGTCGAGACCGTGCTGCCGCGCGTTGGTGCGGCTCACTTCGAGGATCTCCACGTCGATGCTCAGCTCGGCGCGCGGCTTGTCGTTCATCGCGATGATGCGCTCGATCATCTTCAGCATCGGCACGGTGCCGCGGACGGTGATCGAGTTGCCGGACTTGTTCGCCGCGAACGTCGGCCGGACACCGGTCTGCTGCGCGGCGACCACCTTCGTCAGCAACTGCTCCATGTCCGCCGCTTCGGCGCTGGAGAGGTAGAACGTCTGGATGGCCTGCTCGTCGTACGCGGTCCGCTTCGCCTGGCTGTCGGCGATGATGATGATGCTCCGGGGATTGAGGACCTTGTAGTACGCCTGGTTGACTGTCAGGATCTGGTTCAGCGCTTCCTCGAGCGTGATGCCCGAGACGTTGACGCTGATGACGGTGTTCTTCGGAAAGTCCTTGTCGTACGCGACATTGATCCCCGTCGACGACCCGAGGAAGTCGAGCACTTCCTGGATCTGCCGGTTCAGCATTCTGATCTCGACCGGCTCTCGCGACGCGGGATTCAGCGCCGGCGCGTCCATCGCCTGCCGCGCCTGCTGCCGCATGAGTTCGGCCGCGGGCCTCGGGCGGCTCGCCTCGATCCGGTCCCGGATGATCTGCTCCAGCGCCTGGACCCTCGCCCGGGCCTCCTGGCTGGCCGGGTGGAACTCGACGACACGGCGGTACTCAGCGAGCGCCAGGTCGAGTTGATCGCGCTTCTCGAAGTCGCGCGCCCGCTCGAAGTGGCCCTGCGCGGCCGTCATCCGGGCGCGGTCGAGGGCCATCCTGTAGTCGGCCCGGCCCGGGGACGCCTTGGCGGCCTTCTCGTAGCAGGTGACCGCGACGTCCCAGTCGCCTCGCATCGCGGCCTGGTTGCCCTGCTGGAACACGCGCCCCGAGGTGCAGCCCCACGCCGACGCCGCGCATGCGGCCGCGATCAGGACCGCTGCGCCCCGCCTGCGCCTTCTTGGTGTGCCGACGACCAACATGCCACGCTCCAATTCGGACGCCATCTATGGCCGCCCGCCGGACAGCGGGATGCTCACGCGCCCCCGTCCATCTACGTACGAGACTTCCACGGTCCTGGCAGACACCCGGAGCACCTTGAATCGCCCCTCGACGACGTCGCCATCCGCGCCGTAATACACGCCGCGATCGTCGCGCAGCACCGCGTAGAGGCGGCCCGTGCCTTGCCGGGCGACGCCGATGAACTTCAACAGAATCGGCGGCGGCGGCGGCGGTGGCGGAGGAAGTCCCGCAAGCTGAGCCGCGTCAGCCGCCGGCGAGGGAACCGCGCCGGGCCCTTGAACCGGCGAGCGTCCGGTCGAGGGTGCCGGGTTTCGCTCGACCTGCGCCGTGCCGAAACGGAAGGGGTCGCGGCCTGAGTCCACGGGCTCCGGCTGCGGCCGATCGAGGGCGGCGAGCGCCACCGCGGGAATCTGCGCGCCGGCCGCCCGGCGGCCTGGCGCCGGCGTCGCGACAGGAAGCGCCGCCGAGCCCACGCCACTCCCCGGCGCCGCGGCAGCCCGCTCCGCCGGCGACAGATCATCCTGGCGCGTGGCCTGCCAGGTACAGCACGGCTGCCAGCACGGCCAGGATGGCCACGAGCACGCCCAGTTGGCGTCGGCTAGCTTCCACGTGTCGCCGCCCGGTAGTAGGTGGACAAGTTCACTGTCAAGACGAGGCCCGAGCCGGCCTCGGCCCCCTGCGCGAGCCCCACGTTGTCGATCACGATGAAGGAGTCGGAACTCTCCACGTCCCGCAGGAACTGGCGGACGCCCTCGTAGTCGCCCTCGAGGACCATCGCAATCTCAAATCGCGCGAGCGTCGACGCCGGTTCCTGGCCCCCCGACTTGGGTTCTGTCGATTCCTCGAGCCGCCGCCGGTACCGCAGGCCGGCATCCTGGGCGAGCCGCGCGAGCTGCACGTATGTCGCGCGCCGCGCCCCGGCGAAGTCGGCCGGCAGCACTTCCGAGTAGAACTTGAGCAGATCCTGCTCCGCCCGCGCCTTGTCCTGCTGGGTGCGTGATGCGGTTCCGACCTCCCGCTGCGCGTTGGCCAGGTCCTGCAGGGCGGTCAGCTCCTGCTGCTCGGCGCGCGCCACCCGGTCCGACGACGGCAGGACGACGAGCGCCAGGATGACGAGGTTCACGAGCAGCGCCACGGCGAGCGGCAGCAGGACCGCCCGGCGGTCGCGGAAGACGCGCCCCAGGCTGCCGGTCACCGCGCGCCTCCTTGACCGCCGCGCTCGCCGCCGCCCGAAGGCCCGTACTGCCCTTCCAGGCTGGCCTGGATGAGACCCTGCTCGTTCACGAACTCCTCGCGCGACAGGACGACGGAGAAGGCGCCGTGCTGCTCGAGTTTTTCGATGAACTCGTCGACGGCCTCTACCGTCCTCGCCAGCACCACGACGGTGACGACCATGGTGCCGTCGCGCTCGACGCGCGGGCGGATCGACGTGATGCGGACGCTCGCCGGCAGCGTCGTCTCGAACTGGTTGAGGACCTCGGTCCACGAGAACACCCGCCGGTCGATGAGCCCGTTGGCTTCCCGCGCGGCGGCGACAGTGGCGTCCAGCTCCTGCGGGTTGATCGATGCGCGGAGGCGCGTAGCCTGCCCCCGCAGGTCGCGGGTCCCGGCCTCGGCCTGGGCGATCCGGCCCTGCAGCTGGGCGTTGCGCCCGGAGAGCACGAAAACCTGCCGGAGGTTGAAGAGCGACACGCCGACGACGAGCGCGACGGCTACACCGAGCGCCGCGTTGACGGCGCGCTCGTTATAGAACGGCCGGGTCGAGAGGTTGATGTGTCCCATCGGTGCCTCCCGCTACGCCTCGACCCACAACGATAGCGCGGCGCCGAGCGCGGGGGTGATCGCGTCGGCCGTCTCGGGCTCGAGCGCGCGGCGCGCGGCCACGGCCATGGCGCTGCCGGCCCCCAGCACCTCGGCCCGGACGCCCAGCCGTTCCTGGATGCCCATCCACACGGGGCTGGCGAGGGCGGAGGCTGTTGCGCCGCCCGCGAACACCCGGCTGAATCCCCGGCCGCCGAGGCGATCCTGGTAGTACATCGCCGTCTGGTGGACAAGTTCGCTCAGGTGCCCGTCTCCCGAGGCCCCGCGATTCCTGAAGAACACGAGATGACGCCCGCGGTAGATCGCGATGGTCGCGCCATCGCCGCCGGCGTGAATCAGGAGCCAGTCCCCCGTCACGCCGCCCCCGGTCGCGATGGCGCACTGGGCGAGGCCGAAGGTCGCCAGATCGACGACGCCGGCGACCGCCCCCGTGCCGGCGCAGGCCTGCTCGTATTCCATGATCAGGTCGCGCCTCGCCTGCACCACGACGAAGTCCTGCCCGTCGGCTGTCCGGTCGCCCGCCGTGAAAGACACCTGCGAATCTTCGATGCGGAACGGCGTCGCCTTGCGGATCTGAAACCTGATCAGCTCGTCGAGATCCGACGCCTTCGACGGCACGTCCGTGAACCGCACGATGGACACCTTGGCCGCCGCGTCCGGGACTACGAGCGCCACCCGCCTGGGATGCTGGCCGAGGCGATCCCACGCGCGGCGGAGGGCCGCGTCGAGGTCGGCCGGGCTGACGACGTTCGACGCGGTCAACGACGGGACGACCGCACCGGGCGGCAGCGGTTCGACCGCCCACCCGGCGAGCGTCACCCCGGCCGGTCCGGTGCCGGCGACGGCCACGGCGGCGACCCGGGACGGGCCGATCTCGACGGCCACGCGGGGGGGCGGCGTGCGGAGCGCAGCGGGCAGCTTCATTCGACGAACGTCACCTTGTTGATCTCTTTCAGCGTCGTCAAGCCTTGCATGACGCGTTCCACTGCGCACTGCCTGAGGAACCGCATCCCCTCTTCCCGCGCGGCTTTCTTGATTTCGGAGGTCGGCTTCCGCGCGAGGATCAACTCGCGGATCGGGTCCGAGAGGTCGAGGAGCTCGCAAATCGCTGTGCGGCCCTTGTAGCCGGTCCCCCCGCACTCGATGCACCCGGCCCCCTCGAAGAAGGCGTCGTGCGGCACCCGGGCGGGATCGAGGCCGGACTCCTCCAGCAGCGCGCGGCTCACGTTCGCCGGTCGCTTGCAGTGGGGGCATATCACCCGCACGAGGCGCTGCGCCAGCACGCAGTTCAGCGCCGACACGAACTGGTACGGCTCAACCCCCATGTTCAGGAACCGGCCCAGCACGTCCACGACGTTGTTCGCGTGGACGGTCGTGAAGACCAGGTGGCCCGTCAGCGCCGACTGGATGGCAATCTGGGCCGTCTCCGGGTCGCGGATCTCGCCGACCATGATCTTGTCCGGGTCGTGGCGCAGGATGGACCGGAGCCCCCGCGCGAAGGTCAGCCCCTTCTTCTCGTTGATCGGGATCTGGGTGATGCCCTTCAGCTGGTACTCCACCGGGTCCTCGATAGTGACAATCTTGTCCTCGGGCGACCGGATTTCGGACAGGGCCGCATACAGGGTGGTTGTCTTCCCGCTCCCCGTCGGCCCCGTGACGAGCACCATGCCGTACGGCTCGGCGATGTACTTGCGGAACCGTCGCAGTTCCGCGTCCGGGAACCCGAGGATGTCCAGCCGGAGCTCGCTGAACTGCTCGCTGATCGACTCCTTGTCCAGGATCCGGATGACCGCGTCCTCGCCGTGGACGCTCGGCATGATCGACACCCGGAAGTCGATGGTCTTGCCGGGCACCCGGAGCTTGAACCGGCCGTCCTGGGGCACGCGCTTCTCGGCGATGTCGAGCTCCGCCATGACTTTGATGCGCGAGATGATGGCGCTGTGGTGCTGCTTGGCGATGGGCCGCATGGCCGCCTGCAGCACCCCGTCGATGCGGTATTTCACGGCCACCGCGTCATCCTGCGTCTCGATGTGGATGTCGGAGGCGCGCCGCTGGATCGCGGTGAAAATCGTCGAGTCCACCAGCCGGATCATCGGGCTGATGTCGCTCGTCAGGCGCTCGACCGTCAGGCTGTCCTCTCCCCCGTCTTCGTCCTTGAGCAGCTGGATCTGGAAGCCTTCCGTCGCCTCCTCCAGCACCCGCTGGGAGCTCTCGCTCTTCTTCAGGATGGCTTCGATCGCCGACCGCGGCCCGACCGTCACGCGCAGCGGCGTGGCGAGCAGGACCTCGAGCTCGTCGATCATCGGCAAGTCGCTCGGGTCCGACACGACGATCAGCAGCGAGCGTCCGTCGCGCCGGTACGGCACGAAGCCGTAGCGCAGCATCAGGTCCGCCGGGATGGATCGGAACAGGTCGTGGTCGATGCGGAAATGGTCCAGGTCCGCGTACTCGAGGCCGTACCGGGCGGCCAGGTGGCGCGCCTCGGCCTGCTCCGCCGCCGGGTCGGCGGGCGGCTCCGGGCCGCGGTCGGCGTACACGTCGGCCGCGCGGGCGGGCGTCTGGGCCGGCGCCTGGGCGGTTCGGCGATCCTCCACGATATCCGTCTCCCCCCGTCAGGAATGCGTGCCGACGACGGACGTCAGCTGGAACAACGGCATATACAGCGCCAGCAGCAGGCCGGCGATGACGATCCCCATGACGATGAGCAGGACGGGCTCGACCAGCGAGACGAACCGGCCGAGCTCGACTTCGATCTCCTCGTCGTAGAAATCGGCGAGACTGGCCATCATCTCCTGCAGCGCGCCGGTGGACTCGCCGACTTCGGCCATCTTGACGAAGACATCCGGAAACGTCCCGCGCGCGGCGACGGCCGAGGCGAACGCTTCGCCTTCCCGCACCCGCTGGCCGGCTTCGCGCATCTCGGCCGACAGGAACCTGTTGCCCATCGAGCGTGAGGCGATTTCGATGGCGGTCACGAGCGGCAGCCCCCCGGTGAGCAGCGTGGACAACGTGCGCGCCAGCTGGGACGTCGAGAACCGCCGCACCGTGGACCCGACCCATGGTACCCGCAGCACCGAGCGGTCGAACTGCGTGCGCTGGCTCGCCTGCCGCAGCCAGCTCCACCCCCCCCCGGCAACGAGCGCGATCGCGCCCGCGATCAGCAGGACGTGGCCGCGTATGAACAGCGCCCCGCTGACCATCAGGCGCGTCACGAGCGGGAGCTCGGCGTCGAAGCTCTCGTAAAACGACGCGAACTCGGGCACCACCTTGAGCACGATGATCGCCACGACGACGGTCGCCACGGCCACGAGGACGGCCGGGTACACGAGCGCCGACAGCGTGCGCCGCCTCACTCCGCCGATGACCTTGATGTACGCGACGTAGCGGCGCAGGACGTTGTCCAGGCTTCCGCTCTTCTCTCCGGCGAGCAGCGACGCGCTGTACGCGGGAGCGAAGAGGCTGCCGTGCGAGCTGAACGCCTCCGACAGCGCCGACCCGGCCCGCACCTTCTCGTACACGTCATCCAGGACCGGGCGGAAAACGGGATGGTCGACGCCGCCCCGCAGGATGTCGAGGGATTGCACGAGGGGCATGCCCGCCTTGAGCAGGGTGGCGAGTTCCTGGTTGAAGACCAGGAACTCACGTGTCGGGACCTTGCGGCGGGCGCGCACGGGCAGCGCGACCCGGCCGAGCAGCCCCCGCGGCTGGAGGGCCAGCACGCAGAAGCCCTTCTGCTCCAGCTCGTGGCGGAGGTGGACCTCGCTGTCGGAGGCGTGCACCTCCTCCAGAATCTGGCCGGTCGGGGTTCCGAGTCTACAGCGATATTCCATCGCAAGCCACTGGAAGTCAGGCAATTAGCCCGGCGTGCCGAGCGGGCCGATTATAACAGACTCGGTTGGCATCCACGGGCGCGGCGCGGGCATCGACGTCCCTTTAGACCCGCCGGCGAGCCCCCCGGACGGGTGCGCCCGGGCGGGCCCTACTGCGGCTCGACAAAGGCGTGGAAGACGCGGATCCCCAACTCGCGCGAATCCCGGCTCCCCTTGGCGGCGAGGGCCGGCACGAACGTCTTGTCCACCGAGATGCGGCAGACCACGACGTCCTCCGGTCCAAACTGCGCTGCCTTCAACGCGATCTTCCGGATCCCCTCGTCCGCGGTCGCGACCTGGAACGTGTCGATCACTTCATCACGCAGATACACTGTGACCGTCTGCGGGCTGTCGAACATCGCAGGCTGGCCGTCGTAGTGGAGGTAGAACAGGGCGTTCTTCTTCGGGTTCCGGAACCGGAGCACCGCCTCCCGCCTCGTCCACTGCCACTCGACCGCCGGGTTGGCGGCGGCGGTCTCGGGGCCGTGCCAGCCGTCCAGATACGCGAGGAAGATGTTGTCGGTCTGCGGCTGCAGCCGCAGGCGGGCTACCCGGTACTCGCGCTGGCCCATCGCGTCGCCGGAGAGCGGCGCCCGCTCGTTCGTCCCGGGCTGGTAGAGGCCGACCACGACGGTGGCGTCGCCGATGTAGGGATACAGCGGGACGAAGACCGTCCGCGTGTACTCGACGGTCTGCCCGGGCTTCCACGCCGTCGTGGGGACCGGAGGCATGTGATCGTCGGTCCACATGAGTTCCTCGTCGGCGTCGAGGAAATGCACGAGGACGCGGTAGTTCTTCGTGAAGCGGGCGGATGGCGCCACCTGGAACTTGTAGGTGAGGTCGACCGGGCTCCCCAGGGGGACCCTCGAGTGATTGAGGGACACCGACGCCGTCGCCAGAGATGCCGCCGTGTCGGACTTCGGCCCGCAGGCTCCCGCGAACGCCGCGAACGCCAGCACCACGATCAGTCGGGAATGCATCCTGCCCCCCCGTCCTCGATGACTGAGCCAGAACCGCGCGCACAAGCTCTTGATTCTATCTGCCACCCGGCCAAATGGCAACGCGAGGCCGCCGGCGGATGGCGGCCCCGGACGGCCCGGCGGACGCGGCGATTGATTCTTTCGAAGAGGGCATGCTAACGTCTGGACGCCGATGCCGCGACACGCCGGAACGCTTGCGATCGTGTCTGCGACCGCCGCCCTGATGGCGGCAGCGTGCGCCCCGGCGTCGGTCGCCCGTCGCCCCTCGCTGGCGCCGGCGCCGGCAGCGGTCCCCGCGGCCGCGCCGCCTGCCGCGCAGACCACATCTCCCCGGCCCGACGCGCTTCAGGACCTCATCGATCGGTCCCAGGCGTTGTTCGAGAAAGGGGAAGCCGAACTGCGGCTGGGGCACCTCGCCCAGGCGAAAGCCCTGTTCGACGAGGCACTGGACGGCCTGCTGGCCTCGCCCGCCGGTGCCCGGTCCAATGCCCGCGTGCGCGAGCACTTCGACCGCCTGGTCGATCGGATCAGTGCGTACGAGTTGCGGGCGCTGGCCGAAGGCGACGGGTTCGCCGAACGGCCGACGGTCCCCGCCTCACTCGACGAATTGCTGGAGATCTCGACGTTCGACCGGCCCGCTCCGCCGTCCGGCTTGCGTGAGACCGTCGAGAGCGACCTCAAGAGCACCGCGCACGACGTGCCGATTCCCTTGAATCCCAAGGTGCTCTCGTACGTCGACCTCTTCCAGGGGCGGTTGCGCGACTGGTTCCAGGCCGCGCTGCATCGAAGCGCGCCCTATATGCCGATGATCCAGGACTCGCTTCGCGCCCAGGGGCTGCCGCTGGATCTCGCGTATATCCCGATCGTCGAGAGCGCGTTCCGCACGGAGGCCGTCTCGCGCGCGAAGGCCAAGGGGTTCTGGCAGCTGATGCGCGGGACCGCCGTCGAACAGGGCCTCAAGTACGACTGGTACGTCGACGAGCGCTCGAGCCCCGAGAAGTCGACGCCGGCGGCGGCCAGATACCTGCGGATCCTCAACCGCCAGTTCAAAGGCGACTGGCACCTGGCGCTGGCGTCGTACAACGGCGGCCCGGGCACCGTGCAGCGGGCGGTCCGCCGGCGCGGGGTCGCCGATTTCTGGCCGCTGGCCGAGATGCGCCGCGCCCTGCCCCGCGAGACCCGCGAGTACGTCCCCATGGTGCTGGCGGCGATGGTCATCGGCCGCAACCCGGCGCAGTACGGGTTCAGCGTGGAGGCGGCGGCCCCCGAGCCGACCGACATGGTCACGGTCAAAGGGCCCGTGGACCTTCGGCGGGTGGCCGAGTGGGCGGGCGTGCCGGTGGACGAGGTGCAGCGGCTGAATCCGGAACTCCGGCGGTGGACGACGCCGATCCGCAGCGCGTCGTTCGCGCTGCGAGTGCCGGCGGGCACGGGCGCGCTCGTGGACCAGCGCCTCGCGGACACGCCGCCGGAGGACGTGGCGTCGCTGCAGTGGCATACCGTCCGGCGGGGCGAAACGCTCCAGGCCGTCGCGAACGTCCTCAAGGTCCGCCGCTCCGATCTCGCCGAGGCCAACTACATCAGCGCCAAGGCCCGGATTCGCCCGGGCCAGCGCCTCGTCATCCCGCGGGCCCCGACGACGCTGCTCGCCGCGAGGACCGACCGCCCGGAGCCGGTCGTCGCGCAAGCCCGCCCGGTCAAGGCCGATGGCACGCTGACCGCCGCGCCATCGGCGGCGTCCTCCGGCGAACTCGGCCGCGTGGTCTACAAGGTGAAACGCGGCGACACGCTGTCGTCAATCGCCAGGTTCTTCCGCACGACCGTCGCCTCGCTGCGCTCCTGGAACCGGCTGAAAGGCGATCGCCTGATGCCGGGCGAGCGGCTGACCGTCTACACCAGCGGGCCGGCTGCACCATAGCGCGGCTCCCCTGCCGCACGCCGGTCGCAGATCCTGCACACCACGCCCCGTCGAAGCGCGCAGATAACGCCACCTCCTTGCGCGGCCCGGGAGGATTCACGCGCGTTTCCGGCCCGGTCGTCCGTGGACTCCTGTTTGCACCTCGTGGGGGCGTGCTCGCCAGCTTGCTCAGTGCCGCCCTCGTCGGAATCGACGCGCGGCTCGTGCACGTCGAAGTCGACGTGTCGCCGGGCCTGCCGACTTTCACCGTCGTCGGGCTGCCCGACACCACGGTCCGCGAAAGCCGCGACCGCGTTCGGACGGCCATTCGCAACTCGGGTTTCGAGTTCCCCTGGCAGCACATCACGATCAACCTCGCGCCGGCCGACGTTCGAAAGGAAGGGGCGGCCTACGACCTGCCGATCGCCCTGGGCATCCTCGCGGCAACCGGCGCGCTCCCGGACCGGGAACCCGGCGACATGCTCTTCGTCGGGTCGCTGTCGCTCGACGGCGCCGTCCGGCCGACGGGCGGCGTCCTGCCGTTCGCCATCGCCGCCGCCCGCAGCGGCGTCACGGCCGTCATGGTACCCGCGTCGAACGCCGCTGAAGCCTCCGTGGTTGCCGGCCTCGACGTCTGGCCGGTGGCGTCCCTGGTGGCAGCCGCGGCGGCCCTGACCGACCCGGACGGCGCGAGGGCGGGTCGGGACCCGGGCCCGCCGCCCGCGACGAGTTGCGCCGCTCCGTGCCCCGACTTCGCCGAGGTCCGGGGCCAGACGATCGCCAGGCGGGCCCTCGAAGTCGCGGCGGCGGGCGGGCACCACGTGCTGCTCACGGGCCCACCCGGGTCGGGCAAGACGATGATGGCGCGCAGTCTCGCGGGGATCCTGCCCCCGTTGTCCCCCGACGAGTCGCTCGAAGTGACGTCGATTCACTCGGTGGCCGGACTCCTGCCGCCGGGGTCGGGACTCATCACGACGCGTCCCTTTCGCGCGCCGCACCACACGATCTCGGACGTTGCCCTCGTCGGCGGAGGCGCGCATCCCCGCCCCGGGGAACTGAGCCTCGCGCACGGCGGCGTGCTGTTTCTCGACGAAATGCCGGAATTCGAGCGACGCGCCCTCGAGGTCCTCCGCCAGCCGCTCGAGGAAGGGCGCGTGCGCATCGCGAGAGCCGCGGCGTCGGTCGAGTTCCCGGCCCGGGTGACCCTGGTGGGCGCAATGAACCCCTGCCCGTGCGGATATTTTGGCCACCCGCTGCGGGCCTGCCGTTGCACGCCGCCGCAGCGCGAGCGGTACGCGGCCCGCATTTCCGGTCCCCTCCTCGACCGGATCGATCTGTGCGTGGAGGTGCCCTGGGTGCCGCCGGACGTGCTCGGGGACGAGCGGGCGCAGGAATCGTCGGGCGTAATCCGTGAACGCGTGCTGGCGGCGCGCGCACGCCAGACGTCGCGCGAGGACGGGACCGGCGTACGGTTGAACGCGCTCCTGTCGGGCCGCGCGCTCCGTCGCGTCGCGAGGCCCGACCCGGCAGGCCGCGCCCTGCTCGACGCCGCCATCCAGCGGCTCGCCCTCAGCGGGCGCGCGCACGACCGGATTCTGCGCGTCGCGCGCACGATCGCGGACCTCGCGGGCGAGTCCGGCGTCCGCGCCGACGACGTGGCCGAAGCGATCCAGTATCGGCTGTCGTGAGACGGGTTCGCCGTGTGTTCGCCCGTCCCGCTTTTGCGCTTCCTGCCGCGCGGACCCGTGTGCTACAGTCCGCTATCCGGCGTCCGCGGCGTGCCGCGGATGTCCGCTCGGCCTGCGAGCGACAGGGTTCATGTCCAGTTTCTGGTCACGTCGCTTCACCGTCGTCTTCGTCGACCGCACGAGCGGCGTCGGTCGGCGTGTCACGATCCACCTCGGCTGGACCCTCGCCGTCGTCACCTTCGCGTTCGCGCTTCCCGTGCTCGTCGGACTGGGCATCCGGCTCGGCACGGTGGCCGAGATCGCGTCCCTCAGGTCGACCGCCGCCGCCCTCGGCATGGAGAACGCGAGCTACAAGGCCGCGACCGGCGAACTGGCGACGCAGGTCGTGTCACTCCAGGGCGTCATCGAAGAACTCTCGGCCCGGGCGAATCTCGACCCGGCAGCCGCGCGAGCGATGCAGAAGCTCCCGGCGGTCGTCAAGGACCGCGCGATGGGCGGTGCGCTGGCCGACAGGAACTCGGCGCTCGTGACGGCGATCACCGCTCCCGAGGACACCTTCGGCGTCATCCGCGATGTGCTGGGCCGTCTCGAAGTCGGGTTGCGCGTGGTGCGGACGGACGTGGAACGGCGCAAGGCGCTGGCGGCGGCGACGCCGTCGATCTGGCCCACCATCGGCTGGCTCTCGGCCGGCTTCGGGCCACGGCCCGATCCGCTCACGGGCGAGCCTGCCTACCATCAGGGGCTGGACATCTCGGCGGACAAGGGGAACCCCGTGCTCGCCACCGCCGACGGCGTCGTCGAGACCGCCGAGTGGAGCGGCAACTACGGCAACCTGCTCGTGATTGACCACGGCTTCGGCATCACGACGCGGTACGGCCACCTCTCGGGTTTCGCAGTCAAGCAGGGCGCGGCGATCAAGCGTGGCGACGTCCTCGGCTACGTCGGAGCCACGGGCCGGACCACGGGCCCCCATCTGCACTACGAGATCCTGACGAATGGCCAGTTGATGGACCCGCTGCGTCTGCTGGTCAGCTCCCGATAGCCCTTCTCCTTCCCCTTCCGCGCGCCCCGGTTTCTTGACGGATCGGATCCCCCTCCCCTAGAATCGATTGATACCCCCGGTGTCGTTGACCCTCACATGCCCACTAATCTCCTCTCGAAGTTCTGGGAGCGCCGGCATCAGGCCCGCACGCTGCAGCAGTTGACCCCTCTCGTTGGCGAAATTGGGGCCAGGGAATCAGCCCTAAGCGGCCCCAGCGTCAGCGAGGCCGATCTGCGGGGGCAGACGGCGGCATTCCGCGAACGACTGGCGCGCGGGGCGACCCTCGACGACCTCCTGGTGGACGCCTTCGCGGTGGTGCGGGAGGCCGGGCGGCGCACCCTGAACATGCGCCACTTCGACGTCCAGCTCATCGGCGGCATGGTGCTCCACCACGGCCAGATCGCCGAGATGAAGACCGGCGAAGGTAAGACGCTGGTCGCGACCCTCGCGGCGTATCTGAACGCGCTCTCGGGCGACAGCGTCCATGTCGTGACCGTGAACGACTACCTGGCGCGGCGCGACTCGGAGTGGATGGGCCGCATCTATCGTTGCCTGGGCCTGACCGTGGGCGTCATCCAGCACGAGCTGAACGACCAGGAGCGCCAGCGCGCCTACGCGTGCGATATCACGTACGGGACGAACAACGAATTCGGCTTCGACTACCTCCGCGACAACATGAAGTTCGAGTTGTCGGCCTACGTCCAGCGCGGGCACAATTTCGCGATCGTGGACGAGGTGGACAGCATCCTGATCGACGAGGCCCGCACCCCGCTCATCATCTCGGGGCCGGCCGACGAGTCGACGGACCTGTACTACGAGGTGGACCGCATCATCCCGAAGCTGGCGGCCGGCGAGGTGACGCGGGGCGACGCGAAGGCGGAGGACCGCGAACGCCTCGAGGCGACCGGCGACTACCTCGTCGACGAGAAGCACAAGACCGTGACGCTCACCGAGGGCGGCATGGCGAAGGCGGAGAAGCTGCTGGCCCACCGGCTGAGCGCGGGCGGCCTCTACGACCCGGCGAACATGCCCCTGCTGCACCACGTGAACCAGGCGCTGAAGGCGCACACGCTGTTCCGCCTCGACGTGGACTACATGATCAAGGACGGCGAGGTCGTCATCGTCGACGAGTTCACCGGGCGCCTCATGCCGGGCCGGCGGTGGAGCGACGGGCTGCACCAGGCGGTGGAAGCGAAGGAGAAGGTGAAGATCGAGCGCGAGAACCAGACGCTCGCCACGGTCACCTTCCAGAACTACTTCCGCAAGTACAAGAAGCTCTCCGGGATGACGGGCACGGCGGAGACCGAGTCGGAGGAGTTTGCCAAGATCTACAGCCTCGACGTCGTCGTCGTGCCGCCGAACCGCACGTTGCGCCGCGAGGAGCTGCCCGACGCGATCTACCGGACGGCCCGCGAGAAGCTGGACGCCATCGTCGCGGACATCCAGGATCAGCAGTCGAAGGGCCGCCCGACGCTCGTCGGCACGGTGTCCATCGAGAAGTCGGAGCAGCTGTCGAGCATGCTCCGGCGGAGCGGGACCAAACACGTGGTACTCAACGCGAAGTACCATGCGCAGGAAGCCGAGATCGTGGCCCAAGCCGGACGGCTCAGGACCGTGACGATCGCCACGAACATGGCCGGCCGCGGCACGGACATCCTGCTCGGCGGCAACGCGGAGTTCATGGCCCGCCAGAAGTGCCTCGCCGACGATCTCGCCGAGCGCCTGCCGAAGGGCGAGGAAAAGTTCATCGACGACGAGGAGTTCGTCTACTTCCACCACGTCGACGCCTTCTACCGCGTGCCGCGGGCGGACTGGGACCGGCTGTCGGCGCACTTCAAGGGGCAGTGCGACGAGGAGCACGAGCGCGTGGTCGGTCTCGGCGGCCTGCACATCATCGGCACCGAGCGGCACGAGGCCCGGCGCATCGACAACCAGCTGCGCGGCCGCGCCGGCCGCCAGGGGGATCCCGGCTCCTCGAGGTTCTACCTGTCCCTCGAGGACGACCTGATGCGCATCTTCGGGTCGGACCGCATCTCGGGCCTGATGGAGCGCCTCGGCATGGAAGAAGGCGTGCCCATCGAGCACGGCATGGTGACGAAGGCCATCGAGCGCGCCCAGAAGCAGGTCGAGAGCCAGAACTTCTCGATCCGCAAGCACCTCCTCGAGTACGACGACGTGATGAACAAGCAGCGCGAGAGCATCTACGCGCTCCGGCGCGAGCTGCTCGAAGGGCGCATCACGATCGCCGAGGGCCAGACGGCGGACTCGCGCGAGTACCTGTTCGACCTCGGCGAAGACCAGCTCGACGCGCTGATCGACACCTACTGTCCCGAGGACCAGGAACCCGAGGAGTGGGACCTCGACGCCCTGCGGCGGGAGGTGCAGCGGAGCTTCGGCGTCGACCCGGCGGAGGTGGCGCGTGTCCCGTTCGAGGGCCGCACGGCCGGCGAGATGCACGCCGACCTCTGGGCGCTCATCCAGCGGAAGTACGAGGAGAAGGAGCAGGCGGTCGGCCGCGAGCTGCTGCAGCGCGTGGAACGCGACGTCATGCTCCAGGTGGTCGACACCCAGTGGAAGGACCACCTCTACAGCCTCGACCACCTCAAGGAAGGCATCGGCCTCCGCGGCTACGGCCAGCGCGACCCGCTGGTGGAGTACAAGAAGGAAAGCTACGCGCTCTTCCAGGACATGAAGGGGCGCGTCGACGAGGAGAGCGTCCGGTACCTGTTCTGGCTGAAGGCCGCGTCGGAGGAAGCCTCACCGTCGGTACGCCGCCCCGCGCCGCGCCGCGCGGCGCCGGTGACGCTGAGCGCGCCCGGGGGCGACGGCGGGGCGTTCTTCGGATCCGCCCAGGACGCCGGCCGGGCCGCTGCCCCCGCGCCGGCGCGCACCGGCGGCGACGACGCCCCCGTGAAGACCGTGCGGCGCGAGGAGCCCAAGGTCGGGCGGAACGACCCGTGCCCGTGCGGGAGCGGGAAGAAGTACAAGAAGTGCCACGGGGCGCAAGCCTGAGGGAGTCCGCATGGACGTGAACGCCGTCACACCCGAAGCCATTCGCGCCGGCGGCGAGCCGCCGACAGCGCTCACCTTCGACGACGTCCTCCTCGTGCCGTGGCACTCGCAGGTGCTGCCGAACCAGGTGGACGTCTCGTCCCGCGTCAGCCGGCGCGTCCGCGTGCACGTGCCGATCGTGAGCGCGGCGATGGACACCGTCACCGAGTCGGTCCTCGCCATCGCGATGGCGCAGCAGGGCGGCCTCGGCGTCATCCACAAGAACCTCACGATCGAAGAGCAGGCGTCGGAGGTCGATCGCGTGAAGCGGTCCGAGAGCGGCATGATCGTCAACCCGATCACCCTCTCCCCGACCCACCGGATCCACGAGGCCCTGGCCCTGATGAACCGCTACCGCATCTCCGGGGTGCCCATCACCGAGGATGGCGCGAAGGAAGGCCGGCTCGTGGGCATCCTCACGAACCGCGACCTGCGGTTCGAGGTCAACATCGACCAGCCGATCTCGGAGGTGATGACGAAGGAGAACCTCATCACCGTGCCGGTGGGCACGACCCTCGACGAGGCGCGGGAGATCCTCCACAAGCACAAGATCGAAAAACTCCTCGTGGTCGACCGCCACTTCATGCTCAAGGGGCTGATCACCGTCAAGGACATCCAGAAGGTGATCAAGTACCCGTTCGCCAGCAAGGACCCGCTCGGCCGACTGCGGGTCGGGGCGGCAGTCGGCACCGGCAAGGACACCATGGATCGGGCCGCGGCGCTCGTCGCGGCGCATGTCGACGTCCTGGTCGTGGACACCGCGCACGGCCACGCCATGAAGGTGATGGACACGGTCGCGGAGCTGCGCCGGCAATTCCCCGACGTCGACCTGATGGCGGGGAACGTGGCGACCGGGCAGGCGACCGCCGACCTGATCAGGCTGGGCGTCGACGCGGTGAAGGTCGGCATCGGCGCCGGATCGATTTGCACCACGCGCGTCGTCGCGGGCATCGGCGTCCCGATGGTGAGCGCGATCCTCGACTGCGCGAAGGCCGCGAAGGGCACCGACGTGCCCATCATCGCCGACGGCGGCATCCGCTACTCGGGCGACATCACCAAGGCGATGGCGGTCGGGGGCGATTGCGTCATGATCGGCAGCCTCTTCGCGGGCACCGACGAGAGCCCGGGCGAGGTGGTCCTCTACCAGGGCCGGAGCTTCAAGGAGTACCGGGGTATGGGGTCCATCGGCGCCATGCGCCAGGGCGCGAGGGACAGGTACTTCCAGGACGACTTCGAGCTGGACGCCCCCGGCAGCGGAGCCGAGAAGCTCGTGCCGGAAGGGATCGAAGGCCGCGTCCCCTACCGAGGTACGGTGGCCGCGATGATTCATCAGCTCGTCGGCGGCTTGCGGGCCGGCATGGGCTACGTCGGGTGCAGTTCGATCGCCCAGCTCCACGAGGACGCGCGGCTCATCCGGGTCACGCCGGCCGGCGTTCGTGAGGGTCACGTTCACGATGTCGTGATTACGAAGGAAGCCCCGAACTACCGATCCGAGTAGCCGGCCAGCCTGGCGGCGCCAGGCCCACCGGGTCAGCCGGGGCCGGGTCGGGCGCCCTCCACGGACGAAGGCACGGTGTCCCCCGGGCGGTCGATCGTGATGCGGCGTCGATCGCCGCCGAGATCCTCGATGAGGATTCCGATCGCGCCAGCGGGCGGGCGGGCGAGTTTCGCTCCCCACTCGACGGCCATGACGCCGTCCCGGCCCAGCTCGTCGAGTCCGAGATCGTCCGCCTCGGCGCCCTCGAGGCGGTACAGGTCGGCGTGCACCAGCGGGATCCGGCCGCGATACTCCTGGACGAGCGTGAACGTCGGGCTGGACACGTCCTCCTCGGGCGCCCCGAGGCCGGCCGCCATCCCGCGGACGAACGCCGTCTTCCCGGCGCCCAGTTCCCCGTCCAGCAGGACCACCGCGCCCGCCGGCAACGACCCGGCGACGCTGGCGCCGAGGGCCACGGTGGACGCCTCGGAGTCGGTCACGACGACGCGCCGGCTCATGGCTCGCGCCGTGAGCGGGGCTCACGGGCGGCGAGCTCCAGCACGGCATCCCCGAGTTCCGCGATGATGTCGCCCGCAGTCATGGCCGGCTCCCCCACGTCAGCCGCGGCGAGATCTCCCGCGGCACCATGCAGGTAGACGCCGAGCAGGCAGGCCGCCGTCACGCCCAGGCCCTGTGCGAGCCATCCGGCCAGATACCCGGTGAGCACGTCGCCTGAGCCCCCGGTCGCCATCCCCGGGTTGCCCGTCGGATTGACGTATACGGTACCGTCCGGTGTGGCGACGAGCGTCCGATGGCCCTTCAGAACCACGTAGACGTGATGGCCCGTGGCGAAGTCCCTGGCGACGGTGAGGCGGTCCCGCTGGACCTCGGCGGCGGACACGCCGACGAGCCGCCCCATCTCGCCCGGATGGGGCGTGATGACGACCGGCCGCTCGGGCGAGCCGCGCAGGATGGCGGGGTCGGCTCCGAGCACCGTCAGGGCGTCGGCGTCGAGCAGCAGCGGCACCGTGGCCCGGTCGAGGAGCGCACGGACGAACCCGGCTTGTTCGGGCGCGGTGCCGAGACCCGGGCCGGCTGCGATGGCATCGTGCGGCGATTGCAGGGCGCGCTCGACCGACCCGGCCAGGGCCGCGCCCTCGGGCGACTCGTCGAGGGCGAGTGTCATGTACGCCGCGCCGAGCGCGGCCACGATCGGCAGGCAGGACGAGGGCGTCGCCACGGTCACGAGACCCGCGCCGCTGCGCAGCGCGGACTCCGCCGCCAGGTGCGCGGCACCAGTCCTCCCGCGCGACCCCGCGATGATGAGGACGTGGCCGAAGTCCCCTTTGTGCGCGTCGGGGGCGCGCTCCCTCAACAGGCCGCGAACGTCCGCCCGCTCGACGCGCTCGATCCGCGGCCCAGGGAGCTCGTCGATGACCGCCAGGGGGATGCCGATCTCGGCGACGACCACGGTGCCGGCCAGCGCCTCTCCCGGCGGGAGCATCAAGGGCAGCTTCGGCGCCCCGAACGTGACGGTGAGTGACGCTTCGATGAGGGGGCCGATGGGGGCCGGGTCGTCGGCGGACAACCCGCTCGGCAGGTCCACCGCGACCACGGGAACGGCCGCAGCGTTGAGGTCCTGGGCGATCGTCTCGCCGAGCCCGGCGAGCGGCGTGCGCAACCCGGTGCCGAAGAGCGCATCCACCACGATGTCGTGGCGCACCACCTCGGCGCCGTGGAGCTCCCAGTCCTCGGCCGTCAGGACCTCCACCACGTCGAGGCCCAGGCGCCCCAGCACATCGAGATTCAGCCGCGCGTCGCCGCGGATCTCCGACGCGTCGCCAACGACGTACACCTGCACGTCGACGCCCATCTGCCACAGGACGCGCGTCACGACGAACCCGTCGCCGCCGTTGTTGCCGCGCCCGGCGAGCACGGCGACGCGCGACTCGCGCAGGTCGTCGAAGGCCTGCTCCATCGCCGCCACGACCTGCCGGCCGGCGTTCTCCATCAGGACCGACGAGGGGATCCCAATCTCCTCGATCGTCCGGCGGTCCGCCTCGCGCATCTGGTCCGTGTTCACCACGCGCATCGTCGATCTCCTGCTGCGTTCACCCTCGGCGTCCTGGCCGACGCGGCTTGCGCGCACTCTACCACAAGCGATACGGTAGGAATGGGTGAGACAACCCCTCTGCGGCGGCCCGATCCCGCCGCCCGGGTGCGGGTGCCGAAGGCGTTGGTCCGCCTTCCGCGTGCGGCGCTGTGCGCGCCAGTCAGGGGAGATCGAACGCATGTCCGCGGTGGCTTACGTCAACGGCCGCATCCTGTCGCAGCAGGACGCGACGATCTCGGTGTTCGACCACGGTTTCCTCTACGGCGAAGGCGTCTACGAAGTCGTCCGGACCTACGGGGACGATCTGTTCCTCGCCGATCGGCATTTCAAGCGACTCCGGAACTCCGCCTCGATGATCACCCTCGACATCGGCAAGACGGACGAGGCGCTGGAGGGCATCATCCGGGAGACGATGGCCGCGTACCGCTCGGGGCCGGGCCGCTCGATCCCCGACGAGGACCTCTATGCCCGCTTGCTCGTGACGCGCGGCATCGGCGAGATGACCTATGATCCGTCGAAGTCGCGGCACCCCTCGCTCGTCGTCATCGTGAAGCCGCTCGGGCAGCCCGCGCCGGCGGTCTATGAACAGGGCGTGGCGGTGGCGCTCGTGTCCGTCGTCAGGAACCATCCCAGATCGGTGGATCCGCGGATCAAGTCGAACAACCTCCTCAACAACGTGCTGGCCATGCAGGAGGCGCTGCGCCGGGGGCCCTTCTTCGAAGCCATCCTGCGCAACTACCGCGGTGAACTGGCCGAGTGTTCGCAGTCGAACCTGTTCCTGGTGAAGGACGGCAGCGTCTCCACGCCGGTGCTGGATGCCGGCCTGCTCGCCGGCATCACGCGCGAGTTCGTGGAGGAGGTGGCTGCCGGCGTGGGCATCCCGGCTGCTGACGCGGTGCTCCACGACGACGACCTGTTCGGCGCGGACGAAGCGTTCCTGACCAGCACGTCGAAGGAAATCGTGCCGATCGTGCGCGTCGACGGCCGGGCGATCGGAACCGCGCGGCCCGGGCCGGTGACGCGGCGCCTGCTCGACGCATATCGGGTGAAGGCCCGGGAGGTTGCGCAGGCAGCCCGCCGGCGCTAGCGTGCGGTCCCGCCGCCGGCGTCGTCCTCGACCGGCGGGCACGTGCACACGAGGTTGCGGTCGCCGTACGGGTTGTCGATCCGGCCGACGGCGGGCCAGAACTTGTTCCGCGCCATGCCCGGAAGCGGGAAGACCGCCTGCTGACGCGAATACGGGTGCGTCCATACGTCCGCTGCGGCGACGGCCACGGTGTGCGGCGCGTTCTTCAGCACGTTGTCCTTCGCATCGCTCGTTCCGTCGATGACATCCTGGATCTCGGCGCGGATCGCAATCATCGCGCAGCAGAAGCGGTCGAGCTCGTCCAGGGGCTCGCTTTCGGTCGGCTCGACCATGAGGGTGCCCGGCACCGGGAACGACACCGTCGGCGCGTGGAAGCCGTAGTCCATGAGCCGCTTGGCCACGTCGCCCTCTTCGATGCCGGCCGCCTTGAACGCGCGGAGGTCGAAGATCATCTCGTGGGCGCACCGGCCGCGGGCGTTCGTGTACAGCACCGGGTAGTACGCCTCGAGGCGCGACTTGATGTAGTTGGCGTTGAGAATCGCGTACTTGGTGGCCGCGGTCATGCCTTCGCCGCCCAACAGTGACACGTAGGCGTACGAGATCAGCAGGATACCGGCGGAGCCGAATGGGGCCCCCGCAACCGCGTGGATGCCCTTGGCGCCGCCCGTGGGCACCAGCACGTGTCCGGGCAGGAACGGCGCCAGGTGTTCCGCCACCGCGATCGGGCCCATGCCCGGGCCTCCCCCGCCGTGCGGGATCGCGAAGGTCTTGTGCAGGTTGAGGTGGCAGACGTCGGCGCCGATCAGGGCCGGGCTCGTCAGCCCGACCTGCGCGTTCAGATTGGCCCCATCCATGTACACCTGCCCGCCGTGCTCGTGCACGACGCGGCAGATCTCCTGCACGGCGTCCTCGAAGACGCCGTGCGTCGACGGGTAGGTGATCATCAGGGCCGCCAGCGACGCGGCATGCTCGTTCGCCTTGGCCGCCAGGTCGCCCACGTCGATGTTGCCCCGGGCATCGCATGCCACGACGATCACCGTCATGCCCGCCATAACGGCGCTCGCCGGGTTCGTGCCGTGCGCCGACGAGGGAATCAACACGACGCTGCGGTGGGCCTCGCCCCGGTCCCGGTGGTACGCGCGGATGACCATCAAGCCGGTGAATTCGCCCTGTGCGCCCGAGTTGGGCTGCAGACTCACAGCGGTGAACCCGGTGACGTCGCGGATGACACGCTGGAGTCCCTCGATCACCTCGGCGTACCCGGCCGCCTGGTCCGCCGGCGCGAACGGGTGAACGAGGGCGAACTCGGGCCAGGTAATGGGCTCCATGACCGTCGCGGCGTTCAGCTTCATCGTGCAGGAGCCCAGCGGGATCATCGACGTGTCGAGGCCGACGTCCTTGCGCTCGAGCGACTTCAGGAAGCGCATCATCGCCGTCTCCGAGTGGTGGCGATGGAAGACCGGATGCGTCAGAAACGCCGACCTCCGGCGCAGGGCCAGGGGCCACGCCTCGTCCGGGCCCAAGGGCAGCGCCTTCGCGCCTGCGTCCCTCGTCGCGAGCGAACGGGCGAAGACGCCCGCAATCGCATCGAGATCGGACGCTTCAACGACCTCGTTGACGCTGATGCCGATTTCATCCGGCCGCGTGAGTTCGAACCGGAAGTTGAAGCCGGCCTCGACGGCCGCGGCCCTGACGCGGTCGCGCGAGGCCGGCGGCACGCCGACGACCACCGTGTCGAAGAACGCCGCGTTGCGCTGCGGACACCCCATGGCCGCGAGGCGACGCCCGAGTTCCAGCGCGAGGCCGTGGACGCGCGTCGCGATCTGCGCGAGGCCGTCGGGGCCGTGGTACACGCCGTACATCGCGGCCATCGTCGCCAGCAGCGCCTGGGCCGTGCAGATGTTCGACGTCGCCTTGTCGCGCCGGATGTGCTGCTCGCGGGTCTGCAGGGCCATCCGGTAGGCCCGGTTGCCCTGGGCGTCCACCGACACGCCGATGATGCGGCCCGGGGCCTGGCGGACGTACTGTTCGCGGGTGGCAAAGAAGGCGGCGTGGGGCCCGCCGTATCCCATCGGCACGCCGAATCGCTGCGCGCTGCCGAGGACCACGTCGGCGCCCATCTCGCCCGGCGGCGTCACGAGCACCAGGGCGAGCAGGTCCGTCGCGACGGCCACCAGCGCGCCCGCGGCGTGGGCCCTCTCGATGAGACCGCGCAGGTCGTGCAGGGCGCCCCGCTCGTCCGGCGTCTGGAGCAGCACCCCGAATACGCGGCCGTCGAATTCCATCGCTGCCGGGTCGGCCACGACGAGCTCGATGCCGAGCGGTTCGGCCCGGCACTTGAGCACGTCGATCGTCTGCGGAAAGCAGCCCGACGACACGACGAACGCCGGACGGGTCCCGCCCTGAATGCGCCGGAGCATCGTCATGGCCTCCGCCGCCGCCGTCGGCTCGTCGAGGAGCGAGGCGTTCGCGACCGGCAGGCCGGTGAGGTCTTCGACGAGGGCCTGAAACGTCAGCATCGCCTCGAGGCGGCCCTGGGCGATCTCCGCCTGGTACGGCGTATAGGGCGTGTACCAGCCGGGATTCTCCAGCACGTTCCGGAGAATGACGCTCGGCGTCACGCAGTCGCTGTACCCGAGCCCGATGAGCGACTTCATCGGCCGGTTTCTTCGAGCGACGTCCCGGAGCGCCGAGAGAAAGTGCTGTTCGCTCTGCGGCGGCACGGTGTCGAGGGGACCGGGCAGGCGGATGCTCGCCGGGATGGCCTCGTCCATCAGCGCGTCCAATGAGGGCGCCCCGATGAGCTTCAACATGGCGTCGCGCTCGTGCGACCGCGGGCCGATGTGGCGGGACTCGAACGAACCGGTGGTATCACGACTCATGGATGATGACCTCATCGCGCAGACGGGCGCGGGTGGAGTGGCCGCGGGCCAGCTCGCGACTACGCCTCGGGGCTACTTGACGAGGTCCGTGTACTCCGCGGCACCGAGGAGGGCTGCGAGGTCGCTGGGATTGGACACGCGGAGCTCGATCATCCAGCTGCCCTGGGGGTCGCTGTTCACCTGCTCGGGCTTCTCGGTCAGGCCGGTGTTGACGGCCATGACCTCACCAGACGCGGGGCTGTACAGTTCCGAGACCGCTTTTACGGACTCGACCGTGCCAAAGCTCTCCCCGACCTTCAGCGTGCGGCCGACCTGCGGCAGGTCGAGGTACACCACGTCCCCCAACTGCTTCTGGGCGTAGTCCGTGATGCCCACCCGCCCGGTGTCGCCATTCACCAAGATCCACTCGTGGTCCTTCGTGTACTTGCAGTCGGCAGGATACATGTCACCCTCTCGGTCGCTTGTAGAACGGGAGCGGGACGACCCGCGCGGCGGCCAGCTTGCCCCGCACGTCCACCGCGAACTCGGTGCCCGGCGCCGCGTGCGCCACGGGCACGTAGGCCATGCCAATCGCTTTCTTGAGGAACGGGGTCTGGGTCCCGCTCGTAACGCGGCCCACCGGCGTCCCCCCGATGACCACCGGGTAGCCGTGCCTCGCGATGGCGCGATCCACCATCTCGAACCCGACAAGCCTGGTCGCCACCCCGCGGGCCTTCTGCTCGGCGAGCGCCGCGCGCCCCTGGAAGTCGCCCTTGTCCCAGCCCACGATCCACTCGAGATCGGCATCGAGCACGGTCGTCGTGTCGTCGATGTCGTTGCCGTAGAGGCGCATCGCGGCCTCGAGGCGCAGCGTGTCCCGGGCGCCGAGGCCCGCCGGCACGATCTCCTCGTCCTTGCCGGCCTCGAGGATCGCGTCCCACACCTGGACGGCCTGTTGCGGCGGCACGAACACCTCAAAGCCGTCTTCGCCCGTGTAACCCGTGCGCGACAGCGTGCCGCGCACCCCGGCAATCTCGCCGTGGGCGAACCAGTAGTACTTGATCGCTGAAAGATCCACGCTCGTCAGGCGCTGCATCACCCGGCGCGCCACGGGGCCCTGGAGCGCGATAAGCGCGTAGCGGGCGCTCGTGTTTACCGCCGCCACGCCGAACGTCCGTGTCTGTTCGACGATCCAGGCGAAGTCCTTGTCCACGTTCGAGGCGTTGATGACGAGGAGGAAATGGTCGTCCGCAAAACGGTAGACCAGCATGTCGTCGACGAAGGTCCCGGCGGGCGTCGTGAGGCCGGAGTAATGCGCCTGGCCGACCTTCAGGCGGGACGCGTCGTTGCTGCTGAACCACTGGACGGCCGCCAGCGCCTCCTTCCCTGCCAGTTCGACCTGCCCCATGTGGGTGACGTCGAAGAGCCCCGCGCGGGTGCGGACAGCCAGGTGTTCCTGGGAGAGGCCGGCGTACTCGACCGGCATGTCCCAGCCAGCGAACGGCACCATGCGGGCGCCCAGCGCCCGGTGCCTCGCGTTGAGCGGAGTCAGTTTCAGTGGCGCGCCTGTGGGTTGGCTCATGGAGTGCGCGAGAGGGGCAAAGACCAGCCCACACTACTATGCCGGCCGGACGCCGGTCAAGCGATGCGGGCCGGTCCTTGGATCCCCGTCCCGTTCACGGCCGCGGAGGGCGGCGGCGGTGCCTCAAGCCGCCCACGAGGGCGGCCGACCCGAGCAGGATGCCCCACGGGACCCACGGGCCTCGCCAGGCATCGGGAAGCGCCGGCAGCACGACGCCGGCTGCCGCCCCGGCCACGAGGAGCGCGGCAGCACAGGTGACGAGCGTTGCGCGCACCCACGCGGCCATGATCAGTCCGCCTTCAGGGGGAACGACGAACAGCCGATGAACCGGAACCAGGCGGATTCGATGCGCAACACCCACACGAAGGCGCAGGCTTCCTGCATGCCCGGGAACCAGCTGACGTCATTGATACACTGGCCGAAGTCGCCCCACGCCGCGACCACCTCGGTCTCGTACTCCCCATAGCACGAGGGTCCGGCCCGATGCGAGGCGCGGGAGAGGCGGCCCGCGCCGGAGGGCTCCCTTCGGCTGAGGACCGACGAGTCTCCCTGCAGGATACCCAGGAGCGCATCGATAAGGTCGATGGCCACGCCCGGCGCGGACGCCAGGCTGTCGCCGTCCAGACGGCCCCTCACGGACCGGAACGCCCGCATCGCCCGTGATCCCGCAAGGACCTGCTGTGCGGCGTCCAGCCCGTCTTCGTCGGGCTGGTCGAGCGCCACGGCCGCGGAGGCGCCGTTCCTCGAGACCCGCAACCGGCTGCCCGTCCGCACCAGGACCACCAGATCCTGCCGGCCGGAGATCCGCACCACGTAATCCCCGTCGGGTTGGATCACCTTGCGGACGTCGAGTTCCTGCCACGCCAAGGACGCTTGGATGGCGCCGTTCCCTTTTCTCGTCAATCTCAGCCGTGCGCCGGTGGCCCCGTCGACGACGTCAGGCCGTTCCATGCGCTGCGGCGGCGCCTGCTCACAGCGGGGCGCCATGACTCTGGCGACGTCCGGGCGGCCGGCGATCGCTCCCGATGCGGTGACTACCCATCCCATCAGACAGAACCCTGCAATACGATGCGTCTTCACTGCCGATCCTCCACCCGGTCATCACGGCCAGGCCGTGATGGCCGGCCACCGCCGGCGCGCAACCTCGCCAGGCCTCGGAACGGCCCGGCCTGCCTCACCAGCGATGACTCCGGTGGCGCCCGGAACGCGCGGCATCCCCGCGCGGGTCGACCTCCTCTTCGCCGCCTCCCTCGCCCGCGCTAGCGGGCCGCGGGTGCGGCATCCCGCGTGACCTCTTCAGGCGGCCCTTCGTGCACGAGCGCCACAGGGGCACTCGCCGGCCAGCTCTCGCCGATGGCGGGCGTCTCCCCGCACGCCTCCACTGGCGGCTCTTTCAGGTACGTCTGCAGCGTGTGGTAGCTGATATCCAGGACCCGGCATGCCGCACGCTTGTTGTTGCCGCAACGATGGAGCACGAGCCGGACGTAACGGCTGCCCCAGGCCCTGAGCGATTCACCCATGATCGTCGACGTCTCGAGCACGTCGCCGAACTGGCCGCGGACCTCGAGTGGCAGGTCCGACAGCTCGATCTGATGCCCCTTCGCCAGGACCACCGCCGACTCCATCATGCGCTCGAGCTCGCGGACGTTGCCGGGCCAGCTATAAGTGAAGAGCGCATCCTCCGCGCTGGCCGAGAGCCCGAGCGACCGAATCCCCCCGTGCCGGACGAGGAAGTAGTGCGCCAGTTCGAGGATGTCGTCCCGCCGACTGCGCAGGGGCGGCACGCGGAGCTCGATCCCGCTCAGCCGGTAGAACAGATCCGTCCGGAACGCGCCCTGCCGGACGAGGTCTCTCAGGGGCCGATTCGTCGCGACCACCAGCCGGATGTCCACCGGGTGGCTCGCCTCGGCGCCGACGCGCTCGACGGCGCGCTCCTGGATCGCCCGAAGCAGCTTCGCCTGCGCGGACGTCGAGAGGTCCGCCACTTCGTCCAGGAACAACGTTCCGCCGGACGCGTGTTCGAACTTGCCCCGCCGCCCGCGAACCCCGGTCGCCGTCCGGTCCTCGATGCCGAAGAGCTCGGCCTCGAGCAGCGTGTCTACGATCGCGGCACAGTTGAGCGCCACGAACGGACTCCTCCGCCTGGCGCTGAGATCGTGAATCTGCCGGGCGACAAGTTCCTTGCCGCTGCCACTCTCGCCCTCGATCAGCGCCGTGAAGTCCGTGGCCGCCACGCGCTCGATCCGCTCGCGCAGGCTGCACATGGCGGGACTGCCGCCGATGAGGGGCGCGGCGCCGTCGCGCACTCGACCCTGCGCGTGCAGCATCCGCGGGAGCGTGCCGCCCTTCCGGTCGAGTTCGGTCGCCAGCTCCCAGACGCCCATGCCCCGCTGGATCGCCCGCCGCTGCTCGTCCGACAGCACCTGGCCGGGGAACAGCCCCACCTCGAACAACCAGGCCAGCCCGTCCCCGCGCGACGGAACCGGGACCCTGACGATTCCCGAATCCGCATCGAGACCGGCCGCCTGGCGCGACACGCCGCCGAGTACCGCACGGATGCGCACCCATTGCGCCGGCAGTTGGCGCTTGAGGGCCCGCTCGATCGCCTCGGACAGGGAACGGCCGCCGACACCGCCGCCGGTGGGCGCCGCGAATCCCCGCAATACGTCGTCAACCAGACAACGTTGAGGCCCGGACGAGGCGCAGCAACTGCGTCGAGAACCGGATGCCGGAGCGGAGGCGGAGGTCGTCATAGGAAATCCCGACTACCAAGTTGCGTGCCACTCCCGGATCGCCTTCCATCCCGCTCGATCTCGCCGGTATCCGCGTTGGGCCGATCGGAATGCACGGGTAGCAGCTTCCCGAAACGATGGGAAGTATCCGAACCCGGGTAGACGTTACCCACGGACAGCCTCAAGCCGGCCCGGTATCTGGGGCCCGTGGTGCGGTCGATCGCGGCGATCCGGCTGTGCACGACGCAGCACCGCCGAACCTCCTGCGAGGACTCGCCCTGCAGGACCAGATCGACGTGGTGGCCGGGAAGCAGGCGAGCCGGCGTGTCGACCAACATGCCGTCGGGCGAGACGTTGACGACAAGGACGGGCGAGCCCGTTCGGAGCTTGGCGGACACGTGTGAGCGCGCGGCCCCGGCGGGAAGCCGCGGGTGGCTCCGCCGGTCAGTCGGGACGCCTACAGGGCGGCCCATGTCTTCGACTGGAAGTCGAAGCGCAGCACTCGGCTGCGTCCCGTCGCGCCGAGGATGCGCACGGCGAACTGCTGCTCGGCGGGTCCCCGGACATAGATCGTGCCGGAGGTGGCCGTTCCATCGGGCCCGAATGACAAGATGCCGCTTCCACCGAGCCTCAGCGGACTCCCGGTCAGCACGGCGCCCGACTCCGGGTCGGTCACACCCGGCGTGATCCCGATCGCCGAGCGTGGGAAGTCGTCTCCGAGGTACGCCCATGATGTCACCTGCCGATCGACGCCGGTGGCGATGTCCGCGGCGCGGACGCCGTTTCGGTTCCCATCGACGAACTCACCGAAGCGAATCCCGGTGGGAAGCACCTGGAACATGAGCGCCGTATAACTCCCGTGCGTGAGCGATTCGGTCCTCGCCCGGTAGGCCAGCGCGCCGAGGTGGCGGGCCGCCGCGATCGCGTTGGCGCGGTCCCGCTGGCTGGCCACACGCGGCGCCGCCAGCCCCGCGAGGGTCATCACGAGGGCCGAGGCCACCAGGGTTTCGAGAAGAGAGTGGCCGGCCTCCCCGGCGCGGACGCGCTGACGCCCTCTCCCGCCGGGGAGGCGGCTTTCGCTCCTCACTGCGGGTCGGCCTTTGGGGACGTGACCGTGAGCTGGCTCTTCATGCGGAGAAAGAGCTTCTCGCCGATCCCGCGCACGTTCATGAGTTCCTCGACCTTCTTGAAGCCGCCGTTCTTCTGCCGGGTACTCGACGATGCGGGCGGCGGTCTTGGCGCCGATGCCGGGAAGCTCCTCGAGCTGTGCCGCCGGCGCGGTGTTGATGTTCACGACGCGTGCGGGTGCCGCTTTCTGCGCGTCCGTCGGTGATTGCAGCGACACGGCGCCGGCGGGTGCGCCGAGCATGACGGCGGCCGACAACGCGAGGACGGTGACGATGAACAAGTGGCGCATGACCGGCTCCTTTCGTGACGCGCGGCGGAATGCCGCGACGTCGGGCCCGGGATCCCGGCGACTCGAGCGGCGGAGGTCGGGCACCGCCCGCCTCGCCGGGATGGCCGAGCCGCGGAGGGCAGTCGCAAGACCGCGGCCAGGCCCGGCCAGCCGCGTCCTGTTCGCGGATGTGATTGCGGGGAGGAACGATAGCGTGCAGCGGCGCCGGCCGACGTCAAAGCGGCGAGGCCAGCGCCAGGCAGATGTCGACTGCAGTTGGCCGGCGGGATGCCGGCTCCCGCGGATCAGCGGGCCGCGGTGCCACCTCGCGCCCACGCGAGCGTGCGCGCGATGCCGTCTTCGAAGCTCACCGTCGGCTCGTAGCCGAGGCGCGCGCGTGCCCGGCCGATGTCCGCCTGCGAGTCGCGGACGTCGCCGGTTCGAGCGGGCTCGTAAACCGGGTCGAGGGCGGATGCTGTCAACGCGCGCAGCACGCCGAACACGTGATTCAGAGACACGCGGCTCCCGGTCGCGACGTTGAACACGCCGCCGGCAGCTCCGGGCGCCTGGCAGGCTCTCAGCACGCCGTCAACCACGTTGGCGACGTAGGTGAAATCGCGCGTCTGTCCGCCATCGCCGTAGATCACCGGCGCGCGCCGATCCAGCATCGCCCGGATGAACAGCGAGATCACGCCGGAGTACGGCGAGGACGGGTCCTGGCGCGGCCCGAACACGTTGAAGTAGCGGGTGGTCACCGTCTCGAGGCCGTACAAGGACGTGAACATCCTCGCGTATTGCTCGCTGACGAGCTTTTGCAGCGCGTAGGGCGTCAGAGGATCGGGAGGCATCTCTTCGCGTTTGGGCTGCGTCGGCTCGTTGCCGTACACGGACGAGGAGCCTGCGAACACGAATCTCCGTACGCCCGCATCGCGCGACGCCACGAGCAGGTGCAGCGTCGCATCGACGTTGGCGCGGTGGCAGAACTGGGGCTCGGCGACGGAGCGGGGCACGGACGGGATCGCCGCCTGGTGCAGGACGTACTCCATGCCCGTCACGGCTCGCCTCGCGGCGTCCGGGTCGGCGAGGTCCGCCTGGATGAACTCGACCTTGTCAGCGACTGATGCGAGGTTCTCTCGATAGCCGGTCACCAGGCTGTCGACGACGCGGACCTGCTCGCCGCGCCTGACCAGCTCCTCGACGAGGTGCGACCCGATGAACCCTGCGCCGCCAGTCACGAGATACGCCGACATCCACCCCCTCCAGCCAAACCGGGTTCGGAACCCGTTCCCAATCAACCCGGGTTCGGAACCCGTTCGCCGTTCACGCAGGTTCCGAACCCGTCCCAATAAAGATCCGCCGCAGTCGAGCCGTAAGCCGAATCCTGTGTCCCCGCCTTCGCGCCTTGCGGCGCTTCGGCGAGGCGACGACCATTCGTCTGGTCCCGTCATCGCTGGCGGGATCAAGCGACCAACCCGGAGGCATGGAGCGGGCCGCTCTCGTAACGCCTCCCTATTTGGTCTTGCTCCGTGCGGGGTTTTGCCTGCCACCCGCGTTACCGCGGGCGCGGTGCGCTCTTACCGCACCTTTTCACCCTTACCCTCCTCCGCTCGCCGGAGCCTTCCGGTCCCGGCGAGCTACGGCGTGGCAAGCCCTTTCGGGCCTGCCTCGACGAAGCGCGAAGCGCGAAGTCGGGCGGTATCTTTTCTGTGCCACTTTCCTTCAGGTCACCCTGACCGGGCGTTACCCGGCGCACTGCCCTGCGGAGTTCGGACTTTCCTCCCTTTCCAGTGGCCGCGACCCTTGCGGGCCGGGCGTGAAAACAGCGGTCGTCTGGCTGACTGCGGCGGAAGCGAGCCGCTCAGGAGTCGGCCTCCTGGCGGATGTTGTACTGCTCGAGCTTCTTGTATAGATTACTGCGCGGCGTGCCGATTGTCTCGGCCGTCTTCGAGATATTCCAGTCGTTCTCGCGCAGCTTCTGGATGAGGAACGCCCGCTCGGCCGACTCCTTGAACTCGCGGAGCGTGCCCGGGCGATCGCCCCGCTCGTCGACGGGCGCCGATGGGGCATCAGTCCGGAGGGAGTCCGGCAGGTCGCCGACGCCGATGACCTCCCCCGGCGTCATGATGATCAGCCGCTCGATCGTGTTCCGGAGCTCCCGGATGTTCCCCCTCCAGCGCGCGCGCTGAAGGGTCAGCACCGCCTCCGGCGTGAACCGCTTCGGCCGAAAGTTGTTCTCCCGGGTGAATTCGTCCGCGAAGTGCCGGGCCAGCGCGGGGATGTCGTCGGCCCGCTCGCGGAGCGGGGGGATCGCGATCGGAATCACGCTCAGGCGGAAGAACAGGTCCTCCCGGAACTGCCCCTTCTCGATCTCCTGCTCCAGTTCCTTGTTCGTGGCGGCGATGACGCGGACGTCCACCTTGAACGTCCGCGACGAGCCCACGCGTTCGACCTCGCCCTCCTGAAGGACGCGCAGCACCTTGGCCTGGGTCTTCAGGCTCATGTCGCCGACTTCGTCGAGGAAGATCGTGCCGCGGTCCGCCAGCTCGAACTTTCCGACCTGCTTGTCGGTGGCGCCGGTGAAGGAGCCCTTCTCGTGGCCGAACAGCTCCGACTCGATGAGCTCGTCCGGGATCGCCGCGCAGTTCACCTGGACGAACCGCTCGCGCGCCCGCAGGCTGTGCCGGTGGATCATCCGGGCCACCAGCTCCTTGCCGACTCCGCTCTCGCCGCGGATGAGCACCGTGGCGTTGGTGGGCGCCGCCCGCTTGACCGCCTCGAGGACGTCCCGCAGCGCGGGGCTCGAGCCCACCATGTCGTGGCGCAGGTCGATGGCGCCCTTGAGGGACACGTTCTCGTCGCGCAGTCGGCTGGCGTCGAGGGCGTTCCGGATGGCCAGCAGGATCCGCTCGGTTGCGAGGGGCTTCTCGATGAAGTCGAACGCGCCGAGTTTCGTCGCCTCGACCGCGGTGGCCACCGTGCCATGGCCCGAGATCATCACGACCGGCAGGTCCTCCGCCACCGCCCTGAGCTTGCCGAGCGTTTCGAGGCCGTCCATGCCGGGCATCTTGATGTCGAGGAACACCAGGTCGATCGGCTCGCGTTCGACGAGCCCGATGCCTTCCTCGCCGGTCGCGGCGCCGGAAAACTCGTAGCCCTCGTACTCCAGGATCATCCGCATCGAGTCGCGGATGGCCGATTCGTCGTCGATGACCAGGATGCGTGGCTTCATCAGGTGCCGCCGAATGCGTGACTACTGGGGTTCGATCCGCAGCGTCCGGATGATCCGCTGGCCCGTGCGCGGATCGTAGAGGCAGAACGTCAGCGCGTCTCCGGGCCGGACCCCTGCGGTGATCAGACGGGTACTGCCCGGCCGTCTTCACCGGGATCCGGTTGACCTCCATGATGATGTCGCCGCGCTCCAGCTCCGCGTCATCCGCAGGGCTCAGCGGGGTCACCCGGGTGACCATCACACCCGCGACGTCGGACGGCAGTTTCAGGTGGCTGACGGATGGAGCGGACAGGTCCTGCACCGAGAGTCCGACTCCCGCGCCGGAGCCTTGGGCAGGCCGCCCGGCGGGGCCGGGTGCGGGTCCCTCGCGAAGGGGCCGCTCGGAGAGGTTCACGGCAACGTCCTGCGTGCGCCCGTCCCGGGCGACTCCGAGCGACACCCGGGTTCCTGGCGCTCTCGAGGCGATGTCGCGGATGAGGGCCGTGGCGGTATCGACGCGGCGGCCTTCGATCGACTCAATCACGTCGTAGCGCCTCAGATCCGCGCGGGCACCGGGAGAGCCGGGCGTCACGTCCTCCACGAGCACGCCCCGGCCCGGACCCAGCCGGAGCGACCGCCGCAGGTCGGCGTCGAGGTCGTGGACGCCGACGCCGATGTAGCCGCGAACGACCCGGCCGCGGCGTCTGAGCTGATCCAGCACGTCGCGCGCCTGGTTGATCGGGACCGCGAATCCGATGTTGTTCCCCTCGGAACTCACGGCGGCCGTGATGCCGACGACCTTGCCGGACGTGTCGATGAGCGGACCTCCGCTGTTCCCGAAGTCGATCGCGGCATCGGTCTGGATGTAATCGTCCAGGCCTTCGTCGAACAGCTTCCTCCCGAGGTAGCTGACGACGCCGACCGTCACCGTGTGCTCGTACCCGAGCGGGTTCCCGATCGCGCAGACCCACTCCCCCGCCCGAAGCGCGGACGAGTCGCCGAGTTCGGCGACAGGCAAGCCGGCGGCCGCGTCGAGCTTGATGAGCGCGAGGTCCGTGTCGGGATCGGCGCCGATCACCCGTGCCCGAAGCGTCCGGCCGTCGGACAGCGTGACGACGAGGCGTTGCGCCCCCTCGACCACGTGATGATTCGTCAGGATCTCGCCATCCGGCGTGAGCAGGACGCCGCTGCCCGAATCGCGGTCGGCATGGTCCGCCGCGTCGTCCTGGGGCACGCCCTGACCGTCCTGCAGGGTTCCCCGCGGCTCGCGGCGGCCGGCGTGGCGCGGCGGCGCGACCGACTCGATGTACACGACGGCCGGGTTTACCCTGGCCGCGATGTCGGCGAAGTTCGCCAGCGCCGCCGGCGCAGGCTGCGCGGCGGCGGGACGGGCGCCCGGCGCGGGCCGGGGCACCGCGGTCGAGGGCGCGAGCGGGCCGGCCACGATCAGCCCCACGAGCAACGCGAGGGCCGAGGAGAGCGCGACGGTCAAGAGCGTGAACCGGCGGGTCACGAGTCCATTATAAGGCGCGCAAACGCGCCGTCATCGAGGACCGCCACGCCGATGTCCCGCGCCTTCGCCAGCTTGCTTCCCGGATCGGCACCCGCGACCACGTACGAGGTCTTCCGGGACACCGAGCCGGTGACGCGGCCCCCCCGTTCCGCGATGGCCCGCTCGGCCTCCTCGCGCGTCATGGACGAGAGCGTCCCGGTCAGCACGAATGTCATCCCTTCGAACGCCTGGCGCGTCCGGACAGCCGTCGCCGCCCCGGTGAACTGCAGACCCGCCTCGCGCAGGCGGGCAATGAGCGCCTGGTTGTGCGGCTCGTCGAGGTAGCGGCGAACGGACCCGGCCACGACGGGCCCGATGTCCCTGGCGGCCTGGATCGCGTCGGCGTGGGCGTTCATGAGCGTGTCCATCGACCCGAATGTCGAGGCAAGCGTCTCGGCGGCCCGCTCTCCGACATGGCGGATGCCGAGGGCGTAGAGCACGCGGGAAAACGCCGCCGCCTTGCTTCCCTCAATCTGCTCGATGAGCTTCTTCGCCGACTTCGCTCCCATGCGGTCCAGGGCCTCGAGCGCGCCGGCATCCAGGGCGTAGACGTCCGCCACGTCCTTGACGAGGTCCCGTGTCACCAGTTGATCGACGAGCGACTCCCCGAGGCCCTCGATGTTCAGGGCACGGCGCGAGGCGAAGTGCAACACGCTGCGGCGCAGCCGCGCGGGGCACGACGCGTTGAGGCAGCGCCACACGACCTCGTCGTCCGGGCGGACGAGCCGGCTGCCGCACGACGGGCACTCGGCAGGCATCGTCCAGGGCTGCGCGTCGGGCGGGCGCTCGGCGACGACCGGGCCGACGACCTTCGGAATCACGTCGCCGCCCTTTTCGACGATCACCAGGTCGCCTGGCCGGATGTCGCGCCGCGCGATCTCCTGCTCGTTGTGCAGCGTGGCCATCTGAATCGTCGAGCCGGAGAGGAAGACCGGCTCGAGCACGGCGTACGGCGTCACGGCGCCGGTCCTGCCGACGTTGACGGCGATCTGCTTCAGGCGTGTCCTGGCCTGCTCGGCGGGAAACTTGTAGGCGATCGCCCACCGCGGGAACTTGTTCGTGGCGCCCAGCTTCGCGCGCAGGGCGAGGTCGTCGACCTTCACGACCACGCCGTCGGTGTCGAACCCGAGCGTGTGACGGCGCTCGCGCCAGTCGTCGCAATACCCCACGACGGCGTCGATCCCGCCGCACGCCTGATAGTGCGGCTCGACGGGCAGGCCCAGGTCCCGCAGGCGCCGCAGCACCGACGCGTGGTCCGCCGCGTCGTCGCCCCCGGCCGCGATCTGGTAGACGAAGGCCGCCAGCCCGCGCGTCGCGACGAGCGACGGGTCGAGGTTCCGCATCGTGCCCGCCGCGGCATTCCGCGGGTTGGCGAACAACGGCTCCTCCGCGTCCTCGCGTGCCTGGTTGACGCGGTCGAACGCGGCGCGAGGCAGGTAGACCTCGCCGCGGACGTCCAGGCGCCCCGGCACGGCTTCCCGGAGGCGCAGCGGGATGCTCCGGATGGTCCGCACGTTGCTGGTGACGTCTTCGCCGCGGACGCCGTCACCCCTTGTGACGCCGCGCACCAGCACGCCGTCCTCGTACGTGAGCGCGATGCTGAGCCCGTCGATCTTCAGCTCGGCGACGTACCGGACGGCGTCGAGATCGCGTCCGGCCTCCGCCGCCAGGCGCCGGACCCGGTCGTCGAAGGCGCGCAGCTCGCCGTCGGAGTACGCATTGTCCAGGCTGAGCATCGCCGAGCTGTGCTCCACCGTCGCGAACCCCTCGGCGGGGCGCCCGCCGACGCGTTGCGTCGGCGAGTCCGGCGTGACGAGGTCCGGGCGGCGGGCCTCGAGGTCGCGCAGCTCGTTGACGAGCGTGTCGAATTCGGCGTCCGAAATCTGCGGGGCGTCCAGGACGTAGTAGCGATCTTCGTGCTCCCGGATGACCCGGCGAAGCTCCGCGAGGCGTTCGGCGTCGTGCATGGCAGGTCCTCGAAGGGCATGCGCCGCGGCGTGGGAACAGCGAAGCCGCCGCCGGGGTCGTCAGCGGTCGCGCATCAGGACATAGTCGGGCAGCGCGGACAGGGCGTCGCGTTCCCTGCCCGGAGGGAACACGAGCAGGTGGGCCCTCGCCTCCTGCGCCAGCTGCACCGCCCGATCGTAGGCGTAGTCGATCGTCCCGTGCTGGGCCAGCAGGGCACTGATGTCCTGCCATCGCTCGGCGGACAGCTTGCGCTCCCGGATCACCTCGCTCACGAGCGCCCGGGCGGCGGGGTCGGCACGGCTCATCAGCGCGATGACGGGCAGTGTGATCTTGCCCTCGCGCAGGTCGCTCCCGACGGGCTTCCCGAGCGACTGTGCAGAGCCCGTGAGGTCCAGCAGGTCGTCGACCAACTGGAAGGCGACCCCGAGCTTGAAGCCGAACTGCCCCAGCGCCTCGGTCTCCTGGGCCGGCCGCCTGGCGAGCATGGCCCCGATCCTCGCGCATCCGCTGAAGAGGTAGGCGGTCTTGCGCCGGATGATCTCGAAGTGCTCCTCTTCGGTCACGTCCGGGTCGCCGTTCTTCGTGAGCTGGTAGAGTTCGCCCTCGATCATGCGGAGCGTGACATCGCAGAGCAGGCGGATGATGTCCCACTCGTCGTGGGTCAGCGCGAGCGCCATCGACTGGATGTAGAGATAGTCGCCGACCAGGACGGAGACGTCGCTCCCCCACTGCGAGTGCACCGCCAGCCGCCCGCGCCGCAGCGTGGAGTCGTCGACGATGTCATCGTGGACCAGCGTGGCGGTGTGGATGAACTCGACCACCGCGGCATAGAGGACGGCGCGGTCGCCCTCGTAGCCGCACAGGCGCGCCGCTGTCAGCAGCACGGCGGGCCGGATCCGCTTGCCCCCGCTGGACTGGATGTACTTGCCGATCTTGGGAATCAGCTCGACGCGAGACTCGACGTGACGGGCAAAAACCTCGTCGACCCGGGTCAGGTCGTCGCGGATTGGGTCGAAAATCTCGGCGAGGCTCGGTGACGTCTTATCCACAGCACACCGCGACAACACGTCATCAGACCATATTCACCCACGGGTGTCAACGCGCCAAAGTGCTTGCACACCATGGGTTTGAAGGGTTTCCAGCCCTCACGGCGCGAACAGTTCGCGATAGTTCCGCGACGTCAGCGCCGCGATGTGCGCGACGTCGGACCGATGGATCTCCGCCAGCGCGGCCACGGTCCGCGCCACCCACGCCGGCTCGTTTCTCCGGCCCCGGTATGGCACCGGAGCGAGATACGGGGAGTCCGTCTCCACGAGCACGCGGTCGAGCGGCACGATGGCCGCAGCGCGGCGGATGGCGTCCGCGTTGGGGAACGTGAGCATGCCCGAGAACGAGACGTAGAACCCCAGCCGGAGCGCCTGCTCGGCGAGGCGGACATCACCCGAGAAGCAGTGAAACACCCCCCGCACCCGCCCCTCGCCCTCGTGCTCCAGGATCGCGATCGTGTCCTCGTCCGCCTCCCTGCTGTGAATCACCAGAGGGAGTTCCGCGTTGCGCGCGAGGGCAACCTGCGCGGCGAAGACGCCGCGCTGCGCGTCCCGCGGCGCGAAATCGTAGTGGTAGTCGAGGCCGACTTCCCCGACGGCGCGCGCCAGGGGGTCCGCCCCAAGGCGGGCGGCGACGAGATCCGCAGCCGCCTCGGGACGGCCGGCAAACGGAGCCGCGCGATGGGGGTGGACGCCGGCCGTCGTGCGGATGCCCTCCCACAAGGCCGACACGCCGTCCGCCCGCGCGGCTTCAGCCGGGTCCGAGACGTCGACCACGCACAGAATCGCCGCGAGGCCGGCGTCGCGCGCGCGGCCGAGAACGGCCTCGACGTCGGCGGCGAACGCCTCGTCCGCCAGATGGCTGTGCGAGTCGGTCATCGGGCTAGCTGCCGCCTCCGCGAGGGTGCTCGACGTTTCCTGGCGTGTTCATCCCTGCCGGGCGTCCGTTCGGCGCTCGAGATAGGCCTGGATTGCGGCCGTGTGCACCTCGCGCACCGCCACCCGCGCGGCAGCCGCCAGCGACGCGCAGTCATCGTATTCCGGCGCGGCATTCATCACGTCCGAGCCCCGGCGGGCGACCTTCACCCGAACGGCTCCGAAGCGTGTCGTGACCGTCGTCCATTCCCGCGACAGGCATTCCCGTTCGACTTCGTGGAACCTGACGCCAATCGTCGTGGTTTCCCGGAACAGCAGATCGAGCATGGCGTCGCGCGCCTCGGGCGGCGCCAGCACCGTGACGAGGGTCCCCGGCCGGTTCTTCTTCATCTGGACGGGCGCGAAGAAGACGTCGAGCGCGCCGGCCCCGAGCGCCCGCTCGATCAGGCTTCCGAGGAACTGGGGGTTCATGTCGTCGATGTTGCACTCCATGACGAGGGCGCGATCCGCGCTCCGGCCGCCGACCTCCTCGCCGAGAATCGCGCGGAGGACGTTCGGCTGTCCCGGCACATCACGCTGGCCGGCGCCGTACCCGCTCGTCTGGACGATCATGCGGGGCAACGGGCCGAAGGAACTGGCATGCCCGGCGATGAGCAGCGCGCCGGTTGGCGTCACGAGCTCCCCCTCCACGTCGGAGGAGTACACGGGGACGCCCTCGAGCAGCTTCAGCGTCGCAGGGGCGGGGACAGGCAGGCGGCCGTGCGCCGTCTGAACCGTGCCGCTTCCGGTGTTCAAGGCCGACGACGCGATCCGGTCGACGGCGAGCGTGTCGATCGCCCAGACGGAACCGACGATGTCGACGATCGAGTCGACGGCGCCCACTTCGTGAAAATGGACCCGTTCGACGGGTACCTGGTGGATCGCAGCCTCAATGCGGCCGAGGCGATCGAACAGGTCGCAGGAACGCTCCTTGACGCGATCGGGCAGGTCGGCCCTGGCGATCATCGCCAGAATCTCCGCGAGTCCGCGGTGCCGCGCATGTCCGGCCGAGTCGTGATGGGGCCCGGTCTCGCTCACGCCGAACTGGGTGGCTGAGATGCCGGATCGGCTGACTCTGGTTGCGGTCAACTGGCAGCCCCCCGGAAGCAGCGTCGCGAGGGCGGACCGAAGGCCGTCCAGCGACACGCCGAGATCGAGCATGGCGCCGAGCACCATGTCGCCCGACGCCCCGGAAAAGCAGTCGAAGTACAAGACACGGCTCATGCGCACCACCATCAGGCCAGACGGCCCATCTCACGGATGCTGGAGAAGCGGGTGCCCGTCAACACGAGATGGTCGAGCACGTCGATCCCCATCAGCTGCCCCGCCGCGACCATGCGTCTCGTGAGCGCCACATCGTCGGCGCTTGGCTCCGGATCCCCGGAGGGATGATTATGGAACAAGACGATGCCCGCCGCACGCGCGGCCGAGGCCTCCCGGAACACCTCGCGCGGGTGGACGACGCTCCGATCGATGGTGCCGACGGTCAGGACGACCGTTTTGAGCAGGCGGTGCTTGGTGTCGAGCAGGACGACGCCGAACTGCTCGACCGGGCGGGCCCCGAACTCCGGGAGCAGGTACATCGCGACGTCCCCGGGGGTCCGCAGCATGGGTCGGTCGGCGGGTTGGCGCAGCAGCGTGCGGCGGCCGAGTTCGATCGACGCCAGGACCTGAGCGGCCTTGGCCTCTCCCACGCCGACCACGCGGCGGAGCTCCTCGCGCGTGCACGTGGGCAGGCCATGGAGGCCGCCGGAGGCCTCCAGCACGAGGTTCGCGAGGGTCAGGGCGTTCGCCCCGCGGGTGCCGGAGCCGAGGACGAGAGCGAGCAGCTCGTTGTCGCCGAGCGACGGCGCGCCAAGGCGGGCCAGCTTCTCGCGAGGCCGATCGCGAACCGCCACCGGACTCACCGCTGCACCTCGAGCGCGAGTTGAGGCACGTCGATCAACGCGCATCCCCGGGACTCGCCGTGCGAGTGCGCGCATCCAGTCTCGTCCTCCGGCAGCCGCCCTGCAAGAACCGCGCTCGATTGCCAGGATCGGGACGCGGTCGCGGGCCACGCTGCGCGTATGGCGTGTAAGCCCCCGCAGGGCGCGCGCTGCGGGGAAGGCCACGCCGATGATCGCGGGACGGGCAGCGGCGCCCGGCTGCGCCACGGTGTCGGCTCGTGCACGCCTCGCGTGTTTGGGGTACGCAGAATCTGCGAACGCCCGTCCGTCAGAACAGCCACGATGCCATGGCCGTCACCAGCGTGATGATCATGGCGCATGATGCAACGGAGAGGCCGACCCCGTACTTCATCATCTTACCAATCGGCACGTGGCCTGAGCTGTAGGCGATGGCGTTGGGCGGGGTCGAGATCGGCAGCATGAAGCAGACGCTCGCGCCCAGCGTCGCGCCGAGCGCGGGCAGGAGCGGGCTGATGCCGGCGGCGCGGCTGACGGCGATCGCGATCGGCACGATCATGCTGGCCGAGGCGGTATTCGAGGTCATTTCGGACAGGCCCGCCGCCAGGCAGGTGAAGAGGACGGTGAACGCCAGCGGGGTGTGGGATGGGACCCACGACGCGACCGCGGTACCGGCCGCCTGCGCCAGGCCCGTCGAGAACCCCATGGACCCCAGGGCGAGCCCGCCGCCGAACAGCAGGATCGTGCCCCAGTCGATCCTGACGGCCTGTTCCCAGGACATGGTGAACTGGCGCTGCCTCCAGTCGACGGGCAGCACGAAGAGGAGGATGGCCCCCGTGAGCGCCGCGGCCGCCTCCGGCATTGAGGAGCCGTACGCGTTCGCGAACCCCGAGTCGCGTTGACCGGCGATCGCCAACATGCCCGGGAACGTCCATAGCAGCACGGTGAGCGCGAAGGCGACGATGACGTTGCGCTCACCGCGCGAGAGCGGACCGAGCCGGCCCAGCTCGCGCCGGACCAGTTCGGACATGTCCCCCGGGAGCTGCAGCCCGCGCGCGCCGATGAACCAGAACCCCAGCGCCAGCAGCGCGAACAGGCCGGCGGAGAGCGGCACTCCCAGCAGCATCCACCTGAAGAACGAGATCTGCACGCCGGCCAGGTCCCGCAGCATACCCAGGCCGATGAGGTTGGGAGGCGTCCCGATGGGCGTGGCCATCCCGCCGATCGAGGCCCCGAACGCCGTGATGAGCATCATCGTCGTCGCGAACTGCTGGAAGCGGGGCGCCTTCGCGATGGGCTGGGACGAGAGGTGGGTCACAATCGACATCCCGATCGGGAACATCATCGCGGCCGTCGCGGTGTTGCTGATCCACATGGACAGCAGGACCGACACCGCGCCGAGCACCACCAGCAGGCGGCCGGCGCTCCTGCCGATCACGCGGGACGACAGCGCCGTGAAGGCCACGCGGCGGTCGAGCCCATGCACGCACATCGCCTCGGCAAGGATGAAGCTCCCGATGAACAGGAAGATGATGGGATCGGCAAACGACGCCAGCGCCTTTCCCGCAGGGGCAACCTGGAGCACGATGGCCAGCAGCGGGCCCAGCAGCGCCGTAACGGCCAGCGGCAGCGCCTCCGTGATCCAGAGCGCGACGACGAGCACGAGGATGGCCGCGAGCCGATGGGCCGGCGGAGCGAGGCCCTCGAACGGTGCGGCCAGCATGGCGAGGAACAGCAGCGGGGCGAGGACGAGCCCGAGGGTCTTCCGGCGCCGGTTGAACTGCTGCTCGGCCGGGGAGTACACCTCGACTGCCTCGAGAGCCTGCTGCCGGCTCCGGGTCAGCGGATCCAGCGGCCCTGCCACAGCACCTCGGCCCAGCCGGTGAGGAAGAGGCCGGATTCCTGCCATTCGACGCGTTGGGTCCCGCCAGGCGACACAACCACGACGTCCCTGGCTGTCCCCCGATATGCCATGGCCGCAACGGCTGCCGCGCAGGCGCCCGTGCCGGACGCCAGTGTGGGTCCGACGCCTCGTTCCCAGATCAGGATCCGGACGCGGCCTGGGCCCTCGACGGCGGCGAATTCGACGTTGGTGCCCTCCGGAAAGAACGCATGCCGCTCGAGAGCCGGCCCGAGCCGCAGGTACCTTGCCTCATCCAGCGCCGGTTCCAGGACCACACACTGGGGATTGCCCACGCGCAGCACGACCACGGGGACCGCCGTCCCGTCGACGTCGAGGACCTCCTGCCGGAGTTCCGTGGGGTCGCCCATGGCCGCGCGGCAGACGAAGCGCGGCGGCGTCGAGGCAAGAACAGTGACGGGCTTGTCGCCGGCATCGGTGCGGATCGTGACCGAGGACGGCGCCGCGGCCCCGGCGCGCACGGCCTCCCAGCACAGGAGCGCCGCAAGGCCCCTCACCCCGTTTCCGGACACTTCAGAGTGGCTGCCGTCGGCGTTGTACAGCCGCATCACCGCCCCTCCGGGGAACGGGCGGTAGAGGATCAGCCCGTCCGCGCCAACGCCGGTGTGGCGCTCGCACAGCATCCTGGCCAGGTCCGGCGCGTCTCCCCGTTCGAGATCGCCCGCCGCGAGGTAGAGGAAGTCGTTGCCGTACGCGTGCGCCTTGGCGAGTTCCAGTTCCACGAGGTCAACCCGGGCCGCGAGGCCCTATTTCCGGCAGAATGCCAGCAGATGCCACCCGAACCGCCTCACGAGCGGCCTCGGGACTGCGTTGAACGTGCCGACGAACAGGGAGTTGTAGAGCGTACCCTTCCACCCTCCGTGAAGCCGGGACTTGACGGGGAAACGCTCGGGCACAACGCGCACGTGCGCGAATCCGCGCAGGAGGCCCCGGAACTCGCCGGGGCTGTACTTCCTGAGCACCGGGGCGTCTTCGTGCTCGAGGCCGACCTTCATCACGCGCGAGAGCGCGTTCAGCCATGAGATGCGGTTGTAGACCTGCAGGAACACCGTGCCGCCCGGCTTGACCACGCGACGGCATTCGTCAACGAGGGCCTGATCGTCCACCGTGTATTGGATCACGCCGTGGGCGAACACGAAGTCGAAGGCGTCGTCCGGGAACGGCAGGGCTTCGCCGTCACCGACGCAGAGCGATGCCTCGAGCGACCGGTGCTCCAGGTTCCGGCGTGCGAGCGCGATGGCGGAACCCGCCACGTCCAGGCCGGTCGCCCTGGCCCCGCCTTGCGCGAATCGCACGAGATCGACGCCGGCGCCGCAGCCGACGTCGAGAACCCGCCTTCCGGCGTAGCCGTCGAAGTCGACGAGGCGCAACAGGTGATGCAGCTTGTCGAAATGATAGGCGTCGAGATCGTCGAAGAAGCCCGGCGAGCCTGCCGGTTGGGTGGTGATGTCGAGGTCATGAATCCGATGGTTCCAGTACGCCCGGACCTCGGCCGTGCGCGGCGTGGAGGGCGCGGATCTGTCAGCCACGGCCGCGTACTATAGAATACTCGGGCGCTTTCCGGAAACGAGCCTGCAGGACACCCATCGTGATGACACGCGATCTCACGCGCCTCACGGCGCGCCCCTTCGACGTCCTCGTCATCGGCGGCGGCATCCACGGTCTCGCCGTGGCGTACGATGCCGCGCAGCGAGGCCTGACGGCCGCCCTGATCGAGCGCGAGGACTTCGGCAGCGGCAGCTCCTTCAACCACGCGAAGACGGTCCACGGCGGGCTGCGGTCCCTGCAGACGGGCGACGTGCTGAAGGCGCGCTTCTCCGTGTGCGAGCGGCGGGCGATGGCCCGAATCGCGCCGCACCTCGTCACGCCGCTGCCCTTCGCCATGGCGACGACCCGCACGCTCACGCGGTCGACCTGGGCGCTCCGCGCCGGGTTCCTCGCCGATGCGGTGCTCGGTTTCGACCGGAACGCCGGCGTGGCGCCGCCGTTGCGGCTGCCGGCCGGGCGCGTCGTCGGGCTCGAGGCGTACCGCCGCATCTTCGGCGCCAACGCGCGCGCCAACGCGACCGGGGGCGCGATGTGGTCGGACTACCAGATGCCGGAGTCCGACAGGCTGACGCTGGCGTTCGCGGAGGCGGCGGCCTCGAGCGGCGCCGTGGTCGTGAACCACGTGGAGGCCGTTGAGCCGCTGAAGAACGGCCACCGGGTGCAGGGCGTCCGGGCACGGGACGCTCTCGGCGGCCGATCGCTCGACATCGAGGCGCGGGTCACGATCAATGCGGCGGGCGCGGCCTGCCGCCCGTGGATGACGCTGTTGGGCGGCGCCCCCGCGTACCCCCTGCTCAAGGCGATGAATCTCGTCACCTCGCGCCCGGCAGGCCCGGTGGCCATGGGGGCACCGACGTCCGGCGGCCGCTTGCTGCTCATCATGCCCTGGCACGGGCGGATGCTGGTCGGGACGTCACACTCCAATCTCCCGGCCGAGCCTGACGACTTGTCGGTGCGCCGCGCGGAGCTCACCTCGTTCGTGAGCGAGGTGAACTCGGCGTTCCCGGCCCTGGCCCTCACCGAGGCCGACGTCACGCTGGTGCACAGGGGTGTCGTGCCGGCCGTGCGCGACCGCCACGGTGCGCTCGCGCTGATGGGGCACCACCGCATCCACGACCACCGGGCGGACGGCGTGGAGGGCGCCCTGTCGGTCATCGGGGTGAAGTACACGACCGCGCGCGGCGTGGCGGAGCAGACGGTGGACCTCGTCGGGCAGAAGCTCGGGCGGTCGCTCCCGGCCTGCCGGACCGGGGTCACCCGCCTCCCGGGGTGTGACGTCGAGGACGTCGAGGCGGAGCTGGGGCGGGCGCGAGCAGAAGCCGGCAGTCTCCTGTCCGAGGAGCAGTTGGCTGCGCTCGTGCGGACCCATGGCACCGCCTGGCGCGGTGTGGCAGCCCTGTGCCAGAACGAACCGGGCCTGGCGGAACCGGTCGCTCCGGGCATGCCCTTCCCGCGTGCCGCCGTCGAGTACGCGGCCGGGGCGGAGATGGCGTGCACCCTCGCCGACGTCGTCCTGCGCCGGCTCCCGATCGGCATGGCCGCTCATCCCGGCGGCGGGACGGTGGCGGCGTGCGCCGCGGTCATGACGCGGGCCTGCGGCTGGGACGCCGATCGCGCGCGCCGCGAGATCGAGGCCCTCGAGGCGTTCTACCGCGTCGTCTAGGCGGTCAGAAGGTCTTGCGGCTGTCCACGAGGATGGTCACGGGGCCGTCATTCACCAGCTCGACAGCCATGTGCGCCTGAAAGGTGCCCGTCTCCACGCGGAGCCCTCCCGCACGGAGCTCGCGCACGACGGCGTCGAAGAGGGTCCGGCCCTCATCCGGGCCCGCGGCGTGGTCGAAGGACGGGCGCCGGCCTTTGCGGCAATCCCCGTACAGCGTGAACTGGGAGACCGCGAGGACCGCGCCGCCGACGTCGCCGAGCGGCCGGTTCATCCTGCCGTTCTCGTCGTCGAACACTCGCAGATCCCGAATCTTGCCCGCGACATGTGCCACGTCCGCGGGGCCGTCGTCCTTTGCGACGCCGACAAGGACCAGGAACCCGCGGCCGATCTCCCCCACCACCGCCCCGCCGACGCGCACGCGCGCCTCGCTGACCCGCTGGACGACAGCTCTCATTCCAGGCCTTTCACGTCGAGGTGCTCGCCGGCCCTGGCGGCGGGCGCGGTTTTCGCCGGCCGACTGAGCCGCGGATCGAGCAGGTGATCCGGCACGACATTCGCGACGGCGCGGAGCATCGACGCCTTCACGCCGGGGTGCTCGCGCTCGAGGTCGGAGATGAGTCGCTTGACCCGCTGTCGCTGCAGGCCCGCGTTCGCGCAGGCGGAACACCAGCCGCCGACGATGGGTAGACCGCGCTCCCTGGTGAACTCGCGGGTCTCGTCTTCGCCGACCAGGAACAGGGGGCGAATGACGACCTGTCGGCCCGTGTCGGACACGAGCCTGGCGGGCATCGCCTTGAGGGAGCCCGCGAAGAAGAGATTCAGCAGCACGGTTTCAATGAGGTCGTCGCTGTGGTGGCCGAGCGCGACCTTGGTCGCGCCCACAGTGCCCGCGATCCGGTACAGCACACCCCGGCGAAAACGGGCGCAGAGCGAGCACGGCGACTCGCCGGGGGCCAGCAGGCCGTCCATGACCGATCCGATGGAGGTTCGCTCGACGTGGTGCTCCCAGCCGCGCGCGGCGCACGCTTCGTGGATGACGTCGTGCCGGAACTGCGGGTATCCGGAGTCCACCGTGACCGCGACGAGGCTGAACGTGATTGGCGCCCGCTGCCGCAGGACGTCGAGGATCTGCATCAGCGCCCAGCTGTCCTTGCCGCCGGACAAGGCGACCATGACGCGGTCATGGTTTTCGATCAGGTCGTACGCCGTGATCGCGCGGGTCACCTTCCGCGCGATTCGGGCTTCGAGGGGGCTGCGATACGACATGGACCGCGCCGGCTACTGCAGGAGGAGCTTCTTGATGGCGCCGGGCCACGTGATGCCGGCCGCCACGTCGGCGCCGTTGTGGCCGAGCCGCTCCGCCAGCGCGCGATCCGATGCCAGGGCCGCCATGGCCTCCGCGAGCGCCGCGGAAGTCGGCTCGCAGACGAAGCCCGACTCGCCGTGCTTCACGAGCTCCGCCGGCCCCCCGCTGTCCGTGCACGTGATCACGGCCTTTCGCGAGGCAAACGCCTCGACCGTCACCAGGCCGTAATCCTCGTTGAAGGTCGGGAAGACCACCGCGCGGCAGGTCGCAAGCCGCGCCACCAGCTCGTCGGTCTCGATCCGGCCGACCAGCGTCACGCGCGGTTCCAGACCGAGGTCGGACACGAGCCGTCGGAGCCGAGGCGCGTCCTCTCCTTCGCCGGCGATGGCGCAGCGCACGCCGTGCGCGGCCGGTTCGGCCAGCGCGCGCAGCAGGAGGTCCATGCGCTTCAGCGCCGTGAGCCTCGAGACGGCGAAGAGCTCTCCGTCATAGCCGTCGCAGCGGTACGGGCGCGGCGGCGGCGGTGGATACAGGACCTCCCCGGGGATGTTCCCGAACCGCCGGAGGCGCTCCTGAATCGTCGCCGAGATCGTGAATACCTTGCTCACGTGCCGGGTCAACAGGTAGTGGTCGACCCGGCGAAGCGCCGCGCGGCGCGCGCGCTCCTTGATCCGGCCGCGCCACGACAGGGTCGGCAGGAACCGGTCCCAGAGATCGTAGTACTCGCGCATCCGGTGGTTCAGCCAGACCACGTGGCGCGGATGACGGACCGCGTAGGCTGGGAACCGGAGCGAGATGACGTGGTCAATCGACGACCCGTCGTAGGTCATCCCGACGTCGGTGAGCCATGCGGCCAGGTACGACGAAGACAGCCGCCCGAACCGGTTCTGGGGCGTGACGACGAGGCCCGCCTCGTGCCCCGCGTCGCGGAGCGCGCCGACGAGCGACCGCGCGAGCACGAGGTGCCCGCCCTCGGCAAGCGGCGGGCTCGATATCACGACCGCGATCTTCATCGATCTCGTCCCCCGTGCCGGCGCCCCGGTTACTTCTGCAACTCCGGTTTCACGCGCACGCCCAAGAACCGGATGTCCTGCGAGCCCGCCGTCAGGATGAACGGCACGAACCCCGCGCTGCTCCTGATCGAGACCTTCCACACGCGGGTGCCGACGTAGGGAAACCCGTCGTCGAGCGGTACGCTGATTCGCGCCGTCGCGTTGGGCGCGAGATCCACACGCTGGGCGCGCCAGCCCCGCGTCACCGTGACCGTCGTCGCCGCATCCCCGCTGGCGAGATCCAGGTCGAGCGCGGATGCCGGCTCGACGGTCTTGACGAGCAGGTCCGCCGTCGCGTGCCCGCGCACCCAGAAGCTCAATTCCTCGCGCGCGTAACTGTTGTCGTCAAGGAAGTAGATCTGAAAGCGCCGGCCCTCGCCGAACCAGACGCGCGCGCGGTTCGCCTGGGTGTTGATCGGCAGGTCGTTGACGAGGGTAAGTTCCACCGGCAGCCAGCGCAGCGGGCCCTGTTTCGCCTGGTCGGACGGGTTGAAGGACGCATAGAACGGATTGAAGGTGACCTGGGCGGAGAACAGGCACCCGACGATCCATGGGACCAGGGCCAGGGCGGCGCTCGAGCTGGGCGGCAGCAGGAAGAGCAGGACGCCGTACGTGTTCATGAAATAGCGGTTGCCGATGGAGCCTCCCCCGCCGTTGTAGGTGTGCGGCACCCATACGAGGAGCAGGAGCGCCTCGGCGACGGCGGCGCCCAGCACGAGCCACTGCCACGGGGCCCGTCTTCCCCGGGCGAGCAGGAACGCCGCGATCGCGAACAGGCCGGGGAAGAAGTACGGCAGGAGGCCCGAGTAGCGCCCGACCAGGAAGTAGCCGAGGTTGTGCGAGAGCGTCGTCCAGAAGACCCGGCGGTCGAAGATGATCTCGGAGAGCACGCGGTTCGTGGCCCGATCCTGGCCGACGTCCTCCCAGCCGAGGCCGCGGTTCTGCAGGGGGAACGATCCGTAGAAGGTCCGGCGATCCCCACCCTGAAAGTTCCAGTCCCCGGTGATCGCGAGATTGCCGCCGACCAGGACGGCCCCGACCGCCGCGAAGACCGCGCCGGCCACGATCAGGCGGCGCCACTGCCGCCGCATCGCGAACCACGCGAGCATCGGCAGGATCAGCAGCAGGTTCGACGGCTTCGAGAACGTCGCCACGCCGAGCAGCACGGCGGAGGCGAGATCGGACCACGGCGAGAAGAGCCATCGCGCCGCGCGCGGCGAGGTCTCCGGCGCCGCGACCTCCTTGTAGAGCCAGCAGACGTAGCCCAGGAGCACGAGACTGAAGTTGAACAGTTCGGGCGTGATCCACACGAAGTACGTCGGCGCCACCGACGCCATGAGGAACCCGCTGGCGAGGAGCAGGGAGACGCCCGGCGACGAGCGGGCGTTAAGAAAGAGGTACGCCGCCAACGTGACCAACCCGAGCAGCAGCGCATGAAAGACCAGGAACCCGTTCGTGCCGAACGCCGCCACGAACGGGGCGGCGAAGGCCGGGTAGACGTAGGACTTGCCGTAAACGAGCTGCGCCGTGTCCGGGTCGGGCCGGCTGTCCACGCGCACGAACGGCGGCCGGCCCGTGAGGTGCGCGTCCAGGTCGCGGCCCTTCTTCAGGAACACGCCGGACGGCCCCGACGGGAACTCGTGCCACACCCGGGCCAGGTCCTCCCGCCGGTACGCCAGGTCTCGGTCTGCGGCGAGGCTGTGCCCCATCATATAGTACGTGGCCTCGTCGCTCTGGAGCCCGAAGGCAGACCGTGGGAAGTCCACCGACAGGGCGATGCCGCCGTAGATGCAGGCGATGACGGCCGCGGCCAGCAGGCCTGGCACGGCGTCGCGCCGGTGCGTGCCGGGCGGGGTCACGACGGCCGCCCTCCCGTCAGGAAGGACAGGTCCTGCTCCAGGATCCCCTTCCGGTGCGTCCGCCGCGACACCTCGTGCAGGAGGACGTACAGGCGCTCCATCTTGCGCACGAACGCCCCGATGTCGTAGTCCGCGCCGGTGAGCCTGGCATTCGCCGACAGCCGGGCGCGCTCGCCGGGCGCGTCCATCAGCGCCACGATCTGATCGGCCAGCGCCCGCGCGTTCCGCTTGGGCACGATGCGGGCGTCGTCGCCGTCGTGGAGGATGTCGAGCAGGCCGTCCGCGTCGGTGGCGACGATGGCCTTTCCGGCGGCGAGGGCTTCGAACGCCGTGAGTGGCGTGCCCTCCCACAGCGACGGGAAGACGCTCAGGTCGAAGGCGGCGAGCGTGGCGGCCACGTCCTTCACGAACCCGGCGAACACCAACCGGTCGCCCAGGCCCAACCGCGCCGCCTGCGCTTCGAGCTCCGGCCTCAGCGGTCCTTCGCCCACGACGAAGAACCGGGCCTGCGGGCGGACGTCGAGGACGAGCCTGGCAGCCTCGACAAGATACTCGTTTCCCTTCGAGTCGTGCAGCCGCGTCACCGTCCCGATGGCGACATCGTCGGGCCCGATGCCGAGGGCGCGACGCGTGGCGGCCACCTCGTCCGCGCTCCGGGGCCGGCTGAACTCGTCGAACGGCGCGCCCAGATAGACGACCTTGACCTTGCGCGCGGGAACCAGGCGGGCCTTGATGACGAACTCTGCGGTGCTCCTGGACACCGCGATGGCGAGATCGGTGAAGGGCTCGAGCGCCCGGTCGGCCACCTTCTGGAACCAGGGCGTGTCGGTGAGGTTCGCGTGCTCGTGCAGGATCGCCGGCAGGTGCCGCAGCGCCGCCGCGGAGCGCCCGAACGTTGTCGCGCCGTAGCCGTGCATGTGGAGGATGTCGATCGATTTCCGGTCGATGATCTTGAGCAGCGCGGTCAACGTCGCGGGGTCGAACCTCGACTTGTGGAGGTAGGAGATGTCGATGCCGAGCGACTCGAGCGTCTCCTCGGACAGGTCCTTCTTCCGCAAGCTCACGAGCGAGACGTTGAAGCGCGCGGGATCAAAACGCGGCATCATCCACGAGAACAGGCGCTTCACGCCGTGCATGCGCGACCCTTCCCAGCCGAGGTGGTCGCAGACGTGCAGGACGTTCAGCATGCGCGTGCTCATGCTACTCCGCGGGCGTGTCGGCCGCGCCCCGCACGCCGAGAATGCGGGCCGGCCGCCCGGCGGCAACGGCGTACTCGGGCACGTCCACCTTCACCACGGCGCCGGCCCCGACAATCGCGTGGGCGCCGATCCGGACGCCATCGAGGATCTTGGCCCCGGCGCCCAACCAGACGCCGTCGCCGAGGGAGACGCCCTTCGAGCGGCGACCCTGCGCCGTCACCGGCATCGACGCGTCGCCGAACTCGTGGTCGCCGCCGATCACGTAGCAGTAGGCCGCGAGCATCGCGTCGGCGCCCACCGTCACCTGGCTGGCCGAGAAGATCTCGCAGTTGAAGCCGATGTTCGCGCGATCGCCGAGCGCGATGTCGCCGTTCTTGCAGGACAGAATGGTGTTCCGGCCGACGAACACGCCGGTGCCGATCGTGATGCCGCTGTTCGCGTCGCCCTTCGCGTCGAGCAGGCAATTGTCGTCGATGACCACGTGGTCCCCGATGCGGATCTTCCGTGGATGCCGCAGCACGACGTTCTGGCCGAAGACCACGTCCCGGCCGCACGAGCGGAGCAGGCACGGATACAACAGCTTCCGGAGCACCAGGCCCAGGGCGCCGGGCGTGGCCTGGCACACGAGCACGATCAGTTCGTGCCGGAGCAGGGCCCAGACCCCGGGCTTGCCGACGACGAGCCGCGCGTACTTGTTCGCGGCGGAGGTCCGCTCGTCGAACAACTGTTCCTGGGCCTTCGGGATGTCAGCCATCACATCCACCCCTGCGTCCGATACCAGTCGAGCGTGCGGCCGATCCCTTCGTCGAGCCCGACCTGCGGCGCGAAGCCGAGTTCCGCCCGGGCGCGGCTGATGTCGAAGGCGCGGCTCTTCGTGAAGAAGTCGACGCGCCGCCGGTAGAGGGGCGGTTCGATCCCGAGCGGCACGCATACCGCCTCGCAGGCCGCGCCGGCGACCCACACGGGCCAGACGGGCAGGTGCAGCGACGGCGGCCGTACGCCAGCGGCGGCGGCAATCCGGCGCACCAACTCGTTGAGCCGGGTCACTTCCCCGCCAGCCAGAATATACGTCCGGCCGGCCGCCGCCGGAAGCTCCCCGCACAAGCGGAAGCCCTCGACAAGATCGCCGACGTAGGTCAGGTGATAGAAGATCTCGCCCGCCCCCAGGGTGACGAACGTCCGGCGGGCGACGCCGCGGAACAGCTTCAGGAGCCGCCGATCGCCGGGACCGTAGATGCCGCTCGGCCGGGCGATCACCAGATCCATGTGGCAGCGGGCCGCCGCCTCCCGCCCCAGGCGCTCGCCTTCGAGCTTCGATCGTTGGTACTCGTCGCCCGGGCGCAGGGGTGCATCTTCGTTCGCCGGCGGGTGCTCGATATCCCCATGGACGCCGACGGTACTGCAGTGGACGACCCGCCGGACGCCGGACGCCGCCGCGGCCTCGACGAGGTCCGCCACCGCCCTGGCGTTCACGGCATGATAGTCCCGCCGGCCCGCCGCCGCCTGGCGGTAGATCGCCCCGACGTTATAGACGACGTCCACGCCGGCGAGCGCGGGGGGAAGTGTCGAGGGGGTGCGGAGATCGCCCGGCCGCGTTTCGATGCCGTCCGACGTGAGCGCCGCGGAGCGGTCATCCTCCGCACGCACGAGCGCGCGCACGTCGTGTCCACGTGCCCGGAGCGCCCGCGCGAGGTGGCCACCCATGAACCCCGTCGCGCCCGTGACTAGCGTTCGCATCGGACCGCCACCACTGTCACTGGAGACCCCAAGAGGCGCAGCAACCCCGCGGCCGCCAGCCACCGTTCAACCGCGAGTGTCGCGGTTCTCGAGCCGATGACCCTGTGCACGGCGATCGGCAGCACGAACTGCCGATGCTCGCGCGCGACGCGAAAGCCGCAGGATTCGACGACGCGGTTGACGTCCCGCGTCCGGAACACGCGGTACGCCTCCACCTTGCGCCCCAGCGCCGCGAGGACGCGCCGACCCGCAGCCTGGAACGCCGCCGCGCTGAGCATCGCGGGATAGTCGAACACCACGCGGTCGTCGGCAACCCGGCACAACTCCCGGAGGCAGACCCGCCACCCGGGCGTGTGCATCAGGACCCGCAGGCTGACCGCCGCCGCGAACGACCGGTCCGCGTACGGGAGCGCGTGGGCGTCGCCGACCTCGAAGGCGGCAGCGAGCCCGCTCTCCGCCGCGCGCGCCTTCGCCACGCGCAGCATCTCCGCCGACGCGTCCACGCCCGTCACGTGTGCCCCCCGGCGCGCGAGCCCCATCGCGGCCCGGCCGGTTCCCGTGCCGACGTCGACGACGGTCCGGCCGGCGATGGGGCCGAGGAAGTCCGCGACGACCGCGTCCTGCGTCTCGGCCAGCAAGGTACCGATCGGCCCGCTGAACCGCATGGCATCGAACCGCTCCGCCATCGCAGGATCGGCGTACACCCGATAGCTGTAGTGGTCTTCGGTCACGCCGGCGCCTCTCCGCCGACCAGGGCGGCGATCGGCGCGAGGGCCTCCCTGGTCCGCGCGACGTAGGCGTCGTACGTGTATTTCGTGTCCGCGAGCTGCCGGGCCGCGGCGCTCAGTCGGCCGGCGTGCTCGCGGTCGGTGAGGACGTGCAGGATGCCGGCGCCGTACGCCTCGGGGGTCGGGTCGGTCAGTTCCGCAACGCTCGCATCGAGGACCTGGGTGTGCGTGAGGAGATTCGTCGCGACGATCGGCCGTCCGGCCCGCAGGTACTGGTAGATCTTGAGCGGCGTGTTCTTGCCACGGCTGCGCGGCGACGCCAGCGCGTCGGCGGCCGCGAGGTACGCGGGGATCTCGTCGGCGGGCCGCTCTCCGGCGAACACCGCCGCCGCCCCGATGCCCTCGCGCTGCGCGTCCGCGCGTGCGCGCGCGATCTGGTCGGGCCGCCCGCCCGCGAGCAGCAGCCTCGCCTCGGGCCGCGCGTCGAGCACGACGCGCATGGCCTGGAACAGCAGGTCGAGGCCCTGGTACGCCTCGAACGTGCCGGTGTAGAGCACGAGCGGCGCGCCTTCGGCAATCCCCGCCCGCTCCCGCACGGGGACCGAGGCACCCGCCGCGCACGCCTCACCCGATCCCGGCGCGTTCTCGATCAGGACGACGTGGGCGCCCGGCGCGACGGCGCGGGCCACGTCGGCGAGGTACCGGCATATCACGATGACCGACGCGGAGCGGCGGATCATCGTCCGCTCGAGGAACTGGAACGCCCTGAGCAGCAGCCTCGAGCGGCTGTACTGGAAGTTCGACAGCTGCTCGGGCAGGCTCGAGTGCATGTCGTACAGGTGCGGCACACCCTGCAGCCGGGCCAGCGCCAGCCCGATGCCGCCCCCCTCCTCGTGCGAATGGACATAGTCGAACCGCCACTTGACCGCCACGTGGAGCGCCTTCAGCGCCAGCAGCAGATCGAGCGGAAGCTTGGCGAAGGACGGTCCGATCTTCACGCGCCGCACGAACGGGGGGCGCCAGCTGCGGTGCACCCGGAGGCCCGGGATGGCGACGTCCTGTCCGAAGGGGTATGTGACCAGGTCCACCGTGTGGCCCAGGTCGGTCAGGGCCCGAATCCTGTGGTACTCGCTGAACGGCGTTCCCCTCGCTTCGAAGAAGGGCTCGGGGGCAATCATCAGGATTCGCACGACCTTGCCATTCTAGGGGCCGCGCCGGAGCAGCGTCAATGAAGCGGGCGGCAGCCGAGGACGCCGGCGCGCCCGCGCTGATTTACACGTGGGGAGGCGCGTGTTACGCTTTTCGCTGCTCGAGGGGCCTGGCCCCAACGGCAGCTCCCGGAGGCAGTTGACCCGCTGATGGCTCAACAGGACGACGAGGAGGTTCCCCGGCAGAGCGCCGCGAGGCGAGTGCTCGTCCTGCTCCTCAAGGTCGTCGTCAGCGTTGGCCTGCTCTACGTCCTGCTCGCGCGGACCGACCTGTCGCGGCTCTGGACCCACATGCGAAGCGCGTCGCCGGCCTGGCTGGTGTTCGCGCTCGTGCTCTATCTCCTCATGATCCTGCTCAGCGGGTGGCGCTGGCGGCTGCTCCTCTCCGCGCAGCACATCGCGGTGCCCTTCCGACGGCTCGTGAACTCGTACCTCGTGGCCACGTTCTTCAACAACTTCCTGCCCAGCAACATCGGCGGCGACGTCATCCGCATCACGGACACCGCCGCGCAGGCCGGCTCGAAGACGCTCGCCACGACGATCGTGCTCATGGATCGGGGCCTGGGCCTCCTCGGCCTGCTCGCCATCGCGGCCCTGGGGTCCTCCGTCGCCAGCACGATCGGAGGCAAACCGCCAGTCCTGGCGTCGATGCTGTGGCTGGCCCTGGTCGGAGGCCTGGCCGTGGCCGCGGCCGCTGTCCTGCTCCCGGGGGGGGTCGCCAGGCTGCTCAGCCCGCTGCGGCTCATCCACCAGGAGTGGGTGGGGGAACGGATCGGCAGGCTGACCGGGGCGCTCACCAGGTTCAGGAACGCTCCCGGCGCCCTCGTCACGTGTCTCCTTGGGGCCGTCCTGGTCCAGGCGGTCCTCGTCGCGTTCTACGTGGCCATCGTCCGAAGCATGGACATTCCGGTGTCCGCGTGGCACCTGGCCGTCATCGTGCCGATTTCGTTCGTGGTGCAGATGGCGCCGGTGTCGTTGAACGGCTTCGGCGTGCGAGAAGCCACCTTCACCTACTATTTCTCCCGGATCGGCCTCCCCATCGAGTCGGCGCTCGTCGTCTCGTTCATGGGTGCCGGGCTGATCATCCTCTTCTCGCTGTCGGGTGCGGCCGCGTACTGGCTTCGCGGCCCCTCCTGGACCCTGGCTCGGGATTCCCCGTCGGAAACGCCATCCGGCTTGGCGAACTAGACCGGCATGCCGCACCCGGACCTGACCCTGAAGTTCCCGCCAGTTCCGGCCGATAGATCACTGGCAAGGCCGAGCCCTGTCCGGGCTTGGCACGATCGTTGTAAGGTGATGTCCAGAGGATGTCCGCGCCGATAGCCGGGCGCGCCCACGGAGCACCCATGATGAGCAGGCAGACGAGTGGAATCCTGGCCCTTCCGATCATGCTGGCGGCCCTCGCCGGCTGCGACGCCTCGAAGAGCTCGAATCCGACCAGCCCGTCCGTGGCGGGCCCGATTGCGGGCGTCAACATCACGACACCGGCCGTGGTCGCACCGCCCCAGGGGATGTTGATTGCCTCCTCGGATCAGCCGATCACCCTGACCGTCCAGAATTCGACCACGAACGGCCAGCGCGCCATCAGCTACCTGTTCGAGGTCTCGGCGGACTCCGCGTTCTCCACCAAGCTCGTCACCCGCGAGGGCGTCGAACCCGGAGGCAGTGGTACGACCAGCTACAAGCTGCCGGACGCGCTGTCTTCGGACCGAACCTACTATTGGCGCGCCCGCGCCGTCGACGGCGCGAATTCGAGCGACTACTCGGCTCCCGTCGCCTTCTCCGTGTATACCCCGGTCGTGATCAAGTCGCCCGTGCCGGTCTCGCCCATCAGCGGCGCCGCGACCTCGTCGCGGAGCCCGGAATTCAAGGTCACGAACGCCGTGCGAAGCGGCCCGGCCGGTGCGATCAGTTACACATTCGAGATCTCCTCGAACCAGACGTTCACCGCCATGGTGGCCATCGTCACCGTCCCCGAGCGGTCCGTCGAGACGAGGTTCACCCTCGCGCAGGAGCTTGCGACCAGCACGAAGTACTACTGGCGCGTGAGGGCCTTCGATGCGAACGTGACGAGCGACTGGTCGTTGGTCCAGAGCTTCGTCACGCCCGCCCCCCCCGTGGTGACCACGCCGACGACGCCCACAACGCCGAATACCGGCGCCGCGTGCAATTCGAGCAACCCGGACACGATCATCAAGTGCGAACGCGCGAAGTAACGGGTACATGTCCACCAGCCAGCTCTATAGCTTCCTGGTGGCCAGCGCGAAGTCGCTCAATCGCAACAGCATTTCCGGCTCGCCCTTCGGCATCCTGCGCAAGGGCGGCGGGAGCAGCTGTAACGGCTACTCGTGCGACATCATCTGCGCGGGCCAGGGCAACGCCCAGCGGCAGTACGACGTGCTCGGCGACGCGGAAGGCGCGCAGGTCGCGGGCTGGGGATCAGCGAAAACGTACCCGGACATCCGAGTGGACGTCTGCGATATTCAATAAGGCCCGCGGTGCACGGGCTCAGTCGGCGGGCGCTTCCCGGATCTCCCGGATGACGTATGTGGGCTTGCCCTGGGACTCGTGGTAGGTGCGGACCTGCATTTCAGCGAGGAGCCCCAGCGTGATCAGCTGGACCCCCGTGAACACGAGCAGGACACCGAACAGCAGCAGCGGCCGGTTGGCGATCGACTGGTAGGCGAACAGGCGCAGGTACGCCAGCCAGCCGATGATGATCCCGCCCAGGCCGCCCATGATGATCCCGAACAGGCCGAAGATCTGGAGCGGCCTGGTGGCGTAGCTCAACAGGAACTTCACCGTCATCAGATCGAGGATGACACGCACCGTCCGGCCGAGGCCGTACTTCGACCGGCCGTGCACGCGAGGACGGTGGTTGACGACCTGCTCGACGATCGTCACCCCGAGTTCACTCGCGATGGCCGGCAGGAAGCGGTGCATCTCCCCGTAGAGGCGAAGGGGCTTGATGACCTCCGCCCGGAACACCTTCAGTGAGCAGCCGTAGTCGTGCAGCTTCACGCCGGTCGCCCGCGAGATGATCCAGTTGGCGATCATCGAGGGCAGGCGCCTCGTCACAAACGGATCCTTCCGATCCTTGCGCCAGCCGGCAGCGATGTCCGCGCCCTGCTCGACCAGGGCGACCAGCCCGGGAATGTCGGCCGGATCGTTCTGCAGGTCGCCGTCCGAGGTGGCGATGAGCGCGCCGCGGGCGTGCGCGAAGCCTGCGGCGAACGCTGCCGTCTGCCCGAAGTTCCGCCGGAACCGGATGATCCGCAGCCGCGGGTCCCGGGCCTGCAGAGCGGCGAGCCGATCGAAGCTGTCGTCGGTGCTTCCATCGTCGACCGCGAGAATCTCGTAGGGCCTGCCCCACCGGCCGAGCGACTCGGTGAGCTGGCGGTAGAGTTCCGGGATGTTCGCGGACTCGTTCCTGATCGGGATGACGACGGAGAGGTACGGGGTGGTCACGGCGCGGTCGCGATTATACCTCGGCCGCGGGCCGGGGCAGGCGCCGATGGCCAAGGGTTCGAACGGGCGGCTCCCGCGAAAGAAACGGGTGATGTACGATACCGGGATGCGCGGAACACGGTGACCGCTACCGGACTCGTGGAATCCCACTCGCCAGACCGGCAGACCATCGGGACCCTCGCCGGCCGGCGGTGGCCAGTCGCTTTGGGATTCGCGGCGCTGGCCGTCGGGATAGCAGTCGCCTTTCGGTACGCTGGCGAGGGGCTGACGCTCTCCCACTACGACGCGAAGGCCCACCTCGTGGTCGCCCGCAGGATCATGGACAGCCTGACTCCAGGTTGGATGCAGGTCGGGGCCGTCTGGCTCCCGCTTCCCCACCTGCTGAGCGCCATCCCGGTTCAATGGGACGTCCTGTATCGGACAGGGGCGTTCGGCGTCGCCGTGTCCATCCTGGCCTACAGCGCCACGGCGTATGGCCTCGCGAGCATCGTGATGGACGCGACCGGTTCCCGTGTCGCGGCGGCGGCTGCGGCGCTCGTCTTCGGCCTCAATCCGAACGTGCTGTACCTCCAATCGACTCCGATGACCGAGCCGCTCCTGATGGCGCTCACCACGGCGTCGGCGTGGCTGACGATCAAGGCCCTGCGCTCGGGGACGTCCGTCGACGCGCGGCGCGCAGGGCTGGCGCTCGCGGGCGCGTGTCTCACCCGCTACGAAGCATGGCCCGTCACGGCGTTGCTGCTCGGGCTGGGATGGGTGTCCCTGGTCCGTCAGGGCCATGCGGTGCGCGCCGCTGCCGGACGCATCGGCCGCCTGGCGGCGTTTCCTGCCGCCGCCATCGTGGCGTTCATGGTGCTGAGCCGCGCCACCGTCGGCGAGTGGTTCGTGGACTCGGGGTTCTTCGTCGCGAACAACCCTGCCATGCACCAGCCCGTGCACGCCGCGGTGTCCGTCTGGTGGGGCCTCCACGAATTGGCCAGCTATCCGCTGGCCGTTCTCGGAGCGCTCGGCCTGCTCCTCCTGGTCGTTCGCGGCCTCTTCTCATCGAAGTTGGCGGGCTTTGTTCCGGCGATCGCGCTCGCGGGCGCCGCCGCACTGCCCTGGTTCGCCTTCTATTCCGGCCACCCGTTCCGCATCCGCTACATGGTCTGCCTGATTCCCCTGCTGGGCCTCGGCATCGGGTTCGCCGTCGGCCTCTCCGGGCGAGCCAAACCGCTGGTCACAGCTGCGGCCCTCGCGGCGCTGGTCCTGGGCCCCCGGCCGCTGGACCCGGCTGCCCCGATGGTGCTCGAGGCGCAGTGGGACGGTGCGCACCAGGCCGGACGAATGCGCGTGGCGGCGTACCTGAGGCAACATTGGGATGGCCAGCCCATCATGGCCAGCATGGGTTCGCTCGCGCACTTCATGCAGGAACTGTCCCGCGACGGCTACCGCGTCCGCGACTTCCTCCACGAAGGCAACGGCGACGTCTGGATCGCGGCGTTCGAGTATCCCGAGCCGCACGCGGAATGGGTGCTGATCGAAGGGGTGGCGGAAGGCGGCGACATGCTCGCGGCCCGGGCACGAGAACGCCCCCGCTTTCTCGCCGGCTACGATCGCGTGGCAGAAGGCGGGGGCGTGGTGCTGTACCGGCGGCGTACCGCCGCGGAACCCGCGGGTTAGAACCGGTAGCCGAAGGTCGCGAGGACGCTGCTGCCGCCGAGGTCGATCCGGTCACTCAGGAACTGATCCTTCGACAGCTTGCCTTCGCCCCACTGGTAGCGGCCCTCGATGCCGAGCGTCGCGTTGCGCGACACGCGCGCCCGGACACCGGCGATCGCGACCGGCCCGACGGCCGTTCCTGTGCCGATGTACCGCTCCGAGTAGATGCTGTTGTCCGTCAGGTCGACGAAGTCGCCGATCTCGCTGTAGCGCCAGAAGTAGACGTTGATGCCGCCGCCGACGTAGGGCTGAATCGTGCGCCAGGCCCCGAGCGGCAGCACCTTGACCATGGCCGTCAGCGGCACGATCCGCAGCTTGAGATTCGACTGGATATCGGAGCCGTCGTCCCACGTCGAGTCCGCCCATACGGCGGGGATCGTGCGCTCGTACACGCCGGCGCCGGCGCCCACTTCGAAGTAGTTGCCGAGCAGGACCGACCAGTCAGCGCTGACGGTGGCGCCCTTCAAGTCGCGCAGGTCGAACCAGAGGTAACTGAGGTCCGTGAGGAGCACGTCGTTGTTGATCCGCGCGTCCTCTCCGCGCGGCATGAACGAGCCGAGCTGGATATTCAGCGACTGCTGCGCAGCCGCCGGCGTGGCGAGCAGCCCGATCGCGATGGCCAGTGCCAGAGTCGTGGACATGGTGCGACGTGTCATCTCTAACCCTCCGGGTCAAACAACCTGGCAGAGGAGAAAGCACATCTGATGCCAGGTTTGCAGGCGGAACTGGGCGGAATACCGGGCCGCCGCGAGCAGCCGTGTCCTTGCAGGATATCAGGCCGTCCGGTTTCGTGAACGCTCGGCGCGGAATTCGCGGATGGCGTCGAGCATGCGCGGGTGTAGCGCGGGCGCCGCGGCCAGCACGTGCCCCGCCCGGACGCGGAACGGCGAGCCGTCGGTTCCGGAGACGATCCCGCCGGCCTCCTCGACGAGCAGGCTCGCGGCGGCCACGTCCCACGGTTTGAGGCTGTCCTCCCAGAAGCCGTCGAAGCGCCCGGCTGCCACGTACGCCATGTCGAGGGCGGCGGACCCGAGGCGCCGCACCGCGCGCGCCCGCCTGATGAATGCGCCGAAGAGGCCGAGGATCTCGTCCGGGTGTTCCTGGATATCGTACGGGAACCCCGTGACCAGCAGGGCGTCGAGCAGCCGCGCGGCGCCGGACACCTTCATCCTCTCGCCGTTCAGATACGCGCCCCCGCCGCGCTCGGCCGTGAACAGTTCACGCCGCGACGGGTCGTACACGGCCGCCACTTCCATCCGTCCGTCGATCTCGAGGCCGAGCGCCGCGCAGAAGATCGGCAGCCCGTGCGCATAGTTCGTGGTCCCGTCGATGGGATCGAAGATCCAGCAGCAGCCGCCCGCCTCGGACGCATCGCCGGCAGTCCCGAGCTCCTCCGCCAGGATGGCGTGGGACGGGAACCTGGACGCCAGGACGTCCCGGCACATCCGCTCCGCCTCGATATCGGCGTCCGTGACGAGATCGATCGCGCCCTTCATGTCGATTCTGACGCCGCTCCGGAGGTGCGCGAGTTGAATCTCCCCGGCCCGGAGGACGATGTCGATGGCGGTCGCGAGGTAGCGAGGATCGTGCGGCATGAGGGTGCTGGACGGGAGTCAGGATTCCGGGGCGAGCCGCTTGACCATGCGCACCTGCATGCCGCCGCCGGGGCCCCGCGAGAGGCCGACTTCGTCCATGAAGCTGCGCATGAAGAAGATGCCGCGGCCGCTCGACTTGAGGAGGTTCTCAGGCGCGAGCGGATCGGCCAGGGACTCCGGGTCGAAGCCCTCGCCCTCGTCCTGGACCGAGATCTCCAGCTCGCCGGCCGCGGGCGCCGGCCGCGTCGTGAACGCCACCGTCACGTACTTCGACCGGTCGTGGCGATTGCCGTGTTTGATCGCGTTGATGATCGACTCGCGCACCGCGACCTCCATCCACATCAGCGCGTCCTCGTCGAAGGCGAGCTGCCGGCCGACCTGGTCGCTGACGAGCTGGACCATGTCGAGCATCTCGAAGGCACTGTTGAATCGCAGCCGGATGGTGGCGTCGCGTGCTGAATATGCCATCGGTGCACCGGGCCGGGACATGACCGGGCCGGCAGTCCTCCCTACCATAGCCCAGATTCCGGCTGATGCTATAGTGCAAACGTGACGTGGCGCCCTGTGCGCCGGGTCCCCGGAATCCTCGGGCGGGTGCGCCAGTGCGGGCAGAGACGATCTACCTCGTCGGTTTCATTTCCGCGGGCAAATCCTCGCTCGCGCGGGAACTCGGCCGGCGTCTCGATTGGCGCGTCGAGGACGTCGACGACCGCATCGAGGCGCGGGAGCACATGAGCATCTCGGCGATCTTCTCCTCGAAGGGCGAGGCCTGCTTCCGGGCGGTGGAGCGCGAGATTGTCCGCGGGCTGGTCGGCCTGAAGCACGCCGTCGTCGCCACCGGGGGCGGGACCTTCGTGGACCCGGACCTGCGCGCCCTGATGAAGGCGGACGGGGCGGTTTTCTGGATTGACGTGCCCCTCGACCGGATCATCGCGCGCCTGCCGGGCGACGGCAGCCGGCCCGTCGCGTCCAGCCGCGCCGAATTTGAGCGGCTCTACGAGGCCCGCCGCCTCGCGTACGCCCAGGCCCACGTCCGGTTGGACGGCGCGCGCGCGTCGATCGGCGACCTCGCGGACCAGGTCGTCGAGTGGCTGGGCACATAGGCCCCGACATGCTGTACCTCGTCTTGAGCGACATCCACTCGAACATCGACGCGCTGGATCAGGTGCTGGCGGACGCCGCCCGTTTCGGCGAAAGCCGTGCCCTGCTGCTGGGAGACCTCGTCGGGTACGGCGGCGAGCCCAACGCCGTCATCGACCGGCTGCGGGGTCTGCCCGTGGCCGCGGCGATCCGGGGCAACCACGATCGCGTCGCGTGCGGAATGGGAGAGGCCGGGGAATTCAACGACGCGGCGCGCGCGAGCGCCCGCGCCACCGCCAGGATGCTGACCGGCGAGAACCGCGACTACCTTCGGGGCCTCCCGCGGGGTCCCCTGGCGGTCGACGAGTTCCTCGAGATCTGCCACGGCACGCCGTTCGACGAGGACGAGTACATCTTCGACGAGATGGACGCCGTCTACGCCCTTCGCGCCGCCAGCCGGCCGGTGTGCCTCTTCGGACATACACACACGCCGTTCGCCATGCGCCTGGCCGGGGATGACGTCGACTTCCTCGACGTGTCGCCGGGCGCGCCCGTCGTCCTGCAGGACGGCCAGAGGTACCTGGCCAACGTGGGATCGGTCGGGCAGCCGAGGGATGGCGACCCTCGCGCGGCGTACGGCATCCTGGACACCGGCTCCCGGACGTTGACCTGTCATCGGGTGGCGTACCCGGTCGAACGGGCACAGCAACGGATCCGGGAGGCTGGTCTGCCCGACGTGCTCGCCCGCCGGCTCAGCGTGGGACGGTAGGCCCCGGACGGCCGGCGGTCAGGCCGGCGGGCCGGCCAGCCGTGCGGCCTTCGCGGCAGCCCGCGCCTCCGCATCCTCGCGGCGGCGCAGCTCGGCGGCGTAGGCGTCCCGCGCCGCCCGCGATCCCAGGATCCAGCCGATCACGATCCCGATCAGGATCGTGGACGGAATATAGATGAAGTGGCCCGCTCCCATTTCCCCCATAACGCTGACCCTCAGCGCCGCTGGACCCGGCGGTTCAAGTCGGCCAGCTCGCGCTCGAGCTTCGCCATGCGCCGCCAGAGCAGCCAGACGTACACGAGGAGGGCGACCCAGACGACGGCGTATGCGGCGACGAGCAGCGGCGCGGCCGGGAGCCGCTCGGCCTGCGGGAGGGAACTCACCGGGACGAAGCCCTCCTGGGCGGCGGTCGCCGGAGCGGGCTGAGCGGCCGCGATGACCGCACCGAGCGTCAGGACGATCAGCAGGAGCGACACCAGCGTCTTCTTCATGACCATCGCCTCGGGAGGCTGGAGGGCTTCACTCGTCCAGCGCGAGGTACAGCTGCTCCACCTGCGCCTGGCGGTCCTCCAGGCGCGTGCGCAGCGTCAACAACAGGGCATAGAGCGAGACGAACGCGAGCACGCAGAACCAGAATGCGCCGCGCATGCCCGGCCCGAGGGTCATCACGACACTCGTCTTCGGGTGCAGCGTGCGCCAGTAGTTCACCGACACGTACACGAACGGCACGTTGGCCATGCCGAAGAGGGCCATCGCGCCGGCCAGTTTCTCCGAGCCCGGCCCCCCGTAGCGGCGCACGAGCAGGTACGCCAGGAAGATCATCCACAGCAGCAGGGACGAGGTCAGGCGGGCGTCCCATTCCCACCACACGCCCCAGGCCTTGCGCGCCCAGAGCGGCCCGGTAACCATCACGACGAGCCCGAACAGCACCACCAGTTCGCCCGCCGCCAGCGCGAGACGATCGGCTGCCGCGGAACGCCGGAAGAGGAACACGGCGCTGGCAATCCCGCACACGAACGCCGAGCCGAACATCAGCATGGCGGAGGGGACGTGGAAGTAGAACACCTTCTGCACCAGTCCCATCGTCTGCTCGTAAGGCGCCACGGCCACGACGGCGGGCGCCGCGGCGAAGAGCGCCATCGCGAAGAACGCCAGCGGCGTGAAGAACCGGGACATCGTCGTCACTCCGTCATCAAAGGCTCGAAGGTCCACAGCGACAACGTCACGAAGACGGCATCGAAGAACACGAGGAGCGCCGCCCAGAACCGCACCATGGGCTCGTCGGGCGTGGATTGCAGGATGGCCGCCGTGCCCCGGACTCCGGCGATGATGACCGGTATCGTAATCGGATACAAGAGCACCGGCAGCAGGACGTCACGGCTCCGGGCCCGGACCAGCATCGCGGCGAAGAGCGTCCCGACCGAGGCGAACCCGATCGTGCCGGCCGCGAGGAGCGTGACGAGCCAGAGGGGCCTCGCCAGCATCGGCGCGTGGAACAGCAGGCCGACCATCGGCACGAGCACCGCCTCGACGATCGCGAGCAGCGCCAGGATGCCCAGGAGCTTGCCCACGTAGATCGCCGGCCTGTCGGACGGGGCCAGCATCAGGGCGCGGAGCGTTTCGGTATGGCGCTCGCGCTCGAAGGTCCGCCCGAGGGCCAGCGTCCCCGAGAACGCGATCGAGATCCACAGGATGCCTGCCGCGGCATCTTCGAGGGGGCGCCCTTCCCGGACGAGGGCGAAGGCGAACACCAGCACGCAGGAGGCCGCGAAGAAGACCGTCGTGTAGACGATTTCCCGGCTGCGCATTTCGACGGTGAGGTCCTTGCGCGTCACCGCCCAGGCCACGCGGAAGAACTGCGTCATGACGACACCCTCGCCGCCCGGATGGCCTCACGGTACCGATCCCTGAGGCTCGCGGCCGATGCCGGCGCCGGGAGCAGCCGCCCGTCGCGGAGGACGGCCACGGTGTCGAGCAGGCCCTCGGCGAGATCGAGGTCGTGCGTGGCCGCCACGACGATCGCGCCCTCCCGGCGAAGCCCGCGGAGCCGCGCCACCAGGGCCTGCCCCGACGCGTCGTCGAGCCCCGTGAACGGCTCGTCCAGGAGCAACAGTCTGGGCCCATGCAAGAGCGCCCGCTCGAGCGCGAGCCTCTGGCGCATCCCACGGGAGAAGCTCGACACCAGATCGTCGGCCCGATCGTCCAGGCCCGCCGTCGCCAGCGCCTGCCCGACGCGCGCCGACGCCGCCTCGAGCCCGTAGAGCCGCGCGAAGAACTCGAGGTTCTCGCGCGCCGTGAGTTCGGGATAGAGGTAGAGGTCGTGGCCGAGGAGACCGAGCCTGCCGCGCAGCGCCGGACCCGCGGCCCGGGAATCGTGCGTGCCGTAGCGGACCTGGCCGGATGAGGGCGCGAGCAGCGTGGCCAGGATCGCGAGGAGCGTGGACTTCCCCGCCCCGTTCGGCCCGAGCAGCCCGACGATTTCGCCGGCCTGGCAGGTCAAGCTCACGCGGACCAGCGCCCGCCGGCGCCCGAAGTTGCGGGAGACGTCGTCGACGACCAGACGATCGAAATCGAACACGGCGCCTATGCCTCTTCCGGACCGCCTGCCCGCGAGTCGAGCTCTCCGTACACGCGCGCGAGCTGGCCGATCAGGTCCTCGCGCCGCGCGGCATACCGCTGCGCGTCGACGGCGCGGGCCCGGAACTGCTCTTCGAGGCGGACGAGGTCCGCCATGAGCTTGTCGCGACGCCCCGACAACTGCCCGCGCCGCCCGGCATCTCCCGCCGCCGCGCCGGGCCGCATCAACGAGAGCGCGCCCGCGAGGAGGACGATCAGGCCCAGTGCAAGCGAGAGGTTCCGCCCGACGTGGCTTCGGCTCGGCAGGCCGCTCAGCGAGAGCGTCAGCGCCTGGTTCGCCGCCAGGGCCCCGCCCGTCGCGAGGACGAACGGCTGGCCGGTGCCGGTCGCCTCATCCACACTCGTGAACTGCGGTGAGCCGATGCGCGCCTGCCCGGCGTGCGCCATGATGACCTGCACCCGCTCCCAGGCCACGGGGAGCGCCTGCAGGATGACGCGGTCCGGCCCGGCCGGTTCCAGCGAGTAGGCCAGCCGGACGGGCGTCACGCCTGGGGCGATCGGTCCGCTGATGGTGACGAGCCGCCCGCGCATCGACACCTGCGCTGAACTGCCCTCCAGCGCGGACGGCTGGCTGGCGCCTTCAGGCAGCTGGAACGCGAGTTCCTCCTTCGGGCGCACGGGCGCACCTGCCGGGTTCACGAGGTCGAACAGGTAGAAGACTTCCAGGCTGTCGTCGTCGAACTCGATCTGGATCCGGCTGTCGCCGGCGAAGGCCACCTCTCCGGAAGCCGTCCCGGCCCGTGGACCTCCGGGCGACCCGGCGGCGGCTGCCGGCGAGGCGAGTCCGGGAACCGACGCGCCGGCGCCTGCGACGAGGACGAGCCGGACTCCCCCGCCTGCCGGCAACGCGAAGGGCTGGGACTGGAGCCGCTCCTGGTCGACCACCGCGACGGCCTGGATCTGCTCGCCGTCCGCGATGCCGCTGAAGAGCGCGCGCCCGCTGCCGTCGGTCCTGACCGTGAGCACCCGGCCCCCGGCATGCAGCTCGACGTCGTGTCCGACGATGTTGTTCGAGAGGTCCCCGCGCACGAGGCGAACCGAGACGCTGCCGGCGGGGACGTCCGGGCTGGGCATCGGGATGCCCGACATCTGCCGCGCATCGGGCATCTGCGCGGCTCCCGGGACGGCCCAGCCCGCGACGCACGCGAGGACGAGCAGCGCCGCGATGCTGACGTGCCGCGTCATGACTCCACCTCGATCCTCGTTCCGCAGGCCTTGCAGAACCGCGCGTCGGCGTCGTTCGACGCGCCGCACGCGGGGCACTGGCCGGTGGCGGGCGCGGGAGCCGGCTGTACGGCGCCGGGCGAGGGGCGGACCTGCGCTGACCCGACTCGCGTCGCGAGTTCGCGCTCGATGAGGCCTCGATAGCCGGAGGCGTCCTGGTCGAGCTGGCGCATGAGGCCGGCCGCGCGACTCCGGAGACGCCCGGACATCTCCTGGAAGTCGGCGTCGGAGATCTTCAGCATCGCCCGATCGAACTCGACTTCCTTGATCGACCGCAGCACGAGCATTTTGTCGCGCTCGAGCGCCGCCCGGGTCCGCCCGCCGAGCATCTCCGTCTGCTCGCCCAGTTCGGGCGACACGAGGGGCGCGACGGTCCTCGCCGCCGCGGCCGCCGCGAGCGCCGCCGTCCCGATGGCCACGGCGACGGCGATCGTGTTCGCGGCAGACGTACCCCGTGTCAGGACGACGCCGGCGGCCATCGCGACCAGCGTGGCGGCGAGCAGCAGGTGCCACGGGCGCACACCGCCGGCGCGATCGGGGGCCGCCGTTGGCTGCGCCGCGGGAGTTGCGAGGGCGGGGGCCAACGCTCTCGCCCGCCGGGTTGCGTCATTCGCCTTTCGCGCCATGCTCGAGTTCCCCAACGCCGTTTGTCGTCCAGCCCTACGAGACGGCCGACCTCGCGGCCGCGCGCGATTCCGCGAACGCGAACGCCCGCTCGGGCAGCAGCGCGATGCCGGTGCCCAGGAACAGAATCCCGAACCCCGTCCAGATCCAGTTCACCAGCGGGTTGACGACGACCTGCAGGCTCATCGACTGGTCCTGCAGTTCGTAGGCCGGCATGACCAGGTACAAATCCCGGGCCACGGACCTGCGGATCGCGACCTCGGTCGTCGGCTGCTGCTCGTGCTTGCGATAGAACCACCTAGCCGGGTACATCGTCCCGAGGGACCGCCCGCGCTCGGAGACCGCGATATGCCCGGTGATCATCTGCTTCTGCCCGTCGTCGGTGACCGTGACGCCGGCATTGCGGACGGTCACGCCGTTGACGGTGGCTTCCTGTCCGAGCTTCAACAGCAGCTGCTGGTCCACCTTGAAGCCCTCGCCGGCGAACCCCAGGAACATCAGCACGATGCCGAGATGGACGACGTAGCCGCCGTAGCGGCGCTGCTCGCGCATCACGAGACCGATGCCCGCTGTCAGGAGGTCCGTTCCCGTCGACGCCCGGCGCACGCGCGCGCCGCGCACGAATTCCTGGACGATGGTCCCGGTGACGAACGCGCAGAGCGCGAAGCAGATGCCCGACGACCACACCCGTACGCCGAGGGCGACGAAGACAGCCGAGACGGCCAGCGCGAACACCACGGGCCTGAGGAACTGGTCGCGCAGGTTCGCGAGGGTGGACCGCCGCCACGCGAGCAGCGGCGCCACGCCCGTCAGGGCCAGCAGCACGAGGCCGAGGGGCGCCATCCAGCGGTTGAAGAACGGAGGGCCGACCGTCAGCCTGTTGCCCGTCAGCGCCTCGCTCACGGTCGGGAACATCGTGCCGAAGAGCACGAGCAGCGCGGCGATGAGCAGGATCCAGTTGTTGGCCACGAACGCCGCTTCACGGGACACCCACGAGTCGAGGTCGTAGCGGGGCCTGAGCAGTGGCAGGCGCCGGATGACCCACGCGAAGCTGAACACGAGGATCACCACCATGAACACCGTGAACATCCACGTCAGCGTGCGGTCCTCGCCGAACGCGTGGACTGACTGCACCACGCCCGACCGCGTCATGAACGTGCCGAAGATCGTCAGGAAGAACGTGATGATCACGAGCGACACGTTCCAGACCTTCAGCATGCCCCGGCGCTCCTGCACGATGACCGAGTGCAGGAAAGCCGACGCGGTGAACCACGGCAGCAGTCCGGCGTTCTCGACCGGGTCCCAGCCCCAGTAGCCGCCCCACCCGAGCTCCTCGTAGGCCCAGATCATGCCGAGCGTGAGCCCGAGCGTCAGGAACAGCCAGCTCACCATCGTCCAGCGGCGCACCGCGCGAAGCCACGTGTCGTCGAGGTGCCCCGTGATGAGCGCCGCCATACCGAAGGCGTACGGGATGGTCATGCCGACGAACCCGGTGTACAGGCTGGGCGGATGGACCACCATGTAGATGTTCTGCAGGAGCGGGTTGAGCCCCTGACCGTCGGACGGCGCCTGGACGAGGAACGTCTCGAACGGGTTCTTGTGGACGATCATCATGAACAGGAAGAACAGCTCCACGGCGGAGATGATCGCCACGACGTACGGGATGAGCTCCCGGTGGCGCTCGCGGTTGACGTAGACGGCGAGCGACCCGAACACCGCCAGCAGGAACACCCAGAACATGATCGAGCCGTCGAGCCCGCCCCAGTACGAGGTCAGCTTGTAGAAGAGCGGCTGCAGCCCGTCCGAGTAGCGCTGGACGTACTTGATGGTGTAGTCGTCGGTCACGAAGGCGCGGACGATCACTGCCGAGGCGACCGTCATGAGCGCCGCAGAGAGGTAGAACGCGCCGACCCCGCTTTCGACGAGGCTACGCGATCCCCGCCTCGCTCCCGCGACCGACGCGGCGATCGCGTAGGCGGAGAGCACGAAGGTTGCCATCAGCAGAAACGAACCCAGAGAGGCCATGTCTCACCTGAACCGACCAGGGGCCACCGGCGGCGCGCCCCGAGCGGGGCCCGGCACCGGCGGGTAGGGTTAAAGTTGGACGGGACACACGCGTCAGGCACCGGGCCCGGTCAGGCCCTTCTTCGCCTCGTATTTCGACGGGCACTTCGCCATGACGCCGTTCGGCGCGACGCGGAAGAGGCTCGCGTCCAGGCGGCCCTTGAGCACGACCTCCGAGTCGTCCTTGAAGGTGTCCGGCACAATCCCGGTGTAGCTGGCATCCACGACCGCGCCCTTGCTCTGGACCTTGAAGCGGTACTCGAGCGAATCGCGCTTCCGGAGGATGGAGTCCTTCACGACGAAGCCGTGGAGCTGGAGGTTCTTGCCCTGCCATTCCGCCGGGTTCGCCATCACTTCGTCGACGTGCTTGTAGAACTCCGTGCCCTCGCCCAACGTGGAGTACAGGAGTCCGCCGAGGGCGACGACGAGCACGAGGCTGGTGAGTCCGATCTTGACGGCTTTCTGTTTCATATGCAGCCAGTTAACCGCGGTGGAGCCCCTCCACAGAATACCTCCGGCCCCCGGCCCGGTCAATTCGCCGGGTCGGCGTCTGGCCGGGCACCACAGGGCCCTCCGGGGCGTTCGACTCCCAGTGCCTCCAGCAGCCGTTCGACCTCGTCGAGCGGGAGTCCGACGACATTGCTGTACGACCCCTCAACCGCCTCCACGAACCGGCCCCCGAGACCCTGGACCGCGTACGCACCCGCCTTGTCGGCCGGCTCCCCGCTCGCCACGTACCAAGCGACGTCGGCGGGACTCATCCTGGCGAACCGCACGGTGGTCGACACCACCATTCCAACTTCGCGGCCCTCCGCTGCTGCCACGGCGCCGGTCAGCACCTGGTGGGTCCTGCCGGACAGCCGCGTGAGCATGCGCGCCGCGTCCTCGTCGTCCGACGGCTTTCCCAGCACGTCGCCGTCGACGACGACGGTGGTGTCGGCCGCGAGGACGGCGCAGCCCGGGAACGACCCAAGTACCGCCCGGGCCTTCAGGGCCGCGACCCGAAGCACGTACGCGTCGGGCGTCTCTCCTGCCTCCGCGGACTCGTCGACGTTGGCGGGGGCCACGTCGAAGGCGTATCCTGCCGCGCCGAGAAGCGCCGCCCGCCTGGGAGATGCTGAAGCCAGGATCAGCCGCATCCCGGAATGATACACTTGGCGTTCTCACACGCTCGAGCCTGACCCATGGAGTCCATCCAGTCCCTGTTGCCCGCGGCAATCGCGCGCGTCGTGCGTCCCGCGCCCCTCTCCCCGGAGAAGGTGCTGTTCGCCTGGCGGGTGGCCGTCGGGCCTGCGGTTGCCAAGGTGACCAGGGTCCGGCTGTCGGGCGACCACGTGCTCGACGTCGAGTTCGACGATGGCCGGTTCGGCGAGGAACTGGCGCGCCAGGCGCCCTTGGTGCTGCGTCGCGTGCAGGAGCTGCTCGGCGCGGACACGGTGGTTCGCCTGGCGCTGCGTCAGCCGGAGCCGCGCCGCCCCCGCCGCCGCCGGCCGGGCTTCGCGGGGCCGTTGCTCCGCGACAAAGGAGCGTCGTGATGATCAAGTCCGTGGGCGTCATCGGCGCCGGCACGATGGGAAACGGCATTGCCCAGGTGTTCGCGCAGTCGGGGTTCGAGGTGATCGTCCAGGATGTCGCCCAGGCGGCCCTCGACCGCGGGCGCGTCGCGATCGACAAGAGCCTCGCCAGGTTCGTCGACAAGGGCACGCTCAGCGCCGCTGCCCGCGACGAGACCCTCGGACGGCTGTCTTTCACGACGGAGTTCGACAGCCTCGCGGCCGCCGACTACATCGTCGAGGCCGCCATCGAGCACCTTGAGACGAAGCGGGCGCTCTTCGCGGCCCTCGATCGACTGACGCGGCCCGGCGTCCTGCTTGCCTCGAACACGTCGTCGATCTCGATCACGGCGCTGGCGTCCGCGACGTCGCGCCCAGAGTCCGTGCTCGGCATGCACTTCATGAATCCCGTGCCGCTCATGAAGCTGGTGGAACTGGTCCGGGGGCAGGCTACGTCGGCGGAGGCCATGAGCACGGCGGCCCTCCTGTGCGAACGCGTGGGCAAGACGCCGGTCGAGTCCGCCGACTATCCGGGGTTCATCGCGAACCGGATCCTGATGCCGATGATCAACGAAGCGGTGTTCGCCGTCATGGAGGGCGTGGGCACCCCGGAGGCGATCGACACGGTGATGAAGCTCGGGATGAATCACCCGATGGGGCCGCTCGCACTCGCCGACCTCATCGGTCTCGACGTGTGCCTCGCCATCATGGACGTGCTGCACGGCGGATTCGGCGACTCGAAGTACCGGCCGTGTCCCCTGCTGCGGCGGATGGTGGCCGCCGGCCACCTGGGGCGCAAGAGCGGCCAGGGGTTCTACACGTACTGACGGCGCCGTCTTGCGAACCAGGCCAGGCCGGCCAGCGGAAGCAGGATCAACAGCTCGCGGGCGATCGAGCGGGCATTGCCGAGGAAGAACTCCTCCGGTTTCCAGTACCTCCTCGAAACGTCGGCGAAGAGGTCGACCCCCGAGTATACGAATCGATGGCTGAAGGGCCAGAGCGCCATCACCCCGATGGGCGCGCTCCCATCGTGGCCAAGCCAGTCGAGGAGCACGTGACTGCCGACGGCGGCTGCGCAGGCCAGCGCGGTCAGCACGACGGGCAGGCGTCGGACCCGAGCGATCGCGGCGGCGGCACCTCCCGCGAGGAGGATCGCCCCCACGCTGTGCGTCCAGGTGCGATGCGCCGCCATCAGGATGTCGAGGTCCGGCGCAAGCGCCAGCGCCGCGCAGGCCACGACCAGCGGCGTCACCGCCGGGGCGAGTGCGGCCCCGGCCCCGGGGGCCGCCAAGCGCCGGCTGCGGGATGGAAACGCCTCGGCCACCCAGGCGATGGCAACGCCCGCGACGAGGTGGCCCACGGGACTCGGCATACCGACACCGTAGCAATCTCTGCCATCGCTCGGCAAGCGTCGCGCGCATTTCCTGCGACGCCCGTTCGTAGGGGCGAAAGTGCTGTCACCCGTAACTGCCTGTATCTAAATGAATAGACAGTCATTTGACACGGATTTTCGCTTGACTGCGCGACGGCACATATCTAGAATAGATAGATTGTCCGGACGCAGACCAAGGAGATGTCATGGCCGTTGAAGACCGAGCCGAGCGCGCGAAAGCCCTGGATGTCGCGCTGTCCCAGATTGAGAAGCAATTCGGCAAGGGGTCGATCATGCGCCTCGGCCAGAAGGGGGCGATCCTGCCGGTCGACGTCATCCCGACCGGCGCGGTCAGCCTGGACTTCGCCCTCGGCGTCGGCGGCATGCCCCGCGGGCGCGTCGTCGAGATCTTCGGCCCGGAGTCCTCGGGCAAGACCACGATGGCGCTGCAGCTGATTGCGGAAGCGCAGAAGCTGGGCGGCATGGCGGCCTTCGTCGACGCGGAGCACGCGCTCGATGCCAGCTACGCCCAGAAGCTCGGCGTGGACGTCGAGAACCTCCTCGTGTCGCAGCCGGACAACGGCGAGCAGGCGCTCGAGATCGTCGAGGTGCTCGTGCGGTCGGGCGGCGTGGACGTCGTCGTCGTGGACTCGGTCGCCGCGCTCGTGCCCCGCGCCGAGATCGAGGGCGAAATGGGCGAGGCGCAGATGGGCCTGCAGGCGCGCCTGATGTCGCAGGCGCTGCGCAAGCTGACGGGCGTCGTCTCGAAGTCGAAGACGTCGCTCGTCTTCATCAACCAGCTGCGCGAGAAGATCGGCGTCATGTTCGGGAGCCCCGAGACGACGACCGGCGGGCGGGCGCTGAAGTTCTACGCGTCCGTGCGGCTCGACATCCGGCGCATTGCAAGCATCAAGGACGGTGACGCGGTGATCGGCGGACGGGTCCGCGTGAAGGTCGTCAAGAACAAGGTGGCGCCGCCGTTCCGCGAGGCCGAGTTCGACATCCTCTACGGCGAAGGCATCTCCAAGCAGGGCGACCTGCTCGACCTCGCGGTCGATCGCAAGATCGTCGAGAAGAGCGGCACGTGGTTTTCCTTCGACGGGGAACGGCTCGGGCAGGGGCGCGAAAACGCGAAGCAGTTCCTCAAGGAGAACCCCGGCGTCTTCAAGACGATCGAGCTGCGCGTGCGGCAGGAACTCGGCCTGGTCCGCGCGGCGGAGCCGGAGCCCGAGGCCGCTCCGGACAAGGGGAAAGCTGTTTCGCCGAAGCGATAGCGCGTGTTATATTGACGGTCTCTCCGCGCGCGTGACCTCAGTGCCGAGGTAGCTCAGCTGGTAGAGCACGTGACTGAAAATCACGGTGTCGGCAGTTCAACTCTGCCCCTCGGCACCACAATTCCTTCGTCATAGCGAATACTCAGAACGTCCTGCCCGCTGGCGGCCAGTTGCGATGCTATCCCGTCGGCCTCACCCGGCGTGAGCGGGCTCACGCGGTCTTCCGTTGTCGCTCTACTGATACAGGTTGCTTCGGTGTCCGCGAGAAACGCCGCCGTGGCTCGCCACGCCGCGCTATACTCTCGGCGCACCTTCTACCTTCGGTCGCTCAGCGACCCGGACGAGCCACATGGCGTGCTGTCCCGCGTGCCCCTTCGGCTTTGGGCGTCCTCGCCCCCGCGTCCCTGCGACAACCTGCCGCGCGGGCGTGAGGCCGTGCCTTGCCGTGCGGGTGAGGACGATGGAATCACCGTCCGCGGCCCTTCAGGGCCCACCGAGTTTCGCTTAGTTCTGCTGAGGAGGTCATCATGCGACGCAGGCAGTGCCGTATCGGACTCGTCGTCCTGGCCATTCTCGGTTTCGCGTCAGTTGGATGGGCACAGGAGCGCGTGCCGCTGACCATTCGCAGCGTGACCAGCGAGACTCTGCCGAACGGTGAGGTGGTCTTCGTCATCACGGGCGTCGGCTTTGGCGCGGCCCCGACGGTCACCGTCGACGGCCAGCCGGTCGAGGTCTTACCGGATGTCGCCGACACGCGCATCACCGTGTTGGCCCCGCCAGCCGTGCTGACCACGCCGGGGACGTACCGGTTGACGGTGCTGAACCCGACGCGGAAACAATGGGACGAGTTTGTGGTGGCGAGCCCGCCGGGGGCGGCGGTGGTCGCGGGGGCGCCGCTCGCCGGGGCGGGGAGCGGAACCGGCTCGACCGTCTCGGCCAGTCCGACCGGTGGGGCGGTGGCCGTCAGTGGCGACGCGCCGCCAGTCATGCCCACTGCGGGAGTTGAGGCGGACCCGATCGAAGACCCCGCGGCCCCTTACACGACGGCCGTCGGCTTTCAGGCGCTCTTCAACAACAGCCGGACCGGGTCGTGCGAGGCCGGTACCATGGGCTGCTACAACACCGCCAGTGGGTTCTGGGCGCTCTTTGGCAACACCACGGGCTCATGGAACACGGCCAGCGGCGCCGCGGCGCTCTTTGGCAACACCACGGGCGTCCACAACACGGCCAGCGGTGTCGAGGCGCTCGCGCAAAACACCGAGGGCTACGCAAACACGGCCCTCGGTGCCTCAGCGCTCTGGATGAACACCACGGGCAGCTCCAACACGGCGCTCGGCGGCATGGCCGGCCACAATGCGACGACGGGCCACTTCAATCTGTTTCTCGGGGCGGAGGTCTTCGGCACGGCAACCGACACGAACACGATCCGGATCGGGTCGGCCTATAACGGGGCGGCGACTCCGCCGGCCGGCCAGAACCAGACCTTCATCGCGGGGATTCGGGGCACGTCGGTGTCGGACGGCCTGCCGGTGGTCATCGACGCGGACGGGAAACTGGGCACGGTCGACTACAGCGGCTTCAACACGGTCTTCGGCACCTCCGCGTTCGCGGCGAACACCACGGGCGCCTACAACACGGGCGCTGGCGCCTACACGCTCGCGTCCAACACGGAAGGCTCCCGCAACACGGCGACCGGCGTCTACGCGCTGCAGCTCAACACCACGGGCTTTGAGAACACGGCCCTCGGCGGCTCGGCGCTCCAGCTCAACACCACGGGCAGCGGCAACACGGCCAGCGGGTACTCGGCGCTCCACGGCAACACCGAGGGCTACGCCAACACCGCCGGCGGGTACTCGGCACTCGACGCCAACACCACGGGCCACGACAACACCGCCAGCGGGGTCAACGCGCTCGGCAGCACCACGACGGGCTCCCTCAACACAGCCAGCGGGGTCAACGCGCTCTTCTCCAACACCACGGGCCACTCCAACACGGCGCTCGGTAGCGCCGCGGGCGGTCTCGCGACGACCGGCCACTACAACCTGTTTCTCGGGGCCGACGTCGCGGGCACGGCGGCTGACACGAACACGATTCGGATTGGCGCGGCCTACAACGGCGGGGTGAGTCCGCCGAGCGGCCAGAACCAGACCTTCATCGGAGGGATTGTCGAGAGCCCCCTGAGTTCGGGTTCCGTCATGGCGATTCAGCCGGACGGCCGGGTCGGGACCTTGGCGCCCGCGTATCTACCACCGGGGCCTGCGGGGCCGATCGGACCTGCCGGCCCGAAGGGAGACACCGGCGCGACGGGCGCGACGGGGGCCACGGGCCCTGCGGGTCCCGGGCTGGGCACGGGCAGCATGCTGTTGCTGGAGCAGGGCGTCACGCCGCCCGCCGGCGCGGTCCTGATCGGCACCACGCAGGTGAACCTCAGCGCCGGCGTCACCAAGACGGCCTCGATTGTGGGGACCGGCGACTATGACGGCGACGGCAAGGCCGATATCTTGTGGCGGGACCCGACCACGGGCCAGGTGTGGATCTGGCTGATGAACGGCCCCACCCGGCGGTCGGAGACACTGGTGGACACGGTGCCGGTCGACTATGAGGTGGTGGGCAACGCGGACTACAACGGGGATGGCAAGACCGACCTCCTGTGGCGCCGCGCGAGCAATGGTGAGGTCTGGATCTGGCTCATGCAAGGCACGACGTCCCTGTCGAGGATGTGGGTGGAGACCGTCACGGCCGACTACCAGATTGCGGGGAGCGGGGACGTCGACGGCGACACCAAGGGCGACATCCTGTGGCGGCACACGCCCAGCGGCCAGGTGTGGCTCTGGTTGATGAACGGCACGACGAAGCAGCCGGCCCTCCTCGTGGACACCGTCGATGTCGGCTATCAGATTGTCGGCAGCGGCGATTACGACGGCGACACCAAGGCCGACATCCTGTGGCGAAGCCCGGCCACGGGCGAGGTCTGGGTCTGGCTGATGCAGGGCGCCACGCCCCTGTCGCGGAAGCTCGTGGACACGGTCTCGCTCGACTATGCGATGGCGGGCAGCGGGGACTTCGACGGCGATGGGAAGGCCGACCTGCTGTGGCGGCACACGCCCAGCGCCCAGGTGTGGATGTGGCTGATGCACGGCACGACGAAGGAGGCGCGCTTCGTGGACACCGTCGACGCCGTCACCCTCCTCGCGGGGAGTGGCGACTACGACGCCAGCGGGCAGGCCGACCTCCTCTGGCGGCACGCGACGACCGGTGAGGTGAGCCTCTGGCTGATGAACGGCCCGACGGCGCTGTCGAAGACCCCGGTGGCGACCATGGGCACCGACCTGACGCTCGCCATCTACCGGATGCAGTAGGCAGACGACTCGACGCGCATCGGCGTCCTCAGCGGTCACCCACACGACTGCGCCACCGCTCGCGTATCGGTGCGGTGGACGGGCGCGGCCGGTCGCTGACTATCGCCCGTGCTCGATCCGCGTCCCGAGCACGGCGAGGAACTGCGCGATCCACGACGGGTGCGCCGGCCAGGCCGGCGCCGTCACGAACTTCCCGTCAGTGACCGCCGCGTCGACACTGATGGCCGCGTAGGTCGCCCCCGCGAGTTCGACTTCGGGCGAGCAGGCCGGATAGGCGCTGATCGTCTTGCCCGTGATCACCCCCGCGGCGGCCAGGATCTGCGCGCCGTGGCAAATGGCGGCGATCGGCTTGTCGTTGTCCGCGAAGTGCCTGACGATGTCGAGCAACCGGGGATTGAGGCGCAGGTACTCAGGCGCCCGGCCGCCCGGGATGACCAGCGCGTCGTAGTCCTGTTCGCGGATCGCGTCGAACGTGGCGTTGAGCGCGAAGTTGTGCCCCGGCTTCTCGGAGTAGGTCTGGTCCCCTTCGAAGTCGTGAATCGCGGTGCGCACCGACTGCCCCGCCGTCTTGCCCGGGCAGACCGCGTCCACGCTGTGGCCGACGGCCTGCAGTGCCTGGAAGGGCACCATCACCTCGTAGTCCTCGACGAAATCGCCGACAAGCATCAGGATCTTCTTCGCCATCACTGCCCCCTTCCCTGCACGCTCAGGTTCCCGTGAACGGCGGCCGCCGCCGCGTCACTCGATGGCGACGACCTTCCACTTCGGCGCCGCCCCCGTCGCCATCGCCGCCGCGGCCGTTCCCGTCGTCAGGACGGTCGCAGACTTGTCCCCGTATGCCGCGGCCAGGTCGTTCAGCCGGCGGTATTCCCCGCGCCCGACGACGCTGACGTTCGCCGCCGGCACACCGAGCGAGACGATCGCGATCTTCATCATCTGAGCGAGGTTCACCGGCCCGCGCGTGTACCGGTCGTTGTAGAGCACGACCGTGGGCGCGATCTTCCTGTGATAGAGCGCTGCCGCGACGCGCAGCCTGTGCGAGAGCTGCGGCGTGGGCCACTCCATCGGCTCGGTGCCGTTGAACGGCTCGTAGACCACGATCAGGTCCGTGGGCTCCGTCTTCACTTCCGCATCGCCCTTCATGCCCGGAACCTGCGCGAAGTCCTCGACGTTCGTTGCCGCGTCGGCCGACACCCCATCCTGCACCTGGAATCCGTTGCCCTTGAAGATCCCGTCAGCCCTGGGCAGGTGGTACGCCTGGCTTACGATCACCGCCGTCTTCGGCCAGTTCCGCTGCTCGAACATGCGCGCCGCGAACACCGCATTCTCCACGGTCGACGACGCCAGCTGGTCTTCGAGGATGTCGTCCGGCGGCACGCCGAAGGTGACGAGGGCGATCTTCATCATCCGGGCCTCGGAGATGTAGTCCCGAGTGAAGCCGCCCGTCACGAGCAACTTGCCCACGGTCCCGTTCTTGTAGAGCTCGAACGCCTTGAGGCAGCGCGCCGTCTGGGCGCTGGTCGGTTCGTCCGTTCCCGCGGGAGCATTGCCTAGGATGACCGCTACTCGGGGGGCCGTGCCTGGGGCCTGCTGCGGATGAGCGCCGAGTGGAGCGGCCGACAGGGCGACCAGCCACGCGTAAGCGAGGACAAGCGCGGTTCTTCTCAGTGTCTTCGGTGTGGCCATGAGCGTCAGGCTCTCCTCTGGCGGGGCAACGTCCGTCGCGATGATACACCGCCGGGACCCACCCCCGCTTCAACTCTCCCCTTCGGCGCCTCACGCACCGGCCGATTTCCGCGCTGGAGATTGCCCTCGATTCCAGGGACAGCGCCGGGCTAGCATGGATGGCGCCCACGGCGGCTCGATGCTCGCGATGGGCGGCGGACGAGGAGGACTGATGACTGGCAAGCGCGCGGATCGCTCCGGCTGGCGCGGCGTGGTGCGGCGGCTCGCCGGGCAGAAGCTGAACGTCCTGCTGCTGGCGGCGCCCGCCAGCTGGGCGCTGTCCTTCTTCGCTCCGGGCTCCGCCTGGACGTTCGTCGTCGGCGCCATCGCCATCGTGCCGCTCGCGGGCCTCATCGGCCAGGCGACCGAGGAGCTCGCCAAGCGCAGCGGGCCGACGCTGGGCGGGTTTCTCAATGCGACGTTCGGCAACGCCGCCGAGCTGATCATCGCGTTCGTCGCGCTGCGCGAGGGGCACATCGAACTCGTGCAGGCGACGATCACCGGCAGCATCGTCGGCAACCTCCTGCTCGTCTTCGGCCTCGCCGAGTTCGTGGGCGGCCTCGGCCGCGTGTCGCAGCGATTCGATCGCCGGGCGGCCGGCAACGCCACCATCATGCTCTTCCTGGCCGTCGTGGCCCTGGTCATGCCGGCGGTGTTCGACCTGACCGTGTTCGGGAGCCTGGCGCCGCGCCCGCCCGCGATCTATTACCTGAGCATCGGGACGTCGGTGCTGCTCATCGTGGCGTACGTGAGTAGCTTGATCTACGCCTTCACCACGAACCGGGGCCTGCTGCGGGCCGTCGAGTCGGCGGAGGCGCCCCACTGGTCGGTGGCGCAGTCGATCGGCGTGCTCTCCGTCGCGACCGTGCTCACGGCGATCGGCGCCGAGGTGATCATCGGGGGTCTCGAGCCGATGCTCGCGTCGTTCGGATGGGGCGAACTGTTCACCGGCGTCGTCGTGCTCGCCATCATCGGCAACGCCGCCGAACACTACAGCGCGGTCGTCGCCGCGCGACAGGACCAGATGACGCTGTCGGTGGAGATCGCCGTCGGCAGCAGCGCACAGGTCGCGCTGCTCGTCGCGCCGATTCTCGTGCTGGTCTCGTTCGCCCTCGGCCACCCGATGACGCTGCTCTTCCACCCCTTCGAAATCGCGGCGATTGGGTTGTCCGTCCTGGCGACCGCCATCGTCGCCCTCGACGGCGAGAGCAACTGGGTCGAAGGGCTGCAGTTGCTGGCGCTCTACGCGATCCTCGGGATGGCGTTCTACTTCCTGCCCGGCGCCTAGTCTTTCAGGAGCGCCTGATAGACGAGCGTCTTCGCCTTGACCTGGATCTCCAGGTCGCACGGCGTGCGGTGTGTCATCACCAGCACCACGAGGTCTTCCTTCGGGTCGACTCTGAAGAACGTCGACGCGGCCCCGTCCCAGCCGAAGTCACCCACCGACCCGTAGCCCGTCGTGGCGGCGACATCGGTCGTGACCGACATCGTGAACCCGTACCCGTTGCCGCCGTTCTTGCCGCCCCACCACGCGGGGTCGACGCCCTTGGGGAGCTGGTTCATGCTCATCAGGCCGACGGTCTTCGGCCCGAGGATCCGGACGCCGTCCAGTTCCCCTCCCCGCGCCAGCATCGTCGCGAACCGCAGGTAGTCGGCCGCCGTGGAGAGGAGTCCGCCGCCGCCGGACAGCAGCTTGGTCCTGCCCTGCCGGTACCGGTCGACGCCGCGCTCGGGCGGCGCCGCCACGAGCCCTTTCTCCGGCGTGTAGGCATACGCAGTGACCAGCCGGCCCAGCTTCTCTTCGGGGACGAAGAACCCAGTGTCCACCATCTTGAGTGGGCCGAAGATCCGCTTCCGCATGAACTCGTCCAGGGGTTGGCCGGATATCACTTCGACCAGCGCCCCCAGCATGTCGATCGACACGCCGTATTCCCACTTTGTCCCGGGCTGGAAGAGGAGCGGGATGGAGCAGGCTTTCTCCATCATCTGCGGCAGCGTCGAGTTCGGGTCCATCAGGTTCATGGACTGGTAACGTTTCCCGACCGCGTCTGCGGACCCGCCGTAGCTGAAACCGGACGTCTGGCGCAAGAGATCGCGGATCGTGACTTCCCGAGTCGCCTTCACGAGCTTCAGCCCCTCCGGCGTTTCGCCATCGAACACCTGGAGGTTCTTCCAGCACGGCACGTACTTCGACACCGGGTCGTCGAGCAGGAACCGTCCCTCTTCGAAGAGGATCATGACCGCGACGCCCGTGATGGGCTTCGTCATCGAGAAGATGCGGTAGATGGCGTCCTTCTTCAAGGGCAGCTGCTTCTCGACGTCGGCGAAGCCGAATTCCTGCTGATACGCGACCTTTCCCTTCCTGGCCACGGTCACGCTGATGCCGGGGAACTTGCTTTCCCGGATCAACTGCTCCATCGCCGGTGCGATGCGAGCGAGGCGCTCGGAGGAAAACCCCGGGACTGACGGGGCCGGGGCCTTTGCCCTCTGGGCCTCGGCGAGCACGGGCAGGAGCAGCACGACCGCGCACAACGACGCGACTCGCTTCATGACGCGACACTCCTCTCTGGCGGGCTCGAACACTCCCTCCCGGCCCGCGGGAGCGCGTATCCCCCGTGGCGTGGCGGGGGAACGTCCTCTACTGCGGGACCAGCATTCTGAAAAGCGGGTCCACCGTGTATCGGAGGTAGATCCCGATCGGGTCGACCCGGAACAACGCGGGGACGCCCCAGAGCAGCGCGAGGAGCATGGGGAACGCGTACCGCCGCATGCGGTAGTAGTTGTAGAGTCCTCTGTCGGACAGGAACAGCGGAAGGACACTCGAGCCGTCGAGGGGCGGGATCGGCAGGAGATTGAAGAACATCAGGACGAGGTTCACTTCGACGAACGCCCCGGCAATCAGCCAGATCCAGGTCAGCGGCGTGTGGCCGGAGGCTCCGAGGACCCACGCCGCCCACGCGACTCCCCCGCCGCACACCGCCAGCGCCAGGTTCGCCGCGGGCCCGGCCAGCCCCGTGACGAACTGGCCTCTGCGCAGATCCCGGTAGTACCCAGGATTCACCGGGACGGGCTTCGCGTAGCCGAAGACCGGCGCGCCCGAACTCCATAGGAGGAGCGGCAGGAGCACGGTCCCGAAGAGGTCGACGTGGCGCAGCGGATTGAGTGAGAGCCGGCCCGCGTCGCGGGCGGTGGGATCGCCGAATCGCAGCGAGGCGTACCCGTGCGCGACTTCGTGCAGCACGATCGAGGGCATGAGCAGGGCGAGCGTCAGCAGTCCGAAGGCGGCAGATGTCACAGGGAAGGGTCGTCCCTACTCGTCGCCGTCCCCGTCGCCGTCGGACGGCAGGCTGGTGGCGACGTCGTCAAAATCGGCTCCCGCGCTGGCGTCGGCCTTACCCTCGTCCAGGTCCGCCACTCGGCCGCCGCCGCGCACCTTGATCGGTCCTTTCGGACCGCCCTCGCCGCGACCCTTGGCGGATCCGGTCCGGCGGCCCTTCGGTGGGGCAGGCGGCCCGAAGTTCCGCTCGCGCCGCGCGGCCGGGTCCCCGGTCGGGGCAGGCGCGCGGTATGGCGTCCCCAGCGGCGCGCCCATGGGCGGCCGCGGCCGATCCTCCCGTGGACGGGCCTCGCTCACCGACAGCGTCCGGCCCATGAACGGCTGGCCGTTGAGCCTCCGGATGACCTCGGTGGCCACGGCCAGTTCCGGATAATCCACGAAGGCGAAGCCTCGCGGCCGCCCCGTCTCGCGGTCCATCGGCAGCACGACGGACAGGGGCGGGGCAATGACGGCGACGTGCGCCCGAAGGTCGGCTTCCGTGGCGCTGTAAGGGAGATTCCCGAGAAACAACCGGACTGACACGCTGTTATTTCACCTCGTGGTTAGACGGCGCCTGGCCGTGTTGTGGCAGCAAGTTCAGATGAGTGCGCGCAGGAGGGGTGGGCGGTCAAGGCTCAGGGCTGTTACCGATGCTAGACTCTACCAAACCTCGGGATCGGGCGCAACCTCCGCCGCAAGGCCCGCCGGTTCCCGGCACCCCGGCTCCCCCGCGGGGGCCGCTCCTCCGCCCTATGCCGGCCGCGTCCTTGCGCATCCGGGAGTCGAATGGTACCTTGGGGTGTCTCAAGCCCATGGAGTGCGCGTGTCCAAACGACTCACCATCCTGATGCTCGTGCTGCTGCTCCCGATCGCCGCGTGCAAGAAGAAGGAGGCTGCGCCGGCCGCCTCGGCCCAGCCGCCCGCCACGGCGTCGGCGACGGCCGTGCCCGGAGGCGGGACCGTGCCCGGCCAGCCCGCGGCACCCGCCGTTCCGGTGGTGAAGCCTGTTCCGGTGCCACTCCCGGACGTCCTGGCCCGCGTCAACGGCGTGGAGGTCAAGAAGTCCGAGCTGGACATGGCGATCAAGTCCCTCGAGGAGCGCGCGCGGAGCGCCGTGCCTCCCGAGCAGCGCGACGCCGTGTACCGCCAGGTGCTGGATCGCCTCATCGGCTATCACCTGCTGGTGCAGGAAGCGCGCACCCGGAAGCTCGTCGCCCCGCCGTGGGAGGTCGACAGCCAGATCGATCAGATCAAGAAGCAGTTCCCCACCGAGGACGCCTTCAAGCAGATGCTCCAGTCCCGCGGCATCACGGCCGAGCGCCTGCGCGCCGACACGGCCGACACGATCGCCGTGAACCAGATGCTACAGAAGGAACTCGAGCCCAGAGTCACGGTGACCGAGGCCGAGGCGAAGGCGTTCTTCGAGCAGAACAAACCGCGGTTCCACCAGGAGGACTCCGTTCACGCGAGCCACATCCTCGTCCGCGTTGACGGGAAGGCCGACGCCGCGACGAAGGCGACCGCGAAGACCAAGGCGGACGGCCTCCTCGTGCAGCTGAAGAAGGGCGCGGCGTTCGCGGATCTGGCCAAGCAGAACTCCCAGGATCCCGGCTCGGCGCCCAACGGCGGCGACCTCGGGTTCTTCAGCCGCGGCCAGATGGTGCCGGCGTTCGAGGAGGCCGCGTTCGGCCTGAAGCCCGGACAGACGAGCGGCGTCGTCGAGACGCCGTTCGGGTTCCACATCATCCGGGTGACCGAGGCGAAGCCCGGGAGAGATCTCGGCTACGACGAGGTCAAGGCGCAGATCCAGGAGTACCTCAAGCAGCAGGTCCGCGATCAGAAGAGCCAGGAGTTCGTGGACCAGTTGAAAGCCAAGGGCAAGATCCAGATCCTCATCTGATCGCTGCAGCCGGACCATCGGCCACCCTCGGCGGCGCGGAGGAACACCCCATGCGTCAACCACCGAAGAAGTACCGCCATCGCGACGTCAAGGGCCATCCGCTCCAGCCCGAAACCCTGATGATGGGGTACGGGTACGACCCGCAGTTCTCCGAGGGCTCGGTGAAGTGCCCGATCTTCCAGACCTCGACCTTCGCCTTCAAGACCGCCGAGGACGGGAAGTCGTTCTTCGAGCTTGCGTACGGCCTGCGGGAGCAGCGGCCCGCCGAGGAGCCGGGTCTGATCTACTCGCGCCTGAACAACCCGGACCTCGAGATCCTCGAGGAGCGCCTCGGCCTCTGGGACGGAGCGGAGTCCGGACTGTCGTTCTCGTCGGGGATGGCCGCCATCTCGACGACGATGTTCAGCGTGCTGCGCCCGGGCGACGTGCTGCTGGCCAGCGAGCCCGTCTACGGGGGCACCGAGTTCCTCATCGAGAACGTGCTGCCGCAGTTCGGCATCCGGCGCGTCTGGTTCGGCTCCGGCACGCTGGGGCCCAGCCTCGAGGAGGCCGTACAGGCGGCGCAAGGCCTCGGCCGCATCGCGATGATCTACCTCGAGACACCGGCGAACCCCACCAACGGGCTCGTGGACATCGCGAATTGCGCGGCCGTGGCCCGATCGCTGTCCGGCGCCGACGGGCGGCGTCCGCTCGTCGCCGTCGACAACACGTTCCTTGGCCCCTTGTGGCAGCGCCCGCTCCAGCACGGCGCCGACTTCGTCATCTATTCCCTCACCAAGTACGTCGGGGGGCACAGCGATCTCATCGCGGGCGCCTGCCTGGGCAGCGAGGCCGCCATCGCGCCCGTCCGGGGCATGCGCACGATTCTCGGCACGATCTCCGACCCCCACACGTGCTGGCTGCTCCTGCGCAGCCTCGAGACCATGAAGCTGCGCATGACGAGTTCCATGAAGAACGCGCGGTACGTCGCCGAGTTCCTCGCCGGGCATCCGAAGGTGAAGGCCGTCCAGTACCTCGGCTTCCTCGAACCCGGCGCGCCGCAGTATGAGTTGTACCAGCGCCAGTGCGAGGCGCCGGGATCGACCTTCTCGTTCGAGATTCGCGGCGGAGAAGCAGAGGCGTTCCACATGCTGAACGCCCTCCAGGTGATCAAGCTGGCCGTGAGCCTGGGGGGCACGGAGACGCTCATCGAGCACCCTGCGACGATGACGCACTCGGACATCCCGCCCGCCCGCCAGGCGGCGATGGGCATCACGCCGTCGATGGTGAGGGTGTCGGTGGGGATCGAGAACCCCCAGGATGTCATCGCCGATCTCGGCCAGGCGCTCGACGAGATGTAGCGGCGCCGCGCGTGACGGGACTCGGCGACCCGGCTCGCGCGCAGGGCGCGGGCGAAATGCGACCGGTTTGGGGCTAGAAGGTCGGATCGGAGTTTGTTATACAGGAAGAGGACGCCCGTCGTCCCATTTCGTGTGCAATCAACTGGAGGCGATTCAATATGGCACTGTGGATCAATGAAGACTGCATCAGCTGCGGCGCGTGCGAGCCGGAATGCCCGAACGAGGCCATCAGCCAGGGCGAGTCGATCTACGTGATCGATGCGGCGAAGTGCACCGAGTGCGTCGGCGCGTACGACACGTCGAAGTGCGTGGACGTGTGCCCGGTGGACGGCTGCGTCGCGCCGGACCCGAACCACGTCGAGTCGAAGGACGCGCTCGAAGCGAAGTACCACGCTCTGCACGGCTAGCGCCGGGCAGGATCGACCACCGCCGGACGCCCGGGGGACCGCGAGGTCCCCCTTCGTCTGTACGGCCGTGTCCAGCCGCGGCACGGCCGGCGCCGGGTGAGCGGCGTGGTGTAGGATCGCGCGGATGCCGCGACTCTCCGCCCGGGCTCAAATCCTCCTGACCGCGCTGCTCTTCTCCACCGGCGGGGCGGCCATCAAGGCGGTGTCGCTCACCAACTGGCAGATCGCGAGCTTCCGGTCCGGCATCGCGGCGGTGGTGCTCCTGCTCGCGGTCCGGCGACTCCCCCGCCTCTCGCCGCCGACGTTGATGGTGGGCGGCGCCTACGCCGCGACGCTCGTGACCTTCGTCAGCGCCAACAAGCTCACGACGGCGGCCAACAGCGTCTTCCTGCAGGCCACGGCCCCGCTCTACATCGCGCTGCTCGCGCCCTTCCTGCTCGGCGAGCACCTCCGGAGGCGAGACGTTCCGCTCCTCGGCGCGATCGGCGCAGGCATGCTGCTGCTGTTCGTTGGAAGCAGCACGCCTTCCGCAATCGCCCCCGACCGGACGCTGGGCAACACCGTGGGCGTGATCAGCGGCTTCTGCTGGTGCCTGACGGTGATGGGCCTCCGGTGGCTCGAGAAGCGGGATGCCGCGGCCGGCGGAAGCGCCGCGGGAACCGCGGCGATCACGGGCAACGTCATCGCGTGTCTGGCGTGCCTGCCGCTCGCCCTTCCCCTGTCCGGCGTGACGCTGCGCGATGCCGCAGGCGTCGGCTATCTTGGCGTCTTCCAGGTCGGGTTGGCGTACGTGCTGCTGACGAGGGCCATCCGGCACGTGCCGGCGGTGGACGCGTCGCTACTCTTGCTCGTCGAGCCGGCCCTCAGTCCGTTGTGGGCCTGGCTGCTCCATCGCGAAGCGCCGGGGTTCTGGCCGCTCGCCGGGGGCGCACTGATCATCGGCGCGGCGGCGTGGAAGACGTGGCGCGACGCGCACGACGCGTGACATGCGCCGGTGGAGGTCGTTCTCACAGGCGGCCGCGGATGGCCCAGCCGAGCATCTGGAGGCCGATGGCTGCGACCCAGCTTCCGGCCACACGGACCGCGGTGAGGGCGAACAGCGTCCGCCGTCCTGCGGCGGGCCGGCCTCGACCTGGCGCAGGGCACACGTAATCTGCTCCTCGGAGAACTTCGAGCGCTTCATCGGTCCCTCCTCCTCGATTTCGGGACCCCGAACGCGCCACCTGACTCCAGTTCTGACCTGTCGTCGTTTTCGCGAGCGACGTCAGGTCAGGAGTGGTCATGCGGAAATCGAAGTTCAGCGAGAGCCAGATTGTCGGGCTTCTGGAGGAGGCGGAGGCTGGAGTACCCATGGCCGACCTCCTTCGGCGTCATGGGGTGAGCACGGCGACCTTCTTCAGGTGGCGTGACAAGTACGCTGGCGACTCTGTGGCAGACGTCAATCGGCTAGAGCATCTGCCTCGCCATCATCCGCGCGAACAGGCCTTCCTGCCGGGACAGATCGCGGAAGCTTCCCTGCTGCACGACCCGCCCGTTCTCGATCACGTAGATCCGCGTCGCGGTCTGCACGGTGCTGAGACGGTGCGCGATGACGATGCGGGTGATATGCAACCGGTCGAGACTCTCGGCCACGATGCCCTGGGTCCTATTGTCCAGCGCGCTCGTGGCCTCGTCGAACAGGATCACGCGCGGACTCCCGGCGAGTGCACGCGCGATGAGCAGGCGCTGCCGCTGGCCGCCCGAGAGGTTCGTGCCGCCTTCGCTGACCATGGTGAACATGCCCATCGGAAAGGCGCGCAGATCGTCCTCCAGGCCGGCCGCTCGCGCCGCGGCCCACGCCTCGTCGAGGGTGGCCGCGCCGCCGGCGATGATGTTGTCGCGAATCGGGCCCGCCATGATGCTGCTGTTCTGCAGCACGACCCCCAGCTGCCGCCGCAGCGCGCTCACGTCGAGACCTAAGAGGTCCTGGCCGTCGTAGTACACCGTGCCCGATTCCGGCGTTTCGAACCCGAGAAGCAGGCGCAGCAACGTGGATTTCCCGCTCCCTGACGGACCGACAATCGCCACGAACTCGCCGGCGGCGGCCTCGAGCGACACGTCCTCGAGGGTCAGCGGGCCGTCCTGACGGTATCGAAATGTCGCGTGATCGACGACGACGCGGCCGGCCACTCTGCCCGGGTCTGCCTTGCCGGCGCCCACTTCCGGCTCCGCCTCCAGAATTGGCCGGGCGCGCTCGAATAGGCTTACGTCCTCGAGCAGGGCGACGGCGGTGTCTCCGAGCGACGTGATGCCGCCGAAGAACACTCCGAACGCTGCGCTGAAGGCAAGGAAGGTCCCCGTCGTCAGCGTCGCGGTGTCGGACCGGTTCATCTCGGCGTAGCCGAACCAGAAGAGCAGCGCGGTGCACGCAACCGGGACGACCTCGTTGGACACGCGCAGGCCGTCCTGAAGCCGTTGCACGGTCACCTTCAGCGTTTGCTGTTCCCCGTACTTGCGGGCCCAGCAGGCGAACGCCGTGTGCTCGGAAGCCGCCACCCGCAGCGTCGAGACCCCCTGGATCAACTGAACCGTGAGCCCGAAAAGACGTCCCTCGAGCGCCTGCAGGAGGCGGAGACTGCTCAGTGTGCGGCGGCCCGAGACGAGCGTCACCGCCCCGGCCAGCAGGGCGGCAGCGACGGCAACCAGCGCGAGGCGCGCACTGTAGGCGATCATCAGCCCGAGATTCAGCAACGCCGCCCCCCCTCCGAGCACGGTCCTGAGCATCGCGCCGCTCAGCCTGCGGTGCACTTGCGTGACGCCGAGGCTTCGGGCGGCGAGGTCCCCGGTTGTGAACCGACGGAAGAAGGCTGGCCGCATGCTGAGGAGCCGGTCCCAGACGGCGGCCTGGGTGGCGTGCGACGACGCCGACTCGAGGCGGACGATCGAGTAGCTCTGCACCAGGTCGAAGAGGCTCTTCCCGACCACCGCAACGCAGAGCCCGGCCGCGAGTTGAACGAGCAGCGCGCGATTGGCGTCCGGGATGGCGGCGTCGATCAGCACGCCCGTTGCGACCGGTATGGTCATCGCGAGCAGTGCGCCCAGGACGCCCGCCGCCACGATCGTTCGTATCGTGCTCCGTTGGCCGCGGAGGCCGAAGCGGATCAGGTCGCGCGGGTTCACCAGGCCGCCGCGAAACGGCCGATAGATCGCGTACGCGGTGGGCGCCAGCGTCTCAGCCATCTGGCGGTCGACAGGGAGTGCCCGCCCCGCCGCGGTGGCGCACAGCTCGTAGTGCCCGGATGGGAGGGGAACAAGGCCGACCGGTGCGCCGCCGTCGCGGAGGAAGCCGACGAGCGAACCGACGTCCCGCGTCCACCAGTCGCCCGCGAGCCGGACCTGGCGTATCCGGAAGCGGGAAGCGGCGGCAATCGCATACGGCTGGCGCGCAGGTTCGAGGCGCCCGCCGGCCGTTGCGGGCTCGATGACCGTGATACCCATGTCCCGGGTCGCGGCCCGAAACGCGGCGACAAGCGGTGATGCGGTGGCCGTGAAGACGGCAGCGTCTGGTGTGACCCGGGCGGCTCGCGCCAGCGTACGGAGCGACTCCTCAGTCAGGCGCTCGCGGTCCGCTTCCCTGTCCGCGAGCGCCCGGCGTTGGTCCTCGCACTCCACACGCCGCACCTCGCCGAACGCCTCGAGGAAGCGCGTGTGGTACGCGCCCAGCACATCCGGCAGATCCGCCCTCTCGGGCACCAGAACGCCGTCGGCGAGCGCCGTGACGTCTTCCTGGCCGATGGCAGCGGCGAGCCGCCGCACCCACTGCAGGACATCGGGTCTCTCCGGCGCGCCTTCGCCGACGGGAGCGTCAGGGGTTCGCGCGAGTGGCGTCGCGAGGAGCTCCGCGTCCTCCAGCGCAACGGCGGTGAGCACGATTCCAGACGGGCCCGGCGCGCATCCGAAGAGCACGGAACCCGCGTCCGCCGCGAACAGCAGTCGCGGCGGGCCGGTCGTGACGTCCCCGTCTCCGGCCCGCATGAATACGGCAAGTGAACCGGCCTGAATCCTCCACGCACGCGCCGGATCGTCGAGCGGGAGCCGCTGGTTCCCGCTGAGCCGGACACGTACCTCGTGCGACATGCTCGTCATGGTTCCGACTGCGCCGCTGGCTCCGCCGTCGTGAGGCTGTCTCCCTCGACGGAGATGAGATTGGCGTAGAATCCGCCCGCGTCGACCAATCGACTGTGAGTGCCGCGCTCGGCGATCTTGCCCTCGTGCAGCACGATGATCTCGTCGCAGTCGCGGATCGTGCTGAGGCGATGCGCGATGAGGACGCAGGAACACCCGCGCCGCCGCAGGTTCTGATCGATGAGGTACTCCGTTTCGGCATCGAGCGCGCTCGTCGCTTCGTCGAGCACGAGGATCGACGGATTGCGCGCCAGCGCGCGGGCGATTTCGAGGCGCTGCCTCTGACCGCCGCTCAGGTTCGTCGCGCCCTCCGCGAGTTCCGCATCGAAACCGCCGGGAAGCGACATGATTGCGTCGTAGATCTCCGCGTCGCGGCATGCACGCACCAGATCGGTCCGTGGTATGGATCGGTCCCACAACGTCAGGTTGTCCCGGACGCTGCCTTCGACAAGGAAGACGTCCTGCTGGACCATCGCCACGGACGCCGACAGCACGGCGCGCGGATGGCTGTCGCGCGGGAGGCCGTCGAACAGAATGTCTCCCTCCCAGGGCGCGTACAACCCGACGATGAGGCGCGCGAGCGTAGACTTCCCGGAGCCGCTTGCGCCGACAATCGCCACGCGCCGCCCGGGTTCGAGCCGCACGTTGAAGCGATCAATCAGAGGCGGCGAGAGGCGGTTGTAGCCGAAGGTGACTTCCCGCAGTTCGAGGTGCCCGCTCAACCGCGGCGCCGTCACGGCTCGCTCCTCACCCTCGCGGTCCTGCACCTGCGGATCCACCGCCTCTTCCAGCACGTCGTCCAGCCGGCCGAGATCGCCGTGGAGCTCCTGGATCGTGCTGCCGAGATTCACCAGGTTCGTCACGGGCCGGAGGAAGCTCTGCATCAGGCTCTGAAAGGCCACGAGCACGCCGATGCTGAACGCGCCGTTCATCACGCGGACGCCGCCGACGGCGAGGATGAGCACGCTGGTCAGGGCCGACAGGAACGACGGCACCACCGCCAGCCGCTGGGTGGCTATCGTCAGCTCCTGCTGCGCGTTGACCGCCTTCGCGTACGTGCCCGACCACCGGTTGAAGAAATCGGCCTCGAGGCCCGAGGCCTTGAGCGTCTCGATTCCCTGGAGCCCTGCGATCGAGACAGCCCCGACCTTCCCGTACTCGAGCGTGAGCCGGGCGTTCGCATCCACGCGGGCACGCGAGACGAGCTGGAGCGTGGCGAGGTTGGCGATGGCGGCGGCGATGCCGATGCAGGCGAGCGTGACATCGTAACCGAGCATCACGGCTGCGTAGGCGAACACCATCACGAGGTCGATCGCGTTGGTCGCCAGGCGGCCGGAGAGTACCTCGGCGACCTTGTCGTTCAACTCCACGCGGCCCGCGATCTCGCCCGCGTAGCGCTGCGTGTAGAAACCGGCCGGCAGGCGCAGCGTGTGCCACAGGAAGGTGCTTGAGAAAACGACCGCCAGCTTGGCCTGCAAGGCGCGCAGGAGCCGCAGTTGCACCCACGAGAATCCGCCGCGCAGCGCGGCCGCGGTGAGCATGCCGACGAGCAGCGGGCGCAGCCAGTCACTCATGCGGCGGACGAGGACCTCGTCCACGAACACCTGACTGAACACGGGGATGGCGAGGCCGGGCAGTACGAGCAGGAAGCCCATCGCGATGCAGTACGCGATCACGCCGATCGAGCCCCGCAGCCGCCTCACGAGCGCCATGACCGCGCGCGGGCGCCGCCCGCCCCGCTGGAACTCCGGCCCCTGTTCGAGGTGCAGCAGCAGACCCGTGAACGACTCGCTGAACTCGCTCCAGGTCACGGTCCGCGGGCCGCTCGCCGGGTCGTTCAGAAAGACGTGGTCGCCGCTGAAGCCCTCGACGACCAGGAAGTGGTTGAAGTTCCAGAAGACGATGTAGGGACACGAGACGTCCCGGATGCCGTCGAGTTCGACGCGAAATGCGCGGGCCGTCAGGCCGTAGCGACGTGCCGCCTTGACGATGTTCAAGGCCTGGCTGCCGTCGCGCGACACGCCGCAGTCACGCCGCAACTCCGACAGCGGCACGTGCCGCCCGTAGTAGCCGAGGATGATCCCGAGCGCGGCGGCGCCGCACTCGGCGACCTCCATCTGGAGAACCGTGGGCGTGCGCAGCCGACGCCTGAGGCGCCACCGGCTTCGCGGCGAGGCGTCCTCAGTAGATCCCACTGGCGGACCTCAGGAACGGCAGCAGGTAGGTGATCGGGGCTCGTTCCTCGACCGTCACCCGGTTCGCCGTGGTCGTTCCCGCGGACATCTTCATCGCCGGCCCACGCGACGACGTCCAGCGGAAGCCGCTGAAGGCGGCCGGATCGGTCTCGAGAGCAATGACCACCTCGATACACGGACTTGTCACGAACAACCGGGCAGCCACCTCCTGGCTGCCGATGACCGCGGCCGCGGCCTCGCGGGTCACCGGAAACCGCGACACCGACAGGACCCGTCCCACGATGCCGCCAAACCGCTCGCGCGGAACCGTGTCGGGAATCACCTGCACCCGCATGCCGGCCTGGATGCGCTTCCCGTCGCCGACCGGGAAGTAGGCGTGGCAGCGCAGCGGCGCCGACGAGCCTTCGACGGCCAGTGACCCGAGCCGCGCGCCCTCGCTCACCATCTCTCCGGGCGTCACCGAGACTTCCAAGACCGTGCCCGAGTACGCGCTGACGATGCGGCCGCTGCGTTCGAGTTGCGCGTCGAAGACCGAAATGGTCCCCGCGAGGCGCTGCATCTCGTTCCGGCGCGAGGTGGACGATTCCAGTGTCTTCTGGGCCAGGTCCCGCTGCCGGATTTCCAGCTCTTTCAGCTGGCTTTCGACCTCGGCGACCTCCGCGCGCAGATTGCTGATGGCCGCCTCGTTCTCCAGGTGCTCCTTCTGGGCCGTCAGCAGCTCTTCGGACATCTCCGGGATCAAGCCCTCCTTCTTCAAGGCCTGTTGCCCCGTCAGCCGGGTCGCGAGGAGGGGGGCCAGCTGTTCTGCGTGACGGAGGCTTTGTTGGCGGTTGTCGCGAAGCAGGAGGTAGAAACGGTGCTGGGCGTCAATATCCTGGGACTGGAGCCGCACCTGCTCGCGCTCCAGCGCCGACTTGTCGCGGTCCTGGGCCTCGAGGTCGCCCAATTGGCGTCGCGCCTCGAAGACTTGCCTGCGTGTCTCTGCCAGATCGATCGTGGCGAGCTCGTCGCCCTTCTTGACGCGGGTTCCCACTCCGGCAGCCAGCGTCATCAGCCGTCCGGCGGCCGGCGCCTGGAACGGAACGACACCGCCCGGGTAGATCAGGACGCCCAGACCGCTGACGGCCATTGGCAGCCGCCCGAACACGCTCCATGTGAGGGCCGCTGCGACGAGGACGCCCATGGTGGCGAGCAGGATCCAGTCCGGGCGACCGACAATGCGGACCAACTCGTCGAGCCGTTCCGGCGACGCGAGCCCTTCGAGTGCGTCCTTGCGGAAGATCTCCTTCTTTGGTTCTGCCATGGCGGTGCGCTCGCTGGACGGAAATCCCGTCAGTGCGTCCGAACCTGGCGCAGCAGATGCTCGAAGCGCGCCCCCGCGAGCGTGACGGCCTCCAGCACCATGGGATCGATCTCGGCCGCCGCGCCGAGCGGCTCGTCGCCGGCGTCGAGCGGTCCGTACGCGACGTGAGCCGTCGTCGAACGGAGGCGATCGGCGAGGAACAGCGCGAGCGCTCTGTAGAAGCGCGAGGCAAACCCCGGCTCCTCCAGCTTGCCGCGAAGGTCAACGCGCGAGATGCAGAGGACGCGCGAGTGATGGATCGCCGTGACGGTGGCAGATGGCGGCCGGGAATCGACGAACGAGAGTTCGCCAACAACGTCACCGGCATACATGCGGGAGATTTCACGCTGCGCCAGTTGGGCGTTCACGGACACCGCGAACACGCCGTCCAGGATGATGTAGACGGCCTCGATCTCGTGACCCTGCGTCACGAGAACATCCCCCGCGGGCACACTGCGGACGCGGCCCGCCGACACCATCCATTCCACGTCGTGATCGTTCAAGGTTCCAAAGAGGAAGAGGATCTTGCGCATGCGCCCTCTGCGCGCGCGCCGGCAGGCGTCTCGGCGCCGCCGGGCGACTGGTGCCCGCCCGCGCCCTGCCGGCTGTCCGCCGCGATAACCGTCCGATCAACTTCGGCGCCGGGGGCCTCGAAGCTGAGAGTCAGCACGCCGCCGACCCGCACCCGGTCGCCCGGCCAGATCGCAACCTCCTCGCCCCTCGCCAACCGCCCTCCGTTGACCTCAGTGAGCGCATCGGTGAGCGCGCGAAGCGCGACGCCGTCCGCGCGGCGAAGCAGCTGAAAGTGCCAGCGGCTGATGGCCTTCGTCGCATCCTCGTTGGCGCCTCGGAGGACGATGTCGTTGCCCGGCGCCGCACCGCCCGTCGCCTGTCTGCCGAAGCTGATGACATCCTGCTCGGGCAAGACGTACACTTCGCCCGTCTCGAAGAGCACCCGGGTCGGGAAGACCGCATCGTCGCGCCATCGCAGCGAAAGCAACTCGACCCCGCCCGCGACGCCATTGAAGGTGGCCGGCGGCAGGACGTGGCACCTGGACCGGTATTCCGTTTCCACGCAGGCGTGGAAGGCGTCCTTCGTCAGACGGATCTCGCTGGGCTCGGCCGACGAGACGACGCGCGAGCAGAAATTGACGGCGTCACCCGTGACCTGCACGCCGTCGCTCAGCACGGACCCGTAGTGGATTCCGACGCGGATCGCCAAGCGGTGGTCCCGTTCGCGGTCCGCGTTGTCCGCGGCGACCAGCCTCATGAAGTCGACGAGGCTCCCGGCTGCGGCCGACATGTCGGGGAAGAAGAGAAACGCGCCATCGCCGGCGGTGTCCACGATCCAGCCTCCGCTGCCGGCCAGCGCCCGCTGCAGCAGATCGACGTGCCGCTGCTGCAGCCGGCGGCCCGCCTCGTCGCCGAACGTCGAGAAGTACCGGGTGGACCCGACGATGTCGGAGAAGGCGATCGCCCCCTTTCGCTCGAAGCGCTGTCGCAGTACGAGCGAGAGCACCGATTGGAGCCGGATGATCTCGGTCATCCCCAGCGACCGGCACACCTCTTCAAAATCGGGAATCATCGCTGCAGACCTGCCACCGCTAGTTGGCTCTTGAGTGCCGGTTCTTCCTGCGCGGCGCTTTCCGGTCTTCTCGCACGGATCACACGGCGTCGCCACGCGCTGTTTCGCTACGCGTCCTACCGCGCGTCGCTCCGCATCGCCCCTCGGTGATTGACACGCTCCCGAGAAGCAGCGCCCCGTACGTACTCGGGTCCATCACGCTGGCCCCACCCAGGCTCCTCGATGTCGTCACCTCCCAGGTGATCCGCCGAGGACGTCGTCAGCGCAAGCGCGAGCGGCTACCCGTGGGTAGGCTCGGCCTCCACGTAACGTCCTCTTCCCGGTGACGGTCGCCGCGTGGGGACTGAATGAGTTGCGCCGGCCGCGGGTCCGCTTACCGGGCCCGGAAAGACAGCGAAACCGCGTACTAGATACCCCCCGCCCTGAGGTCTGTCAATAGGAAACGGTGAACACCGGAACTCGGCGAGTGAGACGCGCGTAACCCAGGAAAAGTCGACAAGAGGTGCCTGTCACCAACATCCCACCGGAGCGGGCGCGACCTATGCCTGGTTCTTTGTCAGCTCGAGGTACCGGCTGTAACTCAGCACCACGGCGACAGGGCGGCCCTGTCGATTGACCACGAAGGCCTGGCCCTCAACTGAGGTGCGGTGGAGCACTTCGCCGAACCGGACCTTGGCATCAGTGGCGGTGATTGCCTCGAGATCCTTGATCTTGATCCTTGTCACAAGATTCTCTCAGGATTGACTGGAATGCCCAACTTGGTAGGGTACAGCCCGTCATCTGAGGTGTCAATGCGCCCGGAATGCGAAAGGCGACCGAGTGCGGTCAGCCAGGCGATACATCCCGGCGACGCGTCCCGGCGGCAACGCTCGGTCCCGCGTTCTCGCCCCAAGCCGCGGCACGGCGAATCCGGCAGGCCCATGCCCGGGCCAGTGTCATGCGCGACACCGACCCGACGGGCAATTCCACCAGAATCGACAAGAAGGGCCTTGCTGATCACTGCGGCCGTTCATCGACGAAGGCCGCGCTAATACCACACCCATGGTTTGGGGACCGGTTCCCCAGGCCCGGGCTGTTTGAAGGCGAGGGTACCACCACCGGCACCGCCCGCTACCTTCTTGAGGTCCTCTTCACTCACTTCCATGTTCTTTGGCAGGTCCTCAATCTTGATCCGCGGTTCCTTCTTCTTGTCCATGAAAGGCCTCCTCTGGCAAAAACTGATCCTCGCAACCCGAACGCGTCGGGCCGGTCACGGGCTCACGGCACAATCACGCCAGAAGCCCGCTGGCACCGGGGACTGCGCCAATTACCCCCTCACACCACTGCTCCCGCTGCCCGTGCTGCAGTCGCCACCGCCCCAATCACCAGGCACCTTGCTCCAAATCGTTCCGACTATCGTCTTCAAGCTCCAGCCTCCCACAACCCTCTTCAGGTCCTCTTCGCTGACCGGGAGGTTCTCGGGAAGATCCTCGATCTTGACCCGTGTCTGTGCCTTCTTCTCTTCTACCATAATGGCCCTCCTCGTCAACCAGATGTTGGCGACGCCCCTTGACAGAGACTAGTACAATTTAATCAAATTGGTCAATCTTGTCAAGTGGCCGTGTGCGGTGCGCCAGTCACTTGAGGTTCGCTGCCAGCCAATCCTGGTAGACCAGCTCCCTGACAAGCTTGGCGACTTGCGGGTGACCCAGGTACTTCGCTTTTTCCGTCTTCTTCTCCAGTTGGTCTTTGAACTTGCTGACCAGGATGCTGGTTTCCAGGAACTCCTCGAAGAGATCCAGTGAAATGCCCTGGCGAGACATCCACTCTTCGGTCGCTTTGGCCGAGCTCAACCCGCTGGCGTGCCGAAACGTATCGGCACCGCGCTGGAGCTCCTGGCTCGAGACCTTCATCCCCTGTGCCCTCGCGGCATCGGCCGCGACCCTTCTCTCGACGACACCCCGCAACGTCGGCAGGAACGCGCCCATGAGTCTGCTGTAGTCCACCACTTCTTGCATCGGGATCACAACGTCGCCCTTTTTCGCCACGGCTCCACCCTCCTCTTGTCAGATACCCATTCGGCGGTTTCCGGTTTCCACAGACGGACTGGCCCCTCCAGGCTCAGGGTCCCCGCGGATTGGCGGGCCGTTCGCGCCCGATGAGCATGAGCTGCCGCTGGCCACCTGAGAGGTGCGTGCCGCCTTCGCTGACCTTCGTGAACATGCCCATCAGAAACGCGCGCAGCCCCTCCCCCAGGCCGGCGCCCGCTTCCGGTTCCGCTTCCGGAATCGGCCGCGGGTGGGTCGGTGTCCACACAGGACGCTGGCGACACCTTCCCTCGGCGCCGAAACGTTCTTCCGGAGGATGCGGCAGCCGCTGAGGATGTAACGGGACGCCAGGTCGAGTGCCTACGTGGACTCGTCGCCCTTGGCCGCACGCACCGGCGAGGCGTGAACGTCCGCACGTGTCGCTCGATGGCGTGTCGTCGGGATCGTGAAGGCCGCCGGGCACAGCACCTCCCGAGGGAGAAGCTCGCTGCCGCCGGGTGCTGGGCGCACACGGGCGCCGCCCGGACCGAAGATCGAGCACGTAGACCCGGGTAACAGATACTCCCCCAGCTCCTGCCTGTCAACAGGTTTCGGCCAACACAGGTTGCGGCCAACCAGGCGCGCGACGTCGATACCAACATTATCGCTTGACGTCGCCAGCCTCACCACGACGACACCTTCCTCACGCGCCCGGCGTCACACAACGACACCAAGCAGGCTTCGATAGCGGTGCTCGAGTACCGCCGCGGCTCGCCTCACACCGCGTACAGCGCGGACGAGTTGATCAGCTGGAGGATGAACTCGTCCCACTCGCGCCGATTCTCACCCGGCTTGTCGAACGAGGCGCGCGTGGCCGCACAGGCGTCCTCCATGTTCGCCCGCAGCGTCCGCGCGGAATCGTAGTGGGCGAGGAAATGCCGCACCGTCGGCCTCAGCGTCTCCCCGATCGTCACCGCTTCGTCGTCCAGCGGGCTCACCAGCGAGCCGCCCTCGCGGTCCAGGTGCACCGGCGGGATCAGGCGGCAGCAGCGGTTCACCAGCGCGGGCGTCAGGCGATCGTGTTCGCTGCGGCGGTAGTAGGGATTCCTCGTGTTGACCAGCCGATGGTCGTAGAAGTAGCCGGTCCTGTCCAGGAAGTCCCACAGGTGATAGCCCAGATCGGCCGTGTCGCGGTCGCGGACCTCCTTGAAGAACATCCTCGCGTAGAGCCGCCTCGTCAGGAGCAGGACCTCCTCGCGCGTATACCGGTCATCCGGGCCGCGATCCCTGAACGGGAGGTTCCCCAGCCTGACGCTGTCCGGCTCGTTGAGGATCTCGATCCCGTACGCCTCGGGGTGACGGTAGACCTCGGAGCCCCTCATGAGCGCGAACCGGTTGGCGGAGAACGTGAAGAAGGGCCTCGCAGCCAGGTTGCGCTCCACGAACGCCGCCGTTTCGTCCGCCTCCCGTTTCGTCTCGGATGGAAAACCGAACAGGCAGAACACGTGCGGGCTGATGCCGCTGCGCTCGCAGTTGTCCAGGATGGCCTCGATCTCGCCGGTCGAGTACAGGCGGTCCCGCTTGTTCATGAGGCGGACGATCCGGTCGTTGACCGACTCGACACCGAACATGATCGACCGCAGGCCCGACCGCGCCAGCACCTCGCACACCTCTGGCGTGAATTCGTCCGACACCCGCGCCCTGGCAATCCACGACACCCGGATGTCGTGCGCGATCACCTGCTCGGCGAAGTGGCACATGACCTCGCACGCGATCGCCTCGTCCGTCAGGATGAGATAGCAGAACCGCCCGACCGACCGGAGGTGGCGGACGAGCGATTCGACGTGCGATTTGGCCTCGCCGTCGACAGTCGCACAGACGTCTTCCGACGTGTGGGCGGAGTTGATGACGCAGAACGTGCACTTGTGCCAGTGGCACTGGGTCGGACAGAGGCGGGTCACGAGCTTGGGCGCCCCATAGAGCCGCGCGTGGCGCACCGAACATGAGGTGAGCCGCCGGACCTCGGACCGCGCGCGGACTGGCACCCGCTCGCAGTCGGTGTCGTCCGAGTACAGGTTGACGCACCCGTCCACGTGGCGCCTGATGTAAGGATGGTCGATCCAGTGCGAGAAGTCGGCCTGCTCGTTGGCGGCGCTCAGGTCGATCGTGACCCGGACATCGTCGAACGCCCGGCGCAACAGCAGGGACAGCGCCAGGACTTGCGGCAGCTCGTTCTCCCACCGCAGCAGGCAGACGTAGTCGCGGTGGTTCTGGAAGAACGGGCGCGAAAGCAGCGAGCGGTAGAACCGCGCCGGGAGGTCAGACGGATCGTCCACCAGGCGTTCGACGTCGGCGAGGGGCCGCCTGAGCACGAGGCCGTAGGGGAGCGAGAACGTGTAGTCGCGGTGCAGCGCACTGAGGACGGACATGACGAAGTGGTAGCAGTTGAAGCAGTAGATGAGGGCCCGCTCGTGATGCGGGTGCGCGGCCGCCATCCGGTGAACGGCCTTGATCTGCCGGAGGTGCTGCAGGATGTACGTCGAATAGGTCCTGGCGCCGCTCGACTCGCTCACGCGGGCGTGGAACTGCCGAAAGGAGGACCGCAGGAACGGCGCGGACAGCACGCGCTTCCAGTACAGGGCATTGACATCCAGGAAGTCGCCGCCCGAATCGTCGCGAAGCGCGATCGTGGACGGGAGGTTGATCGTTCTTCGTGGGAGCATGGTGCCCATCCGAGTGCTCACGCCATACGAGGCCCCGCACGCGCGTCCGGCTGCGTATTCTACCCCACGGCCGAGTGCCCGGGGCGCGTGGCCGAGGGGCATTCTTGACAATGCCCCGCGAAGGGTCTAGCGTCGCCAATACTCGGGGGTGTCGGTTAGATCACAGCGCAGGGACGGCTATGTCCTGTCGCCTGACGTTTCAAGTCCACCTGACGGGCGACTGTACGCTGCGCTGCCGGCACTGCTATCGCGAGCGCGGCAGCACCTACCTCACCCGCGAGCAGTTCGACTACGTCCTGGCCGAGGCGCTCGGGTACATGGACGCCCTGGCCCTCGTTCCCGGCAGGGCGGTCTTCTGCGGTGGCGAACCCACCCTTTCCCCAATCCTGTTCGACTGCATCGCCGAGTGCTCGAGGGCCGGTTTTCGCGATGTGTGGCTCCTGACCAACGGCACTGTCATCACCGACGAGTACGCGCGCCAGCTGGCGGCGGCAGGATGCACCGTCGTGCAGATCTGCATCGAGGGGAACGAAGCGACCCACAACGAGATCCGGGGCGGTTCCTGGAACCAGGTGCTCGGCGCGTGGGACTGCTGCTGCCGAGCGGGCCTTCGAGTCGAGTGCCAGACGACGGTCCACCCGTTGAACTGGCGCCAGGTGGACGAGGTGGTGGCGGCCTGTCGAGGGAAGACGGCGCACGTGACGTTCCTGAGGCACGTGCCGCACGACATGCACCTGGGCGTCATGTCGTCCGCACAGTGGGCCCAGCTCATGCGCGATCTCTATCGCGCCTACTACCTGGGCAGCCACGCGGACAACCCGTTCGTCCGCGTCAAGGACATCCACTGGTCCCACTCGTTCATCAGCGGCGGGTACCAGTGCGACTGCCGGAGCCGGTACCCGAAGACGGTGATCGTCGAGAGCAACGGCGACGTCTACGTGTGCCGGCGATCGGGGATCGCGCTCGGCAATCTGTTCCGCACCCGCCTGTTCCAGATTCTGACGGAGAACGAGATCCTGAACGGGTTCGGGCGTCAGCCGCTCCCGGCCGCAGACCAGGACGCCGGCGCGGCAGACGTGGTGTGCATGGGGTGCCCGGGAATGGCCCTGGCCGTCCACGGCGACATGATGGCCGAGGACCCCCATCGCTGTGTCCACGACCTCGACGAGGACCTCGCGCGCGACATCCGCGAGCGGCAGCGACGGCGCGTCCCGCCGTCTTTTCCGGCTGACGCCGGGACGACCCGGTTCGCCGCTGCCCTCCGCCTCGTCGACTCGCTGCGGGCCGTCAGCGAGCTGCCTCTCGCCGCAGCGGAGAAGGAGCGTATGCTCCGCAGCGCCAGAGCGAGGGGCGTGAGCGTGTCGAAGGAGGAAGTGCAGGCGGCGGCGGACGCGTTCCGGCGCGCCTGCGGCCTGCACAGGGCCGCCGAGACCGAGGCGTGGTTCCGCTCCCAGCAGATCTCGTTGGAGCAGTTCCACGACTACCTCACCGTCGCACTCGTTCGGCACGAGGTCGAACACGGCGACGACGGCGCGCTCGCGAAGCAGACGCCGTGCAGCATCCGCGGCTGAGACGCGATATCAGGGCGGAACGCCGGCGCACCGAGGCCGGCGAGCCGGCGTCAGACCACGGCCACGTCGAACGCCTTCGCTGCCCGCCTCAGCTGCCGGCAGTATTCGTCGTTCAGCCGGGTGAGCTCCTCGCCCAGATTCAGGTCCATCCCGTAGTCCGTGGGCGTCTGTCCCCGCCTGAGCCGCTCCTCGTAGAACTCCGATCCCAGCGTGATCTCCAGCTTGTACAGCTCCAGGGTCTTGATGTACGGCAGGACGTGCCTCCGCAGGTTCTCCAGGGCCTCGTCGAGCTTGTAAAACTCCGGGATATGGGTGATATAGCCGATTTCGATGATGGGGACCCTGGCCTTGCGCAGGGCCTTCAGCGTCCACTCGATGTCCGCCAGCGTCGTGCCCTTGTTCAAGAGGGCCAGCCCCTCGTCGTGGGCCACTTCGACCCCGACGTTGGCGCCGAGGAAGCCCTTCGCCCTGATTCGCTTGAAGAGCTTCTCGGGGTACCGTCTCGGCCGCAGGAAGCAGAACCACTTGAAGACGCCGTCCATGACGTCGGCCGTCTGCTCGAGGATGGCGGGCGGCATGTCGAAGCTCGTGAGCCACGCGCGCGCCCTATGACTCCGCGTCTGCTCCTTCAGGCTGAGACAGATGGCCCGGAGGTTGTCGAAGGGCTTGAACACGCACCTGGTGTGGTAGACGCTGGTCGCCATGGTGCTCAGCTTGAAGTGGCAGAACTTGCACCGGCTCCAGGGACACCCGTAGCCGTTCGCGATGAGCAGCAGGATGTCGTGGTTGGACTGCCTGGTGTTCTCCTCGAAGAACCTCGACAACCGATCGGTCAGAAGCACTTTCTGCTCCGAGTAGATGTTGCTGTTCCTCGTCCTGCCCAACTTGTCCTCGACGAGCCACTCGCCGAAGCCCTCGAAGTAGTTGATGCCCATTTGCTGCAGCCGGTCTCTAACCAGGAACAGGCCTGGGCCGCCCACGTAGAACCGCTCGTGTATGCGTTCGACGTGAGGCCACAGCGCGAAAATCCTGGCCGACTCGAGGCAGCTGTATCCGACCAGGTCGAAGGACTCGAGGTCGACGGCCTCCTCGATCGCGCCCGCCGGTGTGACGAACAGATGAGTGATGGCGACATCGCGATCGCCCGCGAAGTAGCCGTTGATGAGCGGTATGGCCAACGGGGTGTAGTAGTGCCCGTTCTTGAGGTGCGGCGGGTCGCTGAGCAGGAGGATCCGCATCGTGGCCATCCGGTGGCAGGGGCCGGTCGGGACACATGTTAGACCTCTGCCAGGTTGGTGGAAGGCGTTCGTTTGCGCACGCCGCGACTGAAACCTCGACGCGGCCTTCACCTCACTGTGGCGGGGGCGGGCTCCTCCGGCAGTTTCGCCCGCCAGAGGGCCGCCTTGCCCGCCTGGCTCCAACGCTCGTACAACGTCACGAGTCTTGCTGTTGCTCTGCGCGTGCGGTCGTGCGTGGGGCCGAACTGCTTCTCGATGGTGGCCTGGCTCTCCAGGAGCAATGGCTCTGCGGCCGCGAACCTTCCCTCGTCTGTGAGGCAGGCACCAAGAAGGTTCTTGGTCGTGGCGACTTCCCAGTGATCTGCCGCAAATGCCTTCCGCTTGAGCGCCAGCGCGTCGCGGAGGTACCGTTCGGCCTCGGGGAACCTGCGCTCCCGGGTGAGCACGACGCCGAGGCTCTGAAACGTGCTCGCCAGGCGAGGACTGCCCTCACCGAGGATCTTCGTGTCAAGGGCGAGGACCTGCCGGTAGTACTCCTCGGCCTGCGGCAGCCTGTTCGTGTTGAGGTACACGAGCGCCAGGTTGTTCAGGTTGGAGGCGACGACGGGATGGACATCACCGACTATCTTGCGGTTGATCGCCAGGGCCTCCTTGAACAGCGGCTCCGCTTCGGTGTGCTTCCGTTGCCTCACGTAGAGCATCCCGATGTTGTTCAGGCTCTGGGCCACGAACGGGTGTGCGTCCCCGAGGTGTTTCCGGCGTATTGCGAGCGACTCCCGGAGGAGCGCCTCGCTGTCGTCGAACTTCTCCTGCTGGCTGAGCACGATCGCCAGGTCGTTGAGCGACGTGGCAAGCGAGAGGTCGTCGCTGCCGAACACCTTGCGGTGGATGGCGACCGCCTCGCGGAAGTACGTCTCCGATCCGGGCCAGTCGCCCTGTGCCTCCCGGAGTGAGCCGAGAGCTACCAGCGTTTCGGCAACGGGCGCGCTGTCCGGCCCAAGCCGCCTTCGCCGAATCTGCAACGCCTCCTGCAACGACTTCTCCGCGTCAGGATAAGCGCCCTGCGCGATTTTGATCGCGCCAAGGCTGTTGAGGCTACCCGCCACCAGCAGGCTGTCCCGTCCCAGGGTGCGACTCCGGTAGGTCAGCGCTTCCTGCACGAGACCCGCCGCCTTCTCGTACACGCCCAGGTCGTAGTACACGCGACCCATCGTATCCATGAGAGTCGCTCTCACCTCGGGCTGATCCTGCAGGTCCGTGGCGATCCTCTGAGCGCCCCGGTCGAGCACGTCGCCGACCGGAACAGCCTTGCCGCGGCCCTCGAACGGGTTGGTGGTCTCGAACATGCCAACCAGGAACCCGGAGACCTGTTGAGCGACCTTGGCCTCACGGTTGGCACGGTCGCGCTCGCGGGCGATCCGCTGCGCCTGGATGGCCATCGCGACGGCGAAGGCCGCCAGCAGCAGAATGAGAGTGGCAAACGCCGCCACGCCGAATCGGTGCCGACGGACGAACTTCTTCGCCCGGTAGACCGTGCTCGGTGGCCCGGCCGAGACGGGTTCGTCGCCCAGATGATGCCGGACATCAGACGCCAGCGCGTTCGCCGTCTCGTAACGGCGTGTCCGGTCTTTTTCGAGCGCCTTCATCGTGATCCAGTCGAGGTCACCGCGCAGATCGCTGGCCAGTCGATGAGCCTCGGTGTGACGGTTCGCCGCCGCCTGGGTGGAGGCCGGGCCAAGCTGCGTCACGCGCGTGCTCGGGCGCGGCGGTTCCTTCTCGCGGATCATTCGCTGAATCTCGGCGAGGCCTGCCTGCCGGAGCTCCTTGCGGTCGAACGGCAACGCACCCGTCAGCAACTCGTAGAGCATCACGCCGAGGGTGTACACGTCCGTCCGCGTGTCGATGTCGAGGCCGCTCATCTCGGCCTGTTCCGGGCTCATGTACTCGGGGGTGCCGATCATGACGCCCAGCTCGGTATAGAGCGTGCGCTCGGTCAGGTGCTGCGCCGTGGCCTTGGCCACTCCGAAGTCGATAATCTTCGGCACCGGGTGGTCGTCCTGAATCGTCACGAGCACATTGGAGGGCTTCAGGTCGCGGTGGATGATCCCCTTCTGGTGGGCGTGCTGGACGCCCTCGCAAACCTGCATGAACAGCTCGAGCCGCGCCTTGGTCGTCAGCCGCTGGCGGTCGCAGTAGGTCGTGATCGGTTCGCCCTTCACGTACTCCATGGCGAAGTACGGGCGGCCTTCCGGCGTGCTCCCTCCGTCGTACACGGTGGCGATCGCCGGATGGTCCATCATGGCCAGCGCCTGGCGTTCGGCCTCGAACCGGGTCACGACTTGGGCGGTGTCCATTCCGGCCTTGATGACTTTCAGGGCCACCTGACGCCGCACGGGGTACGTCTGTTCGGCGAGCCAGACCTCGCCCATGCCGCCTTCGCCGAGCCGCTGGAGGAGACGATAGGGGCCGAAGCCGGGTGCCGCACTGGCGCTCGCGGGAGCCGGGCGCGTGGAATCGGAATCAGACGGCAGGTCCGGGGTTGGCGGGCACATATGATTCCCTCCCGGGTTTCGGCGCACCTCGCAGCTGCGTGCACGCTTCACGCGTCGATCAGGCTGCTGAAGCCGTCAGGTTACGCGAGCCGCGGTGGCATGATCGATTGTGCGCATTGTAGAGCCAAACCAGTCAGGTGGCGGAGGGAATCGGCGGCCGGCGGCGAGTGCGCCGGTGACGCGGATCGGACCGCCATCCGCATGACAGACGCGGGGACTCCTTCCGCGGGTGCCACTTCCGCGAGTCTTGGCCGGAGTGAACAATAGTCAGCTTCGGCGTCGACTTCGAGACGGGCGGCAGATCCATGATCCGGCTAGGTCCATACATGTGCAGGGGTTAGTCGGCGCCTGACTCGGAGACCGAAAGGGCACGCGGGTTGCTCCGCCGTTATCGGATTTCCCGCGCCGAGGGCGGGAGCATGTCTGTTTGCGTGTGCTCTCGGTCGAGAGAGTGCCGGCAGGCTGGCGACCGCGCACCCCGCCGGACCAGATGACATGCCGGCCCCGGGTACGGCGCATGGAGGAGGCGGCATGACCAGGACATGGCGCGCGTCGCGTTGCATGGTGTTGTTCCTTGTGGCGGCGCTGTTCTGCCCGATCGCAGTGCAGGCCGACCCGATCACCATTAGTGGCGCCCCGAACAAGGGTATGCTGCCAACGATGATCACGGCGTTCACCAGCACGGGGAGCACGGATGTGCTTCCGGCGGGAGGCACGGACTATTACGTGTTCACGCTCTTCGACACCGGCGCGACCCGGGTGTACTTCGACGCCTCGACCGCCACGACGCTGGGGGTCTCAAACGGGATGGTGACTGACGTGCGGATCAACGGCCTGGGCGCGATCGATCCCGTGACCCTCCAAGCGCCGATCTACGCGGGACAGGCCGAGGCGGAGGTCCCGGGTGTGACGGTCGCCCTGCCGGCTGCTGGTCCCGACATCACGCTGATTGGAGGGCCGGTCACGAACGAGGTCAAGGCCGTCATCGACTACACCACGACTGTCACGCGAGGGCCGTATGGCTATCTCGGGGGGGCGGACGTCAGCGGCCCGGACATAACGTTCTATTCGGCCTCGGTCACGCCGCCGTTCCTCTCGGCCATCGATCTCTCGCTGCAGCCATTCGGTAGCACTGGAGTGGGTCTGGGCCAGCGGTACTGGATGTACGGCGTCAGCTTCAACGAGGGTGCGGGCAGCGTGGCGTCGCTGCCTTCCGGCGACATGAGCGGCACCCACACGAGGTTCCTGTACGACACCGGGACCGACGTGACTCTGATCAGGGATATCTGGGCCGCAACCCTCGGCCTGACAGGCCCCTCTGACTTCAACATGACCGTCGATGGGGCCCTGTTGAACGGCTACTATCTCGACTCGCTCACAATGACCGGCGTCGGGGGGACCTACACCGTCCTGAACGCGCCAGTGCTCGTCACGTCGAGCATGTTGGGGGGGTCGGCAGACGGGATCATCGGTTCGAACCTCTTCGCGCAGTCCCGGATCCTGTTTGACGGACCGGGATCCACGTTGAGTATTGAAGGACCGGCGAACGGCACGGCGGTGCCCGAGCCCGCGACCGTCGTCCTCTTGGGCGCCGGCCTCGTTGGGCTGCGCGCGTGGCGGAAACGGCGGCAGTAGTCCACATCAAGTAGCGTATCGACGGCGGAGGCGACCCTCGGGTTGACCCGGACCGAGGGGCGGCGATGCCGCACCAACGAGGCGGAGGGACGGCTGTCCAGCCGGCTGCCATCGGGCAGGCGCCTCAGGACCTGCGCGGTGATGCCGAGCCGCATACGCAGGAGACAGTGACAGCCGACGCGATGACAGACCGCATCCCGGTCAGGTTTGATAGGGATCTGTCGCCGGTCGCGACGGCTGCGATGCCTGAAGTTCGGCCTGCACCAGATGCGCCAGCCGCTCGCCCCTGTCAAGAATCGCCTGACGCAATGCCGCAACCTCCGCGTCCGTGACGCGCCCGTCGCGGTACAGATGCTCGATCAACAAGTCGTACGGCTCCGTCATCACACGCAGGACGGCGGTCACGTACGGAGTTATGTCAAAGTGGAGGGCGTGATGGGACATGGGTTCTCTCCGGGGGCGTTCCCCGTGGCAACAGAGTTCCGTGAGCATTCCAACACTCAGCCCCGGCCGTGCGGCAACCGGCAGCTTGGGGCCAATTGGTCCCGCGCCGGCCAGCGAACGTCAAGCCCGAGCACTTGCCGTAGCCATGCGAACAAGAAACCCGGCCGGCCGATCATTCGGAGCTTCCCGAGTTCGCGTCCGACGCCGCAGACAAGAACGCGGGGTACCCGGAGTCCGCGTGTGACCTCCGTGTGCCCCGCGTCTCGAAAACTGGTCGGGATGACTGGATTCGAACCAGCGACCCCCTGAACCCCATTCAGGTGCGCTACCAGGCTGCGCTACATCCCGACGATTTGCCCGGCGTCATCCCTCTTTCGGAGGGCGAGCGCCTTTCTTCTTCCCGCCAGCCGCCTTCCGCGGGCCGGCCTCCTCGCCCCGCGCCGCCGGCTCGCGGCCGAACTCGAGAAGCGTCCCCTGTGCGGTCGGCGGCCATGCGCCCTGGGCCGGAGCGGCCGGGGGGGCCGCCTCCAGCAAGTCCAGCAGCGCGCGAAGATCCCGCCTGATCCCGGCGAGCCGCTCGCGCGTCTCCGCACCGGCTACCACCGTGTCCGCGGCGCCGACATCCGGCTCGTCCTCGTCCTCGATTCGCCGGCGCGCGCCCGCCAGCGTCAAGCCCTCGGCGAAGACCAGGTCCTTGATCCGCAGCACCAGCTCGACGTCCGCGCGCCGGTAGATCCGCGGCGCACCGGGTGAGCGCGACGTCCCGATCGACGGAAACTCCTGCTCCCACGAGCGCAGGACGTACGGTTGCACGCTCGCGATCTCGCAGACCTCTGACGCCTTGAAGACGTCCCGGTCCGGCATGTCCGCACGCGTGTCAGCCACGAAACCCGCCAAAAGTATACCACGTCCGTCGGGCCTGCTCCCTCACCGCCGGCGTGCCCGCGCCCGCACCTGGATCCGGACCGGCGAGCCCGCGAACCCGAACTCCTCCCGGAGACGGTTCACGAGGTACCGCTCGTACGAGAAGTGAAACGTCGTCGCCACGTTGGTGAAGAAGACGAACGTGGGCGGCGCGATGGCGACCTGCGAGGCGTACATCACCCGGACCTCGCGCCGGCCGGGGCTGGCCGGCGGATGCTCCGCGGTGACCGTCTCGACGAATCGATTCAGCTGCGAGCTCGGCACCCGGCGCCGCCTCGCGTCCGCCACGCGGTCGATGGTCTCGAGCAGCCGCGGCACCCGTTCCCCGGTCAGCGCGGAGATGTGGAGCACCGGCGCGTAGTCGAGGAACTTCATCTGGCGCGCGAGCTCCTCGTCGAACGCCCGGGCGGCCCCGGCCCCCTTCACCAGGTCCCACTTGTTTGCCGCGATGATCAGACCGCGCCCGGCCTTGTCGGCGGCGCCCGCGATGGCGGCGTCCTGATCGGTCGGCCCCTCCACCGCATCGAGGACGATCACCACGACATCGGCACGATCGATGGAGCGCCTCGACTGCATCGTGCTCACGCGCTCAACGGCGCCCGAACGCGCGACGCTGCCGGGACGCCTGATGCCCGCCGTGTCGACGATGCGGAAGCGCCGCCGGCGCCACTGGAGCTCGGTGTCGATCGCATCGCGCGTCGTCCCGGGCATGTCGCTGACCAGGACTCGCTCTTCCCGCAACAGCCGGTTCACCAGCGAGGACTTCCCCACATTCGGTCTGCCGACAATGGCCACCGAGGTGTCCAGGGGCGGCTCTTCGCGACGGGCGCGACCGTCCGCCCCGGCCTCCTGTTCCTCGGTTCCAGCCTCGTCCGGATCGTCGGCGAGTTCGGCAACGGCCGGCGCCGCACCGAGGTGGCGGACGATCTCGTCCAGCAGTTCGCCGATGCCGCGCCCGTGCTCGGCGGAGATGGCGGTCACGGGATCGAATCCCATGTGGTGGAACTCGAGGGCGCCCGCCTCCGACCGCCGGTCGTCCGACTTGTTGACCGCCAGGACCACGGGCTTTCCCGCCGCCCGTGCGGCGGCCGCTACGTCGTCATCCGCCGGGACTCTCCCCTCGACCGCGTCGGCCACGAACACGATGACGGCTGCCCGCCCGATGGCGCGCTGCCCTCTCGCGGACACGAGCACGCGCAGGGGATCCTCGCTGGCGCCGAACATCCCGCCGGTGTCCGTCAACTCGAAGCGGACCCCTTGCCACTCGACGGGTTGACTGTTGACATCGCGGGTCGTGCCGGGCAGAGGCGCGACGATGGCGCGCCTGACCCCGGTGATCCGGTTGAACAGCGTTGACTTACCCACGTTGGGCCGGCCCACGAGCACGACCACGGGCAGTTTCCTTGGCACGTCGGCTCCGTTTCAGGGGTGTACCCTTGAATCTTAGCCGCAAAAGCGCCGGCCCCGAGCACCGGCGTGGCGCCGCCAGTCGCACGCAGTTGACCTTGACAGGCTAAGTGTCTCTCCCTATGATAGTTAGCAACTTTCTGCCGCGAGGAGCACCGCCGGCATGATCAAAGTCAATATCGTCAACGAGGTGGCGCGGACCGCGGACATCACGAAAGTGAAGGCCGAACTGGCCGTCGACGCGGTGTTCGATGCCATGCGCCTGTCGATGCAGCGTGGCGATCGCATCGAATTGCGCGGTTTCGGCGTGTTCCAGGTAAAGCCCCGGAAGCGGGGAATCGGTCGTAACCCACGGACCGGCAAGGAAGTCCGGATCCCGCCCGGCCGCACGATCCGGTTCAAGCCCGGCAAGGACCTCCAGAATCTTGGGTAATCCTCCTCCCGAACGCGCCCCCGAGATCGGCGTGTCCGATTCTCCGTCACCTGACCCGCACCTGCCGGAGCCGGCGCCCCCGGCGTTTCCGTGGGTCGGCCATGCGACCGTGGCAGCGCCGCCACGGCCTCGAGATCGCTACTGGCTGCACGTGCTGCTCTTCGTCGCGACGGTCGTGACGACGACCGTCGTCGGCGCGTCCCATTGGGTGGGGTTCGCATCGAATTTCGGGGCCAGACGGATCATCGCCGGCCCCGGCGCCCTGGCGCTGAGGGGATTGTGGTACTCGGTGACCCTGCTCGCCATCCTCGGCGCCCACGAACTTGGCCACTACCTCGCCTGCCGGTACTACCGGATCAGCGCGACGCTGCCGTACTTCCTGCCGATTCCGTTTCCGCTGACCGGCACCGCCGGGGCGTTCATCAAGATCCGGCAACCGATCACGACTAAGCCGGCGCTGTTCGACGTGGGCATCGCGGGACCGCTCGCGGGGTTCCTGGTCGCGGTGCCGGCGCTGTTCATCGGGCTGGCGCTGTCGAACGTGTCCCCGCTGCCCGCGCGGTTCGTCGGTGCCGAACTCGGTGAGCCGGTGCTGTTCAAGCTGGCCTCGCGGGTGGTGTGGGGCACCATTCCCTCCCAGTTGTCGTTGAACCTCCACCCCATGGCCTTCGCGGCGTGGTTCGGGCTGCTGGCGACGGCCCTCAATCTGTTCCCCATCGGCCAGTTCGACGGGGGGCACATCGCGTACGCGGTGTTCGGGCGGCGATCGTTCTACGTCAGCGTCGGGACCGTCGCGGTGGCGCTGGGCCTGTGCTTCTACTCGTCGTCCTGGATCGTGTGGACGGCGCTCGCGATCGGGCTGCTCACACTCTTCGGCTGGCGGCACCCCCCGACGTGGGACGACCACGTGCCGCTCGACCGCACGCGCGTCGGGCTGGCGGTCGTCGCGCTCATCGTGTTCGTGCTGTGCTTCACGCCCGCGCCGATCGAACCGCTGGACTTCATCCGCACCAAGTAGGCGCGGTCACAGGATCGTGACGGGGTCGACGTCGATAGTGACCTTGCGCCCGAGGTCCGGGACGTCGCGCAATGCAGCGAGCACGGCCTCCCGCATCGCGGTCCTCGACGAGGCCGGACCTTTCACGAAGAACTGGGCCCGGTGCTCACCCTTCAAACGGGCGAGGGGCGCCGGCGCCGGACCGAGGACGGCGAACGGCCGCGCGCCGCTCCGGCCCCTGACCGCGTCCACAATCTGGCCGGCGACCGCCATGGCCGCCGCATGGTTCGGGCCCCGCACGATGCCGTTGATGAGCGCCACGACTGGCGGGTAGCGCATCGCGCGCCTGAAGGCGATCTCCCGGTCGAAGAACGCCCGGTAGTCCTGGCGGCACGCGAGCTGGATGCTGTAATGATCCGGGTAGAGGGTCTGGATGATCGCCTCGCCCGGCGCATCACCGCGCCCCGCCCGCCCCACCACCTGCGTCAGCAGCTGGAACGTGCGCTCGGCGGCGCGGAAGTCGGCCAGTCCGAGGCCGATGTCCGCGGATAGCACGCCGACCAGGGTCACGCGCGGGAAGTCGTGGCCCTTCGCGATCATCTGCGTGCCGACGAGCACGTCCACCTCCCCGTCGGCGAAGCGCGCCAGCAGGTCCGCCGCCGCGCCGCGCCGCCGGACCGTGTCGCGGTCGAGCCGCGCCACGCGGGCCAGCGGGACCAGGGCGCGGACCTCGGCTTCGACGCGCTCGGTGCCGAACCCGATCCGATCGAGGAACGGGCCCCCGCACGACGGGCAGGTCTTCGGTACGCGCTGCGCGTGATTGCAGTAGTGGCAGACCGCGTGTCCCCTGCCGTGCACGACGAGCGACACGGAGCAGTTCGGGCACTCCATCGTGGCGCCGCACTGCCGGCAGAAGACCGACGTCGAGTAGCCGCGGCGGTTGAGCAGGAGCAGGATCTGCTCGCGGCGATCGAGCGCGGCCCGGATCGCGCCGCCGAGCGCCCGGCTCACGATTTGATCCGGCCCGGCTTCCGCGTACTCCTCCCGCATGTTCACGGTCCGCACGGCCGCCAGCGGCCGCGCGAAGATCCGCCGCTCGAGCGTCACGAGCTCGTATCGACCGCGGATGGCGTGCGCGAAGCTCTCCATCGACGGCGTGGCCGACCCCAGCACGACGAGCGCGCCCTGCCGCCGGCCGCGGACGACCGCGACATCGCGGCCGTTATACCTGGGGCTCTCGTCCTGCTTGTAGGACGAATCGTGTTCCTCGTCGACGACGACGAGGCCGAGGTCCGGGAGCGGCGCGAACACCGCCGACCGGGTGCCGACGACGACCTCGATGTCGCCGCGCCGGATGCGCTGCCACTGGTCGTGGCGCTCGCCATCCGAGAGCCCGCTGTGCTGGATGGCCACGCGGTCGCCGAACCGGACCCGGAACGCCGCCGCGACGCCTGCCGTGAGCGCGATCTCCGGCACGAGGACGAGCGCGCGCCGGCCGGCGGCCACGGCGCGCGCGGCGAGCCTCGCGTAGATCTCGGTCTTTCCGCTCCCGGTGACGCCATGAAGCAGCGAGACGTGGAACGCCGCCGCATCGAGGCGGGCGCCGAGCCGATCGACCGCGGCCGCCTGCTCCGTCGTGAGGTCGGCTTCGGCGGAAAGCGGCGCGGCCCCGCCGGTCCGGCCCCATGGCCCGGCGAACGGGTCGCGGTCGACCTTCTCGTGCCTGACGCTGACGAGTTCCCGCAGCCCCTGCCGCCGGAGCCCGCCCACGTCGAAGCCCATCTGCCGGAGCGACGCCGCCGACAACCCGCCGCGTGCGCCGGCGAGCGCGGCGAGCAACTCGCGTTGCCGCGGCCCGAGGCGAAGCGCGCTCACGCCTTCCCTGAGCCGGCCGGCCACGTCCCGGCCCTGCGCGGTGAGTTCCACCACACGCTCGGTCTTGTACGCGACGCGGTCGCCCTCCAGCACGTGCGTGGTCGTGAGGAAACCCGCCCGCTCGAGCGTGCGCACGAGGCTCGCGAGTGGCGCCCGCGCGCTCGCGCCCGGCATCTTGTCCAGCCTGGCACGGAGCGTCGACAGCGGAAGACTGTCGGCCGAGGCTGCGGCGGCCAGCGCCTGGCGCGCGAGGTCGCTCAGGGGGACTCCCGACGCCTCGGCCAGCGCGCGCCGGCCCTCGCCGGTGACCACGGCGACCCTCCGGCTCTCCACCCACGCCATCGGCGGAACGGCCGCAGCCACGACTTCGCCCGGCCCGCACGCGTAGTACTCCGCCACCCATATCGCGAGGCCGACCACGTCTGCGGGAAGGTAGGCCTCCTCGTCGAGGACGTCGAGGATGTCCCGCAGCCCGCCCGCGGATGCCCGCGCCGCGCCGTCGTCCACGGTCTCGACGGCGACGACGCAGCCGGTCACCGTGCGCGTCCCCACCGGGACGAGCACGCGCGCGCCCGTCACGGGCATGTCCACGTGCGCCGGGATCCGGTACGTGAGGAGATCGACCCGAGGCAGGGGCACGGCCACCGACGCGAGCGCAGTCATGGCCGGCTACTCCGAGGCGTCATCGTCGCCGCGCAGCAGCGCACGGACCTTCTTCATGTCCTCCCACACCTCGCGCTTCCGCTCCGGGCTCCTGAGCAGGTAGGCGGGGTGGAACGTGGGAACCAGGCGCGCCGCGCCGTACCGGAAGACCTTGCCTCGCAGACGCGAGATGGGATCGTTCGTGCGCAGCAGCGCCTGGGCGGCGAAGGTGCCCAGCGCCACGATCACCCGGGGCTTGATCGCCTGGACCTGGCGGAACAGGAAGGGCTCGCAGCTGGCCACCTCGTCGGGCTCGGGGTTCCGGTTCTCGGGCGGGCGGCACTTGATCACGTTGCCGATGTAGACGTCCTCGCGGCGGAGCGAGATGGCCTCGATGATCTTCGTGAGCAGCTGGCCGGCGCGGCCGACAAACGGAATGCCCTGCTCGTCTTCGTCATGTCCCGGCGCCTCGCCGATGAACATGAGTTCCGCGTCCGGGTTGCCGACGCCGAAGACAATCTGGCGCCGTCCGAGCCGGTGGAGCTTGCAGCGGGTGCAGTCGCCGAGATCGGCCCTGACCATCTCCAGCGTCTCGGGCTCCGCGGCCGGCTCGTCCGGAGCGCGCTCCAGTTCGCCTGAACGCCGGCGCCATTCGGGGGCCCGGCTCACGCCGTCGGCCCCAAAGCCGCCGAAGAGCCGCAGGTGCTCCGCCAGGTCGATCCGGTCGTCGTTGGGACTCATGCCGGTCTCATCACGCGAGCGGTCCTACCGCCCCGGTCCGGGCCGCGCTCCGTCGAGCAGCCGCTCGATCCGATCCAGGATCACGGCGGCGACCGCGGACTTCGCCTGCAGCGGGAGCGCGTCCTCCCAGTCAGGCCCGACGAGGGTGACGACGTTGGTGTCGACCTCGAAGCCGGCGCCGGGCTCGAGGACGTTGTTGACGACGACGAAGTCGGTGTGCTTCGTGGCGAGCTTCCGCCGGGCGCGCGCCACGGCATCGTCGGTCTCGGCCGCGAAGCCGACCAGCACGGGGCGCACGCCGCCGTGCGCCAGCCGCCACGCGCCAAGGCCCGAGAGGATGTCGGGCGTCTTCCGCAGGCTCAACGTGATGCTGTCGGCCGACTTCTCGATCTTCCGGCCCTCGCGGGACTCGGGCGCGTAGTCGGCGACCGCGGCCGCCATGACCACGGCGTCCGCCTGGTCGAGGCGGGCCATGACGGCGTCCCGCATCTCGACCGCGCTCCGCACGCGCACCAGTTCGGCCACGGCCGGCGGCTCGACGCTCACGGGCCCGGCCACAACCGTCACCACCGCGCCGCGCCGCGCCGCCTCTCGCGCCACGGCGAATCCCATGCGCCCGCTCGATCGGTTGCCGACGTACCGGACCGGGTCGATGTCTTCGAACGTCGGGCCCGCGGTGACGAGGATCCGCTTGCCGTCGAGCGTCCGGCTGCCGCGCACCACGCGATCGGCGGCCTCGACGATGTCGTCGGGCTCGGCGAGCCGGCCCTTCCCGATCCATCCGCAGGCCAGGTAGCCGGAGCCCGGATCCAGCACCGTCACGCCTCGCTGGGCGAGGGTCCGCAGGTTCTGCTGCACCGCCGGGTGCTGGAACATCTGGGAGTTCATCGCCGGCGCCACCATCACCGGCGCCGTCGTCGCGAGGTAGAGCGCGGACAGGAAATCGTCGGCGATGCCGTTCGCGAACTTGCCGAGGATGTTCGCCGTCGCCGGGGCCACGAGCAGCAGGTCGACGGACGAGGCGATCGAGATGTGCTCGATCTCGGCGTTGGCGCCGGCCTTCCACTGGGAGGTCACGACGGGGTGCCGGGTGATCGCCTCCAGCGTGACCGGACCGATGAACCGCCTGGCGTTCCGCGTCATCACGGCGACGACGTCGTGCCCGCGCTTCTGGAGGCCGCGGGCCACCTCGACGGCCTTGTAGGCCCCGACGCCGCCGCTGATCCCGAGTGCGATCCTCGCCACGACTCCCTCCGCTCCTGACGGCTCGCGATGCGCTCAGCGCCCGTCCGCGCCGGCGCCGAACGTCCGGACGATGGCCGCCGAGGCGGCCGCCATCACGTCCCGGCGCGACCGCTCCGCGATGACAATGGCACGGAGGCGGTCCACGCACGAGTCGACCTCGTCGTTCACGATCACGTAGTCGTACTCGGCCACGGCCCCGACTTCTTCGCGCGCGACGTCGAGCCGCCGCCGGATCTGCTCGTTCGAGTCCTTGCTGCGGAGCCGGAGCCGCCGCTCGAGTACCTCGAACGACGGCGGGAGGACGAACACGGACACGGCCGCCAGCGTGTGGCGGCGCACCTGCCGGGCGCCCTGCACGTCGATCACCAGCACGAGGTCGGTCCCTTCGCGCAGCACGCGCTCCGTGTCCACGATGGACGTGCCGTAGAGATTGCCGAACACCTCGGCCCACTCGAGGAACTGGCTGCCGGCGATCATCGCCTCGAAGCGGGCGCGGCTGACGAACTGGTAGTCGAAGCCGTCGGTCTCGCCGGCGCGCGCGGGACGGCTCGTGTACGAGCGCGACATCGCGAGGCCCGGCATCTCCCGGACGAGCCGCTCGACAATGGTCGTCTTCCCGGCCCCCGACGGCGCGGACACCACGAACAGCCGCCCTCGCGGGGCGGCGTCACTCGACATTCTGCACCTGCTCGCGCATCTTCTCGAGCTCCGCCTTGAGCTCGATAACGGCCTCGGGCACGCCGGCGCCGTCGGCCTTGGAGCCGACCGTGTTCACTTCCCTGTTCATTTCCTGCAGGAGGAAGTCCAGCTTGCGGCCGCAGGGCTCGGCGCTGTCGGTGAGCGCCGTCCACTGCTGGACGTGCGAGCGGAAGCGCACCACCTCTTCGCTGATGTCGGACCGCGCGGCGAAGCGGACGACCTCCTGGGCGATGGCCCCTGGATCCAACGACAGGTCCGACGCGAGCTCTGCGACGCGCTTCCCGAGGCGTTCGCGCAGGGTGGCTTCGGCGCCGGCCGCGTCGGCGGCCACCTGCTCCATCGCGCGCAGCACGCTGAGCTTCCGCGCGTCGAGATCGGCCCGGAGCAGCGCGCCTTCCCGGCATCTCATGACGTCCAGCTCGGCGAGGGCCGTGTCCACCGCGCGCACGACGGCGGCCTCGAGCGCCTGGCGCCCGGCCTCGTCCAGCTCGGGCGTGTCCTCGCGCACGGTCAGGGCTTGCGGGAAGCGGAGCAGATCACCGGGGAGCAGGGCGCCCTGGATCAGGCCGGCGCCACGAGCTCGCTCGAGCGCGTCGGAAAGGGCCGCCGTAAACGTCTCGTTGATCGTCACGGTGAGCGCCGGCTCCTGGCGCAGCTGCACCGAGACCGCCAGTTCGAGGCGCCCTCTCCCCACGCGGGACTGGACGCACGCCCGGAGCCGCCCTTCGATCAGGCTGAGCGTCTGGGGCAGCCGCATCTGGATGTCGAGGTAGCGGTGGTTCACGCTCTTGGCCGTTACCCCGATGCTGGCGCGTTCGTCCTCCAGCGCGACCGACGCGAAGCCCGTCATGCTCTTGATCATGTGCCCGTCTTTCTCGCCGGCGCCGAGCCACGGCGCCTCGGCTCCGAGAACTGGAGGGTGTGCAGCCCCGCGTACACGCCGTCCGGCCTGGCGATCAGTTCTTCGTGCCTCCCCACCTCGGCAATCCGCCCCCGATCGAGGACGATGATGACATCCGCGCGCTGAATCGTCGAGAGGCGGTGCGCGATCACGAACGACGTGCGGTCCCGCATCAGGTTGGCCAGCGCGTCCTGCACCAGATTCTCCGACTCCGAATCGAGCGCGGACGTGGCCTCGTCCAGGATCAGGATCGGCGAGTCCTTGAGCAGCGCTCTGGCGATGGCGAGCCGCTGCCGCTGCCCCCCCGACAGGCGCTGCCCCCGCTCGCCGATGACGGTTTCGTACCGGTTCGGGAGGGCCGCGATGAACTCGTGGGCCCTCGCCGCCCGGGCGGCGGCCTCGATCTCGGCCGGCACCGCGTCCGGCCGCCCGTACGCGATGTTGTTCGCGATCGTGTCGTCGAACAGCACCGTGTCCTGGGTCACCATGCCGATCTGCGCCCGCAGCGACGCGAGGCTGACGCGCCTGATGTCGATGCCGTCGATCAGGATCGAGCCGCTCGTGACGTCGTAGAACCTCGGCAGGAGGTTGACCAGGCTGGTCTTGCCCGCGCCGCTCCGCCCGACGATCGCCACCGTCTGGCCGGCCGCCACGGCGAACGAGATCTGGCGCAGCGTGCTCTTGCCCCTGGCGTCTTCGTACTCGAAGCCCACGTCCCGGAATTCGATCGAGCGCGCCATCGGGGCGAGCGGCGCGGCGCCGGAGATTTCCCCGACCTCGGTGTGCGTGTCCATCAGGTCGAAGATACGCTGCGACGCCGCGATGGCCTGCTGGATGTTCGCGTTCACGCGGCTGAGCTTCTTGAGCGGGCCGTACATCAGGAACAGCGCTGCCAGGAACGCGGTGAACGTCCCCTCCGTCATGCGGCCGGCGGCGATCTCGCGGCTGCCGTACCAGAGCGCCAGGGCCATCGCCACCCCGCCGAGCAGTTCCATCACCGGCGGCATGATCGACACCGTCGCCGTCACCATCAGGTTCACGCGGTAGAGCGCCCGCGCCGCGCCCCCGAACCGCGCGGCCTCGCGGTCCTCGGCGCCGAAGGCCTTCACGATCCGGTGCCCGGTGAACGCCTCCGTGGCCACGTGTGACATGTACTCCAGGTGCTCCTGGCTCCGCCTGGTCGTGCGCCGCAGGAGCTGGCCGAGCTTCACCAGCGGGTAGAGCACGAGCGGCGCCCCTGTGAGACAGACGAGCGCCAGTCCCGCGTCGTAGTAGAAGAGCAGCCCGGCGAAACCGACGACTGCCATCGACTCGCGGAGCAGGTCCGCGACCGTCTCCGACACCACCTGCTGCACCTGGCCGATGTCGTTCGTGAGGCGCGAGAGCAGCTGGCCCGTGCTCCTCGACTTGAAGAACGCCGCCGACTGGCCCAGCGTGTGGCGGAACATATTGCTCCGCAGGTCGAAGACGACGTGCTGGCCCACGTCGGCCATCAAATAGGACGAGAAGTACGACCCGACGCCCTTCAGCAGATAGGCCCCCAGGATCGCCCACGCGACCCTCGAGAGGGACTGCTGCTTGATCAGGACCTCGTCGAAGATCGGCTTGACCAGCCAGGCCAGGCAGGCCGATCCGGCGCCGTACGCCGCCATGGCCGCCAGGGCGGCGGCGAAGCGCCCGCGGTAGGGCAACGCGTAGCGGAGCAGGCGCTTGAGCGGATTCACTCGCTGAACCGGTACCGCAGGAGCACCCAGAGGGCGACGATGCCGTCGCGCCAGGTGATCTTCTTCCCCTCGTCGTACCCGCGCCCGTCGTACGTGATGGGCACCTCGTACACCCGGAACCCCCGCTTGAAGATCTTCGCCGTCAGCTCCGGCTCGACTCCGAATCCGTTCGACCGGAGGGCGAACGAGCGCAGCACCTCCGTCCGCATCACCTTGTAGCAGGTCTCCATGTCGGTGAGCATGGTGTTGTAGAGCACGTTCGTCAGCAACGTCAGCAGACGGTTGCCGAGGTAGTGGGTGAACAGGAAGACCCGGTGGCGTCCCAGGAACCTCGAGCCGAACACCACGTCCGCCCGGCCGTCACGAATCAGCTGGATGAGGTCCGGATACTCCTCGGGCGAGTACTCCAGATCGGCGTCCTGGATGATCACGAGATCGCCGGTCACCTCGGCGAACCCCCGCCGCAGCGCCGATCCCTTGCCGCCGTTCCGCTCCTGGAGCAACAGCCGGAACCCGAGCCGGCGTTGCAGGTCCGCGAGCCTCTCTCTCGTGCCGTCCGTCGAACAGTCATCGACGACGACGACCTCCTTCCGGACCGGAACCGCCAGCACGCGCGTCAGGATCTCCTCGATGGTCTCCTTCTCGTTGAAGACCGGGATGACCACCGAGAGCAGCGGGTCCGTCAGCACGCCCTTCAAGCGCGACATTACTGCCCCGTTCCTTCCCCGTACCCGTCCGGGTGCCCCACCCGCCACTGCCAGGCGGTCCTGACGATGTCGTCGAGGGACGAGATCTCGGGCTCCCACCCGAGCTCGTGGCGGATAGCCGCGCTCGACGCGAACAGGACCGCCGGGTCGCCCTGGCGCCTCGGCGCCACGGTCCTGGGCACCGGCAGCCCGCCCACGCGCTCGACGGCCGAGATGACGTCCTTCACCGAGAACGGGCGCCCATTGCCGAGATTATAGACGGCGGACTCCCCGTGCGTTTCGAGGCGATCGAGCGCCGCGAGATGCGCCCGGGCGAGATCGCTGACGTGGATGTAGTCGCGCAGGCACGTGCCGTCCGGCGTCGGATAGTCGTCGCCGTAGATTTGCAGCGCCCTGCGGCCCAGCGCTGCGTCGATCGCGATCGGCACGAGGTGATCCTCGGGGCGGTGATCCTCGCCGATCTCGCCGTCAGGGTCGGCCCCCGCGGCGTTGAAGTACCGCAGGATGACGTGACGCAGCCCGTAGGCGCGATCGAAGCTCGCCAGCGCCCGCTCGACGACCAGCTTCGTCTCGCCGTAGGGATTGATGGGGCGCGGAGGGTGGTCCTCGGTGATCGGCGTCTCCACCGGCTCGCCGAACACCGCCGCCGTGGACGAGAACACCAGCCGGAGCACCCCCTCCGCGCGCATCGCGCGAAGCAGGCACAGCGAGCCTTCGACGTTCTCCCGGTAGTAGGCCGCAGGGTCGCGGACGGAGTCGCCGACCGACGCCAGCGCCGCGAAGTGCATGGCGGCCGACACGCCGAAGCGGCGGATCGTGTCGCGAAGCCGCTCCTCGTCGCGGAGGTCCCCGACGACGAGCTCGCCCCATCGGACGGCTCCCCGGTGCCCCGCCGAGAGGTTGTCGTAGACCACCGCGCGCCGCCCTGCCCCGGCCAGGGCCTTGGCCGCGTGGCTGCCGATGTAGCCTGCGCCGCCGGTGATCAGGATGGCGCCGCGTTCAGCGTCCAATGGAGTAGTAGATGAACCCATGTGCCCGCATCACGTCACGGGAGTAGATGTTGCGCCCGTCGAACACGACGGGGCTCTTCATCAGCTTGCGCATCTTGCCGAAGTCGGGCTCGCGGAACTCGTTCCACTCGGTCACGACCGCGAGCGCGTCGGCGCCTGCCAGGGCGGCGTAGCTCCGGGGCGCCAGCGTCACGCTCGCCCCGAAGATTCGCTTCGCCACCGGCATGGCGGCCGGATCGAAGGCCTGGACCTTTGCGCCATCGGCAAGCAGCCGCTCGATCAGCACGATGGCCGGCGCTTCCCGCATGTCGTCGGTCCGCGGCTTGAACGCGAGGCCCCAGACGGCAATCGTCCGCCCCTTCAGCGAGCCGAAGTGCCGCTCCATCCGGTCCGCGAGCACCGACTTCTGGCGGTGGTTGACCCGTTCCACGGCCTGCAGGATCTGGAAGTCGTAGCCCTTGTCGCCGGCGAACTTGACGACGGCCTTGACGTCCTTCGGGAAGCAGCTTCCCCCGTACCCGACGCCGGGAAACAGGAACGACGGTCCGATCCGGCGGTCGGACCCGACGGCGCGGCGAACCTGGTCGACATCCGCGCCGAAGATCTCGCAGACGTTCGCGATCTCGTTCATGAAGGAGATCTTCGTCGCCAGCAGGGCGTTCGCCGCGTACTTGCACAGCTCCGCGCTCGCGCAGTCCATCACCATGATCGGCGCGCCCGTCCGCGTGAAGGGCGCGTAGAGCTGGCGCATGATCTCGCCGCTCTTCTCGTCTTCCGCCCCGATGACGACCCGATCCGGCTTGAGGAAATCGTCGACGGCAGCGCCCTGCTTGAGAAACTCGGGATTGCTGACCACGCTGAACGGGTGCGTCGTTTCGCGGCGGACGATCTCGCGGACCTTCTCCGCGGTCCCGACGGGGACCGTGCTCTTGTCGACGATCACGGTGTAGCCCGTCATCGCGTGGGCGATTTCCCGGGCGACCCCGAGCACGTGCTGGAGGTCCGCCGCACCATCCTCCCCCTGCGGGGTCCCGACGGCGATGAACACCACGGACGACGCCCGCACCGCGCGCGGCAGCAGCGTGGTGAACGACAGCCGCTTCTCCGCGATGTTGCGCCGGACGAGTTCCTCGAGGCCCGGCTCGTAGATCGGCATCTGACCCCGGCGCAGCATGCGGATCTTGGCCTCGTCCTTGTCGACGCAGATCACGTCGTTGCCGGTCTCAGCAAGACACGCGCCGGCGACCAGCCCGACGTACCCGGTTCCGACGACCGCGATCCTCATGTGCGCGCATCCCCCGGGGCCGGCGATCGCCAGACCCGGCACAAGACCCGTGAAAAGAGCTGAAAGTACTACACACCCCTCACGCTGTCAAGCCATTGACAGTCAATGAGTTGCAGACGACCGAGCGTCGGCGCGAAGGCGTCCGGCGTCGCCGACCGGCCTTTCAAGGTAGGATACAGGGCGTTGTCATGAAGGTCCTCCTGGACTACCGGCCGGCGCTGCGGGACCGCACGGGGGTCGGCGAGTGGGTCCACCAACTCGCGCAGCATCTGCTCAGGCTGAAGGCGTCAGCCCTCCCGGGGTCGGCCCGGTGTGACCTGACGTTGTGGACGTCGTCCTGGCGCGACCGCCCGACGCCCGCGAGCGTCGCCGAACTCGAGGGCGCGACGCTCGTCGATCGGCGCATTCCCGTCCGGCCGCTCACGTGGGCATGGAACCGCGTCGGATGGCCCTCGGTCGAGGCGCTCACGTCCCGCACCTTCGACATCGTGCACTCGACGATGCCGCTGCTCCTCCCGAACCGCACCGGCCTGCGGGTCTGCACCGTCTACGATCTCGACTTCCTGTCGCACCCGGATCGCACGTGGGCCGAGATGCGCCGGGACTACCCGCGGCTCGTGCGCGCCCACGCGGCGCGCGCGGACGCCGTGGTGACCATTTCGGACTACTCCCGGCGGCAGATCCGGACGACGCTCGGCGTCCGCGACGACCGCATCGTCGTCTGCCGCCCCGGTGTGCCGTCGTGGATCGAGAGCGTACCCCCGCAGGACCCGGGCCGTGACGGCGGCTACATCCTGTTCGTGGGCACGCTCGAGCCGCGCAAGAACGTCCAGGGCTTGCTTGCCGCCTATCGAACGCTCGTCGAGCGCGACCCCGCGTTCCCGAAGCTCGTGCTGGCCGGACTGGTGACGCCATCTGCCGCGGCCTGGGTCGCCGAGGCGAAGACGCCCCCCCTCGCTGGCCGCGTGGACGTGCTCGGGTACGTCGAGGACCATCTGCGGGCCGGCCTGTACCGCGGCGCACGTGTGCTGGTCCTGCCGTCCTTCGACGAAGGATTCGGGCTGCCCGCGCTCGAGGCGATGGCGCTCGGCATCCCCGTCGTGGCGTCCACCTCGGGGGCGCTGCCCGAGGTGGTCGGCGGGGCCGGACTGCTCGTGGAGGCTTCCGATGTCCGGGGCCTGGCGGAGGCGGTGCAGGCCGTGGTGGCCGACCCGGCGCTGGCCGCCCGTCTTCGGCAGGACGGGATCGAACGGGCCTCGCATTTCAGCTGGCCCGAATCGGCGGCCGCGCTGCTGCGAGCGTACGAGGAACTGGAGCGGACGGCCGGCGCGGCCGACCGACGCGCGCGGGCATGACACGATGAGGATCGGCGTCGACGCGCGGGAGTTGATGGGCCACCCGACGGGCGTCGGGCGGTACCTCGCGGAAATCCTGAGGGAGTGGTCGCTTCCCGGCGCCGGGGTGGCCGGCCGCCACGAGTTGGTGCTCTACGGGCCGACGCCGCTGGGCTCCCGCTTCGAGAGCGCGGTCTCCAGCCTCGCGGCCCGGGTCGTCGTCCTGCCCGGCTCCGGCGGAACGTGGTGGGAGCAAGTCACGCTGGCGCGCGCGGCGAACCGCGAGGCGCTCGGCGTGTTCTTCGCGCCGGCCTACACGGCTCCCGTGAGGCTGCGCTGCCCCGTGGTGTCGGCGATTCACGACGTTTCGTTCTTCGCGCACCCGGAGTGGTTCCGGTGGCGCGAGGGGCTGCGCCGCCGGCTCGTCACGCGCCGATCCGCCCGCCGATCGGCGGCCGTCCTCACGTTGTCCGCCTTCTCCCGCGGCGAAATCGAACGGCACATGGGCATCCTGGCCGATCGAATCCGCGTGATCCCTTGCGGGCCCGGCACACCGGCCTGGCTCGACCCAGGTTCCGGCCCCGCTGGCACCGTCGAGCCCGGCAGCGCGCGAGAGCCGCTGGTGCTCTATGTCGGGTCCGTCTTCAACCGGCGCCGAGTCCCGGACCTGATTGCCGCCTTCCCCGCCGTGGCGGCTGCCGTGCCCGGCGCCCGGCTGGAGATCATCGGCGAGAACCGGACGTATCCCTTCCAGGACATCGAGGCGATGGCGCGGCTGACGGGGCTCGGCGACAGGGTCCGTGTGCGGTCATACGTCACCGAGGCGGAGTTGGCCGGCGCATTCAGGCAGGCGTCCGCGTTCGTCTTTCTGTCGGCGTACGAGGGATTCGGCCTCACGCCGCTCGAGGCCCTGTCCTGCGGGATTCCCCTCGTGCTGCTCGACACCGCCGTCGCGCGCGAGGTGTGCGCCCCGGCGGCGCGGTTCGTCGCGCCTGGTGACGCCGATGGCCTGACTCGCGCGATCATTGCCCTCCTGCGGGACCCGGCTGCCAGGCGGGAGGCGCTCGCACCTGCCGGCCAGGTGCTGTCGCGGTACTCCTGGGCCAGGACGGCGCGCCAGACGCTGGACGCGCTGGAGTCGGCCGGACGGTAGCGCGGCGATGGATGTCACCATCGTGATCGTGTCGTTCAACACGAAGGCGGCGCTCGAGGGCTGCCTCGCTTCCCTCGCCGCGCATCCGCCCTCAGCGGCCCACGACGTCGTCGTGGTCGACAATGCCTCCTCGGACGGGACGCCCGAGGCGATCCGCGCGAACTGGCCCGCGGTGCGTCTCGTCGAGATGGGCCGGAACGTGGGGTTCGCGGCCGCGAACAACGCGGGGATCCGGGGCGCGTCCGGCGGGTTGGTGCTGCTGCTCAACAGTGACACGCTGGTTCCCGCGGGCGCCGTCGATACGTTGGTCGGGCGCCTCGAGGCCGAACCTGGCTCCGCGGCGGCCGGGCCGAGGATTGTGGACGCGGATGGCCGGCCGGAACTGTCGTTCGGCGCGATGATCGGGCCGTTCGCCGAGTTCCGCCAGAAGGTGATCGTCAGCCTGCAGGCGCGCGGCGTCCCGGCCGTCACCAGGTACGTCGATCGCGCGACGCGCCGGACGCACCGGCCCGACTGGGTCAGCGGCGCGTGCCTGCTCGTGAGGCGGGCGGACGCGCTCGCCGCGGGGTTGCTCGACGAGCGCTACTTCCTCTACGCGGAGGACGTGGACTTCTGTGCCGCGCTGCGGGCGCTGGGCAAGGAGATCCTCTTCGTGCCGGACGCGGAGATCGTCCACCTGAGGGGGGTGTCACGGCGGCGGCGGCCCGTCGAGGCGGAGCGGGCCTACCGCCTGAGCCAGCTCGCCTTCTACGCCAAGCACCATCCTCGCTGGGTCCCCGTGCTCCGGGCCTACCTGCGGATTCGCGGCAAACTGCCCGGCGGGACGCCGGGCTGATCGCAGGCCGCTGGGCGTGCTGCGGCGAGGCCCTGTGGTATCGTGAACCCGGAACAGAAGGTGGTCCGGTGCGCATTGCGATCGACGCCAGAAAACTGCACGACTTCGGGATCGGGACCTACATCAGGAACCTGCTGAAGCACCTGGCGCTCCTGGATCAGGACACGGAGTTCGTGCCCCTCTGCCGGCCGCAGGACACGGAGGCGATCCGGACGCTGGGCCCGAACTTCCGGCCGCTGCCGATCGCCTCGAAGCCGTACTCCGTCGCCGAGCAGTTCACGCTGCCGGCGAGGCTCGTGCCCGAGCACGTGGCCCTCCTCCACGAGCCGCACTACGTGCTCCCGCCGCTCGTGCCGTGCCGCGCCGTCGTCACGATCCACGACTGCATCCACCTGATGTTCCCGCAGTACCTGCCGAACCGGATGGCGTACGCCTACGCGCGAGCGAGCCTCTGGGCCGCGGCCCGGCGGGCCGCGCGGATCCTGACGGTTTCGGAGACATCGAAGGCCGACATCCTCCGGTATTGCGATGTGCCGGCGGACCACATCATCGTCATCTACAACGCGATCGACGATCGCTTTTCCACGGCCCCGGGCGAGGTGGCGATCCAGCGGGTGCGCGAGCGCTACCAGCTCGACGGCCCCTTCGCGCTGTATGTCGGGAACATCAAGCCGCACAAGAACCTGGAACGTCTGATCGACGCGTTCAATCTCGTCCGGCGCGGCGGATTCGAGCGGCTGGAACTTCTCATCATCGGGGATCAGATCTCGAAGTACCCGCGGCTCCGCCGCGCGGTGGACAGGCACAAGCTCCACAAGCACGTGCGGTTCCTCGGGTTCGTGCCCGACGACACGCTCGCGGCGCTCTACCGCCTCGCCACCGTGTTCGTCTTCCCCTCGCTCTACGAGGGCTTCGGGCTGCCTCCGCTCGAAGCCATGGCCAGTGGCACGCCGGTGGTCACGTCGAACCGCTCGTCGCTGCCGGAGGTGGTCGGCGACGCGGCCGTCCTGGTCGATCCCTACAGCGCGGCCTCGATCGCCGAGGGCATCCAGCAGGTGCTCGGCGACGCGTCGCTCCGCCGGGCCCTGTCGGAACGGGGCCTCGCCCGCGCCCGCCAGTTCTCCTGGGAATCCTCCGTCCGGCGCATCCACGAGGTCTACATGGACGTCGCCTCGGGCAGCCCGGCCGCGTCATGAGAGTGGCGCTCGTCCACGACTGGCTGACGGGTATGCGGGGCGGCGAGAAGGTGCTCGAGGCACTGGTCGGGATCTATCCCGACGCCGACATCTTCACGCTGGTCCACGTGCGGGGTTCGGTGTCGGCGGCGATCGAGTCGCGCCCGATCCGGACGTCGTTCATCCAGCGGCTGCCGGCCGCAGCCAGGCGCTACCGGCACTATCTGCCGCTGTTCCCGGCGGCGATCGAGCAGTTCGACCTCGACGGATACGACCTGGTGGTGAGTTCCAGCCACTGCGCCGCCAAGGCGGCCATCGTGCCGGGCCGCGCGCGCCACCTCTGCTACTGCCATTCCCCGATGCGGTACGCCTGGGACCAGTTCGATTCCTACTTCGGCCCCCGCCAGGTCGGGCGGCTGCGCAGCCGATGGCTGTACCGGCCGATGCTGGCCGGGCTCGCGAGATGGGATGCCGCCACGGCGCCGCGTGTGCACCGGTTCGTGGCCAACTCGCAGTTCGTGGCCGCGCGCATCGACCGCTACTATCATCGCCCGGCCAGCGTAGTGTACCCTCCAGTGGATACGGAGTTCTTCGGCCCCGACGGCACGGAGCCGGGCGGGTCGGCGCTGGTGGTGTCGGCGCTGGTGCCGTACAAGCGGATCGAACTGGCGATCGAAGCCAGCGCGGCGGCGGGCGTGCCGCTGCGCATCATCGGCGACGGCCCGGAGTTCTCGCGTCTCCGCAGCCTCGCCGGGCCCGAGGTCACGTTCCGGGGCTGGATCTCGGGCGAGGAGATTCGCGAGGAGTACAGGCGGGCCGGGGTGGTGCTGCTGCCCGGCGTCGAGGACTTCGGCATCGTGCCCATCGAGGCCCAGGCCTGCGGCCGGCCCGTGGTCGCGCTCGCCGAGGGCGGCGCCCTCGAAACGGTGATCGACGGCGTGACGGGCGCGCTCGTCCCGGGCCGGTCGCCGGACGCGTGGGCCGGGGCGATCCGGACGACGCTCGAGGCGCGGCTGAGGGCCGAGCCCATCCGCGCGCACGCGCTGCGGTTCGGCCGGGAACGCTTCGCAGCGGGTATCGCGGCCGAAACCGATCGGTTGCTCGGGTCAGCGTGAGGTCATGGTCAGACGGTACAAACGAACGCTCGCGACCTACTACGTGCTGACGGACGCGCTGCTCGGCTCCGTCGCCTTCATCGGGGCCTATCTGATCCGCTTCTCGTCGGGGTTGATCCCGGTGACGAAGGGCGTGCCGCCGCTCAGCCAGTACGTGAACGTGCTGCCCTTCGTCGCGTTGCTGGTTCCCGTGGCGTACTACTTCCAGGGCCTCTACAGCGTGCGGCGCAACCGGTCGCGCGTCGACGACTTCTTCGCGGTTTTCGTCGGCAGCGTCGTCGCCGTGGTGCTCGGGGTCGTCAGCACGCTCTACTTCCAGGCCTACTACGTGCCCGCCGCGATGAAGGACCGTGGCGCCTTCGAGGTCTCGCAGGTGGTCTGGGCCGTCTTCCTCGCGCTGAACGTCTCGCTCACCTTCCTGTCGAGGGAATTGGTGCGCCAGACCCTCGAGCGGCGATGGCGCGCGGGCATCGGCCTCAAGCGCATCCTGATCGTCGGCGCGGGCGAACTGGGCCGGCTGATCGCCGACAAGATCATCGAACACCGTGAACTGGGGTACCACATCGTCGGGTTCGTCGACGACCGTGCCGGCCAAGACCACCTCGGGTACCGCGGGCTTCCCCTCCTCGGAACGTGCGCTCAGGTCGACGAGATCTGCCAGCGCGAAAAGGTCGATCAGTTCTACGTGGCGTTGCCCCTGGAAGAGCACTCCCGGCTGCTCGACGTCATCGAGGCGGGCGCCAAGAACCTCGTCGACGTGAAGATCGTCCCGGACCTCCTCCAGTTCATCGCCTTGCGGGCGCGCATCGAGGACATCGACGGGGTCCCCATCATCAACCTCAATGACGTCCCCCTCCAGGGCCTCAGCGCCATCGCGAAGCGGGCCGTCGACATCGGCTGCTCCGTCGCCGGGCTGGTCGTCCTGGCGCTGCCCCTGGCCGTCGTCGCGCTCGTCATCCGGCTCACGTCCCGCGGCCCGGTGCTCTACCGGCAGGAACGCATGAGCCTGGACGGGTCGTCGTTCGTCGTCTACAAGTTCCGGTCGATGTACCACGAAGCCGAGGCGGCGACCGGGCCGGTCTGGGCGGGCGACGCGGACCCGCGCTGCACGCCCGTCGGCCGGTACCTCCGGCGGTTCGACGTCGACGAACTCCCGCAGCTCTGGAACGTCCTCATTGGCGACATGTCGATCGTGGGGCCGAGGCCGGAGCGCCCCTACTTCGTCGATCAGTTCAAACACCGTTACCCGCAGTACATGCTGCGTCACAAGGTGAAGTCCGGTATTACCGGCTGGGCGCAGGTCAACGGCTGGCGGGGCAACACCTCCCTGGAGAAACGGATCGAGTTCGACCTGTACTACATCGAGAACTGGTCCCTCGGTCTCGACGTGAAGATCATGTGGCTCACGCTCGTGCGGGGGTTGGGCCTCTACCGGCAGTCCCCCGCGCAATAGAGGGCGTATGTCCAAACCGCGCGTCGTCATCACCGGGGCCGCCGGCTTCATCGGGTCGCACCTCTCCGAGACGCTGCTCGACCGCGGCTACGCCGTGGTGGGGATCGACAACCTGCTCACGGGCGATCTGGCCAACATCGCGCACCTGTCCGGGCGCGATTTCGTGTTCGTGAAGCACGACGTCACCAACTACATCGCCGTCGACGGGCCGGTGGACTTCGTGCTCCACTGGGCGAGCCCGGCGAGCCCCATCGACTATCTCGAACTGCCCATCCAGACGCTGAAGGTGGGCGCCCTCGGGACGCACAAGGCGCTCGGGCTGGCGAAGGCCAAGCACGCCCGGTTCGTCCTCGCCTCCACGTCCGAGGTCTACGGCGACCCGCTCGTTCACCCCCAGCAGGAGAACTACTGGGGGAACGTGAACCCCATCGGCCCCCGCGGCGTGTACGACGAGGCGAAGCGCTTCGCCGAGGCCATGACGGTGGCGTACCATCGCTATCACGGCATCGACGCCAAGATCGTGCGCATCTTCAACACCTACGGGCCCAGGATGCGGATCCGGGACGGGCGGGCCGTGCCGAACTTCATCGCCCAGGCGCTGCGCGGCGAAGACGTGACCGTGTACGGAGACGGCTCGCAGACGCGGAGCCTCTGCTACATCAGCGACCTCGTGGACGGCGTCATCCGCCTGATGCTCTCCGGCGCCAATGACCCTATCAATATCGGCAACCCGCAGGAGCTGTCCATCGAGGAGATCGCCCGCACGATCCTCCGGCTCACCGGATCGTCCAGCCGCATCGTTCACCAGCCGCTGCCCGTGGACGATCCCAAGGTGCGCAAGCCCGACATCACGCGGGCGACGACGATTCTCAAGTGGGCCCCGACGGTCCCGCTCGAGGACGGCCTCGGCAGGACGATCGAGTACTTCAGGTCGAAGCTGGCGGTTCGTTGAGCATCCGGCGCACGTGCCCGATGTAGTGCAGGCCCGAGATCAGCGCGATCGCGAAGCACGCCCACACCCCGACGTCCACCAGCACGGACGGCCGCCGGAGGTAATTGAAGAGGAGGACGACGGCGATCGTGACGATATAGGTGGCCGTCGCGATCTTGCCGTACACGGTGGGCAGGAACTTGCGGTGGCCCATCGCCAGGCTGACGATGGCGACCGTGGCCACGATCCCGACGTCGCGGCTGATGACGAGCACCGTCAGCCAGACCGGGAGGCGGTTGACCAGGCCAAGGCCCGGCAGCGACAGCACGACGAACGCGCTCACGAGCAGCAGTTTGTCGGCCATCGGATCGAGAAAGGCCCCGAGCGCCGTCCGCTGGTTCTTGCGCCTGGCAATCAGCCCGTCGAGGCCGTCGGTAATCCCGGCCGTGATGAAGACGGCGAGGGCCCATCCGAAGCGCCCGTACAGCACCAGGATCACGAACGCCGGCACCAGACAGAGGCGCAGTAGCGTCAACTGATTGGCCAGCGTCAGCACTCCCATGCGATCACCGCTCCCCGATCCGCCCCTGACGTACCGCCCGCTCCAGCCGCTGCATCGTCTCGACCGCTTCCGGTCCGCTCACCGGCCGCGAGGGCCGGAACATCCCGCCCTCGAGGGCCATGACGCCGGAGGACACGGCGGCGACGATGTCAGCGTATCGCAGATGCTCGACGCTGACGTCTCCCATCGCCAGGCGGCCGCGCGCCGCGGGGCCCGGGGCGGTCCGGCCGGCCGCCAGCGCCCGGCTGACGACCTGCGCGAGGTCCGCACGCCGCACGACCGCACGCGGCTGGAACGTGTGGTTCGGGTAGACGTCCATCAGGCCCGTCCGCACGACGCCGAGGATCCACGTCGAGGCCCAGTGTCCCCGGATGTCCGTCGCGAGCGACGCTGACCGCCCCCGGCTTGCGGCGAGCCAGGTCCGCAGGCGCACGCCGACGAGGGCGGCGAGATCGCCCCGCGTCACTTGTGCCAGGCTGCCGATTGCGGCGTACTCGGGAGGCAAAGGGCCCGTCTCCGCGCGGTCCCGTACCCGATCCAGGCGCTGCTTCAGCGCGTCCGAGGGGTCCAGGTCGTACGCCCGCTCCAGGGCGGCGGTGGCGCCCTCGATGTCACCGCGATCCGTGAGCACGTCGGCGAGCCCGGCGTGCGCGCGCGCGTCATCGGGATCGAGGGCGATCGCCCGCTCGAGCTGCACGACGGCCGACGCGAGGTCCTTCCGCCGCCACTCGATCAGGCCCAGGTCCCGGTGGAGGAAGGCGCTCTCGGGAGAGCCCTCGAGGGCCGCCACGTAGGCGGCGCGCGCGGCATCGAGCTGGCCCGCGTCCGCCGCACGCTTCGCCTCCCGGATGTGTTCGCTGACGCGGTCGAAGGTCAGCGCGTCGATGCGCCGCGGCAGATCGGCGAGCGTGTTGTCGCTCGCGAACGCCGCCTCGAATCCGGCGATGGCCGCGTCGCGCTGGCCGGCGGCCAGCAGGGCCTCGGCCCGGCCCGCCAGCGCCGGCGCGTATCTCGGCGCCAGGCGGATGGCCTGATCGAATCGAAGAAGGGCGTCCTTCGCGCGGCCTCCGGCCACGAGACTGTAGCCCCACCCGGCGGCCGACGGATAGTAGGATGGCTGCTGGCGCAGGATGTCCGCGAACTCCGCCTCGGCGGCGCGGACGTTGCCAGCCTGGAGCTGCCGCCACGCGGCCTCGTGCCGCGCCCGCAGCCGCAGGTCGCCCACGCGATCCAGCGGCGCGGGATACACGAAGTCCGGATACCGCAGGGCGCCGACGGATGCCGGCACCATCGCCTTCGGCGCACACGACGCCGACGCAATCGCGAGGACCGCCGCCAGGGTGATGATGACAGGCCGTCTCATGGCGAACTCGCGCTGAATGCGGAGGCGGGCACGCCCGCCATCGCCTGGCGGAACGCCGCGAACTCGCGGCTCGGGACGTCGGCCTCGACGTGCGCGCGGCCGCGGCGGGTCGTGTGGCTGACCACGCGGCCGTGCCGGTACACCCACGCCAGGCCGCGCCGGCCGGCCTCGCTGCCAGGATCGCAGCGCAGCACCACGCGGCGTGTGTCCATGCCGAGCGTCGCCGTGACACGTGCGATCAATTCCTCTTGCCCCTGGCCGCTGCGCGCCGACAGCGCCACGGCCGCCCCGCCAAGACCACGGACGTGCTGGCGTTCTGCCGCGTCGATCTTGTCGATCTTGTTGTAGACGTCGATGCAGGGCACCTGGTCCGCCCCGACTTCCTCCAGGACCGCGTGGACGGCCGCGATCCGCCGGTTCCGATCCTCGGCCGAGGCGTCGATGACGTGCAGCAGCACGTCGGCGTCCCGCACCTCCTCGAGGGTCGCCCGAAACGCGGCCACAAGGGCGTGGGGCAGACGGTCGATGAACCCGACCGTGTCCGAGATGAGCAGCTCGCGCTGATCGGGCAGCCGGACCTTTCTCAGCAACGGGTCGAGCGTGACGAACAAGGCGTCAGACGCCTCGGCGCCCGCCCGCGTCAGCAGGTTGAAGAGCGTCGTCTTTCCGGCGTTGGTGTAGCCGACCAGCGCGACGGTCGGCACGGCGGACTTCTGCCGCCGTTCGCGCAGGCGGGCGCGGCGTTCCCTCACGGCCTCGATGCCCGCGGCGATCGTCGCTATTCGCCGCCGGATGCGGCGGCGATCCGTCTCGAGCTTCGTCTCGCCGGGCCCGCGGGTTCCGATGCCGCCGCCAAGGCGGGACAGTTCCGCGCCGTGGCCCGCCAGGCGCGGGAGCGCGTACTGCAACTGCGCCAGTTCGACCTGCGACTGCCCCTCCCGCGTGCGCGCCCGGCGTGCGAAGATGTCGAGGATCACCTGCGTCCGATCGACCACGCGCCGGCCGAGGGCCTCCTCCAGGTGGCGAGTCTGCGTGGCGGTCAGTTCGTGATCGCAGACCACGAGGTCCACGCGCTGCTCGTCGCAGGCGAGGCCCAGTTCCTGCAGTTTGCCGCGTCCGAGAAACGTCGCCGGATCGGGATGGGGGCGTTCCTGGATCAGGCGCAGCACGGCCCGCCCGCCGGCCGCCGCCACGAGCCCGGCGAGTTCGTCGAGCGATTGATCGGCCTGGGGCCTTCGGCCTCTGCTGGGCGCGAGTCCGACGAGTGCGGTCCGTTCGTGGAGGTCCAGTTCGTTACACCGGGAGAGGGCGCCTTATTCCGGGCATTCTAACACGCGCTCCCACGCCACGGCCCCGGCGCGGATCAGGCGCGGCGCGGTTCCGGTCGCGTCCACGATGGTGGACGGCGGGCCGCCGGGCGACGGGCCGCCGTCGATGAGGGCATCGAGGTCCCGGCCGAGACACCGCAACACCTCGTCGGGCAGGCTCGTCGCCGGTTCTCCGGACCGGTTCGCGCTCGTGGCGGTGACGGGCCGTCCGCACGCCGCCGCGAACGAGCGGGCCAGCGCGTGCGCGGGGACGCGAATCGCCACCGTGCCCCTCCCGGCATGGACCGCCGCATCCAGGCCGGCCCACGCGGGAATCAGGATCGTCAGCGGCCCCGGCCAGAATCGCGCGGCGAGCGATCGGGCGAGCGGCGGCAGCGCTCCGGCGTACGCTTCGACCTGCTCCAAGTCCGACGCGATCAGGGGGATCGCCTGATCGACCTGCCGGCCCTTGATGCGATAGAGTTGGGCGACCGCGGTGGGGCTGCCCGGGTCGACCGCCAAGCCGTACAGCGTGTCCGTCGGGAAGGCGACGACGCCGCCGGCCCGCAGTACGGCGGCCGCGTTTGCGAGCACGTTCGCGTCGGGCCGGTCCGGATCCAGCCGAAAACTCACCATGACGTCCGCACACCCCTCTCCTCCATCTTATCGCTGGCGAGCCCTGGTCAGCGGCCGGAGCACCCTGTGGGCCCTGCTGGCGGCCGGGGCGCTGGTCGCGGTCTTCGCACTCGCTCCGACGCCCCGCGCGGACCCGGCGGCGGCCCTCGAGCAACTGGGCCGGCGGCTGCCCGCCTGGACGGGGCTGCCCTTCGCAGGGATGCTCCTCTCGATCGCACTCTTCCCCCTCCTGGCGCCGGCGTTCTGGCATCACCACTTCAAGAAGGTCGCCGTCTCGTGGGCGGTGATCTTCTTCGCCCCGTTCTTCGTGGAATACGGTCAACTCGCCGTCGTCAAGCTGCTCGAGGTGCTGCTCGTCGACTACGTGCCGTTCCTGATCCTGCTGTGGGGGCTCTACACCGTGTCGGGCGGCATCATGCTGCGCGCGTCGCTCGTGGCGACGCCCGCGCTGAACGCGGCGTTCCTGGTGGCCGGCCTGCTGCTCGCGTCCCTGATGGGCACGACCGGGGCATCGATGCTGCTGATCCGACCGCTGCTCCGCGCCAATGCCTGGCGCCGGCACAAGGCTCACGTCTTCGTGTTCTTCATCTTCCTCGTCGCGAACCTCGGGGGCCTGCTCACGCCGCTCGGAGACCCGCCGCTCTTCCTGGGCTTCATTCACGGCGTCCCGTTCTTCTGGACGCTCCGCCTCTTCCCCGAGTATCTGTTCGTCTCCGCGATCGTCCTCGCGATCTTCGTCGTGATCGACGCCTGGCTCATCAGGAAGGAAATCGAGCTCCGCCCGAGCCACGACCTGCCCCACAAGCGCCGGTCGTTCCACATCGACGGCAAGCACAACTTTCTGCTCCTCCTGGGCATCCTGGGGGCCGTGCTCCTGTCGGGCGTGTGGCACACGCCGGGATTCACCCGGCTTGGCGTGCCCTTCGAGTACCGCAACATCGTGCGGGATCTCCTCATCGTCGCCATCGGCCTCGTGTCCATTGCGTCCACGCCCCGGCAGGTCCGCGAGGACAACGGCTTCACGTGGGATGCCATCACCGAGGTGGGTTACCTCTTCTTCGGCATCTTCGTCACGATCATCCCGGTCCTGATGATCCTCAGGGCCGGGCCGGACGGCGCCATGGCGGCGCTCGTCACCGGGGTGCGCCACCCCTGGCAGTACTTCTGGGCGTCAGGCGCGCTCTCGAGCTTCCTCGACAACGCGCCCACCTACCTGACGTTCATGACAATGGCGATGGGACAGCTGGGGATCGAACCGTCGCAGGTCACGGCGGCGCTCACCGGCGGGGCGGCGATCCCCGCGGCCGGACAGTTCGCCGCGTGCCTCAAGGCGATTTCCGCGGGCGCGGTGCTGATGGGCGCCAATACCTACATCGGCAACGCGCCGAACTTCATGGTGCTGTCCATCGCGCGCGGCCACGGCGTCAAGATGCCGAGCTTCTTCGGCTACATGCTGTGGTCGGGCCTGGTGCTGCTGCCGGCCTTCGCGCTCGTGACCTGGGTGTTCTTCTAGGCGGGCCGCGACGCCTTCCCGATCGGGGGCAACTCGCACCGCGTCGGACGGTCCGCACGGTAGCCGAGGGCGTAGTCGGCCTGCATCAGCGCGTGGACTTCCCGCGTGCCTTCGTAGATGACCGCGCCCTTGCAGTTGCGGTAGAAGCGGCCGACCGGGTAGTCGTCCGAGTACCCGTTCGCGCCGTGGACCTGGACGGCGTTCCCGGCGGCGCGCTCCGACGCGACGGTCGCATACCACTTGGCCAGGCTCGTCTCGCGGGTGTTCCGCTCGCCGACGTTCTTGAGCCAGCCGGCGCGCAGCCACAGCAGCCGCGACGCCTGGTAGTCGGATTCCATCTCCGCGATCATCGCCTTGACCAGCTGGTGCCGCGCGATCTCGACGCCGAACGCCCGCCGCTCCTTCGCGTACGTCGCGCTCGCGTCGCGGCAGGCGCGGATGAGACCCGTGGCCCCGGCCGCGACCGTGTACCGCCCCTGGTCCAGGGCGGACATCGCGATCTTGAAGCCCTCGCCTGCCCGCCCGAGCACGTTCTCCTCGGGCACCTCCATGTCGTCCATCTTGAAGTAGCCGGTGTTGCCGGCGAGGATGCCCCACTTCTCCTTGATGGTGCCGCTCGAGAAGCCCTTGAAGCGCCGCTCCACGAGGAACGCGGTCAGCCCGGACGGGTCGCGCTGCTTCTTCTTCTCGAGGTCCGTCCACGCCACGACGAGAAAGTGATCGGCGACGTCCGCGAGCGAAATCCACATCTTCTCGCCCGTCAGGCAGTACCGATCGCCCTGCTTCACCGCGACCGACTGGATCCCGCGCACGTCGCTCCCTGCCGCGGGTTCGGTCAGGCCGAAGGTCGCGATCCTCGTCCCCTGCGCCTGCGGCACCAGGTACCGGCGCTTCTGCTCCTCGGTGCCCCACGTCAGCAGGGACAGCGAATTGAGGCCCGCGTGCACCGACAGAATCACCCGGAGCGACGTATCGACGTATTCGAGTTCCTCGCTGGCCAGGCCGAGGCTGATGTAGTCCATGCCGGCGCCGCCGTACTCCTCGGGGATGCAGATGCCGAGCAGTCCGAGCGACGCCATCTGCGGCAGGATCGCAGGATCGAACCGGTGCCCACGGTCGAGTTCCTTGATCCGGGGCATGACCTCGCGCGCGCCCCACTCGCGGACCGACTGCTCGAGAAGACGGTGTTCGCCGGTGAGCGAGAAGTCCATGGTGACTCAGCCTGGCATAGGCTCCGAGCGTCGAACCACCTCGACGGCGGCGCCGGTCGCGAGTCCGAGGCGCCCGGATGCGCTCCCGCCGTTCTCCGCGATCTCGAGGTGATCCGAGCTGCCGAACAGCGCACAGACGGTGCCCGGCGAGATGCCGGCGTAGGTCTCGACCAGCGACTCGACGGCGGCGCCGCCCACCGTGATCCGGATCGGGCCGCGGTCCGCCAGATGATCCACCATCGCGCGCGGGATGTTCGTCACCAGGTTGCCAAAGCGGTCCACGCGAAGCACCTGGCCGTTGATCGTGTCGCCCGTCAGAGAGGCCTGCGGAATCTCGATCCGCACGTAGTCGCGCACCGCCGTCCCCAGCGCCTTGACCTCGGCGCCGCGGGCCAGCCACGCCGCGGCGGGCGCGAAGCGGTCGCGGCCCTCGAACGTCTTGCTGATCGTCGGCCGGGCGTAGCGCCGCTCCGTCAGCGAGACCACCCGCTTCGGCGCCGTTTCGGCGAAGACACCCGTCAACACGCCGTTGTCGGGCGCGACGAAGCGGTAGTCCCCGGCTTCCGCCGCCAGGCCAAGCCTCGACGAACCCACGCCGGGATCGACGACGGCGAGGAAGATCGTGCCCGCCGGGAAGAAGCGGTAGCAGGCCGCGAGCTCGAGCGCGCCCGTGAGGATGTCGTGCGGCGGGATGTCGTGACTGATGTCGACCAGCGAGGCCTCCGGGCACAACGTCAGGATCACGCCCTTCAAGGTTCCCGCGTAGTGGTCCCGGGTACCGAAGTCGGTCAGCAGCGCGATGATGGGCTTGGACACCGTGTATCACCCGTCCTTTCGCCGCGCGGCCGGGCCGAGGTCCACGATGACCGGCGCCGGGATCGCGCGCATCGCCGCGATGAACGGCCGGAGGGACGTCGACACGAAGAGCGCGTCCGCGCCGACGAGCGGCTGTCCCCGTCGTCCGACACGGGCGTGCCCTCCTGCTACGATCCGAGGCTCGTCGGCACTTTCCAGACCGCGGAGGACTCCCCGGCAGCCGGCGCGGGTACCGCGCCGCCGTGGGCGGGCGCCGGGCCCTTCTTCTGCATGTCGATGCTGCCCCGGAAATGCGCGCCGTCCGCGATGGCGACCCGGGGCGAAACGATGTCGCCGTCGACCGACCCGCTCTCCCGGATCTCGACCGCGTCGCTGGCGTTGATGTTGCCGACCAGTTCGCCGACCACCACCACCGATTTGGCGAAGACCTGCGCCTTGACCCGCCCGTTCTGACCGATGGTGAGGGTGTGGTCGCGCAATTCGACTTTGCCCTCGACCCGCCCTTCGATGGTCAGGTCCTCGCTGCCGTCCAGTTCGCCATTGATCACCACGGACTTGCCGATGAGGGCTGCCCCTCCCGTCGCCGGAAACCGGGCTTCCGGCGGGGTCACCAGCTCGGACGCCATAGCCACACCCCTTCCTCGGCCGCTCGCCCCGACGGCCATCCGGCCGTCGTCGTCACGGATCCACAACGGCGACCTCGAACCCGTCGAATCCGGCCGCAGTATACGGAACGCCTTCGACCGTTGTCTACCCCTTCGTTGCCGGACCCTAGCGCGGATGGTATGGTGGGAGTGCCGTGCAACCCCACCGCCGTGACATGGCTGCGTCAGCGCGGCCGCCCGGGGCCGCCGAGGCCGGGGCACCCATGCGGGTGGTCGTCGCGATGTCCGGCGGCGTGGACTCGTCGGTGGCCGCGGCACTCCTCGCCGACGCCGGCTACGACCTCGTCGGCGTCTCGATGCGGATCTGCGGGGCGGAGCAGGGAGACGGGCGCGCCGGGACCTGCTGCACCCTCGACGACCTCCACGACGCCAGGCGGGTCGCCCGGCAGTTGGGCATCCCCCACTACATGGTCGACCTCGGGCGGCGTTTCGACGACCTCGTGATTGATGACTTCGTCGCCGAGTACGCGAGAGGCCGGACGCCGATCCCGTGCGCCCACTGCAACAGCGAGTTGAAGTTCTCGGCCCTCGTCGAGCAGGCGGCTGGTGTCGGCGCCGCCCGTATCGCGACCGGGCACTATGCGCGCGTGACCCGCGACGACGCAGGCGTCTGCCACCTCTGGCGAGGCGCGGACGATCGGAAGGACCAGGCGTACTTCCTGTTCGCGCTCACGCAGGCCCAGCTCGCCCGCGCGATGTTCCCCGTGGGCGGCATGTCGAAGGACGACGTGAGGCGCATCGCTCGCGATCGAGGATTGGAGGTGGCCGAGAAGCCGGACAGCCAGGAGATTTGCTTCGTGCCGGATGGCGACTACGCGGCCTTCGTCGAGCGGCGCCTGCCGGCCGACCGGGCCGGGCTCATCATCGACGACACCGGCCGCGTTGTCGGGCGTCACGCCGGCGTGCACCGCTTCACGATTGGCCAGCGAAAGGGGCTGCGAATCGCGGGCGGCGAGCCGCTCTACGTGGTTCGGCTGGACGCGGCACGGAGGCTGGTCACCGTGGGGCCTCGGCAGGCGCTCGAGCAGTCAGTGCTGACGGCGTCCGGTGTCAACTGGCTGGCCGGCTCGGAGCCGGAGCGAATCCTGGAGGCAGCCGTCCAAATCCGCAGCCGTCACGCCGCCGCGCCCGCGACCATCGCGGTCCTCGGGCCCGCACGGGTCCGCGTGGAATTCGACGCGCCCCAGACGGCCATCACCCCCGGCCAGGCCGCCGTCTTCTTCCGCGACGACGAACTCCTCGGCGGCGGCTGGATCGACTGACCAGGAGCCTGGCTCCTCAGACACAGGGTTGAGGGGCCTGGCCCCAATTACCGTTCCAGGAAACGTTCGGCGTCGAGGGCGGCCATGCAGCCCGAGCCAGCGGCGGTGATGGCCTGGCGGTAGGTGCGGTCCTGCACGTCCCCACAGGCGAAGACGCCGGGGACGCTCGTCTTCGTGCCGTCGCGGGTCACGATGTAGCCGCCGGCATCCAGCTCGATCTGCCCGGCGAACAACGAGGTGTTCGGGGTGTGCCCGATGGCGACGAACACGCCATCGACCGGGACTTCGCGGGCCGCGTTCGTCTTCACGTCCCGCAGCACGATCCCGGTCACTTGACCCTTCGCGCTGTCGTTGATCGTCTCGACGACGCTGTTCCAGGCCACGTCGATCTTCGGGTTGGCCAGCGCCCTGTCCTGCAGGATCTTCGAGCCGCGCAACGCGTCGCGCCGGTGGACGAGCGTCACTTTCGACGCGAATTTCGTCAGGAAGATCGCCTCTTCCAGGGCCGTGTCTCCCCCCCCGACGACCGCGATGGGCTTGCCGCGGAAGAAGAACCCGTCACAGGTCGCGCAGGTCGACACGCCACGGCCCAGGAGTGCCCGCTCCGCAGGCAGCCCAAGGAGGCGCGCCGACGCCCCGGTCGCGATGATGAGCGAATTGGCCGCGTAGCGCTCCCCGTCCGCCTCCACCGTGAACGGCCGCGATGACAGGTCCACCGACGTGACATTCGCCGCGACGATTTCAGCACCGAACCGCCCCGCCTGCGCCTGCATCTCGGCCATGAGGTCGGGCCCCGTGATCCCGTTGCGGAAACCCGGGAAATTCTCGACCTCCGTCGTCGCCATCAACTGGCCGCCGGCCAGCAGCCCTTCGATGAGGAGCGGCTTCAGGTCGGCGCGAGCGGTATACACGCCGGCCGTCAGTCCTGCCGGCCCCGATCCGATGATGATGACGTCGCGAACTGTCTCCACGATAGCGCCTCGCGCCTGGATAGCAGCACTCCCAGGCCAGAGCCCCCAGCCCCTAGATATGCGCCGTGATCATCTTCTTGAGCTCGTCCTTGCTGACGAGCCCGACGATCTGATCGACCGGCTTCCCGCCCTTGAACAGGATCATCGTCGGGATCCCGCGAATGCCGAATCGGCCTGCGATGCCGGGGTGTTCATCGACGTTCAGCTTGCCGACCGCCATCTTGCCCTCGAGTTCGCCTGCCACGGCGTCGATGGTCGGAGCCAGGCGCACACAGGGCCCGCACCATTCTGCCCAGAAGTCCACGAGAACGGGGACCGGAGTCGCCTGGAGCGTCGCGTCGAAGTTGCTTTCGGTCAGCGTCAGAACCTTGTCGGATGCCATGATTGCCTCGCGTCGAACGTGTGAATAACCACTGGGCGGCTGCCGAGCCGCCCCTCACTTCATGGATTCAGCTTCGGCTGATCCGTTTCACCCTGCCCGGACGTCAGCCGGCCGCGGCCGACGAGCGGGCCCGATCGTAGACCGTGACGTACTCGCGCGCCGAGGCCTCCCACGAATTGTCCTCCTGCATGCCGGCGAGCTGGATGCGCCTCCAGGCCGCCGGCCGCGCGAACCACTTGAGAGCCGTGCGCAGCGCCTCCAGCATGGCCTCCGTCGAGTACCCCTCGAACTTGAAGCCCGTGCCCGCTCCGGTTGCCTCGTCCACCTGTCGCACGGTGTCGTCGAGGCCGCCTGTCGCGCGGACGACAGGGACGGTGCCGTAACGGAGGCTGTACATCTGGTTCAACCCGCACGGCTCGAAGCGCGACGGCATGAGGAAGATGTCCGCGCCGCCCTCGATGAGGTGCGCCAGTTCCTCGTTGAATCCGACGGTGACCGCCACGCGCTTCGGCCGCTTCACCGCCAGGTCGCGCCACATGCGCTCGTAGATCGGCAGGCCCGTGCCGAGCACCACGAACGACGCGTCCAGGTGCTCCAGCGCCCCGGACTTGACGGCGCCCGCGATGAGGTCGAGGCCCTTCTGATCGACCATGCGGGACACCATACCGATGACGGGCCTCGCCCACTGGCCGGGGCCGTCGAGACCGAACCGGGCCAGCAGCGCGCGCTTCACCGCCGTCTTTCCCGAGACGTCCTCGGCGCTGAACCGGGCCGGGAGCAACGAGTCGCTCGCCGGATCCCAGACCGACGTGTCGACGCCATTGCGGATGCCAACCAGGGCCGCCGCCCGACGCTGGAGGATGCCTTCGAACCCGAAGCCCTGCTCGGCGGTCTGAATCTCCTGAGCGTACCGCCGGCTCACCGTCGTGACCATGTCGGCGAAGTTGACGCCGCTCTTGAGGAAGCTGACCTTGTTCCAGAACTCCAGCCCCGCCTCCGTGAACACGTCCCACGGAAGGTCGAGGGCCGGCAGCACTTCCCGGGCGAAGACGCCCTGATACGCGAGGTTGTGAATCGTGAAGACGGCCCCGGTGCCCTGGAACGCGGGGTGGCCGGCGAAACGCTGCCGCATATAGACCGGCACCAGGCCTGTTTGCCAGTCGTGCGCGTGGACGACCGACGGGCGCTCGCTCAGCCTGACGGCGCACTCGAGAGCGGCCCGGGAGAGCAAGGCGAAGCGCAGGTGGTTGTCGGGGAAGTCTGCCTTCCCGTCTCCGTACACGTCCTCCCGGTCGTAATACTGCGGGCAGTCGACCAGCCTGAAGCGGACGCCGTCAGGATGGGTGCGCTCGAGCACGCGGACGTCGGGCGACCCGAGCCACGCGCCCCGAGGGAAGGACGCGATCTCTTCGCCTCCCTCGACGCCGCGATAACGCGGGGTGACGACGGTCACGCGGTGACCGAGGCGCGCCAGGGCGCCCGGCAGCGCGCCGCCGACGTCGCCGAGGCCGCCTGTCTTGGAGTAGGGGTTCGCCTCGGAGACGACCATGAGGATGTCGAGGTTGCTCACGGCCGAACAGTCTAGCATTCCCGCGACCCGTGGCGTGCGCCCGCGTCGACGCGTCAGCGCGTCTTGGCCCGACGCGTTTCGAGGCTGCGGCCGATCGCGAATTCCCGGGCGGCGTCGCCGGGCCGCCCGCGCCGGTTGTACACGTCCGCCAGCACGAAGTGGCCGAGCGGCGCCATCTCGGACGTCGGGGACAAGGCGAGGCCCTTCCGCGCGAGCCGCGCCGCCTCGTCCAGGTTCCGGCCAGACGCGACGTACGCCTTCGCCAGGAAGAAGTGACCGTCCGCGAAGTCGGGGTTGCCGTCCAGCGCCTGCTTGAGGGCGTCCATCTCGAGTTCCTTCTCGCCGGTCTGTGCATAGATTCGCGAGAGGTTGAAGGCGGCCTTGTACGCCTCCGGATGGATCTCGAGTTCTTCGAGGTACTCGCGCTCCGCGGTGGCGAGGTCCCTCCGGGCCTCTGCAATCAGCGCCAGGTTGTAGTGGGCCAACCGGACGTCCGAGCGGAGCGCAAGCGCTTCACGCGCCAGGGTCCCGGCGGACTGCAGGTCGCCGCGCTGGAACGCAATCGCGCCCAGAGCGTTTTTCGCCGCCGCGACGTGGCTGTCCATCTCGAGCGACTCGCGGAACAGCTTCTCAGCGCGGTCCAGGTTGCCGCGGTCCAGCCAGATCTCGCCCATCTGGTACCGGACGTACGCGTCCTTCGGATCGATCGTCAGGTAGTGCTCGAAGCCCGCCAGCGCCGCGTCCTCGTCGCCGAGCCGGCGATAGGCGGCGGCAATGTTGATGACCGCCAGGTCGTAGTCGGGCTTGAGGGCGAGGGCCTTCTTGAAGTAGCCGATGGCCTCGCGGTAGCGCCGTTCCTTGAAGTGCGCGTTGCCGAGCGAAAACCATGCGTCGATGACCTCGGGATCCGCCGCGAGAACCTTGCGGAGAATGGCCGTGACTTTCGGAAACGAGTTCTTCGTCGGTGCCAGGTCGCGCGCCTCCCCCAGCAGGTTGAACAGCGGAATCTTGTCCTTCGGATCGGCTCTCGCCGTCCGCGGGTCGTTGGCCGACGCCACGAAGGACCCGACGTACCCGAGCGCGGCGAGCCGCGCCCGCACCTCGGGGTCGACGTCGGTCGCCGGCGCGGCAGAGGGAGCGTGCTCGAAGCCCTGCTCCATCGCACGCAGCCTGGCGACCATCTGATCGCCGACCGTGCGGCGCTGCTGGTAAATGTCGGTCAACTCGCCGGGATCGGTCTCCAAGTCGTACAGTTCCGGCCGCGGCGCGTCGATGACCTTGAACCGTCCGGACCGCATGGCGCGCAAGTCGCTCCATCCGTAGTGGTGAAGCGAGTACATCGCCTCCGCGTACCCCTCGAGATCAAGCTGGATGGTCGCGCCGGTCATGAGCGGCACCAGGCTCCGGCCCGAGATGGCCTTCACGGGGGGAAGGGACAGCAGCTCGAGCACGGTCGGAACAAGGTCTACAGTTCGCACGGGGTCCGCCACGCGCCGTCCCCGGGCCGATGCCAGCGGCGCCCGCACGATGAACGGCACCCGCGCGGTCGCCTCATAGATGAAGAAGCCGTGCGCATCTTCGCCGTGATTACCGAGGCTCTCTCCGTGATCGCCGAGCACCGCGATGACGGTGCGCTCGAGCAGGCCCCGCGACTCGAGGAAGGCGACGACGCGCGCGATCTGCGAATCGACGAACGCGATCTCCCCCCGGTACGGATGGCCCCCGTACTTCGTGTTGTAGGGCTCGGGCGGCGTGTACGGCGTGTGCGGGTCGTAGAAGTGCAGCCAGGCGAAGAACCGGTCGCCCTTCACGCTGTCGAGCCACGGAAGTGCCTTGTCCACGACCTCATTGGCGGGCCGCTGGATCTCCCCGATCGACAGCCCCCGGGACTTGCTCATGTCGAAGTCGTCGAAGTACGTCTGAAAGCCCTGGCTGACGCCCCACTTGTGATCGAGCACGTACGCCGCGACGAAGCCGCCGGTCTTGAAGCCCTGCGCGGCCAGGATCTCCGCCAGCGTCGTCTGTTCAGGCGAGAGGAAGAAGCCGCCGTTGTCCCGCACCCCGTGCTCCGGAGGGAACCTGCCGGTGAAGATGCTCGCGTGAGCGGGCAGCGTCAACGGCGCGGCCGTCGTCGTCTGCTCGAACAGGGCGCCCTCCTGCGCCAGGCGGTCGAACGCGGGCGTCTCCACGTCCCGTGAGCCATAGGCCCCCATGTGATCCGCCCGTGTGGTGTCGAGGGTGATGACGACCAGATTCAGGCCCGCGCGGGCATGGCCCCCGACGGCCGGACCGCCCGGGCCGGTGCGATGGCCGAGCCAGTGCCAGCCTGCCCAGGACAGCGCGGCCACCAGGGACGCCAGGCCGAGGCCCGCGGCGGCGGTCCTCCACCATCGCCCGCGCCCCGGGCTCGAGGACGACGGCTCCGCAGCGCTCGGGCGGACCGGATCCGTGCCGGCATTCGGCGGGCGCCGTCTGGAGGACGAACGGGTTCCCATGGCTCTTTTGATCGTGATTGAAGATCGACAGGCTCGTCAACGCCCGAGTTTTGATATACTTCGCGACCAATGCTGGGATCGGCTGGTCCGCTCGGCCGGTCCGCATCGTTGGGCACCTCGCTCAAAGGAGGGAACGTGAATTATTTGGCGCGTCCGTGGCGACGGGCGGTGGTGCGGGTCGTCGTACTCGCGCTCGCCGTTGGTGTCGCCCCCGTGAACTGCCTGGCAGGAGAACCACCCGGCCCGCAGCAGCCCACGACCGCGCTGGCGGCCTCGATTCAGAAAGCCGTTCAGCACGAGGCGGGTAACGTTGCGAAGGTGGCCCCGAACGCGGCGCGTCAGGCGGGCACGTCGCCGGCATCCACGGGCTTCTTCAAGTCCCGGACCGGCATCATCACACTCGTGTTGCTCGCGGCGGGCACGGGCTACGCCCTGTACTCGACCTCGCACGACCGCATCAAGACTGAAAACGTACCGTACGGAGGGACCTGGAAATGAAGACACGCATTTCCGTCCTCTTGGCGGTCTTCGCGCTGCTCCTGGCGGTGGGCGCCTCGGCGCAGACGCAGACCGGCACGATCACCGGCCGCATCGTGGACGAGCAGAAGGCCGTGCTCCCGGGCGTGACGATCACGCTCACGGGCGGCCAGGGCTCCCAGACGCAGGTCACCGATTCGAGGGGAGAGTACCGTTTCCAGGGTCTGAGCCCGGGCGTGTATGAGATCAGAACCGAACTGGCCGGTTTCGCGCCCCGGACGGAGCGGGACCTGCAGGTGGGCCTCGCCAAGACGCTCTCTCTCGATCTCGTCCTCAAGATCGGCGGGCTGACCGAGAGCATCGACGTGGTCACGAACGCGTCCACGATCGACCTCACGAGCCCGTCGACGGAGACCAAGCTCTCGCACGACTTGCTGTCGTCGATGCCGCTGAACATCGGCACGTTCAACACCGCGACGGCCCTGCTGAACTACTCGCCCGGCGTCAACGGCGGGTCCGCGTTTGGCGGCGACGCGGATTACGGCAACGCGCTGCTGATCGACGGCGTGGACACGCGCGATCCGGAAGCGGGCTCGGCGTGGGTGTTCTACAACTACAACATCATCGACGAGGTACAGGTCTCCGGCCTCGGGGCCGCCGCCGAGTACGGCGGCTTCTCCGGCGCCGTGGTCAACACGATTACGAAGTCCGGCTCCAACGTGTACAAGGGCCTGTTCGAGGCGCGGTTCACCAACAAGAGCATGGCGGGCAAGAACATCACCGACGAGCAGCTGAAGCTGAACGGTGCCCTCGGCGATGCCAACCAGATCAAGAAGCTGACCGACTATACCGTTCAGATCGGCGGCCCGATCAAGCGCGACAAGGCCTTCTGGTGGGTCAGCATCCAGCGGTACTCGTTCGATCAGGATCCGGTGGGACCGCGGACGGTGTCGACCGAGATCAGCCCGCGCTACAACGGCAAGATCACGCTGAACATCACGCCGAACGACGTGCTGGTCGGCAGCATCCAGTACGACAACTACAACGTCACGGGGCGCACCGGTTACCCCGGCACGTATTCCTCCGACAGCCAGACCGTCCAGGAGGACTCGCCCGAGGCCGTCTGGAACGCCCAGTACCGGAAGGTCATCAATTCGACCACCTTCCTGGAGGCCAAGATCAACGGGTACTCGGCCTTCTACAACCTCGACCCGGTGGATAAGTCGCCGCTTCACATCGACAACGACACGGGCGAGTACAGGGGCGGCGCGGGCTACTACTATTACGCGCATCGCTCGCGCTACCAGTTCAACGCGGCGCTGTCGAAGTACGCCGAGGCGTTCGGCACGCACAACTTCAAGTTCGGGGTCGAGATTGAGCGCAGCGCCATGCACAATCAGTCCGAGTACTCGTCGTGCGGCGCCGTTGGTCCGTGCTACTTCATCGACTACAGCGGGGTGCCGTACTACGCGTACACCGGCCTGAACTACAACGTCACCGCCAAGAATCGGCGCGAGTCCTACTACGCGCAGGACGCCTGGAAAAAGGGCCGGCTGACGGTCAACCTGGGTGTGAGGCTCGACCGTATCCGTGGCTTTAGCCAGTCCCTCGACAAGACCGTGTACACGCCGAAGCTCGCGGTCGGCCCGCGCCTGGGCGTGGTGTACGACCTTCTGGGCACCGGCAAGAGCGTGGTCCGCGGATTCTGGGGCCGCTACTTCGAGGGCCCGTCGACCTCGGCGTTCAGCTCCGCGGCGGGCGGGTACGAGGACTTCGTGTCCTACTACACCGACGGCAAGACGTTCGACGAGTTCGATCGGACCTCGACGATGATCTATCGCATGCAGGCGAACCCGAAGCAGTTCGGCCTCAACGAGACCAACATCAGCTTCGAGCAGCAGGTCGCCCGCGACTTTCGGTTCACGGCGACAGGCATCTGGCGCAACTTCAGGAACTTCATCGGATCGACGCTGCCGGATGCCCGGTGGTCGCCGTTCACGTACAGCAACCCCAAGACGGGTTCTGCGATGACGCTCTACAGCTGGGCGAATCGGCCCTCGGACCTTACCGGTCAGGACTTCCTGATCCAGAACCTGGACGGGTACCACTTCCTGGATGCCAGCAACACCATCATCGCGGCGGCGACGCCCTACCGCAAGTACACGGGAGCCATGTTCGTCCTGACCAAGACGCTGACCCACAACTGGCAGGGGCAGTTGTCGTACGTCTGGTCACGAACCAAGGGCAACATCAACAACGCCGGACGGTCCGGCTTCGGCGGATCCGGCTGGGAGAACCCCGTCAACGCGATTGTCAACACCGACGGGTATCTGTCGAACGACCACACGCACGAGATCAAGTTCATGGCGGGCTACACGATCCCGAAGATCGATATCTCGTTCAACGCGTACGGTCGGATGATCAGCGGCGGCACCTATACGCCCGTGCCGTCGACGGCGGTGCCGTCCAGGACGCTGAACTGGACCGGCTCGTTGAGGCCGTACCTGGAGCCGCTTGGCACCTATCGCTACCCGAGGCTCAGTACCGTGAGCCTGAGAGTCGACAAGTCCTTCAGGTTCGGTGGCAACCGCCTGAGCGCGTGGGTCGACATCGGGAACCTGTTCAACGCCTCCACGGTGACGGGGGTGCAGACGCGTTACCCGAACCGGACCATCTCCAGCCCCAGCGGCTCGTACGTCGTGCTCTTCGACAGCCCGACTGCGGTCACGACGCCGCGGCAGATCATGCTCGGCGGGCGCTGGAGCTTCTAGCCAGGCTGCAGCTCGCCACGTTTGTTCCGGAGACGCCTCGGGGGCCGATCCCCCGGGGCGTTTTCTTGTGCGGGCGTTCCGCTCGGGGCGGCCCTGAGCGAGCGGCGATAGCCGCGAGTCGAAGGTCCGAATCCCGAGCCCCCGCCTTCGCGAAGCGGCCTGACGGCCGGCTCCGGCGAGGCAAGCCTCCCCCGTCCCCCGGCCCCTGCCATCTCCGGCCCGGTGTTACACTGCTGCGATGACCCACCTGTCACGGCCCCGGCCGGAGCGCGCCGACTCGCCCGAGTTGGCCGCCTTCAGGCGCCTCAAGGACGACCAACCGGAGCTGGCGGGCGCCGTGGACATGCAGGTGGAGATCGTCGTCCTGCAGCACCGCGTGCAGGCCCGGCTGACCACGCCATTCCTCGAGTTCGACCGGGACTGGCTGGCGGTCCAGTTGAACCATGGGCACCCGATCGTCCGGTTCGAGGAGGTGCCGTTCGACTGGAGCGAGTTCCGCAACCTGTTCCGCCAGGTGTCAAACGTCGCCGGCCGCTACGACCTCCTGGAGGCCGACGACGCCGCGGCCCTCCAGAAGATGGTTCGCGAGGGCCGGCCGTCCCCGGCCGAAGTCGCGGCGTGGTACGGGGAGCACTTCAACCGGCCGCGCGGCGGCCCCGGACGCGTTGAGGCGCCGTCCGAGTCCGTCGGCCAGATGCTCACGATGTGCGCCCGGCCCTTCCTGGCCCGCACGGTCGACGCCCTCCACCAGCGCGTCGACCTGGGCGCCTGGACCCGGGCCTACTGCCCCTTCTGCGGCGGCGACCCGGAGATCGCCTTCCTGCCGAGATCGGGCGAACGCCGGCTCGTGTGCGGCCGGTGTACGGGCAGCTGGCCGTTCCCGGGGCACGCCTGTCCGCACTGCGGTAGCGCTCGACCGGGGGATCGGACCTCATTCGCAAGCCGGGACCGGCGCTACCAGCTCGTCGGCTGCGACGTGTGCCGCCGCTACGTCAAGGTGTTCGACGCGGCGAATGCGGACCGGCCCTTCCTGCTCGACGTCGACACCATCGCGACGCTGCCGCTCGACGCCGTGGCCCTCCAGCGCGGCTACTTGTCGTGAAGCGGGGTCAGGAAGCGGGGTCCGGGCCGCCGATTACTGCGGCACCTGGCCGTCGCGGCCGACGAGCGCGTGGGCCCTGCTCGTGATCCAGTCGAGGAGGTGGCGCGTCTCCCAGAACCGGCCGGCATTGGAACGCGCCCCGAGCACGACGACGGCGACGGTCTGGTTGAGGTCCGGGAGCCGGAGCAGCGTCGCGAGGCAGTAGCCGGACTGGCTGATGAACCCGGTCTTGCCCCCGCGCACGTCGATGTTCGGGGCCTGAAGCAGCCGGTTGGTGCTGTGGATGGTCAACGCCCGCCGGCTCGTCCGGAACGAGTACTCCTGCGTGCGCATGATCCCCGACAGCAACTCGTCTTCCGCTGCGAACGCGATAAGGCGCGCCATGTCGTAGGCCGACGAGATGTTCTCCGAGAACAGGCCGGACGGGTCGACGTAGTGCGTGCCCTGCAAGCCCAACTCCGCCGCCTTTTCGTTCATCCTGGCCACGAACCCCTGCATGCCGAGCGACGAGGTGCGGGCCAGCGTCCGCGCGGCCGCGTTGTCCGAGGCGATCAGCAGCAGGTGAAGCAGGTCGGCGCGCGACACCCGCTCGTCGGCGCGCAGGTGCGTCACGGATGCGCCATGCGTGTCAACGCGGTCCACCCGGACCTCGTCCGACAAATCGGGCTCGTCCTCGAGCACGCAGATCGCCGTCATCACCTTCGTGATGCTGGCGATCGATCGCGGGTCGAAGGCCCGTTCCTCCCACAACACCTGCCCCGTCGCCGGGTTGTAGATGATCGCCGCCTCGGCCCTGATGTCGGGCACGACGTCGCCCTGCGCGTCGGTCTTGAAGCGGGGCTGCGCCAGCACCTTGAGTTCGCGCGCCCTCGCCGCAGCCAACGCACGGGCCAGCCTGACGCGCCGCGCCCTCGCCGCCGCGGCGGAATACGCCGACTTCCTCGTATTCGTGACGGACAGCGACGCCTGGCGGGGCTTGACTGGAGTGCTGGCGGCCACCTTGGCCCGAGCCGACGCGGCCGTCGGCTTGCTGGCCCTCGTGGTCCGGGCAGCCGAAGGCGTCGCCGACGCCGCCGTCAGAACGACGCCCAGCACGACCGCCAGCTTCCCGAAACGCCCCAGGTTACCCACCAGCTCTCCGATCGCCTGTATCGCCAAGACAGCCAAGCACTTGGTGCCGTAGTCTAGCAAAATGACGCGATCGCGCCAACAAGAAACTGCACTATCGAGCACTATCGGCTCGGCGCGCGGAAACTTCAATCGACCCCGCGGTAGGGGTCGGGCCCCAGCGACTCGGGGATCTCGTAGGGGTCCTTCTCCTGCAGCTCCGCCGACCGTGCCAGGAGGACGTCCCAGGACTTGGGGTTGAAGCCCACGACGGCATGGTCTCCGGCGACGATCGCCGGCACCTCCGTGCGGGCCGTCATGCTCATCATGTCGCGCAGGGCCTCGACGTCGGCGGCGACGTCGAACTCGATGAAATCGACACGTTTCGACACCAGGTAGGCCCGGGCGGCCGCACAATGGGGGCAGGTCGGAATCGTGTAGAGTTTGTTTCTCACGCAGCAACCCTCGCGGCGAATCGTGTCGGCACAGTGTCGCGGGATTGACGCGGAGTGTCAACTCCTGACATTTCCTGACATTTCCCGCTGGCTCCTGTGATCCAACACTTGGGATGCAGAATCCAACGCAGTCACGCGAGGAGCCTCGCTGAGCGGCCGGTGTGCAAGAAATGGGCGCAAGATCTACACAGGATGCGCCGAACCGCGAAGCGCGTTCGCAGGAATCGCAAACCGGATACGACGGGCCTGACGGGTACAGTACTTGCTCACCGATCCGCAGGAGACTGCCATGAGCCTCGTCCGCCTCCTCGGATTCACCACGCTTTCCTGTGGATGCGTTGTCGGCCGCTACCGCGAACTCGCCACGAACCGCGAGGTGTCGTACATCGAGGAAAAGGGACAGGCCTGCGACGCCCAGGGGCACCGGCGGAACCACACGATTCAGCTGAGCCGGACGCCGGCCCCGACGCCGAGGATGGCCCAAGCCCAGGCGTCCTGACGACAGACGAAAACGGGGGGGCACACCCGAGTGCGCCTCCCCGTCCGATCGCGCGAGGCCCGGGTTTCCGCCCGGGCCTCGCCTATTTGTGCGATCTAGAACCGGAACCGCACGCCGAACTGGGCCTGCCAGCGCGAGCGCAGGTCGGCGCGTGTGAACAGGCCTGCGTAGGTCGTGCCCATGATCGTCGAGAGGTTGTACCGCATCTTGCCCGTGGCGGCGTCGAGCCCGCCGTAGCCGATCAGGCTGTTCTGGCCGAAGCTCCCGTAGTACTGCCAGCCCCAGTCCTTGTTCAGGAGGTTGAGGAGATTGAACACGTCCGCCGTCAACTCGACCCGGGCCTTGCGGGGCATCGGGATCGTGACGGCGTAGCGGAAGTCGACCTGATTCTGCCAGGGCGACCGTCCGGCGTTGCGCTCGATGATCTTCCCGCGCCAATCCTTCGCGGACGAACCCTGGAGGAAGGCGTCCAGGATGTCCCACGTGGCCGTCTGGCCCGTCACGGAGCTGTAAACGACGACGTCGCTCGACGAGGCCGGGATGTAGAGCAAGTCGTTGCTCGTGATCGAATCGGTGTTCGCGTCGCCGTTGAAGCCGAGCGAGTACGGCCGGCCCTGCTGGCCGTTGTAGAAGAACGACGCCGTGCTGCGCAGGCCCTTGAACAACGGAATGGGAATCGTCGCCGAGACGTTCACGCGGCTTCCCGGGTCGTAGTTCGACCGGGTCAGCGGCGGATCGTTCGTGTTGAGCCCGCCCGGGTTGTTGGTCCAGTTCGACCTCGCCACGCTGGACGTCCCGTCGTTCCGGGCGTAGGCACGCCCGTAGAGATACGATGCGCTCCAGGCGAATCCCCGCCTGAAGGGCTTCTCGATCTTGTAGCTCACGGACCAGGACTTTCCGTCCGTCGAGTTCTTCAGCAGCATCACGTCATTGAGATTCGAGTCGAACTTCTTGAAGGTCGTCCGGCCGTCGGGCAACGTGCTGAGGGGCACGTAGTTGATGTTCTGGTAGGCGATGTCCTCGACCGCCTTCGTGTAGATGACCTCGCCCGTCCCGATGAGGCCCAAGAACGGAAGCTCGTGGTCGAAGGCGAGGTTGCCTCGCACGATCGCCGGGAACTTGTACTTCGGATCGACCACGTTGATCGTCTGGCGGCCGGTCGCGCCCCCGGTGACCGTCACCGGCTGGTTGATCGGGTCGGCGACGAACGGGATGGTGTTCGCCGCGGAGTAGCTCACGGACAAGCTCGTGTAATCGACGCCCGTGTTGCTGTACTGGTTCGACAGCCAGACGAAGGGCGTCCGGCCGGAGAAGAGGCCGACGCCGCCGCGGATCTGGCGCCGCGAGCCGCCGTTCGAGAGATCCCAGTTGAACCCCGCGCGCGGCGCCCACATCAGCGGCGCCGGCATGCTGTCGGTCCTGTAGCCGAAGTCAGCCACTGACAGGGGATTGGCGTGCGGTTTGTCCGGGAAGCGCGGCATGTCGACGCGGACGCCGTAAGTCACGGTCAGGTTGTTCCGCGCCCGCCACTTGTCGCCCGCGTAGAGCCCGAACTGGTACACCGGGAACCTCGCGGCCTCCTGGGGATCGGACGTGTTCGAGAAGTTGTGGTTGTACGCCTGCGCGATCCCGTTCTGGAAGTTCGCCACGCTGTTGAACCGGTAGCCGCCGTAGAGATACTGGATGAACAGGTTGTAGAACTTGTAGAACTCGTTGTGCGTGCCGACCGACACCGTGTGGTTCCCGGTGACGAACGTCAGGTCGTCGGTCACCTCCACGATGTCCTGGTTGAGCGCGTTCGCCTGCGACGAGTACTCGCTGCCGAAATAGATGTAGTTGCCGTCCGGCATGTCCACCCGAACCTCGGGGAAGTCCTTGATCCCCGGCTGGCCGCCGCGCTTGTTCCGCTCTCGCGAGTAGGTGACGCGCAACTCATTGAAGAGCTTGCCGAAGGTGCTGTTCAACTGCCCCACATTCGAGAGCATCTTGTCGGTCATGTGGTAGAAGTTGGTCGGCATCTTGTACGTGAACGAGGACTGGCTGCCGATGTCCGCCAACGCATCGACGTAGTTCGTGCGCAGCGTCAACTGGTGGCGGGACGACAGATTGAAGTCGCCCCGCACGAAGAACTTGTTGCTGTTGTTAGGGTTGCTGAATTCCCCCAGCCCGCCGGCGTCGTAGCCGTACTTCGACTTCGCGATGTCGAGGACCTGCTGCACCGTGGCCAGGTTGCCCCACGCCTGCCCGGAACTCCCGTCAAGCGAGTACCCCACCGGGGTCGTCTTGCGCGCCCAGTCGACGTTGGAGAAGAAGAACGCCGTGTTCTTCACGATCGGGCCGCCGAGACTGGCCCCGTACTGCTTGTCGCTGAAGGCCCCGATCTTGGTATCTGTCGTCGTCGGCTTGGCCGGCGTCACCACGCTGGGGATGGTCCCCACCCACTTCTGGTTGCGGCCGAACAGATACGCGCTGCCGTGCAGGCTGTTGCTGCCGCTCTTGGTGATCGCGTTGATGCCCCCGCCGGAGAACCCGCCGGAGCGCACGTCGTAGGGCGACACCAGCAACTGGATCTCCTGGATGGCGTCCAGGCTGACCGGCTGCGTGCCCGTCTGCCCGCCCGGCGTGCCCGTCGAGGCGAGGCCGAAGACGTCGTTGTTGACGGCGCCGTCGATCTGCATGTTGTTGTAGCGGTTGCTGCGGCCCGCCACGCTCACCATCTCGCCGCCCGTCGCGCTGTCCGTGTTCGTGTTGAAGTACGGCGACGTGCGCGCGAAGTCGTTGAGGCTCCGCGAAATCGTCGGCAGCGCTTCGAGGGCCTGGGCCCCGACGTTCGCCGCTGCCCCCGCCCGGCTCGTGTCGATGACCTGCGCGGTCGCGACGACGTTGACCGTCTCCTGCACCGTCTCCAGCGCGAGGGTGAAGTCGACGCTGCGCGACTCGCCGAGGCCGACCTCGACGCCGGTCTGTTCCTGCTTCTTGAAGCCGGCCATCTCGGCCGTCACGGTGTACGGCCCGCCGACGCGGACCGCGATCATGTTGAAGCGCCCGTCCGCCTGTGTCACGGCCTCGTAGCTCGTGCCCGTCGGCTGATGGATCGCGATCACGGTGGCCCCCGGCAGCACGCCCTTCTGGGCGTCCATGACCGCGCCCGTCAAGGTGCCGGTAGTGATGTTCTGGGCGGACGCGGGCCGCGCGCCGGCCACGACGGCGCACGCCACGGCCAGACCCAGCAGACTCCTCACGAACTTAGGCATATTGATGTCTCCCGATACGCGCGCCATTGAAGATGAAAAGGGCATTCAGCACGCCGCACAGCGAACCCGCGGCGGAGGGCGGCGTCCGGCCCCCTGGAGGGACCGGCCGAACCGAGGGAGTATACCAAGAGCGCCAGACAGGGGCAACCGTATCTTGTGGCACGCCTCAAGCAAGGCCCCACGGGTTGTGTGCACGGAGATGCCCGCGCTTACCGGCGCGGCGACGAGCGCAGCGAGTAGGACTTGCGCGACCAGACGTCCACGTCCTTCCGCTTGACCTTCACGTCGATCATGCGCGTCTTCTTCAGCGGATCGGGGTTGCTCGAGTAGTAGCCCAGCATGTAGTAGTCGCTGGTCTCGGCGTCGATGCGCTTGAGCGCCTTGTCGAAGTCGTTCTGGTTGACGACGGCCAGGCCGCCCGTCTGCTCCGCCAGCACGCGCAGGCTGTTGATGGAATTCGTCACGAACTCCTGGAACTCGACCGGGTCGACGTTGTCGTCGAGGTCCGGCATGCCGACCAGCCCCCGCGGGTCGATCGTGTAAATCGTGGTGTTGGCGCGGTTCGCCGAGCGCGTCAGGTCGGCCAGCTCGCGCACGAGGTCCGCGTTCGCCCACTGGGAGTTGGCCCGCATGGAATTGGCGTCGTAGTTGTCGCCCGACTGCCCGGTGTTGCTCCCGTCGGACGAGCCCGAGCTCGAGTTCTGCCGCATCTGGGTCGAGCCGAACCGGTTCTCGAAGAACTGCTGCTCCCCGTTGCGCGATTTCTCGAACGGGTTGAAGTCGTACCCGTTGCTGACATAGATGAGCGCCTTGCGCCGGTTGTGCACCTTCGACAGGTTCTCGAGCATGTCGGCCGCGGCCGAGAACGCCACGTGGGCGCGGTAGCGCACTTCCGTCGGGCCTTCGTTGCCCTCGGGCCCCTGGATGATGTCCGTGGGCTTCAGCGCCCCGCCCATCGTCTTCTTGATGGCCTCGTCGATGCGCTTCAGGTCGTAGGTGAGGTCGATCTCGATGGAGGACGTGCCGGAGGAGACGACGCCGAACATGTCGCCCTGGTGAATCAGCGTGTTCTTGATCTTCTTGAGGAGCTCGCGGACGCGCCCGGTGTTCCGGAAGTCCAGGTGCAGGTCGTCGATGAAGAGGATGAAGATCCGGCCCGAGGCGTCGTTCATCGGCCGGGCCGGCGGCAGGATGATGCCCTCCGGCGGCGCGGCCGGGGGCGGAAGCGCGAGGTTCGACACGCGGCCGCCGTGCACCAGGACGAGCGACGCCACCGTCTGGGGCACGCCGTCCTCGTAGATCTCGAAGTCGTCCTTCTTGAGATCCGCGACGAACTGCCCCCGGGCATCCCGCGCGATGACGTCGTTGGTCACGAGGTCCACCGTCACGCGGAACGTCGGGTTCTGGCCAGCCTGTCCGGGCGCCGCCGCGACACCGGGTTGCGCCTGCCCGGGCGTCCCGGGCGCCTGCGCCAAGAGCACGGTGCCAATCAGGAGGAGCGTTGAGGTGACGGGCCAACGGGCGGATAAGCGACTCATGTGCATCCCTCGTGCGTGCCGATGCATCCATTCTACCCCAGAGGAGGAAGCGCCCGGTGACAGGCCCCGCCCCGGGGGGAGAACCCTGCTTCGTCGAGTGGTTTAGACGAAGAAGGCCCCCGGCCGGCTTCCCTACCGCTTCTTGCTGCTTGCGCGCTTCGCGGCGCTCTTTGCCGCGGATCTCGGCCGCTTGGCGCCCGCCGCCGTTCTGGCGGGCGTCCTGGGGGGAGCGGCCTTCCGGCGGGCGCTGCCGGCCTTCGCCCCTGGCGGCTTGCCGGCCCGTGGAGCGCCGCCCGCCCCGGCCCGCCTGGCCTGGGCTGCCGCCGCCCTCGCCGCGGCCAGCTTCTCGCCAATCGGCGCGCGATGCACCTGGGCGAACCGCAGCTGGTCGCCCACCGTGTGGTAGGTCCAGATTTCCGTCACGCCGATCTGATGGTCCGCGCACAGCCTCCGGGCCACGCTCAGGCTCGCGGTCGGCACATACAGCGCGAACTCCACGGGCAGGCGCCCGAACCGGGCCCACTGCGCCATCGCCTCGAGCTGGTTGACGGATTCGCCCGTCTCCACCTCGACGACGCCGGCCAGCTTCCGGCCCGAACCCGCCGACGTCAGCACCAGGTCCGGGTACTGCGCGTCGTCGCCGACGCCGACCGGAGCCGTCTGATCGCTGCCTACGTTGACGCCGACGGCGTAGCGGCGCTTGTACCGCGGCTGGAGGAGGCGGATCACCCGGTCGTGCTCGAGTTGTTCGCGGACCGGCCGCACGAGTATGGGACTCAAGGCGCCCTCCTCACGGTGGGGACTCTCCGGAAGTGCCAGAGTGTAACACGAATGCCGCGCGTCTCGGGCCGCGCGCGGCCACGGGAAGCCGTGTGCAGCCCGTGGAAGTTCTCTACCGTTCCGGGACGATCGGGCCGATACACCAGCTGGAGTTGCCTATGCCATCGATCGTCCCGCCCGCCCCCGCGACCCGGATCTCCCAGCCGCACGTTCTCCTTGTCGAAGACCAGGAGCGGGCCGCGCACGGCCTTCAGGAACTGTTGTCGCTCCAGGGCTTCCGCGTGACGTGCGCGGCCGACGGGCCGGCCGGCCTCGCGGCGGCCCGCGCCACCGCCTTCGACGCGATCGTGCTGGACGTCCGCCTCCCGGGAATGGACGGGTTCGAGCTGTGCCGCGCGCTTCGCCAGGACGCCGCCACCCGCCGGGTACCGGTCATCATGCTCACCGGGCTCGCGGACACGCCCTCGAAGCTCCAGGGATTCGACACCGGCGCCGACGATTACCTCGTCAAGCCCGTGCCCGCCCGTGAACTCGCGGCCCGGATCCGGAAGCTCATCGCGTCGCGCCTCGACACTGCCACCCAGATCCACGACCAGCGGGTCCTCGCGATCGGCGCGATCGCCGGCGCGATCGGCGAGGAGATCAGCGGCCCGCTCGCCGCGGCGCTCGGCACCCTCGACCTCGCGATGCTGCGCCCCGGCGTTTCGGGTGACCTCCGCCGCGACCTCACGCAATGCCGCACGCACCTGTGGGAGATCGCGACGACCATCTCCCAGCTCGTGGACCCAGGCGGGCCCGGGGCGGCCGCCAGCGACCCTGATAGAATGATGCACCTCGCGCCCGAGGGACACGCCTAGCACGCTCGATCCGGACCGGCGTGTCTGCTCCGGCCCCGCATGGAGATCGAATGACACGCCGCCTCGTGCCCGCGCTCGTCGCGGGCCTCGCCGTTTGCGTTGCCGCGCACCCGGCACTGGCCGACCCTCCCATCCCGAAGGCTGCCGCCGCCGTCATGCAGCGCATCAAGGCTGCCGACACCGACAGGCTCGCGGTGTCCGACGAGGACGGCCGGTTCCTCCGCGTCCTGGTGGTGTCGAAAGGGGTGCGCCACGCCCTCGAGATCGGCGGGGCGAACGGCTACTCCGCCATCTGGATCGGCCTCGGGCTGCGCGAGACCGGCGGACACCTGGTCTCGATTGAGTACGACCCCGCGCGTGCGAAGGACGCCGAGGCGAACATTCGCGCCGCCGGACTGTCGGACGTCGTGACGGTGGTTTCCGGCGACGCGTTCATCGCCATCCCGAAGCAGACGGGCACGTTCGACTTCGTGTTCCTCGACGCGTGGAAGCGCGACTACCAGCGGTTCTTCGACCTCGTCTTTCCCCGCCTCGACGCCGGCGGCCTCTTCGTCGCGCACAACGTCGTGAACAAGGCATCGGAGATGGGGGGCTTTCTCGAGACGCTCCGCACGCACCCGGGCCTCCGCTCGGCGATCGTGTCGCCGTCCGGCGAGGGCGTGTCGGTGTCGGTGAAGCGCTAGAGTCGACGGGGGTGCGGCAAGACTGAGGCGGTCGCTACCTCGTTCGTGACGTCGGGGAAGTCTGGTGAGCCGGGTGGGGATCGAACCCACGACCACCGCATTAAAAGTGCGATGCTCTACCACTGAGCTACCGGCCCCAGGCGAGTTCATTCTACCGCAGGACGGAGCGCGGGCAGACCGGAGCGCCTTCGGTCACCCGCGCTCGAATGGCCGGTGGCCGCCCCGCTGACGAACCCCGACAGGAGATGCCCTCTGTGAGGCGGGGGCCGTCGCGCCGAACGCCCTCCCCGCAAACTGGTCAAACCACTCTGTGCTATCCTCCCAGTTCAGGAGCACTCACTCATGAACAAGATCCTCGCCGCGTTGTTGCTTCTTGTCCTGGCGGCGCCCGCGGGCGCCCAGGACGTCCTCGTGCGAGTCAAGACCCACAGCGACGCCATGACGATTGGCGAGCAGTCGCAGCCGGCCCGCGACGAGATGGCCGAGCAGTGGTTCTCCGACGGCAAGATGGCTCAGAACAGCCAGGCCACCGGCTTGATCATCGATCTCGTCAAGAGCACGGCGTACATCGTGAACCACGCCGACAAGTCGTACGTGCCGGTCGCGGTGCCGATCGACATCACGACGGTCCTGCCGCCCGAAGCGCAGCAGATGGCGTCCATGATGCAGATGACCGCCACGGTGACTCCGACCACCGACACGAAGACGATCGGGTCGTGGCCCTGCACGGGGTACGACGCCACTCTCACGGTGATGGGCATGCCGTTGACGCTGCGCGTGTGGGCGACGAAGAGCGTGCCAGCCTCGCTGCTGGCGTTCTCCGCCAAGGTCATGCCCGCGCTGCTCCTGAGCCAGATGCGCCTGGCTGAGGAGTCCGTGAAGGAGTTCGCGAAGATCCAGGGTTTCCAGATCGCGACCGAGCTCACGGCCGACATGATGGGCGCGCGCATGCGCACGACGACCGAGACCGTCGAGATCATCGAGAAGGCGGCGCCCGCCGGCACGTTCGAGCCGCCCACCGGCTACACCAGGAAGGCGACGCTCAGCATGCAGGACTTGCAGCGACGATAAGGAGGTTCCCGTGTCAGGGTCATCTCTCGATCGCGACAGGGTGGTGTTCCGGCGCACGAACGCGCGGAAGGGCCGCCACATTTCCGTGACGCCGGCGAACAGCTCGACGCGCCATCTGAGCTACGGCCGGATCATCCTCGACGCCTCGGTGCCATCGGCGTCCTTCGATGCGGGCGGGGAGGAAGTCGGCCTGGTCTGCTTCAACGGCAATGCCACCGTCGTCGTGGACGGCAAGCCGTTCAGCGTTGGCCGCTACGACGCGATGTACATCCCGCGCGACTCGCACGTGGAGGTCCGGACTGACGCCTCGGTGGACATCGCCGAGTTCCGCGCGCCGGTCGAGCACCACTACCCGCTCCGCCACATCCCGTACGCGGAGGTGCTCGCGGATCCAGGGCTGCACTTCCGGGCCGGAGAACCGGGCTTCGCGCGGACCCTGAACATGCTGCTCGCCAAGAACGTCGAGGCCGGGCGCCTCATGGCCGGCGTGACGTGGTCCGATCCGGGCAACTGGACGAGCTGGCCGCCGCACGAGCATTCGGCGCTCGCCGAGGAGCTCTACGTGTACTACGACATGCCGGACGAGAACTTCGGCATCCAGCTCGTGTACACGGACAAGCTCGAACCGGAGCGCGTCGAGATGGTCCGCGACGGCGACGTGGTGATCATGCCGAAGGGGTTCCACCCGAACGTGTCCATCCCCGGGCACGCGATTTCCTTCCTGTGGATCATGGCGGCGGACCGCGAACGGGAAGACCGCAGGTTCGGCGTCGTGAACGTTCACCCGGACTTCTCGCAGGCCCCGTCCGGCCTCGAGAAGGGACGCTAGAGGTGCACGCCGTGCCGAATCAGTTCAGGCTCGACGGCAAGGTCGCGCTGGTGACCGGCGCGACGGCCGGGATGGGGCGTGCGATCGCGATTGCGCTGGCGGACGCCGGCGCGGACGTCGCAGTGCACGAGCGGGCCGTGCCGCCGGAGGACACCGCGGCGGCGATCGCGGCGCTGGGGCGGCGCTCGGCCACGGTCGTCGGGGACCTCAGCGACGCCAAAGCCCCGGCGGCGGTGGTGCGGGATGCCGAGGCGGCGCTCGGCCCGCTGGACATCGTGTTCAACAACGCCGGCACCATCCGCCGCGCGCCGGCGGCCGAACACTCGGACGAGGACTGGGACCTCGTGCTCGCCATCGACCTGTCGAGCGCGTTCCGCATCTGCCGCGAGGTCGGCCGGCGGCTGATCGCCCGCAGCGCGCCCGGCAAGATCATCAACACCTGCTCCCTGCTCTCCTTCCAGGGCGGCATCCTGGTGCCGTCGTACACCGCGGCCAAAGGAGGCCTCGCGCAGCTCACCAAGGCGCTGGCGAACGAGTGGGCGGTGCACCGCATCAACGTCAACGGCCTCGCGCCCGGATACATCGCGACGGACAACACCGCGCCGCTGCGGGCCGACCCCGTTCGCAGCAAGGCGATCCTCGACCGGATCCCCGCGGGCCGATGGGGCGATCCCGCCGACGTCACCGGCGCGGCGGTGTTCCTGGCGTCGCCGGCCAGCGACTACGTGACGGGGCACATCCTCGTGGTCGACGGCGGGTGGATGGCGCGCTAGCGAGGAGGGCGATCGTGAGCGCACAGCAACGGGCGGACATCGTCTCGCGCATCGAGTCGTGCGGCGTCGTGGCGGTGATTCGCCTGCCGGACTCATCCAAGCTCCGGTCCGTCGTCGACGCGCTCGCGGCCGGGGGCGTGACGGCGCTCGAAATCACCATGACCGTGCCGCGCGCGATCGATCTCATTGCCGAGATCGCCCCGACGCTCCCGGAAGGATTCATGATCGGGGCGGGCACGGTCGTCGACCCCGACACCGCCCGCGCCGCCATCGACGCGGGCGCGCGGTTCATCGTCGGGCCCGTCCTGAGGCCGGCAATCATCGAGGCCTGTCACCAGCGCGGCGTCGCCGCCATGCCCGGGTGTTTCTCCCCTACCGAGATTCTCACGGCGTGGGAGGCCGGCGCGGACGTGGTGAAGGTGTTCCCGGCGACCGCGCTCGGGCCGGCGTATTTCAAGGACATCCGCGGGCCGCTCCCGCAGCTGAAGCTGATGCCGACGGGCGGCGTGAGCCTCGAAAACGCCGGCGACTGGATCCGGGCGGGTGCGGTTGCCATCGGAGTCGGGACCGCGCTCGTGGACGCGAAGCTGGTCGCAGTCGCGGACTTCGCGGCGATTGGCAGGCGGGCGGAAGCCTTCGTCGAGGCCGTTCGCGCCGCCCGGGGGAAGGCGTGATGACACCCGGCATGAAGACCGTTACCTTCGGCGAGATCATGCTGCGCCTGAGCCCGCCGGGGTTCGAGCGCTTCTTCCAGTCGCCTCTCCTGCAGGCGACCTTCGGCGGCGGCGAGGCCAACGTCGCGGTGAGCCTCGCGCACTTCGGGTTCGAGAGCCACTACGTGACGCGCGTGCCCGCGAACGCGATCGGTGACGGGGCCCTCCGTGCGCTGCGCGCCGAGGGCGTCAGGACGGACTTCGTCCAGCGCGGCGGCGAGCGCCTCGGGATCTACTTCGCCGAGACCGGCGCGAGCCAGCGGGCCTCGACGGTCGTCTACGATCGCGCAGGCGCGGCCGTGGCGGGCATCAGGCCCGGCGAGGTCGCGTGGGGCGAGGCGCTCCAGGGCGCGGCGTGGTTCCATGTGACCGGAATCACCCCGGCGCTCGGCGCGGGGGTGGCCGACGTGACGTGCGAGGCGCTCGGCGCGGCGCACGCCGCGGGCGCGCGCGTCAGCATCGACCTGAACTACCGCGCCAAGCTGTGGAGCCGGGAGCGCGCGCAGGCCGTGATGCGGCCCCTCGCGGCCATGGCGGACGTGATCATCGCCAACGAAGAGGACATCCAGGCGTGCCTCGGCCTCGACGTGCGGGGCGCGGACGTGACGGGCGGGCACCTCGACGTCGGCGGTTACCGCGAGGTCGCGGCGCGGGTGGTGAAGGAGTTCGGCGTCAAGCAGGTCGCCATCACGCTGCGCGAGAGCGTGTCGGCAAGCCAGAACGGCTGGAGCGCCGTGCTCTACGACGGTCCCACCGGGGAGTTCGTCGAAGGCCCGCGGTACGACGTCACGCTGGTGGACCGCATCGGCGGCGGGGACAGTTTTGCCGCCGGCCTGATCTATGGCCTGGCCACGGGGCGCGCGCTGGAGTCCGCCGTGCGCTTCGCCGTCGCAGCGAGCGCGCTCAAGCAGACCATTCCCGGCGACTTCAACAGGGTGGGCGCGGTGGAAGTCGATCGGCTGGCCCTCGGCGACCAGAGCGGACGGGTGCAACGCTGAGCCTGCTCCGGAGGATGACGATCATCCGGTCGCAGTGGCCGGCGCATCGAGAACGGCATCCGGGTTGCCCGGCTCGGCGACGGTGAACGCGTAAAGAAACGAGTCCAGGATCTGCCCCTCCTTGATGACGCTCCGGCGCATCCGCCCCTCGCAAACGAAGCCGGCCTTCTCGAGCACGCGGGCTGACGCCGGGTTCCACTCGAAGGGCACCGCGTAGACGCGCGTGAGGCCGTACGTCGCAATCGCGTATCGCGTGAGCGCCCGCACCGCGTCCGTCGTGATGCCTCGTCCCCAGAACGCCTCCCCCAGCCAGTAGCCCATCTCCGCCGACACGCGCTCGACGTTGGGGTGGAGCGTGAACCCGATGCTCCCCACCGCCTCGCCTTGCACGACGATGGCGAAGCGGGTCGGGGGAACGAGGCTGCGGGCATGCTCGATGAACGCCCGGGCATCGTCTGGTGTATAGGGGTGCGGAAACCCGTCGCGCAGATTGCGGCCAATCTTGGAATTGTTCGCGTGCGCTGCGACTGAGGGAATGTCCGACTCACGCCACGGCCGCAGCGCGCAAGTCGGCGCCGGAAGCCAGGGCCCCCCTTCAGCGCGGCAGACGGATTCGTCGTACTCACCGCGCAGCACCCGCGCACGCTCGAAGGCCGTCGAGTCGTCCGGGCAAGTCTCCCGGCGAAGCACGTCGCTCCCCTGCTCCACCGTCAACGCGACCACGCCGCATCCTGGCGCGGCGCGGCAGTCGATGTCCCCGGCGAGAGCGGTGATCCGCCACAGCGATCTCGGTGTCGGCTCGCCCATGCGCGAATTGTACGCCGCGGCCCGGAGCGGTGGCGAGTGCGGCGGGGCATGTGGTACTATTTCGTGTTCGCCGTCCTTCCGCCGTTTGCAGCGGCGAACACCTCCCTCGCGCGTCCCCGTCGTCCAGGGGTTAGGACGTGGCCCTTTCAAGGCCAAAACACGGGTTCGAATCCCGTCGGGGACGCCAGTATCCGCAGCAGGTTCATGCCGCCCGCTGAAGCACCGTCGCCGCCGCGGTAAAGGGGTCACACCCCCAAGGCAGACCACCACCTTCCCAACAAGCTGCCACGACACCACCATCCGGGCTGGCCGTCCTACCTGCCTGGCGCCTTGTACTTCACGGACTTCTTCGTGGCCTGATCCATCTCTTCCGGGGTCATCAGGACATGTGTCCTCAACTGCACCGCCCCGCTCTGGTTGACTGCCAGACTGAGTGCCACCGCCGTCATCGCATCCGGCACGTCAACAATCAGATACACGTCGGTTGCCCCGAACGCGTAGTAGAAGGCCTCCACCTTGCCATGCATGGCGTTGACCATCTCCTCGACCTTCTTCCGTCGGCTGGAACCACCTTCCTTGGCCAACCCCTTCGCACCTTCCGCCGTGTAGGACGCTTCCAAGAGATACTTCGCCATTGAAACCCTCCTGAGGGAATCCCGCTGAGAGTAACGACGCTGTGCTTGTGCCCAGGACGACATTATCGCCCAGATACAGGTTCAGGGCCACCGGCGTGTTACCGGGAGCATGCCTAAAGGCCCGTTCCCGGCTCCCGAGCCCGGGTCTCCGCTGCTGCTCGGAACGGGGCTTCTTGGCCTTCGAGCATGGATGAACCGGCGGCAGCAGCACCGGTCAGTCGAGATGGCGAACGAACCGCTCCGGGAGTTCGCCGCAGTCCGCGTCCATCGTATCTGCTGGCGTAGAATGTCGAAGACCAGTCCGTTCGGGCGCGGCGTGACGAGCCGACGCTCGAGACTCGCACGCGGGCGGATGCGGCCGAAGTCCCGGGGGGTATCACCGATGCTGATCCCAATCCCATGGCGACGTGCTGGCGACGTCGGCTGTCGAGCAGCCTCGCGAGTCATTCTCTGTCTCGCTACGGCTGGCGCGGGGTCACTGACGCTGATTGCGGCGCAGCCCGCGCCGCCGTCCCAAGCGGTGTTCCGGGTCAGCAGCGACCTAGTCGTCGTCGACGTGGTGCCGATCGACGCCGGGGGCCGGTTCGTCGACGACCTCAGCTCAGGGGAGATTCAGATCGTCGAAGACGGAACGCCACGGCGAGTGCAGTTCGTCCGACTCGTGCGCTCGGCCTGGCACGGCCCAGCTGAAGCTGGCAACCCACCAGCGGCCGTGACGGGAGAGGCCGCCGTGTCGCGTCGCGACGAACCGACGGTGGTCGACGGCGGCGCCCCATCACTGGCCATCGTGATCGACCTTCAGGGCACGCCGGCCGATGCGCTGTCACGGACGCGGGCGGCGATCGCCTCAATGGTCAAGAACGAGATCCCGGCCGGCACGCGTCTGCTCCTGGCAACCATCTCGCACGGGCTCACCGTCCGCGCGCCGTTCAGCGACGATCGCACGGCGTTTCTCGCCGCGCTGGAACACCTTCCGGCGGCCGCCGGAGACGGCTCCCGGCTGCCGGAATTGCTCGACAGGGCCGAGCAGGCTTGCGAGACGTCCAATGGCCTCCCCGCGGCCATCGACCTCGGGAAGGCCGTCATCAGCGAGACCACGCAGGATCTCAGAGTCGCCTCGGATGGCCTTGGGGCGCTGGCGCGTATGTTGGGCTCGATCTCGGGCCGCAAGCACATCGTGGTCTACTCGGCGGGGTACGCGATCAACCCCGCCAATGCCGTGATCGATGCGATCGCGTCGGTATGCAGCGGCACGGATACCCGCGGTCGTGTCAACGAGGACGAAATCCGTCGACGGGTGGCAGCCGACATCCAGCCCACGCAGGGCTTCGACGCCGCTGGGGCACTCGCGACGCTGGTCGACCAGGCCAACCGCGCGCAGGTGTCCTTCTACACGATCAACGCGTTGGGGCTGCAGACCGATTCGCTGCGGGCCAACGAGCGCGGTTCGGCGCGGCAGGCCCGTCGCGGCCAGCCGGCATTCTCGCGTCTCATCGTCACATTACCGCAGGAGTTCCTTCGGTCAATTGCCGCTGATACGGGCGGCCGCGCGTTCATCAATACCAACGATCTCGGACGCGGGTTGCACCGGGCGTGGGTGGACGCGAGCGAGTACTACCTGGTGGGCTACGTTCCCGGCGGGCATCAGAACACGAAGACGCGCTTCCATCGCATCGAGGTCAAGGTGGCGCGTGCCGGACTGGACCTGCATTATCGCCAGGGATACTGGGCGGCGTCCGAGCAGGATCTGGCAGACCGCGATCTGATCGACGCCATGCGGCATCCGGACCTGTTCGACAACGGCGATCTCGAGGTCGAGGCCGGCGTGAGAGCGCGGACGTTGCGTGTGGTCGCGTATCTGCGACCCGCGGCGCTGCTGTTCACGGAAGCGCCGGGCACGCATCGGTGTGACATCACACTGCATGCGTTCCTGCGCGACGCGGCCGGAAAAGTCGTCGGCGGTAAAACGCTCTTCTCGAAGAACGTGACGCTCGCACTTCCGGCCGATCGCCTCAAGACGCTGCTGCAGAGCGACAACGTCGCGATCCCGACCGAGGTCGCGGCCCCAGGTCGCGGTGCGTATCAGTTGATCGTGATCGCGCGCCATAGCGGCGCGCGGCTGGTCACGCGAAGCGTGCCGCTCTCTGTGGAGTGAGGTCAGACCAGGCGGAGCAGTGTCTCGATTCGTCCCGGTGACCACCGCCGGGTGGTTCGCGCCGGGTTTCACGAGTGCTGCACGCCCATCTGACACGGGACGGTCAGCCCGAACCTCCACCGAGCCGCCGAAGTGGCAGTCTGCACTCTCGCGTCCGCCCGAAGCAGCGGGGGCTTGGCCGGCGCCCTCGCCGCCGGGGTCCTGGGTCCGTGCCGCATCGCGAGCCGGGGCGCCGGTTCACGTAACAAATACGTTGGTGGACGGTCAATAAGTGCACCCACAGGAGTTCAGCGCGCCTTGCGCTCCCGTCTCCGTCAACCCCAGGCGGCGATCTACATACCCCAGGCGCCAATGGCCGCCGGGCCCCACTGAGTTCGGTCTTGGCACGTTGTCTGCAACGTTGTACGCTTGAAATGGGTTGCCGGGTCGTGGCGGGAGCTGACGATCACCCCGCCGGCGGCCTCGGGGTGACTGGCGCCATCGCGTGGTGGCCAGAATGATGACTCATGGGCAGCGGGATGACCGCTCGCACTCGGCCGGCTCCCCTGTGCTGGCTGGCCGTCTCGGTTGGTGAGGTCGAGTCGACGCCCGGTTGCCGGGCTGTCGGGGATGCCACAGAGGTCAACGATGTGGAAACGGGGCGAGGTCGTGCGGCCGCCTGCCGGCGGTCGCGAAGTCACGGGTGCGGTGGCCCCCGGAGCGCCGGGAGTACCGAGTGCCCTTCACGCTCATGCACCGGAAACCGAGGCGATGCACGACATGGACACAGACGTTGTCAAGATCGGCAAATCGGTGGTCTTCAAAGGCGAGCTGAGCGGCAGCGAGGACCTTGTGATCGAGGGGACCGTCGAGGGCAAGGTCGACCTGGGGGAGCACGTGCTGACGGTGGGGTCGCACGGCAAGATCAAAGCCGAGGTCGTCGCGAAGATCGTGATCGTCCTCGGTGAGATCGTCGGCAACGTCACCGCCAGCGAGAAGGTGGACATCCGCGACAGCGGATCGGTGGACGGCGACATCAAGTCGCCGCGCATGGCAATTGCGGAGGGCGCACGCCTTCGCGGCAGCGTGGACATGCAGACGAAGCCCGCCGCGGCCGCCAAGCCCGAGGCGAAGCTCGCGCCCCTTCCCTCTGCCACGCCGGGTCCTGGCACCCAGCGTATCGCGGGCGCGTAGCGTCCGAATAGACGAACGGGCCCGCACGTCGCGCGTCCCGGCCTCGTCTCGTCAGGTGGAGGGGTGCTCTTGTCTGGCGGCGACACGGTGCGGCATTTGCGTGGTCTGCTCTCACGCCTGGGATCCGGGCGGCCGGCGGCTGGAACACGGCCTGACACCGGCTCATCGCCAGTCCTGGAAGACGGCACGATCGTCACGTCGAAGGCGCTGCAGAGGTTCCTCTCGTATCTCGGCACCCGTCCCGCGCCCATCCTGCTGGACCTGGGTCGCATGGTGGGATCGAACGTCACATTCTTCGGCGAGTACCTGAACTGCAAGTTCGTCGTCGAAGACCTCTTCGCGGATCTCGAGCGTCACGCCCGGGACGGCCCGCCCGGGGAGTTTCCGACGTATCTGTCGAAGCGGTTCACGCTGGCTGAGGGCACGCTGGACGGCGTGCTGCTGTGGGACCTCTTCGACTACCTGGATCGGCCGTCCGCTCAGGCGCTCGCGACCACGCTCGTGCGCCTGCTGCGGGCTGACGGCGCGCTGCTCGGGTTCTTCGGCGACTCCAACCACGTCGGCAGCGGCAGTACGAAGTTCATCGTCCTGGACGACGCGCACGTGCGGGAGCGCGCGCATGCATCGGTCGTTTCGCGCAAGGTCCCGCTGCAGAACCGCGACATCATCAAGATGTTCGACGGCCTGCGCGTGTCCGACGCCTTCCAGTTGAAGACCGGTCGGCGCGAGATGCTCTTCCGCAAGGGCGGCCAAGGCCGACCGGTGATCTAGCGGCAGACCTCCGAAGACAGGGCTACCGTCGCGGGGCCGTTCAGGGGACGGAGCCTCCGTCCCATTCGTGGTTGGGGTCGGGAACGAACGTCAGTCCCCACGAGCGCACGTTCCCGCTCTCGATGCCCACCAGCCACCCGCCCGGGATCTTCGCCCGGGACACGTTTCTCGGCGCGGACGCTTTCCACTGCTCGCCGGGCAGGGCCTGCGCGTCGAGCCTGACAAACACGAGTTCTTTTTCCATTGTTGCGTCCCATAAGGCGGGCGTGCGGACGGATGGCGCCGCGCCAGCCTCTGTCCGGTGATCGGCCACACCGCTGACGTGCCTGTCCCTACGCCGTCATGCGCGCCATGTTCGACGGCTCCTGCAGGCCGCGCCGGACGACGGAGACGATCAGGTCGACTTCGGCGCGCGTGATGTCGAACGCCGGCGTGAAGCGCAGGCCCGCCTCGCCGCCATGGATCATCTCGATCCCGCTGGTCCGCAGGTACTGCTCGAATCCGCCGTCGCCGAGGACCCGGTAGCGTGCCGGATTGAGCATGGCGCTCACCATGAGGCCGGTGCCGACGACCTGCTCGATCGCCCCGGGGAACTCCCGGGCGAGCTGTTCGAATCCGAGGCAGAGGTCGCGCCCGCGATCACGGATGTTGGCTCTGGTCTCCTCGGTGATGGCGTCGATCACCGCGCACGCCACGTCCATCGCCCGCGGGTTGCCGGTCATCGTGTTGCCGTACAGGCCCGTCACGTACGTCGCGGCCACCTCCGTGGTGAGCGCCACGACGGACAGCGGATACTGCCCGGCATTGAGAGCCTTGGAATACGATTCCATGTCGGGCGGAGCGGACGACTCGAAGCCCGGGTAGTCCACGACGCTGAGGCACCCCTGCGCCCGCAGCGCGGCCTGGATCGAATCGACGACCAGGAGCGTGCCCGCCTCGGCGGTCAACGCGCGCGCCGTGTCGTAGTACTCCGGCGTCATGGCCAGCCCAGGGACGCCTTCACCCATCACCGGCTCGACGAACATCGCCTCGAAGAAGACGCCGTCGCGCTCCGCGCCGGCGAACGCCTCCCGCAGCGCCGGCACGTCGTTCAGGGGGATGAACGCCAGGGCATCGGGGTCGCGGTACGACGCCAGGTGCTTCGCATAGGCCGGACGACACGACTGCGAGAGGCGTGCCGGGCCCTCGGTGCGGCCGTGGAAACCGTCCACGATCGCGAGGCGCCTCACCGTGCAGCCGGCGCGCCTGCGTCCGGGATCTCGTCATCAGCCGGGCGTGGATGTCGGCCACGCGGCAGGTGAACGTCACCGCCTCGGACCCGCTGTTGAGGAACACGAACTTGTCGAACGGGCACGCGCCGCGGCTGCGGCCGATCTCCCGCGTCAGCCGCTCCGTGAGCCGGTACTGGCTGAACGACGGCGTCATGACGTTGGCCATGACGTGCGGCTCGCGCATCGCGTCGAGCACCGCCGCGGGGGCATGGCCGAGTCCGAGCATCCCGTAGCCCCCCGAGTCGTGCACGACGGCGCCGTGCGTCGTGACGATCCACGGCCCCGAGGCGGCGAGCGGCACGTACGGATTGATGCTGGGCGCGGGGTAGAAGTTCAGGATGCGATGCTGGAGCAGGCGGCAGAGGTCCTTCTCGGCCATCAGGAAGAACTCGCCGTGCGACGCACGCATCGTCGCGCGCTGATCGACCGCCGCCTCGATGGCGCGGGGCAGCCGCGGGTCGCACGCCACGAACTGCTCGACCTCCTCGTCCGCCAGACCCCTCGTCCACGCCGGGCCGGACGCGGCGCGGATGGACTGTAGCGCGTCGAGAGACGGCGACCGATGCATCTCACCTCCACGAACAGGCACGACGTGACGCCGCGCCACGGACCTCCCGCACGCCGGAGATCCCCCGGCGCACGAGCGGATCCCACGGGTTCATGATGTCACAGATGGGCGGGCGTCGAGGCGGAGCTGAGGCGGGAGGCGGCCTCCGACGGTGTCCCGTTCTGCGACATGGTGGCGTCAGCGCGGTTCGCCGATAAGGGATACAGCCGGACTGCCGCCCGCCGGGCCGGCGCGTCCGCGGAAAGGGATCTGACATGCGACGCGTCCCCGGACTGGCGTCCGTCGCCTCGCTCGCCGCGGCGGGGCTCATCGCGTGGTCGTCGGCGTCGTGCTCGAAGAGCGCCGGTACGCCATCATCCCCCACCACGACGACGGTGGCTTCCGCCGTCCCGACGTACACGGCGGCCGCGCTCGAGCAGCAGGTCTACGCGAAGATCAACGCGTACCGCACATCGAGCGGGTTCGCAGCGCTCACGTGGAACGACGTGGTCGCCGAACAGGCCCGCCGGCACAGCAGCAGCATGGCCGCCGGCGCCAGCGGCTTCGGCCACGACGGTTTCAGCGACCGCGTGACCGCGATCGGGCAGGCGATCGCGGTCGCGGGGGCGTCCGAGAACGTCGCGATGACGTCCGGCCTCTCGGACCCGGCCGCCGCCGTCGTCACGGGCTGGCTCAACAGCGCGACGCATAGACCCAACATCGACGGCGACTTCGGCCTGACGGGCGTCGGCGTCGCCACGTCCGCCAGCGGGTCGATCTACTTCACGCAGATCTTCGTCAAGGCGAGATAGGCCGGCGGCGGCAGGCCCTACTGGTTGGTCAACCGCAGGCGCATCCTATAGCGCACGGGCCGCCCGTCCCGCAGGGCGGGCTGGAAGCGCCAGTTCTTGACGGCGCTCAACATCATCGCCGCGGGCACGCGCGCGGGCTCGGTGACGAGCTTCACGGACTCGACCTCACCGGCCGCCGAGATCACCACCTCGACTTGCGGGATTTCATCCTGCCTCACGCCGGCGGGCGGGTTCGTCGGCAGGCGTGACCGATCGAGCCGCGGCGCAATCACGCCGGAGTCCTCGCTGGTGTAGACCATCGCGTCGGGGGGCGCCGCGGCGTGCGGGGCCGTGGCAGCCTCGCCGGGCTCGGGCGCGGTCTGCGGCACGCGAACGCGGGGCCGGCGGACGCTCGCTCCCCCACCGGCGGCCTCCACCACTGGCGCTTCGGCGGGCGCGCCGGCCGTGGGACGGTCCGTCGCCGCCACGCCGAGCCACCGGGCCACCGCCTGGATGCTGTCGTCTGCCACCTGGGCCACCTTCTGGCCGGCGGTCGCGACGGCCCGGGCGACGGGTCCGCGCCGCTCGATCGTACCCGGCCCTGCGCCGCCGCCCGGCCACAGCCAGAGCAGCGCCCCGAGGAGCAGCACGGCGCCCACGACGCCCAGCCCGGCTTGCATGCGCCGCTGCCGCCACCACCGGACGGGCGGCGGCGGCGCCAGCGGCTTAGGCGGCGCAACCTTCACCTCGGCGGCATTCGGCGGCAGCTGCTGGAACCGCTCGTACAGCGCCCGGACGAGATCCCGGCGGCCGGGCCGCTCGAAGAACTCGAGGCGGCTGGCGAACTCCGCGAGCGTTCCCACCGTCGGGGTCGGCGACACTTCCTCCAGCGCCATCAGCCGCAGCCGTACGGGCAGCGTCTCGGCCTCCGCGAGCAGCGTCAGGAGCACCCGGGCCGCCCGGCTGACGGGAACCGCCGAAGCGGGGCCCTCGGCAAGCAGCTCCACGCGGCCCTTGGGCGTGAGCACGATGTCCGCCAGGTCCGGTACCCGCTGATCGTCGGCGGAAGACGCCGCAATCGCCTCGTCGCACAGTTCCCGGACGACCGCGACGGCTTCGAACCAGGACACCGGCGTCCGCCTTGCGAGGAGGCGCTCGAGGTCCACCGAGTCGAACGAACGCGGGCGCACGGCGCCAGCGCCGTCCGCGGCGGCGCGGTGCCCCGTGGACTCGGCTCCTGCGCGAGGAGCGGCCGCCTTCGCCGGATCCGCGCGGCGAGGGGCCATCTCGCCGAGGTCCCAGGGCTCGACGTCGGGCTCCTCCTCCGAGGTGGCGTCCCGGAGGGCGCGCTGCGGCCGGATCTCCCGGGCCGGCCGCCCGGCCTGGGCTTCCCGGATGGCGACGCGGTCGCCCGGGGTCGTCCCCGATCGCTCGATGAACCCGGGCGCTGCCACGATGACGGCGTAGGACTCCAGCGTCCCGGCGACGCGCCGCGGCTTGACGCCCGCGGCGGTCTTCACGACCGTGCCGTCGCGCGAGACGAACACCGCGTCGACCGGCGTCCGCGAGAAGAAGGTGTGGAGTGTCCGGGCGGGCGCCAGGATCAACGCGACGTCTTCCGGCACCGAGGCGCGATCGCGCAGCACACGGCGGCGGGCCTTCGCGTCCGTCGCGGCGTCGACGCGCGACGCCAGCACGGCTCCGCTCTCGACGTGGACCAGCTCGAACCGTCCCGCCCGTTTCCCGACCAGGGGATCGATGAACGTCGGCGTCATGGATCGTGTCCGGCGCCAGTGTACACCGACGTGGAACGCCGGCACCCGAAATCTCCCTTGACATCCGCGAGGGCGCCCTGATACTTGCGTTGGGTTGGCCGGCGGTCCGCCGATCGGCCCGCGGCCGGCGGATGGCCTGCGAACCTCGAGGAGCGTGTACCGTGAATCCCACGACCTTCGTCGACTACTACGAACTCCTGCAGGTCAGCCCCAACGCCGACCCGGAAACCATCGAGCGGGTCTTCCGGCACCTGGCCAAGAAGTACCACCCGGACCACCTGGGGTCCGCGGACGATGAGCGGTTCCGGGGCCTCGTCGAGGCCCACGCCACGCTGACCGATGTCGAGAAGCGCGCCGGGTACGACGTGAAGTACCAGGAGTACCTGGAACCGCAAGTGGAAGCTGGCGTCGGAAGCGAGCGATGGGTCGGCGTTCAAGGACGACCGGGAGGCTCGGGACCGCCTGCTGTCGCTCCTGTACGTGCAGCGGCGCCGCAGCATGGCGTCGCCGGGGTTGGGCGAGTACGAGATGGCCCGCCTGCTCCGCACGCCCGTCGACCTGGTGGAGTTCCACCTGTGGTACCTTCGGTCGAAGGGCTGGATCGAGCGCCTGGACTCGGGGATGCTGGCCATCAGCGCGCTCGGCGTGGACGAAGTCGAGCAGACCCGCCTTCGTCTCGGCGAGGACCGCCTGCTCGAGGCCCACGGCGAGCCCGCCACCGGATCGGGTGAACAGGCGGGCTGAGGCGGAGTCGTTCTTTCTGGAGGCGTGACGTGAAGCGAGCACTCGTGTGCGGGGCGGGCGGGTTCATCGGGATGCATCTCGTCAAGAAGCTCAGGGGGCTGGGCTACTGGGTCCGCGGCGTCGACATCAAGCGCCACGAGTGGTCGCCGGACGGCGCCGACGAGTTCAAGCTGCTCGACCTGCGGATTGAAGCCAATTGCCGGGACGCGCTCACGATCGGCGGAGGGACCTTCGACGAGGTGTACCAGCTGGCGGCCGACATGGGAGGCATGGGGTTCATCCACTCGGCGGAAACCGAGATCATGCACAACAGCGTCCTCATCAACATCTACATGACGGACCAGGCCGCCCGGCTCGGTGTGCCCCGCTACTTCTACTCGTCGTCGGTGTGCGTCTACCGCGACATGGAGCCCGGCGAGCCCGAGATGACCGAGGCGGAGGCCGTGCCGGCGAACCCGGACAACGAGTACGGCTGGGAGAAGCTGTACTCCGAGCGCGTGGCGCAGGCGTACGAGCGCCGCTACGGCATTCAGGTGCGCATCGCGCGTTTCCAGAACTGTTACGGCCCCGAGGGCACGTGGACGGGAGGCCGCGAGAAGGCGCCGGCGGCGATGTGCCGGAAGATCGCCGAGATCGAGGACGGGGGGACGATTGACGTGTGGGGCGACGGCTCCGCGATCCGGTCCTACACGTACGTCGGCGACATGGTCGACGGGATCTACCGGCTGACGCAGTCCGATCTGCACGGGGCCGTCAACATCGGGTGCCCGCAGTACGTCTCGGTCGACGAACTCGCACAGACGGCGGCCCGCGTCGCCGGGAAGACGGTCCACCTCCGCCACGTGGAGGGGCCCGTGGGCGTGCACTCGCGCAATTTCAGCAACGCGCGCATTTACTCGCTGGGCTGGATGGCCGGGGTGGACCTTCACTCCGGCCTCGCGGTGACGTATCCGTGGATCGAGCAGCAGGTCAGGGCGGCGCGGGCCGGCGCCAGGTAGCCGGCGCATGGCCAGGAAGGCCTTCGTCAGCGGCGCGTTCGATCTGCTGCACAGCGGCCATGTGGCGTTTCTCGTCGAGGCGGCCACCTTCGGCGACCTGTACGTCTGCGTCGGCAACGACGAGTGCGTCCGCGGCCTGAAACACCGCTACCCCGTCAACCCCCAGGACGAGCGGAAGTACCTCATCGACTCGCTCCGGTGCGTCAAGGAGTGCCGCATCAGCCGCGGCACGGGCCTCCTCGACTTCGTCGAGGAATTGCGCGACATCAAGCCCGACGTGTTCGTCGTCAACGAAGACGGCGCCCACGAGGACAAGGCCTCCCTCTGCCGGGAGATGGGCATCGAGTACGTGGTGCTCCGCCGGCTGCCCCACGGCGGGCTGCCCGCCCGGAGCACCACGGCCCTCAGGGACGAGTGCCTCATCCCCTTCCGGATCGATCTCGCGGGAGGCTGGCTCGACCAGCCGTTCGTCTCCCGGTTCCATCCGGGCGCCGTGCTGACCATCTCGATCGAGCCGACGCACGCGTTCAACAATCGCAGCGGCATGGCCTCCAGCACGCGCAACAAGGCCATTGAACTGTGGCGGACGGCCCTGCCGCAAGGCAACCGGGAGCAGGTGGCCAAGATCCTGTTCAGTTACGAGAATCCCCCGGGGACCAAGGAGGTCGCCGGTTCCCAGGACTCGATTGGCATCGTCTACCCCGGGCTCAACAAGCTGGACTACAGCGGGAACTACTGGCCGCACGCGATCGAGTCGGTGCACGACGAAGAGGTGCTCGGCTGGCTCGAGCGCCGCCTGTGCCTCGTGCCGCTCGGCCCGCGGACCCCGGAGTTCAGCGTGGTCACCGACACCCGGGTGAGCGCCGACGGTGCGCGCGCCCTGGCCTCCGCCGCGGAGGACTGCTGGCGGGCCATCCGCGCCATGGACGGCTCCGCGTTCGGCCGCGCCTTCACCGCGTCGTTCGAGGCCCAGGTCGCCATGTTCCCCAACATGGTCAACACGGCGGTCGGCGACCTGATCGCCGTCCACCGCGGCCACGCAGGCGGCTGGAAGCTGAGCGGCGCGGGCGGCGGCGGCTACCTGATTCTCGTCTCCGACGCGTTCGTGCCGGACGCCATCCAGATCCGGATTCGCCGGCCATACGCGGCGTTCTGATCGGGACGCGGCGCCGGCGCACTGAAGGGGTCCGCTATGACCAGGCGCTATTGCCTCGCGCTCGACCTGAAGGACGACCCGCAGCTCATCGCGGAGTACGAGGCGCACCACCGGCGCGTCTGGCCGGAGGTTCTGGCGAGCATCCGCCAGTCGGGGATCGTGTCGATGGAGATCTACCGGCTGCGCACGCGCCTCGTCATGGTCATGGAGGTCGACGGCACCTTCACCTTCGAGCGCAAGGCCGCCGCCGACGCGGCCAACTCGACGGTCCAGAGCTGGGAAACGCTGATGTGGACGTACCAGGAGGCGATTCCGGGCGGCGCGCCCGGAACGAAGTGGCAGCTGCTCGACCGGATCTTCGACTTCCCGCCGTCTCCCGGGGCTTGAAGCGCCGCGGCGGCATGACTTCCCTGCCGCCAGGCGCTATAGTGTCCGTGCTCCGCACGGCCCCTTTCGATCCCAGAGGAGGAACTCCAATGTCGAGGACAGTCCTGGTGGCGACGGAGAAGCCGTTCGCCAAGGTGGCGGCGTCCGGCATCGCCGAGATCTTCCGCGCCGCGGGCTACGACTGCGTGCTCCTCGAGCGCTACACGGCGAAAGCCGACTACCTGACGGCGGTCGCCGACGCCGACGGCCTCATCGTCCGCAGCGACATCGTGGACGGCGAGGTCCTGCAGGCGGCGCCGAAGTTGAGGATCGTCGTGCGCGCGGGCGCCGGCTACGACAACATCGACCTGAAGGCCGCGAGCGCCAGGGGCGTCGTGGCCATGAACACTCCCGGGCAGAACTCCAACGCGGTCGCCGAACTGGTCTTCGGTCTGATGATCACCCTGGCGCGCCGGGGGTTCACCGGCAAGGACGGCACGGAGCTGCGCGGGAAGACGATTGGCATCCACGCCTACGGTCACGTGGGCAAGTACGTCGCCACGATCGCCAAGGGCTTCGGCATGGAGGTGTGCGCGTTCGATCCCTACGTGCCGGCCGAGACGATGCGCGCCGAGGGCGTGACGCCGGTGGCTGCCGTCGAGGCACTCTACTCGACGTGCGACTACGTGTCGCTGCACCTGCCCAAAACCAAGGAGACCGTCACCTCGATCACATACGAGCTGCTGTCGAAGGCGAAGCAGGGGGCCACGCTCATCAACACGGCGCGCGCCGAGGTCATCGACGAGGCGGGCCTGCTCAGGATGATGGACGCCCGGCCGGACTTCCTCTACGGCGCCGACGTCGCCCCGGAATGCGCGGCGGAGTTCGCCGCCAGGTTCGCCGGGCGCTACGTGTTCACCGCGAAGAAGATGGGGGCCCAGACGGCGGAGGCCAACATCAACGCGGGCCTGGCCGCGGCGCGGCAAGTCGTGGGCTTCTTCGAAAAGGGCGACACGACGTTCCGGGTGAACTGACCCGGGGCGGCGGACACGGCCTCGCGCACGTCCGTTACCGGCCGGACTCCGGGACCAGCAGGACCTTCACGTAGTTCCCCGTGTCGAGATAGGTCCGTGCGGCGTCCCGGATCGTGGCCGCCGACACGCTGCGGAAGATCGCCGGCTCCTGCAGGATCTCCCGCACGTCCTCGCCGTTCTCGTACGCGGTGGAGATCTGCTCGACCAGGAAGCGGTTCTCCTTCGAGTCCGTTTCGTGCTCCCGCATCAGGGCCTCGCGCACCGTGCCGAGATACGTGTCGGAGAGCTCATCCGCCCTGAGCCGGCCAATCTCCACGAACACGCGCTTCGTCAACTCGTCGGCCCGCGCCGGCGAGCACGTGAAGTCGATGGACAGGCTGTACTCGGGGTGCGGGACCTTCTGGCTGTCCGTGGTGACTTTCACGCCGTACGTGCCCGACTGATCCTCCCGCAGCACCGAGCCCAGCTGGCCCTCCAGCACGAGGCCCAGCACGCGCAGCGCCACGCGCGCTTCCGGTCCCGACCTGAAGGGCCCCGAGAACACCATGCGCACGCGGCTCTTCGGCTCGAGCCCCTTCTGGACGGTCTGCTCCACGATGCCGCGAGGCGGACGGATGCCCGGGTCCCGCCAGGTCTCCCGCCGGCCCGTCGACGGCAGTGCGGCCAGGTAACGGCTGACGAGCGGGCGCAGCGCCGCGACATCGAAGCTCCCCGCGAACACGAACGTGAACCCGCCCGCGTCGGCGAAGCAGTTCCTGTAGAACGCCATCGACTTCTCCAGGCTCATCTCGTCGAGTACGGCCGCGGTCAGCGGCCGCCTCCTGAAGTGACCCTGCGAGAGCGCCACCGCCACCGCGTCTTCGAACACCCGTTCGGGCGACTCGCTCCGGTTCGCCACGATCGACTTCAGCTGGCTGCTCAGCACGCCGAAGGCGGTGGCGTCGGCCCGAGGCTGCGTGAAGTAGAGGTAGACGAGCTGGAGGATGGTCTCGAGGTCCCGCGCAGACCCGCCCCCGGCGAGCCCGGCATACGCGTCGTCGACGAACGGGACGACCGCCGCGACCTTGCCCGCCAGCACCTTGTCGAGCGCGACCGCGTCGAAGGCGCCGACGCCGCCCGACGACACGACCTGCGCCGCCGTCGCGGCAGCCACGAAGTCGGCGTCGCTGGCCAGCGACGTCCCGCCGGGACTCGACGCCCGGAACACCACCTCGTCCTGCTTGAACGTCGTCGGGCGCAGGACCACCCGCGCGCCGTTCGACAGTTCCCACTCGGTGATCCCGGCGTCCGGGATCGTCCGCTCGCGCGTGATAGAGCCGGGCGACGGCAACGAGCCGAGCAGGTCCGCCGCAGGCGCCGTGTCGACGTAGGCCGCCACGGGTCTGGCCGCGACCGCTGCGACGACCGCCGCCAGATCGGCCTCGGTCGGAACGGCCAGACCGGGGCGCTGGGGCGCGGACACGACAATCACCCGGTTCCGGTCGCCGGTCCACTCCTTCGAGAGGGCGTTCACGTCCGAGAGGGAGATGCCGGGCAGGAACCTGACATGCATGTCATGTTCCCAGGCGATGCCGGGGATCGACTCGTCGAGCAGGAAGTTGCGGATGTACTCCTCGGCGAGGGGCTGTGACTCGTCCTTCCCCTTCTCCGACAGCGCCTGCTCGTAGGAGCGCAGGAGGTCCCGCTTCTCCCGCTCGAGTTCCGTCGGGGTGAAGCCGTGTCGCGCCACGCGCGCGGACTCCGTGAGCAGGGCGTCGAGCGCGCGCGCGATCTTCTCCGGCGGGGCCATCGCCGCCAGGACCGCGGCCTCCTTCGTCCGTACGAAGATTCCCCGGCTGACCTGGGCGTCCATGAACGGCGGGTCGGCCCGCTGCGCCAGCTCACCCAGCCGCGCGTTCAGCATGGCGGTGTAGAGGTGGTCGATGATCCGGTCCCGGTAGGACAGCACCGTCGACGGCTCGCGGATCGGGAGCTTGTTGAACACGGTCACCGACGCCCCGGTCATCTCCGGGTCGGTGGCGACGGCGTACCGCGTCCCGGGGTGGTCGGGCACGTCGAAACTCGGCCTGGGCCGGGGGGCCACGGGCGCCGGGATCGGCGCGAACCGTTCCTTGATCATCCGCTCGATCGCCGCAGGCTCGAAATCCCCCACCGCCACGACCGCCATGAGGTCGGTCCGGTACCAGTCCCGGTAGAACTGCTTCAGGCGATCGTACGGGAAGTCACGGATCGACGCGGGCGTGCCGATCGGACTGCGGACGGCGTAGCGCGACCCCTCGAGCACGATGGGAAAGAGCTTGTCCTGGAGCCTCGCGGACGCGCCGCGCCCCTGGCGCCACTCCTCGACAATCACGCCCCGTTCCTTGTCGATCTCCTTCGGATCGAAGGTGAGGTTGTGCGCCCAGTCCTCCATGATCAGGAACGCCTTCTCGAGCGTCTCCTTGCGATCCGTCGGCACCTTCAAGACGAAGGTCGTGTCGTCGAAGCTCGTGAACGCGTTCATGCTCGGTCCGAACTGCATCCCGATCGACTCCATGAACGCGTTAATCTCCTGCCCCGCGAAGTGCTTCGTCCCGTTGAACGCCATGTGCTCGACGACGTGCGCCAGTCCGAGTTGGTCGTCCTCCTCGAGAATCGACCCGGCGTTGACGACCAGGCGCAGCTCGGCGCGATTGGCTGGACGGGGATTGCGGCGGATGTAGTAGCGCAGCCCGTTGTCCAGGCGGCCCACCGTAATCGCCGTGTCCACCGGCACCTTCTCGGACGATGGAGGCAGCGCAGGCGGCGCGGGGGCGGACGCGACCCGGGCAGGCGGCTTCGCCGCCGGCTGCGCCAGTGCGGAGGCGGCGACCAGGCACGCGAGCGGCAGGGTCAGCACGAGGGGCGAGGGGCGGGTGAACCTCATACAGCTATCTTAGCTGACGTCGATCCTCATCCAGGCCACAACTTCCGCCCCCGTCGAGCCGGGTGCGCGCCCGCCATGCTACGATCCCGCGGGCGTCGGGGATGGACACGGATGTCGTCGTTATCGGCGCCGGCGCGGCCGGCATGATGTGCGCCGCGCAGGCCGGCAAGCGCGGGCGCCGCGTCCGGCTCGTCGATCACTGGCACCGCATCGGCGAGCGCATCCGGGTCTCGGGCGGCGGGCGCTGCAACTTCACGAATCGCGAGGCCGGCGCCGATCGCTATCTCTCCCAGAACCCGCGTTTCTGCCAGTCGGCGCTCGCCCGCTACACGCCCGGGGACTTCCTGTCCCTCGTGGAACGGCACGGGATCCCGTACCACGAGCGCGAACATGGACAACTCTTCTGCGATCGCGCTGCGCAGGACGTCATCGGCCTCCTGCGCCGGGAGTGCGACGGCGCCGGCGTTCATCTCGTACACCCGTGCGCGGTGGGCCGCATCGATCGCATTGGCGCAGCCGGCGCGCCGCCCGCCACCGGGACCGACGGCGCGCGGTTCGCGGTGTCGACGGACCGCGGGTCCTGGACGTGCGCGTCGGTCGTCGTCGCCACCGGAGGGCTGGCGGTTCCCGCCCTCGGCGCCACGCCGTTCGGGTACGCGGCCGCCGGACAGTTCGGCCTGCCGGTCGTGACTCCCCAACCCGCGTTGGTGCCCCTTGCGTTGGCGGCCGACGATCTCTCGGCGCTTGCGCCCCTCGCCGGCGTGGCGTTTCCCGCGGAGACGCACTGCGGTGGCAAGACCCGGACGCCATGCTTCCGGGAAGACGCCCTCATCACGCACCGGGGATTGTCGGGGCCCTCCGTTCTGCAGATCTCCAGCTATTGGCAGATGCAGACCTACCGCGGCGGCTCGCGCGGACCGATCGTCGTCGACCTCTTTCCCGGCGCCGACGCGCTGGCGTGGCTCGAGGAGCGTCGGGAAAGCCGCGCGCTCCTTCCGAACCTGTTGGCGGAGCGCCTGCCGCGGCGCTTCGCACATGGATGGTGCGCGATTCACGGATACGGCAAACACGCGAATCAACTCTCGTCCTCGGAACGCCGCGAGATCGCCCGCGCGCTCCATGGCTGGTCGATATTGCCCTCCGCCACCCTCGGGTTCGCGAAGGCCGAAGTCACGCTGGGCGGCGTGGACACCAGGGCGCTGTCCTCGCGAACGATGGAGGCGATCGAGGTGCCGGGTCTCTTCTTCGTCGGTGAAGTGGTGGATGTCACGGGATGGCTCGGCGGGTACAATTTCCAGTGGGCCTGGTCGTCAGGCTGGGTAGCGGGGCAATTCGTATGAACAGGATCGCAGGGGCTCTCGCCGTCGCCATGACGGCCGTCGTGTTCGTGTCACCACTCGCCGGCGGCCGGGGGGAGCGCCGGGCGCATCCGGCGGGCATCGGCGCCAGTTTCACGCGGTACGTGACGATTGCCGCGGGTGAGTCCCTTGACGCCATCGTGGACAAGGCGTCCCGGGTGGTCCCCTCGCCGAACCAGGTGGCGTGGCAACGACGGGAGTTCATCGGGTTCGCCCATTTCGGGATGAACACCTTCACCGACCGCGAATGGGGCGACGGGAAGGAGTCGCCTTCCCTCTTCAATCCCGCCGACTTCGATGCCCGCCAGTGGGTGCGCGTCTTCAAGGACGCCGGCATGAAGATGCTCATCCTCACCGCGAAACACCACGACGGCTTCTGCCTCTGGCCCACCGCGACGACGACGCACAGCGTGAAGAGCAGCCCGTGGCGGAACGGGACCGGCGATGTCGTCGCGGAGGTCTCCCGCGCGTGCCGCGACGCCGGCCTCGCCTTCGGCGTCTACGTGTCGCCGTGGGATCGGCACGAACCGAGCTACGGCGATTCGGCGCGCTACAACGCGTTCTTCGGGGCCCAGTTGCGGGAGTTGCTCACCGGGTACGGGGAGATCGCCGAGGTGTGGTTCGACGGCGCCAACGGAGAGGGGCCGAACGGCAAGCGCCAGGTGTACGACTGGCCGTCGTACTACCGGGTGGTCCGCGCACTCCAGCCCAAGGCGGTGATCTTCGGCATGGCCCCGGACGTGCGCTGGGTCGGCACCGAGTCGGGCTACGGCCGGGAGACCGAGTGGAGCGTCATCCCGATCACGCTGCGCGACGCGGGCGCGATCCGCGCGGGGGCCCCGCACCCGCTCGATGACGCCTTCGCGCCCGTCGATCTCACGGCGGCGGACCTCGGCAGCCGCGAGGCGATTCGTCGGGCCAGCGTGCTCGCCTGGTACCCTGCCGAGACGGATGTGTCGATCCGGCCGGGCTGGTTCTACCACGCGGCGGAGGACGCCCGGGTCAAGGCGCCGGAGAAACTGGCCGACATCTACTTCAGCTCGGTCGGCCGCAACGGGGTCCTGCTGTTGAACGTGCCGCCGGACATGCGCGGCCGCGTCAGCGACGCCGACGCGGCCAGCCTGGCAGGGATGCGGGCCCTCATCGAACGCACGTTCGGCGGCGGCGCGTCGCCGGCCCCACCCGCGCGCGTGCCGGCGGCGACCGGCGCGCCAGTCGCGTTCGAGTCGCCGGTGACGGGCGGCGCGGCCTTCGACGTCGCGATGCTGCAGGAGGACATCACGCAGGGCCAGCGCGTGGAAGCGTTCAGGCTCGACGTCTGCAGCGGCGGCGAGTGCCGCGAGTTCGCGAGAGGAACGACGATCGGTCACAAGCGCCTCCTGCGCTTCCCCGTCGTGCAGGTGGCGCCGGCACAAGCCGGTGCACGGGTGAGGTTGACGATCGAGCAGTCCCGCGGGATCCCCGTGATCTCCCGGCTCGGTGTTTACGCGATGGCGCTCGAGTAGACCGCCATGACCGGAACTGACGACCGGCGCGCCCGCTGGGGGATCGTGCTGCTGCTGGCGGCGACAGCCACCGCAGCGTACCTGTGCCGCGTGAACGTCTCCGTGGCCGGCGCCCTGATCATGAAGGAGTACGATCTGAGCCAGGCCCAGATGGGCCGCGTCTTCAGCGCGTTCCTCCTGGGATACACCCTCTTCATGCTGCCGGGCGGGATGCTGGCCGACGCCTGGGGCGCCCGCCGGACGCTGGCGCGCCTGGCCTGGGGCTGGGTGGCCGTCACGGCCCTTCACGCCGCCATCCCGCCGGCGGGGTCCGGCGGCGGCGCGCTCGCGGTCATCGCGATGTTCGTGGCGCTGCGCTTCGTGATGGGGTCGTTCGCGGCGCCCACTTACCCCGCCGCCGTCCAGGGTGTCGCGCGCTGGGTGCCCTCGTGGGCCCACGGCCGGGCCAACGGCCTCGTCATCGGCTCGGTTGGACTGGGCTCGGCCCTGGCGCCGCCGTTCATCACGGCCGTCATGCTCCCGTGGGGATGGCGTACGGCCATGGTGGCTTCCGCCGCGCCCGCGCTCGCCCTGGCCGCGGCATGGCTCTTCGTGAGGGAGCCAGCCGCGCGGAACCGGACCGAGGAGGGCCGCGTACGAACAGCCGTGGCGCCAGCCGAGCCGCAGCTCCGGACGATCGTGCGACTGTTCCGGGCGCCGGGCTTCGGGTGGCTGACGTTCAGCTACTCGCTCCAGGGATACGTCGGCTACATCTTCATCTTCTGGTTCTACCTGTACCTCGTCCAGGTGCGTCACTTCAGCCTGGTGGAGAGCGCGGTCTGGAGCAGCCTGCCGTGGGTGCTGTCATCGGTGTCGATCCCGCTCGGCGGATGGGTCTCCGATCGCCTCGTCGTGACGCGCCTTGGACTCGCATGGGGCCGGCGCCTGGTCCCGATGGTCGGAATGGCCGGGGCCGGGGTCTTCATCTCCATCGGCGCGCACACGTCGAACGCCTGGCTCGCCGCCGTGTCCCTCGCCGTCGCGACGGCCCTCGTCCTGAGCGTCGAGGGCGCGTTCTGGGCCACCGTGGTCGGACTCGCCGGCGGGCGAAGCGGAACGGGCGGCGCGATCATGAACACGGGATGCAACATCGGCGGCCTCGTGTCGCCCATGGTCACGCCCGTGCTCGGCGAGATGTTCGGGTGGGAGCCTGCGCTGCACGTCGCGGCGGGATTGTCGATCCTGGCCGCCCTCGCCTGGCTACGGATCAGGCCGGCGGCGGCAGCAGTCCCGCGTCTGCCTTCTTCATGATTCCAGCTTCCCCGGCGTCACGGACACACGGACGAGGCGCCCGCCCCTGATGACCTCCAGCGGCGTGGCGCGGCCGATGCGCTCGCCGCCGAGGAGCGCGAAGAGCGCTTTGGGCTCCGGGACCGGCTGGCGGGCCACGGCGACGATGACGTCACCGGCCTTGAGCAGTTGACCCTTCGGGCGCGTAATCCGCACGACCTCGAGCCCGGTCATCTCCCGCCCCCCGACGACGGCGGTGCGCTTCATCACCGAGACGCCCAGCGTCGCCCGATCGACGCGGCCGCGCGCCAGCAGCTGCGGCACGACGGCCAGCACGGTCTCCGACGGGATGGCCAGCCCGATGTAGGGGGACTCCGAATCGAGCAGGGTCGTGATCCCGATGACGCGCCCCCGCATGTCGACGAGGGGGCCGCCGGAGTTCCCCTCGTGGATGTCGCAGTCGGTCTGAAGCAGGTCGTAGTGCGGCCGTCCGGGGCCCGTGCTGGCGGTGCGGGCGAGGCCGCTCACCACCCCGATCGTGACGGACTCCGGGTAGCGCCCGAGCGGGTTGCCGAGGGCGAGGCACATCTCGCCGGTCCTGGCCCGCGAGCGCCGCAGCCGCAGGAAGCGCGGCCAGTCGCCGTCGAGCCGCAGCACGGCGATGTCCGCGATCGGGTCGACGCCCACGACGCCGGCGAGGTGGGTGATCCCGCCGTGAATCGTGATCGTGATCGGCGGCTGGACGTCGGCGACCACGTGGTGGTTCGTCAGGATGTGGCCGCGGGCGTCGAAGAAGAACCCCGACCCGCTGCTGCCGCCGTCCGTCGTCGGGCCGGCCACCGCCACCGTCGCCCCCAGGATCCGCGCCGTGAGCCCGGCGATCTCGTCGCTCAAGCGGGCGAGCAGACTCCGCGCCGCGCGCTCAGGCATCGACAGCCTCGTCGTCCGCGTCGGTGCGCGCAGTCCTGCCGCCGAACTTCCGGGCGAACGTCGTGTCGAGCCGGTCTGCGGCGTCGGCGAACCGGCGGCAGGCGTCCGCGAACTGCCGGGCGTCCAGGGTGTCGGCCGGGATCTCCCATGCGGCGAGCAGCAGGTCCTCGAACCGGAAGACGCGGATGCCAAGCTCGGTGGCGTTCACGTCGTTGACCGCGTCGAGCAGCCGGGGCTTCTTCTTGAGCCCGGAGAGCAGCACCGCCGAGAACTGGAGCAGCGGCATCGGCGCGTCGAGCAGCCGGAGCGTGATCTCGGCGCTGCCGTGCGGGAGGCGGTATTCCCCGTCCTCATCGGGCGCGACCCGCTCGGTCTCGAGCACCGCGGCGAGGTTCTTCTCGATGAAGGGCCGGAGAACGTCGATGCGCGACATGCTGCCTCCGTGGCGCGCGCGGGCTGCGCGTCGGTGCCATCAGTCTACGTCAGTCTCCTTCAGGGTTGTGACAGATTGGCTCGCCGGGAATGGGCAGTGTTGTGTTACCCTGTCCCCGCCTGGCGGCCCCCCGACGGCCGCCTCCAGTCCGGAGACCACGTCACATGCACCTGCAAGTCGTTGACTGGATAATCGTTGCCCTTTCCCTGCTCATCTGCTTCGTGCCGGCGCTGTTCTTCGGCAAGCGCGCCGGCAAGAACACCTCCGAGTTCTTCGCGTCCGGGCGCGCCGTCCCGTGGTGGCTGGCCGGCCTCTCGATGGTCGCCACGACGTTCAGCAGCGACACGCCCAACCTCGTCACCAACATCGTCCGGACCAACGGCGTCGCGGGCAACTGGGTGTGGTGGGCGTTCGTCCTGACGGGCGTCTCCACGGTGTTCTTCTACGCCAAGCTGTGGCGCCGCTCCGGCGTGCTGACGGATCTCGAGTTCTACGAGATCCGGTATTCCGGGAAGGCCGCCGGCTTCGTGCGGGGGTTCCGCGCGGTCTACCTGGGGTTCTTCTTCAACTGCATGATCATGGCGACGGTCAACCTCGCCGCGTGCAAGATCGCCGGAGTGCTGTTCGGCTTCGAGCGCTGGCAGACGCTCGCCTTCGTCGGCCTGCTCAACGTGGTCTTCGCGACGCAATCGGGCCTGTGGGGTGTGCTCGTCATCGACATGATCCAGTTCTTCATCAAGATGACGGCCGTCATCGCGGCGGCGTACTTCGCGATCAAGCTGCCGCAGGTCGGTGGGCTGCACGGTCTGGTCACCAAGCTGTCGGCGATGCCCGGCCCCAACGGCATCAACTACCTGAACGTGCTCCCGGACTTCAAGAACACCTGGGACGTCGCGATCGCGGTGTTCATCATGCCCATCGCCGTCCAGTGGTGGGCGGTGTGGTACCCGGGGGCCGAGCCGGGCGGCGGCAGCTATATCGCACAGCGCATGCTGGCGTCGAAGTCCGAGCGCGATGCGCTCGGCGCGGTCCTCTTCTTCAACGTCGCGCACTACGTGCTGCGGCCCTGGCCGTGGATCCTCGTCGGCCTGGCGTCGATTCTCGTCTACCCCAACCTGTCGGACATTCAGGCGGCGTTCCCGCACCTCAACCCGAACCTGATCGGCCACGACACGGCGTACCCGGCGATGTTGAAGTTCCTGCCGGTGGGTTTCATGGGGCTGATGGTGGGCGGGCTCATCGCCGCCAACTCCTCGACCATCCTGACGCATCTCAACTGGGGCGCGTCGTACCTGGTGCACGACTTCTATCGCCGCTTCATCAAGAAGGAGGCGACCGAGCACCACTACGTGACGACGGGCCGATGGGCGACCGTGCTGCTGTTCTTCGTCTCGTCGGGGATGGTGTTCATCCTGGACTCGGCCAAGAACGCGTTCGACATCATCCTGCAGATTGGCGCGGGTACCGGACTCCTCTACCTGGTCCGGTGGTTCTGGTGGCGCGTCAACGCCTGGTCCGAGGTCGTGGCGATGGCCAGCTCGTTCCTGATCTCGATGGTCTTCCTCGTCCTCGCGAAGAGCGGGCACCCGGTGAGCACGCACGTCGCGCTGCTGGTGACCGTCGCGTTCACGACCGTGTGCTGGGTCACCACCGCCTACCTCGGGCCGAAGACCGATCGCCGCGTGCTCGTCGACTTCTACAAGAAGGCCCGGCCGTTCGGGCCCGGCTGGAACGTGGTCCGCGAGGACGCCGGCATCGTGGTGGCCGACGAGGCTCGTCTGGAGTCCGACAACATCCCGATGGCGCTCCTCGGCTGGGTGGCCGGATGCACGATGATCTGGTCTGCCCTGTTCACGGTGGGCAGCGTGCTGTACGGGCGCGTTGGGATGTCGATCCTGCTCTTCGCCACGTTCGTCGTCAGCGGGACGGCCTTGCTCTACGTCGTGAAGCGGCTCTGGTCGGACGGCAAGGATGAGGCCGACGAACAGGAGAGAATCCGCGGCTGATCGGCCCCTGACGTTCCCCCTATTTCAACGGCAGCACGTGAATGGTGCCGTCGCCGAACTTCCGCGCGACCGCATCCATCGTGCGTCCGCCGTACTTCGCCGCCATCGCGTCGATGGTCGCCTGGTTCGGCAGCGTCGCGCCGGCCCCGGCCTTGCACTCGTCGATGTCGCCGGCGACCAGGACGATCATCGCCTCCGGCAGGAGGTACGTCTTCGCCACCCGCCGGATGTCCGCCAGCGTCACCTTCCGGTAGCGCTCGAGGTAGGTGTCATAGAAGTCCCGCGGCCGCTGGTCGAATTCGAGTCTGGCGAGATTGGTGGCGTTCCCCAAGGCGTCGGAGAACATGGACGGGAACGCGTTGAGCCGGGCCGTCTTCGCGAAAGCGAGGTCCTTCTCGGCGATCTCGCCCTTGTACATCCGCTCGATCTCGTTCAAGATGAGCTGCGTCGCGAAGACCACGGTCGGGTTCTTCGTCTGCGTGAAGGCGGCGAATGCCCCGGGGTAGTGCAGTTCGGTGGCCACGCTCGAGTTGGCCGTGTAGGCCAGGCCATTGTCGTTCCGCACGATCTGTGTGATGCGCGAGGAGAATGATCCGCCGCCCAGCGTGTAGTTCATCAGGTCGACCGCCGGGTAGTCGGGGTCGTCCTGCGTAATCGCCAGCGTGCCGATCCGGATGATGCCCTGGTTGGGCGTCGCGCCGAGGGGCTGGACCATGTAGACGCCCGGCTTCGCCGCGACGGCCGAGACCGTCGGGTATTTCGGAACGGCTTTGGTGCCGGCGTTCCGCCACTTCCCGAAGGTGGCCTCGAGCGTCTGCAGAATCGCGGCCTTCTTGACGTCCCCGGCCACCACGAGGATCGCGTTGTTCGCGCCCCAGTACTTCCTGTGCCATGCCATCACGTCGTCGCGTGTGACGCTGTTGATCGTGGTTTCGGTCGCCTCGGCGGTGATGGGGGACGCCTCGCCGTAGATCAGCTTCGCCCACGCCCTCGTCGCGACAGTCGTCAGGTTCCGATCGCGGTTCCTGAGCGGCATGATCATCGCCTGGCGCTCGCGGCGGAGCCGGTCCTCGGGGAACGCCGGGTTCGTCAGGATGTCGAGCCAGATCTTCAGGCCCTCATCCAGGTGCCGCGTGTGAATGGACAACGAGGTCGGCGACACGGAGCCCGCGAGGAACTCCATGCGCTCGTTGATCTGGTCCGCCGTCATCGAGGTCGTGCCGCCCGACCGCATGGCGGCCGCGGCGAGGTTCTGGATGCCCAGCTTGTCGGGAGGCTCCAGGAACGAGCGAGTGCCGCCCCCGCCGCCCCCGCGCCCCTGGGGCCAGTCGCCGGAGCGGCCCGACAGGCGGTACCGCTCCGGCAGGCTCGTCCCCTCGAGGTCCGCGCCCGCGCCCCGGCCGCGCCCGAACCCGGCGGCCCCGCCCGCCACGGGCGTCAACAGCGTGGCCTCGAACCAGGGAATCGCGTGGTCTTCCGCGACGTAGACGACGAGCCCGTTCGACAGCGTCGCGCGGAAGTCCGCCGCCTTCGGCGGCGTGAACGCGAGCGGGGGGAACGTGAACTGCTCGGGCCTCGGGCCCTGCGACGGCAGGGCCGCGGGCGCCTTCAGGACCGCCTGGGCCGGCGGCCTGGCAGCGGCCCCCTGCTGCGCAGCCACGGACGCCGCAGCCAGGAGTGTGACGGTGACAAGCAGTGCAGCCGAGAGTCTCTTCAGCATCGGTCGGTCCTCTCTGTCAGGAGCCCGCGCGGCTACTGCTCGCGCTCCAGGATGCCGGTCACGCAGTTGTCGCGGGTGAGGTACTGCTTCGCCACCCGCATCAGATCGTCCGGAGTCACGGCCATCCGCCGCTTGAACTGCTCGTCGATGTACTGCCAGCGGTAGGCGGTTTCCATCCGCGCGAGCGTCCCGGCGATCCCGGTGCCAGCCAGGCTCTGGAGGTACTGCGCCTCAACCGAGTTCTTGATCCGTTCCAGGAGCGGCGCGTCCACCGCCACGGCCTTGGCGTCGTCGACGTAGGACCAGAGCTCCTTCTCGACCTGATCCAGCGGGACGACCAGCGCGCCCTGCACTTCCCTGCCCGCCGCGCTGAGGCGGAAGGCGCCGTCGTACATCGAATCCGACGCCGACGCCATGACGGATGCGACGTGCTCCTGTTTCTGCACGAGGTCGAGGTACATCCTCCCCGTGCGTGCGCCCAGGACGCGCCCCAGCATGTACAGCGCGGGCAGGTCGTCGTGCCAGAGCGGGGGGATGTGGAACATCAGGGTGACCTGGGGGTTCGTGGCCGCCCGCCCGAGCACGCGCTTCTCGATGTACGGCGGCTTGAAGTTCCGGCTGATCGTCCGCCGGTAGTACTCGGGCGACGGCTCCTCGGTCCGGACCCTCGGCGACGGCCCCCGCGCCTTGATCCCGCCGAAGTACTTCGTCACGAGCGCCATGGCCTTCCCGGGGTCGAGGTCCCCGGCCAGCACGAGCGTCGCGTTATCGGGCCGGTAGTAGAGGTCCCGGTACTCGATCATCTCCTGCTTCGTCACCCGGCTGATGTCGGACATCCACCCGACCACGGGATTGCTGTAGGGATGGGCGGCGTAGAACGTCGCGTTGAGCTGCTCCTGGAAGAACGACCCCGGCGAGTTCTCGCTCATGCGGCGCTCTTCCGTGATGACGTCGCGCTCGGAGTAAAACTCGCGGAAGACCGGGTGGACCATGCGATCGGCCTCGAGGGCGAGGTAGAGCTCGAGCGCGTTCTTGGGCAGGGTGACGTAGTACTGGGTCATCTCGTTGCCCGTCGAGGCGTTGATCCCCGTGCCGCCGGCGGCCTGGTACGCGGCCCAGAGCTCCTCGCTCACGATCGTCTCTTTCTTCTGCTTTTCGACGAGCGCCGCGGCCTGCTTCTTGAGCGATGCGATCGTCGCGTCGTCGCGACCCCTGACCTTCGACTCCTCCGCCGCGACCTGACCCATCAGCGCGTCGATCTGCCTGTTGTAGTCGTCGTCCCTGGCGAGGGTGCCCGGCTTGATGCCCATCGACCGGGTGCCCTTGAACATCATGTGCTCGTGGAAGTGCGAGATGCCGGTGATGCCCGGACGCTCGTTGACGGCGCCCACGCGGTAGGCCAGGATGCACCGCACGAGCGGCGCCTCCGTGCGCGTGACCATCAGCACCTTGAGGCCGTTCGGCAGCGTCCGCTCGACGACCTGCCCCGCGAGGCTGACCTCCTGCGCGGCCGCCGGCGCGAGCCAGACGGCGGACACCAGGAGCAGCCCAAGCCCGACGAACAGGCGGTGTCTCATGTCCGTTTCTCCGTACGAGAGCGTGCGTTGTGACCGTGTGGGGTGAAGCGCCGAACAACGGCGGCCCAGAATAGCACAGGCCGCTGGGGAGCGAGCGAGTATGCTGGAGCATGCCTTTTTCCAAGTTCCCCCTCCATCATGACCTCCTGAAAGGCGTCAGGGAACTCGGGTTCGTGCGCTCGACCCCGATTCAAGATCAGGCGATCCCGCCCGCGGCCGCCGGGAAGGACGTCCTCGCCTGCGCGATGACCGGCAGCGGGAAGACCGCCGCCTTCGTGCTGCCAATCCTGCAGCGCGTGATGGCCAAGCCGCGGGGGACGACCCGGGCGCTGGTCCTCACGCCGACGCGCGAACTGGCGGCCCAGATCCAGGCGCACCTCGAGGAGCTGGCCGTGCACACGCCGGTCACGAGCGCAGCGGTGTACGGGGGCGTCGGCATGGGCCCGCAGGAGCACGCCTTCCGCACCCGGGTCGACGTCATCATCGCCACACCGGGTCGCCTGCTCGATCACCTGAGGCATCCCTACGCCGGGTTCGCCGGCCTGGAGGTCCTCGTGATCGACGAGGCCGATCGCATGCTCGACATGGGGTTCCTGCCGGACATCCGGCGCATCCTGCGGCAGCTTCCGGCGAAGCGGCAGACGCTGTTCTTCAGCGCCACGATACCGCGGGAGATCGCGACGCTCGCCCGCGAAATGCTCCACGACCCCGTGACCATCAACCTGGAACGCCGGTCGGCGCCCGCGGTCGGTATCACCCAGGCCGTGTACCCGGTCGGGCGCGAGTTGAAGTCGGCGCTGCTGGTCGAACTCCTCAAACGCGACATCATCGCGGACGCCATCGTCTTCACCAGAACGAAGCACCGGGCCAACCGGCTGGCCGACTACCTCGACCAGCGTGGCATCTCGACCGCGCGGATCCACGGGAACCGCAGCCAGAGCCAGCGCACGTCGGCGCTCGAGGGGTTCAAGGCAGGACGGCACCGCGTCCTCGTGGCGACCGACATCGTGGCGCGGGGGATCGACGTGGAGGCGCTCGGGCACGTGATCAACTTCGACGTGCCGCAGGATCCCGACGCCTACATCCATCGCGTCGGGCGCACGGCCAGGGCCGAGGCGACCGGGGACGCGTTCACGCTGGTCTCGCCGGACGAAGAACAGGACATGCGGGCCATCGAGCGCGTGGTGGGCAAGCCGCTCCCCCGCATCACGCTGCCGGGCTTCGACTACGCGCGGAAGACGGACGAGCGCCTCGAGATCCCGCTGCGGGAACGCCTGGCCGCCGCCCGCGCCGCGCGACGCCCCCGCCGTGACGCCGCGGGCCAGGCCGCGGCCAGAGGCGGCGCGGCGCGCCCGTCCGCCGTTCAGCGCAAGGAGGAGCGGTTCAGGAACATCCTCGATCGCCATGCGCCGGCCGCGCCGGGACCCCGACGCGCTTCCCCGCCATCAGGCGCGCGCCGCGGCCGCGGATAGCCCCGGGACCCGCCGCACGCCGCCTTGACATCGATTCGGACGGGATCCAGTATTACGGGCGCGCCAGTCACAGACGCCGGGACACCCGCGACTCCGGCGGTCGCACGCGAAACGTCTGCGAGGCGTCCGATTCTCGGTTCGGTTTCGGAGACCGCCCGGAACGGGCGCCAGTTCCCGCGCCAACGCGACATCCGGCGACCGGCATCGTCGCAGTGTTGCCAGCGTCGGCGCCGCGACATCAGGAAGGTGACCGATGACCCCTCCCTCGAGTCTCCCGCGCGTGAACAGCCGGTCGGTGTCCTGGACGCGGGCGGCTGCCACGATCGTACTGGCCTGCGCGCTGTTCGGCACGGCCGTTCCCGCACACGCCCAGGGAGGCGGGTGGCAGGTTCAGAACCTGCCCGCTCTTCCCACCGGCTCAACCTACAGCATCACCGCCGTGTCCGCGTTGAACCAGGACGAGATCTGGGTCGCGGGCTACATCACTCCGAGCGGTGACGCGTTTGTCGCGAAGACCGCCAACGGCGGAGCCCTGTGGGAGGTGGTGCACCAGTCGGCCATGGCCACCATCAACCGCATGCGGATGCTGCCGGCCGTGGGGTTCATCGCCGGTGACTCCGGCCTGTTCCGCTCGTCGCTCGATGGCGGCGTCACGTGGATCCAGGAGCAGAACGACTACTTCACGGGCCAGGATCACTACGTCGGCCCGGAGGGTCACGTGTACGGCTTGGCGGCCGTGGACAGCGCCCACATCTGGACGACGGGTTGGGACGGCTACAACCTCGGCAGCATCTACCACAGGGTCCCCGAGCGCGCGCAACCCGATCCGGGCAACCCCAACCTGAACACGCCGTGGTGGCTCGAATGGACCGCCAGCAGCATCCCGATCTTCGGCGTGGCCGCGGTCGACACGGCGAAGGCCTGGGCGGTCGGCTACCAGGGCTCGATCTGGAAGACCACGGACGGCGGCGGCATCTGGGTCGCTCAGGCATCCAACACGAGTGCATCGCTCAACGACGTGGTGGCGGTCGACGCCCTCACGGCATGGGCTGTGGGTGAGAACGGCGCGATCATCAAGACAACCAACGGCGGGTCGACCTGGACCGTGCAGACCTCGAACACGACCGAGACGCTGACGAGGATTGCGGCCTTGGACGCGAGCGTCGCCTGGGCGGTGGGCACGAGTGGCGTCATCCTCCATACGACCGATGGCGGCGGGACCTGGGCACGGCAGCTCTCCGGCACGTACGCGAGGCTGACGGGCGTGGCCGCCGTCAGCTCGACTTCGGCCTGGGTGGTTGGCGAAGCGAACACGCTGCTCGCCACCACCGATGGCGGCGATGGCGCCTGGGCGTCGCCGACCATCACGAGCGTCACGCCGAACGTGGTCGGCGAATTGAGCTATCCGTACATGACGCTCACCGTCACGGGCACCGGTTTTCGAGGGGGCAACCTCGGAGTCACCTTCGGGGCGGTCGCCGCGGAGTCCGTGACCTGGGTCAGCACGACGACGCTCCTGGTGACCGCACCCTCGTCCCAGACGGGAAGCGTCGGCCTCACGATCACCAACGAAGACGGTCAGTCTGCCACGCTGCCCGGCGCCGTCGTCTACGTGCCGGCGCCGATCATCACCGGGTTCAGCCCGCTCCATGGCCCGGCCAGCGGGGGCTATCAGATCACGGTCAACGGTCTCGGTCTCCAGGGCGTCGTCCTGGCCGAACTCTACATCATGATGACGGTGGAGCCGTACGAGCTGTACGAGTCCGTGCCGTTCACGGTGCTCGGACCGACGCAGGTCGTGCTGACGGTGCCGGCATCAGGTACACGCCCTGACGGCGTTGCCTACATCATCCTGACCACGGCGCAGAGCCAGAACGCCTACGCGAATGACTTCCTGCTCGATCCCCCGGCCGGGCCGACGCTCGCGATCGACTCGATCGCGCCTCAGTCCGGCGCGTGGGGCACGTCGGTGACCATCACGGGCGTCGGGTTCACCTCGTCGACGACGCTTCAGATCTGCGGCGTGGACGCGCCGATCGCCAGCCGTAGCGCCACGCAACTGATCGCGACGATGCGGAGCCATGCGACGGGCTGGTGCAGCGTGCAGCTCGAGGATGCCGGCACGATTGTCATCGTCGATCCGGGGTTCCGTGCTGGAGCGCTCACGGCGCCGACGATTGCTCAGGTTGACCCGGCGTGGGGCCCGGCCGAAGGCGGCACCACGGTGACGATCACGGGCACCGGCCTCAACCAGACGGGGTACGTCGCGGTCACGTTTGGCGGATACCGGGCCACGATCACCTCGTTGAGCAGCACGACACTGGTGGTGGAGAGTCCGGCGCACCCGGAGGGCGCCGTCGACGTCATCGTGGTCCCGGTGGACGGCGGCGGTGAACCGGTGGCTCCGGCGGCGGTCGCGAGCAGCGGCTTCACGTACAGGCCGCAACGCCCGGTCCGGTTCGACTTCACCGGCGATTTCAAGAGCGACGTGCTCTGGCGGCACGCGACGCTGGGCCAGGTGTGGCTCTGGCCGATGAACGGCCCGCTGCGTCAGTCTGAGTCGTTCGTGCGGACCGTGGCGGACACGGACTGGGAAATCCGCGGGCAGGGGGACCTGAACGGAGATGGAACGGCGGACCTCCTGTGGCGGAACAAGACGACGGGGACGATCTACTACTGGCCGATGAGCGCGGGCACGCCGAGCGCCGAGACCTACGTCGCCACCGTGGACAAGGTCTACGACATCGTCGGCACGGGCGACTTCGACGGCGACGGCAACTCGGACATTCTGTGGCGCAATCCGGCAGTGGGGGACCTCTGGATCTGGCTGATGAACGGCGCGGCGGTCGAGAGCGAGCTTTACGTCGCCACGGTGGCTCCGGGTTACGCGGTGAAGGCGGTGGGCCACGTGGACGGCGACACCAAGGCGGACATCGTGTGGCAGGGCACGGCGGGCGACGTGTGGGTGTGGCTGATGAACGGGGCGACGCGCCTGTCGCAGGCCTCTGTCGGGACGGTGGCAGACACGAACTACCAGATCCAGCAGGTGGCGGACTTCGACGGGAACGGAACGGCGGACATCCTCTGGTGGAACACCTCGGCGGGAGACGTGTGGATCTGGCTGATGAACGGGGCGACGGTGGCGTCGCAGAGCTACGTCGGCACGGTCGCCGACACGAGCTACCGGATCGCCGGGACGGGAGACTACAACGGGAATGGGACGGCCGACCTGCTGTGGCGGAACGTCGCGTACGGTGATGTGTGGATGTGGCTGATGAACGGGACGACGAAGCTGTCGGAGCACTACGTCGGGACCGTTTCAGAGCTCGGATACCAGATCGTCAAGTAGGGACCACGGCGGCAGAATCGGCGTGGCGTCGAGAACACCACTCCAGCGATCGGCATGCTAGAGGAGCCGCTCCGCGAGGCTCGGGTGGGTGGTGACGGCCTTCATCGCCTGAGCGACCCAGCCGTCCCGGCTCACGGCGTCGAGGCGGCAGTGGGCGATCTGCTTCTCCCCCAGCAGCGTGTCCACCAGCTGATCGATGGACCGGACGAAGAAGTCGTCGGTGTCGCGCACACCGTCCTCGGTGGCCGGGGCCATCATCGGGACCTTGATGAGCACGTCGTACGTCTTCATCCAGTGATCCACGAAGCGCTCGATGGCCCGCTGGCGGCCGCACGCGAACATCAGGTAGGCGTAATTGTCCAGCACGCTGCGGTCGCAGACCACGATGTCGTGGAGGCTGCCCGACCTGATTTCCTCGGCGACCTGCGTCATCAGGATCCAGGTCTGGGCGTCGAGCGAGGTCTTGCGGTTGATCGGCAGCGGCGAGAGCCGCGCGACCTCCTTCACCATGTCCGCATTGAACCCCTGCCGCTTGAGGCCGGCCGTGAGGTCGTAGCAGAGCGTGGTCTTCCCGGTGCCGTGCGTGCCGATGAACGCGAGTTTCATGCGACTGGGGTCTTCATCCAGGGCGCGGTGTTGTGGAAGTTGGTGACGACGCCGCCCGGCGGCACGAGGGCGTCGCACGCGGCGCGCTCCTCCTGCGTCAGAGCCATCCCGAGCACCGGGAGCACGTCGGCCAGCTGCTCGAGGGTCCGGGGCCCGACAATGGGCGACGTCACACCCGGCTGGTCCTTGCACCACAGGAGCGCGAGCTGGCCCGGGGACTTGCCGTGCGCGGCCGCCAGCGCGGCGAACCTCCGGCCGACCTCGATGCCGCGGGCGGTGACGCGGTCGGCGTAGCTGTTGCCCGCACCGGGCTGCCGCACCGCGCGGGAGTCCGCCGGCAACGGCGCGCCGGCCGGGTACCGCCCCGCGAGCACGCCCTGCGCGAGCGGCGCCCACGGCAGCACGGCGAGCTCGTACCGCCGGGCCAGCGGGATCAACTCGTTCTCAATCCGGCGGTCCAGCAAGTTGTACGGCGGCTGCTCACTGACATAGCGCGCGAGCCCCATCCGCTCGCTGACCGCCAGCGCTTCCATCACCATCCACGCCGGGTGCGTCGAGCAGCCGATGTAGCGGATCTTCCCCGCTCGGACGAGGTCCGTGAGCGCGCCAAGGGTCTCGTCCACGGGAATCTCCGGGCACGGACGGTGCACCTGGTAGAGGTCGATGTAGTCGGTTCCCAGGCGCCGGAGCGAGGCCTCGCACGCGCGGAGGATGTGGAGCCGGGAGTTTCCCTGGTCGTTCGGCCCCGCGCCGGTCCGGAAGTGCACCTTCGTGGCGAGCACGACGGCATCCCGCCGGCCGGCGAGGGCCTTGCCGACGATCCGCTCCGACTCGCCGGCGTTGTAGACGTCGGCGGTGTCGACGAGGTTGATGCCGGCATCCAGCGCCGCATCCACGATGCGGATGGAGTCCGCCTCGGCCGTGCGATCGCCGAAGTTCATCGTACCGAGGCCGAGCGGCGACACCCGCACGCCGGTCCGGCCAAGCCCTCGATAGTCCATGCCGCGCTCCGCGATCGGCGCCGCTGCCCTAACGCGCCGCCTGCTGTTCCCGGCGGGCTTCCCTCTCCACGGCCCGCCAGACGCGCATGAGGTTCCCGCCCCAGATCTTCCGGATGTCCCGCTCGGAGTAGCCGCGGCGCACCAGGGCCTCCGTCACGTTGGGCGCGTCCGAATGATCGGCGAAGCCCGGGAAGCCCCCGCCGCCGTCGAAGTCGGTGCCGATGCCGACGTGTTCGATGCCTGCCACCTTCACGGCGTGGTCGATGTGGTCCACGTAGTCGGCGAGCGACGCCGCCGGGTACTTCTCGTCGATGGCTTCCATCCGCTCGAAGTACGTCGTCCGCCGCTTGCGGGCCTCGGCCTGCTGCTCAGGCGTCAGCGTCTGCGCGCCAGGAGGCCCGCCCGGTCCGCCGGATCTGCCCCGCCCGCCGGCCGGGAAGCCGAGTTCCGCACGCAACTGCCGCACGGCCTCCGCACGCTCCGGGCCGTCGGCCTTCAGATACGACCCCAGCGCCACGATCTGAATGACGCCCCCGTTCTTCGCGAGGGCCTTCAACTGGTCATCGTCGAGGTTCCGATCGACGTCGTGGACCGCTTTGCACCCTGAATGCGAGGCGATGATCGGGGCCTTCGACAGCTTGACGACATCCCAGAACGTCGAGGCCGCGACGTGCGAGACGTCCACCATCACGCCGAGGCGGTTCATCTCCGCGACGACCTGCTCCCCGAACGCCGAGAGGCCATCGTGCCGCGGCGGATTGTCGTCGCTCGACGAATCTCCGAGCTGGTTGTGGCCGCTGTGGGTCAGGGTGATGTAGCGGGCACCGCGATCGAAGAACGCCCTGACGTTGGCCACATCCTCGCCGAGGGGATACCCGTTCTCGAGCCCGGTCATGATCGCCCGCTTGCCCGTCTTCGCGATCGCCTCCACCCCGTCCGGAGAGGTCGCAAACGCGCAGAGTTCCGGGTGCGTCTTCTCCGTGAGCGCGTGGAGGAAGTCGAGCTGCCGCACGGCCGAGTCGTACGCCGCCTTGTAGGCGACGGTGTCGAACGCCTGGCGCTGGCCGACGTACGCCGCCAGGAAGACGCCCTTCAGGCCTCCCTGGCGCATCTTCACCAGGTCGCACTTCTGACCGGGCGTCAGCACGCCGTAGTCGCCGGCGCGCATCGCGATGTCCACATGCGTGTCGATCGTGAGCGCCCTGGCGTGAATGGCCTCCGCCTTCAGGCGAACCGGGTCCTTCTGAGCCGGAGACTGTTGCGCTGCCGCGACGGCGGCGAGGCACGGTACCGCCGCGAGCACACCGACCAGCCACTTCTCCGCCATCAATCGAATCCTCTCGAGCGGGCGTGCGTGCTCCGCGAATCAGCCGTCCCGGTCACGACTGCGGCCAATGCTATCATGACGACCGTGGAGCCTCTCGTGCACACGCTCACGGGCGCATGCCTGGCGGAGAGCGGGCTGAAGCGCGTGTCCACGCTCGCCGCGTCCACGCTGATCATCGCGGCGAACCTCCCGGACATCGACGGAACGTGCTACCTGCGCGGCGCGGATTGGGCGTTCGCGGTCCGGCGCGGATGGACCCACGGCATCCTGGCCGTCCTGCTGCTTCCTGTGCTCCTGACGGCGTGCATGACGGCGTTCGATCGCCTGGTCCGCCGCCGGCGGGATCCGCGGCAGCCCGCGGCGCGGCCGGGCGTGCTCCTTGCCTGCGCGTATCTCGGGGTGGTCTCGCACGTTCTCATGGACTGGCCGAACAGCTACGGCGTCCGCCTCCTGATGCCGTTCTCCGACCGGTGGTTCTACGGCGACGCGGTGTTCATCGTGGATCCGTGGCTCTGGCTGGTGCTCGGAGCGGCGGCGATGTGTGCCTGGACCGCGCACCGGCCCGGCGTGATCGCGTCCGCGGCGATCGCCTTGGGCACGACCCTGCTGATGCTCCTCAATCCGATGGTCCCGGGCTGGGCGCGATTCGTCTGGCTCGGCGCGATCGGCCTCTGGCTCGCCGCGCGTCCACGCGTGCCGGCCTCGTCACGGCCGGCGATCGCGGTGGGCGCCCTCGTCGTTGCGGCGGCGTACATCGGTGCGATGATCGCGGGCTCACGGATCGCGGAGCGGCAGGTGCGGCGGTTTGCCGTCGAACACGCGTGGACCGTGGAACAGGTGGCGGCGATGCCCGTTCCGGCCGAGCCGTTCCGCCGGAACGTCATCGTGGTCTCGCCCGACCGCTACCGGTTCGTGCCTGTTAACTGGCTGCGGGGACCCGGCGCGGATGTCGGCACCGCCGGCGTCGCGCGCGGCGTCCGCGATCCCGACGTCGACGCGGCCATCGGCGCCCCGTTCGTCCAGGGAGTGCGCCGCTGGTTGCGTTTCCCGAGCTACGAGGTGAGGCCGCTCTCCGGCGGAGGGCGCCGCGTCATCATCCGCGACGCCAGGTTCGCCGTCGGCACCAGGCCGGGCTTCGGCGTCGTGGCCATCGTGGACCTCGACGCCCAGTCGCGGCCGAGGCCCGGCCCGCTGCTGGGCCGCTGAGACGCCCCCTGCAGGCTACTGCTTCCGTGCTGCGGTGAACGTCCCGGTCGCTTCGCCGCGGTTGTAGTCCACGACGCCCGAGAGCCTGCCGTCCTGAACCTGCCCGGCCATGCTGACCGGTTCCCCGCTGACATAGGGAAACGTCAGGAGCAGGGTGCCGTCCTTCCAGGCGCCGTTCGCGAGCGGCAAGGAGCCCTGCCCCGACGTCACCTGCCCGGTGACCTCGTCACCGGACAGGCGCAGGGCCATCGAGAACGGCATCAACTGGCCGGAGATGCTGACCTCGCCATCCCAGTTCCCGGAGATGGGGTCGCCAGCCGCGCTGGCAGCCGCGGCGCCGCCGGCGCCGGGCCTCGTCAGCACGAACGTCCCATTCGACCCTGGCAGCTCCCAGGTCCCTTCGATCCTGGGCCCTTGCACGACACCGGCCAGCGTGCCGGCCGATCCCTGGAACTCCATGCCGACGGCCAGCTTGCCATCGGTGAGCGAGGCGGTCTGGATCGTGATGGACCCGAGCGAAGATTCGATCGTGCCGCCGAGTTTTCCGTCCGTCAGCGTGAACGCCGCCTTGAGCGGGAGCGGTCCTTCCGGGGTCTGGGCCGTGCCCTCCCACAGACCCACGATGGACTCGGCCGTTCCCTGTGCTGGAACCTGCGCGGCGACGGGCGATGCCGTCCCGGTCACGAGACACCCAATCACCGCCACGAGAGCACACATCCCCGAGTTGCGCATCACTTGTTCGACCTCCGCCAACACGTCCCGCATCATCTCACGGCGGTGCGGGTCAATCCAGAATCAACCGCGATCGCCGGAACCGGGCGAGCGCCGCGACGAGCAGTCCCAGGTCCAGCAGCGCGAGCACGGCGGCCGCCCCCCACATGACGCCGTCCGCGCCGACACTCAGGACCCAGGCTCCCGCCTGTGCTTTCCAGGCGTCCGGCAGGACTTGCGCGGCGAGGACGGGGACGAAGATCAACAGGAGGATGCCGACGTTGAGGGTCTGCGCCGCCTGGCGGACCGTCGCCGCGCGGAGTGACACGAGGACGCCGCCCGTCGCCGCGAGGCCGGCCCCGAGGAGGGCGAGAAGCGGCGCCCCGATGAAGAACCGCCAGGGAAACAGCAGCAGGTGTCCGCTTCGGGCCGTCAGGTTGACGGTGACGAGACTGAGGGCCAGCATCATCATGACCAGGCACCAGCCGTAGGACACCGCCGCGAGGATCTTGCCGAACAGAATGGCGCGGTCGGGCAGGCGGCTCGCCAGCAGCGTCTCGAGCGTGTGGCGTTCCCGTTCACCCGCGAACGCGTCGGCAATGGCCCCGGCGACGAGCATCAGGGGCACCCATCCCCAGTAGAAGAGGGTCGACGCCGACGTCACCCACTCGGCACCGGATTGCATCGGCAGGAACACGCCGAACACCGCGAGCAGGAGGACCAGGCTGAGGCGGCCTCCACGGACGCCGCCGCCCACCTGAAGCAGCTCCCGCCACTCCTTCCAGGCCACCGTCAGGACGTCTCGCGTCACCGTTCCTCCTCCATGAGCGTGAGGAACACGTCTTCGAGGGTGCCCTTGTCCTTGCGGACCTCCTCGACGGCGCAGCCCGACTGGACGATGAGGGCGACGAGCGGCGCGGTGGCGGCGGACTCCGCCAGTTCGAGCACGAGGCGGCCGTTCCTGAGATCCGCGCGCGCGACGCCCGGCTGGCCCCGCAGGAGCGCCAGCGTCTCCTGGGTGAAGCCGCGCCCCTCGATCTCGGCGCGCGTCGCGCTCCGCGCCTTGAGGTCGTCGGGATGGCCGACCGCGAGCAGGCGGCCCTGCTTGATTACCGCCACGCGGTTGCACAATCGCTCGGCCTCCCCGAGGTTGTGGGTCGTCAGGAAGACGGTCACCCCCTCGCGCGAGACCAGCGTCGCCAGTTCGTCGCGCAGCGCCGCGGCGGCGACGGGGTCGAGTCCGGCGGTCGGCTCGTCGAGGAACAGCAGGGCCGGGCGGTGCAGCAGCGCCCGCGCGACGGCGAGCTTCTGCTTCATCCCGCGGCTCCATCGCCCGACGGGCTCCCGCCGGCGATCCCAGAGGCCGAGGGGCGCCAACAGCTCCCGAAGGCGGTCACGCCGGGCGGCGGGACCGAGGCGCCAGGCGCGCGCGTAGAACTCCAGGTTGTCCTCGGCGCTGAGCCGTTCGTAGAGGCCGTGGTGCTCGAGCAGCGCCCCGGCCCGCTCGCGGATCGCGCCGGGTTCGCGCCGCGTGTCGTGCCCGAACACGCTCGCCCGCCCGCCGCTCGGCTCCAGCAGGCCGAGGAGCAGGCGGATCATCGTCGTCTTGCCGGCACCGTTCGGGCCCAGGAAGCCGAACACGACTCCGGGCGGCACCTCGAGGTCGACACCGTCAACCGCGCGGACGCTGCCGAAGACACGCGTCAGGCCCTCCGTCCTGATGATCGCCGGTGGCGCCATGACTATCCATCATAGCCCGGACGCCGCGCGGCCGCAGGACGACCGTTGCGCGGCGTCCCTTGCACGGAGCGGCGGACTTGAGTACGTTCAGCCGGTAGCCGCTGGAGGTCCTATGCGCGCCGCCCTGGTGTCGGTTCTCACGTGGTCGATCGCTCATGCGGTGCGCCCGCTCGTCGCGCTCCGCTACCGGGTCGAGATTACCGGCCTCGACCTGGTGCGCAAGCGGGGCACGCGGGGCATCCTGTTCCTGCCGAACCACGCGGCGCTGCTCGACCCGGCGTTCCTCGTCGCCTGGCTGTACCCGGCCTTCCGGCTGCGGCCTCTCGCCGACGAGCACCAGGTCGGGCGCACGGCGTTCGGTTACCTGGCCCTGCTTTACGGCTCGCGAATCCTGCCGAACCTGGAGCGCAGCGGAGCCGGGGCCCGCAATCGGATGCGGGCGGCGATCAACGACATCGCCGAGGGGCTGAGGGCCGGGGAGAACATCCTCTTCTACCCCGCGGGCCATCTGAAGCGGCAGTACCTCGAGACCATCGGCAGCGCGAGCGGCACCGAGACCCTCGTCAAGGCGGTGCCCGAGGCGCGCGTCGTCCTGGTCCGCGTGAACGGCCTCTGGGGCAGCAGCTTCAGCATCGGCGCGACCGGCGAGATGCCCGACATCGGGAGCGCCCTCTCGCGTGGCGCGAAGTTCCTCATGCTGAACGGCCTCTTCTTCACGCCCAGGCGTCGGGTGACCGTCGAGATCGTGGAGCCCGCGGATTTCCCGCGTACCGGCACGCGCGCCGAGATCAACGGCTACCTCGAGCGCTTCTACAATCAGAACGCCTCCCACAACACATACGTGCCCTACACGGTCTGGGAGCGCGGAGGCGCCCGGGAACTCCCGGAGCCGGTGAAGGCCGCGAGCCGGGCCGATGCGTCCGGCGTGTCCCCGGCGACGCGGAATCTGGTGTTGACGCACCTTCGGGAAGCGGCCGGACGGGACGACGTCCGTCTGGAACACGATCTCTCGAGAGACTTGGGGTTCGACAGCCTGGCGATTGCGGAACTGATCCCCTGGATCCAGGCGGAATTCGGTTTCTCGGTCGACACGCCGGACAGCCTGAGCACGGTGGCCGACGTCCTGCTCGCGGCCGCGGGACAGGGCGTGTCCGCCAGGCCCACCGATCTGAAGAGCCCGCCCTCGGCGTGGTTCGCGGCGGCCGGCAACCGCGCGAGGCTGGCGCCCGCGGCTGGCGAGACCCTCACGAAGGTGTTCCTGACGCAGGCCGCCGCCAGGCCTTCCCAGCTGATCGTCGCCGACCAGACCAGCGGCGCCCGCACCTACCGGGACCTCGTGACCGCGTTCCTCGTGCTGAAGCCGAAGCTCGAGGAGTTGCCGGGCCGTTATGTCGGCATCATGATGCCCGCCTCGGTGGGGGCCACGATCTTCACCTACGCGGCGATGTTCGCGGGCAAGACCGCCGTGATGGTGAACTGGACGGCCGGCACGCGGGCCATCCGGCATTCCCTCGACATGCTGGGCGTGAAGACGGTCATCACCGCGCGCGCGCTGCTGACCAAGCTCGCCGCCGCCGGGGTGGACCTCACGGACTTCCAGGACACCTTCCTGCTCGTCGAGGACCTCCTGAGCTCCGTCGGGACGCTGGACAAGCTGCGCGCGGCCGCCACGAGCCGCGTCAGCTGGTCGGCCCTCGAACGCGTGCAGCCGCCCGAGGTCGCCGTCGTGCTCTTCACGAGCGGATCGGAAAGCCTCCCGAAGGCCGTCCCGCTCACCCACACGAACCTGCTGACCAACCTCCGGGACATCCTCGAAATGGGCTGGCTCGAGGAGCAGGACATCGAACTGGGCCTGCTGCCGCCGTTCCATTCCTTCGGCCTGACCACGACGGTGCTGTTCCCGCTCTCCATCGGCTTGCGCACCGTGTACCACCCGAACCCGACCGAGTCCGCCGTGCTCGCGAAGGTGACGTCGGCCTATCGTGCGTCGGTGATCTTCTGCACGCCCACGTTCCTCGGCGGCATGGCCCGCGTGGCGAGCGATCGCCAGCTCGAGACGATCCACCTGGTGGTCACCGGGGCCGAACGGTGCCCGGACGCGCTCTTCGCCACGCTGCGCGCGCGCTGGCCGTCGATGCTCGTCCTCGAGGGCTACGGGATTTCCGAGTGCTCGCCCATCGTGTCCTGCAACTCGATGGACAAGCAGGCGCCCGGTACGGTCGGGCCGTTCCTTCCGGCGGTCGAAGGGGCGGTGGTCGACCTCGGCTGCTCCAGCCGCGTGGCCCAGGGAGAAACCGGGATGCTGCTGGTGCGTGGGCCGAGCATCTTCGGCGGCTACCTGAACTATACCGGCGAGTCGCCGTTCGTGGAGTTCGAAGGCAAGTCGTGGTACCGGACCGGCGATCTGGTCTCCGTGGCCAGCGACGGCTACATCACGTTCCGCGGACGCCTCAAACGGTTCATCAAGCTCGGCGGCGAGATGGTGTCGCTCCCGGCCATCGAGGCCGTTCTGCAGCCGCACTTCGGCGAGTCCGACGACGGGCCGGTGATTGCCGTCGAGGCCATCGGCACGGCCGAACACCCCGACATCGTCCTGTTCACGAGGCGGCCAGCCGATCGGTCGGAGGTCAACGCGTGGATCAAGGAGGAGGGGCTGAGCCCGCTCCACTACGTGCGACAGGTCACTGTGGTGGACGCGATCCCGGTGCTCGGCACGGGCAAGACGGACTATCGCGCGCTCAAGGCCCGTTACGGGGCCTGATCCCAGGACTCGATCCGCATCGCGGCAGGCCCCGCGCACGTCTCGAAGAACCGCGCGCGGGCGGCCGCTCCCGGGAATTGCTTCCGGTAGGCGTCCTCCCACTCCGCGGCGAAGCGCCCGGCTTCGTCCCCGGTCACGAGCGCCCAGACGCTGCCGCCGAACCCCGCGCCGAAGGCCGACGCCGCCAGCGCCCCCAATCGCCGCGCCTCGTGCGCGAGCGCGGCGGTCTCCGGCACGTGGTTGGAGAGCCCCTGTTCGGTGGCCTCCTGCGACCGATCGACCAGGGCGCCGAATGTCGCGAGGTCGTGGGCTCGGAGGGCGTCGAAGGCCTCCGGGACGATGCGCCGGCTCTCCAGGACGAACTGATCGAACCGCCTCAGCAGCAGGTCCGTCCCGAATTCCCCGTCGCGCTCCGCGATGATCGCCTTGCGGATCTCGCCGGCGGCGGCGGGGCCCTCGGCCACGGCGCACTCGAGCGTGGTCACCGGACGCTCGCTGGCCTGTTGCCAGATCTCGAGAACGCGCGCCGCCGCGAGCGACGCCCGGTTGAAGGTCGCCATGGCGGCGGCGGTCTTTTCGGCGAGGACCCCGCTGAACGCCACGACGAAGACGAGCCCCGCCGGCATTCGGACGTCCCGCTCGAAGATGACCGGCCCGAACCGGTACTGGCTCAGCGTCGCGGGCTTGCAGCACAGGATGGCGGTGTGGTCTTCGCTGCCGCCAAAGGTCCCGACGCCGCGATCTCCCGTCAGCGGGCCGAAGCTCCGCCCGTTCTCGATGGTGGCGAGATAGGCGGCAAGAGACTCCGGGGAAGTGATGGCCGAGCGGTAGAGCGGGTTCGACGACAGGTCGTTCGCGTCGGCCACCGCGAGAAAGACGCCGATCATGAGGGCGCTCGAACTCGACATGCCCGACGCCGGCGGCAGGTCGCTGGCGAACGCGATGTCCACGCCGGACCGGAGGGCGGGGAAGTTCCTGGCGACGCGCCGTACGACGGTGGCCGGGTAGTTGGTCCAGTCGCCGACGACCGGCCGCACATCGGGATCGAGCGCCCACTCCGCCCGCTCGCCCGCGGCGGCGTTGACGACGCACACGCGGCCGTCGGGCCGGCGCCGGGCCACGACACAGAACCCCTGCTCGGCGGCGCACAGCAGGCTGCGCCCGCCGGCGTAGTCGGTGTGCTTCCCCAGCACTTCGATCCGGCCGGGCACGAAGAACGCCGTCTGCCGCTCCGCCCCGCCGGAGGGCGGGAGGGCGCGCGACGCGAGATCGAGCAGCGCCGCCTTGGACGCGGCTGCGCCCGCCCGCATCCCGGACGATTCGACGCGCTCGACGGAGGGAACCATCACAGGCGGACCTCCACGCCGGCAAGATGGGCGGCGACGCTCGCGATATCGCCCCGGCTGGAGAGATCCAGCACCCCCGCCTTCATGCGGATGACCCTGAAGCGTGTGCCGGATTCCCGCTGGGAGAGGCGCACGGCATCCGGGATCTCGTGCTCGCCGCGCGGGGAGAGCGGCACCCGGCCGCACGCGTCGAGCACGACGCGATCGAACCGCCAGCAGTTCATGCTCAGATAGACGTCCCCGCCGAGCGAGGCCAGGGTCGCCGCGTCCGGCTTCTCGATCACTTCGACCAGGCTGTCGTCGGCCCCGATCCGCACGACGGCGAACTTGCCGATCCGCTCGGCCGGCACGTTGCCGCCCGCCACCATGGCGTGTTGCTCGAAGGCCACCAAGCCGGGTCCGCTGAGCGCCGCCAGGGCGCGGAGAGCCTCGACGGGGTAGTAGTTGTCAGAGTTCAGCACGAGGAACTGGCGCTCCCCGACGACACCCGCCGCCGAGGCCACGGCGTCGGCGGTGCCGAGCGGCTGCTCCTGTACCGCGAAGGTGACGCGCAGCCGCGTCGGTGCCGAGGCGCCGCCGTAGTACTCACGGATCGCGTCGTGCTCCGGCCCGATGACGAGGCAGGCCTCCGTGATGCCGGCGTCGGCCAGCCCGCTGAGGACGTAGTCCAGGAACGGCCGCCCGATGGGAATCATGGCCTTGACGCCGGCGTCGGCCATCCGGGCCTGGTCGGCTGCCAGGGTGGCGCCCTCGTCGGCCCGGCGCATCCGCGTGCCCAGTCCCCGGGCCAGGACTACTGCGAGGGGTGACGGCATGCCAGCCAACGCTCCAGCTCCCGTGCCATGCCCCGTTCGATGGCGTCGATGAGGTACGGGCGCAGCGTCGCCGCGCCGATGATGCGGTCGAGCGACCCGACGTGAAGCGCGCGATGCACGCTGTGGATGTGGTCGAACTCGTCGGCGACCTCGCCGAGTTTCTCCGATCGGACGGCTTTCGTCATGTCGGCGAGCGCCGCGCGCACGGCCGCGCGATCGGCGTCGGTCGTGGCTGCCTTCAGCGCCGTGTCGAGCTCCTTCACCCTGGGGTCCTTCCGGGTCCGGCCATCGACGTCACGGGAGAAGACCACGGCGGCCGCGGGCGCGCCGCCGATCACCGACGCGTAGCTGCCCTCGAGCGCCACCGCCTCCAGATTCTCGTTCAGCGCCCGCGAAAACACGACGAACGCCCCGCCGTGGTACCGCGACACCACCACGAACACGATCGGTCCCTTGAAGTTCACGACGGCCCGGCCGATCTCCGCGCCGAACTCGAGCTGGCGCCGGCGCATGGACTCCGGCGACCCGTCGAACCCCGACAGGTTCGCGAGAATCACGAGGGGCCGGTTCAGACTCGCGGCATTGATCGCCCGCGCGATCTTCTTGGAGGCCATCGGGAACAGGGTGCCGGAGGTCCATTGCTGGGGCCCGTCGGCCGGCACCATGGCGACACGTGGGACGGCCCTCGACTCGAACCCGATGAGGCAGACCGGGTAGCCGCCGATGTGGGCGTCCCACGTCACGGCCACCTCCGCGTCGCGCCAGCCCGCCCAGCGCTCGAGCGGCGGATGGTCGGCGTCGCTGACCGACAGCATCACGCGCCGGATGTCGAACGGGCGTTTCCGGCCCGGGTTCGTCTCGTCGGAGAAGATCTCGCCCACCGTCGCGAACCCTTCCGGCTGCGTGTCGTGAGGAAACGCACGGATGTCCCGCCCGGGTGGATCCGCGGTTACGGCGCGCCTCGGGAACCGCTCGCCAGGCATGCGGTAACAGTGGTCGTAGTGGCGCAACAGAATCTGGCACGCTCCGCGCAGGTCCTGGGCCCAGTATTGCGCCTGGCCGTTCGGGCCCATGATCTTCTCGTAGCCGCCAATCCCGAGATTGTCCTCGGCGGAGACCGAGCCCGAGTAGTCGAGGGCCAGCTTGCCGGTCAGGACCATGGCGCCCTCGGCGGTCATGATGAGGATGCCGCGGGTGTGCATCAACATCGTCGCCTCGGCGTTCCAGTACGGCTGACCGCCGACGTTGATCCCGGTGACCACGATGTTCACTTCCCCGCCGGCCTGCGTGAACTCGATGAGGCGCCGCAGCACGCGGGAGATCCAGTCCATGTTCTCCGTGCCGCTCTCCATGGAGATCTTCGCCCCGGCCGACAGCGCGTACCACTCGACCGGCACGCCCATCCGGTCGGCCATGTCGAGGGCGCAGAAGATCCGGCGGCATTCCGGCTCGGCGAGCGATCCGACTTCGCGGCTGGGATCGCCGAGCAGCACCACGCGCGTCATACCCTCCGGGCAGACGGCCGTCCGGTTCGTCAGCAGCCCGACCACGACGTTGGCGGTGTTCTGGCCGTACGGGCGATCGACGGGCACGAGCGCCCCCTGCGCGTCGAGATCCAGCTCGGTGAACGAGCCCGGCGGGATCTCGGAGTCGGGCCCCGCGTGCGCCGGCGTCATGAGGCGCACGATTTCGTACGGGTACGTCAGCCCGCGCTGCCGCATCCGCACCACGCGCTGGTCGTAGTCCGACAGCGTCCTGAGCGGCTCGTCCGACGGCGCCGCATACCGCAGCACGGGCGCGCGGCCGGCGGCCAGCGTGATGGCGACGGTGGAGTCCGCGATTCCGCCCTGCCCGTCGGGCAGCGACGCGCGGACGACGATCTTCTCGAGGCCCAGCCCCTCGGCGTGCGTGGTCATCCGCGCGGCCAGTTCCTCGATCTCGCCGCCGCTGAGCGCCAGCGGCGGACGCACGAAGAGCGTCACGCGGTTCCAGTGCAGCCGCTCGCCGGGCGACCGCCGCATCTGGGCGCGGCGGATCGCCGTGAACGCCTCGAGGGCCATCCGCTCGAGATGCGGTACGGCAATCAGGCGGCCGCCCCCGTCGCGCAACGGCGACGCTTCCCGGACCTCGACGAGGGCGAACAGCCGCTCGTCCCGCGCGTTCTCACGCGAGATGCCCCTGAACAGGTACACGTCCTCGACCGACGGGAGGCGTTCCAGGAAGAAGCTCTTCAGCCGCCAGAACTCCAGCTGGGCGCCCTGTAGCGGATGGAGCCCGCGGAACAGCTTGTCCTCGCGATACCCGGGGCCGAACGGACGGTAGGTGAGACACTGCACCTCGTCGGGTCCCGCCGGCGAGCGTCGAACCAGCATGAGCACGACCTGCCGCAGGGGCCGGTCGAACCCGGCGGCCTCGAGCCGGTCGCCGAGGGCCTCGGCGACGGTATCCGTGTCGGCGTCCTCACCGCCCCAGAGGTAGATCTCCGCGGTGGCGTCGCGGTCGGCCGGGAAGCCGGCCACGACGCCACGCAGCGTCGCCAGCAGCGACGCCGCCTCATCGAGCGGTCCGCACGTGGCGACAACGCTGACGGCCTGGCCGTCGAGCGATCCCGCCGCGGTCACGACCGGCGGGTCCGACCCGGGCACCGACGCCACCTGGCCGATGGCGTTGAACCGGTAGTCGCGGCGGAGCATCACTTCGAGCGACGCGCGGCGAACCAGGAACGGGGCCCCTTCGAGCCGGGCGGCCACCACCGTGCGCAGCGGCTGCGGGCACTCCACAAGTTCATGCAGCCACTCCCCGGCGTCGCGCCAGTCCGGGTCGAACGCCAGCCGGGCGAGCCGGGCCAGCATGTCGGCCTGCACGGCACCTCGCACGCGCTCGAAGGCCGGCTGCTCGACGTACCGGTAGTGGACGTCGCGGGCCAGGTCCGCGAGATCCGGAAACGGCCGCTGGACGGACGCGATCAGCCGGGCGACGATGGTCAGGAAGGACGGCGTGCCCGGCGCCAGGTCCGCCGCGGCCCCGAGGCGGCGTTCGAGGACGGCCCGCACCACGGGCACCCTGATGTCGCTCCGCTGATTGACCTTGAAGATGGCGAGGAGGCTCTCCCGCAGCGCGGGCGTCGGCTCGAGCGTCGTGATGCCGTAGTGCAGCAGCGTGGTCCGGAGCTCGTCGAGGAACGCCGGCGGAAGCTCGGCTCCCTCGGCCGCCACAGTCCGAAGGTACCGGAACAGGTGCTGTTCCGATCCGAGGGATGGGCCCGAGTCGTCGCGTTCACCGTCCGCGGCCTGGTGCCCGACGACTGCCCGGAGATCCACGAAGATTCTGAGTACATCGTCTTCCGCGCGCAGCAAGTCGCCGTCGTCTGGCGCGACGGCGCTCGCCAGCCGCTCGTAGTCCTGGAGCAGCCGCGTCACGTCCCGCTCGTCGAGGTCGAAGCCCAGCATCACGGAACGCAGCGCGAGCAGGATGTTCGGGGCCGGCTCGGCTGCCGGGCGCTTGAACTCCCGCAGCCCCGCCCGAACGCCGCGCAGGAGCGCCCGGCTTCTCGACGCCGGCCGGCCCGAGCCCCGCTGGCCAGCCGTGTGAGCGCCGTCCAGCACGACTCTCGGCCCGGTCTTGCGGCCGTGGTTCGCCTTCACGGCATCGAGGTGCACGAGCGGCGCGCCGGGGGCGACCTGGGAATTCGGCAGCACGAACACCTGGCGGACCGTTCCGGCGAACGGGGCCACGACGGCCGTCTCCATCTTCATCGCCTCGATGACCGCGAGGCGTTCGCCGGCGGCGACCTCATCGCCGGCTTGCACGTGCACCGACACGACCACGGCCGGCGACGCGGCGCGCACGACGCCCTCGTCGGCCCGGGACACGGCGTGGGGAATGCCCTCGACCTCGATGAGCAGCGTGTAGCCCCGCGGCGCCGCGAGCACCCGGTAGCGGCGGCCGTCCGTCGTCAGCCAGCGCTCGCAGGGGCCGTCCCGCTCCACCTCCACGTCGATGGGCTGCGCGCCGGACAGCACGCGGTAGCGCCCGTCAGCCACGCGGTGCACCCGCAACTGGTATCGGTATCCCCGGTAACTCAGCTCGACCGCCCGGCCGACCTCGGTCCTTGCGGAAGGCCGGAGGCGCGCCGCCGAGTCGAAGAACGCCTCGACTTCGTGCGCGTACTCGGCGTCGTAGACCTCGATGGCCGCCTGGAGGAGCGCGATCTTGGCGTGGCGCTCGGGGAGCGCCTCGTCACCCACGGTCAGGCGGTCCAGCAGGCCGGTGTCCAGAATGCCGCGCTGCACCTCCGCGCGATCCAGCACCTGGAGCAGGAACGCCCGGTTCGTCGGGCCGCCCGACACGACGAACACGCTCTCCGCGAGCGCCCGTTTCAGTCGGCCGAGGGATTCCTCGCGGCTGTGCCCCCTGGCGGCGAGCTTGGCGAACATCGGCCCGAACTCGGGCGGCATGGTGCTGCCTTCCGAGATGCCGGTATCGACCCGGAGCCCGGGCCCGGTCGGCGTTCGGAACTGCAGGATGACGCCCGGCGACGCCGCGAACCCGTTGTAGGGGTCCTCGGCGTTGAGGCGCACTTCGATGGCGTGCCCCGAGCTCGCGGGAGGAACCGCGCCGAGCCGGCCCCCGCGGGCGACCTCGATCTGGAGCTTCACCAGGTCGATGCCGCTCGTGAGCTCGGTGGCGACGTGCTCGACCTGCAGGCGGGTGTTGGCCTCCAGGAAGTAGAACCGGCCAGAAAGATCGACCAGGAACTCGACGGTGACCTGATCGCGATATTGCGCCGCCGAGACCATCCGCACCGCGGCGTCCAGCAGCGCCGTCTCGGTCTCCTGCGTGAGGCCGCCGGCCGGCGACTCCGCCGCCAGCTTCTGGAACCGCCGCTGGAGCGAGCAGTCGCGGGTGCCGATGGCCCAGATGGTCCCGTGACGGTCCGCTTGGACCTGCACCTCGATGTGACGCATCCCCGGCATCCACCGCTCGATGAACATCGTGCGGTCGCTGAAGATGCGCGCCGCATCACGCCGCACGATGCCGAAGGCCGCTTCGAGCTCCGCGGGCACAGTCAGCCTGCGGATGCCGCGGCCGCCGGCGCCGCCGCTCGGTTTGAGCGCGACCGGGTAGCCCAGTCTCTCGGCGTGGGCGAGCGCCGCGTCGAGGGTGTCGGCCGGCCCGTCTCCCCAGGGGATCACGGGGACGCCGGCCTGCTCGGCCAGACGCTTCGCGCAGATCTTGTCGCCAAGGCGGCGCATCGATCCGCTGTCGGGCCCGATGCACGCGATGCCGAGGCGTTCGCACATCTCGGCGAATTCGGGACGCTCCGCGACGAACCCCCAGCCCGTCCAGGTCGCGTCGGCCTGGGCCTCCACGAGCGCCCGCTCGAGGGCCTCGTAGTCCAGGTACTTGGGCCGCCGCAGCCCGTCGTGGTCGTCCACGAACGTCGACGGGCCGAGTCCCACCGCCTCGTCGGCCTCGTGGACGAAACGGGCATGGCGATCCGGTTCAGTAAAGAGCGCAATGACACGGATGTCCGTGCGGCGTTCGATGTTGAACTCCCGTACGGCGTGAATGAACCGCATGGCCGGCTCGCCACGGTTGACGATGGCCACGCGCATGAAATCAGTCAACATGAAGGCCCAGCCTCATATTCTAGCCCATGGCGCCTACGCGACCGGCGCGGGAAGGCGCTTGTGCATCAGGGTTTCGTCGGCGCCGTCGATGAGGAAGTCCTTGAGCAGCCCCACGGCCGCGAAGCCGTGCCGTTCATAGAAAGCGCGGGCGCGGCCGTTGAAGGAGGAGACGCAGAGGAAGAGGTGGCGCGACCGGCCGGTGTAGGTGCGTTCGACGTGGCTGAGCATGGCGGCGCCCACCCCCTGGCTCCGATGCCCGGGCGCGACCGCGATCGAGACGATGTAGGGGGCGCCCGCGACGCCGGCCGGCCGCACCAGCACGAATCCGCAGCGCCCGTCCTCCGCCTCGGCGATCTCCAGCACATCCAGCGACGAGGTACAGGCCCGGAGGCACGCCTCGAACCCGCGTCCGAGCGTGGTCCATGGGTCCGAGGCGGACATCAGCGCCGCGGCCCAGCGGGCATCCTCATCCTGGGCCGGCCGGATGGTCAGGGTCAACACGCGCATCGCTCCCGGTATAATCCCCGGACGGCCCACGCCCGCCGCCGGGCGTCAGGATCGGAGCACATCGGATGGCCTCACTGCGGGCGCTTCTCTTCCCGGAGCCACGCCGCCACCTCGCGCATGCCCGATGGTGGAACATCGCGGCGCGGACCGTGCACCTGGCTGCGACCGGCACGCTGCTCGGGGCGCACGTCTTCAACGTGGACTCCGGGCGCCTCTATCCCCTGCTCTGGACGGCCATCGTGACCGGGGGCGTCATGATTGCCGTCGAAGTCTATCCGTCGGCCCACTGGGCGCACCAGGCCTGCGCCGTATTCGTCTATGCGAAACTGCTCGTCCTCGCCCTGGTCCCGCTGCTGTGGGAGTACCGCGTGCCGCTGCTGCTGGCCGTGCTCGTGCTCGCCGCGGTCGGGTCTCACGCGCCGCGCCGGATTCGCCACTATTCCCTGTGGTATCGGCGCGTGATGGCCGACTGACCGCCCCTAGGGCGTCTTCAGCCTGAAGAGCTCCATCACGTCGGCCCGGCTCTTCACCTGCGACCGCTGCGCCGCGCGCCGCGCGCCGGCGAGGTCCTCGAAGGTCGGAAGCGGGTTCGGGCTGCGGTAGAACACCCCCGTGTAGAGCGTCTCGCCGTATGCCTGAGCCAGGTCCATCGCCGCGATCCGGTTCGACGGATCGTGGTTCAGCGACTCGAGCGGCCGCATGGCCGCCTTCTGCGCCTTCAGCATCTGGTCTTCCCGGCCGTAGGTGACGCAGGGCGACTGCACGTTGATGAACGCGAACCCCGGGAACCGGATACCCGCCTCGATGACCGTCGCCAGGCCGCTCATGTCGGCGGGCGTCCCCTGGGCGACGAACTCGGCGCCGTAGCCGAGCACGTACAGCAGCGGGTTCACCGGGTTCTCCATCGATCCGAACGTCGACGACGCCGTCTGGAGTCCCCGGCGTGACGTGGGTGACAGCTGGCCCTTCGTCAACCCGTAGATCTGGTTGTCCATCACGATGTACGTGATGTCGATGTTGCGGCGGACGGCATGTGCCACGTGCCCGCCGCCGATCGAAAAGCCGTCTCCGTCACCGCCCGCGCACAGCACCAGCAGGTCGGGGTTCGCGAGCTTGATGCCCTGGGCGATCGGGAGGGCCCGGCCGTGGACGGTGTTGAAGCCGTAGGCCGTCGTATAACCCGGAATGCGGCTCGAGCAGCCGATCCCCGAGATGAAGGCGATCTCGTGGGGCGGCCGTCCGACGTTCGCCAGCGCGCGGTAGATGGCCTGGACCACGCCGAAATCGCCGCAGCCCGGGCACCAGATCGGTTTCAGATCGCTCTTGAAGTCCTTCGCGGTGTAGTCCGCAACCGGTCGTGCTGTCAGGGTGCTCATGTCCCGCATCCTCTCCTGGGCCGGGCCGGCTAGACGGCCGGCGGCTGCTGCCCCTTCGCGCGCGCCGGCGCACGCGAGATCTGCCGCAGCCGGACGACGATCTCATCGGGCGTAATGGGGTTGGAGCCGCTCTTCGCCAGGGTCTCGATCCCGTGCGGCACGTCCACGAACATCCGGAGCAGCCGGTACAGCTGGCTCTGGTGGTTCTGTTCCACGACCAGGCCTCGGGTCACGGAGGCGAAGAACTCCTGGTAGATTTCTTCCGATACCGGATACAGCAACCGTGGCACGAGCAGCTTCACCGGCAGGCCTTCCGCGCGAGCGAGCTGGAGTGCCTCGATCGCCAGGCCGGCCACGCTGCCCCAGCTGATGAGGCCGATGGGCGCATCCGCAGGGCCCTCGAAGAGGAAGAGGTCCCTGCGCCGCTTCAGCGGGTCGAACTTGCGCAGCCGCTTGTCGTTCATGCGGCTGTGCATCTCCCCGTTGGCGGTGGGCGCCCCGTGCTCGTCGTGCTCAATTCCCGACGCGAGGTAGTTGCCGCCCGGCATGCCCGGCCGGCTGATGGGGCTGATGCCCGTCTCCGTGAACCTGAACCGGACGTAGGGCGCCCGCTCCTGCTCGGTCGGCGACAGACGCTCCTCGATCGTCACCGTCGTCGCGTCGATGGGGTCGGCCGTCTCCTTCCGCTGGCCGACCTCCTGGTCGGACAGCACGATGACGGGCGTCTGGTAGCGCTCCGCTGTGTTGAAGGCCTCGATGGTGATGCTGAACATGTCCTCGGCGCTGATCGGGGCCAGGATGGGACGAATCACGTCGCCGTGCGCGGAGAACGCCGCCTGGAACAGGTCCGACTGCTCGCCCTTGGTCGGGATCCCCGTCGAGGGTCCCCCGCGCTGCACGTTGACGCACACGAGCGGCAGTTCGGCGATGCTCGCCAGGCCCAGCATCTCGGTCTTGAGGGACATCCCGGGGCCGGAGGTCGCCGTCATGGCTTTCTTTCCGGCGAACGAGGCCCCGACGACGGCCCCGATGCCTGAGATCTCGTCTTCGGCCTGGAGCATGGTCCCGCCGTACTTCCAGATCTCGCGCCCAAGGAAGTGCATGATCTCGGACGAGGGCGTGATCGGGTAGCCGCCGAAGAAGTCGCACCCGGCGACGATCGCCGCCGCGGCGCACAAATCGTTGCCGTCCACCACGAACTTCGCGCCAGATTCCGCGGGCGCCGCCATGGCGCGGCCCTTTTTCAGCGGATGCTGTTCCGCGTAGGCCAAGCCGGCATGGAAGGCCTTCTCGGCCCGCTCGACGAGGTCGGCCCCCTTCTTCGCGAGACGCTTCCGGATGCCGGCGATGACGTGGGCGCGCCCGATCCCGAGCCACCCGGACATCAGGCCGAGCACCACCGTGTTCTTCGCGCGGTCGCCGCCCCCCGACTCCCTGGCCATCTGCTCGATGGGCACCGCGAGCACCTCGGCCGGCGTGACACCGGCGAGGGGGATCTCGTCCGGGGCGACGTTGGTGCTGCTGTCGTAGATTACCGTCGTCCCGCCGCCGACGGTCAATTCCCCGCCGAACTTGAGGAAGTCCGGCCAGTTCAGCGCCACGGCCAAGTCGAGCGTGCCCCCGGCGTTGAAGACCTTGCGCGTGCAGAGGCGCAGCCGGATGCTCGACTCCCCGCCCCGGATCTGCGGCCCGAAGCTCTTCGTGAGTACGCCGTGGTAGCCGTCGAGCGCCGCGGCCGTGAGCAGGGACTCGCCGGCAGAAACGATGCCGTCGCCGCCCGACCCGGCCATTCCGATGACGAGGTCCGTGTTCATAGCAGTCCCGGGACGTGGGTTGGCACGAGAGAGTCAGGCCGGACACTGCGCCCGGGGGACGGCAAGCCTCGGCCTGACGCGGTTTCTGAGAGCATATCAGATGGGTTCACGCGGCGGCCAGAGCCACGCGGCGCCCCGGACGCCGCTGGCGTCGCCGTGCTTCGGAGGCGCGAGCCTCGTGTCCACGCGGTCGGAGAACACCCACGCTCCCCACAACGCCGGGACGTTCGCATACAGCCGCTCCACCTTCGAGAGCCCGCCGCCGAGGACGATGACGTCCGGATCCAGCACGTTGATGACACTTGCGAGGGCCCGGGCCATCCGGTGCTCGTACCGCCGCAGAGCGGCCTCGGCCGCCGCATCGCCGGCGGCGGCACGCGCCACGACGAGTTCGCTGCTGATCGTGTCGCCGGTCGCGAGGGCGTGGTCGCGCGCCAGGCCCGGCCCCGAGAGTACCGTCTCGATGCAGCCGTGCCGCCCGCAATAGCAGGCCGCCCCGGGCCACTCGCCCGCGTCCGGCCACGGCAACGGGTTGTGGCCCCACTCGCCGGCGATCGCGTTGACCCCGGTCACCACCTGCCGGCGGACGACGACGCCGCCACCGGTCCCGGTCCCGACGATGACGCCGAAGACGACGTCGGCCCCGGCGGCCGCGCCATCGACGGCCTCCGACAGCGCGAAGCAGTTCGCGTCGTTCGCAAGGCGCACCGGACGGCCCAGGGTTAGCTCCAGGTCCTGCTGGAGCCTCCGGCCGATCAGCCACGTCGAATTCGCGTTCTTCACGAGCCCGGTGGCCGGCGAGATCGCCCCTGGCATGCCGAGGCCGACCGTCCCGCGGCCGCCTGCCGAGGCCTCGAGCGCGCCGACCAGGTCCACCATCGCCCGGATCGTCCCCGCGTAATCCTCCCGCGGAGTGGCGCGGCGCTCGCCCGCGAGGGCGCGGCCGTCCCGGTCCAGCGCGATGCCTTCGATCTTCGTCCCGCCCAGGTCGATGCCGATGCGAATCATGGCCTCACCCGATGCCGGCCCGGCGGCCCCGCGCGGGGCCCTGACGGCCGCGCTGGTATGATATGCGGATGGCGCTACAAGAGCGGGACTTCTATCACGAAACCCCCGGCACGAGGCCCGCCTCGTACACGTGCCCGCACTGCCGGCGGCGCAACGACTTCCAGGTCCGCTGGGTCACGCGGATCAAGAAGGATCGCGTGCCGCCAGGCGCGGACGACCGTGATCGCGCGCTCTTCCCGAAACTGCGGAACTACATGGTCCGCACCGACGATGTCGTCAGTTGCCCGACCTGCCGGCGGCGGTTCGAGGTGCCGAGCCACCAGTCCCTGGTCTTCCTCGCAGACGGCCAGCAGGCGGTCACGTACGACCCCGACGACGACAACTTCGGGAACCGGTAGGCGGCCGCAGCGACTCAACTCCGCAGCAACTGCGCGAGGCGATCGCGGACGACCGCCACGAGGCGGTCGCGATCGTCGAGCGACAACCCGGCGGTCGGCACGGGTTCGCCGACGAGAACCCTGACGCGTGTCGGCTTGACCCAGTACCGGCCTCGCGGCATCGCCTCCTCGGTGCCGAGGAGCGCGACGGGGACGACCGGGACCTGGGCCTTGATGGCCATCACGAAGCCGCCCTTCTTGAACGGCAGCAGGCCATCGGTCGCCGACCTGGTCCCTTCGGGCGCGATCAGGAACGAATCCCCCGCGCGGAGGCGCTCCGCCGCCAGGTCGACCGCCTCGAACGCTTGCGCGCGGTGCCTGCGCTCGACGGGCACGAACCCGGCGAGGCGCATCGCGCGTCCCAGGATCGGGAGCCTCCCGAGTTCGGCCTTGTAGAGGCCGCGCAACCGGGGGCACCGCGGGAACAGCGCCTCGAAGACGATGACGTCCAGGTTGCTGCGGTGGTTGATGCAGTAGACGGACGGCCGGTCCGCGAGCACGTAATCGAGGCCCCCGGCCTGGAGACGGATGCCGAGCAGCCTCCTGACGCAGCGCGTGCCGAATCGGCCCACGGCGAGCAGGAGCCCGGGCCGCCCGACAGACGCGACGTAGAGGATCGCCGGGGGCCCCACGACGCCGATGTACAGAGCGAGCAGCAGGTAGGCGACCGACGAGCGCAGCCAGTAGACGGGGGTGCACATCTGAGAGCCCAGATGTTACCCCATGGTCGGGGGCGCACGAGCGGCGGGGCAGCTGAGCGGGGCGATGGACATCCGTGGTAGCCTCTTGACGTGGCCGGTTTCCGACCGGACGCGACCGCCAGTTCTCCCGCACGCCGCGGGTCCGCAGTCGGTAAGTTCCGGAGGGTTGAGCGTGCCCCGAATCCTCAGCAAGGAAGTCCTGGCGCCCGACGTCGTGCGCTTCTGGGTCGAAGGCCCGCACATCGCGCGGAAGCGCAAACCCGGTCAGTTCGTCATCGTCCGCACCAGCGAGAACGGGGAACGCATCCCGCTCACCATCGCCGACGTCGACAAGGCGCGGGGGGCCGTGTCGATCATCGTGCAGGGAGTCGGGAAATCCACGCGCCAGCTCAACGCGCTCGCGGAAGGAGACGAGATCCTGGACGTCGCGGGTCCTCTGGGGCGCCCCACCGAGCTGCACCCGGGGAGGAGCGTCTGCTGCATCGGCGGGGGCATTGGCACCGCCGTCGTCTACCCCATCGCGTGCGGGTTCAAGGCGCTTCAGGGCCGCGTCGTCGCCATTGTCGGCGGCCGGACGAAGGACCTCGTCATCCTCGAACGGGAACTGCGCGCCGTCGTCGACCGGGTCGTCGTGACGACCGATGACGGGTCGTACGGCAGCAAGGGCCTCGTGACGGACGCGTTGAAGGCGCTGCTGGCGGAGGGCGAGGTCTTCGACGAGGTGGTCGCGGTGGGCCCGTTGCCCATGATGCGGGCCGTGGTCGATCTCACCCGGCCCCTCGGTCTCCGAACCACGGTCAGCCTGAACCCGATCATGCTCGACGGCACGGGCATGTGCGGCGGGTGCCGGGTGTCGGTCGGGGGCGAGCAGAAATACGTCTGCGTGGACGGCCCCGAGTTCGACGGACACCAGGTGGACTTCGAGGAGCTCTCGACACGGCTGCGCGCGTATCGCGAGGAGGAAGCCGAGTCGCTGCGCCTCTACGATCGGGAGACCGCGTGCAGGAGCGGCTCCGCCTGAGCGGGGCGCCAGGTTCAAGGGCCCATACCCATGGCGAAGAAGATCACGCAGAAGACCAAGACCCCGATGCCGCTCCAGGATCCGGTCGAGCGGGCGCAGAACTTCGACGAAGTCGCGCTCGGCTACCCGGTGGACCTGGCCGTCCTCGAGGCCCAGCGCTGCATCCAGTGCAAGAACGAGCCGTGCATCGCCGGGTGCCCGGTCGAGATCGACATCCCGGAGTTCGTCAGGCAGGTCGGCGAGCGGGACTTCGAAGGCGCCTACCGGACGCTGATGGATCGCAATGTCCTGCCCGCGGTGTGCGGCCGCGTGTGCCCGCAGGAAGAGCAGTGCGAAGTGAAGTGCACGCTGGGCATCAAGCACGAGCCGGTGGCGATCGGGCGGCTCGAGCGGTTCGTGGCGGACTACGGGGCGCTCCTGAAGTTCACGGATGACGCGCCCGCGGCGGCGCCGACCGGGCACAAGGTGGCCGTCGTCGGCTCCGGTCCGGCGGGCCTGACGGTCGCCTCCGACCTCGCGAAGCTCGGCCACGGCGTCACGATCTTCGAGGCGCTGCACAAAGCGGGCGGCGTGCTGGTGTACGGCATCCCCGAGTTCCGCCTGCCGAAGTCCATCGTCGAGCGGGAGATCGACGGCCTCAAGCGGCGCGGCGTGGAGATCAAGACCAACCACGTCATCGGCCAGACCTTCACGGTCGACGAGTTGTTCACCGAACTGGGCTATGAGGCCGTGTTCATCGCGACCGGCGCGGGCCTGCCGACGTTCCCGAAGATCCCCGGCATCAATCTGATCGGCGTGTACTCGGCGAACGAGTACCTGACGCGGTCGAACCTGATGAAGGCGTATCTCTTCCCGGCGACGGACACGCCGAGCATCAGGGGCAAGCGGGTCGCCGTGATTGGCGGGGGCAACACCGCGATGGACGCGGTGCGCACGTCGCTGCGCCTCGGCTCCGACCACTCCTACCTGATCTACCGGCGCACGCGGAAGGAGATGCCCGCCCGCGCGGAAGAAGTCGATCACGCCGAGGAAGAAGGCGTCGAGATCATGATGCTCGCCGCGCCGACGGCCATTCTGGCCGACGAGCGGGCGCACGTGCACGCCATCCGATGCATCCGCATGGAGCTCGGCGAGCCCGACTCCTCGGGCCGACGCAGCCCGGTGCCCGTCAGGGGCTCCGAGTTCGACCTCGACGTCGACACGGTGGTCTTCGCGATCGGGCAGGGCGCCAATCCCCTTATCCGCAACACGACCCCGGACCTGCCGGTGAACAAGTGGGGCAACATCGTCGCCGACGACGGGACCGGCGCCACGCAGAAGGCCGGCGTGTTCGCCGGCGGGGACATCGTGACCGGCGGTGCGACGGTGATTTCCGCCATGGGCGCGGGCCGCCGCGCCGCGCGCGCGATCGACGCGTTCTTACGGAGCCCGTCGTCCGACGGCTTCTCGCCCACCGACGTGTGACGCGGCGCCGGGCCCTCGCCGGGCCAAACGCACAGGTTCTGTCGTATCATCGAGGGCGTATGGAAGACGAGACGCCCGAGCGCCCCTCGCTCGCGCCTGCGCTGCTGATGGCCATGCCCCAGCTCGTGGACCCGAACTTCCACCGCGCGGTGATCCTGCTCTGCGAGTACAGCGCGGACGGGGCCTGGGGCCTGGTGCTGAACCGGCCGACGGGCAAGCCGGCGGCGAGCGTCATCGAGTTCACGTCCGCCCTCTCCGGGGACAGCGGCCTCGAGTTGTGGACGGGCGGGCCCGTCGAACCCCGGCGGGGCGCACTGCTCCTGCCGGAGGAGCCGGTCGGCGAGGATGCCTTCGAGGTCAGCCCCGGGATCTTCGTATCTTCGTCCGCCGAGCTGCTCCGCAAACTCATCGAGGGCCCCGCCGCCGCGCGGGCACGCCTGCTCATGGGCTACGCCGGGTGGGGCGCCGGCCAACTCGACCGCGAACTGACCGAATCCTCCTGGCTCATCAGCGATGTCGCCGCGGAGATCGTGTTCGACACGAAGCCCGCCGAGATGTGGGAGTCCGCGATCCGCCGCCTGGGCGTGGACCCCGCCGCCCTGCATGCCAGCTCCGGCGTCCACTGAGCGCCATGCCGTCCGTCATCTTCCGCAAGGGCCTCGACCTCAAGTCCGCCGTCGCCTCCGAACTGGCGCAGGACTACCGCAGCGCCCTCGTCGACCGCCTCAAGGCCTCTGACTTCACCTACCGGGACGGGCGACTGACCCTGCACCTGGCCCGGGAGTTCGGGTTCTGCTACGGCGTCGATCGCGCCGTGGACTACGCCTACCAGGCGCGGCGGAAGTTCCCCGGCAAACGCGTCTACCTGACGGGCGAGATCATCCACAACCCTCATGTCAACGAGATGCTGCGATCGAGCGGCGTGCGGTTCCTCGACGATCCGGGAGAAACCATCGACGCGCTCGGGCCGGAGGATGTCGTCATCCTCCCGGCGTTTGGCGTAACGACGTCCCTGCTGACGCGGCTCGTTGGCCAGGGATCCACCCTCGTCGACACGACGTGCGGATCGGTCCTGAACGTCTGGAAAGCCGTCCGCCGGTATGCCGAGGGGGGCTTCACCTCGATCATCCACGGCAAGATCCATCACGAGGAGACCCAGGCGACGGCGTCCCAGGCGCTGAAGCCGCCGAGCGGCCCCTTTCTCGTCGTGCTCGACCGCGCGGAGGCCGAGGAGGTCTGCCGGTACATCCGCGGCGGCAGCGAGTCGTCGGCGTTCCTCCGCCGGTTCACCGGGGCCTGCTCGGAGGGCTTCGACCCCGACCGCGACCTCGTTCGCGTCGGCCTCGCCAACCAGACGACGATGCTGATGTCGGAGTCGATGGACATCGGGAACCTCTTCCGCGCCGCGATGGCCGACCGGTATGGCGCGGACGCCCTCGACGGTCACTATCGCGCCTTCGACACGATCTGCAGCGCCACGCAGGACCGGCAGGACGCGGTCGTCGCGCTGCTCCGGGACCACCCCGTGGACCTGATGGTGGTCGTGGGCGGGTACAACAGCAGCAACACGCTCAACCTGGCGCGGCTGTGTGCGGATCGCATCCCGACCTTCCACGTCGCAGACGAAGCCTGCCTGGTATCCGCCGCCGAGATCCGGCACCTGCCGGTCGGCACCCGGGTGGACGTGACCTCCCGCGGCTGGCTGCCGGCCGGACGCGCCATCGAGGTCGGCCTGACCGCCGGCGCCTCGACGCCCGACAACGTCGTCGGCGCGGCCATCCTGAAGCTCGCGGCGTTCGCCGCCGAGCGCCCCGACCCCCGGTAAACAACGGGCCCCGCCGAGTCGTAGTTCAGAGGCGAAGCGGAGGTGTAAGACCGCCATGTCAATCCGGCGCGGCGCAGCGTGGTGCCTGGTGCTCCTGCTCGTCTGCCCCGTCGCGGGGGGGGCTCAGGGGTTCAAGTGGTGGCAGTCCGACAGGTTCAAGGCCGACCTGGCCCTGACCTCGGATCAAACCGCCCGGCTCGAGGACGTTTACCAGCGCCTCCTGCCGCGGCTGGCCACCGGCAAGGAGACGCTCGACCGGCTCGAGACGCACCTGTCCGACATCATCGCGGAAGGCGTGGCGCCGGAAGCCGATGTCATGCGACTCGTGGACCAGGTCGAGGAGTCCAGGGCCGATCTGGCGAAGACCCGGACGCTGATGATCTACCGGATGCACCAGACGCTGAACGTTGAGCAGCGCGCGAAGATGAACGCGCTGCACGACAAGTGGGAGCAGGAACGCCGGCAAGGCCGCCGTCCGCCGCAGAAGTGACCCGCAACTGGAGAATCCCCTCACCTGGGAGGAGTTCCGTGAACAGGATTGGGACGTGTGCACTCGTGATGGGAATCGCGGCCGCCGGGCTCGCGCTTCCATGGGGCGCGGCTGCGCAGGCGCAGACCGTGACGGCGGCGGCCGGCGGGCCGTCGCGCGTCGATGAACTGGTGAAGTACGCGCGGGAGCGGTTCGAGCAGTCGAAGCCGCAGCCGGCGCCGTCGGCGGCGCAGCAGCAGACGCTCGAGGAGAAGGCCCTGGCGCGCCCCGTCACGAAGCTGACGGTCGACCGGGCGGTCGCGATGGCCCTCGAGAACAACCTCGAGCTGTCCATCGAGCGGTTGAATCCGCGGGTGCAGGACCTCTCCCTCGATCAACTCCGCGGCGCCTACCGGCCCACGTTGGGGTCCACCGTCAACGCGACGTCGGCCATGCCCCTGCCGACGAGCTTGCTGAACGGCGGCACCCGCGTGACCAATGCGACACAGAACTACAACGCGAACCTGACGCAGGCGCTGCCGTGGTTCGGCACGAACATCACGGCGGCGTACAACAACTCCCGCACGAACACGACGAGCACCTACGCCACGTTGAATCCCCAGTACGTCGCCCAGCTCACGGCGACCGTGACCCAGCCGCTCCTCAGGAACTTCAAGATCGACACCAATCGGCAGAACCTGCTGGTCGGGGCCATCACCCGCGAGGTCAGCGACCTGACCCTCCAGACGCGCATCATCAACACGACGGCCACCACCAAGAACGCCTACTGGGACCTGCTCTACACGATCCGCGCCATCGAAGCCGCGAAACAGTCCCTGGCCCTCGCCGAGAAGCTCGTCGACGACAACCGCGTGCGCGTGGAAGTCGGCACGCTCGCCCCGATGGACATCGTCTCGGCCCAGGCCGAGGCGGCGACGCGTCGCCAGACCCTGACCGCCGCTGAGGCCGCCCGGCGGACCGCCGAACTGACGCTCAAGCGCCTCATCGTGGGCGACACGACTGATCCCCTCTGGACCGCCACGATCGATCCGGTTGATGCGGTTCAGGTGAATCCGACGGCGGTCGACCTCGAGGGCGCGGTGACCAGGGCGCTCGGCGAGCGGACGGACCTGGTGACGGCCAGGAAGAACCTCGCCAGCAGCGACGTCACGATCAGGTATCTCCGCAACCAGATGCTGCCCGGGCTGGATGCGACGGCGACCTATGGCACGCGCGGACTCGGCGGGAACACGTACGTCCTGCAGAACGGCGTCAGGACGGGAGACATCCTCGCCGGCGGCTACGGCGACGCGTTCCGCATGCTGCGAAGGGTCGACTACCCGAACTGGACTGTCGGACTGACCTTCTCGTACCCGATCGGGAACAGCGCACAGGATGCCGCGTACGCGAAGGCGAAGCTGCAATACCAGCAGTCCCAGGCGCAGATCCGGGCGCTCGAATTGACGGTGGCGACCGACGTGACCAACGCCGCCCTCCAGGTGGAGAGCACGCTGAAGCGCCTGGACGCCTCGCGCGCGGCCCGGCAGCTCTCGGAGAAGCAGCTCGAGGCGGAGCAGAGCAAGTTCGAGGTCGGCATGTCGACCAACTTCTTCGTGGTGCAGGCGCAGCGCGACCTGCTCGACGCGCAGAACACCGAACTCCGGGCCCTGCTGGACTACCAGAAGGCCCTCGTCGCGTTCGAGCGCGTGCAGCAGACCTCGGGCAGCTAGTCGGTGTCGGCGGGCGCCGGCGGGCCACGCCCGCCCGGCGGAGGAGGGCTGGGGCCGGAGCGCGCAACAGATGTCGAGGCTCCGTCAACGTTGTCGGGTGAATGCATCATGAAAAAGCTCATCATCACGCTCATTGTGCTCGCCGTCATCGCGGGGTCCGTCGGCGCCTACTACAAGTACCGCGGCGCCGGAGAGGGAGTGAAGGTCTCGACGCTCGCCGTGGCCCGGGGTGACATCACGGAGTCGGTTGGCGCCACGGGAACGCTGCAGGCCGTCACGACCGTCGTCGTGGGGTCGCAGGTGTCGGGCAACATCAAGGCCCTGTATGCCGACTACAACTCGATCGTGAAGAAGGGCCAGGTCATCGCCGTGCTCGACCCGTCGCTCCTCGAGACACAGATCGAGCAGGCCCGGGCGAACCTGGTGAAGTCGCAGGCAGAACTGGATCGCCTGGCCGTGACGCTCGAGGACGCGCAGTCGAAGCTGAAGCGGAGCCAGAGCCTGGCCGACCGCCAGCTCCTGGCGCCTCAGGATCTGGAAGCCGCGCAGGTCGCCGTCCGCTCCGCCGAGGCCCAGATCAAGTCACAGGAAGCGTCGGTGACGCAGTCGAAGGCGTCGTTGAGCCAGAACCAGGTCAACATCGCCCACACGGTCATCGCGGCGCCCATCGACGGCATCGTGATCTCGCGCAGCGTCGACGTCGGCCAGACGGTCGCGGCCAGCATGAACGCGCCCACGCTCTTCACCATCGCAGCCGACCTCACGAAGATGCAGGTCAACGCGAACGTCGACGAGTCCGACGTGGGCCGCATCCGGCCCGGCCAGGTCGTCAAGTTCCGCGTGGACGCATACCCGCTCGACGAGTTCAGTGGTTCGGTCGCCCAGGTCCGCCTCAACCCGACGACGACGCAGAACGTCGTGACCTACGCGACCGTCATCGACGTGCCGAATCCGCTGCTCAAGCTGAAGCCAGGCATGACGGCGAACGTGACGATCGAGGTCGCCAAACGCACCGACGTCATCCGGGTGCCGAACGCGGCGCTGCGCTTCCGACCGACGGCCGACACCTTCGCCGCGCTGAACCAGGCCGTGCCGCCCGACTTCCAGCGCGGGCTCGGCAGCGGGCGGATGGGCGCCGGCGCTCCCGCCGGGGGCCAGGCGTCGCCCGCGCGGCCTCCCGCGAACGCGCCCGGCGCCACGACCGCGCCCGCGCCGACGTCCCGCATCTCGCCCCCCGCCCAGGCCCCGGCAGGGACGGCGGCCGCCAGACCCGCGCCGGGCGCGACGGCGCCTGCCGGCCAGACCGCGGCGGCCGGCCGCGGCGGCGGGTTCGGAGGCCAGAACCTCGATCCCGAAGAGCGGCAGCGCCGCTTCCAGGAACGGCTGGCGAGCATGACTCCCGAGGAGCGCACCCAGTTCGAAGCCAGGATGCGCGAGCGCGGCATCGATCCGAACAGCATGGGACGGGGCGGTCCCGGCGGTCCCGCCTCGGGCGCCCGCGAGGGGGCGAGCCAGCCGCGCACCGCGAGTGCGGCCGGCCAGCGCGGCCCCGTCACCTCCGGGCTGCCCGGTCAGGGGCGGCCGTCCGGAACGACCGCCCTGACGGCAGCGAGCCAGGCCGGCGCGCAGACCATCGACCAGCTCTTTGGGCCCCTGCCGACCACGGAGTCCATGGGCCGGGCCTGGCTGAACGCCAACGGCCAGTTGAAGGCCGTACGGCTGCGGCTGGGCATTACCGACGGGACGTACACGGAACTCCTCTCCGGCGAGCTCACCGTTGGCCAGGAAGTCGTCACGGGTATCGTCACCCCGGCCCAGGCGGCCGCGGCCACGACGCGTTCACCGCTGATGCCGAGCGGACCCGGCGGACGGCAAGGCGGCGGCGGTCAGCGGCCCGGCGGTGGAGGGCACTAGCGTCATGCCAGTCATCTCGGTGCGCAACCTGAAGAAAACGTACGTCGTCGGCGACATCCAGGTGCATGCCCTGCGCGGCGTGGACGCCGACGTCGAAGCGGGCGAGTTCCTGTGCGTGACGGGCCCGTCCGGATCCGGGAAGTCGACGTTCATGCACATCCTGGGGTGCCTCGATCGGCCGACGTCCGGGCAGTACATCCTCGACGGCCAGGACGTGTCGACGATGACCCGCGACGAACTCGCGAAGGTCCGGAACCATCGGATCGGCTTCGTCTTCCAGGGGTTCAATCTGCTGTCGCGCACGAGCGCGATCGAAAACGTCGAGCTGCCGCTCCTGTACAGCCGGGAGCACATCAAGGGGTCCGAGCGGCACGCGCGGGCCCGCTCGTCGCTCGAGATCGTCGGGCTGCTCGAGCGGTCGCACCACCACCCGAACCAGTTGTCCGGCGGCCAGCAGCAACGCGTGGCGATCGCGCGCGCGCTCATCAACAACCCGTCGATCCTGCTCGCCGACGAGCCGACGGGCAACCTGGACACCCGGACCAGCATCGAGGTGATGGACATCTTCCAGCGCCTCAACATCGAGCGGGGCATCACCATTCTGCTCATCACGCACGAGCACGACATCGCGGAGTACGGGACGCGGACGATCGCGTTCCGGGACGGGCACATCGTGAGCGACGTCGTGAACACTCACCGCCGGATAGCCAGTGACGAACTGGCGGCGCTGCCTCCACCCGAGGCGGCCAACGGCACGGACCCTGCGGCGCAGACCGCAGCAGCGGGATAACGCCATGATGCGACTTCTGATGATCCTCCGCGTCGCCCTGAAGGCGCTCAACCGCAACAAGATGCGCACGGCGCTGACCATGCTCGGCATGATCATCGGCGTCTCCGCGGTCATCGCCATGGTGGCCCTCGGCAATGGCGCCACGGCGTCGATCCAGTCCCAGATCCAGTCCGCCGGCACCAACATCATCAACGTGATGTCCGGCAACTTCATGGCGATGGGCGTCCGCCAGGGTTCGGGCGCGTCCAACACCCTGACGGTCGAGGACGTGGCCGCCATCCGGGCGCAGGTCCCGACCGCGCAGTACGTCGCCGCCGGCGTTTCCACCCGGAACCAGATCATCGCGGGCAACCAGAACTGGCAGACCCGCATCCAGGGCACGGACGTCGAGTTCCCGCTGATCCGCTCGTGGCCGTTGAAGTACGGGGCGTTCTTCTCCAGCCAGGACGTCACGAGCGCGGCGAAGGTCGTCGTGATCGGGACCGTGGTCGCCACCAACCTCTTCGGGGAGGACGTCGACCCCACCGGCCAGATCGTCCGGATCAAGAGCCAGCCGTTCAAAGTCATCGGCGTGATGGCGAGCAAGGGCTCCGGCACCGGGTTCGAGGACCAGGACGACACCGCGATGGTGCCCTACACGACGGCCCAGAAGAAGCTGATGGGCATCACGCACATCCAGAACGTCACGGTGTCCGCCTCGTCGGCCGCCGAAGTGAAGGCCACCGCCGCGTCCATCACGGACGTGCTGCGTGCCCGGCACAAGATCATGCAGGGCGACACCGACGACTTCATGGTGCGCACGATGGAGGAGATGGCGGCGATGCGGACGGCGACCACGCAGACGATGACCTACCTGCTGGCCGGCATCGCGGGCGTCTCGCTCCTCGTGGGCGGCATTGGCATCATGAACATCATGCTCGTCTCGGTCACCGAGAGGACCCGGGAGATCGGCCTCCGCATGGCGATTGGCGCCCGCAGCGCCGACGTGCTGACCCAGTTCCTCGTCGAGGCCGTGGTGCTCAGCATCTTCGGGGGGGCCATCGGCATCGCCCTCGGCTTCGCCATCTCGTGGGGCGTCACGGAGTTCCTGACGTGGCCGACGACGATCTCGTCGGATGCCGTGGCCATCGCCTTCGGCTTCTCGGCCGTCATCGGCATTTTCTTCGGATTCTACCCGGCCACGAAGGCCGCGAAACTCGACCCCATCGAAGCGCTGCGATTCGAGTAACCACAACAAGGAGTCCCACGATGACAAGACGGTTCGCGCTCATCACCCTTCTCGCCCTCGTCCTGGCGGTGCCCGCCCTGGCGACGGCACAGACACCCAACTTCACCGGGAAGTGGGTCCAGGACATGGACAAGAGCGACCAGCCTGGCGGCGGCCGCGGGCCCATGGGTCCCCAGACGCTGACCATCACCCAGACGGCGGCCGATCTCACGATCGAGCGCGAGACGGCCAACGGCGTCATGAAAACCGTCTACAAGCTCGACGGCAGCCCCAGCGTCAACGCCGGCGGACGCGGCGGCGAAATCACGAGCAAGTCCGTGTGGGAGGGGGCCAAGCTCGTCACGAAGTACTCGCGCACCATGGGAGAGAGCACCATGGAGGTCGTCGAGACCCGCAGCCTCGAGGCCGACGGGACGCTGCTCCTCGTGACCGCCATGAAGGGCGGGCCGATGGGCGACACCACCCGCAAGTCCGTCTTCAAGAAGGGCTAGCTGCCCCGCGGTTTGAGTTCGGAGTCGAGGGCCGCCAGCGCCCGCCTCAGCATCTCGCGCTGGGCGGGCGCGGCGGCCCGCGCCAGATCGGCCGCCGTCCTCGCGCGGGCCAACGTGAGCGTCTGGCGACGCTGCGCGCGGACGCGTTCCTCCTCGGACGGCGGCCGCTCGTGCGAGGCCTCCCGGCTCCGCTGGGCCTCCTCCTGCTGGTACTCCACCGACTTGCTGTCAAAGCCTCGTGCCATCTTCGATACTCGGGATGCCCATCGACTCCCTTGTGTTTCCGCTCGCTCAGGGCAGGCGGGACTTGGGGCCCGCCCTCCGTTGCCGCCAATCCAGATAAAGCTGAATCACCGTGCGGCCCGTCACGGGGTCCACCATGTCCGGCGCAATCTCCGCGAGCGGCTGGAGCACGAACCCCCTGTCGCGAAATCGCGGGTGCGGCACGACGAGGCCGGGCTCGTCGATGATCGACGCGCCGAACAGGATGAGATCGAGGTCCAGGGTTCTCGGCGCTCCGGGATGGGGGCGCTCGCGGCCCGCTGTGCGCTCGAGTGCCATCAGCAGTTCGAGGAGCGCGCGCGCCCCGCCGTCCCACGACCCGACCAGCGCGCCGTTCAGGAACGCGGGCTGATGGCCCACGCCCTCGGCGTCGGTCTCGATGAACGCCGACACGGAGACGCCGGCGAGATGGCCTGAGAGTTCACGGGCCGCCGCGCGGAGGGTGGCCGCCCGGTCGCCCAGATTGCCGCCCAGGGCCACTGCCGCGAGGACCACGGCCGCCTACTCGATCCAGCGCACGGGGAGCACGCCGCCGCCGGTGCCGACGCCGTCGGGGCGCCGGCCCAGCAGATCCGCGCTCCCCGACGCGGCCTGCAGGAAGAACCGCTGGTGCTCGGCGACCTCGCCCAGTATCAGTTCGAGCAGCTTCCGGTCTCGCGCGTGGGTGAAGGACGCGACGCGCGGCCGCCACCGGGCGACGAACTCCCCCGCCCCGCGGGCGTCGTCCTCGGCGACGGGGCCGACGGCCGCCGGCCCCGTGCCGGACGGAGGCGGGTCGAAGGACGCGGCGGTCTCGTCCGGAACGCCGCCCATCTCCTCGAGGGCCCGGCGGAGCCACTGGAGGTGCGCATCCTCCCGCTCCAGGATGTACTGATACGCGTTGTTCGCGTCGTAGGCCGACACGAGCGCCGCACCCGCCTGGTGACGCCGGTAGAGCGCCAGCTTGTCGCGGTAGAGTGCCTGGAGCAGTGCGAGATGGTCGCCGGGTGTCACGTGTTCTGTTTCTCTTTGCACGTGATGCAGACGCGGGTCCACGGGATCGCGTTGAGCCGGGCCGGGGAGATCGGTTCACCGCAGTCCCGGCACGCGCCGTACGTGCCCTTGTCAATCCGCGCCAGCGCCTCTTCGATGGCCTGGAGGATCTTCGCGTCGGTCTGCTTGAGCTTGAGCTGGATGTGAACCTCGTTGTTCCCGTCGGCCTGGTCGGCCATATCGCCCTGGCGCGAGTTGTTCTCCATTGTCGCGGCCAGGGGACGGATGCCCCCCGTCGACAGGATTTCGGCCTTCTTCCGCACGAGCGCGTCGCGGTAGCTTTCGGACATCACTCCTACTCCTGCCTCACCAACGACCTGAGGATTCTCCCATAATAGCATGACGTCTCTCGTGCGGCGGACGGGCGCACCCTGCCACCCCGGAGATGCGAGAGGCCCGTGTAAGATCCGCGCCCATTCGGTATCCTATGGGCATGAGGACGCCTGCTTCGCCGGTGCCGGCACCCCGTGTGCTCGAGTTCGCCGATCGCATGGACGGCCGATTCGCGCTCTGGCCGGCCGCCCTCGCCACCCTGGTGGACGAGCGCCTGCGCCAGTTCGAACGGGCCCGGATCGTCGAGGGGTTGTACGCGAAACGGACGGGACTCTGGTCGGCGGACCCTGCCGTGGAGGCGAAGATCGCCAACCGGCTGGGGTGGCTGGGTGCGCCGGACTGGGTGCTCCCCTCGTTGCCCCGGGTGCAGGCATTCGCGGACGGCGTCCGCGCGAGCGGCGTGGCTCACGTGGTGCTGCTCGGGATGGGCGGGTCCAGCCTCGCACCGGAGGTCATCCGGTCCGTGATGGGTGTGGCGCCGGGCTGGCCCGCGTTCCGCATGCTCGACTCGACCGATCCGGCGAGCGTATTGGCCATCGGCCGCGCGATCGATCTTCCCCGCACGCTGTTCCTGCTCGCCAGCAAGTCCGGCGGCACGATTGAGCCGAACGCGATGGCGGCGTACTTCATCGGAGGGCTCGAGGCCGTCGGGGTCCCCCGCTGGGCCGATCATTTCGTGGCCATCACTGACGAGGGCACCGCGCTCCACCGGCGCGCGATCGAGGAATCGTTCCGCGACGTATTCGTGAACCCGTCGGATATCGGCGGGCGATACTCGGCACTCTCGTTCTTCGGGCTCGTCCCGGCCGCCCTGATGGGCCACGATCCCGCCGTCGTCGTCGATTGGGCGCGGGCGATGCTGTGGCTGTGCGGGCCGCAGCGCCCGCTGGCGACGAACCCGGCGGCGCTCCTTGGCGTGGCGATGGCGTCGGGCGCGCTGGCGGGACGCGACAAGCTGACCCTGTGCACCCCGCCGGCGCTGGCTGCGGTCGGTCTCTGGGTGGATCAGCTCGTCGCCGAAAGCACGGGGAAGCAGGGCCGCGGCGTCGTGCCCGTCGCAGGTGAGACGGTCGGCGAGGCCGACGAGTACGGCGCAGACCGGCTGTTCGTGCATCTCGATTGCGCCGATCAGCCGGACGGCGCGACGCGGGACCGGCTCCGCCTCCTCGCCTCGGCCGGCGCGCCGTTCGTGCAGATCGGACTGGCCGAGCCGGCGGCCATTGGCGCCGAGTTCGTGCGCTGGGAGCTGGCGACGGCGCTCGCCGGCGTCGTGCTCGGCGTCAACCCCTTCGACGAGCCCAACGTCCAGCAGGCCAAGGATGCGACCGGGCGCCTTCTGGCTGCTCACGAGGCCGGCGGCACGCTTGCCCACGCCGTCGCGCCGGCCACGCTCACAAGCCATGCCGCCTGGCTCTCCGGCGCCGCCGCCGCGGGCCTCGGCGAAGGTGCCGCGGACCGATTCCTCTCGCTGCTGGGGCCGGGCGACTATTTCGCGGTGCTGGCATATCTCGGCCCGGATCTGCGGCTCCTGGAACCACTCGACGCCCTGCGTGCCGCGGTTCGTGCGCGCACCCGCTGCGCCACGACCTTCGGGTACGGGCCGCGCTATCTCCACTCCACCGGCCAATTGCACAAGGGCGGGCCCAACTCCGGGGTCTACCTCGTGGTCAGCGCCGACGCCGCCGCCAATCTCCAGGTGCCCGGCCAGGCCTTCACGTTCGGCGTGCTGGAACAGGCGCAGGCCATCGGCGACTTCGACTCACTCGACGCGGCGGGCCGCCGGGCCCTCCACGTGCACCTGGCGAAGCCGGAGGCGGCGGCGCTCCGCGGCCTGTGCGAGTCGCTCCTGCGGGGCCTGACGGGCGGGTAGCTCGGGCGCGCGGAATCGGTCCGCGCAGACCGATTCCCGCTTCACAAATGGGCCGGCCCGTCGTACCTGTCAGTTGGTTGTCGGTGGGCGTCTGCTTCCAACGGGGGCGTGTCCCGATCCGGCCCCGCGGCTCCCGTAGTTTCCGTCTGGTCCCCACTCGAGCCTCACCGCGGTCGCCCCAACGACAGGGGCCTTGCTGCCGGGAATCCGGCGGCGGCCTGAGCCCCCCGCCCGAACCGTCAGGGAATCTGTGATTCCAAGACCGTTCCGGGAGGCACGGAGGTTGCGTACACGAAGTGGGTCCGTTCAGGCCCACCCCTGGCGCGCCTGCAGGCACTTCCACGGACCTGCCGGGTCTTCATTCGGAGATGACACAGACATGACACGGTCGCACATCACCATCGACGGCAACGAGGCGGTCGCCTCAGTTGCGCATCGCACGAACGAGGTCATCGCGATCTACCCCATCACCCCGTCCTCCAACATGGGGGAATGGGCGGATGAGTGGTCCGCCAAGGGCCAGAAGAACATCTGGGGCACGATCCCGCAGGTGTCGGAGCTCCAGTCCGAGGGCGGAGCGTCCGGCGCGGTGCACGGGGCGCTGCAGGCCGGGGCGCTGACGACGACGTTCACCGCGTCGCAGGGTCTGCTCCTGATGATCCCGAACATGTTCAAGATCGCCGGGGAGCTGACGTCGCTCTGCATGCACGTCTCCGCCCGGACGGTCGCGACGCATGCGCTCTCGATTTTCGGCGACCACTCGGACGTCATGGCCTGCCGCCCGACGGGGTTCGCCCTGCTCGCCTCGGGTTCGGTCCAGGAGGCCCACGACTTCGCAGCCATCGGCCAGCTGGCGACACTGCGGGCGCGGGTCCCGTTCCTGCACTTCTTCGACGGGTTCCGGACGTCCCACGAGGTGGCCAAGATCACCCTGATCTCGGACGAGGAACTGCTCGCGCTGCTGCCATCCGAGCTCGTCGACGCGCATCGCCGCCGGGCGCTCACGCCCGACCGGCCGCAGCTCCGCGGCACGGCGCAGAACCCGGACGCGTTTTTCCAGGCCCGCGAGGCGGGCAACGGGTACTACACCGCGTGCCCTGCGCACGTCGAGGCGGCGATGGCGCGCTTCAAGGAGATCACGGGCCGCGGCTACGGCCTTGTCGAGTACGCCGGACACCCGCAGGCCGACCGCGTGATCGTGATCATGGGCTCCGGCGCGGAGGTCACGCACGAGGCGGTGGACTGGATGAACGCGCAGGGCGCGAAGGTCGGGGTCGTGAAGATCCGCCTGTTCCGCCCCTTCCCGCTGGAAGCGCTCATGAAGGCGCTGCCAGCGACGGTCACGCGCATCGCGGTCCTCGACCGGACCAAGGAGCCGGGCGCGCTCGGCGAACCGATGTACATGGACGTCGTCACCGCGCTCCGCGAGGGCCGCGACCAGGGGTGGTCGCCTTTCGCCGCGGACCCGACGGTCGTCGGCGGCCGTTACGGCCTGTCGTCGAAGGAATTCACGCCGGCGATGGTGAAGGCGGTGTTCGACGAGCTGGCCGCGCCCGCGCCGAAGAACCACTTCACGATCGGCATCATGGACGACGTCACGCACCTGTCGCTGCCGTTCGACGCCACGCTCGACATCGAGCCCGACGACGTCCGGCGCTGCGTGTTCTTCGGCCTGGGGTCCGACGGCACCGTCGGGGCCAACAAGAACTCGATCAAGATCATCGGCGAGGAGACCGACAACAGCGCCCAGGGGTACTTCGTCTACGACTCCAAGAAGGCCGGCGCGATCACCATCTCCCACCTGCGGTTCGGCCCGCGCCAGATCCGCTCGTCGTACCTGGTCAAGCAGGCCGGGTTCGTGGCCTGCCACCAGTACGAGTTCATGGACAAGTACGACGTGCTCGGCTACGCGAAGCCGGGCGGCGTGTTCCTGCTCAACAGCCCGTTCAGCGCCGCCGAGACCTGGGACACGCTGGCGCGGGAGGTGCAGCAGGAGATCATCGACAAGCGCCTCGACTTCTACGTGATCGACGCCTTCGCCGTCGCCCGCGACACGGGGATGGGCACGCGCATCAACACGGTGATGCAGACGTGCTTCTTCGCGATCTCCGGCGTGCTGCCGCGCGACGAGGCCATCACCCAGATCAAGCACTCCATCGAGAAGACCTACGGCAAGCGCGGCCCCGAGGTCGTGCGCAAGAACTTCGCGGCCGTCGACGACGCGCTGGCCAACCTCCACCGCGTGGCGGTCCCCCCGGCGGTCACGTCGGCGCGGGCCCTGCCGCCCATCGTGTCGGACGCCGCGCCGGACTTCGTCAAGCGCGTTACGGCGGTCATGCTGGCCAACAAGGGCGACCTCCTGCCGGTGAGCGCCTTCCCGGTGGACGGCACCTGGCCCACGGCGACGTCCCAGTGGGAGAAGCGGAACATCGCGCAGGACATCCCGGTATGGGATGCCGCCCTCTGCATCCAGTGCAACAAGTGCGCGATGGTCTGCCCGCACGCGGCCATCCGCATCAAGGTCTACGAGCCGGATCGGCTCGCCGCGGCGCCGGCCACCTTCAAGTCGGTCGACTTCAAGGGGAACGAGTTCAAGGGCCAGAAGTACACCGTCCAGGTCGCGCCCGAAGACTGCACGGGGTGCACGTTGTGCGCGGTGGTCTGCCCGGCGAAGGACAAGGCCAACCCGAAGCACAAGTCCCTCGACATGCACCCGCAGCGGCCCCTGCGCGACACCGAGCGCGAGAATTACGCGTTCTTCCTGGACCTGCCGGAAGTCGACCGCTCCCTGGTCAAGCAGGACGTCAAGGGCGTGCAGTTCCTCCAGCCGCTGTTCGAGTACTCCGGCGCCTGCGTGGGCTGCGGCGAGACGCCCTACGTGAAGCTGCTCACGCAGCTGTTCGGCGACCGCGCGCTCATCGCCAACGCGACGGGCTGCTCGTCCATCTACGGGGGCAACCTGCCCACCACCCCCTACACGGTGAATCGCGACGGCCGCGGCCCCGCCTGGTCCAACTCCCTGTTCGAGGATAACGCGGAGTTCGGGTTCGGCTACCGGCTGGCCCTCGACAAGCATCTTGAGCAGGCCGGTGAACTGCTGAAGCGCCTCGCGGCGCAGATCGGCGAATCGCTGGTCGACGCGCTCCTCGCGGCCGATCAGCATTCCGAGACCGGCATCGCCGAACAGCGCGCCCGCGTCGAACTCCTGAAACAGCAGCTCGCCTCCATCGGGTCGGCGGAGGCCCGCTGGCTGGAGCAGCTGGCCGACTACCTCGTCCGGAAGAGCGTCTGGATCGTCGGCGGCGACGGCTGGGCCTACGACATCGGGTACGGCGGGCTCGACCACGTCATGGCGATGGGCCGCGACGTCAACATCCTCGTCCTCGACACCGAGGTCTACTCGAACACCGGCGGCCAGCAGTCCAAGGCCACGCCGCTCGGCGCATCGGCCCGGTTCGCCATGGCCGGGAAGCCCACCGCCAAGAAGGACCTCGGCATGATGGCCATGGCCTACGGCAACACCTATGTGGCGCACGTGGCCTTCGGGGCGAAGGACGTCCAGACCGTCAAGGCGTTCGTCGACGCCGAGGCGTACCCCGGGCCCTCGATCATCATCGCCTACAGCCATTGCATCGCCCACGGCTACGACTTGTCGAAGGGCCTCGACCAGCAGAAGCTGGCGGTGGACGCGGGGTACTGGCCGCTCTACCGCTTCGACCCGAGGCGGGCCGCGAATGGCGAGAGCCCGCTCATGCTGGACTCGGCGGCGCCGAAGATCGACCTCGCCAAGTACACCGGGAACGAGATGCGCTACCGGGTTGTCGAGCAGATGGACCCCGCACGCTTCAAGTCGCTCGCCGAACTCGCCCAGCGCGAGGTCACAACGCGCTTCAGCGTCTACGAGCAGCTGGCGAAGCTGGCGTTCCCGGTGGCGAAGCCGTAACCGAACCGCACCACCAACCAGCCCGGCGCCGGTGCGAGGCGCCGGGCGATGGAGACCTGCAATGGACCTGTCGACGACGTATCTGGGACTGAACCTGCCGCACCCGGTCATGCCGGGTGCGTCGCCCATGGTCGATCATCTCGATCTCGTCAAGCGGCTCGAGGATGCCGGGGCGGCCGCCATCACGATGCACTCGCTCTTCGAGGAGCAGATCACCCGCGAGCAGCTCGGCATGGTGTACCACATGGAGCTGCTCGACCACGGCAACGCCGAGGCGCTCTCCTACTTCCCGCAGTCGGGGGAGTTCCGTCTCGGGCCGTACCAGTACCTGGAGCAGATCCGCCTCGTCAAGCAGACGGTGGCGCTGCCCGTGATTGCGTCGCTCAACGGCACGACGTCCGAAGGGTGGCTGGAGTACGCGAAGCTCATCGAGCAGGCCGGGGCGAGCGCGATCGAGCTGAACGTCTACCACGTGGCCGCCGACCCGCGGGAATCGAGCGCGGCCGTCGATCGGCGCGTCGTGGACATCGTTCGCGAGGTGAAGGCGTCCGTGACGGTGCCGGTCGCGGTCAAGCTCTCGCCCTTCTACTCATCCGTGGCGCACCTGGCCGCGCAGCTCGACGCCCTGGGCGTCGACGGGCTGGTGCTCTTCAACCGCTTCTACCAGCCCGACATCGACATGCAGGAGCTGACGCTCACGTCGAGCCTCTCCCTGTCGACGTCGAACGACTTGCTGCTGCGGCTGCGCTGGCTGGCCCTGCTGTCCGGCCGCGTGAAGGCGACGTTGGCGGTCACCGGCGGCGTGCACACGCCGATCGACGCGCTGAAGGCCGTCATGGCCGGCGCCAGCGCCGTCCAGACCGTCTCCAGCCTGCTCAAGAACGGCCCCGAGCACATCAAGACCATCGTCGACGGGATGCGCGCCTGGCTCGAGGAGCACGAGTACGAGTCCCTCAAGCAGGCCATGGGGAGCATGAGCCTTGAGCGCAGCCCCAACCCGGCCGCGTTCGAGCGCGCCAACTACATGAAGGTGCTCGCCGCCTACCAGATGACGATCGGGTAAGGACTCGGGACTCGGGGGCCGCCGGCGGTAGACGGACACTCGGGTCGGACATTGAGGGCTGGGGAGACGGTCCTGTCACGACGACATACGTCGGACCGGACGGGATCCCCGGTCCTCAATTCATGTACGGCCGGTGCGGGCCGGCTGCGCCGCCAGCAGCGATGTGATCCGGGCGCGCGCGCGGCGCTTCACGTCCCTCGGCAGACGGGCCGCGCCAACCTTGCGGCAAGCCTCGACGGTGTGCTGCAGCCCATCGGCCGTCGACTGACAGCAGGGGCAGCGCCTGAGGTGCGCGGCGATGGATCGCCGCTCCGCCGCCGTCACCTCGCCGTCGATGTAGCGCGAGAGCCGCTCCCGCAGCCGGCGGCACCGTTGTTCGGCCGGCGCCTTCACGGGGCCTCCAGGTGCTTGCGCAGGCTCAGCCGCGCCCGGTGGAGGCGCGTTTTCACGTTCGCCTCCGAAATGCCGACGACCGCTGCCACCTCACGGGTGGACAGGCCCTCGACCTCGCGCAGGAACACGATGAGCCGGTTCTCCGGCGGGAGCGTCTGCAGCGCGCCGCGCAGGGCGCGCCGCAGCCTGTTGTTCTCCATCACCTGGTCCGGCCGGCGCCCCGGGTCTTCGACCTCCAGCGCCTGCGCCACCCCGTCGGCCGACATCGACACCTCATCGAGCGACTGCAGGCGTGCCGGCTCATCCACCCGCTTCCGGCGGCTGATCAGGCAGGCGTTCTTGACGGTGCGGTAGAGCCACGTCTTGAACGCTTCCGGCTCCTTGATCTGCGCGGCGTACCGGTAGGTCTTGAGCAGCGCTTCCTGCATCGCGTCGTCCGCGTCGTCGGCGTGGCCGCAGACCAGCAGGCTGAACCGGTACGCGATTTCCTGTGAGGTCATCAGCAGGCGCTCCATCGCGGGCTGGCTTCCGGACTGCGCCGCGCGCAGCAGAGCGGCGTAGTCCGTGTTCCGGGTCCCTGTTGTCCTGCTTGAGAGATGCGGATCGGCGACTTTCGTCACAATAGGAGGCATTGTAGCCTGAAACCCGAAGGGCCTCACGGCCGCGGCGCGGGCGGTGCTGTCACCTCGCGCCGATTCCCGAATCTAATCAACAGGGACGTTTCTGGCCGGTGCGGCGGACGGGTGGATTCGCGACCGGATACGCTACGATGGTAGACCGGAGGCAGGCATGAGGGAGTCGCGGTACGGGATGGGGGTGGAGGTCGCGCTGTCCTACGAGCAGGCCGTGGAACGCACGTCCGAAGAGCTCAAGAAGGAGGGCTTCGGCGTCCTCACCACGATCGACGTGAAGCAGACGATGAAACAGAAGCTCGACCGGGAGTTCCGCAAGTACACGATCCTCGGCGCCTGCAATCCGCCGCTCGCCTATCGCGCCTTCGAGGCGGAGCTCGAGATCGGTCTGCTGCTCCCGTGCAACGTCGTCGTCTACGAAACCGGGCCCGGCACGAGCGTCGTCTCGGCCATCGCGCCGATCCTCGCCCTGGGGATGGTGGGCGGCAACCCGGCGTTGAAGGACGTGGCGCGAGAGGCCGAGGAACGGCTGCGCCGCGCACTGAAGAACCTCGAATCCACCGGCCAGGCCGCGGGCGCATAGCCATGGACGTCCTCATCCCGGTGGTGATCGTCGTCGTCTGGGTCGCGTTGAACGCCTGGATCCTGCCCAGGCTGGGCGTTCCGACCTGACTGAAGGGCGCATGCGACGTCGAGTCTCGACGTCACGACGGGAAAGAGGGCCAGGAAGCCGACAAGTCGTAGCGGCGGCCTCTCCGACGGCGACCGCCCTGCGACACCTCAGACCCTCGGCGACCAGCGCGCGACCATCGCGGGATAGATCTCCAGCATCCGGCGGCAGCGTTGACGCTCCGCCTCGGCTTCCGGGCTTTCGGCGGGCCGGTCGAACGCCCGTGCGACCCTGGCGTGCTCCGCGTCCGTCAGCACCTGGTCCGCCAGGCTGTAGAAATACTCGTCTTCGATTCGGATGTGCTCGCGGATGAGCTCGGTATAGCTCCGGGCATCCACCGCGAGTGCCAGGGCGGCACCGCGGTCTCCGCCAACGAGGCCCACCAGTTCGTTTCGCAGCTTCGCCTCGTACATGCGTCCGGCTTCGTGCTGGGAGCGGAGTGCGTTCACGACGCTCTGGTCCGGCCCGATCCCGTGCCTGGCCAGCAGCGGAAAGAGCACGGCCTCTTCCTTGTCGTGATGCGCCTTCGCGAAGTGCTGGAAGAAATCGAGGACATCCGCCACCACGCTCGACGGCACGTCGCCGCCCCCGTCGAGACGCGCAGCGACGGCGTCGAGCACGTCGAGCATCGCCGTGAGCTCGCGGTGCTCCGCCGTCAGAATGTCCAGGAATCGCATGATCCGCCTCCCCCGCTCTGCCGGCCCGCCCGTCAAGGCGGGGACGCTGGCGGTCGGCAGTGGACCGCCCGCCTGCGGAAACCCGGCAGCCCTGCCACGGCGGTAGGTAGATTGAGCAACCTGCATGCCGTCCCCCTCGATGAGCAACCGGGATCCGGCCTTCCGGACTACTCGATCGTGTGGCAGAGGCTGCAGTCCTGCGGGATGGCCGCCCCACTCTTCGTCTTGTGGTTGTCGTCGTGGCAGCGGAAGCACCCAGGGAATGGGCTGGGCCCGGGATCGCTGTGCCCGACGTTGTTCGGGTAGGTGCCCCACGTGACGCGCATCGCCGGGAACACATTCCGCTCGAACAGGTGCTGCGCCGTGCCGACGGCTCGGGACACGCCGGAGGCCGGGACGGCGGGCTGGACGCCCTGGTAGAACGCGGTCAGTCCACGCCGGATCCCCTCGAACGCCGCGGCCTTGTCGGCGTACGAGCCCTTGAGGACCTTGACGGCCTCCCGGCGGATGAACGGCAGCTTGGCGTCGAACCCGCCCGCGGCGATCGCGTCGTCCACGGCGCGCTCCACGGAAAACGCGAACGTATGCGACGGGCGGTTGTGGCAGTCGATGCAGTCGAGCACGCGCCGCTCCCCCTTGAGGAGCGAGGCGTCGGTCACGCCGTTCGCGAAGAACTCCTTCACGTGGCCCTGGCCGTCGTCCAGCTTCACATACGGAATGGACTGCCGCTTCTCGTCGGTTGCGATGTACTCGATCCGGTTCATGGCGGAGACGTGCCAATGGATGCCCGTGGCCGACTGGCCCAGCCGGTTGACGCCGCCGATGTGCAGGCGCAGCGTCGTCGCCGATTCGGTGTTCGCCTCGTCATCGGCGTAGGTCCGTGCAGTCCTGACCTTGTCGCCATGGAACTTTTCGGGCCAGTGACACTGCTCGCAGGTGTCGCGCGCCGGACGGAGGTCGGTGACGGGCGAGGGGATGGGCCGCGAGTGCGTGTTGAACGTGACGGCGTAGACCTGCCGGAGACCTGAGAGCTTCGACTTGACGAACCAGGGCGCACCAGGGCCGATGTGACACTGGATGCACGCGACGCGCGAATGGGCACCCTCCTGGTATCCGGCCCATTCCGGCTCCATCACCTCGTGGCAGAGCTTGCCGCAGAACTGGGGCGAGTCCATGTACTCGATGCCCGAGAAGGCGGCCACGGACACGATGAGGATGTTGGCCAGCGTCGCCGCCGCCACCACCAGGGCGGTCCGGCGCTGGAAGCCGTCGTTCAGATCGACGCTCGGCCAGCGGAACGTCTTGGACTGGAGTCCGGCCGCACGGCGCCGGTGGGACAGCCACACCCCCGCGGGGATGATGAGCAGGCCCGCCACGAAGAGCGCCGGGCACACGAGGAAGAACAGCAGGCCCACGTAGGGATTGCTGCGCATGCCCACGAGGTCGAGCAGGAAGAACGCGAGGAAGAGCACGGCGCCGGTCGTCGCCAAGGCGGCGCCAAAGATGGTGATGGCGTTCCGGAACAGCGAAAACCGATTCCCGGGTTGGGTCATGGGAGATGCCAGAGGCCAGGAGGTCTACGGTTCGACGTTGCGTGATGGCTGGCCCGCGCGGTCATCGCGGGCTTCGTACTTCTGGCAATCGACGCAGCGATCCAGCTTATCGTCGCCGGCCCGCTGGCGCTCGGCCAGGCAGACCCATTGGGCCATCCACTCGCCCATCCACAGCGGCGCGGGTGTGGCGGGGCGGAACTCACTCCAGCGGCAGGTCCAAGGCATCCGTTCGGTGTTCATGGCTCTCTCCACGCGCTCTGGCACCGGTGCCGCCGGCGCGGCCCGCGTTCGCGGGCCCGCCTCCACGCTCACTCATCGCAACTGATCGGCCGCTCGGAAGAATCGCCCTGTGGATTCAGGGTCAGGAAGGAATGAAAAGAGCAGGTCGTCACGGTCGGCCGTTTCATGGGCTGACCGACCGCGGTGGGGAGAAGAGGTGTCGTATGCGCGAACCTCCCGAGCGGCCAGATCGTTGCGTTCGAGCTTCGCCGTTCCACACCACGGGCCACACGTTGTATCGATGTGGCCCATGCATCACGTGATCGTGCAATTCCCATACCAGACGGAATACCCGCCAACCCGTGCGACTGCCTCCGGTTGGTGGCGCGCCTTCGGCAGATTCGTCGCCTCCCGGCCCATGCGTTGCCGGAATCCCGGAAGGTCACTCCCCTGCCACCCGCTTCATCAGGATCCTGAACTCCGCTCCTCGGTGATGTTCATCCGCCAGGAAGCAGACGTCACTGCACAGCGAGGAGAAATGATAGCCGAGATCCGGCTCCCGCGCCGTCACATCGACCCATTCGTCGTCGAGGCCCACGATGGCGTTCGCCGCGGCCGCGCATTGTTCGGGCGTCGACCCCGGGAAGCGCTTCTGCAGGACCGTCAGCACCTTTTCTCGGTCAATCATGACAGTGTCCGCCTGCGGGGCACGGAAGCAAGGCTGGTGCCAGTAACCTCTGGGCCCGGCGGCCGCGCCGCTCAGGCCGCGGCCGACCCTCCCTCGGCACGCGCGTCACCCGTGGCGCCGCCCGCGCCAGGGGGCCGGCGCGAACGGGCGCGCCCCCGCCAGGCGAACAACGGCGCCGCCACCGCCCTCGCCGCCCGCCGGTACGCCTCGTACGCCCAGAACCCGCGGTCGTGCGGCGCGAGCAGGGCCGCGTCGTCGGGATTGACGACGAGGCTGACCTCGATGTTCGGCGCAGCGCCGATCGGGATCCAGTTCCGCCGGCACGCCTCGTAGACCCGCAGCATGACCGCGCGCATGTCGTCGTACTTCGGCGGCGCCGACGACTCCATGTCGGCGCCCACCGTGGGCCGGAAGATGCAGACGGTCGGAAACGCCCCGAGACTGGCGATGTAGTCGATCGCCCCCATCGTGTCGTCGATCGGCTCGAGGCCCGCGATGATCTCCCCCGACACCGCACCCTTCGGCATGCGCGCCGCGCAGTATGCCATGGCGTCGAGGAACAGCTTCTGGCCGAGCATCTTCTCCTTGCCCGGGCAGAGATCCGCGAACCACTTCGGGTTCCAGAACTCCAGGCAGAACGACAGGTGGTCCACCCCGATGTCGATCAGGCGGTCGTAGCGGCTGAAGTCTTTCTCGGGCGACAACTGGACGCCGACGAGCACGCCGACCTTTTCCTTGATCGCCTTGATGTACGGCTCGGTGAACTGGATGCCGCGGCTTCCCTGGAAGCCCCCGTTGAGGTGCACGAACGTGACGCCGGACTCTTCCTTCGCTGCCCAGCACGTCTCGACGACATCGGACACGGCCTTGTCCGCCGAATCGCGGTCCCCGACGTTCTGGCCGGTCGTGCAATAGCGGCAGTTCAGCGCGGGGCTGTAGTTCCAGAACGTGCACACGAGGTTGACGTAAATGCCGAGGTACGTGCCCTGGAGCACGCCGATGCGGTTCATCGGGATGTCACGGGACGTCTGCCGGTTGTACCAGGCTGGCTCGCTGGGAATCCGGATCGGATAGGCGTCGCGGGTGCGCTCGTCGGTGAGCAGGTAGCCGCCGGATGGCGACCCCGACAGCACGTACGGGGACTTCCTCGCGAACGCCTCCAGGACGGGCACGTTCACCCAGACGGCAGGCTTCATCCACGTGCCGGTCGGCACGACGATCTCGAGGCCGGACCCGAGCCCGGCGCGGGTCCGGGCGATGCCTCGCGCTCCCTCCAGCGACACCTCGTCCGGAATCCTCATGCCCTGGCAGAACAGATCGATCTCGAGTTCGCACGCGTTGAGCGCCATGGCGCCCATTATTGATCAGCCGCCGGCCAGGCACTAGAATGCGCGCGCGACATGAGCGATGCCCGCATGACTGCGACGACCGGGAGACGCGACTTCCTGCTGACGCTCGGCGCCGGCGCGGCCGCGGCCGCGATCGCGGCGCAGGCGGGAGCGGCCCTGCGCTCGCTCGTGCCGAACCTGACCTACGACCCGCCGACAACCGTGAAGCTGGGCCCACCGGAAGCGTTCCGTGACGGCCCGACATTCCTGCCGGGCGAGCGCGTGTTCGTCGTCCGTGACGGCCGGTCGTTTCACGCGATCTCCGCCGTCTGCACGCATCTCGGGTGCACGGTACGCGCTGAGGCGCAGCCGGACGCCGCATCGCCCCGCTTCGTGTGTCCCTGCCACGGCTCCCGTTACGAAGGTGATGGCGCGAACGTGTCGGGGCCTGCGCCGAGTCCGTTGGCGTGGTACCGCCTGTCCCTCGCGCCGGACGACGGTCAGGTTGTCGTGGACCTCGCCGATGAGGTGAGTCGCGGCGTCCATCTGGTGCTGCCATGATGTGGCCGGCATGAGCGCCCCGATCTTGCGCCGCGGCGCCCGCGAGGGCCCCGAGTCGACCCTGCTCCTGCACGGGTTCCCGTCGGGTGTCTGCCGGGCCTCGCTGTCGTGGCACTACTCGGCGTGGCTCGGCACGGTGTCCGGGGCGCTGTTCCTCCTGCTGGTGTTGTCCGGCCTTCCCCTGCTGTTCCTGTACGTCCCATCGACCGAGCGGGCGTACCAGTCGATGAAGGACATCGAGTACGTGGTGACGTACGGCTGGTGGATCCGCGCCGTGCACCGCGTCGCGGCGCACCTGATGGTCGTCGCCGTCATCCTGCACCTCGCCAGGGTGTTCGTGACCGGCGCGTACAAGAACGGCCTCGGCCAGAGCCAGCATCGGGAGTGGAACTGGCTCATCGGCGTCGCGATGCTGCTCGTGACGCTCGCCCTCGCGTTCACCGGCTATCTGCTGCCGTGGGACCAGCTGGCCTACTGGGCCGTGACGGTGGGCACCAGCATCGTCTCGTCCGTTCCCGCGATCGGATCGCGCGCCCGCGAGCTGTTGATCGGCGGGCGGGCGATCGGCCAGGCGACGCTCGTCCGGTTCTACGCGCTGCACGTCCTCCTCCTGCCGGGCGCACTCGTCGTGCTGTCCGCCTATCACTTGTGGCGGATCCGGAGGGACGGAGGCCTCGCCGCGGCCGATGCCCTCGAGCGGGACCTCGCCGAGCACGCGCTGCCGGGCCTCATCTTCCGCGCCCTCACCGTGACCGCCGGGACCTTCGCGATCGTCAGCGTCCTGGCCGGCGTGGTCCCCACGCCTTTGGCAGCGCCGGCGAACCCCTTGATGACGCCCAACCCCGCGAAGGCGCCCTGGTTCTTCCTCTGGCTGCAGGAAGCCGTGACCGACACGACGATCCGCCTCGGCGCGTTCAGGGTCAACGGCGCGCTTGTCGGCGGCGTGCTGCTGCCTGGCCTCCTCCTGGGACTGCTGACCGTCTGGCCGTGGCTCGACCGGTCCGCCGCCGCCGGGACGGCCGGCCGCTGGTTCCCGAGGAGCCGCCGCACACAGAACGTTGCCTTCGTCGCCGTGTTGGCCGTCGTTCTGGCGCTCACGTGCCTCGGCCTGTTCATGCGCGGGCCGTACTGGGCCGTCTACTGGCCGTGGGAAGCCTGGCCGGAAATCCCCTCGAGGATCTGACATGGCGCCGCGAACGGACGCTCCGCTTCCGACGGGCGATCGCCTCCTGATGGCGGCCTTCGGACTGATTCTCGCGGCCGCGATGGCGTTCGTTGGCGTGAGCGATCGCCAGCGCGACTACCGGCACTATCAACGCGTATTTCGCGGCCTGGTGGCCGGGCATTTCGGCGCGGCGCGGGCTGCCACCGTGCCATCGGGACTGCAGCAGATCTGGGTGCCCGGCCTGGATCGCGCCGATCGTTGCGTGACGTGCCACCAGGCCGTGGCGTGGAAAGGCCTCGAGACGGCCGAAGAGCCCTTCCGCACGCACCCGGCCGAGCCGCTGAGAAGGCATCCGGTCGAGCGCTTCGGCTGCAGCGCCTGCCACGGCGGGCAGGGATGGGCCACGCAGACGGCGGCCGCCCACGGTGAAGCGGCGGACTGGGAGGAACCGCTGCTCGGCGCGCGGCTCGCCCGCGCCTACTCACTTGCCGGCGGCGCGGGCGCGCTCGTGCAGATGAACTGCAACGTCTGCCACCGGTACGAGCGTGAGACGAAGGGCGCCGGCCTGATGAACCTGGCCAAGGCGCTGGTCCACGGCAAGGGCTGCCGGGCCTGCCACGTCATCAACGGCCGCGGCGGCATGATTGGCCCCGACCTCACCTGGGCCGGAGGCAAGGCTCCGGATCAGTACGACTTCAGCCTGTTGTCCGGCCGTCACACCGCGTTCGCCTGGCACATTGCGCACCTGAAGGATCCGCGCGCCGTGGTGCAGGGCACGGTGATGCCGAACTTCCACCTGTCCGCCAGCGAGTCGCAGGCCATCGCGCTGCTCGTCTTCTCGTGGCGCCGGGCGAACGTCGATCCGGCACACCTGCCCGGCGTGCCGCGCGACGACGCGCCAACCGCGGCCGAGCAGCAGGCCGAGGAACGGATGAAAGCCGGACCGGGCGCCTGGTTCGTTCAGACGGGTTGCTTCGTGTGTCACTCGGTCGCCGTCGTGCACGTCAGGAGCCCGGCCCAGATTGGCCCGGACCTCTCGACGGCGGTGGCGGACACCCAGAAGCGGTTCGGGCTGCCGATCGACCTGTTCCTGAAGAACCCGACCGGCACGATGGCAGCCGTGCTGTCGCGTCAGATCCTCCTGACGGCCGGCCAGAGGAACACCGCCGTCGAGAAACTTCGAGCGGCGTTCGCCGAGTACGAGCGCCTCGTCGCCGCGGGCAAGAATCCACTCGCCGAAGACACGCGATGAACGCGCGCCGCCCGGCGTGACCTCAACCCGAGCGGCGGTCAGTCTCGGTCTGTGTGCCGGGCGGGAACCGCATGCGCTGGAGAAGGGCCTCCTGATAGGCCGCTCTCCCCGCGAGTTCGACGTACCGCGTGCGGCGCGCGAGGCGCTCGGCGCGCCGCCGCACTCGCGCGTCGAGGAGCGCGAGCCGCGCCCCCAGCCCCGCCGCGTTCCCGACGGTCCTCACGCGCTCGGCCGGGACGCCGGGCAGCAGGCCCAGGCGCAGCAGGCTGCGCTTGCGCACGAACCCGCCGAACGAGCCCGCCACGAACACGGCACCGAGGCGTGCGGCGTCGATCCCGGCATCCAGGCAGATCAGGTCAATCCCGGCCCTGATGGCGGCAACGGCCAGCTGCACCTGACGGATGTCCGTGGCGTACAGGGTGACGGCCGGGCCCTCGCCGTCCTGATCGACAATCGTGACGGACCGCCGCCTGTTCCGCTCGTGGAGACGCCGCCTCACCCGCTCCGGCACCTGGCCATCGAGCTCCTCACGGCCGCGCAGGTATCCGCGCTCGTCGATGACGCCGGCGCGCAAGAGTTCTGCGACGGCGTCGAGCAGCCCGGACCCGCAGATCCCGGTCGGGCGCCCGCCCCCGATCGCATGCACCGACCAGCGGCCGTCGGCCTCGAGGCGCAGCGCGTCGATCGCGCCCGCGGCCGCCCGCATCCCGCAGGTCATCCCGGCGCACTCGAAGGCTGGCCCGGCTGACGTGGACGCGGCAAGCGTTCCGTGCGCGCTGCCCAGCACCAACTCCGAATTGGTGCCGAGGTCGATGAGGAGGCCCGGCTCCGCCAGCATGTCGAGGCCCACCGCGACCGCCGCCGCCACGGCGTCGGCGCCGACGTGGCTTCGGATGCACGGCAGCACGTAGACCGGGGCCGTTGGCCGAATCGGCAGACCGACGTCCACCGCGCGGGTGTGAATGGCGTCGGTCCACAGGCCGAGGTAGGGCGCGACGCCGAGGCCGGACGGGTCGGCCCCGTACCATAGATGCAGCATGGCCGGGTTGCCGACGACCGTGGCCGCCACGATGTCGCCGGGCGAGACACCCCGCTCCCGGACCATCCGCTCGACGAGCGTGGCGATCCCGCGGCGGACGGCCGACTCGAGCAGCCACCTGCCGTCCGGGGTGCGGGTCGCCGCGTGGATCCGGGACATGACGTCCGCACCCCGTTCCGCCTGCGGGTTGAGCGCGGACATGGTCGACTCCGCGAATCCGCTTCCCAGGTCGACGATCGCGGTGGCCAGCGTCGTGGTCCCGAGGTCGATGGCAAGCCCCCAGGGACCGCGTGCAGACGAACCCGGCACGCCGATGATCGGAATCCGATTCGGATCGACGTCCGCGTCGGTGCCGAAGGCCTTGGCGACCACGCCGTGAGAGCCGCGCGGCACTTCGACCGTGGCGCCGGCCCGGAGCGTGAGCGCACACCCGAGGCGCCAGCCGTCCTGCAGGTCCGCGGGAGTCAGGGCCTCCCGGTCAGCGTCCCCTGGCGCCTCGACGCCGTCGAGCACGCGCACGCGGCACTTCCCGCAGGACGAGGTGCCCGCGCAGGGCTGCTCCAGGAGGAAGCCGCACGAGAGCGCCGCCTGGAAGGCGTCGGTCGGTCCGTCGAGCGAGACGGCCTTGTCGTCGGGGAGGAATCGGACGGTGAAGATGGACAGGGCTCCTGACGGGCGACGGTTGTACCACTCCGATCCGGGCGTGTCAATCGTCCGTGTCCGACGCGTCGGGCTGGCAATAACGGGACGCCGGCCCCGAGGCGCCGTCCTCCTCCCCGGACGTGCGATAATGCTGTGAGTGCGCCATCAGCCTCGGTGGCGCCGCCCAGGGTCAGTCGCCCGCCCGGCCGCGCCGGACGGGTTTCCCCACCGGATCCGTCCGGCGTCAGTCTGGTGCCGGCGGTTGTCGAGTTGGTGGAGGTTCCCTTGAAGAAGGCCGCAACGAAGCCCGCTCCTGCGAGTCGTCTCCAGTCCAGGTCACGAGAGAGGCATCTCCCCTCGTCCGCCGCGTCCAAGGCCGCTGGCGTCGTTGCCGCAAAGGCGACGCCGGCGCGAGTCCTCGCGAAACCCGCGCCAGCCGCCGCGAAACCCGCGCCAGCCGCCGCGAAGCCCGCGAGAACCGCCCCGAGGCCCGCGAGAGCCGCCGCGAAGTCGGCCAGATCCGCCACGACGACCTCGACTCCCCGTAACGGGACGAGCGGGATGCTCATGCCCTTGCACGAAGGCATCGTCTACGGCCCGGTCCGGTCGCGCCGCCTCGGCCGTTCCCTCGGCATCAACCTCACGCCGGCGCACCTCAAACTCTGCTCGTTCAACTGCTCCTATTGCCAGTACGGCTGGTCCGAGCATTCCCGGCGGCCCGAGCCGACGGCCTTCGAGCACTGGCCCAGCCCGGCGACCGTCGCCAAGGCGGTCGGGGCCGCGTTGCGAACGCTCGCCGCTCAAGGCGATCGGATCGATCGCCTGACGCTGGCCGGGCACGGCGAACCGACGCTCCATCCGAAGTTCAAGGAGGTCGTCGGGGCGTTGTGCAAGGTGCGCGATGAACTGGCCCCCGGGGTCCCGCTCGCGGTGCTCTCCAATGCCAGTACGCTGGAACGGGTTGACGTGCGCGAAGCGCTCGCCGACCTGGACGAGCGCTACATGAAGCTGGACGCCGGCGACACCCCGACGCTGCGGACGGTCAACGGCGCCACGATGACCATCGAACAACTGGTCACGGGCCTGAAGAAGGTGCCCGACATCGTCATCCAGTCGATGTTCGTGAAGGACCGGACCGGGCGCATCGACAACACCGGCGACCTCACCGTGATCAACTGGGTCGGCGCGCTCGACCGGATCAGGCCGAAGGGGGTCCAGGTCTACACGATCGATCGCGCGCCGGCGTTTCCCTATCTCCAGCAGGTGCCGCCGGCCAGGCTGCGCGAGATCGCGCAGCGGGTGCGCATCGCGGGGTTCTCCTGTGATGTGTACGGCGTCCCTGAGGCGCCGGTCGAAGCGCCCAAGTCCTGAGCCCGGGGACCGCTACACGAACCGTTTCTCGAACCAGGCACCGAAGGCTGCCTGGGCGAGTGGCCGGTAGCCCCGCTCCCGCAGCACCCCGTCGAGGACGCCGGCGCGCGGCAGGAGCACCATCAGGCGGGGCACGCCGCCCGCCACACAGGCCAGTTCGAGGGCCTCGAGCAGCCCGCCGACGATCACGCAGGACCCGCACGCCGATTCGGTGTCGACGCCGAACTCCCTGACACGCAGCTCCTGGTCGGTGCGTTCGTAGGCGGCCAGGCCGACGACGCGCGGCCCGCAGAGCGCGAGGATCCGGCCGCCGCATTCGAGGCTGTTCCGCCGGGCGGCGGTGAGCCGCTGCCCCTTGAACAGCCGCCGGAGGTCGGCGCTGGAGACGCCGCCGACGTCCGGGTCGAGGACCCGGAAGTGCATGGGGGCGTCCACGCTCGGTCGACCTGTCCCGATTGCCGGCATCACGGAGCGGATCGAGAGCAACCCCGGTGCCAGCCGCGAAGCGCGAGGTTTTCCTGAGGCTTTCCGGGGAATCGTGGGGGACGTGGGCGGAAACGCGCCGGCTTTCGTCGGATTTTCGGCGTCCGGCGCCGGATCGCCGCTAGTCGCCCGATTCGAGGTGGCCGAGCCCGAGTTTCTTGACGCGGTCGCCCAACGTCGACCGCTTGATGTTCAGCAGTTCGGCGGCCTTCGATTTGTTGCCGCCGCTCACTTTCAACGCCCAGCTGATCAGGTTCGACTCGACTTCGCGCAGCCGATCGTCCAGCGAGATCGCCGACGGCTGGTCGTGCGTCTCGACGATCGGTTCCTGGTCCTCGGCGTACTTGTGGAAGAGCACGCTGACGGGCACGCACCCCACGCGCACCGTGTCGCACGTGCACGTCTGCGCGATGCGCTCGCAGGCGTTCTCGAGTTCACGGACGTTGCCCGGCCACGGGTAGCGCATGAACGCCTGCTGGACGGCGGGGGCGACCTGCCGCGGCTCCGCGTTCCGCTGCTGGAAGTACCGCTTGATGAAATGGTCCATCAGGACGGGCACGTCCTCGCGGCGCTCGCGAAGCGGCGGCAGGTTGATCGGGATGACGTTCAACCGGTAGAAGAGATCGTCGCGGAACCGCCCCTCGGCCACCACGTCCTTGAGGGACCGTTTGCTGCCCGTGATGACCCGCACGTCGATCGGGATGGTCCGCGTGCCGCCCAGGCGCTCGACCGTCCGGTTCTGGAGGACGCGCAGCAGCTTGACCTGGATCGACATCGGGACGTCGTCGATGTCGTCCAGGAAGATGGTGCCGCCCTGCGCGAGCTCGAACCGGCCCGGACGGTCCTTGATGGCCCCGGTGAACGCGCCCCGCTCGTGGCCGAACAGTTCCGATTCGATCAGCGTCTCCGTGAGGATCGCGCAGCTCACCGGCACGAACGGCTTGTGCCGCCTGGCGCTGGACTGGTGGATCAGGTTGGCGATCATCTCCTTGCCCGTGCCGGTCTCCCCCGTCACGAGCACACTGCTGTCGCTGTCCGCGATGACGCGCACGAAATCGAAGACGGCCCGCATCCTGGGGCTGCGGCCGACAACGACTTCATCGATGGTGAACGGCGCCGAAGGAACCATGTGTCAGGGGCTGAGGATCTGCACGCTCAGTGTATCAGATGTCCGCGTAGTATCATATGAGGCACGCCAGGAGAGCTCCCATGGTTACACGTGAACGCGTACAGTCCGTCCTCGACCGCATCCGGCCGCTGATCCAGAGCGACGGGGGCGATATCGAACTCATCGACGTCGTCGACAACAAAGCCAAAGTCCGGCTGTCCGGGAATTGCGTCGGCTGCCCCAGCGCCCAGATGACGCTGTACTTCGGGGTGGAAACGACGTTGAAGGACGAGATTCCTGAACTCGAGGAACTCCTCGTCGTCTGACCCGGCGGCGCGGCCCCCCGCGGTGTTCACCGGCCCCAGCTACGCCGGCGGCTCCAGGTGCGGTCCCGCAGTGCCCGGTGTCGCGGCTGCCGTTCCGGCTGCCCCATCGAGGAACAACGACAGCACCGCCGCCGGGGACTGGCTGAGCGCCACGGCGCCGGACGCCAGTCCCTCCAGGATGCAGTTGTGGACGATGCCCATGTAGGCTGACGCGAGCATCGAGGGGTCTCCGGGCCGGAGCGCCCCCTCCGCGACGCCCTGGCGCATGAGGTCGACGAGCTGCCCGCGGAGACGGCGCGTCTGCTGACCGATGCGCTCGGCGACCTCACCGGAGAACGCGGCGCCGAGCCTGCCCCGCTCCGACATGAAGAGCCTGAAGAACCCCCGGCGCTCTTCGAACGCCTGGAACATGGCCGACGTCAGCGCCTCGAGTCTCCCCCGGAATCCCTCGACCTGTCTCGCCGCGTCGAGCAGTCCGAAGAAGTACTCCCACTGGCCCTCCGCGACGCGCAGGTAGAGAGCGTCCTTGCCGGCGAAGAACTGGTAGACGCCACCGACACTGAACCCGGCGGCGTCGGCGATGTCGCGAATGGAGGTGGCGTGGTAGCCTTTCTCACTGAAGACCCGCTCGGCGGCTTCGAGCAGACCCGCGAGGTCCGCCTCACGATGGCGGGCACGGCGCGTCGATGAACTTGCATTCATTTCTTGAAACCTTCTCGGTACTCTAGGGCCCGGCCTCGCACAAGTCAATGCGCCGCTCCTGTCGCGCCCCGGGGCGGTAAGATCGAACCATATGCATGCACGTCGACGATGGCTCGTTTCCGTGGTGTTGGCCGTGTCAGCGGCTGGCGTCACGCCATCCCCCGTTTTCGCCGCTCCGCAGGCTCCGCAGAAGGCGACGCCCGGCTACGCCGAGTCCATCGGGACGTGGCGGGCGCAGCGCGAAGCCGGCCTCCGCGCGGAAGATGGCTGGCTCACCCTCGTGGGGTTGTCTTGGCTCGAGGAAGGCGCCAACCGCGTGGGCAGCGACCCGGCGGCGGAGGTGCCGCTCCCGGCGGGCAGCGCGCCCCGTTCGGTGGGCATCATCACCCTGGCCGGAGGCACCGCCACGTTCAATCCCGCGGACGGCGCGGAGGTCCGCGTGAACGGCCGGCCGGCCCGGACCCAGGTCCTGCGCCCGCAGCCCGGGGACCACGACGTTGTGACGGCGGGAACGCTGACACTCTTCGTCATCAAGCGGGGGGATCGTGTCGGCGTGCGCGTGAAGGACAGCAACAGCCCCGCGCGGCGAAACTTCGCCGGCCTCCACTGGTACCCGATCCAGGATGAGTTCCGCGTCGCGGCCCGCTTCACGCCACATACGGCCCCGACGACCATCATGATTCCGAATGTGCTTGGCGCCGTCCAACCCTGGCCGACGCCCGGCACCGTCACCTTCACCCTGGGCGGACGCGACTATGCCCTGCAGCCCGTCCTCGACGGGGCGGACGCCAAGGAGTTGTTCTTCATCTTCAGGGACCTGACGACCGGCGAGGGCACCTACCCGGGCGGGCGATTCCTGTATGCCCCGATGCCCGTGAACGGCGAGGTCGTGCTCGACTTCAACAAGGCCGAGAACCCGCCGTGCGCGTTCACGCCGTACGCGACCTGCCCTGTCCCTCCGAAGGAGAACGCGCTGCCGGTCCGGATCGAGGCCGGCGAGCGCGACGCTCACCGGTAGGCGGGCGCGCGGCGGCCCTGCCCGTCGATCCACACCGGAGCCCAGGCGAGGGCGACGAGCTGGACCGTGACCTCCGTTCGCTTCGGCCTGATCACGACCGGCTCGAAGGCCTCCTTCAACGGGTCCATCGCGCCGCCGAGCGCATCGATCTCCGCCTGGACCTGGGCCTCGAGGTCGGCCTTCTGCTGCTCGATCGCCCCCAGCGAATCCTGGGCGCGCGCGATGTCCTGGCTCTCCTTCATGCTGCGGCCGACGCCGCGCGCCGCCGTGGTCGCGCGGCCCAGCGTCGACGTGCTGAGCGTCTTGCGGCCGAACAGCGCGCCGAGGACTGTGGCTCCCATCGACACGACGGTCTGAAGCTTCTGCGCGTTGGCCTGCCCGGACTCGCGCTCGACGGCCTGCTGCGCCCGGCGGATCTTCTCGCCGAGGGCCGCGATCTTCGCGGCGTAGGCCTCCCGCAGCTTCGCGACGGCCGCGTCGCGCTGCTCGCGCGCCACTGTCTGAAGACGGATCCGGAAGTCGCGCTCGGACTCGCCGGGCGCCGACACCTCCCCGGATGACGGGCTCTTCAAGAGCTCCAGCGTCTGGGACTGGCTCAGCCAGGTCTTGAAGTCGCGGGCCCACGCGTCGTAGGACTTCGGCTTGGAGGCTGCCGGAGCCAGGTCGAGGAACCGCCCACCCGCCGGGGGATCGGTGTCGAGGTCCTTCGCGGCCAAGTCGACGGCGGTGCTCTCGTTCCAGGCCACGCTCCCGAGCCGCGGGTCGATCTCCGCGAGGACCATCAGCGGGCGCGAGTGCGACACGCGGCTCCTGGCGTCGGAGAATCCGATGCTGGCGGCACCGACCGCCATCGGGGAGAACGCGAGGCTCGACGCCGCGGGCTTCGGTGTTCCGGCCGGCACGAAGAACTGCGGGATCTCGGGCGGCAGCGCCGGCCGCTCTCCGCGGGCCTCTCCCGGCGTGGTGGCGGGCGCCGCCGCAGCCGTCGCCTGCGACGGTGCCGCCGCGGCAGCGGCGGGGACGGCGGCGCTCTTCCGCGGCGCCATCAGCACCCTGATCTGGTCGCGCGTGAGCGGGCCGCGCAGGTACGACATCGCCCAGCGCGATTCCATCACGACGGGCGTATCCTCGTGGACGTTGTTCATGAGGAACACGCGGCTGGACAACGCGCTGAGCGACTTGTCGAAGTACGACCGGTCGAACTTGCCGCCGCCCGTGAGCACCGCGCCCTCCAGGCCGTCGAGCACCCGCGCCTTGTCCCGCTCGGTCTGGAGCCGCCCGAGCCACCACGTGCCCGCGTTCGAGAGGCCCTTGTAGTCCAGGTCCACCGGGTTCTGCGTCGCGAGGAGGCACCCGAGGCCGAAGGCGCGGCCCTGCTTCAGCAGCGACAGCAGCGGCGCCTTCGACGGAGGGTTCGCCACGGGCGGGAAGTACCCGAAGACCTCGTCCATGTAGAAGAGCGCGCGAAGGCTCGTCGTGCCCTGCTGCGTCCGCATCCACCCCAGGATCTCGTTCAGCAGCAGCGACACGAAGAACATCCGCTCACGGTCGCCGAGGTGCGCGATCGAAATGACCGAGACGCGGGGCTTTCCGTCCGCCGTGTAGAGCAGGCGATCGACCGCGAGGGGCTCGCCGTCCAGCCACGCCTCGAAACCGGGCGCGGCGAGCAGGTTGTTGAAGGCCGTCGCCAGGCCGAACCGATCGGACGCCGGGAAGAACGATTCGAGCTCGAGCACGCCGATCCGCTGCACGGGGGGCCGCTGGATCTGCTGGATCAGCCCGGCCAGATCGAGGCCGCGGCCGGCGGTCCACGCGGTGTCCAGAATCGTCGCGACCAGGATGTGCTCACGGCTCCGGACCGGCTCCGCGTCGATCCCGGCCAGCGTCAACAGACTGGTGGCGGTCGTCGCCACGCGCTCCGCGAACAGCTCGCGGTCGTCGCGCCGCGCGGGGGGCGGCGCGTCGAGCGACCGGAGAATCGAGATTGGGATGCCCGCGCTGCTGCCCGGCGTGTAGATGGCGAAGTCGGCCGCGGCCCGCAGCCGGCCGATGCGGACGCCGTCCTCGCCCCACTCGGCCAGGCCGCTCTTCCACCTCGACGCCTGGTCGGCCGCGTACTCGTCCACGCCCATGCCCTTCCGCCGGGCGTCGTCCTCGTTGACCCAGGGCCGGAACTCGTCCGCAGACAGATTGGGGAACGTGAGGAGCAGGTTGGCCAGGTCGCCCTTCGGATCGACCGCGATGACGGGCACGCCGTCGATGGCGGCTTCCTCCAGGATCGCCAGACACAGGCCGGTCTTGCCGCTCCCCGTCATGCCGAGGCACACGCCATGGGTGACGAGGTCCCTGGAGTCGTAGAGGACGAGGTTCTCGCGTCGCTTGCCGGCGCCGAGGTCGTACTCCCGCCCGAGGTAGAACGTGCCGAGTTTCTCGAAGTCCTGCATGGCCGCGCACTCCAATCGCGCTACCAGTCCACGCCACGGCCGTCGCGGCGGCGCGGCCGCTCGCGCCCTGTCACCGACCGTCGCATTGTATCCGAAGCGCTGCCGGCGTCCCGAACGGTATACTGCTGTCCGATGGCCGATGAACGCCCCAAGACCGATCGGTCCGTCCTCGAGAAGACCAGGGCCGAGACGCGGGAGCCCGAACTCTACTCCGTCATCCTGCTCAACGACGACTACACGAGCATGCAGTTCGTCGTCGACGTGCTCGAGTCGGTGTTCAACAAGGGCCCGGCCGAGGCGTTCCGCATCATGATGCAGGTGCACACGCAGGGCCAGGGGGGCTGCGGGGTCTTCCCGTGGGACATCGCCGAGACCAAGGTGGCCACGATCCACGCGCTGGCGGAGGACCACGGCTTTCCCCTCAGGGCCGTCATCGAGAAGGCCTGACCGCTATACTGTACCTGGGGGTTCCGGGAAAGGACGCTATCCGTGTTCAGTTCGTCGGTCGAAATGCTGCTGAACGTCACGTACCGCGAGGCGGTGTCCCGCCGCCACGCCCACCTGACGCTCGAACACCTGTTGTACGTCATAGCCCACGACGTCGAGGGCGAGAAGATCCTCGGCGCGTGCGGGGCGGATGTTCCGCGCCTCCGCCGCGAGCTCGACACGTTCCTGAGGGAGCGCATCGAGCAGCTGCCCTCCGGGTCGGACAAGGAGCCCGAGCAGACGCTGGCGTTCCGGCGGACGCTGCAGGCGGCCGTGCTCCACGTCCAGAGCGCCGGGCGGGACGAAGTCCGGGCGGGTGACGTGCTCGCCGCCCTGATGCAGCAGGGCCGCTCGTACGCGGCGATGCTGCTCGCCTCCCACGGCATCACGCGCCTGGACGTCCTCAACTTCATCTCCCACGGCATCAGCAAGGTGCCGCAGGCGCCGGAGACCCCGCCCGCCGGCGGCCAGGCCCCGGACGGCGGCGGGACGCCCGGGCCGGGCGACGAGGATCCGCCGACGGCTGCCGACCCGCTGGCCGCGTACGCCGTGAACCTGACGGAGCGGGCCGCGGCGGGGAAGCTCGATCCGCTGGTCGGCCGCGCCATCGAGCTGAACCGTACCCTCGAGATTCTGTGCCGGCGACGGAAGAACAACCCCGTGTTCGTCGGCGACGCAGGCGTCGGCAAGACCGCGCTGGCGGAAGGCCTCGCCCAGCGGTTGCTCGACGCCGACGTGCCCGACATCCTCAAGGACGCCGAGGTCTTCTCGCTCGACACCGCCGCGCTGTTGGCTGGCACGCGATTCCGCGGCGACTTCGAAGAGCGGTTCAAGGCGGTCATCGGCGCACTGCTGTCCAGGCCGCTGCCGATCCTGTTCATCGACGAGATTCACGCCACCGTCGGCGCCGGAGCGACCACGGGCGGCACGCTGGATCTCGCCACGCTCATCAAGCCCGTCCTCTCCGCCGGGGACCTGCGCATCGTCGGATCGACGACGTTCGAGGAGTTCAAGCAGATCGAGAAGGACCGGGCGCTGGCGCGGCGCCTCCAGAAAGTCGTGGTCGACGAACCGACGACCGAGGAAACGGTGTTGATCCTCAAGGGCCTGCGCAGCCGGTACGAGGCGCACCACAAGGTCCGCTACTCGGACGGGGCGCTCGAAGCCGCGGCCAAGCTGGCCAAGCGCCACCTCCGTGACCTGCGGCTCCCCGACAGCGCCATCGACCTCATCGACGAGGCCGGCGCGCGGCTGCGGCTGCTGCCGATCGGCCCGGACGAGACGCCGGGCGCCGAGCGCGTCGTGTCCACCGACGACATCGAGGGCGTCGCGGCGCGGATGGCGCGCATCCCCGAGAAGCAGGCCAGCGCGTCGGATCGCGAGCGCCTGCGCACGATCGAGGAGTCGTTGAAGCGCGTCGTGTTCGGCCAGGACGACGCGGTGCGGCAGGTCACCGCGGCGATCAAGCGCTCGAGGGCGGGGCTCGGACAGCCCGATCGCCCGGCCGGGTGCTTCCTGTTCACCGGCCCGACCGGGGTCGGCAAGACGGAGCTCGCCCGCCAGCTCGCCATCCACCTCGGCAACGAGTTCGTCCGCTACGACATGTCCGAGTACATGGAGAAGCACGCCGTGGCGCGCCTGATCGGCGCACCGCCCGGATACGTGGGCTTCGAGCAGGGCGGCCTGCTCGTCGATGCCGTCAGGACGCACCCGTACGCGGTGGTCCTGATGGACGAGATCGAGAAGGCCCACCCCGACGTGTACAACATCCTGCTGCAGGTGATGGACCACGCGACGCTGACGGACAACATGGGCCGCAAGGCGGACTTCCGGCAGGTCATCCTGATCCTGACGTCGAATGCCGGGTCGCGTGAGATGAGCGCCGCGACGATCGGGTTCGCCGCGGCGAACGCGCCGGGCAGCCGCGCGAAGACGGCCAGGCTCCGGGCCAAGGAAGCGGTCGAACGCATCTTCAGCCCGGAGTTCCGGAATCGGCTGGACGCGATCGTCAGCTTCCAGACGCTCTCGCCCGGCGTCATGGAGACGATCGTCGAGAAGTTCATCCTGCAGCTCGAGTCGCAATTACGCGAGCGGCGCGTCGCAATCGTCCTCGATCCGGACGCCCGCTCGTGGCTGGCGGCGAAGGGCTACGACCCGCTCTTCGGTGCCCGGCCGCTCGCACGCGTCATCCAGACCGAGGTGAGGGATCCCCTGACGGACGAGATCCTCTTCGGGGCGCTCGAACACGGGGGCACGGTCCGGATCGGCCTCTCGGGCAATGCGCTCGGTTTCTCGTGTGACCCCGCCTCCCCCGCCCCGGCGGAGGAACCGGCGGCGCCGGCCACCGTATAGGGGGCCGAGCAACCAGACCCGGGACGCTGAACGATGACAGACGAACCAGGACCGGCAATCCAGGTGGTCGACCGCCGCTGGTGGGCCCGCGGAGACACGGGGGACGGCGGCGCCGAGGAGCCGTTCGATAAGCCGACCTACGTCCAGGAGCTCGAGGCCCGCCTGGCCGCGAACGACGAGGAGTTGCGCGCGACGCTCACGCGCTATCGCGCGGCCAACGCGGAGTTCGAACAGGCGCGGGTGCGGATGCGGCGCGACGTCGCGAAGGAGGTCGAGCGCGGCACGCGGGCGGTGCTGGCCGATCTGCTGGACGTCGTCGACAACCTCGATCGCGCCATCGAGACGGGCCGAACGAGCGCTGCAGGCACACCCCTGCTGCTGGGCGTCGAGATGGTGCGCGCGCAGTTCCTCGCCGCGCTCGACGCGCGCGGCGTCCGGCCCATGGACGTCCTGGGCCGCCACTTCGACCCGGCTGCGCAGGAGGCGGCGACGACCGTCCCCGCCAGAGAGCCGTCGCAGAACGGCCTGGTCCTGGGCGTCATCCGGCAGGGATATACCGTCGGCGATGAGGTGCTGAGGCCGGCGGTCGTCGCGGTCGCGGCATGGACTGACGTGGGGGCGCCATCATGACACACCGGTTTGGACGCATCGTTTTGGGCGGTACCGCAATGGTCCTGGCACTGGCTGTCGCGGCGGCTGGAGCGCAGCCGGCGGCCGCAGGCAAGGGGGCTCGCGTGGACAAGACGCCGTTCGGCACGACAAAGGACGGGCAGGCCGTCGATCGCTACACGCTCGTCAACGCGAACGGGGTCGTGGCGAAGGTCATCACGTACGGCGCGACCTTGACGGAGCTGCTCGTACCAGACCGCGACGGCAAGATGGCCGATGTGGTGCTCGGCTTCAAGACGCTCGCGGACTACGAGCGGGATGAGCCGTACCTGGGCGCCACGATCGGGCGCGTCGGGAACCGCATCGCCAAGGGCAAGTTCAAGCTGGACGGCCGCGAGTACACCTTGGCGGCGAACAACGGCCCGAACCACCTGCACGGCGGGCTGCGCGGGTTCGACAAACGCGTGTGGAAGGCTCAGGTGGTGCCAGCCGCGGCGGGCGCGGCGGTGAGGTTCACCTACGTCAGCGCGGACATGGAGGAAGGCTACCCGGGCACGCTGACCGCCACCGTCGTGTACACGCTGACGAACGCCAACGAAGTGCGGCTCGATTACACGGCCACGACGGACAAGCCGACCATCGTCAACCTGACGAACCACAGCTACTTCAATCTCGCGGGTGAAGGCCAGGGCACGATCCTCGACCACGAGCTGACGATCATGGCGGATCGCTTCACGCCGGTGGACGACACGCTCATCCCGACGGGCGACATCGCCAGCGTGCGCGGCACGGTGATGGACTTCAACCGGCCCACGGCCATCGGCGCGCGGATTGCCCAGGTGCCGGGCGCGGCCCCTGGCGGCTACGATCACAACTACGTCCTGTCGCACGGCGGCGGTGTGCTGGCGATGTCGGCGACGGTCCGCGATCCGAAGTCGGGCCGCGCGATGGACGTGCTGACGTCGGAGCCGGGTGTCCAGTTCTATACGGGGAATTTCCTCGACGGGACGCTCGTCGGCAAGTCCGGCGCCGCCTACAAGCAGCACTACGGGTTCTGCCTCGAGACGCAGCACTTCCCCGACTCGATCAACCACCCGAACTTCCCGCCGGTACTGCTCCGGCCCGGGCACACGTACAAGTCGACGACGGTCTACCGGTTCTCGGCCAAGTAGCGCTTCGAAGTTCGGTACTCGGGAGACACGAGCCAGAGGCCTGACTGTACGTCTGTTCGGCGTCGGCGCCGTCCTGGGAAGGAAGTCCAGCCACGCGAAGGCCGCCGCCTTCCACGGTCACTCCTCTTGTTGCCAGTTCGTTCCGAGACGAAACGCCCCTTCTCAGACATCGATTCCCAGGCTGGTGTGCTCCGACAGGCGCGTGGCCTCTTCGACACCGCAAGAGTAGTTGACGCCGCGCATTCGAGACCAAGAACGACAGGGCTATGGAATTGAAGCGGGCAGCGCGCTAATCTGCGTGGTGACGGAAGACCACTGGGCGGCCGCGCTGTGACCCCCGGATGCTCTTGGCCAACCAGACAGGAGGCATTGTGGAATTTTTCACGTGGAAAGACAGCTTCTGCATCGGCATCGAGGAACTTGACCGACAACATCGGTCATTCCTCGAGTGTTTGAACGACTGCCACACGCAGGTGTCGAACGACGAACGGGCCGGCATCGACCCCGAGCTGCTCGCACGGCTCAAGGCCTACGCGGTCCAGCACTTCCAGGCCGAGGAAGAGCTGATGCGGTTCTTCGGCTACACGGAGATGGGATCCCAGAAACGGCAGCACGAGTATTTCGTGTCGCAGATTGCGGCACTGGAGGCGGCACACGCGAAGGGCGTCGCAGGCGAGGCGCGGAGCGTGCTGACCTTCCTGAGAGACTGGTTCCTGGAGCATGTCCTCACGCTGGACAAGAAGTTCGCCGCCGATGTCGCGGCCGCGAAGAAGGACAAGGGGGACAGACCGCTCAGGAGTTGAGAATCCAGTCCGCACGCGGCGGGACGGCCGCGTCATGGTCGCCGCGAGACTCGCGCTGGGATACCGTGTCGCTGACCTCGATGAACTTCAGCCCCGGCCGTCGTCCCTGGACGATGTACTAGACAACTCAGCGCTAGCACGGCTGACGGAACATCCGGTGTGGTCTGGCCGTATCCCTGGAGAAACACCGGCATCGAGCTGACACGAGAGCATTCCCGCCTCGCCGGCGATGGCTCCCGGGAGCGTCGGCGGTCACGAGGCATTGGAGGAGGACATGGCGAAGATTCTGAGTTATGGCTGCCTCGTCGCCGTCGCGGGTTGCCTGCTCGCGGCACAGCCGGTGATCGCGGCGGAGGGAATCACAGGCAATCTCGTCGACGTCAGGTGGCTCGAGAAGCATCGCCACGACCCCGATGTGCTGATCCTCGACGCGTCACTCGCGCCGACCTATGGGGCGAAACACATTCCGGGTGCCGTGAACGTCGACGCGATGACCTACGGGGGCAAGGAGGCCCCGGTCGCTGAGACGGAACGGCTGTATCAGTCGTGGGGCGTCAGCCCGGAGAAGCGCGTCGTGATGTACGACCAGGGCGGCACCTTCATGGCCACCCGGCTCTTCTTCGCCCTCCTCTACCACGGCTTCCCGGCGAAGAACCTCCTGGTCCTCGACGGCGGCATGTCCAAGTGGGAGGCAGCCGGGCTGCCCGTGACCAAGGACATCGCGCCCGCCCCGAAGCCGGGCTCCTTCCGGGTCAAGGCGGTCAACGAGAACGTGAGAGTGCGGCTGCCGGAGTTCCTGACCGCCTCCGGGGATCCGGCCAACAACGTGCTGCTGGAAGCCCTGGGCGCCAACTGGCACTTTGGAGAAGTGGCGCCCTTCAATCGGGCCGGCCATCCGCCCAACGGCGTCCTGCTGCCCAGCGCCGACCTGTTCAACACCGACAAGACCTTCAAGTCGCCCGACGAACTGCGGCGGATGCTGCGCTACCTGAACATCAGGCCGGAACAGCAGATTCACACGTACTGCGGCGGAGGGGTCGCCGCGAGCGCGCCGTTCTTCGCCCTGAAGTTCATCCTCGGGTACCCCAGGGTCAAGCTGTACGCCGAGTCCGAACTGGGCTGGCTCGCCGATCCGAGAGACCTGCCCTACTGGACCTTTGATGCCCCGTACCTGATGAGGGACTCGCGCTGGCTGCAATGGACGGGCGGCCAGATGGTCCGGACGTATCTGGGCGCACCGATCAGCGTCGTGGATGTGCGCCCTGCAGACGCGTTCAATCAGGGCCACGTGCCCTTCGCGCTGAACATCCCGGCAGAGGTGTTCAGACGCCACGCCGGCAGCCCCCAGAAACTGGCGGAGGCTCTGGGAGCCGCCGGCGTCGACGCGGCGCTCGAAGCAGTCGTGGTGTCAGGCGCGGGGTTGACGCCGGACGCCGCTCTGGCGTTCCTCATGCTGGAGCACGCGGGTCAGAAACAGGCGTCGGTCTTCCTGGACTCCATGGACGGATGGGCCAAGCAGGGCTTCGCCGTGACGAAGAACCCGACGGCCGTCGGCCCCAAGAAGGCGCCCGGCGACCTGACCATCGAACCGAAGACGTATCCGGTGAGCATCCGTAACGGTATCGTCATCTCGGACCCCAAGGCCACTCAGGGGCTGTACCCGAAGGTCTTCATCGCGTCGGGCAAGGACCTGCCCGCGCGAGTCCAGGACGGCACCGTCGTTCACGTGCCGTACACCGGGCTGTTGAATCCCGATGGCACGCCCAAGGCGGCGAAGGACATCTGGAACATCCTGACGAAGGCCGGCGTGCCGCGATACGCGGAACTGGTGTGCTTCGCGGGTGATCCCGGCGAAGCGGCCGTCAACTACTTCATCCTGAAGCTGATGGGCTACCCGGACATCAAGGTGCTGGTGATGTAGGCGATCGTCAGACAATAGAAGCATCAGCCGGGTCCCCTGGGTGCGGCTGGTCCCGCCGTGAACAGAATGCCCCGTCTCCGACATCGATTCCCGGGCTGGTGCGCTCCAGCAGGCGCGGGGCCTCTTCGACACGACCCGCTTCAGCTCTCGATTCGCCAAGCTGACGAAGGACATCAGCGGGGTCGGAGGGCGCGTTAATGGCATGAACGAAGATCTGGATTGATGCAAAGACTTGCCTGTGATTGAACTTCTTACGGACCTGCATTAGGCTCCGTCAGCGCGCCGACCATAGGCGCGTGCTGACGATGGGGCGGGTCGTTCGTCATGGCCGGTGCCGCGGGCGGGACGCATCCTCTCAGCCGTGCACGCACCCCCGCGTGAGTCGGGAGGCCGACTGTGACGTGCCCCGTCCTCCTGTTGGCCGACGCAGCGTGCATCGATACTACGATGGGCAGACACGGCCCCCACGCGAGTCACACCTGAAGGAGCGCGGCTATGTCCACGACAGCGGGAGTCCCGGTGGGGTTCATCGCCATGGTTGGGCTGGCGGTCTTCTGGCCGGCCGTGGCTGGGCGCCCGTCGGCTCAGGCCGGTCCCACAGCCAAGCCAGCCCCGCCGCCGGTCGTCTGGAGGCTCACGAAGACCTGGCACAGCAAGACGATCGACTTCGGGAACTGCACGGCGACAGGCGAGGTGACGTTCGAGAAGAACAAACCCGAAGGGACGTCCTTCAGCACGTCAGGCACGTGCCCCGGAGGCCGGCCGAAGTTCAGGCACACGTGGGTCGAGCCGCCGACGGAAGTCGCCGAAGGCGAGAAGATCCCGCTGCAGGTGACGGTCAGCGACGCGGGGTCGACGTGGGGCGGGGGCGCCGGGCGCGGCTACACGGCCGTGTTCGTCGGCTCGTACACGGGCAAGGGCACCTGGCGGGACGTCCACATCCCCGCGATGATGGACTACGCCTGCCAGGAGAAGGACTCCGGTGGGTTGTTCGAGGGGAAGGCGTTCGGGTTCGCCGCGACGCAGGGCGAGGGCTGGAGCCACGCCATCGCGAAGAAGATCGACGTTCAGGCCTCCATGCTGGGCGCCGCATTCCTGTGCAAGGGCGGAGGGCCGACCGGGTCGCGCACCGTGACTGTGACGGCGCCGAAGCCGGGTCCCGCGAAGAAGTTCCTCCTGATCGTCGTCGGCGGCCACGGGCAGCGCACGACGCTGGTCGGCGCCCGTATGGACATCGTCTCGACGTCGGGCACCCACGCGACCACCTACTACGAGTACACCGCCGCCGAGCCGCAGGTCCAGGTGGTCGGCGACGTGCGCGGCCGGCGCGAAGGCAGCGCCGGCGCGCCGCCGGCAGCACCGGACGTCGACTCCGAGTCGCCGACCCACCCGGCGGACTTCGCCGTCGCCGGCGCCCTCGTCACGCTGCTGAAGGACGGGAAGCCGATCGCCTACGCCGTCACGGACACGGAGGGCAAGTACCGCCTTGCGCTCGACAAACCGGTCGAGAAGGTCGTGCTGCGCGCCGAGCTGCAGCGCACCAGGCTGAGAGACTCGAAGAACGTCGACCGCGTCCTCTTCAGCGTGTTCGACGACAAGGAGACATCCCCTGTCGGCGTCGAGACGAAGCCGTTCGACGTGCCACCGCCGCCGCCTCCCCCGAAGACGGCCTCGGAGCCGCCGCCGAAGCCCTTCACCAAGGACGTCGTCTTCGGGAAGTCCGACGAGCTATCGCCCTTGAATACCTCGGCCGATCGCCTGTTCGATGCGGGGTTGATCTACCGCTACGCCGAGATGGCCTGGCGGCTGGTCGAAACGAAGCTCGCGGCAGCCGCGCCAACGATCATCCCTGCCGACCCCGTGCGCGTCCGGGCGTTCGCGACCGACGAGGTGACGGTGAAACAGGATGCCTACGGCAGGCAGGACGAGGCGGAAATGGCGCTCAGCGTCAGCCGTAGCACGTCCACCCAGCAGCTGCGGGAAGGCACGATCTGGCACGAGCTCGGCCACACGTTCCAGGGCATCATGACGCTCCACCAGCTGCCGGCCCTGCCCTACAACACGTACCACGACGGCTACCGGAACCCCGACACCTGCGGCTCGTTCATCGAGGGGTTTGCGACCTTCTTCGCCGGGCTGGTCGGCGAGCAGGCGGTTGCCGGTTCGCGGCACGGGAACGTCGACGTCAACATCATCCACCGCGACCTCGGCGTCCCCGGCGACCGGCCTTGGGGATACCGGGGCGAGGAGGAGGAACTGGCCGTCGCAGAGCTGCTCTGGGACCTCTACGACAGCAACGCGGAGGAGTTGCAGGCGGATGTCACGGACACGACGCTCAAGGAACTGTGCGTCGAGTTCCGTCCGCCCTGGGCCAGCGGCTCGAAGTTCACCCGGACCTTCCGGGACGGGATCACTGTCGGACTCAACCGGCTGTTCCCGCTGCTGGCCACCCCGGATCCGCCCGCGCGGCTACCGTACGGTGATGACGCCCGCGGGATCTGGGACGTCTGGCAGCTGTACGCCGTGCTCAAGGCCGAAAGCATCGGCACGGCGGCGGCGAAAGCGACACCTGTAAAGGCGCCGGCGCCCACGAAAGCGACGACGGCGGCGACCAAGACTGCCGCTGGGGCGCCGCTCTCACCGCTCGATGAGCTCTTTGCGATGCACGGGTTCTTCGCGGACGCGGCGTCGAGCGAGCATCCCCAGAATCTCTTCTACGACGACGGCGAGGCTATCGGGCACACGGCCAACGGCGGCCTCGTCGAGTTCGTGACCTACGGCGCCGATCACGCGCGCAACGTCGAGCACACGATCGATCCGCGCTGGTCGCCAATGCGGCGGACGCCGAAGCCGGCCCGGACACTGCTCGCCCTGCACGTGGTCGACGGCTCCGGCCGGCAGATCGCGCCAGCGGACTTCGAGATCGAGGTCAAGTTCGGCCCGCCGTACGAAGCCCACAGCTATGCGTACCTGACACGGTCGCCGACGCCCGGACGCCTGCCGATCGACGCGGCGGACCCGATGATCCAGTCGGTCACGTCGATCCGCCCGATCGACCAGCACCGCGTGGGAATGTCGGCGCCGTTCACGATGACGGGCGACGAGTACTGGTCCGCCGCCGGTAAGACCGGTCCCGGCGTCATCCTGAGCCACGACTTCAAGGTGGACGCGTTCCCGGCCGGGTACGAGACCAGCCGGTCGGTCGGCGTCGACGAAATCTCCGGCGAGCCTCCGAAGATGGGTGAGCCGTCGGGGCCTGAACCGCCGAGGCCTGAGCCGCTGAAACCCGCGGTGCCCGAGCCGGGCCCCCGAGGCGGTGGGCCGGTCATCGACACGGGCCGGCCCGGCATCGCGGTGGCGGGCCTGGCCATGCTCTTGGTGCTGTCGTTGGTACTCGGGTCGGCCATCGCGCTCCTCCGCCGGCGCACGTCCGCGCCGGTGTTGAATATCGACGCCGTCCTGGCGGTCGTCTACGCGGACGGCGGGCGGAGGCAGTTTCGCATCGCGCAGGCCGAGACGAGCATCGGGCGCGGCGCCGACAACGCGTTCGTGATCCACGATCCGGAGGTCTCATCGCGACATGCGATGGTGACGGTCACGCCGCAGGGCTTCTTCCTGCGCGACCTCGGCTCGGCGAACGGGACCTGGGTCAACGGCCAGCGGGTCCAGGAAGCGGAACTGCGCGCCGGCGATGCCATCACGATGGGTACGACGACCCTGACACTACACTGAGGGGACGCAGGCCGCGAGGCTCCGGGGCCGGCGCCGTCCAGGCGAGGGACTGCTGACACTAGAACGGCGAGAAGCCGCTCTCGGCCATGTGATCCGACCGGACGATGTCGAAGATGTTGTGCAGAGCGCTGTAATGCTGCTGCTCCCAGTCGGCCAGGAACTGGTAGAAACCCCTGACTTCCTCGTCGGTCGCCTGTTTCGCCGCGGCCGAGAAGTACGTGATGGCGTTCGTTTCGAGGGTCATGCCGATTGAGAGGACCGCCATCTCGAACTGCGCCCCGGCCGCCTGCTCCCGGAACTGCCCGGTGAACACCTGCGACGCGATCGCCCGCGCGTCGAGCGGTTTCATCTCGAAGTGAAACGCCGCGGTTCCCTTCTCGTCGTAGCCCTTCGCCACCGACTGCAGGAACGCCTGGTGCTGCCGTTCGTCCGAAGCAAGCTTCGCGAAGAGTTCCTGCACGGCGGGCTTCGTGGCCCGATCGGCCGTCATCGAGTAGAACGTGTAGCCGTCCGTTTCGATCTGGTACGCCTTGCTCAGGATCCCGAGGATCGCGTCGCGGTTCTCGCCCATCGCTTGTGCTCTCCCCCGCTGATCGACGCGCCGACGCCCTACGCGGGCACGGCCGTCAGTGTCTCCGCCTGCTCGGCCAGTTCCTCGGCGGTCATCACCATGCCGCCCACCCGGCCGTAGAAGTCCACCGGGACCCGCCCCGCTATGACGGCCCGGACGTCCTCGACCATCTGCCCCATCGAGAGCTCGGCCACCAGTACGTGTTTCGCGCGGGCGGCCGTGCGCGCCAGGGCCTCCTCCGGGTACGGATACAGCGTCACCGGCCGGAACAGCCCCGCCTTGATGCCCTTCTCGCGCAACGCGTCGATCGACGTCCTGGCGATGCGCGCGACGGTCCCGTAGGCGACGATGAGCACGTCCAGGTCGTCGTCGGCGCGGTAGACGGCGTGCCGGACCTCGTCGCGCATCGCGCGGTACTTCGCGCCCAACGCGAGGTTGTGCTGCTCGAGGTCCTCGGCCTTGAGGTAGAGCGAGTTCACGATGTTCGGGGCCCGGCCGACCGCCCCCGTGGTCGCCCACGGCTTCTCCGGGAGCGCGTCGGGCTCGATCCGGCGCTTGAACTCCACGGGTTCCATCATCTGGCCGATCAGGCCGTCGCCGAGGATCATCACAGGGTTGCGGTACTTGTCTGCCAGGTCGAACGCCTCCATCGTGAGGTCCGCGGCCTCCTGGACGGTCGACGGCGCGAGCACGAGGACGCGGTAGTCGCCGTGGCCCCCGCCTTTCGTGGCCTGGAAATAGTCCGACTGCGACGGCAGGATGCCGCCCAGGCCGGGGCCCGCCCGCATGATGTTGACGATGACCACCGGCAGCTCGGACCCGGCCAGGTACGACATGCCTTCCATCATCAGGGAGATGCCGGGGCTGGACGAGGACGTGAAACACCGGCACCCGGCGCCGGAGGCGCCGTAGAGCATGTTCGACGCCGCCACTTCGCTCTCGGCCTGGACGAACATGCCGCCGACCTGCGGGAGCCGCGCGGACATGTACTCGGGGATCTCGTTCTGGGGCGTGATGGGATATCCGAAGAACAGCCGGCACCCGGCCTGGATCGCCGCCTCGCCGATGGCCTCGCAGCCCTTCATCAGTTTCTTCGCCATGGTTCGGTCTCCGACGTTAGCGGCCGGCCATCGCCGGGGCGTAAGCCTGCCCGATCTCGAAGCCCTTCGTCAGGCACACCTGGTTCAGCGCGACGATTTTCTGCCGGCCGGCGAACGTCTCGGCCAGCACGTCCCTGACGAGGTCCTCGCTGACGATCCGGGACGCCCCGAGGAACGCGCCCAGGGCGACCATGTTGGCTGCCTTGGCGCTCCCCGCCTCCAGGGCGATCTGGTTCGCGGCCACCGGCACGACGATGATGTCCGTGCGTGCCGCGGGACGGTTGATCAGGCTCGTGTTCAGGACGAGGATCCCGCCCGGCCTGACGAGCGGCTCGAACTTGTCGATGGACTGCAGGTTGAGCACGATCGCTCCGTGCGGGCGGTTGGTCACCGGCGAACCGACCTCGCGGTCGGACAGGACGACGGTGCAATTGCAGGTGCCGCCGCGCATCTCGGGACCGTACGCCGGCATCCAGGTGACCTCGAGGCCCGCCTTCATGCCGGCGTACGCGAGCATCTTCCCGATCAGCAGGACGCCCTGGCCGCCGAACCCGGCCAGGATCAATTCGTTGTGCATGTGGTCCTCCGGCCCGCCGTCAGTGCGCCGCTTCCGGCGTCTTCACGTCTCCGAGCGGGTAGTACGGCAGCATGTGTTCTTCGAGCCACTCGCACGCCTCGTGGGGCTGCTGCCCCCAGCCGGTGGGGCACGTCGAGACGACCTCGATGAGCGAGAAGCAGGTCTTGTCGATCTGGAACTTGAACGCCTTCCGGATCGCCTTCTTCGCGTTCATGATGGCTTTCGGCTCGTGCACGGAGACGCGCGCCAGGTAGGCCGGCGTGCGCAGCGTCGCGAGGAGTTCGACCACGCGAATTGGGTACCCGGCGAGCGTCACGTCACGGCCCAGCGGGCACGTCGTCGCCACCTGGCCGGGCAGCGTCGTCGGCGCCATCTGCCCGCCCGTCATGCCGTAAATCGCGTTGTTGACGAAGATGACCGTGATCTTCTCCCCTCGGTTCGCCGCGTGGACCGTCTCGGCCATGCCGATCGAGGCCAGGTCTCCGTCGCCCTGGTAGGTGAACACCACCAGATCCGGTCGCCCGCGCTTGATGCCCGTCGCCACGGCCATCGCTCGCCCGTGCGAGGCCTGCTGCATGTCGCAGTTGAAGAACTCGTAGGCGAGCACCGAGCAGCCGACGGGCGCAATGCCGACGGTCTGCTCCCTGATGCCCAACTCCGACAGCACCTCGCCCACCAGGCGGTGAATCACGCCGTGCGTGCAGCCCGGACAGTAGGTCGTCGGCTTGTCCGTCAGGCCGTCGGTGCGGACCGTGGTCTTGCCCTTGTTCTCGACCTGCACGGCCGTGTCCGGGCACACCAGCAGGCAGTAGCGGCAGCCGTTGCAGTCATCGGGCCGCGCCACGTCAGGGAAGAAATAGCCCTTGGCGTTGATGTTCGCGGACATCTCGAGGACGTTCTCGGGGCAGGCGTAGACGCACAGTTCGCACCCCTTGCAGCGATCGGCTTCGATAATCGGAATCGGCACGGCGTCTCCTCCCTATACGACACTCGACCGGCGGCGCAGGCCGTGCGGCCGAGGTTCAAGCGGCGTGGTGAGTTGGCGAATCAGCGGGAGCCAGGGCAGGCCGCCCGCGCCACGCGGTTCCCCGTTGTCGCCGACGAGCCGGGCCAGCATCGCGACGAACCGGACGGGCAACCCGGTGGCATCGGCCACGGCGTTCGCCAACGCGAGCCCGTCTGTGACCGTCTCCCGGGTCGTTTCCTGGATCAGGTGGGTATTGGCGACGAGGCCGGTCACGGTCAGCTTCGACACCCGCTCGATTTCCCGCAACATCGTGATGACGGCGTCGGGCGACTCGGCGAACGGCCGGTTGCCGTTGACCACGAACAGGATGTCGGCCGCAGCCCGGTCGCCGAGGCCGCCGATGGACCCGAGCACGCGCGCGCCGACGTCAGCGCCGCCGACGTCCACGATCGCCCGGCCGTGGCCGGCCATCGCCCGGCCGATCGCGCCCCGGACCTCCGGTACGACGATGGGCAGATCGGCATAGAACCGATCGTCCTGGGGTGTCACGAGGACGATGCCGCGCCGCTGCATCTCCTCGCGGAGCAGCCGGACCCGGAAGTAGGGCTTGACGACGTCCAGGTCGACCACTGCCACTTGCTCGCCGCGCTCCTGCCAGCCAAAGGCGAGGTTGAGCGCAATCTCCGTCTTGCCGGACCCGAAATGGCCGACAAGGACCGTGACCGGGGCCTTCAGCGTCTCGAACGCAGTCGGATGACCGGCTTCAGTCTGCATAGGGGTCTGGCGGCGCGGGCCGAACGCACCCGCGCGGGGCGCGAGAATGTCCCAGCATAACACGCTCGCGGACTCCCAACACCGCGGCCCGGAGACCGGCAATTCCTGCGAAAGGCGGACCGTGGTAGATTCTGCCCCATGATGCTGCTCTGGAAGATCTTCCTCGTGTTCACCCGGGTGTCGCTGTTCTCCTGGGGCGGGGGACCAGCGTCGCTGGCCCTGATGCAGCGCGAGACGACGGCCGAAGGCTGGGTGACGCCGCCGGAGTTCGCGGACGCCGTCGCCATCGGCAACGCCCTGCCGGGTCCGATTGCGCCCCAGGTCTCGGCCTACGTGGGCTACAAGCTCGCGGGCGTGCCCGGGGCGGTGGCTGCGGCGGCCGGGACGGTGCTTCCGGCGACGATCCTCATGCTGGTGCTGGTCGCGTCGTTCTTCGGCATCAAGGACAGCCCGGCCATCCAGGCCATGCTGAAAGCCGTGCGCCCCGTCGTCGTGGGCCTGCTGGTCTGGACGGCGTACGACATGGGGGCGACGGTCTTCGGCGCCAGAAGCGGCGGCACGGGCGCCATGCTGCGCGAGTGGGACAAACTCGTCATCGCCGCGGTGGCGTTCGGGCTGCTGACCTTCACCCGGCTGAACCCGGCGTTCATTATTCTCGGCGCGGCGGCGTTCGGTCTTGGCGTGTACCGCTGAGGTCGAACGGCTTGTCCAGCCGGGCGCTCATCTGGTCGTACCTGGCCTCCAGCCGCTCCAGTTCGGCCTCGAACGCCGCGTCGTCGAGTCCGCCCGCGTCGCGTCTGGTCTCGAGAAGCTTCCGCTGATTCTCGTACCAGCGATCGGGATCGAAGTTGTAGGTCACGCTGCGTCAGTGTAGCCGCCGGTCGATCCCGGGGCCGGCGCGGGAGCGGGCCCCGAGGCACCGGCGCGGCGGTTCAGGATGTAGATACCGAGCGCGGCGAGCCCGCCGGCAAGGATGACCGCCCAGATCACCCTGATGAGCGAGAAAAACCAGGCGATGCCGAGGCCCAGAGCGACCCACTGAATCCACCAGTCTCCGGGCGACGTCATCAGGTTGACGACGAACAGGAACGCCAAGAGCAGCGGCGCCGTGAACAGGAACTTCACCGATTTCACGGTCCGGAAGCCGAGTCCGAGCATCTGTCCCCCCTTGATACAGTGTTACGGACGGCGGCCTCGGGGGGTTGCACTGGTGGCTGAACGATCACCTCAGTCGAGCCCGGCGGCGGCGAACACCGCCTTCGCCAAGGCCGAGTAGTCCTCCTCGCCCCGCCCCGCCGCCATCAGCGCGCTGACGTACTGCTGGACGAGCGCGGCGATTGGTGCCGGCACGTCGAGTTCGTGAATCGTCTGGCCGACGATGCCGAGATCCTTGTGGTAGAGCTTCGTCTTGAACCCGGGGACGAAGTTCCCCTTCAGGATGCGCTCGCCGTGCACGTCCAGCACCTTGCTCGCCGCGAAGCCGCCGAGCAACGCCTCGCGCACCTTCCCCGGATCGATGCCGGCCTTGCGCGCGATGGCGAACGCTTCGCTGACGGAAGCCAGGGCGCCGCCGATGCAGATCTGGTTGCACGCCTTGCACACCTGCCCGGAACCGGACGGCCCGATGTGCACGACGCGGTCGGGATTGCCGACCGCGTTCAGCACCGGGCGGACCCGCTCCAGGGCGGCCGCGTCTCCGCCGACCATCACGGACAGTGAGGCGTTGATCGCACCGATTTCTCCGCCGCTGACCGGCGCGTCCAGCATCGACACGCCGAGCGACGCCGCCTTCGCGGCCAACTCGCGCGCGGCGGCCGGCGCGATCGTGCTCATGTCTACGATCACGCTCCCGGGCCTGACGCTGTCGAAGACGCCCTGCGGCCCTTCGAGCACGGCCTTGACGTCGGGAGAGTCGGGCACCATCGTGATGATGACGTCGCTCGAGGACGCGACCGCCGCCGGCGTGTCGGCGCCCGCGGCCCCGGCCGCGACGAGCGCATTGACGGGCGCCTGGCTGCGGCTGTGCACCGTCAGTGTGAAGCCTTGCTTCACGAGGTTGAGCGCCATGGGCTTGCCCATGAGCCCGAGACCGATGAACCCGATGCGATCCATGTGAATGGTCCTTGTGTTTGCCGCCCCGCGCGCTAGCGCTTCACGAACCTGACACGCCGCGCGCGGTCCATCGTGACGAGGAGGCCGCCGACCCGGCCGTCATCGCCGCGCGTGAATCTGAACGTAATGCCACCCGCTTCGAAGGTGTCGACGAACGCCGGCGCCACCTGGATGAGGTAGGCGGGGCGGAACCGGATGTCGAGCCCGGCGTCAACTGCCGACACCGTGTAGGTGACGCCGAGTTCCTCGCTGACATAGTCTCCCGCGAAGGCGTCCAGCTGCGCGGGCGTCGGCCGGAACGGCCGCTGAAGGTCCCACTTCCGATCCTTCGCTCCTTCCCGCTTCTCGACCAGACGGCCCGGCGCGAAGTCCTCCGGCCAGGCGACACTCCCGGAGAACCGCCGGCTGCCGTCGATCGCGAACAGATCTCCGTCCGTCGTGGGCACCAGCTCCTTCCCGCCCGTCCGGAGCCGCCTCGTGCCGGCATCCCATTCCAGGCGCATCACCGCGTCGGTCGACTTCTCGAGGTAACAGCCCGCCATCCGCTCCAGCGTGCCGGCGGGCACCTCAGCCATCCGCGCGACGGGAGGCTTCTTGAGCCTGCCGGCGAGCAACACGTCGGCCACCTCGTGCGCGCGGACCGCCGCCTTCCCGTCGGACGTGTTGCACAGCACGGCGATCGAGAGGCCGTCGTCCGGGAATCGCCCGAGGAACGCGTCGTAGCCCGCAGTGATGCCGCTGTGACTGACCTCGCGGACACCCCGGTAGTCGAGGACATACAGGCCCTGCGCGTACTCAATCGCCGACCCGTCCTTCAGGCGGCCCCTCGTCTGCAGCTGGTCCACCATCGCGCGGCCACCCACCCGCGGGCGATCGAAGTTCTCGTTCCACGTCAGGAGATCGCCCGCCGTCGTCAGCAAGCCCCCGTTGCCGACGACGTTCGTGAAGGGCATGTCGGCGCGGAACTCCCCGTTTGGAAGCCGGCGGTAGGCGGTTGCGCGATTCTCGACGACGGCGGTGAAATCCTCGCGCCATTGCGTTCGCGTCATACCGAGGGGCTTGAACAGGCGCTCCTGGCTGAACGCGTTCAGGCTCCTGCCCGAGACCCGCTCGACGATGATGGCGAGCAGGGTGTAGCCGGTGTTGGAGTAGAGATGCTCGTCGCCCGGCACGAAGTTGAGGTCCCGGAAACGGCTCACGAGCCCCAGAATCTCGCCCAACGAGTGCACCGCCGCGCCCGGCGGGCGCCCGGCCAGCGTCAGCAGGTTCCACTGGCAGCGGATGCCGCTGGTGTGACTGAGAAGGTGCCGGATCAGGATCGGCGTCCCGAACTCGGGGAGCTCGGGCACGTACTTCCGCACCGGATCGTCGAGCGCGAGCTTCCCATCCTGCGCGAGGAGCGCGATCGCGGCGGCCGTGAACTGCTTCGCCACGGAGCCCGACTCGAAGACCGTCTCGGGGCGGATCGGCACGCCGTACTCCAGGTTCGCCATGCCGTATCCGCGCAGGTGCAGCAGGCGGCCGCGCTGGGCGACGCCGGCGGCACACCCGGGCGAGGACGGACGGTCCCAGGTGGCGAACACCTTGTCGATGGCCGCAGTCACCTCGACGGCAGCCGTGGCCTGGGCCGGCGCCTGGACAGCCGCGTGCGGGATCTCGGAACTGGCGAGCGCGGCGAGAGCGGCCGCAACCCACGCCACCCGGTGGATCATCTCCATCCACCTCTTATGGCTTCGGCCTGAGTCTCGTCACCGGGATGCCGCACAGGAACCTGAACACCGTCTCGCCGGCGTTCACGTACTCATGTTCGGTGTCCGCGGGAACGAACACCACGTCGCCTGGTTTCAGGTCGTGCCACTGGCCGTCCATGAACACGCGCCCCTGCCCCTCTACCACGAAGTTCTCGTGCTCGTAGCCGTGCTGGTGGTGGGGGGAATGGCCTCCCGGGCTGATTTCCACCATGCGGAGGGCGTACACGGGCGCTCCGTCGTGCTTGTCGTCGATCAGCCAGCGCATCGTGGCACCCGGCGCCGCGAAGCCTACAATCTCCGCCGGCACGTCGGTGTAGTGACAGACCTTGCCCTTTGCCTCAGCCATGTCCCGCGCTCCTCCGCGCGGCGGCCCGAGGGCCACCGCCTTCGCACACTACGATACCGGACCGGCGTCAGCGCCGGAGTCGCCCCGCGAGACCGCGGACCACGTTCCGGTCCGTCAGATCGTAGAGATTCTCCGGCGGCGACAGGGCTCCGCCGAACGTCACCTTGGGCCGGTGCCTCGTCGAATCGTCGCGCTGCGTCACCCAGGCAGCCACGTGAATCTGGCGGCAGCCCGTTCGCGCGATCACCTCGTCGAACTGGTACGGCTTGATGCCGCCGCCGGGCATGATCTGGACGCGGTCGCCGGCATACTCGACGAGGCGTGCGATGAGCGGCAGGCCCTCCGAGACGGTCTCGCACTGCCCGCTCGTCAGGATGCGCGTGATGCCCAGATCGACCAGCTCGTCCAGCGCGCGGAACGGGTCGGGCGTCACGTCGAAGGCGCGATGGAAGACGGCCTCGCGGCCGGCGGTGCGATCGCGGAGGCGCTTGGTCCGCGCCTGGTCCACCCGGCCGTCCCCGGTCAGGATGCCGAAGACGACGCCATCAGCGCCGTGCGCGACGGCCATCTCCGTGTCGCGCTCCATCGCGGCCATCTCGGGTTCGGTGTAGCAGAACCCTCCGCCCCGCGGGCGCGCCATGAAGATGACCGGGATGTCGAGGCGCGCTTTCGCCTCGACGAGCGCGCCGAAGGACGGCGTCAATCCGCCGTGGAACAGCGACGAGCACAGCTCGACCCGGTCCGCTCCTCCCGCACCGGCTTCCAGGGCGTCGTCAACCGACCCACAGCAGATCTCCAGCATTACGCGCGACATCTCGCCTCCCTATTTGATCGTCCACTCCTGAATGCCCGACGAGTACCCTTCCGGCAACTGCACTTCGATTCGGACCGCCGACGTCTTGACAGGCGCGAAGCGGACGGTGTTGTACCGGTCCTTGAGCACGCCGTAGCCGTCGCGGGCCTCGACGGGCACCCACGTGTCGCCGCTCCGGTAGAGGGCGCGCCAGCTCCGCGGGACACGGCACTCCCCCTGGCTGCCATCATCGAACCAATAGACCCCGGTCTGGGACACCGTTGCCTCCGACGGGAAGTCATACTGCACCCATTCGACGCTGCCCTTCTTCGGCCACCAGTGCATGTACAGCGGCGTCTGATCGGCGGAGTTCTCCGGCGGGTACTGCTCGTTCAGACCCCGCAGGCCCTTGGCGCCCTCTGAACTGGACGCCGCCGACGCCGAGGCAAGGGTCCGCTCCGGCGCGGGCCACGCTTTCGTCGGGATGCGCGCCAGCCACACGGCCATCTCGCCCTTTCCGCGGTGGGCCCAGCCGTAGTACGGGATGAGCGTCAGGGGCACGGTCTTCGAGCGGACCGAGCCATTCTTCGCCGCGTACGACGTCGCCGTGCCGGTCACGGCCATGATGCCGCCCAGCACCGATGGCTGCCAGTCGGCCGCGAGCGGCGATGCGTCGTCGAGCACGAGGTTCGTCACGCGCCCGCCGTTGTCGGCGAACTCGGCCGCGTAGACGAGGGGCCCCCGCTCGACGGCGACCCGAGCCTCGTCCGCTTTCACCGCCGGATGCGCGACGACGCGCCGCACGGGCATCGGGAGATGCAGGTCCACGGTGTCTCCCGCCGCCCAGTCCCTCGTCACCGCCGCGAAGCCCCGGTCCATCCGGATGGGCACGAGCAGGCCGTTCACGCGCAACGACACCGCGTCTCGGACCGGGGTGAGATCCCGATAGAGATCGCCGGGCACGGGACGCGATTGCGACCACCCGGGCACCCGCAGCATCAGCGTGAAGCGGCCGCTCTGCGCGGGCGACACGCGGACCCTGACGTCGCCGTCCCAGGGGTACCGGGTCTGTTGCTCGAGCGTGACCTCGCCGCCCGGGAGGGACACCCGCGCCTGGCCCTTCGCATAGAGGTTGACAAAGACGCGATCGCCGGCCGTCGCGTACGCGTGGCCGGGCACGGACAGGATGAACCGCGGCAGGTTGCTCGGGCAGCAGGCGCAGGTGAACCACGGGCTGCGTTCGTGCTGTCCCAGCGACAGGAGCGGATTCGGATAGAAGAACGTGTCACCGTGCAGCGAGATGCCCGACAGCATGGCGTTGTAGACCGCGCGCTCGTAGACGTCGATGTAGCGGGCGTCCTGCTTCAACAGGAACATGCGGTGGTTCCACAGCGCGTTGGCAATCGAGGCGCACGTTTCGGCATAGGCCGAGTTCGGAAGGTCGTAGGCCGGGCCGAAGCCCTCCCACGCGCCGTTTGCGCCGATGCCGCCCGTCAGGTACAGCTTGCGGAACACGACGTCGTCCCAGATGCGGTCGAGCGCCTCGACGTAGCGCATGTCGCCCGTGAGCGCGGCCACGTCGGCCATCGCCGAGTACATGTACGCCGCGCGAACCGAGTGGCCGACGGCCTCGGCCTGATCGACAACGGGCTTGTGATCCTGCGAGTACTCCCCGTAGAGCGTGTGCCCGGCCGGGTTGCCGCGCTCATCGAGAAAGAACTGCGCCAGCGTGAGGTACTGCGCCTTGCCTGTCGCCCTGAACAGCTTGACGAGGCCGATCTCGACCTCCTGGTGACCAGGCGGATACCGGAGCCGGTCCGGGCCGAAGACCCGCACGAGGAAGTCGGCGCTCTTCGTCGCCACGTCGAGCAGTGAATGCTTGCCTGTGGCCGCATAGTGCGCCGCCGCCGCCTCGTAGAGATGCCCGGCGTTGTACAGCTCGTGGCTGTCCCGTTCGTTCGTCCAGCGTTCCTTGCCCGCCATCGCCATCGTGTGCGACGGGTCGATGGTGCGCGCCGTATAGAGATAGCCGTCCGGCTCCTGCGCCTTCGCGATTTTCGCGACGAGCGCGTCGACATAGGCATCAAGCGGGCCGTCGGGCCACCTGGCCAGCGCGTACGAGGCGCCCTCGATGAGCTTGTAGATGTCCGAATCATCGAAGGCGTAGCGGCTGCAGAATGCGCCCGTCGCCTGCCCGCCGGCGATCTCGAAGTTCTTCACGCGCCCGGTCGCCTCGCTCTGCTTGAACGTGGCGGCGATTGTGACGCGGCGCACCGTCTCGAGTCTGGGCGCCCAGAACGCGTCGGAAAAGGTCACGCCGGTCGCCGGGACCGGAGCGGTCGGGAAGTCGGGCGGCGGCGTGCCGGCCGAGCTGGCAGATCCCCCCAGCGCGACCAGGCAGGCCAGGAACAACGATCGCCTCATCGACCCCTCCCCTGAGCGGGGCGCGCGTCACGCGGTGCCCGACGCTTCGCCCGCTATGCTGCAGTGTGAATCTACAGCAGGAGCGGTCACGAAAGCGAGCAGGCCCGGTACGCGCCCGTGCTACGCTGGAACGGATCGGGCTACGATCGCGTCGACGGTCCCGAGCGGTAACCCCAGGCCCGATCGAGGACGCACCCGTGCCTGACCACGCGCCTTCGCTCGTCGATCAACTTGCGCGAATCCTGGAGACGTCCGGCGATCGCCCGTCCTGGGACGACTACTTCATGGCGATCGCCCTGTTGCTCGCCTCGCGGTCGGCGTGCGGCCGGCTGCACGTCGGGTGCGTGCTGGTGTCCGGGGGTCAACAGCGGAACCGAATCGTCGCCGCCGGCTACAACGGCTACCTGCCGGGAACGCCGCACCGGTCGAGGATCCGCGACGGCCACGAGCAGGCCACGGTCCACGCCGAGCAGAATGCGATTGCCGACGCGGCCCGCCGCGGTGTGAGCGTGGCGGGGGCGACGGCGTACATCTCGCACTTCCCGTGCATCAATTGCGCGAAGGTGCTGGCCGCCGCTGGCGTCCGCGAGATCAAATACCACGACGACTACAGCAACGACGAGTTGGTGCGGGATCTTCTGGCCGACGGCGGCGTGACGATCTCGAGGTACTGACGTCTGTCCTGAAGCCCCGTGCGGCGGTCAGTGAGGGTCCCGGTGCCGGCCGCCGCCGGCCGCGTCCCTCGCGCGTTCCACCCAGTCCCGCTCGAAGTCCCCGACCGACACCTGGATCCAGGACTCGAAGGCCTGTTCGAAGGGCGTGCCGGCCGCCAGGTCCTTGAGCAGGCCGACGAGGCGCGGCGCACCGGCGCGGTCGAGCATCGCCTGCACGACGAGCGCGCTCTCGCTGTAGGCGAGGGGGACGCGATCGGCGGGGAGCGAGGCGAACGACCGGCGGAGGTCGTCGAGCGGAATCGGTGACCGCGCCCGCGACAACTCCTGCTGCGCCCTCGCCAGCCCGCCGGGTTCGAGGGCCGTGGCGAGCCCCTCGTTCAGCCAGGCTGGCACGCCCGTCACCGCGATGCTGAAGAGCAGCGCGTGGACGTATTCGTGGGTCAGGACCCGCTTGAGTTCGGCCTTGTCGTCGAGGCCGCCGCGGACGGGGAGACGGATGCGGCCGTCGAACAGCCCGCCGCTCCACCCAGGCGTCCGGGTCACATCCCGGAACTGCTGCTGCGTGTAGAGGATGACGGTGACGGCCTCCGCAGGGTAGACCTGCAGGTAGTCCCCGATGCGGCCGTACGCGTCCTCGAGGATGTCGACGGCCTCGCCCGCCAACAGCTCCTCGGCCTGCCCCTCGAAGAGGACCGCGAAGTGACCGGCCTGGGCGCGCTGGAAACCGCTGTGGAGCGCGGCCTCCCGGCCCCACTCCTCGACCCGCTCCCGCATCGCCTGGTTGTCGGGCTTCCGGAAGAGCGCCGCCTCGTAGACGCGGATGGCTCCGTCAGTGTCTCCGCTCTCGTAGAGCAGGGTCCCCAGCAACTGTGACGCAGGCGTCATCCCGGGATCGAGTTGAAGTGCCCGGGCGAGTGCGGCCCTGGCCTCCGGCGTGTGCCCAAGGCGGCGGGCCACGATCGCCGATCCGACGAGCAGCGCCGCGTCGTCGGGGCTCGACGCCAGGGCCTGGCTGAATGCGGCCTCGGCGTCCTTGTAGCGCGCCTCCTCGAGGGCCTGCCAAGCCTCGCGCGCCGCGCCGGCCGGCGGCAGGATCACCGCCACCGACTGCGCACGCGCCGTGCCCACCGACGCGAGGACCACGGCGGCCAGGATCGCTGCCCGGATCGAGCTGAACATGGGAGGGCGCGGCGCCATCACGATGGCCACATCATATCCCGCCGGCCCCCGGGGGCCGCCCCGGCCGGTCGGCGGCGGGCCGCGAGGAGGAGCGCCCGGCCTGCCAGGCCGACAGCGCCGCCAGCAACATCGGCACGCTGCGCGAGGACGTGGCTATGCTGGCCGCCGCACCGCGGAACGTCTGCTCGATCCGGTCCTGGCACGACGAATCACGAGCCAGACGCGCAATCGCGATGAGGTTCGCGACGCCGACGGCGGTGGCCGAAGGCTCCGCACCGTCGTATTCCTCCTTCACCCGGAGCAGCACATTCGGATCGGCTCCAGTCGTCGAGAACCAGCCGCCTGCCCCTTCGTCCCAGAACAGTTCGTTCTGCCTGCGCTGCAGGTCGAGCGCCCAGTGCAGCCACGCGGGATCGCCATCTGCCTCGGAGAGTTCGAGCAGTCCCCACACGAGGAAGGCATAGTCCTCGGCGAATCCCTCGATGGCGGCGCTGCCGGCCCGGTACCGGCGAAACAGCGTGCGCGAGGCGGCGTCCCACATCCGGGCCCGCAGGAACGTGGCGGCCCGGCGCGCGGCCCGGAGGTGCGCGTCGCGACCGAGGACGCGCGCGCCCCTGGCGAACGCCGCGATCATCAAGCCGTTCCAGGCGGTCAGCACCTTGTCGTCGAGCGAGGGGCGCGGCCGGCGGGCCCGCGCGGCCTGCATCACCTGACGCGCACGATCGAGGCGCGCGTCGAGGTCGGTCGCGGTCGACCCGCGCTCCGCGGCCAGCGTCCCGATCGGCGTGGCCAGGTGCAACAGGTTCTTGCCGCTGAACTCCCCGTGCGGATCGAACGGCGCGTTGCCGTCGCGCTCGATGCCGAACCGGGCGACGACGAGCGGCGCATCCTCTCCGAGGAGCGCGTTGATCTCGTCGAATCTCCAGAGGTAGTACGCCCCTTCCGACTTCCTCGCGCCGTTGGCGCCCTGACGTTCCGGCGGAAGGCTGTCGGCGTCCTCCGCCGAGTAGAACCCGCCTTCCTGATCGGTCATCTCGCGCGCGACGTACGTGAGCGTGTCATCCGCGACATCAGCGAGGGCCGGGTCGCCGGCAGCCTGGGCCGCGTCGAGGAAGGCGAGGACGAGCTGCGCCTGGTCGTAGAGCATCTTCTCGAAGTGCGGGACGCGCCAGGCGGCGTCCACGGCATAGCGATGGAACCCTCCGCCAATGTGATCCCTGATGCCGCCGGCGGCGATGGCCTGCAGGGTCCGCAGTGCCATGTCGCGCGGGGCCGCCGCGCCGGTGCGCGCGAACTCACGCAGCAGGAACAGCGCTTCCGACGGGCGCGGGAACTTCGGCGCGCCGCCGAACCCTCCGTGAAGCGGGTCGAACGCCCCGCGGAGTTCCTCCACGGCCGCCCTCAGCGCCTCCGGCCCGGGTACGGCGTCGGCAGGCGTTTCAGTCGCGCCGGTGAGGTCCCTCAGGCGCGCCGTCATGTGCGCGGCTGAACGGCACACGCCGGCGCGATCCTCCCGCCACGCGCGGCTGATCTCCTGCAGCACCTCTGCGAAGCCCGGGCGCCCGTAGCGGCCGTCCGGAGGAAAATACGTGCCCCCGTGAAACGGCTCGAGCTCGGGCGTCAGCCAGACGCTCATCGGCCACCCGCCCGAGCCCGTCGTGGCCTGCACGAACAGCATGTAGACCCGATCCACGTCGGGCCGCTCCTCCCGATCGACCTTGATCGACACGAACCCCGCGTTGAGCGCGGCGGCGATTCCGGGGTCTTCGAAGGACTCGTGCGCCATGACATGGCACCAGTGGCAGGTGGCGTACCCGATCGACAGGAAGATCGGGAGATCGCTGCGTCGCGCGCGGGCGAACCCGTCGGCGCCCCACGGGTACCAGTCGACCGGGTTCGTGGCGTGCTGGAGCAGGTACGGGCTGCTCTCGGCGGCGAGACGGTTCACGATCGCTAGGACGCGTTGAGGGGCAACGCGGGTCCACGCATCTCGCGGCGGATCCGCGCAATCGCCGCCGTGAACTCGACGCCGTAGAGGAGGATGACCGCCGAGATGTAGATCCAGATCAGGAACCACACGACCGTCGCGATCGACCCGTGGACGCTCGCCCGCGCAAACTCGCTGACGTACCAGGCGAAGGCCTCGTAGGCGACCCGCCACAGGATCGCCGTCAGGAATGCCCCGGGCCACACATCCCGGAACCGGACTTTCGTGTTCGGCACGAAGTAGAAGATCAGCCCGACGATCAGCACGAACAGCAGCAGCGCCACCAGGCGGCTGCCGAAGCCCTCCAGGCCCCGCAGGACCGGCAGCTCGGCGAGCAGCAGCGACGACCAGCTCGTGCCGCTCATCTTCGACGCGCTCAGGAGCATCAGCGCGGCGAACAGCATGACGCCGGCCGACGCCATCATCAGCAGGGAGAACCCGCGGTGCTCCCAGAAGCTGCGCGGGCGCTCCACCGCCCACGCGTGGTTTACCGCGGTGCTGATCGCCCCGAACACGCCCTGGGAGGCCCACAGAAGGCCCAGCGCGCCGCCAACGCCCAGCTGGATCCTGGTCTTCCAGAACTCGTCGATGTTGCTCGTCAGGAAGTCCGGCTGCGCCGGGAAATAACGGAGCACGAACCGCAGCACGTCGCCCCGGGCTTCGCGCCCGGCGGGGAACGACCCGAGCACGGACATCGCCAGGAGGAGGAACGGCAGGAACGACAGCAAGGCGTAGTAGGCGATCGCCGCGGCGTGTGTCAGGTCGTCGCTGCCGTAGAACAGCTCCACGACGCCGCGCCAGGCGGCGCGCCCCATCAACACAGCGCCTTCCCGCGCCTGCTGGGCGAGCCGGCCGAGCCGCCCCGCCGCCCGCGTCACGCCGGCCGTCAGCAGATCATCGTCAGTCACAGTCGGGGACCGCAACAAGCCGGCTCGGTACCCCGCCGGCGGGTAGCCGCTCCAGCCGGCCACCTTGTCGGACGTGATGCCGTGCCGAAGTCCTTGCAGCATCCTCACGCTCTCGGCGGCGACGAGCCTGGCCTTGTCGGCCGCGGAGTTCAGCCGCCGCACCTCATGCAGGAGGTCGCCAAGCCCGGGCTCCAGGTGCTCGCGCAGGCGACGGCCGTCTTCCGTGAAGAAGAGGTAGCCCGCCGCGCCCCCGATGAGGGCTCCCAGGCACGCCAAGGTCAGAATCCGCGCTCGATCCTCCACGGCCCCTCCTCACACGACGGGCACCGCCGCGTGCCGACAACATACCGCAACCGGTATAATCGCCGCTACCCCCATCGACGGCCTCCCGAGAATCGCCAGGCCGAGACGGCCGAACCTGCGCGAGGCTGACGGGCCACCATGCCGGATATCCGCGTCGCGGGACGCCGCCTCGAGGTCTTCACCCAGCCGCCGTCGGTACCCGGCCGGGCCTGGGTCGTGTTCCTGCACGAGGGCCTGGGCAGCGCGGTGCAGTGGCGGGGTTTCCCCGCCCGGTTGGCCGCCCTGACCGGTTGCGGGACGGTCGTCTACAGCCGCCCGGGCTACGGCGGGTCGGAGACGCGCCCGCGCCCGTGGCCCGCAGATTTCCTCGCCGAAGAAGCCACGGTCACGCTGCCGGCGTTGCTGCGCCACCTCGGCATCCCCGACCCCGTCCTGTTCGGCCACAGCGACGGCGGGACGATCGCGATCATGCACGCAGCTGCGTACCCGGGTCTCGCGCGCGGCATCATTGCCGAAGCGGCCCACGTGATGCTCGAGGCGATCGCGCAGGCGGAAGTCGCGCACGTGCGCCGGTGTTACCTCCACGGCGACGTCGCCGCGCGCTTCCGCCAGTACCACGGCGATCGCGCCGACGACACCGTCCTCGGGTGGACCGGGCGGTGGCTTAGCGACGACATGCGCGACTGGGACATCCGGCCAAGTCTCGCCAGCATCCGGGCGCCCATGCTGGTGATCCAGGGCCGCGGCGACAACTACGGCACGCTGGCCCAGGTCGATGCGATCATCGGCGGCGCCGGCGCGCGAACCGAGTCACTGGTACTGGATGACTGCGGGCACGTGCCCCACCGGGAACGGCCCGACATCGTCCTCGACGCCTCCGCGCGGTTCATTCATCAGATCCAGGAGTGACAGTCGTGCAAACCCGCTCCGAACAGCCTGTCCCGGCGGCCCACTGGCGCCTTCCCATGCCTGGCCTGGCGTGCGGGGCCCTCGCATTGAGCGGGCTGCTGCTCGCCCAGGCGCCGCCGGAGAGATGGACGAGTGCGGATGTCCTGCGAGTCCGGACCGTAGGCGACGTCCAGATCTCCCCGGACGGGAAGCGCATCGCCTACACGGTCCGCTCCGTGTCCCGAGCGGGCCGGGCCGCTTCCCAGATCTGGATCTGGGATCGCGCCGCCGGCGCCAGTTCGCGCCTTGGCGGCGAACGCGATGCGGGGGCAAACCCGCGCTGGTCGCCCGACAGCCGGTCGTTGGCCTTCATCGGGAGAATCGACGACGAATCGGGACTGGGGGTGCAGCGCATGGACGACTCGCCACCCGTCTTCCTGGCGCGCGTGCTGGGCACGAACCACCCGCTCCCCGAGACGGGCGACCTGCTCGCGTGGTCGCCGGGCAGTTCACGAATCGCGTTCGTCACGGCCGTCCCCGGCCCCGAAGGCGTCGAGGCTGACGGTGACCCGATGGTCATCACGCGCTACCTCTTCAAGCCCGGAGCGTCCGAAGGCCTGACCCGGTTCAACGACAACAGGCGGCTGCAGATCTGGATGGTTGATCTGGTCAGCCACGAGCCTCGCCCGCTGACCGACGACACGTACTTCAATCACTCGCTCGCCTGGTCTCCGAAGGGGGATGACATTCTGTTCGTGTCGAACCGGGAGGCCGACCCGGACCGTGTCTTCAACTACGACGTGTTCACGGTGAATATCAGCCGCGGCAGCATCCGGCGCCTGTCGGACACCAAGTACGCGGAGTACGAGCCCGTCTACTCACCGGACGGATCGGCCATTGCCTTGCTGGCGACGAAACGCTCCCGCACCTCGTCCGAGACGACGATGGAAGACACCCACGTGTGGGTGATGAAGGCGGACGGCGGCGCCAGGCGCGAGATCGGCGCGCCGATCGACAACCGGCAGGGTCCTCCGCAGTGGTCCGGTGACGGCGCGTGGGTGTACTTCCCCGTCGAGGAACGCGGCGATGTGCGCCTGTACCGCGTGCCGGCGGCCGGGGGAACTCCCGAGGCGGTCGCGCCCGCGCCCGGCGAGCGGGGGTCGATCGGCGCCTGGTCGGTTTCGAAGAGCGGCACGGTGGCCTTCGCCCTCACCACGCCCGGCAGTCCTGCCGAGCTCTATGTGCGCGAAGGCGCCGCCCCCGCGCGCAAACTCACGAGCCTGAACGACACGCTCGCCGCGAGCCGGCCTGCCGCCGACGTCGACGCGTTCACGTTCAAGAGCGGCGGCGGCCTCGACGTCGAGGCGTTCCTGACCAGGCCTCCCGGCGTCACTGCCGCCTCGAAGCACCCGATGATCGTCGTCGTCCACGGCGGTCCGCACGGCCAGCAGGGCCCCGCGTTCAATCTGAAGGCGCAGGCCTATGCCGCGAAGGGCTGGGCCACGCTGATGGTCAACTACCGGGGCTCAACGGGATACGGGCAGGCGTTCGCGGACGCGATCTTCAAGGACCAGAATGGCGCCGAAGCGCAAGACGTGCTCGCGGGAGTCGACGCCGCGCTCGGCCGGTACCCCTGGATCGATCCGGCGCGGCTCGGCCTCGAAGGCGCCAGCTATGGCGGCCAGCTCACGAACTGGATCGTGACCCGGACCGATCGGTTCAAGGCCGCGATCCCGACCGCCGGCATCGCGAACCTCGTCAGCTTCAACTACACCGCGTACTACCACGACTACCTGGCGGTGGAGTTCGGCTCGTACCCCCACGAGAACGGCCTGATGGACGTGCTGTGGGAGCGGTCCCCGCTCCGCTACGTCAGCAAGGTGAAGACGCCCGTCCTGATCCTCCACGGCGAGAACGATAGCGACGTGCCGGTGTCCGAGGCCGAGCAGTGGTACATCGCGCTGAAGGACGTTGGAGTCGAGACGGTGATGGCGCGCTATCCGCGCGAGGGGCACGGCCTGGGTGAGCCGCGCCATCAGGCGGACGCCCTCGACCGGTCCATCGCGTGGTACGAACGCCACTTCACCCCACCGAAGCCCGTCCCCCCGCGCTGAATCCTCACCAGTGAAGGTCCGGGGGCGTCGGAGGCAGGAGGAACCGGATGGCCCGCTCGAACCGGTCGGCCCACGCGGACTCGTGGTGCCCCGCGCCGCGGCCCTCGACGTACATCACGCTCAGCCGCGGCCGCGCGGCGGACCGCCTCAGGAGCCTCGCCATCTGCCGGGTGTCCCTGACCGCGGCCCGGCCTTCCCCGGTCCCGATGTCGAGGTAGACCCTGCCTGACCAGCGCGGCAGCGACCCCAGCGTGTCGAAGATCGCGCGGCTGGCGAACCACAACGACGGGCTCATCGCGCCAGCGAAGCCGAACACGGGCGCGTACCGGAAGAACCCGTAGAGGCTGATCAGTCCTCCCAGCGAGGAGCCCATGATGCCCGTATGCGAGCGCTCCCGCCGCGTCCGGAAGTGCCGGTCGATCTCGGGCTTGAGGGTCCGGACGAGGAAGTCGAGGTACGCATCCCCCTGACCGCCGCGCTGCCGGGCATCGCGGAACGGGCTGTACTCCTCGATCCGGTGCTCACCCATGTTCGGCACCGCGACCACGATGGCCTCGACGCCCTCCGGGCCGAGGCGCTCGAATGTGTCGTCGACCTGCCACTCCACCGCGAACGCCGTCGCCGGGTCGAAGAGGTTCTGGCCGTCGTGCATGTAGATGACGGGATACTCCCGGCTGCTGGTCTCGTAGGACGGCGGGAGATAGACCTGGATATCGCGGCGGTTCCCGAGTTCCGGGCTTTCAACCGCGGGCAGCACCCGGATGTTGCCGACGCTCCGCCCGCCGGCGGGCGTCCTGCCCGAATCGTCCCTGGGCGCGGCAACCGGCCTCGGCAACCCCATGTCCCCATCGTATCCATGATTGCGGGGCCCGCATAGTCCGTGAATCCCGACCGGCCTGAGGTAAGCTGATGCCTTCCCTCATGTTCGGGAGTGTGCCGTGTCCGACGCGGAACCGCTGACGTTGTTGTGTCTCGCCACCTACGAGAAGGGCCAGGCCTTCATGCTCGAATGCCGGCGCCAGGGCTGCCGTGTGCTCCTGCTGACCGTCGATACGCTCCGCGACGCGGACTGGCCGCGGGACGCGATCGACGAGACGTTCTTCATCACCCGGGACAGCTCCCGGGATGATCTCCTGAAGGGGGTCAGCCACGTCGCCAGGACGCGCCGCATCGATCGCATCGTGGCCCTCGACGACTTCGACGTCGAGACCGCCGCGCTGCTGCGGGAGCATCTCCGGGTACCGGGCATGGGCGAGACCACCGCCCGCTACTTCCGCGACAAGCTGGCCGAGCGGATGAAGGCGCGCAACGTCGGCATCCCGGTCCCCGACTTCGTCCACGTGCTCAACGACGAGCGGATCGGGGTCTTCGCCGGCGCGACGCCGCTTCCCTGGATCCTCAAGCCCCGTTCACAGGCCGCGGCCATCGGCATGAAGAAGATCGAGCGGGCCGAGGACCTGTGGCCGGCGCTCGACGCACTCGGGGATCGCCGTTCGTTCTACGTGCTCGAGCGCTTCGTCCCCGGCGACGTGTTCCACGTCGACGCTATCGTGTGGGACACGTCCGTCGTCTTCCAGGCGATGCACCGCTACGGCGAGCCGCCGTTCCAGGTCGCCCACGGCGGCGGGATCTTCACCACGACGTCGGTGGCGAAGCACGACCCGGCATGGGCCGCGCTCGAGACGATCAACCGCGACGTGCTGGCGACGTTCGGCATCGTCCGCGGCGTCACCCACACGGAGTTCATCCGGAGTGCGGCCGACGGCCGGTTCCTCTTCCTCGAAACGTCCGCGCGCGTCGGAGGCGCATTCATCGTCGATCTGGTCGAGGCCGAGACGGGTGTCAACCTCTGGCGGGAATGGGCGAAGCTGGAGATCGCCGGCGAGGAAGGGCGCTACGGGGTGCCGCAGGCGTCGGAGCGGTTTGCCGGGCTCGTGCTGACGCTGGCGAAGCAGGAACGCCCCGACCTCGGCGGCTACACGGACCCCGAGATCGTCTACCGCGTCCGCAAGGCGCACCACGCGGGCCTGATCGTCGCATCGCCCGACGAAGCGCGGGTGCGCGCGCTCGTGGACGAGGTACTCGGCCAGGTTCGCGCGGGACTTCTACGCGTACGCCCCGGCGCCCGATCGCGCGCCGGGCTAGGCGCGCGGCCGGCGCGGCGGCCCGATGGTATGCTGGGCCCGTCGAATGGTGGAACCGCTGCGATCTGGCGGCGACGTTGACCGGGTGAGTCCACAGGAGAGCACGCATCATGAAGATCAGTAACGCGAGCGCGGTGTGGAAGGGGAACCTCGTCCAGGGCAGCGGGACGATGAAGCTCGGCAAGGACGGTTATGAAGGATCGTTCACGAGAGCATCGCGCTTCGAAGACGGTGCGGGCACGAACCCGGAGGAGTTGATCGGCGCCGCGCACGCCGGCTGCTTCTCGATGTTCCTGTCGGCCGTTCTCTCGACCAGCGGCTTCCCGCCGGCGGAAATCCGCACGTCCGCCAAGGTGCACATGGGTGACGGCCCCGCCATCACGCTCATCGAGCTCGAGACCGTGGCCAGCGTCCCGGGATGCGACGAGAAGGTCTTCCTCGACCACGCGGAGAAGGCCAAGGCGGGCTGCCCCGTGTCGAAGGCGCTCGCCGCCGTGCCGATGACGCTCAAGGCCACGCTGCTGACGTAGCGCCGGGCTGCGCGGGGGCACCGTGGGGCTCAGGCTGCTGGCCGTCGGCGACATCGCCTGGGACATCTTCATCCGTCCCGAGGGCGAGTTCGTGCGCGGATCCGACGTGCTCGGCACGGTCGACGTCATGCCGGGGGGCGCGGCCGCGAACGTCGCGGTGTGGGCGCGCCGACTCGGCGCGGACGTCTCGCTCGTCGGCAAGGTCGGCGACGACACGCTCGGCACCCTGATGCTCGCGCACCTGCGGGCCGAGGGGGTGGACCGTCGGGTCATCACCGTTCCGGGCGGCCTGTCGACGCGGGTCGGCATCCTGGTCTCTCCGGACGGCGAGCACTCCTTCGTGATCGACCACACGAAGGTGCTCCGTTTCGATGACGGGGACGCGCCTTCGTCCTTGCTCGATTCCGCCGACGCCGTCTACTTCAACGGCTACGACATCTTCCTCGCCCGATCGACGGCGTTCCTCGAGCCGCTCCTGGCGGAAGCGCGGAGGCGAGGCATTCCCGTCGCGTTCGACCCGTCGTCGTTCGCGCTGATCGCCGCGTACGGCGCCGAACGTCTGTTCCGCGGCGTGGGCCCGATCGACGTGCTGCTCGCGAACGACGCGGAGGCCGAGATCCTGCGCGCGGGGCGGCCCCTTGCGGAGCTGACCACCCGGGCGGCGCTGGTCGTCGTGAAGCGCGGGGCTGCCGGCGCCTCGGCGCGCACCGGGGCGGCGGAGTGGTCGGCGGGCGCCGAGCGCGTCAGCGTGGTCGACACGACCGGCGCCGGCGACGGGTTCGATGCCGCCTTCCTGGTCGAGTACCTGAAGGCGCGGGACGTGGAGGCGGCGCTGCAGGCCGGGAATCGCCTCGGCGCCTGGGTCGCCTCCCACCTGGGGGCCCAGCCTCCGCTTGGCGCCTGAAGACAGGTGGCGAGGGCGCCGAGGGCGCGCCTCGCGCACCGTGCGAACCGGAGTCGTCCTCTGTGGCAAGCGTCCCCTCGAAAAGGTGATCCATGGCCAGAAACACCGAAGTCATCCGCCAGTGGAACCTGCTGCGGTCGATCGAGGCCGCGCGCTACGGGGTGTCGGTCGCTGACATGGCGGCCAGGGGCGGCGTGACCACGCGGACGATCTACCGCGATCTGGTGGCGCTGCAGGATGCGGGGTTCCCGCTCATCGACGAGTCGCGCGACGGTCACGCGTACTGGAAGCTCAATCAGAACCCGTTCAAGCATCTCACCCGGCTGGGCTTCTCGCTCTCCGAGCTCTGCGCGCTCTATCTGAGCCGCCGGCTCGTCGAATCGCTGACCGGTGTTCCCTTCCAGGCCGCCCTGGGCGATGCCTTCGCGAAGTTCGAACGCGACGTCCCCGATCGGATGAAGAAGTACCTGGACCGCCTGCCCGCCGTTATGAGCGCCCGGCCGAGCGCCGGGAAGGTCCCGCTCTCGCCGCACCACGACCGCATGATCGAGCAACTGGTCGACGCGTCGGTGTCGTTGCACCAGGTGCGGATGCGGTACTTCTCGCTCTCCCACTCGCGAGAAGCGGAATACCTCATCTGCCCGCTGCGTTTCGTCTACACGATGGGCGCCATGTACCTGCGCGCCTGGGTGCCCGACCGCTCGCAGGTGCTGACGTTCGCGGCGCATCGCGTGCGGAGCGTGTCGGTCCTCGAGGAGCGGTTCGAGCCGTCCCGGGACTGGTCCGAACGGACGTCTTCCCACTCGCTGGGGCCGGACAGCGGATCACCCGTGCACATCGTGCTGCGCTTCGATCGGACGCTCGCCCCGATCGTCGCCGAGCGGCAGTATCACCCGAGCCAGGTCTCGAAGCATCGGTCCGACGGCTCGCTGATGCTCGAACTGGACGTGTGCGACGATGCGTGGCTGCGGAGCTTCGTGCTGCAGTTCGGTCACCGTGTCCAGGTCGTCAAGCCGGCCAAACTCGCGGAGGAGATTCGGGAGGAGCTTGACCTGGCCCGTCGCCACTACCGGCCCGCCGACCAGGTCGAGCCCCTCGCCACGTCCGAGGCCCTGCTCGATCTGAGCGCCCAGTGGCGCCTGCCCTTCTGAGGACGCTACGACGCAAGGGTTTCGGCCCCTGGAAGCTGCTCGGGTTCCGCCATCGCGTGGCGCGCCGTGATTTGCGCGCGGCGCCGCCGCGCATGCAACTCCCGCATGAGACCGGCCCGGTCTGCCACCGTTCGAGACGCCGAGGGCTCGGGTCCCGGAAGCGGCGCCCACAACCCCGCCGTCGCGAGGCGGCAGGCGCGGAGCCGGTTGACCTCGGCGCGGTAGCACTCGAAGCAGAGGTTGTGGTCCCGGTCGGCTTTGACCTCTCCGCGATAGTAGAAGAGGGCCCGGCGCTCGCCGCACGCGAGACAGAGACGGGCGGCCGGGCGGATGGCCCTGACGCGGCCGGTGACGACAATCGATTGGCGCTCAGCGAGTTGTGGGCCCTCGTCCGTGGCGATGGCGGCGTGTGGCATGTCCGGCCTCCTCTTCAAAACGTTATCTGAGGCGCAGCGTACGACCCGCCCGTGACAGGGGAGGTCACGCGGCCTGCCAGGCCAGCCATCACGGCTTTCGAATCGCCGGTCCGCCCGGCGCCCGCCGTGGTAGCATGCGCGCGGTGGAGGCAGCGTTGTGAAGGCCCAATTGCTGCGCCGGGTCGGCCCGCTGGACGTCCGCGATGCCCCGCTCGAACTCACCGAGGTGCCCGATCCGATTCCCGGCCCGGGCGAAGTACTGATCCGCGTCTCGACGTGCGGCGTCTGTCATACGGAGCTCGACGAGGTCGAGGGCCGCATGCCGCCGCCGGCGCTGCCGGTCATCCTCGGCCACCAGGTCGTTGGCCACATCGTGCAGTGCGGCCCGAGGCCCTCCGCCCTCAAGCCCGGCATGCGCGTCGGAGTGGCGTGGATCTATTCGGCCTGTGGCCGGTGCGCGTACTGCCTCGGCGGCCGCGAGAACCTGTGCGCGGCGTTCCGCGCCACCGGCCGCGACGCGAACGGCGGCTACGCCGAGCTGATCGTGGTTCGGCAGGACTTCGTGTTTCCCCTTCCTGAGAGCGCGATGACCGACGCGGAGGCGGCGCCCCTGCTCTGCGCCGGCGCCATCGGCTACCGGTCGCTGCGCCTGGCGAACCTCCCCAACGGCGGGCGCCTGGGCCTGACCGGGTTCGGCGCATCGGCGCACCTGGTGCTGAAGCTCGTCCGGCACCGCGATCCGGACGCCGAGGTCTTCGTGTTCGCGCGCCGTGACGAGGAGCGCGCCTTCGCCCGCGAGCTCGGCGCAGCCTGGACCGGCGACACGCTGGACACTGCGCCGGTCCCGCTCGACGCGATCATCGACACGACGCCCGTCTGGCGTCCCGTCGTGGAGGGGCTGAGGAACCTCGCCCCCGGCGGGCGGCTCGTCATCAACGCCATCCGCAAGGAGAGCGGGGACCGGGCGGCGCTCGCCGAGATCGACTATCCCCGGCACCTCTGGATGGAGAAGGAAGTGAAGAGCGTCGCCAACGTGACCCGGCGCGATGTCGCGGAGTTCCTGCACGCCGCGGCCGCGATCGGGTTGCGTCCCGACGTGCAGGAGTACCCGCTGGAGGACGCCAACCAGGCGCTGCGGGACCTCAAGGCGGGCGCGGCCCGCGGCGCCAAAGTGCTGCGCATCGGCTGAGACGGCGCGATACCGGCGGGTGATGCGCGTTTCGACGTGGACACGATTCTCTCAGGCTGCGTGACTGTCCAAGGAGGTCGACATGAGTAGGCCACCGCTGACCATCTGGGAACAGGCCCGGATGCTGGGTACTCCCGGCGGGATTTCCTGCAGTTCTGCGGCTGGATCGCGGCCGCCGCCGGCATCGAGGCCGCCGGGGTGCCCACGGTGATCCACGCCCTGGAAACCAAGGCCCGCCTGCCTGTCATCTGGTTTCACTTCCAGGAGTGCACCTGTTGCAGCGAGTCCTTCCTCCGATCGGACCATCCCGTCGTGTCGGACATCATCCTGGACAGGATCTCGCTCGACTACACGGAGACGCTGCAGGCGGCCGCCGGGCACCAGGCCGAGGCGGCGCTCAGGTCGACGATGGAGCGGCACAAGGGCGAGTACCTGATGCTCGTGGAAGGCTCCGTCCCGACCGGGCAGGACGGCATCTTCTGCTGCGTGGCCGGGCGGACCGCGCTCGACACGGTCAGGGAGGCCGCCGCCGGGGCGAAGGCGATCGTCGCCTGGGGCAGCTGCGCGTCGAATGGCTGCATCCAGTCGTCGAAGCCGAATCCGACCGGCGCGACGCCGGTGCACAAGGTCGTCACGGGCGTGCCGATCATCAAGGTGCCGGGCTGCCCGCCGATCGCGGAGGTGATGGCCGGCACGATCGTCCACCTGCTCGCCTTCGACCGGATCCCGCAGCTGGACGGCATCGGCCGCCCGAAGGCGTTCTACTCGCGCCGGGTGCACGACACGTGCTACCGGCGCCCGAACTACGATGCGGGCCTCTTCGTCGAGACCTTCGACGACGAGAACGCGCGGCGCGGATACTGCCTGTACAAGATGGGCTGCCGCGGCCCGGTGACGTACAACTCGTGCGGCGTCATCCGGTGGAACAACGGCGTCAGCTACCCGATCCAGTCGGGCCACGGCTGCATCGGCTGCAGCGAGGCCCACTTCTGGGACAACGGCCCGTTCTACCAGCACCTGGCGAGTTTCCCGGGCTTCGGCATCGAGCAGACGGCCGACACGGTCGGCGTGGCGGTCGGCGCGGTCGCCGCGGCCGGGATCGCCGTCCACGCCGTCAGCACGAACATCCGCAAGCGGAAGCTCATCGCCGGGGAGATCCGCGAGAGCGAAAAGCCCGTCGGCAAGTCGGACAAGGCCTAGGGACGCGTAGAGGCTGGCAAAGGAGACCGTCATGGCGAACCGCATTGTCATCGACCCCGTCACCCGGATCGAGGGCCACCTGCGCGTCGAGGTCGAAGTCAAAGACGGCAAGGTGGCCGACGCGTTCAGTTCCGGGACGATGGTCCGCGGATTCGAGATCATCCTGAAGGGCCGCGACCCCAGGGACGCGTGGGCGTTCTGCGAGCGCGCCTGCGGCGTGTGTACGACGGTGCACGCCCTGGCCTCGGTGCGCACCGTGGAAGATGCGCTGGGCATCACGGTGCCGCCGAACGCGGAGCTCGTCCGGAACCTCATGTTCTGCGCGCAGTACATGCAGGACCACGTGGTGCATTTCTACCATCTGCACGCCCTCGACTGGGTGGACGTGGTCAGCGCGCTGAAGGCCGACCCGAAGAAGACGTCGGAACTGGCGCAGAGCATCTCGGACTGGCCGAAGAGCTCGCCGGGCTACTTCTCGGACCTTCAGAAGCGGCTCACCGCGTTCGTCGAAAGCGGCCAGCTCGGCATCTTCGCCAACGGGTACTGGGGGCACGCGGCGTACAAGCTTCCGCCCGAAGCCAATCTGATGGCCGTGGCGCACTACCTCGAGGCGCTCGAGTGGCAGAAGGAGATGGTCAAGGTCCACACCGTGTTCGGAGGCAAGAACCCGCACCCGAACTACCTCGTGGGCGGCGTCCCCTGCTCCTTCAACCTCGACGAGAACAACGCCATCAACGCCGAACGCCTGGCGCTCGTCGGGCGGCTGTTCGAAGACGGCCAGCGGTTCATTGAGCAGGTCTACCTTCCCGATCTGCTGGCCGTCGCATCCTTCTACAAGGACTGGGCCGCCATCGGGGGCGGTCTGTCGAACTACCTGGCCTATGGAGACCTGCCGACCAACGGGTACGGCGACCCCTCGACGTTCAAGTTCCCCCGCGGCGTCATCCTGGACCGGAACCTGGCGGAGGTTCTTCCCGTCGACGGCAAGGATCCGCTGCAGGTGCAGGAATCAATCGCCCACTCGTGGTACGAATACGCCGACGGCGACGGCACGGCCAAGCACCCGTGGGCCGGCGAGACCACGCTCAACTACACCGGCCCGAAGCCGCCGTACGAGCAGCTCGACGTCGAGCAGAAGTACAGCTGGCTGAAGACGCCGCGGTGGAAGGGCCACCCGATGGAGGTCGGGCCGCTCGCGCGCCTGCTGGTCGCCTACGCGTCGGGGCGTGCGGAGGTGCAGGACGCCGTAAACGGGACGCTGAGGGCCCTCGGTGTGCCGGTGCCGGCGCTCTTCTCGACGCTCGGCCGCACGGCGGCCCGCGGCATCGAGACGAAGCTCGTCGCAGGCTGGGCGAAGGAGTTCTACGGCCAGCTCCTCGCCAACCTGAAGAACGGCGAGACCCGCACCGCCGACATGTCGAAGTGGGACCCCGCCCAGTGGCCGGCCGATGCGAAAGGCGTGGGCATGTCCGAGGCGCCGCGGGGCGCGCTGGCGCACTGGATCGTGATCAAGGACCGGATGATCGACAACTACCAGCTCGTGGTGCCGAGCACGTGGAACGCGTCGCCGCGCGACGGCCAGGGCCAGCGTTCAGCGTACGAGTCGGCGCTGCTGGGCACGCCGGTCGCCAATCCGGACCAGCCGCTCGAGATTATCCGGACCATTCACTCGTTCGACCCGTGCCTGGCCTGCGCGGTGCACCTGCACGACGAGCACGGCCGCCACGTGCACCAGGTCCGTTCGTTCTGAGGAGGCGGCCATGAGCGAGCCGATGACGCTTCATCGTGTCTACGTCTGGGAACTACCCGTCCGCCTCTTCCACTGGGTGAACGCGCTGTGCGTGGCGGTCCTCTGTGTCACGGGCTTCCTGATCGGCCGCCCGCTGCTCCATCCCGTGCTGGGCGAGGCGTCCTTCAGCTACACCTTCGGCTGGGTGCGCTTCGTCCACTTCGTGGCGGCGTTCGTGTTCTTCTTCAACTTCGTCGTGCGGATCTACTGGGGGTTCGTCGGCAACGCGTTCGCGCGCTGGGACAACTTCATCCCGTTGACGCGCCCGCTCCTGCGCCGGCAGTGGCGCGAGGTCGTCGAGGTCCTGAAGGTCGACGTCCTGCAGGCGAAGAGCCAGCCCGTCGAATCGATTGGTCACAACGCGCTGGCGGGCTGGACCTACTTCCTGACCTTCCTTGCGTTCCTCTTCCAGTGCCTCACGGGGTTCGGGCTCTACGCCGCGATGAGCAAAGCCCTGTTACCCAGGCTCTTCGCCTGGATCGTCCCGCTGATGGGGGGCGACTTCGCGGTCCGGCAGTGGCACCACATGGCGATGTGGTTCTTCGTGATCTTCGCCATGACGCACGTGTATCTCGTCTTCTACCATGACTACGTCGAGGGGCGCGGCGTGATTTCCTCGATGGCCGGCGGCTGGAAGTTCGTCGAGCGCCCGCCGCACTAGCGTGGCGCGTCCTCGCATCCTGGTGCTCGGCGTCGGAAACCTCCTCATGGCCGACGAGGGCGTCGGGGTGCACGCCGTGCGGCTGCTGGAGCGGCGCGCCTGGCCGCCGCACGTGTCGCTGCTCGACGGCGGGACCGGCGGTTTCCACCTGCTCTCGCACGTCGCCGACTGCGACACGCTCGTGCTGATCGACGCGGCGCTCGACGGCCGCGCGCCAGGCACGGTGTCCGTGATCGAGCCGCGCTACGCCGCCGACTTCCCCCGATCGTTGTCCGCCCACGACGTCGGTCTGAAAGACCTGGTCGAGTCGGCCGCGCTGCTCGGCACGCTGCCGCGCGTCGTGCTCGTCACGGTGTCCGTGGCTGACCCCCAGCCGATGCAGGTGACGATGTCCCCCGCCGTCGAGGCGAGCCTGGGGCGCGTGGCGAACACGGTCGCCGGTCTGGTCGCCGGCCTGTCCCCCGGCGACGCGCCCGGCCAGCCGTGAGCCGGCTGGCGCGACTTGGCCGCCGCGGCGGGCGCGGCGTATGATGGACGGAATGAGTGGGTCGAGCGGGACCCTGCCGTCGCACGGGGGTCCGGCCTGTCCACCATGGAGGATCTATGAGATTCGGAACCGTGTCCGCCGCACTGCTGGTTGCGTTGCTCCTCGCGCCGTCGCCCGCGCTGGCGCAGTATTCGGCTCAGCAGGCGCTCGAGAATCCCGACTTCTACGTGACGGCGTACTACAACTTCAATCTCGGCGGTGACCTCTACAAGGGGCTGGACGCGTCGGCCGTGAACAAGACGAACTCCCACGGATTGGGCGCGTCGTTCACCCTGCTGGCCCGCCACCTGGTCTCTGCCGAACTGGACTTCAGCTACAGCCACAACTTCTTCGGGTCGTCGGACACCCTCAGCAGGAACAATCTCATCTCAACCTCGGCCGACGCCATCGTCGGCCCGTGGTTCAGAACCGGGATCGGGCGCGTTCGTCCGTACGCCCTGGCAGGCGGCGGGTACATGCGCGGGCTCGTCTCGAACCGGAGGAGGTTCGGCTGGACTGACACGGTCAAGAACCTCGCGCTGGCGGAGGCGGGAGGCGGCGTGCTGTGGCTCTTCAACGACTCGTTCGGGGTGCGGGCCGACGTGCGCTATCGATGGGGCTTGGGCGCGAAGGAAGACGAAGGGGACTACGGCTCCTTCGACAAGTGGACGTACATGAAGACCACCGTCGGTCTCTCCATCGCGTTCTGACGGTTGCCTGATGATGGGCGGCCCCCGGCGCGGCCGCCTATTCGAACGCGAGGCGGTTTGTCTTGCCGTAGGCTGCGCTCACGATCAGCCGGCGCTCGCCGAGCGTGGGGTGGCGCATCACGACCTCGCGGGTGCCGACGGCGACGTTGACCGGTCCCAGGGGTGCGGTCCCCACCGGATCGCCGTCGATCCAGATCTCGGCCCCCGAGGGGGCGACGATCTCGAGCGCGACCGGCGGCAGCGTGATCGTCAACGCGGCCACCTCGCCGGGTTTCACCTCCACGCGCCGCGTCTCCCGGAAGCCGAGTCGCTGGCTGACGAGTTCCAGGGTATGGTCGCCCGGCTTGGCCAGCATGCGCCCCCCCTCGGTGGAGCCGATCGGCTTCCCGTCTTCGAGGATGTCCAGGCGGACCGGCGCGAAGACGGCCAGCCATCCCGGGCGAATCCGAATCGTGGCGTCTGTCGTGGCCTCCGGCCTCACCTGGATCGTCCGCCGCACCGAGCCCGAGGAATCGCGGACGAACACCGCGTGCGCGCCCTCGGCGATGTTGTCGATCGTCACGGGGGCCTCGCCGCGCGTGACGCCGTCGATCCAGACCTCGGCGCCCGAGGGCTCGGTCGTCAGTCGAAGCGAGCCTGTCGCTCGCAGATTGCGCCCGGCGGCCTGGATCACGCTGTCGTGCCCCGCGGTGACCTCCACGTCGTGGACCCGCGTACAGGCCGCCACCCTCAACCTCGACGCGGTGCCTGCCGGCGGCGAGCGTGACCGACAGCGGGGCCGCACCCTTCACCTCGCCGTCGATCCGAACGGTAAGACCCGGGGCCTGCGCCTCGACCCGGATCGTGCCGACCGGCGGCGCCGGCGTGAACCAGCGCGCCCTGGCATAGGGCACGCCGGCGACCGCGACGATGACGAGCAGAGCCACGGCGAAGTACGACGGGCGGACCACGGGGCGCGGGACCCGGTCCACCAGGTCCCAGAGGAAGTAGAACATGCGGCCCGGCACGGCCCACAGGACCGCGGCGGTCCGGCCGGCTGCCCGGGCCGCACGCCGGCCGCCGTCTGCGAGCACGGGACCCGCGACCGAACCGGCGTGCCCGGCGCCGCGGCCCGCACGTAAGGCCACGTGCGCCGCTGCGCGCCCGATGCCGGCCGCACCGCGTGCGAGTGCGGCCACGAACGCCACGATGGTGCGGGTGAGTCCGGCCGCGAGCGCCGCTGCTCCGGTACGAGCCGCGCCGGCGCCGCGGATCGCGCCACGCCCGACGCCGGAGAGCGATCGCCGGACGATCCCCGCACCCGCGCGCGCCGCGGACCCCGCGGCGCGCGACAGCGACCAGAGCGCGGCGAGCCCCGCCGAACCGGCGCTCCGAGCGGTCTTCGACAGCGCCGCGGCTCCGGCCGTCGCCACGCGCAGGAAGCCGCCGGCGAGGGTCCGGGCCGCTGCGGCAGACGCCGCGGCCGCTCCGCCAACGGCCACCACCACGCCCCGAACAGCGGCCGCGCCGCCGCGAGCGATGACTGCGGCGGCGGTCTCGAAGCCGCGCGCGGTGACGCGGGCCGTCGAGCGCGCGAGAGTCCAGAGGCCAGTCAGCGTCAGAACAAGAACGTGCGCGAGACCGTGCAGGAAGGACGCGACAACGGAGGCAGCCCCGAACGCAACCGTTCCGACCGCCTGGAACAGTCCGAGCAGGGCGTGCGCGGTTCCGACGCGCATCCGGACCAGGCGCCGCCGGCGTGCCTCCACCCGGACCCGCCGGACGCTCGGCGCGACACGTGGGAAGACGGGCCCCGCTTCCTTCGGCTCGGGCAGCGAAGCCTCGGGACGTCCGGTCGTGTTGCGCGGCTCGGCCGAGAGGATCTTCGGCTCAGGTGCCGGTTCTGCCGGCGGCCGGAACACCGGCGGCTGCGGGAGGATGCCAGGCTCATCGACGGCGGATCCGTCGACGGCCGGTGCGGACTCGAGAAACGCGGCGGGCGGCTCGAGAGTCGAGAGGAGCGGCGGCTCCGGCTCGCGTTGATCGTCGCGCCGCGCGGCGGCGAGATCGACCTCGACCAGCCAGTTCGTCAGCAGCAGCTCGGCGACGTCAGTATCGGGCAGCGTCTGAATCGTGTGAGCGAGCTTGGCCGTGTCCGCGCGGGTGGCCGGCGGTTCTTCCGCCGCGCGACCCGGGACGAAGAGAACCGACGACTCACCGCGGAAGAGGGCAGCGATGGCCGGCTCGGTCTCCTCGACCGGGGGCTCGACTCCCGGCAACGTGGACACGTCCGGATCGGCCTCGACCGCCGCGAGGTCCACCTCGGGTACCGGCGGCGGTTCTATCGCTGCCGGCACCACCTCTTCGCTGCGGAAGATCGCGGCGATCTCCGGCTCGGCCTCGACCGCCGCGAGGTCCACCTCGGGTACCGGCGGCGGTTCTATCGCTGCCGGCACCACCTCTTCGCTGCGGAAGAGCGCGGCGACCTCCGGCTCGGTCTCGACCGCCGCGAGGTCAACCTCGGGCAACGGCAGCGGCTTCACCGCAGGCATGGTGTCAACAGGGATCAAGTCACGGACGAACGGCCGTTCGCCCTCGGCGAGGAAGAGCGCCGCGATCTCCGGCTCGGCCTCGACCGCCGCGAGCTCCATCTCCGGCAGCGACGGCGGCTCTGTCTGGACGACTGCCTCGGAGGCCGAGTGTTCCAGGGCCGCCGCCTCGCGAACGACCGGCTCGGGCGTCGCCTCGGAAGCCTGCGGTTCGATCCCCTCCGTTGCGGGGGCCTTCACTTCTGCGGGGTTGATCAAGTCGGTCGCGACATCGGTTTCGTGGCCGTGCAACAGGCGGCGCAGGGCCGGGAGCGTGGCCGAGTCTTCCGCCAGCCACGCGTCCAGATCGAGCACGTCCTCGGTGACGCTTCGCTCGCCGGCCGCCGTCGGGATGTCGGGAGCCGGCGCCTGGACGGGAGACTCCGCAGCGTCGGTGATCGCTGTGGGCGCCTCCGCGACGGCCTCCATCGACTCGGGCACGACGGTGGGCTCTTCGACCGCGACGTCGGCCGCTTCGGCTGCCGCCATCGGCGTCACTGCACGGGAGTCGGGAGCCGGCTCGGGGTCCTGTCCGTTTTCCTCGGTGAGCGCGCCGAGGTCAAGCACCTCCTCGGGAAACTCCTCGTCTGCGACAGGCGGTGGCGGCGTCTCGTCCTGGATGAGCGGACTGGCGACGAGCGCCACGTCGGGCGCCGCCGGTTCCGGCACGCGCCAGCCGACCGGCGGATCCGGCTGCGCTTCTGCTGCGGCAGCCTCCTCGATTGGTACGTTTCCGGGCTCGACGTCGCCCAGTGGTTCGATGGGAGCATCCGGCAGCAGCGTGAATGCCGGGACGAGAACCGTGCCACGCTCAATCCGCGGGGCGGTGTCGCCGTCGTCCTGCCCCTGCAAGAAGGCGCTGGCCGCCTGCGCCTGCTCGGCGGCCCGCGTTGCGGCGAGAGCGGCCGCCCGGGACGCCGCCTCGGCTTCGATCACGGCTGCGTGGCGCCCGTACTTCTCAGCGAGCGACTTGAGCGCTGCTGCGCCCCCGGTGGCCGCACGCTGCTTCGAGAGGACACCCTCGAGCGCCATGCGCGCCTCCCGCACGTCGACGAACCGCGCCCCCGGGTCGAGATGCAGCGCCCGCTTCATCCACGCCACCAGCGCCGCCGGGACCAGCGGAGTTCCCCCGCTTCCGCGGCTCTGTGCGAGTGACGCGACCAGGTCTGGAAGGCCGCTCGGATACTCGCTCACGTCGATCGGACGCCCGGCGAGCAAGGCTGCCGCCGTGACGCCGACCTGCACGACGTCGGCGGCTTCGTCCAGTTTCGGCGCGCCCTGCCCCGGCGCCACTGGAATTCGGAACTCGCGCCAGAGCCGGGTTCGGCTGTAGTCCAGGCGCTCGATGGCCGGGCCCAGCACGTAGTCGGCCACGACGACGCGTCCCTTGGGCGTGAGCAGGATCCGCTCGGGCGCCAGGGCGCCGTGGGTGACGCCCCGCGACTCGTGGAGCACGGCAAGGGCGCCGAGCACCTCGCGCACGACGTGGAGCGCGGCGGTCGAGTCGAGGATGACCACCCCGGCCGCGGCAGCCTCGAGGATCTCGGAGAACCGGTGCCCCGACACGTAGTCGGAGACGATCTCGATCGTGCTCGCGTCGTCGGGAGGCACTTCAGCCGCGCGGACCGAGACGAAGCGGGCCTGGCGGAAGGACAGGAGGCGGCCGACCCGGTGCTGGATGGAGGCCCGCATCGCGGCCACGTCCCAGAGCGGGCGGAGCACTTCGACGGGGTCATCCGCGCTGTCCGTGCGGACATAGCGGATTCCCAGGCCGTCCCGGAAGCGCGGCTCCGGGAGCACGACCGCTTCGACGAACACTTTTCGCATGCGCAACGCCCGTGGAGCAACGACCGCGCCGACGCCTCAGGCCTGGCGCAGAGGTTCCTTGTTCTGTCTTATCGGGCCGACGGGGCCCGGCGCTAGGGTCCGCGGCCCGGCGTCCGGACGCCGGCCGATCGCACTCCAGCCCCCCGTGGGACCGATTTCAAAACTGTCAAGTCCCAGAGCCGGCGGCTCTTACCGCCGCGGCCGCCTTGACATCCCCGGCGGACCGGTCTAGCCTGTCGCGTCCGCAGTCCATACCCGGGTGCCCGGTCGGTTTGCCCTGGACCGGGGGAGGAGTCCTGACGTGTTGAGAAATCGAGGCGTTTTCATCGCGATCGTATCGGCCGCCTGCCTGCTGGCGTCCGTGCTCCCGTCGTCCGCGCAGTTCGACACGGCGACCGTGGTGGGCACGGTCAAGGACAACACCGGCGGCGTCGTGCCAGGCGCGACCGTCACCCTGACCAACCTCGACACCGGCGTGGCGCTCGTGCACACGACGGAGGCGACCGGCAACTACGAGTTCGTCACCGTGCGCATCGGGCGCTACAAGGTGTCGGCCGAGTTGCAGGGCTTTTCGACCGCCGTGGCGACTGACGTTCAGGTCACCGTCGGCGCCCGCCAGCGCGTCGATCTGCAGCTGACCCCCGGGCAGGTGACCGAGACGGTGCAGGTTACCGGGGCGGCGTCGGTCCTCGAGACCGACTCGAGTCAGCGCGCGCACCTGATCACGGGCCGGCAGGCGGTCGAACTCCCGCTGAACACCCGCGAGTACTCGGCGCTCGCGCTGTTGACCCCCGGCGTGAAGCAGTCGAGCCTGAATGCCGGGAGCGCGACAACCAATCGCGAGGGCTCCTTCAACGTCAATGGCATGAGGAGCACCTTCAACAACTTCCTGCTGGACGGCCTCGACAACAACTCGTACGGGACGAGCAACCAGGGGTTCTCGAACCAGGTCATCCAGCCGTCGCCGGACGCGGTGGCCGAGTTCAAGGTCGTCACCAACAACATGAGCGCCGAATTCGGGCGGGCGGGCGGCGCGACGGTCAACGTGGCCTACAAGAGCGGCACCAACCGCTTCACCGGGGCGGCCTGGGAGTTCTTCCGCGACACCAAGCTGAACGCGACCGGGTTCTTCAAGCCGACGACCGGCGTGAAGCCGACGCTGAAGAAGAACCAGTTCGGCGGCGCGTTCGGAGGGCCGATCATCAGGAACAAGGCGTTCTTCTTCGCGGATGCGGAGGTCTTCCGCCAGGACCGGAAGGCCGTGGCCTACCAGACGATCCCCAACCCGACCCAGCGCCAGGGCATCCTGACGGTGGACGTGCGGAACCCGCAGACCGGCGACATCTACCCGGCGGGCAGCGCAATCCCGATGACGCCGTTCGCGAGGAAGGTCCTGGCCGGCCTGCCGGATCCGACCAAGCCCGAGGTCGTGGGCAACAACTACGATCTGCTGCAGGACTTCGAGTACAACACCTACAAGTACGGCGGCAAGGTCGACTACCAGGTCAACAGGGCGCTGTCGGCGTTCGCGCGGTTCGGCTACCGGAACATGGACAGCCATGACCAGACGGCGCTGCCGCTGCCCTCGGGCGGTTCCGGCAACGGCAACATCTACGTGCGGGCCAAGCAGGTGGCGACCGGGTTCACCTGGACGCGCACTGGCGCGTCGCTCCTCGAGGGCCGCTTCGGCTGGTCGAGCACGGAGGCCGGCAAGAACCCGCCAGGATTGGGCTCGGACCCGATTCTCAGCATGTACGGCATCACCGGACTGCCGACGGACCCCCGAATCTCCGGTGGCCTGAACACGCAGTTGCTCACCGGCTGGTCGGCCTACGGCCGCCAGGAAACGAACCCCCAGTGGCAGTACCCGCAGGTCTACACCGCCAAGCTGAACTACACGTGGCTCCGCAACCGCCACTCGCTGAAGGCGGGCTACGAATTCCAGTACATCCAGACCCAGGTGCAGGACGTCAACCCGCTCTACGGCCGCGACACCTACTCCGGCCAGTTCACCAGGCCGACCGGCGCGGCGTCCAACAACATCTACAACCTCGCCGACTTCATGCTCGGTCTGCGCAGTCAGTACGCCCTCAGCAATATCCTGATCGCGAACCTCCGCCAGCGGATGCAGTTCTGGTACCTGCAGGACGACTTCCGCGTGAACGACAAGCTCACGCTGAACCTCGGCCTCCGCTACGAGTACGCCACGCCGCAGTGGGAGAAGGACAACCTCTGGTCCAACTTCGACAAGGACCAGGTGACGATGGTGACGGCCAAGAGCGGCTCGATGGCCGACCGGGCGCTGGTCAACCCGGATCGCAACAACTTCGCTCCCCGGCTCGGTCTCGCATGGACGCCGCTTTCGAAGACGGTCGTCCGCGGGGGCTGGGGTATCAGCTACGTCCATTTCAACCGGATCGGGGCGGCGAACGTCCTGGCGATCAACGGCCCACAGGTCGTCAACGCGGTCGTCTCGCAGACGAACCCGACGCTCGCGACGTTCCGGACGACGCAGCAGGGCTACCCGGCGGACTTCGCGGCCCCGTCGCAGTTCAATCCGCTGGCCGCGAACGTCACGTACATGCCGAAGGACTACCACTCCACCATGGTGCAGAGCTACTTCATCTCGGTGCAGCGCGAGCTGACGTCGAACATGGTGCTCGACGTCGCGTACGTCCATAACCGCGCCGACGGCATGATGATGGTCGCCAACTACAACCAGGCCGTGCCCAACAACGCGGCGGGCTCGCTCACGCTCCAGGCCCGGCGGCCGATTCAGACCTTCGGCGACATCACCTACGTCTGGAACGGCGGCAAGTCCCGCTACAACGGGTTCCAGGTGAAGTATGAGTACCGGATGCGCAAGGGACTGATGTTCCTGAATTCGTTCACGCTGTCGAAGGCCAAGGACAACGGGCCGGGCGCGCTGGAGAACTCCAACAACGGCAACGTGGGTCCCCAGAACTTCTACAACATGGACGCGGAGTACGGGACGTCGAACTACGATCAGCCCTACAACAACACGACGAGCTTCGTGTGGGAACTGCCCTTCGGCCACGGGCGGCGCTGGCTCAAGGACATTCCTCCCTTCCTCAACGCCCTCGTCGGCGGGTGGACGATCAGCGGGATCAACACCATGACGTCCGGGGCCGCGGCGACCCTGGTCTACACACCCATCGCCGCGTGGGCCGTGTCGGGCATCTCGCAGGAGTACCGGGGTTCGAACACCTATCGCCCCAACACGAACGGCAGCCCGTACGGCGACAAGAAGTCCATCACGAACTACCTGAGCGCTACGAACGTCACCGTCCCGACCGACCCGACTCAGGTGTACGGCAATTCGCCGCGCAATTCGGTCCGCGCACCGTGGTTCTGGCAGGCGGACCTGGTCGCGTCGAAGAACTTCAGGCTCCCGATCGGGCCGCAGACCACGCTCCAGCTGCGCATGGAAGCGTTCAACCTGTTCAACCGGACCAACTTCGGGGCGCCGAGCACCAGCCGCAGTTCGGCGAACTTCGGCGCGATCACCGCGTCGTACGACGCGCGCCAGGTCCAGCTGGGCGCGAAGATCAGCTTCTAGCCTCGCTCGTGAATCGACAGCGGGAGGCGGCTGCGGGCCGCCTCCCGCCGCCTTCCCGGAGATCTTCACCCATGCACACCCGCTCCATCGCGCTCGCCGCCTGCGCCATCGTGTCGTGCGCGGCGCTGGCTGCGCTGCACGCCCAGGCGCCGGCGCCGAAGAAGATGCTGATCGCCCATCGCGGCGCGTCGGCGTACGCGCCCGAACACTCAGTCGAGGCCTACAACCTGGCGATCGCCCAGGGCGCCGACTTCGTGGAACAGGACCTTGCCGTGACGAACGACGGCGTCCTGGTGTCCATCCACGATCTCACCCTGGAGCGGACGACCGACGCCGAGGAGGTCTTCCCCGATCGCTTCGTCGAGGTGAAGGTCGGCAATACGACCGTGAAGCACTGGTATGTCCACGATTTTACGCTCGCCGAGATCAAGCGCCTCGATGCCGGCTCGTCGTTCGACAGGAAGTTTGCCGGCACGAAGATCCTGACGTTCCAGGAAGCGATCGACCTCGTCCGCGGCAGGGCCGGGCTCTATCCGGAGCTGAAGGACCCCGAGTTCTATCGCCAGCGGGGCGTGGACCAGACCAGGCTCTTCGCCGACATCGTCAAGAAGAACGGGTTGGAGGCCGATCCGAAGACGGCCTTGATTCTCCAGTCCTTTGACGAGGACACGCTCAAGGCAGCAAAGGCGCTCATCCCGGCCGTGCCGCGCGTCTTCCTCGTGTCACCGCAGACGGCAGCCCGCATCGACTCCGCCGAGAAGCTCAAGGAGATCTCGCGGTGGGCCACCGGTGTCGCCCCGAACAAGTCGATCTTCGAGAAGCTCCCCGACCTGGTGAAGTGGGCGCACGCGGCGAACCTGAAGGTCACGCCGTGGACGTTCCGCGCGGCGGCCGTGCCTGCGGGCTTCCCGACCGTGCGCGACGAGATGGCGTACTTCCTGTACACGCTCGGGGTCGACGAGCTCTTCACCGACAACCCCGACATGTTCCCGCGGACGAAGTAGGCAGAGAGGTCGCACGCCCTAGGTCGTCCGCGGGAAGTGCTTCCCCACGAACAGGTCGTACAGCCACCCGCCCAGCACGCCGCCGACGAGCGGCCCGACAATCGGCACCCACCACCAGTGGTTGCCCGCGCGAAAGACCTCGCTCCCCCACCCGGCCACTGACGTGAACAGCCTCGGCCCGAAATCACGGGCGGGGTTGATCGCGTAGCCGCAGTTGACGCCGTACGCCGTGCCGATGCCGACGACCAGCAGCCCGACGATGACGGGCACGAGGCCGGCCGGGGCCGGCGCGTTGCGGGGGTCCGTGATGCCGAAGACCACGCCGACGAGAATCGCGGTCCCGACCACCTGGTCGATGAACCCGCCGGGAAACGTGCTGAGGTAGGGCTGCGGATAGGTCGAGAAGATGCCGGCCGTGCCCTGCGGGCCCAGCACCTGACGGACGCCGCCGTCGAACGCGGCCAGTCCCTCGCGGTAGGTGAGGTAGACGACCGCGGCGGCGAGAAAGGCTCCGATGGTCTGGCCCGCGACGTACGGGAGGACCTTCCGCCACGGGAAGCCGCGGTGCACGGCCAGCGCCACGGTGACGGCGGGATTCAGGTGCGCCCCGGACACGCCAGCGGAGACGTAGCAGCCCATGACCACGCCGAGGCCCCAGGCGAGGTTGATGGCCAGGTAGCTGCCGTTGGCCTGTCTGCTCACGAGGTACTGGGCCACCACCCCCGCGCCGAACAGGATCAGGACGAAGGTGCCCAAGAACTCGGCCAGCACTTCCCGGAACGTGCCTCGTAGCATACGGTTGCTCCTGTCTCGTGTGTGACGGCCAATCGGCGCCAGAGTATATCCCGAAGTGTGGTAGCCTTCCGGTGTTTTCGGCGCGCCCGTTCCGAACGTCGATCCCAGGAGCCGCATCGTGGCCTACATTCTCGCGCTTGACCAGGGCACGACCAGTTCACGCGCCATTCTGTTCGGTCACGACGGAAGCGTCGCCGCCATCGCCCAACGCGAGTTCCAGCAGATCTTCCCGAACCCCGGCTGGGTCGAGCACGACCCGCGGGAGATCTGGGCGTCACAGATCGCCGTCGCCACCGAGGCTCTCGCGCGCGGTCAGGCCGGCGCCGGAGACATCGCGGCCATCGGCATCACCAACCAGCGCGAGACGACGGTGGTCTGGGACCGCGACACCGGCGAGCCCGTCTGCCACGCCATCGTCTGGCAGGACCGCCGGACGGCAGAGCGTTGCGACCGCCTGCGGGCGGACGGATTCGAGGGGCTGGTCCGAGAGCGGACCGGGCTCGTGATCGACGCGTACTTCTCCGGCACCAAGATCGCGTGGATCCTCGACCACGTCGAGGGCGCGCGGGCCAAAGCCGCGCGGGGACGTCTGGCCTTCGGCACGGTCGACTCGTGGCTCGTCTGGCAGCTGACCGGCGGGCGTGTCCACGTCACCGACGTGAGCAATGCCTCGCGGACGATGCTGTTCAACATCCGCACGCTGAAGTGGGACGACGAACTCCTGCGAATGCTCGACGTGCCGGCGAGCCTGTTGCCCGAGGTGCGCGCCTCGAGCGAGGTCTACGGCCGGGTCACCGGCGGGCTGGGACTGGACGGCGTCCCGATCGCCGGCATGGCCGGCGACCAGCAGGCCGCGCTCTTCGGCCAGATGTGCGTCAAGCCGGGCATGGCCAAGAACACGTACGGCACCGGCTGCTTCCTGTTGCTGAACACCGGTGAGCGTCCGATTATGTCGGAGAACCGGCTGCTGACGACCGTCGCGTGGCAGGCCGGCGGGCGCACGGAGTACGCGCTGGAAGGCAGCGTCTTCATCGGCGGCGCCGTCGTGCAGTGGCTCAGAGACGGGCTGGGCATCATCCGCCAGTCTGCCGACGTCGAGGCCCTCGCCGCCACCGTGCCCGACAACGGCGGCGTCTACCTCGTTCCCGCGTTCGCCGGGCTCGGCGCCCCGCACTGGGATGCCTACGCCCGCGGCACGATCGTCGGACTGACGCGTGGAACCGGCGCGGGGCATATCGCCCGCGCGGCCGTGGAGAGCATCGCCTACCAGGTGGCCGACCTGCTCGACGCGGTGCACCGCGACTCCGGGATTGCGCTCGGCGAATTGCGCGTCGACGGCGGGGCGGCCCGCAACAACCTGCTGATGCAGTTCCAGGCCGACGTGCTGGGCGTGCCGGTCGTGCGCCCGCACGTGACGGAGACGACCGCGATTGGCGCGGCCTACCTCGCCGGGCTCGCGGTGGGCTTCTGGGGATCCCCGGCGGAAATCGCGGAGCAGTGGCAGGCCGAGCGGCGATTCGAGCCCTCGATGCCGGGAGCGGAGTCCGGGCGGCTGCTCGCCCGCTGGCACGCGGCCCTCGATCGCGCGAAGGGCTGGCTGGACGCGGGAGCACAGGTATGAACCGGGCCGAAATGGTCAACCGGGCCGAGCAGCGGTCCGACCCGTGGGACATGATCGTCATCGGCGGCGGCGCCACCGGCGTGGGCATCGCGGTTGATGCGGCGTCGCGAGGCTACGACGTCCTCCTGCTCGAGCAGCACGACTTCGGCAAGGGCACGTCCAGCCGCAGCACGAAGCTCGTCCACGGCGGCGTCCGCTACCTCGAGCAGGGCAACATCTCGCTCGTGATGGAAGCGCTCAAGGAACGCGGCATCCTGCGCCAGAACGCGCCGCACCTCGTGAGCGACCTGGCCTTCGTCGTGCCCAACTACGACTGGTGGGAGGCGCCGTTCTACGGCGTCGGCCTGAAGGTCTACAACGTACTGGCCGGCAAGTACGGGTTCGGCGACTCGCAGATCCTCTCGCGCGAGGAGACGCTGGCGCGCCTGCCGACCATCAAGACCGACGGCCTGCGCGGCGGCGTCGTCTATTACGACGGCCAGTTCGACGACTCGAGGCTGCTCATCAACCTCGCCCAGACGGCCGCCGAGCAGGGCGCGACGCTGCTCAGCTACGCGCGGGTGACGGGCGTCACGCGGGCCGCCGACGGCTTCATCGACGGCATCGTGGCCCTTGACGAGGACTCCGGCCGCGAGATCCGCGCCGGCGCGAAGGTCGTCATCAATGCCACCGGTCCGTTCTCGGACGGCGTCCGGCGCCTTGCGGACCCTTTGGCGCCGTCGATGATCGCGCCCAGCCAGGGCGTGCACCTGGTGTTCGACCACTCGTTCCTGCCCGGCCGGAGCGCGATCATGGTGCCGCACACACGCGACGGGCGCGTCATGTTCGCGATCCCGTGGCACGGCCACACCCTGGTCGGCACGACCGACACGCCCATCGCCGAACCGTCTCTCGAGCCGACGGCGTTCGACGACGAGGTGGCGTTCATCCTTGAAACGGCGGGCCAGTACCTGCACCGGGCGCCGACGCGCGCCGACGTGCTGAGCCTGTCGGTGGGCATCCGGCCGCTCGTGCGCGCCGAAGGCGCCGCCTCGACCGCCGCGCTGTCGCGGGATCACACCATCCACATCGACACGTCCGGCCTGCTCACGGTGGCGGGCGGGAAATGGACGACCTACCGCCACATGGCCGAGGACGCCGTGAACCAGGCGGCGATGCTCGCGCGATTGCCCGAGCAGAGCTGCAAGACGCGGACGCTGAACATCCACGGGTTCCACCCGCATGCCGAGAAGTTCGGGGCGCTCAGCGTCTACGGCTCGGACGCCCTCGCCATCACGGACATGATGCGGGCCAACCCGCCGCTCGGCCAGTTGCTCCACGGCGCGCTTCCCTACCGCCGGGCGGAGGTCATCTGGGCCGTGCGCGTGGAGATGGCGCGATCGGTTGAGGACGTCCTGGCCAGGCGGACGCGCGCGCTGTTCCTCCACACCGCTGCGGCGGTCGAGATGGCGCCCGAGGTCGCGCGGTTGATGGCTGTCGAACTGGGACACGACGAGGACTGGCAGCGGCGCGAGGTCGCCGCCTTCACCGAGTTGGCGAAACGGTACCTCCCGGCGTAGGCGCACCGGCCCGGCTAGCGCTTCCGACTGACGGCGGTGTGGCCCAGCGTCATCGCGCTGAACACCATCGTCAGGACGCAGCAGGCCACCATCGTGATGAACACGCCGTTCCAATCCCAGCGGTCGGCGATCCAGCCGACGCCCGTGCCCGCGATCGCGGACCCGAAGACGTAGCCGAAGAACCCGGTGAAGCCGGCGGCCGTGCCGGCGGCCTTCTTGGGCACGAGGTCCAGGGCGTGCAGGCCGATCATCATAATCGGCCCGTAGATGAGGAAGCCGATCGCGATCAGGGCCGCGTAGTCGATCCAGAGCGGCCCGTGGAGGTTCAGCCAGTACACGACGACCGCCACCAGCGTCAGCGCCATGAACAAGATGGTGGCGGGAGCCCGCCGGCTCTTGAACACCTTGTCCGACACCCAGCCGCAGGCGATCGTGCCCGGGATCGCCGCGTACTCGTAGAGCGACCATCCGAGGCTCGATTGCTGGAACGAGAACCCCTTGGCTGTCTGCAAGTACGTCGGGATCCAGTTCACCACCCCGTACCGCACGAAGTAGATGAAGGCGTTGGCGATGGCGATGGCCCACAAGTACTTGTTGTTCAGGACGTGCTCGAGAAAGATCTCCTTGAACGTGAAGTTGCGCTCGTGGGCCTCCGAGTAGTCGGGCGGATAGTCGTTCCGGTGCTGCTCGACGGGCGGGAGGCCGCACGACTGCGGCGTGTCGCGCATCAGCACGAAGGCCACGATCGCCACCGCCGCCGCGATGATGGCGTTGAAATAGAAACTGGCGCCCCAGTCGCTGAACATCACCACCCCGACCGCGGCCAGGTTGGCCACCAGCGCGCCGCCGACGTTGTGCGCCGTGTTCCACACCGACACCACGACGCCGCGTTCCTTCGTGCTGAACCAGTGCACCATCGTCTTGCCGCAGGGCGGCCATCCCATCCCCTGGACCCACCCGTTGAGGGTCTGCAGCAGCACGATGAGGGCCAGCGAGGCGTAGATGGCCTTGACCGTCCCGCACACGAAGATGATGGCCGCCGAGAGCAGGAGCCCGAGCGGCAGGAAGTACCTCGGGTTGCTCCGGTCCGACACCGAGCCCATCAGGAACTTCGAGGCGCCGTAGGCGAGCGACAGGCCCGTCAGGGCCATGCCGAGCGCGGCCTTGGAATACTGCGGATACTCCCTGAGGATGTCCGGAATCGCCAGCGCAAGGTTGTTGCGGACCAGGTAGAACGCCGCATAGCCGAGGAAGATGCCGATGAACACCTGCCGACGCAGACGCGTGTATTCGGGATCGACGAGATCGGGAGGAAGCGCGGCAGCGGCCGGGGACGACTTCAGGAATCCAATCATGGGGGCGCAGTCTAGCACGACCCGCTCGCGGCCACTGCACCCGTGTCGAGCGGCGGGGCTTCCTCCGGCCTCCTGCAGGAGCCGGAGAAGCCCCGTCGGCGACGGGTCTACCGGGGTGGGCCGCCGCCCCCGGGAGGCGGCGGCGGACCCGAGGAGCCGAGGAGCGGGCTGCGGGACGTACTGCTCGAACCGGACGCCGCAACGGTCTTCGACCCGCTTGCGGGTACCGTGATTGCGGTCACGACCGCAGCTCCCTCGGCGAGCGGCGATCCAACGATCTCGGTCGTCGTCCCGTTCGTGATGCCCGTCCGGACCGCTACGTTGCTGAGCGCCGCCCCGTCGAACACCCACAGCGTGGCGCAATTGCGGGCACCGCCGCAGGAGTCCGCCTGGCCCGGCGCTGGAGCCGCTGCGGCGGACGTCTGCCCACCGAGGCCGCCAGGACCGCCTCAGACGGCCGGACGCGCAGGGCTCCGTTCGGCACCTGCAACGCGTCGGCGCGGCGCGCGACCTCGATGGTGATCGTCGTCGTCATGCCAGGCTTGAGCTTCAGCGCCGGGTTCTCGACGTCGATGACCGTCGCATAGGTGACGACGTTCTGCGAGGTCGACGCCTCGAGCCGCACTTGCGCGACCTTTCCCCGGAACACGTCGTTCGGGTACGCATCGACGCGGAACGTCACGGGCTGCCCGGCTTCGATAAGGCTCACGTCGGACTCGTCGATGTTCGCGCTCACCCGCATGTGCGTGAGGTCGGCCGCCAGCGTGAAGAGCGTCGGCGCCGACATGCTCGCGGCCACGGTCTGGCCCGTATCGACGGCGCGGGAGATTACCGTGCCGTCAATCGGCGAGGTGATGACCGTATGGTCCAGGTTCACGCGGGCCTGGTTCAAGCCGGCTCGCGCCCTGGCGACCGACGCGTCGGCCGAGCGGATCTCGGCATCCGACGACTTGAGCGACACCTGGGCCGTCTCGAGTTCCAGCGCGGACACGAGCTGCTTCTCCGCGAGCGCCTCGGTCCGCTTCAGCGTGGTCCGGGCCGCGTCGCGTACGACCTTCAGGCGTTCCACGTCGGCTTCCGCGCTGGCGACGCTCGCCTGGGCCTGCTCGACTTCCGCCCGGAGCAGCGACGGATCGAGTTCGGCGAGCACCTGCCCTTTGCGGACGACGTCGTTGAAGTCCGCGCCGAGCGCCGATATCCTGCCGGATACCTGGCTGCCCACCGTCACCATCGTGACGGCCCCGAGGGAGCCGGTGGCACTGATGGTCTGTACGAGCTCGCCCCTGGCCACCTTGACGGTCGTCACCTGGGGCTGTGCCTGGTGACCCACGCGCGTCGCCACGCCCGCCCCCGCCGTCGCGATGAGCCCGACCGAGGCGAACATCCACAACGCCGTCCGTTTCCGCTTCTGTTTCATCGCCGCACCCTCCCGTACCGGGGCCTTCTACTGATGTCTACGCAGGAGCTGCGTCATTCCCGGCGCAAGACTGTGAAGGATGTGTGACGGACGGAGGGAGGGTGCGCTGGGACCTCCCCGGTGGGAGGTCCCATGCGCTGGAAGCGGTGAAATACGGACGCGCGCCTACTTCGTCATCTGGTACGCGAACAGGTACTGCCCGGAGCCGATCTCGGCGACGACCGCCCGGCCGTCCTGGTGCGGGTCGGTTATGCCGGGGCCCGGCGCCAGCGTCTGACCGCTCTCGGTGACGCTGCCCAGCGTCGCACGAGGCAGCCAGACCCTCGCGCGGATATTCGGCGGAATCTCGACGGCCAGCTCGAACCGGCCGTCCTTGAGGGTCCACGCCGAGCTCACCTGGCCGTACGGCGTCGCGTGGGATGCCTTCACGCTGGTGAATCCTCCGCCCGGCTGCGGCTGGATGAGCGTGTGCTTGTAGCCGGGCCCCGACGGGTCGATTTCGATGCCCGCCATCACCCTGTACATCCACTCGCCGACCGCCCCGTAGGCGTAGTGGTTGAACGAGTTCATCCCCTTGTCCTGGAACGACCCGTCCGGCTTCTGCCCGTCCCAGCGTTCCCAGATGGTCGTCGCCCCCTGTTTCACCGGGTAGAGCCAGGACGGGTACTCCTCGCGGTTCAGCAGCAGGTAGGCCTCGTCCAGGTAGCCGTAGCGGCTGAGCACGTGACAGAGGTACGGCGTGCCGACAAAGCCGGTCGTCAGGTGCTTGCGCTGATTGACCTCGCGGGCCAGGCGCGCAGCCGCTGCCGGCCGAAGGGCATCGGGAAGCAGGTCGAACTGCAGGGCCACCGCGTAGGCGGTCTGCGTGTTCTCGCCGACGCGCCCGGTGGCGGTGACGAACTCGCGGACGAAGGCGCCTTTGATCTTCCCGGCCAGCGCGGCGTACTTCGCCGCATCGTCTTCCTTGCCGATGACGCGGGCTGCCCGGGAAACCAGCTCCGTCGAGTAGGCATAGTACGCCGTCGCGATCAGGTCCTTGCCCGTCGTCGCGCCCGGGTAGTCCGAGGCGGTGCTGGCGTACGCGAGCCAGTCGCCGAAGGTGAAGTCCTCGCTCCAGATGAGGTCGTCACCCGCGCGCCGCCGCATGTACTCGACCCACTTCACCATGCTGGGGTACTGCGTCTCCAGGATTCGGCGGTCCCCGTAGCTGAGGTACATCGTCCAGGGGATGATGACCGCCGCATCGGCCCAGGCGGCGGAGCCGGCCGACGGCTGGCTCGGGGTGCTCAGGATGTCCGGCACCACGTGAGGCACGCTCCCCGATTCCAGCTGGTCGGCAGCGACGTCGCCGAGCCACTTCGTGAAGAATCCGGCCACGTCCATGTTGAAGGCGGCCGTCCGAGAAAACACCTGTGCGTCCCCCATCCACCCGAGGCGCTCGTCACGCTGCGGACAGTCGGTGGGCACGTCGACGAAGTTGCCCTTCTGGCCCCAGACGATGTTGTGCTGGAGCGTGTTGACCAGCGGCTTGGAGGTCTCGAACGTGCTCGTGCGGGCCATGTCCGAATGAACGACCACGCCTGTCAGACTGTCCGGCGTCACCTGCCCCGGGTAGCCGTCGACGGCCACGTAGCGGAAGCCCTGGAATGTGAAGTGGGGCTCGAAGTTCTCGACGCCGCCGCCCTTCAGCGTGTACAGGATGGTCTGCTTCGCATTGCGGAGGTTCTCGGTGTAGAAGTTGCCTTGCTTGTCGAGCACTTCGGCGTGGCGCAGCTTGACGGTCGTTCCTGCGGGCCCCTCCACCTTGAGCCGGACCCAGCCCACCATGTTCTGTCCCATGTCCACGACCGTGTCTCCGGCCGGCGTGCGCAGGATCTTGACCGCCTTGACCTCCTCGATCTTCCGCACCGGCGGACCGGCCGGGGCGATGAGATTGTCCTTCGGGAAATCGGCCGTCTTCACCCCGGTCCACTGGGCGTCCGCGAACCCTGGTGATGTCCAGCCCGGCTTCTCGAGGCGGGCATCGTACGTTTCGCCGTGGTAGATCTCGGACATGAGGATGGGGCCGGTCGAGGCCTTCCAGCTCGAGTCGGTTCCGATGACCTCCTGCCGCCCGCCGCGGTACGTCACGACGAGCTGCATGAGCAGGGCGAGGCGGTCGCCGTAGAGGTTCCGCTTGTCGCTCCACCCGAGGTTGCCCCGGTACCACCCGTTCCCGAGCGTGACGCCGATGGCGTTGCCGCCGTCCTTCAACTGCCCCGTCACGTCGTAGGTCTGGTATTGGAGGCGCTTGCCGTAGCTCGTCCAGCCCGGCGTCAGGACCGCGTCGCCGACGCGCTTCCCGTTGATCTCCATCTCGTACAGGCCGCGGCTCGTCACGTAGACGCGCGCCCGCTCAATCGCGCCCTTCAGGACGAATTCGCGGCGGAGCATCGGCGCTGGCCCGGACTTCGAGGCGTCGTCCGGCAGGCCAGGTTCGATCCAGCCGGCTTTCCAGTCGGACAGCTGGAGCAGGCCCATTTCCCAGAACGCCGCCTGGCTCCACTCCGACGCCCTGCTCTTCGCGTCCCAGACCCGAACCTGCCAGTAGTAGCGCTGGCCGGACTGCAGCGCCGGTCCCGCGTAGACCAGGTTGGTCGATTGATCGGTCGGGACGATGCCGGAGTCCCACGTGAGGTCTCTGGCCGTCTGCAGCGCCCGTTCGGTGGGCGCCACGCGGACTTGATAGGACGCTTGGGCGATGCCCCTCCCGTCCGAGCGAAGCTGCCAGCTCAGCCGGGGCAGCTTGACGTCGATTCCGATCGGGTTGTCGGCGTATTCGGTGCGCAGCGCGACAACCGAGAACGCAGCCTCCCGCGGAAGGACGCCCTTCTGGGCGGAGAGCACGGCGGCGCCCGCCACGAGGACGAGCGCGAGTGCGGCACGAAACGGCTTGTTCATTGATCACTCCCGGAGGCCGGACGCAGGACGGCACTTGCCTTGCTCGCGCTGCTCTCCACCGCGTCGTTGAGGAGCGCGTCGACGGTGGGCAGCGGCGTGGCAACCATGAAGATCTGGTACGAGAACAGCCCGCGCGACAGACGGATCAGGAACGCGTCGACGCCAACGAGGGCACGCGCCAGCCAGCCGGGGCCCAGGGCCAACGGGAACGGCGCCGGAATCCCGCTCATCTCCTCGACGCGGAATCCGCACTGCTCGAAGAGCAGCTTCAGCGTCTTGAACGTGTACAGACGGCTGTGCGTGAGGTCCAGGATGCCCCGGCGCCCGTAGTTGAAATGGCCGAGAAGGGCCTGGAGGCGCACCACCCCGAAGACGACGTTGCCGGTCGTGACAACGAAGCGCGGGCGCCGGCTGCGCGATGCGGCGCGCATCGCATCGAGGAACGCCTCGGGTTCCTGCATGTGCTCTACGATGTCGAGCAGCAGCACCACGTCGTAGTCGCCGAGGTCCGCATCGGGACGCTCGGGGGCCTTCCACGGCATGAACCGGCGGAAGGGTGAGGGATCCTCGGGAGTGAACTGATCCGCGCCGTCAACCGTGCAGCCCTTCTTCCTGAGCTCCCGGGCCACGCCGCCGGGACCGCACCCGATGTCCAGCACCCGCGATCCCTCCGGGATCGCGTCGATCACGGCCGTATGAGACGAGGCGTATCCCAGCTTCATCCCGTAGCGGCCATGGCCCGGGGGCTCCACGTCGTACTTGCGGTCGTAGAGGAGGCTGAGGCCGTGGAGGCGGCTCCCCACGGTCGCCAGCACGACGTCTTTCGCGTACTTCATCCCGACGACGCGGCAGATCTCATCACCGTAGTAGGTCGGGATCGGGACCTCGCCGATCCGGAACCCGCCGAGCAGCAACTGGATGATGATCTCCGTGTCGAAGTGAAAGACGTTCGAGTTGCGCTCGAACGGGATCCGCCCGAGCGCTGAGACGCGGTAGGCCCGGAAGCCCGAGTGGAACTCCGACAGCCGCGCCCCGAGCATCCGGTTCTGGAACCACGTCAGGATCCTGTTCCCGACGAACTTGTAGAGGGGCATGCCTCCCCGGCGCGCGGCTCCGGGCACCAGCATCCGGGACCCGAGCACGGCGTCGGCGGTGCCGTCAATCAGGGGGCGCAGCAGGTCGGGGATGCACTCCGGAGCGTACTGGCCGTCGCCGTGCAGCAGCACCACGTAGTCGAAGCCGTGGCGTAGCGCGTAGGCGTAGCCCAGCTTCTGGTTCCCACCGTATCCCTGGTTGGTTTCGTTGAAGAGGACCGTCGCCGGGTGGCCGACGGACGTGGCGGTCCTCACGCCGACTTCGAACGTCCGGTCCCGCGAACCGTCGTCGATGACCAGCACCTCGACATCGAGTTCCCAGATGCTCGGCGGAATGCGCACCAGCACGCTGGTCAGCGTCGACTCGGCCTCATAGGCCACCACGAAGATCAGGACCCGCGGCACGCGGCCCCTGTCCGGCTGGCTCATCCGCTCCTCATCGCTCCGGTATTATGCCCCGGCGCCCGGCCCCAGCCAAACGCCGCCTCCGCCGGGGTGGTGGCGGTGCCGCCCACCATGTATGATGACCATCCGACCCGGCAGTTCGCCCGATGCCTCGAAGGCCGCGGCATCGGGCGCACGGACGGGCGGGCGGATATGCGAGAGCCTGATTACCCGCAGCGCGCCATCCCTTCGAGCGACTCGCGATGGTGGCAGCGCCGATGGGTCGCCCCGGCGATCCTGTCGCTGCTGCCCCTGCTGGTGTTCCTGCGCGTCGCGCTGCAGCGGGGCGTATTCTACGCCTGGGACGTTCAGGCGTACTTCTACCCCTATCACGTGCTTCCCGCGGCGATGCTGAAGCGCGGGGAATGGCCGCTGTGGAATCCGTTCGCGTTTTCGGGCCTGCCCCTGTTCGGTGACGGCCAGACCGCGCTGCTCTACCCTCCCAACTGGTTGTTCTTCGTCTTGCCGGGCGGCGTGGCGCTCAGCTACAGCATCCTGCTCCAGTTCAGCATCGCGGGCGCCGGGATGTACCTGCTCCTGCGAAGCTTGGGGCTGTGCCGGCTGCCGGCGTTCCTCGGCTCGGCGATCTACATGTGCTGCGGCTGTCTCGCGGCCCGTGTCGTGCACCTGTCGATCCTGAGCGGCGCGGCGCTGTTCCCGCTGGCAGTGCTCTGCGTGGAGTCGGCGTTCCGCGCGTGGCGGTGGCATGCGGCCGATGGGACGGGCACCGTCCCGGCCGTGCCGGGACTGCGGGCGCAGGGACCGGGCGCCGTGCGATGGGCCGTGCTCGCGGCTGCGGTCGTCGCCGCCCAGGTGTTCGCGGGACACCCGCAGCTGCCTGTCTATACGGCGCTGGCCCTGGGATTGTACGCGCTCGTCCGCGGGATCGAGCGCTGGCGTGGCGAGGGCCGGTGGATCTGGCTGTGCCGGATGCCGGCGCTCGTCGCGGGCATCTACGTCCTCGGCGCAGGCCTGGCTGCCATCCAACTCGTCCCGTGGGCCGAAGCCGGCGCGGCGTCGACGCGTGTCGCCGGCATCAGCTTCGACCAGGTGTTCGGATCCTCGATGGCCCGGAGCGACTGGCTCCTGCAGTTGTTCCCCTACGTGTACGGGGCGCTCCGGACCGGCCCGTTCGCCGAGCAGCCGATCTCCATCGCGCTGTCCGTCAGGTTTCTGGAGCACTCGGCGTACGTCGGCGTCCTGCCGTTGGGCCTGGCGGCCTACGCACTGCTGGGCCTGCGGCAGGGGGCAGAACCCGGGCGGGTCGGCTCTCCGCCGTTCTATCCCGTGCTGTTTCTGGGGTTGCTGGCGCTCCTGGGCCTTCTGCTGGCGGCGGGTTGGGCCACGCCGCTGGCGCACCTCGTCTATTGGACACCAGTGGTCGGCAGGCTGCGCGCCGTAGAACGGGCGCTCGTCCTGTTCGACTTCGGGATGGCGGGCCTGGCGGCATTCGGCCTGCAACGTCTGATCGCGCACGCCTCGTCTGGGAGGCGGCATTTCCGCTGGAGTCTCGCCGTCATCGGGGCGGGCACGGCGGTCGTCCCGGTTGCGGTCGTGCTCCTGGCGCCACAGGCGTGGTTCCAGCGGGCCTTGAGCCTGCCACCCGAGGCGGTGACGAACCTCCAGCCCGATCGGCTGAACGCCGCGATGCCCCTCCTGCTCGCCCTCGCGAGCGCTGTGCTGCTTCTCTGGTGGAGCCGGCGCCCCGCCACGCGCGGGACCCTTGCGGTCGCGTCCGTCGTCATCCTGTTCGACCTCGGGTCATATGCCGCCTATTTCAACCCGACGACCGGCCCGGATTTCTACAACCGGCGGCCCGATGTGCTCGCGGCGCTCTCCGGCGAGCCTCGGCCGTTCCGGAAGGCCACGTTCCTGGCCAGGCGGCACGTCGACGATCACACGCCCCTCGCGACCATCGGGTTGAGCTGGGGCATGGTCTTCGGCGTCGAGGACATCAACGGCTTCAACTCGCTCCAGCCCCGCCGCTATACCGACTACCTGGCCGGTCCGGGCGAAGGCGACGTGACCTACGGCCTCCTCGAAGACGATCGTCTATTGCGGAGCGAAAGCCCGATCCTGAGCTCGCTGAACGTGCGCTACGTGATCGTCCCCGCCGGCATGGCGTTGCGCATCGGGGCCGGTTACCGCCGGGTCTACGCGAGCGCCGACGCGCTCGTCTACGAGAACACGCTGGCCTGGCCGCGCGCCTTCTTCGCCGAGTCGGTGCGCGGCATGAACGACGCTGCCGCCGTGAGACGCGCCGCGACGGCCGACGGGTTCGATGGCCGCCGGGTGGCGCTGGTCGAGAGCGGCCATCCGCCGGCGCTGCCGGTTCCCGCGGGCGGCGATCGGGTGACGGTGACCGCCTGGGCCGCGAACCGGATCTCGCTCGCCTCGGAGACCGCCACGCCGCGATTCCTGGTGCTCAGCGAAATGTATGCGCCCGGGTGGCATGCGAAGGTGGACGGCGCCGACACGGTCATCTACCGTACGAATTACCTGTTTCGCGGGGTCGTCGTGCCCGCGGGCCGGCACACCGTCACCTTCGTGTACCGTCCCCGGTCGATTCTGATTGGCGCAGGGGTGTCTGCCCTGGCCCTCGCGGCGGCCGCGCTGCTCCTGCTGGCCGGACGGCGCCGCCGGTTCAGATCTGCGAGTACGCCGCCGGGCGCAGGAAGCTGACCGTCGTCGCGGACACCGTGTTCGCGAACGCCGGATCCGAACTCAGCTTCTTCCAGTCCGCGGAGTTCCGGAAGTCCTCCCAGACTCGCTCGCGTGCGGCCATGTCCTGGTGGACCGTCATGTAGACGAGGTTCGGCTGCCGGCGCCCGACGAGCGTCTGGCCGAAGAAAACGGAACGCAGTCCCAGGCGGTCGAAGAGCGCAATCTCGCCGCCCTCGTTGAACATCTCGATCTTCCTCAGCGCTGCGGCTTCGCTGTGGCTCTCGTAGATGCGCAACTCGAACAGGCGCGGTTTCTTCGCGGCCGTCTCCGCGGGGACCCTCACCCGGGGCACGGCCTTGAAGGCCCACAATAGCGAGCTCTCGTAGCGCGTGTAAGCCGGATCGTCGATGGACGTGCCCAGGTAGACGGCGGCCGCCTTCTGATACGCCGCGTCCGATGCGATTTTGGAAGAGGCCGACGCGAAGGCGTCCAGGCCGGGATACGGAATCAGCACGTACAGCAGCAGTCCGTTCGCGCCCGATACGACCGTGAAGACGCCGACGGGCGCGATGCCCGCCCGGTTCAACGCGGGAATGCAGGCTTTCTCCAGGTAGTCGTTGAGAACGGCCTTGCGGTTGCCTGTCGGCATCTCGTAGGTCCGGAGCTCGTAGAACTCCCGGCCGCCCTCCTGCGCGGACGTCTGGCCGGCCCACCCCATGGATAGGGCGGCTCCTCCCGCCACTGAAGAGCTCTTGAGGAATTCACGTCGCTTCATGGTTCCACCTCCGCGTGCGATGAGCGCTCTGGGCACCCGTGCACGGCGAGCTTAGTGCGCGGGCGCCATGGGGCGCAAGGACCCCGTGAGCGGCGACCGGCCCTAATTCCGCGGCCCGTTGCGGCCGATGACCCATCTGGTAGACGTCGGCTGGGCGCCTCCGGGACCCTCTATGCACGAACACCATTTCTCCGCGTGCGGGGCACACGCGGGACTCTGGGACTGGAACCTGGCATCCAACCGGGTCCACTTCTCTCCTCGCTGGCTCTCCATGGTGGGCTGCGACGAGCACGAGGTGGGCGACACCCCGGAGGCGTGGCTCCAGCGGGTCCATCCCGACGATTTGGGCCAGGTCAGGCGCGAGCTCGACGACCATCTCAAGGACGGCCCGGCCGAGTTCGACATCCCCCACCGGTTGCTGCACAAGGACGGGACGTACCGCTGGACCTCGTGCCACGGCGTGGTGGTGAGGAACGAGAGCGGCCAGGCCGTCCGCGTGACGGGCTGCCATTCCGACGTGACCGCGGACAAGGTCGCCGACGAGTTGACGGGTCTCCCGAACCGGGTGCTCTTCCTGGATCACCTGGCGCGCGCGATCGAGCGCACCAGGAGGAACCCCGCGCACCACTTTGCGGTCCTCCTCCTCGACCTCGACCGGCCGGAGCGGCACGCCGAACACGCCTGCGCGGCGGCCGGGGACCCGTTGCTGTCCGCCGCGGCGCGGCGGCTTGAAACCTGCCTGCGCGCCGGGGACAGCGCCGCCAGCCGGTGCCGCGATCACCTGGTGGCGCGGCTGCGCGGCGACGAATTCGCCATCCTGCTCGACGGCCTCGAGGAGCTCGCCGACGCCCGGGCGGTTGCCGATCGGGTCCTTTCGGAGACGCTCGCCTCGTTCACGCTGAGGGGCGGGGATGTGTTCCTCTCCGCGAGCATCGGCATCGCGGTCAGCGCGACCGGGTACACGCGTGACGAGGACGTGCTGCGCGACGCCGACACGGCGTTGTACCGGGCGAAGTCGCTGGGCCGGGCCCGCTCCGAGGTCTTCGACACGGCGATCCTGCGATCGGCGCAAGCGCAACTCCAGCTGGAAGCCGACTTCAGGGACGCGCTCACCCGGCGCGAGTTCCTGCTCTACTTCCAGCCCGTGGTCTCGTTGGCGTCGAACCAGATCGCGGGATTCGAGGCCCTCGTCCGCTGGCAACACCCGTCACGCGGCCTCGTCTCGCCCGCCGAGTTCATCCCGATCGCGGAGAAGACCGGGCTCATCGTGCCGCTGGGCCGGTGGATCGTACGCGAAGCCTGCGTCCAGCTGAAAGCGTGGCAGGAAACCCTCCCGGCCGCCAAGGACGTCTGGGTGTCGGTGAACCTCTCCGCCCCGCAGTTCACCCAGCCGGCGCTCGTCGACGAGATCGGCGACGTGTTGCGCGACGTGGGCCTGCCGGCCCATTGCCTCGTTCTGGAGCTGACCGAGGGCGTCGCGATGGAGAACCCGTCTTCAGTCAAGGGCCTGCTGATGCGGCTCCGTGCCATGGGTGCCCGCATCGCTCTGGATGATTTCGGTACCGGGCAGTCTTCCCTCGCCTACCTGCACCAGTTCCCGGCGGACCTCCTCAAGCTCGATCGGTCGTTCGTCCGCGACATGGAAGGCCGCAAGGACATGCGGGACATCGTCCGAGCCGTCACCGCCCTCGCCCATCAGTTGGGCATGCACGTGATCGCCGAGGGAGCCGAGAACGACGAGCAACTGGCGTTGGTGCGTACGCTGGGCTGCGAGTACGTGCAGGGCTTCATTTACTCGAGGCCGGTCGACAAGGAGCGGGCGGCGCAGCTGATGCGGACGGGCTTCCCGCCTCGGCCGGAGATTGAACCCCCCACGGTCCCCGCTCCCGAGGCGGAATACCGTCAGCCCGTGCCGGTGCGTGAGCCCGTCAACAGCAGGCCCCGGACACGAAGGCCGCTCTACGTCGCCGCGGCCGCCCTGGTCACGCTGATGCTGGCCGGCGTTGCGGCCTGGTTTGCCGGCGCGCCTCCGCTTCCGGCCGACACCGCGCCGCAATCCGCGGCCGAGCGCGGGGCACCGGCACCACCGCCGCCGCTCGCGGCGGCGCCTGACCGCGTCTCAACAAGCGGCTCCGAGCAGGCGAACACGCCTGCCGCGAACGCCGCCCCGGCGGCCGCGGCTCCCATCGCGCGTGCCCCCGCAACCGTCTCGCCAGTCACGAAGCCGGTGACGTACGCTTTCCCCGTTGTTCACAAACGAACGCTGCGGGACCGCCGGGGACAATTGACCGTGTCCCGGATCGGGATCGCCTTCGTGCCGGACAAGGAGAAGGACGCCGCCAAGGACGGCTTCACCCTTAAGTACAACGAGTTCCTGTACTCCCTGTCCGACGACGAGTTGACCATCAAGTCGGCCGCCAAGACGTATCGCTTCAAGGCCGCCGGCGCGGTCGGCAAGGACGACAACCGGGCCCGCCTCCAGGAAGTCGGCGACCGCATCGCCCGCCTCCGCCGCACGCCGCCCGCGAGGTAGGACCGGCCCGCGAGCAGGTTCAATCCGCGGACCTGCCGGCGGCAGGCCCGACCCGCATCAGGAAGAACCCGCCCGCCACGATGAGCACTTCGACGAGCGTCACCAACCCGACATAGCCGGCGTTGGGGCGGACCCTGTTCATCGGGTCCAGCACCGCCGCGCCGGCGCCTGACGCGATGGCTTGCGCGAGGAACGTCGTCGCGGACGCGAGGGCCATCATGCGCCCCGCGCGCGCCGGGTCGCCAACCACCGCGATCGTGAGCGACAGGCCCGACGTCACGACGACGCCGAAGGCGCCGCCGTAGAGGAGCATGCACAGGACGGCGACCGCGGGCCGGCCCGGCGCGAAGACCAGGAACGCCGGGGCGACGATCCCGACGACGGCGCCCGCCGCAACCAGCATGCGCCGGTCGCCGAAATGGGCGGCGAGGCGCCCGGCAGGCAGGGCGCTGATGAGTCCACCCACGAGCGTTCCGCCGAACAGGATGGCGGTGACCCGCTCGACGTGTGCGGCAGCCAGCACGTCGCGCACCAGGAACACGAGGAACGTGGAGATGATGAAGATACCGGCCATGAAGAGCGTGCGGGCGGCAAGGAGGTTGCGAAGGCCCGCGGACGGGGCGGCCGCCACCGGGTCGTCCGCCTCTTCCCGCGCCGAGGCGTCGTCCCGGCGCCGGCCGTTCGCGGCGGGGAGACCTTCAGGACGCCGTCCTCGATACGAGCGCAGATACCCGGCGATGGCCACCACCACCAGCACGATGGCCACCGCCGCCGACGCTGTGCGCAGCATGCCCGGCCATCCGACCGCCATGGGCAGCAAGGCGAACGCGAGCGCGCCGAGGGCGGCGCCAAGGAACTGCTGGAGCGCGATGTGCGCCGACAGCGTGGCGGCATGCGGGAGGCCGGCACCTCCAGCAGGGCGGCCGCGGAAATCGTCGGCGATGATCGGCAGGTGGGCGGCGTCGCACAGCGAGCGCGTCACGACCAGCGCCAGGATGGCACTGACCGCCAAGGGGTACGTTGCGCCGACGGCCAGCACGAGCAGCGGCACCATCATCAGCGCCAGCCAGACCGCCGGGAGTTGGCGCCGTCCGCCTGTCAGGCGGCTGCGGTCGGAGTGGCGCCCCGAGAAGTACAGCGCCGCGAGACTCGCGATCGACGCCACGGCGGTGATGCTTCCGAGGTGGAGTCCCTTCTGCGCCTCTCCCACCGATGCCACGACCATCTGCGGCAGCGCGAGCGTGACGATCCCCGTGCCGACAAACGACGTGGCGAGCCGCGGCAACGCGAAGAGCGGCGCGCTGACCGTGGGCAGGTCCGTGGCGGGGGCGGCCATCCCGAGTGACCTCAGCCGGCCACGAGCCGGACGAACAGATAGAACGCCCAGCCCGCGCCAAGCAGGGAATCCAGGCGGTCGAGCATCCCGCCCTGCGCACCGAGGACCTGGCTGAAGTCCTTCGCGGCGTGGCGCCGCTTCGCCGCGGAGGCCACCAGAATCCCCAGCCGACCCGCAGCACGCGAGCAGGAGGCCGGCGGCGAGCAGGGTCCCGCGGCCGAACTCCGGAACGGCGAAGGCCAGGATGAACGCGGCCAGCGTGGAGCTCACGAGTCCGCCGGCATATCCGGTGATGGTCTTTCCAGGGCTCAGCGCGGGGAAGGGATGGGGCCCCGGAACGAACCGCCCGGTCAGGAACCCCATGACGTCATTCAGTACCACGACGCTGAAGGCCAGGAGCACCCAGCGGAAGCCGCCGGGCAGCTGCTGGAGCAGCATCCAGAACGAGAGGGCCGCACCGAGCGAGATCGCCAGTAGCGGGGTTGACCACCGGATCGCGATCGTCCGGGGCAGCGCGAGGAACAGGACCATCGGCGTCAGTGCAGCGACGACTGCCACGGCCACGGGGAACGCGGGCGCCGATGCTGCCCAGATCACCCACGGCAGGGCGCACGCGAGGGCCACCGCAAACCGGGCGGGATGCACAGCAAACGCCGCGAACCGCGGCGGCCACGCGGCCGGACGTGATGGCCCCAGCCGGGCCAGTTCCCATGCCGCCACCGTGCAGCACGCCGCGAGGAGCGCCGCGAAGGGCTGGCGTCCCAGGTAGGACGCGCCGAGGGCCACGGGGATGATGACGAGCCAGGCGCCGAGCCGCTCGACGAATCCGTGGTGGCCGCGGCTCCTGGCGAACAGGCAGACCGGCACCGCGATGGTCGGAAACAGCAGCCAGCGGAGCAGCGCCTGGAAGCCGACCTCCTCCGGGTTCACCGGGATCGGATCTCCGGAAGGACCGGAGACGTCCGGCGCGGTTCCGTGCTCTCCCGCGCCATCGACAGCCCCAGCCTGAGCCGGTACACGAGTCCGCCGAGGGTGCCGGCGCCCAGGAGGGCGAAGAACAGGTTCGCGGCCGAGAGGCGCATTCCGCCAACCGGCACCGAGAAGGACGGGGCGGCGGCCAGCACGCCCGCGAACACGATCAGACCGATGAACTGTTCGGCCTTGCCGAGTCCGCTGTACGCCCGGCGCCCGAACGTCGCCTCGATCTGGGTGCCGAGGTAACTGTTGAGCAGCGTGAGGATCACCACGGACAAGCCGAAAACCGGGCTGGCGCCGGGCGAGGCGGCAATGCCGGCGAGGATGCAGACCTCGACGAGGCGGTCGCCGGCATGGTCGAGGAAGTCGCCGCGAACCGAAACCCTTCCGTGCAGCCTGGCGACGAGGCCGTCGAGGGCGTCAGCCGACCCCGACATGCCGATCAGCAGACCGGCCGCCACGTACCATCCGGAACCCCGACCGGCGCACGCGAACGCCAGACCCGCGGCGACGCCGGCCGCGACCGAGAGGAGCGTCAGCGCATTGGGGTTCACCGCCGACATCGCGCGGGCGATCGGGGTGAAGGCGACGGCGATAAGTTCGCGGACAGGGGTCATGAGCCGGACACGGGCCCGGGTATCTTACTCCACTCCCCTTCCGCCGCAAGAGGACCCGGTTCGTCCGGCCGGGTTGTGGCTCCGACCTTCAAGACCACGACGGTGATGTCGTCCAGCTGAGGTGTGTCCCGGGCGTAGCTGCGGACGGCGAGGTAGAGGGTCTCGACGATCTCGGCGGCGGATCGGTGCCGGTTCGCCCGCACGACGTCCAGCGTCCGCTCGATTCCGAAGGGGACACCCTCCGGAGACTCGGTGTCCTCCACACCATCGGTCGGGAAGACGACGACCTGGCCGGGCTCGAGTGTCCGCGGGGAGGCGCTGGGCACACCGCCTGGCAGGATGCCGAGCGGCACGCTCGTCGCATCCAGCGGCTGCACCTCGTCGCCCGGACCGAGGACGTAGCATCGGTGCCCGGCGCTGGCGTAGATGAAGCTGCCGTCCCGCGGATCCAGTTGTGCCAGGAAGAGCGTCACGAATCGTGCTTCCTGGCAGTCCGCAAGCAGGAAATCGTTCAGGCGCGTCGCAAGTTCGCCGACGTCGAGGCCCAGCGGCAGCAAGGCCTGGAGGTAGGCCCGCGTCTGGGACATGACCAGCGCCGGACCCAGGCCGTGGCCGCTGACGTCGGCCACCACCACGCCGACGCGTCCCGCGGGCATCTGGAAGTAGTCGTAGTAGTCTCCACCTGTCTCTTCCGCGGGATACGAGGCGCCTGCGAGGTCGAAGCCAGGCACCACAGGCGACGTTTTCGGGAAGAAACTCTGCTGGATGCTCCTCGCCAGGCGAAGCTGCTCCGTCACGACCGCCGCACGCTTGCGTTCGGAGATATCCCGCTGGACGCCGACGTAGCCGATCGCGCGGCCCTCCGTATCCCGGATCTGCGAGATCGTGCTCTCCGCGTCGTACGGCCGGCCGTCCTTGTGTCTGTCGACGAACTCGCCGTGCCAGGTTTCGCCGCTCGCGACCGCCCGCCACATCCGCCGGTAGAACGTCCGGTCATGGCGTCCGCTCTGCAGCACCCGCGGGTTGCGTCCGAGGACCTCCAGACGGGAGTAACCGGTCAGGCGTTCAAAGGCAGGATTGACGTACTGGATGGTGCCGTCGTCGTTGGTGATGATGATGCCGTCGCCGATCGACTCCAGGGCCGCGTCCAGTCGCAGCATCTCGAGTTGCTGGAGCCGCCTCCGATCGGTGATGTCCATGAACGTCACGATGACGCGCGACAGTACGAATGCCCCGTCGAACTCGGGTAGGGCGTTGACCACCACCCACCTGAGATCCCCGGCGCCTGGCCGGTTGATGCCATACACCAGATCCTGCAACGGCTGACTCGTGGCGAGGACCCGATTGACTGGGTATTCGTCTGTCGGCACGGGCGTTCCGTCCTCGCGCACGAATGACCAGACCGGGTCGTCGTCCGTCTTGCCGGGCATCTGGGAGGTCGTCACGCCCAGCAGTTCGGCGGCTCGGTCATTGGACAGCAGGATGCTCGTGTCCGGGGCGTGGACCACGACGCCGACGTGCAGGTGCGCGATCAGCTCACGATATCGGTATTCGCGATCCCGCAGGCTCTCCTCGGCCCTCTGGTGCTCGGCCATCTCCTGCTGCAATCCCGCGTTCGCCACGGTCAGCGCGTCGGTCCGGTCGCGGACGGTCTGTTCCAGTTCCTCATGGGAGCGCTGGAGGCGGCGTTCGGAAGCGCGGCGTCCGGCGACGACCGCCGCGAACGCCAGCCCGGTCAGCGCGTACAGGTTCATGAACATCTGCAGGTGGAACAGAGACCGCTGCACGGCCTCCGTCCGGAACGGCCCCAGACCTGCCGACGTACCTGCGATCACCGAACACGAGAACAGCGCGGTGGCCAGGGTGACGACGGGGAGCTCGAATCGCAGGCAGACCCAGACCAGAAAGATCAAAGGCACGTATAAGAGATGCTCCGCGACTGGCTCGGAGAGCCAGCCTCCGAAAATCGCCTGACTCGCCAGGACCATCAGGGTCGACAGGACCATGAGTTCCGCCCATCGGGTCTCCCTCCAGAGTCCTGGCCTTGGTTTCGCGCAGGTCAGTACCAGCGGAGCCACGAGCATCAGGCCCGCCACGTCGCCCAGCCACCAGGTGGCCCAGTTCGCCGGAAATTGGGACCAGGACGCGTAGCCGCCCAGGACCAGGGTTGCGCCACCCACTGTGGCAGCGACCGTCGACGCCACCCCGGCCACGGCCGCGAACAGGAACGCCTCTTCGACGTGCTGGAACGGAACGTCCGCCCGCGGGAGAAACCGGCGGTACAGCCAGGCCGCCAGCAGCACTTCCAGGGTGTTTCCGGTCGCGATCGTGGCCGCGGCGGCGAGGGAGACCGTCGTCGTGCTGTTGGCCAGGAGCGCGCCCAGCCAGACTCCAAGCCAGACGCGGTTCCCGAGCAACAACACGGCCGCCAACGCCAGCCCGGAGGCCGGCCATACGGCCGTGGCGTTTCCCGGCGGGATGGCAAACGTCAGCCCAATCAGCGCCACGACAAGGTAGGCCGCTGCCAGCAGCGCGGCTTGGACGGGATAGCGGACGGACGGTGGCGGCATGAACGCTCCGAGGTCGGCGCGGGACGTGACTGCGACCCCACGAGACCTCCCTGGCGAAGCAGGCAAGGTAGAGGGCCGCGGTTCCCGAGCCACTCGGGAGTACGCCGTCGCTCAGCCTCTGTCAGGTGCCCATGCCATTATCGCCGACGCTGACAGCAGCCGAGAAGGAAAACTCCAGGTGCAGCCCTCAGTCTGCCAGGAGGCGCACGCCCCGGACCCTGACCGTGGTCTCGGAGCCTTCGATCCCGACGCCGACGGCTTCCAGTCACAGCCGGCCTCCGTACACCATGAGGGCCACCGCGCGGGTGGCCCTCCAAGAGCTGCGACCTGTATCGGACCGTGTTACTGCCGCCGCTTCCGCCACGCCCGCAGACCGACGAGGCCGGTGCCGAACAGGAGCAGCGAGGCGGGTTCGGGAACGGTTGGCGGCTCGATGGATTCCGTGTTCACCGTCAGCCTCAGACCGGAATCGCCGAAGTGACAGTCGGGGTCGATCCCGAAGCCGACCCACGTGGTCTGCCACTGAGCGGCCAGGAGGTCCACCAGGGCAGCGTCCGTGATGACCCCACTTGAGTAGTTGTGGGGCGTCGACGTGACACCAGTGAAGTACCAGATCATGGAGTACTTCGTACTCGCCGGCTCCGACACCGAAGTGAAGCCGTAGGTCTTCGGCGTGTACGTCGCGTTGAGCAAATCAGTCTCGAGGCGATTGGGGGAGTAGGAACTCTCGTAGAGACTCAAGTAGGTGAACTCGAACGAGACGATTCTGTTCGCCCTGCAGAGAGTAGGCCCGTGGGTCGAAACCCCAGACCCAGTACGAACCCTGCGCAAGGTCGGGCGTCGCGCCGAGCGTCACGACTGGGCCAGCCTGCGCTGGCGAGGCAAACAGCAGCGCCAGACCGACGAGAAGGATTAGCCGCCTCATGATGGCCTCCCGTGCCTTGCACGTTTGGAGAAGGTAAGCTTCTAAGCAACAGGTATTCCCGCAAGACCGAGGCCAGGAAGCCGCGACGGTTGAGAACGGAAACCCTGAAGGGACAGTCGGTTACGCAGCGATGGCAATGGTGGGGCGGCGCGCGGCCGCGATCGGTTGTCCCTTGCAGGGCTGACAAAGTTGGCTCAGCTGCCAGACTGGCGGACTCGAGCGGGAAGCGAGCGTCGAGGCCTACTGCACCCCCGACGGTACTGCCGGCGGGCGAGAGGGACGTGGCTCGGGACCTGTCAGAAGGCGCCCGTCGTTGAGGTCTGTTCTTGATGTGGTGTGGAGGCGCCGTTCAGCGCGGGCGGCCAGGTCCGCCGCAACCTGGACAGGCTACATAGTCCGATGAAACTACGCCTTCCGCTTGAACACTTTGCGCTCGCTCGACGTCCCTCGCCAGCTGGTGGTTTCGCGCGTCTTCGTGAGCGTCGTCCCATCGTCCGACACCGACCAGACCTCGCGCTCCGTCGTTGTGTTCGCGCCTTCCTGAGTGGAGGTGACAAACACGAGAGTCAGGTCCTCCCAGGTGACCGTGACGTGGCGAATCCGTCCATCGTCGTACTTCCTCGTTTCGGCGGGACCGCCGATGGAGTAGGTGTGGTCGATGTGATAGGCCATGCCCATGCTGCCCGCCGGACCACTTCCATCAATTGTGACCTTTAGAACCGGATCCGCGAGCTCAATCCGTTCGATGTGAGAGCTATCCGGGCCGAGCTGCGGCGCAGACTGCGTCCAGGTTCCCGAGTAGTTCGGCCTGGCCTGACCGCTTGAGCGAGCTGCGAGAGCGACCAGCATCCACGCGACGAGCGAGAGTCTCCAACCGAAGCTGGCCTGCAACATATTGCTCCCTTCTGGGGGCCAGGATCACCAATCGCACCCCAACAGTTAGACCCCGAAATCGGTGACTTGGCTGGAGGCACTCCTCCACCGGCATTCGGCTGTCGGGGCCAGTGCGGTGCTCCTGATGGTCGCCATGGCGGGAGTGGCGGGAATGTGATCCCGCGGGCGAATGCGATGCGGGGCGCGAGATATGAGGAGACGCCCGTCGTTCGGGCCTTCTCTTGGAATGAGGTGGAGGCGCCGTCCGGATTCGACCTGGAGAATGGGGGGCAGGGCTGCTTACCCCGCGCGCGACAGCACCTTGAGCGCGATGGGCATCTTGTCGGGGACCTTGTGCACGATCACGACCACGCGGTCTCGGACCCTAAGCTCCGTGCAGCGCTTGCCCTCGAACCCGGTCCGGGAGCCGGTGAGGATTATCCGGCCGTTGACGTTCAGCCCCAATTCCGGGCAGGTCCCGCGTACGGCGCGGATCACGCCCTCCACCCTGACGGCATCAGCCGGAATCGTCGCCGCGGCCGTCCCGATGGTGTCTGCCCCCCCGCCGGTTGCCGAAGCCCGGGCCTCCGTCGAAGTCGGCGCGGTCGGTGTCACTGGTGTGCTGGAATTGCCGCAGGCCATGATGGCCACGGTGGCAACGACGAGTAACGCGACTCCGAGGAGCCGTGCGCGCATACGAGCCTCTCCTTGGATCGGACGGGGTGGCCGACGCCGCGACGACGAGAGACTACCACAAGACGTATTGGACCCGTGCAGAATCCCCACGCCTCGGTCTCGGGCGGAATAAGGCCCGTACTACGGCCTGACCCTTCGACGATGCAGGAACCGATCGAGTACGCGGTCTGACGGGAGCAGTGCAGGGGCAGTGGGGACAGTTGGCGCCGGCCGGATCCGCAAACGAACGCGAAACGGTACGGCAGGTGTCAGGACATGCCGACTGATAGGGCCTTCCCTTGGATTGTGGTGGAGGCGCCGTCCGGATTTGACCCTTCGACTCGCAGGCTGGTGCCTACACTCGCTCAGGGTTCAACGTGAGGGTGGAGGCGCCGTTGTGGGTTCCGGAAATTCTGGGCACTGATTTCCGGAAATTCTGATCACATTGTCTTCGCTATCTGACTCTTCCTTCATGGCCTCGTCAAGGTCGACGTGCAGGGTCCGGATGGACGGTCCGTCCAGCCGGAGGAGGCGTCCCCGTTCCAGGACGCGGTCGAGGATGGCCTGCGCGAGGTCGTCGTCGTGGAGGACGCGCCCCCAGGCCTTCAGCGTCTTGTTGGTGGTGAAGATCATCGAGCGGCGCCGCCGATGCCGCTCGTTGACGACGTGGAAGAGCATGTTGGCCGCATCGGTCCCGTAGGTGAGGTAGCCGACCTCGTCGACGACGAGGACGGCCGGGTGGGTGTAGGTCGGGAGCGCCTGCGCCAGCTGCCCCTCGCGAAAGGCGGCGGACAGATCGTCGATCAAGGTCGCGGCCGTGGTGAAGTACGCATCGAAGCCGTTCTGAATCGCGCGATAGGCGATCGCGACCGCCAGGTGCGTCTTCCCGCGTCCGGGTTTGCCCGTGAAGATCAGCGAGCGCCCCTCGGTCACGAAGTCCGGCGACAACGCGGAGCCCAAGACCTGCAGGCGGAGCGTGCTTTGATACGTGAAGTTGAAATCATCGATCGTCTTCAGAAACGGGAAATGAGCGCGCCGCGACAGCCGGCCGAGCCGGGTCTGCTGGCGATGCGCGATTTCTTCCGCGACGAGCAGGGTGAGGAAGTCGCGATAGGCCCACGTCTCCCGCTCCGCGCGCTGCACGAGGTCGCGCCACACGCGGCGGGCATTGGCCAGATGGAGCCGCTTGAAGAGGGCATCCAGATCATCGGTCGGCGGCATCATGACCGGCCTCCGCCGCGGCGAGACGCTGCCGCCGGGCTCGGCCGCGTCCAGGTGCTCCGCGGCGCTCCGCCCCTTCGGGCGCCGTCGGCGACCTGGACCCGGCCTCCGCGCGGCCGCCACGACGCCGCGAGCGTCGGCGGCCGGTCCGGCGGGTCGAAGGGCAACACGGGACGGGTGGCGTCGAGGTAGTGCGCGATGTACTCAGCGCCAATCGCCTGCTCGGCCAGCCCGCGCGTGAAGGCCGCGCGCAGGGCCGCATCGCCGTAGGTCTGCAGCAGGACGTGCAGCCGCTCGACGTCGTCCACCCAGGTGCGGGCGCGGCGATGCGTGAGCTCGGTGAGATAGGCGAGGGCCGCCGGCCCCAGGTCGAGCAGGTGCTGCCGCTGGAGATAGCGCCGGGCGCGCTTGCCGGACACGGCCGCGACGCGCTGCGCGCGGTGCTCCGGCAAGATCGAGCCGTCGCCCGGCTGCCACTGCCGCACGTGCTCGGCGCTGAAGCGGCCGGCGACGATGCGCACGCGATCGCGATAGAGATAGAGCGTGCCCGGCAGGCCAATCGCGTCGGGCGGCATCGAGTAGGGGTGCGTGTCGTGGATCACCACGCCGGTCGGGCCGACACTGACCGGGATGCGCAGCGCCAGGTCCGCCGGGGCCACCTTCAGCGGGCGCAGCCGGGCGCGCTCCTCGGCCATCCGGACCGCGGGGGCGACCCCGGTCGCGCGCGACGGCCGCACCGTGTTGGCCTCGACGAGCCACTCGCGCAGCTGCCGCTCGAGATCCTCCCGGTCCAGGAAGCGGCGCTGCTTGAAGAAGGAGCCCTTCACCCAGCCCACGAGATTCTCGACCGAGCCCTTCTCCTGCGGCCGATACGGCCAGCACACCTCGACGCCGAGCCCCAGGTCGAGCGCCACGCCGGCGAAGGTCGGATTCCACTCGGTCACCACGCCGTCCCGGCCCCACTTCAGCGCGACGGTCTTCGGCCGGTCGAAGACGGCGACCAACGGGATGCCGCCAAAGGCGGCCAGATGATCGACCAGCGTCGCGCACCAGCGTCTCGACGCGCTCGTCGGGCACGAGCGTGACCTCGACCCACCGCGGAGTACTTCAGGCGCGAGGCGAAGAAGTGGACCTTGTCCTCGGTGTCGTCCTGATACCGGACGACCACCTCGCCAAAGTCATGCTGCGAAAACTCGCCGGCCAAGCCCTCGAACCGGACCAGCGGCGTCACCGCCCGGCCCCGCAGCGTCTGCGCCAAGGCATACAGCGCCGTCTTGCCGCCCGCGTACCCGGCGAGGCGCGCGCGGTGGAGCAACTCCACCGTCCGCAGCGTCGCGTCGTCGGCCAGCGCCGCCAGCAGGACCTCGCGATAGCGCCTCGGCCTTCGACGGCCGCCCAATCTGCCGCCGGTCTCGCTCCGCGTCGTTATCGACGGTCGTGACCGCGTCCTCGTCCACGACCCGCCGGACCGTCCCGATGGACGCGCCGCTGAGCGTCGCCACGTCCGCCAGCGTGTGGCCCGCCCGCCGCAGCACTTGAATCTCGTGTCGCTTGAGCATGTCGATCATCCTTTCCCTCGCCGGAAATGGGGTCTCCGACGATTGTCCGTCCTGGGACGGCTACGGAAAGGTGATCAGAATTTCCGGAAAAGCTGCGATCAGAATTTTCGGAACCCGCAGCCGTCCGGACTTGACCCCCGACTCACAGGCTGGTGCCTACACTCGCTCAGGGTTCAACGTGAGGGTGGAGGCGCCGTCCGGATTTGAACCGGAGAATGGAGGTTTTGCAGTTGTTGCCCCGCCACCGGGCTGCCCCGCTCTGGACGATAGCGTTGGGGTCTTGGATGGTGTCACAGTGCCGAGTGGTCCCAAGTCGCGAGTTTTGGCGCGAAGCTCCCTACCACTTCCCTACCACTGCGGAGTCGACGTTGCGATCGGCCTACGTTGCCCCGGTTACGGCTATGTGCTTCGGGACCTCGGGGTCCCTGGTTCAAATCCACTGGCCCGGACCACGTTTCGCCACCTGCGCTCGTCTTCCGCTTCGATGTCCTCGCCGGAGAAGCGCTTGCCGACGATTCCACTCGGACAGATAATGCGTCTCATCATCAGGCATCGGAATGGAACCAGACGCGCTCTGGAGCGTCGAGTCTGGCGTTTTGGCTCCATCCCCCTAGAGGAAGCTCGGCCAACAAGATGATCACAGAACTCACAGTCGTTGAGGCACAACTCATGGATCGTGTGCATTCAGTCACCGGTCTAATGGAGGAGAAACAAGAATCCCTTCGGCAACAAGGAGTCTTTGCACAGTACGCCCAGGTCCATTCTCAATACGCTGGTCTTATCGATCATGCGACCGAAGGAATTGAGGCGCTTAAACGAGCACTTTTCATTCAATGGTTCACCGTTGCCGAACCAGCCTGTTTCACGGGCATTTTCGATGTCGCACAAGAAGCCCGAGATAAGGTATTCAAGCAGATTGATGGAATGATTCGCCGCCAGGAACTCGATGACGAGCTCGGCTTCATGCTCGACTGGTATTACAATATTACGCCATGGTATTTTGACGCGCAGTCGGAATGCCACAATTGGCAGCGATACCTTGCCACTACACACGCCGCCCCACAGTACGAGAATTCCCAATTCGACAATCGCGGGCAAATGGGCAGATATTGGCAATCAGTGAACCACGGCCCTGATCGGAAACGGAGTTAGGTCAGATGGAACGCCTTGACCCGAGAGCAATCGAGTTCCTCCGAGGGTGGCCGTTGTACGATAACGGCATCGTCAGACACCACTTCACACCGTACATGCGCGACTACGATTTAGTCGTGGAAGCACAAGCCGACGCCCGAGATGGGTCTGGATTCTATCGTGAGGGGCGATATCGTTTTCGGTTCACACACTGTGTGGTCGCCAACGTCTTGAGTACGGTCACAGATGAGGGGTGGGTGCGTTCCTGGTCGCAAGAATTCACGGACTATGCTGCATGGGAACGAGCAGGAGAACCACCGGGGTACGTCTGGGGTGTCGAGTGCATGATGGCAGATCCTGGGGCGCGCTACCTGCCCAATTCGGAGTTGGCTGCAGACTGGGCGCGTCGACTGGGCCGTGCCATGCACGAAGTGGAGATCCGGACCAATGCTCATCTGATACGGCTTGTGTTCCACCGACTTCTACTGCATAAGGTCGCCCACGGCGATCCGGGCAGCCAAGTCTTATCCGAGATCGAGCCATTGGAGATGATGGGCGATGCCGGATGACAATCCGATGAACCCGACGGCGGCTCCGCTTCACTTCGCCACCGTAGGTTATCGGAAGCGTTCTGACGTGGTTCCATCGGCCCTACATCCGCCGCCGCCTCGAACCGATTGCGTACATCCCCCTGTCAAGTTCGAACCGGCGTATTGTCAACAGCAGGCCGCAGAGGCGGCACTCACACTAACTGCTCTCTGAAGATCCCGGTACGGTTCAGTCGGACGGACGGCGTCCCTCGCCAATCCTACGTGCTCTCCGGGTCCGGCTCCCCAAACTCCAGTCGGCGCTTCTCGGCGACGTGGACCTTAGCGCCGAGGCGTTGAAACCTCCGTTACGAGGCCGGGAGTCGAGTCGATGAACGTAAGCTGGCCGGACCCCAGTGCGAAGACAACAGGGTTGTTACCGATCGACGATGCCGCTGCGCTCAATTCCGGGCTGGGAGCGCCACTCGCAAAGTCGCGCAACGGCTCGTCCTGCTGGTGCGACAGCGGCGGTTGGTCGTGGGCCGTCAGCTGCGCATTCCACGCATCGTGATCAGCCCGTCCACGCCATCATGATCGCCTGTTCCACGGCATCGTGATCGGAGCGCCGCGACGTGGGCTGTCTGTCTGTCACTTCTTCGTCGGCGTGGTGCGTTCTCCTCGTTGAGAGGGGCCGGTTAGGGCCAGGTCGTGAGCATTATGGACCAAGCGGTCGAGGATCGCGTCGGCGATCGTCGGATCGCCGAGGGCGCCATGCCACTCGGCCCGCGGTAATTGGCTGGTGATGATGGTGGAGCGCAAGCCGTCGCGGTCCTCCAGGATTTCCAGGACATCCTGCCGTTGACCCTCTTTGAGCACGGACAGGCCCCAGTCATCGAGCACCAGCACGTCGGCGCGGGCGAAGCGGCTCATCAGGGTGCGGTACGAGCCATCGGCGCGCGCCAGGGTGAGTTCCTCGAAGAGCCGAGGCAGGCGGCGATACAGGACGCGATAGCCTTGGCGGCACGCCTGCTGGGCGAAGGCGCAGGCCACGTAGGTCTTGCCGACGCCGGTCGGGCCCGTGATGAGGATGTGCTGATGGCCGGCAATCCACTGGCCGGTCGCCAGTTGCCGCAGGACGCGGCGGTCGAGTCCGCGCCCCCCATCGCTGCGGACATCCTCGAGACACGCCTGCGGGATGCGCAGCGTGGCCTCCTTCAGCCGGCGGTCCAGCAGGCGGTGTTGGCGCGCGAGGTGTTCGGCCTCGACGAGGAGGGCCAGGCGCTCGTCGAAGCTGAGCGCCATCATGGCCGGGTCCTGGAGTTGGGCGCGATAGGCCTCGGCCATGGCGCGCAGGCGCAAGGCGAGCAGGCGGTCGATCGTCGGCGTGGTGATCATGTGGGCTGGCCTTTCAGCGATCCGTAGAAGTCGGCGCCGCGCACGTTCTCGTGCAGGGGCAAGGGGAGACTGGCCGTGTCGGCCGGCAAGGCGGTGCGGTCCAGCCCGTGCTTGAGGATGTTGTCCACGGAGCGATACGAGCGGGCGCCCGCCCGGAGCGCCCGGGCACAGGCCGCTTCCACACGGTCGGCGGAGTAGCGCTTACTGAGCCGGAGGAGGCCCAGACACGAGCGGTAGCCCTGCTCGGGGTGCCGGCGGCTTTCGAGAATCGCGCTCACCAGCGCCGCCGTCTGCGGGCCGACGGTCGCCCCCCAGTTGATGAGGCGTGTCGGACTCCATTCGAGATGCGCCTGATGCGCTTTCGGCATGTGCTCCGCGATCGTGGTGAAGCCCCCGACCGCGACACTGCGGCGGTGCACGCACACCCGCACCCCGCGCCGATAGATATCGATCATCGTCGCGGTGACCCGGACGTCGAGCAGTTCGCCACGCCATTGGTGGGGCACCGAGTAGAGATGGTGCGCGACGTCGAGGTGGTAGTCGATATTGACGCGGGCCTGGCGCCAATCGGCATGCTCGTAGCGCGTCGTCGGGAGCGGGCGAAGCGCTGGACGGTCAAACCGCTCGAAGAGCGCCCGACGGGATTGCCCGCCGTAGCTCCGCATCGGCCGGTCGTTGAGCCAGGTCAGCAGCGCGCTAATCCGGGCATTGAGGTCGCCCAGCGTGTGAAAGACCTCGTGGCGCAGCCGCGCCAGGATCCAGCGCTCGGCGACGAGCACGGCCGCCTCGACTTTGGCTTTGTCCCGGGGCGCCCGAGGGCGCGCCGGGATGATCACCGTGTCGTAGTCCTGGGCCCACTCGGCATAGGTGCGCTGCAGGCCCGGCTCGTACCGGCAGGGACGCCCGACCCCGGTGCGCAGCTGGTCCGGCACGACGATGGCGCTCACGCCCCCGAAATACTCCACCGCCCGACTATGGCTGGCGATGAAGTCGGCGCTCTGCTGCGTGAGCGTGGCTTCGGCAAAGGTGTAATTGGACGCGCCCAGGACGGCGACGAAGAGCTCGACGGGGACGATCTCGCCCGTGAGCGGGACTACCAGATGCGGGTGCTGGCCGGCGTAGTCGATGAAGGTCTTCTCGCCGGCCGTGTAGACCTGGCGCATCGACAGGCGTTGCCGGCGCGTCCAGTCCCGGTACCGCCGACAGTAGGCCGAATACCGGAAGCCGTCCGGGTGGTCGGCCAGATACTCCAGATGCAAGAGCTCGAGCGTGACGCCCTTCCGGCGCAGCTCGGTGTGAATCCAGACCGGGTCCGGCTCCGCGCGGCTGGCCTGCGCCGGGAGCCGGGGGCCGTACAGGCGCCGGTCCAGGTCGTCCTCGGTCAGCGGCTCGACCAGGGGCCAGGTCAGCCCCAGGCCCGCCGCCCGCGTCACCACGGACGCCACGGCGCCCGCGCTGATGCCGAGGCTCCGGGCGGTCTCCCGGTGGCTCCGCTGCAGGAGCCATTTCAATCGCAGAATCTCGCGTATCGTGCGCATGGGCAAGCGTTCCGTCGCCATCGTCATCTCCACGGGCCCCTATGGCCCTGTGGGCACGATGGCAGATGTCGTTGCCCCGCGTCGCGGCGGTGATCACGTTCCCGTGGCACGGGTGATCACGATGCGTGGAATCGGTGATCACGACCCGTGGAACGGGTGATCACGATGCGCTGGAAGGGGTGATCACGATGCCGTGGAATGACTGATCACGATGGCGTGGCGCACGCATTTCCATCCTGATTTCAGCCGATGAGGCGCATTATCTGTCCGAGTCGGATCCTTGGCAAGCGCTTCTCCGGCCAGGCGATCGGGGCGGAGGGCGATCGAAAAACCCCGAAACTGGCGCCGGCGACCTCACCTCGCGCAGCTCAGTTATTGGCGCCCGGGCCAAAGGGAGGACGCTCCTTCCGCCGCGGCCGGAAGACGAGGTTGGGTTGGACGCGACGCGGGTGGCCGGCCACAGATCGCGGTGCCTGGTCGGGCGCGACAACCGGGCGTGCGGTCTGGAGCTACGGGTGGCCGCGCTGTCTCATGGGAGCAGTTTGGGGGAAGTGGCGGGTAGCCGACCCGGCGATCGAAGGCGAAGTGGTTCGCGAGGTTTCAGGAAAGGCCCGTCGTTCGGGCCTCTTCTTGGAGTGAGGTGGAGGCGCCGTCCGGATTTGAACCGGAGAATGGAGGTTTGCAGTTGTTGCCCTGCCACCGGGCTGCCCTGCCCTGGACGCAATCACTAGGCTTATTGGAAGGTGACGTGGTGCCGAGTGGTGCCAACTGCGCTGGTTTCGTGCGAGATTCCCTACGTTCTTCCCTACTGGGGCGGCGTCGGCGTTGCCACCGGCCTGCCGGGCCCGTTGAAGCCATGTGCCCGACCCGCCACGGACCCCTCCAGAACTAATGCGCGTTTTTTCAACCGAGGTCAGCCTAATCAGGATCCTTCAGAAGCGAGAACTGCCTCAGCAGGCACCTGTTGTATGCGGCTGGTCCCTGCAAGTACTTCGCACTCGAACAAGCCGCTTCAATCGACTGTTGCTCGGACCTCGACAGCCCGGAGAGGTCGGGCCGTCTCGGCCCTGCGGACCAGAATCGCAAGCTGTTCGGTAAGACATCGGTTGTAGGCCGCGGGGCCCTGCAAGTACTTGGCACTCGAACAGGCCGCCTCAATCGACTGTTGTTCGGGTTGACTCAGTCCGGAGAGGTCCGGTCGCGATGGAGCCTGATCCAGCCGTTTGAGTTGAGCCTGCAGGCATGCGTTGTAGGCCGCGGGTCCCAGCAAGTACCTTCTCACTCGAACACGCCGCCTCAATCGACTGTTGTTCGGGTCGACTCAGGCCAGAGAGGTCCGGCCGTGAGGGGGCCCCAGCTAGCCGGTTGAGTTGAGCCTGAACGCATGCGTTGTAGGCCGCGGGGCCCTGCAAGTACTTGGCACTCGAACACGCCGCCTCAATCGACTGTTGTTCGGGCTGACTCAGTCCGGAGAGGTCCGGTCGCGAAGCGGCCCCAGCTGGTCGGCTGGGTTGAGGCTGCGAACTAGCCCCTGTCGTCCGGCTTGTGCGAATCCCCAATCGTGCCCAAGCCAATTGGTTGAGCTGAGTCTGCAAGCATGCGTCGTACGCTGCCGGTCCCTTCAAGACCTTTGCGCTCGAACAAGCCGCTTCAATCGACTGTTGCTCGGTCTTAGTGAGTTCGGAGTAGCCTCGCTTGCCAGTCGGCTGCGCAGACAAGGAGCCTAGAATGCTCGCCTCAGTCCCGAGACCCGCTGGCGGGTACCCCGTCGGAGTCTGACTGGAAACGGCTGAAGGCTGGGCCTCGGGCGGGAGAGTCACGTCGGTTGGAGGGACGGTCGAACTGGAAGGAACTGAGATGCGGCGCGGAGGCGGTGACGCGGCGACCGGTTGCCCCTCTCGACCATCCGACTTGGATGAATCGGACGTGGAGTGCGACAGCGGTGACGCGGGCTTCCGCTGCCCCTCGCCAATTGCCGGCGGAGATGATTCTGAGACTCTCGGCACTAGCGAAGACGAGTCCACCGAGCTCACCACGGGCTGAGACGCAGCGCGCTCGGGCCGCGCAGTAGGTCTCGGTTCACTCCAGAACGAATTAACCGAGACTAGGAGAATGATCCCTGCGGGAACGTATGCCCAAGGAGGGACCGCCTTGAACACGCGGCGGACGAAGCCGGGCAGCGTTGGAGGCGCCGTCGCCAGCGGCTCCGCTGGCGGTGGTGGTGGTGGCGGCTCCGGACGCGGTGGTGGTGGTGGTGGTGGCGGCGGCGGCGTAGGTCGCGGCGGAGGTGGTGGCGGCGGCGCAGGCCGCGGCTTAGGGCGGGGCGGCGGCGCAGGTCGCGGCTTAGGGCGGGGTGACGGATCTGGTCGCGGAGGCTTGGCAGCGGCGCCTCCGCCGCCCGCCGAACCGGTTTCCAGCGCCTGGTAGGCTTCGTTAATCCCCTTGAGCGTCTCTTCGGCCTTCGCTCGGAGCCGCGAGTCCGTTCCGAATCGATCGGGATGCCAGACCTTAGCGAGATCTCGGTAAGCCTCCTTGATCTCCGCCGGACTTGCCGTTGACGGCAGGCCGAGGACTCTGAGCGCTTCGATGCGGTCCATTGGTGTGGCCGGGCAATCATGCCTCCGGTGACGGCCGGAGTGCAACGGGGGCTATCGTATTGACTCGGACGGCCCCAGGAGTTTCGCCCTCGCCTGCTCAACTGCTGCTTCGAGGGCTCCGGCGAATCGCTGCGTCCGGCGCGTCTGTTCTTGTGTGTGAGCCACGTGAGAAATCAGGGCTTCTGGACTTCTCAAGAGATCAGCTCTTCGGTCCGAATCGAAGCCGAGTGCTTCCACATCGATTCCGAGACCTCTAGCGCCGTCCACCACTCGCGGGGTTGGCGTGTAGAAGCTCCAAATGAGGTACGTTCCAACTCGAAGGTCATACGCCTTGCCAAACTCGCCTCTGATTGTATCGGTCCCCAAGTACCTGACGCACTTCGCTTCGATGATTCGGATGGCATTCTCCGGGTGAGGCGGAGCCGCGGACGATGTAACGATTAGATCTGGGCGGCCGGCCAGAGCGCTTTGCTCACCGCGAACCGAATGCTGTGCCCACAGGTAACGAACCACGCCGTCCTCGGTAATCTCGATGGGCCCAGTCTTCCCGAACACTCCGACCGCCGCTGCGGTCGCTGTCTCTGCCCGAAGGACGACACCCAAAAGGCTCAGGGCCTCAACGAACTGCCATGTGGCAACGTCCGGAGCCCTCGCACCCACCTGGACCGCGAGTCCGTCGATTCCGCGTATCGAGGCAACCTGAAATTGGTGCCGGACGTCTTCGGCCGCGACGCACACCGCGCTCCAGAGCGCCGAGCGCGCCTCGGCGTCGTTGTCCGCGCCAGTTGTCTCGAGTTCAGGCATTGCTCCCCCGCTCGGCGGCAACACGATACCACGCGGTTACGAGACGACGCCACGATAGCAAGAACCGGCCAAATGCCAACTTCTGTTTCTTCCCCGACCTAGAACTGCTCCTCCGGCGCCCGCCCGTCATTCGCCAGGATGCTCCTGCGCCCAGGCCAGGCCTTGTGGCTTGGGCCGTTCTGCTGTTGCATGGCCAAGAGGTCTTCCCTGGTACCAACAACGAATTGCGAGAGCGACTGCAAGCGCATGCCGCTTCTCCGCAAGCTCCGCAGGTGCTGTACCGACGTGCTGCTTCGGGCCCTCCTGCCGTTCACCAAAACCACAGGCAAGGGCCGCCCGACTCCTGGCATCCCGGGAGCAATTGCGCTAGACTCCGTCCCACCTACCGCCTAGACAGAGACGGGACGCCCTGAGCGGTCGGCGACGGTCGAGAGGCTGCACTTTGGGGGTCTACTCTCATGACTAACGATGAAGAGCCGCAGGTTTCACCGGACACCGTGGCAGTTGAAGTCGCGGTCCTGAACACTGTCATAACGGCGATGCAGCGTCTGCCCGTCGAGGCACGAGACCGTCTCCTCCGCACACTGGCGACGTTTTTTGGGTTTACGCTGGGCGTGACGTCGCCGAGCGCAAGGCCGCCGTCGACTGCTACGCCCGTTTCATCCTTCTCAGAGGACCGTACACCTTCGCCCAAGGAGTTCATGCTTGCGAAGCGCCCACTTTCGGACGTTGACCGAGTGACGTGCCTTGCCTACTACCTCACGCACTATCGATCAACTCCGCACTTCGAAACGGTTGACCTCAGTCAACTCAACACCGAAGCGGCTCAAGTCAAGTTCTCGAATGCGACAGTTGCGGTGAACAACGCGATTCGCGCAGGTCTAATCGTCCCAGTCACAAAAGGCCAAAGGCAAATCTCGGCGCTTGGCGAGTTATACGTTCAGGAGTTACCAGATCGCGATGCGGCCCGATCCGCGATCGCGCACAGTCGCCCGCGACGCAGGATGAAGAAGCCGCAGCCGACAATGACCGAGGACACAGATGCCTGACGTGCAGGTCCCCGCCCGTTATTGCGCACCGCGACTGACGATCTTCAACCACAAGGGCGGGGTTGGGAAGACCACACTCACCTTCAATCTCGCGGCTGCTTTGGCGTCCCTCGGCAAGCGAATTCTCCTCGTCGACTCCGACCCGCAGGGCAATCTCACCTCGTCCTTCCTTGAGGATTCCGTTGTCGACCGGCTACTCGACACTTCCGACGGTCCCGATGGGGCAACTCTGTGGTCCGCTCTCAAACCGGTGGTAGAGGCGACAGGCGAAGTGAAACTCATACGGCCTATCGAACTCAGGGGAGGGCCTTTCCTACTGCCCGGTGACATTCGGCTGGCGGAGTTCGAGCAGGAACTAGGCACACTGTGGGGGGAGTGCTTTCAGCGGCGTCTCCGTGGTTTTCGCGGCACAACCTCCCTCAGCTGGCTTGTCAACAGTGTTGCGGCAGAGACGGCCGCAGACTTGGTGTTCTACGACTCCGGCCCGAACATTGGGCCGCTGAACCGTATCATCTTGCTCGACTGTGACTACTTCCTGATACCTGCGGCGTGCGATCTCTTCTCCTTGCGTGCCATCAAGACGTTGGGCCACGCGCTCGCCGGCTGGATTCAAAGCTGGAACACGATCGTCGAGCTGGCACCGGACGAAACCTACCTTCTTCCCGGCATGCCGAAACTTCTTGGCTACATCCCGCAGCGATTTCGCATCTACGGCGGGGGCCCGGCGACAGAGTACGCAAAGTTCCTACCTAGGCTCGAACGGCAAATGGAAAGTGAAGTCGTCGCGGTTCTTCGCCGCGTCAACTCCGATCTTGTTCCGTCACCCGGCACTCAATTGCGTATCGGCGACGTGAAGGATTTCGGCAGTTTGGCGACCGCCTCTCAGGAACAGGGATTGTGGATACCGGAGGTCAGCGCCGGAACGCCCGCGCAACGCGAGGCGGCACGTGAGACGTTCATCGAGCTAGCCGAGAATGTCCTAGCTGCCATGGAGCAACGGACGAAGCGATGACCGACAACGAGGAACTGATTCAACGCGTCGACGGGCTGGCCGCCTATTTCGTGGCCAACCAAGACCGCTTCAAACGGTTCCTTGATCAACTGCGCGCCACTCTTGAAAGCCACCCGCTGCTTCAGCCGCTGGTTCATTCGATGAAATGGCGCGTAAAGGACGCTGACCACTTGCGCGACAAACTTCTTCGTAAGGCTGCTGTCGCGGGAGACGCATTCGATATCACGAACGAGAATCTGTCTGAGAAGATCACCGATCTGGTTGGATTCAGGATCCTCCATCTGTATACACGGCAAATGCGGGAGCTGAACAACGCACTGCAGGAGATTCTTGGAGAGGCGCGTCTGAATATTGTCGGGGGGCCCACTGCAATCACTTGGGATGACGAGTCTCGCGCGTATTTCAAGGAGATAGGCATACCCACGCGCGACAGCACCACGTTGTATACGAGTGTCCATTACTTGGTTTTGTCGAACTCGCGGACGAAGCTTATAGCTGAAATACAGGTGCGGACGCTGGCCGAGGAGTTGTGGGGTGAGGTGGATCACACGTTGAATTATCCGCACGCTTGTGACGTTCTGGCGTGCCGCGAACAGATTGCAGTCCTGGCGCGCGTGACATCAAGCTGTACTCGCCTCGTCGACTCCATTTTCAAGACGCACGCTGAAGCGCACAGATCGCGCACATGAAGTGGGTTCTGTGATCGGCCGTGGCTGGACCCAAGCAACGCCGCGAAGATGCAAACCCGCAACGACTGCCGCGGACACCGAGCACGGCCGCCCCCAGACCGGCCGGTGTCCGGCACGGGAGTGCAGCAGGCAACCGGCCACCGTTGCAGGTCCTTCTCCGTCGCGCGATCCCGGGGGCGCAGACCCGTAACGGCACCAGCCCGCGCATCGTACGTGCCGCGAATCTGCTCTAAGTCGCGCAGGGCCGCCGCACCCTCCGGATTGGCCCGCGCCAAACGCTCCTCCCGAACCGCAGGGGTACAACGAGTCGGCACACTCTGACCACCTCAGAGACGCGAAGGCACTATTGCAGTTGCGCGAAGGCGATATCGCGCACGGAAAACCAGTGACTCCCAAAATCGGGCGCGTCACCTTCGAGGACGCCGCTGCGGATCTTCTGCTGGATTTCGCCACGAACAAGAAACGGTCTTACAGCGTGGTCGAGCGCCGGATCCGTCTTCACTTGGCCCGCCACTTCAGCCGAAGGCGTATGGCCGACGTCGCAACGTCCGACATCCGCGCGTACATCAACATGCGGCAGACCGAGAACAGCGTCCTGGTCAGGAAGGCGCGAACGGTTACGTTGCCCGACGGCACAGCACAGTCCACACCAGAAGAACGCCGTTGCGCGAGCAACGCGGAGATCAACCGCGAACTCGCGCACCTCAAACGCATGTACTCTCTCGCGATCCAGGCCGGGAAGTTGTTGAACCGGCCCTACATTCCGATGCTTCGAGAGAACAACACAAGAACTGGGTTCTTCGAGCGGGAGCAGTACGAAAGCGTCGTCAAGCACTTGCCAGAAGCTATTCAGCCAATCATCACGTTTGCCTACATCACCGGCTGGCGCGTGGCGAGTGAGATCTTGCCGATCGAATGGCGGAACGTGGACTTCGACGCTGGCGAAGTTCGGCTCGACGCTGGCACGACCAAGAACGGCGAAGGCCGGACATTTCCTATGACCAGTGAACTCAGAACGCTGTTGGAGGCGCGGAAGGCCGAGCGCGACGCCGCCAAGCAACGCGGCATCCTCACCCCGCTGGTCTTCTTCCGACTCGTGCGTCAGAGAACGGAGCAGCCGAAAGCGAAGGCGATCACGAGCTTCCTCCGTGCGTGGAAGTCGGCATGTCGGGCAGCGGGGTGCCCTGATCGAATTCCGCACGATCTAAGAAGGACAGCGGTTCGGAACCTCGCGAGAGCCGGTGTGCCGGAGCGTGTGTGCATGACGCTCACGGGCCACAAGACGCGTAGTGTTTTCGAGAGGTATAACGTGGTGTCCGATGGGGACCTGAAGGACGCCGTGAAGAAGCTGGATGCCAGTGCGACGGCTGCCGCTGCCCGACAGCGGGCGTGAACCAGTAGGCGGGCCGGGCTGTGGTGCCCGGCCCGCCAACTCTTTCCCTACGCCACTAGTCTCTTGAACGCCCGCTCGGCGGCTGCATCCACCTGTTTGGATGCACCTTCGAATCGAGCGGGATCTAACCCGCCCCAGTAGTACCCTTCCAGCAACGCGCGAAGCGCCTCGTCCACCGCCTGATCTTGAACACTGCTTGCGATCAAGTCATCCAGGACGAAGCTCATGAACTTCCCGACCACCAGTTCTGCTGCCTCCCGGGATTCCGGGCCGTCCTGGTCGTACGCCCGGCGTAGTAGGTCGGTGCCGCCCAGCAAACACAACCATTCCTCGGTCTCCGCATGGGTCTCTCCGCTGAAGATGACCGTCCTCAGGGTGTCACGTCGTCGAGAATACAAGTCAGCGAGTTTGGTCAGGCGCCGATCGCGATGTGCCGTCATCATGCCGCCTCCTTCAGGTACCCGGCTGCCGTCTTGAGGCGCAGAATGCTGGCTTCGATCTTCACCAGCAGCCGCTGGTCGCGCTCATCGAAAGTTGCGGCGTCGAGGTCCTTCACGATCTCGAGCACCCGTCGGAGACTTCGGGTGCTGGGCTGAAGGTCACGGTCATCCTTGGCCGTCGCGCCATCCTTCGGACGAGGCTTGTCCGTCAGCGCGTTCTGCTTGATCTCGTACCAAGTCCGGAACTTGCTAATGGCCTTAGTAACTTTGGCTTCGGACGGGAACTTCGACGCGAATTTCATCCGCGCAGTCAGTTCGGACCGGTGAACGTCTAAGTTTGTCGCCAGTTCACCGAGCACTCCTGGTGGGAGTTGCTTTCCCTTCCGCAGGGCCAGCATGTAGCGGCCCGACTCCCATCGCGCACGCAGCCCCTCCCCATCGCTCTTCTGGACGGCATCTTCGAGCCGTCGCATCTCCCCTTGCCAGTTCTTCACACTCATCGTCGCCTCCGTCTGGGAGTCGGCGCCGTTCCCTAAAACGGAAATGGCGTCGACCAAACCGACTGGACACCATGTCCAGCCGTTTGACCGACGCCACCGCGATTCTGCATGCGTCCGAAGGTAAGGGCGAGGAGCCTATATAGTGGCCGCTCGGTCACGCGCTAGGCGACAGCCCCCGCGTGAACTTCAACACCCAATGGCGGGATCATAGCAGACCCAGGCAGGCCGACGCTAGCGCGACCGGGCCAGCACAGCGAAGAACCCCTACTCCCTACCCCCGTCCCGTACCCTACCCCTCGCTGGGAGTCCCGACGGCTGCGATCTTCGGTATTGCTAAGGAATTGGAGGCGCCGTCCGGATTTGAACCGGAGAATGGAGGTTTTGCAGACCTCTGCCTTACCACTTGGCTACGGCGCCCTGTCGGGATGAACCGCTCAAACCGGCTGTCTCGGGTAGGGAGAAAGTGGAGCGGGAAACGGGATTCGAACCCGCGACTTCGACCTTGGCAAGGTCGCACTCTACCACTGAGTTATTCCCGCCTAACCAACTCTCCCTACGTTAGCACAGCCGCTGGAACCGACTCAAGGCGACGGGACCTGGAACGCGTCGCGGATGACCTCGATGGCCGGCAGCAGTCCGGCCCTGAAACTGACCGACACGACGTCGAAGCGGCACAGGCACCCGTGGAGCCGGTGCTCCGACAGGTACCACCGCGCCATCGCCACCACCTTGCGCTGCTTCCACCACGTCACGGCCTCCGCCGGGTGCCCGCACCGGTCGGACATCCGGCACTTGACCTCGACGAACACCAGCGTCGGGCCGTCCCTGGCGACGATGTCAATCTCTCCAACGCGGGTGCGGTAGCGGCGGGCGAGAACTGCGTACCCCCGATCGGTGAGGGCGGCGCAGGCGAGGGTTTCGCCCGCAATTCCCAGGGCGACGGTCGCATTGGATCCCATGCCTCCGCACCGAGCAAGTCCCGGGCCAGCCGGTGCCGGTGCCGGTGCTGCCGGTGACGGTATAATGAGAAGCTTGTCTGACACCGCCAGCGCGTGCGCGGCGGCTCGGCCCCGGTCAGTCATCCCCCCTACCTCGTCGCAACACGCATTCGTGACGCGCAGGTGCGCGCAACAGGGAGTCTCGCATGAAGGTCCTGGTCTTCGGCGGCGGCGGCAAGATGGGCTCGACGGTGGCATTCGACCTCTTGAAGAACGACGAGGTCACGACGGTCGGCCTCGCCGATCGCAGCCACGGGGCCCTCGAGAACGCCCGCGCCTGGTTGAAGAGCCCGAGGGTGGTCACCCACCAGATCGACGTCGTCCGGAGGGACGAACTGACGGCGCTCATGAAGCAGTACGACGTGGGCATCAACACCCTGCCCGACCGGCGGACGAGCTACCTGGTGGTGGACTCGGCGGTGCGGTCCGGCTTCAACGTCGTCGACATCCTCGAGGAATACCACCGGCGCCCGGATGCGTACGAGGTGGAAGGCCTGGTCCTCCCCGAAGGCATGGGCCTGAACGAGTACGGGGACTGGATCCACGAAACGGCCCGGAAGAACGGCGTCACGTTCGTTGACGGGTTCGGCTTCGCTCCGGGCATGAGCAACGTGACGTGCGGCGAGGGCATCCGCAAGCTGGACGTTGCCGAGTCGGCCATCGCCCGCGTCGGCGGGATCCCGAACAAGGTCGCCGCCGCCCGCCATCCTCTGCGCTACATGATCACCTGGGCCTTCTCGCACGTGCTCCGCGAGTACGTCATCAAGGTGTGCGTCATCCAGGACGGCACGATCGTCGAGGTCGACGCCTCGTCCGGCCGGGAGAAGTTCTCCTTCGACAAGCTGGGCAAGGCGGAGGAACTGGAGTGCGCGGTGACGCCCGGCATGCCGAGCTTCATCTACACGCGCCCGCAACTCAAGGAGTTCGCAGAGAAGACGGTGCGCTGGCCAGGGCACTGGGACGGGGTCCAGACGCTCAAGGAGTGCGGGATGCTCGACCTCGACCAGGTCGAGGTCGGCGGCGTGAAGGTGGTGCCGCGCGACGTGCTCCTGGCCCGCATCGAGCCGCGCCTGCGCGCCCAGCCCGGCGAGACGGACGTGTGCGTGATGTACAACACCGTCGAGGGCCTCAAGAACGGGAAGCGCACCCGCGTGTCCTACCACCTGTGGGACGAGGCCGACACGGTGAACAGCGTGTCCTCGATGGGGCGGGTCACGGGCTACAGCGCGGCGATCGCCGGCGTGATGGTCGGCCGCGGCATGATCAGCGAGAAGGGCATCGTCGCGCCGGAGGACGCCATCTACGGCGCGAACTACACGCACTTCATCGCGGAGCTCGGCAAGCGGAACGTCCGTATTCTCGAAACCGTCGAGACGATCGAGTAGGGGTTACGGCGTCTTCCCGACGATCTTCCAGCGCGTCCCGGCCGCGCTGTCTTCGAGGACGATGCCGCGGTCGGCGAGTTGCTGTCTGATGCGGTCGGCCTCCGCGAAGTCGCGGCGGCTTCGCGCGGCCCGCCGCTCGGCGATCGCCCGCTCGATCTCGTCCGCCGGGACCGCGGCGGCGGCGTCTTCCTGCTTCCGCAGCGACAGCACGCCCACGACGCGGTCGATGTCGTCGAACGTCGCCCGGATGAGGGCGGCGTCCGGCTCCCCCACCTCCCCCGCGTCGATCGCCGTGTTCAGCGCCCGCACGAGATCGAAGAGCACGCCCAGGGCCCCGGCGGTGTTGAGATCCTGCTCGAGCATCGCGCCGAAGTCGGCCCGGGCGCGCGTGACGCGCTCCTGGGCTTCGGGATGCGCGGTCCCCCCCCGAATGCTCTCGACCCGCGCCAGGAAGTCCACCAGGCGCTGCACGGCTTCCTCGGCCTGCTGGAGGCTCGCCCACGAGAACTTCAGCTGCTTGCGATAGTGCGTCGAGATGTACAGGTATCTCAGCGCCGATGGCCGGAAGCCCTGCTTCTCGATGTCGGGCACGTTGAACACGTTGCCCAGCGACTTCGACATCTTCTCTTCGTCCAGGAGCAGGTGCTCGACGTGGACCCAGAAGCGCGAGAAGGGCTTGCCGGTTGCGCCTTCGCTCTGGGCGATTTCGTTCTCGTGATGCGGGAAGACGAGATCCACCCCGCCGGCATGAATGTCGATGGGCGGTTCGCCCAGCAGACGCAGGGCCATGGCCGAGCACTCGAGGTGCCAGCCGGGCCGCCCGGGGCCCTGTCCGAAGTCCCACGTCGGCTCGTCGGGGCGGGTCGCCTTCCACAGGACGAAGTCGCGGACGTCCTCCTTCTCGTACGAGTCGGTGTCGACGCGCGCGCCCGGCTGGATGCCGGCGTGGTCGAGGCGCGCCAGCTTGCCGTACTCGGGGAACGTGGCGATCTTGAAGTAGATCGAGCCGTCGCTCCGGTAGGTGTGGCCGTTCGCCGCGAGGGAGCCGATGAGATCGGTCATCGCCCGCAGGTTTGCCTCGTCTGTCGCGCGCGGCGTTTCTTCGACCGTCTCGAGGCCGAGCGTGCGGGCATCCTCCTGGAACGCGCCGATGTACTGGTCGGTGTACTCCCGGAGCCGCATGCCTGCCTTCTGCGCGCCGGCGATGGTGCGGTCGTCGACGTCGGTGAAGTTCATCACCTGCCTGACTCCGTACCCGCACTGGTACTTCAGCGTGCGGCGCAGCACGTCCAGACAGACGAAGGTCCGGAAGTTCCCGATGTGCCCGCGGTTGTAGACCGTCAGGCCGCACGTGTACATGCGGACGGTGTTGTCGCGAATCGGCGCGAAGTCTTCTTCTCGACGCGTCAGAGTGTTGTACAGGCGCATCATGGTTATCGCGTGATTGAGGGGTCAGGTCGTGCGTTTCCGGGTCCAGTGCAGCACGGACGATCCCCCGCACGTCACGTCCGCGGTGAACGACGCATCCGACGCCGTGAGCGCGATCTCGATGGCGGGCCTGTCCGGCTGCGCGTCCGCGACGGCCTGACGGAAGGCGGCCTCGACCGCGGCGCGGACCTCACCAGCCGCATGGGCGACGCAGCCGGCGGAGCCGGCCAGCCTGGCGGCAAGCTCCGCAGCCGTCGAGGCGAACCGCTCGTCGGGCGGAAAACTCGCCGCAAAGGCCAGCGGGCCGGGTGCGCCTTCCGGGTCAGCCATTGAGCTTCTGATTCTAAACCGAAACCCCGCCCAGGATGTCGCCGGCCTCGCGGCAGTCCTGCTCGATCTGGCGGACCAGCGCCTCGACCGACTCGAACTTGCGCTCGTCGCGGATCCGCCGCACGAAGTACAGACGGAGCCGCTCGCCATAAAGGTCCATATCGACCCCGAGCAGGTGGGTCTCGAGGCTGGCCGCCTCGCTCCCGGGGAACGTGGGACGCGTGCCGAGGTTCGTCACGGCGGGATACGCGTGCCCAAACACGCTCGCGATCGAAGCATAGACACCATACGGCGGAAGCAGTTCGTTCCCGGTCCGGAGGTTCGCCGTCGGACAGCCGAGCAGGCGGCCGCGCGCGTCGCCATGGACCACCTCGCCGTCGACGGAGTAATACCGGCCGAGGAGGGCCGCCGCCTCACCGACGTTTCCGTCCGCGATGAGACGCCGGATGCGCGTGCTCGACACGGCCGCGCCGCCGACGCAGACCGGGTCCACCTTGTCCGCCACGAACCCGTACTTCGCGCCGAGGGCGCGCAGCACGTCGAATGTGCCCGAGCGGTCCCGCCCGAAGAGGAAGTTCCCGCCGACCCAGACGGACGCGACGCCCAGCCAGGCGGCGAGCACGTCGCGCACGAACGTCTCGGGCTCCCACCGTGACATCTCGGCCGTGAAGCGCACCATCGCCACGCCCTGCATGCCGGCGGCGTCGAAGGCCTCGAGCTTCTGCGCGCGCGTCATGAGTTCCAGAGGCGCCTTGTCCGGGCGGAGCACGTGGGTGGGATGGGGGTCGAACGTCAGGACCACGGGTGTGGCGGATCGCTCCTCGGCCGTGCGGCGGACGCGCGCGAGGATCTCCGCGTGGCCGCGATGCACGCCGTCGAAGTTGCCGAGCGCCAGCACCGGGTCACGCCAGTGGCTGGGCCGCTCGTCGCCAGGATAGTGGATAAGATCCACGTTAGCATCATACCTGAATGGGATTCGGGGCTCGGGGCTCGGGGAAGAAGCCAGAAGCCAGAAGGATCAGCGAGGGATCTCGACCGTCAAGCCGTCGTAGGCGAGCTCGACGCCCGGAGGCAGCGAGCGGTTCGTGGCGTCGTGCGGCAGGTCGTGGCAGATGTGCGTGAAGAAGGTGCGGCGGGGCCCGAGACGCTCCGCCACCGCGAGCGCCTGCGACACCGTAAAGTGCGTCGGGTGCGGCCGGTGGCGCAACGCGTCGAGGATCAGCGTGTCGAGCCCCTGCAGGAGCGGCCAGGACTCGTCCGGGATCCCGCTGCAATCCGTGAGGTATGCGAACCCTCCCGTCCGGTAGCCGAGGATGGTGCGCCGGCCGTGCGACACCGGCACCGGGACGAACTCCTGCCCCGCGATGGAGAACGATCCGCCCAGCGTGTAGAGGTGCACCCGCGGTATCCCGCCGCCGTGGTCGCTCGTGTCGAAGATGTAGGCGAAGGTGCGCCGGAGTTCGCGCATGGTCCGTGCATCCCCGTAGCACGGAATCGCCGCGTCCTGCAGGACGTTGAAGCGCCGCACCTCGTCCAGGCCCATGACGTGGTCCGCGTGACAGTGCGTGAAGAGGATCGCGTCGACGCGATCCATGCCGCTCGCGAGCGCCTGGGTCCGCAGGTCCGGCGTCGTGTCCACGAGCACGCGGGTCCCTCCGCGCAACTCGATGGCGATGGACGGCCGGCTCCGCTTGTCGCGCGGATCGACGGAACGGCACGTGTTGCACCGGCAGCCGATCATCGGCACGCCGTGGGAGGTCCCGGTGCCGAGCAATCGGACGGTGAAGGGGCCGCTCACGAGTCGCTGGCGGACGCGCCGGGCTTCAACTCCTGCAGCGCGGCCACGTAGCGCATGCGGAGGTCGTAGAGCACCTGCTCGAGGAGCGTCCGCTCCTGTGCGGTCAGGTTGCCCCGCGTCTTCGCCTCGAGCATCGCGAGGATCTCGATCATCTGCGCCGCGGCCGCAAGGTTCGGGGGCTTCGTCTCCCCGCTCACCGGGTCGGGGAAATCCCCGAAATGCACCGCCGCGGTCGTCGTCAACGAGATGATGAAGCCGCTGAAACCGATGGATCCGTCCTGCTCGTCCGCCACGCCATCGCCTCCGGGCCGCATGGTAGCATACCGGCCATGACTCCAACGACCGCCGCGTCGGAGGCCTTCGCGCGACTTGTCGACACCGTCAGGGTGCTCCGTGAGCCGGGCGGATGCCCGTGGGACCGCGAACAGACGCTGCAGACGCTCCGCCCGTTCGTCCTCGAGGAGGCCTACGAGGTCGTCGAGGCGCTCGACCACGACGACCGGCACGCGCTTCGCGAGGAGATCGGCGATTTCATCTTCGAGGGCGTGCTCCTCGCCCAGTTGTGCGCCGAGTCCGGCGACTTCACAATCGCCGATTCGCTCGAGTCGATCGCCGACAAGCTGGTCCGGAGGCACCCGCATGTCTTCGGCCCGCCGGGCGGCGGCGCGGAAGCGGACCGGCGGCCGGGGCCCACCACTCCGGACGAGGTCGTCGAGCGGTGGGAAGGCATCAAGTCCCGGGAAACGGGCAAGACAGGCGCGCGCCGGACGGCCCTCGGCGGGGTGCCAGCGGCGCTGCCGGCGCTGCTCAGAACGCACGAGATCGGCATCCGCGCCGCCGCGGTCGGGTTCGACTGGCATCGCGCCGCGGACGTCGTCGGCAAGATCGAGGAGGAAGTCGCAGAGCTCCGCGAGTGCGTCGAGGCGGGCGTCGCGGGGCACCGGGCGCGCGCCGAAGAAGAGATGGGCGATCTGCTCTTCGCCATCGCCAACCTCTCGCGCAAGCTCGCGATTGAGCCGGAGTCGGCGCTGCGCCTGGCCAACGAGAAGTTCACGCGGCGGTTCACGGCGATGGAGGCGCGTCTGCGCGACGGCGGCCGCGCGCTGGCCGACTGTTCGCTCGACGAGATGGAAGCCGAGTGGGCGCGCGTCAAGCGGGAGGAGCGCGATCCGGCCGGACAGATGGCCGGAGGGTCAGCGAACCGCCCCTGAACGTCCGCACCGTCACGGTCCGGCCGTCCGTCCGGAGGGTGATCGCCCCGTCGCGATCCGTCCGGAGGATCCGGGCCCCGGCGTTCCTGTACCGCTCCAGCACGGCCCGATGCGGGTGGCCGTACCGGTTGCCCCGGCCGGCGCTGATGATCGCAAGATTGGGCGCAGCCGCCCTTAGGAGCGGCCATGTGCTCGACGTGGCGCTCCCGTGGTGAGGCGCCAGCAGCACCCGGATGCCGGCCGGCTCGACGATCCGCGCGAGATCGGCCTCGGCCGCCGCCTCGATGTCTCCGGTCACCATCACCGACACGACGCCCATCCTGAGTTCGACAACCACGGAGTCGTCGTTCCGGACCCGCTGGCGCTCCCAGTCCGGAACAGCGGGGTGACGGACCGACACCGCGACGTCGCCGAACCGGAGCGCGTCTCCCCGCTGCACGGTCCGCCACGTTCCCCCGGCGCGCGCGTCGAATGCCTGCAGTTGCTGCAGCAACGGCTCGGGCGGCACGGGCACGCCTTCCCAGACCTCGCCCGGCCGGAGGTCCGCCACGACCGACGCCGCGCCGCCGATGTGATCGCCGTCGCCATGCGTAGCCACGAAGTAGCTCAACTGGTGCACCCCCGAGGCCCAGATGGCCGGCTCCACGACCCGGCGCCCGATATCGAAACGCCCGGTTCCCGCGCCGCCCGCGTCGATGAGCATGGCGTGGCCGGACGGGAATCGTACGAGCGTGGCGGCCCCCTGGCCGACGTCCAGGAACGTGATCTCGAGCAGCGCCGTGCGGGCGAACCGCGTCTGCGGGGCCACGAGGATCCACGTCCCTGCACAGGCGGCCACCGCCAACGCGGCGTGCCGGGCCCGGCGCGTCGCTCCACCCGGGACCGCTCGCGCCCGCGTCACGTTCGCGAGCGCCCACGCCGCGATCCAGCCGGCGTAGTACGCCGCAGCCACCCCGATCGCCGGCGCAGGCAACCGCGCGACGGCCCACGGCATGAATTCAACGAGCCTGCCGCTTTCGATGAGCCCCCATGCGGCGAGGTGGGTGGCCAGGGCGAACACCGGCGCCGTGGCCGGCGCGAGCACGGCCGCCGCCAGGACCGCCATGGCGGCCGCCTGGACCACGGTCATCAGCGGAATCGCCGCGAAGTTGAGCAGGAGCCCGGCGGCCGTCACGCGCGAGAACGCCATCGCGCTCACCGGAAACAGCGCGATCTCCGCGGCACAGGACGCCGCGAAGAGGCCGGCCGGCACCTTGAGCCACCGCCACCGCGGCGCGAACCCGGCCACTCGCGCGACCAGCGGAGGCGTTCCGATCAGGATGGCAATCGTCGCGCCATACGTGAGCCACGCTCCGGCATCGAAGAGCATGAGGGGATCGGCGGAGGCGCTGACGCCTGCCGAGCACGCCGCGGCGTTCAACGGGCGCGCGCGGTGGTCGATGGCATGCGACACGAGGTAGATGACGGCCATCTGGGTGGCCCGTTCGACCGACGATCCGCCGCCCACGAGGTACGCGTATGCCGCCAGCATGGCCGCCACCGCGGCGTGGGACACCGAAGGTCCGGCGCCTGTCAGACGGGCGAGGCCGATCAGGAAGCCCGCGAGGATCGCGATGTTCCCGCCGGAGATGGCGATCACGTGATACGTGCCGGCCTCCTGGAGCCGCGTCTCCGTCTCTTCGTCCAGGCCCGCCCGGTCGCCAAGCAGGATCGCCGTGGCGATCGCCGCCGACCGCCCGCTATAGTGCCCGACGGTTGTCTCCAGCTGCCGCCTGATGCGGGACCGTGCTTCCGAGGCGGCTTCGGCCAGTCGGCTGCCGCGCGACACGACGTGAACCAGCATCGCGCTCTTGACGGTCCCGACGAGGGTCGTACCTCGCCGCGCCAGCGCCAGTTCCTGGTCGGGGACGCCGGGATCGAGATACCGCGAGGGCCGCCGCAGTTGCGCAGGCAGCCGGAGCGTCCGGCCCCGCCGCCATCCCTCGACGGTGGCCGGTGCGGCATCGCCGACGACCGTGAGCAGCACGCCCCCTCCGGCGTCGTGCGACCGCCCGTCCACGACGATGCGCGTCACGCGGAGGATGAGGCGGACGCCCGACTCGGTCACGGACGCATCGGCGTCGAGCGTGCCGGCCACGATGACGGGATCGGATGGCGCGTCGCCGATCGCCTGCGGGCCGACGTTCGCCGCAAGGGCCGCCCGGAGCGCGGAGTGCGTCGCCCGGAACGACGCGGCCGAGGCCAACGCCATCCCGCAGACCGCGAACGCGACGAGCGACGCGGCGACGAACGGGCGCACGGCCCGCTGGTGCCAGCAGCAGAAGCAGATGGCCCACGCCATCACAATCACCGCCCGAGCGGCGTGCGCGTCCACGTGACGGACGCAGCCGAGGGCACTGCCGACGACCAGGGCGATCGCGGGGGCCGCGGATGGATGGCGCACCCGGCCCCCGGACGCAACGGGCGTACCATCGCGGCGCGACTCAGATCACGCGGAGTTGCGCCGGAAACGGGGGAGGCCGGGGATGGGCCCGATCGAACCTGGCAGGAAGTGCGCGCTCAGGCCGGCCGCGGCGTGGCAGATTCAGCGTGGTAGTCCTGGAGCGCCCGCACGGTCAACTCCCGCTCGCGCATCGCCCTGATGCCGCTGACGGCGGCCGCGGCGCCCGTCAGCGTCGTGATGCACGGCACGCCGTAGAACATGGCGCGCCGCCGCACCGAGCGGTCGTCGAAGAACGACGCACGGCCGAGCGGCGTGTTGATGATCATCTGGATGGAGCCGTTGACCACCATGTCGGAGACGTTCGGCCGGCCCTCGTTCACCTTGAAGACCGTGGCGGCCTCGACGCCGTGGGCCCGGAGGTACGCCGCCGTGCCGCGCGTGGCCACCAAGCCGAATCCCAGGGCCGCGAGGTCCCTCGCGACGCCGAGCACGTTCGGCTTGTCGCTGTTGTTGACGCTGATGAACACGCGTCCCGACGGGGGCAGCTCCTGCCCCACCGCCATCTGAGCCTTGGCGAACGCCTCGCCGAACGTCGCCGCGGCGCCCATGACCTCGCCCGTCGACTTCATCTCCGGCCCGAGAATCGTGTCGACGCCCGGGAACCTGACGAACGGAAAGACCGGCGACTTGACGAACACGCCGTTCACGGTCAAGTCCGTTGTGAGCCCGAGGTCCGCGAGCGTACGCCCTCCCATCACCCGCGCCGCGACGCGCGCGAGGGGCACGCCGGTCGCCTTCGACAGGTACGGCACGGTCCGGGAGGCGCGGGGGTTCACCTCGAGCACGTACACGATGTCGTCCTTGATCGCAAACTGCGCGTTCATCAGGCCGACCACGTTGAGGGCCGCGGCGATCCGCCGCATGTACTGCCGGATGGTTTCGATGTGGCGCTCCGCCACGAGGTACGGCGGCACCACGCACGAGCTGTCCCCCGAGTGGATGCCCGCCTCCTCGATGTGCTCCATGATGCCCGCGATGACCACCGCCCCGGTGGCGTCGCCCACCGCGTCCACGTCGAGCTCGAACGCGTCCTCGAGGAACCGGTCGATGAGGACCGGGTGCTCGGGCGACGCGTCCACCGCCGTCGTCATGTACCGGTCGAGGGCGCCCGGGTCGTACACGACGGCCATGGCCCGCCCGCCCAGCACGTAGGACGGCCGGACGACGACGGGGAACCCGACGGAGGAGGCGACCTCCCGCGCCTCCTCGCGCGACGACGCCGTGCCGCTCGACGGCTGCGGGATGTCGAGCTCGTGCAGGAGGGCGGCGAACCGCTTGCGGTCCTCGGCGAGGTCGATCGAGTCGGGCGACGTGCCAAGCACCCGCACCCCGGCGCGATGGAGCGAGGTCGAGAGCTTCAGCGGCGTCTGGCCGCCGAACTGCACGAGGCACGCGACCTCCCCGCCCGCGGCGCGCTCCTTCTCGACGACGGCCAGGACGTCTTCGAGCGTGAGCGGCTCGAAGTACAACCGGTCGGACGTGTCGTAGTCGGTCGACACGGTCTCGGGGTTGCAGTTCACCATGACGGTCTCGAAGCCCTCGTCGCGCAGCCCGAACACCGCGTGGCAACAGCAGTAGTCGAACTCGATGCCCTGCCCGATCCGGTTCGGCCCGCTGCCGAGGATGACCGCCTTGCGCCGCGGCGTGGGGTCCGCCTCGCACTCGTCCTCGTAGGTGCCGTAGAGGTACGGAGTCGAGGACTCGAACTCGGCGGCGCACGTGTCGATGCGCTTGTAGGAGGCGCGCAGCCCGGCGTTCGCGCGGCGCTCCCGCACGGCCTTCTCGCTCGCGCCGACGGCGGCGGCAATCTGGGCGTCGCCGAAGCCGTGCCGCTTCAGCGAGCGGAGGCCGCCGTCGTCCAGGTCGGAGAGCGCCGTGCCGCGCAGCGCGGCGCGTCGCGCGGCCAGGTCGGCGAACTGGGCCAGGAACCACGGGTCGACCTGCGTCAGCTCGTGCAGGGTCGAGGGCGCCCAGCCGCGCTGCAGCGCCTCGAACATCGCCCAGAGGCGGCCGTCGTTCGGTGTCAGCAGCCGCTGCCGCAGCCCGTCGTCGTCCTCGTCCCGCAGCGCGCCGCTGTCGAAGAGCAGACCGGCCCGGCCCAGCTCGAGCGACCGGACGCCCTTCATGAAGGCTTCCTGGAACGTGCGGCCGATGGCCATCACCTCCCCGACCGACTTCATCTGCGTCGTCAGCGTGCGCTCGGCATCGGGGAACTTCTCGAAGTTCCACCGCGGGATCTTGACCACGACGTAGTCGATCGTCGGCTCGAACGAGGCGGGCGTGAGCCGGGTGATGTCGTTCGGAATCTCGTCGAGGCGGTACCCCAGCGCCAGCTTGGCCGCGATCTTCGCGATCGGGAATCCCGTGGCCTTCGACGCGAGGGCCGATGAGCGCGACACCCGGGGGTTCATCTCGATGACGAGCATGCGCCCGTCGCGCGGGTGCACGGCGAACTGGATGTTCGATCCGCCCGTCTCGACGCCCACGCGCCCGATGATCCGGCGCGCCGCGTCCCGCATGGCCTGGTATTCCTTGTCCGTGAGCGTGAGCGCCGGCGCCACCGTGATGCTGTCGCCGGTGTGCACGCCCATCGGGTCGACGTTTTCGATCGAGCAGATCACCACGAAGTTGTTCGCGGCGTCCCGCATCACTTCCAGCTCGTATTCCTTCCAGCCGATGAGCGACTCCTCCACGAGGACCTCGTGTACGGGGCTCATCGCGAGACCGCGGCGGATGATGTCCTGGAACTCCTCCACGTTGTACGCGATCCCGCTGCCGACGCCCCCGAGGGTGAACGACGGGCGGACGATCGAGGGGAACCCGGTCGTGCGAACCAGGGCGAGGGCTTCCTCCAGCGAGCGGGCGTAGCCGCTCTCCGGGACGCCGACGCCAATCTCGCGCATCGCGTCGCGGAATTTCAGGCGATCCTCGGCGACGTCAATCGCGGCGGCCGACGCGCCGATCAACTCGACGCGGTAGCGCTCGAGCACGCCCGACCTGGCCAGCGCCATGGCCAGATTGAGCGCCGTCTGGCCGCCCACGGTCGGCAGCAACGCGTCAGGACGCTCCCGCGCGATGATGGCCTCGACGACGGCCGGGGTGAGGGGCTCGACGTACGTGCGGTCGGCCAGCTCCGGGTCCGTCATGATCGTCGCCGGGTTGCTGTTGACGAGCACGACCTCGACGCCTTCGCTGCGCAACGCCTTGCACGCCTGCGATCCCGAGTAGTCGAACTCGCAGGCCTGCCCGATCACGATCGGGCCCGCGCCCACGACGAGCACGCGCTTCACGTCGGGCCGGCGGGGCATCTAGCGGCGCTCCATGGACTCGGTGAACCGGCCGAAGAGATAGTCCGCGTCGTGCGGCCCGGGCGACGCCTCGGGGTGGTACTGCACGCTGAAGACGGGCTTCGTGCGGTGGCGGAAACCCTCGAGCGTCCGGTCATACAGATTGACGTGCGTCACGAGCACGTCGGGCGGCAGGGTGGCGGCGTCCACCGCGAACCCGTGGTTCTGCGACGTGATTTCCACCTGGCCCGTCTCGACCTGCTTCACCGGGTGGTTCGTGCCCCGGTGCCCGAACTTCAGCTTGAAGGTGCGGGCGCCGAGCGCCAGGCCGAGCACCTGGTGGCCGAGGCAGATGCCGAAGATCGGCGTGCCGTCCGCCACGACGGCCCGGACGTTCTCGATGACGTACGGCAGGGCGGCCGGATCGCCGGGGCCGTTGCTGAGGAACACACCCGACGGGCGATCCGCCAGCAGCACCGAGGCCGGCGCCGATGCCGGGTAGACCCGCACGTCGCACCCGTACGCCGCGAGACGGCGCAGGATGTTCCACTTCATGCCGAAGTCCCAGGCCGCCACCCGATGGCGGCGCGTGGGCGAACGGAGCGGCTCGCGGTCGTATCCCCCGCTCCCGGCCACGGCGCCGTCGGCGGGCCAGTCGAACGGCGCGGCGCACGTCACACCCGCGACGAGGTCCGAGCCTTCCATGCGCGGCGCCAGGCGCGCGGCCTCGACGAGGGCGGCCGCGTCGGCGTCCCCGGTGCGGATGACGCCGCGCATCACGCCGGCCGATCGGAGGCGCCTGGTCAGCGCCCGCGTGTCGACGCCCGCGATGGCGACGATGCCGGCCGACGAGAGGTAGTCGCGAAGCGTTCCGGACGCGCGCCAGTTGCTCGCCACGAGCGACTCGCTGCGCATCACGAAACCGGCCACCTGCGGCGCGCGCGACTCCACATCGTCCGGCGCGACGCCGTAGTTGCCGATCTCGGGACAGGTCATCGTGACGATCTGCCCGGCGTACGACGGGTCGGTGAGGATTTCCTGGTACCCCGTCAACCCGGTGTTGAAGACGACCTCGCCTGCCGCGGTGCCTTCCGCGCCGACCGCCGTGCCCTGGAACCAGGTGCCATCCTCCAGAGCGAGAATGGCTCTCACCGCTGGTTGGCCCTCTCGAGGGAGACTCCGACGAGCCGGCGCTGGCCGGCCTTCACGGTGATCGTCTCCGCCCAGCGGCGGTAGCCCGGCAACTGCAGTTCGACCTTGTGCAGCCCCGCCTTGATCGACGTGAGGGTCACTGGTGTCACGCCGGCGTCACGGCCGTCGACACGCGCCGCGGCGCCTGGCGGACGGGTTTCGATGACGAGGGTCTCGGATCCGGAGCCCGCCGGCTTCGAGGCTGCCGGAACAGGCTTCGCCGCCACGGCAGGCGCCAGGGAGGCACTCCCCGGGCGCAGCCTGAACTCCACGCGCGCCGACGGTTCGGCCGCGCTCAGCACGACGGTCTTCTCTTCCGGCAGGTAGCCGGGGCGCGTGACGCGAATCGTGTGCGTCCCGAACGGGACTCGATTCAGGTTCCGCGGCGTCAGCCCGTCACGCGTGCCGTCGATGTACACGTTTGCCGCGAGAGGAGCCGCCGCGACGGCGATCGAACCGCGGCCTGACGGCTCCGCCACCGCACGCGCCGGCGGTACCGCGGCCGGCGGTGGTGCCGCCGCTCGCGGCGAAGCCGCGGGGGCCGGAACGGCCGTGACTGCCGCCGCGGATGGAGCCGCCGGAACGCCAGCGGGCCGGGCCACGGTGCGCGACGCGGCCGGCGGCGCGGAGGGCGCACGCCCGGTCGATCGCGAGCCGAGCCAATACCCGGTCGCGAGTCCAAGCGCAATGCCCAGGGCGATGCCACCGAGCAGGCGCAGCGCGGACGGCCACTTCGACGGGGGCGGCGCCTCCGGCTCGAACTCGCGCGGGAACCCGGACGGCCGCGCCACGGACACGGAATCGAACGCTCGCGGCACCTCGCGATCGAGCGGCATGGTGGCAGGCTCGATGGAGGCGGGAGGTACCGGCGCTGATGGGGGCGTCCGGCGGCGGACGACGGGGCGAAATGGAGGCGCTTCCGGAGCCGAGGGCGGCAGCGCAGGGGTGGGGTCGGCCACTCGGATCTCGTCCGGCCGATCCGGCGCGAACGAGAAGTCGAGGTGGTCCAAGTCCGGTGTGTCCGCTCGCGCCGCGCCTGCTGGAGCCTCGCCTCTGTCGAGGTCTGTGAAGTCCAGGGGGAACGTCTCGAACGCGGACCGGGAACCCGGGACCGGCGTCACGTCCACGCCGCCAACCGGACCGAATTCATCGCTCAGGCTGGCGGGGGACGGCGTCGGCGTGCCCAGGTCGAAGGCGATGTCCAGCGGGACGGCCTCCGGCTCGTCGAGCGCCGGGATGTCGGCCGCCGCAGTCAGCAGGGCGGGCATCTCGTCGCGTTCGAACGCCAGGGGCGTCGCGAGCAGGAACGGAGCCGACGCGAGCAGCAACGGGGCCGCCGCGATGCCGGGCTCCTCGGGCTGTGCGGGAGCGGCGTCCGGCGGAGGCGGCAACGTTTCGGCGAGGACGGGTTCGGACCCGGGCGCCGCGAGCGCCGATGCTTCGGCCGGTGTCGCAGGCGTCGACTCGACTGGCGCAACGGGCGGCGCGGCCGCCGTCAGGGGCTCGTTGAGCCCGGGCAGCTTGGTGGCCGGCCGGCTGCGGGGCTTGCGCGGCCGGTGACCGTGCCCGCGCTCCGGCGGGGCCATCGTCCCGGCCGCCTCGGACAAGGACGCCGCGAGGGCCGCGGCAAACTCCTGCGCACTGCCCGGCCGGCGCTCGGGATCCGGGTCCAGCGCCGCGTCCAGGGCATCTCTCAGCGCCGCCGGATCGTGGACCTTCAGATCCGCCAGCCCCGGCAGCGGCTGGTCGGTGCCCGGCAGCGCGCGGCGTCCGGTGAGGACTTCGTACGCGATGGCGCCCAGCGAGTAGACGTCAGCGGCGGCTCCCCACTCGTCGCCCGCCTCGCGCTCCGGCGCCACGTAGGGCCGGCGGATGGGGCCGTGCTGGCCGACGCGCTCGAGGGCCTGTGCGACGCCGAGGCCCGTGACGTGGGTTTCGCCCGGCGTGACAAGAATGTCGCGGGGATGGAGCGACCCGTGGAAGACGCCCACGTGAGCGGCGGCGTCCAGCGCCTCGGCGACGTGCGCGATCAGCCGGATCGCGTCCCCCGCTGGCGCAGGGCCGTACTGGCGGATCGCGGCGTCGAGCGACTCCCCTGCGACGTAGGGCGCGGCGAGAAAGGGAACGAAGTCCTCCACGCCCGTCGCGACCGGCGCGGCGATGCATGGGTGGTCGAGTTCCAGATCCACCAGGATCTGCACCTGCGCCGACAGATGAATGGCCTGTTCAGGGGTCAGATCGAGCGAGAACGCCTTCACCGCGACGAGGCAGTCGTGGTCGGGGTCGTGCGTGCGAAACACGGGCCCCAGCACGCCCGCCCCAATCTGGTGAAGGACGCGGAAACGGCCGAACGCCAGAGGCGGAGAGTAGGAGGATCCTGACGTCAATTCCTCACGCTATTCCGGGCCCGATGCTAACATGGAACTCCCGGCGCATCAATCGCGAACGAGGCGGCTCCGGTGCGCGGCACCGCTTCGCTTGACAGTGCGCCGGAGCTTCAGCGAGAGTAGCTGTCCGGTGACTTCACAATCCGTCATCCATGATACCGGCGGCGCGGGAGAGGGGATCGACATCCGGCGCTACCCGGGAATCCGCCGCCTCGCGGGGGACTACGCGTACGCCTTCGGTCCGCTCGCCGAGTTCTTCAATGGCGACCCGGCCCGGCCGGGCGCGTGGCTCGCGGCCATCGAACGGGCACAGGCCCACCCGAGGGACCGGGCCGCCGTCGCGGATGTCATCGCCGCGCAGCAGCAACACCGCGGGGCGCCCCCCGAAGCCCGGGCGGCGCTCGATCGTCTGCGCCAGCCCGATGGCGTGGCCGTCCTCACGGGCCAGCAGGCGGGGGCGTTCGGCGGCCCGCTCTTCACGCTGCTGAAGGCGATCACGGCACTCAAGCTCGCGGCCCGCATCCGGCAGGAGCAGAAGATCCCGGCCGTGGCCGTCTTCTGGATCGACGCAGAAGACCACGACTGGGAAGAGGTCGCCTCCTGCGAGGTGCTGGACGCCGACGTCCAACCAAGAACGGTTCGCCTCCAGCCTCCGCCCGGTGCGGGCACCGTCCCGGTCGGCGCCCTGGTGCTGCCGGACAGCACCACGGCAGCGCTCGATGAACTGGCGTCGTATCTGCCGCCGACCGAGTTCACCGCCACGCTGATGACCCGGCTCCGCAGCGCGTACCGCCCCGGCGTGAGCCCTGGCGATGCGTTCGGCCGGCTGCTCGAGTTCACGCTCGGAGAATTCGGTCTGCTCGTCTACGACGCATCCGACCCCGCCGCCAAGCCTCTTGCCCGGCCGGTCTTCGTCCGCGAGGCGCAGTTCCCCGGGCTGACGTCGGAACTGGCGGCCGCCGCGGGGGCGAGGCTGGTGGAGCTCGGGTATCACGCCCAGGTGAGCGCGCACACCGACGGGGTGGCGCTCTTCTCCCTCGACGGCGGGCGCGCGGCCATCCGGTTCAGCGACGGGGCGTTCCACCTCGGCAATCGCGTGGTGTCGCCTGCGGAGTTGGTCGCCATGGCTGAGAGGAACCCGGCCGCGTTCAGCCCGAACGTGCTGCTGCGGCCTATCGTGCAGGACACGCTTTTCCCGACCGCGGCGTACGTCGCCGGGCCGAACGAACTCGCGTACCTGGGCCAGCTGAAGCCCGTCTACGAGCATTTCGGTGTGCCCATGCCGCTGATGGTGCCGCGCGCGTCGGCCACGCTGCTCGATTCCGCCGGGGTCCGGTTCCTCGCCAAGTACGGCGTGTCCCTCGAGACGCTGCACGCCCAAGACGAGAGCGTGCTCAACAGGCTCCTCGAAGCCGCGCTGCCGCGGGAGGTCGAGCAGGCGTACGAGGCGGCCTCGGCGGTCCTCGGCCGCGAACTGCAGCAGCTCGCGGAGGCGGTGCCCGCGATCGATCCCACGCTCGAGGGCGCCGCGCGGTCGGCCATGGGCCGGATCCACCACGAGTTGCAGGGCCTCCACGGGAAGATCATTCATGCGGCGAAGCGCCGGGACGAGACGCTGCGCCGCCAGTTCAGCCGCACGCGGGCGCAGGCGTTCCCGGACGGGCATGCCCAGGAGCGCGCGGTCGGCTTCGTGTCGTTCCTCGACCGCTACGGCCCCGGCCTTGTGGATCAGCTGATGAGCCAGCTGCCTCTCGAATTCGGGTACCACTGGGTCCTCACGGTGTAGGGGCGCCAGGACATCCCGTGCCGCCCGACACCCCTCCGCCCCGCCCGGCAGTTCCCCGGTCGAAGAAGCGCCGCCGGCTGCGGCTGGCGTTGGCCATCGGGCTGGGCCTGCCGCTCCTCGCGCTCGCCGGCGTCGCGTCCTACTACTACGTGTCGTTCGCCCGGGTCGTCGATGAGCGCCTGCAGGGCGAGCGGGTGAAGGCCTTGCCGCGCGTCTTCGCCCGCCCGCTGGAGTTCCGGCGCGGGCAGTGGCTGTCGGTCGACCAGATCGCAGACCGGCTCAATCTGCTCGGGTACGCCGAGCGCGCGAAGGCCGTGCATCCTGGCGAGTTCTCGCGGGCCGGCCGCGCGGTCACGCTCGTCGCGAGGGGCGGCGACCTCGTCGGACGGACGGTCCGCGTCTCCGTCGAGCCGCGCGCCTCGGGAAGCGGGCTGCCCGTCGGTGCCGGCGGCCGGCCGATTCCCACGCCGGCGATCGATCGGATCGAGGTCGAAGGGGGCGGTGCGATCGGCGAGGTCCGGCTCGACGCGCCACTGCTGACGACGCTCATCACCACCAGCCGCCAGAAGCGGCGCCGGGTGGCGCTCACGCTGATCCCCTCGCACATGGTGCAGGCGGTCCTCGCCATCGAAGACAAGCGGTTCTACGACCACCCCGGGATCGATCCCATCCGGATCGTCGGCGCGATCCGCAGCAACATGAAGGGCGACCGGCCTTACGTGGAAGGCGCGAGCACCGTCACGCAGCAGCTCGTGAAGAACTTCTTCCTGACGCCGGAGAAGTCCTACCGCCGCAAGCTCCAGGAGCAGTTCCTGGCGATCGTGCTCGAGACGCGCGCGACCAAGGACGAGATCCTCGAGCTCTACCTGAACGACGTCTACCTCGGCCAGCGGGGGTCGTACGCGATCCACGGCGTGGCCGAGGCGTCCCGTGTGTTCTTCGGCAAGGACGTCACCAACCTCTCGCTGGCGGAGGCCGCAACCATCGCCGGCGTCATCCAGGCGCCCTATCGCCATTCCCCGTTCGCCTCGGCCACACGGTCGCGCGACCGGCGCAACGTCGTGCTGCAAGCCATGACGGACGCGGGGTTCGTGAGCCAGGCGGCGGCCGAGCGCGCGGGCCGGGAACCGATTCGGACCATCTCCCGGGCGCTGGACACCGAGGCGCCGTACTTCGTCGACCTCCTCGGGCAGATCCTGGGCGACGACTACCCGGGCCTGCTCGAAGGCTCGCAGGGCGTCGACATCCAGACGACGCTCGACACGAACCTGCAGCGGCTCGCGCAGGAGGTGGTGCAGGCCGGGGGGGCGCAGATCGACGCGCAGCTCTCCAAGAAGCACCCGAAGGAACGAGCCCAGATCGCGCTCATCGCCGTCGATCCGAGGACGAACGACATCCTCGCCTACGTCGGGGGCCGGTCGTACAGCCAGTCGCAGTTCAACCGCGCCGTCAACGCGAAGCGGCAGCCCGGATCGACGTTCAAGCCCTTCGTGTACCTGGCCGCGTTCGAAACGGCGGCGGCGCAGGGCCGCACGGACCTGACGCCCGCCACGCTCGTCACCGATGAGCCGACTACGTTCACGTACGAAGGCCAAACGTGGACACCCAGGAATTACGAGGACGAGTACGACGGCCCGATCACCCTCCGCCGCGCCCTGGCGAATTCACGAAACGTCGCCACGGTGAAGGTGGCGGAGGCGGTGGGATTCGACCAGGTGGCGGCGCTCTGGAAGCGTGTCGGGGCCAGCACCACGCCGAGGGCGTATCCGTCGATCGCCCTGGGGGTCTTCGAGGCGACGCCCTTCGAAGTGGCGAAGGCCTATACGATCTTCCCGAACGGCGGGGAACTCCGCCCGCTCCGCGCCATCGCGAGGCTCACGATGGGCGGGGCGGACGTCCCGCTCCACGCGGCAGCGGCCACGAGGGTCGCGCGTCCCGACACCACGTTCCTCGTCACCAACATGATGCGAAGCGTGATGAACGAGGGGACCGCCGCCGGGGCACGGGGCCTGGGATTTGCGCTCGACGCGGCGGGCAAGACCGGCACCACGAACGACCTGCGCGACGCCTGGTTCGTCGGCTTCACACCGGGACTGCTGGCCGCGGTGTGGGTGGGCTTCGACGACAACCAGCCGCTGGGCCTGAGCGGCGCCCGTGCCGCGCTGCCGATCTGGACGCAGTTCATGATGGCGTCGCTGGCCGGGCGGCCGAACGTGCCCTTCCCCACGCCCGGCGGCGTGGTCTTCGCGGACATCGACCGCGACACCGGCAAGCTCGCGCAGCCGGCGTGCCCGCGGACCTCGCGGGAGGCATTCCTCGCCGGCACCGAACCCACCGAGGTCTGCGACCTCCACCGGTTCTAGGAAGAAGCCCGAGCCCTCAGCCCCGTCTATAATGCCACTGTGCACGAAGAGGTGTTCGCCGCCGTCGCCCGCGCCTTCGAGCGCGGCGATCCGGCCGCGCTCGTGACCGTGGTCTCCGCGCAGGGCTCGACCCCTCAGCGAGTGGGGGCGAAGATGCTGGTGCACGGCGACGGACGATTGGTGGGCACCATCGGCGGCGGCAGCACGGAGCACGACGCCGCCGGCAGGGCCCGCGAGATCATCCGGACGCGCAAGGCGGCAGTGGTCCGGTACGATCTCGACGACGACCCGGCCGCCGGAGGCGGCCCGATCTGTGGAGGACGGATGGAGGTGTTCATCGAGCCGCTCGACCCCTCGCCGCACCTGTACATTGCCGGTGCGGGCCACGTTGGCCAGCACGTCGCCCGCCTGGCCTCCGATGTCGGATTCCGGGTACACGTCCTCGATGACCGGGACGAATTCGCGAACCGCGAGCGCTTCCCGTCGGCGGCGTCGGTGGACGTGGTGGCGGTCGCGCCGCATCTCGCCGCGGCCGACATCTCGCCCGCCAGCTACGTGCTGATCGTGACGCGGGGCCACGCCCATGATCTCGAGGCGATGCGCGCGCTCGCGGGCCGCGACCTGCGCTACGTCGGCATGATCGGCAGCCGCGCGAAGGTGGCCCACGTCTCCGGCGCCCTCGTGGCCGAGGGGGTGTCCGCGGAGTGGCTCGCGGCGGTCCACGCCCCGGTGGGACTGGGCATCGGCGCGGTGACGCCTGAAGAGATCGCGGTCAGCATCGTCGCCGAACTCATCGCGGTGCGGCGCGGCGCCCAGACGGACGCGCCGCGCGGGCCGGCGTCGATGCGCGGCAGGTAGGCCGGAGCCCGGGGATGTCCTCCATTCTCGTCCGCGGCGGCACGATCGTGACGATGAGCGACGACTTCCGGGTCGTCCAGGGAGATGTGTCCATCCAGGACGGGCGCATCGCGGTGGTCGGGGCGGCCGATCCCGGGCCCCATGACACCGTCATCGACGCGTCCGGCGCCCTCGTGCTCCCGGGCTTCGTCCAAACCCACGTCCACCTGTGCCAGACCCTCTTCAGGGGCTTCGCCGACGACCTCCCGCTGCTCGAATGGCTGCGGACGCGGGTGTGGCCCATGGAAGCCGCCCACACCCCAGCCTCCTTGCGCGCGTCGGCCCGCCTGGCGGCCTGCGAACTCCTCGGCGGCGGCACGACCACCGTGCTGACGATGGAGACGGTCCACGATACGGACACCGTCTTCGAGGCCGTCGCGGAGACGGGACTGCGGGCCATCATCGGCAAGTGCATGATGGACGCGGACGCGGACGTGCCGCGGCGGCTGCTCGAGCGCACGCAATCGTCGATCGACGAGAGCCTCTCGCTGCAGCGCCGCTGGAACGGCGCCGCCGGTGGCCGCATCCACGCGGCCTTCGCGCCCCGCTTCGCCGTCTCGTGCTCGCGCGATCTGCTCGAGGCCGTCGGCGGACTCTCAGCCGGACACCGCGTCCTCGTGCACACGCATGCCTCTGAGCAGCAGCCGGAGGTCGCCCTCATCCGCGAACGGACGGGCCTTCGCAACATCGAGTACTTCGAGGAGATCGGCCTCGCGTCCGAGCGCCTCTGTGTGGCGCACTGCGTCTGGGTGGACGAGCACGAGCAGGAGATCCTGGCAGCGCGCCGCGTCAAGGTCCTGCACTGCCCCAGTTCGAACCTGAAGCTGGGAAGCGGCCTCGCCCCCGTCACGGAACTTCGGGCCCGGGGCGTCTCGGTCTCGCTCGGCGCCGACGGGGCCGCGTGCAACAACCGGCTCGATATGTTCGAGGAGATGCGCCTCGCCGCCGTGCTCCAGTCCGTCCGCCGCGGCCCCGGGACGCTGCGGGCGCGCGATGCGCTCTGGATGGCCACCCGCGAAGGCGCCCGGGCGCTGGGCCTCGACGCCGAGATTGGCTCGATCGAAGCCGGCAAACGCGCCGACCTCACCGTGGTCACCCTCGATCGGCCCCATCTCGCTCCGGGCGATGACCCATACTCGACGGTGGTCTACTCCGCCCGGCCGGCCGACGTCCACACCACCATCGTCGATGGCCGTGTGCTCGTTCGCGACTTCCGGCTGGCCGGCCTCGATGCGAGCGAGATCGTGGCCGACGCACGTGCGGCAGCCCGGTCGCTCGTCGCGCGCGCAGGCCTGTAGCCGGCCCCGTCGCCCTGCGGCACGCCGGCTCCCCCGGCTGATCCCGGCTGATTCGGCCCGACTTGGTATAATGAGCCGGGGGCCCAGCCCCTGTAACGCACCCATGGCATCCGAACTGCCGGAACTGAACGAGCGGACCAAGCGGGTCCTGGCAACCCTGGTCCGGGAGCATATCGACACGGGCGAACCCGTGGCGTCGCAGGTCCTCGTCCGCCGCGGCGGCTTCAGCCTGTCCTCCGCGACGATCCGGAACGTGCTCGCGCAGCTCGAAGGGTTCGGCTACGTCCGGCAGCCGCACACGTCGGCGGGGCGCGTCCCGACGGACCTGGGGTACCGGAGCTACGTCGACGACCTGTTGAGGCGCCCGCGGCCCAGCCGTTCCGCCACGCTGGCGGAGGCGCAGATGCTCGAACAGCTCGCGAACCTGCCCGAGTCCGACGCGGAGACCGTCCTGTCGACCGTGCCTCACATGCTCGCACAGGCGTCCCACACCGTGGCGTTCGCGCTCGTGCCGGAGTCCGGCACCGCCGCGTTCCACCGCATCGAGTTCGTGCCGCTCGGCGCCGGACGCGTGCTCGTCGTCGTGGTCGCGCGCGCGTCGCAGGTGATGCACAAGATCGTGGAGCTGGAACCGGCTGTGTCAACGGCCGAGCTCGAACAGGCGTCCAACTACCTCAACACGGAGTTCTCCGGGCTCCCGCTCGCGGACGTGCGGCGCGCGATCCTCGATCGCTTGTCAGAGGAGCGCGTGCGCTACGACCGGATCATGGCCCGCGCGCTGCGGCTGGCACGCGCGAGCTTCGAGCAGGCCGGCGCGGAGCACGCCCTCTTCGTCGACGGGACGTCATCCCTCGTCGACGAGGTCTCGGCGCCCTACAGCGGCATCACGCTCTCGGCTCTCGGCACCCTGGTCCGGATGATCGAAGAGAAACACCGGCTGGTCCGCCTGCTGACGGAGTACATCGACGGGCCCGGGCTCATGGTCGTCATCGGCAGCGAGCACCAGGATCCGACGCTGCGGGAGTTCAGCCTCGTGGCTTCGACCTACGCCGACGGTGGCCAGACCGGCGCGGTCGGTCTCATCGGGCCGCTTCGGATGCACTACTCCCGGGCCATCCCGATGGTCGACCATGTGGCGGTGACGGTCTCCCGCATCCTGAGCCACGGCATGAATCCTCCGTACCCGGCGGACTCCTGATCCGCCCCGTGACACGCGTTCCACACATGAACGACGACGCACTCGAGCAGAATCCGGGCGGCGCTGCGGCCGATTCAGCGCCGGAGCCGCCCGAGACCCGCGAACTTCCGCCCGGCTCGGACGAGCCCGCCGCGGCACCCGAACTCGAGGCCATCCGGGACGAACTGGCGCAGTGCCAGGACCGGTTCCTGCGCAAGGCCGCGGAGTTCGACAATTACCGGAGGCGCACCGAGCGCGAGCGCCGCGAACTGGTGGACAGGACGGTGTCGGACCTGCTGCTGGATTTCGTCGGCATCGTCGACGACCTCGAGCGCGCGCTGACGGCCGACGCCGGCGCTGACGGCGCCGAGGCCTACCGAAGCGGCATCGAGATCATCCGGCGGAAGATGCTCGACGTCCTGAAGCGTCGCGACGTCCGATCCATTGAGGCCGTCGGCACGGCGTTCGACCCGGCCGTGCACCAGGCGGTGGCGACGGAGGTGGTCGAGGGACATCCCGACGGAGAGGTGCTGGAAGAACTCCGCCGCGGCTACACGATCGGTGAGCGCTTGCTGCGGCCGGCGATGGTGAAGGTCGCCCGGACGTGACCAAGCGCGACTACTACGACGTGCTCGGCGTGGCGAAGACGGCCAGCGACGCGGAGATCAAGAGCGCCTACCGGAAGCTCGCGCTGAAGTTCCACCCCGACCGGAATCCCGGCAGCAAGGACGCGGAGGAGAAGTTCAAGGCGGCGGCGGAAGCCTACGCCGTTCTCGCGGACGCCGACAAGCGCGCGGCGTACGACCGCTACGGACACCAGGGCGTCGGCGGCGCCACGGGCGGCTTCGACCCGACGGTCTTCGCGGGGTTCGAAGACATCCTCGGGGGACTCGGAGACGTCTTCGGCTTCGGTGACATTTTCGGGGGCGGCCGGCGGCGGGCCGGCCCCCAGCGCGGCGCGGACCTCCGCTACGACCTCGAGATCGGGTTCCTCGAGTCGGCCCGGGGCCTGGACACGACCATCCAGATCCCCCGCCTGGAACCGTGCGGGACCTGCAACGGGAGCGGCGCGGCACCGGGGACGAAGCCGGCGCGGTGCCCGCAGTGCCAGGGCCGGGGCCAGCTCCGGTACCAACAGGGGTTCTTCGTCGTGTCCCGCACCTGCGGGCAATGCGGCGGATCCGGCCACATCATCCATGACCCTTGCTCGGCTTGCCGGGGCACCGGGCAGGTCACGCGGGACCGCAAGCTCACCGTGAAGGTGCCGGCCGGGATCGCGAGCGGGCAGCGCCTCCGCCTGTCGGGCGAAGGCGAGATAGGCGCCCTCGGCGGGCCTCCGGGCGATCTCTACGTCGTCGTCCAGGTGCAGGCGCACGAGTTCTTCCGCCGCGACGCGGACGACCTGTTCTGCCAGGTGGCGGTCAACTTCCCCACCCTCGTCCTCGGGGGCGCGATCCGGGTGCCGACGCTCGACGGCGATGACGAGGTGAGGATCCCCGAGGGGACCGAGGCGGGGACCGTGTTCCGCCTCCGCGGCAAGGGCATGCCCAGCGTGACGGGGCGGGGCCGCGGCGATCTCCACGTGATGGTGCAGCCGCGGACGCCGAAGAAGCTGTCCAAGGACCAGCGAGCAGCATTCGAGCACCTCGCGAAGGTGCTGCCGGCCGAGAAGACTGATCCGCGGCCGCAGGACGCCGAGACCGATGAGCGCGGCGTCTTCGATCGCGTCAAGGACCTCTTCACCTGATGCGGACCTGGCCGGCCCTCGTTCTTCACTTCCCCGCTTCTGTGGCGCGCGCTCGCCCCGACACCTCGATCCAGGACCTGGTGGCCGCGACGCTTGACGGCCTGGACGTCGCGGCCGTCGAGGAATTGCCCGACGGGCCATGGCGGGTCTTCTTCAAGGACGACCGCCACCGCGCCGCGGCGGATCGCGTCTTGCGCGCGTCGCACGGCTCACAGGGGCTTGCGATACGCACGCTGGACGTGCCGGACGAGGACTGGGCCCGGCGCAGCCAGGCCGCCCTGCGCGCCGTGCGCGTCGGCGGTATTGTCGTCGCGCCGCCGTGGGACGCTGCGGAGGGCGGACCCGAGGCGGGCGCCGTCACCATCGTGATTGAGCCCGCGATGGGATTCGGAAGCGGGCACCATGCGACCACGCGGCTGTGCCTCGCGGCGCTCCAGCGGGTCGACGCCCGCGGCTGCCGCGTGCTCGACATCGGCACCGGGTCGGGCGTGCTTGCGCTGGCGGCCGCGCGCCTCGGAGCCCGGTCGGTCGCCGCCATCGACATCGATGCCGACGCCCTCGACAACGCCCGGGGCAACGCGGCGCTCAACGGCAACCCGCCCTGCGTCGAATTCAAAGAGGCGGACTTCAGGCAGGTCCCGCTTCAGCCGGCGGACATCGTCGTCGCGAACCTCACTGGAGGGATGCTGGCGGCGAACGCGACCACGATCGTCCGCCTGGTGGCGCCTGGCGGGAGCCTGGTGCTGAGCGGGATCACGTCCGAGGAGCGCGAGCAGGTCCTGGCGGCGTTTGCCGCGTGGGGCCGAGTCGACTGGATCGCGGAAGAAGACAGCTGGTGTTGCGTGATCATGGGGCCGAACGGTGAGCGGCCGGCGGCGCTGAGTCTCTAGTCGCGAGTCCCGAATCCCGAGTCCCGAGTCCCGAGCGCGGGTATCTCCCCCCAGTACTGCAGCAACACACTGAGCGCCACGATCGGGGCGGCATCGGCACGGAGCGTCCGGGGCCCGAGCGTCATCGGCACGCACCCCGCAGCGACCGCTCGCGCGATCTCCTCAGTTTCCCATCCGCCCTCGGGACCCACGAGCACGAGCGCCGACGCCGGCTCGCGCGGGACCCGTCCGGTTTCCGAGGCGCGCCCCGTGGCGGATGGCTCGACGAGCACCACGCGCGCCTCGCACGGGTGCGCGTCCAGGCAGGCCCGCAGCGGCAGCGGCGGGTGGATCTCCGGAACGACCGCCCTGCCGCACTGTTTGGTCGAAGCGATCGCGATCCGCCGCCAGCGGCCGGTGCGGCCGCCGTGGCCGAAGGCCGTCGCGGGGACGTCCGTCCGGTCCGTCAGCATCGGCTGCACGGCGGCGACGCCCATCATGACGGCGTCGCGGATGACAGCGTCGATCTTCTCGCCCTTCAGCACGGCCTGGGCCAGCGTCACGCGGACCCGGCACTCGACCGCCGCCGGGACGGCGTCGCCGACCTCGATCGACACCGCGTCGCGGCCAATCGTGGCCACGCGCGCCTGGTATTCCGCACCGCGGCCGTCGAACACCCGGACCGCCCAGCCGGCCCTCGCGCGCAGGACCCGGCGCAGATAGTCCGCCTCGTCGGCCGGCAGGTTGAGGACCCCTGCCCCGCCTGTGAGCGCTGGAACGTAGAGGCGCGGCACCATACGGCAATTATAGGCAAGCCGCGCTATACTCCAACGCAGGACCGGCATGTTCTTTCGCGGACAGACCATCGGGAAATACAAGATCATCTCAGCCCTTGGCAGCGGCGGCTTCGGCACGGTGTACCTCGCCGAGGACACGTGGATCGGCAAGAAGGTCGCGCTGAAGGTTCCGCACCGCCAGAGCGTGAACTTCGGCGAACTGCTCCACGAACCCCGGCTCCTCGCCAGCCTCAATCACCCGAACATCGTCGCCGTCCTGACCGCCGAGAAGCAGGACAGCGTCTTCTTCATCGTCATGGAATACGTGGCCGGCGAGACCCTGGAGGCCATCATCGGCCGGGACGGGGCGCTGGAGATGAGCCGCGCCCTCGACGTCACGTGCCAGATCTGTAACGCCGTGGACCATGCGCATCGCCAGGGCGTGCTCCATCGGGATCTCCGCCCGGCGAACATCATGGTGTCGGACAGCGGGATGGTGAAGGTCGCCGACTTCGGGACGTCGAGGTTCCTGGAACTGGCGGCGATCGGCACGACCGTCATCGGCAGCCCGCCCTACATGGCACCCGAGCAGTTCCACGGCCGCGCCACCTTCGCGTCGGACATCTACTCGCTCGGCGTCACGATGTACCAGATGATGACGGGCGTGCTGCCGTACCAGACACCGGGCCCGGCCGACCTGGAGCGGCTGATGCGCGGTGAAATGGTGTCGCCGCCGCGGACGCGCAACGCGCGCATCCCGCAGCGCGTGAACGACGTCATCCTCAAAGCGATGGCACCGGAAGTGAGCGAGCGTTACCAGCGCGCCGCGGACGTGCTGGAAGACCTGCTGGGCGCCGACCGGCCGGCAGGGCGGCGGACCGCCGAACGGCCGACCCCGGCTGCCGTGACGTCCGCCGCCGATTCGACCCCGCCCCAGGGCGGCTGGTCGAAGGCCCGTGAGAACCCCCAGCCCCGGTTCTGCTGGAAGTGCAACAAGCCCCTGCATTCCCGCACGGACCGCTGCCCCTTCTGCGGCGAGGCGCAATAGTGGCGACCGTTCCGACACCTGCGTGCGGCGGCCGGTCCGGCCGTGAGCACGGAACTTGCTACGGGTTCGATGCACCCTAAGGAGCGCATGATGGCTTTCTCCGGAACCGGGAAGATCTGGATGAACGGCGCGTTCGTCGAGTGGGCGGACGCCAAGATCCACATCGCCACCCACGCGCTCCATTACGGCAGCGCGGTGTTCGAAGGCGCGCGGTGCTACGAGACGCCCAAGGGGTCGGCCTGCTTCAGGCTCGACGCGCACATGCGGCGGCTCATGGATTCCGCCAAGATCTATCGCATGGACCTCGGTTACACCCAGGCGCAGCTCGAGGACGCGGTCCTCGAGACCATCCGCGCGAACGGGATGAAGTCCTGCTACATCCGCCCGCTTGTCTACCGCGGCTACGCCGCCCTCGGCGTGAATCCGTTCCCGTGCCCGGTCGACGCCGCGATCCTCCTGTGGGATTGGGGCAAGTACCTCGGCGATGAGGCGCTCGAGCAGGGCGTCGACGTCAAGGTCAGCTCCTGGTCGCGCATGGTGCCCGACTCGTTCCCGTCGCTGGCCAAGACGAGCGCGAACTACGCCAACGCGCAGCTCATCAAGATGGACGCCATCATCAACGGCTACGCGGAGGGCATCGCACTCGACAGCTTCGGGTACGTCAGCGAGGGCTCCGGCGAGAACATCTTCATCGTGCGCGACGAGACGATCTACACCCCCCCGATGTCGGCATCGATCCTGCCTGGCATCACGCGGAACTCGGTGATGACCCTGGCCCGGAGCCTGGGCTACCGTGTGCAGGAGGAGATGCTGCCCCGCGAGATGCTGTACATCGCGGACGAGGTGTTCTTCGTCGGCACGGCGGTGGAAATCACCCCGGTCCGCTCGGTCGACCGTATTGTCGTCGGCAACGGCCGGCGCGGGCCCATCACCCACGCGCTCCAGCAGGCGTACTTCGGCGTCATCAACGGCGATGCCCCGGACGCGCACCACTGGCTCACCTATGTCTACGGCGGGCCCTCGGGGGCCGCCGCCGCGGGCGAGGCCGCGGCCGGAAAGGTCTAGCCCATGCATGTCAACGATCTGCTGACGACCGCGGTCGAGCACGGCGCGTCGGACCTGCACCTGAAGGCCGGCTCGGTGCCCATCATGCGCGTGGCGGGCGTCCTCCTGCCCGTCCCGGGCGCCCGCAAGCTGACGCACGACGACACCATCGCGATGGCGGCGGCCGTCGTCCCGCCCGCGCTGCGGGAGCGGTTCAAGAAGTCCCCCGAGGTAGACCTCGCGTACAGCGTGGCCGGCCTCGGGCGGTTCCGCTGCAGCGTGTTCCAGCAGCGGAGCACGGTCGGCCTCGTCCTCCGCGTGATTCCCGTCCAGATCCGCACCATCGACGAACTCAACCTGCCGGCCGTCCTCAGCAAGATCGCCGACGAGGAGCGCGGTCTGGTACTCGTGACCGGCACGACCGGCAGCGGCAAGAGCACGACGCTGGCCGGCATGATCGACCGCATCAACCGGACGCGGTGCGTGCACGTCCTGACGGTGGAGGACCCGATCGAGTTCCTCCATAAGGACTACAAGTCGATCATCAACCAGCGGGAGGTCGCCACCGACACGCGGTCGTTCGCGCACGCGATGCGCGCCGCGCTGCGGCAGGATCCGGACGTCATCCTGGTCGGCGAGATGCGCGACTTCGAGACGGTTGAAACGGCCCTGCTGGCCGCCGAAACGGGCCACCTGGTGTTCTCGACCCTGCACACCCTGGACGCCACCGAGTCCATCAACCGCATCATCGCGGTCTTCCCGCCGCACCAGCAGAAGCAGATCCGCCTCCAACTGGCGTCGGTCCTGCGCGCCGTGATCTCGCAGCGCCTCGTGCCCCGGGCCGACGGCCAGGGGCGGGTCCCCGCCGTCGAAGTGCTGGTCACGACGCCGTTCATTCGCGACTGCATCGTGGACAAGGAGAAGACGCACCTCATCCAGACGGCCATCGCCGCGGGCACCTCCCAGTACGGCATGCAGACGTTCGACCAGTCGCTGCTCGGCCTGCTGCGCCGCAACCTCGTCACGTACGAAGAGGCGCTGCGCTGGGCGACCAACATCGACGAGTTCAAGCTGAAGGTGCAGGGGATCGCCACGGCGTCGGACGAGGCCCAGGAGCAGATGGCGCGGGGCATCGTCGGGGCCGAGCCCAAGGCCGAGCCCAAGGCCGAGATCACGCGCTTCAGCCGCTGACGGGCCGTGCACCGCACAGCGCCATCCGTTCCGGCGGATCCGACGGAGGCCCGGCAAGCGGCCTACGCCGTCGCCCTCCGCCTGCTCGCGGGCCGGGAGATGTCCGTCGCCCGGCTGGGTGAACGCCTGGACGCGCGCGGGTTCCCGGGCGACGTGATCGGCGACACCGTCGCGCGGCTCACGAGGATTGGGGCGCTCGACGACCGCCGTGCGGCCCGGGCCGCGGCCCGTACGCTCGTGTCGGTGCGCCTCCGCGGCCGGTACCGCGCCGGCCGCGAGCTCGAGCGGCTCGGGTTCGCCCGGGACGATGTCGATGCCGCGCTGGAGGCGGCCCTCGCGGACGTCGACGAGGCCGCCGTGATTGCCCGCGTCGTCCGCACGAAGCTGCACGGGCGCACGTCCATTCCGGACGCCCCCGAGTACCGGCGCCTCTTCGCCGCACTGCTCCGCCGCGGATTCCCGGGCGACCTCATCCGCGCCGCCCTGAAGCCCTACTGGCGCCACCGCAGCGCGGAGCCGGACGAGTAGGGAGAGGCCAGAAGCGAACCCCTCCTGCCAAGCCGTAGCCGGCCGGCAGGCCGTCCGGCGAAGGCGGGAGCCCCGGATCCCGAGTTCCTCTTGCTACAATGTTCAGATGACTTCCAGCGACCTGCGGCGCTCGTTCCTGTCCTTCTTCGAGCAACAGGGCCATCGCGTCGTGGCCAGCGCTCCCCTGGTTCCTGGCGACGATCCCACGCTGCTCTTCACGAACGCCGGCATGAACCAGTTCAAGGACGTGTTCCTCGGCAAGGAACGGCGCGAGTACCGCCGGGCGGCGACCTCCCAGAAGTGCATGCGCGTCAGCGGGAAGCACAACGATCTCGAGAACGTCGGCCCGTCGCTGCGGCACCACACGTTCTTCGAGATGCTCGGCAACTTCTCTTTCGGCGACTACTTCAAGGACGACGCGATCACGTTCGCGTGGTCGCTCCTGACCGACGTCTGGAACCTGCCGGCCGACCGGCTGTTCGCCACGGTCTTCGCCGGCGACGCCGGCGTGCCGCGCGATGACGAGGCGTACCGGCATTGGCTGCGCGTGCTGCCGGCGACCCGGATTGCCGAGTTGGGAGCCGCGGACAACTTCTGGTCGATGGGCGACACCGGGCCCTGCGGCCGCTGCTCGGAGATTCACTACTTCCGGGGCGACCACCTGCCCTGCCCGGAGCCGGTCTGCCGCGGCGTCGAGTGCTCCTGCGACCGGTACATGGAAGTGTGGAACAACGTCTTCATGGAATTCGACCGGCAGGCGGATGGCAGCCTCGTGCCGCTGCCCGCGCCGTCGATCGACACCGGCATGGGCCTGGAACGCATCGCGGCCATCATGCAGGGCACCCTGTCGAACTACGACACCGACCTCTTCCGGCCGCTGCTCGACGCGATCGGCCGCATGGCAGGCCACCGCTATGGAGGCACGATGGACCCGGCCGACGTCTCGGCCCGGGTCATCGCGGATCACGCCCGGGCGATGACATTCCTCATCGCGGACGGCGTGGTGCCCTCGAACGAGTGGCGCGGCTACGTCCTCCGCAAGATCATGCGGCGCGCCATGCGCCACGGCAACCGGATCGGCCTGACCGAGCCGTTCCTCGGCCCGCTCGTCGACGTGCTGGTCGCCCAGATGGGCGACGCGTATCCCGAATTGCGGTCGGGCCACGAGTACGTGTCGAAAGTGGTCGCGAGCGAAGAAGCCCGGTTCGAGGCGGTGCTCACCACCGGGTTGCCGCGCCTCGAGTCCGTGCTCGACGAGGCGGCGGCCGCGGGGATGGTCGACGGCGACGCCGTGTTCAAGTTGTACGATTCGTACGGGCTGCCCGTCGAGTTCATCGAGGACACCGCCGCGCAGCGCGGCCTACCCATCGATCGCGCGGGTTTCGAGGAGGCCCTCGAGGGGCAGCGCGCGCGCGCCCGCTCGAAGAGCGCGTTCGGCGCCCGGCTGGCCTCGCCGTTCGCGGCGAGCGACGCGACCCGTTCGGTTCTCGAGCACTCGGGGGACACGTTCGACGGGTACACCGCCACCTCGGTTGCGGGCGTTCCGGTCGTCGGGCTTTTTGACGCGTCGGGCAAGGAGACGCCGGCGCTCGAGGCGGGTTCCCGCGGCTACGTGGCCCTGGCCCGGACGCCGTTCTACGTCGAGTCCGGCGGCCAGGTGTCGGACACCGGGCGGATCGTGGCGGAATCGGGCGCCATGGCGGCCGCGGTCACCGGCGTCCTCAAGGCGCCGGGCTGGCCCAGGTTGCACGAGGTCACGGTCGAACTCGGTACGCTGAGGCCGCGCGACCTCGTCACGGCCGAGGTGAGCGACGAACGGCGCGACGCGACTCGTCGCAATCACACCGCCACCCACCTCCTGCACGCGGCCCTGCGCCGCGTGCTGGGCGTCCACGTGAAGCAGGCGGGGTCGCTCGTGACGCCGGAACGGTTCCGCTTCGACTTCGTCCACTTCGCCGCGCTCACCCGCGACGAACTCGACGAGATCGAGCGCCTCGTCACGGCCGAGATCTGCCGGAACACCGCGCTCGTGACAGACGTGCGCTCCACGCAGGAAGCCGTGGCCGATGGCGCCATGGCCCTCTTCGGCGAGAAGTACGGCGACACGGTGCGCGTCGTCTCCGTGCCGGGGTTCAGCATGGAACTGTGCGGCGGGACCCACTGCCGGGCCACTGGCGACATCGGCCCCTTCGTCATTCTCCAGGACGGCGGCATCGCTGCGGGCGTCCGCCGCATCGAAGGCCTCACGGGCCTGGGGGCGCTGCGCCACATCCAGTCACAGCACGCGGCCTTGGGCGGCCTCCTCGCCCGCTTGAACGTCAACGCCTCCCAGGCCGGCGACGCCGTCGAGCGCCTGCAGTCGGACGGGAAACGCCTCGCGCGCGAGCTCGCCCAGCTCAGGATGAAGGCCGCCGCGGGTGGCGCCACCGCCACTGCCGCCGACGTGACGGTGGTGGGGGACGCCAGGATCCTCACGCGGAAGGTGGACGACCTCGACGCCGTAGCCCTCAGGGACCTGGCAGACTCTTTGAAAGCGTCACTGGGGCGCGGCGTCGTCGTCCTCGGAGCGGCATCCGAGGACAAGGTCCAGTTCGTGATTTCCGTGACTTCCGATCTGACCGCCCGGGTGCACGCGGGAAAGCTCGTCAAGCAGCTCGCCCCGATGGTCGGCGGCGGCGGCGGCGGCCGGCCCGATTTCGCTCAGGCGGGCGGGAAACAGCCCGAAAAGCTCGACGAACTGCTGGCCGCGAGCCGTCAAGCCATCGAAGCGTTGCTCGGTACGTGAAGTTTAGCGTCCCGGGAGCCGATACCCCGGGCGTAGGGTATGACTGCCGCCAGGATCGTCCGCGCGTTCGTGCTCGGGGTGCTGGCGCTGGGGATCGCCGCTCCAGCCCAGGCGCAGATCTATGTTTTCCGGGACGCCAACGGCAAGCAGGTGTTCTCGGACCGGCTTCCCGCGGCGGACTACCGGACGTTCGCGGTCGCCGGCTCGTCCGTCAGAACGACCCGCCCCGTCAGTGACGAATTTCGTAATCGGTACGACAGCATTATCGATCGGGAGGCCGCCAGTTTCTCGGTGCGCCCGGATCTCGTCCGCGCGGTCGTCCAGGTCGAGTCGGGGTTCAACCCGAGGGCGCGGTCGCCCAAGGGGGCGATGGGGCTCATGCAGCTCATGCCCGGTACCGCCGCGACCTTCGGCGTCCTGAACCCCTACGACCCGGCCCAGAACGTCCGCGGCGGCGTCGCGTACCTCCGCTCCCTCCTCGACAAGTACGGAGACGAAACGCTCGCGCTGGCGGCCTACAACGCCGGTCCGAACGCCGTGGATCGGTACGGGACCGCCGTGCCGCCTTATCGCGAAACCCGCGATTACGTGAACAAGGTCAAGCACATCACCCCGACCGGGGTCGTCAACGTGGCGCGCCGCATCATCTACAAGACCCTCGTCATGGTCGACGGTGAGTTCGTGCCCCGCTACTCCGACACCAGGCCCTCTTCCGGCAGCTACGAGATCGTCCGCTGACGAGCGGGCGCCAGCCCGCCGCGGCTCGACTCGAGCCGGGCGCGAGCCCGTACGTGCCGTCAGGACAGGGACGCGCCCGAGAAGATCGGGCTGGGACGCCGAAGCGCGGCCATCCGCTCGATAGGCAGGGACACCTGGCCTTCCGGATGGCGGCGCCCCACCGGGGCCTCGTCGGTTCCGAGCGTGAGCATCTCGGGCGGCAGCGCCAGGAAGCCGCTCACGACCCACGGGCAGAACTTCGTGCCGGCTCCCCGGGCGATGAGCGTTCGCGCGGCGTCGAATGACAGGCTCTCGCGGTAGTCTCTCGGGCTGGTCAAGGCGTCGAAGGTGTCCATCACGGAGACGATCCGGACGGTGTACGGGATGGCGGGATGGGCCAGGCGGTCCGGGTACCCGCTGCCGTCGTAGCGCTCGTGGTGGTAGAGGACGATCGCGCTCACGTCGTCGTCGAATCCCGAGCGGTGGCAGATCTCCATGCCGAGCTCGGGATGGGCCTTCAGTTCCCGCCATTCCCGGCCGTTCGGGCGGCCCGGCTTCGCCAGGATGCGGGAGGGCGTCAGCAGCTTCCCGACGTCGTGCAGCAGGGCCCCGAGCCTGATCGTCTCGATCGCGTCCCGGGGGAGGCCGAACTGCGTGGCCAGCCGGGCCGAGTAGGCGGACACCCGCCGGCAGTGGGCCGCGACCGCCGGGCGCGTCTGCTCGAGCGCCGTGAGTACCGCGTCCGTCCTTCCCAGTTCCGTCTGCAGCATGGGGCTCCCGGTTGCTCGGCGAGCCGTGCCTGCGCATGGCCCGCCCACCGTCACTCAGGCAAGGAGGGTACCAGCAGCAGGCCGGGGCGGCCTTTTCCCGTGACTGCACATGGCTGCGCGCGGCTGCAGGTCCGGAGACCGACGAACACGCGCGCCGCACTCAGCGCCCCTACACGCCGCGATGGGCCGTCCTCCCGCGTGTGTAGCTCGCGCGAAATGGCGTGAAGATGGTATGATTGGAGATTCGACGGGCTGGCATGGGGTCCGCCCGTGGGCCAACCGGGGTCAGAGGATACTGTGGCTAGTCATGAATCCGCGCTGAAGGCGCACCGCCAGAACGTCGTCCACCGTGAACGGAACCGCCAACTGCGCTCCGAGCTTCGCGGGTCCCTGCGCGCGATCCGTGCGCTCGTCGACCAGGACGAGTTTGCGAAAGCCAAGACCGGGCTGAAGGACACCATCTCCCTCATCGACCGGATGGTCACGAAGGGCGTCATCCACAAGAACGCGGCCGCGCGCTACAAGTCGCGGCTGCAGAAGCGGGTCAGCGCCTCGGCGGCGAAGTAAACCGGGGGCGCCGTCCGGCGCCCCTCCCCTACCCGCACAATTCGACGACGAGCCGCTCCAGCAGCACCCGGGGATCGCTCCGCGTGGTCTTCAACGCGAGGTCCGTCCGGAACAGCGCCTCGACGGCCGCCCTTACCCGTGCGGGAGGCATCCTGGTCCTGACGTACCATCCCATCTGCCCCAGAATCATCAAGGGGTATTCCCCGGCGTCGAGCTTCATCGCGAGTTCACGAAGGGCCAGCCCCGGGTTCCCCCGCTCCATGGCGTTCGTCATGGCCCACGCGTCCTGCGTGGTGGGCGCGCTGGCGATCTCGCGAACCGCCGCCTCGGTGATCAGGTCTTCGCCGGACGCGAACAGGAGCGCCCGCTCGAACTCGGCCCGCAGGCGGGTGATGTCGTCGCCCGCCAGGTCGGCCAGGAGCCGCGCTGCGGCAGGCTCGACGCGGACGCCGTTGCCCGCGGCCTCGGCGTTCACCCACGCGATGGCGTCGTCGAATCCCGGCAGCCCGCCGCACTCCACGACCACGGCGAGCTTCTCGAGCAGCTTGACGGGCTTGAGCGATCCGTTCAGCCCCGGCCCCGCGACGAACACCAGCACGCAGTCCGGCGACGGGTCGGAGAGGTACGCTTCCAGCGCCTCGAGTTCGGCCTCGCCCGCGCTGGCGGCAGCCGCCTTCCTCCCTCTCTTCCCGCCCGGCACCGGCTCGGCCGAGGGGGCCTCGTCGTCGCCCTGCTTGAAGATCGGCATCAGCTTCTGGGCCTGGGCCACGACGATGACGCGCCGCGCCGCCATCATCGGCAGCGTGCGCGCCAGCTGCATGACGTTCCAGAACTGCTTGCGCGCGTCGTCGCGGAGATCGGCCGGGAAGAACTTGTCGACGTTGAACGGGCGGAGGTCCGCTTCGATCGTGTCGATGAGCTGCGACACGAGCTTCGCCTTCAGCTCGTCGTCCGGGCCCTTCAACAGGTAGACGGGCCTGGGCCGGCCGGCGGCGACGTCCTGCTCGAACGATTGCGGTTTTGCGGACACGGCAGGCACGCCACTCGCGTCCGGGCTAGAACGCCTCGAGGATCGCGCTGACCACCGTTCGCGCGAAGTCGTTGGCGACGCGCTCGAGCGCGTTCGAACCCTGTCCAAAGAACGCCGCGGGGTTGCCGGCCTCGGAGTCCGCCGGCAGCTCGTAGTCCTCCCGGTACACCATCGACGGGTTCTCCCAGAGGACCTTGTTGGTCGCGAGATCGACGAACTCGATCCTGGTGGTGACGACGATGGTGTAGCGCGTCGCCTGCTGCGACTCGTTGAAGTTGGCCGGCACGAGCGAGAGCGCCGTGATCGTGCCGCGGAGTACGGCGTCGACTCCGGCCTCCTGGGCCAGCACCTTGTAGCGGCCCCTCCCGATGAACTCGCTCCGCACCCGTTCAGTGAAGCGCCGTTCGACCTCCGGGTACGGGGTCTGGTTGACGAACTCCGGCACCCCGATCACCCGGATGGACGACGGCAGGAACGACCCTCTCCCGGCGAGGGAGTAGCCGCACCCGCTGCCGGCGGCGGCCAGCAGACCAGCGAGGAGGACGGACAGCCACGTGCGCACGGCGCTCCTATCTGACGACGACGCTGACGAGCTTCCCCTGGGCCACGATGACCTTGAGGACGGTCTTCCCGGCGAGGTGGGCCGCCACCGCGGGGTCGGCGAGCGCAACGACGCGCAAGTCGTCGTCCTGGCAGTCGGCGGGTACCGTCACGCGTCCCCTGAGCTTGCCGTTGACCTGGACGGGCACGACAAGCACGTCGGCCTTCGCGACCGCCGGGTCGAACGCCGGCCAGGGCGCGAACGCGATCCCGCCCTCGTGGCCCAACTGCTCCCACAGCTCTTCGGCCATATGCGGCGTGAATGGCGACAGCATCAGCACGAGTGCCTCGATGGCCTCCTTCAGCACGGCGAGCGTCCCGGCGCGCTCACCGTCCCCGGCGGCGGCCCCGTCCGGCCGCCGCGTCGCGGCGCCGCCCTTCGTGTGCAGCTCCGAGAACAGGTAGAGCTCGTTGACGAGCTCCATGAGCGCGGAGACCACGGTGTTCAGGTGCACGCGCGGATCGAGGTCTTGCGTGACGCGCCGGATGGTGTCGTGGGTCTTCCGCCTGAGCGCCCGGTCGGCGTCGATCAGGCCGGCCGACGCGACGACTGGCCGCGCCGCCGCGACGGCGTGTCGCCAGACCTGGACGATGCGCCATGCGCGTGCGAGGAAGCGGAAGGCGCCCTCGAGCCCCGCGTCCGTCCATTCGACTTCCTTCTCCGGCGGCGCGACGAACATGACGTACAGCCGGAGGGCGTCCGCTCCGTACGTCGCGATCATGTCGTCGGGATCGACCACGTTGCCCTTCGACTTCGACATGACCTCGCCGTTCTTGTGCACCATGCCCTGCGTCAGCAGGCGCGTAAACGGCTCGCCGTGGGAGACCATGCCGAGATCCCGGAACACCCGGGCGAAGAACCGCGAGTAGATGAGATGAAGAATGGCGTGCTCGACGCCGCCGCTGTAAAAGTCCACCGGGGCCCAGTACGCCACGGCCGCCGGGGCGAAGGGCAGGCCGGCATTCAACGCGTCGCAGAACCTGTAGAAGTACCACGACGAGTCGACGAAGGTGTCCATCGTGTCCGTCTCGCGCCGGGCCGGCGCGCCGCAGCGCGGGCACGGCACGTTCACGAACTCGGGCACGCTCGCGAGGGGCGAGTCGCCGCGCCCCGTGAACTCGGCCATCAACGGAAGCTCGACCGGCAACTGGTCGTCGGGAACCGGGACGAGCCCGCACGAGGGGCAGTGGATGATCGGGATCGGCGTGCCCCAGTACCGCTGCCGGGAGATGCCCCAGTCCTTCAGGCGGAACTGGACCGTGCGCTGACCCGTGCCGCGGCGCTCGGCCTTCTCGGACATGACCTGGATGGCGTCCGTGGACCACAAGCCGGTGTACTCGCCCGAGTTGACCACGCGGCCCGGCTCCTCGTATGCCGCGGCCATCGTCGCGGCGTCCAGCGTCGCGGCGCCCTCGCCGTCGGGCTGGATGACCACCCTGACGGGCAGGCCGTACTTGCGGGCGAACTCGAAGTCGCGCTGGTCGTGGGCCGGCACCGCCTGGACGGCCCCGGTGCCGTACTCACCGAGCACGAAGTTGGCGACCCAGATCGGCACGTGCTCGCCGGTGAACGGGTTGATGGCGAACCGGCCCGTGTCGAAGCCTTCCTTCTCGACCTCGCCCGTGAGCCGGGCGCTCCGCTCCTGCCGGCGGAACCGCATCGCCGCGTCGCGGATCGCCGCGGGGTCCGCCGACTCCGCGGCGAAGCGCTCGACGAGTTCGTGCTCGGGAGCGAGCAGGACGAAGGTCGCGCCGTAGATCGTGTCGATGCGGGTCGTGAAGACCTCGATGTCGGTCGATCCCCCCGAGCCCGATCGAACGACGAGCGGGAAGCGGACGCGGGCGCCTTCCGACCGCCCAATCCAGTTCCGCTGCATCGTGAGGACCTTCTCGGGCCAGTCCGTGAGGCCGTCGATGGCGTCGAGCAGCTCCTGCGAGTAGTGCGTGATGCGCAGGAACCACTGCTCCAGATCACGGGTCGTGACCGGCGTGTGGCAGCGCCAGCACCCGCCGTCGACCACCTGCTCGTTGGCGAGGACGGTCTGGCAGGACGAGCACCAGTTGACGGTGGAGCGCTTGCGGTACGCCAGGTCGCGCTCGAACATCCGGAGGAACAGCCACTGGTTCCACCTGTAGTACTCGGGCTCACAGGTGGCGATCTCGCGTTCCCAGGCGTAGCTGATCCCCAGGCGCTCCAACTGGCCCTTCATGTGGGCGATGTTCGCCAGCGTCGAGGTCCTGGGGTGGATGCCGTTCTTGATCGCCGCGTTCTCGGCGGGCAGGCCGAAGGCGTCCCATCCGAAGGGGTGCAGCACGTTGAAGCCGCGCATCCGCTTCACCCGCGCCATCACGTCGCCGATCATGTAGTTGCGCACGTGGCCGACGTGGGCGTGCCCCGACGGGTACGCGAACATCTCGAGACAGTAGAACTTCGGTTTCGACGGATCTTCCGCCACCTCGAACACGCGGCCGTCTCGCCACCGCTGCTGCCACTTCTGCTCGATGGCCTGCGGGATGTACTCGCTCATATCCTGACGATTATAGTCCACGCCAGTACTCGGCCTGGACGGCGTAGACCCGGCCAATCGCCGCACGGCCGCGCGTCGGCGCCTCGCCGGGGACGGAGAGCTCCTCCGGCGGCGCGCCGCCATCTTGCAGGGCGCCCAGCGTCGCGTCCAGGGACGCGGAGAAGGCGGCGAGATCGTACCCGCCCTCCGTGACGCACACGACGCGCCCCGCGCAGCACGCCTCGGCGGCCCCGGCGAGGCGCCGCGTGAGGCGGGCGAACCCGCCGGACGTCAGGCGCATCCCGCCGAGGGGATCCCGCTCGTGCGCGTCGAACCCGGCCGAGACCAGGAGCAGGTCCGGCTCGAACATCCTGACGATCGGGACGACGAGATCCCGGAAGATCACGTCGTAGTCCGCGTCGGTCGCGCCGCGCTCGATCGGCACGTTCACCGTGAAGCCGCGGCCCTCGCCGACGCCGGCCTCGCTCGCGGCACCGGTGCCCGGGTAGAGGGGCCATTGGTGGGTGGACACGACGAGCACGCGGGGATCGGCCTCGAAGATCTCCTGTGTGCCGTTGCCGTGGTGCACGTCGAAGTCGACGATGGCCACGCGCGGCGCCCCTCTCGACAGCGCGTGGGCCGCCGCCACCGCGACGCTGTTCACCAGGCAGAAGCCCCGCGCCTGGTCCCGCCCGCTGTGATGCCCGGGGGGCCTCACGAGCGCCATCGCGTGTCGCGCCGTCGCGTCGAGCACCGCGTCGACGGCGCCGACGGCCGCGCCGGCCGCCAGGCACGTCAGGTCCCACGACTCCGGCGAGGTGAAGGTGTCCGGATCGAGCATCACCGCCCGGCCGGCGGTCGCTTCGAGGATCTCGACGCACCGTTCGCTGTGCACGCGAAGGAGTTGGTCGCGCGTGGCGGGCACCGGATCGGCGAGGATGGCGCCCCGCCTGCGCCACTCCTCCGCGACGGCGTGCATCACCGCGTCCCGGTCGGGCCGCTCGGGATGCCCGGGCGGCGGCGTGTGATCGGCGAATCGATCGCTGTGGAGCATGAGGAGCGGCATCACCCCTCACGGTTCGTCAGGAGACAGGCGCGCCTGCGCGCCGTCTCGAGTTCGGCTTCGAGCCTCCGCCGCGCGTCGTCCAGTTCCGCGTCCGTCAGGTGCGGCGGCACGGCGATCGGCGTCCCGATCACGACGACGACCCGGCTGAAGAGCTTGGGGATCTGGGTCCGGTCCCAGCTGTGCAGCTCCCGGAACCGCGTCGCCTCGGCGTGGCACGGCAGGAGCGGCGCGCCGCTTGCGCTCGCCAGCCAGACGGCGCCGGGCTTGGCCACCCGGGCCGGGCCGCGGGGCCCGTCCAGGGTGAACGCCGTCGATCGCCCGGCGCGGGCGTCCCGGATCATCTGGCGCATGGCCGCCCGGGCGTTGCTCGAACTCGACCCGCGGGCGGTCCCGTACCCGAACCGGCTGAGGATGCGGGCAATCCACTCGCCGTCGAAGTTCTCGCTGGTGATCACGACGAGTCCGCGCCCCCGAAAGAACAACATCAGCGGCAGGATGCGCCCGTGCCACAAGCTCAGGATGTAGGGCTGACCGGCGGAGGTGAGCGCCTCCAGGTGCTCCCGCCCCTCGATCCGCCAGCGGATCGTCCACCCCAGCGCGACGAAGATCGGGTAGAGCACCGCGGCGATGCCAGCGACCTGGAATCGCTTGAGCCGCGAGCTCTGCCAGGCGGGGGCGTTCACCATGGCCCGGTGCCCGCTGACGCGGCGTGCTTCATTCTGCCGTCCACGAACGTCATCAGGTCGACGAACTCGGCCTGGCTGCCGCTGCTCGCCTGGGCGCCCTTCAGCATGATGGCGCAGAAGGGGCAGGCCGTGACGATCGTCGGGGCGCCCGTCCGCAGGAGCTGATCGAGCCGCTCCTGGCTGATGCGCGTGCCGTCCTCCTTCTCCTCGAACAGCAGGCCGCCGCCGGCGCCGCAGCAGAACGGGTTCGCCCCGTGGCGGGCCGGTTCGGCCACGGCCGCGCCGAAGCGCGCCAGGAGGTCGCGCGGCTCTTCCGTCACGCCGGCGTACCGCCCCAGGTAGCACGGGTCGTGCAGGACGACCGGCTCGTGGCCGGGAACCACCATGGTCCTCGTGAGCCCCGCCACGAGCACGGAGGAGTGCACCACCTCGGCCCCGAACCCGAACGCGCGGTAGTCCACGCCGAGCGTGCGCAGGCAGTGCGGGCATGAGGTCAGGATCTTCGTGACGCCCGCCACGGCGAAGTCCTCGATGTTGGCCTTCGCCAGTTCCTGGAACAGGTACTCGTTGCCCGTGCGCTTCGCGACATCGCCCGTACAGCGCTCCTTCGGCAGCACCCCGAACGTCACGCGCGCAGCGCGGAGGATGTCGAAGAGCGACCGGAGGGCTTTCTGGAAGTCGGCTTCGAACGCCCCGGCGCAGCCCAGCCACATGAGGTACTCGTGGCGCGCGGGGTCGAAGGTCTCGAGTGCGGCCGACTGGACGAACTTCTGCCGGAGGTCCGCGCCGAGGCCCCAGATGTTGCCGCGCCGCTCGAGGTGGTTGAAGACGGCCCCCAGCGCGTCGGGGGCCTCGCCGTTCGACACAAGCCCCCGCCGCGCGCCGATGATGAGCGGCAGGTGCTCGACCCCCACGGGGCACTGCGCCTCGCACGCGCCGCACGTGGTGCACTGCCACAACGCCGTCGCGTCGAGGACGTCGGCCAGCCTCGTTTCGAGCGTGCCGGCAAGCAGCGCCTCCTCGTTCCGCAGGATCAGCGACTTCGGGTTGAGCCGCTTGCCCGTCGCGTTGGCCGGGCAGTTCACCTGGCAGCGGCCGCACTCGACGCACGTGAACGCGTCGAGCACCTGCTTGCGCTCGACGTCGCCCAGCGTCTCGAGGCCGACCTCCTCGCGATCGAAGTCGAGGTTCGGCACGGTGGCAAGCACCGGCGAGCGCAGGTAGACCGTGAGCGGCGCCAGCAGGAGATGGAAGTGCTTCGAGTCGGGGATGAGGACCAGGAACCCCAGGATGACCAGGACGTGGACCCACCAGTTCACCCGAGCCGCCGCGCCGGTCTCCCACCGGAACGCCAGGAGAAACGTGATCATCAGGGACAGGATGAAGAACCCGATCAGCACCGACTCGCCCGACACATCATCGCCCAGGGCCGCAGGGCGGACGAACACGCGCCGGATCATCAACCCCGCGATGCCCGCGATGACGGCGATCGAGAACGGCACGAGCACCAGCGCGTACGCGTGGAAGGCCCGCGACCTCGTCCAATCGACGATGCCGAGCCCGGCCAGGAATTCGACCAGGGTGTAGAGCGCGAAGGCGGCGAACCCCCAGTAGACCCCCAGGTGGGCCAGGCCGACGAGCGGACGCTCGGCGATGGTCCGCGACTGGAACACGACTTCGCGGATGAAGCGCAGCAGGCGGTGGCCGGTCTCCTCGTCGCCGACGCGGATGTTGTCGCGCGCGCGCAGCATCAGACGGACGCGCGTCCACACCTGCGCCGCGAAGGCCGCGACGAACCCGAGGACGAGGATGCGGAAGATCCAGGTCTCGGCGGGGTGCACTATCCCTGGAGCTCCTTGATGAGGGCCGGAACGATCTCGAACAGGTCGCCCACCACGCCGTAGTCGGCGACCTCGAAGATCGGCGCCTCGGCATCCTTGTTGATCGCGACAATCGTGCGCGAGCCCTTCATGCCGACCAGGTGCTGGATGGCGCCGGAGATGCCCAGGGCCAGGTAGAGCTTCGGCGCCACGGTCTGCCCGGAGCTGCCGATCTGCCGGTCCATCGGCAGCCAGCCCGCGTCGCAGATTGGCCGCGACGCGCCGACTTCGGCCTGGAGCACCGCCGCCAGCTGCGCAGCGAGGGCGACTTTGTCCTGCTCCTTGATGCCGCGGCCAACGGCCACGATGCGCTCCGCCTGGGTCAGGTCCACCGCCTGCCTGGCCTCGCGGAACGGGGCCTCGGGCTTCTGCCGGATCGCCGACGCCTCGATGTCCGCCTGCACGACGCGCACGGGCGCCGGCGCGTCGCCCTTCACGAGCGAGTCGGCCCGGACCGCGCCGGCCTGAAACGTCGCGATCGCGGGCCCGTCGGTGACCACGTCCGCCAGGAGCCGTCCCTGGAACACCGGCCGGACGTACACCCGGCCGGCGCCGGTCCGCCCGGTGCCCACGCAATCCGTGACGAGCGCGCGGCCGAGCGCGACAGCGAGGGCGGGCGCGAAATCGCGCGCCTGGTAGGTGTGAGGCAGGTACACCTCGTCCGGCTGTTCGTCGACGACCACCCGGCTGAGGGCCGCCACGAAGGCGTCGAGCGTGTACGACGCGAGGGCCGGCGAGTCGATCCGGATGACTTCCGCGACGTCCGCCGCCGCGAGCTCGGCGACAACGGCCGCGGCGTCCGCGCCGGCGACGGCCACCTTGACCGGGCCGCCCGCCTGCTGGGCCGCTGCGATGGTCTCCCAGCTGAGCTTGTTGAGCGTACCGCCCTGCTGTTCCGCGATGACCAGGATCATGAAATCACCCGCGCGTCGTCGCGCAGCGCTTTGACCAGGGCCTTCGCCGCCTCGGCCGGCCCGCCGGCGATCATCTGCGTCTGCTTCTGCTTCTCCGGCACGTGAAGGCGGGTGACGCGCTGGCGCGAAGCGAGGCCGGAGGGCGGAGCCACCTTCCGAATCTCCTTCTTCTTGGCGGCCATGATGCCCTTCAGCGTCGCGTAGCGGAGCTGGTTGATCCCGCTCTGGATCGTGACGAGCGCGGGCAGGGGCAGCGTGACCCACTGGAACCAGCCGCCCTCGAGCTCGCGCTTCACGCGGACGACGGGCGGCTGCACATCGACCTCCATGATGATCGTCGCCGACGCGATGCCGAGCATCGCGGCCAGCATCACGCCCGTCTGGGCGCTGCCCTGGTCGTCGCTTTGCAGTCCCGTGAGGACCAGGTCGAACGCCTCGTCACGCATAGCCGACGCGAGGGCGCCGGAGACCGCCCAGGCGTCAGCGGACGCCAGCGCGTCGTCCTCGACGTGGATTGCGCGGTCGGCGCCCCTCGCCAGGGCCTCACGCAGCGCCTGCGAGACGCGGGCCGGGCCGGCCGAGCACACGACGACTTCCCCGCCGTGCTGCTCCTTCAGGCGCAGGCCCGCTTCGAGAGCGTAGGCGTCGGGCTCGTTGACTTCGAAGGCCGCGTCCTGGTCGCGCACCCACGTGGCGTCCTCGTTGACGCGGGGCGGCCAGTCACGCGCCGGGACCTGTTTGAGACAGACGGCGATCTTCATGGTGAGTCGATCCGGGCGTCAGCCGTCGACACGGCGGAGGAGCAACGTGGCGTTGGTCCCGCCGAAGCCGAAGGAGTTGGTGAGGGCGCACGTGATGGGCGCCTTCCGCGCGGTCCACGGCACGTAGTCCAGTGCGCACTCCGGGTCGGGCGTGTCCTGGTTGATCGTCGGGGGCATCACCTGGTGGTAAATGGCGAGGGCCGTCACGCCGGCTTCCATGCCGCCCGCCGCGCCGAGCATGTGCCCGGTCATCGACTTCGTCGACGACACGCCGATCCGGCCCGCGTGCTCGCCGAAAACCGAGCGGATGGCCAGCGTCTCCAGCTTGTCGTTGAAGGGCGTCGAGGTGCCGTGCGCGTTGATGTACTGGACGTCGGAAGGCGCCACGCCGGCGGATGCCAGGGCCTGCGCCATCACCCGCACCGCGCCGTCTCCGTCCTCGGAGGGCGCCGTGATGTGGAAGGCGTCGGCGGTCGCGGCGTATCCGGAGACTTCCGCGTAGATGCGCGCGCCGCGCCGGCGGGCGGACTCCAGCTCCTCGAGGAGCAGGATCCCCGCGCCTTCCCCCATGACGAACCCGTCGCGGTCCTTGTCGAAGGGACGGCTGGCCCGTTCAGGCTCGTCGTTGCGGGTCGACAGGGCGCGCATGGCGCAGAATCCGGCCACCCCCATCGGCGTGATGGCGGCTTCGGACCCGCCGGCGATCATGGCGTCCGCCACGCCGCGGCGGATCATCTCGTAACTCTCGCCCACGGCGTGCGCCGACGCCGCGCACGCGGTCGCCGTGGCGAGGTTCGGCCCCTTCGCCCCCATCCGGATGGACACCTGCCCCGACGCGAGGTTGATGATGATCCCGGGGATGAAGAAGGGCGACACCTTCCGCGGGCCGCCTTCCAGAAGCGCGGCGTACTCGCGCTCGATCGTGGCGAACCCGCCGATCCCGGACGCGATGAAGACCCCGACCCGGGCCGCGTTCGCCGGCCCGATCTCGAACTGCGCATCCGCCACCGCGAACCGCGAGGCGGCGATGGCGTAGTGGATGAAGGCGTCCATCTTCTTGACGTCCTTCTTGTCCACGTAGTGCAGGGGATCGAACCCCTTCACCTCGGCGGCGATCCGGGTGGCGAACGCCGACGCGTCGAACCTGGTGATGGGCCCGACGCCGCTGCGCCCCGCGCACAGCCCTTCCCAGGTCGCCTCGGTGCCGACGCCAAGCGCCGACACGAGGCCGATGCCCGTTACGACAACGCGCCTGTTCACGCGCCCTCCGTGGGGATGGTCCTACTTCTTCTTGGAATGAGCCTCGATGTACTCGACGGCTTCCTTGACACGGGTGATCTTCTCGGCGTCCTCGTCCGGGATCTCGATCCCGAATTCCTCTTCGAACGCCATGACCAGCTCGACCGTGTCGAGCGAGTCGGCGCCCAGGTCGTCGACGAAGGAGGCGTCGATGGTGACCTCTTCCTCGTCGACCCCGAGCTGCTCCACGATGATGCTCTTGACCTTCTCAGCAACCGAAGCCATTCATCCTCCTAGGTGTACATCCCGCCGTTGACGGCCAGGACTTGTCCGGTGATGTACGACGCCTCCTCCGAGGCGAGAAAACACACCGCCGCCGCCACGTCAGCCGGTGCGCCGAAGCGGCCCAGCGGCACCTTCGACTGCCATTCCTGCTGGACCTCGGGCGGCAGCGCCCGCGTCATGTCGGTGTCGATGAGGCCCGGCGCCACTACGTTGACCGTGATGTTCCGCCCCGCGACCTCGCGCGCCAGCGACTTGCTGAAGCCGATCAGTCCGGCTTTCGACGCCGCATAGTTCGACTGCCCCGCGTTGCCCATCTGCCCGACGACCGAGCCGATGCTGATGATCCGGCCGCCGCGCTGCTTCAGCATGGGCCGGAGCACGGCCTGCGCGCAGACGAACGCTCCGGTCAGGTTGACCTCGAGCACGCGGTCCCAGTCCTCGCGCTTCATGCGCATCAGGAGCTGGTCGCGGGTGATCCCGGCGTTGTTGACCAGGATGTCGATGCGCCCGTGCTCGGCGAGGACACCGGCGAACGCCGACTCCGCCGCCGCCGCGTCCGTGACGTTCATCAGGACCACGCCGGTGACGCGCCCCGGGCCCCCGGCAGGCGCCTCGCCCTCGTCCGTCCCCGGGCTGGCCACATCCATGGGGACGACCAGCGCCCCGCACGACGCGAGCGCCCGGGCGATTGAGCGCCCGATCCCGCGGCCGGCCCCGGTGACAACGGCGGTCTTTCCGGTCAGGTCGAACATGGGCACTACACCAGCAAGGCGGCCACGGCGTCCACCCCCGAGGGGTCTTCGATGTTCGCAAACGCCGCGTCCCGCAGGATTTTCCGGCCGAGGCCGGTCAGCACCGTCCCTGGACCCACTTCAACATACTTGCGGACGCCTTCCGATGCAAGCCGACGCACGACGTCTTCCCAGCGAACGGGCGAGGACACTTGGCGGATGAGGGCTTCGACGGCGTCCGTTCCGCTCCGCTTGATCTCGGCGTCGACGTTGGCGACAACGGGCACCGTCGGGTCGGCGACCTCCAGCGCGCGCAGTTCCGGCGCCAGGCGCGCCTCGGCCGGCCGCATGAGCGCGCAGTGGAACGGGGCGCTGACCGGCAGCGGGATGGCCCGCTTCGCCCCGAGCTGCTTGGCCCGCTCGACCGCGCGCGCAACCGCGGCCTTTGCGCCTGCGATGACCACCTGGCCAGGCGCGTTCAGGTTGGCCGGGCTCACCACCTCGCCCTGCGAGGCCTCCTCGCAGGCCCGGGCCACCGTCGGGGCGTCGAGGCCGAGGATCGCCGCCATCGCGCCTTGGCCCACCGGCACCGCCTCCTGCATGTAGCGGCCCCGCCGCCGCACGATCCGCAGCGCGTCGGCGAAGCGCAGCGTCCCCGCCGCGACGTGCGCCGAGTACTCGCCGAGGGAGTGGCCGGCCATGAAGGCGGGAACCACCCCGGTCGAAGCCAGCACCCGGAAGCACGCGACGCTCACCGCCAGGATGGCTGGCTGGGTGTTCTCCGTGAGCACGAGGCGGTCGGCCGGGCCCTCGAAGCACAGGCCGCTGAGGCTCTCGCCCAGCGCCTCATCGGCCTCGGCGAAGGTGTCGCGCGCCACCGGGAACGCCCCGGCGAGCGCCTTGCCCATGCCGACGGTCTGCGACCCCTGTCCTGGAAAGACGAATGCGATCACGGTGACGCTCCCTTCAGGAGAACCACGCGGCGCCCCGGCCGCGCAAGGGGCAGCCGGCGGCGCGCGCGCAGCAGGCGCCTGACGGCGCACCAGGCAGCGTACCGGGGGCGGTGCACCCGGCGGAGACCGTGGCGCGGGCCGCGTCGCCGGCCTGGCCGGCCCGGATGTCCGTGCGGTCTGTCAGGTCTAGGCTTCTTTGACGGCCCGGACCTGCCGCCCGCGGTAGTACCCGCAGTGCGGGCAGATCTGATGCGCGGCCTTGGCCTCGTGGCAGTGCGGACAGAGGCCCGTCGAGACGGGCTTCAGTGCGTCGTGGGTCCGGCGCTTCGACGTGCGGGCCTTCGAGTGTCGTCGTTTCGGATTCGGCATCGTTACTTGTCCTTGCGCAGCTGCTCCAGGACCGCCAGCCGCGCATCGCCCCACGCGCGCTGACAGTGGCAGGAGGCGGTGTTCAGGTTCGTCCCGCAGTCCGGGCACAACCCCCGGCACGACTCGGTGCACAGGGGCTTCATCGGCACGGCCAGGTAGCACTGCTCCTGCATCAACTGGCCGAGATCGATGACGTTGTCCGAGTAGAACGCCGTCGACAGGTCGTCGTCTTCGACCTGCCGCTCGTCGGCGGCGCCGGACGCCGTATGGGGGAGATACAGCACGTCGAACGGCTCATCCACTCCGGCGTCGAACTGCTCCAGACACCGGCTGCAGGTGAGCCCGATCATCGTCTTGACGCGGCCGACCAGCCGGAACTGCATCCGGTCCTTGCGCACCGCCACCCCGAGGGCGATGGGCGCCACGATCCGGCAGATGTTGAGGTCGGTCGGCAGGACGCCGGCCGCGAAAGTCCGGTCGATCCGGGCCTCCGGGTCGTGCATCTGGCCGACGTCCAGCAGCAGATCACTCATCTGGAGCCGTCCACGGTGCAGGCACAGAAGGGTCAGTATACCACGGGGCTGCCATCACTTGGAGGCGGCTGGAACCCGCCGGCCCGCCGCCGGGCGGTCACGACCAGCGTCCAGCCAGATCGACCCAGGGCTTGGGGATGAACAGGTGCTCGAAGAGAGCGACGGCGTAGCGGTCGGTCATCCCGGCGAGGAAGTCCCTGGCCGCGGCGTCCAGCCCCTCGGTGCGGAGCGTCCGCTCGTCGAGGAAGACCCCGGGCCTCTCCCGGACCTTCTCCCAGAGCCCGGCGAGGATGCCGGCGGCTTTCTTGAACTCGGCGGTGGACAGTTCGTTCTCGTAGACCGAGGCATAGAGGAACGCCCTGAGGTCCAGCAGCGCGTCCAGCACGGGCGCGCTCATGGCAATCTCCGCCAGGCCTGCCGCCCGCGTCTCCAGAACGACGTCCTTGACCATGAGGCCGATGCGGGCGGCGTGGGTGTCGCCGAGCACGCCGAGGGGGCCGGCGGGAAGGTCGCCCGGCAGCAGCACCCCGGCCCGGATCGCGTCGTCGATGTCGTGATTGACATACGCGATGAGGTCGGCCACCCGGGCGATCTGGCCCTCGAGGGTGGCGGCCTTCACCGTGACGTCGGGCCCCACCGGCGCGCCGCGCTTCCCTTTCGAGTGCCTGGCGATGCCGTCCCGGGTCTCCCACGTCAGGTTCAGGCCGGCGCCGTCCCGTTCGAGCACGTCGACAATGCGGAGGCTCTGGACGTCGTGTTCGAATCCGCCGGGCATGAGGCGGGCGAGCACCCGCTCACCCTGGTGGCCGAACGGGGTGTGGCCGAGGTCGTGACCGAGCGCGATGGCCTCGGTGAGCTCCTCATTGAGGAACAGCGCCTTCGAAATCGTGCGGGCGATCTGCGACACCTCGAGCGAGTGCGTCAGGCGGGTGCGGTAGTGGTCGCCCGTCGGCGCGAAGAACACCTGGGTCTTGTGCTTGAGGCGGCGGAAGGCCTTCGAGTGGATGATGCGGTCGCGGTCGCGCTGGAACGCCGGGCGGACGTCGTCCTCCGGCTCGGCTGGGTGCAACCGGCCGCGCGTCTCCACGCTCCGCGCGGCCTGGGGGGCCAGGGTATCGATCTCGCGGCGTTCGAGTTCTTCCCGAATCGTGACCATGGCCGTCTCGAAGCTCCTAGGCGACCGCCGCCAGGATGTCTCTGAGGAAGCTGCGGCCGCACGTCAGCGGCCCGACGCCGAAGATCTCGGCCAGGGTCTGGCCCAGGTCCGCGAAGCTCGCCCGGATTCCCAGGTCGGCCCCGGGCTTCACGTGCGCGCCGTACGCGATGATCGGCACGTACTCGCGGGAGTGATCGGTGCTCGGCGTCGTCGGGTCGTTGCCGTGGTCTGCGGTGAGGACGAGCAGGTCGTCGGATCGCAGCAGCGGCAGCAGCCCGGCGAGCCGCCCGTCGAAGCGCTCGAGGTTCGCCGCGTAGCCCTCGACGTCGTTGCGGTGCCCGTACTGCGCGTCGAAGTCCACGAGGTTCGCGAACACGAGACCGGGAGGGGCGGCGCCCGCCGCGCTCGCGACTTCGTCCATCACGTCCGAGTCGGACCTCGTCCGGCTCGAGCTGGTGATGCCCCGCCCCGCGAAGAGATCCCGGATCTTGCCGATGGCGTGGACGGGGACGCCGGCGGCGGTCAGGACGTCCAGCAGGGTGTCGGACGGGGGCGGCACCGCATAGTCATGGCGATTCGGGGTCCGCTGGAAGTGCCCGGGTGCGCCGATGAACGGGCGCGCGATGACGCGGCCCAGTCCCATGCCGTCGACGTAGATCTCGTAGGCGATTTCGCAGATGCGGTAGAGCTCCGGCACCGGGATGACGCCCTCGTGCGCGGCGACCTGAAAGACGCTGTCGGCGGAGGTGTAGACGATGGGCCGGCCCGTGCGGATGTGCTCGGGGCCGAGGTCATCGATGATCCGGGTGCCTGAGGCCACCGTATTGCCGAGGATGCGGCGGCCGATGCGGCGCTCGAACTCGCGGATCGAGGCCTCGGGGAAGCCGTGCGGGAACGTGGGGAACGCGCGGTTCAGCTGGAGCCCCATCATCTCCCAGTGGCCGGTGACCGAGTCCTTGCCCGGCGACGTTTCCGCCATGCGGCCGAATGCGCCCGACGGCGAGTCCGGGCGCTCGACGCCGGCCAGCGGCAGGATGCAGCCGACGCCGAGGGCCTGCAGCGCCGGGATGCGCAGCGAGACCCGCGACGCGATGTTGCCGAGGGTGTTGCTGCCCGCGTCGCCGTACGCGTCCGCATCGGGAAGTTCGCCGACGCCGACGCTGTCGAGCACGACGACGAACACGCGGCGGAAGGGTGAGGCGATCATGGTGAGGCCTGGCCGTGGCGGCGCCCGCCCATGCCGGCGCGCCGGAGGCTAGCGGGCCGCCACCGCCCGCGCCGCGCGGATCGACGCGATGGCGTGCTTGAATATCAGGTGATCGGCGCCGTCCTGATCGAGGAGGACCGCGAAGCGATCGAAGCTCTTGACCCGCGCCTGAATCTCGGTGCCGTCCATCATCCGGAGGGACACGGGCTGGTGCTCGCGCCGGGCGAAGTTGAGGAACGCGTCCTGGACGTTCGGCTCGGTTGGCGTCCTCGTGTCAGGGCTCTGGGACATGCGTGGGATGCTCCCCTGGCGGGCGCCCGTGCACGAGCGGCTCGAGCCGCGCCGCGATCAGGCATTCGGCTTCGCGTATCGTGTCGGCCCGGTCACCCGCTCGTTCAGTCCACACTAGATTAGGCTCTTTGCGGAACCAGATCAACTGGCGCCGCGCGTACTGGCGGTTCTCGCGCACGATGAGGTCGCGCGCCGACGCCTCGTCGCGCTCGCCGCGCACGAGTTCGAGGACATGGCGGTAGACGTAGCCCATGAACGGGCGCGCGCCCGGCGGGACGCCTCGCGCGAGGAGCGCCCGCACCTCCGCCTCGATGCCGCGCGCAAACTGGACGTCGACGCGCCGGCTGATGCGCGACGCGATCTCGTCCCACGGCGGGCGCACGACGAGGCCGGCGATCGTCCAGCCTTCGAGCGGGGCGCGCGTATCGGCGAAGTGATCGGTGAGCGTCCGCCCGCTCTGGAAGTAGACCTCGAGGGCCCGCACCACCCGCATCCGATCGCGCCGCTGGATGCGCGCGCCCGACAGCGGATCGAGGTGCGCGAGCAGCCGGTGCAGGCGCTCCGTGCCGCGCCGCGCCGCGATCGCCTCGAGGCGCCCGCGCACGCGATCGTCCCGTCCCGGGCCGGGGAAGATCCCCCGCGCGAGTGCCCGGTAGTAGAAACCCGTGCCGCCGACGAGGATCGGCAGCCGGCCGCGGGCGCGGATCGCGCGGATGGCCGCCATCGCGTCGCGCGCGTAGTCCGCCGCCGTGTAGTCGCAGTCCGGCTCCGCGATATCCACGCAGTGATGAGGAATGCCGCGCTGCTCGGCGATCGGCACCTTGTCGGTCCCGATGTCGAAGCCGCGGTAGACCGCCGTCGAGTCGCAGGCGACGATCTCGCCGCCGAGCCGCTCGGCCAGCGCGATCCCCAGCGCGCTCTTGCCGCTGGCCGTCGGGCCGAGGATCGCGACGACCGCCTGCGGGGGCGAGTCCGCGCTCATTGCAGCCCGGCGAGCGTGACGAGCGCCCAGACGGCGAGCGCGCCGAGCAGGATCAGCCAGCCGAGCTGCTGTGCGCGCGTGGGCATCGCCATCAGCGGGGAGGGGTTTCGTTGTAGAAGAACGTAACCGTGAAGAAGGCCCTGTCCGCCGGGTACTCGGGCGGGAGGGCCTGCGTGGGGTTGGACGCGGCAATCGCGTTGAACGACGAGTTGTTGAACGCCTCGACCCCGCTCGGGCCGACCACCGCCAGGTCCGAGATCGTGCCGTCCTTGTGCACGTTGAACGAGACGGCCACGTGGCCCCGCAGGGACATCGCCGCGTAGGGGATGAACCAGTTGCGCTTGATCTGGGCGATGAACCGGCGCACCCACGGTCCGAATTCCACGCCCTTCGTGTCGAATTGAATGGCCGACCCGAATTCGCCTCCGCCCTGCGAGTTGTCGAACATCTGCTGCGGCACGTACCGCGTCACGTCCCGCAGCGCGTCGGCGAGCCTGGCTCCCCCGGTGCCGGTCCCGTCGTTGCCCGACTGGGCCGGGGGACGCGGGCCGCGCAAGCCTCGAAGCACCGGATCGTCGGGCTGCTGCGGCTGGGCGGACTGCGGGCCCGGCGCGGGCGAGCCGGCCTCGCGCGCGCTGCCGGCGTCCTGGGCGGGCGCTTCCTGCGGCTTGGGCCGTGCGGGCGTGCCCGGCTGATCGATCCGCTCGGACGTGTTGCCCCTCGAGTAGGGCAGCGTGTTGGCCGGGTTCGGCGGCTTCTGGAACGGCGTCATCACGGTGCGGTCCCGGTCCGACAACTCGGGATGCTCCGGCGGCCGCCTCGCCTCGAACTCCGCCCGCGGTTGGACGAACACGAACCGCCGCTCGTTCGCCTCGCGCTCGCGCGCGACCGCCATCTGACGCTCGAGCGCGCTCGTGTCGGGGGTCACCACCGCGAACAGCCGGGGCATCACGTCGGGCAGGAAGATGATGGCCAGAACGCCCAGCGCGTGCACGAGGAGCGACAACAGCAACCCCTCGTGCCACGAAATGGCGGGGTCTATCCGTGCCTGATCCGGCTCTCGGTCATCGAAGTTGAAGTACATCAAGAACGTGCTCGATTATAACACCCGTCCTCGGGCCGGTCGGATGGTGGGGCCGCTCGGGCGGAGCAGGACGGCTACCTCTTCCGCGCACCGTACAGATAGACGACGCCGAGGCTGAGCGAGTCGGCTCTCACCTGTGAAAATCCTGTGGCGGAGAGCGAAGCCATCACGCGGTCCGGCTCGGGGAATGCGCTGACCGAGGCCGGAAGGTAGCTGTACGCCGACCCGTGCCTGGAGATCAGGGACCCGATTCGCGGCAGGACGTGGGTGAAATACGCGAGGTAGGCCTGGCGCACGCCGGGAATGCGCGGCACGCCGAATTCGAGCATCACGAACCGGCCGCCCGGCCGGAGCACGCGGAAGACGTCGGCGAACGCCCGCTCGGGCCGCTCCACGTTCCGGATGCCGAACGCCACGGTTGCCCCGTCGACGGACGCGTCCGCGAGGGGAATGCGCGTCGCGTCACCCCGCACCAGGCGCACGCGCCCGGCGAGTCCGTGCCGCTCCACCTTCGCGGCGGCCAGTCGGAGCATCTCGCTCGAGAAGTCGACCCCGACGACAACCGCGGCCGCCGGCGACGCCGCGGCCGCCGCCATCGCGAGATCCCCGGTTCCCGTGCAGAGATCGAGGACGGTTTCGCCGCCCCGCAGCGCCAGCGCCCGGACCGCCTTCGCGCGCCACCGCAGGTCCATGCCGGCGCTCAACACGTGATTGAGCAGGTCGTAGCGCGGCGCGATCGCGTCGAACATGCCGGCGATGCGGCCGGGCTGCTGGTCCCTGCCGAGGGCGTCGTGATCGATCATGGCCGCGAAACCCCGGCGGCCCAGCCCGACGTGCGGCCCCGCTTGAGGAACGCGCCTCGCCCTGGTTCTCCGACATACTCACCGTGGTCGACGATGACGTCGCCGCGAGCGAGCACGGTGACGGGCGCCCCGGTCACGGCGCGGCCCTCGTAGAGGCTGTGATCCACCCGCATGTGGTGCGTCGACGCCGAAAGCCGCACGACCTTCTCCGGATCCCATAGCACGAGGTCCGCGTCCGATCCGACCGCGATGGTGCCCTTGCGCGGCCAGAGGCCGAAGATCTTCGCGGGCGCCGTCGAGGTGAGGTCGACGAACCGCTGCGCGTCAATGCGCCCTGCGCGCACGCCCCCGTCCCACAGCAGCATGAGGCGTGTCTCGATGCCCGGCGCGCCGTTCGGGATCTTCGAGAAGTCGCCCCTTCCCCGCTGTTTGTGCGGCGGGTCGTTCATCCCGAAGGGACAATGATCGGTCGCCACCACCTGGAGGGCCTGCGCAGCGATCCCCTTCCACAGCGCGTCCTGGTGCGCCGCGGGCCGGAGGGGCGGCGCCATGACGAACGGCGCGGCGTCGAACCCGGGACGCTCGTACTCGGCGTCGGAGAGGAAGAGATACTGCGGGCACGTCTCCCCGAGCACCGGCAGGCCCCGGTCGCGCGCCTGCTCGATGCAGACGGCCGCCTGCGCGCACGAGACGTGCACGATGTAGATGGGGGCGCCTGCCATCTCGGCCAGCGCGATCGCCCGGGAGACGGCCTCCCCTTCCGCGGCGGCCGGCCGCGTCAGCGCGTGGTACTTCGGCGCGGTCTCGCCGCGCCGTAGTGCCTCCCCCACGAGCACGTCGATCACGCCGCCGTTCTCGGCGTGCACCGAGACCAGGCCGCCGTTCTCGCGGGTCCGCTGCAGCGCCCGGAAGATGGTCGCGTCGTCGACCATCAGCCGCCCGGGATACGCCATGAAGAGCTTGAACGAGGTCACGCCCTCCCGGCGCGCCAGCACGTCCATTTCGGCGGCCGTCGCGTCGGTCCACTCGACGACGATCATGTGGAACCCGTAGTCGATGACGGCCTTGCCGTCGGCGCGGGCCATCCACACGTCGAGCGCCGGACGCAGCCCCTTCCCCCGCTCCTGGGTGGCGAAGTCGATGACGGTCGTGGTGCCGCCGTGGGCGGCGGCGATCGTGCCGGTCTCGAAGTCGTCGGTCGTGGTGATGTCGCCCGACGGCATGTCGAGGTGAGTGTGCGCGTCGATGCCGCCCGGCATGACGAGCAGGCCCGACGCGTCGATGACCGCGTCGGATGGCAGGCTCAACTCCCGCCCGATGAGCGCGATGACGCCGCGATCGATGTAGACGTCCGCCGCGTACCGCTCCGCCGCCGTCACGATCGTGCCATTCCGGATGAGCACCGTCGCCATCGTCAGTCTCCCGGCCAGATCAGCCAGCGCGTATGTTACACCGGCGCTCACGTGAGTTGACGCTGCGCCGGATGGAGGCCGCAGGCTTCAGGCTGCGTGAGCCCGGAGCGAAGGGCGTCAACCGAGGTGAGTTCCGGGGTCAGCACCCGCGGAGCACACGTCCCGCGGGACCACCGCGCCTCGAAGCCACGCTGAGGATGTCGGAATGACCGTGCGGGCCGGCGCTACGCGCCCGGAAGGATCGCTTCCAGGAGTTCGGCCGCCCCGCGCACGAGATCGACACACCGCGTGCTGAAGAGGTTCTGCTCGCGGGCGGCGGCCGCGCCTTCCGGCGTGCTGACGTCGCAGCCCAGAAGATCGCGGCACACGAGCGTCCCGTGCCGCCGGCGGAACTCGGACGCGAAGGACGTCACGGCGTCACAAGCGGGCTGCCGTGCAGCGGCCGTCGTGCACGACGCGCCGCACGAGGCCAGGCCGAGCACCATGAAGGCCCCGGTCACGGCGCCGCACGTTTCACCCATCCGCATCCCGCTGCCGAACCCCGCCGACACGCGCATCGCCCGGTCCTCGTTCAGCCCATACCGCGGCCCGTACGTCCCGGCGATCGCCTGGGAACACGCGCAGCCGTTCCTGAAGAACTCTACCGCCCTGTCGACATCGCTCATGCCGCTCTCCCCTTCGACGACGGTGCGCCGCGGACGCCCGCCGCGCTGCGTGCGCGCATTCTAGCACCGCCGCTCGCGCCGTCAGCGAGCGATGCCGCTCCAGATCCCCCGGACGCCGACAGCCAGCAGGGCCGCGCCCAGTGTGCCCAGCAGGAGCGCCGACGACAGCACGAGGCGCCGCCGCCAGCGAGAGTCGAGGAACTGAGCGGTTCCCGCGAGCAGGACGATTCCGGCGTTCGCCGTGAACATTGTGGTATAGAACACGGCCACGAATGCGGCGGCATAGCCCGGATGATGCTGCCATGCCGAGACCACGGCGGGGCCCATCACGAGCGTCCACGCGATGTAGGGATTCGGATTGAGGAGGTTGACCAGCGCCGCCTCCACGATCGTTCGAGGGGTGGTGCCGCCGGGCGACGCGGGCGCCGGCTGACGCGCCTGCCGGATGGCGCGCACCGCAACGTAGATCAGGAGCACTCCCCCGCCCGCGCGAAGCGCGTGCTGGGCAGACAGCGGCATCTGCCCCAGCACGAGCAGCGCGAGGAGAGCGATGGGTCCGTCACTGAGGAGCGGAGCACCGCAGACGGGCAGCGTCCGCCTCCAGCCCGTGGCGACGGCGCGTGTGAGCAGGAATGCCTGGAACGGCCCGGGCTGGATCGCGGCCCCGAGCCCCAACCCGCTCCCGAGCACCAGGTAGGCGACGAGATCCCGCACGCAGCCTCCCAGTTTCCGGCGAGGCGTCAGAGGCGGGTGTGCGCCGCCATGCGCGCCGTGATCTCGGCCGCCAGCGCAACCGCCCGCCGGCCGTCCGTGCCGCCGACGAGCGGCGCGCGCCGGAACCGGACGGCATCCACGAAATCCTGGAGCTCGTTGCGAAGCGGTTCGCTGTCCGGCACGGGGATCTTTCCCCCTCGATGGCGGGACGGCGATCGGGGAACCGCACCAGCCGGTAGACCTCCGCTTCCTTGGCGCCGGTGTCGATGGAGATATAGGCATCGCGCTGAAAGAAGCGGATCTTCCGGGTGCGGTCGCGGCTGATCCGGCTCGCCGTGATGTTCGCGACGCAGCCCGACGCGAACCGGAGGCGCGCGTTGGCGATGTCGAACCGGTCCGTGAGGACCGGCACCCCGAGGGCGTCAATAGACTCGACCTCGGACTGTACGATCGACAGCACCAGGTCGAGGTCGTGGATCATCAGGTCGAAGACGACGTCGATGTCGAGGCTGCGATCGGGAAACGAGCCGAGGCGGTGAACCTCGACGAAGCGGGGGTCCTTCACCGCCGGCCGCGCGGCCATCACCGCAGGGTTGAACCGTTCGGTGTGCCCCACCGCAAGCGTCGTGCCGGTCCGCTCCGCGGCGCGGATGATCGCGTCGGCCTCGTCTACCGAGCGGGCCAGCGGCTTCTCGACGAGCACCGGGATGCCCTGGGCGAGGAAGTAGCAGGCGAGCTCGGCGTGCGCCTCGGTCGGCGCGGCGATGGACACCAGGTCGACGTGGCCGGCGAGATCGCGGACGTTCGTGAACGCCCGAGCCCCGACGCCGGACGCGACCTCCCGTGCGCGCGGCTCGTTGGCGTCCACGACGGCCGTGAGCGTAGCGCCCTGGACCGACGACAGGATGCGCGCATGATGGCGCCCCAGGTGGCCCACGCCGACGACCGCCGCCCTCAGTCCCTGCTCACTCACGCCTGCCTCCAGCCTGGACCGCGGCCTCCCGGCCGACGATGCTGATGCCCGCCCGCTCTGCCGCGCGGATCGCCTCGTCGCCGTCGAGGAGCAGCGCCCGGCCGGCGTCCACGGAGAGCGCCGTCGCCCCCGCGACCCGCATGGCGTCGATGGTCGCAATCCCGACCACCGGCACGTCGAACCGCATGTCCTGGTCCGGCTTCGCCACCTTGACGACGCACGTGCCCGGGCCGGCCAGGCGCCCCGCTCTGGTGATGACCTCGTCGGTGCCTTCCATCGCCTCGACCGCCACCACCGCCGCGCTCTTCACGACGATCGTCTGGCCGATGTCGAGGCGGGCAATCTCGTCAGCCATGCGATAGCCGAACGCGAAGTCCGCGCGCTCCCCGTCCGTGGGCCGACGCGCCGTCAGGACGCCCGGCCGCGCGAGAAGCGGTGTGAGATACGTCGTGGAATCGATGAGGTCGATGCCGTGGTCGTGCAGGACGCCGGCCACGGCCGAAATGAGCGCGTCGGTGTTCTTCGAGCGCAGTTTCAGGAGCACCGACAGCAGCAGGCGGTCGGGGACGACGCCCGAGAAGATCTTGGCGTGCTTGACCTGGCCGGCCATCACGGCCTGCGACGCGCCCGCGCCGCGCATCACCTCGATGGCGCGCCCCAGTTCGCCGAGCGAGACGCGGTGGAAACCGGCACGCGGCTCCCGCGCGGCGGCCGCCTCCAGTCCCGCCGAGTCCTCCTCGGTGACGGCGACGATTGTCACATCGTGCCCGAGCCGCCGGGCCGCCTCCAGGACCAGCAATGGAAACGCGCCGCTGCCGGCAATCAGGCCGAGACGCATGGGCCGCCCTTCACTCTTCCGGCGTGATCTCCCCCGTCCGGCGGATCGGGCGCCTCAGGACCACGCCCCGCTTCGACTCGCGGATGAAGGAGACGATCGTGCGCACCTCCGGACAGTCGATGGACTCATCCTGGTCGATGCGTTCGAGGGCCTGCGTGGTATTGAGCTTCGAGAGCAGCAGGTAGCGGTACGCGGCCTTCATCCTGCGGATGGTCTCGGGCGGAAACCCCTTCCGGACGAGACCGATGGTGTTCAGGCCGTAGATGTACGCGCGGTTGCCGACGGTCTTCGAGTACGGCAGCACGTCCTTCGTACAGGCCGAGTACCCGCCGATGAACGCGTACGTGCCGATACGGCAGAACTGGTGCACGCCGGCGTAGCCGCCGAAGATGGCGGCGTCGTGCACGTCCACGTGGCCGCCGAGGGTCGTGCCGTGCGACAGCACGATGTCGTCGCCGAGGAGGCAGTCGTGCGCCACGTGCGTGTAGGCCATCAGGTAGTTCCGGTCCCCGATGGTCGTCACGCTGCGTCCGCCGGCGGTCCCGCGGTGAATCGTGACGAACTCGCGGAACACGTTGCCGCTGCCGATCGCGAGGCGCGTCGGTTCGCCCTTGTACTTCAGGTCCTGCGGCGCCATGCCGAACGACCCGAACGGATAGAGCACGTTGTCGTCGCCGAACTCCGTGTGCCCGTCGATGGCGCACGACGACCCGACCCGGTTGTTGCGGCCGAGCCTGACGTAGGGGCCGACCGACGCGTTCGGGCCGATGATGGTCCCCGCACCGATGACGGCCATCGGGTGCACGATCGCCGTCGGGTGGATGCTGACGGCGTCGTCGAGGATGGCGATGTGCAGCTCGGCCTCGACCGCCACCTGCCCGCCGACGCTCGCCACCGCCGAGAGCCGGGCAATCGGGCCCCGGCGGCGCACGACCTCGACATCCAGCGTCACCTGGTCGCCGGGCGTGACCGGGCGGCGGAACTTCGTGCCGGTGACCCGGCGGAGCAGCGTGCGCGCGTTGCGCACCTGCTCGCCGTCGTGGAGCAGGAGCACCGTGGCGGCCTGGGTGAGCGACTCGATGAGCAGGACGCCTGGCATGAGGGGCGCCTCAGGGAAGTGCCCCTGGAAGAACGCCTCGTTGACGGCGAGGTTCTTGAAGGCGGAAAGGCGACGCCCCGGCTCGAATTCCCTCACGGCGTCCACCAGCACCGCGGGGTACCGGTGGCACAGGAGGTCGAGCACCGAGGCGACGTCGATCCGCTGGCCGGTGTCGGCCATCGCTACTTCTTCGGCGCTGCCGGCTTGGCGACGGCCGCGGCCGCGTCGAGACGCCGGATCACCTCGCCCGTCAGGTCCAGGCCGGGGTCCGCCCACACCAGCCCCGCGTCGCCATAGCTGAACAGGAGCTGAAGCCCCTTCTCGCGCGAGACCGCCTCGATCACGGGTCCAACCTTGCGCTGGAAGTCCAGCTGGAGCTCGTTCTGGAGATCCTGAAGCTCGGACTGGGCATCCTGCGTCATGCGCTGGATGTCCACCTGGGCCTTGTCGAGGTCCTTCTGCACCTGGGCCGCAGCCGCCTCGCTCATCACGGCGCTGCGCTGCTTGGCCTGGAGCGCCTCGACCGCCTTGTTCTTCTCCGCCAGCTCGGCGGCCTTCTTCGATCGAAGCGCTTCGATCCTCGCGCTCGAGGACTTGCCGTCGGCCGACTCCGCGGCGATGCGCTGGATCACGACGAAGGCGTACCTCGCGCCCTCCGGGAACTTCACCGCCGGCGCAGCGGCGGGCGCCGCCTGGGGAGCCGCCGCGGCGGGAGGAGTCTGCGGGGCCGGGGCCTGCTGCGCATACGCGGTGCCGGCGAAGAGAACACTTCCGGCAAGGAGTGCAACGGTGAAGACTTTCATGCGATCTGTCCCTTTCCTCAGATGAACGGCGGCGGCCACCGGACGCCGGGTGCCTGGCCCCGTCCTGTCCGGGGCGTGCGGCCCGCCACGATCAGTCTAGTCTACTAGGTTTCCGACGATTCAGGCCAGCGCTTGGCCTGAGCCGTCCGTCCCGGCCGGCCGGTAGCGCAGGGCGCCGCCATCCAGGAATACCTCGATCTCGCCGCTCCGGAGCTCGCCCCGGATCAGCGCCTCCGACAGCGGGTCCTCGATGTAGCGCTGGATCGCCCGCCGCAGCGGCCGCGCCCCGTAGGAACGGTCCCGGCACGTCGCCTCGATGAGGTGGTCGAAGACATCCGGCCGGACCGACACCCAGATCCGCCGGTCCGCCATGTTGGCGTTCAGCTGGTTCACGAGGAGCTGGAGGATCTGCCGAAGGTCGTCGTCGGTCAGCGCGTCGAAGACGACGATTTCGTCGATGCGGTTGATGAGCTCCGGGTTGAACGTCCGGCGCACCTCGGCCATCACGGTGTCGGACACGCTCCGCGCCCGCTCCTGCGCGTCGGGTGACTGAAAGCCCATCGACGCCCGCTTCTGGATGAAGCGCGCCCCGATGTTGGAGGTGAGGATGATGATCGCGTGCTTGAAGCTGACCCGGGTGCCCAGGCCGTCCGTCAGGTGCCCGTCCTCGAAGACCTGCAGCAGGATGTTGTAGAGGTCCGGGTGCGCCTTTTCAATCTCGTCGAGCAGGATGACCGAGTAGGGGTTGCGCTTGATCCGCTCCGTCAGCTGGCCGCCCTCGTCGTGCCCGACGTACCCGGGCGGCGACCCGATGAGCTTCGACACGGCGTGCTTCTCCATGTACTCGGACATGTCGAAGCGCACCAGGGCCGAGTCGCTGCCGAAGAGATACGCGGCCAGGGCGCGGGCCAGTTCCGTCTTGCCGACGCCCGTCGGGCCGAGGAACACGAAGCTGCCGACCGGCCGGTTCGGGCTCTTCAACCCGGCGCGGGATCGGCGGATCGCCCGCGAGAGCGCCGACACCGCCTGGTCCTGGCTGACGACCCGCTCGTGGAGGGCGGATTCCATCCGCAGCAGCCTGGCGCTCTCATCCTGCGTCACGGACGAGAGCGGGATCCCGGTCCATTTCGCGACCACTTCGTCGATCTCGGGCTTGCCGACGATGACCTTCCCGCCCGGCCCGGACCCGCCGGCGCCGTCCCGCCGGTCGCCCCCTTCCCGCATCGAGGGGGCCCGCTGCCTGGCGCGCAGGGACGCGTCGGCGCCGCGGTCCGCCACCGCCGCCCCGCCGCCGGCCGCGACGCCGGCCTCCACGAGGCTCGCGTGGCGGAGTTTCGCGCGGGCCCCGGCCTCGTCGATGAGGTCGATGGCCTTGTCCGGCAGGAACCGGTCGGTGATGTAGCGGCTGGACTGATAGACGGCCGCCTCGAGCGCTTCCGGGGTGTACGCGACGTCGTGGAAGGCTTCGTACCGGTCCTTGATTCCGGTCAGGATCTCGATCGTGTGCGCCTCGTCGGGCGCCTCCACCTTGATCGCCTGGAACCGGCGCTCGAGCGACCGGTCCTTCTCGATGTACTTCCGGGTACTCGGCCGGCGTCGTCGAGCCGATGCACCGGATCTCGCCGCGCGACAAGGCGGGTTTGAGGATGTTCGCCGCGTCGAGCGACCCTTCGGCGGAGCCGGCCCCCACCAGCGTGTGGAGCTCGTCGATGAACACGATGGTGTTCGCGTGTTCGGTGAGCTCCTTCATGATGGCCTTGAGCCGTTCCTCGAACTGGCCGCGGTACTTGGTGCCGGCGACGACGAGCGAGATGTCGAGGGCGAGGATGCGCTTGTCCGCCAGGTAGCTCGGGACGCCGCCGGCCACGATCCGCTGGGCCAGACCTTCGACGATGGCCGTCTTGCCGACGCCCGGCTCGCCGATGAGCACGGCGTTGTTCTTCGTCCGGCGGCACAAGACCTGCTGGACCCGCTCGACTTCCTCCTCGCGCCCCACCAGCGGGTCGAGGAGCTGCTTCGCCGCGGCGGCGGTCAGGTCCCGGCTGAACTCGGCGAGGAGCGGCGTCTCCTTCGGCCGGGGCGCCGTGGCGTTCTTCTCATTGAGCAGCGTCACCACGTCGTCACGCACGGCGTTCAGGCGGAGGCCCCGTTCCATCAGGATCGCGGCGGCGAGCGAGCGGTCCTCCCGCAGGAGACCGAGCAGCAGGTGTTCCGTCCCGATGTAGGTGTGCAGGAGCCGGTCCGCTTCTTCCGAGGCGTGCTCGAGGGCGCGCTTGGACTCGGCGCTGAACGGGATGTCGACCGACGTGCCGACCTTCTCCCGGAGCACCGTGCGTCCTTCGATCTCCTTGCGGATCGACTCCAGCCCGATCTCCGACCGGGAGAAGATCCGGCTCGTCAGGCCCTTGCCTTCCCGGATCAGCCCGAGCAGCAGGTGCTCGGTCTCGATCGAGACGCTCCCGAGCTGGCTGGCCTCGTACCGGGCGAAGAACAGGACCCGCCGGGCCCGTTCCGTGTAGCGTTCGAACATCAGGCTACCCGCGTCAGTCTGCGACCGGGAAAAGGTGCGGGGCCGCTGATTCGATTATACGGCAAAGGACCGGCGGACCCTCGCCCGTCAGGCCGGGGACAGGTGGCCGTCCGCCAGGCGCAGCACGCGGTCACAGACGGCTGCGAGCCGCGCGTTGTGCGTCGCGATCACGGACGTGAGTCCGTGCTCGCGGTGCATGTCGCGGATGAGCGCGTGGAGCGCGTCGGCCGTCTGCTCGTCGAGGTCGCCCGTCGGCTCGTCCGCCAGCAGGAGCGACGGGGTCGCCACCAGCGCGCGCGCGATCGCGACGCGCTGCTGCTCGCCGCCGGACATCATCGCCGGCCGGTGCGCGAGCCGGTCCGAGAGACCCACGCGCTCGAGCAGCGCGACGGCACGGGCGCGGGCCTCGGGGACGGCCAGCCGCGCGATGCGCAGCGGCATCTCCGTGTTTTCGACCGCATCGAACTCCGCCAGCAGGTGGTGGAACTGGAACACGAACCCGACGTGGCGGTTCCGGAACGACACGACCTCCTGGTCGGTGAGCGCCTGCAGCGCCACGTCGCCAATCGCAATCGAACCCTGATCCACGCGGTCGAGGCCCCCGAGCAGGTGCAGCAGCGTGCTCTTCCCGACGCCGGACGCGCCGATGATGGCCACCATCTCGCCGGAGTCGACCTGGAGCGACAGCCCGCGCAGCACGGGCAGCGTCGTCTGCGCGACGGCGTAGCTCTTGTGGAGGCCGGTGACGGTCAGATAGGCCATGGAGGGGTCACCCGAATCTCAGCGCGTCCACGGGATCCAGCCGGGCGGCCTGCCGCGAGGGGTAAATCGTGGCGAGGAAGCAGATGGCAATCGCGCTGGCGACGACGATGGCCAGGTCGCGGCCCTCGATGACGAAGGGCACGTACGCGATCTGGTACACGTCCATCGGCACGCGGATGAGCTGGTACCGATCGAGGACCATCGCGACGAGCGACCCGGCGGCCGCCCCGATGGCCGTGCCGACGGTGCCGATGACGAGGCCCTGCAGCATGAACACCGCCATCACGCTCCGCGCCGAGGCGCCCATGGTCTTCAGGATGGCGATGTCGGGGCTCTTCTCCATCACGAGCAGCACCAGGGACGCCACGATGTTCAGCGCGGCCACCATCACGATGAGGCCGATCGTGATGGAGATGGCCATCTTCTCCAGCCACAGGGCGGAGAAGAGCGACTTGTTCAGCTCGGCCCAGGTCTGGCAGAAGTACTGCGCGCCGAGCGTCGCCGGGATGAGCGCGGCCACGTCGGACGCCCGGTAGATGTCGTCGATGCGCAGTTCGATGACGTCGGTCTCGCCGCGGTCCAGCATCCGCCGGGCGAGCGGGAGCGAGACGAAGCCGTAGGCCGAGTCGAACTCGAACAGTCCGAGCGAGAAGCGGCCCACCACGCGGACGCGGCGCGAACGCGGGTAGATGCCCATTGGCGTCAGCGTGCCCTCCGGCGTGAGGATGGTGACTTCGTCGCCATCGCCGGCGCCGAGCGTCTGGGCGAGGTCGGCCCCGATGACGATGCCGGGCAGGCCGTCCCCCGGGTCGTCGGCGAGCGCGGACAGGCGCCCGCTCTTCATGCCGCGCTCGATGTCCGTCACGCTGGTCTCGAGCGCCGGGTCGATGCCCTTCAGCGTGATGAACGCCTCGCCGCGGCTCGTGCTGATGAGCGCCTTCCCCAGGATGGCCGGCGCGGCCCCGGTGACGTGCGGCACCGACCGCAGCGCCGTGGATTCGGTCTTGTAGTCCGTGATGCCGCCCTGCTTCCAGACGAAGATGTGCGCCGTGGCCCCCAGGATCCGGCTGCGCAGTTCCTGCTGCAGCCCGGTCATGAGGGCGAGCGCCACGACCAGCGCCATGACGCCGACGATGACGCCGAGGGTCGAGACCAGCGAGATGACCGAGATGAACGCCTGCTTGCGCCGGGCCAGCAGGTAGCGGAGCGCGATGTGGACTTCGAACGGCAGGTTCACGTCACTCGGCCTGGGGACGCATCAGCGGGAACAGGATCACGTCGCGGATGGACGGGCTTCCCGTCAGCAGCATGACGAGGCGGTCGATGCCGACGCCTTCGCCGGCCGCCGGAGGCATCCCGTACTCGAGCGCCCGCACGTAGTCGTCGTCCATCTCGTGGGCCTCGGCGTCCCCGCGGGCGCGGTCGGCGAGCTGCGCCTCGAACCGCCGCCGCTGCTCGGCCGGGTCGTTCAGCTCGCTGAAGGCGTTCGCCACTTCGAAGGCGCCGATATACAGCTCGAAGCGTTCGACCGTGTCGGGATCGTCCGTCCGCTGCTTCGAGAGCGGGGAGACCTCCGTCGGGAAATCGTGCACGAACGTCGGCTGGATGAGCGACGACTCGCAGAGCGCTTCGAAGATCGCGGTGGCGATCCGGCCCGCGCCGGCGCCGTCCGGACAGGCGACGCCGAGCCGCGCCGCCAGGGCTTCGGCCTTGTCGTGATCGCGCAGGTCGCCGGGCGCCACCTCGGCCCCGAGCCGGCGCGACGCCGCCTCGCGCGCCGCCTCGCGCAGCGACAGCCTCCGGTAGGGCGCGGCCAGGCTGATGGTCTCGCCGCCGAACGTGCACGAGTCGGCCCCGATCGCGTCGCGCGCCACCGACGCGAGCAGCTCCTCCGTGAGATCCATCAGGTCGCGGTAGTCCGCGTACGCCTGGTAGAACTCGAGCATTGTGAACTCGGGGTTGTGCTGCGTCGAGATGCCCTCGTTGCGGAAGTTCCGGTTGATCTCGTAGACCCGTTCGATGCCGCCCACCGTCAGCCGCTTCAAGTACAGCTCGGGGGCGATGCGGAGGTACAGCCTCATATCGAGGGTGTTGTGGTGCGTCACGAACGGCCGCGCCAGCGCCCCGCCGGCGATGGGCTGCATCATCGGCGTCTCGACCTCCAGGTAGCCGCGGGCGTCGAGGAACCGCCTGACGCCCGCCATGACGCGGCTGCGCACCTCGAACACCCGTCTCGCGTCCGGGTTGACGATGAGGTCCAGGTACCGCTGCCGGTACCGGGTCTCCACGTCCTGCAGCCCATGCCACTTCTCCGGCAGCGGGTGCAGGCACTTCGACAGGAACGTGAGCGACGACGCCCAGATCGTCAGCTCGTTCGTCTTCGTCCGGAACACCCGCCCGCGCACCCCGACGAAGTCGCCGAAGTCGACGAGCTTGAACACCGCGAAGTCGCGCCCCGGCAGCGCGTCCTGCCGGATGTAGGCCTGGATGCGGTTGACGCCGTCCGACAGCACGAGGAAGCTCGCCTTGCCGAAGCTCCGGATCGCGAGGATGCGGCCCGCCGTCGCGGTCTCGGGCCGTGACGCCTCGAGTTCCACCCCCGTGCGCGCGCCGTGCGCGGCGACCAGCGCGGAGATGGTGTCGGTACGGGCGTAGGTCCGCGGGTAGACGTCCACGCCGAGCTGGCGGAGCGCGTCCAGGTTCGCCTGCCGCTGCAGGCGGAGTTCGTTGGCGTCGGTCATCGGTTACGGCTCGCTCCCGCCCGCCGCGCCCGCGGCGAGCGCGTGGTGGATCCCGTCGAGGACGCCGTTGACGAACCGGACCGCGTCCTGTTCGCTGTACGTCCGCGCCAGCTCGATGGCTTCGTCGATCGCCACCGTCCGCGGCGTGTCCGGGCGGTGCAGGAACTCAAACACGGCCAGCCGCAGGATGAGGCGGTCGATGACGGCCATCCGCTCGAGGCGCCAGTGCTTCGCGTGCTCCTCGATCAGCGGATCGATCGACGCCGCGTGCGCGATGGTGCCGAGCGCCAGATCTTCGGCGAACCGGCGGCCGGCGGCCGGGAGTCCGGGGCCGTCCTGCTCGATCTCCCAGTAGGTCGACACCGCGTCGGCAGGCGCCACCCGTCCGACCTCCCACTGGTACAGGATCTGAAGGGCCGCCTCGCGGGCCTGGTGGCGCGTACCGGTCTTCACGATGTCAGTCCACCGTCCTGGATCGCAAGGCGCGGCGCAGCGCCGCCATTTCGACGGCCGCCGCCGCGGCCTCCCACCCCTTGTTGTCGGGGCCGGGCACCGCGCGCGCGAGCGCCTGCTCCTCCGAGTTCGTGGTCAGCACGCCGAACGCCATGGGCACATCGGTGTCCGCCGACGCCGACATGATCCCCTGGGCCACCGCCCCTGAAATGTACTCGAAGTGCGGCGTTTCCCCGCGGATGAGGCAGCCGAGACAGACGACGGCGTCGTAGGCCCCGGTGGCGGCGGCCGAGCGGGCGGCCTGCGGCACCTCGAAGGCGCCCGGCACGCCGATGATGTCGACCGCGTCGGCGGCCGCGCCGGCCGAGGCGAGCCCCTCCAGGGCGCCGCTCAACAGCCGGTCCGTCACGTCGCCGTTGAAACGCGACACGACGATCGCGATCCTCAGGCCGCGCGCGTCCTGGGTCCCTTCGATCCGCATGCTCCTACCGGCCCTTGAAGTCGGGCCTGCGTTTCTCGATGAAGGCGCGCGTCCCCTCACGCATGTCCTCCGTGGCGAACGACAGGCCGAAGAGCGACGCCTCCACGACGCGGCCCTCCGCCGCCGACGTCTCCAGCCCGTGCGTGACCGCCTCGATCGCATACCGCACGGCCACCGGCGCGTTCGCCGCGATGGCCCGCGCCATCGACCGCGCCTCCTCGAGCAGCGCCGCCGAGGGCACGACCCGGTTGACCAGGCCGATGCGAAGCGCCTCGGCCGCGTCGATCATGTCGCCAAGCAGGATGAGCTCCAGCGCCCGGCCCTTTCCCACCAGGCGCGGCAGACGCTGGGTGCCCGCGAACCCGGGGATCAGGCCCAGCTTCACTTCCGGCTGCCCGAACCTGGCCGTGTCCGCCGCGATCCTGATGGCGCACGCCATGGCCAGCTCGCACCCGCCGCCGAGGGCGAACCCGTTGACGGCCGCGATGACCGGCTTGCCCAGGTGCTCGATGAGGTCGAACACGCCCTGGCCGAACGCCGAGTGCGCCTTCGCCGAGCCTGGCGCGAGGCCCGCCAGTTCGGTGATGTCCGCGCCCGCCACGAACGCCTTCTCGCCGGCGCCCGTCAGCACGGCCGCCCGCACACCGTCGTCGTCGCGCACCGCCCGCATGGCGCGATCGAGTTCGGCGAGCGTCGCGGCGTTCAGCGCGTTCAGGACCGTCGGCCGGTTGACGGTAATCGTCGCGACGGGGCCGTCGGTCTCCAGGAGCAGGTGCTCAAACGGCATCGTGTTGATCTCGCTTGCGCGGGATTATACCCCACGCCCACACGGCCCCCCCGGCCGTGAGCCCGCCGAGCGCGTCCGCCAGGACATCCGCAACGTCGGCGTTCCGGTTCGGCACGAAGCGCTGGTGGATCTCGTCGGTGATCCCGTACGCCGTGCAGCCGAGCGCAGCCGCCAGCACGACGCGCCCGGTCGCGAGGCGCCACCGGCCGCGTGTCGCCGCCCAGATCACCAGCACGGCGAGCACGGCATACGCGGCGAAGTGCAGGAGCTTGTCCGACGGTTGACCGGGGACCGCGGGCAGCCGCGACCGCGACGACGCCAGGAAGAGCGCCAGCATGTAGGCCGCGACCATGGTCCAGCGCCACCACGCGACGCCGGCGCCGCCGGGATGCTCGCGGCCGCGTGACGTCCCGGGCATGATCGGCGGCCGGCCCGGCGGATCAGAGCGGGAAGACGTAGAGGATCCAGCCGAGGACGAGCGCGGACGCCATGAGGCCGCCGAAGATCTCGGCCGCGGTGCGGGCCTGCCGGGGGAGCGTGTCGTGCATCAGCACGCCGCCGACGATCGCCACGCAGCCGGCGAACAGCGACATCATCAGGAGGTGACTCGGAGTGCTCATGCCGCCCTACTTCCGTCCCAGCGCGATGTCGTGGGCGTCGAGGATGACCATGGCGTTCGCCAGCCCGGCGCTGATGAGAAACGCGTTGCCGTACTCGAAGGTGGCGGCGAGCGCGCGCCCGGCGCCGAACCCGAGCGCCCTGGCAATGAAATACGGCAGCCCGGCGCCGATGTCCGCCACGGCGGCCAGTGCGGCGAGCGGCTCGGCGAGGTTGAAGGGAAAGAGACGGCCCTCGAGGGCGAGGCCGATGGCGAACATCAGCGGCAGCATCACGAGGAACACGAGGCCCTTCGTCGTCCGGCCCAGCCAGAGGTGCGCACCGCCGGGAATCAGCCACCCGAGGAGGTAGATGAGCCACAGGGGCTTCGACGAGGGCGGAGGCGGAGCGGGCGCGCGCTTCTGAGACGGTCGTCCAGCCATCGTGTCAGTGTAGCGCACTCGCGGGCGCGTCGTCGAAAGTCGCGCCGCCGGCCCAGAGCGCGACGATGACGGCGATGGCGGCCCCGAGGGGCGCCGCCGCCAGCGCGCGCGGAACGTCGGGCACCGCGAAGAGGGCGACGTGCTCTCCCACCCAGGCCAGGAGCGTCGGGACGCCGCTGGCGATGACCGCCCATCGGGAGGACGTGAGCGGGAGCCGCACCTGTCCCGCGGGCGCGCGCCGTTTCCTGACCATCCATGCAAGCGCGCCGGCGGCACCCACGGCCGCCCCGGCGTAGAGGCCGAAGCATCGCGAGCAGACCGGCATGCGGACGCCAGCCACGTGGAGCGACCGGGTGTCCTGCTGGTGGCAGATGAGTGCGCCCGCGCGGTACGTCGCGGCCGCGGCCCACACCGCGGGCCCGCTCGACGCCGATGCCGCCACCGCCGGCGCCAGCGCCAGCCACGCGGCCCAGCCGAGGGCCGCCGCGCCGAGCAGTGCCACTCTCAGCATGCGCATTCAGATGGCGAGCGGCCCGAAGTGCCGCTCGTAACGAGCCTTGAACTCCGGCCACGAGTAGGCGTGGCTGGAGCCGCCCATGTGTTCGAGCGCATACGTCGCCGCGACGCTGCCGAGGCGGCCGCAGGTTTCGTAGCCCGCGCCCGACGCCAGCCCCTTCATCAGGCCGCCGCGGAACGCGTCGCCGACGCCGGTCGGATCCACGATTTCGTGCGGCGCGACCGGGGCGATCTCAATCGCGCCGTCGCGAAGCGAGATGGCCGCGCCCTTCTCGCCCTTCGTGACGACGACGGCCTCGGCGGTCCGGAGGATCGCTGCCTCGTCCATGCCGGTCTTCTCGCGGATGATCTGGAACTCGTAGTCGTTGCAGATCACGATGCGCGCGCCGACCACCCCGTCCTCCAGGTCGCCGCCGCCGAACCGCGCCACCTGCTGGCTCGGGTCGTAGATGTAGGGAATGCCGAGCTCGCGGCATTCCCGCACATAGCGGATCATCGCCGCCGGGTCGTTCGGCGAGATGATCGCCAGGTCGCAGGGACCGGCGTCGCGGAACGACAGGCTGGCCGCGTCCGCCATCGCGCCGGTGTAGAAGGACGCGATCTGGTTGCCGCCGAGGTCGGTGTTGCAGAAGAACGACGCGGTGAACTTCCCCTCCACCTGCCTGACGAGTGACGTGTCGATGCCCTTTGCGTCGAGCCAATGGCGGTAGTCGTCGAAGTCCTGGCCCGCGGTCCCCATGAGGGTGGGCCGCTCGCCGAGCAGCGCGAGGGTGTACGCGATGTTCGGTGCACACCCGCCCCGTCGCTTGTCCATCGTGTCGACGAGGAAGCTCAGGCTGACGTGGTGCAGGTGATCGGGCAGCAGATGCTCGGTGAAGCTGCCCGGAAAGGACATCAAGTAGTCGTACGCGATGGAGCCGGTGACGATGATGCGCATGCTCAGGCCACGTACTTCGCGAGGATGGGAGCCAGGGTCCGTTTGACGTCCGCAGGCACGTGCTCGGGCCGGGTGATGATGGCGGTCTCGAGCGCCCGGCCGCAGGTGCAGCCGCGCGAGCCGGGGATGCGGCCGACCGCGTCGGCGATGATCGCCTGCGCCGTCACCGCGTTCTGGTGCAGGGTGCCGACGATCATCTCGACCGAGACCGAGCCGTGGCCCGGGTGCCAGCAGTCGTAGTCGGTCACGAGCGCGATCGTCGCGTAGCAGATCTCCGCTTCCCGCGCGAGCTTCGCTTCCTGCAGGTTCGTCATGCCGATGATGTCGAAGCCCATGGCCCGGTAGGCCATCGACTCGGCGAGGGTCGAGAACGCGGGGCCTTCCATACACACGTAGGTACCGCGGTCGTGGACGCGCGCGCCGACGGCTCGCGCCGCCGCCGCCGCCGCGCCTGCCAGTTCCCCGCACACCGGATGGGCGAACTCCACGTGGGCCACGATGCCGCCCCCGAAGAACGTGCTGACGCGGCCCTTCGTGCGATCGAAGAACTGGTCCGGGATGACGATGTCCTGGGGCGCGTAGTCCTCGCGGAGGCTGCCGACGGCGCTGGCCGAGAGGATCCGCTCGACCCCCAGCAACTTGAAGCCGAAGATGTTCGCCCGGAAGTTCAGCTCGGAGGGGGAGATCCGGTGGCCCGCGCCGTGGCGCGCGAGGAACGCCACCCGGCGTCCGCGCAGCGTGGCCGTCACAAACGGGCCGGACGGCGCGCCGAACGGTGTCTCGAGCGTCACCTCGTCGCGATCCGAGAGGTCCGCCATGTCGTAGAGACCCGAACCGCCGATGATGCCGATCTCGCAGGCCATGGTCAGTCCTTCGCGCGCTGCGTGAGTTCGACCAGGACGCCGTGCGTGCTGGCCGGATGGATGAACGCGATGAGCGCGCCCTCGGCGCCCGGCCGCGGCGACTGGTCGATCAGCCGCACGCCCCGCTCCTTCAGCCGCGCGAGCGCACCGTCGATGTCGTCGACGCGGAGCGTCACGTGGTGCACGCCGGGGCCCCGCTTCTCGATGAACTTCGCGATGGCCGAGTCGGGCGACGTCGGCTCCAGCAGTTCGAGGGCCGCCTCCCCCACCGGCACGACGTGCGCCCGCACGCGCTGCGACGGCACCTCTTCCGGCGGCTCGATGTCAAGCCCCAGCGCGTCGCGGTAGAACGCCAGCGCCTGGCCGAGGTCGGCCACGGCTATCCCGATGTGATCCAGGATCGCTTTCACGGTGTGTCTGCCCTCCCGAGCGCGCGGGCGAGGAGGCCGCCCGCCGCGGTATAGGGGTCCAGGTCGCGGGCGGCGATGCCGTCCAGCAGCCGCTCGAGTTCGCCGGCCGCCAGAACGCGCCGGTCGACATGGTCCATGAACTGGCCCGCCAGCAGCTCGCGCAGCCGGAACTCGTCGCGGACACGGCGGCGCGCGGGCCGGTCGGCCGCCGTGCGCTGCCGGAACGCGTCGATCGCGGCCAGCAGCTCGCCCAGGCCCGCGCCCGTGGTCGCCTGCGTCCTCACGACGGGCGGGCGCCATTCGCCCGGCACCGCATCGTCGAGCGCCAGCATGCCCTCGACCGACGCCACCAGCCGGTCGGCGCCCTCGCGGTCGGACTTGTTCACGACGAAGATGTCCGCGATTTCCATGATGCCGGCCTTGAGGGCCTGCACCTCGTCGCCGGTGCCGGGCACGAGCGTCACGATCGCCACGTCCGCGGTGCGGACAATGTCCACCTCGTCCTGGCCGACGCCCACCGTCTCGATGACGACCCAGTCCTTCCCCGCGGCGTCGAGCACGCACGCCGCCTCGTGCGTGGCCCGGGCGAGCCCGCCGAGGTGGCCCCGCGTCGCCATGCTGCGGATGAAGACGCCGTCGTCGCCCGCCTGGGCCTGCATGCGGACACGATCGCCCAGGATCGCGCCGCCGGTGTACGGGCTGGTGGGGTCGACGGCGATGATGCCGACCGTCTCGTCCCGCCGGCGCAGTTCGAGCGACAGGCGATCGACCAGCGTGCTCTTGCCCGCCCCGGGCGGCCCCGTGACGCCAACCATGTACGCGCGCCCCGTCGATGGGAACAGTGCGCGCACGATGTCCGGCGCCTGCGGGGCATCGTCCTCGACGAGCGAGATCGCCCGCGCCATCGCGCGGACGTCACCGCGGCGAACGCGATCGACGAGCGACTGAAGTGCGAGCGAGAGCACCGGGTGCGTCATCGGCGGATGCTGGCTTCTGGCTTCTGGCTTCTGAATTCTGGATTCTGACTTCGGGCTACTTCATGTCGGCGACGATCTGGTAGTTCGCCAGGTTCACGCCGCCCGCGAAACACTCCTGGTAACGCTTGAACAGCTCGACCGTCTCATCCGGAAATGCGTCGGCCAGGATGCGCGACGGCGAGTAGTCGGCGTCCTTGGCGACGGGATCGATCAGGAACACGTACACGACGTTGCCGTTGGCCAGGGGCTCCGTCATCTTGAGCACGCGCCAGCCGGCCGCCTGGGCCTTGCGCATGGGGCTGCCGCTCTTGGCCAGGGCGACCTTCAACTTCTGGATGACGGCTTCGAAGTCGGCGGTCTTGTCGGGCTTGATGTAGTTGACGAGCATGCCGACGTCCGACGTGAACACCCGGGCCTGCGGCGGTGCGCTGCTGCCAGCGGGCCGCGCGCCAGCCTGCCCCGATCCGGGTCCGGCCTGGGTCTGGCTGGCCCCGGCCAGCCACGACGGCCCGGGGCCCAGCGCCTCCGGGGCTGCCCGGGCCGCGAGGATGATCACCGCCATCACCAGCCACACCGTCGTACGAAGCGTCCGCTGCATGCGCGCCCCCTCGGCCGGAACGGGAAGGACACCGTCGGCGAGCGCATGTTACCACTCTGGATGGTCGTCGCAGATCGTCCGGCCGCCGGGACCGACGTGAAAGTGGCCGGAGCGCCTCCAGGTACACACGGCGGCGCCAGCACGCACCCGGCGCCGCAGGGCGGGACGATGACGTCGGGAGAGGTCGAGAGGAGGCGGCGGCCCGTCGGCTGCCGCCTCCCCGAGGCAGATCCGAGAAGCAGGCTCCCGGGCGCCTACTTCCTCGCGTCCATGATCAACTGGTAGTTCACCATGCCGCTGCCGATCACGCTGTTCTTGATGACTTCGTAGGTGGCCGTCCGGTCGACGGCGTCCGGGAAGGCCTCGTACAGGATGGCGGACAGCGTGTAGTCCGCGTCCTTCGCGACCGGGTAGATCAAGAACATGTAAGCGACCCTGCCTTCCGGCAGAGCCTCGGTCTGCTTGAAGACGCGCCATCCCGCGGCCTGCGCCTTCCGCACGGGACTCTCGCTCTTCTCGAGGCCGGCCTTGAGCTTGGCGATCAGTGCCTCGAAATCAGCCGCCCGGTCGGCCTTGACGACGTACTGGTAGATGCCAAGGTCCCCCGTGAAGACGCGCGCCTGAGCTGCCGGGGCAGCCTGGGCCGGGGCGGCAGCCTGGGCGGATGCCATTCCCGCCGACGCCAGGACGACCGCGGCGGTGAGCGTGATCGCGATTCCGATGCGCCGGATCCCGGCAGTCGATGAGGTCCACGTCGACAACATGCTTGAGCCTCCTTAGCGGTGAGCGAGGTGCACCGAGTGAGTCCGGGTACTGTAACGTACCTGCCGCCTAGATGAAAACCCGAAGGACTTCGTTCGCGATGAGCATGCCCCGCCGGGTCAGATGGAGGCGGCCTCCGTCCCGGCGGGCGGCGCCCGCGTCCTCGAACCGCCGGATCGCGTCGCCGAACCGGCCGTCGATGGACACGCCGTAGCGCCGGCGGAACGCCTCGAGATCGACGCCGTCGACCAGGCGGAGACCCGTGATCAGGGCTTCCTGCCAGCGCTCCGCGGGCGTCAGCACGCGTCGCTCGACGGCAGTGCCGGCTCCCGTTTCGACGCGGCCAGCCCAGTCTTCGGTGCCGGACACGTTCTTCCAGCGCTCCCCGGCGACCGTCGAATGGGCGCCCGGCCCGAACCCGATCCACTCGCCGTCCTGCCAGTACTTCAGGTTGTGCCGCGACTCGCGGCCGGGCCGTGCGACATTCGAGATTTCGTACTGGTGGTAGAGGGCGCCGTCGAGCCGGCCCATCGCCGTCTCGTACATCTCCGCCGCGTCATCGTCGGGCGCTTGAGACCAGCCTCGGCGCGCCATCTCCTCCCGGAGCGGGGCATTCGGATACAGCTCGAGCAGATAGAGCGATACGTGCTCCGGCGCGAGCGCGATGGCCCTGTCCACCGACTCCATCCACGCGTCGATGGACTGGGCGGGCAGCCACATCATCAGGTCGAGGCTCACGTTGTCGAAGCCCGCGCTCCTGGCGTCAGCGACCGCCTGGCAGGCCCGGTCGGCGTCGTGGATCCGGCCGAGCCGGCGCAGGTCGTCGTCCCGGAACGACTGCACGCCGAAGCTGAGGCGGTTCACCCCCGCGCCGCGCAGCGCCGCGAGCGACGCCGCCGTCACCGTCTCGGGATTCGCCTCGAGCGTCACCTCGGCGCCGGGCGGGAGCGCGAACACGTCCGCACACGCGCGCAGGATCGCGGCGATCTCGTCCGGCTCGAGCAGCGACGGCGTGCCGCCGCCGAAGAACACCGTGTCGGCCGGCGGCGCCGGCGGCAGGCCGACCCGCGAGGGTGCAGACCGGATCTCCGACGTCACGGCACGCACGTAGCGCTGCGTCAGGTCAGGATCGAAGAGCCCGCGGTTGAAGTTGCAGTAACGGCAGATGGCCGAGCAGAACGGGACGTGAACGTACAGGCCGAGCGCTGCCACGGCAGTCGGCGGCTAGGTGCCGGCTCGCCCGCCCGGCCACTTGAGGTCGGCCTGGTTGTCGCGCAGTTGGGCGCGCGCGGGCGCGGGCCGGACGGCGCCAACGCCGCGACTCCCCTTCCCCTTCCCCATGTCGGCCAGATCGAGAAGCTCCTTGTCCGTCGGATTCGCCGGGGCGAAGCGGAAATCCGCGCCGCGCAGATCCAGGAAGTCGCACATCTCTTCCAGCCGGGACCGCATGCGGATCCCGACGCGGCACGACAGCGAATTCGGGTCGGTCTCGTCGGGGATGTCGGGGTGGTTCGACGTGAAGACGGTGATCCGCCGCTCGTTGTACCGGGTGTTGACGATGAGGTTGAGCGTTTCCTCGACCCATTCGGAGGTCTTCTCGGCACCCAGGTCATCGAGCACGAGGAGGTCCGCTTCCATCACCGGCCGCAGCACTTCGATCTCCGTCGTCCGCACCACCGGGTCGTAGGTGCTGCGGATCACGCGGAGCAGGTCGCGCGTGTCGTAGAACAACGCGCGCGCGCTGGTGGACGCCACGACGTGGCGCAGCACCGCCACGGCGAGGTGGGTCTTCCCCACGCCCGGGTTGCCTTCGAGGAAGAGGCCCCGCTCGACGACGGGGAACGCGTCCGCCAGCTTCAACGCGCGCGCCTTCGCGCGCGCCAGCGATTCGTTGTAGTCGCGGAAGTTCGAGAAGTCGCAGTGCCGGTACCGCCGCGGGATGCGCGCGTCGGAGAAGAGGCGCGCCGTGACCTGCTCGCGCCAGCATTCGCAGCGTTCCACACGCCGGACGCCGTCGCGCTCAGTCGCCTTCCACCCGGTGCCGTCGCATGCGGGGCAACTCATCCTGCTACACCATACCATCAATTCAGGGCGCTCTTCACGCCCTGCAGCCTCGTCGATCGGCGCAGGCGCTCCTTCGCGCGCGCCTCGATCTGGCGGACGCGCTCCCGCGACAGTGTCAGCCGATCGCCGACCTGCTGCAGCGTGAGACCGTCGCCGCCGTCGAGGCCGTAGCGCAGCCGCATCACCTCGCGCTCCTTCGGGGCGAGCTCGGCGATCGCCTTCCGCAACTGGTCCTGGACCGCTTCGTGGACGAGTTCCCGGTCGACCTGCGGGATCATCACCTGCTCGAGCACGTCGCCCACCTCGTGGCGGCGCTCGCGGTCGGTGCCGCCGATCTCGTCGCTCAGCGACACCTCGTCGCCGCGGATCTGCAGCAGGGCGTTCGCGTCCGCTTCCGAGATGTCCAGATCGTCCGCCAGTTCCCGGGTCGTCGGGCTGCGCTCGAGCTGCGTCGAGAGCGCCGCGAGATGACGGCCGAGCTTCGAGGCCGGCCCCGACAGCTTCGGGGGGACGGAGATGATGCGGCTCTGGTCGGACAGGATGTGGAGGAGCGACTGCCGGATCCACCAGACGGCGTAGCTGATGAACTTGACCTTGCGCTCCGGGTCGAACCGGCGCGCGGCCTCCATCAAGCCCAGGTTGCCTTCGTGGATCAGGTCGAGGAAGCTCACCCCGAATCCGCGGTACTTCTTCGCGTAGCTGACGACGAAGCGGAGGTTCGCCTCGACGAGGCGCTGGAGCGCGGCGTCGTCGCCTTGCCGGATGCGTGCGCCCAGCTCGCGCTCCTCGTCGACGGACACGGGCGGGAGCTTGCCGATCGCGCCGAGATACGCGTGGAGGGTCGCGGATTCGGCCGCCGCGTCGCCCGTCCGCCTCATCACGCGGGGATCATACCCCCGCGGCCGACCCGGGTGGGGGGCGACGCGGACGGCCGGAAACGGGTCTACCGGCGGCCGCGCTCGGGCTCGGAGGCAGGGTCGGCGGCCGGCGCAATCGGGGTGGCCGGGGCGCCGGCGGGAACCGCGCGGACGATGTCGGCGGGGGTGGTCCGCACGAGGGCGGTGTTCAGGCGCTGCTCCCAGTCGCCGAGGCCGCGGGCCAGTTCGCCCTTGACGTAGGACATGAACTCGTTGACCTCGTGCTGCATGTCCTCCATCTTCTGCCGCATGTTCAGCACGATTTCGACGCCGGCCAGGTTGACGCCGAGGTCGCGCGTGAGTGACAGGATGGTCTCGAGCCGCTGAAGGTCCTCGTCCGAGTACAGCCGCGTGTTGCCCTCCGTCCGGGACGGCTTGAGCAGCCCCTCGCGCTCATACAGGCGGAGGGTCTGGGGATGGATGTTGTACTTCTGCGCCACGGCGCTGATCATGTAGTACGCCTTGCCGGAAGTGCCGGTGCCGCTCTTCCTGGTCGCCATGCCGTCCACCCTCCCGCGCCCCCGCTCAGGGGCGAGGCGCCTCGCGCCACATGTCGGCGCGCACATCGTCGGTGTTGATCTCGCCGAAGGCGCGAAGCAGCGCTTTCGAACGGTCGTCGAGCACGGGGGGCAGGACGATACGCAGCTCGGCCACCAGGTCGCCCCGCCGGCCGTCGCGCCTGGACGGGACGCCGCGCTCGTGCAGCCGGAGGCGCTGCCCGGACTGCGCCCCGGGCGGCACGCGAAGCCGGGCGGGGCCGTCGAAGGTCGGAATCTCGACGCGGGCGCCGAGCGCCGCCTCGTGAATGCCGATCGGGACCGTCAGGTGCAGGTCGTCGCCCTCCCGCCGGAACAGGGGGTGCGGCTCGACCTGCACGGTGACATACAGGTCGCCGGCCTCGCCGCCGCGCACGCCTGCGTGGCCCCGGCCGGCGACCCGCAGCCGATCGCCATCGGCGACGCCAGCCGGAACGTGAAGCGGCACCGTCTCGGCGCGGGTCTCGACGCCGCCTCCCGCGCACGCGGCGCACGCCGCCCGGCTCAGTACGCCCGTCCCCGCACAACGCGCGCAGGTCTTGGCGAACACCATGTGGCCCCGGGCGGACCGGATCGTGCCCGCGCCGCGGCAGGCGGGGCACGGGCGCCCGGGAACGGGCACCGCGCCTGCGCTCCCGCACGCGTGGCACACCTCGCGCCGCAGCACGCCGATGGCCATCTCGGCGCCGCGCACCGAGTCCGCGAACGTCACCGGGATCGTCGCGTGCAGGTCCGCCCCGGCGATGGCGCCCTCCGCGGCCCGTTCGACGCTCTCGTGGATGACGTCCGCGAAGAGGTCGCCGAACGTCGAGGCCGACGGCCCGTCGGCCGACGTGCCGGAGAAGTCGAACCCTTCGAAGCCGAACGTCGTGGCGCCCTCGAGCGCCGTACCCGTCAGACCGCACGCGTCGTACTGCCGCCGGCGCTCGGGGTCCGCGAGGATCCCGAAGGCATCTGCCACGATCCTGAAGTGCACGGCGGCCGCGCGGTCCCCGGGATTCACGTCCGGGTGATACCGGCGCGCGACCCGCCGGTACGCGCGCTTGATCGCCTCAAGCGTCGCGTCGCGCGGCACGCCGATCAGTTCGTAGAGGTCCATCGCGTTCAGCCGGGGCTCGGGACTCGGGATCCGGGACTCGGGTGAACGCCCCGGATCCCCCGTGACGAGTGAGGACTCGCTGCTTCTTCCGTCTTCCTGCTTCGTGCTTCTTGCTTGTTACTTCTTCCCGTCGTCCACGACTTCCGCGTCGATGACGTCGTCTTTCGGCGCGCTGTCGGCGGACGCCGCGCCGGCTCCGGGGTCCGCGCCCGGGCCCGCCGACGGACCCGCGGACGGACCCGCCTGCTGGTAGAGGTGCTCCGCCATCTTGTGCTGCGCCGACGTCAGCCGTTCGAGTGCGCTCTTGATGGCGTCGCTGTCGTTCTTCTCGAGGGCACTGCGCACGTCGGCCATCGCCGTCTCCAGCGGCTGCTTGTCGGACGCGGGCACCTTGTCGCCCATCTCCTTGAGCATCTTCTCGGCCGCGTACACCGCCTGGTCGGCGTGGTTGCGCGTCTCGATTTCTTCCTTGTGGCGCTTGTCCTCGGCCGCGTGGGACTCGGCCTCGCGCATCATGCGGTCGACCTCGTCCTTGCTGAGGCCGCTCGACGCCGTGATGGTGATCTTCTGCTCCTTGCCCGTGCCCTTGTCCTTGGCCGACACGTTGACGATGCCGTTGGCGTCGATGTCGAAGGTGACCTCGATCTGCGGCACGCCGCGCGGCGCGAGGGGGATGCCGTCCAGGTGGAACCGGCCGAGCGTGCGGTTGTCCCCCGCCATCGGGCGCTCGCCCTGGAGCACGTGGATCTCGACGCTGGACTGGCTGTCGGCCGCCGTCGAGAAGACCTCGCTCTTGCGCGTCGGGATCGTCGTGTTGCGCGGGATGAGCGTCGTGAGCACGCCGCCCAGCGTCTCGATGCCGAGCGACAGCGGCGTCACGTCGAGCAGCAGCAGGTCCTTGACTTCGCCGGCCAGCACGCCGGCCTGCACCGCCGCGCCGATGGCCACGACCTCGTCGGGGTTCACGCCCTTGTGGGGGTCCTTCCCGAAGAGGTCCTTCACGATCTGCTGCACCTTCGGGATGCGCGTCGACCCTCCGACCAGCACCACCTCGTCCACCTGGGAGGGCTGCAGCCCCGCGTCGGACAGCGCCTGCTTCACCGGGCCCACGGTCTTCTGCAGCAGGTCGTCGACGAGCTGCTCGAACTTCGCCCGCGTGAGCTTCATCTGCAGGTGCTTCGGCCCGCTGGCGTCCGCGGTGATGAATGGCAGGTTGATCTCCGACTCCACCACCGTCGACAGCTCCATCTTCGCCTTCTCGGCGGCCTCGCGCAGCCGCTGCAGCGCCATGCGGTCCTTGCCCAGATCGATGCCGTCGCTCTTCTTGAACTCGCTGGTGATCCAGTCGATGATGCGCTGGTCGAGGTTGTCGCCGCCGAGGTGCGTGTCCCCGTTGGTCGACTTCACCTCCACGACGCCCTCGCCCACTTCCAGGATCGAGATGTCGAACGTGCCGCCGCCGAAGTCGTACACCGCGATCGTCTCTTCCTTCTTCTTGTCGAGGCCGTAGGCCAGCGCCGCGGCCGTCGGCTCGTTGACGATGCGCATGACCTCGAGGCCCGCGATTTGCCCGGCTTCCTTGGTCGCCTGCCGCTGCGCGTCGTTGAAGTACGCCGGCACCGTGATGACGGCCTTCGTGACCGGCTGGCCGAGGTAGTCTTCCGCCGACTTCTTCAGCTTCTGGAGCACCATCGCGGAAATCTGAGGCGGGGGTAACCGCTCGTCCTTGCCGCCGGAGTGCACCTGCACCACGACGTGGTCCCCGTCCCGCGTGACGCGGAACGGCACCATCTTCATCTCTTCGTTCACTTCCTCGAAACGGCGGCCCATGAACCGCTTGATCGAGAACACGGTGTTCTCGGGGTTCGTCACGGCCTGGCGTTTGGCCACCTGGCCAACGAGGTGTTCGCCCGTCTTGGTGAAGCCCACCACCGAGGGCGTCAGGCGCCCTCCTTCGGGATTGGTGATGACGACGGGTTCGCCGCCTTCCATCACGGCGACTACGGAGTTGGTGGTGCCGAGGTCGATGCCGATGATTTTGCTCATGTTCGCGTCCTTTGCGGCGTTCGGTCCGGAGCAGTCTTCCCTCGCACTATCGAGGGCATGGCTTATGCTTGTATTAGAATATTATCTCAGTCTCTAATTGTCAAGACGCGGTTCGACCCGCCCTCCGTCACGCAACCCTCAAGTCCTTCCCCCTCAGTACCTTTCGACATCTCCGGTGTTATACTCTTCTTGCCTGCCTGTAGCCGAGGCGTCCCGCTCGCCCCGGGGCGCGCCTGAACGTCGAGGCTGCCATGTCCACCATGCAGCGTGTCGGTGTGTGTGTGATTTGCTGGGTGCTTCTGCCGGCGCCGATGGTCGTCGCGCAGACGGCGGAGGCTGCGGCGCCTGGCCGCGTGCCTCCCTGGCACCTCTCATTCGTCGGCGGTCAGGCTTTCATCGACCGCGCCGGACAGGCCGACCCGGCCGAGGCGGGCGTCGCCCTGCTCGACGGCGATCGGCTCCGCACTGAAGAGGGGCGTCTCGAGGTCGAGTTCGCCGACGGGTCGTTGCTGCAACTCGAACGGTGCACAACGGTCGACGCGATGACCGCCGGCCAGATCCGGCTGCTCCGGGGACGTGTGTTCATCGTCCGTGGCGTCCCCGATCCGATCGAGCCATCCCGGTACGAGGTGGAGACCGGCGTCGCCTCCGTCCAGATCAGCGGGCCGGGCGAGTTCCGCGTGACCTCGACGGCTGGTGACGGTGGGACGGAGGTCGAACTCGCCGTCCTCCTGGGCAGTGCGACGATTGCCAACGACCTGGGTGCGGAGGAGGTACGCGCGGGGGAGGCGGCGTTCGTGCAGGAGGGCTTGGCGCCGAGCCGTCCGGAGGCATTCGACTCGACCCGGTTTGATGGGGCAGACCCCTCGAACGCGCAGCGCGGCGACGACGCCTCCAGCGCGGCTTCAGCGGACGATCTGCCGGCCGAGCCCGGTGCCGACCCGGGCGCGTTCGACCAGAACGACACGTCGCGTGACGACCAGAACGACAGCCAGGTTGTGTACCTGTCGGTGGTCTCCGCCGTACCCGGCCACGGTCGCGGGCCGGGCCGGCCTGGCGCCGGGGCCCACGGCGACAGCGCGCGCAGGCCCGCCGGCGTCATGGCCTTCAGCAATCGCCGTAGCGGAACGATTGAGCGGGTGGATCCCCGCGAGATCCCGCACTCCCGCGGGCCATGGGGCGCCGAGGCTCGGCCGGCAGCTCCTTCGTCTGCGTCGCGTTCCGCTTCGCCTCGCGGCGACGGATCGCTCTCGAGAGCGCCGTCTCGCGGGCACTCGCACCCGCGCAGCCATGGCGACGCTGTCGACAACTCGCCGCGCTCCGCGTACGGGCGCATCAATGGTGGCGGTGCCGACGACTCTCCGGGCTCGGCGTCTCCCCGCAGCTACGGGTTGCCCTCGCCGTCGCCCATGCGCCAGCACGCCGACCCCCGCGGCGCCAGCGGCATCGCCCTTAGTTCGCCGCGCCGCGACGCGCCCGCCAAGGACGCGTCGCCGCACGCAGCACCCTCCGGCAGCAGTGCCCGCCCGCGCGAGCCGGGCCGGGGCATCCCGTCGGGTGGTGTCGCACCCAACCTCGCGCAGCCCGATTCATCGTCCCGGCCGCCGGCTCCGCGCTACAATTCGGGATCAGGCGGCTCGCGCCCCTCGGCAGGCGGCCTCTCGTCGGCCGGGCCCCGTGGCGGGCGCGGCCGCACTCCTGATTGATGGCGAAGCGAAAGACGTCCTCCCGCGCCTCACTCGCCCGCCAGGCCACGATCGTCGCGCTGTTCGTACTCGCGGCGACGCTGGGCATCCTGGCGGGCGTGCTCCTCGCGTACACCGGCGACCTGCCGCTCGTGTCCGCGCTCGACGAGTACCACCCGAGCACGATTACGCGCGTCTACGCGCAGGACGGCCGGGTCATCGGCGAGTTCGCGACGCAGCGCCGCGTCATCCTCAAGTACGAAGAGATTCCGCCGCTCATGCGGCAGGCAATCCTGGCCGCCGAGGACGCGGAGTTCGAGCGCCATATCGGCATCCGGCCGGTGCGGCTGTTCGTCACGGCGGTGCGGAACCTCGTGGTCCAGCACCGCCTGATGGGCGGCGGGGCCAGCACGCTGACGCAGCAGCTCGCGCGCAAGCTCTTCCTGAAGCCCGAGAAGACCCTCGAGCGAAAGGTCAAGGAGTGGGTGCTCGCGCTCCAGATCGAGAAGCGGTACACCAAGCGCGAGATCTTCACGCTTTACTGCAACCAGATGAACCTCGGCCACGGCGCCTACGGGGTCGAGGCGGCCGCGCGCGTGTACTTCGGCAAGCCGGTCAAGGACCTGACGCTCGACGAGGCCGCGACCATTGCCGGCATCCTGCAGTTGCCCGAGCGCCAGAGTCCGTACATCAACCAGAAATGGGCCACGCAGCGCCGCAACTACGCGCTCGGGCGGATGGCCGAAGAGGGTTTCATCACGGCGGCTCAGGCCGATGCCGCCCGGAAGAAGCCGATCGTCCTTGCCGGTCTGCCGGCGTCGGCGAACTCGAAGGCGCCGTACTTCGTGGAGGAGGTCCGCCAGCACCTCGAGCGGCACTACGGCGCGCAGGAACTCTACGAGGCCGGCTTGACGGTCCAAACGACGCTCGACGCGGATCTGCAGGCGGCCGCGACACTCGCACTGGATCGCGGCTTGAGAGCCCTCGACAAGCGCCGGGGGTTCCGCAAGGGCGGCCGCAACGTCATCGCCGAGGGCCACGCGGCCGCGAACCACCGCGAACGGCGGTGGGATCGCCCGATTGCGGCCGGCGACATCGTGCCGGCGGTGGTGATGGCGGTGGCGCCCGGTGCGGCGAAGGCCAAGGCCCCGGCAGCGGACGCGGCGACGAAGCCGCTGGCGCCGGGCACGGCGCGCGTCCGCGTGGGGCAGTACGTGGGCGTGCTCGGACGCCAGGCGTTCCAGTGGACGGGCCGGCAGTCGGCCGCGGACCTCGTGAAGGCGGGGGATCTCATCGACGTCGAAGTCTCCGCCATCGACGAAGTCGCCGGCACCGTGCTGGTGTCGCTCGAGCAGACCCCGCTCGTGGAGGGCGCCCTGCTCGCGATCGACAACCGGACCGGGCAGATCCGGGCGATGGTCGGCGGGTTCGACTTCGGGCGGAGCAAGTTCAACCGGGCGGTCCAGGCGCCGCGCCAGATCGGGTCGGCCTTCAAGCCCATCGTGTTCACGGCGGCCATCGATCGCGGCTACACGCCCTCGTCGCTCATCGTCGACGAGCCGGTGTCGTACAACGCCGGGCCGGGCCAGCCCCTGTATCAGCCCCAGAACTTCGACCACAAGTACGAGGGCACGATCACGCTCCGCCGCGTGATCGAAGACTCGCGCAACGTGCCCACCGTCAAGCTGATGGCGCAGCTGACGCCAGCGGAGGTGATTGGCTACGCGAGGCGCCTCGGGTTCGAGTCCCCGCTGCAGCCGTTCCTGTCCACCGCCCTGGGCGCGTCGGAGGCGACGCTCCTCGAGGTGACCAGCGCGTACTCGGCCTTCGCGAACCAGGGCGTCCGCATGCGGCCCTACAGCATCATCAAGGTCGCGGAGCGGGACGGCTCGGTGCTCGAGGAACAGCGGCCCATCGCGAACGAAGGCATCCGTGCCGACACGGCGTTCGTGATGGTCAACCTCCTGCGCGGGGTCGTGCAGCACGGCACGGCGGCGAAGGCCGCGGCGCTCAACTGGCCCCTCGCCGGCAAAACGGGCACCGTCGACGACTACACCGACGCGTGGTTCGTCGGGTTCGACCCCAACATCACGGTGGGCGTGTGGATTGGATTCGACCTCAAGAAGCCGCTGGGCAGGAACGAGACGGGCGCCGTCGCCGCCCTGCCGGTCTGGATGTCGTTCATGCAGGCCTACGTCGATCGGTATGGCGATCGCGCGCACCCGCCCGTCTTCGAGCCGCCGGGCAACATCGTGTTCGTGGCAGTGGATCGGGCAACGGGAACGCCGGTCGAGCCCGGGGCGCCCAACGCCATCGAAGAGGCCTACATCGCCGGCACCCAGCCCGGCATTGGCTTCCCAAGACAGTAAGAATCAAGAAGCCAGAAGGGCCTTCGGACGATCGTCAGCAGCGATCAGTCGTCCGCCCCGGTGGCCTGGCCGAGCGTCCCGTTGGCCTTCGCCTTCAGGTAGGACTTGATGAAGACGTCGATGTCGCCGTCGAGCACGCGCGTCACGTCGCCGACCTGCGTCTTCGTGCGGTGGTCCTTGATCATCTGGTAGGGCTGCAGGACATAGCTGCGGATCTGGCTGCCGAACGCAATGTCCTTCTTCTCTCCGCCGAGCTTGTCGATCTTCGCCTGCTGTTCCTTGAGCTTGATGTCGTACAGCCGCGCCTTGAGGACCTTCATGGCCGCGTCGCGGTTGCGGATCTGCGACCGCTCGTTCTGGCACGACACGACGATGTTCGTCGGCAGATGCGTGATGCGGACCGCGGAATACGTCGTGTTCACGCCCTGCCCGCCCGGTCCGCTCGAGCAGAACGTGTCGACGCGGAGGTCCTTCTCGTCCACCTCGATCTCCACGTCGTTCTCGAGTTCGGGCCAGACGTAGACCGACGCGAAGGAGGTGTGCCGCCGGGCGGCCTGATCGAAGGGCGAGATGCGGACCAGTCGGTGCACGCCGGCCTCGGCGAGCAGCAGGCCGTAGGCGTAATCGCCCGTGATGGTGAGCGTGGCGCTCTTGAGCCCCGCCTCGTCGCCGGGCTGGTAGTCCAGGATGTCCCGCTTGAAGCCGCGGCGCTCGGCCCACTTGAGGTACATGCGCAGCAGCATGTCCGCCCAGTCCTGCGATTCGGTGCCGCCGGCGCCCGGGTGGATGGTCAGCACGGCGTTCGCGCGATCGTGCTCGCCGCCCAGGATGCGCTTCGTCTCCGCGGCCTCGACCTGCTCCTCGAGGCGTCCGAGCCCCGCGTCGAGGTCCGCGGTGACGTCTTCACCCGCGGCGGCCCACTCGGCGAGCACGGCCAGGTCGGCTTCCTGCTTGTACAACGACTCGGTGAGGTCGATCTCGTCCTGGAGGCGGCGCCGGCGCTGCAGGACCTTCTGGGCTTCGGCCTGGTCCTTCCAGAAGTCGGGCTGGCCAATCAGCGACTCGAGGCGGTCCGCTTCGTCGCGCGGGCGTTCGGCCTCAAAGATACCTCCGCAGCTCCGCGGATCGCTTCGCGAGGTCGTCGTGCCGGCGGACGAGATCTTCCACGTCGAGTGCCACGGCTCTGACTCCTGTCGGCGGTGATCGCCTGTCTTCGATTCTAGCGCGATCACCCGCGGCGCGTCTTGCGCGGCCGGGTCATGGCCCACGCGGCCAGCGTCACGAGCACGCAGGCCCAGGCGAACGCGTCGCCGGTGAGGGCGTACACCGTGCGGTGGTCGAGGTACCGCACGTCGCCCGTGATGACGGCCCGCTCCCCGAGGGCCGTCTTCACGACGACGCGCCCGTACGGATCGACGATGCCGCTGATGCCGGTGTTGGCGGAGCGCACCAGGAACCGCCCCTGCTCGACGGCCCTGATCGTCGCCATCCAGAAGTGCTGGTACGGCGCCGACGACTGCCCGTACCACGCGTCGTTCGTAATCGTCGTCAGCAGCTGGCTGCCTCGGCCCACGAAGGCCGCGATGAGGTCCGGGTAGACCACCTCGTAGCAGATGGCGGTGGACAGGCGGTTCGCGCCCAGCCCCATCACGACCGCCTCGTCGCCCGGGGAGAAGTCGGACACGGACTCGACGATGGGCGCCACGAAGAACAGCAGCCGCTTCAGCGGCACGAACTCGCCGAAGGGCACAAGGTGCATCTTGCGGTAAACCCCGGCGGTCCGGCCGTCAGGCGCGACGAGGAACGCCGAGTTGTAGAAGCGGGGCGGCTTCCCGGCCTCGTACTGGTCGCTCCCGAAGAGCAGCGAGATGCCGAGATCCGTCGCCACCTGCCGGATGGCCGCCTGGCCGGCCAGATCCTGCTCGTAGAGGAACGGCGTCGAGGATTCGGGCCAGATGACGATCGACGCGCCCTGCGCCGCGCCCGTTCTCGTCTGGTCGAGGTAGATGCCGAGAATGCGCGCGGCCCGGTCCTTGTCCCACTTCTCGTCCTGGGGGATGTTCCCCTGCGCGAGCGCGACACGCACGTGCCATCCCTGCGTGAGCAGTGAACCGTCGCGCACGCGCCAGGTGCCCCAGGCCGCGAGCGACGCGATGAGCAGCGCGGTCCCCGCCGGCACCGCCCACCGCACCCGGCCTCGGCCGACCACCGCCAGGGCGAGGGCCGCCGAAGCGGCGGCCACGAGCGCCGACAGGCCGTACACGCCGGCGAGGCTCGCCGTCTGGACGATCGGCACGACGCCCGCCTGGCTTGACCCGAGCTGCACCCACGGGAACCCGCCGAGGACCCATCGCCGCAGCATCTCCGTCGCCACCCAGACGAAGGGCGCCACCATCAGGCCGCCCGGCCCGGCGCGCGATGCCACGCGCGAGGTGATTGACGCGAAGAACGCCGGGAAGAGCGCCAGGTACGCGATGAGCAGCCCGCCGGCCACCACCGCGAGCGGGAGGCTGATGCCCCCGAACGTGCGCAGGACGGCGGGCGTCCAGTAGAGCGTCCCGGCAAAGTAGATGGCGCCCGCGACGAGCCCGAGCAGGAACGGGCGGCGAGGCGGCCGGCCGCCGGGTCCGGCCACCGCGATGAGGAGCGGAGACAGGGCGACCCACGCGACGATCGGGGCCCCGAATCGCGGGAAGCTGCCCGCCAGCAGGACGCCGGAGAGGACGGCTAGCGCGTAACCCAGGGCCTGTACCGCCTCTCCTCGCGCAGCAGGCGCTGCGCGAGGGCGTCCGCCTTGCGCTTGTCCGGGAACGACCCGATCCTGACCCGGAACACGCCGAGTTCGTCGCGGCCGCCCGGCACGAACACGAAGGCGTCGTACCCCTTCGAGTTCAGCTGCTTGACGATTGCGTCGGCCTCGCCGCGGCTCTTGACGGCCGCGACCTGCACCGTGTAATCGCCCGGCACCGTGCCGGCCGCACGGGCCGCGCCCGCGCCGGAAGCGGGCCTGGACCCCGCGGCCGCAGGCCTGGAGGCCGTTGCCGCGGACGGGCCTGGCGCCGCCGAGGCGTCCGGCCTCGCCACGGATTCCTCCGGCACGTCAGGCGGCGGGGGCGGCAGTGTCTCGTGCGTCGCGGTCTCCCGTGCGGCCGGCGGGACCTTCAGGTGCTCGGCCGGCGGGTTCGCTCCCAGGCGATCCGGATACGTGAACGCGTCCGACCCTGTGCCAGGAGCCGCGCTCCCGCCGCCGGGCGCCGGCCGCGCCACGCTGTCGGCCACGGGCGCCTCGCCAGGCCCGCCGTCGCCGACGACCTGCTCGGCCGCGATCGACGATGGGTCGTTCAGGGGCCCTCGCGCCGCTTGCACGCCGCGGCCCACGAGCACGCCGCACAGGAACGCCACGACCAGAAAGACCGTCGCGGCCATGAACGTGAAGACCAGCTGCTTGTCGCTCAGGTGCATGCCGCGCGGTCGTTCGTCGGTCATGGGTGCACTCGCCTCGATGGCTCCGTGTCACTGGCGGTTGAGTATGCCCCGCAGCAGGTCGATGGGCAGCGGGAACACGATGGTCGAGTTCTTCTCGGCCGCGATCTCGGTCAGCGTCTGAAGGTACCGGAGCGTCATGGTCTCCGGCTGCGAGCCGATGATCGCCGCCGCCTGCGCGAGCTTCTCGGAGGCTTCGAGTTCGCCGGCCGCGTGGATGATCTTCGCGCGCTTCTCCCGCTCGGCTTCCGCCTGGCGGGCCATCGAGCGCTGCATGTTCTCCGGCAGATCGACGTGCTTGACCTCGACGGCCGAGACCTTGATGCCCCACACGTCGGTGTGCTGGTCGAGGATCTGCGCGAGCTGCGAGTTCAGCCGGTCGCGCTCCGACAGCAAGTCGTCCAGCACCACCTGTCCCAGCACGCTCCGCAGCGTCGTCTGGGCGAGCTGCGACGTGGCGTAGTGGTAGTTCTCGACCTGCACGATGGCGTTCTGGGGGTGGACCACGCGGAAGTAGACGACGGCATTCACCTTCACCGACACGTTGTCGCGCGTGATGACATCCTGCGGCGGCACGTCCATGACGACCGTCCGCAGGCCGACCCGCACCATGCGATCGATCGGCGCGAACACCAGGATGACGCCGGGGCCCTTCGGCGCGGGCAGCAGCTTGCCGAGGCGGAAGATGACGCCGCGCTCGTACTCCGCGAGGATCTTGATCGAGCCAATCAGGTAGACCGCGACGATGACGAGGACGAGCAGAAGCGGATTGAAGATCATGACACGTGCTCCCCTTGAACCGGGCGGCGACGAACGGACAACACGAGCCCGTCGATGCCGCTGATGAGTACGGTGTCGCCCGCGGCGATGGCCTCGGTGGCGCGCGCCCGCCAGATTTCGCCGTGGATGGACACGCGGCCCTCGCCGCCTGCCGGGATCGCGGTCAGCGCCGCGCCGGTCTCCTCCACCATCCCGGCGGCGCCCGTCACCGACCGCCGCCGCTGCGAGATGACCGCGAGGCGCACGAGAAACAGCAGGATCGCCGAGAGTGCGACGACGATCGGGATGATGAGGCCCAGGCTGACGCGCAGCTCGGACGTCGGCGCGTCGATGAGGATCATCGACCCGAGCAGCAGGCTGACGACGCCGCCGGCGCCGAGCAGACCGAAGCTCGCGACCTTGATCTCGAGCACGAGCAGCGCGAGGCCGAACAGGATCAAGAGAACCCCCGCGTAGTTCACCGGCAGCACCTGGAATGTGAAGAAGGCCAGCAGCAGACAGATGCCGCCGACGACGCCCGGGAGCACGGCGCCCGGGGACCACAACTCGATGGTCAGCCCCAGGATGCCGAGGCTCATCAGGATGTACGCGATGTTGGGATGCGCCAGCGTGCTCAGCAGGCGCTGACGCAGGCTCATCTCGATCGACTCGACGCGCGCCCCGGCCGTCCGCAGCGTCTCCGCGCGCCCGTCGAAGCGCCGGATCTCGCGGCCGTCGAGTTGCTTGAGCAGATCCGGGATGTCCGTCGCGACGAGATCAATGAGCGGCGGTGTCGCTTTCAGCGCCTCGGCCTCGGTGAACGCGCGGCTTTCGCGCACGGCCTGCTCGGCCCATTCGACATTGCGTCCCCGGCCCGAGGCCAGGGTGCGGGCATAGGCCGCGACGTCGGACGCGACCTTCTTCGCCATCGTCTCGTCCATCTTCTCGCCCTGCCCCGAGACCGGGTGCGCGGCCCCGATGTGCGTGCCCGGCGCCATCGCCGCCACGTCCGCCGCCAGGGTGATCAGGAAGCCCGCCGACGCGGCGCGCGCGCCGGACGGCGCGACGAAGACCGCGACCGGCGTCTTGGCCGCCAGCATCTTGGTGATGATCGTGCGCGTCGAATCCACGAGCCCGCCCGGCGTTTCGAGAATGAACACGAGCAGCGCGGCGTGCTCCGCGTCGGCCCGCGTGATCGCTTCCATCATGTACTCGGCCGACACCGGGTGGATGAGGGCGTTTACGCCGGCGACGAGGACCACGGGCGCGGGGTCGGCCGCGCGGGCAGCCGGGAGGGTTCCCCCAGGCAGCGCGAGGAGGACCAGGAGGAGGGCGAGGCGGGAGACACGGGCCCACGCGCGGCTTCGCACGTCAGCCCCGAAGAACGCGGTCATCGAGCGGCCCTCCACGCCCGGGCACGCGAGCGTGCGGTCATTATACCGGAGCGGACGGCGGCTGGCGGAGCCGGTCGAGCAGTTTCTGGGCGTGGACCGACCCAGGATCGAGGACGAGCGCCCGTTCGGCCTCCGTACGCGCGGACGCCGAATCGCGCGCCGCGAGGTACGCCTCCGCCAGCTCCACGCGCGCCGCCGCCGTCTCCTCGCTCCAGATCGACACTTTCAACGCGTCGATCGCCTCGCGGAGGCGGCCCGTGCGCAGGTAGATGCGGCCGAGCAGCAGGTGCGCCTCGGCCTGGTACGGCGACAGGTACAGCACGCGCGTCAGGTCCGACTCGGCCTCGCGATCGCGCACCTCCTCGAACGCCCGGCGCCCGCGGCCCAGGTAGAAGGCCGAGAGCTCGCGCTGCTCGCGCTGCCCCACCATCTCGAGCGCGGCGTCGATGCGCTGCGCGCGGGGCGGCTCGAGCGCGTCCTTCAGGCGCTCCAGTCCCCTGGGTGGCGCCGCCAGCGCACCGGCCTTCAGCTCGGTCCCCGCGAAGTCCGACGACAGGCGCTGGGCGAGGGCAAGTTCCCGCGCGGCCTCCGCGGCCTGCCCGGCGGCGTGGAGCACCTGCGCCAGGAGCGCGTGGGCCGCGGCGTCGGTAGGACTGAGGCGCACGGCCTCCTGCAGCCAGTAGCTCGCGCCTTGCGGGTTGCCTTCGAGCCAGTAGGCGTACCCGAGATTGAACAGGTAGTCCGGGTCCAATGGATCCAACGTGCGCGCCTGGCTGAAGTACCACGTCGCGCTCCCCGCGCCCGGCGGCAGCGCCGCCGCCCGGATCCGGACCACCCCAAGATCGTTCAGAAACAGCGCCGAGGGCGCGCGGGCCTGGAGCGCCGCCAGCACCTGGTACGCGGCCGTGTAGTCGCGGAGCGCGATGTGGGCGACCGCGGCCAGCAGGCGCGCCTCCACTGCCTGGGGCCCCGAGTCGCCGACGGGCTCGAGCGCCTCGAGCGCCAGGCGGTACTCGCCGGCGGCTGCGCGGGACTGCGCGAGCGCGATCCGCGCCGCCGGGAAGTCCGGGTGGATCTGGATGGCCTTCGCGAGGAACGGCACCCGCGCTGACGGCGGCTCGGCCACCAGACCCTTCACGTACTGCTCGAAGGCGGCGAGCGGCACGGCCAGGGCTGTCCGCGCCGGCGCCGCCGGCGAGGCGGGCACCGCCGCCTCCGGGACCGCCTCGCCTGCCCACAGCCGTGCGCCGAGCTCGCGGTACAGACGCGCCATCTCGGCGACGGGCCCGCGCGCCGACATCTCGGGGTCGAGGCGCCCGGTCTCGAGGTGGACGCGGCGCGCGCGCAGCACCAGGGCGTCCGCTTCGATGGCCAGCGAGCCGATGACGACGTCGTCGGCGCCGACGAGTTCGCCGATCCGAATCACCGTGGCCCGGCTGAGGCTCGCTAGCGGCGGGACCTGGAATCGCTCGAAGGCGCGAAGACGCTCGTCCCGTGTCATCGCCTCGACGCCGGAGGCCCTCAACTCGTCGGCCAGGAGGATCGACGAGCCCTCCGAGAGCCAGGCCAGCCGGGGCTGCCTCGACGCGTTCTCGAACGGCATGACGAGCACGCGCTCGCGTTCGGCCGGCGGCAGCGACTGGGCGCGGACGGTGGCCGGGAGGGCCGCCGCCAGCAGGAGCGCGATCGCCGTCGCGGCCGGCCCGGCAGCCGTGGCGGCTGTGGGCCTCGGCGCCGCCGTCACGGTGATGGCGCAGTCGCCTCCCTGCTGCGCGTGGCACTGCTCGATCCGCACCTCTGCGCCGAGGCCGGCGAGTTCCAGGCAGACTTCGATGGCCGCGACGTAGAACGCGCACAGCGGAGCCGGCGCGGCGTCGCGCACGTCGCAGAAGAGCGACCGGGCGACGGCGACGTGCCCCGTGGCGCCCCGCCAGCGGATCGTGACGCGGCTCGTACTCCACGTCATCCCGATCACGTGCCGCGCCAGGAACAGGGCCGCCCGGTAGCGGAGCGGCCCCGGCAGGCTGCGCAGCAACGCCCGGCGCATGGGCGGCAGGTCGTCGTGGACCCATCGCGCCGAGAGCGAGCCGGCGCGCCGCATGATGGCGTCGTAGTGGCCGTCTTCCTGGCGCAGGAAGCTGAACACCGCCCGGACGCCAGCGACGTACACGTGTCTGGCGCGGAAGCCCCGGGGCGTGAGCCACGACTCGTAGAAGCCGAGCCGCAGCGGGAGCGTCTCCGAAATGGCCTGGTAGAGGCTCGTCGCGAGGAATTGTCCGATTACCGCCGTGTTCATTTTTCTGTTAACGTACCGTACTTCGACCTGGAGCCGTGTGCGGCCACATGCAGACTGCAGCGATTCTCGCCGGCGGCCGCGCCCGGCGCCTGGACGGGCGCGACAAGAGCCGGATCGTCATCGGCGGCCGGACCATCCTGCAGCGGCAGCTTGCCGTGCTGCAGCAGGTGGCCGTCCGCACGGTCATCGTCACGGGTGAGCCGGATCGCTTCGCCGATGCCGGCGTGCCGGCGATCGCGGACGTCGTCGCCGGGTGCGGCAGCCTCGGGGGCATCTACACCGCGGTGACCCTGGGCGGCGGGTCCGTGCTGGTGCTGGCGTGCGACATGCCGTTCATCACCGCGCCGTTCCTGGCCCGCGTGATCGAGGCCGGGCGGGAGGCCGACATCGCGATCCCGAGGACGCTTGACGGATACCATCCGCTGTGCGCGAGCTACGCGCCGGCGTGCGCCGGGCCGCTCCTGAAGCGGATCGAATCGGGATCCTTCAAGGTGACTGACCTCCTGTCCGACGTCCGCGTGCGTGAACTGGGCCCGGACGAGATCACGCCGTTCGACCCGGACGGATTGCTGCTGTTCAACCTCAACACGCCCGGCGACCTGGCGCTGGCCGAACGCGCCGCCCGGCGCGACGCGCCGCCGGACCGCCGCCCATCGTAGATGCAGGATCGAAGTCGAGTCAACGAAGACCGGACGCACGAACCATGATGCTCGCGACCCAGGAAGCCCTTCGCCGCCGCGTGTTTGCCGCCATCACCGAGTTGTACGGCGTGGCCCCGGCCGATGTGCCGCAGGTGCCGATTGCCATCCCGCCGAACCGCGGCCTCGGCGACCTGGCGGTGACCGTCGCGTTCGAACTCGCCCGCCGCCTGCGGAAGGCGCCGCGCGTCATCGGCGAGGAGATCGCCGCGAAGATCGGCGCCATGCCTGGCGTGGCGCGGGTGGAGTGCGCGGCGAACGGCTACCTCAACGTGTTCCTTGATCGCGCGGCCTTCCTGGAGGATCGCCTCTCCAACCGCGTCGGCGCCGGCGACGAGGCGCGCCGCGAGAAGGTGATCGTCGAACACACCGCCATCAACCCCAACAAGGCCGCGCACATCGGGCACCTCAGGAACTCGGCCCTCGGCGACACGCTGGTGCGGGCCCTGCGGTTCCTGGGCTATCCGGTCGAGATCCAGAACTACATCGACGACACCGGCGTCCAGGTGGCCGATGTCGTCGTCGGCTTCCGCCACCTGGAGGGCCAGACCGCGGCCGAGGTCGAGGCCATCGCGCGCGGCTCGCGCTTCGACTACCACTGCTGGGACCTGTACGCGCGGGTGACGGGCTGGTACGAGGCCGCCCAGGAGCGCCTGGCCATCCGGGCCGCGACGCTGCACGAGATCGAACGCGGCGAGGGCGAGTCCGCCGCGATCGGCCGCCTCGTCGCCGATCGCATCGTCCGGTGCCACTTGAAGACCATGGCGCGGCTGAACGTGCAGTACGACCTGCTGACGTGGGAAGGCGACATCCTGCGCCTGCAGTTCTGGAACAAGGCGTTCGAGCGGCTCAAGGCCCAGGGGACCGTGTACTTGCAGGAGACCGGCCGCCTGGCGGGCTGCTGGGTGATGCGGATCGAGGACGGCATCGCCCACGCGCCGCGCGACGGCACCGGGCCGGACGAGGCCGCGCCACGGGCCGAGGGCGGCGAGGACGCCGACCAGGCCGAGAAGGTGATCGTACGGTCGAACGGCACTGTCACCTACGTCGGCAAGGACATGGCTTACCAGTTCTGGAAGTTCGGCCTGCTCGGCGAGGACTTCCATTACCGCCACTTCGGCGAGGCCGGCAAGGACGGCCCGCTGTGGGCGACCTCGTCCACGCCCACGCCAGAGGAGGCGGCGGAGCATCCGAGTTTCGGCAAGGGCCACACCGTCTACAACGTGATCGACGTCCGCCAGTCCTATCTGCAGCGCCTGCTCTCGCAGGCGCTCGCGGCCGCCGGCCACCCCGGAGAGGCCGAGCGGTCCAATCACTTCTCGTACGAGATGGTGGCGCTCTCGCACCAGACCGCGCGGCAGCTCGGGTACTCGTCGGAGGCCGAGGACGCCGGGCGGCCGTTCGTCGAGGTGTCGGGGCGCAAGGGCCTGGGCGTCAAGGCCGACGACCTGGTCGACACGCTCGTCGAGAAGGCGCTCGCCGAGGTGACGAAGCGGAATCCCGAGCTTCCGGAAGACGAGCGGCGGCGCACCGCGGAGCATGATCGCGGTCGCCGCCGTCCGGTACTTCATGGTGCGGTTCTCGCGCGGCAAGGTGATCGCGTTCGACATCGACGAGGCGCTGAGCTTCGAGGGCGAGAGCGGGCCGTACCTCCAGTTCTCGGTAGTGCGCGCGAAGAACATCCTCCAGAAGCTCTGCGAGCGGGACGGGCATCGACGAGACCGCCGTGATCGCGGCGCTCAGCGGGCTCGACGTGGCGGAGTTGGCCGAGCAACGACGATCACGGGCTCTGGGCGATCGTGCTGGAGGCCTCGCGCCTCGACGAGATCGCGCAGCAGGCCGTGCGGTCGCTCGAGTTCGCCGGCCTCGCGAAGTGGGCGTTCAGCCTGGCCCAGCTGTTCAGTGCGTTCTATCACCGGTATCCTGTGCTCAGCGAGGAGAACCCGGACGCCAAGCTCTGGCGCGCGGCCGGCGTGGCGTACTTCCGCGTTCAGATGACGCGCGCGCTCGACCTGATGGGCATCGAGGTGCCGGCGAGGATGTAGCGCGAACCGGGAGGAGTGAGGGTGCCGCCTGCCAGCGTGAAGCCGCGCATCGCCATCGCCCCGTGCCGCAAGATGCCGGACTACGAAGAGTCCGTGCGGCGCGCCGGCGGCGACGTCTGGGTGCTCGACTACGCCGCCGATCCCGCGGGCGAGGTCGTGTCGTCGTGCGCCGGGCTGCTGCTGCCGGGCGGCGCGGACGTGGGGCCCGAACGATATGGGGAGTGGCGCCACCCCCGGGTGACCGATGTCGACACGGCCCGCGACGAGTACGAACTATCGCTCACGCGCGCCGCGCTCGCCGCCGGGTTGCCGATCCTGGCCATCTGCCGCGGGCTGCAGGTGCTGAACGTCGCGGCGGGCGGCACGCTGGTGCAGGACATCCCGTCGCAGGTGCCCGGCGCGCTCGCCCACAAGGTGCCCGATCCGCAGGACGCCATCGCCCACGTGGTGCGCGTCACGCCCGGGAGCCGCCTTGCGGACCTCATGCGTGCCGCGCTCGGCGCCGGCTGCGACCTGGATGTGAACAGCCGCCACCACCAGAGTGCGTGGCGCGTCGCCGACGGCTTCGAGATCACCGCCGTCGCCCCGGACGGGGTCGTCGAGGCCCTGGAGCAGCCCGACGCCCGCTTCTGCGTCGCCGTCCAGTGGCACCCCGAGAACTTCCTCCGAACCGGCATCTTCCTCCCCCTCTTCGCCGGCCTCGTCGCCGCCGCCCGCTGACTGCCCCTCACGGTAGAGGGCCGGGCCTCTCATGAGCGGATCAGCGGGAGAGGACGGCGAGGGATTCGACGTGGGCGGTGTTCGGGAAGAGGTCGAAGCCGCACAGCGAGTCGAGGACGTACCCGGCATCCAGGAACCTGCGAAGGTCGCGCGCGAAGGTCGCGACGTCGCATGAGATGAACACGACGCGCGATGCGCCCAGCGCGGCGGCTCCGGCGGAGGCCTCGCGCGTCATGCCGGAGCGCGGCGGATCCAGCACCAGCGTGAACGGGCCGGCCGGCTGCCGGCGAGCGGTGAACCGCTCGACCGGCTCCTCCTCGATCTCGACGGCATCGCCGAACGGCGCCGCGTTCGCGCGCAGGTCGGCGGCCGACGCCGCCTGGCCTTCGACGGCAACGACCCGGTGCCTCCCGGTCGCGGCGGCGGTGAGTCCGAAGAGGCCGACGCCGGCGTACAAGTCGATCACGGGCCCGGGCAGGCAGGCCGCGAGGACCGCGTCCACGAGGCCGTCGAGCAGGAACCGGTTGCCCTGGAAAAACGCGCGCGCATGCCGCCGCAGCCGGACCGACCGCACGACGTCCTCGACGAAGGGCCGCCCATACACCACGCGCTCCCCGCCCAGGTGCGCCGGCGCCCACGTCAGCCCCGTCACGCCGTCGATGGGCTCGATCGAGCCCCACGCGTCGAGCGCGCCCCGCTGCTCGACGGCCACGTGCAGCGACCGCTCGTCGCCAGGCCGGTTCTCCGACAGCTCGATGTCCGCGTTGCCGTGGAGGCCGGCATCGACCAGCCGATCCCCGAGGACCCGTGCCGCTTCGGCCGCCTCGGGCAGCAGCTGCCGGGTCATCGCGGCATCGCAGACGTCGTGGGTCCCCTCGAGGAAGAAGCCGACGCGCCCGCCGCGGACGTGGAGGCGCGCGCGCATGCGATACCCCGCCTCCGGGGAGGGCCGCACCTCGACGGGGGAGTCGGTCGGAATCCGCCCAAGCCTCGCGAGGGCGTCGCGGATCACGTCCCCCTTGAGCCGGCACTGCTCGCCATACGCGATGTGGGCGAGCACGGCCCCCCCGCAGCGCGGGTCGCCGGCGACGGGCCGCCGCGCCGGATGCGGCTCGATCACGTCCTCGACGGCCGCGAAGGCCAGCGACTTCTCGACGCGCTCGATCCGCGCGCGCACGAGCTCGCCGGGGATCGCCCCGGCCACGAGCACGACCATCCCCTCGTGGCGCGCCAGCATCCGGCCACCGGCCGCCGCCTTCTCGGGAATGAGGGTGATGCGATCGCCCTGGCACAGCATGGCGGTGTCGCCTATTCCACGGTCACCGTCGGCAGGCGCAGCCGCTCGCGCAGGATCCGGTCGGCGCACCGGCGCGTCGCCGAGGCGAGCGCCGAGGGCGACAGCCGTGCGCTGAACGGCTTCAGCTCCTCGCCGGCCTCCCGATCGACGGCGTCCACGACCCCGGGCGCCGCGCATGCGCGCGCACGGTCGAGGAGCTGCGCATCGAGCGCCGCGAGCTCGGCGAGCACGCGATCGCGCGCGTCCCCCCGGGCGCGCCGGGCGGCAGGATGGATGGCGTCGAGCCGCCGCACGAACTCCTCGAGCGCGGCGTCCCACTCCCGCGACGCGTCCCCGGTCCGGAGCGCCGTCAGCCTCACGATCACGCGATCGACGTGCGTCGAGAGCGACTCGCGGGCGCGCGGCCGTCGCGCCGGCTCCGCGCCTGCGCCCGTCTCCGCCTCCTCGAGGGCGGCACCGCCCCGATCGTCGCCGCCTTCCTCGTCAGCCCGGTAGACGCCCACCGCCCGCCGCCACGCGTCGAAGGCATCGAGGACGTCGGCCTCGCAGAACTCGATCCGCACGGGCCGCCGCCGCGGGCCCGCTGCGCTGAGCCGCTCGACACGGCGATCGATGCCCTGCCAGGCCACTTTCAGGGGCACACCCTGCCTCGCCCAGCCGCGCACCATCTCGAAGGCGGGCCCGACGAGCCGCACGAGGTGCCCTTCGTTGCGCCGGCACAGGTGCGCCTCGATGTCGCGGCAATACTGGTCCGTGTCCATCTGACTACTGCGCCGCCCTCTCCCAGATCATCCTCAGCCCCTGCAGCGTCAAGTCCCGGTCGACCGCGTCGACGACATCCGTCTCCGGCGAGATCACCTCGGCCAGCCCGCCCGTCGCCACGCAGTAGGCCGTCCCGCCCAGTTCCTCGCGCAGGCGGCGCACGAGGCCCTGGACCATTTCCACGTATCCGAAGAACAGGCCGGACTGCATCGAGGCCACCGTGGTCCGCCCGATGACGCTCGCGGGCTTCCGCACGTCGATGCGCGGCAGCTTCGCCGCGCGCTGGAAGAGCGCGTCGGCCGAGATCTGGATCCCCGGACAGATTACGCCGCCCAGGTACTCGCCCTTCGCCGAGATGGCGTCGAACGTGGTCGCGGTCCCGAAGTCGACGACGATGAGCGGCTCCCCGCGCTCGCGGCCGTACTGCGCCCACGCGGCAATGGCGTTCACCAGCCGATCCGCTCCCACTTCCGACGGATGCGCGTAGAGGTTCGGCATCCCGATGTCGGTGTCGGCATCGACGTTCAGCGGCGTCAGGCCCAGATAGCGCTGCGCCATGTCGATCATCGGCCCCGTCAGTTGCGGAACGACCGATGCCATGATCACGCCGTCGATCGCGCCCGTCGCGATCCCCGCGCGTTCCAGCAACTCGATGACCATGAGGCCGAGTTCGTCGCCCGTCCGCTCGCGGGCAGTCGCCAGGCGCCAGCTCCGCCCGAGCGCACGCCCCTCGAACACGCCAATCACGATGTTCGTGTTCCCGACGTCGATGGCCAGCAGCATGGATGTGTCCTACAGCCAGATGAGTTCGCCGGCGACGACGCGGCCCACCCGGCCGTCGCGTTCCACGAGCAGCGCCCCGTCGGCGTCGAGGCCCGCCGTGCGGCCGGTCACGGCACCATCGGACCCCTGCCACTCGACAGGCGCACCCGCCGCCGAGGGCGAGAGGGCGCGCCACCGGTCGAGCACGTCCGCCATCGCGCCGCTCCTCAGCGCGCCGCGGCACGCGGCGAGCCGCACCAGGGTCGTCGCCAGGAGCAGGCCCCGATCGACCGGGCGGCCGAGTTCGGCTTCGATCGACGTCGCCCGGCTCTCGACCTCCGGCGGGTATGTCGCGGCGCGCACGTTCACGCCGAAGCCGAGGACGACGTAGTCCAGCGCCGCGCCCCGGGCCGAGGCCTCCGCCAGGATCCCCGCCAGCTTCCGCCGACGCACGACGAGGTCGTTCGGCCACTTGATCTCGGCCGCGAGTCCGGTCGACTCCCGGACGGCCTCGGCCAGCGCCACGCCGGCGGCGAGCGTCAGCGCCGACGGCAGCGGCATCATCCGGGCCGCGGCGCCGGCTGCTCCGCCAGCTCCGGGCGGCTGCCGCGGACCGTCGTCCGGCCGGATGACGACCGACGCGTAGAGGCCTGCTCCCGGCGGTGAGAACCAGGTCCGCCCGAGGCGGCCCCGTCCCTCCGTCTGTGCCTCCGCCGCGACCGTCGTGCCCTCGGTGGCACCGGCCGCGGCCAGCCTGGCCGCCAGGTCGTTCGTCGATCCGATGCTGTGGAAGTAGAAGAGCGGCGACCCGAATGCGCCGCGCGGGCCGCGCGACGAGGCGAGCGCCTCGGCCACGTCCGATGGCGGCGCCACCGCGTGCGACAGGTCAGGCGGGCTGGATCTCAAAGGAGATATCCGCCGCCGGGGCCGAATCGGTGATCGATCCCATCGACACCGTGTCCGCGCCCGCCCCGGCGAAGAGCGCCACGCGATCGACCGGGATCTGTCCCGACACGACGACGCGGGCGCGCCCGGCGCAGCGCCGCACGGCGTACTCCAGGTCGACCGGCGACGTTCCCGTGAACAGGATCACCGAGGCGCCCGCGTCAAGGGCCTCATCCACCTCGGCGACCGTCGCCGCCTCGACCTCGATCGGCGTGTCCGGCCTGGCCTCGCGGGCCCGCTCCACGGCCACCCGGAGGCCGCCGACGGCGCGCGCGTGATTCGCCTTGATGATCAGGCCCTCGTCAAGCGACCCGCGGCAGTTGATGCCGCCGCCCGCGCGCACGGCGTACTTCTGAAGCACCCTCAGCAGCGGCAGCGTCTTGCGCGTGTCGGCGATCCGGAAGGCGCCGCCGCTCGCGTCGGCCAGCCAACGCGTGACCGACGCCACGCCGGACAGGTGCCTGATGAAGTTCAGCGCCGTCCGCTCGGCCGTCAGCATGGGCGCAGCCAGCCCCGTGATCGCCGCGATGCGATCGGACGCGCGGCAGCGATCACCGTCCGTCCGCCATGTCTCGACGGTGATGGCCGGGTCGAGCTGGCGGAACGCCTCGAGGGCCACGTCGAGGCCGGCCAGGACGATCTCGGCCCGCGCCGTCAGTGTGCCCGTCGCCCGCGCCTCCGGCGGCACGACGACGAGCGTCGTCGAATCGCCCCAGCCGAGATCCTCGGCGAGGGCGCGGCGGACCGTCTCGCGGTACAGCCCCGGGTCGAGTGTGGGTTCGTTCACGCGTCCAGCTCCTCCAGCGTTTCCTGGAGCTTCTGCCGGCGCTCGGCCAGCTGCGCAGCGCGCGCGCGGGCCTCTTCGACGACGGCCACCGGCGCGTGCTCGACGAACTTCGCGTTGGCGAGCTTCAGCGCCAGGCTCGCCGCCTCCCGATCGAGACCGGCCAGCTCCTTGCGCACCTTCTCGACCTCGTTCGTCTCGTCGACGATGCCCGCCAGCGGGACGTAGATGTGGGCGTGTTCGAGGACCCGCTTCACCGTGTCCGAGGCGGGCGCCACGTCGCCGCGGAACTCGAGCGTCTCCAGGCCCGCGAGCTGCCTGATGTAGGCGGCGTTCGCCTCGAGCATCGCGGCGGCGGCAGGGTCCGCCTCCTCCACGATGGCCGTGATCTTCCGCGACGGGGGCACGCTGCGCTGCGAGCGCACCGTGCGGATGGTCGACACGATTTCCTGCAGGTACTGCACGTCGCGCTCGGCGCCCGGGTCGGCCCAGGCGGGCTCGCCAGCAGGGAACGCGGCCAGCGTCACGGCCACGACCTCCCCCTCCCGCTTCGGCAGCTGCTGCCAGATCTCCTCCGTGATGAACGGGATGAACGGGTGCAGCAGGCGCATCAGCCGGTCGTGCACCTCGACGAGGACCGCCACGGCAGCGTCTCTCGCCGGCCCGGGCTGCTGCAGGTCCACCTTCACGAACTCGATGTACCAATCCGCGAACTCGTGCCAGAAGAAGTGGTAGAGGCGGTCGGCCGCGAGGTCGAAGCGGTACGTCGTCAGCGCGTCGTTCACCTCGAGGGCGAGGCGGCTCGTGCCGCTCAGGATCCATCGATGGATCAGGGGCAACTCCCCCACCGGCGGCAGCGCGGGCCGCGACGGCAGGTCGCCGATGTTCATCAGCAGGAAGCGGGACGCGTTCCAGATCTTGTTGATGAACTGGCGGTACCCCGTCATCCGCCCCTCGGAGAGGGGGATGTCCATGCCGGGCGACGCCATCGCGGCCATCGTGAAGCGCAGCGCGTCGGCGCCGATGTCGTCCATCACCGCGAGCGGGTCGACCACGTTGCCCTTCGACTTGCTCATCTTCTGGCCGCGCTCGTCGCGCACCAGGCCGGTGATGTAGACCGTGTGGAACGGCACGTCGCCGGCGAACTTCAGGCCGAGCATGATCATCCGCGCGACCCAGAAGAAGATGATGTCGAACGCCGTCAGGAGCAGCGTCGTCGGATAGTAGCGCGCGAGATCGGGCGTGCGATCCGGCCAGCCCAGGGTGCTGAAGGGCCAGAGCCCGGACGAGAACCACGTGTCGAGGACGTCAGTGTCCTGCCGAAGCGCGCCGCCGCACGCGCAGGCGGCCGGCTCGTCCTCGGCGACGACCGTCTGGCCGCAGGCATCGCAGTACCACGCGGGAATCCGGTGGCCCCACCAGAGCTGCCGCGAGATGCACCAGTCGTGGATGTTCGTCATCCACTCGAAGTACGTCTTCGCCCAGTTGTCGGGGAGGAAGACCACGCGGCCCTCTTCCACGGCCCTGATGGCCTCGGCGGCAAGCGGCCCGATCTTCACGAACCACTGCGTCGACACGAGCGGCTCCACCACCGTGCCGCACCGATCGCAGTGACCGACCGCGTGCCGGTGGTCGGCAATCTTCTCGATGAGCCCCTCCCGGTGCAGTTGCTCGACGACCGCCTTCCGCGCCTTGAATCGGTCCTGGCCGGCGTAGGGGCCTGCGTCCTTCGTCATGCGGCCATCTTCATCGATGATTGCCACGCTGGGCAGGGCGTGGCGCTTCCCCATCGCGAAGTCGTTCGGGTCGTGCCCCGGCGTCACCTTCACCGCGCCGGTGCCGAAGGCCGGATCCACGAACGCGTCTGCGATGATCGGCAGTTCCCGGCCGACGATGGGCAGCGTCACCCGCGCGCCGACCATGTGCCGGTAGCGCTCATCGTCCGGATTCACCGCCACCGCGGTGTCGCCGAGCATCGTCTCGGGCCGCGTGGTGGCCACCGTCACGCCCGACCCGCCGCCCGCGCCCGGGTACTTCACGTAGTACAACTTGCCGTCGGTGTCCTTGTGCTGCACCTCGAGGTCCGAGAGCGCCGTGCGGCACCGCGGGCACCAGTTGACGATGTAGGTGTCGCGGTAGATGAGTCCCTCGCGGTAGAGGGACACGAACTCGCGGCGCACCGCCCTGGACAACCCGGGGTCGAGGGTGAAGCGCTCCCGCGACCAGTCCACCGACTCGCCGAGTTTGCGCATCTGCCCCGTGATGGTGCCGTGCGCCGTCTTCACCCAGTCCCAGACGCGCGCCTCGAAGGCCTCCCGGCCGAGGTCGTGCCGCGTCTTGCCCTCCTGCGCCAGCTGCTTCTCGACCACGTTCTGCGTCGCAATGCCCGCGTGGTCCGTGCCGGGCAGCCAGAGCACGTCGTAGCCCAGCATCCGCTTCCAGCGCGCGATGATGTCCGGCAGCGTGTGATTCAGGGCGTGGCCCATGTGCAGCGAGCCGGTGACGTTCGGCGGCGGCAGCACCATGCTGAAGACCGGCTTCCCGGACTCCGGCTGGGCCCGGAACGCGCCGATGGACTCCCAGAACGCGTCCCAGCGCGCATCGACGTCCTTGTGATCGAAGACTTTCGGCAAGTCGGACATGGCTTCCTTCAAGACCCGAATTGTACAGCGTATCCGCACCCGCGTTGGAGCGGCAAGATGAGCGGAAGGGACGGGCGGCGCCCTGACGCCGCGCGGCGGCCTACTTGAGGGTGGCCTTGACGCGCTCGATCTCGTCGCGGACGAGGCGCTCGGCCACCCGCGACACGACATCGGTGACCGTGTCGCGGACGACGCGATCGCTCATGCGCTCGAGCACCTGGCGCGTGACGCGCTCGACGAGGTCGTCGATCGCGGCCGGCGGCAGCACGGCCGGGCCGATCAGGGGAGGAACGATACCCTCGGGCGCATCACCGCGTTCGGCGGCGAAGAGCGCCGCGAAGGCCTGCGCGACGCCGGGCACGTGGGCCGAGACCCGGCCGGGTGCGGCAGCAACGGGCTCCGCGGCGGGAGCAGGCGCCTCCGGTGGCGCGGCTGCGTCGGCCGGTGCGGCAGAGGGCTCGGGTTCTGCGGAAGGCGGCTCGAGGCCGGCCGCCAGATGTTCGGGTTCGGCCTCCGCGGCTGGAACGGCCGCTGCCAACTCGACGGCGGCCGATTCCGAGGGTTCCACTGCGGGCGCAGCCGGTGGCGGTGCGGGAGCCGGCTGCATCGTCGCGAACGCCGCGTCGAGGCGATCGAAGTACTCGTCGAGGGCGGCCAGCGACTCGGGAGGCGGCGTGGGCGCGCCGAAACCCGGTACGGCGATGGGCGTGCGGCGGCTGATCCGGAGCGACGGATCGGCCGCCCGATCGCTCACCGCGGCATCGGCGACGCCGTCGGCCGGTGACGGCTGCGGCGGCTCAGAGCCAGGAGCCGGCACCACGTCCTCCGCGCCTGCTGTCTCGGCGGCGGGAGTCTCCGTCGCCGCCCCGGCGCCCGCCGGTTCGTCGCCTGCGAGGGCCGCGGCGGGGCGTCCCCGCCCGGCGCCCATGGACACGCCCGCGAGCAGTTCCCTCACACGCGTAATGACCATGTGCGGCTCGAACGGCTTCGCCAGCACGCCGTCGCACCCGACCGCGCTCGCGCGCTGCTCGTCGACGGGCTCGAACGCGCCGGTGAGGAGCAGTACCGGAATGTGCGCCAGGTGCGCGGTGTTCTTCACGAACGCCGCCACTTCGTACCCGTCCCGCTTCGGCATGCCCACGTCGGCCAGGACGATGTCGGGGCGTTCGGCCTCGATGCGTTCAATCGCCTGCTGCCCGTCGCCGACGGCGATGACCTGCACGTCTTCATCGGCAAAGGTCAGTTCGATCACGCGCTGGATCGTCACGCTGTCGTCGGCGAGCAAGAGCTTGTGCGGCATGGCCCCAACTACCTGGAGAATCGCCAGTTGGCGCGCCTGGCTTCGATGGGGAAAGCGTAGCGACCGCCTTCCGGGAAGTCAAGCGGACACAGAGGGTTATCGGAGGGTCGCCATGAGGGCGATAGGCGCCGGCGATGCCGGCTACCCCACCTCCCCGCGCCGCCTCGCGTGATGCTCGATGAAGACGACGATGTCCTGCATCGGCGTGCCCGGCCGGAACACGCCGGTGATGCCCATCCCGGCGAGGGCCGGCAGGTCGGCGTCGGGAATGATTCCGCCAAGCACGACGATGACGTCCTCAAGGCCGCGGGCGTTCAGCAGGCGCATGACCTCGGGACAGATCTGGTTGTGGGCGCCCGAGAGAATAGAGAGGCCGATGACGTCCGCGTCCTCCTGCAGGGCGGCGGTGACGATCTGCTCCGGCGTCTGGCGCAGCCCGGTGTAGATGACCTCCATGCCCGCGTCACGAAGCGCGCGCGCGATGACCTTGGCCCCGCGATCGTGTCCGTCCAGGCCGGGCTTCGCAATCACGACTCTGATCTTCGCCATGCGGCACATCCTGTCAGGGACCAGGGACTGGCAGCCCCTAGATGGTCGGCGTCTCCGTGTACTCTCCCCACACGTCCCGCAGCGCGTCGCACATTTCGCCGACCGTGGCGTACGCGCGCGCGGCCTCGAGAAGCGGCACCATCGTGTTGGCCCGGCCCTCGGCGGCGCGCTTGAGGTCGTCGAGCGAGCGGCGCACGCGGGCGTGGCCGCGGTCCGCGCGGAGGCGCCGGACGCGCTCGCACTGGCTCGCCGCCGCCGCGTCGTCGATATAGAGCGTCGGCACGGCGCTCGGTTCGTCCGCCACGAAGTCGTTGACGCCCACGACGATCCGCTCCTTGCGCTCGACGGCCTGCTGGTCGCGATACGCGCTCTCGGCGATCTCGCGCTGCGGGTAGCCGCGCTCGATGGCCGGCACCATGCCGCCCATGCGATCGATCGTGTCGAAGTACGCGCGCGCGCCCCGCTCCATGTCGAGCGTCAGCGTCTCGACGAAGTACGACCCGCCCAGCGGGTCGACGACGTCCGCCACGCCGCTCTCGTGGGCGATGATCTGCTGCGTCCGGAGGGCGAGCGTCGCGGCCGCGGACGTCGGCAGCGCCAGCGCCTCGTCCAGCGAGTTGGTGTGCAGCGACTGCGTACCGCCGAGGACCGCCGCCAGCGCCTGCAGCGCCGTGCGCACGACGTTGTTGTAGGGCTGTTGGGCGGTCAGGGACACGCCGGCGGTCTGGGTGTGGAACCGGAGCTTCCACGAGCGCTCGTCGGCCGCGCCGAAGCGCTCCTTCATCGCGATGGCCCACAGCTTCCGCGCGGCGCGGTACTTGGCGATCTCCTCGAAGAAGTCATTGTGCGCGTTGAAGAAGAAGGACAGGCGCGGCACGAAGTCGTCCACCTTCAGGCCGGCGTCGACCCCGTACTGCACGTACTCGATGCCGTCGCGCAGGGTGAAGGCCAGTTCCTGGAGCGCCGTCGAGCCGGCTTCGCGGATGTGGTACCCGCTGACCGAGATGGTGTTCCACTTCGGCACGCGCTCGGCGCAGAACGCGAAGACGTCGGTGACGAGGCGCATCGACGGCCGCGGCGGGTAGATGTACTCCTTCTGCGCGATGAACTCCTTCAGGATGTCGTTCTGAATCGTCCCGGAGATGCGCGCCCAGTCGGCGCCTTGCCGCTCGGCCACCGCGAGGTACATCGCGAAGATCATCGGCGCCGGGGAGTTGATCGTCATCGACGTGGTGATGTCCGCGAGGGAGATGCCCTCGAAGAGCTCTTCCATGTCGGCCAGCGACGCGATGCTGACGCCGCACTTCCCCACCTCGCCGAGCGACAACTCGTGGTCGGGGTCCCGGCCCATCAGCGTTGGCAGGTCGAACGCCACGCTGAGCCCGGTGCCGCCGGCGGCGAGCAGGTGCTGGTAGCGCGCGTTCGTGTCCCGCGGCGTCCCGAACCCCGAGAACTGCCGCATCGTCCACGGCTTGCCCCGATACCCCGTGGCGTGGATCCCGCGCGTATAGGGGAAGCCGCCTGGATCGTTGAGATCACGCGCGTAGTCGAGGGCCGCGAGATCGGGGGGGAACTCACCCGGGCGCCGCGCTGCGTGGGCATGAAACCCAGTGTACAACGCCGCTGCCGCCGGCCACCATCCCGCCTTGACTTGGCCGCATCCGTATGGGTACGCTGGCCGTTGCCCGTTGGGGCGCGAACGCCCGTCCCGAGCCCCCCTGCGACCGAACCCGGCTGGATGGTGACTCCCTTGACCGACAGTGCGCCCAGCGTTCCCCGCGGCACGGAGCTTCCGGGGCATGGCGCGACCTTCAGCGCGATGCTCGAGGAGGTCAACGCCGCGGCCGCGCTGCTCGATCTCGATCCCGGCCTCTGGAAGGTGCTGACGCACCCGAAGCGGCAGATCGTCGTCTCGTGCCCGGTGGAGATGGACAGCGGCGAGGTGGAGGTCTTCACCGGCTACCGGGTGCAGTACAACATCGCCCTCGGGCCCGCGAAAGGCGGCATCCGGTTGCACCCGGGCGTCACCTTGGACGAGGTGACCGCGCTCGCCGCGTGGATGACCTGGAAGTGCGCCGTCGCCCAGGTGCCCTTCGGCGGGGGCAAGGGGGGCGTGGCGTGCGATCCCTCGCGGATGTCGCGGCGCGAGATCGAGCGGCTGACGCGGCGCTACGTGGCCGAGCTCGCCGATGCCATCGGCCCCGACAAGGACATCCCCGGTCCCGACGTGAACACCAACGAGCAGGTGATGGCCTGGGTGATGGACACCTACAGCATGCACGCCGGCGTCACCACCACGGCCGTCGTCACGGGCAAGCCGGTGGAACTCGGCGGGTCCGAGGGGCGGCGAGAGGCCACCGGGCGGGGTGTCAGCATCGTCGCGCGCGAGGCGGCGCGGCACCTCGGGTTCGATCTCGGCGGCGCGCGCGTGGCCATCCAGGGCTTCGGCACCGTCGGCTCGGTGTCCGCGCGGCTCCTCCGCCGGATGGGCGCCCGCATCGTCGCCGTCACGGACGGGAAGGGCGGCGTCACCGACGATCGCGGGCTCGACGTGGACGCGATGATCGAGTACGTCCGGCAGAACCGGACCATCGACGGCTTCCCCGGCGCCCGGGCGCTGACGAACGAGGATCTGTTCCGGGCCGACGTGGACATCCTGGTGCCGGCCGCGCTGGAGAACCAGCTCACGGCCGCCAACGCGAGGGAGGTGCGCGCGCGCGTCGTCATCGAGGGGGCGAACGGCCCGACGACGCCCGAGGCGCACCGGGTGCTGCACGAGCGCGGCATCTTCGTCGTGCCGGACATCCTGGCCAACGCGGGCGGGGTCACGGCGTCGTACTTCGAGTGGGTGCAGAACCGGCACGGGTTCTACTGGCCGGAGGCAGAGGTGAACGAACGCCTCGAGGGCGCGATGATCGCCGCCTTCGAGACGGTACTGAAGACGGCACAGCGCTACCGGGTCGACATGCGGACCGCCGCGTACGTGGTGGCCATCGACCGGGTCGCGACCGTGACGCGGATGCGCGGCATGTACGCCTGAGAACGGCCGTGGCACGGACCGTTCTCCGTGGCCGGCGTCGAGTGCCGCGCGGTAGTCAATGCGGGGTCCCCCCGTGCACGCCCGGACGGTGGTCCGGACCGGGCGGGCCAAGGAGGCAGGCTGCACGGCCCGACTCGGCCGAGTGAGTGCCGTTCGGAAACCGCCATCGATGCGGCGCCACCGGCGCCGGAGGAGAGACAGACGTGTCCAAGCCGTTCAACCCGTTTGAGATGGCCCAGGCCCAGTTCGACAAGGTGGCCGACATCCTCGACCTCGACCAGGGCACCCGCGACCTGCTGCGCTGGCCGATCCGCGAATTCCAGTTCGCCATCCCCGTCCGCATGGACGACGGCACGGTGAAGGTGTTCCGCGGTTTCCGCGTGCAGCACAACGACGCCCGCGGCCCGAACAAGGGCGGCATCCGCTTCCACCCGCACGAGACGCTCGACACCGTCCGCGCCCTCGCGACGTGGATGACCTGGAAGTGCGCTGTGGTCGACATTCCGCTTGGCGGCGGCAAAGGCGGCGTCATCTGCGACCCGCACAACCTGAGCATGCGAGAGCAGGAGCTGATCTGCCGGGGCTGGGTGCGTCAGATGGCGAAAAACGTGGGCCCGCATGTCGACGTGCCGGCGCCCGACGTGATGACGTCTCCCCAGCACATGCTCTGGATGCTCGACGAGATCGAGGTGATTCACGGCGTGAAGGAGCCCGGGTTCATCACGGGCAAGCCGGTCGGCATGGGCGGCTCCCTGGGCCGGACTGAGGCCACGGGATTCGGCGTCGTCTTCACCCTGCGGGAAGCGCTGCGGCAGCTCAACATCAAGCCCGAGAACACGCTGGCCAGCGTCCAGGGTTTCGGCAACGTTGCGCAGTTTGCCGTCCGGCTCTACCAGCAGATCGGCGGCACCGTCGTGGCCGTATCGTCGTGGGACCAGGAAGACCAGCGGGCGTACACCTTCCGCAAGCCGGCGGGCATCACCTACGAGGAGCTGATCGGCATCACCGACAAGTTCGGCACCGTCGACAAGACCAAGGCGAAGACCCTCGGCTACGAGGTCCTGCCGGGCGACGCCTGGATCGAGCAGGAGGTCGACGTCCTGATCCCGGCGGCGATCGAGAATCAGGTGACCGCCGACACCGTCAGCCGGATCAGCAAGAAGGTGAAGGTCATGGCGGAGGGCGCCAACGGCCCGACCACGCCCGATGCGGACCGTTACCTGCAGGAGAAGGGGGTCTTCGTGATCCCTGACTTCCTCGCGAACGCAGGCGGGGTCACCTGCAGCTACTTCGAGCAGGTGCAGGGCAACATGAACTACTACTGGGACCGCGACGAGGTCCTCGGCAAGCTGGACTCCGTGATGACCGCGGCGTTTCTGGCGGTCAGCGACCTGGCGGCGAAGCGGAAGCTCTACATGCGGGATGCAGCCTACGTCATCGCCGTCAGCCGCGTCGCCAAGGCCTGCCGGGACCGCGGATGGGTGTAGGCCGCGGCAGTCAGCGGCCGGAGTTCCGGGAGCGGGCTGACCGATGCGCGAGTGGCATCCTGCGCACCTCGACGTGCCGCGTTTCAACCGGGCGTTCTTCGACGGCACCGAGCGCTTCACGCAGATCGGGAGCGGCGGCGTCGGCGGCAAGGCCTCGGGTCTGCTCTTCATGCGCGAGATCCTGGCCGATCGGTTTGACGCCGCCCGTTTCCCCGCCTTCGACGTCGCCATCCCTTCGCTCACCGTCCTGACGACCGAGGTATTCGACGAGTTCATGGCCGACAACCACCTGGAGGAGGTCGTCGCCGCCAGCGGCACGGACCGAAGCCTGGCTCACGCGTTCCAGCATGCATCGCTGCCGGCGAGCCTGGTCGGCGATCTGCATTCGCTCAGCGAGAAGGTGCGCTCTCCCCTGGCCATCAGATCGTCCAGCCTCCTCGAAGACGACATCCACGAGCCGTTTGCGGGCGTCTACGCGACGAAGATGATCCCCAACAACCAGCTCGACGGGGAGAGCCGCTTCCGTCGCCTGGCTGAGGCCGTCAAGTGCGTCTGGGCCTCCACCTTCTTGTCCGACGCCGTCAGCTACCGCCGTGCCCTGAACGCGCCTGATCGCGAGGAGAAGATGGCGGTCATCGTGCAGGAAGTGGTGGGACGGCGGCACGGGCCCCGCTTCTACCCCGACCTCTCGGGAGTCGGGCGATCCTTCAGTTTCTATCGCGTCGGCGACGCGCGCCCGGAGGACGGCGTGGTCAGCCTCGCCCTCGGGCTGGGCAAGACGATTGTGGACGGCGGACTGAGCTGGACCTACTCGCCGAGCTTCCCGGCCGTGACGCCGCCGGTGGGTTCGGTGCAGGAGCTGCTGCGCCAGACGCAGGTGGAGTTCTGGGCGGTCAACATGGGCAAGCCCCCCGCGTACGATCCCATCGCGGAGACCGAGTATCTCCTGCGCGCGTCCCTCGCGGAGGCGGAAGAGGACGGCACCCTGCGGTTCGCGGCGTCCACGTACGACGCGGCCTCAGACCGCCTGTCGCCGGGGATGGGCCGTGCGGGGATTCGCCTGGTGACCTTCGCGCCGCTCCTCACGCTGGAGGAGTTCGCCTTCAACGACGTGACGCGCCACCTGGTGGAGGTCTCGCAGAACGCGCTCGGCGCCGCCGTCGAAGTGGAGATCGCCGCCACCTTCGAGGCGGGACGCGCACGCCTGGGGTTCCTGCAGGTTCGGCCGATGGCGACTGCCGACGAAACGGTCAATCTCGCCGATGCGGACCTCACAGGTCCACGCGTCGTCGTGGCGTCGAGCGCCGCGATGGGCAACGGCACGGTCGAAGGTCTACGCGACGTCGTGGTCGTGAAGCCCGAGACCTTCGAGGCCCGCCTGACGCCGGAGATCGCCCGCGAGATCGAGACCATCAACCGGCGCCTGGTCGAAGAGGGGCGCCCCTACCTTCTGGTGGGCTTCGGGCGCTGGGGCAGTTCTGATCCCTGGCTCGGGATCCCCGTGGTGTGGAGCCAGATCAGCGGCGCGCGCGCGATTGTCGAGGTGTCGGAGGGCCCGATGAACGTGCAGATCAGCCAGGGGGCGCACTTCTTTCACAACCTCTCGAGTTTCCGGGTCTACTATTACTGCATCGGCGGGTCCGGGCCCCACGGCGTGGACTGGGCCTGGCTGGCAGGCGAGTCGACCGTCGAGGACACCGGACGCGTGCGTCACGTGCGTACAGGCACGCCGCTGCGTCTGCGGGTGGATGGACGGCGCGGCGTTGGTGTGGTAGTCCGAGGCGAGAGCGACCCATGACCGCAGTACCTCCCGACGGGCCGGTCGGCAAGATCATCGAGACACTGCGCGAGCGGGCGAAGGAGTTGCAGTGCCTGTACCAGGTGCACGAACTCACGAGCGATCCTGATCTCCCCCTGGACGACGCGTGCCGCGGTCTGTTGGAGGTGCTCCCGCCGGGCTGGCAGTACCCGGGCGCCTGCTTCGCACGGCTGTCGATCGAGGGCACCCTGTGGGAGCAGCCCGGGCCGCACGAGGCCGTCAGCGCACAGCGGGCGCCGATCGAGGTGCAGGGCGACGAGGTCGGCTTTGTCGAGGTGTGCTACTCGCGGCAGATGCCCAGGGCCGACGAAGGCCCGTTCCTGAAGGAGGAGCGGAAGCTCATCGACACGATTGCCCAGCGTGTCGGCCACTTCCTGATGCAGCGGCGGCTGCGCGGCGCGCTGCGCAATTGGAAGACGGCGATCGACACCCTCGAGACCAAAGAGAAGCGCGAGTGGTGGGCGATCATCGACTTCCTGCGGAAGACCGACCCGCATCTGATGGGCGGCATCTCCCGGCGCATGGTCAACTACCTGTGCTGGAACGGCGTCGCCGAGGCGCAGGAACTGCTCCAGTCGCTGGGGCCCGCGCACGGCATCGACCCGGGAGAGGACGGCAACCGGCCCCAGGAACGCACGGACTACGACGCGTACCGCCGAGTCACCAACGAGGCGTTCCGAATCGCGGCCGACCACCTGGGTGAGGCCGAAATCATCTCCTGCGTCGAGAAGTGGATCAAGGACGACAAGGCCGCCTTCCTGGTCGAGGCCGTCGAGAATCAGACCACGTCGCTGCACGACATCGCCGAAGCCCTGGATCGCTACAAGCAGATGGGCATCGAGGATCACGAGCTGTCCCGGTCGGTGCAGACCGGGCTCCGGGTCTCCCTGGCGCGCCGCTTCCTGTCCGAGGATCTGGGTTTCATCACCACCGCCAAGAACTTCCTTGGCGTCAACGACTTCCACGACCTCGTGCAGCGGGTCATCAGCCCGTCCGCCAGCCGCGGCAAGCTGGGGGGCAAGAGCTCGGGGCTCATCCTGTCGTCCCACATCGTGCGGAAGTCGCAGGAATACGCCGACGCGCTCGGCCAGATCAAGGCCCCGACCACGTGGTATATCGCCTCCGACGGGCTCCTGAACTTCATCGAGCACAACCATCTGCAGGACATCCACAACCGGAAGTACCTCGAAATCGACCAGATCCGCCGCGAGTACCCGCACATCGTCCAGGCCTTCAAGAACTCGCACTTCCCCCCGGAGATGTACAAGGGGCTCTCCCTCGCGCTCGACGATCTCGGCGATCGCCCGCTCATCGTGCGAAGCTCGAGCCTCCTTGAGGATCGAATTGGATCGGCGTTCTCGGGAAAGTACAAGAGCCTCTTTCTCGCCAATCACGGAACGCGTCGCGAGCGGCTGGTCGCGCTGATGGACGCCGTGGCCGAAGTGTACGCCTCGATCTTTGCCCCGGACCCCATCGCCTACCGGTCCGAACGCGGCCTCCTGGACGTGCACGAGGAGATGGGGGTGATGATCCAGAGCGTCGTCGGGACGCGGGTCGGCCACTACCTGTTCCCGGCGTTTGCGGGCGTCGCCTTCAGCAACAACGAGTTCCGGTGGTCGCCCCGCATCAAGCGCGACGATGGACTCCTCCGAATGGTGCCCGGACTTGGCACCCGCGCCGTCGATCGGCTGAGCGACGACTTCCCGGTGCTCATGGCTCCCGGGCAGCCCGGGCTGCGTGTCAATGTCACACCCGAGGAGGTGCTGCGGTACTCGCCGCGCAAGATCGACGTCATCGACATCAGCGCCAACAGCTTCCGCACGGTGCTCATCGCGGATCTGCTGAGGGAGTGCGGGCGCGAGTTCCCGCTGCTCAGCCAGATCTTCTCCGTGCACGACCGTGACGGCATTCACCGGGCGCCAGGCTTCGACTGGGATCCCGCGCGCGATCAGCTGGTCGTCACCTTCGACGGCCTCATCCGCAACACCCCGTTCATGGTCCAGATGCAGGCGCTCTTGCGGCTGCTCCGCGACAGCACCGGCGTGCCCGCCGACATCGAGTTCGCGTCGGACGGCCGGGACTTTTACCTGTTGCAGTGCCGGCCCCAGAGCTTCTCGGACCAGGACGGCCCGGCGCCGATTCCCAAGGACGTGCCGGAGCACCGCGTGCTGTTCACCGCGAACCGGTTCGTGTCGAACGGATGGGTGCCCGAGATCACGCACATCGTCTACGTCGACCCGGAGGGCTACGACCGGCTCGAGGATTTGAACGCGCTCCGCGACGTCGGCCGGGCGATCGGACGCCTCAACAAGATCCTGCCCAAGCGCCAGTTCATCCTCATGGGGCCGGGCCGGTGGGGCAGCCGGGGCGACATCAAGCTCGGGGTGTCAGTGACCTACTCCGACATCAACAACACGGCGATGTTGCTGGAGATCGCCACGTCGCGCGGCGGGTACTCGCCTGAACTGTCCTTCGGTACGCATTTCTTCCAGGACCTGGTGGAGTCGTCGATTCGCTACCTGCCGCTCTACCCGGACGAAGGTGGCACGCTGTTCAACCACGCGTTCCTCCGGTCTTCGCCCAACATCCTCCGCGACCTGCTGCCGGAATACGCCAAACTGGCCGAGGCGGTGCGGGTGATCGACGTGCCGAAGAGCGCCGATGGCCAGGTGCTGAGCGTCCGGATGAACGCCGATCTCGACGAGGCCATCGGGATGTTCTGCCCGCCCAGCGGCTCGGTGTCCGCGGGAACGAGCCGGCACCGCGACCCCGACCCGACGCCGGACACGCACTGGCGCTGGCGGCTGCGCATGGCCGACCACCTGGCATCGCAGATGGACGGGGCGCGATTCGGGGTCCGGGCCGTGTACGTCTTCGGCAGCACGAAGAACGCGACGGCGGGCCCTGCCAGCGACATCGACCTGCTGATCCACTTCGCGGGTTCGCCCGAGCAGCGCCGCGCGCTCGATCTGTGGCTCGAGGGCTGGAGCCTGTGCCTGGCGGAGATCAACTTCATTCGGACAGGCTATCGCTCGGACGGCCTGCTCGACGCGCACGTCGTGACTGACGAGGACATCGCGGCACGAACCTCGTTCGCCGCCAAGATCAATGCCGTCACGGATCCGGCGCGCCCCCTGGCTCTGGCGGCACAGGCGCAGGGTCCGGGCGCCGCCGCTGAAGCCCGCTGACGTCCCCGGCGCCGGCCCCTCCACGCGACGGGGTCCCTCGCGCGGAGACGGCGAGGAGTTCGCGGGCCGCCGTGGACACGTCCGGCAGCTCGAAGCGCACGAGCGCCAGCTCCGGCCCGTCGTGCGCGGCGGAAAGGGCGAGAGTCCGGCCAAGCCGCTGGCGCCACACGCCGGTGATCCGCGCCGATTCGTGGATGTGTCCGTGAAGCGTCAGCAGCGGCTGCCGCGCGTCGATCATCCGCCGCACCGCGACGCTGCCCACGTGGACATCGAGCGGCGCGTGGTCGACCGTGCGCCCGTCGAGCGCGGCCCGGTCGAGTCCGGTGTCGTACGGCGGCGCATGGAAGAGCCAGATGGCCCGATCCAGGTCCTCATCGCCGACGAGCGCGTCGAGGTCCCGTTGGATGGTGGACCAGCGGACCGCGTGCGGATCTGCAGGCACCGAGCGCAGTCCCTCCTCCGGGGAGACGCATCCGGGGTCCACGTAGCGCGAGACGTCGTACCGTTCGCCGTCCTTGAGCAGGAACGGTGTCGGCGGCACGCGGGCGTACCCGAAGACGCCGTAGCCTTCCCATTCGACTCGCCGCTGGTCGATATAGTCCCACAGGCCGGCGTCCGCCACCCGCTGCACCGCGGGCTCATGGACGCGCGGATCATCATTGCCCATGATCGCGAACACGCGCGGGTAAGCGGCCCCAAGACGCTCCCGGAGGGCCTGGAGCGAACCGCCGAAGAGCTCGCCAATGGGGTCGCAATCGTCCGGGCCGCACGGCTGCTGCCAGGAACGCATGCTCGGAAGCAGATCGCCCCCGATGAACACCGCGTCGGGACGCTCGATGCTGACCGCCGACCAGAGCGCCTGGAGCCTGGCGGTGACGCCATGCAGATCGGAGACGAAGTAGCAGCGCAGCCGCGCCATCAGCCGGCTTCCCGGGGCTTGAGGATGACCCCGCAGTTGGTGCGGCCGTGCATCCTGACCGCGGCCGGGTGCGCGAACCGGAGGTGCCGCACAAAGGCCGATTCCGACACCGCCGGCTGGCTCGCCAGCCAGCCCCAGTCCACCAGCCCGCCTCCCGCCTCGGGGTTCACGGTGAAGTAGCCCAGGCTCGACGCCGTGATGTTCTGGAAGAAGTGCGTACCCTGCGACGGAGTGACCCGGAAGTCCCTGAACCCCGCCTCGACGATGACGCGCGCCTCCGAGATCTGGTTCCAGCTGACCGGAATGCCGAGCAACGGATCCTGTGATCCCCAGCGTCCCACACCGATGAGGACGTAGTGGCGGCCTTCGGCGCGGAGGACCGCGTTGATCCGCCCGACCTCACGCGCCACCTCTGGACTGCGCGCCCTCTCGAACCCGTGGTAGTCGACCACGATGACATCGCACAAGTTGCCAATCCGGCCGTTGCCGAGCACCGAACCGCTGCGGCAGATGAGATCGGCGTCCGGCGCGTGTCCGAGCGCCACCTCGCTGTCCTCATGCGACACGGCCAGTGGCCGCAGCTGGAGGAACCCGAACTCCGCGGAACTGCCGCGAGAGGACGGCAGGTTCACCGCGAACTCGATCTCGACCGCCGAACCGCTGCCCTCGCTGCCAATCTGCAGCAGCCGGTCCAGGATGGGCGCGAGCGGGAACATGCCGTGCTTGAGGATCGGCGCGAAGCTCACGACCCGGACGCCGGGCCGGGACACCCCGTCATAGATGACGTCGTTCTCGGCCGACCACGTCGATCCGACCAGGGCCAGCGTGCCGTCGGCTTCCGCCGCGTCGAGGCCGTACTCGCGCAGCTCGAAATCGCCATGCGGGGCCGTCTCCGAGTGGTGTGCGCCGAGCTGCAACGCGAAGAACCTGCGCTGCGAGTTCTGCAGCACGTCCTTGACCGACGAAAACTGCACGAGATGCTGCGGATCGCGCGGACAGAACCGGACACACACGCGGCCGTTGACCACCGTGTCGCCCAGGCCCAGACCCACCGCGGCGATGCCGGCGTCGGCCGTCATGGGCGGCACCGGGTAGTAGTTGTGGGACCGACCGACGCCGGCCAGGTCGGGATAGAACCGCTCGCCGCGGGGCGCACCCACCACCCGCTGCAGGATCACAGCCATCTTCTCCTCTTCGAGCCGGTACGGCGTGGCCGCCAGGTAGCTCTTCGCCTGCTGCAGGAACGCCGAGGCGTAGACCCGTTTGATCGCGACGAGCAGGCGATCCACCCGCTTCCTGGCGTTCGGATCGTCGTTGGCCAGCATGTAGGTGGCGTAGATGCCGGCAAACGGCAGGTAGTGCGAGTCCTCGAGCAGACTCGACGATCGCACGGCGAGCGGGTACCGCACGACGTCCACGAAGCGGACCAGGTCCTGCGCCGCTCGCTCCGGGAACTCCGCCTCCAGGAACCGCCGCTCGATGGCGGCGTCGTCCTGCTCACCGATCGCGAAGTCGCGCAGCTCGCTGCGATCGAGGAACTCGTCGAACACCTCGGTGCCCAGCACGACAAACGGCGGCACGGCGAGGCGCACGTCGGGGAACTCCTCGCCGATCCGTGAGTCGTCGAGCAGCACGTTCATGAACGCGAGGCCGCGGGCCTTGCCGCCGAGCGAGCCGCCGCCGATCCGCCAGTAGCTTCGCGCACCGTCGAAGGTCGCGCGGTCGAAGTCCGCGACCGTCAGCCGATCGCCGCGCTCGCGGTATGCCTGGATCGACTGCACCAGATCGGCGCGGAGCGACTCGATCGACGGATAGTCTTCGTTGCGGCGCGGGCGCAGGCTGTGCGCCGGGGCGAACTCCGTCCTCGCCTTGAGCCATTTCGAGAAGTCGTTCCGTCCCGAGTGGAACGCGATGCTCTCGGCCGGCACGATCCGGAGCTGGCGCTCCAGGCTCCGCAGATCCGCAGCCAGGCCGACCTGCCTGCCGTCGGGCATCCGAAACACGAAGTCGCCGAACCCGAAGCTGTCCGCCATGAACCGCCGGAGCTGCTGCAGCAGCACGGGCGAGTCCTTCAGGAGGAAGGCCGCTCCCACCTCCTGGGCGAGCTTCTCGTTGGCCGCCTCGCTCGACTGCAGCATCACCGGGACATCCGGCTGCGCCTCCCGCACCGCCCGGGCGAAGTGCACGCCGGCGTGGGTGGCGAGCACGCCTCCTTGCGGGAACTCGATGTCCGCGACGACGCCGAGGATGTTGTCCTGGTACGCCGAGAAGTCACGCCAGGCCTCCTCGTACGTCCCGCACAGCAGGATCTTCGGCCTGGCTTCAATCCGCATCAGCTTCTGCGACAGGTTCATCCCCTCCGGCAGCAGCCGGTGGGCCTGGTTCATCACCTCGGTGTAAATGACCGGCAGGAACGACGAGTAGTACCGGATGCTGTCCTCGATGACGATGATCGCCTGCACCCCGAGGCGGCCGGTATCGTGGGCGAGATTCAGCCGATCTTCGATGTGCTTGACGATCGCGAGCAGGATGCGCACGTCCCCCTGCCACAGGAACGCCCGGGTGAGGTCCGAGGTGTCATGGCTGGCCATGAACTCGGTCAGGGCCCGGTGGTCGTACGCCAGCAGCACCACCGGCACCGCGAGCCCGGCCTCCTTGACCCGCCGCGCCAGCTTCAGGGCCGTCATGTCGCCCACCTGCAACGACGTGATGATCAGATCGAAGCGACGCGTGCTCGTGGCCAGGGCCAGCGCTTCTGCTCCCGTGGAGACCTGGGTGAGGCCGGGCGTGTTGTGCAGGTTGAGCTGCAGGTACTCGCTCAGGACCAGCTCGTTCAACTGGCCGTCCTGGGCGAGGATGAAGGAGTCGTATCGGCTGGAGACCAGCAGGATGTCGTGGATCCGATGGGGCATCAGATCCCGGAGGTGCGGGGCTCGTCCCTCGCGCGCGTGCGGCTGGCGACCGGCGGGTGACTCGCGCATAGGTTCGGCCCGCGACGAGGACGGCCGGCCGCCACGCGAGGCCCGGCCGTCCCCTCACGGACCTAGATTACACCAGCCCCTGGTCCATCATCGCATCGGCGACCTTCAGGAACCCGCCGATGTTGGCGCCGTTGACATAGTTGCCCGGCGTGCCGAACGCCTCGCTCGCGTCCACGCACGTCTTGTGGATGGCCTTCATGATCCCGTGCAGCCGCTGGTCCACCTCTTCCCGCGTCCACGACAGCCGCATGCTGTTCTGCGACATCTCCAGGCCGGACGTCGCCACGCCGCCGGCGTTCGCGGCCTTGCCCGGGCCGTAGAGGACCTTCGCATCCAGGAACACCCGCACGCCGTCGAGGTTCGTCGGCATGTTGGCGCCTTCCGACACGACGTACACGCCGTTGCGCACGAGGTTCTGGGCGTCCTTGCCGTTGATCTCATTCTGCGTCGCGCTCGGGAACGCGCACTGCGCCTTGTGGTTCCACAGCGGGTTGACGTCCAACTTGGGATCGAGCGGCGTGTAGACGACGTCCTTGAACCGGTCGGCGTACTCCTTGATACGGCCGCGCCGGACGTTCTTCAGATCCAGCACGAACCGCAGCTTCTCCACGTCGATGCCGGCGGGATCGTACACATAGCCGTTCGAGTCCGACCAGGTCACCGGCTTGGCGCCGAGCTGGAGCAGCTTCTCGACGGTGTACTGCGAGACGTTGCCGCTGCCCGACACGAGGCAGGTCTTTCCCTCCAGGGTCTCGTTCCGCGTCGACAGCATTTCGGCCGCAAAGTAGACCGCGCCGTACCCCGTGGCCTCCGGCCGGATGAGCGATCCGCCCCAGCCGAGCCCCTTGCCCGTCAGGACGCCCGTGAACTCGTTGCGCAACCGCCGGTACTGCCCAAACAGAAACCCGATCTCGCGCCCGCCGACGCCGATGTCCCCGGCCGGCACGTCCGTGTCAGGCCCGATGTGCCGGAAGAGCTCGGACATGAAACTCTGGCAGAACCGCATGACCTCGTTGTCGCTCTTGCCTTTCGGATCGAAATCGCTCCCGCCCTTGCCGCCGCCCATTGGCAGCGTCGTCAGCGAGTTCTTGAGGACCTGCTCGAAGGCCAGGAACTTGAGGATACCGAGATTGACCGAGGGATGAAACCGCAGCCCGCCTTTGTATGGCCCGATCGCGCTGTTCATCTCGATCCGATACCCGCGGTTCACCATCACCCTGCCCCGATCGTCCTGCCAGGGCACGCGGAACATGATCAGCCGCTCGGGCTCGGCGATGCGCTCCAGGATCTTCGCGGTCCGGTACTCCGGCCGGCGCTCCATGACCAGGTCGAGGGATTCGAATGCCTCTGTCACGGCCTGATGGAATTCCGGCTCGCCGGGGTTCCTGGCGATCACCTCCGCAATCAGGTCGCGCATGTAGGCTGAGACTTTCGGACTGACGACGACGTTCGCCATGATGACCTCCGTGAGTGGTTGACAAAGGGCCGACTGCCGCTGGGTCCCGGGGGCGGGTTGTCGAGAGCGAGGGAGGTATAGCACAAGAAGAAGCCGGATGTCACGGCACAGTTAAGGATATACTTATGTATTGTCCATGCCGCGATCTGCCTACTCACTCGATGTCTATCTGGCGCTGGCGAGCGTCACACGCCGTCAGATTCTCGACGCGCTGAGCCGCGGCGAACTGACCGTGACCCGCCTTCGGGCACCCTTCAACATGTCCATGGCGGCCGTGTCCCAGCAGCTGAAGGTCCTGCGCCGGGCCGGCCTCGTCAGCGAGCGCCGCGTTGGCCGGATGCGCGTCTATCAGCTGCGCCCCGACGCCCTGCGGGACGTGGCACAGTGGCTCCTCAGGTGCGAGCGCACGTGGCGCGCGCGCCACATCCCCCCTGTCGATCGGACACACGTCGAGGACGACCGCTGGAGGTAGGCGAAGGCAGGGGCGGGCATTCAGCGTCCGGCGTTCACCGCGGTGTTGAGTTGCCGTCGTCCGCCGGTACATACTCGATGAACACATGGACCTACCCGGCCCCGGCCCGATGGACATGCTCGCTCGCCTGCGCGAGCGAGCCAAGGAACTGGCCTGCCTGTATCAGGTGCAGGATCACACCGCCGATCCGGATCGGACGCCTGACGAAGTGTGCCGGGATCTCGTGGAGTGCATCCCGCCGGGCTGGCTGCACCCGGACGCCTGCTGGGCGAGGATCACGATCGAATCGAGCGTCCACGAACTCGTCCAGCGGACCGAGACACCCTGGGTCCTGCGGGCGCCGATCGTCGTGCTGGGCAAGCCGGTCGGCGCCATCGAGGTGTTCTACGAGCGGTACTTCCCGAAGGCCGACGAGGGGCCGTTCCTGAACGAGGAGCGGCGTTTGCTGGATCACATCAGCCGCGTGCTGGGCCGGTATCTGGCCGAGCGACGGCTCCGCGGAATGGTTCGCAGCTGGCACGCTGAGATCGAACAGGCGCCCGGCGACGATCGCCGCGACTGGCGGGTCATCATCGAGTTCCTCCGACGCACCGATCCGAACCTGCTGACGCGCGTGTCGCGGCGCATGATCAACTACCTCGTGTGGGCCGGCGTCGAAGAGGCCGAGAACCTGCTCGACCACCTCGGCGCGAACCAGCGCGCGCGGGAAATGTCGGATGAGAACCGCCCGATCGAGCGCGCGAGCCTCGACGAACTGATGCGCGTGTCGAACGCCGCCTTCCGGGTGGCTGCCGCCAACCTGACCGACGAAGAGATCGTGCACGTCATCGAGCAGTGGGTGAAGGACGACAAGAGCGGGTTCCTGGTGGAGGCGGTCGAGAACCAGCGCACCTCGCTCACGGAGATCGCCGACGCGCTGGAGCGGTTCGAGGGGATGGGCTTCGGCGATCACGAGCTCTCCCGCTCGGTGCAGCTCGGCCTCCGCGTGTCGCTGGTCCGCCGCTTCCTGACCGACGACCTGGAGTACATCAACACCGCGAAGAACTACCTGCACGTCCACGATTTCTGCGACATCGTGCAGCGCGTGGTTTCGCCGGCCGGTTCGCGCGGCAAGCTCGGCGGCAAGAGCTCCGGTCTCCTCCTCGCCTACCACATCGTCCGGGGATCGGACGAGTACGCCGACGCGATCGGGTCCTTCAAGATGCCAAGGACCTGGTACCTCACGTCGGACGGCCTGCTGGCGTTCCTGGATCACAACCACCTCCAGGACATCCACAACCGGAAGTACCTCGAGGTCGAGCAGGTCCGCAAGGAGTACCCGCACATCGTTCAGGCGTTCAAGAACTCGGAGCTGCCCAAGGAGGTGCTGAAAGGGCTGGCGGTCGCGCTGGACGACATCGGCGACAAGCCCGTGGTGGTGCGCAGTTCCAGCCTCCTCGAGGACCGGATCGGGTCCGCCTTCTCAGGCAAGTACAAGAGCCTGTTCCTGGCGAACCGGGGCGGTAAGCGGAGCCGGATGCAGGCGCTGGCCGACGCCGTCGTGGAGGTCTACGCGAGCACCTTCAGCCCGGATCCCATCGAGTACCGGGCCCAGCGCGGCCTGCTCGACCTGCACGAGGAGATGGGCCTCATGATCCAGGAGGTGGTCGGCACGCAGGTCGGCCGCTACTTTTTGCCGGCGTTCGGGGGCGTGGCCTTCAGCAACAACGAGTTCCGCTGGTCGCCGCGCATCGCCCGGGAAGACGGCCTGGTGCGTCTCGTGCCCGGCCTCGGCACGCGGGCCGTCGACCGCCTGAGCGACGACTACCCCGTCCTCTTCTCCCCCGGCCAGCCTGGGCTCCGCGCCAAGGTCACGCCCGAGGAACAGATGCGCTACGCGCCGAGGCGCATCGACCTCATCAACCTCGACGCGAACCGGTTTGCCACCGTTCTCATCGGCGACCTGCTCAAGCAATACGGATCGAAGTACCCGATGTTCAAGCAGGTGTTCTCGGCGGCCGACGCCGAGGGCCTGCACCCGGTGGGTGGATTCGACTGGGACGGCACCACCGATAACCTCGTGGCGAGCTTCGAGGGTCTGGCCACGAACACCCTGTTCCTCGCTCAGATGCAGGCGCTGCTGCGCGTGCTCCGCGAGAAGATCGGCGGCCCGGTCGACGTCGAATTCGCCCACGACGGCACGGACGTCTACCTGCTGCAGTGCCGGCCCCAGTCGGCCCAGGACGATGCCGCGCCGCAGAACATCCCTGACGACATCCCCGGCGACCGCGTGGTGTTCTCGGCGCGCCGGTTCGTGTCGAACGGCCGCGTGCCCGAGCTCACGCACATCGTGTTCGTCGATCCGGACGCGTACGGAGCGCTCGGCGACGTGGAGGCGCTGCGCGATGTGGGGCGGGCCGTGGGCCGGCTGAACAAGGTTCTGCCGAAGCGGGCGTTCGCGCTGATGGGTCCCGGCCGCTGGGGCAGCCGCGGCGACATCAAGCTCGGCGTGCCCGTCACCTACTCGGATATCAACAACACAGCGCTGCTCATCGAGATCGCGTCACGCCGCGACGGCTCGATGCCCGAACTCTCCTTCGGGACCCACTTCTTCCAGGACCTCGTCGAGTCCTCGATCCGGTATCTGCCGCTCTACCCGGACGACGAGGGCGTGGTGCTGAACCGGGCGTTCCTCGACCAGGCGGCGAACGTGTTCGCCGAACTCGTCCCCGAGCACGCCGACCTGGCCGGGGTGATCACGGTGATCGACGTGGCCGCCGTGACGGGAGGCCAGGTCCTGAAGGTCCTGATGAACGCCGACGAGAACCGGGCGGTCGGCTACCTCAGCTGACGACCTTGATCGCCACCAGTTCGGAGGCCTCGCCCGAGACGGCCTTCGCCTTGATCTCGATCACATACTCGCCGGGCGAGAAGTTGGCGAGCGGCAAATCGATCTGGTACGGCTGCGCGGCATCCGGCGGCGCCGCGACCTCCAGGTCCAGCATCTTCTGCCCGCCGCGGTTGAGCAGGCGCACCGCGACGTCCGGCGCGCCCGAGGCCGGCGAGTGCGCGAAGAAGCGCACGAGCAGGCGATCGGTCCGGCGGAACTCCCGGAACGACGACGGCACGGGGTCCGGATCGCGCGAGATCGACTGAAATTCCCGGGCCGTGCGCGCGCGCAGGACAACCGGCGTCGAGAGGCGTACGTCCGTCCCCGCGTAGTCCGGGATCGTCAGTTCCTGCTGCAGCGAGTCGAGCGCCTCCCCCTTCTCGTTCTGCACGGTCACGCGCAGCTGCATCTTTCCCGGCGGCACGTCGAAGCTCACCTTCGCGCCGGCCCGCGGCGCGGCCGGCGGAGCGGCCGGCGCTGGCGCGAGGGCGGGAGGCGCCCCGCCCTCGGCAGGGACCGGTCCGCGGTAGTACTCCTGGCCGGCCCGGCTCGACGCGAGGACCTGCAGGCGGGCGACGGCCTCGCGCTTCTCGCCGGGCACGGCCGGCACCGGGTCCCACGCGAAGGTGACGCGCGTGCCGCCGCTCGCGCCGCGGGCGGTGCCGATCCAGGTCGAGACGTAGGCGTCGCGCTGGCGCGTCTCGACGCTGCTCAGCGCCTTCTCGACGGCCGGCGGCGGCGACGGCTTCGGCGGGGCCTTGGCCGCCGCGGCCTCCTCCGCCGTCGGCGCCCAGAAGCCCTTGCGCGACCGCACCTGCAGGCCCGGCCGTTTCAGCTTGACCTTGATCTCGTGAAACTTCCCGTCCGGCGTGGTCAGGGCGGAGTTGTAGCCGAGCAGGTAGTACGCGCTCGTGTCGCGAATCACCTGCTTCAGCCCGCCCTGCAGATCGTTCCGGTCGATGATCGCGCGGCCGTCGGTGTTCAGGGCGAGGATGTGGAGCGTGTCCTGCGTCTGGCGGAGGTAGTCCTGGTCCGTCTTGAGGCCGATGTTCTCGTTGATGTCGAACTCGCCCGTCGCGAGGCCGCGCGGGTCGAGCGCGTAGATCGCCGTGTTGTTCCGGTTCGCGGCGTCGAAGACCTGCCGCAGGTCGGCCATGAGCTGGGCGTCGGCGCTGAAGCGCGAACGCTCCTCCGACCGGCTGTTCTCCCCGGCGAACGGGTTCCCGGCGGACGGGTTGCCCAGGCCGGGCACCTGGGCGTTCATGTCGCGCATCTGCGGGGGCAGGAGCGACGTGAATCCCTCGCTCACGAAGATCACCGCCTTCCGGCCCTCGCGCAGCGACCCGAGCTTCACGCACAGACCCCGCAGGGCCGTCATCGTGATCTCATTGCGGATGGTCTCGATGGCCTGCGTCGGGTAGTTCTCGTAGCGCTCCTCGATGGCGTTGCGCGCCTTGTAGTCGAACTTGCGCCCGTCGAACGCCAACATCGAGGCCACAAGCGAGCTCGCGTCGCGCGTGAACGTCACGTCCGACACCGACATCAGCGGGTACATGACCGCCACCATGTCGAGCGGCCCTAGCTGCGTCCGCACGAACTCCGCGAGGATCTCGCGCACGCGCATCCCGGCGCCCTTCCGGACGTGGTAGTCGTCCAGGAAGATGACGAACAGCCGCACGTCGTCGCGGGCCGCCTCGGACTCCTGGTCGTAGGCCGAACGGATCGGCTTCGCCGGATTGGCGCCGGGCGCGACGTTGCCGTCCGAGTTGACGAGCTTGAAGAGGTCCACCGTCTGCAGCTTGCCGTCTTCGTAGACCTCGAAGTCGGCCGCGGTCAGGTCCTTGACGGGACCGCCGGACTTGTCCGACACGATGACGTCCACCCGTACGGCGTTGACGCCGCCGCGGAAGACGGGAGGCTTCTGGGTCGGATCCTGCGGCTGGGCCTGCCCCGCCGGCGCGGCGGGCCGCGCGGGCTCTTGCGGTGGGGCGGACTGGGGCGGTTGCCCACCCTGGGGCCCCGCGTGCCCGACGAGCGTGAGGCCTGCCGCCGCCACGATGGCGGCGACGCTGGCGAGCCAACGGCGCCGGAAGTGCCTACCCATGCTTCGATGATAACATCACCGAGAGGGGCGCGATTCGCGCGCCTCGCCCGCTTTCCAGGAGCCCCACGTGGATCAGCACGACGTCCCGCCGGCCCTGACCGCCCTGTCGGAGGACGAGATCCTCCTGCGTGACAGCGTTGCCGAGTTCGCGGAGGCCCAGGTCCGCCCTCTCGTCCGCGAGATGGACGAGCAGGCCAAGATTCCGAAGGCCTTGATCGAGAAGCTGTTCGCGCTTGGCGTGATGGGGGTTGAGATCCCCGAGGCGTACGGCGGCGGGGGCGCCAGGTTCTTCCACGGCGTGCTCGCCGTCGAAGCGCTCTCGGCCGTGGACCCGGCGGTCGGCCTCCTGGTCGACGTGCAGAACACGCTGGTCACCAACGCCTTGCTGCGCTGGGCGTCCGCCGATCAGCGACAACGTTACCTGCCGCGCCTCGCCACGGACACGGTTGGCGCCTACGCGCTGTCGGAGGCGGGCTCCGGGAGCGATGCGTTCGCGCTCGCGACGCGGGCGAGGCCGGACGGCGACGGGTACGTCCTCAACGGGCGCAAGCTCTGGATCAGCAACGGCAACGAAGCGGGCGTCGTCATCGTCTTCGCGAACGTGAATCCCGAGGCCGGCTATCGCGGGATCACCGCGTTCCTGGTGGAGCGCGGGTCCCAGGGGTTCACCGTCGGCAAGAAGGAGGACAAGCTCGGCATCCGCGCGAGCAGCACCTGCGAACTCATCCTCGAGGACTGCCGAGTGCCGGCGAGCCAGGTCCTCGGCGAGGCGGGCAAGGGCTACAAGGTCGCGATGGAGACGCTCAACGAGGGGCGCATCGGCATCGGCGCGCAGATGATCGGCCTTGCGGCGGGCGCGCTCCGCCACGCCGTGAAGTACACGAAAGAGCGAAAGCAGTTCGGCAAGCCGATCGCCGAGTTCCAGCTCGTGCAGGCGCAACTGGCCCGCATGGCCACCGAGGTGGAGGCCGCGCGGCTGCTCGTCTACAACGCCGCCCGGCTGCGCGATGCCGGCAAGCCGTTCCTCACCGAGTCGGCCATGGCCAAGCTGTATTCGTCGGAGGCCGCCGAGCGCGTGACGTCCCTCGCGGTCAACCTGTTCGGCGGGTACGGCTACGTCAAGGACTACCCGGTCGAGAAGCTCTGGCGCGACGCCAAGATCGGCCAGATCTACGAGGGCGCGTCGAATCTGCAGCTCCTGACGATCGCGAAGCAGCTCTTGGGGTGAAGAAGCCAGAAGGGCTCACTGGCGCCGGCTTCTTGCTTCCTGTTTCTTACCTATGGATGCTTATGGAAACCATCACATTGAAGGTGACGGGGATGACGTGCGGCGGGTGCGAGAACGCCGTGAAGCGCGGACTGGCGAGGCTGGCAGGCGTCGGTGACGTGGCGGCGTCGCACGCCGACGAACGCGTCACCGTCACGTTCGACCCGGGTGCGGTCACCGCGGACGAGATCAAGGCCAAGATCCAGGCCATCGGCTACACCGTCGCGGGCTGATCGCCGCGCCATGCCAGCGGGCCTCCCGCCTGACGCCGCGGTTCGGGATCGCATCAACCGCTTCACGGGCACGCCGGTCGAGTACGACCTCCGCCGCTACACGACCCTGCTTGCCCGGATCGACGGCGCCGGCGCACGGCAGATCACGGACGAGGAGCTTCGCGCGCGGGCCGATACGGCCAGGTCGCGCGCCCGCGCCGGCGTTTCCCTCGATGCGCTTCTCCCCGAGGTCTTCGCGTTGACGCGCGAGGTCTGCGCCCGCGTGCTCGGGCTCCGGCCGTTCGATGTCCAGGTGATGGCCGCCATCGCCCTCCACCAGGGCAAGCTCGCCCAGCTCGCCACCGGCGAGGGCAAGACGCTGGTGGCGGTGCTCCCGGCGGTGCTGAACGCGCTGGCCGGCCGCGGCGTGCACATCCTCACCGCGAACGACTACCTGGCCGGGCGCGACGCGGCGTGGATGGGCCCGGCCTACGCCTTTCTCGGCCTCTCCGCTGCCGCGGTCTCCGGCGGCCTGGACCGCGACGCGCGCCGTGCGGCGTACGCGGCCGACATCACCTACGTCACCGCCAAGGAAGCGGGATTCGACTTCCTCCGCGACCAGACCGTCGTCGAACCGTCGCACACCGTCCAGCGCCCGTCCTTCTACGCCATCGTGGACGAGGCGGATTTCATACTGGTCGACGAGGCGCGGGTGCCGCTGGTGATCGCCGGGGAGGCGAACGCCCCGCCGATCGATCACGCCAGGATGGCCGCCCTCGCGCGTGCGCTCGTCCCGGGTCTCGACTATCGCGTTGACGAGCACGCCCGGAACGTCAGCCTGACCGATGCCGGGTTCCGTCACGCCGAGATCGCCCTGGGAGGCGGGCCGCTCCACGCGCGCGGCCGCGACCTGACGCTCGCCGCCCTGCACGTGGCGCTCCACGCGGAGGCCCTGCTGCAGCGGGATCGGGACTACATCGTCCGCCACGGCCGGATTGAGCTCGTCGACGAGTTTACCGGTCGCGTGGCCGACAACCGGCGCTGGCCGCATGGCATCCAGCCGGCCGTCGAGGCGAAGGAAGGCGTCGAGGTCCGCGCGGAGGGTGTGGTTCTCGGGTCGATCCCGATTCAGCACCTCGTGCGGAGGTGGCCGCGCATGGCCGGCATGACGGCGACGGCCGTGCCCTCGGCCGTAGAGTTCAAGGCGTTCTATGGCCTCACGACCGCGGTATTCCCGCCGAACCGCCCGTGCCGCCGCGTGGACGAACCCGACGTGGTCTTCACCCTCCGCAGCGCGAAGATGGCGGCCGTGGTGGCGGAGATCGAACGCACCCACGCGACGGGCCGGCCGGTGCTGGTGGGCACGGCGAGCGTCGCCGAATCGGAGGAGCTGTTCCGCGCGCTCCGCGCCCGCGGCGTGAAGTGCCGGGTGCTGAACGCGCGCCACGACGCGCGCGAGGCCCGGGTCATCGGGCGGGCCGGCATGCCCGGCGCGGTGACCATCTCCACGAACATGGCCGGCCGCGGCACCGACATCGTGCTCGGCGGCGGCGACCCGGCCCTGCACGAGCGGGTCGCGGCCCTCGGCGGCCTGTCTGTCATCGGCACGAACCGGCACGAGAGCCGCCGGATCGACGACCAGCTGCGCGGACGAGCCGGACGGCAAGGAGACCCGGGGTCGTCCCGGTTCTTCGTCAGCCTGGAGGACGACCTCATTCGCCGCTACGGTGTCATGGGCCTCATCCCGGCCGGTCACAAACCGCCGCCCCAGGCGGGGCCGATCGACAACCCGGTCGTGCGGCGCGAGATCGCCCGGGCCCAGCGCATCATCGAGGGCCAGAACTTCGAGATCCGCCGCACGTTGTGGCGCTACTCCGCGATGGTCGAAGAGCAGCGCGCCCTCGTCTCGGCGCGCCGGGACGAGCTCCTGCATGACCGTTCCGAACCGACGGCGTGCGCCGAGGGCGCGCCCTTGCACTACGCCGAACTCGAGCGCGCGGTCGGGGCCGAGGCCCTCGTGCGCGCCGAGAACCGCCTCACCATGCTGCTGCTCGATCGGCGCTGGAGCGACCACCTCAGGCTGATCGAGGACATCCGGGAGGGCATCCACCTCCAGCGGTACGGCGGGCGCGATCCGCTCACGGAATTCCAGCGGCAGATCATCGGCGCGTACGCGGACATGATGGAGGGCCTGCGCGACGAGGTGGTCGAGACGTTCAGGACACTGCGTGCCGAACACGGGACGATCGATCTGGAACGCGCCGGCCTTCGCGGTCCCTCGGCGACCTGGACCTACCTCGTCAACGACAACCCCTTCGCGTCGTTCTGGGTCTCCCTCATCGGGCCGGGTGGTTTCGGGATGTCGCTCGCCACGAGCTTCCTCGCGCTGTTGTACTGGCCGATTACGGTGGCCGTCGTCGTGACGAGGTTGCTGCGAAGAACGCGGAAACGGCGGGCTGAGTAGCCAGTCGTCGGCCTACAGAATCAAGAAGCCAGAAGGGCCTTCTGACTACTTCCCGTCCGCTATCCGCTGAAAGACCGGGCGCAGCCTGGCGGCCGTCTGCCCGATCTCTTCCGGCAGCACGCGGGTCTCACCGACGACGGTCATGAAGTTCGAGTCGCCGTTCCATCGGGGGACGACGTGGATGTGGATGTGGTCCACGACCCCGGCGCCGGCGGCCCGGCCGAGGTTCATCCCCACGTTCAGCCCCTGCGGCCGGTAGACCTCGGTGAGCGCCTGCTCGGCCATCCGCGTCAGGTCCATCATCTCGCACAGCTCGCCTGGCGTGGCGTCCGCCAGCGTGGCGATGTGGCGGTTGGGGACCACCATGAGATGGCCGGCGTTGTACGGGTAGAGGTTGAGGACGACGAAGCAGTCGCTTCCCTGGTGCACGAGCAGCGACTCGGGCCCGGCCGCGGCGCGTGCGCTGCAGAACACGCACGCGTGGGGCTCACCCGTGCTGGTGATGTAGGTCATCCGCCACGGCGAGAAGAGGCGGTCCATCGCCCGCTACGGTTCGGGTGGCGCGGCGTCTGGCGCCTGGGCCGCGGCCAGTCCGGCCGCGTTGATGAGATCCTTCAGCTCCTTGCCGGGCTTGAAGTACGGCACCTGCTTCGGCGGGACTTCCACGCGGGCCCCGGTTTTCGGGTTGCGGCCCTTGCGCGGCTCCCGCTTGCGCAGGCGGAAGCTGCCGAATCCGCGCAGCTCGATCTTCTCGCCCTTCTGGAGCGCGAGGATGATGCTGCGGAAGACGGTGTCGACGATGACCTCGGAGTGCTTCTTCGTGAGGTCCGACACGCGCGAGACTTCTTCGACGAGCTCGGCTTTGGTCATGGTGGCCCCACCGGCGAGGAGACGGCGGCCCGGGATCACGCGATCCCGGGCCGCGCCCCGCTACTTGTCGTCGCGCTGCTGCTGGCGGAAATGATCGGCCAGCGTCGCCTGCGGCCGGCCCGTGCCCTCGGAGTAGGCCTGCCAGTCGGCGCGCGCCTCGTCGAGGCGCATCGCGCGGATGCTCAGCCCGATCTTCCGCTCCGACGGGCTGAGCTTGATGATCTTCATCGGGTAGGTCTTCTCCACCTCGAGCTCGATCTTCTCTTCCTGCGAGTCGTCGAACTCCGACACGTGGATCAGCCCCTCGATGCCCTCGGCGAGCTCGACGAAGGCGCCGAAGTTCGTCAGCCGGACGACCTTGCCCTCGACCGTGCCGCCGACCTGGTGCTGCGAGAAGAACTCGTCCCAGATGTCCGTCGCGAGCTGCTTCAGCCCGAGCGACAGGCGCTGGTTCTCGGCGTCGATGTTCAGCACGATCGCCTCGACCTTGTCGCCCTTCTTGAGGACCTCGGACGGGTGCTTGATCCGCTTGCTCCAGGACATGTCGGAGATGTGGATGAGGCCGTCGATGTCCTCCTCCACCTCAACGAAGGCGCCGAACTCCGTCAGGTTGCGCACCTTGCCGACGATGTGCGCGCCGATCGGGTACTTCGACGCCAGGTCGTGCCACGGGTTGCTCTCGATCTGCTTGAGGCCGAGCGAGATGCGCCGCGCCGCCGGGTCGACGCCGAGGACCATCGCCTCGACCGGGTCGCCCTGGTTGAGGATCTTGGATGGGTGCTTGACGCGCTTGCTCCACGTCATCTCGGAGACGTGGATCAGCCCCTCGACGCCCGCCTCGAGTTCGATGAAGGCGCCGTAGTCGGTGAGGCTCACGACCTTGCCCGACACCCGCGCGCCGATCGGGTACCGCTCCGTCACGTTGCTCCAGGGATCCGGCACGAGCTGCTTGTGGCCCAGCGACACGCGCTCCGTCGCCGGGTCGTACTTCAGCACCACCACGTCGATCTCGTCGTTGACCTTGAAGATCTCCGACGGGTGGCCGACGCGGCCCCACGACATGTCCGTGATGTGCAGCAGGCCGTCGATCCCGCCGAGATCGATGAAGGCGCCGTAGTCCGTGATGTTCTTCACCACGCCGCGCAGCACCTTGCCCTCCGCCAGCGTGGCGAGCGTGAACTTCTTCTTCTCGGCGTTCTCCTCCTCGAGGAGCACCTTGCGCGACAGCACGATGTTGCCGCGCTTCTTGTTCACCTTGATGACGCGCATCCGCAGTTCCTGGTTCTTCAGCGCGTCCAGGTTCCGCACGGGGCGCACGTCCACCTGCGATCCGGGCAGGAACGCCCGCACGCCGATGTCCACCGCCAGGCCGCCCTTGATCCGCTCGATGACCCGGCCGATGACGACCTTCCGGTCCGCGTAGGCCTTCTCGATCTCGTCCCAGATCTTCATCTTCTCCGCTTTTTCGCGGGACAGGACGACATAGCCTTCGCGATCCTCGGTCCGCTCCAGGAGCACGTCCACGGTGTCACCCGGCTGGACGGTCACCTGGCCGTTTTCGTCCAGGAACTCGCTGACCTGGATGATGCCTTCCGACTTGTAGCCCACGTCGACGACCACTTCCGAGGCGGTCACCTTGAGCACGGTGCCCTTGACGACCTCACCTTCCGAGATGTTGCGGAAGCTGTTGTCGTAGAGGTCCAGCAGCGCGGCAAATTCCGCCGGGTCCATGTCCTCGGCGTAGCCTGCTGTGGGTTTGATCGAGCGCACCGGCCCAGCCCCGTGAGCCTGGCCGGTGGGACGTCCCGCCTGTGTGGCCAGGTCTGGGGTGTTGCCGCTGTCTTCGTTCGCCATGCGTCGCGCGTCCTCCTGCACTTCGAGATTTGCCGGTCTTGGGTTCAGCGCCGGCGGGCTGAGGATGGTGCAGCCACTCGTGATGGCTACAAGCGGTTGAGTGTACGACACTTACGGCGAGACGGTCAAGCACCGGGCCCCGCGGCACGTACCGCAGGCGCGGCGCGCTCGCGCACGATGGCGATCACGCGAGCGACGACCTCCGCGACGGGCATGCCGGTCGTGTCGATCACGGCCGCGTCGGTCGCGATGCAGAGCGGCGAGGCCCGGCGTGTCCGGTCGTTCTCGTCGCGGCGCTGCATCGCCTGGGCGATGTCCGCCAGGCCCTGCGTCTGCGCCGCCGTGTGCGCGGGGTCGTGCGCGCGGCGCCGCGCCCGCTCCTCCGGCGACGCGTCCAGGTAGATCTTCACGGGCGCGTCGGGAAACACCACCGTGCCGATGTCGCGGCCTTCCATCACGACGGGGCCGGCGGCGGCGAGCGCGCGCTGGCGCGCGACGAGTTCCGCCCGCACGCGCGGTTGCCGGGCGACCGGCGTCGTCGCATGGTCGATCTCGGGCGTCCGGATCGCCGCCGAGACGTCCGTGCCGTCTATCACCACGCGGCTCCCGTCCACCTCGATCACCGCGTCCTGCGCCACCTTCAACACCGCGTCCTCGTCGTCCAGGTCGAGGCCGAGCTGCGAGGCGCGCCACGCCACGGCGCGGTACATGGCGCCCGTGTCCACGTGGCGCCAGCCCAGCGCCGCGGCCACGGCCCTGGCGACCGTGCCCTTGCCCGCTCCGGAGGGTCCGTCGATGGCGATCACCGTGGACATTGTCCGGGGCTCGGGGCTAGGGACTCGGGGCTCGGCGGATGTGGTGCGCGGCCCCTTCTCCTGCTCACCCTGACTGGTTCAAGCGGCATTGCGCGTTCTACGACTCCCGAGTCCCGAGTCCCGAGTCCCGCTCGTTCGTGTGAGTGTAACATGTCACCCCATGCGTCTCCGGGCAGTCGGCGCGGCGGCCATTGTCATCGTGACGGCCCTCGCCATCAGCGCGCCGTTCTTCCGGTCCTACACCAGGTCCGCGGCCCTCATCGTCCGGATGGCCGGCCTCGAGGCGTCCACCCACGGCCTCCTCGACTGGGAACGCGAGGGGGTGACGACGGAGGACACCACCGTGCCGTCGCGCCACGGCGCGCTGCGGGCGCGCCTGTACGTGCCCGACCGCATCCGCCGCGCGATCGTGCTCGTGGCGGGCGTGAACGCCCTCGGCATCGATGAGCCGCGCCTGTACGGCCTGGCGAACGAACTGGCCGCCGTGGGCTACGCGGTGCTGACGCCCGAACTGCCCGATCTGCAGCGCTACGACATCACGCCGCGCACCACGGACATGATCGAGGACGCGGCCGTCTGGCTGTCCGGGCAGCGGCGGCTCGCGCGAGACGGCACGGTGGGCCTCGTCGGCATCAGCTTCGCCGGCGGGCTGTCGGTCGTGGCCGCGGGCCGGCCGTCCCTGCGCGATCGGGCCGCGTTCGTCTTCTCGTTCGGCGGTCACAGCAACTTCCCGCGCGTGCTGCGATTCCTGTGCGCGGGCAAGGAACCCGCGCCGCCAGGACCCCGCGGCGCCGCGATGGCTTCCGGCGAGCGCGACCGCCGCCCGCACGACTACGGCGTCGCGATCGTGCTGCTCGGCGGGGCCGACCGCGTCGTGCCCGCGGAGCAGGTCGGGCCGCTGCGCACGGCGATCCTGACGTTCCTGCTCGCGTCGCACTACGAGTTGATCGACCGGCGCAAGGCCGCCGGGGTCTTCACCGAAGCCGCGCGCATGGCGGACGCCCTCCCCGAGCCCGCGCGGACGTTCATGAGGGAGGTGAACGACCGCGACGTCGAGCACCTCGGCCGGACGCTTCTGCCGCTCCTGGATCAGGCGCCGCACGATGCGGCGCTGTCGCCCGACCAGTCGCCCCCGCCGGCGTGCCCCGTCTTCATCCTGCACGGCGCCGACGACAACGTGGTGCCCGCCGTCGAATCGCTGTGGCTCGCCCGGTACCTCCAGGGGCGCACGCGCGTGCGCGCCCTTTCGAGCCGCGTCATCACGCATGCGGAGCTCAACTCGCGCCAGGACTGGCGGGAGATCTGGCAGCTCGTGGACTTCTTCGCGAGCCTGCTGCGGCAGTAGGGCCAAGGGGCAAGGGGTACGGTATGACCGAAGCGGTCCGTGGCGAGCGACTCCAGAAGATCCTCTCCGCCGCCGGCATCGCCTCGCGGCGCGCGGCCGAAGTCCTCATCACCAACGGCCGCGTCTCGGTGAACGGCGCGACGGTCGTCGAACTCGGGACGAGGGCCGACCCCGATCGCGACGACATCCGCCTCGACGGGCAGCGGGTCCGTGTCGCGACGCGCCACCGCTACATCCTGCTCAACAAGCCTCGCGGCTACATGACGACGAGGAAGGACCCCGAGCGCAGGCCGACCGTGCTGGACCTGCTGCCCGACGTGCGGGAGTACATCTACCCCGTCGGCCGCCTCGACTACGACTCCGAGGGCCTGTTGCTGCTGACCAACGACGGGGAGCTCGTGCAGCGGCTGCTGCACCCGAAGCACGAAGTCGAGCGCGAGTATCACGCGCGGGTGCGCGGCGTGCCCGGCGAGAGCCAGCTGGATCGGCTGCGGCGCGGGGTGACGATCGACGGGCGCCGCACGGCCCCAGCCGTCGTCCGCCTGCTCGACACCGGGCTGGGGGCGCGCGAGGACCAGGCGCTCCTGTCCCTCGCGCTGCACGAGGGCCGCACGCGGCAGGTTCGCGACATGTGCGACGCCATCGGCCACCCGGTGACGCGCCTCCGGCGCGTGCGGTTCGGGCCGATCTCGGACAGGACGCTGAAAGTGGGCGCGCATCGCGACCTGACGACCCACGAGGTCGCGGCGCTGAAGCGCGCGGCGGGGTCCTCGATCAGTTCGGCGGCTGATCGTCCCCGGGAGGATCGTCGTCCAGCGGGTCGCCGTCCGGCGGTTCGTCCCCTTCCGGCACCTCCGCCCCCGTCTCCGCAGCCGCCGATTCCGCACGGTCGACCGGACCGGCGGCCGCCGGCGAATCCGCCTCGGCAGGAAGGTCGAGCGGGAGGAACTGGTCGCTCGGACCGGCCTCCCCCATCCCCGGCAGCTCGAAGCCGAGCACGTCGGCCATATCCTCGACCTTCGGGAGGTCGGCGAGATCGTTGAGGCCGAACCGCATCAGGAACTCGCGCGTCGTCGCGTAGAGGAACGGCCGGCCGACGACGGGCTTGCGGCCCGCGATCTTGACGAGCTTGCGCTCCATCAGCGTACCCAGGACGCCCGCGGTGTTCACGCCTCGGATCTCGGCGATCTCCGCCGACGTGACGGGCTGCCGGTACGCGACGACGGCGAGCGTCTCGAGGGCCTGGACCGAGAGCTTCGTGGCCTTGCGCTCGCGGAACAGCCGGCGCACCCACTCGTGCAGGTCCGTCCGCGTGACGATCTGCAGGCCGCCGGCGATCTCGACGAGCTGCAGACCGCGCGCCGGGCCGTAGTCGGCCTTGAGCGCCTCGAGGGCGCGCTGCACGTCCTCGCGCGGCTCGCTGTCGAGCAGCTTGAACAGGGTCTTGGGAGTAAGCGGCTCGGGCGATGCGAAGATGAGCGACTCGACGATGGCCTTCAGCCCGTCGGACACCGGCGGCTCGGCTGGCTCGTCCGCCGGGGCCTCGTCCGCGATCGTGAGCGCCAGGCCCGGGATGTCGTCGAGGGCGACCGTCTCCTCGCCCGGCACCGCTCGCCGCTCGTCCTCCGCCTCCCCGTTGCCGTTTCGTTTTCGACCCATACCTCTCGCCTACTGATGCGCGCGCCTGTAGACCCGGATCGCGCCGAAACTGCCCGCCTGGAACACCCGCACCAGCCGGGTGCGGATCATCTCGAGCAGCGCCAGGAACGTGACGATCAGCCCCTGGCGCGTGTCGGCGTCCTCGAAGAGGTCCTCGAAGCCGCACGCCTCGGTCTCGGACAGGCGCGCCAGCAGCTGCTGGATGCGCGCCTCGATGGAGACCTGCGCGCCGGGGATGTGCGCGTCGGGCCGCTGCTTCGCGCGATCGAGCACGGCCTTGAACGCGGCCATGAGGCTGAAGAGATCGACCTCGACCTCCGCCTCGTAGTCCTCGCCCGCGAGGTCGGCCACGCGCTCGTCCGGGCGCTGCCACTGGGCGCTGCGCATCTCCTCGCGCTCGTGCAGCAGATTGGCCGCGGCCTTGAACTTCTGGTACTCCAGCAGCCGGTTGACGAGGGCGTCGCGCGGGTCTTCCTCGGCGTCCTCCTGCGACGGGTCCGGTCTCGGCAGGAGCATCCGCGACTTGATGTGGATGAGCGTCGCGGCCATCACGATGAAGTCGCCGGCGACATCCAGATCCAGTTCCTCGAGAAGCTCGAGGTACTCGAGGTACTGCTGCGTGATGAGCGCGATGGGGATATCGTAGATGTTCACCTCGTTCTGTTTGATGAGGTGAATCAGGAGATCGAGCGGGCCGGAGAAGGCCGCCAGCGTGACGGTGTACGCGTCGGGCGACGGGTCGAAGCCGGCGCCGGCGCTCTGGGGCGGATGCTCCATCACCGGTACGAGATCTTCATCGCGTCGCGGACCCGCGCCATCGTCTGCTGCGCGACGCCGCGGGCCTTGCGCGAGCCTTCCTCGATGATCTCGCGGAGCCGATCGGGCTTCGTCAGCACGGCGGCGCGCCGCTGGCGCATCGGCTCGAGGGTCAGCTCCAGGGCCGCGATGAGCTTCCGCTTCACCTCGACGTCGCCGACCCTGCCCGCCCGGTAGCGCGTCTTGAGGTCCTCGACCTCGGCCGCGTTCGGGTTGAACGCGTCGTGGTACGTGAAGACCGGGTTGCCCTCGACGGTGCCCGGGATATCGGCGCGGATCCGCGCCGGATCCGTGTACATCGACATCACCTTCGATCGCACCGTCGTCACGTCGTCGGCCAGGTCGATGGAGTTGCCGTAGCTCTTGCTCATCTTGCGGTTGTCGAGGCCGGGCAGGCGCGGAAAGCTCGTGAGCAGCGGCTGCGGCTCGACGAACACCTCGCCGTAGAACGCGTGGAAGCGGCGGACCACCTCCCGCGACAGCTCCAGGTGCGGCACCTGGTCCTCGCCCACCGGGACGAAGTGGGCGTTGTACATGATGATGTCCGCCGTCTGCAGGAGCGGGTAGCCGAGGAAGCCGTACGTCGACAGGTCGCGCTCGGTAATCTGCTCCCGCTGCTCCTTGTAGGTCGGCACGCGCTCGAGCCAGGGCACCGGGATGATCATCGAGAGCAGCAGGTGCAGCTCGGCGTGCTCCGGGACGAGCGACTGGACGAAGATCGTGCACTTGTCAGGGTCCAGGCCCGCGGCGATCCAGTCCGCGACGTTCGAGTACGCGTAGCCGGCGATGTCGTCGGTGGCGCCGTACTCGCTCGTCAGGGCATGCCAGTCCGCCACGAAGTACGAGCAGTCGTAGCGGTCCTGCATCGGGACCCAGTTGCGCAGCGCCCCGACGAGGTGGCCGAGGTGCAGGGGTCCGGTGGGCCGCATGCCCGACACGACGCGTGATTTGACTGGGGTCACGGTTCCATCCTGGGCAGACTGGGAAGGCTAGCATTCCCGGGCGAAGTGCGCAAGGACGGCATCCGCGGCTTTCGCGCCCACCACGGCCCGGAGCGCCTCGCGGCCCGCGCGCCGGACGCCCGTGACGCTGCCGAACGTCTGGAGCAGCGCCCGCCGCCGCGCGGGGCCGATGCCGGCGATGTCGTCGATCTCGGATCGCAGGTCGCGCATGCGCCGCGCCCGCCGCTGGAACGTCACCGCGAAGCGGTGGGCCTCGTCGCGGATCCGCTGGAGCAGGAGGAGCGACGGGTGCTGCGGCGCCAGCGCGATGGGCTCCGCGCGATCGCGCGTGACGAGGAGTTCCTCCTTCTTCGCCAGCCCGACCGCCACCAGGTTCGACAGGCCGAGCGCCTTGAGCGCGTCGTAGGCGGCCGAGAGCTGGCCCACGCCCCCGTCGATGAGGATGAGGTCCGGGTGCGGCGCGCCGGACTCGAGCAGCCGCGCGTAGCGGCGGCGCACGACCTCCCGCATCGACGCGACGTCGTCCAGCGTCGCGCCGCGCACGCGGAACTTGCGGTACTCGCCCTTCCGCATCCGGCCGTCCTCGCACACGACGAGCGACGCCACCGTGTCGGTGCCCTGGAGCGTCGAGATGTCGAAGCACTCGACGCGCCGCGGGAACGACGGGAGGCCGAGCACCTCGCGCAGCAGGTCGAGGGCCTCGTAGTTGGCGATCTCGCCGCCGCCGAACCGCGACTGGTAGGCGATGGCCGCGTTGCGCGTCGCGAGGTCGAGCAGGCCGCGGCGCTCCGCCGACCGGGGGACGAGGATCTCGACGCGCCGCCCGGCGCGCTCCGACAGCCAGGCCTCGAGCACCCCGGCCTCGTCCAGCGCGAGGGGCACGTGCACCTCGGGCGGGATGTCGCGGTCCGCGTAGAACTGCGGGATCGCCGCCCCGATGACGTCCGCCTCGGGCTCGGTCTGGCCGCCCTCCGCGTCGGCCACCAGCTCGATGCGCTCGATCACCCGCCCGCCGCGCATCTGGAAGATCTCGATGACGCTGCCCGTCGGCCCCGTCTTCACGCCGATGGCGTCGCGATCGCCCGCCCGCGTGGCCGACATCCGCTGCTGCCGGTCGCGCAGCTGGCCCAGCGTGCGCACCGCGTCGCGGAGGTGCGCCGCGTGCTCGTACCGCTCCGCCTCGGCGGCCGCCCGCATCTCCTCCTCCAGCTGGGTGACGAGCTCGGCGCTGCGGCCCTCCAGCAGAAGCCGCGTGCGCGCCACAGCCGCGCCGTACGCTTCGGCCGAGCAGACCGTGTCGACGCACGGCGCCAGGCACCGGCCGATGTCGTACTCGAGGCAGGGCCGATCGCGCTTGCCGGTGATGTCCTCGTTGCAGGAGCGCAGGCCGAACAGTCGGTGCGACAGGCCGATCGAGCGCCGGGCCAGGCTCGCCGGCAGGAACGGCCCGGCATACAGGTTGCCGTCGCGCTCGATCCGGCGCGCCACCATCACGCGCGGGAAGGCCTCCGTCGTCGTCAGCTTCAGGAACGGGTAGTTCTTGTCGTCGCGCAGGCGGATGTTGTAGCGCGGCAGCCGCTGCTTGATCAGGTTGTTCTCGAGGACCAGCGCCTCGACGGCCGAGTCCGTGACGACGAATTCGAGGCGGTCGGCGTCCGTGAGGAGCGCGTCGATGCGGGGCGACGCACCCCAGGCCCCGAGGTAGCTCCGCAGCCGGTCGCGCAGGACGCCCGCCTTGCCGACGTAGAGCGTCTCGCCGCCGCGCCCCAGGAACAGGTAGACGCCCGGCTGCTCGGGGGCGTGGGCAATCTGGCGCTTGAGGTCCTGGATCGGCATAGACTAAGATGACCGGGCTTCGTGGGAGCCCGCCCCTCCCCAGATTATACGGAAGCCATGACCGTCACCGGCCTGCTCGGCAAGATCTTCAACTACCCGCTGCGCGGGATCATCTGGACGTCCATCCGGCTGAAGATCTCGCCCGACAGCCTGACGTTCATCGGCCTGGTGTTCAACGTCTTTGCGGCGTGGTACCTCGCCTTCGGGTCCTTTGTCACGGCCGGCGTCTGGATGGTCGCCGCCAACCTCTGCGACTACATCGACGGCAAAGTCGCGCGCGAGCGGGGCATCGTCACGCCCTTCGGCGCGTTCTTCGACTCGGTGATGGACCGCTTTTCGGACATCACCCTGTTCATCGGCCTGATCGCCCTCTACAACGACATGGGAACGGGCCACCGGGACTACGTCCTGGTCACGTCGCTGGCCATGATGTTCGCCGTGATGACCAGCTACACGCGCGCCCGGGCCGAGTCGCTCATCGAGAAGTGCAAGGTCGGCTTCATGGAACGGCCCGAACGGATCGTCCTGTTCATGATCGGCGCGTTCACGAACCGGATGGGCGCGGTCCTGTGGGTGATCCTCATCCTGTCCATCGCGACCGTGCTCGACCGCATGTACATGACGTGGCGCGAGTTGAAGGCCGGCCGAACGCTCGGGGCCGTCCAGGCCGGCACCGCGCCGCCGCCCATCCCCGTCACCCAGCCCGGCCTCGTCAAGCGCGCCGTGACCCTGCCGGTGCGCATCCTCTGGCGCGGCATCTTCTGGACCTACGAGCGGGGATCCTGGCAGTACGACGTGATGGTGCTCGTCATCCTGTCGTTCGTCTGGCTGACCTCCCCCGCGTGGCTCCACGACCCCACGGCCCTGCACGGCCACAGCCCCCTCCAGGCGCTCCTGCGTTAGTTTCCGACTCCTCACCCGAGGGGCCTGGCCCCTCGCGACCCCCTCTGAGGGGCCAGGCCCCTCGCGCGTTCGAAACCCGAAGATATCGGCCTGAAAGTGGGCGAAATGAGGAGCCTGGCTCCTCACGAACCGGTCCGAGGGGCCAGGCCCCTCACGATACCCTCGGAGGGGCCTGGCTCCTCAGACGTCGTTGCGTGCGTCGTGGCCGCCGAGGTCGAGGGGCGGGTGGGTGTAGTGGATCTGGTGGGCTGCGATCCGGTCCCTGAGGACGCGGCGGGCGGCGCCGAACTGGTCGGGGGGCACCGTCAAGAGGCCCGCCCGTTCCCGGCGGCCGCACGCGGCCACCAGCACCGGCGGCGGCCCCTCGCGCCACGTCAGGCCGCTGATGTCGCGCCACGACAGGAAGCCCCGGTCCAGCCGTACTCCCTGTTCGTAGAATCCCCGCTTCGCCCGGACCCCCAGCGGGTACAGGTACCCGTAGTAGGCCAGCATCATGCCCTCGCCGAACAGACGCTGGACGGGCCACTCCAACGCCACCAGCTTGTAGACGATGAGGGCGCCGAGCGCGACGGCGATCGCCATCGGCAGGAACGAGAACCGCGGCGGCGGCATCCGCCATACGAGGATGGCGTCCTTGCGGCGGCGCCAGTCCTGCAGCCACTCGTACAACGAGACGAGATTGGCGCCGAGGAACCCGACGCCGAACAGGAACAGCACGCGATCGAGCGGCTCGTTCACACCGGCTCCCGGGCCAGAGCTACGCCGGCGACTCGCTGCCCGACGACAGCGCCGGGTCGAAACAGCGCCGGCACCGGGCCTCGTACGTGCCCTGCGAGCCCAGCAGCAGCCGGTCGCTGCTCACGACGAGGCGCTGGGTGTGATTGGCCGGGTTGCCGCACACCATGCAGATCGCCAGCGTCTTGGTGATGTACTCGGCGATGGCCAGCAGCTGGGGCATCGGCTCGAAGGGCTTCCCGAGGTAGTCCTGGTCGAGGCCGGCCACGATGACGCGCTTGCCCCGGTCCGCGAGGACGTTGCACACCGCCGGCAGTTCGGCGTCGAAGAACTGCCCTTCATCGATGCCGACGACGTCGGTGTCGTCGTTGACGGCCTGCAACAGCTCCGCGGCCGACCCGACGTTCGTCGACGGAATCCGCATCTCGCTGTGGGACACGATCTCGTCCTGCGCGTAGCGCGTGTCGAACTGGGGCTTGAAGATCTGCACCTTCTGGCGCGCGATCTGCGCGCGGCGGAGCCGGCGGATGAGCTCCTCGCTCTTGCCGCTGAACATGCTGCCGCACACGACCTCGATCCAGCCGGTATGACGGGTCCGTTCGAATTCCATGTCACTCACCCAGCGCCCTATGCCCTGTTCTGGTACTCCCCGGTCTCCGTGTTCACGCGCACTTTGTCGCCGACGTTGATGAACGGCGGCACCTGCACGACGAGACCGGTCTCGAGCGTCGCGGGCTTGAGCTGCGCGCTCGCCGTGGAGCCCTTGATGGCCGGCGCGGTGTCGGTCACCTTCAGGTCCACGGTCTGCGGCAACTCGATGCCCACGGGTTCGGCGCCGAAGAACTCCACCTTGATCACCGACTCGGGCACCAGATAGCCCACCATTTCGCCGAGCACCTCGTCCGACAGGGTGATCTGCTCGTAGGTCCTGGTGTCCATGAAGTGGTGGCCGGCCGAATCGCTGTACATGAACTGCATCTCGACCTCGTCCAGATTCGCGCGCTCGATGGCGTCTTCCGACCTCAGGCGCTGGTCCTGCAGCGTGGCGTTGCGGATGTTGCGCAGTTTGACGCGCACGAAGCCGCGCAGGTTGCCGGGGGTCACGTGCTGAAGCTCGAGAATCCGGTAAAGGTCCCTATCCAGCAGGATCAAGTTGCCCTTCCTCAGGCGCGTCGCTTGCACGGTGCTCATGCTCGTCCCATACCCGCCCCGCGTGGGGGCGTCACGCGCCCATGCCGAGGCGCCCGGTGGCCGTAAATCCTTAGAATCGTAGCACATGTAGCTGGCCACGGCCAAACATGCTACGATGCCGTTCGTGGCCTTTTCGCGCTGGGATCCCCTGCACGATCTCCTCGCCCTCCATGAGCGGATGAACCGTCTCGGCACGGAAGACGCGCCCGGCTGGACGCCGGCCGTCGACCTGTACGAAACCGCGGATCGCTTCGTTCTCAGCATCGAGCTGCCCGGCCTGACCCGCGAGCAGATCAAGATCGACCTGCAGCACGAAACGCTCACCGTCCGTGGCGAGCGCCCGGTCGTCCACGAGGAGGGCGCCCACTTCCACCGGGTGGAGCGGGGGCACGGGCCGTTCTCCCGGTCGTTCCCGCTGCCGCAGCCGGTCGAGGCCGACGGGATCGCCGCCGAGTTCCGCGACGGCGTGCTGACGGTCACCGTTCCGAAGACCGCGCCTCCGACGCGCCGCATCCAGGTGGACTGACATGAAACGCCTCGCGTTCGGCACCGCCGCCGTGCTCTTCGGCTTCTTCGCGGGCCTGGTCCTGACGGGCCGGCTGCACACCTCATCCACGAGCGAGGTCGCGGCGGCTGCCCAGTCGGGGAGCGCCGGCCAGGCCGCCACGGCCGCGCCGGGCCTCGCGCGCGGCGCCGCCGGCCTGCCTGACTTCACGGGCATCGCGGCCCAGGCCGTGAGCGCCGTCACGAACATCTCGTCGTCCCAGGTGGTGCGGACCGCGAATTCGCCCTTCGCCAGCGACCCGTTCTTCCGCTACTTCTTCGGCGACGACCCGGACCTCTTCGGCGGCCGCGACCGGCGCGAAACGAGCCTCGGCTCCGGCGTCATCGTGTCGAGCGACGGCTACATCCTCACGAACAACCACGTCGTCGGGGACAACACGGCGGAGATCACCGTGTCGACGGCCGACAAGCGCGAGCTCCGCGCGAAGGTCATCGGGACCGACGCGTACACCGACATCGCGCTGTTGAAGATCGGCGCGTCGGGGCTCCCGGTGATCCCGTGGGGCGACTCGTCGAAGCTGAAGGTGGCCGAGTGGGTGCTGGCCGTCGGCAACCCGTTCCAGCTCAACCAGACGGTCACGCTCGGAATCGTGTCCGCCGTTGGCCGGGCGAACGTCGGCGTGGCCGCCTACGAGGACTTCATCCAGACCGACGCCGCCATCAACCCGGGGAACTCGGGCGGCGCGCTCATCAACGGCCGGGGCGAACTCATCGGCATCAACACGGCGATCTACAGCCAGAGCGGCGGATACCAGGGCGTGGGGTTCGCCGTGCCGAGCAACCTCGCGCGCAAGGTGATGAACGACCTGATCACGTACGGCGAGGTGCGCCGCGGCACGCTGGGATACCTGGAGGTCGCGCCGCTCACCCCGCAAATGGCGGAGCAGCTGTCGGTCCCGGTGGAGAAGGGCGTGGTCGTCTCGCGCATGACGCGCAATTCGGCCGCCTACGACGCCGGCATCCGTCCCGGCGACGTCATCGTGACGTTCAACCAGCGGCCCGTCGAGGACAGCTCGCAGCTCCTGCGCCTGGTCGCCGACTCCCCCATCGGCAGCACGGTGACGGTTGGCGCGTATCGGGAGGGCCGGAAGATCGAGTTCAGGATCCCGGTGGTCGCCATGCGTCAGCGGGCGGCGGGCCGGTAGCGCGAGACCGCCGGACTGGCGATCAGGACGCACCGCCAGGCGTGCCGCGTGCCGGCACGGATGCCGATCCGGGGCGTCCAGACGACCTCACCAGCCTGCAGGCCTCGATCCTCAATCCAGAGCCCTTCGCCGGATCCTCGCGCGGCCCGCGTGAGATCGGCCTGGTTCTCCGACGCGGCAATCCCGAGCGCGCGCGCGAGGTTCCCCGGCCCCCGGCACAGATCGTGGCGCGCCGGCGCACGGCCCGCTCCCCCGCTCCGCGCCGCCTCCCGGCGCCGCCGCATCAATGCCACCCCGTCGATTGGCTCGAGTGCGCGGATGAGCACGGCGGCTGGGAACCCGCTCGGCTCGGTCACGGCGTTCACCAGGTAGTGCATGCCGTAGGTGAAGTAGACGTAGGCGCGGCCGGGGCCGCCGTAGAGCGGCTCAGTGCGCCGCGTGCGCCCGGCGGCGGCGTGGCACGCCGGGTCGGACTCGCCGATGTAGGCTTCGGTTTCGACGATCATCCCGGACGCGAGGCCGTCCATCGCGCGGTGCACGAGCACCTTCCCGATCAGATCGCGGGCGACGTCGAGCGTGGGCCGATCGTAGAACGTCCGCGGCAGCGCGCGCGCTGCCCGGCGGCGGCGCGTCATCGGCCCCGCGGCAGCGCCTTGGCGCGAGGGGTCAGCCGCTTCTGCGACCGTTCGGCCGCCCCCGCCACGAGGTCGCTCCGGTCGCGCATCATCACCTCGATGACGCCGAGCGACGGCTGCGCGCCCACGATTCCGAGCACTTCGGCGATGCCGGCGCGGACCTTGGCGTCCCTGTTGGTGGAGAACGCCGCCAGTTCCGTGGCCGCCGGCGCGCCCAGCTCGACGAGGTACTGGAAGGTGTCCGACGCCAGCAGCGAGTACTTAAAGCCGTCCACGAGCTTCGGCAGCTGCGAGTAGTCACCGTTCAGCGCCCTGGCGAAGGCCCGCGCGTAGGTCACGTACGCCGACTGGTCCCGCGCCGTCCGGGATTCCATCTCGGCCATCGCGTCCTTGTCGCCGGTCCGGGCGATGCCCTCGATCGCCATTCGCCGCACGTGGGCCTCGCGGTGGCCCAGCTGCGCCAGGAACACCGTCAGGCTCCCGGGATGGCCGATCTTGGCGAGCGCGTCGAGGGCGGCCATCGCCTCGGGGCCCTTCTTGTAGTAGTTGAACATGTCGGTGAGCGACTGGACCCCGCGCTCGTACCGCATCTCGCCCAGCGCGCCCATTGACGCGAGCCGCACGTCGGAGTCGGCGTCGTTCATGCCGACGACGATCTGGTCGCCGACTTCCGTGCGCTGCGCGGTCAGCTCGGGGATGGCGGTCGGGTTCGTGTTGGCCGCGCCCATCAGCCGCCCCAGCGCGTTGGTCGCCGCGAGGCGCATCAGCGGGTCCTGCTCGTGCAGGATTGCGACGAGCCGGTTGGCCGCCGCGCGGCCGTCCGGGAACTGGCCCTGGAGGACGAGAGGCCGCCCGACGACCGCCAGCGCGTAGGCCGCGTCGAACCGCGTGCGGAGGTTCGGCGAGGCCGCCGCCTCGATCAGACCGCGGATGACGGCGGGAGGGGCCAGGTTCGGGATCGTCGCGCCCGGGCCCTGGACGAAGGCGTAGAGCGGCAGCGTGGCGCCCTTTTCCCTGATCAGGTCCTTGCCGAGCTCGCGCGTGTACGCTTCGTCCACGAGATACATCGAGACGACCGCCTCGACGGCGGCGGCCTGCACCTTGTCGTCGGCGTCGCCGAGCAGCGGCGCGATGGCCGGCGCCGCCTCGAAGTACCCCGCGTCGCGCAGCAGCTTCAGCGCGTCGAGCCGGGCCTTGGGATCGGGGCTCTTGAGGTTCGCCGCCACGTCCTCGAAGGCGACCTGCTGGGCGAGGGCGGGCGCCGCCGCCAGCAGCGCCGGCACCGCGGCCAGCGCCCATGCGACTGCCCGCAGGATGATCCGAGTGTGAAGGGGTCGTGTCATGCGAGTGCTCCCAGTTCCTCGGCGCGGCGGTTCGCGGTCAGGACCTCCCGGAGGTAGCGGCCCGTGTAGGACCCGGCCGCCGCGGCGATCTCCTCGGGCGTGCCCGTCGCCACCACCCGCCCGCCTTCGTCCCCGCCCTCGGGGCCGAGATCGATCACGTGGTCCGCGGTCTTGATCACGTCCAGGTTGTGCTCGATCACGAGCAGCGAGTGCCCCGCCTGCAGGAGGCGCCGGAACGCCGCCAGCAGCTTCGCGATGTCGTCGAAGTGTAACCCAGTTGTCGGCTCGTCGAGAATGTAGAGCAGCCGCTCGCTCCCGGTCGCCGCCAGGTGCGCCGCGATCTTGATGCGCTGCGCCTCGCCGCCCGACAGCGTCGTGGCCGGCTGGCCCAGGCGCAGGTAGCCCAGGCCGATCTCATCGAGCACGTGGAGGCGCCGCAGCACCTTCGGCGACGCGCTGAAGAACGCGAGGGCCTCGTGCACCGTGAGGTCGAGCACCTGGTGCACGTTCTTCCCGCGCAGCTTCACCTCGAGCACCCGGGGCTTGAAGCGCGTGCCGTCGCACACCTCGCAGGGCACGAAGACGTCGGCGAGGAACTGCATCTCGACGCGGACCTGGCCCTCGCCCTCGCACGCCTCGCACCGCCCGCCCGGGACGTTGAACGAGAAGTGGCTCGCCGTGAGCCCCGCGGCGCGGGCGTCCTTCGTCGACGCGAAGAGCTCCCGGATCGGGTCGAACGCCTTCAGGTACGTCACCGGATTCGAGCGGGGCGACCGCCCGATTGGCGTCTGGTCCACGAGGACGACGTCGGTGACGAACTCCGCGCCCTCGATGCGCCGGTGCGCCCCGATGCGCCGCTCGGCGGCCCCCTTCAGCCGCTTGATCGCCGGGTAGAGGATGTCGTGCACGAGCGTCGACTTGCCCGACCCGCTCACGCCGGTGATCACCGTGAGCGTATTCAGCGGGATGTCCACGTCGATCCCGCGCAGGTTGTGCTCGGCGGCGCCCAGCACCCGGATCCGCTGCCCCGACCCGTGGAACCGCACCGGCGGCACCGCGATCGACAGCTCGCCACGCAAGTACTTCGCCGTCAGGGAGCGCGGCTCGCGCAGCAGGCCGTCGAGATCGCCGCTATAGATGACGCGGCCGCCCTGCTCGCCCGCGCCGAGCCCGAGGTCCACGATGTGGTCGGCGACCCGGATCATGTCGGCGTCGTGCTCGACGACGAGCACCGTGTTGCCCTGGTCGCGCAGCTCGCGGAGGATGTCGATGAGGCGGCGGTTGTCGCGCGGGTGGAGGCCGATGGACGGCTCGTCCAGCACGTACAGCGTGCCCACCAGCGCCGACCCGAGGGCCGACGCCAGGCTGATGCGCTGCGTCTCGCCGCCCGAGAGCGTGGACGACAGGCGGTCGAGCGTCAGGTAGTCGAGCCCGACCTCGCTCAGGAACGTGAGGCGGCGGCGCAGCTCGCGCAGCAGCTTGTCGGCCACCGCCGCGTCCTTCTCGCCGAGCGCCAGCTCGACGAAGAACCGCTGCGCCTCCTTCACCGTCAGCCGGCACACCTCGTCGATGGTCCGGCCGCCGACGCGGACGTCGCGGGCCTCGCGGCGCAGGCGCGTGCCATCGCAGTCCGGGCACGTGAGGTAGCCGCGGTACCGGCTCAGGAACACCCGGACGTGCACTTTGTATTTCTTCCGATCCAGCCACTGGAAGAAGCCGCGCACGCCGTCGTAGTCCTCGCCGTCGCCGTTGAGGACGAACGCCCGCTCCTGGGCCGTGAGGTCCTTCCAGGGGACGTCCAGCCTGACGCGCCCCGCCTTCGCCGCGCGCTTCAGGCCGGCGAGGTAGGCCCGGTAGTGCGGCTTGCTCCACGGCTCGATCGCGTTCTGGTTGATCGACTTCGACGAATCGGGCACGACGAGATCCATGTCGATCTCGATGATGTTCCCGAACCCGTGGCACGTGGCGCACGCCCCGTAAGGGTTGTTGAACGAGAACAGCCGCGGCTGCGGGTCCTCGTAGGCGATGCCGCACGCCCGGCACTCGAAGCGCTCGGAGAACGCGTGGAACCGATCGGGCAGCTCCACCGCGAACGCCGCTCCGCTGCCCTCGGCGTAGGCGGTCTCGATCGAGTCGGTCAGCCGCGTCTCGATCCCCGGTTCCACCACCACCCGATCGACGATGACGTGGAGCTCGGGGCGCCCGGCGAGCGCCGCCATCTCCACGTCGTCGAAGGAGGTGGCGCGGCCCTCGACGAGCAGCCGGCCGAAGCCCTTCTTCCGCAGCGCATCGAGCGCGGCCGCGACCGCGGCCGCTTTGCCGTTGCCGTTGCCGATTGCGGCGGAGGCGCCGTTCTGGCCGTTCTGGCCGGTGGAACCCGTCACCGCGGCGTCCGGCTCAAGCGGCAGGCCGCCCTCCGCGATCTCCTCTTCTGCGTCGGCCGCCTCGCCTGCCGCCGGCGCGACCGGCATCACGGCTACGTCGAATCCCAGGAGCAGCCGGGTGCCCGCCGGCAGCGCCGCCAGGCGGGCGGCCACCACCTCGGCCGTCTCGCGCATCACCTCCTGGCCGCACTGGCGGCAGAAGGTCCGGCCGACCCGGGCATAGAGCAGGCGAAGGTAGTCGTGAATCTCGGTGGTGGTGCTGACCGTGGACCGGGGGTTCCTGATGCTGTTCTTCTGGCGGATGGCGATGGCCGGCGACACGCCGTCAATCGAGTCGACGTCCGGCTTCTCCATCCGCTCCAGGAACTGGCGGGCGTAGGCCGACAGCGACTCCACATACCGCCGCTGGCCCTCGGCGTAGATCGTGTCGAAGGCGAGCGACGACTTGCCCGACCCGCTCACGCCCGTGATGATGGCCAGGCGGCCCGCGGGGAGCGTCAGGCTGACGTTCTTCAGGTTGTGGGTGCGCGCCCCGCGAACGACGATGCCCGCCTGTTCGGGGACGACCGAATCTGCCATCGTGCGCCGCTGCCCTACTGCGTGGTGGTCCGGAGACTCCTGAACCACCCATCGTAGCACAGGGGCTGAGGCGTCAGAACACGTTCGTGTACCGGCTCCAGAGGTCCTCGGCCAGCTTCCAGTAGGCGTCGACGGCGCCGTTGGCGACCTCGTGCGAGTACTTCGTCAGGTACTCGCGCGCCCTGGCCGGATCCTGCTTGTACAGCGCGAGAGCCTCGGCCTCGATCCGGGGCTGGTCCGCCCAGGCTTTCTCCTCGATGGGCCGCCACACCTTCTCGATGTCCTTCACCATGTCCTGCCAGCGGAGGAACGCCAGCTGGCTGACCTGGCGGAACGCCCACCACGCCGAGTCGCGGCGGAACTTCGCGCGGCCGTCCACCATGTAGCGCTCCGGCATCTGCTCGATGCCGATGTAGAAGGGCGTGTGCGGGGTGGTCATCGGGTTGTCGTAGCCGAGCCAGACCACGCCGCCGATGGGATCCGGCAGCCACGTGCGCGACTGCGTGACCTGGAGGTAGGTGGCGCGCTTGCAGGCGATGGTCCGCTCGGAGGTGATGTGGAAGAGGTCGAGGTAGTCGGCGCTCATGAACGGGTTGGCGACGGCGTTCTTCGCCGCCCTCCCGGACGGGTCCACCCTCCAGAGGTTCCGCGTCATGTCGAAGGGCGTGTTCTCGTAGGTGTCGCGGAACAGGCCGAACATGTCCTTCACGGACAACGGCTTCTCGGGCTTCACCGACACGGGGTAGTTCTCCGCGTTGGCGTCGAGGTGCAGCGACGGCGCCAGGCGGCTCAGCACGCGCCACTCGCGGCGGCGGCTGCCCAGTGCGGTGCGCGTGCCGTACACGTTGCAGAACTCAAACTCCTCGCCGCTCTTAGGGCGCCACCAGCCCAGCTCCTCCGCCAGCGCATAGACGTTGGCGGACGCCATGAAACGGTCGGGGTCCTTCGGGTCGATCTTCCGGATGCGCGGCGCGTTCGCCGACACCGAGACCTCACCGTCGGGAATGCGCACGGCCGCCCAGACGGCGCCCTTCTTGCCGCGCCCGGGGCCGAGGATCTCGAACAGCCAGGCTTCGTCCTTGTCGGCGAAGGTGAAGGCCTCGCCCCAGTCGTTGTAGCCGTACTCCTTCGTCAGCGCGTCGGCGACCCTGATGGCTTCACGCGCCGTCTTCGCCCGCTCCAGTACCAGGCGGTAGAGCTCCGGGCAGTCGATGATGCCCGTGTCGCTCTTCAGCTCGCGCTTCCCGCCGAAGGTCGTTTCCCCGATGGCGAGCTGGTGCTCGTTCATGATGGGATACGCCGCGTTCAGGAAGGCGTTGGTCCGCGGCACCTGCGGGATCTCGCCGGCCGGCACGCGATCCGGGTCGTCCGGGCCCTTCGACTCCTTCGGCTCCATCCACACGGTGGCCATCTCGCCGGGCTTGTGCACCTGGCCCGGCACGATGTTCATCCACGTGCGGTCCGTGTTGCTGTCGCACGAGTGCGAGGTCATCGTCGAGCCGTCGACCGACGCGGCCTTGCCGACGAGGATGCTCGTGCAGCCTTCGCACTCGCACATCGGGCCCGCGGCCTGCTCCGCCGGCGTGACGGCGGGCGCGGCCTTGGCCTGACGCTGCTGGTCGAGGGCGAGGCTGGGCTGCAGCCACAGCAACGCGCCGACAATGACACTCAGGGCGGACAGGCGTGTGCGCCAACAGGGCTGAATGGACATCGGAGTGCTTCCTCTGCAGGGGGCCGACGACCGGCGCCGAGAGAATATCACGGCGCTAGCGCCGGATCATGTAGGCGAGCTTGACGAAGAAGCCGTCGCTGGTCCGCTGGTAACCCGGCGTGTTGTACAGCGTCGGGTCATTCGCGAAGCTGCTGCCGTAGCCGAAGAACGCCACCGTGCCCGGCGTCGGCTCGAACGAGACGAGCCAGTCCGTGCGCAGCCCTTTCGCCGTCGTGGCGCCCGCCAGCACGCCGCCGACATAGACCGGCGCGTGCGTGAAGGGATCCTCGAGGGCGGCCCGGCTCGCGTACTGATACTCGGTGATCATGCGGAAAAAGAGCGATCGCCGCGGCTGGTACTCGAGCTTCAGACGCGGGATCGTCGACTGCGCGTACCGGGACCCGTCGTAGTCCCGGGTGATGCGCTTCGCCGCCAGGCTGCCCTCGATCCGGACCGAGGCGGTCGGCCGCAGGGCCAGCGCCCCGCTGACACTCACCTGCGTCCCGTCCGACGCCTCCGCGTAGATCGGCGTGCCGCCATAGCCGACGCTGACGTTGGCGCTGAACCGCTGGAACACCGGCGTCGTAAGCCTGTACGTACCGCCCCAGTTCGTCACGCCGTCCGGCACGGCGAACGCCCTCCGGAACAGCCCGTAGCCCGGCACGGTGTAGTCCGCATAGAGCGCCGGCTCGAAGTGCGCGAAGGTGCGGCTCACGGACGCCCCGAGGCTCCACCCGCCCCGGAGCGTGGCACTGAGGTTCACCGAGTCGTTGCCCTCGAGGGCGCGCGTCCTCCCGAAATCGCCGTAGTTCCAGATGCGGTCGGGGCCGAAGAACACGTTGAGGCTCTCGAGGAGCGCGCCGCGTGCGCCGTACTTCGTGAGGCGGTTGCTGGCGCGGAATTCCACCATGTTGTTGCGGGGCACGTAGCCCGACTGCGTCTGGAAGTCGGCGCCGTACGCCTGCAGCTTGTAGTTGAACCCCCACCGCCGCGCCGTGCGGTCGTACTCGGCCGCCCACATCGGCGCGCTGCGGGTGACCCGGCCGGATTCCGTCCACGACCCGCCCACCTGCCCGAGCACGTAGTAGAACTTGCCGAAGACGATCCGCGCATCGGCCGCGACGACGCGGTTGAAGCCGTCCGGGCCGTGGCGATCCGTGAAGGTCACCCCGGCGAGGGAGTCCTTTCCGAGGTCGCGGCGGATCCGCGCGATGTTCACCCACGCATGTCCGTCTCCCGTGTCGTCCGCGGCCGACAGGAACGCCACGCCCGTCTTCCCGAACTTCCCCGTGATCTTGGCGCCCGCCGCCGGGTTGGCGATCTGGCGCGTGTAGACGAGCTGGCCCGGCGTGGCGAACAACTCGATCCCCTCGAGGAAGAACGGCCGCTTCTCGGCGTAGAAGAGCGCGAACCGCTCGTTCACCGTCACCTGCGTCGCGTCCGACTCAACCTGGCTGAAGTCCGGGTTCACCGTCGCGTCGAGCGACACGTTCGTGAACCCGAGGCGGACGTTGGCGCCGGGCCCGACGTCGGCCTTGCCGCGCGTGAAGCCCCCGTCATCCCGGCGCGCCCCGTTCGACGAGGCCGTGATGAACGGCTGGAGTTCGGTGACCACGCCGCGCTGCAGATCGTGGAGGCCTTCCATCGTGCCGCCCTGCGCAAGGAAGCTGGCCACCCGCTTGGCATCCGTCCAGGTGTCCTGCCGGCCCGTGCGTTGCGTCTTGCGGGCGATGTTGAGGCCCCACCGCATCACGCCGCCGGCCGGGTAACGCAGGCTCTTGAACGGGATCCGCACTTCGACGACGTACCCATCGTCGGAGACGCGGCCCTTCGAGTCGAACTGGTAGTCGGGGCTGAGGTCCACCGTGCCGGACATCATGCCCGTGGCGCCGGAGCCGTGCATGTAGCCCGCCGTGAACGCGCCCTCGGTGTGCACGCCGTCTTCCTGCACGCCCAGCGGGTTGACGCCGAAGAGGAACGCGCGGCGGCGGTCGTTGAACGTGTCGAGGAAGATCCGCACCCAGTCGTCGTTGCTGATGTTGTCGCGGTCGGCCACGTTGGCGCGCACCGAGCCCGGCACCGAGTCCTGGGCGATGATTCCGATGTGCAGCGCCTTCGGCGAGTACCAGATGAGGACGTCGGTCTGCTCGCTCGCCGGCCGGCTGTCCACCGGCTGATACTCCGAGAACCCGCCGAGTCTCGCCGCCTTCGACCACGCCGGCTCGTCCAGGCGGCCGTCAATCGTCGCCTGCTCCTCGATCCTCGGGACCTGGAACGACGGCGCGCCCTTCCCGTTGATGACGGCCTGCACGGCCTGCGCGGGCGCAACGACCTGCGCGGGCGCGACGGCCTGCGCGTGCGCAGCCTGGGGCGCCGGTGTGGGAGGCTGCGTGGCCGGAGCCGTCGCGTCAGGGGCCTGCAGGATGCCGAGACACAAGACCAGTGCAATCATCGCGTCGTTGTTCGGGGAATGCGTGTCGCGCGCCTGTCGAGCGACCGGGGCTTCTCAGTCTACGACATCCGAGAGCCCGGCGTCAGCCCGCCGCGCGGCTTGACTGGTTCAGCCGCGCAAGACTCGGTGGCCCGGCCGAGTTAGAATCTGGCGGATCCAGCGCCATGCCCTACCGGCTGCTCGCCGACGCCGTCGTCCTGGTGCACCTCGCGTTCGTGGTGTTCGTGACGTGCGGAGGGTTGCTCGTGCTGTGGCGGCGATGGGTGGCGGCCGTCCACCTCCCCGCGGCCGCGTGGGGTGTCTTCATCGAGTTCAGCGGCCAAATCTGCCCGCTCACGCCGCTCGAGAACCGCCTGCGGTCGCTCGGCGGCGGTGCCGCCTACTCCGGCGACTTCGTGGAGCGCTACTTGATTCCCGTGCTCTATCCGCCCGATCTCCGCCGCGACGTCCAGATCGCCCTCGGCCTCTTCGCGCTCACCGTCAACGCCGCCGTGTACCTCTACGCCTGGCGGCGCGGCAGACGGTCACGCTAGGGCTTCCCCAGGATCCGGCAGACGCGCTCGGCGTTCTCGCGCACCTCGTCCTTGACGCGCGGGAACATGCCGACGAAGACTCCGTCGATGGGCTTGATGCTGGCGTAGGCTGTCCTGAAGGCCGCGTCCGCCGCGCGCTCGTTGATGCGGCCGGCCGCCAGGATCTTATAGGCGAAGCATGGTTTCGGCGTCTTGCGCATGAACGCGAACATGCGCGCCGGGTCGCTCTGCAGGTAGACCTCGGACGGCATCTCGACGAGCTCGCCGCCGAGCGCCTTCCGCAACTCGTCCTCGGTGCGGGTGAGGTTGTAGACGCAGCCCGCATAGAAATCCACGTCCCAGCCCTGGTCTTCCACGAGCGCCAGCACCTCCGGCTTGTGGCTGCCCACGCCCACCAGGCAGCCCAGGTCGCGCACCTGCCTGCACCAGTCACGGACCTCGGCGATCTTGCCGTCCATGTAAGCCCGGTCCGTGCGCCCGCCGTGGTGGTAGATCGCCAACGGCTTCCACGCGGCGTGGAGCGGCGCCGGGTCGCCAATCCCCTGGACGATGAGGTGCATCGAGCCGCCCTCGGCCCGGAAGCGGGCCAGGTCCTGCGCGGCGCGGCCCAGTTCGACGTAGTTGTAGGTGTTGATGCCGAAGCGCGCGCACTGGTGGAGGACGTCGCACACGCGTTCGGCCGTGTAGTACTCGCGCATCACCTGCGAGAGCGTGTTGTTGAAGTGCGAGAAGCCGTAGAAGGGGTTGCAGCCGACGATCAGCCGGCTGATCTGCGCCGCGCCGAAGCGCATCGTCGGCACCTGGAGCTCGGCGGATGGCGTGATCGGCTTCAGGGGCTCCGCGCGTTGCGGTTCCGGGCTCAGCGGAGGCCCGCCCTGGCCACCCGGAGCAGCGGGCGGCTTTGGCGGCCCCTGCTGCCCCACCGCCAGCGGGGTCCCAGCGGCGCCGATTGCCATCGCCGCCGCCTGCAGAAACGTCCGTCGCGTCTGTGACATGACTCCCTCCGGCCGTAACGGTCCTACGTCTCGGCCGCCATGTGGGCAGCGGGTGACGCCGGTTGGGGGCCCCCCGGCCGGCCGCAGCGCGACTTCCGTGACAGGCGCTTTACGCGCGAGCACGGACGGGGGTAACCGGCGGCAGGACCCGCTCCGCGCAGGTTCGGCCGCAGGCTATCTCGCCGGCGCCGTCTGCTCCGGCGTCGCCATTCCCGGCGGCAGCTCCAGCAGGCGCACGTTGCGGAAGTGGATCTCCGACCCTTCGGCCTCGAGGCACAGGTAGCCCTTCCTGCGCGCCGACTGGCTGATCCCGTTCACGAACTTCCCGTTCACCGCCAGCTTGACGACGCCGTCGACCGCGACCACGTCATAGGTGTTCCACTGGCCCTTGCCGACCGCGCGGTTCTCGAACGACATGCTTCGCTCGCCCCGCGGGTTGTCGGGCACGATCTTCACGCCGCCGACGCCGAACACTTCACCGTGGACGTACGCGATCGGCGGTTCCACCCCGTTGCGCATGTTCAGCTTCACCCACTCCAGGTCGAGCATCTGGACCTCGATGCCGTCGGGCAGCCGGTTCTTCTCGCCCGGCTTCGCGTTGCTCCACAGGAACACGCCCGAGTTGCCGCCCGCCTCCCTGTGCATCCACTCGACGTGCATCACGAAGTTCTCGTACATCCTGTCCGAGCACATCACGCCGATCGGCTTCCCCGTCGTCACCACCATCCCGTCGCGCCACGTCCAGGTGTCGGGGTCCGTGTTGATATTCGTCCACCCGGCCAGGTCCTTGCCGTTGAACAGGTTCTGGAACTGCGGCGCCTGCGCAAACGCGGGCGCCGACATCAACAGCGCGACGACGCTAACGACGACCGTGCGTCTCATGTGTTTCTCCTGGATACAGCGTGACAGTGCCGGGGTTGTCTTCCCGAGTCCCGAGTCCCGAGTCCCGAGCCCCGAGTCCCGGACCTCGAGCCCGGCAGTCTCCAGTTGCGTCCGCCGGGCTGCAGTCGTATCTTACACGCCATGGCATCATCCAATCGACCCGACCGCCGCACGTTCATCAAGTCCACCGGCGCGTTCGCCGCCGCGACGCTGGCCACCGGCCCGGCTATCCTCCGCGCGCAGACCCCCGACAAGCTCCGCCTCGCCATGATTGGCGTCGGCGGCCGCGGCCGCGCCAACCTCAAGGGCGTTGCCAGCGAGTCCATCGCCGCCATCTGCGACGTGGACCGCAATGCCCTCGATCAAGTTGCCGCCACGTATCCGCAGGCGCGCAAGGAAGTTGATTTCCGCCGCATCTTCGACCATCCCAACGAGTTCGATGCCGTCGTCGTCAGCACGACCGAGCACACCCATGCGTTCGCCACGTTGCCCGCGCTGCAGCTGAAGAAGCACGTCTATTGCGAGAAGCCCCTCGCCTACAACGTCCACCAGACCCGCATCATCCGCGAGGCCGCCGCCAGGGCCGGCGTCGTCACGCAGATGGGCACGCAGGTGCACGCCAGCGACAACTACCGCCGCGTCGTCGAGATCGTGCAGTCCGGCATCCTCGGCAAGATCAGCGAGTGCCACGTCTGGGTGGCGCGCGCGTGGGGCTGGCATGCCACCGAGGCCGACGCGACAGCCGCCAAGGACATCGTCTTCGTGCAGGAACGCCCCACGGTCGTCGATCCCGTGCCCGCCGGCGTCGACTGGGACCTCTGGCTCGGCCCCGCGCCCGCCCGGCCGTTCAGCAACGTCTACCTGCCCGGGCCCAAGTGGTATCGCTGGTGGGATTTCGGCAACGGGACGATGAGCGATCTTGGCAGTCACTGGATCGACCTGCCGTTCTGGGCGCTGAAGCTGCATGCGCCGTCCGCCATCGAAGCCAGCGGGCCGGCTCCGCATCCTCAGATTGCCCCCGCATCGATGCAGGCCAGGTACGAGTACGAGGCAATGGGCGATCAGCCGGCGCTGACCCTCACTTGGTATCAGGGAGCGAACAAGCCGGACATCTGGAAGCGGGGCGAGGTCCCGCAGTGGCCCAGCGGCGTGCTGTTCGTCGGCGACAAGGCGACGCTGATCTCCGACTACGGCAAGCACATGCTGCTCGTGCCCGGGGACAAGTTCCAGGACATCGCGCGCCCGGCGCAGTCGATCCCCAAGTCGGTCGGCCACTACAAGGAGTGGATCGACGCGTGCAAGACCGGCTCGCCCACAACCTGCCCGTTCTCGTATTCCGGGTGGCTGACCGAGGCGAACCACCTCGGCAACGTCGCGTATCGCGTCGGCAAGCGGCTCGAGTGGGATTCCGTGAACATGCGCGCGACGAACGCGCCCGAGGCCGAGCCGTTCCTCACGCGGGCGCACACGCCGGGCTGGAAGCTCGCCTAGCCCCCGAACTCCTCGGCGAACTCGGCGGCCGTCACGACGCGGATCCCGTGCCGCAGGAGCCCGACGAAGTGACGCCGGTTGTCCGTGACCACGAGTTCCGCGCCAGCTAGCCTCGCCGACTCGGCGATGTGGGCGTCGTAGACGCGGCCGCCGGCGACCCGCTCACGGACAGCGGAGACTATAAAGGTGAGTCGGGCTTCGGCGGGAAGATCACACACCTCGAATCGCCTCAGCAGCACATCACCGACGATCTGTCCCGCCACGACCGGGTCGAGACGCAGGCCTCCCGGCAGCCTCGTCGCCACGGAGTAGAACTCCAGGACGCAGTGCCACGACGTCAGCGGCCGGCGCACGCGTTGTTGCGTAATCGCATCCAGGGCGACCTCCGCGGGACTGGGCGCCTCTCCCGCCTCGATGAAGGCGGACACCAGGACCGAGGTGTCGAAGAACACCGAGCGCGCTAGGGCCATCGATTGCGCTCCTCCTCGATGAGCTTCGCCACGTCCACCTTCGGCAGCTTCCGCCGATCTCCCACCGGCCTGGCGACGAGCCAGCCGCGCCGGTTGACCAGTCTGGGCGGGGTCACCACGGGTGAGAGCGTCACAGCCCCATCGTCCGCGGACACGGCCAACTCGGTGCCGGGCAGCAGTCCGAGCCGTTCGCGGACCGCCGCCGGGATTACCACCCGGCCTGCCTTGTCAATGGTAGTTGTCATGACATTACACTACCATTATGATGGCAGGTGTCAAGACTCCGTTGCGCCGCCTCGGCCCCGGATGAAGGGCCTCTCAAACCTCGGACCTGAGACCAGAGAGCCGAGTCCCTGGTCCCTGGTCCCGACACCGTCTGCTCGCCCGGGCTTGGCCGTGCGGCGGAGGCAGGAATGTGCCGATAACCCGAGTGACCGGACTGGGGTGGGCCCCTGGATGGGTCAGCCCGCATCCGTCAGGAGCTTCGCATGTATCGAACGCGCATACGGGTCTTGTTCGGAGGCGTCGCAGCCGTTGTCGTGTCCGCCCTGGTCCTCGTGGCATGCGGCGGCGGCAGTGCCCCGCAGCCTGCGGCCCAGCAGGCAACGGCGCCCGCGAGCCAGGCGCAGGCTCCGGCTCAGGCCGCCCAGCCTGCTCCGGCCGCCACACCCGCGCCTGTCGAGGCCGCACCCGCGGCAGCCGCCACGCCCGCGCCTGCCGCAGCCGCGAGCCCGGCCGCACCGTCGAGCGCCTTCGTGCAGGAGCACGAAACCGGCGTCGAGGTCACGCTGGTCGAGGCCAGGCGAACGGCCGGCGATTCCGTGACCGTGAAGTGGCGCTATCGGAACACACTGCCGAACGATGTGAAGATCGCGAAAGGCGGCTCGAGCTGGGCCGACCCCTACCTGCTGACGATGAGCGCATTTCTCATCGACCCGGTGAACAAGAAGAAGTACCTCGTCATCACCGATTCCGAGAGGAATCCGCTCACCAGCAAGCACGGCGACTGGCAGGGCGTGACCCTCGCGCCGGGACAGGTTCTCAGCTCGTGGGCGAAGTTCCCCGCGCCGCCGCCCGGCGTGGAGAAGGTGACGATCACGCTGCCTGGCGTCCCACCGTACGAAGACGTCCCGATCGTCAAGTAGGGGGGCGTGTGAATCACCAGGATTCGGGCCCCATCGACCGGTGGGCGCCGCTTGCGCTCGCCGTGACCTCCGCGCTCGTCCTGCTGGCCGCCGGCACGTCCGCGACGTTCGCGCAGGACCCGCCCGACACCATCCCCGCCGGCGCCATACGTGTCGTCCGTGATCTGCAGTACGTCGTGCAGGACATCGGCGGGCGCGTGGAGGACCTCCGCGTGAAGGAGACCGCCACCGAGTACCGCATCGAGCTGGCCGCCGACGTGCTGTTCGACTTCGACAAGGCGGACATCAAGCCCGAGGCCGCGCGCGTGCTGACGAAGGCCGCTGAGTTCATCCGCGATCGGGTCGTCGGCCCGGTGCGGATCGAGGGCCATACCGACGCCAAGGGGAGCGACGCGTACAACCAGCGGTTGTCGGACCGCCGTGCCGCGGCTGTCAAGACGTGGCTCGCGACCGCCGGCAAGCTCGGCACGACGACGATCTCGACGAAGGGCTTCGGCGCGACTCAGCCCGTCGTGCCGAACACGAAGCCTGACGGGTCCGATGATCCCGAGGGGCGTCAGAAGAACCGCCGCGTGGAGATCATCATCGCGAAGAAGCTGTAAGCGGCCCTATCCGTTCACCATCCCCATCGTCTGTTCCGGGTAGCGGAGGCCGGCCGTTGCGCCCTTCGGGAACGCCTCGTCAATCCGCCGCAGGTCGTCAGCCGTCAGCGTGACGTTCACCGCCCCCGCGTTCTCCTCGAGGAACGTCCGCCGCTTCGTTCCCGGGATGGGCGCCACGTCTTCGCCCTGCGCCATCACCCATGCCAGGGCCAGTTGCGCCGGTGTGCAACCCTTCTCGCGCGCGAGGTCCTTGACGTCGTCCACCAGCCTGAGATTCTTCGCGAAGTTCTCGCCCTGAAAGCGCGGGTGGTTGCGCCGCACATCGTCGGGCGGGAGGTCGCCGATCGTGCGCAGGCGGCCCGTCAGGAACCCGCGTCCGAGCGGGCTATACGGCACGAAGCCGATCCCCAACTCGCGCAGCGTCGGGAGGATCTCGTCCTCCACATCGCGCGTCCACAGCGAGTATTCCGTCTGGAGCGCCGAGATGGCGTGCACCGCGTGCGCGCGCCGGACCGTGCCCGCCGCCGCCTCCGAGAGGCCCAGGTAGCGCACCTTGCCAGCCGTCACGAGTTCAGCCATCGCGCCCACTGTCTCTTCGATCGGCACGTTCGGGTCCACGCGGTGCTGGTAGTAGAGGTCGATGTGGTCCACGCCCAGGCGCATCAGGGATCCCTCGCAGGCCTGGCGGACGTATTCCGGCCGGCCGTTCACGCCCAGCCACCTGCCGTCCGCGTCGCGCATGATTGCGAACTTCGTCGCCAGGACGACGCGCTCGCGCTTGCCTCTGAGGAAGCGCCCAACCAGCACCTCGTTCGTGTGCGGCCCGTACATGTCCGACGTATCGAAGAACGTGATGCCCAGCTCCAGCGCCCGGTCCAGCGTGGCCATCGACTCCGCGTCGTCCCGGCCCGCGTAGAAGTCGCTCATGCCCATGCACCCGAGCCCCAACGCGGACACCACCAAGCCCTGCGTTCCCAGCTTCCTCGTCTTCATGGCGTGAGTGCCTCCGCCTCTTCAAGGTCGATCATAGCGGTTTGCCTGCAGGTTCGCGCCTCGGGCGGTGGAGTCGCAGACCGCGTCCGGAGCCAGTTGACATCTGATGTGTGATGCGTGATGATCCGCGCATGCGCACGACGCTCGACATCGACGACGATGTGCTCCAGGCGGCGAAGGAACTGGGAGCGCTGCAAGGGAAAACCGCCGGAAAGGTCGTGTCCGAGCTCGCCCGGCAGGGCCTCTCTCCGGTTATCACACATCGCCTGCGGAATGGCGTGCCGGTTCTGCCCAGGCGGCCAGCTGGCCGCGCGCGGCCGACGATGCGGCTGGTGAACGATCTCCGGGACGACGCATGAACCGCGTCGCGCTGCTCGACGTGAACGTGCTGGTCGCGTTGTTCGATCCCGACCACGTCCACCATGACGTCGCTCACGGCTGGTTTGGCGACACGGGCCGGGCCGGTTGGGCCACATGTCCGCTGACGGAGGCGGGCTTCATCCGCGTTCTCTCGAACCCAGCCTACGGTGGCACGGTCACTCGTGCGGTGGACTTGGCGGGCCGCCTTCGCCGATTCTGTGGAAGCGGCGGTCACGTGTTCTGGCCCGACGAAGTGTCGATGCTCGACGAATCCGTCTTTGACCTCTCGCGATCAGCCGGTCACCGCCAGTTGACGGACATCTACCTGCTCGGGCTGGCCCACTCCCGGGGCGGATACCTGGCCACGCTCGATCGGACCATCCCGACCCGCGCCGTGAGGGGTGCGACAGCGGCATCGCTCGCGGTGATCGCGCCGGTCGAATGACACGATGACACCGTGCCCGATGGTGGCCCCGTCTTCCAACCCGGCGCCTCCTTCTGGTTTCAGCCTTCATTCTTATGGTAGATTGTTAGCTCGGTCTGCGCGGTGCAACCTGCGCGGACGCCCACCAAGCCGGCCGGCGTAGCTCAGTTGGTAGAGCAGCTGATTCGTAATCAGCAGGTCGTCGGTTCAAGTCCGACTGCCGGCTCCAGTTTTCCTCAATAATTCAGCGTGTTTCGCGGGTTGGCTGAATCCCGCGACAAACGCGGGCTAACGCCGGGCTAACACGAGACAAGAGAATCCCGCAGTACGTGGGTCGCTCGACGAAGGCTGCGGGGCGCGTCCAGACCCGCAGATTAAGAGAACCAGATCCCACCGTCCCGCAGCGTCCAACCGAGTCTGTTCCTTCGGGAAACTGAGGCTCGGGACGCCGCTTTGTCCGCTCGCATCCGCGCAAGTCCAGCCGTTTGGGTATCAGATTGGGTATCAGCGCGATCGTCTGAGACAGGGGCATCAGCATCTCGCCAGACAGGCCGGAGAATCCCTCCCCATACCCACCGGGGGACTCTTGTGGGGCTACGGCGAAGGCCACACCGGGTTAGACACACGCCGCCCTCACAAGGGAGCCATTCTGGGGCGACGAGTGGTGAATCACCGTGTGCCTCCAGCGTCACCGGATGCTGTTGGCCCAACGACACGGGTTCCAATCCCCGAGGGGGACCGACGGCGAGTGCATCGCGATCCGTGGCTGGTTCGCGGCGACCCGCGGGCGCGCGGCGTGATCACGGGGCGATCGAGAGGTGCGCAACGGACCCCGGCGGCCGGTAGACCACCTGCGTGCCGTGGATCAGCCCGTCGATGCCGACGCCGATGCCCGCGCTCTACGTCACCGCCGGAGCGGCCTCACGCCTGCCCGACGCCCAGCGCCGTCGCCACCATTCCCGCTACGATGATAAGGACGAGCAGCCCGATGACGATGCCGCCGGCGATCAGGGGAACCACGACCGGGAGACGCGAAGGCGGCGCTTCGGCGTGCAGGTCCAACCCCACGATCTGTGCCTCGAAGGACCGGCGGCCGATGCGGTACGCATCGATTCCCATGGCAAACGACAGAGCCATGGCGGCAAGCGACACCGCATTGGCTACCGTCGGCCCTCCACCGAGCATCATCGGTATGAGCATCTGCGCGAGACCGAGTCCGACGAACACGACGAGGCCCTTCACCCGTTCGCCCAGGTAGAAGTACCCGAGCCCTTTCGTCATGAGATTGAGCACACTCGCGACCCTCGGGTTGTCGACGAGGGTCGGGTCGATGCCCCGGTTGATCTCTCGCGCGGTGAAGTAGGCGTCGAGGAACCCGAAGACGTAGAGCACCGGAAGGATGAGGAACGCCGCACCAAAGACCGTCTGGTCGGAGCCGCGTCCGGCGGCCTGTGCGGAGATCGACGTCCAGAACACCGCCATCCCGGCGACCGAGAAGCCCATCACCAGAGCGCCACGAAGCTTCAAGCCGCAGTACAAGTGCCCCAGGCCAGGCAGGACCATCGAGAGCAACCACGCGAGGCCGGCGCTCTTCCTCTTGACCGGCGCGAACTCGGCCGCCGGGCCGGTGAGGCTGATCAGGTCGTCACTTTTCATGACGCGCTCCTCGACGGTTGAGGTCAGTACCGAACGCTGGACGAATCCCAACCGGCGCACGCCGAAGCTACGGAATCTGCCGTCCATCGTGACGATTCCTGCCTCCATGCCAACAATGTACGGATCTGGCGGTGAGAAGTCCTGCGCCGCCGCTGAAGTATACGTGAAATGACCGGCGGCGCCGGGGGAGCCGCCTAGAATGGCCCAACTTCGGCGGCTGGGCCGACGTCGCTGGCAACGGGCAGGTCCGGACAAGCAGAAGATGGCAACAGCAGTTCGCAAGCTCATTGGACCTCCTTCTTTCTACTCTGCCCTTGAAGCATCCAACCGCGAAGGTTACAGGGGCCCTGCCAGATAGAAACCGGCTCGCGTAGTGGGATGCTCGTTGTCGTCCCGCACCACGGCTTCTGCGGTCGGTCGCCATCGGCCAAGGTCGTCGCCAGCTCGAGGGGCCGGTGCTGGCGCGTGGGACATAGCTACGTTGGCAAGGTCCGGGATATGGCTTCTGAGGCTGCGTAACCGCCGATTGGAGCTTCAAGGACAGCTTGGGTAAGGGTAAGAGTAGGGGGACGCCGTTCGTGCAATACGAGGCGCGTGACCGCGTTGCGTGGCGCTACTTGATGGCCACCGAGCCCGTGAAGCCGCTGACGTCATGGTCGTCGTCTGGCCACCTTGTGCCCGGCGGACGGATGACCATCATGAGCATTTGGGTCTTCTCAAGCGGGGAGAAATCACGGGCCCCTAACCCGTCAACCCCCTGCCCATCGTGATGGCACAGGCCGAACACGTGCCCGGCTTCGTGAGTGACGGTGGGACCGGACGAATCGTTGACCGTCCGGTATTCAACAGTTGCGCCGATGATATTGCTGTCGAAGACGTTCCAAGTCGTCTGGGAAATTCCGGAGATGTTCTCATTCAGCTTTACAGTCACCAGAACCGTCGCGCCTGTCGGGGGGGTCGCCGACGCACCCACGACCCTTGCCGAAATCTGGCCGCCAACGGCGTTGACCATCGCCTGCTCATACGCCTGCTTGTGCGCGGCAATCACCGCTGCGTTGCCCTCAATATCCGCCGACAGGACCACCGTGACGGACGGGTAGGCCAGCTTGAATAGCGCCCGGCCGTTCGCATAATACGGGTTCCCGGCCCTCGCGGACTGGTCGCAATACACCATCTGCTTGATGTAGATGTTGTCCGGCCCAGCCCCGGCGGTCGGCCACAAGGCAAACAGCTCACGAGAGCCGTTGTAGACGGTCGCATACGGCAGATACCCGCTACGCTGGAACGTGACGTCGAACTTGTTGCCGCTGCCGAGAACCGTCGCTGACCCAGTTGCGCTGGTCGTCCACGACCCTATCTCAGGGTTGCTCGACAAGCCCGTGGAGACCGTCGCGCCCGAGACGGGCACGCCAGTGATGCCATCAACGGCCGTCACCGAGACCGGCTGCTGCACCGTGACTTTCACCGCCGCGCTGGCCCGGCCGCACTCCAGCGTGTAGGTCGTGTCCGCCGTCAGTTCCGGCGTCTGCTGCGACCCGGACGTCCCTTCCCATCCGGTGCGAGCCCCATCGCGTCTGACTTCGCAGAACCAGAAGAACCCGGTTGCCGACCACGCAATCGTGACCTTGGACTTCCACGCGACCGAACACGTGTACTTGCCGTCGCACGTGATAGTGACCGTCGGGGTTGGCCCACCGAGACTCGGGTCACCCAGACCGTCGATGCATCCGTGCGCGAGGACCAACACACTGACCGGCACCAAGACGCGGAGGACGGCTGCCGCGCACGTGAGAGCGCCTGAAAGCAAACGTCGCCGCAGCAAGCCAGAACGCGGTGTCTCGGGACGACGAGCGTGGAGCGACATGGCATCGACTCCTTCTGGCCGCAGCCGACCCAGCTTCGGAGTCGCGGGAGGGACGACCCCCCGCTGGGCAGGTCGTGGAGTGCGTTCGATGCGACTCCCGTTGAGGTCCGGGGTGCTCACAGTCGCACGCGGAATGTGCATCAGTCCGGCCACAGGCGCGGCGGAATCCCGCCGGTCGGCCCGTCGGCCTAGCCGCCGTCGCTGGCAACGGGCAGGTCCGGACAAGCAGAGGATGGCAACAACTGTTCGCAAGCTCATTGGACCTCCCTCGTTCTACTCTGCCCTTGAAGCATCCAACCGTTGAGGTTACAAGGGCCCTGCCAGATAGAAACCGGCTCGCGCAGTGGGATGCTCGTTGTCGTCCCGCACCACGGCTTCTGCGGTCGGTCGCCATCTGCCAAGGTCGTCGCCAGCTTGGAAGCTGGCGCTTGCTGCGCCAAGCCTATCAACCGAGCACCCTGTCCGCGAGCTTCGTGGCGGGCACAACCGCGCGGCGGCACGCGGGTCGGCATCCCGCCGGTCGGCCCGTCGGCCCGGCCGCCGAATCAGAGTTCGCCGTCACCTCGCTCGGCATGTAGATCGCTCACGCGACGTACGCCTCTGTGGTCGGGACGCTGCGCGCGCGCTACAATTGGTCCGTCACGAAGGCGCCGCACGCTGGAAGCGCGGTGCGGTGGTCTGGGGCGCTAGCTCCAGCGAATCCGGACATCTTCCTATTAGATCGTAGACAGACATGCAGATCGATTCTGAAACCACCGCCGAACTGGGTGTGGCCCTCAATGAAGCCCTTCTGCTCGGCGCAGAGTATGACGCGGGGCTGAATCTCGTCGCGACGACGTTCGCGGTGTTGACGCTGCCAGACGACGCATCCCCTGAGCCCACTGACCGACGGCGTCAGATTATCTTCAGCAACGTGGGTCGAATCGTCGCTAGGTTGTTTGAAGCGCGATGGAAGGCCGCGCCTATTCCATTTGCTATCAACGATCTTCTGGCCGTGGTGCAGTCATTCGGTGCACAGCCAGTGTATGGATGGCAGTTCATCAACCCCGAGGCCCCCGGTTTCGAATGTTGGAGGCACCGGCCGTCACTTCTACTGGAGCCACGCGGCGGCTCGCTTGAGAACCGGATCGCACTGTCTCAAGACGGTGGCGATCGCCATCTCGATTTGTGGATATTTTTCGAGAATCTCTTGATCCGCGATCCGCTAGGCGCCGCGATCTCAATCGCCGAGTTTACAGCCGGCGGCAGGCGCTGGTGGGACGCACTCCATGCGGGTGATTCGCGCACACAGGGGCACGGGATCGTTCCGGACGGGAGAGCTGGCTAACAAGCGTTTGCAGCCGTCGGCGGCCGATGCAATCATCGAGCCGCGCAACCGCACCCTCCCCGCCTAGGCTACGCGCGACACCGGAGCCCTAATAGGAGTGCTCCACAGGTCTGCATCTCCCGTCGGGGACTGGAACCCGTGTGCTGTTCGTGCTGGGGCACGCCGCGAGCGCCTTCCATTGGTCCTCAGCGGAGAAGGTCAGCCGCGCCTAGCAAGAACTTGCAAGAAGCTCCGGGAGACGCCGCCTCAATCGGCCATGAACGGCCGAGGTGAGGGACAGCAGGCCGTGGTGATTCTGCGACTGGCCGCCTAGGGTGGCGTTCGTCGCCAGCGTGAGGGGCTGGCGCTCGCCGCGCCGAGGTCACCAACCCAGGACCCTGACCGCCAACAGCTTCGCGGGCACGACAGCGCGGAGGCACTCCAACCTGGCTGCCGTCCCCAGTGCGCCAGCGGCCGGGCCTTCCCGCAAGAGGCGCGCGTGCTGCGCGAAGGCGAGGCTGGCGCTTGGGGCGTCGCTACGTTAGTGAGGTCCGGGATATGGCCTCTGTTGCTGCGTAGTCACCGGTTGGAGCTTCGAGAGCGGCGTCGGTAGGGGATTGGGATAGGGTGCCGCCGTTGGTGCGTTACGAAGCCAGTGGCGGCGGGAGTCAGCTCCGCCGACTCGCCGCGGGAGCGTCATCGGTGGCTGGACGGCATTCGCGTCGGATGGGCATGAAGGTCGTCGGATACCTACACGCCAGCACCGAGAAGCAGGTGGCCTGTGGGGTACCTCCCTGGGCGAAAGCGCAGAGGCTCCGCGCGATGCTCCCAACCACCGGGGCGAAGGTGATCTCCTCCGAGAGTAGGCGCTTCCTGCTCAGTGGACCCCTACTGATGTCTATGTTCAGCGACAGATCAGCTACTCTGAGTTGGTGATTCGGAGAATCTCCTGGCCCGATTCCTTCGAGCGACGGCGGGATGTATCCCCGTTCGCCGCTGGAGACTCTTCTCCCCTGATATGGAACGACCAGTCAAGCCCGCTTGATCTTCGAACGATTTCGACAGCAGCATCGAAGGCGGCCGAGGCGGCTATCGCGACGGTTGATCACTCTGATATTCGCGGGTCGGAACCGCATAATCGTGATCCGTCGGGAGCTACCTCGGACTAACAGCGCGGGTTCGGCCCGGAAGCCTACCGCATAGGGGGATCGAGGGTTCTCCTTTCCGTGTGCCCCTCGGCCGCCATCGTTGCTGCTGTGCGCTGTCATGCTCGCTTCGTGATCCGCTACGCCGCGATCGATGGTGACCGCTGCCGCTGCTCGCGCTCCACGGTGACGCCGATGGCCCAGATGAAGCCCAACAGTTCGCGGCCCACCGCCGTCACCACCTGCTGCTGGCACTTGCCGCGGCCCAGCAGTTTGCGGTAGCGGGCGTGCAGCCGGAGCTGCGCCTTCCAGCCGATCGCTTTCACCGCCTCGCTCACGGGGGCTTGACGTTTCCGGAGGGCGCCTCCGACGGCCGGCCGGTGCCGATAGGCCCAGGCGGCTTCGACAGCGATGCGCCGCAGATGCGCGTTCCCGGTCTTCGTAATCCCACCCCGCCGCGTCCGTGGGCCACTGGAGTGCTCGCGGGGACCCATGCCGCTGTAGCCCATCAGCTGCGGCGCGCGCGCGAACCGAGACAGGTCGCCGACTTCCGCGACGATCGTCACCGCCGAGACCAACGCCACACCCCGCAGGGCCTGGAGCGCCTCGATCACCGCGCGCATGCTCGGCGGGGCCATGTGCACCGCCTCGTCGATCGCGCGCTCGAGCCGCTCAATCCGCCCGGCCACGTGCTCCACTTCATGCAGGTAGTCCAGTCGCGTCGCTTCTTGGGCCGGTTGCTCGAACTGGACCTGGCGGATCCACGTCAGGTGTCGCTCGGTCCACGCGCTCATCGGGGTCGCCGGCCGCCGGCCGTGGCGCAGGAGAAACTTCCCCAGCCGATGGCGCGCACGCAATTGATCCTTCTTGGCCGCCTCGCGGGCCCGCACCAAATCCCGCAAGGCTTCGTGGGCCGCGTCCGGCACCCACACGGCCGTCAAGTCCCCGGCCCGGAAACTCCGCGCCAGCTTCGCGGCATCACGGCGGTCCGTCTTCACCCGATCACCAGCCTTCGTCGGCACCAGGGTGGGCGCGACGACCTCACAGTGCACCCCAAGCGCGGTGAGCTGCCAGTAGATCACATACCCCGTCGGGCCGGCTTCGTAGCAGACCCGCAAGGCCCCGACGGGCCCGACCTTCTTGACCAGCTTCCGGACCGATTCCGGGCGGTTTGGGATGATCCCCAGGGTCCGGACCTCCCCCGTCGGCTCCGCCACGGCGACGGCGATCGTGTCGGCGTGGACATCCAACCCAATCCAGCGTACCTTGCTCATGACCGGCTCCTTCGCATGTGGCTCTGCGTTGTGCAGTACTCCAACTCGCAGCGTAACCCACGAGCTGCGAATCGGAGCCGGTCGTTCCATTCTGACTAACGCTGACGTTTCATTTCCCGTCGCGCACGGAACCGTCCCCGGAGGTTGAGTCGATCGGGCTGTTGCGAGAGCTTGCCCACCTGCCGGAGATCGACGCAGCGGACACAACCCCAGGAACCGGTGTCCCGCACTTGAAAGTGACGGAGCAACTGGAAGGGGTTCCCCTGCTGCCGCATTACCCGGTGGTGGTAAGCAGCGCCGACGGCGGATGGCGCGACACCGGAATCATGAATCCAGAAATGTGGACAGCCCTAGCGGCGGATGCTTCTGAGATGCACGACGTTCTGTACGCGGCGGCGCATGAGGCTCTGAAGACCGACCTGCTCGTGACAACCAGTCCCACCTTACTAAGACGGGCAATCACGCCATGGGGAGGTCCGATAAACGTCTATTCCCCGACAGAGGCAGCTAAGATCGTCGGGCTCTTCCTGCGTTCTCGCGGCGTGTACGCTTACACTGCTGGCCCGAACCACCGTGGGAGTTGCGACCGTTGGATGTTCTACCATGTGCTCTCTCGCCATCGCCTGCCTGGACTCTGGCGTTATCTTGCAGCATGCGTTCATAGCGAGAAGCATCGGCGTGATGACATCGTCTACCTCGGTCAAAGTGTTCTGGTTCGGGCCAGGAGGGCGCTCGAACAGCGTGACCGCATCGGATTCGAGTTCTACAAGAAGCAATCGAACAACACCCGCGACACTATGATGTCGGACTTGGAGTACTGGTCGCTGTTGGTGATGGGCGCTTTGGACGCGATGGCACGAGTGGCTCATCGAGCATTTCGACTGCCGGGCTCTGAGCGAAACGTGAGTTTCAGGCGAATGGGCTTCAGGGGCTCGCTACGTGCGCATTCCACGCATCGTGATCAGCCCGTCCACGCCATCATGATCGCCTGTTCCACGGCATCGTGATCGGAGCGCAGCGACGCGGGCTGTTTGTCGGTCACTTCTTGGTCGACGTGGTGCGTTCTCCTCGCTGAGAAGGGCCCGTCAGGGCAAACTCGTGAGCATTATGGACCAGGCGGTCGAGGATCGCGTCGGCGATCGTCGGGTCGCCGAGCGCGACATGCCATTCAGCCCGGGGTAGCTGGCTCGTGATGATGGTGGAGCGCGCGGCGTCGCGGTCCTCCAGGATCTCGAGGACGTCCTGCCGCTGGCCGTCCTTGAGCACGGTCAGGCCCCAATCATCGAGCACCAAGACATCGGCCCGGGCGAAGCGGCTCATGAGCGTGCCGTACGACCCGTCCGCGCGGGCCAGCGTGAGTTCATCAAAGAGCCGGGGCAGCCGCCGGTAGAGCACGCGATAGCCCTGGCGGCAGGCCTGTTGGGCGAAGGCGCACGCCAGATAGGTTTTGCCGACGCCGGTCGGGCCGGTGATGAGGATGTGCTGGTGCGCGGCAATCCACTGGCCGGTGGCCAGTTGCCGCAGCAGCCGCCGCTCGACGCCGCGGCTGCCGTCGGTGCGCACATCCTCGAGACACGCCTGCGGGATCCGGAGATTGGCCTCCTTCAGGCGGCGGTCGAGCAGCCGGTGTTGGCGCGCGAGATGCTCGGCTTCGACGAGCAGGGCCAGGCGTTCGTCGAAGCTGAGCGCCATCATCGCGGGGTCCTGGAGTTGCGCGCGGTAGGCCTCGGCCATGGCGCGCAGGCGCAAGGCGAGCAGGCGGTCGACGGTCGGGGTGGTGATCATGTCGGTTGTCCTTTCAGGGATCCGTAGAAGTCGGCGCCGCGCACGTTCTCGTGCAGGGGCAAGGGGAGACTGGCCGTCTCGGGCCGGGGGCGTGCGGTCCAAGCCGTGTTTGAGGATGTTGGCCACCGAGCGGTAGGAGCGGGCGCCGGCGCGCAGCGCGCGCGCACAGGCCGCCTCCACGCGGTCGGTGGGGTACTGCTTGCTGAGCCGGAGGAGCCCCAGGCAGGAGCGATAGCCCTGCTCCGGGTGCCGCCGACTCTCGAGAATCGCGCTGACGAGCGCCGCGGTCTGCGGGCCGATCGTCGCGCCCCAGTTGATGAGGCGCGTCGGACTCCATTCGAGATGCGCCCGGTGCGCTTTCGGCATGTGCTCCGCGATCGTGGTGAAGCCGCCGACCATGAAAGCTGCGGCGGTGGACGTACACGCGGGTGCCGCGCCGATAGATGTCGATCATCGTCGCGGTGACCCGGACGTCGAGCTGTTCGCCGAAGAGTTGGTGCGGCACCGAGTACAGGTGGTGCTCGACCGCGATGTGGTAGTCGATGTTGACGCGGGCCTGGCGCCAGTCGGCGTGTTCGTAGCGCGTCGTGGGCAGCGGGCGCAGCGCCGGGCGGTCGAAGCGCTCGAAGAGCGCCCGGCGCGACTGGCCGCCGTAGCTGCGCATCGGGCGGTCGTTGAGCCACGTCAGCAGCTCGCGGATGCGCGCGTTCAGCGCGCCCAGCGTGTGAAAGACCTCGTGGCGCAGCCGGGCCAGAATCCAGCGCTCGGCCACCAGGACCGCCGCCTCGACCTTCGCCTTGTCCCGAGGGGCCCGAGGTCGCGCCGGAATGATGACCGTGTCGTAGTGCCGCGCCCACTCGGCGTAGGTCCGCTGCAGGCCCGGCTCGTAGCGGCAGGGCCGCCCGACGCCGGTGCGCAGCTGGTCCGGGATGATCACGGCGGAGACGCCGCCGAAGATACTCCACCGCCCGGCTGTGGCTGGCGATGAAGTCGGCGCTCTGCTGCGTCAGCGTCGCCTCGGCGTAGGTGTAGTTCGACGCGCCGAGCACGGCGACGAAGAGCTCGACGGGGAGGAGCTCGCCCGTCGTCCGGCGTCGACCAGGTGCGGCTGCAGCCCGGCGTAGTCGACAAACGTCTTCTCGCCGGCCGTGTACACCTGGCGCATCGACAGCCGCTGCCGCGCGCGTCCAGTCCCGGTAGCGCCGGCAAAAGGCGGAGTACCGGAAGCCGTCCGGATGGTCCGCCAGATACTCCAGGTGCAGGAGCTCGAGCGTCACCTCCTTCCGGCGCAGTTCCGTGTGGATCCAGACCGGGTCCGGCTCCGCCCGGCTGGCCTGCCGCCGGCAGCCGGGGCCCGTAGAGGCGCCGGTCGAGGTCGTCCTCGGTGAGCGGGTCCACCACCGGCCAGGTCAGCCCCAGGCCCGCCGCGCGGGTCACCACCGAGGCCACCGCCCCGGCACTGATGCCGAGGCTCCGGGCCGTTTCACGGTGGCTCCGGTGCAGGAGCCATTTCAATCGCAGAATCTCGCGTATCGTGCGCATGGGCAAGCGTTCCGTCGCCATCGTCATCTCCACGGGCCGGTATGGCCCTGTGGGCACGATGGCAGATGTCGTTGCCCGACGTCGCGGCGGTGATCACGATCCCGTGGAACGGGCGATCACGATGCGTGGAATCGGTGATCACGACCCGTGGAACGGGTGATCACGATGCGCTGGAATGGGTGATCACGATGCCGTGGAATGACTGATCACGATGGCGTGGCGCACGCACTACGAAAACACGGCGGATCAGCACTGGCAGATGCTGCCGAATCAGAGCATGCGAGTGCTTTCATCGACCTAGTGAGTGGACTTCGGAACACGATCCATGGAGCGTCTTTTCAACCCGTCGGCGTGCTGAGGCCCGGAGAACCAGAGACCTCGCGCATTCGAGTTCTGGATTCAGATGCCGCGGACATGCTACAGGCGGCGGGGCGGCTCGGCGACCCGGTGTCGCTCGGCCTGGAAACGCGCGAGCTTCTACTGGAACCGTATTCGTTCGTCTTTGCGATGACCGACTTGTTCTACCGGATCGTGAATGAACTTGCGGCAAGCACGGAGGTTGAGCGCCTGCTTCCGCCAACGGCGGCTGTCTCCTTAGTGGACGGCCCCTCGGCCAGCGATCGGGTCTTTGAACCTGAGCGGAGACGCCGCTTGGCGATATTGGGATAGGGTCACCCCGGCCGCATCAGGGCGGCACTTCCATTGTGGGCGTACCCCAGTAGTCACACCCAAAACTAGCATAGAGCTGATCTGAGACGCTACTGGGCGCTCGTCCAGAAGGCACGCGGAGATTCTCCAACTATTCATTTATGCACCAAGCTGGCGGCGGAAGCTTCTGGTCGGCTACAAACACGCTGAGGCACGCCGGGCGGATTCTCACCATTCGGCCCGTCGGCCGAGCCGCCGACCGCGAGTTTACATCCAACGCCGAGCGCATGCAGATCGCCGAGGCGACCTGTAATCCTGCAGTCAGTAAGTTACCCTCGCGCTACAATGCGCCCGTCATCGACGCGCCATACACTCGGAGGGCCACCATGCTTGAACTCATCATCTTCGGCCTGATCATCGCCGCAACGGCACGGACTGCTCGCGGGCGCGGGGTTTCGCCGTGGTTGTTCGGTTCTGTGGCGTTGGTGGGTCTCTTCCTCATGACAGTGGCGTTGCGTGCGATGATCAGGCAACTGTTATTGGGCACGACCCCTCCCGAGGGTGGTGCTCGCATGGCCATCGAACTCGGTGTGATGTCGGCCCCATGGCTGTGGTTGGGCCTCGTCTTCCTGTACGTTCGCTTTGTTCCCGGGCGCACCCATACACAACCACGGCGTCGATGGAAGTGCCCCGAGTGTGGATGGCTGAACAACGCTTGGGTCTTCAAGTGCGAGGCATGCCAACACGAACTCGTTGAGGGCGAAAGGGTATGACATCGTGAGCCGTCCCGCCTGAACCCCGCAGGGGTGCTGCCCAGCACGGCGAACGCTGACTAGCGCAACTGGGGCGGGAGGGCGAACGGACTTGATTGCGGAGGGCCACCATCGCGGTGGCTCTCGTCGTGTACGCCTGAGCCTTCACGCTGCTCGTCGCAGCACTGACCCCGCCACGGTAAAGGGAGCGTAGCCCGTCGGGGATTCGAACCCGTGTTGCGGGTAGCAGCACTTGATTCTGGCAGTGCCGGGAAGTTGACAGGGTCCATCAGAAGCCGGGGCGAGGCTGCACCGGGGGATGGCGCCGGAAATAGCGCCCGCTGAGGCCACGTCGAGTTTCCGTGGCGGGTCGATGAGATCCTTATCACTTACGAAGTTGTACCGCTCGAACACCGCGTGAGTCCGGTACGGGCGGGTAGTGGCGGGTCACTCTTGAAGCGATCTTGAAACTCTGCCCCTCAAACAACCTCTGGCCACCCCACAGCGCCAAGTGGAGCAGCGCCTTCTTCTGGCGGAAAGAACGGAATCACAGCGCCTCACATCCTCATTTCCGCGAGAGTCTTTCGTTGTAGTAGAACGTCACCGTGAAGAACGCCTTCTCCGCAGCGTATTCCGAAGGAAGCGGCACGGTGGGGTTGGACGCAGCGATTGCCTTGTAGGAGGAGGTATTCAATGCGTCAACCTTGCACGGACCGGCCACCACAATGTCGGTGATGGTGCCGTCCTTGTGCACGTTGAAGGACACCGCGACATGCCCCTTTTCGGACTGGGCCTGGTAGGGGAGGAACCAGTTCTTCTTGATCTGCTTGATGAAGCGTCGAATCCACGGGCCAAACTCGACACCCTTCGGGTTGAAGCTGATTGCCGAACCGAATTGGCCAGGCTCGCTCTGGGCCGGTGTGCTCGCCTCTGGCAGTCCCAGTTCTCCCCGGTGCTTCACGAGTTCGGGATACACCTCACGCAAGGGACCATCGAGATCCCGCAATTGCCACTCGACTTTCTCAAGCGTGGGAAAGGCCTCCTCCCGGGCTTCGGGCTCACGCAGCAGGTAGCGGAATAGTCTGTCCGCCATCAGTCCCGATGGAGTATCCCGAGGATCTCTGGCCGCGATGTTCGCCATCGTGTTCTGGAAGATACGTCGCTCCAACGCCTTGTCCAGATCCGAACCCGCTGCGACGGACCAGTCGGCCAGGAGGTTGGACTCGAAGGTCACAGGAATCCCGGCGTCGAGAACCAGCCTCGACGCGGCGGCGACGAACCGGGTCTGTAGCACCGCCAGTGCTCCGGGACCGCAGAGGCTGCACTTGACACATCTGGCGAAGACGAGGACTTCCGACTGAGCACGAAGCAAGTCTCGCTCTGTCCGCGCGGCGTCAATGAGACTGCTGATCGCAGCGACACCAGACTCCTGGATCCCTGGGTACTTGGAGAAGAGTGTCCTGAGCCTCGACAGGTCGTCAGCAGACGGAGTCGCAGCGAGAACCGCTCGACACTGCGCGAACGCTTGTTGGAACTTGCCCTTCTTGGCTGAGTCCTGGACGTCCTTCGCGCCCTGTCCAGCAGAAACGACAACCTGGGCCGTGAAGACGAGAAGGCCACCAAGGAGGCGCAGGGTTTGCCGAACTCGGATCGAAGTCATCGTGCTCTCCATTCACGGCCCTGGGGCTGACGGACGAGCCTACCACTGTGCCCCGCGGCGACAGCAGTGGATGATGGTTCCGCGTCGGGGACGCCATCGAGAACCGGCATCAGCTCTGCGGCACACGGGTCGGGATCCCGCCGGTCGGCCCGTCGGCCTCGCCGCCGAGGTTG